>CAKAGA010000001.1 GCA_916438995.1 uncultured Catonella sp.
TTTATAAAATAAATTGAATACAATGTAATTTTTGCATACTCATTATTAAGAAATGATAAGAACTAATGTTTTATGATGGAGCTTATATGATATAAGCGTCAAAAGTATAACGTAGATGTTAGATTGTTTACAAGAGAATTAATTGTATTGAATACCATCTATATAGAGACCACTTTACTTTGGTAAAACGATACAAAGTGAGGTAGAAAGGAGGCATAATGAAAAAGAAACCTACAATATAACAGGTATGTCCTGCGTTTCTTGCTCTGCAGCCGTCACAAGGGCTGTAGAGAAGCTGGAAGGTGCAAAGGATGTAAATGTCAACCTTATGCAAAATAAGATGACACTAGAGCTTTCAGACGGACTTACGGATGAAATGGTCATAAAGGCAGTAGAAGATGCAGGCTATGGAGCGAGTGTAAAAAAGGACATCAAGTCTGATAGCAGTAAAAATCAGACAGATGTAGCTGGCGATTATGCAACAGAGCTTAAGCTTAGGGCGATAGTTTCATTTATCTCTCATGGTCCCACTTTATGTATTTTGGTATGGGAGATATGTTTAATACACCATTTCCAAAGGCATTTATGGGAGACGGAGGGAAGCTTCTCCTTGCGCTTACTGAACTCCTGCTTGTTATTCCGATTATATTCACAGGAAGAAAGTTCTTTATTAGCGGATTTAAGCACCTCTTTAAGAGAAATCCCAATATGGATACCCTCATTGCGATAGGCTCGGGCACATCATTTTTATACAGCGTTTATTCACTATATATGCTTGCTTACTTCATTTCCATAGGAGATATGAAGTCCTCTATGCCTTTTGGAATGAATCTCTACTTTGATTCAGCGGGTACCATACTTACGCTCATTACCCTTGGCAAATACCTTGAAGCAAGGAGCAAGAAGAAGACGACAGAAGCTATAAGCAAGCTTGTAAACCTGCTTCCTGACAAGGCAGTTATCTTAAGAGACGGTGTGGAGAGCGAGGTATTGGTCTCTGAAGTTGTGACAGGAGATATAGTCGTAGTAAAGGCTGGAGAGACTGTGCCTGTAGACGGTGTTGTAGTCAGCGGTAATGGTGCTGTGGATGAGGCCATGGTGACAGGCGAGAGCATCCCTGTAGAGAAAAATGTAGATGACAGTGTAACTGGTGGAACCATCAGTCGTTCGGGATATTTCACCTTTAGGGCTACTAATGTAGGTGAGGATACTGCACTTTACAAGATTATTTCCCTTGTAGAGGAGGCAGCGGGCTCAAAAGCTCCTATATCAAGACTTGCAGACAAGATTAGCGGAGTATTTGTACCTGTGGTGCTTTGTATTTCTCTGTTTACCTTCATCATATGGCTATTTGTAAGGGGAGACTTCTCCTTTGCGCTTAATATGGCGGTTGCAGTCCTTGTCATCTCCTGCCCTTGTGCACTGGGACTTGCCACTCCTGCGGCTATTATGGCTGGTACGGGAAAAGGAGCTGAGAAGGGAATTATTATAAGAAAATGTGGTAAAGTCTCAGAGGTAGCTCACAAGATAGATACTGTAGTTCTTGACAAGACAGGTACAATTACTGAAGGAAAGCCTAAGGTAACAGATGTATTTGTACCTGATATGAGAGAGGATGAGTTTATTTCGCTTGCGGCTACCCTTGAGAGTGCCAGCTCTCATCCGCTTGCTAATGCGGTTACAGAGCACGCTAAAGCTAAAAACATCGAGATGAAAAAGGGCTGAAACCCTTTGAAAACTATAGAGGGCAGAGGAATAGCAGGAGAGGTTAATGGGCAAGCCCTTATATGCAGGAAATGCAGCCTATAAGGAACGAACTTGGTATAACTGATAACAGCTTTAAGGCTAAGGCAGATGAGCTTCATAACATTGGAAAGACGGTTCTCTACTTTGCAAGAGGAAAAGAGAAGAAGGAGCTAATCGGCATCTATAGCTGTAGCCGACGGATAAAGGAAGGAAGTAAGGATGCTGTAAGGGAGCTTAACCAGATAGGCATAGATGTGGTTATGCTTACAGGAGACAATGAGCGCACAGCCATTGCTATAGGACGTGAAACAGGAGCAACAGAGTGGTCGCAGAGGTTAAACCTGCGGATAAGGAAGAGATAAGAAGGCTTAAGGAGCTGGTAAGACTCGTTTGATGATGGTTGGTGACGGAATAAATGATGCCCCAGCCTTGCAGGAGCAGATGTGGGAGTAGCCATTGGAACCGGTGCAGATGTGGCTGTAGATACGGCTGACATCATACTTATGCACAGCGACCTAAGAGACGTGCCTTATGCAATCCTGCTAAGCAACGAAGTAGTAAAGAAGATTAAAGAGAATCTGTTCTGGGCATTATTTTACAATGCTCTTTGTATACCGGTGGCGGCAGGAGTATTCTTTGCTGCCTTTGGACTAAGGCTTAACCCTATGATTGGTGCACTTGCGATGAGCTTTTCATCGGTATTTGTACTATCCAATTCGCTTAGACTAAGGTTTTTCACACCTAAGTACAAGAAGGTTAAGGCAAGAACGCAGATTACACAGAGTCAGCCTAAGCAAAATGAAACGAAGGCTCAGACAGATAAAACAAAGGATAACAGTTACACAAAGGAGGATATTGTTATGGAGAAAACAATCGATATTGAAGGAATGTCTTGCGCTCACTGCGTAAAGCATGTAACAGAAGCTCTTAATGCCATAGACGGTGTGAAGGCAGAGGTAAGCCTTGAAAACAAGAACGCTAAAGTAAGCCTTCAGAAGGAAGTAAGTGATGATGTGCTGAAGGAAGCAGTTGCCAAGGCTGGTTACGAGGTGAAGGGGATACATTAAAAGTTCCGGATGACAAACTAAAGGACCGGTAGCAGAAGATTCTGTCACCGGTCTTTAGTCGTACAATTATATTTTGTCATCGGTAGCAGCCCAGTTTTTTTGATACTGGGAAGGGGTTGTTCCAGTGTGTTTCTTGAACTGTCTTATAAAGGTTGCAGTACTGTCTATGCCGACTGAAGAAGCTATATCCTGTATCTTAGGAGGATTCTCCTGACAAAGCAGCTTTATGGCATAGTCCATCTTTACAGTAGAAACATAAGATGAAAAGTTTGTTCCCATGTTTTTCTTAAACCAGCTGGAAAGATATACCGGAGTTATGGAAAATGCTTCAGCTACACTGCTTAATGTAAGTGGTTCGCTTAAATGTCCATTAATATACTCTTCCATACGGCTTTTAATGTCGTATTGCTCTTTATCAGCCTTTGAAAAAAGCTTGTAAGAAAGGTCTGATAGATTTTGATACATAAAGTTTGTATTATATGCATCATGGCCATCTGTGAACGTTGGCAGCTCAAGTTTTTTTGCAAGGCAGGCTTTTTCAAATATTGATTGTATTTCAACATAATAATGTCTAAAATCCGATATGCTTATAGGCGCTTCAGGATAAAATATAAGCTCAAGTTCCTTTAATATCATTTCAGGAGCATTATTTCTGGCATACTCAAATAAAAGATTGTGTATATCTACCGGAAGGCGTGATTTCTTTTTTGGTAAATTATTGTCTGTACTATAAGTAAACTTCTTACCATTTATGACAGGAGAAGCAAGCAACGAGTTTTCTGCAAGCTTATACTCAGCATTAAGCCCGCTTATAGCAGTACAGTACTCGCGAATACCTGCAAACACCTGAATATCATTATTTGAATCAGCTGTCTGTGCTTCAATTTCTTTAAGTATTTCTTCTTTATCTTCAGGCTTTGCAATCAAAGAATATGTGTATTTATTCACATTAATGAACTTTAGTTCAAATCTATCGACTAGTTTTTTCTCTAGCGCAGACACGAAAGATATGTCCTCATTCCCTGAATTATTTTGAATAACCAAGACAATAACCATATAATATGGGTATTTTTCCTCTAAAGTAGCGAGAGTTTTCTCGTCAGGCTCGGAAGTTGTACTCTAATAAATAGTATAATGCTATTCTCTCATTAATCATTCCAGAGTTATTTGTGTCTGAGCTAAGACAGTTAATTTCGTATAAAAGCTCATGAATCTGATTCTCCAGTATCGCTACTTCATTATCTCCGGAACTACCAAACTGAGAAGTGAACTTCTTAAGAGGAAGATAAAGTTTATAGTTTAGAAAAACAAGTAACAATGAACTTGCTAGTAGTATGACGAAGGTTATTCCCATAACTGTATACATGTAGTATAAAGGCGACATAAGCTCGTCATTATTTACAAGAACAAGGCCTATATATGGGAAAATACTCATTTTAGAGGCAATTGAGTAATACTTTGTGTTATTACAATTAATAAAATCATTTTCAAGGGCAAGCTTAATATCTTTGTCTGAGAGAAATAGTCTGGGATTGGAGATTAGGCTTTTTCCATCTTCATCTACTACATATCCTAAGAAATCACTATCAATGGACTTATGGATGTTTTAGTAACTCAGGCAGATATATCGAAGCTGCGATATATCCATGTTTATATAGATTTTTACATATAATGCATAAAAATTACTGTAATGATACAGTCCATCTGGCAAGTCTTTAATTGTAGATAGCTTATTATTGTCATTCTTGTTTAGAACTATATGTACAAAGTCATTTTCAGTGTATAAGTGCCCGTTATCCTGTACAACACGTTTTGATGATTTTGTGTATAAGAAGACTGTCTTGGCATACGGAAGGGATTGTCTCAGGAGAGAAAGCTTGGATGCAGCATTTTCAGCGTTTTTCTCAAAAAAATCCTTGCCAAGCTTTATATCGGTGAGTGTATATACAAGTGATGAGTCACGTATGCAAAGTGAAAATAGCGCATCCAGACGGTTCATTTCAGCTGAAAGTCGCTGTTCAACCTGGTAAGCTTTGTACTTGCAAGATGATATCTCTCTTACTCAGCTGGTGACTGTACACAGCACTTGATACAAAAAACAAAACAGCAATAATTACTGCTATAGATAAATTGAGATAAATTACCCCACTAAGGATACTTTTCCTTGTTCGCATTTTAAAACCCCCATTTGTAACCAACTAAATATTAGCTTGTTCTTAAACATTATCATAATTTTTATACATGTAAAAGGAAATAAATGAAATATGAGTTATCGTTTCTAATATAGGTTTCAAAAATTAATATTAATACTAAGAAATGAAATAATAACTAAAAATAACGATTGATTTGAGTAAAATTGTGATATAGTCAAATCAACAAAAGCGAGAAAAAGAAGATTGGTTAAAAAGATTAACAAAAGATATGTATTAAAACAAATTTAAATATAAGATTAATAAAAGAACAGGAGGAGTTTCTGATGAAGAAAAGCTTTTTAAGGAGATGCTTAGACCATAAAGAACTGATTCTTATGTCAATTCCGGGTCTTGTTGCAGTGTTCATTTTTTTCATATCTACCTATGTATGGAATACTGATAGCTTTCCAGGACTACAACCCGGTGGGAGGGCTTTTCGGTGCAAATCACTGGGTAGGGGTTAAAATACTTTAAAACAGTTTTTGCAAACTTACTTATTTCGTCTGATTAAAAACACACTCTTATTAGGAGTATATACACTGTTGTGGAGTTTTCCTGCGCCAATAATTTTTGCATTGCTTATGGATCAGCTTACCAA
Organism: uncultured Catonella sp.; assembly: GCA_916438995.1. Classification (GTDB taxonomy): domain Bacteria; phylum Bacillota; class Clostridia; order Lachnospirales; family Lachnospiraceae; genus Catonella. The sequence goes on from CAKAGA010000001.1 coordinate 5,604, forward strand.
TAGTAAGTTTAAGAAGGTTGTTCAGTCAATCTCTTATCTTCCATACTTTATTTCAACTGTAGTTATAGTAGGACTTGTGATTAACTTCTGTGGAGTAGATGGTGTTATCAATACCATAAGAGGATTCTTTGGCGCTAAAGAAATATCGTTTATGACTGACCCAAGATATTTTAGGACGATTTTTATTGCAAGTAATATATGGCAGGGTTTAGGTTGGGGAGCAATTGTATACCTTGCAGCCTTATCAACAGTAGACCCTCAGCTGCATGAGGCAGCTACTCTGGATGGTGCGAACAGATGGCAGAGAATCAAATACGTGTCCTGGCCTGCTATCATACCAACTACAACTATTATGTTAATACTTGAGAGTGGAAAAATTATCTCGTCTGACTTTACAAAAGTTCTGCTTTTATACAATGAGTCTACCTATGAAACAGCTGATATTATAGGGACTTATGTATACAGAGAAGGTATCTTAGGCGGAAAGTTCGAGTATACGACAGCAATTGGACTTTTGACATCGATTATATCTTTTGTATTGCTAATTACCGCTAATTTCTTTAGTAAGAAAATTAGCGAAAATAGTTTGTGGTAGGAGGTGCAGGAATGAAAGGAGCCAATAAAAGAAAAATTAAGTTAAGTCTTGGCGACAGAGTATTTAATTTTACCAATGTCTTAATAATGCTAATCATTTCTGTGGTAATGCTCGCACCTATCATACACGTAGTATGTGTATCTGTATCAATAGGCTCAGAAATCCAAAAAGGTGGACTCTTCCTATGGCCTAGAGGATTCACAATTGAAGGATATAAAAAGGTGCTTCAGGACAGTTTGATAGTAAGAACCTACTTAAACACAGTTATATATGCAGGATTACATACAATACTTGTAATAGTGTTAACGGCATTTACTGCATATCCGCTTACAATTAAAAGTTTTCCTTTAAGGAAGGGAATTACTATCTTTATAACAATTACTATGTTTTTTAGCGGTGGAGCCATACCTACCTACCTTCTTATGAAGGGGCTGCACCTTATAGATAACCCTGCAGTAATGGTCATACCGTTTGTAGTAACAGCATATAATCTTATATTATTTAGGACATTTTTTGCAGGAATAAACCCTAGTATGCGTGAATCTGCAAGAATAGACGGTGCAGGAGAATTCCTTATCCTTATGAAGATAATAATGCCGCTTTCTAAACCTATTATTGCAGCCATAGCGCTTTTTACGATAGTAGGCAAGTGGAATGACTGGTATTCAGCACTAATTTACCTTAATACACAGGATTATTATCCTGTTCAGATGATACTTAGAAAGATACTTTTTAACAGTACTGCCTTTAATAACATGGATCCGTCCATAATGCAGATGTTCAGAAATAGCACAATTACTCCTCAAAATCTACAAATGGCTACCATAGTAGTCATAATGCTCCCAATAATGTGTATATATCCTTTTATACAGAAATACTTTGCTGCGGGCATTATGGTTGGTGGTGTAAAAGGTTAAGGCGGGGTGAGAGTGTACAATATAATAAACAGGAGGAATTTTCATGAAAAGAAAGAATCTATCAAAAATCGTAGCACTCGGAATGTGTGCGGCAATGCTGCTTTCAGGTTGTGGAGCAGACAAGGGAAAAAGCGGAAGTGCTCAAGCTACTTCCGGGAAAAGCACCAGTGCAGCTTCAACCAATACGGGGGACTCTAAGGAAGCGTTAAAGTTTAAGGTAACTACCATTTACTTCGGCGACAAATCACCAGAGGGCACAGAGATTCAGAAAAAATGGCTTGAGATGTGTGAGAGCAAGATGGGGCGTCCGCTTGATATTACCTTTGAGTATATTCATTCTGGAGACTATACAGAAAAATTACAGGTAATAAATGCAGGTGGAGATTTACCTGATATTCTTACCTGCTTTAGCTCTAAGGGAAGCACAAAGCAGATGATAGATGAATATGGTTCTAAGGGATTGTACTTGAATCTGGCAGAGCACTTAGACAAAATGCCTAATTATAAGAGCTTTTTAGACAAAGACCCTAACAGCAAGAAAAATCTCTTCACTCCGGAAGGAGCACTCTATGGTGCGTATAACCTTAACGTAACCCATATAGGCTCTGCACATTGCGCAGGCTCAACTTTGATGGCTGTTAAAAACAGTGTGTTGAAGAAGCTTAATCTTCCTATTCCTACTACTTTAGATGAAGTTTATAAGACAGCTAAGGCTATTAAGGAAGCAGGAGTATCAAAGTACCCTATAGTACAGCTTGAAGAGTGGCAGAAGCCGGAAGATGTTGTATTTGATGCATATCATACTAATGCAAAAAGATATTTTGACGGCACAAAATTCCAGTATGGACCACTTTCAGATGATTATAAGCTTGCCCTTCAGTATCTCAATAAAATATATACTGAAGGCCTGATATCTCCTGACTATTTTACATATACCACAGATATGGGGAATGCAGATTTAGAGTCCGGTTCAGCATGCATCTTCCTCTCTTCTTGGGAAGGCTACCCTGGAACATGGGCAACAGAGCGTCCTGCTGATGAATGGGTTGGAGTTCCTATTCCTACCTCAGATAAATATAAGGACAAAGCATGGCAGTTTGAAAGAGAATTTGTCAATGAATATGAATTCAATTCAAGATATGCAACAGTAGTAAATGCGCAGTCACCTGTTGCAGATGAAATGGTCAAATTCCTTGATATACAGTATGATCAGGATATTATAGACCTTCTTAACTGGGGTATCGAAGGAAAGACATATGAAGTAAAAGATGGTAAAAAACATCTTATAATTGATAAAGAAAAGTTTGCTGAACTTGGTATGCCTGTTTCAGGAAATATGCGTTCAGGCATCTTCCCTCAGCCACAGGATATGGATTTATGGAGAATTGAGATTACCAATCCATCACCTATATACTGGGATAATAAAATAGTGGATGAAAAGCTGGTGGCATTTGCAACTAAGGTAATGAATGCATCAAACACATCACCAACTGATGGAGCGCCTAATCCTTCAATTTCCTCAGATGAGTCAAGCGAATACGCCAATATAATGACACCTGTAGAGACTTATGCACAAGAGCAGAAGGTTAAATTCATTAAGGGCGAACGTTCATTTGATGAGTGGAATAAGTATATAGAAGAGCTTAATAACATGGGCGATATCAATGCTGCATTAGAAATCTACAATAGTAAGCTTAAGTAAAATATAAAAGTGTGTGTAGGAGAAAGTGTGCCTACACACTTTTTTTATACACTAATCACAAACTATTCACAAAACTACACTTTCATTTTACCAAAAAACATGATAGAATTGCAGAATACGTTACAGGAATATGACTGTAGCACAATAATATGTTTTGAAGTAAAAGAAAGGGATAATCAGTAATGAAAAAAAGAGTATATTTAATGACTGCTATCAGTGCGGTAGCAATAGCGTTAACTGCTTGTGGAGGTAATTCCGGCAGTAGTAAGAGCGGAAGCACTGGCTCGGCATCAGGTTCTGCAGTTAGTAGTGGTTCGGCTGCTACAGGTTCAGCTGTAGATAACGGTGCAGTTATAGAGTTCAATCCTTCGGATTACATAGAGAAACTCGCTAACTACAAGGGTGTGGAGTATACCAAGGTAGATACAGTTGTAACTGATGCAGAGGTAGAAGAAAAGGTAAAAGAGTTCCTTAAGAACTATCCTGAGAAGATTACCGATAGAGAGATTAAAAAAGGTGATACTGTCAACATAGACTATGAGGGTAAGAAAGACGGAGTAGCCTTTGACGGAGGAACTGCAAAGGGAACTGACCTTAATATCGGTTCAGGAAGCTTTATTCCCGGCTTTGAAGATGGACTCATAGGCAAGAAGCCAGGTGAGACCGTTGACCTTAACCTTACCTTCCCAAAGGACTATCATAGTGAGGAATTAAAGGGTGCTAAGGTAGTATTTACAGTTAAGATTAACTACATTGTAGGAAATGCTCCTAAGAAGTTAACTGATGAGCTGGTCAAAGAGAACACAGAGTTTGCAACAAGTGCAGACTATGAAGAAGATGTAAGAAAGAAGCTTGAAGAGAGCAAGAAAGATGCTGCTAAAGAGAGCATTCAGAGAGAAGTTATAGAAAAGGTAGTTACAGAAAGTGCGGTAAAATCAGTGCCTAAGGAAGCAGAGGACAGATACTATACACAGATTATGAACTACTGGAACAACTTAGCTGCTCAGTATGGACTCAAGTTAGATGACATCGTTAAGAACCAGTTTAAGCTCACTGAGGAAGAATTTGATAAAGAAGTAAAGGCTCAGGCAACAAACAGTGCAAAACAGCTTGTAGTTGTTAGAGCTATAGCAGAAGCTGAGAAGCTTGAAGTATCTGATGATGAATATAAGACTGCACTCAATACCTACTATGAGAACAGCGGTGCAAAGGGCAGTATAGACGTTGCAGCCTATGAGAGCCAGGTAGGTAAGGGCAATCTTATGGATTTGATTCTTCTTGATAAGGTAGGAGCTTATATAGTAAAGAACGGAAAAGAAGTAGCTGCAAAGACAGAAACAAAGACCAAATAATTTAGATTAAATGAATAGAGGCTGTAGCACTCGATGTTTTTGTAAGTGTTACAGCCTCTATGCTATTCTAAAATTACTCACCCCTCAACTACTGCCAAATGCAGCCCTTCTTTAGCATAAGAAGTAGATTCTCTTTGAATGAGCTCTGGTCTAAGAAGGTTACGGCTTATTGCCATATTATGTGTTAGGATTGAATTAAGAGCGAAAAAACCGGATCTGCCAAGCAGTTCACGCTCCTGTCGTACCGTGGTAAGAGGAGGAGAAAGGAGGGAAGCGAGCGGGATATCGTCTATGCCTACTACGCTTATATCCTCAGGGACAGACAGCCCCCTTCCCATAAGCTCTGTATATACACCTGATGCAATCACATCATTGCCACAGATGATGGCTGTCGCACCTTTATTTAAAAAACTGTCTATATGGTCCTCCGCTACCCTTGCAACAAAGTAGGCGTATATGGCCAAGCCATCATCTACTGTAAGTTTTCTCTTATTCATACTGTTATAAAAGCCTTCCATTCTCTGTTCGGTAATAAGAGAATTCTTAGATCCGTTTAAGAAGGCTATTTTTCTATGTCCCAAACGATAAAGATGTGAAACTATGAGTTCCATTATTTCTGCGCTGTCAGTGCCTACATAGCAGGTGTTAGGATTCTTAGATACATAGTTGTCAAAAAGTACTGTCGGAATAGTAGTAGTCTTAAACTCTTTTAGCCAAGGATCCTCCAGGGCAAAGCCCACACAAAAAGAACCTGTAAAGCCGTTTCTAAACATAAACGAATCATAAGGCTCATTAGACTGAAAAGCAGGAGTAATTGGGAGAAGAGCGACATCAAAGCCTTCCTTTACCGCCTCCTGTCTAAAGCCTGACACTATATCATATCCAAACTGCCCCGAAGACTCATAATCCATATTTTCCATAAATATACATAGCTTTTTGCCACTTCCCGCGTGCTTTAGCTTGATGCTCTTGTACCCCATTGCAATGGCTGTATTTACAATCTTTTGCTTTAAAGTCTCACTTACATCCGGAGCGTTGTTAAGGCCCTTTGAGACTGTTCCCTGTGAAACTCCAAGCTCTTTAGCTATATCCCTTGATAGTAACCATATAAAACCTTCCTCAGTGCTTACGAAAATTTACGAAACTAGTATAATATTATTTTTGTTTAATTTGCAATAGTAATTAAGAAAAAGTGTAAAATAATTAAACAAAAATGCAGAATGATGATGACAATTAAGAGGCATTAAAAAGTTTAAAATAGATTACGATAAAGCTAAATGCACAAAAATATTGACAATCAGCAGAGATAATGATAACATAAGACGAAAATAAGGTTTCGTAAAGTTTCGAAACTTTACGAATATATTTCGTTAATTGGTGAGTCCTTATTTTTCTGTGGCGGCAGGAAAACAGCAGGAATATCATAAAACGTAATATATTCTAACATCAAAGGAGGATAATTCAAATGAGAAAGTCAAAAAAATTCTTGTCACTTATGCTTGCAGCGGTGATGGCAGCTTCTCTTGTAGGCTGTGGAAAGTCATCTGACACAAAGACAAGCAGTGCGGCTAAATCAGGAAGCACAGCTGCTTCAACAACTTCAACAACTTCAACAACTTCAACAACTTCTGCAGCAAAGTCAGGAAGTGCAGCTTCTACAGATGAAGAGGCAGTAGAGGCTACAATCACAGTATGGAGCCCACAGGAAGATCAGGCTAAGGAGAGCGGAAACTGGCTTGGCACCATGTGTGATAAGTTTGCAGCAGCTCATCCTAACTGGAAGCTTACATTTAAGTATGGCGTTTGCCCTGAGGGTGAAGCAAGGACTCAGGTAACACAGGATCCTAGCGCAGCAGCAGATGTATATATGCTTGCCAATGATAACATCGGTGACCTTGTTGCAGCAAAGGCCATCGCAAAGCTTGGCGGAACTGCTCTTGATGCTGTTAAGTCACAGAATACAGATCTTATTGTAAATACAGTTACTTATGAGGGTGGTGTTTATGCTGTACCTTTTACATCAAATACCTGGTTTATGTACTATGACAAGAGAGTTTTCTCTGAGGATGATGTAAAGAGCCTTGACAAGATGCTCGAGAAGGGTAAGGTATCTTTCCCACTTAGTAACAGCTGGTACAATGTAGCTTTCTATGCAGGTAACGGTTGTACACTCTTTGGCGGCAACAATGATGCTTCTGCAGGTATTGACTACAGTGGTGAAAAGGCAGTAGCAGCTACGAAGTATCTTGTAAATCTCGTAAAGAACAAGAATTTCTCTAACGATGCTGACGGTTCAGGTATTAAGGGGCTTAAGAGTGGAAGCGTTAATGCAATATTTAGTGGTACTTGGGATTATAACAACGTAGCTGATGCCATTGGTGCTGAAAACGTTGGTATAGTTCAGCTTCCTACAGCTAAGATTGATGGAAAAGAAGTTCAGCTTAAGAGCTTTGCAGGTTCTAAGGCAATTGGTGTAAACCCTAATACAAAGAACCCTCAGGTAGCAGTTGCACTTGCTTCTTTCCTTGGAAGCCCAGAGGCTCAGAAAGAGCACTACAAGACAAGGCATACTATACCTACGGATAAGTCTCTTCTTGAAGATCCTGAAATCGCTGCTGATGCTCTTGCAACAGCACAGGGTAATACAATTGCCAATACTTCTATCATGCAGCCATTCGTAGCAGGTATGTCTAACTACTGGTCAAATGCTGAAAATATGGGTAAGGCTATCCTCTCAGGTGATGTAACAGAGAAAAACGCAGCAGAAAAGACAGAAGCCTTAAACACTGCATTTAATACAAAATAATAAGATATGATATAAAGGTTACAGACTGCAGACAGTATCTGCGGTCTGTAGCCGGATATTATTATAGATGCGTGTTCAGAGTAAGGGCACGCATTTATAATAAAAAGAAGTTTATGAGGAAGCGGGAAACCATTTACACGAAAAAACAGATGTGTGGGGATAAAACATGGAAGATGTGAAATTCTTTAAGGCACTAGCGAAAGGCGATATTTTCACCAAGCTCTCCCTTGTTATACTGGGACTTGGCAATCTGGTACGCGGGCAGATAATAAAGGGGCTTATGTTCTTGGGACTGGAAGCCGCCTATATTTACTATCTGATTAATACCGGTATCTATGATTTTGGAAGATTTATTACTCTTGGCGGCAATCCTCAGGAGGAAGTATGGAACGAAAAGAAGCAGATATATGAATATACTGCCGGCGACAATACTGTACTTATGCTTCTTTATGGTATATTTGTTATAGTTATTACCCTGTTTTTCATAGTTGTTGTAGTATCTGCGGTAAAGAGTTCCTATGAAGCTGAGCTTAGAAAGAAGGCAGGAAAGAAGCCTCTAAGCTTTGTAGAAGATGTAAAGAATCTTTTTGATACGGACTTACATAAGCTGCTTATGACGCCTCCGTTTATCGGAATTGTGTTATTTACCATCATGCCTCTTCTTTACATGATAAGCATGGCATTTACAAGCTATTCGGTGAAGGGAGACCATCTGGTACTCTTTAACTGGGTAGGGCTTGACAACTTTAAGGATGTGCTTACACTCGGAAGTGAAGTGGGTAAGTCGTTCTGGGGAGTTTTAATTTGGACAGTCGTGTGGGCAGTGTTTGCTACCACACTTAACTATATACTGGGTATGATTTTAGGCCTTATCATAAACAGAAAAGGTACTATATTCAAGGGGTTCTGGAGGTTCTGCTTTATATTATCTATAGCAGTTCCACAGTTCGTTTCTCTTATGATAATGAGAACCATGCTTCAGCCACAGGGTGACGTTAACCTTTTACTTAGGGCACTTGGCATACTTGGTGAGGGCAAGTACCTTCCTTTCTTTGAGGATGCAACCTGGGCAAGAATCACAGTTATCGTAATCAACCTTTGGGTAGGTATTCCATATACGCTTTTACAGGTAACAGGAATCTTGCAGAATATTCCTGAGGAGCTTTACGAGGCTGCAAGAGTGGATGGTGCCAATACGGTGACCATATTCTGGAAGATAACCCTTCCTTACATGCTCTTTGTAACAACACCTTATCTTATTACACAGTTTACAGGTAACATCAATAACTTCAACGTTATCTACCTGCTCTCAGGAGGTGCTCCTGTAGATGTCGGTGACACTGCCGGTAAGACAGACCTTCTTATCACCTGGCTGTATAAGCTTACGGTTGATAAGCAGTACTTCAACACAGGTGCGGTTATAGGTATTATTACCTTCATTATACTTTCCATAGTGGCACTCATAACCTACCACAGGAGTGGATCTTACAAGAATGAGGAGGCGTTCAAATAATGGATAATAAAGTAAAAATGTCATCTTCATATAGGGCTCGTCAGGTAATGACCAATGTATTTGTACATATATTTTTGGCTGTGCTTGCGGCAATATGGGTACTTCCTGTAGTTTGGGTTGTACTTAAGAGTCTTACACCTAAGGGCAGTTCGGGGATATTCCCTGATAAGCTAAGCTTTGAGAACTACACAAAGCTTTTCACTGATACAGCCATACTGAACTTCCCTAAGATGTTTATGAACACCTTTATAATTGCAGTTTTTTCCTGCCTTGTATCGACAGTATTTGTGCTTTGCGTAAGCTACTGTCTGTCAAGACTTCGCTTCAAGGCAAGAAAGCCATTTATGAACATGGCTATGATACTCGGGCTCTTTCCGGGAATTATGGCTATTGTGGCTGTGTACTATATCATCAAGTCACTTGGTCTTTCACAGGGACCTATGATTAGGGTTGCTCTTGTACTCATATACTCAGCCAGTTCCGGACTGGGCTTCTACATAGCAAAGGGCTTCTTTGATACAGTGCCTAAGGCACTTGACGAGGCTGCCATGATAGACGGTGCTACCAAATGGGAGGTATTCACCAAGGTAACTATTCCTCTATCAAAGCCTGTTATTGTATTTACAGTACTTACAGCCTTCATATCACCTTGGGTAGACTTTATTGCCGCAAAGGTTATCTGTAGGGCAGAAGCTGATTACTTTACAGTTTCTATCGGACTGTGGCAGATGCTTAGCAAGGAGTATATCATTGACTGGTATACAAGATTTGCAGCAGGAGCAGTGTGCATCTCCATTCCTATAGCTGTCCTCTTCATTTACTTACAGAAGTTCTATGTAAATGGAATGGGTGGAGCCGTAAAGGGCTAATGTAAAAAAGTGAAATGTTTTTCATCTAAAATCTACTATGAGTTCTGTCTTTCGTGATAGTTAGGCAGAATTACAATAACTTATGACTTATCATAAGATGATGAGTTGTGGCTTTTTTGTAATTTTTTATAAAAATAAATTAATTAGCCCCATTAATTATTTTAATTAATCATCCGATATTAATAATGGTAAAAACGACAATAATTATATTTAACTATGGAGGGGTAAACCATGAAAATGAAACATAATTTTGCAAAGGGCGGAAATGCCAAGGTCAAAAGTGTAGGCATGAGGATAAGCATTATCATTTCGATTTTGCTCATCATCACTCTTGGAGCAAAGACCGCTTTTGATACGGTAAGAAGCTATAATTTGGCTATCAGTACAAACAAAGATCATAAGTATGAAGAAACCAGAAAGCTTGCAAAGCAGCTTGAGCAGAAATTTATATCTGCATATTACTCAGCGAGGACAACTGAAGGTGCAGTATCTACAATGATGAAGAATATACCAACTGATCAGAGACAGAGGGTATTTATATCCAATTTAGTTGAAAGCATGCTTGAAGGTAATATGGATATTGGAGGATGTGGAGTATTTTTTGAGCCAAATGCCTTCGATGGCAAAGATGCACAGAATATAACACCTGAAAACAAAGAGGGACTCTTCCAATCATACTACCTAAGAGAAGCAAACGGAAATGTTACAGAGACATTGATTGATGCCTATAGGGAATCAACCTGGTATAATGAAATTATGGATGCCGGCACAGCAGTTATTACCCAGCCTTATAAGGAGGGTGAAAATATAATGACTACTTACGGACTGCCTATAAAGATGGATGGGAAAATAATTGGAGCTGTAACAGCAGATATCTTTGTTACAGAACTTTCAAAAGAACTGGCAGAAGATCCAAGCAACAGTGAGGATGATTTTACCGCACTTTTATCTAATGAGGGAAACAGTGGCACACTCATTGGACGAAAGCTTAATACTGAAAGAGTCTTCAGTGGATCCTACAGTTAAGCAACATGTAGATACAGCTCAGCAGAATAAAGAATCTGAAGTTGAGCGTGTATCAGCTTACACCGGTAAGGATTCGTTGATTATGTACATCCCTGTTGCCATAGAGGGAACGGATGAATATTGGGTGTTTGAAACAGTTATCAGTGTGAAGAAGATGACACAGGATGCTGTAAATAGTGCAATTCTCAGTGTGGTTGTAAACTTGATATTAATAATTATCATAGCAGCGCTCATTTTCATGCTTTTAAGAAGGAAGGTATCCCTTCCTCTGAAGGTTGTAAGCAGTGCTCTAGCTAAGCTTGCAGACTATAACCTCAATCTGGATGCAGAAAGAGCACAGAATGCAAAGTACGACAAGAGCGGAGATGAGATAGCAAGCCTGATACTTAGCCTCAGGAAACTTAATCAGAATCTTATAGGCATTGTTTCAAACATCAATTCTTATGCGCAAAATACCGCTGCTACTGCCGAAGAGCTCACAGCTACGGCACAGTCTACATCAGATGCAGCAGGAGAGGTAGCTACTGCAGTTACCAATATAGCTGACGGAGCAAGCAGCCAGGCAGAAGATACACAGGCAGCAGCTGCCTCAGTAGAGACTGCCAACAGGCTTCTTGATGGTATGATGGAGACGTTGGAAGAGCTTGATGAGGCAACAGATACAATTGACAGATGTAAGAATGACGGAAATGAAACACTTAAAGACCTTGTTGAACTTACAGATGAAAACCGTAAGATATCAGATAATGTTAGTGCTGTTATAGTTGAGACAAGCGTAGCTACAGAGAAGATATCAAATGCTTCTGAGATGATTCAGTCTATCTCAGACCAGACCAACCTTCTTGCCCTAAATGCGGCTATTGAGGCTGCAAGAGCAGGTGAGGCAGGAAAGGGCTTTGCGGTTGTTGCTGATGAAATCAGGAAGCTTGCAGAGCAGAGTGCAGGCTTTACTGCAGAGATAAGAGCCGTAATTGATGAGCTTAAGACTAAGGCTGAATCTGCCGTAACCATGATGGAGAAGTCCAATGAAATGGTTATAAAGCAGAGTGAAAAAGTGGGAGAAACAAGCGATAAGTTCGAAGAAATATCAAAGGCAGTTGAGAATAGTAAGAACATTGTGGCAGAGATAAATACATCTTCAAAGACCATTGCCGCAGAGAATAAGAATGTAACTAAGATGGTTGAAAATCTATCAGCCATTGCAGAAGAGAATGCGGCTACAAGTGAAGAGGCATCTGCAGCAGTGGATACTCAGGTTCAGTCCATAAACGATATATCATCAGCAACTGAAAACCTTGCCCATATAGCAACAGAGCTTCAGGATGAGGTAGCCAGATTTACTTTCTAAAGACGGATGATACAAGAGTGGAACAGTTAACTGTTTACTTGACGGCAAAAGGATGTATTTCCTTTGAGCTATAATCGTTTAATATGCGATAAAAGGGGATGTCACATCAGATAAAATAATTACATCACATAGCTGATTACAAGCTGGAATTGATGTAAGAGATATTTATCATTGATGTGGCATCCCTTTACTTTTACCGCCTTGGGAACTAATGTGATTTCCCACAGCTAATTATTATTCTTACTTAGCGAGAGCTCTATACTGCTTCCTTTGTTAGAGCTTTCTATAACTTTTACATCACCGCCATGCCTTACTGCGATTTCTTTTACGAGGGCTAGTCCCAGTCCTGCTCCGCCCATAGAACGGCTTCGGGATTTGTCAACTCTGAAAAACGGCTCAAAGATTCTATCCCAGTCTTCTTTTGCTATACCGCTTCCGGTGTCTGTGATAATCACCTTTGCAAAGCTCTCATCCTCTGTTATGGCTACAGATACCTTGCCACCCTCTTTGTTGTACTTAATTGCATTTTCAATAAGATTGTAAATAGCCCTGTACACAAGGGTATCGCTTCCTGTAAGTCTTGCCTCGCCGTCATCTTGAACAAGGCTTATGCTCTTTTTTTCAGCCACAGCCACCAGGTCACAGATGACCTCTTCAGTTATCTCAGAAAGAGAGATACTATCACTTTTGGGAGCTGACTGCAGCTCAGTCATTTCAAGTAGGATGTCAATTACATGAGAGAGACGGTCGGTCTGGCTTCTTGCCATACCTATGGCTTCTTTATAGTCTGCTTCATCCGGATTTTTATTTTTTTCAAAGACCTCAAACTTTGTACTCATCACCGCAAGAGGAGTTCTAAGCTCGTGAGCGGCATTGGCTGAGAACTGTCTTTGTGTGGCAAAGGTCTCCTCAAGTCTAAGGAGAAGTCTGTTAAAGGCAAGGGTAAGTCTTTCTATCTCTGTAGAATTACTTTTTGATAGTATGGGCTCTTTAAGGTTCTTTGCCTGAATGTCCTCTATCTTCAGGGTAAGCTCCCTCAAAGGATAAAGTGCATAGCCCACTATGAGATACATAAGAAAGCTCACCGTAAGGGTTATAATTAGTGTAATTGCAAGACTTTTTATCCAGAATTCTATCTGGGTACTTTTAACTGTGTCGGCTACTACAGACTTTGGATTAAGAACTACCTGAATCTCATCTGTGGTGGTTGTAGGGATATCGGTATTTGGGAGTATGGCTATAGCTGAATTGCCAATCTCATCCATATAAAGTATGGCAGAACGGCTTATAAAAAAGCTGATGGCAAGGCAGGCGGTAATTACCATAAAGGCTGTCATAAGGGTGAGCTTCCACCTAAGAGAAAGATGCTTTTTCATTCTCCATCCCCTCCTATCACATAGCCTTGGCCTACTCTATTGGTAATAGGGTCTTTACCGAGAGCTGTTCTTATCTTTTTTCTAAGTGCACTTATGTGAACCCTGATTGAGTTGCTAAAGCTATCCACGCTGCCGTCCCATACATGCTCTATAAGCTCCTCCTGACTTACAGGGCGCCCCTGGTGGAGGATGAGGTATTCCAGGATAGCAAGTTCCTTCCTTGTAAGTGCAATCTCTTCTCCTTTTGCAAAGGCAGTGCGTGTCTTGGTATTTAAGGATATTTCACCACATTCAAGGACTATATTGTTTTGAACAGTCCTTCTTCTTGTGAGGCTCCTAACCCTTGCCTCAAGTTCCTCAAAGTGAAACGGCTTACATAAATAATCATTTGCCCCGCTGTCAAGCCCCTCTATTTTATCGTTTAGGCCTCCTCTTGCAGAGAGGATGAGGACATTTGTCTCATTATCACTAGCACGCATATTTTTAAGTATGTCTAAGCCGTCCATTCCAGGCAGATTTAAGTCAAGGATAATAAGGTCATAGCTATCGGTAGAGATTATATCCATTGCTTCCTCTCCGTCAAAAACCGTATCTACCTCATAGCCATCAAGCCTAAGTCCCTTTGCTATAGACTCGCAAAGAGCCCTTTCATCTTCAACAACCAACAGTCTCACGTTGTCACTTCCTTTACAATTAGTTTAGTTTTGTTTATCATAACATAAGGAAATAAAATTTCTATTAAGAAGAATTAACTTGCTTTATTTATAAAGAAATGATTTGGAATCTGCCAGAGAAGGTATGAACAAAAAAAGATAGTAAAAATTAAAGAAAACTTTTTCTTAACACAAATTTTATACAGGTTGTGTTATACTTAAGTTCGTCATTTGTAGTGCCGGCACTGGAGAAACTAATCCGGTTTGCTCCTCCCCCTTTTGCAATCTAGGTATTCTCTTTGGTGTCGGTACAGGTGATATGGTATCAGAAAATAATCAATTCTAACGAGGGTGCAATCAGGTTTTTTTATGGTTTTGATACTGTATGATGTGGGTACTAAAGATAATAAATTCTCTTGCAAGCACGCTTACATCGAATTTTTATTCTTTTGACACTTGTATCATTGTATAAATAAATAACAGAAAAAGAGGTTTATAAAATGGGAATTTCACATTTAAGACTAATAAAAAGAAGTTAGTGGCTCAGGTGGCCTTGCTTGTAGTTTCGATAGCTTTTTATAGCCTTTGGAGCATACCGTGAGAGGCTCAAACTGTACTTACCAAAGCAATCAACCCTATGTCTTGAGTGCGTGGGTATAGGCTAATTATAGTTAGAAAGGATGAGTTTAACGTGGAAAAGAAGTTAACTAACAATAAAAAAAGAAGGGCTGGTTAAAGATTTCTTAAAAAGCAGGACGATGGTACAGATAATAGCAACCCTATTAACTAATATTCATCTTCCTAACTTTTTTAAGGGAACCTTGTATCAGGGCAAAGGGAAAATAGCTTGTGTGCCGGGACTTAACTGCTACTCCTGTCCGGGAGCAACAGGTGCCTGTCCTATCGGCTCATTTCAGGCGGTGGTAGGCTCGAGGGACTTTAGCCTTACCTACTACATTACTGGAATTATTATATTTTTCGGTGTTATGCTAGGCAGATTTATCTGTGGCTTCCTCTGTCCATTTGGACTGTTTCAGGATTTGCTTCACAAGATACCGTCAAAGAAGTTTAGCACCAAGAAACTAAAGGCGCTGACTTACCTTAAATACATCATTTTGGTGGTGGCGGTTATTATACTTCCGACATTTTTGAATAATGCGGCAGGGCTTTCGTCACCGTATTTTTGTAAGTATATCTGTCCTCAAGGTATACTTGAAGGAGGAATCCCACTCTCGATAGTCAACCCTGCCATTAGAGCGACTCTTGGTAAGCTCTTCCTTTGGAAGCTTAGTATCCTCATCCTTGTGATTGTGCTAAGTGTACTTGTGTA
Organism: uncultured Catonella sp.; assembly: GCA_916438995.1. Taxonomy (GTDB): domain Bacteria; phylum Bacillota; class Clostridia; order Lachnospirales; family Lachnospiraceae; genus Catonella. Next base: position 21,091 of record CAKAGA010000001.1, read on the forward strand.
CCGTCCGTTTTGTAAGTGGATATGCCCTCTTGGAGCATTTTATGCTCTGTTTAACAAGGTGTCACTCCTCCACTACAATGTAGACTTTAACAAGTGTGTATCCTGTGGAAAATGTGCAAGAACCTGTAAGATGGATGTGGATATCACAAAGAATGATGCCCACATGGAATGTATCCGTTGTGGTGAATGTGTGAAAGTCTGTCCTACTAAGGCTATCAGCGTGAATTGGGGACCTGAGAAGATGAAGATTCTCGAAAGAGCGCGTGAGCTTAATAAGAATAAAACAACAAAAAAAGTGTGAACTAAGGAGAAAAATGATGAAAACAAAAAGACAATTAAGAAGATTATTCCTGTATTTTTTTAGTAGCAGCTATGCTTGCTGCATCTGTGACAGCCTGTGGAAATATAGCGGCGGTAACGCTAACGCTTCAGGCAACAATATGACCCAAGGAAGCAAGACCATGACTGCTGAAAAATTCCCTTCATTTAAGGGTAAGGACTTTGATGGCAATGATGTAGACGAAAGCCTTTTTAGTAAAAATGAGGCTACACTTGTCAATTTCTGGTTCAATGGCTGCTCAGCCTGTGTAAATGAGATGCCTGCACTTGAGAAATTTAGCAAGAAGCTAAAAGAACAGGGGGCTGAGCTTGTGGGTATCAATGCAGGTACGGCAAGTGATGAAAAGGGACTTGCTGAGGCAAAGGACATCCTTTCTAAGCAGGGTGTAACTTATAGGAATCTTATCCTCCCACAGGACCACGAGTATGTAAGAAAGATATTTAGCTTCCCTACTACAGTTATAGTTGACAAGAATGGTAATATCATTGGAGATCCGATTGTAGGTGCAATCGAGGATGAGAAGAAGCAGGAAGAAATCCTCAAGGTAATCGAACAGGTAAAGGCAGGAAATGGAGTAACAGCTACAGTCACATCTGATAAGAGTACAGCTTCTGCAGATCCTGCTGCAGCACTTTATGAAGAAGAAAATAAGATATTTGCTGAGAATCCGGACACTTGGAATAAGCTCTTTTCTAAAATAAAAAAGGATGAAGCTGAGAAGAATGCTGAAAAGCCTTATGTAGAGTTCTTGACAGAGCAGTTAGAAGCAGCAAAAGCTGATTTTACAGAGGATGAGATTAAGACTATTACAGATGGGCTTGTGAAGATTGCTGAGATCGAGAAGAAGATTGAGGAATTGAGGAAGAAATAAAGAAGAAGTAGAGAAGAAGCAAAATAATATAGACTGATATAATAGTAGGGGCAGGGTTTCCGGGTTAAACGGAGAGTTTGCCCCAGTTTTAATTGAATAGGGATTTTTTTGACAATCTCTATTCAATTAAAAAAGTAGAATAAATATTTTGACAAGATGATAATACTAGAGTATAATTACTGTACGAAAAACAATACGATTTTTATAACGAAATGAGGTGTTTATAATGTTAGCAGTAAAGAGTATGGATGTAAGGGATAACTTCAAATCTTTTTGTGATAAGGTTTTTGATGGGGAGACCTTGATTGTTTCCAGACCAAAGAACCAGAATGTAGTAATGATGTCAGAGTCTGAATATAACAATATAATGAAAGCTAAGAGAAATGCTGAATACCTTACCATGTTGGATAAGTCCATGGCAGAAGCAGAAACAGGGAAATTTATTATGAAGTCCATAGAAGAGTTGGGAGAAATTGAATAATGAATATTGTATTCACACCAACTGCTTGGAAACATTATTTGGATGGCAGAAAGATGATAAAAAGGTAGTAAAACGAATTAACGACTTAATTAAGAGCATTGATAGGGAAGGAGTTTTACAGGGAATAGGTAAGCCTGAATCTCTTAAGTATAGAAAGGTTTATAGTAGAAGAATAACAGATGAACATAGGCTTACTTATAATTTAGATAGTAATAATAACTTGATTATATATACCTGCAAGTATCATTATGAAGAATAGGTATATACACGGCTTAGATTTGAGGATAATATGATTTGTGATGATTTTGAGATAATAGTAATAGGAGCTGGACATGCAGGCTGTGAGGCGGCACTGGCGGCAGCAAGGCTTGGTAAAAGGGTGCTTGTCTTTACCGTAAGCGTAGACAGTATAGCCCTCATGCCCTGTAACCCCAATATAGGAGGCACTTCCAAGGGGCATTTGGTAAAAGAAATAGATGCTCTCGGTGGAGAAATGGGTAAAAATATAGACAAGACCTATATCCAGTCCAAGATGCTCAATAAGTCAAAAGGCCCTGCGGTTCACAGCCTTAGGGCGCAGGCGGATAAACAGGCTTATTCCCTTGAGATGCGTAAGGTAATGGAAAATACACCAAACCTTACCATCAAGCAGGCTGAGGTGGCTGAGATTCTGGTTGAAGAGGGTAGGGTAACAGGTGTTAAGACTTATTCAGGTGCGGTGTATACTGCTAAGGCAGTTATTCTCTGTACGGGAACCTACCTAAAGGCCCGCTGCATATACGGAGATGTGAGTGAATACACAGGACCTAATGGGCTGTCAGCCTCTACACATTTGACAGATTCCCTGCTTAGCTTGGGTATGAAGCTTAGGAGATTTAAGACGGGTACTCCTGCCAGAGTAGACAAGCGAACTATAGATTTCTCCAAAATGGAAGTGCAAAATGGAGACGAAAAGGTAGTTCCATTTTCATTCTTAAACGAAGGAAAAGATATAAAGCAGAGAGCAGATTCCCTGTCATCTAACCTATACCAATGAAGAGACTCATAGGATAATCAGAGAAAATATTGACCGCTCACCTCTATACGGAGGTGTAATAGAGGGAGTAGGTCCAAGATACTGTCCGTCCATAGAGGACAAGGTAATGAGATTTGCCGATAAAGAGAGGCACCAGATATTTGTAGAGCCTGAGGGCGAGTACACCAATGAAATGTATGTTGATGGTATGAGCTCATCTATGCCGGAGGATGTACAGGTAGCTATGTACAGGACTATACCGGGACTTGAGAATGTCCATATAGTAAGAAATGCCTATGCTATAGAGTATGACTGCGTAGATGCGACCACACTTAAAGAAAGTCTTGAGACAAAGGTGGCGGAGGGATTGTATGCAGCAGGCCAGTTTAACGGAAGCTCAGGCTATGAGGAGGCGGCTGCTCAGGGACTTATCGCAGGTATCAATGCGGTGAGAAAGCTTGATGGCAAAGAGCCGCTTATTCTCAAGCGTTCAGATGCCTATATCGGAGTTCTTATCGATGATTTGGTGACTAAGCACACAGCGGAGCCATACAGGATGATGACCTCAAGGGCTGAGTACAGGCTGCTCTTAAGACAGGACAATGCTGACCTTAGGCTTACTAAGATAGGCTATGAGGTGGGACTTATTTCAAAGGAAAGATACGAGAGCCTGCTTCAGAAAGAGGCTGAAATTGAAGAGGAAATAAAGCGTCTGAAATCAAAGACTATAGGAGGAAGGAAGGAAGTCAACGATTTCCTTACAGAAAACGGAAGTACAGCCCTGCTTGGTGCTGTTACTCTTGCTGACCTGATAAAGAGACCGGAGCTAAGCTACGAGATTCTGGCTGCAATCGATGATGAAAGACCTGAGCTTTCTGAGGCTGTTGGAGAGCAGGTAAACATCAATATAAAGTATGAGGGCTATATTGAGAGAGAGAACAGACAGGTTGAACAGTTTAAGAAGATGGAAAACCGCCTCATTCCTGAGGATATAGAGTATGAGAATATAGACAATATTAGGTTAGAAGCAAGGCAGAAGCTTGCCGAAATAAGACCTCTCTCAGTAGGTCAGGCGAGCCGTATATCGGGCGTATCTCCATCTGATATAGCAGTGCTTTTGGTTTATATAGAACAATTTTTAAGGAGCAAAAATGGGAATAACAGAGAATGATATCAAAAGAATAAATGAACTCTACCACAAGTCTAAGGCTGAAGGACTGACTGATGAAGAAAAGGCTGAGCAGAAGAAGCTTAGGGAGGACTATGTTGCAGCCATAAAGGGCAATATTAGGAGTCAGCTTGAGAACATAAAAAGTAGTTGATGAAAAATGGTAACGAGGTAGACATCAAAAAGGAGAAAAGATGTATAAATATTTGATGTTTGATTTGGATGGAACCCTTGTGGAGTCAGGGGACGGTATAGTTGAATCAGCTAAGCACGCTCTTAGCACTATGGGCTGGGAGATGCTTTCTGAGGCTGAATACAAGAAGTTTATAGGACCTCCGCTTTTTGACTCATTTACCAAGTTTTGTGGAATGAACCCTGAGGAGGCTGACAGGGCAATTGAGATATATAGGGAGCATTATGAGTCTGCAGGCTACCTCCTTGCCCCTGTGTACGAGGGAGTGGAAGCCATGCTTGATGAGCTTAAGGATAAGGGACATACTATGATGGTAGTTACCTCCAAGCCTGCTCCTATAGCCGAGAAGATAATAAAAAAGCATGGACTGGATAAGTATTTTGTAAATCTTACCGGGCCATCTCACGAGGAAAAGACTGTGCATAAGGATGTGATGATAAAGCGAGCCTTTGAAAAGAATGGAATTACCGACCCTAAGTCTGCGGTTATGATAGGAGACAGGAAGTTTGACATAGAGGCTGCTAATAAGAACGGCGTTGACTCTATTGCTGTTATGTATGGATATGGCAATAGGGAAGAGTTTGAAAGGCATGGGGCTACGCATATAGTGGAGAAATGCGGGGACATACCGGGTGTCGTTCGATAGGGTTTTATAAAAATCAGACTAAGGGACGCCCCTACCTTTGTAAGTCCCTCGGTTAATTTTATCACGATAAGTTACATAAGAAAAATATATAAGAAAGGGGTTTGCATGCCCCTTTTTATTGTGTTATATTATACCTTGTCGTATTATCTGAATATGGTGTCTGTTTTAATTGCCAAACTACCAGCCCATATTTATATCTAACAAAACAAGGAGGCTATGATGGAAGAGTTTTTCAAATTGAGGGAAAGAGGAACCAATGTAAAGGTTGAGGCTATGGCAGGTGTTACAACCTTTATGACGATGGCGTACATTCTTGCGGTAAACCCAAGTATACTTGGCAAGGCAGGTATGGATCAGGGAGCGGTCTTTACTGCGACAGCACTTGCTTCAGCAATTGCATCGTTTTGTATGGCTTTATTTGCCAATCTTCCTTTTGTTCTTTCAGCAGGAATGGGACTGAATGCATACTTTGCATTTTCAGTTGTTTTGGGTATGGGATATACCTGGCAGCAGGCTTTGACGGCTGTATTTGTTGAAGGTCTTGTATTTATTGTACTTTCGGTAACAAATGTTCGTGAGGCTATATTCAATGCCATACCGAATACTCTGAAGGTAGCGGTATCGGTTGGTATTGGTTTATTCATATGTTTTATCGGACTTCAGAACTCTAAGATAGTAGTTGACGGAGCTACTCTTGTAACTCTCTTTTCTTTCAAGGGCTCGATAGCAGACGGTACCTTTAACTCAGCAGGAATATCAGTTATTCTCGCACTTTGCGGAATCTTGCTTATGACCTATCTTTTGTTTAAGAATGTAAAAGGCTCCATCCTTATCGGAATGGTAGTGCTCTGGGTAGTAGGCATGATTCTTCAGGCTGTAGGCATCTATGTGCCCTAATCCTGATGCAGGATACTATAGCTTATTCCCATCAAGAATATTTGCAGAACCTGCATCTCTTGCACCTACCTTTGGACAGCTTGATTTTTTTCATTTATAAAGACAGCAGACTTCTTTGTGGTTATGTTTGCCTTCCTTTTCGTAGACGTATTTGATACACTTGGAACCCTTATCGGTTGTGCTTCAAAGGCAAATATGCTCGATGAGAAGGGTGAACTCAAGGGAATTAAGGGAGCTTTTACTTGCAGACTCAATCGGAACTATAGTTGGTGCAGTACTTGGTACTTCTACTATTACTACATTTGTAGAATCATCATCAGGTATCTCAGAGGGCGGAAGAACAGGTCTTACATCTATAGTGTCAGGACTTCTCTTCTTGGTTGCACTTTTCTTCTCACCTGTATTCCTTGCAATACCTGCTTTTGCTACAGCACCTGCCCTTATAGTGGTTGGTTTCCTTATGCTCCAGCAGGTAACTAAGATTGACTGGAATACTGACCTCCTTGAGGCAGTTCCTGCTTACATCTGTATCTTTGCTATGCCATTTATGTACTCTATCTCAGAAGGTATCGCTTTCGGCGTTATCTCTTATGTAGTACTTAACCTTGTTGGCGGAAGAGCTAAGAAGATTACACCTCTTATGTATGTGCTTGCGGTTCTCTTTGTAGCTAAGTATGTATTGTTGTAATCGCTGTGTTTGTAAAAATAGGATTACCATAGCTTTTATATTCTTTGAAATGAGCTTTGGTATGTCTAAATAACAGGATGTCATTGATATTGTACATTCATGTAGTAAAAAACCTCCGGAAAGTCATAAAGTGGCTTTTCGGAGGTTTTTTGACAGAAGATTTCTCCGAAATTACCTGTCACATAAAAATCTCTCCGAGGAATCGCACTGGGGCGGATGAGTAAATGTCGCGGGTGCGACCCGCCGCAGGTGGTGAATCCTGCGAAGCAGGGTTTATTCTGGATGGGGAATCCTACCCAATACCGGTTAAATAAAAAAAGCTCCCCAAAGGGAACCTTTAATTCGAGGCGACAACCGGATTTGAACCGGTGATCAGGGTGTTGCAGACCCACGCCTTACCGCTTGGCTATGTCGCCTGATATAAGTTTGCGATGCTTCGTTCACTTAATAAAATAAGAACTTAATTCCAAACCAAAGCTTATATTTAGTTTAGAAAAACTCCCCAAGTAGGGCTCGAACCTACAACATCACGGTTAACAGCCGTGCGCTCTACCATTGAGCTATTGAGGAATCTCGACTGCCATAACAGTATAGCACTATGGCAGCTAATTTTCAAGTAGAAATTGTATTTTTTAATATTTTAGGACATATTGCAAAAATAAGCTAAATTATCTGACAATTATTCACAAGTGACACTCATAGGGGAATTGTAATGACTATCCTTATAACAGAGCCACCCTTATGATGGAGTGGTCTTTATGATAGAGCAGTCTTTGTAAGAGAGCAGTCTTTTTTTATATCCAAGTTATATCACGTTTATCTGACAGGACCTCATCGTCTCAAGTGCTGCCGCGTGCTTCTCAGGAGTAACCCCGGCACAGCAGGAAGAATCGACTGATATAGGTATCTCAGGGAGGTAAGCCTTGATAAGGAGTGCGTTTGACACAACGCAAATATCAGTGCAAAGTCCTACCATTTCAACTGAGATATCCTCTTTCCGAGCCATTTCAGCCACTTTTTCAGCGAGTTTTACAGAGCCGAAGGTACCCTTTTCGTATACATTTTCGGAAGGGATGAGAGAGCTTATCTCAGGGTTTATGTCCCAACCTTTACTTCCACGGATGCAGTGCTCCACAGGAAGATGCCTACCTTCAGAGGTGCTTAGATAATTAGCCTCGTGGGTGTCCTTTGTGGCAAATACATTCTCAGAGGGATATTCTTTTATCTTGTTAATTACATTTTGAACTATGTTTTCTGCCTCGGCACTGCCAAGAGAGCCGTCAATAAAGTCATTTTGCATATCAATTACGAGTAGTATTTTTCTCATAAAACCTCCTTAGTGTAGAAGACAGTAGTAACCCAATCAGTAACTAAATTCATTGTTGTTAGGCTTGATTGTGAAGCGTGTTTTGATTGTGGAACTGATAAATCACAGAGATTATACCACGATAACAATCACCTATTCAAGATAGAAGTTTCGAAAGGAGAGATTGTTTAAGATAGTATTTTCTCATTTTAAATGCTATAATCATAGTGGATAAGAAGGCATTTTTGTCTGCAAAATATTTGGTATGAGATTTTACCAAGTGACATGCAGCTTAGCTTAAATCAACTTGTCTTACGCCAAGCACTGTATGAGGTGAATAAAGACACTTATGTTAATATCATTGTCGAAGGAAAGGATTGGGAGTACTTATTATGAATAAAGAAGCAAGAGAATTAAAGGATTATTACTTAACAAAAGAATTTGAAGATAAATACAATTATGAGGGAAGCCTTGGTGCCAAAGTAGATGAGAGAGGCACTGTTATTAGGCTTTGGTCTCCTATTGCTGAAAGCGTGGACCTTAGGTTATATGACAATGGAAGTACAGGAGAGGCAGAAACCATCATACCTATGAAGCTTTGTGAGAGAGGAGTATGGGAGTACTCTGTAAATGAGAACCTGAGTGGGAAGTACTATGACTTTGCTCTTAAGATAAAGGGTAAGACGAGAATTTCCACAGATCCTTATGCGAAAGCCTGTGGAGTAAATGGAAAGAGAAGTATGATAATAGACCTGAACACTACTAATCCTAATGGCTGGGGAGATGATAAGGCACCTCTTAAGGGGGCAGAGGACATCATCTATGAACTCCATGTCAAAGAGTTCTCCTATGATGAAAATGCCGGTTTCCCTGAAAATGTAAGAGGAAAGTACAAGGCATTTACAGTGGATAATACTACCCTAAGAAATGAGGGCAAGCTTCCTACAGGGCTTAATTACATAAAAGAGCTTGGAGTGAGCCACATCCAGCTTTTGCCTGTGTATGACTTTGCTTCTGTAGATGAAGCAGGGGGTGAGGATGGCTTTAACTGGGGATATGACCCTCTTAATTATAATGTCCCTGAAGGCTCATACGCTAGCGATGCTGCCAGGGGAGAGGTGCGCATCAGGGAATTTAAGGAGATGATACAGGCTATACATAATAAGGGGCTTAGGGTGATTATGGATGTGGTCTACAATCACACCTTTAGTCTCGATAATGCTCTTCAGAACTCCATGCCTTATTACCACTACAGGCTTGATGCAAAAGGTGAGCTATCAGACGGTTCAGCCTGTGGCAATGACATTGCCTCAGAGATGCCTATGACAGAGAAGTACATCATTGATTCTGTGCTTTACTGGTGCGAGGAATACCATATTGACGGCTTCCGCTTTGACTTGATGGGACTCCTCACAGTTGATTTGATGAACAAGGTGCAAAAGGCATTGGATGAGACATACGGACGAGGAGAAAAGCTAATATACGGTGAGCCTTGGACAGCTGCTAAGACCTATATGGAAAAGGGAGCTAAAGGGGCGGTTAAGGATAATGTGAAGCTTTTAGACGAGAACATAGGAATATTTTCAGATGATATAAGAGACTCTATAAAGGGGCATGTCTTCTATGAGGAGGTGGCAGGCTTTGTAAACGGCAACCTAAAGCAGACAGACAAGATTGAGGAAGGACTTACCTCATTTGGCTTGTCACCAAACCACATAATCAGCTATGTATCCTGCCACGATAACCACACGCTTTGGGACAAGCTTACTATTACTACCAATGATGAGGCTGAGAGGATAAAGCAGAATAAGCTCTCAGCGGCCATATATATGAGCTGTCAGGGAAGAGTCTTCATATACTCAGGTGAAGAGTATCTTAGAACCAAAAATGGAGAGCATAACACCTTCAATATGCCTATAGGGCTAAATAAAATGGACTGGGAGCTTACAGAGAAGAACAAAGATATGGTGAGCTTTTATAAGGAGCTTATAGGACTTAGAAAGGAAATGACAGGGCTTTGCGACAAGTCAAAGACAGCAAAGGACAACATAACTACCTTTGTAAAAGAAGAGGGGCTTCTTGGTGTAAAGGTGGTAAATCATGAGACAAGTCTAGTTAAACCGGTGTATAAAGAGGCACTTATCATATTCAACGCAAACAAGGAAGAAAGGACTGTCACCCTTCCTGAAGGAAATTATAAACTACTTATAAATACTGTTAAGAAAAATAATGAAGGAGCCGATATAATAGTATCCAATGAAATCAGTGTTTCAGGGATAACTGCGCTTTTTCTTGGGAAAATGTAGAGGCTGACTAATTGAAGTGTGAGAAGGGAATCTGCACAAAAATTATTTTAATAGCCTTTAGGGAGTAGAAACTACTAGGGAAAAGATAATATAGATTAGAGTGTATATGGTAAAGGAGGACCTTATGTGGAATAAACACAAGTATATTATACTTAGCTTCATCTTTATGGTGGGGATTTTTGTGGTGGGAGTAAAACTGCCGGATTTTGTAAGTGCAGATGCTGCGGATAAACTACTAGACAAGTCTATGAGCTTCAATCAGGGCTATACTTATTTTAGTGATGAGGATAATCATGTAGTAGATATTGAAAGGCCTATTGATTTTTTTGTTAGAATAAAGGTCAAATTTAACCCAAAGGACGGAAAACACATAACCAATACAGATGTTGTGGAATTTGACCTTAGTGATAAACTCCAGTTTGCAGGTTCTGATAGTACAGCTAATGAGAAGAGAGAATTTATTAAACAGGGTGCATTGACTATCTGCGAAGTAGTTTATACCAGAGACCCGTTAAACGGCAATATTAAAGTAAAGTTTGATTTTACTCAAGCAGATGCAGGGGTGTTTGATAAAGAAGCTGCGATTGCAGATTCATCTATAAAATTTGAAGTTGATAAAAGTAAACTCAATTTTGAAAGAATAAACTTGGAGCGTGTACGCTTAGGTAAAAAGAGCTATAAAGTAAGCGAAATCAATTCGAATTTTCGGTCAAATAAAGTAGGAGAAATTGATGCGAAGAATGGCTTAATTCACTGGACAACTACAGTGACAAGAACCAGTATAGGTCTGACGCCTGAAATATCTTTAGGCCTTACAGGTTTCACTTGGAAAGCAGAATGGGGTAAAGATATAGGCGAAGAATATGTTGATGGAAGCCTTAATATAAACGGAAATGTTATAAATGATAGTGAGGGAGCAGAACTGGTTAGAAGAGAAACTGATTCTTCATATAAAAAGCTATTTTATACAATACAGGAATCAGATCAAAGTGGGAGCTATGTAGGAAAATTAGTAATAAAATATTCAACCAGGATAACTTTTGGACTTGAAGGGAAATCATACTACAATACCTCAACATTTTATAAACCCGGTAATAACAATAACTCGGTGCAATCTGCTAGTGCTTACATTGAACTTACTAAATTTGGTGATAAAGACTTGCGTAGTGTTTTCTCACCTTCAGGCGATAGAATTGATGATTTATTGGCTTGGGTAATTACATTTAATGTAGGGACTAAAAAAAGAGATAACAGTAGTGGTCGTGATGTTTATACTCCTTATGATTTAGGAGATGTAACCATAACAGATTCTTTGGTAAGGACACCCTTGATAGAATAGGTCAGCAGTTTGTTGGGGGATATTATAGAGTGGTTGGTGAGAATGATAGCTATAATTATATAAGGCAAACGCCTCCTGCAGATGCAACAGTGATTACATATACTAAACTCTCATCAACAGAGGAAAAATATAAGTTTGACATACCTAATGTAAATAAAAAAATAAAACTCTATCTTTTTACAAGAGCTGTGAATAAAAAGACGACTGATTATCTCAGATTCAAGAATACTGCTGAGGTTTCTTGGGGTGATTCAAATGAACATAATGTATCCATTTCTAACAGCACCGATGAATATCAAGGCTATATTGGCGAATCTAAAAATGGGATACAAAAAGACACAGTTAAAAATTATGTTGAGAATTCTGATGCTTATAGGTATCCGGGTTTTGAGGCTGAGTGGAAATTAGAAGTTCCACAGGCTGCTGTTGACGCTTCAGATTATTACCTGTATGATACCTTTGTTTTTGACACCTCAGTAAATGCGGACAGGTCTAATCTGAAATCTGCGAATGGTTTTAGTGTGAGAAAGTTAGGTGAGACAGCGACTGGGGATACTCTTGAAGGTGGCAGTAAATTTGAAGACATAATGCCTGAAAATGAAGATAATAAACATCAGAGATTGATAGATCCTGTAAACCCAATATTTGATCAAACGCCAGGAATGAGCAGTAATACATACGAGCTTCTTAAGAATGGGAAGGTTGTAGGTCATATAGTTGAAATAAACTTGGCACCAAATGTGAAAAATACAGTTAAAATAAAAACAAGAGTAGTGGATATAGATACTGTGTTTAGCGAGCATGAAAATCATAAATCTGCTAAAGTTTATAATTTCATGGTATTTACTAAGGGAAATGTAAGAATACAGGAAAAAAAGTCAACATATGTCTATAAACCAAGGATGATTAGAAAGGATACACTTACAAGCTCTGCTGCTATAAGGCTTGAGACAGATAAGAGTATAGCAGTTGTAAATGATGAGCTTGTGAACAAAAAGAGTCTAAGATATTCAGGCGGTCAGCTTGAAGATAAGTATGGCTTTAATCCACATACAAAATCCATTGTTTACAGAATAAGTGTGAATGCCTCAAAAGTATATGATCCATTAGGAGAATTTGGCAAATTTGTAGTAGAAGACAATCTGCAGCCGGGATTTAAGTTCGTGCCTATAGCTAAGGATGAAAACGGTGCAGACCGATACTTTCTTGTATATAAAGGCAAGCCGTTCACTAAGGAAAACAGCTCCAATTCTGATGCAACTGTAGAGGCAGTCGGCGAACAACTGAGCAGCGCTGATTTGGTTACAAACAATATAACATCTGAAGCAACAGTGACTGATGGTAAGACTACGGGATATAAGATTGGTTTTGAAAGGATTGATGGACCTTATGTAATCCTTATGAAGGCAGAACTAACTGACCAGTCTCCGAATTATATGTATTATAATCATCGTACAGAGTACAGAAATGAGGTATCTCTGAGTCTTGAAAGGAGTACACTTAAGCCTTTTAAATACAAGAATAGGACATATGTAGACTTGAGATTCCTTGCTAAAAGGGCAACTCATGCGAAAGACTCTAGAAATCAGAATGGTAACAGTTATTTTTATTTAGATGAACCGGTTGTCTGGACTATAGATTATATGCCAAATAAAAAGTTTGTGGACGATGGTAAAAAGGTAAAGATCATCGATACTATGGACTATAATACTGGCATTTCTTATAGAAACAGAATAGCTTTGAGAAAGGAAAATGGAAGTGACAAGCTTATCTTTGAAGGAAGTAATTACAAGATAGTTAAGGGACATTTCAAAAGGTACGAAGAAGAGGATAAGATAGACTTCATAGAGGAAGAAGAGATAACTGAAGGGTTAGACAAGATATTTACATATGATACAGCTACAAAGTCGCTCATTATCAATATTCCAGATAAAAATCAGGATATAGGATTTCTTACATCACTGATTTTACTGATAAAATGGAACAAGGCAAAAGTGTTGGAAATAAAATAGACCTATATGAAGGTGATGAGAAATTGACCGGACAATATGGAGTAGGCGGAATTGCAACTGTTTACTCGGGTTCTTATATGACAGCATATGGTGTACTTTATGACCGCCCTTACAATAGGCTTAGCATAACTAAGGTTAATGCTCAGGGCGTTAAACTTTCGGGAGCAGTTTTTAAGTTGAAAAAGCTAGGAGAGGGTGGTACCTCAGATACTGATTTTGGTAATAAAACAACTGATACAAACGGTCAGACAAAATTCGATATTCAGGATGACGGAGACTATATCCTCACTGAGGAAACAGCCCCTACAGGTTACTTCAAGGAGAATTTATCTTACAAGATTAGGGTGAAACGGCTTGAGGTTGGTTTCCAGACCACATTGGTTGGTGATTATGAGGGATTTGCAAGTCTTGAGAGCAATAACCTTAAGGTAATCAACTACCCTGAAACCTATGAGACTCTTAATATAATTAAGACCAATGTTAAGGGCGAAAAATTACAGAATGTAGTATTTAGACTTAAGAAGGATGCAACAGCCACAGAGGCTGAGGAGGACAAAGGAACCCGGACGACAAATGTGAATGGAGAGGCAAATTTTACCGGGTTAACAGCAGGAAGTTATACCCTTACCGAGGAAACTTCGCCAGTGGGTTACCTAAGAGAAGAAATGCCATATAAGCTTAAGATCGTAAGAGCAGGAACAGGCTATAAGACTACATTGGCCCAAATTACGGCGATAAGGTTAAGCTTAACGGAAACAATCTTACAGTGGTCAATTACCTTGATGTTTATGCAACTTTAAATGTAATAAAGTCTAACGCCAAGGGAGATAAATTATCAGGGGCTAAGTTCAAGCTCACAAAGGATGCTGTAGGAGCTGCTCAGGAAGAAGATAAGGGTACTAAGACTACGGATGTATCAGGTGAGATAAGATTTGAGAATCTTACAGCAGGAAATTATACGCTGAAAGAAGAAATGCCTCCTACAGGATATAAAGTAAATAATACTGCCTACAAGATTAAGATAGTCAGAAATGGAGACGAGTTTACAACGGAATTAGTAGGCAGCTACGAAGGAAAGGCAAAATACGAAGATGATAAACTCACTGTGATTAACCTACCTGTGGAGAAAACTGTTACTCCAGGTGGCGGAGGTGGAGGAGATAACCCTAAGCCACCTTCAAATCAGGACAAGGAAGAGCCAAAGCCTGCTCCGAATAAAAAGGAAGAGCCTAATAAACCTAACAAATCTGAAAAACCTGATAAACCGGCAGATAAGGGTGATAAGGAGAAACCAGCAGGTGGAGGGGATAAGGACAAGCCTTCTAAGAAGGAAGAACCTAGTCCAAAAGAAGATGCTCCTAGTCCAAAGGAGGATGTACCTTCAGTTCCTACCTATCCTTTAAACAATACTCCAGATCCTAATCTTCCAGGAAGTCCGAGGGAAATAGATGTCGTTTATCGTGACGGCACCCCGATTGGAAGATTTATTAAGGAAGATAGGGAAGATGGTAAAAAAGTATACGTGTTGAAAAGGAATGGAACACCGTTAAGTACATTCAAGTTTACAAAGGTGCTTGAACTTCCAAAGACAGGTGGTGTGGATAATATCTATTACTATTTGCTTGGAGCAGGACTTGCCCTTGCATCGGGAATGACGATGGGAGTTATGTCAAGGAGACGCTACGTAGTGCGAAAGAGAACTAACAATAAGTAATCAAATGAATATCCCATCTGGATGTGCAGATAAAGCATACTTCGGATGGGATTTTTTCAGGTTGCGTATTATTTAGATTTAGATTATAATTATGGAAAGAAGGGATTAGGGGGAAGTATTATTGAATACAGAAATTAAAAACGCAGTAAATATCGCTGGAGATAAGGCACAGTATGATGCCAGAGTTAAGAGAATACTTGCTGAGAAGCACATATTGGCTCATATTTTAGCAAAAACAGTTGATGAATTTAAAGGGATGAATCCTAGCGACATAGTGACATATATTGAAGGTGAGCCTAAGATAGGTATTGTACCAGTAGAACCTGGACTAACCAATATAGAAAGAACAGATGAGTCAGGACAAAGAGTTAAAGGATTGAACTCTGAGGATGTGGAAGCAAACGAAGGCTTGATTAGGTTTGACATTATATTTTATGTACGCTTAAAGAATGGGCTTTCACAGATTATAGTGAATGTTGAGGCTCAAAAGGATGAACCTGTCTCATATAAGATACTAAATAGAGCAATCTTCTACGTAAGCAGGCTTATATCGTCACAAAAGGAAAGGGATTTTGTAAATACGAATTACGATGATATTAAGCAGGTATTCAGCATCTGGGTATGTATGAATATGAGTAATAATAGCCTGTGTCATTTTCACCTTAAAAAAGATGAGATGTTAGAGCCATGCGACTGGAAGGGCAATGCTGATTTATTAAACATAGTGATGATTGGAGTGACAAATGAGCTTCCGGAGCATGACGAAAAGTATGAGTTACACCGCCTTATAGGAGCTTTATTGTCAGACAGATTAAGAGAAAATGAGAAACTGGATATTATAGAAAAGGAATATAAGATTCCTCTTAGCAACGATTTTAGAAAGGAAGTGGATACTATGTGTAACTTAAGCCAGGGAATAGTGGATAGGGTAACAGCAGAAGTAACAGCAGAGGTAACAGCAAAGGTAACAGCAAAGAATCTGATAGACTTTATTATGAACATGTACAATAATAAATTTTCATTGGAACAAATTTCACTTGCAACGAAAAAGAGAGTTGATGAAGTGAAAAAAATTATTGAAGAGCAAGAGGCAGTTTTAGTATAGAGCTAATTAAGGAAGTGGATACTATGTGTAACTTAAGTCAGGGATTAGTGGATAGGGCAGAAGAGAGAATGTTAATTGATTTTGTAATGAATATGTATAAAAATAAATTTTCATTAGAACAAATTTCACTTGCAACGAAAAAGAGCGTTGATGAAGTGAAAAAATTATTGAAGAACAAGAGGCGGTTTTAGTATAGAAATATAACGAAGTTTGACCAAACGTAACGCAAGAGTCTGGAAACCACAAATTTCCAGACTCTTATTTTTAGGCTCTAATGTCATAAGACTTTTCTGCTTTTGACACAAATATATCACATCTAGTAAATACCTACAAAAATGATATGTATTGCACCAGGTATTTTCTACTTGCAAAAAATCCCATAAAGAGACTAAAATATGATGATTAATTACTAATCACAAACACAGTCAAAGGAGACAGAATATGTGGAAAAAACACAAAAAGGGACTGCTTAGCTTTATGCTCATAGCCGGAATCCTGTTATCGGGATTTAATACACCTGGCTATGCTAAGGCAGACGGAGGCAAAGACAAGACAGACTTGGTAAAGAATGAATCTACTACAAGTGTAGAATTCAGACAGGATGGAAAACTCCTGAGTGATGATAGTACAGATAAACTTGACATGTCAAAGGATATCCAGGTTGACATAGTTTTTAATGCTGTACTTAACACAGACAAGCCTGAAAATGAGCGTATTGCGAAAAAGGATTATTTAGTCTTTGATCTGGGAGATAAACTAAAGTTTGCTGCTCCCAATGAAGGGCTTACAGAATTATCACAGCCTGTGTATGATACAGTTACTAAGCTTAAAATAGCTGATGTCATATACACAAGGGATGCAGGAACAGGTAATGTAAAGGCAAAGTTTGACTTTACAAACCTTGATGACGGTCTTCTTTCTAAGGATGAAGGTAAGGTGCAGTCTACCTTGCTAATCAAGCCTGACCCTGAAAAGATTACCTATGACAGCTCCAATGTAGCCACAGTAAGACTGTTTAATAAGACTTATGAAATAGGTAAATTAGATACTGAAGTTGTACTTACTAAAACAGGTGTACTTGATGCCAAGAACAGTAAGATAGATTGGACAATTTCAGCAGAAAGATATATAAAAGGAACCAATCCTAAGCAGTATCTAAGTTTAGAGGGATTTACATTTACAGATAACCTCTTTAATGATGTTGCGAATGAATACATTGACAGAAGCTTAAAGATAGATGGCAAGGCGGTAACTCCTGAAGTAACTTCAGCAGCTGACAATGCAAATAAAAAGAGCCTTAGCTACAAGATTAAAGCAGAAGATTTAAGTGTAGCAGGTAAGGGAAGAGCAACATTTACACTTAGTTCCAGAGTAGAGTTCGATGGCTTCCCTAACGGAGCAAAGGAAAAGACATATACCAACTCTGCCTCATTAAACAAGGATGCAGAAAGCGGTTATGCAACAGCGAATATAGAGGTTAAAAAGTTCGGTCAGAAGACAGCTATTAGGACAGAAGACAACAATAAGGTTGTGTGGAGAATTTTAATCAATGAACCTGGCTATGATCTTGGAGATGTTACTATAAATGATGAACTATCATCAGATACCCTTTCAAGAAAAGAGCAGACATTTAGTAAGGCATATTTTTATAGATTAAATGCTGATGGAACCAGGGGAGCTGAGACTAAAGCTGCTTACACCAATGGTGGCAAGACCTATACATTTACTATTCCCAATGTAAAGGAAGTGGTTGAACTCATTGTAGAATCTAATATTGATAATGACATATACGGTGGTAATTTCAGCAATGATGCCTATGTATACTGGAATAACGAGCATGTACATAAGGTGAAGCTTCACGAAGACCTCTACACCAACTCAAACGGAGTTGACAAAGGGGAAATAAGAAAGGAAGCAGATTATAAGGTGCTAGACCCGGCTAAGTCAGAGTACAGGGACAAGCCACAGGATGAAAACAAAAAAAGAGTTGGCTACGAGCCTATCTGGACTGTAAAGTTCGATAAGAGCAAGCTTCCGGGCACAGATTCTTACTATGTATATGATACATTTATTTTTGATACTGAAGTAGAAGTAGGCAGAAAGAGAGTGACACCTGCAAATGGTTTTTCTATTAGAAAACGCGGGGACAATTCCGTAACCACACTTGCAAGCGGAGTAGACTTCTCTAAGATTTTATCTAACAGAAACAGACATCAGAAGCTCTTAAACTTAGACAGGCCTCTGATTTCATCTTCAACGGGACTTACGGGAAATGTATATGAAGTGCTTAAAGACGGTAAACTTGTAGGACATATTCTTGAGCTTAAGCTTGTTGCCGGAGCGGATAACGAGGCTAAGTTCCAGTCAAGAATAATGGATAGATATGTACTGCTAAACAATGAGCATGGTGGTATGTCTGAAGGTGCATTTAATTCGGTAATGCTCACTAAGAATAACCAGCCTGTTGAGGAAAAACATGCAGGATACAGGTACAATGCTAAAATGCTTGAAAAGCACCTGCTTTCAAGGACAGCAGCTAAGAGCTTCCTGTCAAACTTAAGTGCTGAGGCTGTAAACAGTGATGTATTTGATGATGACACAGCCAATGCAAAAGACAATCAGAAAACAGCATATGATAAAGAAACAAAGTCAGTAGTATATAGAATTAGCGTAAATGCTGAAGATATAAAGGATGCACAGGGAGAGCTTGGCAAGTTCTTTGTAAATGATAATCTTGAGGCAGGCTTTAAGTTTGCTCCTATTATTGAAGATAAGGTAAACCCTGCAAACAACAAGTATTTCCTTATCTACAAGGGAAGTCCTGCTACAGACATTACCAGATTTGACGGGACTGTAAAGGCCGCCGGAGCATATCTTACAGATGTTCAGCTTGCAGCAAATAACATCACTGCAGAATTTAACGGCAGTGCAGATGCTAAGACTTCTGCTAAGTTTACATTTAGCAATTTAAGCAGTCCTTATGTTATCTTTGTAAAGGCTGAGATGGTAGATAAGACCACAGATAGCCCATTCTTCAACAAATTAAGTACAACAGGTAATACCGTAGAAATGGGTATTGAGAACTTTAAGGACAGACTTTACCGTGTTGTAAAGGCTGATGTTGATGAAACAGTACTTAAAAAGGAATATGATGGCAGTGTAAAAGAGGAAACGGATACATCAAGTGGAATCTCTCTTACAGACCTTACAAGACCTACGCTGATAACAATGAAACAAAGATACAGATAGAAGATAAGCTTAAGGGCAACATAGTATTAAGAAAAGAACAGGGTAGCGACAAGCTTGTATTTGATGGAGATAATTACAAGATTTGGAAGGGAAGATTTGATGACAATGGCAATTTTGTTGATGCCATCGAGATTACAGATGGACTTGACAAGATATTTACATATGACACATCAGCTGATAAGCTCATCATCAATATTCCTGACAATGATACCTCTTACAAGATTTCTTATATTACAGATTACACAGATAAAACCAGAGTAGGTGATGCAATTGAAAATGAAGCTGCACTCATTGAAAATGCTGTGAGAAAAGGTGAGAGCAGGGTTGTAACCCACAAGGTTGAGGCTATTGCATCAGGTACAATCAATGATAAGAAGTATGACCGCCTTGAGGTAATAAAGACAAATACAAGCGGAGAGAAGCTATCAGGAGCAGGTTTCAGACTTAAGAGACTTGCTGGTGCAGGTATGACTGAAAATGATATGGGTATTAAGACCACTGATTCAGATGGTGCTATAAGATTTGAAAAGCTCACAACAGGCAATTATATCTTAACTGAAGAAGTAGTACCTACAGGATATGCAGATGGTAAGATTGCACTCAACCTAAAGGTAACTAAGCTTGAGTCAGGCTTTAAGGCTCAGTTAGTTGGAGACTATGCGGGCATTGCTAAGATAGAGCAGAATGTACTGACTATCGTAAATAAAAAGCCTGGTGAAGATACACCTGTCAATCCGCCTAGCCCTGTAATACCACCGGTTCCTGTTAATCCGGTAACACCTGTCAATCCACCAAGTCCGGAGAATCCTACAACGCCGGTAAACCCACCAAGTCCGGAGAATCCGACCACACCCGTCAATCCACCAAGTCCTGAGGATCCGGGCAAGCCAAATGATCTTGAGAAAACGGTAGATATTGATAAGGATAAGACTCCTGAGGGTAAAACGGATAATAATGGCAAGAAGACTCCTGTAAAGCCAGCCGACAAGCCTAACAAGGATGATGGAATCAAAGTTATAGATGATAAGACTCCTCAGGGAGATAATAAGCAGAGGCTTCCAAGGACAGGTGGTTCAAACACCGCCCTGTACTACGGAGCTGGAGCAGGCTTGCTTCTTTTGGCAGGTTTTGTAGTTGCAAGCCGTAAAAAGAAAGAGCAGTAATATAGCCATAAAAGAACTGCTATATAGAAAATACCCCCACCAACTCTGCCTAAGAGGTATGAGAGGGTGGGGGTTATATTTTATGTGGCAGGAAATTTCTCCGAAATTACCTGCCACATAATAATCTCTCCGAGGGATGCACAGCTCGCGGCAGAGAAATTTGCCTTACGGCACCGCTCGCGCGCGAAGTGTGTGCGAGCACACACTTTTTGCTAACTAAGATAGACATATCAGAATAAATATAATACAATACTATCATTAGATGAAGAGTAACTCACTGTTATAAAGCATGACGCATAGTTACAGTAATGCTAATTTGCTTGAGTAAGGTAAAATAAAACTAAATGTTGTGGTAGGAGGTTATCATGTATAAGGGATTTAAAATGAAACTATATCCGGGGATGGAAAAGGAGTATGAAGACCGCCATAGCAAGCTATGGGATGAAATGAAGGAAATGATACACGAATATGGAGGAAAGAATTACACCATATTTCTTGATAATGAAACTTTAACCTTGTTTGGATATATAGAAATTGAGGATGAAGAAAAGTGGAAGAAGAGTGCGGACACTTCTATCAATCGTAAATGGTGGCATTATATGGCTGATATAATGGAAACGAACGAAGACGAAAGTCCGATTTGCACAGATTTGAAACCGGTATTTCATTTAGATTAAAAGAAATACTAGTAATCAGTACAAATTAGAATTGATTGCTATCTGGACTTTGAATGTCTGACGTAAATTAGATAAATAAACGGGCAGCAGGTTCAACTGCTACCCGTTACTATTATAATGTATAATTTAGGGCAATGGTGAGCAAATGGAAATTTTCTTGTCAACTTGCCGGTTAAGAGAATTTACTTCACCAGATATTTCAAATAACCATAGCCTTTCTCGTCCATCTCCTCATAAGGAATGAACTCAAGGGAAGCGCCGTTTATACAGTATCTCTGTCCGCCCAGTTCCATAGGACCATCGTTGAATACATGTCCCAGATGAGCATCACCGCTCCTACTCCTAACTTCTGTTCTATGCATAAAATGACTGTTGTCCTCGAAGTATTTAACTACATCCTTAGATATAGGCTTTGAAAAACTTGGCCAGCCACAGCCTGATTCGAACTTGTCGGTAGAAGAGAAGAGGGGCTCTTTGGTGGTTATGTCTACATAGATGCCACGCTTAAAACTATCGTGGTATTCATGTGAAAATGCCCTTTCAGTGGCACTATTCTGTGTCACATCATATTGAATGTCAGTAAGACTTTTCTTCAATTCTTCATCTGACGGTTTGATGTATCTTGAAGAGTCTATCATAGGCTCCTTGTCCTTATCAAGCGGCTTATCTGCAAGCGAGAGGTCTATGTGACAGTATCCTCCCGGATTCTTCTCGAGATAGTCCTGATGATACTCTTCCGCATCATAAAACTGCTTGAGAGGTTCTACTTCTATGGCTATAGGCTTATCGTGCTTTGTCTGCTCTTTTGCCAGTATATTCTCTATAATGGTTTTATCTGCTTCATCAGTATAATAAATCCCGGTTCTATACTGTGTCCCAACATCATTTCCCTGCTTATTTACGCTGACAGGATTTACCACTCTTAAGTAATGAGCCAGTATATCCTCAAGGCTTATAATGTCAGGATTGTAAATCACTTTTACGGTCTCAGCATGACCGCTTGTTTTAAGGTCATAGTAAGATGGGTTTTCTGTCTTTCCATTTGCATAACCACTTACAGCATCTTCAACACCATTTAATTTCTGCATATAGGCTTCGAGCCCCCAAAAACAGCCACCCGCAAGGTGGATTGTTTTTACCTTTGTCTCGTCATAGTTTTTCATCTTATCCCTTCCTTTCTCTGCATTTTCCATATCATCTTCCAGTCTCTCCGCCTGCAAAATCCTGCCATTATTTGAGAGATTAATCGCCAGATATAATAATGCTGCGATTAGGAAAATAGGTATGATCCATAGTATTTTACGTATACGCATATTCGCCTCCTTCTGGAAAAAACGGTGATTTAAGTCAAGCTAAGTTTAATTATTTGGATACATAATTAACTTAGGCTAATTATCTCAATGTAAATATGATACAATAAAAATTGCATAAAAATACAATAGGGTTTTAATTAAAAAAAGAGGCAGGAAGTTATAGAATTCACTAATTTCTTCTTCCAAAGAAAAATGAAACTACTGCAATCACAACTACTGCACCAAAGACAGATGGGATGATTGCCATTCCTGCAAGGTGAGGTCCCCAACTTCCTAAAAGTGCCTGACCTACGGCAGAGCCAATAAGACCGGCTAAAATATTTTTTATCCAACCCATTGAGCGGTCTTTATTTGTAATAAGACTTCCAAGCCAACCAATAAGTGCACCAACCAACAACGACCAAATCATAATTTTACCTCCGTATAATTCAATTTAATACTAAAGTGAAATATTCAAAACTCGATTGAAATGAGTTTTTCTCTTAGTATAGCTATTACATATTAAAACACTATGTTAAAAGCAAAATCAACCCCTTAATTAAGTAACCATTCATTTGGTATAAATTCACTCCTTAATTCTTTATTCATTTAATATATTATGATATAATCCCATCTTTGACACTTTTATAAACAAAAAACGTTTGCAAAACCCTTATCTATAGTGGGTTACAACGTTTTTTGTGTTTGTCACGGTCTTTAGTATTTTATTTCTGCTCTTTGCTAAGCTTCTGAATTGTTTTTCATTGTACTTTTTGTTATGAACTGATAGTCTGTTCTGAATCCACTTATTTCGTGTAAATCATCTGTTATTTTATCTCTTTTATATAACGGCATAAAGCCCTGTTCCTGTAAATCAGCAAAATTCATTGATTTCAGTGTTCTCAATATTTCTTCGCAAGTATACTTATACTCCAGCTTTTTCTCAAGATATCTATAAAGTGTTAATGATAAGAAACAGATTAAAAAGTGTGCGCGTATTCTATTTTTCATCTTGAAGGTACACAGGCCTTGCAGCAAAGTCTGTTTTCATAATGCGAAAGCATTCTTCAATCTGCCACCTTCCCTCACTTACATTTAAAATGTTTTCCACATCATCATCCAATAGGTCTGTACACACTGCATATAGCCCGTCATACATAGTCTCTTCGTTAATTCTGCTTTCATCTAGATAGTGATGGATATTAGCAATTTCACCATCTTTTGTCGCAGCCTCCATACCAATAAAACGTGCTGGGTCATTAGGATTTTTGCGGTTCTTTTTTTGTGGAGCCGGAATCAATCATCTTTGTGCACGGTCTATCTGCCTTTCGCGTATAGTTTTTTTGATAAGCCGCATATTTAGGGTGAATAAGTGACAATAAGCCTCTGGTCAATCCGCTTTTGTAATATAAGGCTCCTCCTTGTAATAAAGCCCTTTATCGTCCGGATCAAGCTTTTGTTATGTCTACAGGCTTATTATCTGACATACGTCTAAAAACCGTGTGGATTAAGAGCCCATTCTTTCTCTTCTTTCTTTAGTTTTTGATTGACTGTGTGACAATAAAGGAGCGTTCAGCGGTGTGATTGTAAAAACCTGATTTTTCTCCGAACCCAGCCCTGCATCGCTGCAATATATGAACTTATTACAGCCAAAATCCCTAAGGACTTTTTGTTCCAGAGGCTTTAAGGAAGTCTGCTCGTTAGCATTTCCCGGAAAAAGAGAGAATGCAAGTGGAATACCGTCTCCGTCCATAAAAAGCCCCATCTGCATAATAGGGTTAGGGCGGTGCTCCTTACTCTTGCCATACTTTTTATCACCATCTTCCTGCTCTATTTCAAAGTAATAGTTAGAGCAGTCGTAATAAAGAACCTTATCATTCCTAGTTCCTAAAAAATGGCTATTTTTATAAACCTCAGCTTGAATCATGTCACACTCAGAGCCTAAGACATCAAGAGCCCTGTAGACATCATGAAGTTCATAGGTTGGTTTTTCTAAAAAATCAGATGCAGTCTTAAAAGAGGAGCGTTTACTTGCAGGCTCCAAAACTCTGGCATAAATCAGGTCTGCAAGAATCTTGTTTATATCATACTTAAACTTATACTTTAGCTTTAATTTACGGCAGACTTTATTAAGCCTGAGCTTATAATACAAAGACTGTATAAAGAGATATCCACCCCTGTAAAATACCTGTCCGTCGTAGCCCAGCTGTCTGTCGGCATGGAAAGGAATCAATACTGTCCGGGCTTCTTTTTCTTTTTTGTATCGTTCAGTTTCTAACTTAATCTCATTGTTAGCCCAGGCAACTACATCATCTCTTGTTGGACCATGTTCAACAAGGAGTTGTTCCAAAGTACCAAGCTTACGGATAATCTTAGATGATGTGCTTCCGTTTGACTTGGCAAAAGGACTTAGCAATATAAAATGATTCAGAATTTTTTTAGATTTTGATGTATGCAGATTCATAGTCACACCTCCTATACTCTTATTATATCACACAATAACAAAAAATACCATATATAAAAACAAAAAATTTGACATAAAAAAATCAGGCTTTACAATGCCTGAGAGGTGTTTTTTTATATACAACTGTCAAAGTCCCGAGTAACCATTCATTTGGTATAAATTCACTCCTTAATTCTTTATTCATTTAATATATTATGATATAATGATGTGGGTGTCAAAAGCGAAGCCGTAACAATCCTGTATCGATGGGTGTCAGACACCATTGACACATATAGCATATAGTGAGACAGTGATAGACTGTAGATTTAATGAATATAAAAATTATCTTTGGAAAGGTAGATTAAGGGGGAAATATGGTTGAAATCAGTGCAAAGAGCGTATTTAGAGGAATAGCAATTGGACGCATCAAATATTTTGATAAGGAAGAAAATGTTGTTGTTCGTGTAACGACTGAAGATACAGAGGGAGAAATCGCAAGATACGAAGCTGCAAGAGAAAAGGCCATAGACCAGCTTGGCAAGCTCTATGAAAAAGCAGTTGCAAAAGTTGGTGAAGAAAATGCAGAGATTTTCAATGTGCATGCTATGATGCTTGAGGACGAAGACTATGAGGATTCTGTTAAGAACATTATAAGAACTCAGTCTGTAAATGCTGAATATGCAATAGCGGCTACGGGTGATAATTTTGCCAACATGTTTGCAAGCATGGAGGACGAATATTTTAGGGCAAGAAGTGCCGATGTAAAGGACATTTCCGAGAGATTAATCCGAATTCTAAATGATAAGGAAGAAGAGACGAATCTATCTGAGCCTGTTATCCTTATGGCAGATGACCTAACCCCTTCAGAAACTGTACAGTTAGACAAGTCAAAGCTTCTTGCTTTTGTTACAAGGCATGGAAGTGCCAACTCACATACCGCAATTTTGGCGAGAACTATGGGTATTCCCGCGCTTGTTCAGGCAGATATTTCTAAAAAATATGATGGACATGATGGGAATAGTTGATGGATTTGAAGGAAAGCTAATAGTTGAGCCTGAGATGTCTGTATACGAGTCGTATCAGAAGAAAAAAAGCTGAAGAAGATGATAAAAAACAGCTTCTCCAGCAATTAAAGGGAAAAGAAAATATAACAAAATCGGGGAAACAGATTAACTTATATGCTAATATTGGGAATCCTAGAGATCTTGCAAAGGTTTTGGAAAACGATGCGGGTGGCATAGGGCTGTTTCGCTCTGAATTCTTATATTTGGAAAGCGATACATTCCCTACAGAGGAGCAGCAGTTTGAAGCATATAAAAAAGTTCTGGAAACAATGGGAAGTAAAAAGGTTATTATCCGTACCCTTGACATAGGTGCAGATAAGCAGGTAGGTTACTTCAATCTGGATAAAGAAGAAAATCCCGCCCTTGGATACCGTGCAATCAGAATATGTCTTACAAGACCTGAAATCTTTAGGACACAGCTTCGTGCCTTGTATAGAGCGAGCGCATTTGGCAACCTTTCGATTATGTATCCGATGATAATATCCTTAAAGGAAGTAAAGGAAATCAAAGAAATATCAAAGTCAGTAAGGAAAGAATTAATAGCTGATGGGGTTAGAATAGGCGAAGTTGAAGAAGGAATAATGATTGAAACACCTGCGGCGGCCATTATGTCAGAGGAGCTTGCAAAAAGAGGTGAATTTTTTAGTATAGGTACAAAATGATTTGACTCAGTACACCTTGGCGATTGACCGCCAGAATGAAAAACTGGATAGATTCTACGATCCTCATCATCCTGCCATCTTTCATCTTATACAAATGGTATGTGAAAATGCACATAAGGCAGGCATTTGGGTTGGTATTTGTGGAGAACTTGGAGCAGATACTGAGCTTACCGAACAGTTTGTAGAAAATGGGAGTAGACGAATTGTCAGTATCACCGAGCTATGTACTGCAGGTGCGCAAAGCGATTCGTGATTTGGATTAAAAAATAATAATTGCCTCGAACTCTTTCGAGAGAGTACGAACATTTATCGGCGAAGGCGTCACTTATTCATACGATTTCAAATTTTAAAGTAGGGGAATTTATGGGAAATAAGACACATTACTTCATCTGATGATAAAAAAATAAAAATAAGCAAGATATATGAAGATAGTTGAGATGCTTATAGTGGTATTATTCCGCAAAACTACTTAGATGCTATTCCTAAATAGAAAATGGATAAATCCGGACTTGTTAATTTCAAAATAAATTAGATATTGGTTGAATTAAGAAACGATAAGTAATTAAGAGACTAATCGTTTTCTTAATCAAAAGTTATTGACTATAACGTAACGTAATAGTATATACTCTGATTTGTCAGGAGGAAACAGAAATGTATTTAATTAAAAAAAGTAAGTGAAATCAGTGGTGTATCGGTGCGAACTTTTACATCACTATGATGAGATTGGATTATTATCGCCTAAAAAGCATGAGAATGGTTACAGATATTATAGTGAGGAAGACTTGCAGACTTTACAAAACAATATTGTTTTTACAAATATCTAAACTTTCCGCTTAAAAATTAAAGAATTACTAGTGACAGGAGAGAATGAATGCCTACCCTCATCTAAAAATCAGCTTATTTTTAATGAAGAATGAAAAGAAAAACTTGACACTTATAGACACTTTGGAAAAACAATCAGAGCAAAAGAAGGAGAACTATTATGTCTATGGAAGAAAAATTTAAGGGATTTTACATATCAGGATAATGAAAAGTACAAAAAGAGGCAATGGATAAGTATGGCAAACAAGTTATAGAAGAATCCGTAAAAGAGACAAAAAGATAACGAAAAAGAGGTTGTTGACTGGCTTCAATAATATATTCTTTGCTTTTTGCAGAAAATAACTCAAACGGAATTGAGGCTACAGCAAAAGAAAATGTAGAGTTAGCCAAGAGATTAAGATGACATCTTTTGTAAGTGGTCATTTGACTGTTCGCTTTGAAGCATTTTCGGTATTGGCTGTGGCTACGCTAAAAATTCTTGAATTCAAGAAAAACATCGATCAGTTTGGAGATGGAACAGCACAGTATGTCTGTGATGCTATTCAGCAATATGTAAGTGAAGAAAAAGATAATACAAGAGGGATTCTGATAATGCGTTAGAATCCTCTTAAAAAGTTTAATCTAATGGATCTTAAATAGGCATAAAAATCAGTGTTATATTATATTGTTAAAAATATTAAAGCTATGCTAGATTTCCAAGGTAAGTGCAACACTTTGTAAAAATAGCAAATGCAACACTTTTCCTAGATAAAAATGATAAATTGATATCAATAAA
>CAKAGA010000002.1 GCA_916438995.1 uncultured Catonella sp.
GCAAAATAATATAGCTATAAATGGTGCATGTCAAGTTGTCTTTAGTGATGACACGTGTGCAATATGTAGGACACAGATTTTTTTCATAAATTAGTGATTATAGCCCTCCTTGACTTTTTTGTTAAGGAGGGTTAAAATCCCGTCTTTGACAGCTTTTTAAGAAAAAAAGCTTTGTAATTCGCTATAGAAGCGAGTTACAGGGCTTTTGGAAAAATTTACATATGCACGTTACACTATCTATTTTTTTGTTTGTCAGAAAAATATTCCTCATTTTTATTGGAACTATCTGTTTAGATGTACAGAATCCAAATGCATCGTGCAGTGCATCTGTGAGTTCTGTTCTGGTGTAAATGGGCTGATAACCTTTACCCTCGTACTTTATGAAATCCATTTCCTGAATGGTAGGAAGTATCTGGTCTATGGTATATTTATTATTAAGTTTCTTTTTCAAGATACCTGTATACAATAAGCGAAATAAAACAGGTTATGAAATGGGCTAGTATCCTGTCTTTCCTGTTTAAATATACAGGACGTGCTTCAAAATCAGTTTTCATTATTCTAAAAGCATTCTTCAATCTCCCAACGTCGCTTGTTTGCCCTGACTATACTACCTATGTTGTCATTAAGATTGGTGCATACAGCATAGAAACCATCATATTTTTCTTCATTTTCAATATATGACTGGTCTATGCTGTTTATGGATACATCTGCAATCTCCCCGTACTTTTGTTGTATGGTCGGTTTTATAAATCGTTTAGGATCATTCTGTTTTTCTTTCTATCGATGAGCGTCCTTTTTCAATCATTTTTCGCAGCTCTTTTCAATCTGTCCTTTACGCACTATGGCGCTGGAAATCACGGTATTTTTAAGGAGTATGAAACAATAAGCTTTCTGTTCGATTATTTGCTTTCTGTCGCCACTGTCTGTATGGACTATACCTTCCTCTTTAATCCATCGCGATCTGTAGAAAATCTTGTCTCTATCCTTTTTCATTGTCTAATTCTGATATCCTATATTTTTTTGCCGCTTCTATCACCATCGAGAAGCCATCCATCATCAGCCATACACCACTCTTGTAAGAAGTCTTTAAGTATTTTGATAGGCTGTGTTGTTATATACCCGCGCATGCCGTTTTCGCTGTCGTAGGAATTAAACACCCGGTTTGTTGCAGATGACAGCCCTGAATCTGTACAGACAACAAACTTGGACATATCAAATCCAGAAAGCATCTTCTTTTCAAGTGGAATCATAGTGGTCTGTTCATTGCGGTTTCCGGATAAATGCAAAAGATATAGGAATACCATCGCTATCCATAAACAGCCCCATTCCTACTATAGGAAGTGGGCGGTTTTCCTTACTTTTGCCAAACTGCTTATCATCCTCTTCATTGTCGATCTCAAAGTAGAAATTTGTACAGTCATAATAGATTACTTGAGTATTTCGTTTTTGCACTGCAGTGCTATTTTTAAAAATGCGGCTCTGAATATAATCAGCCTCTTCTGCTATCACTGATAATGAGCGGTAAACATCATGCAGTTCAAAAGAGGGCTGTTCAATAAAGCGCTTTGACTCTTCAAAAGCTATTCCCTTTTTTGATGACGGAAAAAGTATTCTGCTGTATATAAGACGTGAAAGTATGTCATTCAGGTCGTACTCAAATGGGTGTCTCGCAGAGATTGCACGGCAAATCTTATGCATGCCTAATTCATAATAAATATCCTGAAGGAAAAGATATCCGCCATTAAACCTATGCTGTTCATTACTAACAAGGTCATTAGCGGCACAGAGCTCAATATTAAATGTTGCGGAATCTTCTTTTTCAACTTCATTCATAATACGCACCTGTTCTTTAGCCCAGGCTTTTGCATCTTTCACGCCATACATCTCGCAGATTTGTTTTTCTGAACCGAAAGTTTTAACAATCTGAGTTTTTTGTTTTTCCCATTGATTCTAACTGTTTTAACAGCACGATAGGTAATTGAATATTTTCCGGTAGTCCATCCCTAATCTCATAGTATTATCCTCCAATACTATTATAACGTATCGAGTGGAACGTGCAAGCATAAATTTAAGATTTGACATAAGCCATATCTGGCTTTGATGAACCCTCATAACGGATTAGGTTGTCAAACTCCCGATTATAGCCCTCCTTGACTTTTTGTTAAGGAGGGTTAAAAATTTATAAAATAAATTGAATACAATGTAATTTTTGG
This sequence comes from uncultured Catonella sp., assembly GCA_916438995.1. Taxonomy (GTDB): domain Bacteria; phylum Bacillota; class Clostridia; order Lachnospirales; family Lachnospiraceae; genus Catonella. Next base: position 2,214 of record CAKAGA010000002.1, read on the forward strand.
CATACTCATTATTAAGTGAAATGATAAGAACTAATGTTTTATGATGGAGCGCTTATATGATATAAGCGTCAAAAGTATAACGTAGATGTTAGATTGTTTACAAGAGAATTAATTGTATTGGAATACCTTAATCTATATAGGAGACCACTTTTACTTTGGTAAAACGATACAAAGTGAGTGTAGAAAGGAGGCATAATGAAAAAAGAAACCTACAATATAACAGGTATGTCCTGCGCTTCTTGCTCTGCAGCCGTCACAAGGGCTGTAGAGAAGCTGGAAGGTGCAAAGGATGTAAATGTCAACCTTATGCAAAATAAGATGACACTAGAGCTTTCAGACGGACTTACGGATGAAATGGTCATAAAGGCAGTAGAAGATGCAGGCTATGGAGCGAGTGTAAAGGACATCAAGTCTGATAGCAGTAAAAATCAGACAGATGTAGCTGGCGATTATGCAACAGAGCTTAAGCTTAGGGCGATAGTTTCATTTATCTTCATGGTCCCACTTATGTATTTTTGGTATGGGAGGTATGTTTAATGCACCATTTCCAAAGGCATTTATGGGAGACGGAGGGAAGCTTATCCTTGCGCTTACTGAACTCCTGCTTGTTCTTCCGATTATTTTCACCGGAAGAAAGTTCTTTATAAGCGGATTTAAGCATCTCTTTAAGAGAAATCCCAATATGGATACCCTCATTGCGATAGGCTCAGGTACATCATTTTTTTATACAGCGTTTATTCTCTGTATATGCTTGCCTACTTTATTTCCATAGGGAGATGTGAAGTCATCCATGCCCTTTGGGATGAATCTCTACTTTGATACAGCGGGTACCATACTTACTCTCATTACCCTAGGTAAAATACTCTTGAAGCAAGGAGTAAGAAGAAGACTACAGAAGCTATAAGCAAGCTTTGTAAATCTGATTCCTGACAAGGCAGTTATCTTAAGAGACGGCGTGGAGAGTGAGGTGTTGGTCTCCGAGGTGGAGGCAGGAGATATAGTAGTAGTAAAAGCTGGAGAGACTGTGCCTGTGGATGGTGTCATTGTAAACGGCAGTGGTGCTGTGGATGAAGCCATGGTGACAGGAGAGAGTATTCCTGTAGAGAAAAATACAGATGACAGGGTGACTGGAGGAACCATTAGCCGTTCTGGTTATTTCACCTTTAGGGCTACCAATGTAGGTGAAGATACTGCGCTTTACAAGATTATTTCCCTTGTAGAGGAGGCTGCAGGCTCAAAAGCTCCTATATCAAGACTTGCAGACAAAATCAGCGGAGTCTTTGTGCCTGTGGTGCTTTGTATTTCTTTTCTTACCTTCATCATATGGCTATTTGTAAGGGGAGACTTCTCCTTTGCGCTTAATATGGCGGTTGCAGTCCTTGTCATCTCCTGCCCTTGCGCACTGGGACTTGCCACTCCTGCGGCTATTATGGCTGGTACAGGAAAAGGAGCCGAGAAGGGCATTATTATAAGAAATGTGGTAAGCCTAGAGGTAGCACATAAGATAGACACCGTAGTTCTTGACAAGACAGGTACAATTACTGAAGGAAGGCCTAAGGTAACAGATGTATTTGTATATGGTATAATAGAGGGTGAGTTTATTTCGCTTGCGGCTACTCTTGAGAGTGCCAGTTCTCATCCGCTTGCTAATGCGGTTACAGAGTACGCTAAAGCTAAAAACATCGAGATAAAAAGAGCTGAAACCCTTGAAACCATAGAGGGCAGAGGAATAGCGGGAGAGATTAATGGGCAAGCCTTATATGCAGGAAATGCAGCCTATATGAAGGAGCTTGGCATAACTGATAACGGCTTTAAGGCTAAGGCAGATGAGCTTCATAACATTGGAAAGACGGTTCTCTACTTTGCAAGAGGAAAAGAGAAGAAGGAGCTAATCGGCATCATAGCTGTAGCCGACGTGATAAAGGAAGGAAGTAAGGATGCTGTAAGGGAGCTTAACCAGATAGGCATAGATGTGGTTATGCTTACAGGAGACAATGAGCGCACAGCCATTGCTATAGGACGTGAAACAGGAGTAAACAGAGTGGTCGCAGAGGTTAAGCCTGCGGATAAGGAAGCAGAGATAAGAAGGCTTAAGGAACAGGGTAAAACTGTCATGATGGTTGGTGACGGAATAAATGATGCCCCTGCCCTTGCAGGTGCAGATGTGGGAGCAGCCATTGGAACCGGTGCAGATGTGGCTGTAGATACGGCTGACATCATACTTATGCACAGCGACCTAAGAGACGTGCCTTATGCAATCCTGCTAAGCAACGAAGTAGTAAAGAAGATTAAAGAGAATCTGTTCTGGGCATTATTTTACAATGCTCTTTGTATACCGGTGGCGGCAGGAGTATTCTTTGCTGCCTTTGGACTAAGGCTTAACCCTATGATTGGTGCACTTGCGATGAGCTTTTCATCGGTATTTGTACTATCCAATTCGCTTAGACTAAGGTTTTTCACACCTAAGTACAAGAAGGTTAAGGCAAGAACGCAAATTACACAGAGTCAGCCTAAGCAAATGAAACGAAGGCTCAGACAGATGAAATAAAGGATAACAGTTACACAAAGGAGGATATTGTTATGGAGAAAACAATCGATATTGAAGGAATGTCTTGCGCTCACTGCGTAAAGCATGTAACAGAAGCTCTTAATGCCATAGACGGTGTAAAGGCAGAGGTAAGCCTTGAAAACAAGAATGCAAAGGTGAGCCTTTTGAAGGAAGTAAGTGATGATGTGCTGAAAGAAGCAGTTGTAAAAGCTGGTTACGAGGTGAAGGGGATTAGATAATTTGCAATTCTTCGCAAATCACAAACTATTCACAAAACTACACTTTTATTTTGCTAGAAAACATGATAGAATGACAAATACGTTGTTGCAATATGATGCATAGCGGAATAACATGTTTTGGAGTAAAAGAAAGGGAATTAGTAATGAAAAAAAGAGTATATTTAATGACTGCAATTAGTGCGGTAGCAATAGCATTAACTGCTTGCGGAGGCAATTCAGGTAGTAGTAAGAGTGGAAGTGCAGGCACAGGCTCCGCATCAGGTTCAGCAGTAAATACAGCTTCTACTGTAGATAATAGTGCAGTGATAGAGTTCAATCCTTCAGACTATATCGAAAAGCTTGCCAACTACAAGGGAGTTGAGTATACAAAGGTAGATACAGTGGTAACTGATGCAGAGGTAGAAGAAAAGGTAAAGGAGTTCCTTAAGAACTATCCTGAGAAGATTACCGATAGAGAGATTAAAAAAGGTGATACTGTCAACATAGACTACGAAGGAAAGAAAGATGGAGTAGCTTTTGACGGCGGTACTGCTGCAGGCTTTGACCTTAATATCGGTTTAGGAAAATTTATTCCGGGCTTTGAGGATGGACTCATAGGCAAGAAGCCTGGTGAAACAGTTGACCTTAACCTTACCTTCCCAGCGGATTATCATAGAGAGGAGTTAAAGGGAGCTAAGGTAGTATTTACTGTTAAGATTAACTACATTATCGGAGAAGCTCCTAAGAAGCTAACTGATGAACTGGTTAAAGAAAACACCGAGTTTGCTACCAGTGCTGATTATGAGGCAGACGTAAGAAAGAAGCTTGAAGAGAGTAAGCAGGATGCCGCCAAAGAAAGTGTTCAGAGAGAAGTTATAGACAAGGTAGTTACTGAAAGTGCTGTCAAGTCTGTGCCTAAGGCGGTTGAAGACAAATATCATCAGCAGATTATGAACTACTGGAATAATCTGGCAGCGCAGTATGGACTTGAATTAAAGGACATTGTTACAAATCAGTTCAAGCTGACTGAGGAAGAGTTTGAGAAAGAAGTTAAGTCTCAGGCTGAGAGCAGTGCTAAACAGCTTGTGGTTGTAAAAGCGATAGCAGAGGCTGAGAAGCTTGAGGTGTCCGACTCTGAATATCAGGATGCGCTCAATTCTTACTACGAAAGAAGTGGGGCAAAAGGAAGTATTGACCTTGCTACCTATGAGAGTCAGGTGGGTAAGGGAAATATTATGGATCTTATCCTTCTTGACAAGGTTGGAGCTTTTATCGTAGAGAACGGAAAAGAAGTTGAAGCAAAGGCTGAAACTAAGACAAAATAAGTTTCATTGAAATAAATAGGGGCTGTAACACTTGCAGGATTGTAAGTGTTACAGCCTTTACTTATTTAAAATAATAACTCTCCGAGGGATGCACACATTTTTTTATTATGTGATAGACAATTTCCCTAAGGGCTTAATTGCGGCGTATATGTATGTGCTGCCCTGCAATGATTTAGAGGTCTGCGCCTTGTATTTGACAGGGAAATATAAGGTGCTCCTTACCCCTCCAGTACAGCCAGATGTACCCCTTCTTTAGCATAAGTAGTAGATTCTCTTTGAATTAGCTTAGGACGGAGAAGGTTGCGGCTGATTGCCATATTGTGCGTAAGGATAGAATTGAGCGCAAAAAAGGCTGATCTTCCAAGCAGTTCACGCTCTTGGCGGACTGTTGTAAGAGGAGGGGTGAGGAGTGAAGCAAGTGGTATATCGTCTATACCTACCACGCTTATATCCTCAGGTATGGACAACCCCCTACCCATCAACTCTGTATAGACTCCAGAAGCAATCACATCATTGCCGCAGATGATGGCAGTCGCACCTCTATCCAGTATCCTGTCGATATGATCTTCAGCCACCCTTGCCACAAAGTAGGCATATATAGCCAACTCATCATCTACAGTTAGCTTTCTTTTATTCATACTGTTGTAAAAGCCTTCCATCCGCTGCTCGGTAATCAAAGAGTTCATAGAGCCGTTTAAGAAGGCTATTTTTCTATGTCCAAGGTGGTAAAGATGTGACACTATCAGTTCCATTATCTCAGCGCTGTCAGTCCCTATGTAGCAGGTATTTGGATTCTTAGTAACATAGTTATCAAAAAGTACAGTTGGGGTGGAGGTGATCTTAAACTCCTTTAGCCAAGGATCTTCTAAGGCAAAGCCCACACAAAAAGAACCTACAAATCCATTCTTAAACATGAATGAATCATAAGCCTCGTTTTTTTGAAATGCGGGCGTAATAGGGAGAAGAGTCACATCGAAGCCTTCCTTTACGGCTTCCTGCTTGAAACCTGAAACTATGTCAAATCCGAACTGCCCCGAAGACTCATAATCCATATTTTCCATAAACATACAGAGCTTTTTACCGCTGCTTGTATGCTTTAGCTTAATGCTCTTATAGCCCATGGAAATGGCTGTATTTACAATCTTTTGTTTCAAAGCCTCGCTTACATCGGGAGCGTTGTTAAGCCCCTTGGAGACTGTCCCCTGTGAAACACCAAGCTCTTTAGCTATGTCCTTGATAGTAACCATATAAAACCTTCCTTAGTACTTACGAAAATTTACGAAATAAGTATAATATTATTTTGTGTAATTTGCAATAGGATTTACGAAATAAGTGTAAAAACTAAACAAAATGCAAAAATGATGTGACAATTGTAGAGGGAGAAAAAATTAAATGAATTCACATAGGCTAAATGCACAAAAATATATTGACAATTAGCCGATATAATGATAACATAAGACGAAAATAGGGTTTCGTAAAGTTTCGAAACTTTACGAATATATTTCATGAATTGATATGTCTGTATTTGACTGTGGCGGCAGGAGAATATCAGCATAATCAGCTTAGTGGGATATATTCCAAAATCAAAGGAGGATAATTCAAATGAGAAAGTCAAAAAAATTCTTGTCACTTATGCTTGCAGCAGTGATGGCAGCTTCACTTGTAGGCTGTGGAAAGTCATCTGATACAAAGACAAGCAGTGCGGCTAAATCAGGAAGTGCAGCTACTTCAACTGCTTCAACAACTTCTGCAGCAAAGTCAGGAAGTGCAGCTTCTACAGATGAAGAGGCAGTAGAGGCTACAATCACAGTATGGAGCCCACAGGAAGATCAGGCTAAGGAGAGCGGGAACTGGCTTGGCACCATGTGCGATAAGTTTGCAGCAGCTCATCCTAACTGGAAGCTTACATTTAAGTATGGTGTTTGCCCTGAGGGTGAAGCTAGGACACAGGTAACACAGGATCCTAGCGCTGCAGCAGATGTATATATGCTTGCAAACGATAACATCGGTGACCTCGTAGCGGCTAAGGCTATATCAAAGCTTGGTGGAAGCGCACTTGATGCTGTTAAGTCACAGAACTCAGAGGTTATTGTAAATACAGTTACTTATGAGGGTGGTGTTTACGCTGTACCTTTTACATCTAATACCTGGTTTATGTACTATGACAAGAGAGTTTTCTCTGAGGATGATGTAAAGAGCCTTGAGACTATGCTTGAGAAGGGTAAGGTTTCTTTCCCACTCAGCAATGGTTGGTACAATGTAGCTTTCTATGCAGCTAACGGCTGTACACTTTTTGGCGGTAACAACGATGCTTCAGCAGGTATCGACTACAGCGGTGACAAGGCGGTAGCAGTTACCAAGTATCTTGTAGAACTTGTTAAGAATAAGAATTTCTCTAACGATGCAGATGGTTCAGGTATCAAGGGACTTAAGGATAAGAGCGTAAATGCAATATTCAGCGGTACCTGGGATTACAATAACGTAGCAGAGGCACTTTGGTGCTGAAAATGTAGGTATTGTTCAGCTTCCTACAGCTAAGATTGATGGAAAAGAAGTACAGCTTAAGAGCTTTGCAGGATCTAAGGCAATAGGTGTAAACCCTAATACAAAGAACCCTCAGGTAGCAGTTGCACTTGCTTCTTTCCTTGGAAGTACAGAAGCTCAGAAAGAGCACTACAAGACAAGAAAGACTATCCCTACAGATCAGTCACTTCTTACAGAGGGCGAAATCGCTGCAGATGCTCTTGCAACAGCACAGGGTAATACAGTAGCAAATACATCCATCATGCAGCCATTCGTGGCAGGTATGTCTAACTACTGGGCAAATGCTGAGAATATGGGTAAGGCTATCCTCTCAGGAGATGTTACAGAGAAGAACGCAGCAGAGAAGACAGAAGCGTTAAATGCTGCATTTAATACAAAATAATAAGATGTTATATAGGCTTACAGGCTGTAGATAGTATATTTACAGTCTGTAGCCGGATATGGGTTATGGATGCGTGTTCAAAGTAAGGGCACGCATTTATAATAAAAAGATGTTTATGAGGAAGTAGGGAAACCATTTACACGAAAATAACAGATGTGTGGGGATAAAACATGGAAGATGTGAAATTCTTTAAGGCTTTAGCCAAAGGCGATGTATTTACCAAACTTTCCCTTTGTATACTGGGACTTGGTAATCTGGTGCGTGGACAGATAGTCAAGGGTCTTATCTTCTTGGGACTGGAAGCAGCCTATATTTACTATCTGATTAATACCGGAATTTATGATTTTGGAAGATTCCTTACTCTTGGAGGCAATCCTCAGGAGGAAGTATGGAATGAGAAGAAGCAGGTATATGAGTATATTGCCGGTGACAATACCGTTCTTATGCTTCTTTACGGTATATTTGCAATAGTTATAACCCTGTTTTTCATAGTTATTGTAGTGACAGCGGTTAAGAGTTCTTATGAAGCGGAGCTTAGAAAAAAGGCGGGAAAGAAGCCTTTGAGTTTCGCTCAGGATGTGAAGAATCTTTTCGATAAGGATTTACATAAGCTTCTTATGACACCTCCGTTTATCGGAATTGTATTATTTACTATCATGCCTCTTATTTATATGATAAGTATGGCATTTACAAGCTACTCTGTTAAGGGAGACCATTTGGTTCTCTTTGACTGGGTTGGACTTGACAACTTTAAGGATGTACTTACTCTTGGAAGTGAAGTGGGCAAGTCATTCTGGGGAGTATTAATTTGGACAGTCGTGTGGGCAGTATTTGCTACCTCACTTAACTATATACTGGGTATGATCTTAGTCTCATCATAAATAGAAAGGCTACTATAGGTAAGAGTTTCTGGAGATTCTGCTTTATATTATCTATAGCAGTTCCACAGTTTGTTTCTCTTATGATAATGAGAACCATGCTCCAGCCGAAAGGAGACTTTAACCTTATGCTTAGAGCCCTTGGGATACTTGGAGAGGGGCAGTACCTTCCGTTTTTTGAAGACGCTACCTGGGCTAGAATCACAGTTATCGTAATCAACCTTTGGGTAGGTATCCCATATACACTTTTACAGGTGACCGGTATATTACAGAATATCCCTGAGGAGCTTTATGAGGCAGCAAGGGTGGATGGTGCCAATACAGTGACCATATTCTGGAAGATAACCCTCCCTTACATGCTCTTTGTAACAACACCTTATCTCATTACACAGTTTACCGGTAATATCAATAACTTCAACGTAATCTACCTGCTTTCAGGAGGAGCTCCTGTAGATGTAGGTGATACCGCCGGTAAGACAGACCTGCTTATTACCTGGCTCTATAAGCTAACGGTAGACAAGCAGTACTTTAATACAGGTGCGGTTATTGGTATTATTTACCTTCATCATACTTTCGATAGTGGCACTTGTAACCTACCACAGGAGTGGATCTTATAAGAATGAGGAGGCGTTCAAATAATGGATAATAAAGTAAAAATGTCATCTTCATACAGAGTGCGCCAGATACTTGGCAATATCTTCGTTCATGTGTTTTTGGCTGTGCTTGCGACTATCTGGGTACTCCCTGTAGTTTGGGTAGTGCTTAAGAGTCTTACACCTAAGGGCAGTACAGGAATCTTCCCTGAGAGACTTAGCATTGAAAACTACATAAAGCTCTTTACGGATACGGCCATACTGAACTTCCCTAAGATGTTTATGAATACCTTTATCATAGCAATCTTTTCCTGCCTTGTATCTACAGTCTTTGTGCTTTGCGTAAGCTACTGTCTTTCAAGACTTCGCTTCAAGGCAAGAAAGCCATTTATGAACATGGCTATGGTACTTGGACTTTTCCCTGGAATTATGGCTATTGTGGCTGTGTACTACATCATCAAGTCACTTGGTCTTTCACAGGGACCTATGATTAGAGTTGCTCTTGTCCTCATATATTCAGCTGGTGCAGGACTTGGATTCTACATAGCTAAGGGATTCTTCGATACAGTTCCGAAGGCGCTTGATGAGGCTGCCATGATAGATGGTGCTACCAAATGGGAGGTATTTACCAAGGTAACCATTCCTCTTTCAAAACCTGTTATAGTATTTACAGTGCTTACAGCCTTCATTTCACCTTGGGTAGATTTCATTGCCGCAAGGGTTATCTGTAGGGCTGAATCCGAGTATTTTACCGTATCTATCGGACTTTGGCAGATGCTTAGCAAGGAGTATATCATTGACTGGTATACCAGATTTGCTGCCGGAGCAGTTTGCATCTCCATTCCTATAGCTATTCTCTTCCTCTACTTACAGAAGTTCTATGTAAATGGAATGGGTGGAGCTGTTAAGGGCTGATGCAAAAAAATGAAATGTTTTTCATCCACAGACTATAATGGATTCTATCTTTTGTGAAATTTGGGCAGAATTATAAAAGCCATAGCTTATCATTAAATGATGAGTTGTGGCTTTTTTGCAATTTTTTACAAAAACTCAATCTTGTTATTATTTATTTTCATGAATTATCCGATATAATTTATGGTCGGGAATGCGATAATAATCATGTATAAACATGGAGGAAAGTCATGAAGGTGAAAAACAATGTAGCTAAGAACGGAAGTCCCAGAGTAAAAAGTGTAGGTATGAAGATAAGCATTATTATTTCGGTTTTGCTTATCATTACACTTGGCACAAAGACAGCCATTGATGCGGTAAGAAACTACAATTTGGCAGTAACTTCAAACAAAGAGTTTCAATATGAACGCACAAGAAAGCTTGGTAAACAGCTTGAACAGAGATTTAATTCTGTATACTATACGGCTAAAACTATGGAAGATGCGGTAGATGCGTTGATGAACAACACAAAACCGGAAGAGAGAAAAAGAGCATTTATATCTGATATGGTAGGAGAGACAATCGAAAGTAACATGGATATAGGTGGAATCGGAGTCTTCTTTGAGCCAGATGCTTTTGACGGTAAGGATGCGCAGAATAAAACTTCTGACAATGAAGAAGGACTTATGCAGTCTTATTTTAGCAGAGATGCGGGAGGAAGCGTTAAGGAAAGCAAAATCAAGGGATACAGAGATTCGAGCTGGTATACTGAGATAATGAAAACAGGAAAAGCCTTGATTACACAGCCTTTTAAGGATGGCGACAATATTGTTACCACCTATGGTATTCCTATAACAGAGGATGGAAAGCTAATAGGAGCAATTGCTGCTGATATGTATGTAACTGAGTTCTCCAAGGAACTTGCAGAAGAGCCGAACAATAGTGAGGACAATTTTACTGCTCTTGTATCTGATGAGGGAATTGCAGTGGCTCACTCTATTGACGAAAGTCTCGTTTTGAAGGATACAAGCACAGATGCGGAAGTAAAGTCAAGACTTGATATGGCTCAACAGAACAAGGAGTCTGAGCTTGAGAGAGTCTCGATTACAACGGGAAAGAAGTCATTGATTATTTATGTTCCAGTAGCGGTAGAAGGAACTTCAGAATACTGGATATTTGAATCTGTTATAAGTGTGGATTTGATGACAAGAAGTGCTGTTAGGTCAGCAACGCTTAGTGCAATTATCAATATTGCTCTTATTATTGTGATTGCAGCTGTTATCATGCTCCTATTAAGAAGAAAGGTATCCCTTCCTCTAAAGGTTGTAAGCAGTGCTTTGGCTAAGCTTGCAGACTACAACCTCAATCTGGATGCAGAAAGAGCAGAAAATGCAAAGTACGACAAGAGTGGAGATGAGATAGCAAGCCTGATACTTAGCCTCAGAAAACTTAATCAGAATCTTATAAGCATTGTTTCAAACATCAATTCTCATGCTCAAAATACTGCGGCAATGGCTGAGGAGCTGACAGCTACAGCTCAGTCTACATCTGATGCAGCAGGAGAGGTAGAGGTTGCAGTTACCAATATAGCTGAAGGTGCAACCAGTCAGGCAGAGGATACACAGGCTGCAGCTGCATCTGTGGAAACAGCTAATAAGCTTCTTGGTGAGATGATAGTTACACTGGGAGAGCTTGATGAGGCAACAGATACAATTGACAGATGTAAGAATGATGGAAATGAAACACTTAAAGACCTTGTCGAACTTACAGATGAAAACCGTAAGATATCCGATAATGTTAGTGCTGTTATAGTTGAGACAAGTGTAGCTACAGAGAAGATATCAAATGCTTCTGAGATGATTCAGTCTATCTCCGACCAGACCAACCTCCTAGCTCTAAATGCGGCTATTGAGGCAGCAAGAGCAGGTGAGGCAGGAAAGGGATTTGCGGTTGTTGCTGATGAAATCAGAAAACTTGCAGAGCAGAGTGCAGGCTTTACTGCAGAGATAAGAGCCGTAATTGACGAGCTTAAGACTAAGGCTGAATCTGCTGTAACCATGATGGAGAAGTCCAATGAAATGGTTATCAAACAGAGTGAGAAAGTGGCAGAAACAAGCGATAAGTTTGAAGAAATATCAAAGGCAGTTGAGAACAGTAAGAACATTGTGGCAGAGATAAATACATCTTCAAAGACCATTGAGGCTGAGAACAAGAATGTAACTAAGATGGTTGAAAATCTATCAGCCATTGCCGAAGAGAATGCGGCTACAACCGAAGAGGCATCTGCATCTGTAGATACTCAGGTTCAGTCCATAAACGATATATCATCGGCAAGTGAAAACCTTGCCCATATAGCAACAGAGTTACAGGATGAGGTAGCCAGATTTACTTTCTAAAAATAAATATATGACTAAGAGGCTTTTTAATATACTTTGTAGATTAAAAGGCCTCTTTTTAACAAGTCAAAGACTTATGTAATCAGATTGTTTTTGTAAAATTAATAAGCCCTATTAATTATTTTAATTAATCATCCGATATTAATCATGGTAAAAACGACAATAATCATAGTTTTAACTATGGAGGGTAAACCATGAAAATGAAACATAATTTTGCAAAGGACGGAAATGCCAAGGTCAAAAGCGTAGGCATGAGGATAAGCATTATCATTTCGATTTTGCTCATAATCACTCTTGGAGCAAAGACTGCTTTTGATACGGTAAGAAGCTATAATTTGGCTATCAGTACAAACAAAGCTCATAAGTATGAAGAAACCAGAAAGCTTGCAAAGCAGCATGAGCAGAAATTTATATCTGCATATTACTCAGCGAGGACAACTGAAGGTGCAGTATCTACAATGATGAAGAATATACCAACTGATCAAAGACAGAGGGTATTTATATCCAATTTAGTTGAAAGCATGCTTGTTGGCAATATGGATATTGGAGGATGTGGAGTATTTTTTGAGCCAAATGCCTTCGATGGTAAAGATGCACAGAATATAACACCTGAAAACAAAGAGGGACTCTTCCAATCATACTACCTAAGAGAAGCAAATGGAAATGTTACAGAGACATTGATTGATGCCTATAGAGAATCAACCTGGTACAATGAAATTATGGATGCCGGCACAGCAGTTATTACCCAGCCTTATAAGGAGGGTGAAAATATAATGACTACTTACGGCCTACCTATAAAGATGGATGGGAAGATAATTGGAGCTGTAACAGCAGATATCTTTGTTACAGAACTTTCAAAAGAACTGGCAGAAGATCCAAGCAACAGTGAGGATGATTTTCACCGCACTTTTATCTAATGAGGGAAAAACAGTGGCACACTCATTGGACGAAAGCTTAATACTGAACGAGTCTTCAGTTGATCCTACAGTAAAGCAACATGTAGATACAGCTCAGCAGAATAAAGAATCTGAAGTTGAGCGTGTATCAGCTTACACAGGAAAGAATTCGTTGATTATGTACATTCCTGTTGCCATAGAGGGAACGGATGAATATTGGGTATTTGAAACAGTTATCAGTGTGAAGAAGATGACACAGGATGCTGTAAATAGTGCAATCCTCAGTGTGATTGTAAACTTGATATTAATAATTATCATAGCAGCACTTATTTTCATGCTTTTAAGAAGGAAGGTATCCCTTCCTCTAAAGGTTGTAAGTAGTGCTTTGGCTAAGCTTGCAGACTATAACCTCAATCTGGATGCAGAAAGAGCAGAAAATGCAAAGTACGACAAGAGCGGAGATGAGATAGCAAGCCTGATACTTAGCCTCAGAAAACTTAATCAGAATCTTATAGGCATTGTTTCAAACATCAATTCTTATGCGCAAAATACTGCGGCTACAGCTGAGGAGCTGACAGCTACAACACAGGCTACATCTGATGCAGCAGGAGAGGTAGCAACTGCTGTGACCAATATAGCTGACGGAGCAACCAGTCAGGCAGAGGATACGCAGGCAGCGGCAACCTCTGTTGAGACTGCCAACAGGCTTCTTGATGGTATGATGGAGACGTTGGAAGAGCTTGATGAGGCAACAGATACAATTGACAGATGTAAGAATGACGGAAATGAAACACTTAAAGACCTTGTTGAACTTACAGATGAAAACCGTAAGATATCCGATAATGTTAGTGCTGTTATAGTTGAGACAAGTGTAGCTACAGAGAAGATATCAAATGCTTCTGAGATGATTCAGTCTATCTCCGACCAGACCAACCTTCTTGCCCTAAATGCGGCTATAGAAGCAGCAAGAGCAGGTGAGGCAGGAAAGGGCTTTGCGGTTGTTGCTGATGAAATCAGGAAGCTTGCAGAGCAGAGTGCAGGCTTTACTGCAGAGATAAGAGCCGTAATTGATGAGCTTAAGACTAAGGCTGAATCTGCCGTAACCATGATGGAGAAGTCCAATGAAATGGTTATAAAGCAGAGTGAAAAAGTGGGAGAAACAAAGCGATAAGTTTGAAGAAATATCAAAGGCAGTTGAGAATAGTAAGAACATCGTGGCAGAGATAAATTCTTCTTCAAAGACTATTGCCGCAGAAAATAAGAATGTAACCAAGATGGTTGAAAATCTATCAGCCATTGCCGAAGAGAATGCGGCTACAAGTGAAGAGGCATCTGCAGCAGTGGATACTCAGGTTCAGTCCATAAACGATATATCATCAGCAACTGAAAACCTTGCCCATATAGCAACAGAGCTTCAGGATGAAGTAGCCAGATTTACTTTCTAAAGGCGGATGATACAAGAGTGGAACAGATAACTGTTTACTTAACGGCAAAAGGATGTATTTCCTTTGACATATAATCGTTTAATATGCGATAAAAGGGGATGTCACATTAGATATAATAATTACATCACATAGCTAATAATAAGCTGGAATTGATGTAAGAGATATTTATCATTGATGTGGCATCCCTTTACTTTTTACTGCCTTGGGAACTAATGTGAGTTCCCACAGCTAATTATTATTCTTACTTAGCGAGAGCTCTATACTGCTTCCTTTGTTAGAACTCTCTATTACCTTTACATCCCCGCCATGCCTTACTGCGATTTCTTTTACAAGGGCAAGTCCCAGTCCTGCTCCACCCATAGAACGGCTTCGGGATTTGTCAACTCTGAAAAACGGTTCGAAGATTTTATCCCAGTCTTCTCTTACTATACCGCTTCCCGTGTCTGTGATAATCACCTTTGCGAAGTCCTCGTCCTCAGTAATGGCTACAGATACCTTGCCGTCCTCTTTGTTGTACTTAATTGCATTTTCAATAAGATTGTAAATAGCCCTGTACACGAGGGTATCGCTGCCCGTAAGCCTTGCCTCGTCACCTACTTGAATAAGACTTATATTCTTTTTTTCAGCCACAGACACAAGGTCGCAGATGACCTCTTCAGTGATTTCCGCCAGTGAGATACTATCACTCTTAGGAGCTGACTGAAGCTCAGTCATTTCAAGTAGGATGTCAATTACGTGTGAGAGGCGGTCAGTCTGGGTTCTTGCCATACCTATGGCTTCTTTATAGTCTGCTTCATCCGGATTTTTATTTTTCAAAGACCTCAAACTTTGTCCTCATCACCGCAAGTGGGTTCTAAGCTCGTGAGCGGCATTGGCTGAGAACTGTCTTTGGGTGGCAGAGGTCTCCTCAAGTCGGAGGAGAAGCCTGTTAAAGGCAAGGGTAAGTCTTTCTATCTCTGTAGAATTACTTTTCGACAGTATGGGCTCTTTAAGGTTCTTTGCCTGAATGTCCTCTATCTGTGAGGTAAGTTCCCTCAAAGGATAAAGTGCATAGCCCACTATGAGATACATAAGAAAGCTCACCGTAAGAGTTATAATTAGTGTAATTGCAAGACTTTTTATCCAGAATTCAATCTGGGTGTTTTTAACTGTGTCGGCTACCACAGACTTTGGATTGAGAACTACCTGAATCTCATCTGTGGTGGTTGTAGGGATATCGGTATTTGGGAGGATGGCTATAGCTGAATTGCCAATCTCATCCATATAAAGTATGGCAGAACGGCTTATAAAGAGGCTGATTGCAAGGCAGGCGGTAATTACCATAAAGGCTGTCATAAGGGTAAGCTTCCATCTGAGAGAGAGGTGTTTCTTCATTCTCCATCCCCTCCTATCACATAGCCTTGGCCTACTCTATTGGTAATAGGGTCTTTACCGAGAGCTGTTCTTATCTTTTTTCTAAGTGCACTTATGTGAACCCTGATTGAGTTGCTAAAGCTATCCACACTGCTATCCCATACATGCTCGATAAGCTCCTCCTGACTTACAGGGCGCCCCTGGTGGAGGATGAGGTATTCTAGGATAGCAAGCTCCTTCCTTGTAAGTGCAATCTCTTCTCCCTTTGCAAAGGCAGTACGTGTCTTGGTATTTAAGGATATTTCACCACATTCAAGCACTATATTGTTTTGAACAGTCCTTCTTCTAGTGAGGCTCCTAACCCTTGCCTCAAGTTCCTCAAAGTGAAACGGCTTACATAGATAATCATTTGCCCCGCTGTCAAGTCCTTCTATCTTATCGTTCAGTCCGCCTCTTGCAGAGAGGATGAGGACATTTGTCTCATTATCACTAGCACGCATATTTTTAAGTATGTCTAAGCCGTCCATTCCCGGCAGATTTAAGTCAAGGATAATAAGATCATAGCTATCGGTAGAGATTATATCCATTGCTTCCTCTCCATCAAAAACCATATCCACCTCATATCCATCAAGTCTAAGTCCCTTTGCTATAGACTCGCAAAGAGCCCTTTCATCTTCAACAACCAACAGTCTCACGTTGTCACTTCCTTTACAATTAGTTTAGTTTTGTTTTATCATATCATAAGGAAATAAAAATTTCTATTAAGAAGAATTAACACTTTATTTATAAAGAAATGATTTGGAATCTGCCAGAAGGTATGAACAAAAAACATCTAAAAATTAAAGAAAACTTTTTCTTAACACAAATTTTATACAGGTTGTGTTTATACTTAAGTTCGTCATTTGTAGTGCCGGCACTGGAGAAACTAATCCGGTTTTGCTCCTCCCCTTTTTGCAATCTAGGTATTCTCTTTGGTGTCGGTACAGGTGATATGGTATCAGAAAATAATCAATTCTAACGAGGGTGCAATCAGGTTTTTACGGTTTTGATACTGTATGATGTGGGTACCAAAAGATAATAAATTCTCTTGCAAGCACGCTTACATCGAATTTTTATTCTTTTGACACTTGTATCATTGTATAAATAAATAACAGAAAAGAGGTTTATAAAATGGGGAATTTCACATTTAAGACTAATAAAAAGAAGTTAGTGGCTCAGGTGGCCTTGCTTGTAGTTTCGATAGCTTTTATAGCCTTTGGAGCATACCGTGGAGAGGCTCAAACTGTACTTACCAAAGCAATCAACCTATGTCTTGAGTGCGTGGGTATAGGCTAATTATAGTTAGAAAGGATGAGTTTAACGTGGAAAAGAAGTTAACTAACAATAAAAAGAAGGGCCGGGTTAAAGATTTCCTTAAAAGCAGGACGATGGTACAGATAATAGCAACCCTATTAACTAATATTCATCTTCCTAACTTTTTAAAGGGAACCTTGTATCAGGGCAAAGGGAAAATAGCTTGTGTGCCGGGACTTAACTGCTACTCCTGTCCGGGAGCAACAGGTGCCTGTCCTATCGGCTCATTTCAGGCGGTGGTAGGCTCGAGGGACTTTAGCCTTACCTACTACATTACTGGAATTATTATATTTTTCGGTGTTATGCTAGGCAGATTTATCTGTGGCTTCCTCTGTCCATTTGGACTGTTTCAGGATTTGCTTCACAAGATACCGTCAAAGAAGTTTAGCACCAAGAAACTAAAGGCGCTGACTTACCTTAAATACATCATTTTGGTGGTGGCGGTTATTATACTTCCGACATTTTTGAATAATGCGGCAGGGCTTTCGTCACCGTATTTTTGTAAGTATATCTGTCCTCAAGGTATACTTGAAGGAGGAATCCCACTCTCGATAGTCAACCCTGCCATTAGAGCGACTCTTGGTAAGCTCTTCCTTTGGAAGCTTAGTATCCTCATCCTTGTGATTGTGCTAAGTGTACTTGTGTACCGTCCGTTTTGTAAGTGGATATGCCCTCTTGGAGCATTTTATGCTCTGTTTAACAAGGTGTCACTCCTCCACTACAATGTAGACTTTAACAAGTGTGTATCCTGTGGAAAATGTGCAAGAACCTGTAAGATGGATGTGGATATCACAAAGAATGATGCCCACATGGAATGTATCCGTTGTGGTGAATGTGTGAAAGTCTGTCCTACTAAGGCTATCAGCGTGAATTGGGGACCTGAGAAGATGAAGATTCTCGAAAGAGCGCGTGAGCTTAATAAGAATAAAACAACAAAAAGTGTGAACTAAGGAGAAAAATGATGAAAACAAAAAAGACAATTAAGAAGATTATTCCTGTATTTTTAGTAGCAGCTATGCTTGCTGCATCTGTGACAGCCTGTGGAAATAAGGGCGGCGGTAACGCTAACGCTTCAGGCAACAATATGACCCAAGGAAGCAAGACCATGACTGCTGAGAAAATTCCCCATTCATTTAAAGGTGAGGACTTTGATGGCAATGATGTAGACGAAAGCCTTTTTAGTAAGAAATGAGGCTACACTTGTCAATTTCTGGTTCAATGGCTGCTCAGCCTGTGTAAATGAGATGCCTGCACTTGAGAAATTTAGCAAGAAGCTAAAAGAACAGGGGGCTGAGCTTGTGGGTATCAATGCAGGTACGGCAAGTGATGAAAAGGGACTTGCTGAGGCAAAGGACATCCTTTCTAAGCAGGGTGTAACTTATAGGAATCTTATCCTCCCACAGGACCACGAGTATGTAAGAAAGATATTTAGCTTTCCTACTACAGTTATAGTTGACAAGAATGGTAATATCATTGGAGATCCGATTGTAGGTGCAATCGAGGATGAGAGCAGGAAGAAATCCTCAAGGTAATCGAACAGGTAAAAAGGCAGGAAATGGAGTAACAGCTACAGTCACATCTGATAAAGAGTACAGCTTCTGCAGATCCTGCTGCAGCACTTTATGAAGAAGAAAATAAGATATTTGCTGAGAATCCGGACACTTGGAATAAGCTCTTTTCTAAAATAAAAAAGGATGAAGCTGAGAAGAATGCTGAAAAGCCTTATGTAGAGTTCTTGACAGAGCAGTTAGAAGCAGCAAAAAGCTGATTTTACAGAGGATGAGATTAAGACTATTACAGATGGGCTTGTGAAGATTGCTGAGATCGAGAAGAAGATTGAGAATTGAGGAAGAAATAAAGAAGAAGAAGAAGAAGCAAAAATAATATAGACTGATATAATAGTAGGGGCAGGGTTTCCGGGTTAAACGGAGAGTTTGCCCCAGTTTTAAATGAATAGGGATTTTTGACAATCTCTATTCAATTAAAAAGTAGAATAAATATTTTGACAAGATGATAATACTAGAGTATAATTACTGTACGAAAACAATACGATTTTTATAACGAAATGAGGTGTTTATAATGTTAGCAGTAAAAGAGTATGGATATAAGGGATAACTTCAAATCTTTTGTGATAAGGGTTTTTGATGGGAGACAGTTGTTTGGACAAAGAACCAGAATGTGTAATGATGTCAGAGTCTGAGATATAACAATATAATGAAAGCTAAGAGAAATGCTGAATACCTTACCATATTTGGATAAGTCCATATGAGAAGCAGAAACAGGGAAATTTATTATGAAGTCCATGAAGAGTTGGGAGAAATTGAATAATGAATATGTATTCACACACAGCAACTGCTTGGAGCATTATTTGGAATGGCAGAAAGATGATAAAAGGTAGTAAAACGAGATTAACGACTTAATTAAGAGCATTGATAGGGAAGAGTTTTACAGGAATAGGTAAGCCCTGAATCTCTTAAGTATAGAAAGGTTTATAGTAGAAGAATAACAGATGAACATGCGAAACACTTATAATTTAGAGTAGAAATAATAACTTGATTATATATACCTGCAAGTATCATTATGAAGAATAGGTATATACACGGCTTAGATTTGAGGATAATATGATTTGTGATGATTTTGAGATAATAGTAATAGGAGCTGGACATGCAGGCTGTGAGGCGGCACTGGCGGCAGCAAGGCTTGGTAAAAGGGTGCTTGTCTTTACCGTAAGCGTAGACAGTATAGCCCTCATCTCTGTAACCCCTAATATGGAGGCACTTCAAGGGGCATTTGGTAAAAAGAAATAGATGCTCTCGAGTGGAGAAATGGGTAAAAATAGACAGACTATATCAGTCCAAGATGCTCAATAAGTCAAAAGGCCCTGCGGTTCACAGCCTTAGGGCGCAGGCGGATAAACAGGCTTATTCCCTTGAGATGCGTAAGGTAATGGAAAATACACCAAACCTTACCATCAAGCAGGCTGAGGTGGCTGAGATTCTGGTTGAAGAGGGTAGGGTAACAGGTGTTAAGACTTATTCAGGTGCGGTGTATACTGCTAAGGCAGTTATTCTCTGTACAGGGAACCTACCTAAAGGCCCACTGCATATACGGAGATGTGAGTGAATACACAGGACCTAATGGGCTGTCAGCCTCTACACATTGACAGATTCCCTGCTAGCTTGGGTATGAAGCTTAGGAGATTTAAGACAGGTACTCCTGCCAGAGTAGACAAGCGAACTATAGATTTCTCCAAAATGGAAGTGCAAAATGGAGACGAAAAGGTAGTTCCATTTTCATTCTTAAACGAAGGAAAAGATATAAGCAGAGAGCAGATTCCCTGTCATCTAACACCTATACCAATGAGAGAGACTCATAGGGATAATCAGAGAAATATGACCGCTCACCTCTCATACGGAGGTGTAATAGAAGCTAGGTCCAAGATACTGTCCGTCCATAGAGGACAGAGGTAATGAGATTTGCCGATAAAGAGGCACCGAATGTTCTGCAGAGCCTGAGGGCAGTACACCAATGAAAATGTATGTTGATGGTATGAGCTCATCTATGCCGGAGGATGTACAGGTAGCTATGTACAGGACTATACCGGGACTTGAGAATGTCATATAGTAGAAATGCCTATGCTATAGAGTATGACTGCGTAGATGCGACCACCTTAAAGAAAGAGTCTTGAGACAAAAGGTGGCGGAGGGATTGATGCAGCAGGCCAGTTGGCAGAGCTCAGGCTATGAGGAGGCGGCTGCTCAGGGGACTTATCAGCAGGTATCAATGCGGTGAGAAAGCTTGATGGCAAGAGCCGCTATTCTCAAGCGTTCAGATACCTATATCGGAGTTCTTATCGATGATTTGGTGACTAAGCACACAGCGAGACCATACAGGATGATGACCTCGAGGGCTGAGTACAGGCTGCTCTTAAGACAGGACAATGCTGACCTTAGGCTTACTAAAGATGGGCTATGAGGTGGGACTTATTTCAAAGGAAAGATACGAGAGCCTGCTTCAGAGAAGAGGGCTGAAATTGAAGAGGAAATAAAGCGTCTGAAATCAAAAGACTATAGGGAGGAAGGAAGGAAGTCAACGATTTCCTTACAGAAAAACGGAAGTACAGCCCTGCTTGGTGCTGTTACTCTTGCTGACCCTGATAAAGAGACCGGAGCTAAGCTACGAGATTCTGGCTGCAATCGATGATGAAAGACCTGAGGCTTTCTGAGGCTGTTGGAGAGCAGGTAAACATCAATACTATAAAGTATGAGGGCTATATTGAGAGAGAGAACAGACTAGGTTGAACAGTTTGAAGATGGAAAACCGCCTCATTCCTGAGGATATAGAGTATGAGACTATAGACAATATTAGGTTAGAAGCAAGGCAGAAGCTTGCCGAAATAAGACCTCTCTCAGTGGGTCAGGCAGGCCGTATATCGGGCGTATCTCCATCTGATATGCAGATGCTTTTGGTTTATATAGAGACAATTTTTAAGGAGCAAAAATGGGAATAACGAGAATGATATCAAAAGAATAAATGAACTCTACCACAAGTCTAAGGCTGAAGGACTGACTGATGAAGAAAAGGCTGAGCAGAAGAAGCTTAGGGAGGACTATGTTGCAGCCATAAAGGGCAATATTGGAGTCAGCTTGAGAACATAAAGTAGTTGATGAAAATGGTAACGAGGTAGACATCAAAAGGAAAAAGATGTATAAATATTTGATGTTTGATTTGGATGGAACCCTTGTGGAGTCAGGAGGACGGTATAGTTGAATCAACTAAGCACTCTTAGCACTATGGGCTGGGAGATGCTTTCTGAGGCTGAATACAAAGAGTTTATAGGACCTCCGCTTTTTGACTCATTTACCAGTTTTGTGGAATGAACCCTGAGGGAGGCTGACAGGGCAATTGAGATATATAGGGGAGCATTATGAGTCTGCAGGCTACCTCCTTGCCCCTGTGTGCAGGGAGTGGAAGACCATGCTTGATGAAGCTTAAGGATAAGGGACATACTATGATGGTAGTTACCTCCAAAGCCTGCTCCTATAGCTGAGAAGATAATAGCTTATGGACTGGATAAGTATTTTTGTAAATCTTACCGGGCCATCTCACGAGAAAAGACTGTGCATAAGGATGTGATGATAAAGCGAGCCTTTGAAAAGAGATGGAATTACCGACCCTAAGTCTGCGGTTATGATAGGAGACAGGAAGTTTGACATAGAGCTGCTAATAAGAACGGCGTTGACTCTATTGCTGTTATGTATGGATATGGCAATGAGGAAGAGTTTGAAAGAGCATGGGGCTACGCATATAGTAGGAGAAATGCGAGGGACATACCAGGTGTGTCGTTCGATAGGGTTTTATAAAAATCAGACTAAGGACGCCCCCTACCTTTGTAAGTCCCTCGGTTGATTTTATCACGATAAGTTACATAAGAAAAATATATAAGAAAGGGGTTTTGTCTTGCTTTTTGTTGTGTTATATTATACCTTGTCGTATTATCTGAATATGGTGTCTGTTTTAATTGCCAAACTACCAGCCCATATTTATATCTAACAAAACAAGGAGGCTATGATGGAAGAGTTTTTCAAATTGAGGGAAAGAGGAACCAATGTAAAGGTTGAGGCTATGGCAGGTGTTACAACCTTTATGACGATGGCATGTACATTCTTGCAGTAAACCCAAGTATGCTTGGCAAGGCAGGTATGGATCAGGGAGCGGTCTTTACTGCGACGCGCACTTGCTTCAACAATTGCATCGTTTTGTATGGCTTTATTTGCCAATCTTCCTTTTGTTCTTTCAGCAGGAATGGGACTGAATGCATACTTTGCATTTTCAGTTGTTTTGGGTATGGGATATACCTGGCAGCAGGCTTTGACGGCTGTATTTGTTGAAGGTCTTGTATTTATTGTACTTTCGGTAACAAATGTTCGTGAGGCTATATTCAATGCCATACCGAATACTCTGAAGGTAGCGAGTATCAGTTGGTATTGGTTTATTCATATGTTTTTATCGGACTTCAGAACTCTAAGATAGTAGTTGACGGAGCTCCTCTTGTAACTCTCTTTTTCTTTCAAGGGCTCGATAGCAGACGGTACCTTTAACTCAGCAGGAATATCAGTTATTCTCGCACTTTGCGGAATCTTGCTTATGACCTATCTTTTTGTTTTTAGAATGTAAAAGGCTCCATCCTTATCGGAATGGTAGTGCTCTGGGTAGTAAGCATGATTCTCTTCAGGCTGTAGGCATCTATATGCCTAATCCTGATGCAGGATACTATAGCTTATTCCCATCAAGAATATTTGCAGAACCTGCATCTCTTGCACCTACCTTTGGACAGCTTGATTTTTCATTTATAAAGACAGCAGACTTCTTTGTGGTTATGTTTGCCTTCCTTTTTCATAGACGTATTTGATACACTTGGAACCCTTATCGGATTTTGCTTCAAAGGCAAATATGCTCGATGAGAGGGTGGAACTCAAGGAATTAAGGGAGCTTTACTTGCAGACTCAATCGGAACTATAGTTGGTGCAGTACTTGGTACTTCTACTATTACTACATTTGTAGAATCATCATCAGGTATCTCAGAGGGCGGAAGAACAGGTCTTACATCTATAGTGTCAGGACTTCTCTTCTTGGTTGCACTTTTCTTCTCACCTGTATTCCTTGCAATACCTGCTTTTGCTACAGCACCTGCCCTTATAGTAGTTGGTTTCATATGCTCCAGCAGGTAACTAAGATTGACTGGAATACTGAGCCTCCTTGAGGCAGTTCCTGCACATCTGTATCTTTGCTATGCCATTTATGTACTCTATCTCAGAAAGGTATCGCTTTCGGCGTTATCTCTTATGTAGTACTTAACCTTGTTGGCGGAAGAGCTAAGAAGATTACACCTCTTATGTATGTGCTTGCGGTTCTCTTTGTAGCTAAGTATGTATTGTTGTAATCGCTGTGTTTGTAAAAATAGGATTACCATAGCTTTTATATTCTTTGAAATGAGCTTTGGTATGTCTAAATAACAGGATGTCATTGATATTGTACATTCATCTTAGTAAAAACCTCCGGAAAGTCATAAAGTGGCTTTTCGGAGGTTTTGTATCAGAAATTTCTCCGAAATTACCTGTCATCAAAAATCTCTCCGAGGAATCGCACTGGGGCCGGATGAGTCGATGTCGCGGGTGCGACCCGCCGCAGAGTGGTGAATCCTGCGAAGCAGGGTTTATTCTGGATGGGAATCTACCCAATACCGGTTAAATAAAAAAGCTCCCCAAAGGAACCTTTAATTCAGGGCGACAACCGGATTTGAACCGGTGATCAGGGTGTTGCAGACCCACGCCTTACCGCTTGGCTATGTCGCCTGATATAAGTTTGCGATGCTTCGTTCACTTAATAAAATAAAGAACTTAATTCCAAACAGAAGCTTATATTTAGTTTAGAAAAACTCCCCAAGTGAGGGCTCGAGACCTACAACATCACGGTTAACAGCCGTGCGCTCTACCGATTGAGCTATTGAGGAATCTCGACTGCCATGCAACAGTATGCACTATGGCGGCTAATTTTCAAGTAGAAATTGTATTTTTAATATTTTAGGACATATTGCAAAAATAAGCTAAATTATCTGACAATTATTCACAAGTGACACTCATGAGGGGAATTGTAATGACTATCTATAACAGAGCCACCCTTATGATGGAGTGGTCTTTATGATAGAAACAGTCTTTGTAGAGAGCAGTCTATATCAGTTATCACGTTTATCTGACAGGACCTCATCGTCTCAAGTGCTGCCGCATGGCTTCTCAGGAGTAACCCGGCACAGCAGGGAAGAATCGACTGATATGAGGTATCTCAGGGAGGTAAGCCTTGATGAGAGTGCGTTTGACACAACGCAAATATCAGTGCAAAGTCCTGCCATTTCAACTGGGATATCCTCTTTCCGAGCCATTTCAGCCACTTTTTCGGCGAGTTTTACGGAGCCGAAGGTACCCTTTTTCGTACACATTTCGGAAGGGATGAGAGGCTTATCTCAGGGTTTATGTCAGCCAACCTTTACTTCCACGGATGCAGTGCTCACAGGAAGATGCCTACCTTCAGAGGTGCTTGAGATAATTAGCCTCGTGGGTGTCGCTTTGTGGCAAATACATTCTCAGAGGGATATTCTTTTTATCTTGTTAATTACTGTTTTTGAACTATGTTTTCTACCTCAACTTTTCAGAGAGGCCGATCAATAAAGTCATTTTGCATATCGAAATTACGAGTAGTATTTTCTCATAAAACCTCCTTAGTGTAGAAGACAGTAGTAACCCAATCAGTAACTAAATTCATTGTTGTTGAGGCTTGATTGTGAAGCGTGTTTTGATTGTGGAACTGATAAATCACAGAGATTATACCACGATAACAATCTACCTATTCAAGATAGAAGTTTCGAAAAGGGAGATTGTTTTGAGATAGTATTTTTCTCATTTTAAATCTATAATCATAGTGGATAAAGAAGGCATTTTGTCTGCAAAATATTTGGTATGAGATTTTGCGGTGACTATGCAAGCAGCTAAAATCAACTTGTCTTACGCCAAAGCACTGTCAGCAAGGGTGAATAAAGACACTTATGTTAATATCATTGTCGAAGAAGGATTGGGAGTACTTATTATGAATAAAAAGCAAGAGAATTAGAGGATTATTACTTAACAAAGAGATTTGAAGATAAATACAATGTAATGTAGGAGAGCCTTGGTGCCAAAGTAGATGAGAAGGCACTGTTGTTAGGCTTTGGTCTCCTATTGCTGAAAGCGTGGACCTTGGGATTATGTGACAATGGAAGTACAGGAGGCAGAAACCATCATACCTATGAAGCTTTGTGAGAGAGGAGTATGGGAGTACTCTGTAAATGAGAACCTGGTGGGAAGTACTGTGACTTTGCTCTTAAGATAAAGGGTAGACGAGAATTTCCACAGATCTTGTGCAGCCTGTGGAGTAAATGGAAAGAAGTATGATAATGAGACCTGAGACACTACTAATCCTAATGGCTGGGGGAGATGATAAGAGCGCTCTTAAGGGGGCAGAGGACATCATCTATGAACTCCATGTCAAAGAGTTCTCCTGTGATGAAAATGCCGGTTTCCTGAAAATGTAAGAGAGAAGTACAAGGCACTTTACAGTGGATATATACTACCCTAAGAAATGAGGGCAAGCTTCCTACAGGGCTTAGTACATAAAAGAGGCTTGGGTGAGCCACATCCAGCTTTGCCTGTGTGTGACTTTGCTTCTGTAGATGAAGCAGGGGGTGAGGATGGCTTTAACTGGGGATATGACCCTCTTAATTATAATGTCCCTGAAGGCTCATACGCTGGCGATGCTGCCGGGAGGAGGTGCGCATCAGAGTAAGGAGATGATACAGGCTATTACATAATAGGGGCTTAGGGTGATTATGGATGTGGTCTACAATCACACCTTTGAGTCTCGATGATGCTCTTCAGAACTCCATGCACTTATTACCACTACGGGCTTGATGCAAAGGTGAGCTATCAGACGGTTCAGCCTGTGGCAATGACATTGCCTCAGAGATGCCTATGACAGAGAAGTACATCATTGATTCTGTGCTTTACTGGTGCGAGGAATACCATATTGACGGCTTCCGCTTTGACTTGATGGGACTCCTCACGGTTGATTTGATGAACAAGGTGCAAAGGCATTGGATGGGACATACGGACGAGGAGAAAAAGCTAATATCACGGTGAGCCTTGGACGGCTGCTAAGACCTATATGGAAAAAGGGGCTAAAAGGGGCAGTTGGGGATAATGTGAAGCTTTTAGACGAGAACATGAGAATATTTTTCAGATGATATAAGAGACTCTGCTAGGGGCATGTCTTCTATGAGGGAGGTGGCAGGCTGTAAGCAGCAACCTAAAAAGCAGACAGACAAGATTGAGGAAGGACTTACCTCATTTGGCTTGTCACCAAACCACATAATCAGCTATGTATCCTGCCACGATAACCACACGCTTTGGGACAAAGCACTAGTACTACCAATGATGAGGCTGAGAGGATAAAGCAGAATAAAGCTCTCAGCGGCCATATATATGAGCTGTCAGGAAGAGTCTTCATATACTCAGGTGAAGAGTATCTTAGAACCAAAAATGGAGAGCATAACACCTTCAATATACCTATAGGCTAAATAAAATGGACTGGGAGCTTACAGAGAAGAACAAGATATGGTGAGCTTTTTATAAAGGAGCTTATGGGACTTAGAAAGGAAATGACAGGGCTTTGCGACAAGTCAAAGACAACAAAGGACAACATAACTACCTTTAACCAAAGAGAGAGCTTCTTGGTGTAAAGGTGGTAAATAATGAGACAAGTCTAGTTAAACCGGTGTATAAAGAGGCACTTATCATATTCAACGCAAACAAAGGAGAAAAAGGACTGTCACCCTTCCTGAAGGAGTATAAACTACTTATAAATACTGTTAAGAAAAATAATAGAAGAGCCGATATAATAGTATCCAGTGATAAATCAGTGTTTCAGGGATAACTGCGCTTTTCTTGGGAAAATGTAGAGGCTGACTAATTGAATGTGAGAGGAATCTGCACAAAGGGTATTTTAATAGCCTTTGGGAGTAGAAACTACTGAGGGAAAAGATAATATAGATTAGAGTGTATATGGTAAGGAGGACCTTATGATGGAATAAACACAAGTATATTATACTTAGCTTCATCTTTATGGTGGGGATTTTTGTGGTGGGAGTAAAACTGCTGGATTTTTGTAAGTGCAGATGCTGCGGATAAACTACTAGACAAGTCCTGAGGCTTCAATCAGGGCTATACTTATTTTAGTGATGAGGATAATCATCTTAGTAGATATTGAAAGGCCTATTGATTTTGTTAGAGATAAAGGTCAAATTTAACCCAAAGGACGGAAAACACACTAAGCAATACAGATGTTGTGGAATTTGCCTGTAGTGATAAACTCAGTTTGCAGGTTCTGATAGTACAGCTAATGAGAAGAGAATTTATTAAACAGAGTGCATTGACTATCTGCAAGTAGTTTATACCAGAGACCCGTTAAACGGCAATATTAGTAAAGTTTGATTTTACTCAAGCAGATGCAGGGGTGTTTGATAAAGAAGCTGCGATTGCAGATTCATCTATAAAATTTAAGTTGATAAAGTAGCTCGATTTTGAAAGAATAAAGCTTGGAGCGTGTACGCTTAGGTAAAAAGAGCTATAAAGTAAGCGAAATCAATTCGAATTTTCGGTCAAAATAAAAGTAGGAGAAGTGATGCGAAGAATGGCTTCAATTCACTGGACAACTACAGGTGACCAAGAACCCGAGTATAGGTCTGACGCCTGAAATATCTTTAGAGCCTTACAGGTTTTCACTTGAGAAAGCAGAATGGGGTAAAGATATAGGCGAAAAATATTGATGGAGCCTATAATATAAACTGGAAATATTATAAATGATAGTGAGGGAGCAGAACTGGTTAGAAGAGACTGATTCTTCATATAAAAAGCTATTTTGATACAATACAGGAATCAGATCAAAATTAGAACTATGTAGGAAAATTAGTAATAAAAATATTCAACCAGGATAACTTTTTGGACTTGAAGGAAATCATACACAATACCTCAACATTTTATAAACCCGGTAATAACAATAACTCAGTGCAATCTGCTAGTGCTTACATTGAACTTACTAAATTTGGTGATAAAAGACTTGCGTAGTGTTTTTCTCACCTTCAGGCGATAGAATTGATGATTTATTGGCTTGGGTAATTACATTTAATGTAGGGACTAAAAAGAGATAACAGTAGTGGTCGTGATGTTTATACTCTTATGATTTTAGGAGATGTAACCATAACAGATTCTTTTTAGTAAGGACACCCTTGATAGAATAGGTCCAGCAGTTTGTTGGGGGATATTATAGAGTGGTTGGTGAGAATGATAGCTATAATTATATAAAGGCAAACACTCCTGCAGATGCAACAGTGATTACATATACTAAACTCTCATCAACAGAGGAAAAATATAAGTTTGACATACCTAATGTAAATAAAAATAAACTCTATCTTTTTACAAGAGCTGTGAATAAAAAGACGACTGATTATCTCAGATTCAAGAATACTGCTGAGGTTTCTTGGGGTGATTCAAATGAACATAATGCATCCATTTCTAACGGCACCGATGAATATCAAGGCTATATTGGCGAATCTAAAAATGGGATACAAAAAGACACAGTTAAAAATGTATGTTGAGAATTCTCAGTGCTTATAGGTATCGAGGTTTTGAGGCTGAGTGGAGATTAGAAGTTCCTCAGGCTGCTGTTGGCTGCTTCAGATTGTACCTGTATGCATACCGCTGTTTTTGACACCTCAGTAAATGCGGACAGGTCTAATCTGAAATCTGCAGAATGGTTTTAGTGTGAGAAAAGTTAGGTGAGACAGCGACTGGGGATACTCTTGAAGGTGGCAGTAAATTTGAAGACATAATGCCTGAAAATGAAGATAATAAACATCAGAGAGTTGATGAATCCTGTAAACCCAATATTTGATCAAACGCCAGGAATGAGCAGTAGCACATACGAGCTTCTTAGAATGGGAAGGTTGGCAGGTCATATAGTTGAAATAAACTTGGCACCAAATGTGAAAAATACAGTTAAAAATAAAAACAAAGAGTAGTGGATATAGATGCTGTGTTTGGCGAGCATAGAAAATCATAAATCTGCTAAAGTTTATAATTTCATATATGTAGTTTTACTAAAGGAAATGTAAGAATACAGGAGTCAACATATGTCTACAAACCAAGGATGATTAGAAAGGATACACTTGCAAACTCTGCTGCTATGAGGCTTGAGACAGATAAAGTATAGCAGTTGTAAATGATGAGCTTGTGAACAAAAAGAGTCTAAGATATTCAGGCGGTCAGCTTGAAGATAAGTATGGCTTTAATCCACATACAAAATCCATTGTTTACAGAATAAGTGTGAATGCCTCAAAAGTATATGATCCATTAGGAGGAATTTGGCAAATTTGTAGTAGAAGACAATCTGCATGCGGGATTTAAGTTCGTGCCTATAGCTAGGGATGAAAACGTGCAGACCGATACTCTCTTGTATATAAAGGCAAGCCGTTCACTAAGGAAAACAGCTCCAATTCTGATGCAACTGTAGAGGCAGTCGGCGAACAACTGAGCAGCGCTGATTTGGTTACAAACAATATAACATCTGAAGCAACAGTGACTGATGGTAAGACTACGGGATATAAGATTGGTTTTGAAAGGAGTTGATGGACCTTATGTAATCACTTATGAAGGCAGAACTAACTGGCAGTCTCCGAATTATATGTATTATAATCATCGTACAGAGTACAGAAATGAGGTATCTCTGAGTCTTGAAAGGGTACACTTAAGCCTTTTAGAAATACAAAGAATAGGACATATGTAGACTTGGATTCCTTGCTAAAAGGGCAACTCATCAGAAAGACTCTAGAAAATCAGAGATGGTAACAGTTATTTTTATTTAGATGAACCGGTTGTCTGGACTATAGATTATATGCCAAATAAAAAGTTTGTGGACGATGGTAAAAGGTAAGATCATCGATACTATGGACTATAATACTGGCATTTCTTATAGAAACAGAATAGCTTTGAGAAAGGAAAATGGAAGTGACAAACATCTTTGAAGGAAGTAATTACAAAGATAGTTAAGGGACACTTCAAAAGGGTACGAGAAGAAGAGGATGAGATAGACTTCATAGAGGAAGAAGAGATAACTGAAGGGTTAGACAAGATATTTACATATGATACAGCTACAAAGTCGCTCATTATCAATATTCAGATAAAAATCAGGATATAGGATTTCTTACATCACTGATTTTACTGATAAAAATGGAACAAGGCAAAAGTGTTGGAGATAAAATAGACCTATATGAAGGTGATGAGAAATTGACCGGACAATATGGAGTAGGCGGAATTGCAACTGTTTTACTCGGGTTCTTATATGACAGCATATGGTGTGACTTTATGACCGCCCTTACAATAGGCTTAGCATAACTAAGGTTAATGCTCAGGGCGTTAAACTTTCAGGAGCAGTTTTTAAGTTGAGAAAAAAGCTAGGAGAGGTGGTACCTCAGATACTGATTTTGGTAATAAAACAACTGAGTACAAACGGTCAGACAAAATTCGATATTCAGGATGACGGAGACTATATCCTCACTGAAACAGCCCCCTACAGGTTACTTCAAGGAGAATTTATCTTACAAGATTAGAGGATGAAACGGCGAGGTTGGTTTCCAGACCACATTGGTTGAGTGATTATGAGGGATTTTGCAAGTCTTGGGAGCAATAACCTTAAGGTAATCAACTACCCTGAAACCTATGAGACTCTTAATATAATTAAGACCAATGTTAAGGGCGATTACAGAATGTAGTATTTAGACTTAAGAAGGATGCAACAGCCACAGAGGCTGAGGAGGACAAAGGAACCCGGACGACAAATGTGAATGGAGAGGCAAATTTTACCGGGTTAACAGCAGGAGAGTTATACCCTTACCGAGGAAACTTCGCCGGTGGGTTTACCTAAAGGAAGAAATGCCATATAAGCTTAAGATCGTAAGAGCAGGAACAGGCTATAAGACTACATTGGCCCAAAATTACGGCGATAAGGTTAAGCAACGGAAACAATCTTACAGTGGTCAATTACCTTGATGTTTATGCAACTTTAAATGTAATAAAGTCTAACGCCAAGGGAGATAAATTATCAGGGGGCTAAGTTCAAGCTCACAAGAGGGATGCTGGGAGCTGCTCAGGAAGAAGATAGGGTACTAAGACTACGGATGTATCAGGTGAGATAAGATTTGAGAATCTTACAGCGGGGAAATTATACGCTGAAGAAGAAATACCTCCTACAGGATATAAAGTAAATAATACTGCCTACAAGATTAAGATAGTCAGAAATGGAGACGAGTTTACAACGGAATTGTGAGGCAGCTACGAAGGAAAGGCAAAATACGAAGATGATAAACTCACTGTGATTAACCTACCTGTGGAGAAAACTGTTACTCCAGGTGGCGGAGGTGGAGGAGATAACCCTAAGCCACCTTCAAATCAGGACAAGGAAGAGCCAAAGCCTGCTCCGAATAAAAAGGAAGAGCCTAATAAACCTAACAAATCTGAAAAACCTGATAAACCGGCAGATAGGGTGATAAGGAGAAACCAGCGGTGGAGGGATAAGGACAAGCCTTCTAAGAAGGAAGAACCTGAGTCCAAAGAGATGCTCCTAGTCCAAGGAGGATGTACCTTCAGTTCCTACCTATCCTTTAAAACAATACTCCAGATCCTAATCTTCCAGGAAGTCCGAAATAGATGTCGTTTATCGTGACGGCACCCCGATTGGAAGATTTATTAAGGAAGATAGGGAAGATGGTAAAAAAGTATACGTGTTGAAAAGGAATGGAACACCGTTAAGTACATTCAAGTTTACAAAAGGTGCTTGAACTTCCAAAGACAGGTGGTGTGGATAATATCTATACTATTTGCTTGGAGCAGGACTTGCCTTGCATCGGAATGACGATGGGAGTTATGTCAAGGAGACGCTACGTAGTGCGAAGAAGAACTAACAATAAGTAATCAAATGAATATCCCATCTGGATGTGCAGATAAAGCATACTTCGGATAGGTTTTTCAGGATGCGTATTATTTAGATTTAGATTATAATTATGGAAAAGAAGGGATTAGGGGGAAGTATTATTGAATACAGAAATTAAAAAGCATGATAAATATCGCTGGAGATAAGGCACAGTATGATGCCAGAGTTAAGAGAATACTTGCTGAGAAGCACATATTGGCTCATATTTTAGCAAAACAGTTGATGAATTTCAAAGGATGAATCCTAGCGACATAGTGACATATATTGAAGGTGAGCCTAAGATGGGTATTGTACCAGTAGAACCTGGACTAACCAATATAGAAAAGAACAGATGAGTCAGGACAAAAGTTAAAGTTG
The DNA here is from genome assembly GCA_916438995.1 of uncultured Catonella sp. GTDB lineage: Bacteria > Bacillota > Clostridia > Lachnospirales > Lachnospiraceae > Catonella. The sequence continues at coordinate 35,023 of CAKAGA010000002.1, forward strand.
AACTCTGAGGATGTGAAAGCAAACAGAAAGCTTGATTAGGTTTGACATTATATTTTATGTACGCTTAAAGAATGGGCTTTCACAGATTATAGTGAGATGTTGAGGGCTCAAAAGGATGAGACCTGTCTCATATAAGATACTAAATAGAGCAATCTTCTACATAAAAGCGAGCTTATATCGTCACAAAAGGAAGAGGATTTTGTAAATACGAATTACGATGATATTAAGCAGGTATTCAGCATCTGGGTATGTATGAATATGAGTAATAATAGCCTGTGTCATTTTCACCTTAAAAAGATGAGATGTTGAAACCATGCGACTGGAGGAGACAATGCTGATTTATTAAACATAGTGATGATTGGGGTGACAAATGAGCTTCCGGAACATGACGAAAAGTATGAGTTACCGCCTTATAGGAGCTTTATTGTCAGACAGATTAAGAAATGAAAAGCTGGATATTATAGAAAAGATATAAGATTCCTCTTAGCAACGATTTTAGAAAAGGTGGATACTATGTGTAACTTAAGCCAGGGAATAGTGGATAGGGAGTAGACAGCAGAAGTAACAGCAGAGGTAACAGCAAGGTAACAGCAAAGAATCTGATAGACTTTATTATGAACATAGTACAATAATAAATTTTCATTGGAACAAATTACTTGCAACGAAAAAGAGAGTTGATGAAGTGATTGTTGAAGAGCAGAGGCGGTTTTAGTATAGAGGCTAATTAAGAGTGGATACTATGTGATATACTTAAGTCAGGGATTAGTGGATAGGGCAGAAGAGAGAATGTTAATTGATTTTTGTAATGAATATGTATAAAAATAAATTTTCATTAGAACAAATTTCACTTGCAACGAAAAGAGCGTTGATGAAGTGATTATTGAAGAACAAAGAGGCGGTTTTAGTATAGAAATATAACGAAGTTTGACCCGACGTAACGCAAGAGTCTGGAAACCACAAATTTCCAGACTCTTATTTTCAAACTCTAATGTCATAAGACTTTTTCTGCTTTTGACACAATATATCACATCTAGTAAATACCTACAAAAATGATATGTATTGCCAGTATTTTCTACTTGCAAAAATCCATAAAGAGACTAAAATATGATGATTAATTACTAATCACAAACACAGTCAAAGGAGACAGAATATGTGGACACAAAAAGGGACTGCTTAGCTTTATGCTCATAGCCGGAATCCTGTTATCGAGGATTTAATACACATGGCTATGCTAAAAGGCAGACGGAGGCAAAGACGAGACAGACTTGGTAAAGAATGAATCTACTACAAGTGTGAGAATTCAGACAGGATGGAAAACTCCTGAGTGATGATGGTAGCAGATAAACTTGACATAGTCAAAGGATATCCAGGTTGACATAGTTTTTAATGCTGTACTGCTGACACAGACAAGCCTGAAAAATGAGCGTATTGCGAAAAAGGATTATTTAGTCTTTGATACTAGGAGATAAACTAAAGTTTGCTGCTCCCAATGAAGGGCTTACAGAATTATCACAGCCTGTGTATGATACAGTTACTAAGCTTAAAATAGCTGATGTCATATACTAGGGATGCAGGAACAGGTAATGTAAAGGCAAAAGTTTGACTTTTACAAACCTTGATGACAGTCTTCTTTCTAAGGATGAAGGTAAAGGTGCAGTCTACCTTGCTAATCAAGCCTGACCCTGAAAAGATTACCTATGACAGCTGCTCAATGTAGCCACAGTAAGACTGTTTAATAAGACTTATGAAATAGGTAAATTAGATACTGAAGTTGTACTTACTAAAACAGTGTACTTGATGCAAGAACAGTAAGATGGATTGGACAATTTCAGCAGAAAGATATATAAAAGGAACCAATCCTAAAGCAGTATCTAAGTTTAGAGGATTTACATTTTACAGATAACCTCTTTAATGATGTTGCGAATGAATACATTGACAGAAGCTTAAAGATAGATGGCAAGGCAGGTAACTCCTGAAGTAACTTCAGCATGACAAACTGCAAATAAAAGAGGCCTTAGCTACAAGATTAAAGCAGAAGATTTAAGTGTAGCAGGTAAGGAAGGCAACATTTACACTTAGTTCCAGAGTAGAGTTCGATGGCTTCACCTAACGGAGCAAAGGAAAAGACATATACCAACTCTGCCTCATTAAACAAGGATGCAGAAAGCGGTTATGCAACAGCGAATATAGAGGTTAAAAAGTTCGGTCAGAAGACAGCTATTAGGACAGAAGACAACAATAAAGGTTGTGTGGAGAATTTTTAATCAATGAACCTGGCTATGATCTTGGAGATGTTACTATAAATGATGAACTATCATCAGATACCCTTTTCAAGAAAAGAGCAGACATTTAGTAAAGGCATATTTTCATAGATTAAATGCTGATGGAACCAGGGGAGCTGAGACTAAAAGCTGCTTTCACCAATGGTGGCAAGACCTATACATTTACTATTCCCAATGTAAAGAGTGGTTGAACTCATTGTAGAATCTAATATTGATAATGACATATACGGTGGTAATTTCAGCAATGATGCCTATGTATACTGGAATAACGAGCATGTACATAAGGTGAAGCTTCACGAAGACCTCTACACCAACTCAAACAGGTTGACAAAGGGAAATAAGAAAGGAAGCAGATTATAAGGTGCTAGACCCGGCTAAGTCAGAGTACAGGGACAAGCCACAGGATGAAAACAAAAAGGTTGGCTACGAGCCTATCTGGACTGTAAAGTTCGATGAGCAAGCTTCGAGGCTCAGATTCTTACTATGTATATGATACATTTATTTTTGATACTAGGTAAGTAGGCAGAAAGAGTGACACCTACAAATGGTTTTCTATTAGAAAACGCAGGGACAATTCCGTAACCACTTGCAAGCGGAGTGAGACTTCTCTAAGATTTTTATCTAACGAAACAGACATCAGAAGCTCTTAAACTTAGAGCCAGGCCTCTGATTTCATCTTCAACAGGACTTACAGAAATGTATATAGAAGTGCTTAAGACAGTAAACTTGTAGGACATATTCTTGAGCTTAAGCTTGTTGCCGGAGCGGATAACGAGGCTAAGTTCAGTCAAGAATAATGGATAGATATGTACTGCTAAACAATGAGCATGGTGGTATGTACTGAAGGGTGCATTTAATTCGGTAATGCTCACTGAGAATAACCAGCCTGTTGAGGAAAAACATCACAGGATACAGGTACAATGCTAAAATGCTTGAAAAGCACCTGCTTTCAAGGACAGCAGCTAAGAGCTTCCTGTCAAAACTTAAGTGCTGAGGCTGTAAACAGTGATGTATTTGATGATGACACAGCAATGCAAAGACAATCAGAAAACAGCATATGATAAAGAAACAAAGTCAGTAGTATATAGAATTAGCGTAAATGCTGAAGATATAAAGGATGCACGAGGGAGAGCTTGGCAAGTTCTTTGTAAATGATAATCTTGAGGCGGAAGCTTTAAGTTTGCTCCCTATTGTGAAGATAAGAGTAAACCCTGCAAACAACAAGTATTTCCTTATCTACAAGGAAGTCCTGCTACAGACATTACCAGATTTGACGGGACTGTAAAGGCCGCCCGGAGCATATCTTACAGATATTCAGCTTACGGCAAATAACATCACTGCAGAATTTAACGGCAGTGCAGATGCTAAGACTTCTGCTAAGTTTACATTTTAGCAATTTAAGCAGTCCTTATGTTATCTTTGTAAAGGCTGAGGATGGTGAGATAAGACCACAGATAGCCCATTCTTCCAACAAATTAAGTACAACAGGTAATACCGTAGAAATGGGTATTGAGAACTTTAGGACAGACTTTACCGTGTTGTAAAGCTGATGTTGATGAAACAGTACTAGGAATATGATGGCAGTGTAAAAGGAAAACGGATGCATCAAGTGGAATCTCTCTTACAGAGCCTTACAAGACCTACGCTGATAACAATGAAACAAAGATACAGATAGAAGATAAGCAAGAGGCAACATAGTATTAAGAAAAGAACAGGGTAGCGACAAGCTTGTATTTGATGGAGATAATTACAAGATTTGGAAGGAAGATTTGATGACAATGGCAATTTGTTGATGCCATCGAGATTACAGATGGACTTGACAAGATATTTACATATGACACATCAGCTGATAAAGCTCATCATCAATATTCCTGACAATGATACCTCTTACAAGATTTCTTATATTACAGATTACACAGATAAAACCAGAGTAGGTGATGCAATTGAAAATGAGCTGCACTCATTGAAAATGCTGTGAGAAAAGGTGAGACAGGGTTGTAACCCACAAGGTTGAGAGCTATTGCATCGAGGTACAATCAATGATAAAGATGCCATGAAAGGTATAAAGACAAATACAAGCGGAGAGAAGCTATCAGGAGCAGGTTTCAGACTTAAGAGACTTGCTGGTGCAGGTATGACTGAAAATGATATGGGTATTAAGACCACTGATTCAGATGGTGCTATAAGATTTGAAAAGCTCACAACAGGCAATTATATCTTAACTGAAGAAGTAGTACCTACAGGATATGCAGATGGTAAGATTGCACTCAACCTAAAGGTAACTAAGCTTGAGTCAGGCTTTAAGGCTCAGTTAGTTGGAGACTATGCGGGCATTGCTAAGATAGAGCAGAATGTACTGACTATCGTAAATAAAAAGCCTGGTGAAGATACACCTGTCAATCACTAGCCCTGTAGCCACCACCGGTTCCTGTTAATCGGTAACACCTGTCAATCCACCAAGTCCGGAGAAGTCCTACAGCGCCGGTGACCACAAGTCCGGAGAATCCGACCACACCCGTCAATCCACCAAGTCTGAGGATCCGGGCAAGCCAAATGATCTTGAGAAAACAGTAGATATTGATAAGGATAAGACTCCTGAGGGTAAAACGGATAATAATGGCAAGAAGACTCCTGTAAAGCCAGCCGACAAGCCTAACAAGGATGATGGAATCAAAGTTATAGATGATAAGACTCCTCAGGAGATAATAAGCAGAGGCTTCCAGGACAGGTGGTTCAAACACCGCCCTGTACTACGAGGCTGGAGCAGGCTTGCTTCTTTGGCAGGTTTTGTAGTTGCAAGCCGTAAAAAGAAAGAACGAGTAATATAGCCATAAAGAACTGCTATATAGAAAATACCCCACCAACTCTGCCTAAGAGGTATGAGGAGTGGGGTTATATTCTATGTGCAGGGAAATTTCTCCGAGTACCTGCCACATAATATCTCGAGGGATGCACAGCTCGCGGCAGAGAAATTTGCCTTACGGCACCGCTCGCGCGCGATGTGTGCGAGCACACACTTTTACACTAACTAAGATGAGACATATCAGAGATAAATATAATACAATACTATCATTTAGATGAAGGTAACTCACTGTTATAAAACATATGATGCATAGTTACAGTAATGCTAATTTGCTTGAGTGAGGTAAAATAAAACTAAATGTTGTGGTGGGAGGTTTATCATGTATAAAGGGATTTAAAGATGAAACTATATCCGGGGATGGAAAAAGGATGTATGAAGACCGCCATAGCAAGCTATGGGATGAAATGAAGGAAATGATACACGAATATGGAGGAAGAATTACACCATGTTCTTGATAATGAAACTTTAACCTTGTTTGGATATATAGAGATTGAGGATGAAGAAGAAAGAGTGGAAGAAGAGTGCGGACACTTCTATCAATCGTAAATGGTGGCATTATATGGCTGATATAATGAAACGAACGAGACGAAGTCCGATTTACTGAATTTGAAACACGGTATTTCATTTAGATTAAAAGAAATACTAGTAATCAGTACAAATTAGAATTGATTGCTATCTGGACTTTGAATGTCTGACGTAAATTAGATAAATAAACAGACAGCAGGTTCAACTGCTACCCGTTACTATTACTAATGTATAATTTAGGGCAGTGGTGAGCAAATGGAAATTTTCTTGTCAACTTGCAGTTAGAGAATTACTTCACCAGATATTTCAAATAACCATAGCCTTTCTCGTCCATCTCCTCATAAGGAATGAACTCAAGGAAAAGCACTCGTTTACTGCAGTATCTCTGTCCGCCAGTTCCATAGGACCATCGTTGAATACGTCATCCCAGATGAGCATCACCGCTCCACTCTAACTTCTGTTCTATGCATAAAATGACTGTTGTCCTCAAGTGTTTAACTACATCCTTAGATATGGGCTTTGAAAAACTTGGCCAGCCACAGCCTGATTCGAGACTTGTCGGTGCAGAGAGAGAAGAGGGCTCTTTGGTGGTTATGTCTACACTAGATGCCACGCTTAAAACTATCGTGGTATTCATCATGAAAATGCCCTTTCAGTGGCACTATTCTGTGTCACATCATATTGAATGTCAGTAAGACTTTTCTTCAATTCTTCATCTGACGGTTTGATGTATCTTGAAGAATCTATCATAGGCTCCTTGTCCTTATCAAGCAGCTTATCTGCAAGCAGAGGTCTATGTGACGAGCATCCTCCCGGATTCTTCTCGAGATAGTCCTGATGATACTCTTCCGCATCATAAAACTGCTTGAGAGGTTCTACTTCTATGGCTATAGGCTTATCGTGCTTTAGTCTGCTCTTTTGCCAGTATATTCTCTATAATGGTTTTATCTGCTTCATCAGTATAATAAATCCCGGTTTCTATACTGTGTCCCAACATCATTTCCCTGCTTATTTACGCTGACAGGATTTACACTCTTAAGTAATGAGCCAGTATATCCCTCAAGGCTTATAATGTCAGGATTGTAAATCACTTTTACGGTCTCATATGACCAGCTTGTTTTAAGGTCATAGTAAGATGGGTTTCTGTCTTTCCATTTGCATAACCACTACAGCATCTTCAACACCATTTTAATTTCAGCATATGGGCTTCGAGCCCCCAAAAACAGCCACCCGCAAGGTGGATTGTTTTTACCTTTGTCTCGTCATAGTTTTTCATCTTATCCCTTCCTTTCTCTGCATTTTCATATCATCTTCCAGTCTCTCCGCCTGCAAAATCCTGCCATTATTTGAGAGTTAATCCTTGATACATAATGCTGCGATTAGGAAAATAAGTATGATCCATAGTATTTTACGTATACGCATATTCGCCTCCTTCTGGAAAAAACGGTGATTTAAGTCAAGCTAAGTTTAATTATTTGGATACATAATTAACTTAGGCTAATTATCTCAATGTAAATATGATACAATAAAATTGCATAAAATACAATAGGGTTTAATTAAAAAGAGGCAGGAAGTTATAGAATTCACTAATTTCTTCTTCCAAAGAAAAATGAAACCACTGCAATCACAACTACTGCACCAAAGACAGATGGGATGATTGCCATTCCTGCTAAAAGGTGAGGTCCCCAACTTCCTAAAAGTGCCTGACCTACGGCAGAGCCAATAAGACCGGCTAAAATATTTTTTATCCAACCCATTGAGCGGTCTTTATTTGTAATAAGACTTCCAAGCCAACCAATAAGTGCACCAACCAACAACGACCAAATCATAATTTTACCTCCAGTATAATTCAATTTTAATACTAAAGTGAAATATTCAAAAACTCGATTGAAATGAGTTTTCTCTTAGTATAACTATTACATATTAAAAACACTATGTTAAAAGCAAAAATCAACCCCTTAATTAAGTAACCATTCATTTGGTATAAATTCACTCCTTAATTCTTTATTCATTTAATATATTATGATATAATCCCATCTTTGACACTTTTATAAACAAAAACGTTTGCAAAACCCTTATCTATAGTGGAGTTTACAACGTTTTTGTATTTTAATCTGATCTTTAGTATTTTTATTTCTGCTCTTTGCTAAGCTTCTGAATTGTTTTTCATTGTACTTTTTGTTATGAACTGATAGTCTGTTCTGAATCCACTTATTTCGTGTAAATCATCTGTTATTTTATCTCTTTTTATATAACGGCATAAAAAGTCCCCTGTTCCTGTAAATCAGCAAAATTCATTGATTTCAGTGTTCTCAATATTTCTTCGCAAGTATACTTATACTCCAGCTTTTTCTCAAGATATCTATAAAGTGTTAATGATAAGAAACAGATTAAAAAGTGTGCGCGTATTCTATTTTTCATCTTGAAGGTACACAGGCCTTGCAGCAAAGTCTGTTTTCATAATGCGAAAGCATTCTTCAATCTCCACCTTCCCTCACTTACATTTGAAAATGTTTTCCACATCATCATCCAATAGGTCTGTACACACTGCATATAGCCCGTCATACATAGTCTCTTCGTTAATTCTGCTTTCATCTAGATAGTGATGGATATTAGCAATTTCACCATCTTTTGTCGCAGCCTCCATACCAATAAAACGTGCTGGGTCATTAGGATTTTTGCGGTTCTTTTTTGTGGAGCCGGAATCAATCATCTTTTGTGCACGGTCTATCTGCCTTTCATCGTATAGTTTTTGATAAGCCGCATATTTAGGTGAATAAGTGACAATAAGCCTCTGGTCAATCCGCTTTGTAATATAAGGCTCCTCCTTGTAATAAAGCCCTTTATCGTCCGGATCAAGCTTTGTTATGTCTACAGGCTTATTATCTGACATACGTCTAAAACCGTGTGGATTAAGAGCCCATTCTTTCTCTTCTTTCTTTAGTTTTTTGATTGACTGTGTGACAATAAAGGAGCGTTCAGCGGTGTGATTGTAAAACCTGATTTTCTCCGAACCCAGCCCTGCATCGCTGCAATATATGAACTTATTACAGCCAAAATCCCTAAGGACTTTTTGTTCCAGAGGCTTTAAGGAAGTCTGCTCGTTAGCATTTCCCGGAAAAAGAGAGAATGCAAGTGGAATACCGTCTCCGTCCATAAAAAGCCCCATCTGCATAATAGGGTTAGGGCGGTGCTCCTTACTCTTGCCATACTTTTTATCACCATCTTCCTGCTCTATTTCAAAGTAATAGTTAGAGCAGTCGTAATAAAGAACCTTATCATTCCTAGTTCCTAAAAATGGCTATTTTTATAAACCCTCAACTTGAATCATGTCACACTCAGAGCCCTAAGACATCAAGAGCCCCTGTAGACATATCAAAGTTCATAGGTTGGTTTTTCTAAAAATCAGATGCAGTCTTAAAAAGAGGAGCGTTTACTGCAGGCTCCAAAAACTCTGGCATAAATCAGGTCTGCAAGAATCTTGTTTATATCATAGTAAAACTTATACTTTTAACTTTAATTTACGGCAGACTTTATTAAGCCTGAGCTTATAATACAAAGACTGTATAAAGAGATATCCACCCCTGTAAAATACCTGTCCGTCGTAGCCCAGCTGTCTGTCGGCATGGAAAGGAATCAATACTGTCCGGGCTTCTTTTTCTTTTTTGTATCGTTCAGTTTCTAACTTAATCTCATTGTTAGCCCAGGCAACTACATCATCTCTTGTTGGACCATGTTCAACAAGGAGTTGTTCCAAAGTACCAAGCTTACGGATAATCTTAGATGATGTGCTTCCGTTTGACTTGGCAAAGGACTTAGCAATATAAAATGATTCAGAATTTTTAGATTTTGATGTATGCAGATTCATAGTCACACCTCCTATACTCTTATTATATCACACAATAACAAAAATACCATATATAAAAACAAAAATTTGACATAAAAATCAGGCTTTTACAATGCCTGAGAGGTGTTTTATATACAACTGTCAAAGTCCTGAGTAACCATTCATTTGGTATAAATTCACTCCTTAATTCTTTATTCATTTAATATATTATGATATAATGATGTGGGTGTCAAAAGCGAAGCCGTAACAATCCTGTATCGATGGGTGTCAGACACCATTGACACATATAGCATATAGTGAGACAGTGATAGACTGTAGATTTAATGAATATAAAAATTATCTTTGGAAAGGTAGATTAAGGAAATATGGTTGAAATCAGTGCAAAGAGCGTATTTAGAGGAATAGCAATTGGACGCATCAAATATTTTGATAAGGAAGAAAAATGTTGTTGTTCGTGTAACGACTGAAGATACAGAGGAGAAATCATAGATACGAAGCTGCAAGAGAAAAGGCCATGAGACCAGCTTGCAAGCTCTATGAAAAAGCAGTTGCAAAAAGTTGGTGAAGAAAATGCAGATTTTTCAATGTGCATCTATGATGCTTGAGGACGAAGACTATGAGGATTCTGTTAAGAACATTATAAGAACTCAGTCTGTAAATGCTGAATATGCAATAGCAGCTACGGGTGATAATTTTGCCAACATGTTTGCAAGCATGGAGGACGAATATTTTTAGGGCAGAAGTGCCGATGTAAAGGACATTTCGAGGAGATTAATCCGAATTCTAAATGATAAGGAAGAAGAGACGATATCTATCTGAGCCTGTTATCCTTATGGCAGATGACCTAACCCCTTCAGAAACTGTACAGTTAGACAAGTCAAAAGCTTCTTGCTTTTTGTTACAAAGAGCATCGTATGCCAACTCACATACCGCAATTTTGGCGAGAACTATGGGTATTCCCGCGCTTGTTCAGGCAGATATTTCTAAAAAATATGATGGACAGATGGGAATAGTTGATGGATTTGAAGGAAAGCTAATAGTTGAGCCTGAGATGTCTGTATACGAGTCGTATCAGAAGAAAAAAGCTGAAGAAGATGATAAAAAACAGCTTCTCCAGCAATTAAAGGGAAAAAGAAAAATATAACAAAAATCGGGAAACAGATTAACTTATATGCTAATATTGGGAATCCTAGAGATCTTGCAAAGGTTTTGGAAAACGATGCGGGTGGCATAGGGCTGTTTCGCTCTGAATTCTTATATTTGGAAAGCGATACATTCCCTACAGAGGAGCAGCAGTTTGAAGCATATAAAAAAGTTCTGGAAACAATGGGAAGTAAAAAGGTTATTATCCGTACCCTTGACATAGGTGCAGATAAGCAGGTAGGTTACTTCAATCTGGATAAAGAAGAAAATCCCGCCCTTGGATACCGTGCAATCAGAATATGTCTTACAAGACCTGAAATCTTTAGGACACAGCTTCGTGCCTTGTATAGAGCGAGCGCATTTGGCAACCTTTCGATTATGTATCCGATGATAATATCCTTAAAGGAAGTAAAGGAAATCAAAGAAATATCAAAGTCAGTAAGGAAAGAATTAATAGCTGATGGGGTTAGAATAGGCGAAGTTGAAGAAGGAATAATGATTGAAACACCTGCGGCGGCCATTATGTCAGAGGAGCTTGCAAAAGAGGTGAATTTTTTTAGTATAGGTACAAATGATTTGACTCAGTACACCTTGGCGATTGACCGCCAGAATGAAAAACTGGATAGATTCTACGATCCTCATCATCCTGCCATCTTTCATCTTATACAAATGGTATGTGAAAATGCACATAAGGCAGGCATTTGGGTTGGTATTTGTGGAGAACTTGGAGCAGATACTGAGCTTACCGAACAGTTTGTGAAAATGGGAGTAGACGAATTGTCAGTATCACCGGGCTATGTACTGCAGGTGCGCAAAGCGATTCGTGATTTGGATTAAAAATAATAATTGCCTCGAACTCTTTCGAGAGAGTACGAACATTTATCGGCGAAGGCGTCACTTATTCATACGATTTCAAATTTTTAAAGTAGGGGAATTTATGGAAATAAGACACATTACTTCATCTGATGATAAAAATAAAATAAGCAAGATATATGAAGATAGTTGGAGATGCTTATAGTGGTATTATTCCGCAAAACTACTTAGATGCTATTCCTAAAATAGAAAATGGATAAATCCGGACTTATTAATTTCAAAAATAAATTAGATATTGGTTGAATTAAGAAACGATAAGTAATTAAGAGACTAATCGTTTCTTAATTTTTCAAAAAAGTTATTGACTATAACGTAACGTAATAGTATATACTCTGATTTGTCAGGAGGAAACAGAAATGTATTTAATTAAAAAAGTAAGTGAAATCAGTGGTGTATCGGTGCGCACTTTACATCACTATGATGAGATTGGATTATTATCGCCTAAAAAGCATGAGAATGGTTACAGATATTATAGTGAGGAAGACTTGCAGACTTTACAAACAATATTGTTTTACAAATATCTAAACTTTCCGCTTAAAAAAATTAAAGAATTGCTAGTGACAGGAGAGAATGAATGCCTACCTCATCTAAAAAATCAGCTTATTTTAATGAAGAATGAAAAAGAAAAACTTCTGACACTTATAGACACTTTGGAAAAAACAATCAGAGCAAAAGAAGGGAGAACTATTATGTCTATGGAAGAAAAATTTAAGGGATTTACATATCAGGATAATGAAAAGTACAAAAAAGAGGCAATGGATAAGTATGGCAAACAAGTTATAGAAGAATCCGTAAAGAGACAAAAAGATAACGAAAAAGAGGTTGTTGACGGCTTCAATAATATATTCTTTGCTTTTGCAGAAAATAACTCAAACGGAATTGAGGCTACAGCAAAAGAAAATGTAGAGTTAGCCAAGAGATTACATGAGCATCTTTGTAAGTGGTCATTTGACTGTTCGCTTGAAGCATTTTCGGGTATTGGCTATGGCTACGCTAAAAATTCTGAATTCAAGAAAAACATCGATCAGTTTGGAGATGGAACAGCACAGTATGTCTGTGATGCTATTCAGCAATATGTAAGTGAAGAAAAAAGATAATACAAGAGGGATTCTGATAATGTGTTAGAATCCCTCTTAAAAGTTTAATCTAATGGATCTTAAATAGGCATAAAATCAGTGTTATATTATATTGTTAAAAAAATATTAAAGCTATGCTAGATTTCCAAGGTAAGTGCAACACTTTGTAAAAATAGCAAATGCAACACTTTTCCTAGATAAAATGATAAAATTATATCAATAAAATCAGACTGAATTTAATCGGATTTGGTCTGATTTTATTGTTTTACTGAGGGTATAGAAAACAGGCCTGAAAGCGTATCTTTCAGGTTAAATGCAACGCTTTTTAGTGTTGCGTTTACTTTGAAAAAAATATTACCAATATCTACTTAATAAATCTTATATTTGGGCTAATAGATTATATTTCACTTATACGAAATCTGTCAAGGCTAAAGTGAATGGGCTTTCAGCCCAGCCTTGACTAGAATTACGTAAGTGAAATTCATCATAATTTAGCTAATATAACTATAAATAAAACTTAAAAATAGCCTTATATTTCCTTCATTTATCAATTAGAATGGCTCTTTGTATTATATTGGAACTGAGCGAATGATATTCTTCAATGTAAATGCAACAGGGGTATCTGTCAAAGTAGGTGCAACACCATGTTGCATTTAAGTTGAAAAACTACTATATTAAAGCTATTTCGAAAAACTTTAAAATAGTTGTTGACAAATATGTCAGCTTTGTGGTATCATAATATCCGTTGCCCCACAGAAGACCACTTGTTAAAAACTGTAGAAATATAGTAAATAAGCGGTTTCTAAGGCAAAGAACCTTGATAACTAAATAGTGAGACAATCTTGAAAATTCAAACGAACGCAGGACATTAAATTCTTAATGAATACAAGTCGAAGACGAAGTATGAATTTAGAATTTAAGTCGTTCTTTCGAAGCGAAGCGAGAAAGAACATCCTTTAATAACAGTAAAAATTATCGACTTTAGCCGGTCGATAACGGAATAAGCAAGAGATGATAAATGTCAGCTTGTTCTGACGAAGGCAAACACTTTTTATGAGAGTTTGATCCTGGCTCAGGATGAACGCTGGCGGCGTGCCTAACACATGCAAGTCGAACGGAGATTACGGACGGAAGTTTTCGGATGGAAGACTGTAATTCTTAGTGGCGGACGGGTGAGTAACGCGTGGGCAACCTGCCCTATACAGGGGGATAGCAGCTGGAAACGGCTGGTAAGACCGCATAAGTCGGCGAAACCGCATGGTTTTGTCGGGAAATGAGCAATCAGGTATAGGATGGGCCCGCGTCCGATTAGCCAGTTGGCAGGGTAAAAGCCTACCAAAGCAACGATCGGTAGCCGGACTGAGAGGTCGGACGGCCACATTGGGACTGAGACACGGCCCAAACTCCTACGGGAGGCAGCAGTGGGGATATTGCACAATGGAGGAAACTCTGATGCAGCGACGCCGCGTGAGTGAAGAAGTATTTCGGTATGTAAAGCTCTATCAGCAGGGAAGATGATGACGGTACCTGACTAAGAAGCCCCGGCTAACTACGTGCCAGCAGCCGCGGTAATACGTAGGGGGCAAGCGTTATCCGGATTTACTGGGTGTAAAGGGAGCGCAGGCGGTTTGGCAAGTTGAGAGTGGAAGCAGGGGGCTCAACCCCCTGACTGCTCCCAAAACTGTTAAACTTGAGTATGGGAGAGGCAGGCGGAATTCCTAGTGTAGCGGTGAAATGCTTAGATATTAGGAAGAACACCGGTGGCGAAGGCGGCCTGCTGGACCAAAACTGACGCTGAGGCTCGAAAGCGTGGGTAGCAAACAGGATTAGATACCCTGGTAGTCCACGCTGTAAACGATGAATACTAGGTGCTGGGAGGCATAAGCTTTTCGGTGCCGTCGCAAACGCATTAAGTATTCCACCTGGGGAGTACGTTCGCAAGAATGAAACTCAAAGGAATTGACGGGGACCCGCACAAGCGGTGGAGCATGTGGTTTAATTCGACGCAACGCGAAGAACCTTACCCGGTCTTGAGATCCTCCTGAATACGGAGTAATGTCTGTAGTCCTTCGGGACAGGAGAGACAGGTGGTGCATGGTTGTCGTCAGCTCGTGTCGTGAGATGTTGGGTTAAGTCCCGCAACGAGCGCAACCCCTATTTTTTTAGTAGCCAGCGGTTAGGCCGGGCACTCTAGAAAGACTGCCGAGGATAACTCGGAGGAAGGCGGGGATGACGTCAAATCATCATGCCCCTTATGACCGGGGCTACACACGTGCTACAATGGCAGTTACAGAGGGAAGCGAAGGCGTGAGCCGGAGCAAATCCCAGAAAGGCTGCCTCAGTTCGGATTGTAGTCTGCAACTCGACTACATGAAGCTGGAATCGCTAGTAATCGCGAATCAGAATGTCGCGGTGAATACGTTCCCGGGTCTTGTACACACCGCCCGTCACACCATGGGAGTCGGAAATGCCCGAAGTCAGTGGCCTAACCGCAAGGGAGGAGCTGCCGAAGGCAGGTCTGGTGACTGGGGTGAAGTCGTAACAAGGTAGCCGTATCGGAAGGTGCGGCTGGATCACCTCCTTTCTAAGGAAGAAGAAGTAGAGATTGTTTCACTGTTTAGGTATCAAGCGAGCAACTTTGTAGCTGAGCGAGAGAAAATGTGAAAGCTTGCTTTCAGACATTTTCGAGAGCGAAGATACAAGCTCGAGCCAAACTCTAGCGAGGACGAACGAAGTGAGTTCGAGCTAGTTTGGATCGAAAGTTGCGAGATGAAGTACCAAGATACGTCTGGTGGCGATGCGTCCAGGGGTCACACCCGTTCTCATCCCGAACACGAAGGTTAAGGCCTGGGCGGCCGATGGTACTGCACTGGAGACGGTGTGGGAGAGTAGGTGGCTGCCAGACTTTAAATTCTTAATGAATACGAGCCGAAGGCGAAGTATGAATTTAGAATTTAAGTCGTTCTTTCAAGCGAAGCGCGAAAGAACTTCCTCTAATAAACGCTACACTCTTCGAGTAAGAGCGAAGCTCGCGCGGAAGTAACTTAAAAGAATTAAAGCTTGGAATAGCAGAATAGCTTAAAAAGGACTAAAGCCTTCGATTAGTGATTTGATGTAATCAATCCCAATTGGTTGTATCAAATGACTGATTGAAAAGTCAGTCAAATGTACCTTGAAAACTGCATACCGAACAAATATTTATGCAAGTATAGCTTTTGATGATTTAATCATTAGGAGATATACAGCTAGATATGAAACAACATCGAGAAATTGTTTTCTTGACAAACAAGAGTCGAAGACAAATGTTAATAGAGAGAACAATAAAACAATGTATTTATTAAAAAGATTTAATACTGATACGCTAGTCAGTGTTAAATTAAAGAGAACCAATATAAGTTATCAAAAAGTTACATTGAATTGGGTCACTCGCAGAAATGCTTCGCATTTCACGCTCGTGATGCGCGTTTCATGGAAACGCACCCCACAAGGCATCAGGCACCGTAAGCAAGCAAGCTTGCACAGTGCCTTACGCCTTGTGGCATTCCCAATTCAATAATGGTCAAGATTACAAGGGCGCAGGGCGGATGCCTTGGCACCAGGAGCCGAAGAAGGACGTGATAAGCTGCGAAAAGCTGCGGGGAGGAGCAAATATCCATTGATCCGCAGGTATCCGAATGGGGAAACCCGGCAGAAAGAACTTCTGTCACCGTATGATGAATCCATAGTCATACGGAGGGAACCCGGCGAACTGAAACATCTAAGTAGCCGGAGGAAGAGGAAGAAACATCGAATCCCTAAGTAGTGGCGAGCGAAAGGGGACGAAGCCCAAACCAAGGATTTATCCTTGGGGTTGAGGACCACATACGAAGAAGCAGTAGGTAGCAGAACGGTTTTGGGAAAGCCGGCCATAGAGAGTGAAAGCCTCGTATGCGAAACAGACTGTGATTCAGTGGTATCCAGAGTACTACGGGACACGAGAAACCCCGTAGGAAGCAGGGGGGACCACCCCCAAGGCGAAAATACTACCTGGTGACCGATAGAGTATAGTACCGTGAGGGAAAGGTGAAAAGAACCCCGGGAGGGGAGTGAAAGAGAACCTGAAACCCTGTGTCTACAAGCTGCGGAAGAGCGACTAACGCTCGACCGTGTACTTTTTGTAGAACGGTCCGGCGAGTTGCCGTTGCTGGCAGGTTAAGTACTTAAGGTACGGAGCCGAAGGGAAACCAAGTCTTAATAGGGCGGTAAGTCAGTAACGGCAGACCCGAAACCGGGTGACCTACCCATAGCCCAGGATGAAGTCTGCGTAAAAGTGGATGGAGGTCCGAACACACGTCTGTTGAAAAAAAGGCGGTGATGAGCTGTGGGTAGCGGAGAAATTCCAATCGAACTCGGAGATAGCTGGTTCTCCCCGAAATAGCTTTAGGGCTAGCCTCGGTATAGTCTAATGGAGGTAGAGCACTGAATCGCTGCGGGGGCGTCAAAGTCTACCAATGCGTATCAAACTCCGAATGCCATATAGATGTTTACCGGGAGTCAGACTGTATGAGATAAGTCGGACAGTCAAAAGGGAAACAGCCCAGACCATCTGCTAAGGTCCCAAAGTGTATGTTAAGTGGTAAAGGATGTGGGGTTTCGAAGACAACTAGGATGTTGGCTCAGAAGCAGCCATTCATTCAAAGAGTGCGTAATAGCTCACTAGTCGAGAGGTCCTGCGCCGAAAATGTCCGGGGCTGAAACATAACACCGAAGCAATGGAATATACCGTAAGGTATGTTGGTAGGGGAGCATTGATAACACGAAGAAGCGGTACCGTAAGGAGTCGTGGAGAGTTATCAAGAGAGAATGCCGGAATGAGTAGCGAGATGAAGGTGAGAATCCTTCAGGCCGTATATCCAAGGTTTCCAGGGTAAAGCTGATCTTCCCTGGGGAAGTCGGGACCTAAGCTCAGGCTGAGAAGCGTAGGCGATGGACAACTGGTTGATATTCCAGTACCTCTGGCTATCAGAAATGTGGGGACACGGAGATTCAGGGAGTGCCTGTAAAGGATTCAGGTGCAAGCATGGTTTATGCCGGGCAGGCAAATCCGTCCGGGTAAGTGAACTGTGTGATGCGGACCGAAATATAAGTAGGGAAGCTCCTGGGAGAGCCGTCGAGAAAAGCCGCTATTGTGTAGTCAGAGCCCGTACCGTAAACCGACACAGGTGGATGGGGAGAGTATCCCAAGGCCGGCGGGAGAAGCATTGTTAAGGAACTCGGCAAAATGGCCCCGTAAGTTCGCGATAAGGGGTGCCTGTAGAGATACAGGCCGCAGAGAATAGGCTCAAGCAACTGTTTAGCAAAAACACAGGTCTATGCGAAACCGTAAGGTGATGTATATGGGCTGACGCCTGCCCGGTGCTGGAAGGTTACGGGGAGTGCTTAGGAGTAATCCGAAGGTACGAACTTAAGCCCCAGTAAACGGCGGCCGTAACTATAACGGTCCTAAGGTAGCGAAATTCCTTGTCGGGTAAGTTCCGACCCGCACGAAAGGCGTAATGATTTGAGCGCTGTCTCAACAATGCACCCGGTGAAATTGAAGTACCAGTGAAGATGCTGGTTACCTGCGCCAAGACGGAAAGACCCCATGGAGCTTTACTCCATCTTGGTACTGGGATTAGATATATGATGTACAGGATAGGTGGGAGACAAAGAAGCAGGGACGCCAGTTTCTGCGGAGTCAATGTTGGGATACCACCCTTCGTGTATCTGGTTTCTAACCTTTGCCCGTTATCCGGGCAGGGGACAATGCCAGGAGGGGAGTTTGACTGGGGCGGTCGCCTCCGAAAGTGTATCGGAGGCGCTCAAAGGTTCCCTCAGAATGGTTGGAAACCATTCGCAGAGTGTAAAGGCAGAAGGGAGCTTGACTGCGACACCGACGGGTGGAGCAGGTACGAAAGTAGGACTTAGTGATCCGGTGGTATGTAAGTGGGAATGCCATCGCTCAACGGATAAAAGCTACCCTGGGGATAACAGGCTTATCACTCCCAAGAGTTCACATCGACGGAGTGGTTTGGCACCTCGATGTCGGCTCATCGCATCCTGGGGCTGTAGTAGGTCCCAAGGGTTGGGCTGTTCGCCCATTAAAGCGGTACGCGAGCTGGGTTCAGAACGTCGTGAGACAGTTCGGTCCCTATCTGGCGCAGGCGTAGGATATTTGAGGAGAGCCGTCCTTAGTACGAGAGGACCGGGATGGACGAACCGCTGGTAGACCAGTTGCAGTGCCAGCTGCACGGCTGGGAAGCCAAGTTTGGCAGGGATAAACGCTGAAGGCATCTAAGCGTGAAGCCCCCTCCAAGATAAGATATCCCATAGCGTAGGCTAATAAGACCCCTTAGAGAGTATGAGGTTGATAGGTCAGTGGTGTAAGCGGAGTAATCCGTGTGCCTTCTGATACTAATAGGTCGAAGGCTTGACCAAAGAAAAAGGAAAGATGTTGATTCGGTTGCAGTTTTGAAGATATATATAAAAAGGACACCTAAGGGTGTCCTTTTTTATTTGACAGGAGATTTCTCAGAAATTACCTGTCAAATAAAAATCTCTCCGAGGGATGCACAGCTCGCGGCAGAGAAATTTGCCTTACGGCACCGCTTGCGCGCGAAGTGTGTGCGAGCACACACTTTTTTATGTTTAAAATATGTAGACATCACTTATGAGGCACGTTCCAGGCGGTGAACTCTGCCAAGTAGGATACTATCGTAATTGTTAATAATCTGTATGAAATTATCTATCTAGACTTGCTTTAGTGGAACAATAGCCAGAGTCTTACCTAGAGGGGCAAGAACCTTTAATAAAGTGTTTATCTGCGGATTAGTTGTACCCTTTTCCATCCTAGCTATAATAGGCTGCTTAACTCCGCTTAACTCCTCAAGCTTCTTCTGACTTATCCCTTGTTCAGTCCTAGCTTTTATCAACTCTCCGATAAGCGCCACTCTTAAATCGCTTTCAGCTATTTCGTCGGGAGTCAAAAAAGTATCTATAAATTCCAATGAATCACATCCAATGGCATCTGTTTTACGAGCTTTAATATCGTCAATATTTTTTTTTGCCTTTTCTATGGCATCAAGACACTCTTTATTTCTTTTCATTTTTAAAATTCCTTTCAATATAATCATGCATAAGACTTTTTGCTTTTTCAATTTCACCTATTGGAGTTTTCTGAGTCTTCTTAATATAGTGAGATAGCAGAATAAATTGACTGCCATCATAAGCAAAAAACAGAATTCTATTGCGAATAGGGCGCAACTCCCATATTTCGCCACTTAGGTGCTTGATGTAAGGTTCGCCTAAGCTTGTACCATACTCACTTAGAGCCTTAAGATAATCTCTGATTTTTATTTATATTTATCCGACTATGCTTATCTTTTTATTACCTAGTTCTTGAAAGTAATCTTTTAATGGCTCTCTACCAAATTTATCTTTATAAAATTTTTATAGAATACATTTTTCCCCTCCCTCCCTACCAACTATAATACTTTTAAAGTTATTAGAATGTCAAGCACTTAAAAGTTATTAAACAAGATACTTTATTAAAAAAACATCTAAAAATCACACTTATATTTGATGAATATTTTAAATTGTGCTATTATAGTTGTGGTTGGATTGATTTAGTTACCATAGAATGATTTAAGTATCGAAAGATGATGTGTTCTCATATAAGTGGCTTACATTATATAAGTTAAATTTATGCGCTTATATCAGAGAATGTAGTAAAATCTTGTAATTTCACCGAATAACAATGGAGGAGACTGATATGAAGAAATTTAGCTTTATTATTATGTGCGGGCTTATCACTAACACTCTTTGCCTGTGGAGGAAATAACTCAAAGTCAAGTTCTGCGGCAAACACTACTTCTGTAGAAAATAACAGTAAGACATCAAAAGGAACAGCTTCCCAAAGTGCTTCATCTACGGGAAATAATAGTTCGGATAAAATAAA
Source organism: uncultured Catonella sp. (assembly GCA_916438995.1). Taxonomy (GTDB): domain Bacteria; phylum Bacillota; class Clostridia; order Lachnospirales; family Lachnospiraceae; genus Catonella. The sequence goes on from CAKAGA010000002.1 coordinate 55,607, forward strand.
CAGTAGTGATAGTACAGGAAGCGAAAGTTCAGGTACAGCAAGTAATGGCTCTGATACAGGGAGTACATCTGAAAATGATATTTCTGGTGTCAAACTAACTGAGCTCTTAGACAAAATATGTAAAGATACCAAGGTTCCTATGAATGAAATCTTTGAACTAAATAAAGAGAATTTTGAAATTTACAGTTTTATCAAGTGGACAGATGGGATAGAGGCAGCCTGCTCAGAGGGGCAGATATCTACTGATGCACATTCTCTGGTGCTTATAAGGGCAAATGGAGCAGATACCAAGACTATGGCTCTTGACATAGCTGCTAAGGCTGACCCTAGAAAATGGATATGCGTAGGAGCAGAGGTAGGGAAGGTATTATACACAGATAAATACGTTCTTATGGTTATGACCTACAAAGATGCGTACGAAGGTATCAAATCAAACTTTGAAAAGCTGGTAGGTGTAGAAGTTCAGACAATAGATATGAAAAAGTCCGGCAATTTGGAATAATAGAGAGGAAGTTAAATGGAACTAAAGAAAACAAAGCAGCCTATTATGGGGATTGCGGCTCTTCTGATTATTCTCTACCACCTATTTCCGGTTTCAAGAAGCAGTGATGTGGTTAGCGGTGTAATCAGGTTCATAGTGATGACAGGCTATATTGGAGTTGATATCTTCTTTTTTATGACAGGTTATATGGCTTACTATTCTGATACAGGCAATTATTTTAGTTATATAAAAAGGAAGTTCCTGCATATATATCCTATATTTATTTTTTGTTGTATTATCTATGTAATAATGGGTAAACTTAGTATAACAAAGGCGGTTCTCACAGTTTTTGGAATTGAGTTTATCTTAAATGGCGGTGGCTCGATGATTTGGTTCATTCCTGCCATTATGATATTTTATCTTGCCGTGCCATTTTATCTAAAACTTGTTAGAAAGATGAATAATCTAAAACTGCTTATAATCAGCCTTGCTATCTGGTCAGGAATAATGCTTGCACTTGAAAACTTCACTGATAATCACAGCTTAAACATTTTTTTATGCAGGCTTCCTATTATTTTACTTGGCCTTTTTTTAGCAGGATACGAGGGAAAATGGAGGGTAAATATAAAAGCTGGTGTTGGAGTTGTGCTGCTTGTTGCGGGTATTGCATTGAATTATAACTTTGGATATATGATAAAGCTGGCCTTTCCTATAAGCGATATATTCTATGTGACAGCAATCCCTTATGTGATGGGGATTATCTTTGTGCAGATGTCATATTTGCCAAGTTGAAATCCTATATTTTTAGTGCTCTGGGTAAGGTGTCTCTGGAGCTATACTGTTTACAAATGGTATTTGGAAGCCTGATATTTGGAAGAGCCATTCGCTATGTAAATAGCAGTCTCGTGGCATTTTTTATAGTATTTGCCATTATTTTCATCTTATCAAAACTAATCCATACTGACAATAAAAGTGCATTTTCATTTACAAAGCACTGAAATTCTGATAAAATAATAAGATATCGGTGCCAAAAGTATTTGGCACCCTATGATACAGCAGTGTAACTGTTTTGCCCGCAGTTTACCTCGATAATATTTGTAATCAGCTTATTTTTCAATGGCTGCTTACTCATATTTTGGGCTCATATCGCACTATAGTAACTATACACATATAAGATTAAGGAGGCATAGTCATGATTAAAATAAAAACAGATACCCACACTCATACCCTGGCATCCGGTCACGCCTACTCCACCATAGAGGAGAATCTTAGGGCGGCAAAAGAACAAGGGCTTGAGTTAGTTGGAATTACCGACCACTTCAGCTCTTTTTTTGTGCCTTCAACAGACTTTGCCTGCTTTGGATTTTTTATAAATAAAAAGGCACTGCCTGAGGTATGGCATGGTGTAAGGCTCCTTTTTGGTGCAGAGGTGGATATAGTTGACCTTAAGGGGAATTTATTTGGACACGACCTTTACATCCCGTATCCAAATAAAAACGGAGTTAAGCTAACCTATGAAGAGGGGATATTAAACCGCCTTGACTACCTCATTGCTAGTGTGCATTTTAAGGATTTTGCAGTTGGCTCTACCGTGGTAGAGAATACAGAGCTCTACATCAAGGCACTTGAGCATGAAAATGTGAAAATACTTGGACATATTGGGCGTTCAGGTCTCGAATTTGACATTGACGAGGTTGTAAAAGCCGCTAAGTCCTTGAATAAGATGATAGAGATAAATGATGCTTCTTTTGGACATGGTGAGACTGTGAGGGAGAGATGTCTTAAGGTAGCCCTTGCCTGTGCTAAGTATGGCACTAAGATTGCGGTAAACAGTGATGCTCACAGTTCTTTCGAGATAGGAAAGTATCCGAATACCGAGCACTTTCTTGATGAAATTGACTTCCCTGTTGAACTGATTGGAAATAGGGATGCAGAGACGTTTTTGAGCATGATAGGAATTTAGTATTGAAGATATACTAGGCTTTTACTATGAGTGGAGGTACTTGACATTGCTTTAGAATATTCCTGAATTATAAAAAGGAGGTTTAGACTACCGATGTAGAACAATATATTTAATTCAATTTTATTAGCTCGTTATTAATTTGTTAACAGGAGAATGTATGAAAGATAGAAAATTTAAGACTAATAGGGAGTTAGTTTGGCATTTTCTAAGGGGGAGTAAGGCATATTTTATAATTGCCATAGTCTGTATTTCCCTTATGAATCTGCTGGCGCTAATAGTACCAAGGGTAATCAGCTATACTGTTGATACCTTGATTACCGGTAAGGAAAGCAATCTGCCTGCATTTATCACCAATGCTATAGAGAGTATAGGCGGACCTGCTTATATTAAGGAGCACCTTTATCTGGTAGCGGTATTTCTTATGATAATAGGGGCTTTATCTGCTCTGTGTAACTATCTATACAGATATTACAATAACAAGGGTGCGGAAACTTTGGTGGAAACGATGAGAAATGAGATATTTGCACATATCGCAAGGCTTCCATTCTCGTGGCACACAAGAACCAGACAGGAGATATAATCCAGCGCTGTACCTCTGATGTAGATGCAGTTAAAAACTTTGTTTCAGGACAACTTACGGAAGTTTTCAGAGTAGTTTTGATGGTTGCATTTTCACTTTATTTTATGTTTACCATCAATGTAAAGCTGGCTCTGATTGCAGTTATCCTTATACCAATAAACATAGCTTATTCTGCATACGGTCATAAAAGAATGGGTAAAATCTTTGAAGAGGCAGATGTGGAAGAGGGTAAGCTGTCTGCAGTAGTACAGGAAAACCTGACAGGAGTGAGGGTTGTAAGGGCTTTTGGAAGGGAGCTTTTTGAAAAGGAAAGATTTGAAAAGCAGAACCATGATTACTGGAAGATGTGGATAAGAATGGACTGGGTACTGGCGTGGTTCTGGTCTATAGGTACACTTTTACTAAACCTTCAGATTATGACAGTGGTTGTGCTCGGTGCAGTATACGCAGTTAGGGGGGAAATGCTTGCAGGTGAATATATTGCATTTTTCTCGTATAATATCATGCTTGCTTGGCCTATAAGGCTGCTTGGAAGACTGATATCAGGCCTTAGCCGCAGTGAAATAGCAACAGATAGAATAAGGTACATTATGGATTCTGAGCCTGAGAAGGACGAGGGCAAGAAGCAGAGGCCTGAAATGACGGGAGACATAGTATTTAACAATGTGAGCTTTGCTTACGATGAAAGTAAGGAGATTGTTAAAGGATGTGTCATTTAGGATAAAGGGTGGAACTACAGTAGGCATACTTGGAGGTACTGGCTCAGGTAAATCTACCCTTATGCACCTTCTTAACAGGCTTTATGAGCTTCCTAAGGAGAATGGAAGCATAACTATATCAGGAGTAGATATAAAGGATATTGAAGTAGGTTATCTTCGTGAAAATGTAGGAATGGTACTTCAGGAGCCTTATCTCTTCTCAAGGACCTTGGCTGAAAATATAGCTCTTGGCGGGAAGAATGCAGAGATAGAAGACATAAGAGAGGCATCAGGTACAGCCAGCCTCTTAGAGACTATTGAGAGCTTCAAGGAAGGCTTTGAGACTACAGTAGGAGAAAGAGGTGTTACACTTTCAGGGGGACAGAAGCAAAGGACAGCCATTGCCCGTATGCTTATAGGGAAATCTCCTATCATGGTATTTGATGATTCTCTTTCTGCCGTAGATGCTGAAACTGATGCCAAGATAAGAAAGGGGCTTATGGAAAAGGGAAAGGACAGCACAGTTATCATCATTTCCCATAGAATCACAACCCTGATGGCGGCTGACAATATTCTTGTTCTTGACAAGGGAAGGCTGGTAGAATCAGGAATCATGACGAGCTTATTAAGAATACCGGTATTTACAGAAAAATCTACGATATACAGTCTGTAGCCCTTAACTATGAAGAGTAGGAGGATGTATGCAGGATAAAACGACGATAAAATTTCTGCCCTGGTTTGGCATACCAAAGCTTTGGCCGTATTTCAGGGCATATAAAAAAGACATGATAATAATGTTTGTGACGGGGGCTATTGCAACCCTTGGTGAAATAGTTTTTCCTCTATTTAATCAGTTTGCAATAAATAATTTCATAGGAAAGAAACAATTAGACGGTCTTGGAAGATTCATAGTCCTATACCTGATTGCCATAGCCATACAGATATCAATGGATTTTGTTTCGGCCTATGTAGCTTCAAACATAGAAATAAGCGTTGCAAGAGACCTCAGAAATTCAAGCTTTAATCACTTGCAAACCCTTTCGTTTTCGTACTTTAACCAGAACAATGTAGGCTATATACATGCAAGGGTCATGAGTGATACGGCAAGAATAGGCTCGATTGCCGCCTGGTATTTCTTTGACCTATTGTGGTCGACGACCTATGTAGTAGGTGCTTTTGCGGTAATGTTTAGCTTAAATGCAAAGCTTGCCCTTTTGATAGCGGTCATTGTGCCTGTTGCAGCTATAATAGTAGCTGTATTCCAAAAGAATATCATCCATCTTAACAGGGAAGTGAGAGAGATAAACTCTACAATAACGGGCAATTTCAATGAGGGAATAACCGGCGCAAAGGAGATAAAGACCCTCGTTGCAGAGGAGAGAATGAAGGAGAATTTTAACAGGGATTCTCTTAATATGAAGAGGAAATCCGTAAGAGCGGCTCATTTTTCAGCACTTTCTACTTCTCTTGTTTCTCTTGTAGGCTCGCTTATAATTGCCATCGTGCTTATGCAGGCAAGTGTGCTAACCATCGAGGGAGTTATGCTTATTGGTACCCTCTCTGTATTTATGTCCTATGTACAGGGGATAATAGAGCCGATTAGAAACATTACGCTCACCTTTGCAGACCTAATCGCATCTTCAGTAAATATTGAGAGATTTACTGGGCTTATGGCAACAGAGTCAGATGTGGCAGACAGCAGGGAGGTTGTAGAGAAATACGGAGATATATTTAATCCTAAAAAGGAGAACTGGGAAGAACTTCAAGGTGATATCGAGTTTAAGGATGTGACTTTTAAGTATCCTGACGGAGATGAGTATGTACTTGAGCACTTCAACCTAAAAGTACCTCAGGGAACCAATGTAGCCATAGTAGGAGAGACAGGGGCAGGTAAGTCGACCCTTGTAAATCTGGTCTGCCGCTTCTTTGAGCCTACAAAGGGGCAGGTGCTTATAGATGGAAGGGATGCAAAGGAGCGTTCAGGACAGTGGCTTCACTCTAACATAGGTTATGTACTCCAGTCACCCCATCTTTTCTCAGGAACGATAAGGGATAACTTAAAGTATGGCAAGCCTGACGCTACAGATGAAGAGATAATGGATGCCCTTGAATTAGTTTCTGCTACAGCTGTAGTAGAGAAGATGGAAAAGGGGCTTGACAGTGAGGTAGGAGAGGGCGGTGATCTGCTTTCTACAGGCGAGAAACAGCTCATATCATTTGCAAGGGCGATAATTGCAAAGCCGAAGATTCTGGTGCTTGATGAGGCAACCTCTTCAATTGACACAGTTACGGAGAAGATAATTCAGGATGCCATCGAAAAGGTAATCACAGGCAGGACCTCTTTTGTAATTGCACACAGGCTCTCAACCATAGTAAATGCAGATGTAATCCTCGTGGTAAAGGATGGTAAGATTATAGAGCAGGGAAGACATAAGGATCTTATGAGACAGAAGGGTTACTATTATGGGCTGTTTACAAGGCAATTTGAGAATAGTGTAGTAGATGAGATTGAGTAGACTTTGATACTTAAGCTGAAGAACTAGGATGTGGTTACAATAATTGAAATTTATTATTCTAAGCATGACTTAGCTGGGGTGAATGTGATATACTGGTACAGGTTTTGAGCAAAACAGCTAAGTCGTGAAATATATTTTTAGGAGAATTCAATGTATTACAAGATAAGAACTGTCTTAGAGGAAGTAAAACAGGAAGAAATATTTGAAGGAGAAGGATGTTATGTGGCAGTAATCAGTCCTGAAGAATGGGCGAGAGATAAAGAAAAATTCAATATGGGTATAGACCTGGAATTCGATACAGTGAATCTTTTTATGACGAAGGCAGAAGTAAACTACGACTCTCTTACGGGAAGCTTTCTGGTACCTGATAGAAATGACCTGCTTGAAAACAGCGACAGCTTTGCCTTTTGCACTTGATGAAAAAGGAATAGTATTTATCGACCAAAACGGCTATACAGAAACTTTTGTAAGAAAGATTGCGGCCACCAAAAAGTGGAGAGCTCCAAGCCTGGAGAGATTCATCTATGATTTTTCTAGAAATGATAATTAGTGGAGATTTAACCATACTGGAGAGATATGAGGATGAAATCAGCACCATAGAAGATAGGATACTGGAAGGCAATCTGGCGGGGGAGCTTGAGAGAAACAATGAAATAAGAGGAGAACTCTTACAGCTTAAAATGCATTATGAACAGCTAATCGACCTAGGACAGGAACTTTCAGAAAATGAAAATGAATTTTTCCTGACTGATAATCTCAGGTTTTTTGAACTTTTCACAGCCAGAGTACTTAGACTTCAAGGCATAGTGTCTACCCTTAGAGAATACACAGGACAGGTCAGAGAGCTTTACCAGTCAGAGCTTTCAGTCAAGCAGAACCGTATAATGACAGTGTTAACTGTGGTTACGACCATTATTATGCCCCTAACCCTGATTACGGGCTGGTATGGAATGAATTTTAAGTACATGCCGGAGCTGGAATCTCCACTTGCGTATCCGATTGTTATAGGAGTGGTGATACTTATTGCAATCAGCGGAATATTATATTTCAAGAAGAAAAAATGGTTGTAATTGGCTATAGTTAGCTAAACTAATGAAAAATCACAAAACTATCGAAATTCAGTAGAATAAATGATATAATGATACAGGTGTCAAAAGAATAGAAATTCGCTTGAGGCTTACTTGAGGGAGAATTAATTATCTTTTGACACACAAAATATGTGAAGCAGTATTTTTGTAAAAACTTAGCTTTTGAAAGGAAAATTAAAATGATTCAGGCAAGCAACATTACTTTGAGACTTGGTAAAAAGGCACTTTTTGAAGATGTAAATATCAAGTTTACAGAAGGCAACTGTTATGGACTTATTGGAGCAAATGGAACAGGTAAATCTACCTTCCTTAGGATATTATCGGGGCAGTTAGAGCCTACCACAGGCGAGGTTATTATAACTCCGGGGCAGAGACTTTCATTTCTGCAGCAGGATCATTTTAAGTATGACGCATATCCTGTACTTGATACAGTAATCATGGGAAATAAAAGACTTTACGACATAATGAAGGAAAAAGAAGCCATCTATGCTAAAGAAGACTTTACAGATGAAGACGGTATAAGAGCAAGTGAACTAGAGGGAGAATTCGCTACAATGAATGGCTGGGAGGCAGAATCTGATGCGGCTACCCTTCTTAACGGACTTGGCATAGATACAGAGTATCATTATATGATGATGAGCGAGATAGAGGCGTCTAAAAAGGTTAAGATTCTTCTTGCTCAGGCGCTCTTTGGCAACCCTGATATCCTCCTCCTTGACGAGCCTACCAACCACCTTGACATGGATGCAATAGGCTGGCTTGAGGAGTTCCTTATCAACTTTGAAAATACCGTAATTGTAGTTTCACACGACCGTTATTTCCTCAATAAGGTATGTACACATACAGCGGACATTGACTATGGCAAGATTCAGCTTTACGCAGGAAACTATGACTTCTGGTATGAGTCCAGCCAGCTTATGATTCGTCAGCAGAAGGAAGCAAATAAAAAGAAAGAAGAAAAAATCAAAGAACTTCAGGAATTTATTCAGAGATTCTCTGCTAACGCAAGTAAGTCTAAGCAGGCTACAAGTAGAAAGAGGGCTTTGGAGAAGATTGAGCTTGATGACATTAAGCCATCCAGCCGTAAATATCCTTATATAGATTTCCGTCCTGCAAGAGAGATTGGTAATGAAGTACTTACAGTTAGCGGAATATCTAAGACAGTTGACGGCGTGAAGGTACTTGACAATATCTCCTTTGTTGTAGGAAGGGAAGACAAGATAGCCTTCGTAGGCCCAAATGTAAAAGCTATATCCACTTTATTTAAGATACTTGCAGGAGAAATGGAGCCGGATGAGGGAGATTATAAGTGGGGAGTAACCACTACTCAGGGCTATTTCCCTAAGGACAATACAGAGCTTTTCAAGGGAAATGAGAATATTACTGAGTTCCTTTTGCCATTTTCACCTGAAAAAGATGCAACCTATGTAAGAAACTTCCTAGGACGTATGCTTTTCCCCGGAGATGCCGGTATAAAGCAGGTTAAGGTGCTCTCCGGTGGTGAGAGGGTTAGAGTTCTTCTTTCTAAGATGATGATAATGGCTACAAATGTCCTCATTCTTGATGAGCCTACCAACCACCTTGATATGGAAGCCATTACCTCATTAAATAACGCAGTCATCAAGTTCCCGGGAGTTGTACTCTTTACCTCTCAGGACCACCAGTTCATACAGACTATTGCAAACAGAATTATAGAAATTACACCGAACGGACTCATCGATAAGGTAAGTACCTATGACGAGTATCTTGAAAATGATGAGATGGCTAGAAAGCGCCAGATTATGACTATTTCAGAAGAAGAGCTTGCTGAAAATGAGGGTAGTGAAGAAGAGTAAACGGGGGTAGCAATGCTATGAAGTATGATTTTGTCTCGATTATTGACAGAAAAGGAAAAGATGCGCTGGCCGTAGACCTGATTCCAATGTTTTGGAAGGAGAGAATCCTGTTAAGGTAAGAGAAGGCTTTGATATGATACCTATGTGGGTTGCGGATATGAATTTCCCGGTACTTCCCACTATTACGGATGCGATTATAGAGAGGGCAAAGCATCCGACCTTTGGCTATTTTGAGATAAGGGATGAGTATTATGACAGCATAATCAGATGGCAGGAGGTTAGAAACAACGTAAAGGGCATTAAAAAAGAGTATATAGGGTATGAAAATGGAGTTCTTGGAGGAGTAGCTACTGCTCTTCATGTGTTTTGCTCACAGGGGGATAGCGTACTTGTGCATGCCCCTACCTATATAGGCTTCACCAATGTGCTGAAAAATAACGGTTATAACATTGTCCACAGCTACCTTCAAAAGGATGAAGAGGGCATCTGGCGTATGGACTTTGAGGATATGGAAAGAAAGATAGTTGAAAATAATATTCATACAGCCATTTTCTGTTCACCTCACAACCCTGCCGGTCGTGTCTGGGAGATATGGGAGCTTGAGAAGGTAATGGAGCTTTATAAGAAGCATGATGTAATGGTTATTTCAGATGAAATTTGGTCGGATATCATACTTAACGGATATAAACACATACCTACCCAGACCATATCTGAGGATGCAAAGAACCGTACAGTCGCATTTTACGCACCGTCAAAGACATTTAACCTTGCAGGACTTACAGGCAGCTATCATATCATTTATAATGACAGAATCAGACATAGAATTGAGAAAGAAGCCCTCTCTTGGGCATTACAATTCGATAAATGTACTTTCAATGCATTCACTTATAGGAGCTTACAAGGATGAGGGCTATGAGTGGGTGGATGAGCTTAGAGAGGTAATAGGAGAAAATGTTAACTTTGCCTGTGACTATATAGAAACTAAGTTTAAAGGAGTGAAGGTTGCGAGACCTCAGGGTACATACATGCTCTTTATAGACTGTGAAGAATGGTGCAAAGAGAAGGGTAAAACTCTCGAAGAACTACTTAGAATGGGATTTGAAGCAGGGGTAATCTGGCAGGACGGTAAAGCCTTTAATGGAGAGTGGAGCATAAGGATGAACCTTGCTTCACCAAAATCAAGGATAGTGGAAGCCTTTGAACGCTTAGATAAATATGTATTCAATTCATAATGTGAGTGCTACGCTAATACTCATCAAGTTGCCAATTACTCATATATTTTGCGTGTTAAAGTTAAAATGTTCTCTTGTAAGAAAGCTTACAAGAGAACTTATTATTTTAAAACACTAAAATTTCAGTGAAATCTAACTGTGCAGATATGCGAATATCGCTTTTGTATTCTGTAACACTTATATAAGAAAAATTATAAATATTGGAAATTATTGTATTTTTATCTTTCTTTTAACTAAACAGCATTTATTGTATACTATTTAAGTTAGAAAATGCTTTATTGAGGAGGTAGTATTGTGGATACAACTGTATGTAAAGAGGGACAAGAAATTTGGGAGGATTACGAAGAAAAGCGTAAAGCAGGCTTTATAAAGGCTATGGAGTTTAAGAAAAAGGGCGGGAAGATAGCTGGCTGTCTTTGCGCTTACACACCTGTTGAAATCCTTGAGGCCGCAGGGATGGCTTCCATAGGGCTTTGCGGCACAAGTCAGGAGACGATTCCTGATGCAGAGAAGGTGCTGCCTAAGACTATATGCCCACTGATAAAGTCAACCTATGGCTTTGCACTTACCAAGAAATGTCCTTATACATATTTTTCAGACATCATAATTGGGGAAACTACCTGCGATGGCAAGAAAAAGATGTATGAGCTTTTGGGAGAGATTAAGGATGTACATATTCTTCATCTTCCACAGGGAAAAGATGTACCTTACGCAAAGAAGATGTGGTACGAAGAATGTGTAAGACTTAAAGAAGCACTTGAGGAGAAATTTGGAATCACTATCACAGATGAAGCCTTAAGAAATGCGGTAAAAAAGAGAAATTATGCAAGAAAACTTATGTGCGAACTCTATGCTATGCAAAAGGCGGAGCCTCCTATGATGAAGGGGATAGACATGATGCTAAGCATTCAGAAGGAAACCTTTGCTATGAGTGTAGATGACTATATAGCTGATATGGAAAAGCTGATAGCTGATGCAAAAAAAGCCTACTTAGAGGAAGGCGAAAGACCTGTATCAGCTGATGCCAAGAGGATTCTTCTTACAGGATGTCCAAGTGGAGGTCTTATTGAAAAGGTTGTAATGACAATTGAGTCATTAGGAGGAGTTGTAGTCTGTCGAAATGACTGTTCGGGAGAGAGAAGCCAGAGCTTTTTAATAGATGAAAATGCAGAGAATATCATGGAAGCCATAAGCGATAGATATTTAAAAATCGATTGCTCTGTAATGACACCAAATACAGGAAGATATGAAGATACCTTAAACATGATTGAAAAGTACAAGGTAGACGGAGTCATTGATATAGTGTTAACCGGCTGCCATACCTTCAATATAGAAACACATACGATGTCAAAGGTAATGAAGGAAAATGATATTCCTTATATGAAGCTTGAAACTGACTATGCCCTAGCTGATAAGGGGCAGATTGATACCAGAATAGGCGCATTTATAGAGATGCTTTAAGGATTATTACGAGTCATTTATTGGAGATAGCAATAAATGACTCGTTTAATTATAAACAAAAATTAGCCAGATAAGCAGGGTGGTGGTACAATTAAATTGTGCTGTCAAAGAAATAAAGGGGGACTTATGAGGTGTCAGAAAAAGATATAATAAACAAACAAACTACTGCCGGTTTAACAAAGGACGAACTTTGGGAAATTGAAGAAAATAATAAGAGCAGACATCAAAAGATACTTGACTTCATCATATCTTTTTTTCCTATAGTATGTTTTGCTATAGCAGTTCTTGAGTATATATTGGTACCTGACAAGTATCCAAATGCAAATCCGGAGAGATACCTGATTTTACTTTCGCTTCCCATAGCTGTATTCGTATGTAGGCTTATCCATGCAATTTTGCTTTATAAAAAAAGGTAATAGAAAGAAATTTGCAAAAGTAAGATTCAAGGCACCCTTCCTATCTGCAATTTTCTTATTTTTAGCTCTTTTTGATGTGCTTACATTGAAAACAGGAATACTTTTATATCCATTTATACCTTGGGTAAATGACATTATCAATGCTGCAATTTTAGACAAGGACCAGCTTATAGTATGCACTTTATTTACACTAAGACTCTTGTTTACAGGATATTTCTGTGGTGTTGTGCTTGGCATCATAACCGGTGTAGCAAGTGGTTATAGTGAAAAGGTAAGATACTGGATAAGTCCTATAGTAAAGGTGCTTGGCCCTATACCTACAGCTACCTGGATTCCGCTTATTATGATACTTGCAAGCTCACTTATGGCAGGCTCAGTCTTTATAGTGGGTCTTGGAACCTGGTTTGCTGTAACAATAGCAACTACCTCAGGAATATCAAATGTGGACAAATCCTACTACGAAGTTGCCAAAACCCTCGGCTCTTCTAACCGACAGCTTGTATTTAACATAGCCATCCCACATGCCATGCCCAATATTTTACAGGGAATGACACAGGGAATGAGCTCAGCCTGTATTTCACTTATGATAGCCGAGATGCTTGGTGTAGAGGCGGGACTTGGCTGGTACATAACCTGGGCAAAGGCTTGGGCAGCCTACAACAAGATGTTTGCGGCAATAGTAATTATCTGTATAGTATTCAATATAGTAACAAGAGTACTGGATAGAATTAAGAACTATATTCTCCGTTGGCAGATAGGAGTAGTGAAATAATGAGTGAAGCAATAGAATTAAAACTTAAAGATGTTTCAAAAAGCTTTTCAAGGGTAGATTCTACGGAAGTTACCAACGCAGTAACAGATGTAAATGTTAGCATGTATAATGGTGAGTTTGTAAGTCTTGTAGGTACTTCAGGCTGTGGAAAGTCAACTATCTTAAGAATGATAGCGGGCCTTATAGCTCCTACTACAGGCGAACTTACGATAAATGGAACTAAAATAACATCACCAGGGCCCGATATAGGTATGGTTTCAAAAGCCTACACTATTTCCCTGGCTTACAGTTGAAGACAATGTAGCCTTCAGCCTGAAGATGCAGGGAAAGCTAAAAGAGGGTATGGAAGATGTTCAGAGACTTATAAAGGTAATAGGCCTTGAGAAATTTAAGAAAGATTATCCGGGACAGCTTTCAGGCGGAATGGCGCAAAGAGTAGCTCTTGCAAGGGCAATGATAAGTAAACCCGGGATTCTTCTTATGGATGAACCTCTCGGAGCCTTAGATGCATTTACCAGGATGAATATGCAAAATGAGATACTTGACATGTGGCAGGTAAATAAGCAGTTAGTTGTAATGGTGACACATGACATAGATGAGGCGATTCATATGAGCAGCAGGATATTAGTAATGGAAGCTCATCCGGGAAGAATACGCGAGGAAATAAAGATAGATATGGATTATCCTCGTAACCGAAGCAGTTCTTCATTTGTGGAGTACCGTAATCATATACTTGATTTACTGCACTTCGCTTAGATATAGGTGTCATAGACACCGTGAATAAAAAATAAAGGAGGAAAAAAATGAAGAAGGTATTAAGTATTGCACTTTGTGCAGTGGTAGCATTTTCGGTGGTTGGATGCGGGGCTAAGAGTAGTACAGACAGCGCTAAAACATCATCAAAGACAGAGGTCTCAGCAAGTCAGGCTGCTTCTAAGTCCTCTGCGGCATCTACAGCTACGTCTGCTAAAAGTTCTGAAGCAGCATCTACTGTGAATACAGCTGATGAAGAGGCTTGGAAGAAGGAGCCTGCCTACGGTAAAACTCTTAAGTTTTTAACCGGAGACGGATGTACTTCAGCAGTTAACGTAGCACAGGAGCTTGGATACTATAAGGAGCAGGGTCTTACAGTTGAAGGCTTTAAGGGTGACTCTGATGTGGAAGCAATAGGGACCAATCAGGTTCAGATAGCCATCGGCCACATTGCTAAAGTCTATGGTTCCTGCAACAAATGGCGTAAACCTTTGCTTTGTTGGCGGTGCACACTTACTTACAGGCTGCAAAGCTATGTATGTGCTTGATGAGAGCAACTATAAGAGCTATGATGACCTAAAGGGTAAGTCAATTTCTGCACCAAGCGGCATAGGAACAGCAGACTACAATATCTCTGCAAGACTTTTTATAGAGGCAGGTATTGACCCTCTTAAGGACTTAAAGATAGTACAGGTAGAAAAAGATGCCTGTGTAGCAGCCATGAAGAGTGGCGAGATAGCAGCAGCTCTTCTTCCTGAGTCATATGGCTATCCTCTTGTTAAGCAGGGACTGCTTCGCAAGGTAGAGTCTGCTGACGGTAACAGCAGAAACGAGCTTTGCTGTATAGTTATGATGAACAAAGACTTCATAAAAGAGAATCCTATTACCTCAGCTAAGATGGCTTCAGCAGTTAAAAAGGCACTTAAGTGGATGGGAGACAATCCTGAGGACTGCACAAAGCTGCTTATGAAGATAGGTCTTAACGGAAGTGATTATGATATGAACCTTGAATTAAATAAGCTTATGCAGTTTGGTAAGCAGACAGATGATTATACAACTGAGCAGATGAAGAGCATAGTTGACGGTTATATAAATGCTAAGCTAATTACTGCTACAACTGATGCAGATGCAGTATACAAGAGCATTTGGAACCCTATTGGAAGCGCTGAATAAGACCCCTTAAATTTGGCCTTGTGCCTTTTGCACACCTTTTATGGGAGAAGCCTTCGGAAACCGTTCTATCCAATATGCATTCTCCCAAATAAAAAACTGCCATACTTGAAGAGGTTTCAAGTATGGCAGTTTTTTTTATTCGATAGGAAATTACACCGAAATTACCTGTCAAACATAAATCTATCTAGTAGAATCCTTTCTTATATCAGACTCTATTTTATCACAGCCTGCCCGGTATTCCAGCTTGAGTAAGTGGCCTTTGACCTGACATAGGACATAGCTTTGCTTACAGCAGGTATGCTTATAATAATCATTGTAGCTACAGCCTCAGGAACTATGTAGGTTGCGTTATATCCAAGTGAATATACTACGGCAGGTGTGCCCTCAGGTGCATAATTGCCAAAGAAAACAACCCCTGAAATGACTGCAAAGATATATCTTCCCAGTACTCCCACTATGTAGCCCTTGAGTAAGCCGTGCTTCTTCTCGTAGAATATACCTGAAAGGCCGAGAGCTCCAAAGGCAAGTGGATAGTCAGTAAGAAGCTGGAGAGGGCTGTAGAAGACCGGGTCAGCCAAGAACTGAAGCAGTCCGTAAGCAAAACCTGTCATAAGTCCCGCCTTTAGCCCATACCAATATCCTATGAGCACGATGAAAGCATGCTAAAGAGTGTAATAGAGCCTCCCATTGGGAGTCTGGTAAACTTGATTTCAGCGGTTACTATTGCAAGTGCCATAGCGGCAGCTGAAAAGACCAGCTGAGTGGTAGCCATTGCTCTTACCTTGCCAGCTGTCTTAGGCCTTAAGACGATGGCAATCGCAACCAGCAAAGCTATGAGGACTCCTACGGTCATAAGTCCGTATGGTGTCAGTTTGAATACATTTTCACCCCAGTCATTTACACTTGGTGTTGCTAAAAAAGACATAAAAAAAACCTCCTTCACAGTCTGGCGTAAGGAGATTATCTTTGCTTCCTTACGCCGGTATTATCCGGTTCAAGTATTAAGGGTCTGAAGCTTTGCTTCATCTCAGCCTAAGG
Source organism: uncultured Catonella sp. (assembly GCA_916438995.1). Taxonomy (GTDB): domain Bacteria; phylum Bacillota; class Clostridia; order Lachnospirales; family Lachnospiraceae; genus Catonella. The sequence continues at coordinate 71,613 of CAKAGA010000002.1, forward strand.
CTCCCCTAGCAGACACAATTATACTACTGCAATTTTTATTTGTCAAATGAAAATTACTATCAATTAAACATAGAAGTTAAGAATCAATATCATCTATCAGATAATTTTACGAAATGTTTTTAAAAATATCCACAATTTGATTGAAATTAGTATCGTTAAATGTTAGAATTCCAATTGAGGCTTGTCAGAACGCTGTAAGACCATGTTAAGGGAAGATATAGCGTCTGACGGAGGCCTAAAATATAGAAAATGGAGGTATAAGAAATGGTAGAAGATAGGTTTGAACAGTTAGGAAAAGATATTAAGGGTACAAAGACAGAGAAGAACCTTATGGAAGCTTTTGCAGGTGAGTCACAGGCTAGAAACAAGTATACATATTTCGCGTCTAAGGCAAGAAAAGACGGATATGTTCAGATAGCTGAAATATTTGAGGAAACAGCAGGCAACGAGAAGGAACATGCTAAGATTTGGTTTAAGATTCTTTCAGGTATAGGAGTTACAGCAGAGAACCTTGAGCATGCTGCTGACGGTGAAGCTTATGAGTGGCAGGAAATGTACCCTACTTTTGCTAAGGAAGCAAGAGAAGAGGGATTTACCGCTATTGCAAAGCTTTTTGAGATGGTAGCAGATATCGAGAAGGAGCACGAGGAGAGATACCGTAAGCTCCTTGCCAATGTTAAGGGCGACCTTGTATTCTCATCAGAAGGCGATGCTATATGGCAGTGCATAAACTGCGGACATATCGTAGTTGGACCAAAGGCTCCAAAAGTCTGTCCTGTATGTAACCATCCACAGAGCTATTTCCAGAAAAAAGCTGAGAATTACTAATTAAAGCTAAGGCTGTCAGATGCTTTTGACAGCTTAATTATGAAAAGCCTCGGAACTAAGTGTTTCGGGGTTTTTCGTGATTCTTGGAATAATTAAAATTTAATAAAATATAGAACGAAACCACCTGGCGATGCACACACTTTATGATTGTATATTTTCGTTATTTGTGATAGTATACTTAGGATAGGCGTTTTTTATTTTAAACGCAGACTCCGGTAAAGGAGAATATTAAAATGGGCAGGGTTTTAAAATGGCAGATGTAAAAAAATATATTTTAGACGGTTACCGTTTCAGTGATTCAGATTCTTATGAGCAGGCAAGGAGAGAGCTTGCCAAAATAGCCGAAATCAAAACTGAGAAAGATCTTAAAAATGAGGAAAGCCTTAGGGAAATCTATGACACTCTGGTTGAGAGCGAAGAGTTTGAAACACCGGTTGGAATAGGCTTTCTTAGAGAAGCACAAAAAAGACTTATAAAGAATCCCGAGCAGAGAAAGACTATGAAGGCGATTCCTTTCCATGTCTTTGTCCGTGAAGTAATTGTAAATAACGGTTTGGCTGAACCTGCCTATGTGGAGGCGGAGCCTTTTGTAGAAGTAAAAGCAGAAGAGAAAGCAGCCACAGATACTGAGGCGGAGAATCAGGCAAGACTTGCGGAGACAGAGAAGAATCTTACTATAATCAATTCTCTTAAGGCTAAGATAAGAAATTACAGAATCATAATTGCATTTTTGATTATTATGGTTATTATTCCTTTCGGAGTTTTGTTCTATGATAAGGTGCTTAATCCAAATCTTGCACAAGAGGCCCTAATCAACGAGTATGCCGCTTGGAAGGAAGAGCTTACAAAGAAAGAACAGGAACTTAATGAGCGTGAGCAAATCCTAGAGGACATGAACATAGGAAAGTAAAAGTTAAATAAATCCGGAGAATAAAAAATGGAAAAAGCCAAAATTCTAGTAGTTGATGATGAAAGCAGGATGCGTAAACTGGTGAGTGATTTTTTGCATCACGAGGGATATGAGGTTGTAGAGGCTGAAGACGGTGAAAAGGCAGTAGATATCTTTTTTGAAGATGGCAATATTGAACTCATCATATTAGATGTAATGATGCCTAAGATGGACGGCTGGCAGGTATGCAGAGAAATAAGGAGACATTCTGAAGTCCCTATAATTATGCTCACAGCCAAGTCAGATGAAAAGGATGAACTTCAGGGCTTTGAACTTGGAGTCGATGAGTATATATCAAAACCATTCAGCCCTAAGATACTTATGGCTAGGGTGGAAGCTATACTTAGAAGAGCGGGTGCGGCAGGTGACGATAGCTTTGAATTGGGCGGTATCAAGATAGATAGGGCTTCGCACGAAGTTATAATTGACGGAAAATCTATTGATTTAAGTGTGAAGGAATTCGAACTTCTACTTTATTTTATGACCAACAAGGGGATTGCCTTATCAAGAGAAAAGATACTCAACAATGTATGGAATTATGACTACTTTGGAGATGCAAGAACGATAGATACACATGTGAAGAAACTTAGGGCAAAGATGGGTTCTAAGGGGGATTTGATTAAAACTATTTGGGGAATCGGCTATAAGTTTGAGGCCTAGTGCCCCTGTAAGAGGTTTAAATGAAACATTCCATTAAAGTGCGTCTGATTATAATTTTGATTACTCTGTTAAGTGCAACCCTGCTCTTTAGCTGGGTTGTTAATAAGGTGTTTCTTGGAAAATACTATGAAAGTTATAAGATAAACAGCCTGGGAGATACTTATGCACAGGTAAATTCAAACTATGATGCTGAAAAAATAGATGATCTTAGCCTTGGCTATGAACAGCTTGCCTCTAAGCAGAATGTATCTTTATACATTTTTAACGGTTTCAGCTATTCGGGAGGAATCTTTATTAAGGCTATATTTCCGACCAGTATGAATGAAACACAAAGCGAGAGGCTTCAGAGTGAAATTATCGAGTATTATAAGAAAACTCAGACAAATGAAGAAAAGGCAAAAAGTGAAAAAGAGGTTACAAGGCTTTTAGTTAAGACCGATAAATATAGCATATACAGACATTTCGACACAAGGCTTGAGGTTAATTATATTGAATTATACGGTATGCTTGATGCGGGAGACAAGATATTTATAAGAAGTAACTACGATAATATTACAGAAAGTGCAATGATATCCAATACATTTTTTGCCTATGTGGGTATTATTTCTATATTAATAGGCTCCTTAATAATGTATGTTATAGGTGTTGAATTTACCAAGCCTATACTTAGGCTGTCTCAAATGACCAGAGATATAAGCAATCTGAATTTTGATGTCTGCTATAAAGGTAAGAGACAGGACGAGGTTGGAGCACTTGGACATAATATAAATGTCTTGTCAGAAAAATTGGAAGAAACCATATCGTCACTAAAATCTGCCAACAATGAACTGCAAAATGATATAAAGAAGAAAGAGAAAGTGGAAGAAATGCGAAAAGAATTTCTTTCAAATGTTACTCACGAGCTTAAAACTCCTATTGCCTTGATTCAGGGATATGCTGAGGGCCTTAAAGATAATATTCAGGGAGATGAAGAAAGCAGACAGTTTTACTGTGAAGTAATTATAGATGAAGCTGCAAAGATGAATAGTATGGTAAAGAGGCTTCTAAGCCTCAGCGAGCTTGAGTTTGGAGACAGTAAGCTTCAGTTTGACAGATTCGACATAGTCAGCCTGTTAAAGTCAGTTGTGGCTTCCATGAACATGGTCTACAAACAAAAAAATGTAGTTTCTAAGATGCCGGATATTAAATCATGTTATGTATGGGCCGATGAATACTTAGTAGAAGAAGTTATTACTAATTATGTAAGCAATGCACTAAATCATGTCGAAGAAGATAGTAATGGCGAAAAAATAATATCAGTCTCTGTAAAAGAAAGTGACTCTACGGTGAGGGTGTCAGTATTTAATACAGGACATCCCATACCAGAAGAGGCAATTGAGAGAATATGGGACAAGTTTTATAAAGTCGATAAGGCAAGAACCAGAGAGTATGGTGGCAACGGCATAGGACTCTCTATAGTGAAGGCAATTATGAATTCGCTAAACAGGGAATGTGGAGTAAAGAACTGGGATAATGGAGTAGAATTTTGGTTCGAACTGGATACTAAGGCTTAAAGGAGAATATAAATAATGAAGAAGAAGTTTTTGTTACTTGTACTGACAGCTGCGATGGCGCTCAATCTGTCTGCATGTGATGTAGGAGATACCGGGCTTTCAGAAAGTGAATTAAATCAGGTGGCAGAATATGCTGCGAAACTGGTGCTTAAGCATACAAGGAACTATAAGCCTACTTTACAGGAAGAACTTGAGATTAAAGAGAACCCAAATGTAGTAAAAGAAGACTTTAATAAGGCGGGTGGAGATAATAATGAAAAGAATAATTCTAATACCTCTTCATCAATTGAAAATAATGCCGATATAAATAATGATAAGAATAGTTCCGGAGATAACAGTAGTACATCAGACAGTAATGAAACCAATGAAAATAGCGATACTGCAGCTACTTTGAGCGAGGTTTATCAGTCAGACGGATTCGAAGTGGTTTATGGCGGTGCCGGAGAATATTCAAGATATCCAAAGAATGAAGGATATTTCTCTGGTGGCGGCAGACAATATGAAGCTATATGTTGTTGAATTTTCAATTAGAAACAAGACAGAGAAGAGCAAAAAGTTTTCACAGAACGATGGAGTCTCTTACACCCTGACTTTTGACGGAAGCAATTATATTAAACCGAGCCTCACTCTTCTTGAAAATGATATGCAGACAATTGAAGCAAATATAGCAGGCGGTAAATCTTCAAAGGGTGTCATTGTTTTCAATGTACCAAAGGCTGCTGACAGAAACAAAGCAAAGTTAAAAGTTTCAAACGGGAAACAGATCCTATACCCTCAATGTCACACAGTAAGGATGAGATTTAATATCAAAATTATCCTTTACCTAAGCGTGATTTGAATGGTATAATATAAGGACTGTAGCCATGAATTTTAACATTCCGGATATTTATTATACATTATGGACAAAATTGTGGGAGGTTATTATGGATACTGGAATTTTACTTCAAAGTGGAACAAATGAGTTGGAAGTGCTCGAATTTAACATTGGTGCCAATCACTATGGAATCAATGTTGCTAAGGTAAAGGAAATCATGCCTTATGCAGAGCCTACACCAATTCCAAATGCACACGATACAATCGAGGGTATTTTTATGCCAAGAGATACAATTGTAACAATAGTAGATCTTGCAAAAAGCCTTATGATACCGCCATCACCTGATAAGACAAAGGATATGTACATCGTTACCAATTTTAACAACTTAAATATTGGTTTCCACGTACACGGCGTACAGGGCATTCACAGACTTACCTGGTCTGATATAACAAAGCCTGATGAAACAATTAATGACGCTGAGAGAAGTGTAGCTACAGGTATAATTAAGTTTGACAGCAGACTTATAGTTGTACTTGATTTTGAGAAGATTGTATCTACAATCAACCCTGAAACAGGTATAAAGGCTCAGGATATTGACAGATTGGGAGTAAGAACCAGAAATAATTCTCCTATACTCATAGCAGAGGATTCACCTATGCTTGAGAAGATGATAATAGACTGTCTTACAAGGGCAGGTTATGTAAATATAACTGCAACTGCAAATGGTGAGGAAGCTTGGAACACCTTACTTCGTTATAATCAGAGGGAGACCCAACTACTCAGTGCCATTGTATAATTACAGATATAGAGATGCCGATGATGGATGGTCACAGGCTTACAAAGCTTGTAAAGGATGACAATGAACTTAAGAAAATTCCTCTCATCATATTCTCATCACTTATTAATGATGAGATGAGACGCAAGGGAGAGTCCCTTGGTGCCGATGCTCAGCTTACCAAGCCTGAAATCGGACAGCTGGTTGAAGCAATTGACAGATTAGTTTTAAGCTAGTTTATAAAAATAACTAAAATAAAGCCAACAATGCTTTAGGATGGAGGAGAGATTGGATAAGGATAATGAATCTTACCTAGACGAACTGCTTGAGACTCTTGGGCAGGAACCTCCATATGAAACTGACAGGAGGAGAAAAGCGACTGCACGAGCCAAGAAGAGTAAGATGTCATCCGCCGATGTAACTATTGATTCTTTAGATGAAGAATTTAGCTTTGATGATTTGGATGATTCATTTCTTGATGATGTGGATTTGGATGAACTGATTGGTTTAACCAAAGGTAATTCAGGTAAATCAAGTGAAAAGGCAGCAGAAGCTAACCTGTCTGATAGTGAAAAGGCTGATAATTTAGATAAGGTTGAAACAACTACAGATGAGACAGAGGAAACTCAGGTGGTTGAGGAAGATACTGCTTCAGGAGAAATGCTTGGAGCTGAAACAAATACAGGAGGAATTTCTGAAACTTATGTCTCTTCTGAATTAGAAGAGGAGGCTGTTACTGAAGTTTCTCGTAATGTGGCAGAGGAGATATCACCTTCAGGTGAAGAGGATATTCAGACTGCAGGCGAAATAGGTGAGGAGATTGGCATTGAACTCGGAGGCGAGATAGGCGGAGAAGTAGGCGAAGAGATAGGAGCTGAAATTGGAACCGAGATAGGAGCTGAAATCGGAACCGAAATTGGAGCTGAGATAGGAACTGAACTCGGAGGCGAGATAGGCACTGAAATCGGTGCTGAGCCTGAGATATCTACTGCTGAAACTACCAATCCAGAGAGTGCAGAAGCTGATACCTCTGATGAGATTAACTTTGATGAGGCTGAAGAAGCGGTTGCTACAGATCCTCTGCCTGATGTCAATGCGCTTGAGGATATTGGCGAACCTGAGGTCTTATCAGATAAAGAAATAGCATCTAATAAGTCTTCTAAGAAGAGTAAGCCTGCAAAGAAGAACGGAGACAAAAAAGGATTATTCTCAGTAGTTTTTCAGAAACTTTTTGCCAACATTCCTCTTACCGAAGAAGAAATAGCAGCCATACCTACTCCTGAACAGGAAGAGGCCGCCAAGAAGGAAAAGGAAGCTGAGGCCGCCAAGAAGAAAGAAGATAAAAAGGCAGCGGCAGAGGCAGATAAGAAGAAGAAGGCTGAAGAAGCTAAGAAGAAGGCTGCTGACAATAAGGCAAAGAAAGCCGCTAAGGATGCGGCAAAGAAGGCTGCCAAGAAAGAGGCAGAGCTTAAGAGACTTAGAGCAGAAGCCCTAGAACAGCCTGAAGGCAAGATAAACAAAGCAGGTGCAACTATAATTCTTCTTTTCTTTATTGTAGCGGCGGCTGTTGTAATAATAGGAACCAATATATTCTCTTATGATATAAGTATAGCGGATGCTACACACAAGTTTGGGAATCATAAGTATACAGAGGCTTATGAAGGCATCAGAGGACTTGAAATCAAAGAGAAGGATATGTTAATACATGACAAGATTTATACTGTTATGTTCGTTAACAAGCAGCTCAACTCATATAACAACTTCTTTGCTATGGGTGACTACTCATCGGCTCTTGACTCCTTGATTAAGGGTATGTCCAGATATGATAAGTACATAGCTCTTGCAAGGCAGCTTGGTATACATACAGACCTTGACTATGTGAGAAAGCAGATAATGGCAGAGCTTCAAAGCGTTTATGGAGTAGACGAGAGAGAAGCGCTTGAACTTATGGATATGACTGACAGACAGGACTACAGTGAGAGAATATATGCTATTATTTCTAAGCTTGATACCAAGGCTATCGAAGCAGAGAGAGAGAAAAAGATGAATTGGTGCCATAGGCGATTACAGGTGGAGGACTTAGGTCTTTCACCTTTTTTATGGAGGGATTATGGGAAGTGTAACAAATGACTGGCTGCCTGTTGTGGAGGCAGAAACAAAGAAGGAATACTACAAAAAGCTCTATACATTCTTGAAGGATGAATACAGCCACCATATTATATATCCAAAGTCTGATGATATATTCAATGCTCTTCACCTTACACCATTAAGTAAGGTAAAGGTGGTAATACTGGGGCAGGATCCGTACCACGAGCCGGGGCAGGCAGAGGGGCTGTCATTTTCAGTTCCAAAAGGGGAGAAAATACCGCCATCTCTACAAAATATATACAAGGAGTTACAGGCTGAGCTTGGCTTATACATTCCTGAAACAGGCTCTCTTAGGAAGTGGGCTAATCAGGGAGTATTACTGCTAAATACCCTGCTTACGGTAAGGGCTCACGAAGCATTTTCGCATAAAGGAAAGGGCTGGGAACACTTTACTGATGCACTCATAAGTGCAGTAAGTAAGGAAGACAGACCTATAGTCTATCTCCTATGGGGGAAGGCTGCAAGGGATAAAAAAGAGATGCTAAGTAACCCTAAGCATCTCATATTGGAATCAGCCCACCCAAGTCCATTGTCAGCCCATAGAGGTTTTATGGGAAATGGTCATTTTAAAAGAGCCAATGAATTTCTTATTGCTAACGGTGTAGAAGCTATAGACTGGCAGATAGAGAATTAAAGTAAGGTAATTCCGCAAGAATCTGCATTTTCCATAGTTTTAGGAGTCCATACTGAGGATTGAACTTCCCCAATATGGGCTTTTTTTAGATAGAACATACAGATTCGTGACTGACCTATACCTCCACCTACTGTATAAGGAAGCTCTTTATTCAGTATGGCTTTTTGAAAAGGAAGCTCTGCCCTGTCCATACAGCCTGAAATCTGTAGCTGCTCCTTAAGGCGGTTTTCATCTACCCTGACACCCATTGAAGAAAGCTCAAGGGCGATGTCAAGTAAAGAGTAATATACAATTATATCTCCGTTTAACTGCCAGTCATCATAGTCGGGAGCCCTGCCATCGTGCCTTTCTCCGGAGTTTAGGGCGCCTCCTATCTGGCTTATAAATACTGCACCATGAGCCTTTGCAGCCTTATACTCTCTTTCCTTTGGAGTAAGGGTAGGATATTCATCCTCTAGCTGCTGGGAACTTACAAAGCAAATCTGCTCAGGAAGCTCTGGCTTAATGTAGTTATATTTCTTGCCATGTGCATCTCTGTGCTTTTAAGCGCCTCGTACACAGACATAACTGTCTTTTTAAGAGTATGTTCGTTTCTCTCTTCTTTATTGATTATCTTCTCCCAATCCCACTGGTCTACAAAGATAGAATGAATGTTGTCTGTATCCTCATCCCTTCTTATTGCGTTCATATCTGTATACAGACCTTCACCTGAATGAAAGCCGTACCTTTTAAGGGCATATCTCTTCCATTTTGCAAGGGAGTGCACTATCTCAAGAGGCTCTGCATCAGGCTGCTCCTTTAGGTCAAAGGATACAGGTCTTTCCACTCCATTTAGGTTGTCATTAAGACCGGTTTCAGGTCTTACAAAAAGAGGTGCTGACACTCTGGTAAGGTTTAGCTGTTTGGCAAGTTCTCGCTCAAAATAGTCTTTTACAGACTTTATGGCAACCTCGGTTTCTCTAATGCTTAGCGCAGGAGAGTAACCCTCAGGAAATATTTCGTTTTTCATAGTTGGCCTCCATTAGATATATAATAATCCCATATTATCACTGTAAAATACGGATAACACGGGATTATTATATGCTATTTTAATTCAGTTATCAAGCGTGGATATATATTATATACCCATAATCCGTCTTCGTCTTCTAAGCCATCCGCCTTGCAGATAATATATCGTAAATACAAAAGAAGTAAGAAACCATGTCACAGGATATACAGTAAGCACAGTTCCTATATGATGGTTAGTAGGAACAACAAAGAATATCCAAAGAATCCTAAGTCCACATATGCCTGCGGCTGTGATTAAGGTAGGTATAAGAGAATCTCCTGTAGCCCTTATAGCGCCTGAAAGCACCTCTATCCCTACAAAGAAAATATAAAACTGGCAGTAATGCCTGAACATATACACTCCAATATCTATAACGGACTGCTCGTTGGTAAAAAAGTGCAATATATGCTCACAGCCGATATAAAAGACTAAACTAAGAAACACAGCAGAAGCAGAGGTAAAGATATAAGTAATCCTCACACTCTTTTTGATACGGTCAAAGTTCCCTGCTCCAAAGTTCTGTCCTACAAAGGTAGTAACTGATACACCGAAGGCACCTATTACCATCCAGTAAAAATTATCGTTTGTGGTAAATACTGTCCAGGCCGCAACTGTATCAGTACCAAAGCTGTTTACTGAGGACTGAACTATCATATTTGACAGGGAGTACATTACTGACTGAAAGCCTGTAGGCAGGCCTATCTTAAGCATTGCGATAAGCTCATCTTTATGAAAGCCGATTTTCTTTATGTCCAGCTTGTAGCTAAACTCAGCCCTCATAAGCATGACAATTACAACCAGGGCACTTACTACCTGGGCTAGGAGGGTTGCAAGGGCTGCACCGAAGATGCCCATCTTAAATACAGCCACAAAGAGGATGTCAAGCACTACATTTACTACTGTACAGACTATGAGTACGTAGAGCGGGCTTTTAGAGTCGCCTACAGCCCTTAGGATGCTCGAACCCATATTGTATACAAGCACAGGGATAGAGCCCAGAAAATACACCCTCAAATAAGTTGTTGAGAGATCTATTATCTCAGATGGTGTATTCATAATATGCAGTATCATAGGAGAAAATATTATTCCAACTATCATTATAACCACGCCGCTTACAAGGGAAAGAGCAATAGAAGTGTGGACAGAGTCGCTAAGATTCTTTCCCTTATTTGCACCGTAGAACTGAGATATGATTACTGCTGCTCCTGCTGAAAGCCCTACAAAAAAACCAATCAATATGTTTATTATATAAGTAGTTGCTCCTATTGCGGCAAGCGCTTCTTTATTTACATATTTTCCTACAATGACGGCGTCAGTCGTGCTGTAGAGCTGCTGTAAAAACGACCCAAGCAGGATGGGAAAGAAAAACATCAGTATATTCCTGCTTATTGAGCCTGTAAGTATCGAGTTTGTGCTCTGTGTCTGTTTATCCATTGACAGTTCCATTCGTCTTAAAATTATTTTCTATTTTCTTCATAACCATTATAAATGCAGGTATGAGGAAGATGTTCGCTGCTATCCAGGCAGTAGCGTTGGAATAATATATTGCATCTACTCCAAACCAAACTATACCTATGAAAGCTACTGCACATCTTGCTATCATTTCCATTATGCCCGCAAGCATAGCAAAGAGGCTGTGCCCAAGTCCCTGTATGGCATATCTTAGTACCATCAAAAGCCCAAGAGGGAAGTAAAACGAAGCATTTGCAAAGAGGAACTTATCCACGTAGCTAAGGAGTTCAACCTGGTCAGCATTTACAAAGAGAAGGGCTATATATCTTCCGGCAAAGACGATAGCAAAGAATGCAAATACAGTGTATACGCCCATTGCAATTATCCCCTGTTTCATACCCTTATGTATGCGGTCAATCTTTCTTGCGCCAAGATTCTGCCCGCAGAAGGTAGCCATAGCGGTTCCTATTGTATCATAAGGCTGAGTAAAGAGAAGAGAAACCTTGTTTCCGGCTGTAATCGCGGCTACATAGACAGAACCCAGACCATTTACAGCTGTCTGTATTACAGTTGAGCCGATTGCAGTGATGGAGTACTGAAGCCCCATAGGAAGCCCCATTAACAGCAGTTTATTCGACAGCTTTGTATTAAACGTCCAGTCACCTTTATTCATTTTTAATATAGTATACTTTTTCTTTATAAATAAAAAGCATAGTATACAAGATACAAACTGAGATATATCTGTTGCAAATGCCGCCCCGAATACTCCCATTTTAAATACAAGGACAAACAGTAGGTCTAGGGCAATATTAACAAAGGATGAGAATATCAAAAAATACAAAGGAGTCTTGGAATCACCGAGGGCCCTCATTATACCGGAAAGCAGGTTATAAAACATAATACCAAGGATACCTGCAAAAATAGTTCCTATGTACTCATAAGACCCCTGAAAGATATCATCTGGTGTATTCATTAACCTAAGCATTGTCTTTGTTAGAGTCACAGTCAGAACTGTCATAATGGAGCCTACTACAAGGGAGAGCCAGGCGGCATTGGTAACAAGCCTCCTAAGCCTGTCAAAGTCTCTTGCACCGAAGGCTTGAGACACAGGTATCATAAAGCCGCTGCTGACACCTATAATGAAGCCAAGCACAAGAAAGTTGATAGCACCGGTACCACCAACGGCCGCAAGCGCCTTTACGCCTACGTATTTACCTACTATAATGGAGTCAGCCATATTGTACATCTGCTGAAAGAGATTTCCAAAAAGCATAGGCACAGCAAAACTAAGTATAGCTTTAATAGGGCTTCCTTTAGTTAAGTCTTTAATCATAGCTGCCTCCTATTTGAGAAATTAATTTTATCAGTATTAGTAATAATAATACAAATAAGTATTTTTTTCAATGAGTAAGTTAGTTTATTTAGTTGATTTATAAGGGGTAGTATTGATATAATGAAGATAGATTATAAACTCTTACTAAATAGTAAGTGGTTATATATAAGGTATACTTAAAAATGAGGAGGGAGAATGGACTTACAAAAGATAGGAGACTGGATACAGGCCATGGGGGGAACAAAGTGGCTTATAGCGCAGGTGCTTAGCCTGATTGGATATACTCTGATGGTGATAACAGGCTACATCAAAAAAGAAAAGAAAATGCTTAGAACTCAGGATGTACAGCTTTTGTTTATCATAGGAATGGGAGTGCTTCTTAACGCATTTTCAGGAATAATAATCAACACGATTCAGATTATCAAAAATGAGGTTTATCTTAGAGGAAAGCTAAATAAATATACAAAGGCTGTCATAGTTGGACTTGGTATAGTGATGACTCTCATATTTAACAATGGAGGTATAGCCGGCTGGCTACCGGCGGTAAATCTCTTCATCTTTACCTATTTCTTGGGTATGGGTGGTGCAATTGGAATTAAAATTCTTATTTCATTACAACCTGTGGCTGGGGAGTGTATGATTTTTCCATAAAGAACTATGTAGGATTTATCTTTGATATCCTTACAATCATCAGTTGTATAATAGGAATTATTAGACTGAAAAAAGATGGTGGCACAAGAAGCGATAGCGTTGTAGAAAATATTTAGTTGATGAAACAGTAATTATTAACCTCAAGTCATTTATAGAGCGGTAGATAAGATAGTATTGCTTAGAATGACTCGGATTAACACATTAAAGGAGGAATTATGAGTAAAGTAGGTATTGTAATGGGAAGCGACAGTGATCTTTCTGTAATGAAGGCGGCTATGGAGACCTTGGAGAAATTCGGGATTGAATATGATGTGACAGTAATATCTGCTCACAGAATGCCTGACATTTTTTTCGAGTATGCAAAGAGTGCTGAGAGTAAATATGATGTTCTTATAGCCGGAGCAGGCGGTGCTGCACATCTTCCGGGAATGGCAGCAGCTGTTACTCTATCCCTGTAATCGGTGTGCCTATTCATACCAAGAGCCTTGGTGGTGTGGATTCACTTTACTCTATAGTTCAGATGCCTGCCGGTATCCCTGTTGCAACTGTAGCCATCAATGGTGCAAAGAATGCAGCTATACTTGCGGCTAAAATCATTTCCGTTAGAGAACCTGGAGTAAGGCAGAAGATAAAGGACTTTGCTGAGGGACTTAAAGATGAGGTGCTTGCAAAGAAAACCAAGATTGAAAAAGTAGGTTACAAAACTTATCTTGAAGAAATGAATTAAGAAAGAGAGAGTATATAATGGATTACAAAACTTCTGGAGTAGATATAGAAGCGGGCTACAAGTCAGTTGAGCTTATGAAAAAATATGTGGCTGAGACTATGAGAAGCGAGGTGCTTGGTGGAATTGGAGGCTTTTCGGGAGCGTTTTCACTGAAAGCAATAAAAGACATGGAAGATCCTGTACTTCTCTCTGGCACAGATGGAGTAGGAACCAAGATTAAGTTAGCTTTTGAGCTTGATAAGCACGATACCATCGGCATTGACTGCGTGGCAATGTGTGTAAATGACGTGGTTTGTGCAGGAGGAGAGCCTCTTTTCTTCTTAGATTATATAGCCTGTGGAAAAAACGAGCCTGAAAAAATAGCGTCTATAGTTAAGGGAGTGGCAAAAGGCTGTAAGCTCTCTGGCGCAGCTCTTGTAGGCGGTGAAACTGCAGAGCATCCGGGACTTATGCCGGAGGATGAGTATGACCTTGCAGGTTTTGCCGTAGGCGTATGTGACAAAAAAGATCTTATAGACGGAAAGGACCTAAAAGAGGGAGATGTGATTATAGGAATCGCTTCCTCAGGAGTTCACAGCAACGGTTTTTCACTTGTTAGAAGTGTATTTAAGATGGAAAAGGAAAGTCTTTGTACATACTATGATGAGCTTGGAAAGACGCTTGGAGAAGCACTGCTTGAGCCAACTATTATATACGTAAAACCCTTAAAAGAAGTAAAAGAAGCAGGGATTAAGATAAAAGCCTGCAGCCATATTACAGGTGGCGGCTTCTATGAGAATGTTCCACGTATGCTTAAGGAAGGAACTCATGCTGTTATCCGTAAGGACTCTTATGAGGTACCTGCGATATTTAAATGCTTGCAAAAGAAGGTGATGTAAATGAGCAGGTTATGTACAACACCTTTAACATGGGCGTAGGTATGATGGTAGTAGTAGATAAAAACAATGCAGATAGGACAATATCAGCCATAGCTGGGGCAGGCGAAAAGGCCTTTGTGATTGGTGAAATCAAAGAGGGAGAAAAGGGAGTAACCCTTATATAATTATGAAAAAAGTAGCGGTTTTAGTATCCGGAGGAGGAACCAATCTTCAAGCCATAATAGATGCCAAGGATTCGGGGCTTATTAAAAATGCAGAGATTTCTCTTGTTGTAAGCAACAATCCCTCTGCTTATGCGCTTACTAGGGCAAAAAACGCAGGAATTAAAGCAAGATGCATATCTCCGTCTGAGTTTGATAGCAGGGAGGCTTTTAATAAGGCTCTTACAGATGCTCTTATAGAGGCGGAGGTAGATTTGGTTGTACTTGCAGGCTTCCTTGTTATCATCCCTCGCGAAATGGTTGAAAAGTTTAGAAACAGAATAATAAATGTACATCCCTCTCTTATTCCGTCATTTTGTGGAACGGGCTGCTATGGGCTAAAGGTACACGAAAAGGCGCTCTCACGAGGAGTGAAAATAACAGGTGCCACAGTGCATTTTGTAGATGAGGGAACGGATACAGGACCTATCATCCTCCAAAAAGCTGTGGAAGTAAAAGATGATGATACAGCTGAAATCTTGCAGAAAAGGGTAATGGAAGAGGCTGAGTGGAAGATACTTCCGGAGGCTATTGAACTTGTGGCAAGCGGGAAGGTAAGGGTAGTAGAGGGCAAGACAGTAAGAGGATAAGGTATATTTATTATTAGAGTTCATGGATAGAACAACAGAGAGGATATAATGACGCATAGTTCGCCGTTTCCATTCTGACTTCGTGTTCCGCACTCGTCACTCGTGGACGGCTATTATATAGGCAGGACTAACACACTTAGCTTCATTGCTTCGCAATTTGCTAAGTGCGAGTCACTGCCAAAAAGCGAGCGCATTAGGCGTAGCGAAGCGGATGGCCGGAGAGAGTCATTGCATTTATCCTCTCTGCATAAATTTTAATATATTTTTATCAATATAAGGAGGTCTCTATGAATGTTTTAATAGTCGGAAGTGGTGGACGAGAACACGCTATAGCCTGTAAAGTAGCCGAAAGCAAGAGAGCAGATAAAATTTACGCTGCTCCTGGCAATGCAGGCATAGCCGAAGTGGCGGAGTGTGTTGATATTTCAGTGATGGATTTCCCTAAACTAATAGAATCTGCCAAAGAAAAAAACATAGACTTTGTCATAGTAGGACCTGACGATCCTCTCGTGGCAGGTGCAGTAGATGAATTTGAAAAGGCAGGCTTAAGACCTTCGGACCTCGTGCAAATGCGGCTATTATAGAAGGCTCTAAAGCATTTTCCAAGGACTTGATGAAAAAATACAATATACCTACGGCGGGATATGAGGTATTTACTTCTGCGGATAAAGCAATAGAATACCTTGAAAAGGCTGACTATCCTATAGTCCTTAAAGCAGACGGCCTAGCCCTTGGTAAGGGTGTGCTTATATGTACAACCAAAGAAGAAGCCATAGAGGGCGTGAAGACCATAATGGAAGATAAGAAGTTTGGAAGTGCAGGCAATACCCTTGTTATAGAAGATTTTATGACGGGACCTGAGGTATCAGTGCTTTGTTTTTGTGACGGAGAGACCATCAAGCCTATGACCTCAGCTATGGATCACAAGAGGGCAAAAGACGGAGACGAGGGCTTAAATACAGGTGGAATGGGCAATATTTCCCCAAGTCCTTTTTATACCAAAGAAGTTGAAGACTTCTGTGTGAAAAATATCTATGAGCCTACAATGGCTGCTATGAAAAGTGAGGGCAGGCCTTTTAAGGGAGTTCTTTTTGTTGGTCTTATGCTCACCCCGGGTGGAGTTAAGGTGCTTGAATACAATGCAAGATTTGGAGATCCTGAAACACAGGTGGTTCTTCCAAGGATGAAGTCGGATATCCTTGATATAATGGAGGCCTGCGTAGAGGGCAGACTTGCTGAGACTGAGCTTGTCTTTGATGACAATGCTGCAGTTTGTGTAGTCCTTGCATCTGAGGGCTATCCTCTTGACTATGAAAAGGGTAAAGAAGTAACCATCAAAGAAGGCTTTGGTAAAGATGGTCTCTATCTCTACCACGCAGGTACAAAGCTTGAGAATGGCAAGGTTGTTACCGCAGGAGGCAGGGTTTTTGGAGTGACAGCTACGGGAAAAGACCTAAAAGAAGCAAGAGACAGGGCTTATAAGGCTACTGAACTAGTAGAATTTGAGAATAAATATATGCGTACAGATATTGGAAAAAAGGCAATAGAGGGATAAAAATTTGTAAACATCTTGACTTTTTTTTGCCACCTTTGTAAAGTAGTCTATAGAAAGAGTGAGATTAAAATATTTATAGATTTGGAGATGTTATGTTTAAGAAAAGTTTGGCTAAGGGTATATTATCAGCAGTTATAATGGGTACAGTATTGACAAGTGTACCTTTTTACGGTAATAACCAAAATAATTCAAAGATTGTGTATGCGGCAACAAAGAAGGTGGCAACCTGTACAGTAGATAAGCTTAAGGTAAGAACCGATTCAGGCACTGAGTTTGCACAGCTTACCTCAGATGACAACTTGGTATATCTTGCATTAAATGATAAGGCTGACGTTCTTGGAGAGAAGAAGGATAAGGGTAGAATTGTCTGGTATAAGGTTAGATTTGTATTTGGTGGCAAGACTGTGACAGGCTTTGTAAGAAGCGACTTTGTAAAGATAACAAATGAGAATGTAGACGGCACTGCTAACAAAGGCAATACAAAGACTAACAAAACCACAGAGAAGGCAGCTACTATAAAAGAAACATCCAAGTATTCCTACAAAGGCGAGGTAAAGGCCAAGGGGCTTAGACTCAGAAAAGGAGTGGGAACCGACAAGCCTCAGTATAAGTTGGGCAATGTAGGAGTCGTTCTTCCAAACGGACAGAGCATTAATATTACCGGAGAAAAGAAGGATGCTAAGAAGGTAAAGTGGTATAAGATAAGCACTAAGGTTAACGGCAAGACAGTTAAGGGTTATGTAATAAGTGACTTTGTTAAGCTTTCAGTAAATAAGAGCTCACCTGCCTATGCCAAGGTAACAGCCAAGAAAGGTGCGGTTATAAAGACAAAGGCAACAGCTAAGGGCAATGAGTTTAAGGATAGCAAGGGTAAGACAGTAGTTCTTGGTAAGAACGCCATAGTAAGCGTTTTCCACGAAATTACCCTCAGTGATGTAAAGTACTACAAAGTTAGCTTCATCATTAATGGCAAGACTTATTCCGGCTATCTCGTAGCCAATACAGTGAAGTTTATCGGGATAGAAAAGGAAACTCCTAAGGCTAATGACGCCGATAATACTGATGATAACGAGAATACAGATGACAATTCAGATGATAACGATGGAACAGACGATACTGATGACGGTAATGATAACGGAGTTATAAATAACAACAACGGGAAATTTGTGACACAGAGGGCGTATATTACTTCTGATAAGGTTGAGCTTTATAACGAAGCTGACTATAAGGCTGATATCTTAAAAGAGAGTGAAACTGGAATTCCTTACAAGTTAAATATGAACCAGGAAGTTATTGCCAGAAAACAATACACTGTCGGAAATGAAAAGTGGTATCTCATAACATATATAGTTAATGACAGTACCGGAAAACAAGTAATTGGAGCCGGCTTTGTACCTGAAAAATATATTAAACTAAGCGGAGAGCCTGTAGATGATTCTACAGGCTCTAGTAATAAGAAGAAGCTAAGTGACAAGGCTTTTGAGAAAGAATTGGCAAGTCAGGGATTTCCTGAGGATTACAAGCCTTTTTTAAGAGTGCTTCACGTGGCACATCCATACTGGCATTTTGAAGCGAGACACCTGGGACTTGACTGGGAATACGCTGTATCAAAGGAGAGCGTGGTAGGTCTCAACCTACTCCAGAACTCCAGTAACTATGCCTGGAAATCAATGGAAGCCAAGGCCTATGACTGGGCAAATGACGCCTTTATTGCCTATGACGGAAGTACTTGGGTTACAGCTTCAAACAAGGCTGTAAGGTATTATATGGATCCTAGAAATTTCCTGAATGAGGACTATATTTATCAGTTTGAGCTTCTTACATACAAGCCTGAACATCATACAGAGGAGGGGATTTCAGCTATTCTTGCAGGACCTCCTATGAAAGATGCTGTCTACGACTATGTTGCATCAGACGGCACGAACAAGACCATAAGCTATGCAGAGACCTTCCTTCTTGCGGGAGTGTATTCGGGTGTAAGTCCGTATCACCTTGCCAGCAGGGTAAGCAGGAGGTAGCGGGTGCGGGAAGATTCTCTTCAAGTGTAACCGGTACGGTTAAGGGATATGAAGGATATTATAACTTTTTTAATATAGGAGCCTATAACAACACCGCTCCAGGAGGGGCTGTGGCAAGTGGTCTGAAATTTGCGGCAAATGGAAGCACCTCTAAGGCGGTAATAGGCAATAAGAGCTTCAATGACTATATCAAGATACCTTGGAACAATAGGTATAGTGCAATCCTCGGCGGAGCCGCATTTATAGGGAATAACTATATATTAAGAGGGCAGAATACACCTTATCTTGAAAAGTTTAACTTCACTGAGAAAAATACTTTTTCGCACCAGTACATGTCAGCAATATTTTCTCCAAGCTCAGAGTCTCTCCTTACCAAGAGAGCCTATGCTGAGCTAAAGGATGAGCCTCTGGTATTTTCTATTCCGGTATTTCAAAATATGCCTCCTGCAATAAGTGAAAGGCCGGTAGATGTGCCAAGTCCTAATAACTGGCTTTCATCATTACAGGTTACCGGATATTCACTTACACCGGGGATTTAAACCTGATACAACCGAGGGCTACAATCTTGTGGTTGGTAAGGAAGTGGATATGATTGAGGTTACAGGAAAGACAGCTAACAGAAAGGCAGTTGTAAATGGCTTTGGACAGATAAAGCTTGTACCCGGGGTAATGAATGAAATTAGGATTGATGTGACCGCAGAAGACGGAACAGTTAGAACATACAAGATAAATGTAGCAAAGGAGGGATAAGGGGTGAAAAAAAGTATAATAATTATATTTGTATTGGTATTCTCCTTTTTGCTTGGAGGAGTAAGGGCATTTGCTTCTAGTGCCAGTGTGGAGCTAAAGGGAGAGGATACTGTAGTAGTTGGTGAAAAGTTTGAGGTTACCCTTGTGATTGACTCAGAGGAGGGCTTAAGCGGAGTAGAAACCTATCTTTCCTATGACGAGAGTTTGGCTGATTTTATATCAGCAGATGAAGGAATAGCAGGTGGTAAGGGGCTCTTGAGAGTAAATCTAAAAAGCTTTGAAGATGTAAATGGCAAATTAAAATATAAAATGAATTTTCTTGCTAGAAAAACGGGTGCCTTTACTGTTGTGTTTTCTGATGAGGTACATTTATATGCATTAGATCCCGACAATGAAATATCAGTTGCTACAAGGGAACTCGAAATTCGAATAAAGAATCCTAAAACTGTATCCTCAGACAGCAGTCTTTTGGGCATAAAGGTGGCAGGAGGAGTGCTTAATCCTAAGTTTTCTTCAAATGTACTTGACTATAGGGTAAATGTAGGTAAAGATGTGGACGATATTACTGTAGGAGTGACTACCGCGGATGCCAAGTCAGAGTACAGTCTGGTAAAGGATTATGGCAATAAACTAAAGGCAGGGGAGAATAATATCTACATCATTGTAAAGGCAGAAGACGGAAGCAAAACCACCTACAATATTAAAGTTAACAAAAAGGACGAAGCGTCTAAGAAGGAAGAGGAGGTTAATAAAGAAGCAAATAGCAGCGGTGAGACTGAAGCTGTAAAATCACCAGATACTAACTCGGAAATAACCTCAGAAGCATCAGGCAAAGAAAGTATCGAAGAAGAGCCTGAATATGTGCCAGAAACCCCAGGGGAGAAAGCAGTAGAGGAAACTGATAATAATGATAGCAAACAGACTGTCATTTATGTTATAATAAGTGCTGTAGTTATTCTAGGCATCATGCTTATGTTGGGGTTGGTGCTTTATATGAAAAATCAAAGAAATAAAGAAGATGAGGAATAAAGTCCTCATGGAGGTAAAATGCAGGATAAATTTACGAATAATGCGGTATCTGCTATTGAAGCGGCGAATTCGGCAGCTATCTCATTATCACAAAACTATGTTGGCTCTGAGCATCTTCTTATAGGGCTCTTGTCGGTAGACGGAGTGGCGAAGAAGGTGCTTGAGGAAAACGGAGTTTCTTATGACAGATTTATGGAGCTTGTAAATAAGCTCTTAACACAGGGAAATGTAGTGGTAGGTTCTACTGAATCTATGACACCGAGGGCAAAGAGAATAATATCTCTTGCTGCATCTGAGGCCTACAGGCTCAACTCAGGTAAGATAGGTACAGAACACATCCTTATGGCCTTACTTAAAGAGGGTGACAGCATTGCAGTCAGACTTTTAACTACAATGGGAGTGAATCTGCAAAAGGTATATCTGGATATTCTTACAGCCGTAGGAATGGACATTTCTCAGGCAAGAACTGACTATTCCAATTTTAAAAATTCATCTAACAATGCCGCCAACAACCATAAATCAAATACTCCTATTCTTGACCAGTATTCAAGGGATTTGACGGAGTATGCAAAGAGCGGAAAGCTTGATCCTGTTATAGGCAGGGAGGTAGAGGTACAGAGAGTTATTCAGATACTCAGTAGGCGTACCAAGAATAACCCTTGCATCATAGGAGAACCTGGAGTAGGAAAGACTGCCATAGTCGAGGCTCTTGCTGAAAGGATAGTGGAGGGCAGTGTACCTGATACAATCAGAAACAAGAGGGTTGTAACCCTTGATATGTCAGGGATGGTGGCAGGCTCTAAGTACAGAGGAGAGTTTGAAGAGAGAATAAAAAGAGTTATAGACGAGGTTATAAAGAGTGGAAATGTTCTTCTTTTTATAGACGAAATACATACTATCATTGGAGCTGGTGGGGCAGAGGGCTCGCTTGATGCATCGAACATCCTAAAGCCGTCTTTGGCAAGAGGTGAGCTTCAGGTAATTGGCGCTACCACAAGAGAAGAGTACAGAAAGCGTATAGAAAAGGATGCAGCCCTTGAGAGAAGATTTCAGCCTGTGGTTATAGAGGAGCCGTCAGAGGAGGAATCAGTACTTATACTTCAGGGGCTTCGTGAGAGATACGAGGATCATCACAAAGTAAGGATAACAGATGAGGCTATTGATGCTGCAGTCAAGCTCTCAGCGAGGTATATAAATGACAGATATCTTCCTGACAAGGCAGTTGATCTTATGGATGAGGCAGCCTCCAAGGTAAGGCTTTCGGTATTTAATAAAAAGCCTGAAAGTACTGAGCTTGAAAAGAAGATAATAAAGCTTGAGGAAGAAAAGGAAGAGGCAATTAAAAATGAGCTTATGACAAGGCAAGCTCATTAAAGAAAGAGCAGAATAAGCTCAGGATGAAACTTAGTGAGATTAAGCTTGCTGAAGAGCAGAAAAAGCAGCAGAAGGTGCTGGTTATAGGTTATGATGACATAGCAGGGGTTGTTGCTGACTGGACAAAGATTCCTGTAAACAAACTAAAACAGGCTGAAACAGATAGGCTTGTAAAACTTGAATCTGTGCTTCATGAGAGAGTCATAGGTCAGGATGAGGCTGTTGTAGCTGTAGCCAAGGCTATAAGGCGAGGCAGAGTAGGCTTTAATTCTGTAGATAGGCCGATAGGCTCCTTCCTCTTCTTAGGACCTACAGGTGTTGGTAAAACTGAGCTTAGCAAGGCACTTGCTGAGGCTATGTTTGGAAGTGAAGAGTCTATGATAAGAGTGGATATGTCTGAATATATGGAAAAGCACAGCGTATCCAAGCTCATTGGTTCTCCTCCGGGCTACGTAGGGCACGAAGAGGGAGGACAGCTTTCAGAAAAGGTACGAAGAAATCCCTACTCTGTCATACTTTTCGATGAGATAGAAAAGGCTCACCCTGATGTGTTTAACATACTTTTACAGGTGTTAGACGATGGTAGAATAACAGACTCACAGGGAAGGGTAGTTAATTTCAAGAACACCGTCATCATTATGACCTCCAATGCAGGAGCCCAGAGGATAATGACTCCTAAGAAGCTTGGTTTTAAGGCTGAAGAAAACAAAGAAGCTGATTACAAACTTATGAAAGACGGAGTTATGGAGGAAGTAAAGAGGATATTTAAGCCTGAATTCCTCAATAGAATAGATGAGACCATCGTTTTCCATACACTTTCCGAGAAAGAGCTTAAAAAGATAGTTAAGATTATGCTCAAAGGGCTTTCAGAAAGGGCTAAGGAACAGATGGGGCTTAAGCTTAAGTTCACTGAGACAGCTGTTAAGCACCTTGCCAATATCGAGAAGGAAGCAAGCTATGGAGCAAGGCCTCTAGCAAGGAAGATAAAGACGGAAGTAGAGGATTTGCTTGCTACTGAAGTACTTTTAGGACATATTAAAGAAGGAAATGAAGTTAAAATTGGTTGTAAAGATGAGAAAATTGAGGTAAACTTATCTAAGAAGTAATAATGAATATTAATAAAGGAGACCAAAATGGCAATCGTAGAAGAATTAATCCGTAAATCAGAAGAAGGCATCGATTTTGGAAACTATAGCTTGGCAGTAAGGCTAAACTTGAAGGATTCTCATTTGAAGGAGATGTATATAAGATAAAGACTTTCAAGGAGATAACCAAGCTTGAAAGAAACGGGCTTTTTGCCTACGAATCAGTTCCTGGCACTGCTGTTTTTAACTACAAGCGTAGTGAAAACGGAGTAAGCTTCTTGGTTGAGGGCGAGTCTGATGCACAGATTACCCTTGAACTTGGAGAAGAGAAGGAATACGAGATTGAGATTGACGGTGTAAACTCAGGCAGGATTAAGACCAATCTTGGTGGAAAACTTACTATAAGTTTAGAAACAAAAGAGGATACTGCTACAAAGGTAGTTGTAAAAGAGGCATAATGGCAAAGAGTAAAACAGTATTTTTTTGCGGGGAATGTGGCTATGAGTCGGCTAAGTGGCTCGGCCAGTGCCCTGCCTGCAAGGCTTGGAATGCTTTTTCGGAAGCTCCGGCCCAAAAGAAAGGAGGCAGCAGCCTGAAACCAGGCATGGCTGCCTCTTTGCCGATTAAGATAAAAGATGTGTCGTTTGAAAGCGATGAGCGCGTAACTACAGGAATCTCAGAACTTGACAGGGTGCTTGGTGGAGGTATAGTAAAAGGCTCCCTTGTCCTTGTAGGAGGAGATCCCGGCATAGGTAAGTCCACCCTGCTTTTACAGATGTGCGCAAAACTGTCTGACAAAAACGTATCCGTACTCTATGTATCGGGAGAGGAGTCTGAGAGGCAGATTGCCATAAGAAGTGAGAGGCTTGGAGGTAAATCGTCTGAACTGCTGCTTTTTTGTGAGACAGACATAGAAAAGATTGAGACAGCTATAGAAAATGGCAAGCCTGAGGTTGTCATAGTGGATTCGATTCAGACTATGTATTCATCTAAGGCTGACTCAGCGGCGGGCAGCATATCTCAGGTAAGGGAGGTAACCTCTACCCTGCTTCGCATATCAAAGGGCCTTGGAGTATCCATATTCATAGTAGGACATGTGACCAAGGAGGGTACTGTAGCAGGACCTAGGACCCTTGAACACATGGTAGATACCGTGCTTTATTTTGAAGGGGAAGATGTGGCTTCATACAGAATACTTCGTGCAGTCAAGAACCGCTTTGGCTCGACCAATGAAGTGGGAGTCTTTGACATGGGGCAGACCGGACTCAGGGAGGTAGCCAATCCTTCAGAATATATGCTAAAAGGTATGCCTGAAAATGCACCGGGCTCTGTGGTTGCCTGCACTATGGAGGGCAGCAGGCCAATACTTGTTGAGGTACAGGCTCTCGTCTGCCAGACTAATTTCAACTTTCCAAAGAGAACCACAGCTGGGGCAGATTATAACAGGGTAAATATCTTAATAGCAGTACTTGAAAAGAGGCTGGGGCTTAACCTTGGTAACTGTGATGCCTATGTAAATGTCGCAGGAGGGCTTAAGATAAATGAGCCTGCTCTTGACCTTGCCATAGTAGCGGCCCTTATATCAAGCTATAGAAACAGAGAAAGTAAGGGAAAGATTATAGCCTTTGGAGAGGTAGGACTCACAGGAGAGGTAAGAGGAGTAAATCTTGCGAGACTAAGACTTGAAGAAATAGCCAAGTTTGGTGAGAACCTCGTCATCATACCAAAGGTAAACTATACAAAGGATCTGCCTTTTAAGGTATTACCGGTAAGTAATGTAAGGGAGTTAATGGATATAATATAATGGGTAAAACGCTGATTATAACTGAGAAACCATCGGTAGCAGGAGAATATGCCGAGATACTTGGAGTCCCAAAGAGGGGACAGGGGGCATATAGTAGTAATGAATACATAATTACCTGGTGTGTAGGACATCTGATAGAAATGTGCTATCCCGAAAAATACGATGAAAGTACAAAAAATGGAAGATGGAGGACCTGCCTTTTCTTCCTCAGACCTACAAATATGCAGTCATTCCCAATGTAAAAAAAGCAGTATGATGTGGTTCATAACCTTATGAATTCTACAGAAGTAGATACCATCCTCTATGCGGGCGACAGCGGGCGTGAGGGAGAGGTCATCATCAGGCTTATCAGAAACTTCGGTGGAGTAAGGGAAGGAATAGAAGAAAGAAGAGTATGGATAGACTCCTTTACCGAGGATGAGATAAAACGTGGTATGAGAGAAGCAAAGCCCATATCTGCCTATGACAACCTGGCTGGTGCAGGCATTATGAGAGGGATAGAAGACTATGCCATGGGCATCAATTTCTCAAGAGCCTTATCAGTCAAGTATGGCTCCCTCTTAAACAATAAGGCAGGTACTAAGAAGTACTCTGCCATAGCCATAGGCAGGGTTATGACCTGTGTGCTTGGTATGGTGGTGCGCAGGGAAAGAGAGATAAGAAACTTTGTCCAGACGAACTTCTATAAGATATCAGGAAGCTTTGGAGCTGAGGGTGCAAGCTTTGCGGGAGAATGGAAGTCAGGCAAGACGAGTAAATACTTTGAAAGCCCTCTGCTTTACAATGAAAAGGGATTTAAGAAGAAAGAAGATGCCGAAAAGCTGATAGCTGAATTAGACTATTCTACAGCTGTAGTTTTGAAAAAGGATAAAACCAGTGAGAAGAAGAAGGCCCCTCTGTTATTCAATTTGGCTGAACTTCAGGCGGAATGTACCAAGAGATTTCATATAAGCCCCGATGCCACACTTAAAGCAGTTCAGGAGCTATATGAAGGGAAGCTTACCACATATCCAAGAACTGATGCAAGGGTGATAACAAAGGCTGTAGCAGGGGAGATAACCAAGAATCTAAGCGGGCTCTATGCTTATAAACCTGTCAGTGAATATGTGCTTAAAATAAGGGATGAAGGACTATACAAGGGACTTGAGAAGACACAGTATGTGGATGATAAGAAGGTTACTGACCACTATGCCATCATTCCTACCGGAAACCTAAAAGAAATTGCTAAGCAGAGTGAATTAAACCAGAAAATCTACGATATAATAGTTAGGAGGTTTTTAGCAATTTTCTATCCTCCTGCAGTTTATGACAAAGTCAGTCTTGTGACCGGGATTAAGCATAAAGAAGGAGATTTTGCCGAGGAATTTTATTCTTATGTGAAGGTGCTTAAAGAAAAAGGCTACCTCGAAGTATTGGGGACTCCGTCTAAAGAAAAGGATAAGAAGGACGAAGACTCTGATACAGGAGATACAGCCGATGAGGTGTCAGATAACGAGGCTTTGTTAAATCTTTTATCATCACTTACAAAGGGAAGTCCTCTTTCGGTGAATAAGCTTGAAACTAAAGAAGGAAAGACAACTCCACCAAAGCGCTATACCTCAGGCTCTATGATACTTGCCATGGAAAATGCCGGCCAGCTCATAGAAGATGAAGAGCTTAGGGCAACCATCAAGGGAGCGGGTATAGGTACTTCTGCTACAAGGGCAGGCATCATTGAAAAGCTGGTAAAAATTGGCTATCTTGCGCTGAATAAAAAGACACAGATACTTACGCCTATGCTATTTGGAGAAATGGTGTATGAGGTTGCGGACATGGCTATTCCTGCCATGTTAAATCCCGAAATGACAGCCAGCTGGGAAAAGGGGCTGTCGGGAGTAGAGGCCGGGGAGATAAGCACTGATAAATACGAAGAAACACTTAATACCTATGTAAGAAAGTACATTGATAATATAAAAGTTAAAGACCTGAGTAGAGAACTGGGTAACAGGCTTGAAACAATAAAGAAATTGCAAAAATAACAAAATTATCATGAGTTCAAATTGCCACAAGATAAGACAGATGGCTTGATTGCGGTATTCACAAGTAGTTTTGTGCGTAATTTGGGTGACAAATAGAGGGGCAGGATATGATAAAGAACTTAACAAAGGTTATTTTTACAATTACTATCTTTATGTTTATTACTATTACCGGAGGCAGTTATTTTAACAGCATAGGTTCACTTGCAGCTGAAATAAATCCGGATACTGACTACGGTGCCGGAGAAAGTCCGGCTGAAAATGAGCAGATTAAAGTCGAAATAAGCGAAGAAAGTAAGGAAGACAATAGAGATGCTGAAGAAATAGTACAAGAGGACAAGGAAGAAAACCTGATAGACGACAAGGACATAAGGGATATAAGACCAAGTGAGACCGCTTATATTAGCATAAAGTTTATCAGGAAAAACAGCAAGTCTAAAAATACAGCTAAGTTTATTTTGGACTTTAACCTTGGAGATGAAGTGGTAAACGGGGTGGAAGAGCTTGCACTCGCAGATGTCTTATATATCGAAGATTTTGACTACACACTTCCCTTGGAGAAACAAAATGAGCTGAAGGTTGAATTTGAACTTGCGGGGCTTAAGAATAAAAAAATATAATTATTATATTAGTTCTCGTAACAATTTGAAATATGATGGATATTTTGAAATAAGCTCATTAGATTCTGATAATGAATCAAAGTCCAGAGTTATATTCAGAGGTAGTCCTAAGAAAAAAGTTTTTGCGGGAACTAAGGTAGTACTTAGGATGCAACCTGATGATGTTGACAGTTCACTGATGTTTAACGGCAAGAAGATAGAGCCTGGTAAGACAGGTAAAGGTAAGAGAAAATTTGAAATTGTGGTATCAAAAAACGGAAGCTATAAATATAGCGTAAAATCAAATGATGAGATAACCGAAGGTATATTAAAAGTAGATTTTTTTAAGAATCATAAAAATAAACTGGATATACCTCTTAGTTATCAGAGTCCCGATTATCCTGAGGGCTGTGAAAGCTATGCTTCTGTAGCTGTCTTAAAGCACTTTGGATTTAAGATAAAAGAATCGGAATTCATATTAAAATATCTGGATATGATAAATCTGTGGGATAAGAGAGTCACTAAGATTAAAAATTTATTTGATAAATACTATCTGGGTGATCCTTCAAATAAAAAGCAGCAGGGCTATCTTGCCAATCCACCGGTTTTGGTTAAGGCTGTGAATAAGTACTTAAAGAAGAAAAATTCCAAAAAATATGTTGCAGTAGACACTACCGGGAAAACACTTAAGAAACTTCTGGAAGAGGAAGTATTAAATGATAATCCTGTTATAGTATGGCTTACCATAGACAATAAAGAACCTCATACTGCCAAAGTACGAGGGGTTCCGTACGTATTTCCAAGCCATACAATGGTTATATCCGGATATGATAGGAAGAAAGAGCTTATTTATCTAACGGACAGCATTTCGGGATATAGGTCGGTAAGCTATGATACAGCTAATGAATTATATAAACTTACAGGAAAGAAGAGCTTTATCCTACAAGAAAAGAAATAGAAGGGAGTTTATATGGAGAATATAAAAATCACAGAACTTTTTGATCTTACTAAAACTATGGCATCAGACTATTTGGACTCCTTTACCTATCCGTTTGAAGCGCTAAAAGGAATAAGTGAGCTCATAGTGCGGCTGGGCGAAAGCCTTGATAGCAGTATTTATGAAAAAAGAGGTGAGAATGTGTGGGTGGCTAAGTCTGCAAAGGTTGCCCCTACAGCCTTCCTTGGAGGTCCTTGCATCATAGGTGAAGATACCGAGGTAAGGCATTGTGCCTTCATAAGAGGAAGTGCTTTGGTTGGCAATGGCTGTGTGGTAGGTAACTCTGTTGAACTTAAAAATGTGATAATATTTGATGATGTTCAGGTACCACATTACAACTATGTGGGAGACTCCATTCTAGGCTATCATTCTCACATGGGAGCAGGCTCCATCACAAGCAATGTGAAGGCTGATAAGACAAATGTAGTCATTAAGTCAGAGGCTGACAGCATTGAGACAGGACTTAAAAAGGTAGGAGCCTTCCTCGGCGACTACGCAGAAATAGGCTGCAACAGCGTACTAAATCCCGGAACAGTGATAGGAAGACATTCCAATGTCTATCCCCTTTCTATGGTGAGAGGAGTAGTTCCGGCAAACAGTATATATAAGAAAAAAGGAGAGATTGTGGCTAAAAATGCGTGATTTAAGTATTAATGAATTTTCTGAAAAACTCTTTAGTAAAGAGCCTGTACCGGGAGGCGGAGGAGCATCCGCCCTTGTTGGTGCCCTAGCTGTATCTCTTGGTGCAATGGCGGCAAACCTTACTCTAGGTAAGGAAAAGTATGCAGAATATACAGATGAACTAAATGTTAACCTAGAAAAAGCAGAGAAGTTAAGGCTAAGCCTCCTTGAGCTTATAGAAGAGGATGCTACAGGCTTTGGAGAGATAAACAAAGCCTATAAAGTAAAGCCAAGGGATGAAGCACTGATAGAAAAAGCCCTTGTAAGTGCTGCAACTCCTCCTCTTAAGATGATGGAGGCCATTAAAGAGGTAATTGACATTCTTATAGTTTTTTCGGATAAAACAAGCATACTTGTGGTAAGCGATGTGGGAGTTGGTGCTAAGTTTGCTGAGGCAGCCCTAAAATCAGCTTATCTGAATGTAGTAGTCAATGTGAAGCTTATGAAGGATGAAAAGACAGCGGCAGAAACCGGGGCAAAGGCAGAGAAACTAATTACTTATGCAGAAAAAGCCGATAAAGTATATGAGAAAATATTAAAACGGTTAAAGGATAAATAAAACAACTGAAAAAAATATCCAATAAAAAAACATCGATTATTGCAAAAATTTTTGTCGAAAAATATTGCCGATTAGTTTGATGATTTTTTTAGAGTTTTTTTAGTGTATAATCACACTAGGGAAAGTTTTAAAAATTTCTCGTTTGATTTCAAATTATTCACGCTTTACCTCTTATTTATTTTAAATTAACTGTAAATAAGCTTAAAGCAAGGAATGGTTTGTAAGCATAAAAGAACAAAACAACACAAAGAAAGAGGTACAACAGAATGGCAAAGATTGATTTAACACAGTACGGCATTACAGGAACAACAGAGATCGTTCACAACCCTTCTTATGATGAGCTCTTCAAAGAAGAGACCAAGGAAACCCTTACAGGTTTTGAAAAGGGACAGGTAACAGAGCTTGGCGCTGTTAACGTAATGACAGGTATTTACACAGGTCGTTCTCCTCAGGATAAGTTCATCGTTATGGATGAGAATTCTAAGGATACTGTATGGTGGACAACACCAGAGTATAAGAATGACAACCACCCTGCTTCAAAGGAAGCTTGGGATGTAGTTAAGAAGCTTGCTCAGGAAGAGCTTTCTAACAAGCGTCTTTTCGTAGTTGATGCATTCTGTGGTGCTAACAAAGATACAAGAATGGCAGTTCGTTTCATCGTTGAGGTTGCTTGGCAGGCTCACTTTGTAACAAATATGTTCATTCAGCCAACTGCTGAAGAGCTTGAGAACTTCAAGCCTGATTTCATCGTTTACAATGCTTCTAAGGCTAAGGTTGAGAACTATAAGGAGCTAGGTCTTAACTCAGAGACAGCAGTAGTATTCAACATTACAAGCCGTGAGCAGGTTATTCTCAATACCTGGTACGGCGGAGAGATGAAGAAGGGTATGTTCTCAATGATGAACTACTATCTTCCACTTAAGGGTATGGCTTCAATGCACTGCTCTGCAAACACAGATATGGACGGAAAGCACACAGCTATCTTCTTCGGTCTTTCAGGAACAGGTAAGACCACACTTTCAACAGATCCTAAGCGTCTCCTTATCGGTGATGATGAGCACGGCTGGGATGACAACGGAGTATTTAACTTCGAGGGTGGCTGCTACGCTAAGGTTATTGACCTTGATAAAGAGTCTGAGCCTGATATCTACAACGCAATCAAGAGGGATGCTCTCCTTGAGAACGTAACCGTAGATGCTAATGGCAAGATTGATTTTAAGGATGGAAGCACAACTGAGAATACTCGTGTATCTTATCCTATCGACCACATTGAGAAGATTGTCCGCCCTGTATCAGCAGCTCCTGATGCAGAGAACGTTATCTTCCTTTCAGCAGATGCTTTTGGAGTACTTCCTCCTGTATCTATACTTACACCTGAGCAGACACAGTATTACTTCCTTTCAGGATTTACTGCTAAGCTTGCAGGTACAGAGCGTGGTATCACAGAGCCTACACCTACTTTCTCAGCTTGCTTTGGACAGGCTTTCCTTGAGCTTCACCCAACAAAGTATGCTGAAGAGCTTGTAAAAAAGATGAAGAAGAGCGGAGCTAAGGCTTACCTTGTAAATACAGGCTGGAACGGAACAGGCAAGAGAATATCCATCAAGGATACTCGTGGTATCATCGATGCCATCCTTAATGGTGATGTAAACAAGGCTCCTACAAAGAAGATTCCTTACTTTGATTTTGAAGTTCCTACAGAGCTTCCTGGTGTTGATACACATATTCTTGATCCTAGAGATACTTATGCTAATGCTGCTGAGTGGGATGAGAAGGCAAAAGACCTTGCTGGAAGATTCATCAAGAACTTTGCTAAGTATGAGAACAACGAGGCTGGTAAGGCACTTGTTGCAGCAGGTCCTAAGCTTTAATTTAAGATTAAAAAATAAGATGTAATTACATCCTCTCTCCAGCTTAGCTGGGGAGAGGTTAGTTTTAAAAATATAATGGATTATAAAAAGTCTCAAGGAAGAGAGGTAGAATTAAATGAAACATAAATATATTGTCTTTAGCCTGATATTAAATATCTGTCTGTTAGGCTATCTTTTTTATATCCCTATTTCAGCGTTTGCAGAAGATGATTATGAGTATAGTGAAGACTATGATGGTGGCGATGAGGACGAAGATAGTAATACGAATAGCAATTATGACTACAATTTTTGGACAAATTACTGGAAACAATTCTTTGAAAATCAGTCTGGTAACCAACAGGAAGAGAAGCAGGAAGGAGAGAATCGGCCTGTAGAAGAAGATGAGGCTAAAGATGAGACTGACAATGCTCCAAAGCTTGATATGACTAATGTTACCCTGGATAAGACGTCTCTAAGCAAGGTGGTTGTCGATTATGGCGGCTGGATAGAAAATGCTGAATTTAAGATTAAGGTAAATAGTGAAACTCTCTTAAATCAGGATGAAAATGCAGATGTTTCAGCAGTAAGCTCAAATAAAGATATGTATTTTTATACTGATTTGGTTGACAATGTTCTAACAATCTCTACAAGCTCAGCAGGGAAAACGACTTTGAAGCTTACCATCAATGAAAAGGTGTTTGAAATAAAAGTAAATATCAAAAGCATAGGTCTGGATGAAAACTATTACATTGTGGCTAAGGGAAAAAGTGAGAAGATATCGGCTAAGGGCTTAAAAGGAGTGGAACTTAACTGGAAGTCTTCAAAGCCGGATATTGCAGTAGTGGACAAGGATGGCAGGATAAAGGGTCTAAAAGAGGGAAATGCAGTAATTACAGCTAAAGTAGACGGAGCTAAGATTGCTTTCCTTGTCTCGGTTGTGCCTGAAATCAAGAAAAAAGCAGTTAAATGGGCAATTGAGTACTTGGAAAAAAGCGAATACAGCCAGCCTAAGAGGATGCAAAAAGGCTACTATGACTGTAGTTCCTTAGTTTGGAGGGCATACAACAAGTTCGGTCACAATCTTGCAGGAGCAAAGTACGCACCTACAGCCGCTGAACTATGCAGACATTATGATAGCAAGAAGCAGTATATAAAGGGCGGAATGAGCGAGAAGAACCTGGAGGGGCTTAAGCTGTTGCCGGGGGATTTGGTGTTTTATTCCGGAGAAAAAAATGGCCGGTATAAGAATATATACCATGTAGAAATGGTGGCAGGATACCATTTCTATGGTTTAGATGAAAAGGGACATCCCAATGTGTCCATCAAATATGTAAGACTTGGCCTTGACGGAGGTCAAAACGCAGCGAGGGTACTTGCTAAATAAGGCAGTTCTATGTATAATATGAGTATTTTGGGGGAAACAAGAAACTGACTGTTTCGCACATATTTTCGCAAAAACTATATTGGTAATTAGGGGGTATTATGAAAAAATACTTATTAACTGTTCTAACACTTATATTTGCATTTGGATTTTGTGCCAATGCCTATGCGGACACTGATGATGAGGAGTACAAGGATAAATATGCCGCAGTTATCAATGACTATTATGACTATGTGGCAACCTACAGCAGCAAGTCATCTAAGGCGGAAAAGTATAAATCTTTAGCTGAAATAGCTGGATTTAGCGGAAAACTTCAACTTAAGGATGTGGGGTACAGCATAGAAGACATTACAGGAGATGAGGTACCGGAACTCATATTCTGCAAAGTTGACAAATACAGTGGAAAGAATTCTACGGGGAAAGATGTGAGAGCTGTATACAGCATTGTAGATGAAGAGCCCAAGCTTATATTCCAAAGTAAGAATTATAACAATTTTTCCCACATAGGTAAGGGTAAGTTTACCTATTCAGGTAGTAGCGGTAAATATCAGACTTTAGGTATATGCAGACTTACAAAGTCAGGCAGTAAGCTTAAGTGGGATAATTTTTATTTCTTAAAGACTAAAAAAGTTTACGGTTATTACAGGTCAATACTTTTTAGCAATAAAACGGGAAAAACTGATGAGAAATCTTCAAAAGAAAGAGTAATTAAAGATCAGGAATTTGCCAGATTATGGAAGAACACCTTTAATCAGGTTAAGCCTATGAAGATTACTCCTTTTAGCCTTTATACAAGAATGTCGGTGTATTATAAAGAGGACGTGAAGGGCAGATACAAGGACTATAAAAGGTATGAATTAGAGTCGGGAGAGCCTGAGGCGAAGGTTTTCTTTGTACCAAGTAAGAGTGTAAAGAACTTTAAGCTCATAGGTCTTACATATAAGGACAGTGATGATGAGGGAGATATAGAATACGATAAAAAGATACTTTACAAGACTAAGACTCTCTCACCTAAGAAACCGTTGCTTGCAGATGTTTCTATGTTTGCAACTGTACCAACACTTGGCATTTCTTATGTTGATGATGCAGGGAAAACGCATAAATACATAGTGTATCAAAGCGGAAAAGATGGCTCCGTACTCTTAGCAAAAGAAGATTTCTAAGAATAGCAAGGCAGGCGGCAGGATAATCGCGAAAGAAAATAATGTGCGATTGTTCTGCCGCTTCTTTTTGACAAGACTTTGACACCTATGTCAAAATTCTTAATATTTTAGCTTAGTGTTGAATATTTTGCTGAAAAAGGTATAATTAAAGAAATATATGATATTTGACAGTTCCAACTTAATAGGAGGTATTTATGAAAAAAAAGCTAATGGGACTTGCCTTTGGAGGTGCATTTTTAGCGGCTTCCCTTGGTGTATTTGGCTCGGTAAAGGCAGAAACCACCTCGGAAGATATTACACCTAATCTCAATGTTGTAAGAAGCATAGAGGACAAGGATCAGATTAACCTTTATAAGGCGGTTATTGACGAAAATGGATATCAGAACATAACCTTGAACTTTGATGCTACAAAAAAGGATGATGTGAATAACGGTTGGACTTTGAAGGTATATGATGAGAATAAGGAAGAATTATACCAGGTAGCGGGAATAAAGTCACAGTTTACCAGTGCAAATTTTGCCTTTGCCAAAGGTAAAACAGTATATATTTCAATTGAAAGTGGAATCAAATCATCGCTGTTTATGCCAAAAGGAGTGGAGTATAACTTAAACTTCCACACTTATGCAGATAGCGAGTACGAAATAGAAAATAACAATAAATACATTGATGCCAATGAGATACCTACCGGTGGTGCGGTTAAGGGGAGTCTCCTAAACAAAGACGATGAGGACTACTTTGTATACCAGATACCTGAGAGTGGCTATACCAATGTTTCATTTGAAATAGTTGATTTTGTGCCTAACAAAATCTTGGGAGGCTGGAACCTTGAAATCTATGATAAGAATAAAAGTCTTGTCTATAAAGAGACAGGAATAATCAAGGATGTCACACTTCCGGAGCTTCCACTGGCTAAGGGGCAGAAGATATATATTAGAATTCTGCCAAAACTCGCAGTAAGCACCTTTGCACCCGCAGAGGTTCTGTACAAGATAAAGGTAAATACAACAAAAAGCAGTAAATGGGAGGTTGAGGATAACGGAAGCTTCAAAAAGGCAAATAAACTTAGCGGAACAAAGTCAGCCAATCTTATAAACAGCTCTGATGTGGATTATTTCACCTTTAAGGCTGCAAAGACAGGTAAATACAAGCTAAGCATAGATACAGGTGACAATGTTAAAAATGCTTATAGGATAGAGGTTTTTGTAAATAATAAGTCAAAGAAAGCAGTATCCAAGGTTACTATGAGTGACAAAAGCTATACATTTAAGGCTAAAAAAGGTCAGCAAGTATGGGTGAGAATCAGTGGTATCTACGGCAACAGCCCAATAGGCAATAAATATACTCTTAAATATAAGTTTGTTAAAAAATAATTATATGAAGAGCTGTTGCAAGCAGATATGTTCTCTTACCGCTAAGATTTGACTTGGATTTTACTGATGCTACTTGTTTGAAGAGATAACTAAACTGAATATTATTACGGAGGTAACTATGGATTTTCTAAAACTTGCCAGGGAAAGATATTCCTGCAGGCAGCTAAGTGATAAGAAGGTTGAAAAGGAGAAGCTTGATAAAATCATTGAAGCCGGCATACTTGCTCCAACTGCAACCAATGCGCAGCCATATAAGATCTGGCTTATAGAAAGCACTGAGGCTAAAGAAAGCTTGCAAAGGCAAACAGATATCAGTTTGGAGCGGGGGTTTTCTTCGTGGTTGGTGCAAAAAAGGACGAGGCTTGGGTAAGAAAGTTTGACAATCACAACTTTGCAGAGGTGGATGCTTCCATAGTTGCAACCCATATGATGCTTGAGATAACTGAGCTTGGACTGGGAACTACCTGGGTGGGACATTTTGATGAGCCATTACTTAAGGAAGAATTCCCTGAAATGAATGAGTACGAGCTGATTGCTATTTTCCCTGTGGGATATCCTGCTGAGGATGCAAAGCCTTCAGAGAGGCATATGGTAAGAAGAAGTGTGGAGGAGGCAGTTTCTTATTTGTAAATGAGATACAAGTATCAATAACTTAAGAACTTGATGCTTGCTTGCAAGAGAATTTATTGTCTTTTAATACCTTAATCAATATCAGCAAAAACTAATTTTTTCGCTAATAATTAGGGTTAAATTAAGTAAGAGGTCATAGATGATGAGGTGATTCTACTCGCAGAATTTGTGATCTCTTTTTTTGAATTGTGATATTTTTGTGATAATTTAAAAAACTACTTGCAAAATAAAGTGAAAGAGGTTATTATATGTTTATGGATTAGCACTCAAATAGAAAGAGTGCTAATAATATAGTTCAAAATGATTTAATATAAAGGAGGAACTAAGATGAAATTAGTACCATTAGGCGACAGAGTTGTATTAAAGCAGATAGCTGCAGAAGAGACTACAAAGTCAGGTATTATTTTACCTGATCAGGCTCAGGAGAAGCCACAGCAGGCTGAAGTTGTTGCTGTAGGTCCGGGCGGTGTAGTAGACGGTAAAGAAGTGACTATGCAGGTAAAAAAAGGACAGAAAGTTATTTATTCTAAATATTCAGGAACCAATGTAAAGCTTGAAAATGAAGAGTATATCATAGTTAAGCAGTCAGACATTCTTGCGGTTGTTGAATAAATAAGAGGCTGTTTGGTAAATTGAACTGATTACAAATATTTAATATATATATGTAAGGAGAAAGAAGATGGCAAAAGAGATTAAGTTTGGTACAGAGGCTAGAAAAGCCCTTGAAGCTGGTGTTAATCAGCTTGCAGATACAGTTAGCGTAACCTTGGGACCTAAGGGAAGAAACGTAGTTCTTGACAAGAGCTATGGTGCACCACTCATTACCAATGATGGTGTTACAATAGCAAAAGAGATTGAGCTTCCTGATGAGTTTGAAAATATGGGAGCACAGCTTGTAAAGGAAGCTGCTACAAAGACAAATGATGTAGCAGGTGATGGTACTACTACAGCTACAGTTCTTGCACAGGCTATGATAAATGAAGGGATGAAGAACCTTGCAGCAGGAGCTAACCCTATCATCCTCAGAAAAGGTATGAAGAAGGCTACTGAGTGCGCAGTAAAGGCTATTTCCAAGATGAGTTCTCCTGTTAAGGGAAAGAACCATGTACAGAGAATAGCAGCTATTTCAGCAGGTGATGATGAAGTGGGAACACTTGTTGCAGATGCTATGGAAAAGGTAAGCAAGGACGGCGTTATCACAGTTGAAGAGAGCAAGACTATGAAGACTGAGCTTGACCTTGTAGAAGGTATGCAGTTTGACAGAGGTTATGTATCAGCTTATATGTGCACTGATATGGATAAGATGGAAGCAGTTCTTGACAATCCATACATCCTTATCACAGATAAGAAACTTAGCAACATTCAGGATATACTCCCACTTCTTGAACAGATTGTACAGCAGGGAGCAAGACTTCTCATAATCGCTGAGGATGTTGAAGGAGAGGCACTTACAACACTTGTAATAAACAAGCTTCGTGGAACTTTCAATGTAGTTGCAGTTAAGGCTCCTGGATACGGCGACAGAAGAAAAGAAATGCTTCAGGATATCGCTATACTTACAGGCGGACAGGTAATTTCAAGCGAGGTTGGTCTTGAACTTAAGGATGCTACACTTGAACAGCTTGGACGTGCTAAGAGCGTGAAGGTTCAGAAAGAAAATACAATTATAGTAGATGGCGAGGGCGAGTCAGAGGCTATTAAGTCAAGGGTTGCTCAGATTAGAAGCCAGATTGAAGAGACAACTTCTGATTTTGACAGAGAGAAGCTTCAGGAAAGACTTGCTAAGCTTGCAGGCGGCGTTGCAGTTATCCGTGTAGGTGCTGCTACAGAAGCTGAAATGAAGGAAAACAAACTCCGTATGGAAGATGCTCTTGCAGCTACCAAGGCAGCTATAGAAGAAGGAATAATCGCAGGTGGTGGTTCAGCTTACATCCACGCTTCAAAGGATGTAGAGAAGCTTGCCGCTACACTTGAAGGAGATGAGAAGACAGGCGCTAAGGTAGTTCTTAAGGCACTTGAGTCTCCACTCTTTAAGATAGCTGCCAATGCAGGACTTGAAGGTGCAGTTATTATAAGTAAGGTAAAGAAGGCAAGGTAGGCTTCGGCTTCGATGCACTTAAAGAAGAGTATGTAGACCTTGTTAAGTCTGGTATCCTTGATCCTGTAAAGGTAACAAGAAGTGCACTTCAGAATGCTACAAGCGTAGCATCTACACTTCTAACCACAGAAAGCCTTGTGGCAGATATTAAAGAAGCTGCCCCTGCAGTACCAGCAGGAATGGGTGCCCCAGGCATGGGAATGATGTAATGATACAAGAATAGAGAGAGAAAGCCCCCACCACAAGCTCGCTTGTGGGTGGGGGCTTTCTCTAGCCTAAACACCTTACTGATTTACCTTCACACTCTTAGGCAGCAAATCAAGATTCTTAATCATATCCGTATCGCAGGTCAGTTTCTTAAGTTTCTTAAGCTTTAATAGCTTAGATACATCAGTCACATAATTTCCGGAAATGTTAAGCTCCTCAAGTGAAGGCATCTTATCTACAAAGTCAAGATTTTCTATATAGGTATTTGACAGGTTAAGCTTCCTTAGGTTAGGGAAATGAGAGAGAAACTTGTTGGCATATACACCAAACTTATCAGTACTTCCCTTGTCTACATCATTGTTATAAATCTCAGTTCCTGATAGATCAAGCTCCTTAAGGACTTTATTATCCCTTAAGCTCTTTACAGAGAGTATAATGTAGTTAATGCCTGAACCATCTGATTTCGGAGAGAAACTAACTATTTTTGTTACCTGAGGCAGTGAGAATACATCTGTATAATCTCCATAGTGGGCAATGCTTCCGTATCCAAAATTTATTGTTCTAAGCTTAGGAAGCTTTGCCAGATACTGTGCCATATCAGGCTTAATTAACCAGTCGTAGTCATAGAGAGTAAGCTCTTCGAGGTTATTCATACCTGCAAGAGGCCTAAAAGAGTAAGATTCGTTACCTATGTCTTCTATCTCAAGCCTCTTTATTGATGACATACCCGCTATTATACTTAGATCCCTAGCTCTTATATCCACATCGCTAAGAGCGGTGAGCTTGCTAAGATTAGGAAAAGTTATATTATAATTCCATATACCGGATATACTTAGCTTCTTAAGGCTCTTTAATGTAGCAAGGGCGCTTACGTCAGTCAAATCTCTACAGCTATCAAGTGTAAGCGAAGTAAGTGAAATACAGTTCTTTAAGCCATTAAGCTTAACAACAGGACAGCTGTCTATACTAAGACTCTTTAGGTATGGCATATTCTTAACAAAATCAAGAGTCTTTAAGTCTTTTACATTCTCAAAAGCCAGGTTTTCAATCTGAGGTATACCGCTAAGTACGTTGAAATGTTCAAAGGTTGTATCATAACCGTTAATTGAAAGGGACTTAAGCTTTGTAAGTGAGGTAATACCCGCCAAATCCCAGGTATCTTTTTCTGCAAAGTCAAGAGAAAGTATCTCAACATTAGGAAATGAAGAAAGGAAGGACAAATCCTTTATAGCATCTCCCTTTTTAAGACTCCTAAAGTTAAGTATTTTAAGGTTCTTATAAGTCTTTAATGCGGATAAACTACTCTTTTCTATGTCGTACAAGTTCGTCGTGCCAAGACCATAGATGTTGCTTACGTTTAAGGCAGGCATATGTGTTAAGTATTCGGAAGAAGTACCTGTATAATAGTGAAGCTTTTTAAGGTTTTTAAAGTCTGTAGTTTCATAGCTCTCACCTGCAGGCACTATATCGCCCTCATTGCTAAAATCCAAAGTCTCAAGCTCTGTAAATACCTGAAAATCTTCTTCTGTTATGTTTTTAGTGCCTGCAATTTTTAGCTTAACAGGCTTATCCGGAGCACCGTAGTTAGCTGTGTTCTTTGCATATGTAAATATCCAAGGAGTGCTGTCGTTTTTCTGAAGTAATCGGAACAGCCTCTCTATCTACCTTTAGGTATTTAATGGATTCATAATCAGCCTTTTTAATATCGGAAAGAGGCTTTTTAAATGCGGCTTCGACGAAGTCTATCACTGCCTTGCTTTCAGGCTTTGTTCTATATGTGACAAAAGGCGAAGCAGCTGTTTCTTCCGACTCTGCTGTCGAGCCATTATCACTATATACATCATAGTTTGATGTACTTCTTAGAATCTGTGGAACAAAGATGATGAAAACTGCGCCAATTATACAGAAAATGACTGCTAGAGGCGCAGCGGCACTTGGAGCTGTTTTCCTGTTATAATCAGGACTCCTTCCGGTGTCACCTATATGAAGCTCTTTAATATTGATAGTCTGGTTAATGTTAGGCTGTTCTTCTTCCAGTAAGAATTTAGTCCCGCAAAAAGGACAGGTAGTGAACTTTCCCCTTTGCTCTTCTTTAATATCCAAGGTTCCTTGACACTGAGGACATTTCATGCTGATAATTTTCATTATTCTTCTCCCCTTATGAAAATAGTGAATGACTATAAAATAAACATAACTTTATCTCGTTTAATATTATACAGCAAATGATATCAATAATAAAGAGGTAATATATTTTTTTAAAAATTCGTAAGAAATTCTAAATGATTTAGTTAGGATATCATGGTTTTTAATAAATGATATCTGCGTCTATAACTATGCTTTGAGCCTCTAAATATTCGTATTCACCAATACTATACAAAATAGTATCTTGAAAAAATGTAAGATTTGTAGTAGAATAAAGGAACGGTGTCCTAAGATTTAGGAACTTTAATTTATGATAAGCTTTTAAGGAGGAATTTTTAATGATTTCAGCAGGCGATTTCAGGAATGGCCTTACAGTCGAGATTGACAACAGTGTTTTCCAGATTATTGAGTTTCAGCATGTTAAACCGGGAAAAGGTGCAGCTTTTGTTCGTACCAAACTTAGAGATATAAAGAATGGTGGTGTTAAAGAGACTACATTCCGTCCTACTGAGAAATTCCCTCAGGCTAGAATAGACAGAAAGAACATGCAGTATATGTATGCTGACGGAGATATGTTCAACTTTATGGACAACGAGACTTATGAGCAGTTCGCTCTTACCTCTGAGCAGGTTGGAGATGCACTTAAGTTTGTTAAGGAGAACGAGACAGTATCAATGCTTTCACACAATGGTGTGGTATTCTCAATTGAGCCACTATGTTTGTAGAGCTTGAGATTACTGATACTGAACCTGGCTTCAAGGGTGATACAGCTACGGGTGCTACAAAGCCTGCAGTAGTTGAGACCGGAGCTACAGTTTATGTACCTCTTTTTGTAAATCAGGGTGACAAGATCCAGATTGATACAAGAACAGGTGAATATCTTAAGAGAGTATAAAATTACTGAGCTGTCACAGTTTTGTGCCAGCTCTTTTTATAATTTTAGGGTTAAATATATAAAGGTTTTTAATAAGTATTAGCTTTACCAAAGTAAGAGATGTACTAATGGAGCAGCACTGTGGAGGCGTACCTTTGCGGTCTGCCATAAGCTGTGAATAGTACAAAGTGGGATTCTATCGTAAATATTATTAAAGGGAGACATTATGTATAAAGCAGTTTTATTTGATATGGACGGGCTTATTATAGACACTGAAAAGCATTACCAGACGGCTTGGATACAGGCTGCAAGGGAAATGGGCTTTGACATGACTACTAAGGAACAGCTTTATCTTAGAAGCTGTAGTAAGAAATACGCAGAACCTATCATGCAGGGCTTTTTTGGTCCAACCTTTGACTATGACAAGGTAAGGGACAGACGCAAAGAAATCATGGAAGAGGAGCTTAAAAAACACGGAATTAAGAAGAAGCCTTATGTAGATGAAATCTTAGAATACCTTAAAGAAAATGGCATAAAGAGGGCTTTAGTCACAGCAACTCCTGAAAACAGAGCAAGGAAATACTTAAAAGAAGTGGAGCTTGAAGAGAGCTTTGACAAAATTATCTGTGCAGATATGGTGAAAAAAGGTAAGCCTGATCCTGATATCTACCTCTATGCCTGCTCTCAGATAGAAGAGAAGCCTGAGGACTGTCTCGCGCTCGAGGATTCTCCAAACGGAGTCCGCTCTGCACATGGTGCGGGAGTGGATGTGATTATGGTTCCGGACCTCTCAGAGCCTGACGAAGAGCTAGGTACAATTATTGTAAAGAGGGCAGGAAGCTTAAATGAGGTTATTACATTCTTGCAGGTGTTAAAGAAATAGTCCCAATTATTGAAAAATATAATGATACAAATGTGAAAAGCTAAGCTGTAGCAATTCTATATCAATGGGTGTCAGATGCTTTTACACTAACATCATTATAACAGGTGAAACTAACACCACCCGGAGCAATCACTGCTAAAGGAGCCTGAAAACAGGATTCTTACGCGGATGCTCCGAGTGGTGTTTTATTTATGGGTTATTTATAAATGTCTTATCTAATAATGCTGCGGCGGATATGTAGATGCCTTTTTCTAGATCCGCAGCAGGCGGTGAATCCTTTGAAACAGGATTCTTTATCATCTCATCAAGTGTAACTTCTGAGCCAGCCTTATGATTGAATGTCCCTTAGGGAAATTGCGCAGCTCTTTTTTATTTACTCCCTTTAAGAGTATTTCAAATACAAAGAAAGTAAACATGCCAAGAGGCAGGGCTAAGAGTAGCCCCAGGTAGTACTTTCCTGTAAACTTAAGCACCAGGTTATAGACAAAGTATACAACTATTCCCATTATTCCTGATGCTATGGCAGGAATGACAAAGGTTCTAAATATTTCAATTTTTATTCTAAGCTGCAATCTGATAACAAGAGTACAAAGCACTATAACTATCGCAGGCATCAGCATGCCGCCAAGTACAAGAGCAAAGATATTAAGGTCGGTGTACATAAGAAGAATATATGTAAATACAATAACAACAAGCATTGCGATTAGGTTGATAACCACTGGTATCATCATACTGTATATACTCTGAATTATTGTACAGAATAGTATGGATACGGTATAAAGAGCAATTGTCGCAGCTCCGACTGTCATGACCTTCCCTATGACAGGATCTGTATCTCCAAAAAGTAACCTTATAATAGGACCTCCAAGTATGGCAAGACCTACAGTTGCAGGAATTGCGATAATCAGATTGAACTTAAGTGCCATTCTTACCTTTTTGCCTACTTCCTTTTTGGTGCTAAGCACATTACCCCTAACCAAAGAAGGGATGGAAGCAGTTGTTATTGCGCTGGTGATACCCATTACTATATTGCAAAGGAGAAGAAACTTACCCTCGTATATTCCATAAAGCGAGGTATAGGTCTCCTTTGCGACACCCTTGTGATTGAGGATGTTATTAAACAAGGTCATTGATATAAGACCGTTGCTTCTTACAAGTATCTGGCTAAGCATTACAGGTACTGAGGTAGCAAGTATTACCTTTATTAGATAAGGCATAGCTTCAGGCTCGCCCCTATCTCTTTTTCTCTGCCTTTTTAGTATAGGCAGGTTGATAAGGAGCAGGAAAGAGATGAACATAAGCCCTGCAAATGCACCTGCAAAAGTTCCTGTAACTCCGCCAGCGGCACCGTGAGCAGCTATATTCATGGAAGCGCTGTGGGCCTTTGCAAATTCAAAGGCTGCCCACACACTCACAACTCCGTTTACTATTTGCTCGAAAAGCTGTGAAAGAGCAGTTGGCACCATGGTTCCCTTGCCTTGGAAGAATCCTCTCACTACACCAAGAACTGCGGAAACTACTACGGTTGGAGCAAGTGCTTTAAGGGGTATCTGTATGGCAGGATTAGCAAACATATGGGTAGATATAAAGCCTGCTCCAAAGTAAACACCGGCAGATAGTATGCCACCAGAGGTTAGGGCAACTATCAAAGCACCAAGAAGGAGCTTAAGTGAGTTAGTGTACTCTTTCTTGGCTGTTCTTTCGGATACCAGCTTTGAAACTGCCATAGGCATTCCGTATGAGGAAATGATGAAGCAAAAGTTATATATTTCAAAGGCATAGCCGTAATAACCTATTCCTTCATTTCCAAGTATCCTTGCCATGGGTATTCTGTATACAAGACCGATGATACGGACAAGTATAGAAGTTAAGGCTAGTATGCTTCCCTGAATAAGGAAATTATCAGTTTGTCTTTTAGTTTTGTGAATTCATTGTCTATCTCGTTTCTCAATTTTGATTGTACTTACCATTGTACATTTTTTTCATTAGGATATCAACTTTTTTTAACTTTGACTTTATTCTGACTTAAAAATAGCCGATAAAGACAAATATATGACTTATTTTTTATGTTATGGTTTAGTAAAGTGAAGGAAATGTATGTTGTTATTTTAAAAAAGGAGAAATAAATGAGAATCAAAAAAGCAGTAATTGCCGGAATGTTAGGTTTAGGTATCCAGGCTTTTAGCCTTTCCGGATTAAATAATAATCTTGCCTATGCGGGTACTACAGAAGTAGTATATAAAGCATTTGACGATAAGGTAAGTTTTAGTGACAAATACTTCATTTACCAGTGGGGAATGGAGAATGACGGCAATTTTAAGTATAGCGAACAGGTAGGCGGAAAGCTTGTAAAACAGCCTGTTACAACTATTAAGGCAGTAAGCGGTGTGGATATTGGTCTTCCTCTGGTTCGT
The DNA here is from genome assembly GCA_916438995.1 of uncultured Catonella sp. Lineage (GTDB taxonomy): Bacteria > Bacillota > Clostridia > Lachnospirales > Lachnospiraceae > Catonella. The sequence goes on from CAKAGA010000002.1 coordinate 116,331, forward strand.
GCAAGTACAGTGGAGGAAGAAGAGAAACCATAGTTGCAATCATTGATACGGGTGTGGATTACCGTCACGAAGACCTGCAAAATGTACTCTGGCAGAATCCTGGAGAGATTCCAGGAAACGGCATAGATGATGATGGTAACGGGTATGTGGATGATGTAAACGGTTGGAATTTCTATGATGACAACAACAAAATCTACAATGGCAAGGACGATGCTCATGGAACCCATATAGCGGGTACAATAGTTGCCAACAACGATTCCAAGGGAGTGGCTGGAATAGCTGGTGACAGTACAGTTAAAATCATGGTACTTAAGGCCCTTGGAGGAGATGATGAGTCAGGCTCAACCTCAGGAATAGTTGAAGCTATAAAGTATGCAGAGAAAATGGGAGCAACTATATGTAACTTCAGCTTTGGTACGGACAAGCCAGATAAATACCTTGAAGAGGCTATCAGAGACTCCCAATATGCTCTTTGTGGTAGCTGCTGGTAACGGAGATGAGAACACAGGATTGGGCTATAATATAGATAGCAGGCCTATATATCCGGCATCCTACAGATATGCCAACATTATTACAGTTGCCAATCTTCAGGCGGACGGTGACCTACATATAAGCTCCAATTACAGCAATAACTATGTGGATATAGCTGCCCCTGGAGCAAGGATACTTAGCACAATTGACTCTGCAAGTTTTAACAGCGGATATGCTTCAGGAAAGATGTCCTCTCCTTATGCCTATATGACGGGAACTTCTATGGCGGCTCCTTATGTTGTTGGAACAGCAGCCCTTTTGTACTCAGACTTTCCAGGTATTACTCTTAATCAGGTAAAGCAGTCGATACTGGGCGGGGCAAAGATGCTTCCTGAACTTGCAGGCAAGGTATCTACAGGAGGCATGTTAAATGCTGATGGAGCCTATGCTTTTGCCCTCAATAATTATCAGTCTTTTGTGGTTGAGAATAAAAAGGTGGAAGAGGCGAAGGCTGAGGAGGCAAGACAGATTGAAGAAGCAAGGAAGGCTGAAGAGGTAAAAAAAGGCCGAAGAAGCAAAGAAGGCTGAAGAGCTTAAAAAAAGCAGAAGCACAGAAGGAAAAAGGCTGCTGCAAAGAAGATAGCCAAGGGCAAGGCTCCTTTAATTTACCTTTCTCTTACAAGGGACGGTAAGGTTCTTGTAAAGGTGAGAGATAAGGACAAGGATATCTCCTTGGTAAGATATTCAAAGGGTAAAAAGAGAGATTCTTATTTCACAAAGAATAAGAAAGGAACTAAGATTGCCCTGAATAAAAAGAATGAGAAAGTACTGAAACTAAAAAAAGGCGTATATACCTTTTACGCCGTAGATAAAAAAGGGAATAGAACCATCCACACGGTGGTTATCAAATGATGACTATTCCCAAGTAAAAATCTTTGATTTATCAATGTATCCAGCTGATCGGTCTATGAGAAAACCGGTCAGCTTTTTGTTTTCCTTAAGCCCATAAGAATAGACTCCGTCTTCAAGCACATAGGGATAGCTTAGTATGGCGGAGTTTTCACGCCTCTTTCGCATTTTTGAGAGAAAGTCCTTTGAAGTCCTAAAGCCGCCTATGCTTATATCCCTTAGGCAGTCAGGAGCAATCTCGCTAAATACCCTCTCAAGCATATCGCCGTATAAGTCCTCGTAATCAGGGACTTTAAGTACAGGATCAAAGCAGAGCCTAAGGCTTAGCCCAAGCGTGGAAGCCTCTTTTACAGCCTTAAGCCTGCTATTAAAGTCTGGAGTCTTATGTTCGTATTTCTCCGCAATCAAAGCAGGGGATAAGGTCCAGGCGAAGATGAAGTTAGAAGGGATGGCTAGTCCTTCATCCATATATTTCTTTATGATTCCTATATTGGCACTCTTTGTACGGCACTCCACAGTCAGATTCTCATGGCAGGCAGTAAACTTTATAAATTCTTTTACAAAGCCTGTAAAACCCTCCAGGGCAAGGAGGTCGGTATCGTATGAAATGCAGATATATACAGGATGTTCCTTTAGTAAGCTCTCGAGTTCGTTAAAAACATCATCAATATTTACAAAGATTACTATGTTGGCTGAAGGGTACATTCCTGAAAGATAACAGTATTCACAGTCATAGTAACAGTTCATTATAAGAGAAGTGTAGTAAAAATGCTCATTGCCAAAATCTTCACATACAGGCGCACCCTCATAGATTAGCCTGCCCTCCTTCTTTGCAAGGATAAGGGAGGGAGAGTTCTTTGCTAAGAGGAGATTCTGTCCTGAAGGGGTAAAGACATCCTTGTAATGCCTTATGGAAATGATAGTGCTGCTCTTAAAGTTAGATAGAATATTCTCAGTCGCAGAGTAGTTCTTTATTTTATCTTCCACATATATATGTGAAAACGGCTTATTAAGACAGTCTTTGCCTGAGCACATTGATAAACTCCTTTCTGAGCTGCTTTTTGTTAGCGCCTTCCCCTATATTCTCCTTGATTTCCTGTATTAGCTCCGTGGCAGATATACCTGTTAGAAAAGCATACTTAAATAACCCCTTAAGTATAAGGATTTCAGAGGAGGTAAAGCCAAATTCGTTAAGAAAGTCATTATAAAAAGGGCTTTTCATCAAGTCTTCAAATTCATCCGTTAAACTGGTGGATTTTATATCGTTTTGAGCCTTAATTACCTCTTTTACATATTCAACAAGTGCATTAATGCTTTGCGTATTTTCTCCTGCATAGGTGGATACTTGGGCATTCAGGGCTTCAAAGACAAAGATATTCTCATAACTTACCTCCCTCTTAAAGCCATCATACAGGTAGTAGACCTCATCTGATACAATTTCGCCCTCTTTGCAGAGGAATTTTCCGTAGAGGGCGGGAAATAAGAAAGAAGACTTATCTTCCCTTGAAATTTTGTTTATAAACCTTAGAATTACCTTCTCATCGTAAGCTAAAGGAGGGTTTATCACAAGTATAATCCCTCCGTCTATCCTAAGAGTATCCACTATAATATCAGACATTTTCGGATAATTCCTCCCAACGCTCAAGAAGAGCATTTATACGCTCATCATTCGCCTCTTTTTGCTTGTGTACTTCCATAAGCTTCCCTACATTTGCGGCAATCTCAGGATTGGCAAGCTCTTCGTCAAGCTTTGCGTTAGCCTCCTCAAGCTTTGCGACCTCATCTTCAATCTTCTTTAGTTCATTTTGTATTTTCCTAAGCTCCTTCTGTTCCTCTTTTTTAGTCTGCCAGTTCTGCTTGTTCGCAGAAGCAGCCAAAGGCTGGTCCTCCTTAGGGACTTCTTCAAGAAGGGCGGCCTCGAGAGTTTCCCTTTTCTCAAGGTAATAGTCATAATTTCCTATGTAATTGATGAGTCTTTTGCCTGTTAAATCAAGGATGCGGGTTGCGGTTTTATTGATAAAATACCTGTCGTGGCTCACAAAGAGGACAGTGCCCTCGTAGTTGTTAAGTGCATCCTCAAGAATCTCCTTGGAGGTGATGTCAAGGTGGTTGGTAGGCTCGTCAAGGAGGAGAAAGTTGGCCTCTGAAAGCATAAGCTTTGCGAGGGACACACGCCCCTTTTCGCCGCCTGAGAGTGAGCCTACAAGCTTAAACACATCATCCTTGGTAAAGAGGAAGCTTGCAAGTACATTTCTTATTTCGGTATTGGTCAAATAAGGATAGTCATCGGATATTTCATCAAACAGGGATTTGTCATAGTGCAGCACCTGATGTTCCTGGTCATAATAGCCTATTTCAACATTTGCGCCAAGGGTTATCTTACCAGTATCGTAAGGAGTGATTCCGTTTATTATCTTAAGGAGAGTTGTCTTTCCAGTACCGTTACCGCCAATAATAGCAACTCTTTCGCCTTTTTTTATTTCAAAATTCAGATTCTCAAAAAGGGTTTCCTCAAAGGACTTACTTAAATTCTCAACGGTTAGCACATCTTTACCGCTTTCCTTATGAGGTTTAAGACTTATGCTCATTGAGGCATCAAGCTCAAGAGGCTTATCGATTCTTTCGATTTTATCAAGCATCTTCTCGCGGCTTTCAGCCCTTTTTATAGACTTCTCACGGTTAAAGGAGCGTAGCTTTTCTATAACAGCCTCCTGATGGGATATTTCCTTTTGCTGATTAAGATAAGCCTTTTAGTTCAGCCTCTCTTAGAGCCTTTTTCTTGGTAGCATAATCCGAATAATTCCCCATAAAGGTAGAGGCCCTGCAGTTATTTAACTCTATTATCTTGGTGGCAACTCCGTCTAGGAAATATCTGTCGTGGGCAACTATCAAAACTGCTCCGTTAAAGTTCTTAAGATAGGTCTCAAGCCAGCCAATAGCCTTCATGTCAAGGTGGTTGGTAGGCTCGTCAAGTAAGATTAGGTCAGGCTTTGACAGCAAGAGCCTGGCCAGATATACCCTTGTCTTCTGACCTCCCGAGAGAGTATTTACCTTGCGGGAAAAGTCCTCCTCTTCAAAGCCCAGTCCCTTTAGTATACCTGTGATTTCACTCTTGTATGCATAACCGTTCTTAAGTTCAAATTCATGTGTAACCCTTGAATACTCCTCATATACAGCGTCAAGAGCCTCTCCGTCCGCCTGCTTCATCTTTATCTCAAGAGCCCTCATCTTATCTGAAAGCTCTAAAATATCTTTTTTTACCTCAAGGAGTACATCGAAAATGGTAAGTTCGGTATTTATCTCCTGATGCTGCGCAAGATAGCCTACACTGGCACCTTTTGAAAGAAATACATCTCCGCCATCGGCAGACATTTCGCCCATGATTATTTTTAAGAGGGTAGACTTGCCTGCTCCGTTAATGCCGACTATTGCAGCCTTTTCATGTTCATTTATATGAAAACTGACCTCTTTGAGTACAGGTCCTGTGACAAATTCCTTTGATATGTTATTGCAGGATAATACCATATTGTCCTCCTATTTTTATGAGAAATCAGCCGTTTTCTCATGTTTTGGCTATCAGAGAATGAAAATCCCTGAACTTATATTTTACTACAGAATAGCGTGTCAGCGCAAGAGGGCCGAATTTCTATGCTAGTGCCTATGCATGCATATAAATAAAATGTTTTTATACTCTAAGACTTACAAAATAAATGATTAGTCATTAGATTATCTTGATTATAATGCGGGTTTATCTTATGATTAGTTATAAAAAAATGTTCCAGCTTCCCTCCTTGTCCGCGAAGGTCGGGTGATAAGAGAATATTTGCTCTCTCGTGGTTGCTGTTTCGTGGATAGTAGGTGAATATGTGTGCTTAGGATGATGTAATATAGACAAGGATTATTAGGAGAAAATATGCTTACAGTTGAACTTAAATCTAAGGATAAAATGCCGCTTTATGAGCAGCTCTACCTAAAGATTAGGGGGCTTATAACTGAGGGGGAACTGGCTGAGGGAGAGAAGCTTCCATCAGAGAGGGGGGCTTGCGCTAAACCTTCAGATAAGCAGGAACACAGTTACCCTTGCCTATGAACAGCTCTACGCTGAAGGGTATGTGGAAGTCCGCCCTCAAAGCGGTTATTATGTGAATAAAATAGACAGGATAAACAGTGAAAAAAAAGAGGAATTTACCGATATAAAAAATGAGTGTGTCAATCCTGAACCAGAGTATGAATATGATTTTTCACCTTTTTCACTGTGTAAGGAGAGCTTCCCTTACAGGATGTGGGACAGACTCTATAGAAAGTGTATGCGTGACAGGGGAGAGGAACTCTTTAACCTTGGAGAGAGACAGGGAGACTTGGAGCTAAGAGTGGCTATAGCAAAATATCTGTTTGGCTACAGGGGACTGAGCGTGAAGCCTGAAAATATGATAATAGGTGCAGGAACGGGCTATCTTTTACAGCTTTTAGAGCATTTGATAGACGAAAAAAGTATAATTGCAATGGAAAACCCGACCTATATGCAGGCTTATAGGATATTTTCATCATTAAACAGGAAGGTTTATCCTATAAACCTTGATGAGAACGGACTTAAGGTGGAAGAGCTTAAATCTTCAGAGGCAAAAGCAGTGTATCTAACTCCCTCACACCAGTTTCCTACAGGAGTGGTAATGCCTATAAAGAGGAGAAAAGAAATCCTTGGCTGGGCAGCAGGAGAAGACAGGTATATAATAGAGGATGACCACGACAGTGAGTTTAGATATAAGGGACTGCCTATTCCTCCTATGAAGGCGATAGATACGGGGAATAAGGTGGTTTATCTGGGGACATTTTCAAGGACTATCGCCCCTGCCATAAGGATAGGCTTCATGGTGCTTCCTGACGGACTCCTTAAGGTATATAGGAAAAAACTTGCCTTCCTAGCCTGTACGGTGCCAAGGATTGACCAGGCTGTGCTTACGGAGTTTATCCTTGGAGGGCATTATGAAAGGCATATCAACAAAGCCAGAAAGATATATAAGTCAAGACATGATAAGCTGATTTCCTCGCTCAAAGTCTTTGGCGATAAGGTAAAGATAATGGGCGGCAATGCGGGTATGCACCTTATGGTTAAATTTAAGCTTGAAATGTCCGAAGAAGAAGTTGTAAGCAGAGCAGAAAAAAGTGGAATAAAGCTTGTAGGGCTCTCAAAGCACAGGATAGGGGAAAACCCTGAAAGCAGTGAAGCTTACATATTGATAGGCTATGGGAATATAAGTGAGGATAGGATAGAAGAGGGAATCAAAATACTTGCCAAAAATCTCATTTCATAGTATACCTATGTATATAATGATGTAGTCATCATAAGTTTTGATACCTATTGATACAGGCCTGCAACTGCCGCACTTAGCAAGGCCCTCGCAAAAATATTAGGCACTTGTATCTTTACATTTGAGTTTTAAGTAATTTTATAGTATAATAACGCACAAGTTAAAAACCCTAAGGGGTATGTTTGTTTTATGCTTGAAAGGAGCAAAATAATGGCTAAAAGACCGGTAGTACTTTTAATAATGGATGGATTTGGAATTAATGAAAGAGAAGACTATAATGCAATAGCACAGGCGAAGAAGCCTAATCTCGATATGATTATGAAGACTTATCCTTGGAAGAAAGGATATGCAAGCGGCCTGGCTGTAGGTCTTCCTGACGGACAGATGGGTAACTCTGAGGTAGGACATATGAATATGGGTGCAGGAAGAATCATATATCAGGAGCTTACCAGAATCACAAAAGAGATAGAGGACGGAGATTTCTTTAAGAATGAGGCGCTTCTATCAGCAGTTAAAAACTGTAAGGAGAAAAACAGTGCTCTTCACTTGATGGGACTTCTCTCTGATGGTGGAGTACACAGCCATATTACTCATATGTACGGACTTTTGGAGCTTGCTAAAAAGGAAGGCCTTGATAAGGTTTATCTCCACTGCTTCCTGGACGGAAGGGACACACCTCCTAAGAGCGGCCGTGACTTCGTAGCAGATGCTGTAGCTAAGATGAATGAGCTTGGCGTAGGCAAGGTGGCTACCGTAATGGGACGCTACTATGCTATGGACAGGGATAACCGTTGGGACAGAGTGGAGCTTGCATATAAGGCTATGGTATACGGTGAAGGTAATACAGCAACAGACCCTGTGGCTGCCATCGAAAGCTCATACGGCGGTGATGTAACCGATGAGTTCGTTGTACCTACTGTAATTGAGAGAGACGGCGCACCTGTTGCTACTATCAAAAATGATGACAGCATTATCTTCTTCAACTTCCGTCCTGACAGGGCAAGAGAGATATCAAAGGCCTTCTGTAATGATGATTTTGACGGGTTTGAGAGAAGAGGTGGAAGGATTAAGACTAAGTTTGTCTGCTTTACAGACTATGATTCAAATATGCCTAACAAGACAGTTGCTTTCAACAAGATAGACGTTAAGAACACCTTCGGGGAGTATCTCTCAAAGCTTGGCAAAACACAGCTTCGTACCGCAGAGACTGAGAAGTATGCACACGTTACATTCTTCTTTAATGGCGGCGTAGAGGAGCCATTCCCTGGAGAAGACAGAATCCTTGTAAAGTCACCTAAGGTTGCAACCTATGACTTACAGCCTGAAATGAGCATATTTGAGGTATGTGACGGACTTGTAAATGCTATAAAGAGCGGAAAGTATGACGCGATTATCTGTAACTTCGCAAACCCTGATATGGTTGGACATACAGGAGTCATGGAAGCAGCGGTGAAGGCTATAGAGGCAGTTGATACCTGCGTAGGAAGAGCGGTAGAGGCTGTTAAAGAAGTTGACGGTGCTATGTTCATCTGCGCCGACCACGGAAATGCCGAGCAGATGATTGACTACGAGACAGGAGAGCCTTGGACTGCCCACACAACCAACCCTGTGCCTTTCATCCTTGTGAATGCGGGAGAAGAGTATGGTCTTGCAGAGGATGGCAAGCTCTGCGACATCATCCCTACACTCCTTGAGCTTATGGGGCTTCCACAGCCTGCTGAAATGACTGGAAAGTCGCTTTTGATTAAAAAATAAATCTTATAAAAATAAAAATGAAACAAATATTGAAAAAAACCGTAGAATAGTTATGGAAAAGTACAGTGTAGTATTGTTAAAAGAATGCAAAATAGATAACTATGTATCTGAAGATGATGCAAAAATCTTTGAAGAGAGCGTTGTTTTGTGTGAGCTTGAAGATGATTTTTTTGAAGAAACATCACCAGAAGAACTGTTAGAATATTTTTGCAAAAGAAAAATACTCAGCCAATAAGCATACAAATGCTTACGGAGAAGAAGTCTCTGTTGAAGTTGTTGCTGTAATAGATTATTTTAACTTATTTGAAAAATGTAGAATTTGATAATTTTACGGAAATATACTGCAGGCATTTCATAGAGAAAAAAATCGTTGATGGTGGCTGATGTTATAGAAAAAAATATTATTCTGACTTTTTCCATAACGAAATGAAATAGCATATTATACAAAAAAATTTCTATAACTGATTAGTATCTGTGCAAAAAGAAATAACTTAGGCTTTTTATTTCTGATTGCACAGATATTTTATATTTAAAAATAAAAAAATCTCATTTTATGGTAAAACTACCAAAGATATGCGAAAAAAAAGCGAAATAAATCTAGTATGGTTTTTTATGATGAAAAATAATGACATAAAGAATAAAATGTGTTAAGATTATGCTTGAAGTGTCGAGTTAGGTCGACATTTTGAAGGTAAGTGTAAATTTTTCTGAGAGGACTCTGATTATCTTAGTCCTACAGAGTAACAACAGGAGGAAAATACAATGGCAAGAAAGTGGGTATATCTATTCACTGAAGGAAAAGCTGAGATGCGTGAGCTTCTTGGTGGTAAAGGTGCAAACCTTGCAGAAATGACAAATATCGGACTTCCGGTACCTCAGGGCTTTACTGTAACAACAGAAGCCTGCACTCAGTACTATGAAGACGGTAAGAAAATTAATGATGAGATCCGTGGCCAGATAGACGAGCATATTGTAAAGCTCGAAGCAATAACAGGTAAGAAATTTGGAGATCATGAAAATCCACTTCTTGTTTCAGTTCGTTCAGGTGCTAGAGCTTCAATGCCAGGTATGATGGACACAATTCTTAACCTTGGTCTTAATGAGGAAGTTGTACATGTTATTGCTGAGAAATCTGGAAACCCTCGTTGGGCTTGGGACTGCTATAGAAGATTTATTCAGATGTACTCTGACGTAGTTATGGAAGTTGGTAAGAAGTACTTTGAAGAGCTTATCGACAAGATGAAGGAAGAAAAAGGGAGTTACTCAGGACGTTGACCTTACAGCTGAGGATCTTGAGAAGCTTGCAGGACAGTTCAAGGAAGAGTACAAGTCAAAGATTGGTAAGGACTTCCCTACCGATCCAAAGGAACAGCTCTACGGAGCTATTCAGGCTGTATTCCGTTCTTGGGACAACCCTCGTGCCAATGTTTACCGTCGTGACAACGATATCCCTTATTCCTGGGGAACAGCTGTTAACGTACAGTCTATGGCATTTGGTAACTATGGGTGATGACTGCGGTACAGGTGTTGCATTTACAAGAGACCCTGCTACAGGTGCTAAGGGACTTTTCGGAGAATTCCTTACCAATGCACAGGGTGAGGACGTAGTTGCCGGTGTTCGTACACCTATGCACATTGATGAGATGGCTAATAAGTTCCCAGAGGCTTTCAAGGAGTTCAATGAAGTTTGCGCTACACTTGAGAAGCACTATAGAGATATGCAGGATATGGAGTTTACAGTTGAACATGGTAAGCTTTATATGCTTCAGACCAGAAATGGTAAGAGAACAGCTCAGGCTGCCCTTAAGATAGCTTGTGACCTCGTTGACGAGGGTATGAGAACTGAGGAAGAGGCGGTTGCAATGATCGACCCTCGTAACCTTGATACTCTCCTTCACCCACAGTTTGATGCTAAGGCACTTAAGGCTGCTACACCACTTGGCAAGGGACTTGGAGCTTCTCCTGGTGCAGCTTGCGGTAAGGCAGTATTTACAGCTGATGACGCTGTAGCTTGGGCAGGACGTGGTGAGAAGGTAGTTCTTGTTCGTCTTGAGACCTCTCCTGAGGATATTTCAGGTATGAAGTCAGCACAGGGTATCCTCACAGTTCGTGGCGGTATGACATCTCACGCAGCCGTAGTTGCCCGTGGTATGGGTACCTGCTGTGTATCCGGTTGTGGTGACATCGTTATGGACGAGGCTAACAAGAAGTTCACTCTTGGCGGCAAGACCTTCCACGAGGGAGATGAAATCTCTATCGATGGTACCACAGGTAATATCTATGAAGGCTTAATCCCAACAGTTGATGCTACTATCGCAGGTGAGTTCGGTAGAATCATGGCTTGGGCAGACAAGTATAGAAGACTTAGAGTTAGAACAAATGCAGATACACCTACAGATGCTAAGAAGGCTCGTGAGCTTGGTGCAGAAGGTATCGGTCTTTGCCGTACAGAGCACATGTTCTTCGAGGCTGACAGAATTGCAGCATTCAGAGAGATGATTTGTTCAGATACAGTAGAAGGAAGAGAAGCAGCTCTTGAGAAAATCTTGCCATATCAGCAGGGAGACTTCGAGCAGCTTTATGAGGCACTTGAGGGAACACCTGTTACTATCCGTTTCCTTGATCCACCTCTTCACGAGTTCGTTCCTACAACAGAGGAAGAGATTCAGAAGCTCGCAGATGCACAGGGCAAGAGCGTTCAGGCTATTAAGGATATAATCACAGGACTTCACGAGTTCAACCCTATGATGGGACACAGAGGACTTCGTCTTGCAGTTACCTATCCTGAGATTGCTAAGATGCAGACAAAGGCTGTTATCCGTGCAGCTATCAATGTACAGAAGAAGCATCCTGACTGGAAGGTAGTTCCAGAGATTATGATTCCTCTTACAAGTGAAGTAAAAGAGCTTAAGTTCGTTAAGAAGATAGTAGTAGAGACCGCAGATGCTGAGATTAAGGCAGCTGGCGCAGACCTTCACTATGAGGTTGGTACTATGATAGAGATTCCTCGTGCTTGCCTTACAGCTGATGAGATCGCTAAGGAAGCTGATTTCTTCTGCTTCGGTACTAACGACCTTACACAGATGACATTTGGTTTCTCTCGTGATGACGCCGGTAAGTTCCTTAACGCTTACTATGACACCAAGATATTCGAGAATGACCCATTTGCAAAGTTAGACCAGAACGGTGTAGGAAAGCTTATGGAAATGGCTATCAAGCTTGGCAGACCTGTTAATCCAAAGCTTCACATCGGTATCTGCGGAGAGCACGGTGGTGATCCATCATCAGTTGAGTTCTGCCACAGAATCGGCCTTGACTATGTATCTTGCTCACCATTTAGAGTACCTGTAGCAAGACTTGCAGCAGCACAGGCTGCTATCGCTGAGAAGAAGGCTAAATAATATATAAAATAATAGAGTATGGAGAGCTTCGGCTCTCTGTACTTTTTTTGGTTTTATAGAAAATCTCCTTGAAATCTTCTATAAAGCTCAGGTGGAAAAGAACAATAGATTTTCTTGCAAGAAAGACTGGTAAAATTTTATGTTTTTGACACTCATATACTGTAAATTCTAATTTGTAGGGCTAAAATAAGTTGCAAAGTAGACGCAAAAACTGATAAATGTCCAGACTCGCTCCGGCATCCGCTTCGCTACGCCTAACGCGCTCGCTTAGGCATTATCAGTTTTTGCTGTTATCTTACCACACAGTAACGCTCCGAATGATAACATTTCAGACTCGCTCCGGCATCCGCTTCGCTCCGCCTAATGCGCTCGCTTAGAATTTATCATTCGTAGCTGATACCTTAAATTTATACAAAAAGTAACTAGAATACCAAATTAAAGACAGCCACCCTCGCCTGCCCCCCATTGTGGCTGATGTGATTTTTTAATAAAATCATAGAAATCAGCTCCGTTTTTGCGTTGCTCAGAGGCGCATTGCGAAGCAGCTAAGCCTATGAGCAATGCAAAAAGGTAGGAGCGTCACTTAGATTACAAAAAACCACACCAGCCCTACAACTAAGAATTTCTCATAGGTGTTAGTTGTCCTTAGAAGAGGTGATTGCCATCAGTCGCTTATTGTATACAAAGTGTACGTAGAAACAACCTAAATAATAGAATTAGTGATTATGTAATATCTGTGTTGAACTAGTATTGGAGAAATAATATATTATAACACTGCAGAGATGATATAACACTTGCTTTCCTGCTGTGTAACCACATAGGGAGTTAAAATGATTAAAAATATTGAGCCAAACAATACAAGCCTTGAATGTGATGGAAATGAGAAAATAACGTATACATCAAAAGATGAATCACTGCTTGAATCAGCCAGGTTATTATCTAAACAAGCACATAGTAATCAGGTTGATAAGGCAGGGGTTGATTATTTTACAGGACATATTCAAACCGTTGTTAATTCAGTTCACACACATAAGGAGAAGATAGTAGCCTATCTCCATGATACAGTAGAAGATACAGAAGTAACTATAGAGATGATATACGAAGAATTTGGCGAAGAAATAGGAGATGCAGTTAAAGCAATCACAAAGCCAAAAAAACTTGATTACACTAAGTATATCGAAGGGATAAAAGCCAACGAACTGGCTAGAGCAGTAAAAATAGCCGACTTAAAGCACAATATGGACTTGACGAGGCTTAATGAGGTAAGGGAGAAGGATGTGAAGAGGACTGAGAAGTATAGGAAGGCGCTGGGGGTGCTGGAGGGGGAGGAGTGCAGTATATCTAGGAAGATAACTTAATATTTATAATAATGCTAAATTGTATTAAAGATAAAGCTGAACATCTGTAGTGCTTACGGTGTGTTCAGCTTTATTGTATATCACAATAAAAATAAACCACCGAGCATGCAGTGAGTTTCTAAATGGCTTTAGCTTTATGAAAAAGACCTCCCGTGTTTAGGGTTAACTTATTGTGAAGGATTGATAGAGAATAAAAATGGATAAATGCAAAATGTTACAAAAGGTTGGTGAGAATGAAGGGAATGTTAAAATATAACTAAAAAGGTGAATTGAAAAAGTAAGTTCCACATCTAGGCTTCTTTATTTATATTCAAGTTAAGACTGGAACTTACTTTTTCTAAATTTAAAAAAATATTTTTTTAAGTAAATATGTACTTTGTCAGAAAAAAATGCTATAATCAGCCTTACAAGTATAGATTTCTCTATTTTACCGCATAGCAAACAGGAGCCGAGGCTACATTCCAGAATCCGGAATAAGTAACTTCCGCCCCCTCCCTTATTGTGGTGTGAGAACTCATCTTGTAACCGGAAATACCGGTTTATCTCTTTAGGAGCTTAGGGGTTAGGGTAATTTCATCTGGGGAAATTTTTTGTATTCCTAAGCTCTTTAATATTTTTTTGCCGTATTGAAACGCAAAAATATCGTAAGGGCTCTTGTTTCCAAACTTCGCTCTAGAATAAGAATTGATATGGCTCATCATCAGGTTTATGTCTTCCTGTGTGTAATTACTAAAGTCCACACCCTTAGGTATTATCCTTCTTATCATTTCATGATTATTTTCACAACCGCCTTTCTGATAAGGAGAGGCAGGATCACAGTAAAATACCCTCAGCCTTCTGTTTCCCTGCATGTCGTATTCAAGTGCTTCAGGATTTGAGAACTCACTTCCGTTATCAAGGAGCAGCACATCGAATATTTTCCCGAAAATATCAGACCTAAGCTCAATGTAGAGCTTTTCAAATATATTTGTAACCGACCTGGAATCATTGTAGTCTCTAATAAAGGCAAGCTGTAAGTTCTGCTGTACGAAGAATAGCGTAAGAAGCACCTTGCCTCCTTTTTTGCCTTCCACACTGTCACCTTCACATACGATAGAATCAGGGTGTTCGCTTATATATTTCACAAAGTCTTTGTAAGTCCTGCCTTTTCTGCACTCCTTGTCTACCTTTAATGTCTTGCTCTTGTTTTTTCTTGGACTCATTCTTACAGTGCGCGGCATATCAATGTTTCTGGCGGTAAACAGGCTGTTGTTAACGTATGAGTAAAGTGTTTTATCAGAAATCATGATTTCATCGGAATGGTTATTAAAAATATGTCTTATGGACTGTCCTTTTAGCAAAAGCGGACTCACTATTCCGTCTAAATGTTTAATTTCTTCCACGGTTATGTTAACACCTGTTCTTGACACGGATAATGTTTTCCTGTACCTGTTATCTGCCTCCTTTGCCCTATAAAATCTTTTTTCCAGACGGCACTTATTTCTATCTTGGCATCCGTTACATACATAAGGTGGCTTAAGTAGAAGAGGACAGATGCGTTTAACGTACTCATCACATAACGGTATACATTTACCACAGCTCATGCAGTTCCTGCTTTTGCTTAAACATCTGCCACAGGTGTGCTTCTTTGTGCAGGTTTTTTCTGCCGCTTTTATGCAGTCATTAAAAGACCTCCCATACCCGCCTTTTTGTTCAATAATTATATTTTTCCTTATTTCTTTAGAAATGGTCGTACTATCTTTTCCTAAGGCCTGCGCAATACTATTGAAACTTAATTTTTTAGCCAGCATAACCTCTATATCGGAACGCATGCCTAAAGAAAGATGTAAGTATTTGCTCATAGTTAAAAACTCCTTTGGTTTATAATATATAACCCTAACCTAATGAGTTCTCACACTATATATATTTTAAATATGTAATCAGTAAAGTCCATAGGTATAAATGCAATCTTTAGAATTAGTAAAGTCCAGTTAGTTAATCATGGTATTCGGAATAAGTAAAATCCATACTAATGCGGACTTTACTTTTTCAAATAACAAATATAACTAAAAATAATGGTGGTTTGGGGTAGATTTTTTGTGTATAAATGATATAATAGGGGGGGGTGATATCAGATATCATCCTAGAGGATTTTCGAGTAAAATCCCTTCTTTTCTTATGGCTTATGGTGATGATAAGGTGACTCTGGCTACATTTGATACTACAATACCGGGGGATGTGTTAAAGGAGGTTACAAGTATCACGCTTGAACAGTGTAAGTTCTTAAGGGATGGTGGCGACTATAAGGAAGAAGAAACTGGCCTAACCAAGCACTTTGAAGGGAATCTTTTTGATGTAGTAGTATTTGATGATTCAATCAAGGAATTCCTAGCATTAAAGAAAAGGCTTGCAGATTATTTTGATGAAGGCAGTATAGAAGACATATTCGACTATATTCCTCCTCAGAAGACAAATCAGATATTTACACCATAAGATGTAGTAAAGCGTATGGTTGATTTGCTTGAAGAAGAGAATCCGTGATGTTTTGACGACAAAGACAAGACCTTTATAGATCTTTATATGAAGTCAGGTTTGTATATAACTGAAATTGTAAAAAGATTGTATCAAAGCGAAAAAATGAAGTCGCTCATTCCAGACGATAAAGAAAGACTAACACATATATTTGAAAAACAGGTATATGGACTAGCCCCAACGGAAATCTTCTACAAGATTGCAACAAGCTACATCCTGGGCTTTGCCGACAACAAGGATGACATCAAACATAATTTCAGACTTGTTGACGCACTTCCACTTGCCAAAGATGGGAGGTTGAAGGAGAAGCTTGATGAGGTGTTTGGGGAGTGAAACAGTAGTTTATAGAATGCATAATGATGTGATAGAGGCGGCAGTACCACATTTTAGTTGAGCCACCCAATCGGTTATGGAAGTAACCTTAAAATCAATGGATAAAAGATAAGAGCGTTACATGCATGAAGGTGTTCTTGGAGTCGGACCGAATTTAGAGTATTTATCACGCATGAGCTTATCAGTGTAAGATAAATCCAAAGTCCAAAAATGTTCAATGATATCCCAAGTAGAGCGGGCAATTGCATCCGGGTTAGGATAATATTTACGAAGATTTTTAACAACAAAGTTTTGGTAGTCGGCATGGCTGCCGCAGTTAACAGGTAACATAAAATCGCCTCCAATCGAAAAATATGTCCTATAAATAAGGGCGCGTAGCGCCGCATTTTTCGATGGATTTGTCAAGTGTTTTTGGCAAAAAAAGTGGGGGATTTTAATAAAAAAAATCTGAAAGCCTTATGTTTACTGGCTTAAAGAATCCGGGAGATTATTAACTAAAAAAGGAGATGAATTTAGATGGCTTGGAAATTAAAGATTAACTTTAGTGATGGTTCGTCGGAGCTTGTTGATGAGGATTTTGAAACAGAACAGGAAGCTAGATACGAGTTTGACTCTTGGTTAGATAGCTGGAGTGCTGGTAAGAAAACACTTATGCTTGCAGGTGAAGACTATGTAGATGCGGACATCGTAGATTTCGAAATATGGAAAGAATAAGGATAAATGCTTACAAACCATAAAAGAATAGTAGGTTTGTAAAATTCAGGAATATATCTTTTGTGAGTATTGAACTGTGGTGAGATATGATTTTCCTTGAAATGTATAAGGATTAGGTTCAAGTTAGCAGCCTAGCTAGTCCTAAAAATAGTCCGCCCCTCATGTGAAACTTTTTTTGCGAATGGCTACTGAGCTATAGGTCTTCTATGATAAAACTAACTTCACGAATTCAGGTATTAGTAAGATAGATTTTGATCTATTACGAAGAGAGTTTGCCAAGATAAAAAAGAAGAACCTGGCCTTCATGGAACTTGCTAATTCCATGAATGAAGAAGAGCAGCGTTATGCCCGTGAAGGCTTCGCTAGTGATGAAGAACTTTCATGTATGACCTGCTCTTTGATGAAAACTTATCAAAAGAGGATATCAAGAAGATTAAGAAGGTGGCTACGGATCTTCTGGACAAGATCAAGGCGAAGATTTCTGAACTTGATCATTGGACAGATAAGCAGGAGACTAAGGCTGAGATTGATACGCTGATTGGAAAGATACTTTGGGAAGAACTTCCTGAGAGTTATTCGGATCAGAGGATATTCGAATACAGAAAGATGATATTTGAGTATGTATATACGAGATATAGGCAGGTGGTATAAGAATATTTGAGTAAATGCTTTTTTATAGCGGGATGTATTGGAATTTAATTTGTAGGGGAGGGAAAATAGTTGAGCATATTGTCGAAGGATGAAATTGATAAAATATCGAATATGTATGTGGGAGATAAAAAGCCGTGACGCTTCAAAACAAGTTACGAGGTTTTATTTTTCAAGATTATATTACAATCTCTTGTCTTCTTAAAGATGAAGTGGAATACGTTTGTGCTGAGTACATAGAGGATGTAGATGTTTTTTATTCGGATGGGAGATTTGAGTTTATTCAAGTTAAGTATTATCCAAATACATTACTAAATAGAAAAAGAAATATTTACGGATTTATATTATCAATACCTTAGGCTTCAAATATTACAGAGTAAATTGATTGCTAAACTGAGTCTCCACATCTCATGGAAAACATGGGATTGCTAAACCTAAATTGCAGGATATGATAAATTATATTGGCATAGGATCCAATCCCCTAAGACAATTACTAATCAAAGTGTGGAAGATACGAAGAATTGGCTTATAAATAATATATACTCTACTTCAAAAAAAGGAGGAACAGAAAGAAAGAACTTTTAGAGATAAAGCTCTGAGGATTCATTAGAAGGGTTTATAAATAATTTTGATATTTTTTTCACAAACATGATATTGTAAGGTATAAAGAAGAGTTGATGGATGAATTGGAAAAAAATTTCCTAAAACTCCTAGCATACGGGATAAAGAGAATTGGAAGTTTGTTCTCTTAGGATTAGCAATAGTATATGTACAAAAAAGATATACTCTCGCAGAACACGACTTTGAAAGTTTACGATTTGAAAAACAGATTTTACAAAGTATATGACTGAATCTACCCAGAATAACATAGAAAATATTATTGTTAATTATTTAGTCGGTATTTCATCTGAAATATATGGGGATATTGTCAATGATGGTTGTTTATCTGATTTACAGGTTAAAAAGATTAAATCAGATTTATCATAATACTATCCACTGGATTGAAGATAATGCAGAGAAAGCTGAATGGCAATATGGATTGTTAAATACATTGAGTATAGAAGATGAAAGTAAAGTATCTGGATACTGTAAATTACCAATAGAAAACCGAATAATTAAAATTGCAGAGTGTAAACCTCATATATGATGTTTTTTACAATATATGTGGAAGATTATGTTGAACCTTTGTCAGGATAATAATACTCAGGTTGATGATAATACAATAGATCCGGAAATGCTGAAGCCAGATTATTATATAGACAGTACGATAAATGAGTATCTTTGTTTCAACTTCCCTCAAGACAAGTATGTTGATCGCTGCGTGATACTTCCCAATCCTGGTGGGAATTTTAGTCGCGTAACGAGAAAAATAGCAAGTCGAATGATAAAGCAATCTTCAAAACCTCAAAAATGGTTTTATGAAAATGATAAAAAACTAAATGGAAAAAACTATTATAATTATAGTACAGCGAATGTTGCTGAAAAGTCTACTGTAGCTGATTTAGGAGAAGATAGCTTTTATATTGAATGTATGAAATGCATAGGAATTGATGCAAAAGAATGGTGTAATTATGAGAAATGCAGAGATTGTATTTTCGCTGTAAAGTGTGTTAAAGGGGAGGAAAAAGTTGATTTTACAAGATGAATTTATATCAAATGGGTATGTTAATATTCTGAATGATACGAATGCTATTGCCAATGGGATTGATTTGGAAGGCTTATTTGACGCTGGAGATAAACCTAAGGAACTTTTAGGAATTTATATTAGTAAGAATAGAGATGAATTATTTTTTGTTCTAGATGGTGAAGCAATGGAGATTAATGAACTATGTGATAAATGGGATGATTATATTCGAGTGTTTACTTTATTTAATGGAGAAGACAACATTATTTGTAAGCTTAAATATAATATTGTTCAATTGGTAATCTATTCTAATGGTAAAACCAGATAAAAACCGTGAGGGTAATTTATTCATTACAAGAAAAAAATAATCCTTAATGGAGATTTGAGTAATAAAGATCAAATAGTAATTGGTGATTATGAGGCTATTGAGCTACCTTTTCATATGATCCCGGAGAATTCCTTTTCGCCAGATTCTGCACAAATTAACGCATTAGAAGAAATGTTACCAAAGAATACTGAAATTTCTAATGTGTTAAAAAAGCAAGTAAGAAAGGTACGAAGGGACTTAATTGAAGATGTTTTAAAAAAATCATGGGAAAAAGAAGAATTTGAAATAATTAGGAGGTGGTTTGGAGTATGATAATTAATGAGGTAAGAATGGTTAACTTCAGGGGATTTCTAGATAAAACGATTAGTTTTGATGGTAAACCAGTTGTTTTGATGACAGCTGCAAATGGAATTGGAAAAACGACTACTATAGATGCGATAGAATGGTGTTTGACAGGGGAAATTGGTAGATTAAAAACAGCATTTGATAGCAGAAGCACTAATAATAAAGACAGAGCTCAAAATACAAGTGGTATATTAAAACATAGAGAATGTGATAATACATCCAAAGTACAGGTTTCTCTCTGGATTAAAGATGGTGATAAAGATATAATCTTGTGTAGGGAGCAAACGAAAGATGAAATAAATGCAGATGAGTCTAAAGTAACTAAAGATGGAAACGAGGATGATGCAAAAGATTTCATTAGAAAAAATATTGGAAGTAGTTTTTACAATTACCATTTTTGCGATGTACAAAAGTCAATTAGCATACAGAATAAAAAAAGAGGTGATCTTGAATCGTTATTTAGTGAGTTTATAACAAACTATGATGTTCAAAAGCAGATTGCAGAGAATATTGAGATTTTTGCTGATGATGTAGAACGCTATATAAAGGATACGGAACGTAAGAAGGTTTCGCAAGAGTTAATTGGCAGCAAATTGTCTGAACGAGAGCAGGTACAGAAAGCAACAAATCAAGTCCCATACCCTGAAACAAGATTCTATGAAGGGGAAAATATAGAGATTATAGCATTAGATAAAGATATACTTATTGAACAAAAAGAATTAGAAAACTGTGGATATATAATTGCTAAAAATGAAATTAAAAAAAGTTAGTCGATAATGAATTGTTGAAAGATCAGATAACTATAATTAAACAGATAATATCTTTTCTTGAAACTAAGGGAGATTCTATTCGTGAAGCAATGATAGCTGGACTGCATAAGAATAGTGATACTATTAATACTCTTGAGTCCGAAATAATGAAGCTGGATAAATTTGAATTATCTAGAACAACAATTATGCAAGATCTCGAATCTATCATTACATATAAAAAGCGCAGGACAACATAAAAAAATATTGAAATATCAAAGGAGTATATTAAAAACAGAAGAGAAAAAAAGTGATCAGTCTCACTTCAGAGATTGAGTTATTAACAAATAATAATAAAATGTTAAAACTATTAACAAATCTTTCTATACACAAAGAGGTGATTGTTGAATACAGAAATAGTGCTTTAGATAAACAAGATTTAAGGTGTCCAATCTGTGGTTCAGCAACATTTGCTACTATGGATGACGATCTCAATTCTTAGTGAAGCAGATAAATTTATTCTGCAAAATGGTGCGTTGGTAAAAATAAAAGAAGAAGAAAAAGCAAATATTCAGAAAGAAATCGATAGTACTTATGAGTTTTTTTAATAGCTAAGGCTAAAAAAATATTATTGAGGAAGAAAAAAATATCATTAAAGCTAAATTTAATAAATTAAGTGGATTGATGGATGAATTGAAAGAGTACTTTGAGGCGGTTAGGAAAATTCGGAGCAGAATTAATGATATATCTGTTGAAGATATCAATATAGATAATATGAGGATGTTACAAAAGTCTTTAGAAGATAGAATTATTTCGGAAGCTGAAGCGAAATACTCAATCGAGCTATATCAGAAGATTTTGACAGTGCTAGGTTATGCTTTCGCAGATGAGACGCTACAACAATTATATGAGAAAAATTGATAATCTAATATCAAAAAGTGTTAGAAGTCATTAATTTTTTTCATATGAGCTATTTGTTTCTAAAATAAATTCTATTGACGGCATACTTAATAATAAATTATTGTTAGATTTAAGTGCGGAAATAGAGGTGTATAAAAAAAGAATCAAGAACTGGATGATGAAATATCTAAGCTAAGTAAGCTTTAAAGTTGATGCTGAAAAGAAGGCACAGGATATAATAAAAAAATCGTGGAAAAACTTTCGAAAGATGAATATGATAAAATTGGACAAACGCTGGGTAAGTTTTATAATAAATTGATTAGAGTAGATAATAACGATGGGATAAAAAAATTGTACTTGAGAATGGAGGTATATCACTAGTCGACAATAACGGAAAAAAACATAGTAAATATATTAAGTAATGGACAAATAAGTGTCTTTATGCTTGCATATTTTTTTGCTGGTATTAATGCCAGAAATAAAGAAGAAAAAATGAAAATCTTCTTTATTGATGACTTGACGTCATGTATGGATGATGTCAACATGCTCGCATTTCTTGATTTACTCAAGTATCAGTTATCATCAAAAAAAACAATGGAACAATTATTTTTTGTTACCTGCGATAATCGAATTAGTAGATTATTCAAATATAAAATGGATGGACGAGGAATAGAATTTAAGGAATTGGAAGAAGCTGATTTCAATGAATGATATTGCGAGCCTATGAACTCTTGTCTGTAAGTAGCTACTAAGCAAAAGGTCTGCTATGATAAATCATAGTAGGCCTTTTATTATGGGTGTGCCTAGCGACACACGTTTCTAATGGGTTAAAGTCACGAATCTGCCAGGTAGTGTGAAGGATGCACCGAAGGCAAGGGTGTCGAGGGTGGCCTTGAATCTGAAGGAAGTTGGATATGAATAAGATACTTACTAATGAGCAAATCTCTGGTCTGACGAACAGAAATCTCATATGAGGTTATGCATGAGAATATGACTGCACGACAAGCAAAAGTCCAATAACTACACGCAATCTTACATGGTAAATGAGGCAGATAGATGGAGAGTAAGAAACGTGTGGTACCTGGGAGGCTTGTATGATACGCCTTGAAAGAGCTAACCATTAACCAAAACAATTATGAATACACAGCAGTGGAAAGAGGTAATAGTAGTTGAGAGACAAAGGACTGTATCAGTAGCAGCGAGAGTTAGGGCAAACAAAGCAGCAACTCGTGTTGATGGAATGACCATCGAAGAGGCGATTTCTTGCCATCTGTAACATCAATGAGAGTTAACGACTCGTATTTATCGTGGAAAGTATACTCCGTCTGCCAGTAAGACTAGTTGAGATTTCTAAACCAGATAGTGGTGAAAAAAACTTGACAAGATGAAAAGGGGGTGCGGACGATTTGAGTATGTGAAGCTTTTTCTGTAAATAGCTATTAAGCAATAGGTCTTCTATGATAAAATATAAATCATAGGAGGCCTTTTATTATGGCAAAAAGAGAAAAGAAACCGGTACACAAGGTTATAATGACTGAAGGTAAAAGAAACATCATTCAGCAACTACTTCAAGAGTATGATATTGAAACAGCTGAAGACATTCAGGATGCACTTAAAGATCTGTTAGGTGGAACCATCAAAGAGATGATGGAAGCCGAAATGGATGAACATCTTGGATATGGCAAATCTGAGAGATGTGAAAGTGATGACTACAGAAACGGCTATAAGCCTAAGATGGTTAACAGCAGCTATGGGCAGGTCGGAATTGAGGTTCCTCAGGATCGCAAGTCTACTTTTGAGCCTCAGATTGTTAAAAAACGTCAAAAAGACATTTCAGATATTGACCAGAAGATTATATCTATGTATGCAAAAGGAATGACAACAAGACAGATTTCAGAGACGATAGAGGATATCTATGGTTTTGAAACGTCTGAAGGTTTCATTTCAGATGTAACAGATAAAATCCTGCCTCAGATTGAAGACTGGCAGAACAGGCCGTTAGATGAAGTTTATCCAATCCTTTATATTGATGCTATCCACTATTCTGTCCGTGATAACGGCGTAATAAGGAAGCTTGCAGCCTATGTCATCTTAGGTATCAATGCTGAAGGAAAGAAAGAAGTGCTTACAATACAGGTGGGTGACAATGAAAGCTCAAAATACTGGTTATCCGTACTAAATGAGCTTAAAAACAGAGGAGTAAAGGACATCCTTGTAATCTGCGCTGATGGTCTTACCGGTATAAAGGAAGCCATTGGAGCAGCCTTTCCTAAAACAGAGTATCAAAGATGTATTGTTCATCAGGTAAGAAACACATTGAAATATGTACCTGATAAAGACAGGAAAGCATTTGCGACAGATTTGAAGACCATTTACCAGGCTTCTGATGAAAAGAAAGCTCTATTGGCTTTGGAACAGGTGACTGAAAAATGGACACCAAAATATCCTAACGCAATGAAACGCTGGAAAGATAACTGGGATGTTATTTCTCCTATTTTCAAGTTTTCTTCCGTTGTTAGAAAGGTTATTTATACAACTAATGCTATAGAATCGCTTAATTCTACATACCGTAAGCTTAACCGTCAGAGAAGCGTATTTCCAAGCGATACAGCCCTCCTTAAGGCCTTGTATTTAGCCACATTTGAAGCAACTAAAAAATGGACTACAACAATACGAAACTGGGCACAGGTCTACGGTGAGTTAAGCATTATGTATGAAGGACGACTGCCTGAATAGAATACAGTGGTAAAAGACGTGGGTGGCTTAGCCACCCTGTATTGACATACACTTTTTTAACTGTTATATATAACACAAGGGTGAAAATCCTATCTTAAAGATTTCCACCCTTTATTATCATAGAAGATTTTTATTTACAGACTTATCTTCATAGTCTCTAGTCACCACCTCCCACTCAATTTACCTGCATCCAATTCTTTTACAATTATATTCAATTCAGGCAGTTCACTTAAAAACATGATACTCAGATTGTGTAAGACTGTGCCCATATCCATTCACATAATCATTTTTTTAGTATCCGCCACAGAGTTGCACGACTTATCCCCAAACTCTCAGCAGTTTGGGATTTGTTACCATTATTCATGCGAAGCACTTGTCTAACAATAGCGGTAGTTATATTTTCTAGAGAATCTGATAAGTCGATTACATTATGATATATATCTGTTCCGCTTTGAGGAATAGGAAGTAAAGGTTCTTCTGTTGATAATGCTTTTTGTACGTCAGCTTTATCAATGGTAATACCATCAGTTGAAGAATAACAATAATTCAACACACGCTGTAGTTGGAAGTAGTTTTGAGGCCACGTATAATGCGCAAGTACAGAGAGGGCTTCGTCGGTAAAACCTTGAATTGACTTTTCACCAGTGATATTAAGCCAGTTTATGTACAAGGTTGCCATGTTTTTAATTGAAGCAGGATTATCGCGTAATGGAGTAAGCGGTATCACATTACAGTGCAGTTTATTTTTATACTGAGTAACTGTAGCTTCTGGCAGTTTGCTGTACGAATCTGCAAATGAAAAGATTAACCTATTATTGCGTGCGCATTGTCCTGACAAAATATATGAAAG
Organism: uncultured Catonella sp.; assembly: GCA_916438995.1. Lineage (GTDB taxonomy): Bacteria > Bacillota > Clostridia > Lachnospirales > Lachnospiraceae > Catonella. The sequence continues at coordinate 141,269 of CAKAGA010000002.1, forward strand.
TAGTGTAGTCAGCTTTCATGCGAAAGGGAATCAAGATCAGTAAAGCAAATTGTCGTATTAGTGTCACACAGAGGAGATTGGTGATGCTTTAACAAAAACTCCCAAGACTTTTCAGTAAGCAGATCTCCACTAATATGAATATAGGGTGAAGCTATTCGATTACTTAACAAGTAAAAAAGCATTGAGAAATATGCTTTACCCATTCCATTTTCACCTTCTAACAGAATGGGATTGGGAAAGTGATTGTATTCCTTGATAAGTTCTACAAATGAAGGGAGGGCACCAATTATTCCGTATATACTATTCTCGTACATGTTTTTAACTTCGTCCGCATTATAGTAATCTATTCCAGTGCGTGTATTTTTAACCACAGGATTGATAGAATAGTCGAATGCGATACAATCTTCGTCCTCAGCATGAATAATTCGAGTAAAAACCGTATATGCACTGTTTTGGATTTGAAAGTGAAATTTTTGAGGAGTAGTAAGGTCGAAAGAAATGAGCTTCTCCCTAAGAACATTTATAAGGTCGTTTTGATTAGCATCAATTTTGCTCTTGTAAATAAGTCTTCCTTGCTCGGAAAGAACTACAGTGTTGGCAAGATTATTTTGTAGTACTGCCTTGTAAAAATGGTTATCAGTAGTTAGTTGTTTGTTCATCTGATGCAATGTTCTTACGCTCTGAAATGCTTTTCGAATACTACTGTCACCGGATGTAATCAGATATGAGCGAATGCCATACTTATGAGCACACGTATATCCTGCAACATCACCGATAATGGCACTGTAGTTTTTTTCTATAATACTAGGAAATTCTTTGTATATTTCATCCTCAGATGTAATCTCATAAACATCAACATCATAGTTAAATAATTCGCAAAGCTTATTGCAAGTTCTAATAATATTTGGATAACCAATAAGTGCCACGTGGTTGTTTGGAACATCTGCAAGATTTAACACTGCCAACAGATCAAACGAACTGGTTTCTATTTCAATAACCGGTAGTGATACAGCTTCGTGTAGCAAGGTAGCAGTTCCGCCTCGTGATAAAATTGCATCAAAATTAGAATGAAAATTCTCTTTTGCAAGTTCTATACCTTCTTCACGATCACCTACATAAATTGTAAGTTTAATTTCAGGAAATTCCTTTGAAATCGTCTCAAGTTGTCTTGTCATAGCACGATATGGAGCAATAGCAAGCACACTAATTTGACTATTTATCAATGTTTTAACCTCCAAGTGATAAGTTATGTTTAATATTGAAACTATATTAGGAGCGATTATTTGATTTTGTTTCATATATAAACATTATATATCAAGTTTATTCTTGTTGCAATTAGAATTTCTTGATATATTTATTAAAAAGAAAAAGACAATAATGTTTAATAGAAACAATAAACTAACATATTAATCATTTTTTTGTTAATACTATCAATAATTTGTTGATTTATTTTAAAAATACTGATTAAAGGTGAAACGTTATGAAACTGTTGGTAATTGCGGATGATTTTACGGGAGCCCTTGATACAGGTGTAAAGTTTATGAGTTGTTCGACAGTGGTATCCATTCTGTTTAATTTGAATCAGGATATACCTTTGGAACAAAGTGTATTAATATACAATGCCGAAACAAGACATAAAACACCTGAAGAAGCACAAAAAATTATTCAAGATATTGTAAAGTGGGCATTTCTTAATGGGGTAACACATATATATAAAAAAACAGACTCTGCCTTACGAGGGAATATAGGTATTGAGCTTAGTACACTTTTAATGGAATGGAACTCGGGACCGTTAGTTTTTGCACCGGCGTATCCTGCACTTAATAGATACACAAGGAATGGAATTCAGTATATTGATGAATTACCTGTGGCAGAAAGTGCCTTTGGACTAGATATGATTGATCCGGTGCAACACTCACGAGTAGCTGATGTAATTTATGAGACAGCTACCCCACTCATTCAAGAGACTTGTGGAAATCATATAGATTCAATTTCCACAAAGGAAAAAAGAATAATAATTTGTGATGCTAATACCGAGTCAGATCTTGAGAATATTGCGCGTTGGGCTGTAAATTCACGCATAACCTGTTTTGCAGGCTGTGCAGGTCTTGCAAAGGCTCTTGCGGCAAGAATGTGTGTAAATGAAAAAGAATATGACAAAGTACCTACTAAACCATTATTGTTAGCGGTGTGTGGTAGTGTAAATCCAATAACAGTAGAACAGGTTCTTACAGCTGAAAGAGCTGGAGTCCCTAGAGCAAGGTTGTCAAAGAAAAAAATGTTAGTTTCTTACGATGGAAGTGATAGCGTTAGTGATTCAAATCTTATGCAGTGGATTGAAGAATGTAAGATAAATGGAGCACTGATTATTGATGTAGAAAACGATAGTGATACAGGTAAAGATATAATACCAGCTGAAATCGGAATGAAGATTGCAAATTACTTGGCAACTATAACAAAAAGAATGTTGGACTTAGGATTAAACCCCACTTTATTTTGTACAGGAGGAGACACATTTCTAGCCATTGTAAATAAACTTGGTGTTAAAAAAATTTCACTTGACAAGGAAATGTATCCTGGAGTGGTATTAACTAAAGTTATGTACAACGGAAAGATATTAAATATAATTTCTAAGTCCGGGGATTTGGCAATAAAAATTTATTACTAGATATAAGAAAGTCAATTCAGGAGAAGTAATGTATGGAGGAAATACAATGAATAATAATCAAAATAACAAACCAATAATAGGTATAACAATGGGTGATCCATTTGGAAATGGACCTGAGATTACTATTAAAACACTTGCAGATTTTTCGTTATATGAAAGAAGTAGACCAATTGTTATTGGAGATACTACTGCTATGGAGTATGCGGCAGACGTAGCTAAGATTGTGTCGAACATAAATCTTAAAATCAATCCTGTTAGCAGAGTGAGTGATGCAAAATTTGAACCTGGAATAATGGATGTGTATGACTTGGGATTAGTAAAGAGAGTAGAAATTCCAGGGACTCCTGAGGAACATAAACCGTTTGGAGTTGGGCCATCGATACTTGGAGGAGAAGCGAGCTTAGATATGTAGAAAAAGTAATAAATCTTGCAATGAAAAGAGAAGTTGATGCTACAGTTACAAACTCATTCTCAAAAGAAGCAATAAATATGGCTGGTCATCACTATAGTGGACACACAGAAGTATATGCAGATTATACCAAGACTAAAAATTATTGTATGATGTTGGCATATAAAGACTTTCGTGTTGCGCATGTAAGTACGCATGTGTCGCTGCGAGAAGCCTGTGATAGAGTAAAGAAAGCAAGGGTATTAGAAGTAATTCATATGGCAAACAATGCAATGAAGAAAATAGGCATTGAAAAACCAAAGATTGGTATTGCGGGTCTAAATCCACATTGTGGTGAAAATGGAATGTTTGGAACAGAGGAGATTGAAGAAATTCAGCCTGCAATTGATGAAGCTTTGAGGGAAGGTATTAATATTCCGGAAGGTGCACCAACCCCTCCCGATACGGTGTTTTCAAAAGCATTGGGTGGATGGTACGATATCGTAGTTGTTATGTATCATGATCAGGGGCACATTCCACTTAAAGTTAAAGGATTTGTATATAATAAAAAAGAAAAACATTGGGATGCGGTCGAGGGCATTAATGTAACATTAGGTTTGCCAATAATTCGTGTGTCAGTAGATCATGGAACTGGATATGGACATGCAGGTGATGGCATGGCTAATGAGTTAAGTTTGGCTAATGCAGTTGATTTTGCAATTAAGCTTTCCAATGATTAGTGAATTAGAAAGAAGGTAAAAATGTCCAATGAAAATAATGTGATTTTAGAGGCTCGAAATATATCAAAACATTTTGGTGGAACCAAGGCGTTGGACTCTGTTTCATTTAATTTAAGAGCTGGAGAAGTACATGCACTAATGGGGGAAAATGGTGCTGGAAAATCAACGCTTGGTAAAATATTTGCAGGTATTCATAAGGCTGATTCAGGTGAAATTGTATACTTTGGAGAGACCATTCATTTGGAGAATCCTAAGGATGCTAAGCGAAAAAAAATATCTATCGTACTTCAAGAACTAAACTTATTGCCAGATCTTACAGTTGCAGAAAATTTGTTGCTAGGAAGTGATGTATTTTTTAATAAAGGTGTTTTAAGAACAAAAGCTATGTATAAACATGCCAAAGAACTCTTAAATCTGTTTAACCTGGGTAAATCATTGGATGTATATAGTAACGTTGAAAACCTTACAGTTGCGCAAATGCAAGTATTAGAGATATTAAAAGCTGTTGATTCAGATGCAAAAGTGATAATCCTTGATGAACCTACAGCAACATTATCACCAATGGAGGTTGAAGAGCTGTTTTCTATCGTGCGAAAGTTACAGAAAGAAAAAAAAACATTGGATTTATTATTGTTTCACATAAGATAAATGAAATTTTTGAGATAGCTGACCGAGTAACGGTTTTTAGAGATGGTAAGCAAATCCTAAATGGAAAAAATCTTTCTGATATGACTGAGAATGAATTGGTGAGCTCTATGGTTGGGCGTGAGATAAATGACTTATACGGACATAGAAATTTTGAATTGAGTAAGAATAGGGAGGTAGTATTAAAAGCAGAAAATATATGTGATTATGGTGGAAAGGTAAAAAATGTAAGCATTGAACTTCGAAAAGGAGAAATTCTTGGAATTACTGGAATAGTTGGAGCAGGAAGAACAGAATTTATTCGCTGTATTTTTGGAGTTGACAAAATTAAATCAGGGAAAATAATTATAAATGGAAAAGAACTTGTTAAACCAACTATAAAAAAGGCAATAAGGGCAGGGCTTGCATTAGTTCCAGAGGATAGAAAAAATGAGGGACTTATATTAAATGAGTCTATTAAAGACAATGTGTCGTTAGTAAGACAATGTATGCAAAAAGGATTTGTATTGAGGGATAGAGATAGTCGTCTATATATGGAAAAAATGAGGAAAGAGTTATTTATTAAAATGGGAGACGAATTAGATCCCTGTAACAGCCTTAGTGGCGGTAATCAGCAGAAAGTACTCCCTTGGTAAATGGCTTGTTATGAGCCCGAATATACTGATTATAGATGAGCCTACCAGAGGAATAGACATTTCCGCAAAATCTGAAATATACGCTACGCTTAATAAACTTGCGGAGCAAGGTATGGCTATTTTAGTGGTTTCATCTGAAATGCCGGAAGTGATAGGAATGTGTGATCGAGTTCTTATATTTAGGGGCGGAAGCCTGGCAGGAGAACTTATACATGATGAGCTTACAGAGCAGAGAATTGCTTATTTAGCAACGACAAGTATTAAGGAGACTAACAAAACAGCAATTTCCTGATGAGTAGGAGACAAGCTGAAGAAGGGGGAAAGATAATGAGTGAGAAGATAAAAGCTATTTCGAGAAACCGTTTTATAACCCGGTATAGGACTGAAATTACAATGTTAATCGTATTTATTATATTTTTTGTTGTAATGAGTGTGGTATCACCGCAATTTGCAACAAAAGGTAATATAATGAATGTACTTTCGCAACTTTCGGTTGTCGCAATTATTGCAATAGGTCAAACATTTGTCATTGTTTCTGGTGGAATAGATTTATCGGTTGGCATGATAATTTGTATAAGCGGTATGTTAAGCGGTATGTATATGGCAAAGACTGGTAATGTTTTTATAGGAATCCTAATAATTATTGGAGTTGCGATTTTAGTTGGAATAATTAATGGTGTTTTAGTTGGATATCTGAAGGTCGCAGCCTTTATTGCAACTCTAGGTACACAGTCAGTTTGTAATTCTCTGGCATATACTACGTCAGATGGTAACTCTGCAGCAGGATTTCCACAAATTTTAAGTACAATGGGTAATTTTAAAGTCTTTGGTATTAGAGCATACATTTATTTCATGATTTTGCTTTACATCATAATGTGTTGGGTAATGGCAAAAACCAAACTAGGTAGGTTTACATATGCAATAGGATCCAATACTGAAGCTGCAAGGTTATCAGGTATCAATGTTAGATTCTATAAGATGATGTCCTATGCAATATGTGGCCTTATGTGTGGATTTGCTGGATTGGTAAACATGGTTCGCTTGATGTCTGTTGATCCAACTACCGGTACGGGGTTAGAGATGAATGCGATTGCGTCAGTTGTAATTGGTGGCGTAAGCATGGCAGGTGGTAAGGGAACTTTAGTTGGAACTTTTATAGGTGTTCTAATTTATCAGTTCCTAAGGAATGCACTGAATCTGCTAGGTATTAATCCGTTTTGGCAAGGTTTTGTAACAGGTATTGTTATAATTGTTGCCGTGTTAGCTGATAGCCTTAGCAGTCACAGGGGTAAATAAAGAGTAAAGTATTAGGCTTAAAAAGAACTTAAAAATGAAAGGAGTGTAGTAAAATGAACAAAAAATTAGTAGCATTATTAATGGTAGGTGTTATGGGAATGTCTTTGATTGCTTGCGGTCAAAAATCTGGAGAGAGTTCGTCGGCATCTAGCACTACAAAACCACAGTCAGAGGGAAACTCTTCGAAATCGTCAAGCGGAACAAAAAAAATAGCATATATTACGCCTAGCCTAGATCTTCCATATTGGAGGTATCTTGCAAACGGAATTGAAAATGAAGTTATCGATTCCGGTATGAATGCAAAAGTGCAAATTTATGATTCAAAAAACAGTAATGAAACACAGCTCCAAAATGCGCAAGATGCAATTGCTCAGCAGTCAGATATTATAATTATTTCACCTACCGATAGCTCTTCCTGCCCGGCAGTGTTGGATATGGCGGAGGAGGCAAATATCCCTGTAGTTATTGCAGATGTGGGAACAGATTCAGGTAAGTATGATGCCTTTATAATTACACCAAATGAAAAAGGCTCAAGTGAGCTTGGTGATTATGTTCTTGGATACATGAAAGAAAAGAAAATGACAGGTAATGCAGCACAAATTACAGGCTCGCTTGCGCGTAATAACATTAAAGCGCGATATGATGGCTTTAATAAAGCGTTAGAAAAAGCTGGGGTTAAACTATTAGATTATAAACAGATGTCTGATATGACACGTGCTGAAGGCGAATCCCTTAGCTCAGGATTTAATGACAACTTACTCAGATTTAGCTGTTATATTTTGTCATATGGATGAACCTACGCTAGGAGTAGCAAAAGCGGTACAGAATGCAGATAAATCTGATAGTGTAATTGTATGTGGATTTGATGGAACGCCGGAGACTGTTAAAGATATTGAAAATGGAACCATACTTGCGGCTGCAATACAACAACCTGCTCTTTTTGGTAAAACAGCAGTAGAATGTGCAGCAAAAATATTTAATGGTGATAAGGTAGAAGGACAAATCGATATTCAGACATTGCTAGTTACTGCGGAAAATTGTAAGGATAAGGAAGTACAAGAACAATTATCAACCAATGTATTTCCAGATTCTAAGGCAAAATAATTATTAGTAATGTGAAATGTATTGGAAAGGGAAAGGACAATTGCTATGAAGATTTTTGATTTGAGTCAGGGAATTTATAATTCCTGTCCTGGTTGGCCTACTTATAATGAGGCTACAATAACACATGAAACTGTTGTTGGAATTCAAGGATATACATCAGAAATTATTAAGTTAAATACACATACAGCTACGCATTTAGATGCGCCATTTCATTTCTATCCTGATATGGAAACGATTGATGAAATTCCTGTAGATAGATTTGTGGGGAAAGCTATTATTGTAAATCTTGAGGGTTGTGAGAGTTGTCATCCCATTGGACCTAATGATTTCTTAAAATATGATGAGTTAATTAAAAAGGACAGTATTGTTTTACTCGATACAGGCTGGTATAAAAAACGTGGATATACCAAAGAATATTATAATGATTGGCCATACCTATCCGCTGAAGGTGCTAAGTGGTTGCTTGACAAAGGAATAAAAGGTGTGGGAATTGATGGCTTAAGCATGGGCGGATGGTATGAGGGAACTGGTAGACCTTGCCATGAGATACTGTTATCTCATAAAATATGGATTTTGGAAGAGATAACATTTCCTGAGGAGATTCTTAAGTATAAAGAAGTGGTGTTACATTGTGCACCGATAAAACTAATGGGATGTAGTGGAGCACCTTGTAGGGCATATGCTATTGTAGAAGAATAGTTTTAACAATAGGGATATCTCGACTTTAACAAGAGATATCCCTTGTTAACATGAGGAGTAATATGAAATTTATTGATTTTCCAGAGATTAGTTTTCCAATACAGGGTATCGAGGAAGTACAGATGCCTAAAATGGTTCGAGTTCGTCAGAACTTTGACAAGGATGAGATAGCAGATCCGTCTAATTATTTAAAAACTGAATTGAAAAGACAAGATTATAGCAAGCAGGTAAGAGGGAAGCGTATTGCGATTACTGTGGGAAGTAGGGGAATTCCATGCAATCTTGAAATTGTAAAAGTTGTGTGTGATCAACTAAAAGAATGGGGAGCCATGCCGTTCATTGTACCAGCTATGGGAAGCCATGGCGCTGGATGTGTTGAAGGAAACTTAGAAATCTTATCTAGTTATGGAATAACTGAAGAAAATCTAGGAGTACCAATATGTGCATCTATGGAGGTAGTACAAATTGGTAACATCAATGACACAACCAATACACCAGTGTACTGCGATAAATATGCAGCAGAAGCTGATGGAATTATTATTTATAATAAAATAAAACCTCATACCGATTTTAAGGGTAAACATGAAAGTGGCCTATTAAAGATGATGACTATAGGACTAGGTAAACATATAGGATGTTCATGGTTTCACAAACAGGGATTTGATACATTCGCTGAACGTATTCCTATGGTTGCAAGTATTTTTATAGATAAATTACCTATTATTTTTGCAATAGGAGTTGTCCAAAATGCATATGATAGGATCTCTAATATTATGGTTTTTTTCCAAAGGATAAAATAATTGAAGGCGATGCAGAAATGTTATGTATTGCTAAAAATAAATTTCCTAGATTTAAATTTGATAATATAGATGTGCTTATAATTGATAGAATTGGCAAGAATATTTCTGGAGAAGGTGCTGATCCTAATGTAACAGGGCGTGGATTCATGCCGTATTTTAAGGATGATTTCCACACTAAAAAATTATTTATTAGAGGACTTACGGAAGAGAGCCATCATAATGCTTGTGGGCTTGGATTAGCTGATATTACAACGCGTAGATGTTTACAAACTGTTGACTGGGAAAGCACTTGGATTAATTTGACTACAAATACAATGATAGATGGAGCTAAAATTCCAATGTATCAGAATACGGATTATGATGCTATTAGAGTAGCAATTAGAACTTGTACAAAGATAGACTATAGTAAAGCACGCGTTGTTCGCATCAAAGATACATTATCACTTAATGAGTTTGAGATATCTGAGAGTATGCTATGTGAAGTAAGTAAAATTCCTGATATTGAAATACTGACAGAGCCATATAAATTAGACTTTCATGATGATGGATATTTAGATGATTTTGAATGATGTAAGGAACATGTGAACATTTGTCTGTAAATAGCTATTAAGCAATAGGCCTTCTATGATAAAATATAAATCATAGAAGGCCTTTTATCATGGCAAAAAGAGCAAAGAACCTAGATTAAAAAGGTTGTAATTTTAAAAGTCATATGAATTAGCATTTATCAAGCGTCTCTTCCATTGCCTTTCCCCCTCCTACCCTGTATAATATCCATAAGAATAAATCCTGTGGGGTGGGTAATGAAGAAACTGTTTGAGGAGATATTGAAGGGAAATAATACTAAGGTAATGCATGAGATAGTAGAGGATATGGTCAAGGAGGAGTTTGCTAAGCTCATTGTTATTCGCTTTTCGAGTTGCTTATTATCTAGATTTAGCTTATAATGATGTAAAGATGGGGTTAGGGGGAAAGTAATATTGAATACAGAGATAAAAAATGTAGTAAATATCGCTGGAGATAAGGCACAGTATGATAATCGAGTGAAGAGAATATTGTCAGAGAAGCACATATTGGCTCATATTTTGGCAAAAACAGTCGATGAATTTAAAGGGATGAATCCAGCAGATATAGTGTCATATATTGAAGGTGAGCCTAAGATAGGTATTGTACCAGTAGAACCGGGACTAACCAATATAGAAAGAACAGATGAGTCAGGACAAAGAGTAAAAGGCTTGAACTCTGAGAATGTGGAAGCAAACGAAGGGTTGATTAGGTTTGACATTATATTTTATGTACGCTTAAAGAGTGGACTTTCACAGATTATAGTGAATGTTGAGGCTCAGAAGGATGAACCTGTTTCATATAAGATACTAAATAGAGCAATTTTCTATGTAAGCAGGCTTATATCGTCACAAAAGGAAAGAGATTTTGTAAACACTAATTATGACGATATAAAGCAGGTATTTAGTATCTGGGTGTGCATGAATATGGAAAAGAATAGCTTGAGTCATTTTCACCTTAAAAAAGATGAGATGTTAGAGCCATACGACTGGAAGGGAAATACCGACTTACTTAATATCGTGATGATTGGAGTGACAAATGAGCTTCCTAAGCATGATGAAAAGTATGAGTTACATCGCTTGATAGGAGCTTTACTGTCAGACAGATTGAGAGAAAATGAGAAACTGGATATTATAGAAAAGGAATATAAGATTCCTCTTAGTGACGATTTTAGAAAGGAAGTGGATACTATGTGTAACTTAAGCCAAGGATTAGTGGATAGGGTAACAGCAGAGGTAACAGCAAAGAAAATAATTGATTTTGTTATGAAGATGCACCAAAAAGGATATACACTGGAGCAGATATCAGAAATAGCAGAAAAAAGTGTGCCTGAAATCGAAGAGATTATAGATAATAATTCAGTATTAGTATAAGAACGAAAAATTGTCCATCTACAGCAAACAAAATGAACTTAAATTTAATCAAACAGCTATCATGTATGACCAAAATCCAAATTTATATTAAAAAACATCAATTTAGGAGCCTGGAAGCCACAAATTTCCGGGCTCCTCTTTTCTGTACTTTTTCTGTTTTTTATGCTATATTTATACTAAAATCAGCCCATTTAGTGACTTATAGAATCGCCTAGACCACGCAGTATTACTAAGTTTCAGCCAGTCATACAATATAGTTTTGGTGACCTACATTCGTATTTTATACCGAATTATTCACGAAACATCTTCGGAAACACATAATCAAGCCGAAGGTTTGAAATTATGTGTTTTAGAAGATGTTTGGTAATAACCAACCATAGTCACAGACTGAAAAGATTTCGTTCAATTATATTAAGCAGATTAAGAGGTCTGTGACTTGGATGTGAATAATTCAGTGTCCGGAATATTGAATTAGACGAAGGATTTAGAGAACGCATGATTACGGATTCCTAGCGAATAGGCGAACTTTTTTACTATGACTTTTAGGAGAATAAACCATGGATCACTTCATTTTACACAGCGAATATGCCCCAACAGGAGACCAGCCACAGGCTATAGAAGAGCTTGTTGAAGGTTTTAAGGAAGGCAACCAGTTCCAGACTCTGCTTGGAGTTACTGGTTCAGGAAAGACATTTACCATGGCAAATGTTATAGCCAAACTTAACCTACCAACCCTTGTCATTTCATACAACAAAACCTTGGCGGCTCAGCTCTACGGTGAGTTCAAGGAATTCTTCCCTGAGAACGCAGTAGAATATTTTGTATCGTAGTATGAATGGTACTGATTTGGTAGATTTAACAGTCTGTTTAGGGGTATTTAGTACGTTATTTTTTTGTACTAGAAAGTATTAGGTGTAATATATATGAGTAGTCGGAATATATGATACAGGTGACTTTTTGTAAGAGAAATAGATTTGAGAGTTTTATTAGGAAGTTTTTTTGAATTTAGGAATATCAAATATATATAATAGGGACATTTTCCTATTATAGATAATGTTCAAGAGTTCTACATATATTGTAGGGCTTTTTATTTTTTGCTATAGAGTAAGAAAAATGTTTAATGAGTTAATAAAAGATAACTATCAGCCGATATACATAATAGGTCTACTTTTTATTATAAAAGTGCTGTAATAGGTCATAAGGATATAGTTGCACAAGTTTAAGATGCACAGGATAAAGAAAGGGGGAAAGGAGCTTTAAGCTATATCCTAAATAAGAAAAAACATGAAAGGGTTAAAAGATGAAGAGATTTAGAGAAAGTAAAGTTATTTATTTTATTTTATCATTGTTAATGGTATTTGGAGTATATTCACTAAATACTAAGGCTGTAAAAGCCTCAGAGACTGGAGTAAATTCTCCGACTGTATTAGTACCTTATCAAGAAGTGACTGAGTCAGGTACATATATTGTTCCAAGTCCGGGAAGGATTGAGTGCACACAAGGCTATAGGGACAGACTTTATCCTAAAAATAATAAAAAAGTATATGGAGTCATGGAAGGTGATGATAGTACTCATTTTAGGCGTGTTCCAGCAGGTGAATATGAGTTTGATATTTTAACTGGAGATAAAATGAAATTTATACCTGAACTGGCTTCAGAGTATGAGCAAGAGGATAATGATAGTTTTGATACTGCAAATGTAATTCTGCCTAATATGTTATACAAAGGTGGAATGGGTTCAGTGTTCGACAAAGATTATTATAAAATAGTTATTACAGAAAAAGGAAGTTTGTATACAGAATTGAGTATAGGAGCTTATAGCGATAATGATCGTTCTTATATGGGATACGAATTATATTCTGAACTACCTAATGGTAATCTGGAACAAATTGCAGGAATCAATGGTGCAAGCGCAAAAAGCCAGGTTGAGAGAAAATTATGAAACCGAAAGAGTTAGAGTAGATAAAGGAGTCTATTATATCAAAATTTCAACTAATGTTTATAATTATTCGCTAAAGGCAGTTTATAAAAGAAGAAGCAGGAGATGAATTTGAATTAGAAAAATGATACTAAGGATACTGCTAATAAGATAACAGTAAATAAGAAGTATACTGGAAATTTGAATGAACTAGTTGAAACAGAAAGTAGAAAGATAATAGACGAAGATTATTATAAATTTACTTTTAGAGAGTACAGGAAAAGCACAACTTCAAATGGTTACCCCAAGACAAAAAGGCGAAAGGGTTATTTACAGCAGAATTATTAAACGAAAATGGAAAAGTATTAGATATAATAAAATCAGAAGATAATCCGACTGTTTACGGAAAAGAAAAAAATCTTAGCTAAGGGTGATTATTATATAAGAGTTTATGATGGATATGATTATTTTAGTGACGATGCTAAACATGACTCTCATGTAGATTATTCTATTATGTGTGCATTTGAAGAGAAAGTTTTAGCAGATGAGGTTAAGATTACAAGCAAAAAAACTAACTTTAAGGTTGGAGATAAGTATACATTAACTGCTAAGATTTCACCTGAAAATGCAAGTGATAAGACAATGAACTGGAAATCCTTGGACAAGAAAATAGCAACAGTCGATAAAAATGGAGTACTAAAATGTAAAAAAGCAGGTGAAGTAATAATAAGAGCAACTTCTAAAGAAAGCCCTACAGTATATGATGAAATACATATTGTAGTGAAAGCGGTAAAAAAGAAAAAGGTATCAAAAGCAAAATATGCAGTTCCTGAAAAAATCTATAATATAATTAAAGGATGGTACAGTGAAAGTTCCTCAGCCGGATATGATGTGAAGGTGACTAGAGATTATTTTTATAAAGTATGATAGGACAACTGGTAAGGTAAGTAGTCGTTGGAAAATAAAAAAAATGAATACGACGAAAAATGGCTATCGTTTTTGCGTAAAATATCAAAATTGGGAAGTAGCTTATGTTTGCAATAAAGGTAAATTAGGAGAAGGATTTGAGTTTTATGATGGTTGGGATGAGGATCCATATGGTATTGGTTACTCAGGTTCAGCAAGTTTATCTAAAGGAAAATGGGGAAGTTCGGAATAACCTAAAGCATATACAGATTTAATCTAATAATTTGAAATGAGGTAAAATTATGATATTAGGATGGGCTTTGATTCCTATAGCTATACTTAAAAATTATTTATGCACTAATTAGAATAATAAAAATTATATTCGCATAGAGTTACTTTAATAGCGAGTCACCCAGGACTCTATGCGAATTTTTTTATTTATAACAATATAAATATGGAAAGGGAATATTGATTATGCAGTACGGTTTTTGTAGGACTATTTTTAGTTGGAGCAATAGGTTTAATTGTTTATTTGCTCTATTTAGAGTATAAAAAGTACTCAGATGTTGATATCATTGACATACCAATATGCAGAAGGACTTGATATTGGTGTGTTTTCGTTAGAAACATTAAAAGACATTTTGGAAAAAGAATTAAATTTACCAGTAAAGCAGTATTCAAATTATTTAATTACTAAATCAGGAAAGATAAAAGTCAAGCTTTTTTTATAGATGGGGAAAGATATTTGCTGAATATCCAAAGCAAAAGTTCGGAATAAGTAGAAGTGATATCAATTCTAATCGTCTGCGTAGAGGATTAAGATTAATAAAAGCAGTAGCAGCAAATGAAGTTATGGACAAACTTGCAATAAAGTTCAACCCAGATTGTTTAAAGGGAGATGATAGTGAATATAAAAAAGCACATAGCTATGCAAAGCAGTATGGTATAATTTTTGGAGCAACTGCCGTAATATGTATAATGTTTTATCTATACCAAGTTGCAAAAGATGTGACCAATACTGTTGATATAGTAAAAACAGGAACTTTTAAAGATTATCCGGATAAGGAAATTGGTAAAACTTTCGACTCATACTTTAAAAACACTCAGTGGAAAGAGGTAGGCAAAAAAGATGAAAATGAGGTAGTTAAGTTCACAGGATACTTTCCTATGAAAGATTCAGATGGTAAAGAAGTAGAAATGAGTATGGACTTCACTATAGTAAAGGAAGATATAGAATTTGGGAATTTGACAATTTACAACACGACAAGAGATGAAAAATACCAGTAATATAGTCTTACAGAAGATTATAGGAAAAGATGATATTCAGTTCTCTATGGAAGATATTTTGGAAATGATAAAGGCAAGTGACTTGGAGAATGCAGAAAATAGTGAGGCTAAAGAAAATAATAAGGTTGAATCTAAGAAGAACGAAGAAGAATTGAATAATAAGAATGAAGCAGTAGACAGTAAAAATAGAAAATAATGATAAAATAGAAGACAACACTGTAGAAGAGGAGATAGAAGAAAATATAGAAGATACTGCAAATGCAGATTATATAATCCCTTACAGCGATACAAGATATTTATCACAACAGGATTTGATGGGGATGAATAAAGGTACTCTTAGAGCTGCTAGAAATGAAATTTATGCCAGATATGGTAGGAAATTTAAAGCAAAAGATTTACAGGATTATTTTAACAGTAAAAGCTGGTATCATCCAACCATAGAGGCTGACCAGTTTACAGATAATATGCTTAGTGAGACTGAAAAGCATAATGCTAACCTTATTAAAGAGGCTGAGGCTGAGGCTCCGGCTGGTGAACTAACTATAGTGAATAACGAGCTGTTAAGCTTAGGAGAAAAAGAAAAAATAGTCAAAAATATGGAAGCTTATACTACTTGGGAAATAGAAATGAAAGTTATGAATGAGCAGACAAATGAATATGACCTATGGACAATTAAAGATGACCTTAAAAATAATGTTATAGCTGTTAAAAAGAATGGAAGTGATTGGGCATATTATGATGTTAATGCCGGCATGTCTGTAGGTGACCCAACTTTTAACATTGAAAAGGCTTTAATGGATGATGAGACTTATATATCAGGATTTTGGAATGCTAAAGAAAGTATATTTATTAAATTCAAACCTAATGATAAGTCTGTAAACAATGGATATGTTATTTATGATAGCAGACCTGAAGATGGACAAGGATGGTTCGTAAGCTATAGATTTAAAAAAAGACAGTAAAGGAAAAATTGCTTTTTAAGAGAAATTTTTTTCAACTCGCTCAAGCTTTTAATTATCCTGATGAAGTAATTACTTATAAATACAGTAATGAACCTATAACAGCAGAATAATAAATACCATTACTATATTGAGAACAAAGATATGCAAAAAGAGATATTTAGCTTATAAACTAAGTTAAGTATATGAGTGTTATTATAGCTATTACATAGAAAGCGCGATGATTTTGAAAAGTATACATTACAGAATAAGTAGGAGGGTGTGAAATGAAATGTCCGCAATGTGGAAGTGAAATAAATGAGAATTCTAAGTTGTGTGATTTATGTGGGCATAAGATTGATATGAATATTCAAAGTGATAATTCAATTTATGGCACAAAATTTCCCGAAAAAATAAATGACAACTTAGCTACGCAAACAACAGAGAAGTTTGATGCTAGTAAACCCGATAAAAGCATAGGTAATGGGAAGATACCATTTTATTTTAGAATGTGGTTTATATCACTGATTTTTTGGTCGCTTAGTTTTGTATTTGGATTAGGGGCGATAGTGGCAACAATTTTATTTGTTATTCGAATGGTAAAATATCCAAATTTTAGGAAAAAGGCATTGATATCAGCTGGAATACAGATAGCATTTATAGTGGCTATTACAGTTTGGTCTGTTAGTGAATCAGGAAAAAATGACAGAGCAATAAACAAGTTACTTGATGAAGGCAAGTATGCGGAAGCGATAGAATATGTTGAGATAAATTATGATTCTACTGAATATGGATATTATGCTAAGCTTGCTGAGATATATGAAAAAAACAAGGAGATTATGATTCAGCAGTGTCATACATATTAAAAATATACGGAGATAATGCCAGATATTACTGAAATAAATGATAATGTTATCTCAAAACTAAAATTATATAAGGGTAAAATTTCAAGTGATAATGAGAATGCTGTTCGCAATAGGATAGATGAGATAATCAAGGCAAAGGCAGCAAAAGAAGCAGCGGAGAAGAAGGCGGCAGAAGAGCAGGCAGCAAAAGAAGCAGCAGAGAGGAAGGCGGCAGAAGAGCAGGCGGCAAAAGAAGCAGCGGAGAAGAAGGCGGCAGAAGAGCAGGCAGCAAAAAGAAGCAGCAGAGAGGAAGGCGGCAGAAGAGCAGGCAGCAGAGAAGAAGGAGGCAGAGGAACAGGCAGCAAAGGAGGCTGCAGAAAAAAAAGCAGCAGCCGATGCTATCGCTGCAGAGAAAAAAGCTAAGGAAGATGAAGAAAAAGAAATAGAGCAGAATGCTCAGATATTAGGTGTTGATTTAGTAATGGAATCACATAATAGTGTGTATAATGATAAATATTTTAAAACTGAGGGTACAATAGAGCAGGTAGATAGGGACTCCTATCGTATAAGATATTTGTCGACAGTTAATAACCATAGGAGAATGTATAAAGCTTGGATTATCACCAATGACACATCAAGTTTATATGTTGGAGAAAACGTATTTGTTGTAGCTAAATATGCCGGATTTGCAAAAGGATTCTACGGTGCCAACACTAAATCAGTATAAGATTGATAAGAGTTCGAACTCATTTTTATTCTGTGTTATCATCAAAGGCTAAAAGTTGTTAACAGGGATATTACTTTTGAAAAATTTGTTGAGATATGGGAAATATCAAGATTATGTTTATATTGAAGGTAAAGTATCTCAAGTATATGAAACCTGTTTTAAATATTGTGGATGAATATGGAAACCTATATGTTGTATTTGATGAGAGAGCAAGTAAAAAAATGTGATTTTTACAAGGAGATTATATAAAGGTATATGGCTCATTTGATGGTATAGATAAATCTGGTTATGTATGGCCACTTGTTACATGGCTTGTTGATGGAAATCAGTAAAAACTGCATAGCTTAAAAAAAGGATAAAAATGGGAAGTTGTTATAGAAGAAATTTTTAAGTACTTGGTCAAGCTTTTAACTATCCTGACATAGTTATTCAGTATAAATATAGCAATGAACCTATAACAGCCGAATAATAAATACCATTACTATATTGAGAACAAAAATTACATAATAAGAGATATTTAGCTTATAAATTAAGTTAAGTATCTCTTTTTTCTGTCATCAAGCAAATCTTCCATAATTTGATTATATATTATAACTGTGTCGAGCCTAGTAAGGGTGGGGCTGATAAAATCAAATATAAGGAGGAATAAGAAAATGGCAGCATTAGTAGAAACAATGTATAGTACAAGAGAAAAACCATGGCATGGACTGGGAGTAGTGGTAGCGGAGGCACTCTCTTCAAGTGAGGCGTTAAAATGTGCAGGCTTAGACTGGAGTGTAGTTCAAGAGCCTATTTATACAAGCCTTGGAGAGGAAGTAAGTGGTTTCAGGGCAAATGTAAGGGATACTGACAGGAAAGTTCTTGGAGTTGTGACGGACAGATATAAGGTAGTACAGAATGTAGAAGCATTCAGCTTTACTGATGAAATGCTTGGTTTTGGAGTACGCTATGAGACAGCAGGTTCATTATCCGAAGGCAGAAAAATATGGCTATTAGCAAGACTTCCAAGTGAATATATTCAAGTGCAATGAATAGCCTTAGATGTACAAAATAAAAACTGCATAAAGAATTATAGCTGTACTTTATATGGCTATTTTATTTAAGAAAGCTTCCTTTATAATAAAAAATACCTATATATAATCATTTTCTTGGGATGTTTGGGTAATTGTGAATTTCCACAAACTCCCCAGTATTCCCAAGAATAAATATTTTATTATAATGCAGTCTTGCAGGAACAGTGGGATTGGGAATCTACTGAAAAACTTAAATATCATAAAATTTCTGTTCGATATTAGGTAATGTCAAACAATTCTAATAACCTTTATGTAATCACTTTTAGTTTATTAACCTAAAACATACCTTTATTATATTTTTAACCTTTCAATAAGTTATAATCTTACACCTCCTCAATTAAACTATATCTAATTTGGGAGGTAATAAGCATTGAACGAAAAAGAAATTTATAAAGAAATTGGAAAAAGAATAGCTGCGCTGCGCAAAAAAAATGGAATGACTCAGGAAGCTCTTGCAAATATGCTCTCTGTGACTACAAAGCATATAAAGTTTTATGTAGAGAATGGCACAAGCACACTCTCTTTGAAGGCTTTTATTTTATTCTGTACTGAATTTTCCTGTAGTCTTGACTATCTGATATTTGGCAAAAGTTTTTCAAGTTTTAATTTACCTGATGGAATAAACGAGCTCATAAACATAGGCTCGGATAAGGACAAGGAGAGGCTTTTCAGGTATCTTGAGTTTTTTGCTGAAATTTCAGACCTAAAGAAATAAAGTAATACCATTAGAATCTTAGACTTTATGTTCCTAACACACTTTAAAATAGGTAGAATATGGCTAATATTCCACCTATTTCAAAGCAAACTTACTATCACTTCTTCTGTTAAATCTTTCGCAAAATCAAGTAATGGTCTGAAACTAACTGGTGCTTTTGATATATTTTCAACGGCTTTATTATGCAATTCCTCAATTTCTTTTCCCCAAACTTCTAAATATTCATTTTTAATTATGACTGTAGCTATATATTTGCCCAAAGGCGGTAACTTCAATATAAGCACTCCTGTTAAAGAATGATTTTAACCCTAAAGCAGTATCAAATCTTACGGGATATTTAAAGGATATAATATCTATAGATGTTTATGGGGATAATAGGGAGATTTTGGCAGAGAAGATATCTGAGTTAGAAGAGGAATGAGCTTTAAAATAAGTTCATTCCGCTTTTTTTAATTTTAAAAAGTTGCATAGATATTCGTTTTAGCTTATAATTATATAAAGATAGGCGAAGGGAGTTGATGTAGTCTTGAATACAGAAATAAGAAATGCAGTTAATTCTGCAGGGGACAAGGCACAGTATGATGCTAGGGTTAAGAGAATACTTGCTGAGAAGCATATATTGGCTCATATCTTGGCAAAAACAGTCGATGAATTTAAAGGGATGGATCCTAACGATATAGTTACATATATTGAAGGTGAGCCTAAGATAGGTATTGTACCAATTGAACCCGGACTAACCAATATAGAAAAAACAGATGAGTCAGGGCAGCGAATTAAAGGATTGAACTCAGAGAGTGTGGAAGCAAATGAAGGTCTAATAAGGTTTGACATCATATTTTATGTACGCTTGAAGAATGGACTTTCACAGATAATAGTGAATGTTGAGGCTCAGAAGGATGAACCTGTTTCATATAAGATACTGAATAGGGCAATATTCTATGTGAGCAGACTTATATCATCACAAAAGGAAAGAGATTTTGTAAATACTAATTATGACGATATAAAGCAGGTATTAAGCATTTGGGTGTGTATGAATATGAGTAAGAACAGTTTAAGTCATTTTCACATTGTAAAAGATGAGATGTTAGAACCTTATGACTGGAAGGGTAATGCTAATTTATTAAACATCGTGATGATTGGAGTTACTAATGAGCTTCCTGAGCATGACGAAAAATATGAATTACATCGTCTTATTGGAGCATTATTGTCAGACAGATTAAAAGAAAATGAGAAACTGGATATTATTGAAAAGGAATATAAAATTCCTCTTAGCAATGATTTTAGAAAGGAAGTGGATACTATGTGTAACTTAGGTCAGGGAATAGAAGATAGGGTAACAGCCGAGGTAACAGCGAAGGTAACAGCGAAGGTAACAGCCGAGGTAACAGCAAAGAAAATAATTGATTTTGTTATGAATATGTATAAGAACAAATTTTCGCTAGAACAAATTTCAATCGCCACTGATAAGAGTGTAGAAGAAATAAAAATGATAATCGAAAAAAATGATAAGGTTTTGGCATAACTATAGTAAAATTTTGTCCGCCCAAGGCGAACAAAACGAACCAAAATCCAATCAAAATTAGCCCTCATGTATGACCAAAATCCCATTTTATATTAAAAAACATCTACTTAGGAGCCTGGAAGCCACGAATTTCCGGGTTCTTCTTTTCTATACTTTTCATTCTAGATATGCTATATTGATACTTAAAAGATCACTTTTAGGAGAATAAACCATGGATCACTTCATTTTACATAGCGAATATGCCCCAACGGGAGACCAGCCACAGGCCATAGAAGAGCTTGCCACAGGCTTCAAGGAAGGCAATCAATTCCAGACTTTACTAGGGGTTACGGGTTCCGGTAAGACATTTACAATGGCAAATGTCATAGCCAAACTTAACCTGCCTACCCTTGTCATTTCACATAATAAAACCTTAGCGGCTCAGCTCTATGGTGAGTTCAAAGAATTCTTCCCTGAGAACGCAGTAGAATACTTTGTATCGTACTACGACTATTATCAGCCTGAGGCATACGTGCCTTCCTCAGACACCTATATAGAAAAGGATTCCGCCATAAATGATGAGATAGACAAGCTTCGCCACTCCGCTACAGCCGCACTCTCTGAGAGAAAAGATGTGGTTGTGGTTTCAAGTGTAAGCTGTATATACGGACTTGGAGATCCTATCGACTACGAGGATATGACTCTTTCCGTGCGACCGGGGCAGGTTAAGGATATGGAAGAGGTTGTAAAGAGGCTTGTGGACATCCAGTACACCAGAAATGATATGGATTTTAAGCGTGGTACGTTTAGGATCAGAGGCGATATTGTTGAAATATTCCCGGTGGCTTCCACAGACAGAGCCATCAGGCTTGAGTTTTTTGGTGATGAGATAGACAGGATATCAGAGGTTGATGTACTTACAGGAACTGCACTTGCAGAACTCTCCCATGTGGTAGTCTTCCCGGCTTCCCACTATGTAGTTGCCCCTGAAAAAATGAAGGAAGCCCTTGCCAAACTTGAAGATGAACTTGACCTCAGGGTAAAGTATTTTAAGAGTGAGGACAAGCTGATAGAGGCGCAGCGTATCAAAGAAAGAACTAATTTTGACATAGAAATGATGAGGGAAACAGGATTTTGCTCCGGTATAGAGAACTACTCAGGCCCTCTTTCGGGAAGACCGCCGGGCAGTATGCCTTTTACCCTTATCGACTATTTTCCTGACGAATTCCTCATCATAGTGGATGAGTCACATATCACGATTCCGCAGATAGGAGGAATGTATGCGGGAGACCGCTCGAGGAAGACTACGCTTGTAGACTACGGTTTCAGACTGCCTTCAGCCCTTGACAACAGACCTCTTAATTTTACCGAATTTGAAAATAAAATAGACCGCATGCTCTTCGTATCGGCAACTCCTTCGGAATATGAGGCAAAGCACGAGCTTCTTAGGACTGAGCAGATAATAAGGCCAACAGGACTTGTGGACCCCGAAATCAGTGTAAGACCTACAGCAGGCCAGATAGATGACTTGATAAGCGAGGTAAAAAAGGAAACTGAGAAGAAAAATAAGGTTCTTGTAACCACACTTACCAAGAAGATGGCAGAAGATCTGACCGACTATATGAGGGAAGCTGGTATAAGGGTAAGATATCTGCACTCCGATATAGATACCCTCGAAAGGTCTGAGATTATTAGGGATATGAGGCTTGATGTCTTTGATGTACTGGTTGGTATCAATCTCTTAAGAGAGGGACTTGATATACCTGAGATTACTCTGGTAGCAATCCTTGATGCAGATAAAGAGGGCTTCCTTCGTTCGGAAACTTCCCTCATCCAGACCATAGGTAGGGCTGCAAGAAATGCAGATGGCCATGTAATAATGTATGCAGATACAATCACAGGTTCTATGAACAGGGCCATTACGGAGACTGAGAGAAGACGAGCCATCCAGATGAAGTACAATGAGGAGCATGTAATCATTCCTCAGACGATAAAGAAGAAGGTTCGTGACCTTATAAGCATATCTAAGAAGGTAGAGGAAGACAGCTCCAAGATAATAAAGGATGCTGAATCTATGAGCGAGACTGAGCTTAAGGCAGTTATCAAGGAGCTCACCAAGAAAATGAATCAGGCAGCAGTCGAGCTGAACTTCGAGCTGGCTGCCAAGCTTAGAGATGAGATTATAGAGCTTAAAAAGCATTTGGTTGATTTGACGGCTATGTAAAGTGAGGAAAATGCCTAAAGTAAATATATGAGTAAGTAACTGTTTTGAAAAAATAATCTTCCTGAGAGACCGAAGAGTGAAGAGGCAATATCATAAACCGCAAAAGATTTCGCGTTTAGGAAAACGAAACTTGGAGTAACATATTAATAAACTATGTTACCGCGATTGCAAATTGTGTATATTTAGCTTTCTCTTTCGGTCTCTTATTAATTTAACAATAATTTCTGTAATTTATATTAAATCTTCATTAACAATAAGGGTTAATTATTTATAGTTTTATTAAATACTCCTTGACAAAAATATACAAAAAAATAGTATAAAAAAAATAAGGATTAATCAGACAATATAGATAAAAACTATAATTAATATTATTTATAGGGAAAATCTATAAAACAATGATTGATTATACTTAATCAATTCACATTGAAGATAAGTTATATCTATGGTATTTGCTTGAGAATTCATTAATCAGCTGTTTCCGGCCAACTCAGCAAAATTAAATCTCGAATAATATTATGGGTATAATCAGTCGGCTCTAAGTAATCGTTTAAGTAGCAACTTTTATTTATTTTATTCACGATGAGGAGAATCAAAGATGAAGAGAAAAGCGTTATTAGCTGGGCTTTTGTCAGTTTCATTGGCATTTAGTTCAGTTGTAGTACCTGCAGGGGCAGACTCTGCGTTAGGAAAGTTAACAGGAATTGAAAGAAAAGTTGTTTATGCTGCGGAAGACTTAAAAATACCCGTAGAAGGTATGCCTGATGGTTCAGTGTTAGCTGTGTCGGGTGGAAATATAAAATGGGATGATGAGACATGTGTAATTAAAAATGGAATGTTACCTTTTCCTATGTTGGATGATGGAGAGAGGTATGCTATATCATTTGATTTTGATGATGATGAGTATAATATGTATAACTATGAGGTTATGGTTCCGGGGGGGAAATTAAGTAGTAGCATAGATTTCGTCTTTGAAAATAATGAACTTTTGGAAATTGACAAAAATAACAATTATGCTAGAACTGGTAAAAAAGTAACCAAAATAGTTGTTAAAGAAAAAGAGAAATTTCCCAAAAACAATGTAAAGTTTCCTGAATTCCCTGTAAAAGTATGCTGATGGCTCGCCAGTGGAAGATGGGGTTGAAATTATTGTGGTATTAACAAAGGACCAGGGTGGAGAACAAAAAATACAGGTTAAAGATGGGAAAATAACTCCAACTTTTAACGCCAATACGAATGTACTCTATACAATTGGTATATCTGCATTGAGTAAGAATTTTGATTTAGTAGAAGTTGAAAATTCAAACGCTCTTAATAATGTAAAGAATGTTAGTGTATTTATAAGCGATAAAGACAATGAACTGTATGATATGAAGAATCGCGTTGATGATTTTGGCAATACAACCAACAAATTTAATGGTTTAGTTCTTAGAAAAAAAGTCTCAACTCCTCTTTACGTAGGCCCCGTTGTAGTAGGCGGAGGACAGCCTGGAGCAGGAGGTGCTCAGCCTGGTGAAGAGCTTAAAGACATTGCTGATGACAAGACTGCCCTTGGTGATACTTCAGGCTCAGCTATAAAGGGGAAGAGAATTGCAGCAGGTAAGGATGTAAAGGTTGCTGACATCGAGGTTGTATTTGAGGATGGAACCAAGGTGCCGAACGGAGTTGTTTAGATAACTTCCGTATGAAGGATATATTTGCTGAGCCTGCTCACTACAAGGTAAAAGATGGAAAGATTTCAGGTATAGTACTTAAGGCTGACGAGCAGTATAAGCTCGGCTTTGATGTAACCAATGCTGATTACAATAACTACGAAGTAGTTGGTGCATACAAGAGTAAGAAGCTTCTCAGAGTATACGCTCGTTATGAAGGTAAAGCACTCTTAAAGTATGATTATGATGAGGGTATTGAAGCTCCAGAAGAATTTATTTCAAAGATAGTTGTTAAGAAGACTGACGGTAAGCCTTCAGAGCCTGTTAAGTCTACTTCTTGCCTTATGAACCTCATACTTAGCGATAGCGGTTTCCAGCCTGAGGGAAAGCTTCCTTTCAGACTTGTTAGAAAAGATAACAACAAGTCAAAACTTGTTTACAGTAGTGATGATGGTATTCTTACACTTGTTGGTGAAGCAGATGTTGATTATGAGATTACATTAGACAAGAACCCTATTTACAAGCTTAAGGATAAGATTGAATTTAGTTTTGTACTTGATAGCTTTGGAAAATACCAGCCAATGGTTAAGGGCTATAAGAACGTAGACAATCTTGAAGAGCGTCTTAGCTGCCGTTACATTGATCTTGTAAGACTTGATGGAAAGGTTCCTGTTGGTTCAACACTTGATTCAGGTGAGTGTACAGCTTGCCAGAAGTACAGCTTAAAAGACTACAAGATTATTTACAACACAAAGAGAGCTGCAGTTAAGGCTATTCCTGTACAGTTTAAGTCAGCTGCAGTTAAGAAGCCGGTTAAGTTTGAAGTTTACAATGCTACCAAGCAGAAGGTGGAGAAGGTTGTTCTTTCTAAGAACGGCAAGCTTTCAGGTCTTAAGCTCGTAAAGGGAAATGACTATATCATTTCTGCATTAGATAAAGAATACAGCATGAAAAATGCTTATGTAACTCTTAGTAATGACGGTAAGAAGCTTGTAACAAGCAAGGCTCCATACGGAGATTTCAAGGGCTTTAAGCTTACAAAGCGTGCTAAGGCATTGACTGATGAGAAACTTGCAAACAGAATTGATTACAAGCTCCCTGTATATGTACTTGGCAACAACAAGAAGAAGGTAAACAATGTAACACTTAAGTTCTATTCTACAAGAGAGACTATTGAAGCTAAGGTAGTAGATGGCTGGGTAGACCTTTCACTTCTTGAGGATACCAACTATGTTATGGAAGTAGTTAAGGGCAACTATGCTATTGATGCCTTCCCTATGACAGTTAAAGACAAGTCAGAGTACAATGCTAAGAAGTATGTATTTAACCACTTAAGCTGTGGTAGTGTACAGGCACTCTACCTCATCGACAAGAAGCAGGCTCACAAGAATGATACTACTTTAGTAAGTGGTGACGGTACAACCAAGGTAACAGGATTTAGATTTGGTAATGGTGAGTATGCACTTTCTTCAAGGGTACTTAAAGATGTTAAGGCACCTGAGCTTAAGGGCAAGAAGTACCTTGTGCTTGATGTAGACACAGTAAATATGTATAGAGTTGAGCTTTCTCCACTTGCACATGGAAACTTCAAGGTAACTACTACAGTAGCAGGTAAGAAGCCGGTTAAGAATGTTTACTACATTGATGATGCCAACAAGCTTCATAAGGTTAAGTTCACACAGAAGGGCGATAAGCTCACCTTCAATATGAACAGTATGGGAAGATACAATACTGTAATTGAATACAAATAGTTTTGCAAGGATTGCTAAAGCTGCGCTGTAGCAATCCTGTATCAATGGGTGGAAAATACTTATGACACCCACATCATTAAAAGAGATATTAAAGCTAAGAGTCTAATGTGGGTTTTCTGCAT
This sequence comes from uncultured Catonella sp., assembly GCA_916438995.1. Lineage (GTDB taxonomy): Bacteria > Bacillota > Clostridia > Lachnospirales > Lachnospiraceae > Catonella. Next base: position 167,837 of record CAKAGA010000002.1, read on the forward strand.
TAGACTTTTGGCAAATAATAGGGTATACTTATAATATTGCCTCAGTATGTCGATATATTTAAGGCAATCGTTTGATTAGGAGTTAAAATGAAATCAAGATTGAAGAAAATGCCTGTAATAGCAGCATTTGTCCTCGCAGGAATAGCACTAATAACGGGCTGTGGTGGACATCCCGCTTACAAATTAGAAAGCAGTGAGGGCACAAAAGTCCGCATTATAGAAAAAGATGGAAAACTGGTAAAACTTGAAGTAAATCAGAATGCTGTTACTGAAGTGGCACTGGCTGCCGAAAGTGTTGAGAATAAATTACCAGATGTGGTTAGCAATAAAGAAGAAAATAAAGCAGCTGCAAAGTTACAAAGCTCGGATAGGAAGCAAAGTAAAGTGGCCTCCGTGGAAGTAAAGAAGGCAGAAAAATAAGTCAGATAAAGAACAAGAAAAGAAATTAGAAGTTATAAGAGAAAGCAAACAAGATATAAAAAGAAGATAAGCAGTTAAACAAGCAAGTACAAGAGAAAGATAATAAGCAAGAAAATAAAAAGACAGTAAGACAGAGAACAAGCAAGAAAAATAAAAAGACAGTAATAAAGAGAATAAAAAGGAAAGCAAGCAAGAAAATAAAAAAAGATAGCAAGATAGACAACAAACAGGAAAAACAAACAAAATAATAAGCAGGATAAAAGCAATGAGAAGGATAAAAAGCCTAAAAAAGGCAAGGAAAATAAATCCGGAAACAAACCTGCAAAGAAAAAGATTTGGGTGCCCGCCGTTTACAAGACAGTGAAACACCCGGCTGTGACAAAGCAGGAGATAAGCGTCCACTGGGTATGCCAATGTGGCGAGGTTTTCTATTCTGATGAAGACTGGCAGGCACACCGCCCAAGCCTTGAAACGGCAAGCATAGCTTTGCGGAGCAAAGAATAGAAACTAAAGATATAATTGTAAAAGAGGCTTGGACAGAGAAGGTTTTGGTTAAAAAAGGATACTGGAAATATGAATAACAAATAAAGGAGAAATCATGACAAACAAAATTTTAAAATCACTTATGTTAGGAGCTATTGCAGGCAGCTTGATATTTACTACCAAGACAGAGCTTACACTGGCAGACACCAAGGCAGATGGCATTGAGTTATCAAAGTCAAAGGTTAAGCTTACAGTAGGAGATGAGATTACCATAGGTATCGGTGAAAGTGATGACATTTCTGTCAAGGTAACTACCGCAAGTAAAAATAAGGGCTTTAAGGTTAGTACCAAGGATGGTAAAAAAGTAAAGATTAAAAAATCAGGGAAGGTGTATAAGGTAAAAGCCCTAAAAAGCGGCAATGTAAAACTTAAGCTTACCTTATCAGCTAACAAGAAGGTTAGCAAAACCCTGAAGCTAAATATCGGCAAGAAGAATGTAGCGGCTTTTGGCGAGATAGTAGAGGTAACCGGAGAAAACTTTGAGAAAGAAGTACTTCAGGAGAAGGGTACGGTAATAGTTGATTACAGTGCTACCTGGTGTGGATATTGCAGACTTTTAAATCCACTTTACGAAAAAGCTGCTAAGATAAGACCTACATATAAGTTTACCAAGGTAGATGTGGACAAGGATCCGGAGCTTACTTATAGTCAGGGAGTAACAGGATATCCAAGATTGCAGCTATATAAGGATGGTGAGCTGGTGAAGATTGGCGGTTACCGGATGAATATGACAACAAGCGATTTGATTGATTGGATAGAGAATTAGTATAATGCCGCCAGTGTTAAAAGCACAGTTTTAATCGATTATTGCTTTAGTGGACTGTATTCATGTACTTGTGGTACTAAGAATAAGTCGATTTTTATCGGAAAAGATATAAACATCTGTTCGAAAAGCGGTTGAAAAATTAATTTCTTTCTGTTATGATAAACGTATATTATAACTGATTACATCATAAGAGGAAGAATATGCCAGCAAAGAAAAATATAGAAAATTCAAAGAATTTTATCAGGATTAGAGGGGCTAGAGAACATAACCTCAAAGGAATCTGTATAGATATTCCAAGGGATAAATTTGTCGTAATGACAGGGCTTTCAGGCTCAGGCAAATCATCTCTTGCGTTTGACACCATCTATGCGGAGGGCCAGAGAAGGTATATGGAGTCCCTCTCTTCTTATGCCCGCCAGTTCTTAGGGCAGATGGAAAAACCGAAGGTAGAGAGTATAGAGGGGCTTTCTCCTGCTATCTCCATAGACCAGAAGTCAACCAATAGAAATCCCCGTTCCACAGTAGGTACGGTGACTGAGATATACGATTATCTAAGGCTTCTTTATGCCAGAGCCGGAGTACCACATTGTCCTAATTGTGGGAAGGAAATACACAAGCAGACTGTAGACCAGATGGTTGATGAGATAATGAAACTTCCTGAAGGCACCAAGCTTCAGCTTCTTGCCCCTGTAGTAAGGGGAAGGAAGGGTGAACACGTTAAGGTTTTTGAAAGTGCCCTTAAGGCAGGCTATGTGAGGGTAATGGTAGACGGTGAGCTTCATCAGCTGTCAGATGAGATTAAGCTTGAAAAGACCAAAAAGCACAATATTGAGATAGTGGTAGACCGTCTTGTGATAAAGCCTGGTATAGAAAGACGTATGTCAGACTCCATAGAGCAGATTATGAAGCTCTCAGAAGGTCTACTCATTGTGGAAGTTTCAGGCAAGGAGAGACTTAGCTTTTCGTCTAGCTTTTCCTGTCCTGACTGTAATATCAGCCTTGAAGAGCTTGAACCAAGAACCTTTTCATTTAACAATCCTTTCGGGGCCTGTCCGGAGTGCTTTGGACTTGGCTACAAGATGGAATTTGACCCCGACCTTATGATACCTGACAAAAGCCTAAGCCTTGCAGAAGGCTGTATAGTGGTGCTTGGATGGCAGTCCTCCAATCAAAAGGGAAGCTTTACACATTCCACTCTTGAAGCACTTTCTAAGGCATACAAATTTGACCTAAAGACCCCATTTGAGAAGCTCTCAAAGGAAGTACAGGATGTCATCCTCCATGGAACAGGCGGTAAGGTTCTTAAGGTGCATTATAAGGGACAGCGTGGAGAAGGCGTATATGATGTGCCTTTTGAGGGACTTATAAAAAATGTGGAAAGAAGATACAGGGAGACCTTCTCAGAGTCAAGCAAGCAGGAATACGAGAGCTTTATGCGTACCACCCCTTGTAAGGCCTGTGGAGGTAAGCGCCTTAAGGCCACTGCGCTTGCGGTTACTGTGGGAGATAAGAACATTTCTGATGTTACCGAACTTTCTATCTTGGATGCGAAGAATTATTTTGAAAATGTGGAGCTTACCCCTACTCAGAGGAAAATTGGAGACCTGGTGCTTAAGGAAATAGTGGCAAGGCTTGCATTTCTTAATGATGTAGGACTTGACTACCTCACCCTGTCACGAGCGACAGGTACTCTCTCCGGTGGCGAGGCACAGAGAATAAGGCTTGCTACCCAGATAGGTTCAGGACTTGTGGGAGTTGCCTACATCCTTGACGAGCCAAGTATAGGACTTCATCAAAGGGATAATGACAAGCTTCTTGCCTCACTTAAAAACCTGCGTGATATAGGCAATACCCTCATAGTTGTTGAGCATGACGAGGACACCATGCTTGCCGCCGATTTCATAGTAGACATAGGCCCGGGAGCTGGAGAACACGGTGGCGAGATTATAGCTACGGGAACTGCTAAAGAGATAATGAAATGCAAAGAATCTCTTACGGGAGCCTATCTCTCAGGCAGACTTCAGGTACCGGTTCCTACTGAAAGAAGGACTCCTACAGGTTATCTTGAAGTCAAGGGTGCAAGAGAAAACAATCTTAAAAACATAGATGTGAAATTCCCTCTTGGAATAATGACTGTGGTTACGGGAGTATCAGGCTCCGGAAAGAGCAGCCTTGTCAATGAGATTCTCTACAAATCACTTGCAAAGAAGCTAAACAGAGCAAGGATGATACCGGGTAAGCATGATGCTATACTTGGCGCTGAGAATTTAGACAAGATAATAGACATAGACCAGTCGCCTATAGGAAGAACGCCCCGTTCCAATCCTGCTACCTACACAGGAGTCTTTGACCTTATCCGTGACCTCTTTGCAGCTACACAGGATGCTAAGGCAAAGGGCTACAGCAAGGGAAGGTTCAGCTTCAATGTAAAGGGAGGACGATGTGAGGCCTGCTCAGGTGACGGTATAGTCAAGATAGAAATGAACTTCCTTCCTGATGTATATGTGCCTTGTGAAGTCTGCGAAGGAAGACGCTACAACAGAGAAACCCTTGAAGTAAAGTACAAAGGCAAGTCTATATATGATGTGCTCAATATGACGGTAGATGAGTCCTTAGCTTTCTTTGAGCATATACCTACTATCAGGAGAAAGATAGAAACGCTTAGCGAGGTGGGGCTTGGATACATCCGTCTGGGACAGCCGTCTACCGAGCTCTCAGGAGGAGAAGCCCAGAGAATCAAGCTTGCTACAGAGCTTAGTAAAAGAAGCACGGGAAAGACTATCTACGTGCTTGATGAGCCTACTACAGGACTTCATTTTGCAGATGTGCACAAGCTAATCAATATTCTTCGCAAGCTGTCTGAGGGGAGGCAATACAGTCATAGTAATAGAGCACAATCTCGATGTAATTAAGACTGCTGACTATATCATTGACATAGGACCTGAAGGTGGTGCAAGAGGAGGCAGGGTGATAGCTGAAGGTACTCCTGAGGAGGTTGCAGTCAATAAGAACTCATACACCGGTGAATACATTAAGAGGATGCTAAATCGGGAAACAGACTGGGTAGAAAAAAGAGGGAGAAAGTAGATGAAGTATTTTAGACAATTTGGCATAATTATGCTGGTTACCTGTATAGCGGAGGGCATAAAATATTTTGTGCACCTTCCTATACCTTCAAGCGTATACGGCCTCTGCCTTATGATGCTATGCCTTATGACTAAGGTAGTTAAGCTTGGCGCAGTAGAAGATGCAGCGGTGTTCCTTATAGAGATAATGCCGGTTATGTTCATACCTGCAGGAGTTGGACTCCTTGCATCTTTTGATGAGTTAAAAGACATGTTGGTACCGGTACTTGTTATTACTCCTGTTTCTACAGTAGTAGTAATGGTGATATCAGGGGAAAATAACGCAAGCACTGATTGAAAGGAAGGAACATGAACGGATTAATAGAAAATAGCACTACCTTTGGTATAGTAGTGAGCATTATCGGTTATGAAATAGGGCTGCTTTTAAGGAAAAAGTTCAAGCTTGCCATTCTTAACCCCCTTCTTATTTCAATCATCTTAGTCATAGCAGGAATACTTACTTTCCACATAGACTATGAGGACTACAATAAGAGTGCACAGTATTTAAGCTATCTGCTCACTCCTGCGACTGTCAGCCTTGCCATACCATTGTATAAGAACCTGACTATCTTAAAGGAAAATGTGGCAGCCATTATGACAGGCATTATATCAGGAATAATTTCTAACATGGTATGTGTTTTGCTCTTTGCACTTGCCTTTGGGCTGTCGCATAAGGAGTATATAACCCTCCTTCCTAAATCAATTACCACGGTTATAGGAATGGGAGTTGCAGAAGAATTTGGTGGTATAGTGGCTATTACAGTTGCTGTCATCATTATAACCGGTATACTTGGCAACATTATAGCTTTAACTGTATTTAGGGTTTTTAGGATATACGAACCGATTGCCAGAGGTATATCTCTGGGCGGAGCATCTCATGCCATTGGTACTGCAAGGCTATGGAAATGGGTGAAATAGAAGGCAGTGTCAGCAGTCTGGCTATGATTGTGAGCGGTATACTAACCCTTGTGGGAGTTTCTGTTTTTGCCAGTTTTATCTAGGAGGGCTTCAAGTATTTGATATAATGGGCTCAGAGATTTTAATTTGTACGAATTCTTGCGAAATATGTACAAAAAATAACAGTTTTCTTAAGAATAATTAAAGGGTATTGAAAAACAAAATACGTTATGATACTATATCACATATAAGGTTGCTATGACCTTGTAAATATCTTAATTGAAGGAGAATGGGATTATGAAGAATAAGAAATTCGGTGTTTTACTTTTGGCTGCTCTTATGATGAGCAATGTTGTAGTTCCACAGCCTGTAGCTACAGTGAAGGCAGCAGAGGTAACCACTACAGCAAACAGTGTAGCCCCTGCAGGTACAACAACAGAGCCTGCAGAAGGAACTATTGAATCCGCTGAAAAGTTCGTAGGCGAAGATGACTTAAATGTAGTGTTTTCTCAGAAGACACATCTTGTTAAGGGTAGTGGAGCAATCAATAATTATTTTAAGTTTACTCTTAACGAAGACTCTTGGGTATTTTTAGGAAACAGCTTCTCACTTAACAACCACGATGGATTATCTGTTAAGTATGCACTTTACGCAGATGCAGCTTTTTCAAAAAAGGTTGGAACCTTTGAAGCAGGTTACTGGAAAGATACCAGCAAGACGAGGCTTACCGCCATACTAAAGAAGGGTACATATTATGTAGAAATCCTCGCAAAGCATGAAAACTATGATGATTTTGATGGTAATATAAATGTAGTTGGAGTTGCGGTTCCTGTAACCAAGATTGTTAAGACCAGCTACAAGGTTAACAAAGATAAAAAGAGTGCAACAATTACTTTCTCAACTGCAATGGGCGATTTCTTTAAGTATGCTCAGTACCGTTATGGTAAGGTAGGTAGAGACGGTGAGAAAAACGCTAACTACTGGGGATATTTAAACAGTGCTGGCTGGAATAACTCTACTGATAGGAATGCCATCCAGTTAAAGTTAAATGCAGATAATACCGTTAAGTTCAAGGTTAAGAGAAACGGATACTATACTATAAGAGTTACAGATAAGACTACTCCAAACAATTGGACTGATGTAAAGGAAGGAACCAGCTATTCAGCATTCTTTAAGGTTAAGGGAATCGTTGACAAGAAGGCTCCTGTTGTAAGTGTAGTTAATGGAAGAACCTATAGAGGCAGTGTAAAAATTACTTTTTCCGATAAGGACTCAGGTGTTAAATCAGCTAAGTTAAACGGTAAAACCATTAAGAGTGGTCATAGCGTATATTTTAGCGGAAGATATACACTCGTAGTTAAGGATTATGCTGGTAATACGACTAAGGTTAGCTTTAGAGTAAGATAATATAATAGTTTGCCCTGTTAGGGGTTCAATTTAATAAACAGGGTATAAAGCCACATAGTTTTATATCCTGTTTAGTTTTAAACTTGTTAAAGAATTACACAAAATAAAATGATACAAGTGTCAAATACTTTTGACACCCACATCATAAAATATAAAACTACTAAATTGTAAAAATAGAAAGGTAGGTAGTGAGATGGGACTTATTAAGGCGGTTGTGGGAGCTGTGGGAGGTACACTTGCAGATCAGTGGAAGGAGTATTTTTATTGTGATGCGCTTCCTGCTGACGTACTTGTTAGAAAGGGAAGCAAGAGAATAGGTGGAAGATCATCCAATAAGTACGGTAGCGACAATGTAATAACAGACGGCTCAGGTATAGCAGTTGCAGATGGACAGTGCCTTGTTATAGTAAATAACGGAAAGGTATCCGAAATATGTGCCGAGCCTGGTGAATATACCTTTAATTCAGGTGAGTCACCAAGTGTGTTCTCAGGCAGCTTTGGTGAGAGTGTAGGTGCCGTATTTAAGGACATGATCGGAAGATTTACCTATGGAGGACAGGCAGGAAGAGACCAGAGAGTTTACTACTTCAACACAAAGGAACTCACAGACAACAAATTCGGTACTCCTAACCCTATTCCTTTCAGAGTACTTGATACCAATGTAGGCCTTGATATAGATGTATCTGTACGCTGTTCAGGTGTGTACTCATACAAGATACAGAATCCTATCCTTTTCTATCAGAATGTTTGTGGCAACGTAGCTGATGAGTACACAAGGGATATGATAGATACTCAGCTTAAGACAGAGTTCGTTTCAGCTCTTCAGCCTGCCTTTGGTAAGCTCAGTGAGCAGGGAATCAGACCAAGTGGTCTTCCAAGCCACGCTATGGAGCTTGCTGACCTTATGGATGAGGTACTCTCTAAGAAATGGAAGGAGCTTAGAGGTCTTGATATTATCTCAGTTGCCCTTAACCCAATCACACTTTCTGAAGAAGATTCAGCGGCAATAAAGAATCTTCAGTTATCAGGCGCATTTAGAAACCCTACTATGGCAGCGGCTAACCTTGCGCAGGCGCAGGCTGAGGCTATGAAGACAGCCGCAGGCAATGCAAACGGCGCAATGATGGGCTTTATGGGCATGAACATGGCTAATCAGACAGGCGGAATGAATGCAAACAGTCTCTATGAGATGGGAGCAGCTCAGGCTGCACAGGCTCAGGGAGGTGCTCCGCAGGGTGAAGCTATTCAGTGGTTCTGTCCAAACTGTGGCAATAAAAATAACGGAAATTTCTGCATCAACTGTGGAGCCAAGCGTCCTATATAAATATTACCACTTCAATCTGGTAGATTCTTAGGATAGATGAGTAAGCAGCCATTTTTGTAAGAAATGAACAGAATAGGAATGTTTTTGCAAGGATTGTAAGAAGCTAAGCTTTTACAATCCTGTATCAATGGTTGCCAAAAATTTTTGACAACACCATCAAGTAATAGGGAGAAATAAATGGCGCTGATGGAGTATAAGTGCCCCAACTGCGGTGGCGCAATTAACTTTGATACAACCGCTCAAAAAATGAGATGTCCATTTTGTAGTACCGAATTTGAAATGGAAACCCTGCGCGGCTATGATGACATACTAAAGGGAGATGCCGAGGGTACTATGAAATGGTCCACTCCCGAAGGTAAGTGGGAAGAGGGAGAAAGAGACGGGCTCACGGTATATACCTGTAATTCCTGTGGCGGCGAGATAGTCGGGGATGCTACACTTGGTGCTACTTCTTGCCCTTACTGTGACAATCCCGTTGTGATGTCAGGTAAGTGGGAAAAGGGACTCCGTCCTGACCTCGTCATCCCGTTTAAGCTTGATAAAAAGCAGGCTAAGGCGAAGTTTTCGCAGTACCTTAGCGGAAAGTTTTTGCTTCCAAAGGTATTCAAGTCCGAAAATCATATTGAAGAAATCAAGGGGCTTTATGTGCCATTTTGGCTCTATGATGCAGATACTGAGAGCAGGCTTAGATTTAAGGCTACTAAGATAAGAAGCTGGAGTGACAGTAGTTATCACTATTTGGAGACAAGCTATTTCTCGGTAATAAGAGGTGGATCTCTTGACTTTAAGGGGGTTCCTGCAGATGCATCTGCTAAGATGGATGATGTGCTTATGCAGTCAATAGAGCCTTTTGACCTTAGAGAAGCTGTAGATTTTCAAACAGCCTATCTTGCCGGCTTCCTAGCGGACAAGTATGATGTCAGTGCTGATGCACAACTTCAGATAGTCAACTCACGTATAAGAAACTCAGTAGAAGAGGCCTTTAGAAACACAGTAACAGGCTATAGCTCGGTTACCAAGGAATGGTCCACTGTTAATATTGATAATAAGCTTACAAAATACGCTCTTTACCCGGTATGGGTGCTGACCACTAGGTGGCATGACAAGCCTTACATCTTTGCAATGAATGGGCAGACCGGTAAATTTGTTGGCGACCTCCCTGTAGACAAGAGTCTGAGAGCAAAGCTGTTTGCAGGCATAAGCATTGTAACGGCTATAATTCTCTTTCTTGTCCTATACTTTGTATTTTAGAGGGGAGGGAATGGGCAATGATGATAAATAAACTTAGTAAAAAAGCCTGTTTTATTGCATTGGCTCTTGTCTTTTTCCTTACACTTATAAGCAGTTTTAGCTTTCTATTCACCTCTGTATATGCACAGGCTAAGGTCCCAAGGCTGGTTGACAATGCTGATGTTCTTACAGACAGTGAGGAGAAAAGCCTGCTTGCCAAATTAAATGAAATCAGCGAAAGACAGCAGATAGATGTAATTATTGTCACAACATATAATGCAGAGTACAATACCATAACTCAATTTGCGGACGATTATAACGGCTCTAATTTTGGAGATGATGGTGATGGCATACTGCTGGCGATGGATTTTGGCAAAAAAGACTGGGCTATATCTACAAAAGGTAAGGCAATCAGGGCATTTACAGATGCCGGTCAGAAGTACATGACAGATATATTTATTCCATATATTTCTGATGGGGATACATATAAAGGCTTTAATACCTTTGCAGATCTTTGTGATAAATTTATCAAACAGTACAAGACGGGGAGTGCTTATGATGTAGGTAATCTGCCAAAAGAAAGAAATATGGTCTTTTTAATAGGCGCCTCTGTTATACCTGCACTTTTGCTTGCACTTGCAGTCTGCTACGGTATGACTTCTCAGCTAAAGACGGTTAGAAGGCAGTATGCTGCGGATAACTACGAACTGAACAACAGCTTTTATGTAAACAATGCTCAGGATTTCTTCCTGTATAAGAAGCTTTCAAGAACCAGAAGGGAATCTTCAAGTTCTTCAGGAGGAGGTAGTAGTACACATAGGAGCAGCTCGGGTGGTACGTACGGTGGTAGTAGTGGAAAGTTCTAGTCAATTAGATAATCTGAAGTATTCACACTATAGCCTCAGACCTCTTTTTCTGATAGTATAGTAGGTTAAATAGTTCAAGGATAGTGGCTATGAGTGATATTATAAACTGTCTTGTGTATAATTTGTAGAATATGATATAAGCATGAAAAGCGAAGCTGTAGCAATCCTATATCAATGTGGATGTCAAATATTTTCGCCACCCACATCATAATATAGTAATAAAGTTACTTGCTAAATCCTATAAAAAAATCTCTATGATATTTATAGGGAACTGTAAAAGTAAAAGCCACTGGAAAGTTCTTCGGTGGCTTTTATTGATATTGATGATTTTAGAGGGAAGTTATGGAACATATAGTTTTTGGAATACTGGCACAGGTAGATGCTGGAAAAACCACACTTTCAGAGAGTCTTCTGCTTTCAGCGGGAGTGCTTAAAAAGGCTGGAAGAGTGGATAAAAAGGATGCCTTTCTAGACAATTATGAGCTTGAAAGAGAAAGAGGGATTACCATTTTTCCAAGCAGGCTGAGTTTCAGGCCTTTGGTAAGGACTTCACCCTCCTTGATACACCGGGACACGTTGACTTCTCGGTAGAAATGGAGAGGGTGCTGTCAGTACTTGACGTGGCCGTGCTTGTAATAAGTGCATCTGCAGGTGTTCAGTCTCAGGTATCTGCCATTTGGAAGTTACTTAAGCACTATGATATCCCCACTTTTATATTTGTAAATAAAATGGACCAGCCTGATACTTCAAAAGAGAAGATGCTAATAGAGCTAAAGGAAAAGCTTGATTCCAATATAATAGACTATGCAGATGCTAATGGTGATAAAGCAGGGTATGAGAAATTTTTGGAAGAGGTTTCTCTCACTGATGAGATGGTGCTTGAAACCTATATGGAGACAGGGAATATAGAGTTTGCAGATATCCAAAACCTTGTAAGAAACCGTAAGTTTTTCCCTGTATTTTTTGGTTCAGCCCTTAAAAATGAGGGGGTTGATAAATTCCTTGAAAGCTTTGCAGCCCTCGTTATTCCGCCCGTATACGGTGATGAATTCTCTGCAAGAGTCTTTAAGATAGCAAGGGATGATGCAGGCAACCGCCTCACCTATATGAAGCTTATGGGTGGAAGCCTATTTGTCAGGGAGATGATAGGAGATGAAAAAGTTACAGGGATAAGGATATATTCTGGTGAGAAATATGAAAACAGAGACAGGGTAGAAGCAGGAGAGGTCTGCGTAGTCACAGGGCTTAAAGAAACGAAGGCAGGAGCAGGGCTTGGAGTACTTAAAGGAAGTGAGGTAGGAAGCGTACTTAAGCAGGTTATGAGCTACAAGATAGAGCTTCCTGAAGATGAGCCTGCCCATGTCTTCCTGCCTAAAATTAGGGAAATCTCGGAGGAAATACCCGAATTATCAGTAAAGTATTCCGAAGAAAAGAAGGAAATTACTATCTCTCTTATGGGAGAGGTACAGACGGAGGTTCTTAAGCACCTAATAAAAGAAAGATACAATGTGGATATAGGCTTTGGAGAAGGACATACCCTTTACAAGGAGACTATAGCTGATACAGTATACGGAGTAGGCCATTTTGAACCATTAAGGCACTATGCTGAGGTGGAGTTAAGGCTTGAGCCTGCTGAAAGAGGAAGTGGGCTTAGCTTTGCTTCTGAGGTAAGCGAAGATGAGCTTAGCCTTAACTACCAAAGGCTTATTCTTAGCCATCTTGAAGAAAAAGAATACAAGGGAGTGCTTACAGGTTCTCCTATTACAGATATGAAGATTACCCTTGTGGCAGGAAGAGCCCACCTTAAGCATACTGAGGGTGGAGACTTCAGGCAGGCCACCCTACAGGGCAGTGAGACAGGGGCTAATGCAGGCAAGCTCAGTTCTTCTTGAACCTGTGTATGAGTTTAAGCTTGAAGTACCTGAAGATGCCATAGGCAGGGCGATGACAGATATAGGCAAGATGAATGGAAGTTTTACTTCGCCTGAAAATATATCAGGGAAGGCTGTACTTACCGGCAAGGTACCTGTATCGGAGGTTAAGAACTACGCCCTAGAGCTAAGAGCCTATACAAAGGGTGAGGGAGTTCTTACGCTTACTCCGTCTGACTATGAAGTCTGCCACAATGCTGAGGAAGTCATAGAAGCTATAGGATATTACCCTGAAGCAGATATTGAAAATACCGCAGATTCAGTATTTTGTTCACATGGAGCAGGCTTTGTAGTGCCTTGGAATGAAGTTATTAACTACATGCATCTTCCTTATTTTGGAGATACAAAGGAGGAAGAGGGCGAAGAAGAGGTATTTTTAAGATATGCAAACAGACTACCAAGCCAGGTGGGAAGTGAAAGAGGAGAGGTCTTCCTTGGAACTGATGAGATAGACAGTATACTTAAGTCAGCCGTATCTTCCAACAAAAAGAAGGAGGAAGAAACTACTAGAAACCGCTGGAAGGGGAGAGGCAGGACGGATGAATATCCTGATGCTCATACTGAGACAAGAAGGGTTAAGAGCAGTATAGGTAAGGATGATTATCTCTTGGTGGATGGCTACAATATCATATTTGCCTGGCAGGAGTTAAAAGAGCTTGCAGATATAAATATTGACAGCGCAAGGGATAAGCTCATAGAAAAGCTCGCCAATTATCAGGGGTACAAAGGCTGTAAGCTCATCCTTGTATTTGATGCTTATAAGGTAAAAGGGGGAAAGGAAAATGTCATTAAGCAGGGGAACCTGTGGATTGTATATACCAAAGAGGCAGAAACTGCTGACCGCTACATAGCTAAAACGAGCTTAGAGCTTACAGGCAAAGGTATGGTAAGGGTGGCTACCTCTGATGCACTTATCCAGATGATAATATTTGGCAGCGGCGCGGTAAGGACTTCTGCCAGAGAGCTTGAAGCTGAAGTAAAATATGTGGAAGGACAGATTTTGGAAAAGTTAGAAAAGATGTAATAAGGGAGAAAATAATGGAATTAATGGATTATAAATGCCCCAACTGTGGGGGTGCCATAAGGTTTGATACCGCTGCTCAAAAGATGAAGTGTCCGTTTTGTGATACTGAATTCGATATGGATACCTTAAAGGATTATGATAATATCTTAAATGGTGATGAGAAAGAGACCATAAACTGGTCAGCTCCTAATGGAAGCTGGGAAGAGGGAGAAAGAGAAGGGCTTTCTGTTTATTCCTGTAACTCCTGTGGTGGGAGAGATAGTGGGAGATGATACCCTTGGTGCAACATCCTGCCCTTTTGCGGGAACCCTGTAGTTATGACAGGTAAGTGGGAAAAGGGACTCCGCCCCGACCTTGTCATTCCCTTTAAGCTCGATAAGAAGCAGGCTAAGGAGAAGTTTTATAACTATCTGAAGGGGAAGATTCTTCTTCCCAAAGTCTTTAAGAATGAGAGCAATATTGAGGAAATAAAGGGGCTTTATGTGCCTTTTTGGCTCTATGATGCTGATACAAACAGCAGATTCAGATACAAATGTAAGAAGGTCAGATCTTGGAGTGACAGTTCTTATACATATACCGAGACCAGTCATTTTGCAGTTACAAGAGAGGGAGAATACGCATTTAAGGCAGTTCCCGCAGATGCGTCTGTAAAGATGGATGATATACTTATGCAGTCTATTGAGCCTTATGACTTGAGTGAGGCAGTCGACTTTCAGACAGCCTACCTTGCAGGATTTTTGGCAGATAAATATGATGTTAGCTCAGATATGCAAAAGACTACGGTAAATGAGAGAATCAGAAAATCAGTAGAGCAGGCATTTAGAAATACAGTCACCGGCTATAGCTATGTAACGACTGAGCAAAGCTCTGTAAATATAGACAACACATTAACAAGGTATGCCCTCTATCCGGTGTGGGTATTTACAACCAGATGGAAGGATAAACCTTATATTTTTGCTATGAACGGACAGACAGGCAAGTTTGTGGGTGATCTTCCTCTTGATAAGCTACTTAGGATTAAGATATTTCTGGGCTCAACTACCTTACTAACGCTTATATTCACCATAGCACACTATGTAATACGCTTATAGGAGGGAAGAGATTTGAGAAATATTTATTCTAAAAGACAATGTGCTTTTTCGCATATTGGATCAGGCATCTTTCTTTTTCTCTTTGTTTTTATATTTGTTTTTATGAGCGTGGGTAAATTGGATTGTATGAGGCTTTTGGCAGATACTAAGTACAATGCTAAATATCCGAGGCTGGTTGACAAGGCGGATGTATTAACAGATGAGGAAGAAAAAAAGCTACTAAAAAAGCTAAATAAGATAAGTAAAGAAGAGGAAGTAGATGTAGTCGTCCTCACTGTAGAAAATGAGGCGGATGAAGATATAACTGCCTTTGCAGACGATTACTATGATTACAATAATTATGGGTTTGGTGATGAGGGAGACGGAATCATCCTGGTAGTGGACTATGGCACAAGAGACTGGGCTATATCTACAAAGGGGAAGGGGATAGATATATTTACAGATGCGGGGCAGAAGTACATTTCAGACAGGTTTGTCAAATATCTTTCTGGCGGTAAGAATTATGAGGGATTTAATACTTATGCGGACCTTAGCAGCGAGTTTATCAAGCAGTATAAAACAGGTTTTGCCTATGATGTGGGCAATATGCCTAAGGAAAAAAAGCGAAACTCCAACTGAAGATTACAGCCAGAGGAGAAAAGCTCCCAGGATGGTGGATAATGCGAAAGTGTTGTCACCTGAGAATAAGAATAGTATAAATTCAAAGCTTGATGTGGCAAGCTCTGCCAGAAATGCAGATATATCCATACTGACGCTAAAGAACGAGGTTAATGACAATAACATAATGTCTTACGCCAAAAAGTATTATAATGACAATAACTTTGGTCTTGGAGCAGCTAGAGATGGGGTACTGCTTGTGATGGACTTTGGCACAAATGCCTTTGCCATATACGCGAGTGGCAGGGCGGGAAATGCGCTTCCTGATGAGGCAAAAGAGTATATGAAAAATGACTTTTTACCAGTCATCAAAGAAGGAGATATTTACAGCGGTTTTATACGTTATATTAATTTAAGTGATAAAATGCTTGCCAATTATGACAGTGGAAAAACCTATGGTGAGGGGCTTATTCCCAAAAAAGAGAAGGTTTTAGAAGTTGTAAAGGATTCAGCCTTGCCGTCACTCTTTTTCTCTATCATCCTCTGTATCATCCTGACTAAGCAGCTAAAGACGGTAAAGCCTGAAAAACAGGCAAATAACTATGCGATTAGAGACAGTTTTTATCTAACCGATGCTCAGGATCTCTTCCTGTATAAGACCTTGTCCAAATCAAGGAGGAAAAGCAGCTCCAGTTCATCGGGCTCTTCAAGGGGAGGCAGCAGTACACATAGAAGCAGTTCAGGAAGCAGGCATGGAGGAAGCAGAGGTAAGTTCTAGGTGCAAATTATGGGAAGAATTTCTCAGGGTACAATTGGATAAATGGTTTTCAGTCTGTGACTGGTGAATTGAAAAAGTAAGTTCCACATCTAGGCTTCAAAATTTAAATTAAAGCTCAGACTGGAACTTACTTTTTCAAATAACATCAGCAGTTAAGCATAGCTTTATTCAGTTGTCAAAATACAAAAATTCAGTTAAAATCATACAGGTGGAATACTTTTGACAACCACATCATAATATTTTGTAAGTTATAAATCTATCCCATATTTCTTTGCCTGTTTCGAGTACATTTGTTTGTATAGTCCATTTTTAGAAATCAGTTCTTTATGTGTTCCCGTCTCAACTATTGTACCATCTTTCATAACGAATATTCTATCAAAAAAACTTGGTCTGCGATAATCTATGAGAAATCATTATACATATTTTATCGTCTATCGCTTGTAGCATTTTTAGAATATTATTCCCATTTTGTGAATCTAATGACGTTGTAGGTTCGTCCATAAGACAAATAGAAGACGACTTAAACAGTGCACGCATAAAAGCAATCATTTGCTCCTGTCCTCCAGATGGATTTACATAATCCTCTGAAATGACAGGGGAAAGAAATACTTCTTCTTTGGACGGCAAAGAATATAGCCATTTTTTAATGCTATTCGCTTCTGTAATTAAATCATTAAACTTTTCCCTATCACCGGGAGTCAGTGTTTCAAGAGTTTTACACGCAACATTTTCTATTACTTTTGTAGGAAGTAATTGATAATCTTGAAAAAGAATTGTGACATAGCGAGTAAATTCTTCATCATTCAATGATATAATATCCTTATCGTTAAAATATATATATCCGGAACTTGGTTTGAGCAATCCGCAAATTAGTTTTATTAGAGTGCTTTTACCCGCCCCATTTAAACCAACTATGGCTATTTTATCTCCTGTTTTTAATTCAAAGCTGATATTTTCTATAGCTGGCGTCGTACTATTAGGGTAGCTATACGATAAATTTTCAACACGCAATGTGGTTACTTTATTTATACCTGCATCAAAATTGACTTGGCCAGGATTACGATTATCATCTAAAAAAGTGAATAAGGGCTTTAGCAAAGCTCCAATTTTCTTTGTTTGTGAAATACCTGATACAATATCATTACTTGCTATGCTAAAAGAAGATATTGCACTAAAAATAAGCACAAAATCCTCAGATGATAAATTGATTCTGTTGTTGCGCACAAACAGTATGGCAATTAATAATATTTGCATTTGAAGGAGAAGCTTTGTAATACCCAAAAGTAAGCCTTTTTTTGAATACGCTTTTTGATTAGTTCTATATATTTTTTCCATCAGTTTTTTACACTGTTTAACTATAAAGCCATCTCCTTGGAAGATACGTAATTCTTCACCTAAATCAATATCTGTAATTAATCGACAATACCAACCAAAAGCTCTGTTCTCCGGAAGCAATCTCTGAACGTTATCTATTTCAATTTTTGCAATAAAACGGTATAGAAGAGTATAAATAATTATTGTGATAACCGGAATCAGCAAATACTTCCAATCAAATACACATATTAAAACTGCATTAAAAAGCAGTAATGCGCCAGAAGATCCAAGTTTTATAACATTGTCAGAAAATGCTGGTATTTCCCATACACCGTATTTACAAGACTCTAAATCATTCAAATTCTCCGTAGTTACCGATTTCTCAAATGATATTTTGCTTTGTGTTACACCCAGATCCCTATATGCAGCTCGAAACAGTTTTTCCCCATGTAATTTTACTTTGGAATTCAAATATGTAGAAATAATTTTTATTGAAACGACAAATCCCTCAATTAGAATTATATAAACGATTGTTTGAGGAAGGGAATTATTATAGCTACGAACAGTTGAAAGAACTATTTTAGGGATAAAAACATATACGATGCCGATTAAAGTATTAACCATGCATAAGGACAACATCAAACTGAATAACGGGCTATGATTGGATTTCGCATAAGAAAAAAATGCGTGCAGATTTTTCCATTCCTCATTATTCTTCGTATTGTCTTTTTTGCGATATATACATCTCATAATAAATTCCTTTCTTTTCCATTAACTCTTCGTGATTCCCTTCCTCGCAGATTTTACCATTTTTCAAAAGTATAATATGGTCACATAAACTAACGAAAGAAAGCTGGTGGGAGATAATAATACTTGTTGAATTTTTAGTGATTAAACGGTAATTATTATAAATTCTTTCTTCAGCAAGAGGGTCTATTGCTCCAGATGGTTCATCGAATAAATATACTTTTCCTCCATGGTATATCGCACGTGCCAACAGTAATTTTTGACGCTCTCCTCCGGAAAGATCAATTCCGTTTTCATCCATAATATGTGAAACCATTGTGTATTTTCCACTCGGTAAGTTATTTTGAACTCTATAAAATTCAGATAATTCTAACGCCGGATTATAGCGTTCTAAATCAGTTTGTTCTGACAGTGTAATGTTATTTTCTATTGAATACGGAAGCAGACTTCCTGTTTGAAGCACTACACTTAAGATACTATAATACTCATCTATCGGAATTGCTTCTATATCAACTCCATTTAGCTTAATAGTACCCGATTCAGGCGTAAATAACCTACAAATAAGTTTAATAATAGTACTTTTCCCCGCACCATTCGTCCCAACCATTGCCACTTGGCTTCCGGCTTTTATATGAAATGATATGTTTTGGATAGCATATTGATTGGAATTGGGATATCTAAATGAAACATTCTCAAAATCCAATGTAAATAATCCTTCTAATTCTGTATTGTTTTTGACAGGAATAGGTACATCCATATCAGCTTCATTTAATATTGTCCAAAAGCCTGAAAAGCGAGAATTTTCCTTCGCCAGCTTTGAACAAAGAGATAATAGAGATTGAATGAATAAGCTTAGTTGAAGAACCCCTATCGAATAGGTTAAAAATTCTCCCACACTTAACTTTTCTTGAAAGGTGGCTACCGCTAAAATAGAAAAAACCGCTACATCACGTATTGCTTCGTTAATTAACATATAAATTTGCAGCCTAACCTTAGAAATTTCAGTCTTTCTTTGAATACTCTCAATTACATCCGAAAATCTGTTTCCATAGTCTTCCATAAGCCCCGTTAAAGAGAACAAGCGAATGTCTTTTGCTGCAGATTCTTCCATTAAAACATTGAATGACTTCTCGAATTTTCTCCTTGAATCAGTTGTTTCTTTCCATTCGATCTCACCTTTTCGTTCAATTAAATGTTGCAGATAAAACGAAAAGAGTACGGACAGTAACACAATGACTCCAAGAGTCACCGATATTCTGCCAATTATCCAAAACATTCCTATACTTGACAAGATAGTTGCAAGTAAATCATACATACTGCTCATTATGCAGCCAATTCCTATTGACGGATTCATTGTAGCCTGCCTGGCTTTTTCAAGCTCATCTAAATATTTTTCATCCAAAGATTTGCTAAAAGGGATATGAAGCGATGCACTTATTAAATCAAGTAAAATAGAATATCGAGAATTGTTTAATCTCATCCATGCATCATTTTTTAAGTAAGTACTTAAAAAAGCGCAAACGGAAGCGATAATGCCGAGTGCACATGGTATCAATAGCGAATTCCCCTTCTCAGAAAGAGCTGCTGAAATATACTCCGGTAACAACACCCAAAGTGTACTAAAGGAAAATACAAACAATGAGTAAAGTAGCCAATTAAGTATAAGCCACCTATTCGTATGCCATATTTTTTCCAAGATTAGGCTCAGTGATTTTCCCATAAATTTTACTATTCCTTTCGCTTTGCTAAAGGCACAAACAAATTATGAAAAATGCTGTACCTCTCCTCAATTTGTCTTATAATCTTTAATATGGGATAGAAATATACTACAGAAGACAGACGGAGGAGTGAAGCATTCATTTCCGACCACATAAATTATATGAGCTGTCATCCGTTTGTGTCAATTACTCGTTGGAAAATTTCCTTACCTTGTTATTTGAAAAAGTAAATTCCACATTAGTATGGATTTTACTTTTTCCATACTCTATATCTTTAACTGTGGATTTTACTAATTCTAGCTAGATTTTCAAGGTAAGTGCAACACCTATGTTGCATTTAATCCACAAAACTACAACTATGTATAAGTCTGTGACTATTAAAAAAATATAGTTGACATTATAAAATAAATAGGTTATCATAGTATCCAAGAATTAAACCTATAAAACAACTAGGCAATATAGGAATAAAAATATTGATTATGATTTTAGGAGGAAAATGTCATGGCTATATACAAAAAGGTTACAGAACTTGTTGGAAGGACACCACTTTTAGAACTTACCAATTACGAGGAGAATCACAAGCTTAATGCTACAATACTTGCTAAGCTTGAGTATTTCAATCCGGCAGGTTCAGTAAAGGATAGGATTGCCCTCAATATGATTGAAACAGCTGAGAAAGAAGGCAAGCTTAAGTCTGGATCTGTTATCATAGAACCTACAAGTGGAAATACAGGTATAGGACTTGCATCCATAGCAGCATCTAAGGGCTATAGGATTATTATCGTAATGCCTGATACAATGAGCATAGAGCGTAGAAATATAATTAAGGCTTATGGAGCTGAGCTTGTACTTACAGAAGGTGCGCTGGGTATGAAGGGTGCCATTGCAAAGGCCGAAGAGCTTGCAAAAGATATAGAGAACAGCTTCATCCCTGCACAGTTTGACAACGCTGCTAACCCTGAGGTTCATAAGAAGACTACAGGTCCTGAGATCTGGGAGGATACAGAGGGCAAGGTAGACATTCTTGTAGCAGGAATAGGTACGGGTGGTACTATTTCAGGAGCAGGAGAATATCTTAAGTCAAAGAACCCTAATGTAAAGGTTGTTGCAGTTGAGCCTACAGGATCTGCAGTGCTTTCAGGAGGAGCTCCGGGACCACACAAGATTCAGGGTATAGGTGCAGGTTTCGTGCCTAAGACTCTTAATACTGAGATTTATGATGAGATTATTCAGATAGAGAACGAAGAAGCGCTTGATACAGGAAGAGAAATTGCAAGAACAGAGGGAGTGCTTGTAGGTATATCCTCAGGTGCAGCTGTGATTGCGGCTAAAAACTTGCTGAAAGACCTGAAAATAAGGGAAAGGTTATAGTTGCCGTCTTACCTGACACAGGTGACAGATACCTCTCAACAGCACTTTTCTCAGAAGTTTAATGTAATGATATCATTTAACAATCTGCCTTAAATATGGAAAAACTAAGAGCTTTATTATTTACTATTCTTTCCGATACAACGGATTGAAAATGTATCTAATGAAGCTCTTTATTTCTTTGCGATTATTTGCTATAATAAGAAGATGTGAAAAAAGGCTCATTTACTTTATTGTAAGTATAATAGCCGTAAAAAGGTGAGAATATGAATAAAACTGAAATATCCGAGATACGAAAGCTCTTTGCTAAGGATGGCTATCGTATTGATAGTCTTGCGGCCTGTTATGTAAGCATAGAGAAGGAAAAAACCTTTGTGCAAAAAGAGGCTCTAAGTAGTATGTCTGAAGAGGAACTCTTGTCGCACCTAAGCATTTTCCACAAGTGTCTTGGTGGAACCCTTGGCAAGAACCTCATAAATCTTGAATTCCCACTTGAGGCTGAGTTTGGAGAAGGACAGCAGAAGTTTTTACTTGAGCTTCGTGACAGCGGACTTAGGGAAGAGGAGAAGCTTGAGAAGTTTTTTGATTTAATCATAGCGAACTACCCTAGCAGTGATAAGTATTATATAGTTGCTATTCATGGAAACTATGATGTACCGGGTAAAGGAAAGGACGGAGAGACCTTAGAAGATGCCTCAGATGTTATCTATGAGTACATACTCTGTGCCATCTGTCCCGTAAAGCTATCAAAGGCTGCTCTAGGCTATGATTCCGATGCTAACCGAATAGGAGAGAGAGTTAGAGACTGGGTGGTTGAGGCCCCTGACAAAGCTTTTTATTCCCTGCTTTTAATGACAGAGGACCTGATATTCACAGCCTCCTCTATTATACTAAGAAGGCAGAGGAGCTTTATCCTGACTTTGTGGATGCAGTATTTGGAACTACTTCCCCTCTGTCGCCTGTGACTCAGACAGAGACTTTTAACTCTATCATCACAGAGACTCTTAAGGATGAGGTCAGCCTTGAGATAGTACAGAGAGTACAGGAAAATATAGCGGAAGTAATCGAGCTAAATAAGGAAATCCCCGAACCGGTTGAACTAACCTCTTATGAGGTGAAAGAACTACTTGGAAAGAGCGGGGTTGAGAAGGAAAAACTGGAGCATTTTGAAGATACCTTCAACGCGGTAGCGGGAGAAAAGGCTACAATAATAGCCAATAACCTTCCGGTGGTTAAACAGCTTAGCATAAAGGCTCCTGACATAGAAATAAAGGTGAAGCCTGAGAGTGCCTCTCTGGTTAAACACAAGATGGTTGACGGAGTTCTCTCAATTGTGATTCCCGTAGGCGAAGGAGTTGAGGTCAACGGAATCACAGTAAAGCATATAGATAGCGAAAT
This sequence comes from uncultured Catonella sp., assembly GCA_916438995.1. Classification (GTDB taxonomy): domain Bacteria; phylum Bacillota; class Clostridia; order Lachnospirales; family Lachnospiraceae; genus Catonella. The sequence continues at coordinate 190,381 of CAKAGA010000002.1, forward strand.
GCAGTAAATAACCCTTTACGGGAATATATATCTTTGGAGGAGAAAAGTGGATTACAGATACGGTTACAAAAACAAGAAAGAAGAAGCCGACATGGGAAAGAAAATCAGTCTTTTTCTGTTGGGAATAGTTATTGCCTTTATTCCCCTCATTGTAAGGGCGGCGGAACATTCTACCAATCTAACACAGTTTGCCTGGTTTGGAGGCGGAGATGACAGCCTTGATGTTTTCCTCATTGTTAAGGGACAGGCACTTACCATCGTTGCTGTTTTAATGTTATTTCTCTCTTGGAGCAAAGCTTTTCCTTGACGGTCAGAAGATGAAACTTCCGGTATGGATGTATGCTGTATTTGGCTATGCTGCACTCACGACCATATCCACCCTTATATCCAAGTACAGAAGCTTTGGATTTAACGGAATGTACGAACAGCACGAAACCCTTTGGGTTATACTTGCTTACTGCGTTGTCCTGATTTATGCTTTTGTCTTTGCAAGTGACAGCTACGGTATCAGCTTTGTAAGAGGGGCTCTTGCCGTTCTTGCGGTAGTACATTCATATATCGGTATTACACAGCTTGTAGGTGCGGATTTCTGGGGCACAAAGCTTGGACGCTTTCTCATCATCCCAAGCAGCTTGATAATGCTGAAGCAATCAGAGAAAATCTTAGCTTCACCTTCTCAGGCTCAGGTAACCATCAGGTTTACCTCACACTTTATAACCCTAACTACGTAGGTTCTTATGCTGCCTTAGTTTTCCCTATATTCTTGGTACTTGCAGTATTTTCTAAGAAAATATGGAAGAAGGCTTTTTGGGGAATCATTACTATCATCAACTTCCTCTGCGCCATGGGTTCCGGTTCAAAGACCTTCCTTGGTGCCTTTGCGGTATCCGCAGTATTTGCGGTTGTTCTCTTTAGACAAAAGATTAAGAAGGGCTGGCCTATAATGGTAGGCTTTGCGGCTGTTATTATTGTGTCTTCTGCAGTGTATTTCAACTATGTAGGAGTTAACCTTCTGTCATATCTTCAGAATGCCATAGCTATACAGAAAAATGATTCTCTGCTTGAGAAGGTTGAGCTTAAGAATGACCACGCAGAGATAACCTACAATGGTGTAAAGTTCAATATGTCCTACGATGCTTCAGGTGAAGAGGCTATACTTCATTTTACAAAGGATGATGGAAGTGAAATAGGCTACCAGGCGAATGACGAAGGTTTGTTAGTAACCTTAAATGATGAAAAGCTTACTGACCTTAGCTTTCAGTATTTGATGCCTGCCAGTGATATAGAAGGATACCTCATTAATTGCAATACACCAAAGGGCTCATTTGCCTTTATGAATACCAAAGACGGATACAAGATATATACAGGTGGCGGCAAATTAGATGATATCTACAATGCGCCTGCAGCCGTAATAAAGGATCACGATGCCTTTGCATCAGGCCGTGGTTATATATGGTCAAGAACCTTCCCAGTATTCTTTAACCATCTCTTCCTTGGAACAGGTGCAGATACATTTACCATAGCCTTCCCTCAGAACGATTATATTGGCAGGCTAAATGGCGGTTTTGGAAGTATGATAATAACAAAGCCTCATAACCTCTTTTTACAGATTGGTGTTCAGAGCGGCGGTTTGGCTCTTCTTTGCTTCCTTGCTCTTGCAGTAATCTACATTGTGCAAACATTTAAGATATACTGGAAGAAGGAGTTAAGCGGAGAAACAGAGACCTTTGGAGTTGCTATCTCCCTTGGTATTATTGGCTATCTTTTTGCAGGAATCTTCAATGACTCCTGTGTGGCGCTTGCCCCTCTTTACTGGGTATTTGGGAGTTGGTTACGGTGTAAATGCTTATGTTGCTAAAAAGGATAATGTGGGAAGTGAAACCAATGAGGGAAAAAATAGTTAACTTTTATACGAGAAACCAGCAGCTTATAAAGAGGACTCTAATCATCCTATACGACCTTATGGTCGTATGGGTTGCGGGAGTCCTTGCTTTGCTTTTAAGATTTGACCTTAGCTTTAGTAAGATTCCTGATAATTTCCTTGAAAATATGCAGGCTGTACTCCTTCTTAACATGTTTGCAACCGTCATTATTTTTACCGTGAATCGCCTATATTCTAGCCTTTGGGCTTATGCAGGCGTGGTTGAGATGCAGAGAATCATACTTGCTGTTTTTGAGACTACAATAGTAGAAGTACTTATCTCTATGATTAAAGAAAAAAATGGAGAGGGATATTTTCTACCAAGAACCTATCATTTCTTATACTTTTTCATACTCTTACTTCTGAGTGCCGGAATCCGTTTCCTCTACAGGACGGTTAGAATGCAGATTACCAGCAGGGTGAACTCGGCTAATGTGCAGACTTCAAGGGTTATGCTAATCGGTGCAGGAGAGACAGGACACATGGTTATAAGGGATGTTCTTTCCAGTGCAAGCGTTATGAAGGAGCTTTGCTGCATCATAGATGATGATAAGAACAAGGTAGGAAGCTATATAAACGGAATCAAGGTGGTGGGCGACAGATATTCCATCCCTGAAAATGCAGAAAAGTTCAAGATAAATGAGATAATCATAGCCATACCCTCTGCCAGTAGAAAGGAGCTTAGTGAGCTTATAAATATATGTACTTCTACAGGCTGTAAGCTAAAAATTACTCCAAGCGTAACTGAAATTATGGAGGGGCATATATCAGCAACCCTGCTTCGTGATGTAAGTGTTGAGGACTTGCTTGGAAGAGAACCGGTAAATGTAGAGCTTGACCTGGTTATGGGCTATGTGAGCGGTAAGACAGTACTTGTGACAGGAGGCGGAGGCTCTATAGGAAGTGAGCTTTGCAGACAGATAGCGGGGCATAAGCCAAAGCAGCTCATTATAGTAGATATATATGAGAATAATGCATATGATATAGAACTGGAACTAAGACACAACTTCCCTGAGCTTAACCTTGTGGTACTTATTGCCTCTGTCCGCAATTTGGACAGACTTGACTCCATTTTCTCTAAGTACAGACCTAATCTTGTCTACCACGCTGCGGCTCATAAGCATGTGCCCCTTATGGAAATAGTCCAAATGAGGCTATCAAGAACAATGTTTTAGGCACATATAACACCGTGAAAACTGCTGATAAGTACGGAGTAGAGAGGTTTGTTCTTATCTCTACCGACAAGGCGGTTAATCCGACCAATGTGATGGGTGCAAGTAAGAGAATATGCGAAATGATAATCCAGACCTTCGGGCATCATTCTAAGACTGAATTTGTGGCGGTAAGGTTTGGAAATGTGCTTGGCAGCAACGGAAGCGTCATTCCTCTCTTTAAGAAACAGATTGAAAATGGTGGTCCTGTTACAGTTACCCACCCTGATATAATCAGATATTTTATGACAATTCCGGAGGCTGTTTCCCTTGTACTTCAGGCGGGAGCCTATGCCAAGGGAGGAGAAATCTTCATACTTGAGATGGGTGAGCCTGTGAAGATTCTTGACCTTGCAAAGAATATAATCAGCCTGTCGGGATTTGTGCCGGATAGGGATATCAAGATTGAGTTTTCAGGGCTGAGGCCCGGTGAAAAGCTCTACGAGGAGCTTCTTATGGAGGAAGAAGGGCTTAGGGATACAGATAACAAGCTCATTCACATAGGACGGGCAATTGAAATGGATGAAGACAAGTTTAAGAGCGAGCTTGAAGAGATTATAGAGCTTGCCTTTACTGAGCCTTCAGGAGAAAAAATAAGAGAAGCAATCAGAAAAATCGTACCTACATATAAAGGATGAAAAGATGCCAAAGAAACTATTTAAGAAAAGAAGATGGAGAGCGAAAGCAAAATCAGATCATAATGGAAAGAGTGGACTTAGTTTCTTCTAAGATTATCTCTACAGATGGAGTCATCTGTCTTGTGCTTGGAATAATCTGCTTTATTATGCTGATTGCTGCAGTTGTTATATCAACACTGGCAAGAGGAGCTGCTGATATCTATGTGGGAACTATAGGGGTGATTGGCTTTGTCATTTCACTAACCTGCTTCATAGTTTCACTTAAGACCTTGAACGATGAATACATAGCTGAAGCCATACCTAAGATAGCTGTGGGAGTGAACTTTGCAGCACTTTTAATCTACCTTGGACTCTATGCTTATGGCTTGTTCATTGGAATGGTATAGAATGTTCACAATTTGTTAAAATTAATTACAAACGGACTTCATATTTGTACGGTATACTCTAGACATCAGTTAAGGAACAGCAGATAAGTTCCAAACTGAAAGTAAATTTGTTAGATTCCCCAATTTGTATAGATTTACTTTTTTCATTTGCAGGTTGGTGACTCCCTGTTAACCAACCACTCCTCTCTTTTTTATAAGGACAGCGTAAGCTGTCCTTATTTTTTTTTGACAGGAAATTTCTCCGAAATTACCTGTCAAATAAAAAACTCTCCGAGGGATGCACAGCTCGCGGCAGGGGAATTTGCCTTACGGCACCGCTCGCGCGCGAAGTGTGTGCGAGCACACACTTTTTTAACAGGAAATTTCTCAGAGGTATCGCACTGCGGCGGATAAGTAGATGTCACCTAATGTGACCCGCCGCAAGATTCACCTCCCGTGCAATAGAAAGTCGCTCAGAAGCTTACTGCACACTATGTTAGAGTAGGTGTAAAGCTTGCAGGAGTTAACTGTCAAAAGAAAATAAATTGTAAGAATAACTTAATACATAGCTTAGAAAAAGATGATATACTTTAGTATAGGCAGAAATTTATTCATGTTTTAAACTGCATGGATAATTAATGAAATTAATAAACTTAGGAGTAAGTATATGGATACAAAAGCAAAGATTCTTGTAGTGGATGATGATAAAGAAATTGCTGATTTGGTGGAAATTCACCTTGTAAGCGAGGGCTACGTGGTAAGAAAGGCAAATGATGCAGTTACCGGTCTTGCCATGCTTAAGGCGGATGAAGACATATCTCTTGCCATACTGGACATCATGATGCCTGGTATGGATGGCCTTTCTATGGTTAAGAAGATTCGTGAAACCAACAACATACCTATCATTATGCTCTCTGCCAAGTCTACAGACCTTGACAAAATAGTGGGACTTGGCAACGGAGCAGATGACTATGTAACCAAGCCGTTTAACCCACTTGAACTTACAGCCAGAGTCAAGGCAAATCTTAGAAGATTTACAGAGTTTAATGCAGAGAAGAAGTCAGGCGGCGGCTTAGATGATGAAATTATAGAGGTTGGACCGCTTTATATCAATAAGAGTACCAGAGAAGTAAAAACCTACGATAAAGAGGCTAAACTTACCCCTATTGAATACGACATTCTCTGCCTCCTTGCGAGCAATCCGGGCAGGGTGTTCTCTACCGATGATATATTTACAAGGGTATGGAATGAAAAGGCTTTTGAAGGAAACAATACTGTAATGGTCCATATCAGAAGGCTTAGAGAAAAGATAGAAATGGATGCAAGAAATGCTAAAATAATCAAGACAGTATGGGGAGTAGGATACAAGATTGAAAAATAAATTGTTTCGCAGTGTCAGAATTGAAATTGTAACTTATGTCATAGTAAGTCTGATACTCTCTTTGATAACTACCTTGGTTATTACCTTTGGCTTATTTATGCTTCGTGAGTTTATAAAAAGAGGTTCGGTTAATTCTAACCACTCGGTAGAAAGTGTAGACACAAGAAATGCGTCATCTACCGCTATCAAGCCTCAGACCGAAAGTTCGGGTAATCCTCAAAAGAGTACGGGAGTTAGTGAAGGTATAAGGACTGTTAACGGTACTAAAAGTGATAATATTATCAGCCGTTACCAGGAGGATGTAAGGATTAAACTCTCTGAAAGCCTTAGATTTGCGGGCTTTATCATCTTGGAGATGATAGTCTGCTTCATCTTCTTTTTCTCGGTGTATTTTGTGTTTTTCACAAAGAAGATTACCGATTATTTTGAACAGATAGATAGGGGAATTGAAGAATTTTCTGAAGGAAATTTTGACATAAAATTTGAGGTCAGAAATGAGGATGAACTTTCCAATATTGCCCGTAACTTAAACAGAACAACCAGTGAGATAAACCGCATTCTTGCCAAGGAAAGAGATGAGGAAAAGAGCCGCAAGGAGTTCATTACCTGCATAGCTCACGACCTGCGTACGCCTCTAACCTCTGTAATAGGCTATTTACAGCTTGTGATGGCAAAGTCATATGAGAGCAGGAGCAATGAAGAGCTTCAGATAAAAAATGAAGAATATGTGAGGGTAGCCTACGAGAAGGCTATCAGGCTTCAGGGACTTATAGAGGAGCTGTTTTCATTCACAAAGACAGATTCAACAGAGCTTAGGCTGCATCTCACTGAAATAGATGTAGTAAAGCTAATGGAACAGCTTGCGGATGAATGTTATCCAAGTCTTCAGGAAGCGGGATTGACGCTTGAATTTAAGACCTCTGCTGAGGTTATTAAGATAGAAGCAGATGGAGAACTTATGGCAAGGGCTATAGCCAATCTGCTTACGAACGGCATAAAATATGGTAAAGACGGCAAGAAGCTAATCATTGATTTATACAGACAAGACGAAAACAGTGACTTACATATTAAGATAATCAACTATGGAAGGCTGATTCCTCAAAAAGATATTGACCATATTTTTGATAAATTTTACAGGGTTGAGGATTCCAGATCGCTTCAAACAGGAGGTGCAGGACTGGGGCTTGCTATCACACAGAACATTGTGCAGTTGCACGGTGGTCATGTCAATGTGAAGAGTGATCTCTCCGGAACTGTATTTGAAATAGTATTGCCTGCAAAATAGGAGAAAAACGGCGTGAAAAAAGGATTGTTTTATGTCTTATCCGTATTATTTCTTTTTATAGGTTTAATGTGTACCGAGGGAGCCTTTGCAAAAGTTCGAGCCTTATCGGTAGGAGAGACGGCAGGGCAAAAAAAAGATTCTCTCCTTGGGGACATCGATATAGAGTATGGAACCGGCGGTTATATACGAGCTTCCTCGACTATGAGAATTAAAGTTTCTATTAACAAAGCTAAAAAAGACTTTTCGGGAAGTGTATATTTAAAATACTACGCTATAGGTGATAATCTTTCTTCTTATAGCGAGAAGGTCAATGTTAAGAAGGGTGAGGGAAGAAATGTCTACTTCTACCCTTTCATCAATACTTCGTCTCCAAGCTTTACCATATCGTTTGTAGATGATAGTGGAAAAGAAATAGAAAGTATTGAAGATAACATTCAAAAGGGAGATGTTGATGAGACATCTGAACTAGTTGTAGCAAGTTTTCTTACAATGGATACTGATATATCACTTCTTGGGAGCGACAATTTGAGAGTTAAAAGGGTTTATTTAACGGAAGAAGATATAGAGGGTGACTACAGAGGCTTAACTACCTTTGATCTTATTATTAAGCCCAATGATTATGAACATGTTTTTAAGAGCGAAGTTGTGGCTATTCTTAAGGAAAGAGACAGCCAGGGAGGAGTTAGCATTTTAGAGAGTGAAATGTTGGACTTCAACCTTAAAAGGCTGTATCTTGGGAAATATGACCAGTCAGAGTGGGTATGGAAGGTGGAGAGGGTGCTCGTACCTGTTCTTGACAACCTGAATATAACATCCGGTAAATATATAGCTATTATCTTCATATATATAATAGTGGTAAGTCCTGTGACTTACCTTATTTTGGCGAAGAGAAAAAGGAGGGTACAATACTGGGTTTTTGTACCTGTGTGGGCAGTCATTTTCACTGTCATTATCTACCTGGTCAGTACAGACAGCCGTATAGACGGTATATATATGAACTATGTATCCGTACTTGATTTGAGAGAGGACAGACAGAATGAAAATGTAGCCTTTTCAGTAACCAATTCGTCAAATACCCCATATACTATTGAAATAAACAATGAATACAAGGTAGGCAGTCTATATGGAAGCTACTCTAAGCCGGCAGAAACGACTTTAAGCAGGATAGTCTATAATATAGAAAATCAAGATGACGGTACGGATATAAATGTAAAAGAAGCAGCTGCCTTTGATACCCTTTATTTGAGGGCAAAAGGAAGACCTGGTATAATAACTGGGAGCGCCGGAAGCTTTTATAGGGATAATACTGTTTTAAAGGGTGAGTTTGTAAATACACTGGGAGTAGACTTAAGTAAGGTATTTGCCTTATATGACGATGAAATCATATATATAGGTGATGTTTCAAAGGACGAAACAAAGAGCTTTGTTGCAGATAACGAAAATACCTACCTTGATGACCTAACAGGAAGTCTTCAGGATTCGGTATTCTTAAATAGAATATTTGAATTTGCCTATGAGGGTGAAAATTCAAAGATTCAGGCTTTGCTTACATCTGTGCTCGATAAAACCTCACTTCTTGGCTATAAACAGCCTGCCTTTGTTGCTCTCACAAAGAGCCGACTTAGTGGAGAATTTGCATCAGATGTGAATACGGCTAATGGTTATACTCTAGTGATACTGCCTGCTGATAAAATAGAAGATATAGGGATAGAATCAGACAATTTTGTAAATTCACTTGGGAAGCTCCCCATGTATATGTATGAAAAAAGTTATAGTTTTTCAAATGATGCACTGGTCAACAGAAATTCAGTGGATATAACCTATGAGGTGGATATTAAAAAAAGGGTGAAGAACCTTAGGTTGTTTACAAGATATAAGGAAGAAGTAAATCCCTGCAAGGTATATGCTCTAAATCAGCTTACAGGCAGATATGATATTATATTTGAGCCTGATGAGGACTTTATTAACAGAATTAAAGAATATGTGAATACAGGTGGGAAATCAGGATTTAACAAGGGACAGGATCAGGAGTTTTACATTGAGCCTATCTATGTAAAGGATGGCAAACTAACACTTCGCTATGAGGTAGATCAGGCGGCCTATGATGAGATATCTTCATTTACCATACCAAACATACCAAGATATCAATGGAGTATGAATAATGATAGAGATAGAGAATTTAGTAAAAAACTATGGGAAAACAAAGGCTCTTGATGGGATATCGCTAAAGATTGAAGATGGCGAATTATATGGCTTTGTAGGGCCAAACGGTGCAGGTAAAACTACTACTATGAGGATAATCTCAGGTCTAATCCCTGCGGATTCAGGAAAGATAATCATACATGGGATTGATGCGGCTAAAGATATAAACAAAGTTAAAAGCAGAATAGGCTATGTACCTGATTTTTTTGGTGTATATGACAATCTGAGGGTTATAGAGTATATAGAGTTCTTTGCGTCAGCCTACAATGTCATAGGAAGAGAGGCTGAAAGAAGATGCCTTAGGCTTTTGGATGAGCATGGACTTGGAGATAAGCCTGACTTTTTTGTGGACGATTTATCAAGAGGACAAAAGCAAAGACTTGGACTTGCCCGTGCCATGGTTCACAATCCCGATATTCTTATCCTGGATGAGCCGACATCCGGTATGGATCCAAAGGGAAGAATAGAGACGAGAGATATATTAAGAAGACTTAATGAATCAGGAAAGACTATAATCATAAGTTCTCATATATTACACGAGATCTCAGAGCTTGTTACAGGCCTTGCTGTCATTGAAGAGGGCAAGATTGTGATGAGTGGAAGCATAGAGAGTATTGAGACAGCTATGCATATAGAAAACCCTATAGTGATGAAGGTAATGAAAAATGCCGACATAGCGGCTGAGGTCCTTAAAGAAGATGAGGCTGTACTTAACCTTACAATTACTGAAGACAACGAATTTATATAAGTTATGGCGGCTCTGACGAAGATGAGGGATATCTGCTTAAGAGACTTGTGGAAGCGGGTGTTATGATAAGCTCATTTAGTAGAAGGGGACATGACCTTGAATCTGTATTTATCAAGATAATGGAGTAGAAATGGAAAGATATAGAACAAATGCAGTATATACAAAAGAGCTGAAACAGTCGGTAAGAAATATTAAATTTCCTATTACGGTGGGACTTTACTGCTTTACTATTGCAGTTATAGGACTATTTACCCTTGTTGCGATATCTGCTTACGGATATCCTGTTTACAGCGCATATACCATTAAACAGGACTTTATTACATTTTATTCGGTATTATTCGGTCTTGAATTCGGTCTGGTTATATTTGTAGTTCCTGCTATAACCGGAGGGACTATCTCGGGAGAGAGGGACCACGGAACCCTTGACCTGCTTCTTGCTACTACCCTTGGACCTTATAGGATAATAATGGGTAAGCTCATATCGGTTGTCAGCAAGCTGCTCATTTATGTTATTTCAAGTCTTCCTATCCTCGCCCTTGTATTTACCATGGGTGGGGCAGGACTTGTAGACCTTTTAAGGTATATGCTTCTTATTTTGCTTACTTCTCTGTATATAGGAAGTTTTGGAGTATTTATGTCTGTGATATTTAAGAAAACAAGTACCGCAATGGCTGTGACCTATGTATGGATAATGTTCATTGCGCTGGGTACTATCTTTGTCACCCTTATGAGTAATGCAGTGCGTCCGGCAGACAATAATGCTCTTAACCCGGTATTTCTCCTTAATCCTATTATTACACTCTTTGCTCTTTTGGATGCGCAGATAGGCTTACCTGAGCTCATAGGTAATTACGTTAAATTTGAGAACAGTACCTCGTTTATTATGGAGAATTGGCTTATGCTAAGCATTTCTGTTCAGTTTGTTATTACTGTGATAAATGTACTTCTTGCCACCCATTTTTTAAATCCTTTTAGAGGGAGAGCGAAGAAATATGCTTCATAAAATTCTTTGAAAACTCTGTTTTATCGTATATGCTTTCATATTGTGCTGTGTTTAAGTCGTCTATGTAGTTTTGCTCATAGTTTTTATTAAAGCCCTTATCCGCAAGGAGGTCTACAGCCTTGTTATAAGCTATGGCTGCCTTTACCTCATCATCATATCTTCCGACTATTACCGCGCCTCTTATGTTTATCTTCACCACATATACCGGCTTCGGATATTGCTTTTCCATTCTGACGCCGGTATATTTGTTTATTATCTTTATATTTTCATATCTAAAGTCCAAATCATCACCGTTTATAAAAGTATAATCCCTGCCTGCTACAGCAAAGTTCCTGATACCATAGCGGCTTAAGATGTTTACCTGCATACCATAGTCTGCAACAAAGAAGTGACGTCCTCTTCTAAGTATCTTGTGATTAGAATAGTAGAAGAGCTCATCTGCTGAAAACTTCATCACATCAGTGGTAGAGAGGTAGTATTCAAAGTATCTTCTTCTTAGATATATAGGATTCTTCACATATAGACCATTATCACGAAAGTTGACTATGGTTACCCATTTTTCAAAATCAAGGGTGGCGGTCTCATCATAGTCATCTATGGTTTTGTGGCTTTCGGTAGAAGTTAAGCCAACGGCCTCTTTATAAGCGGAATTTGCAGCCTTTTCGCTGTCAAAGCTGCCTAAGCTTATATGCTTGTTCTTATAGGTAAAAGAAGCAACAAAGCGTTCATTTCCCTTAGAATCAACTCTTTTATATACTCCCTTTAATAAATGTTCCACCTGAAAACCTCCTTTAAAAAGAAAATATCCCCTTATAATATTACCACAGTTCAAAATCCATGTCAAAGGAAATTAAAAAAATCAATTCTATAGGATGTACAAATTTATCTTAAATTGATATATGTATTTGTGCAAAACATAGATAAAACTAAGAAGGTTTTGAAATTTTTAACCGTTAATTTAAAACAAAAAAATGCTTTTTTTATTGACAAAACATAAATGCACGCTTATACTATGCGACATAGCCTGTGTAATAATTTCGTAACATATTCGAAACAAATACATAATCTATTAACAACTATTAACAAAAACAAAGTAGGAGAAGTATTATGAAGAAAGAATTTAAGTGGATAATTTTAAGCATGCTAACTGTCTGCTTATCGCTCAATATGTTGTCAACGGCAAATTCATATAGTGCTAAGGCAGAAAATAACGAAGCTAAGGAGATTGCTATATCAGATAGTGAGGCCGACAAGACTCCTTTATCCGCTGCAAAGTTAGCTGAGGAAGAAGCAAGGAAGTCTGCAGAAATAGCAAGGCTTGCGGCTGAGTCCGAAAGAATAGCTATGGAAGCAGCAAGAAAGGCTGAAGAAGAGGCTGCTAAGAAGGCTCTTCTCGCCGCAAAGAAAGAAGAAGAGAAGAAAAAGGCTGAAGAAAAGAAAAAGGCTGAAGAAAAGAAAAAGGCTGAGGAAGCTAAGAAGAAGGCTGAGGCTGATAAGAATGCTTACAATATCAAGATGAGTGCAAAGGATAAAGAGAACCTTTACCGCCTTGTACAGTCTGAAGTTGGATATATGGATGAGAAGAGTAAGCTCTATGTGGCAAGTGTAGTACTTAACAGAGTTAAGAATAAAAAATTCCCTAATACTGTCACAGGAGTTGTACTTGCCCACAATCCAAGAACAGGTGTATATCAGTTCTCACCTGTTAAGCCGGGCGGAAGATTTTGGAGATGTAAGGTATCAGATTCAACCAGAAAGGCTGTAGACAAAGTCCTTAAAAACGGTGACTATTCAAATGGAGCAATTGCATTTGTAGCAAAGAAATACACCACTTATAAGGCAGCGGCTTGGTTTGACAATACACTTCATCATTTATTCCACCACAACGGACAGGACTATTACAGATACAGATAATCGATAGGGACTTACGGCTTGAGGCTGTAGGTTCCTTTTTTAAACCTTACAATAATCTTAAGATGCGTGATAAGTAAATCGTTTTATGTTATACTACTACATAGTTATGCAAGTTTTGCTGAAAGGAAGCAGTTAAACCTCTACTTACGGTGGAATTGCTTACAGGTATGATATGGTATCAAATATTGAAATCCTATATGAAGATGATGATATCATCGTTTGCGTAAAACCTGCCGGGATGCCCTCTCAGGGAGATAAAAGGGGCAATAAAGACCTTGTAAGGGAATTAAAAAAACATATAGCTCTAGAAGCTATGAGGCATAAAATAAAGCTTACAGGCGAACCTTATGTGGCTGTGGTACACCGCCTTGATAGGAATGTAAGGGGGATAATGGTATATGCCAAGACCAAGAAGGCGGCTGCAGGACTCTCAAAGCAAATAAACGAGAATAAGCTTGCTAAAATATATATGGCGGTAGTAAGCTTCGACACTGATAAGGCAGAACCTCAGATAGGTGTTAGAAAAAATAAGGTAAGTTACCTCCTACATGATAAGGCAAAGAATGTATCTGCTGTTGTAGATGAGGGGACAAAGGAAGCTGAAAGAGCAGAACTTAATTACGAAGTGGTTAAGGTGGTCGGGAATAAAGCCCTTGTTAGGGTGGAGCTAATAACAGGAAGACATCATCAGATTAGGCTGCAGATGTCGGAAGAATTTAACGGGATAGTTGGTGATACTAAGTATAATAATGATTACAGGAATATAGAGGGCTGGAGCGGTCTTGCACTTGAGGCAGTTATGCTTTCGTTTGATCATCCTGTAAGCGGTAAAAAATTAAGTTTTTCAACATCAGCAATAGGAAAAGAGTTTGGAGAGATTTGATGCAGAAAATTATATATAAACTGATAATAATGATACTCCTCTTTGTGCTGTCTGCGGGGTATTTTATAAGTAACATAAAGGAAACATCCTACTCGGAGAGGACGGAGACAACAGAGATGTCTGCGGCAAGCTTTCCTACCGTATATATGCTAAGAGGGGATAAAAAGATTAACCTTCTTCACGGCTATGGGCAGGAGATAGAGGCTCTGGGAGTGAGGCAGGAGATCACACCCCTTGAGAATAATAAGACCATTGATTTCTTAATCAATGATTACAATAACAGCATTGTCAGGGTAGAGTATGAAATAAAGGACAAGATAGATAATATAGTTATAGCAAACGGTGAGATGGAAACGCCTGAGATAGACGGAGAGGGCAAGAGGAAACTCTCACTTAAGCTTGATTCCGAGCTTTCAAAGGACACAGAGTTCGCCCTTAAGTTAAGGCTTGTAAATGAGGACGGTAGAAAGTTCATCTTCTTTACCACCATAAAATTTACCAGAGGAGATAAGTTTGCTGATAATTACAATTTTGCGGAAAAATTTTCAGATGCAACCATAAGCAAGAATGACGAGAAGGCAATAAAGCCTTACCTTGAAACCAATTCAAGCATGGACAATATGAGTTTTGCCCACATTAATATCCATTCTTCCTATGAGGTTGTGACGTGGGGAAAGATAGCTGTAGAAAGGCTTACAGAGCCTGTGGTTACAGTTACGGAGAACTCAGAAAATATAACGAGCTTGGTATATAAGTACATAGCAAAGACTTCGGGAGATGTGCCAAACTATTATTCAGTTAAAGAATATTATAGAATAAATAAAGTTGAAAAGGTGACCTATCTCTTGGCCTTTGAAAGAGATGTGGAAGAAATCTACAATCCTGAAAAGACCTCAGTTGCAAGGAGTCAGCTTAAATTCGGAATTACTGATAATCCTGACATTGACTTCAAAATGGATACAAAGAAAGAATACATAGCCTTTGAGAGGGAAAGAGACCTCTGGTACTATGAAACTAAAGAAAACAAGATGAAGAGAGTTTTTTCGTTTTTTGGTGAAGACTTTTCGGATGAAAGAACTTATTTTGATAACCATGCTGTAAAGATACTGAGGATGGAAGAGGGCGGTGACTTATACTTCATAGTATATGGCTACATGAACCGTGGTGTATATGAGGGAAGAACGGGAATTATTCTCTATAAGTACCTCAGGGCGGATGACAGGATTGAAGAACAGGCATATATTCCTGTAAGCCTTCCTGCTCAGTTTTTTGAAGAGGGGATATCGGACTTTAGTTTTGTAAGTACGGAGCAGTTTTTCTATTTTTCTCTCTATGACAGGATATACTCATACAGTCTGATAAAGAGAAGGCTTACTGTGTTGGCGGAGAATATCTCAGGTGGCTCCTACCTTGCCCTTTCTGAGAATAATCATATAGTATGGCAGGAAACTCCTGATGTTACCAAGGTTAAGACTCTTATAATTATGGATCTTGAGACCAGAAGAAGAACTGAAATCAGAGCTGAAGATAAGGCTGTACTTAGGCTTTTAGGGAAGATTTCAGGCAATTTTGTCTACGGTGTAGCCTATAAGAAGGACATGGTTAATGGTAAAGACGGAATAATCAACATTCCTTACAAGAAGCTTATCATTGCAGATATTAACGGAAATGCGCTTAAGACATATGAAAAGAAGAATATATATGTAACAGGAATCAATATAGTAAATGATACCGTAGAGCTTGAAAGGGTTAAGAAAGAGGATGGGAAGTTAGTTAGGATTAAAACTGACCACATTCTTAATAACATAACAAAACCAAATAGAGAGGTTATGGTAGTTGACAGGAGAACTGATAAATATTTAACAGAATACTATCTCACCCTGCCTTACGGACTAAAACTTGAGAAGATTCCACAGGTGGCTAGTTCTACCTTAAATACCGTTATCACCAGAGACCTTACCATAAGGCTTGGTGAGAATGGAAAGGAAAAGCAAGGAGAAATACTTTGCCAGTGTAGCGGGAGACTTCAAGTCCTCATCCTATAAGGCAGCCGATATGATTAAGCTGGCAGATGAAGGCATGGGCTATGTGCTTGACCTGGGTGGCAACCTGGTTTGGGAAAGAGGAAGGGTTAGTACCTCTGCAAAGGCTGAAGATGTGGATGTGGACTACGTTTATGAGGAAGATGACAGTGTACATTCTGCTATAAGGCTCTTCCTTACAGCAAAGGGAATATATATTTCTACTGAGGATTTAAATAAAAAGGAACTATCATGGATATCCTTAGGTCTCAGCCTGAAATATCCCCTATCAATCTAACGGGAGTTGATTTTAACAATGTTCTCTATTATATCTCAAAGGGAAGTCCCGTAATTGCTATGCAGGATGCCAGGACTGCAGTCATTCTCACATCTTATACTCCTCAGAATGTGGAAGTGATGAACGCAAAAACAGGCAAAAAGAGCCTTTTGGACAGGAAAGAAGCAGAGAAAAAATTTAAGGCGGCTGGCAATGTCTATATATCCGCCCTTAACTAGGAGGTTAAACATGTATGATATTATAATTGTAGGTGCCGGTTTTGCAGGCGCTGTCTCTGCAAGAAAGCTTGCAGAGGCCGGCAAAAAGGTACTGGTTATTGAAGAAAGAGACCATGTAGGTGGGAATGCCTTTGACGAGGTTGATAAGCACGGAGTACTTATACACACCTACGGCCCTCATATTTTCCACACTAAAAGTAAGGAGGTCTACGACTTCCTTGGAAGATTTACTGAGTGGCTTCCTTATCATCATAAGGTGGTGGGCAATGTATATGGGAAATACATACCGATTCCGTTTAACTTAAACAGCATAAGGTTGGTATATGATAAGGAAAAGGCAGAAAGCCTCATAGACAAGCTGATAAGTATCTACGGAAGAGAGGCTGCCATCCCTATCCTTAAGCTTCGTGAAAATGAGGATGAGGAGATTAGAGAGCTTGCTGACTATGTGTACGAAAATATCTTTGTGAAATACACTGGTAAGCAGTGGGGAGTGAAGCCAAATGAGATAGACCCTGCAGTTACGGCAAGAGTTCCTGTCATCCTCACTGAAAAAGACGGTTATTTCACAGATGAGTACCAGGCAATGCCAAAGGATGGCTACACTGAGCTTTTTAAGAAAATGCTTGACCACCCTAATATTGATATAAGGCTTCAGACCTTAGCAAAGGACTGCCTTAAGCTTGAAGAAGGCAAGATTTTCTTTGAGTGCAGCGAGTTTGACGGAGATGTGATATTTACGGGAATGACTGATGAGCTTTTTGACAGGTGCTTTGGAGCACTGCCTTACAGGTCATTAAGGTTTGACTTTAGCTATCACGATGTAGACTCTTTCCAGCCTGAAGCAGTTGTTAACTACACGGTGGATGAGGACTATACGAGGATAACTGAATTTAAGAAGATGACAGGGCAGAAGGTTATTGGAACAACAATAATGAAGGAATATTCCCTTGACTATGCACCTGATACCGGGCTATTGCCTTATTACGCCATCTTAAACGATGAGAATAAGGCCCTTTATGAAAAATACGCAAATCTGGCAAAGGAATATAAGAATCTTCATTTGCTTGGCAGGCTTGCAGAGTACAAATATTACAATATGGATGCAATTACAGAAAAAGCCCTAGAGCTTTGTGAAAGGATGGTATAATGAAAGTATTAAGTGTTGCAATACCTTGCTACAATTCAGCAGAATATATGAGCCACGCTATAGACACCCTGCTTACAGGAGGGGAAGATATAGAAATCATAGTGGTTGATGACGGTTCTACAAAGGACAATACCCTTGAGATAGCAAAGGAGTGTGAGAAGAGATTTCCAACCATAGTAAAGGCTATACATCAGGAAAACGGTGGACATGGACAGGCTGTAAATACAGGCTTACTTAACGCTACAGGCGTATTCTTCAAGGTGGTTGACTCTGATGACTGGGTAAATACTGAAGCCCTTGCCAAGGTGATGGACTTTTTGCGCTCTGTAATCAGAGGCAATAAGACTCTAGACATGCTTATCTGTAACTATGTGTATGAGAAGGTAGGCTGTGAACCAAGTACAATGGGATATGCCAACTGCCTCCCTGAGAATCAGTTCTTCACCTGGTCTGATATAGGCAGGATAAGGAATTCTCAGTACATACTTATGCACTCTGTATTCTACAGAACTGCTCTCCTTAAGGAGATTGGACTTAAGCTGCCTGAGCATACCTTCTATGTGGACAATATATTTGTGTATTATCCTCTTCCTTTTGTAAAGACTATGTACTATATGGATGTTGACCTTTACAGGTATTTTATAGGAAGAGATGACCAGTCTGTCAATGAAAAGGTGATGATTGGCAGGATAGACCAGCAGATTAAGATAACTAAGATACTCATAGGCTCACATGATTTGTCTAAGATAAAAGAGGGCAAGCTAAAGAAATATATGACTAACTACCTTGCTATGATGATGACTATATGTACTGTATTTCTCATCAAGTCAGGTAAGCCTGAGAATCTTGAAAAGAAGAAGGAAATCTGGAGATATCTTAAGACCAAGAATCCTAAGATGAACCGTATGATAAAGCATACCCTTCTCGGCGCTATTATGGGAATGCCTGGCAAGGGTGGAAGAAAGATAATAATCTGGGGCTACGAGGTGGCAAGAAAGATATTTAAGTTCAACTAAAAGGAAATTTAAGAGGATGAAAACCAGAGAAGAAGTGGCAAGCTTTGGGCTTACATTTCCCGATACCTATATGGAAATGCCCTTTAAGGATACTAACTGGCAGTTAATCAGAGTAAAAGAAAGCAAAAAAGCCTTCCTTTGGATATATGAAAGAGAAGGCTTCATAAATCTCAATGTAAAAGTCTCTCCCGAGTGGAGGGACTTTTGGAGAAATGCCTTTAAGTCGGTTATATCAGGCTGGCATCAAAATAAAGAGCATTGGAATACCATTATACTAGACGGCTCTATCCCTGACAAGGATGTAAAGAACATGATAGCTGAAAGCTATGCCATAATAACAGATTCTCCGACTAAGCGTATATATGAGGCTGTAAAGAAGATACCCAAGGGGAAGGTGGCGACCTACGGCCGTATAGCAGAGCTTGCAGGAGATAGGAAGATGGCAAGAGCAGTAGGCAATGCCCTCCACAAGAACCCCGAACCTGATATCATCCCCTGTTTTAGGGTGGTGAACGCTAAAGGAGAATGCTCAGGCTCCTTTGCCTTCGGGGGCCCTGACGCACAGGCAAAGAGGCTAAGAGAAGACGGGATAGAGGTTGTGAATAACAGGGTAGATTTAGAGAAGTATGGGTGGTGAGGGGGATTCAATGATTTATTTTACATCTGATTTGCATTTTTATCATAAAAATGTGATTAAACATGCTAATAGACCGTATAGTGATGTAGATGAGATGAACGAGAGGCTTATTTCCAACTGGAATAAGAAGGTAAAAGAAGAGGATGATATATATATTCTTGGAGATTTTACAATGAAGGGTACTGAATATGCAACAGATGTATTAAAAAGACTAAATGGTAAAAAGTATCTGATTAAAGGTAATCATGATAAATTTGCTACCCAAGAGACCTTTGACAATTCTCTGTTTGAGTGGGTAAAGGATTATTATGAGCTTCAATATAAAAATACAATCTTTATTTTGTTTCATTATCCTATCGAAGAATGGAATCATTACTTCAGAGGTTCGATCCATTTACATGGGCATCAGCATAATAATTCGGAATATAATATCAAAAATAGGGAAAAAGGACTTAAAAGATATGATGTAGGAGTTGATGCTAATAAGATGAGCCCGGTTAGTGCTGATGAGATATTGGAGTTTTTTGATTGTTTGATTGACTAGGATATTTGGTAGTTATATCAAGTATGGTAAGTTGGAGATTAAATGAGATGAGTCATTGAGTATAACGTAGTAATAAGAGTTTATACTAAGATGATTTATTATATAATCTCTCGGAATCCTGAGTGATTATGGTCAGTGTAGTTGACGATGGACATTGAAAAGTGAATATTATCCGAAAAAAATGAAAAGGAATAAAAATAAGCATGAGAAACAAACATAAGCATGAGAAACAAACATAGCTTTCACTATGTTCCAAAATATGGTATTATAGTCAATAGGATTATGCCACTTCTAAAATCAACTTTTGTGGGGTGGATTCAAAGGGCAAATCCCAAGCATCATGATGTGATAGAGGCGGCAGTACCACATCTTAGTAGAGCGGTGTCTGCCGTCTTCTAATTTGAAGTCTAATTTCTCTCACGCTTATTGGAACGCTCTACAGAAGTTCTTGCATTAAATTCCTTTTTCCATTCCGCACTGTCACGAGGTGGTATGTTAATCAGTCTTGGGTTGTCCTCAAGGCAAGATGCACTGTTCTGCCATATTTTGAATCAGAGCAGGGATGTTCACAGGAACAGCCGTATTTTCTGCTTGCAAGTGGGCATCTAAATTTTACACGACGCTTAGATGGTTCACAACCATCATTGTTCATACGATACCCTTCTTTACAGACAGGGGCACCATCTTTACCGATGGTAAAGTCATTTTTGTATTTAACTTTGATACCACGTTTTTCATTCAAATCAATGAAAGGCGTGATGTTTTCCTGTTTACAGTACTCGTAGATAGGCATTGCATCATGGGCAGAATCTAAAAGCAGCTTTGTAACGATGAAATCAGGAAGAAAGGATTTCATTCTGAAAAATGTTTCTAAAAATCCATGAGAATCATGTTTGGAAGCAGGATTTAATAAAGGAAAAACAGGCAGGTCGCTTTCAGAATCGGATGCAACCAGCATATATAAATCATATCCATGATACCAACAGTCTCTGGAAGAATCCCATCCGATATCGCAGTCCGGTTGAGAAAAGTATCTGTCACAGCTGCATTCGGAAATACCCTTTTTGGGGCAGCAACAAATACGGCAGCTTCTCATTCTGTGAGAGGTAACAACAGGAGTGCCGTCACCTGCTACAGATAAAGAATCAGCATTGATTAGTCCTTTAGAAACAGACACATCAAGAAACTGCTAAGCATTGCGTACAAAGGATTGATTTTAAGTTGAGCCACCCAATCGGTTATGGAAGTAACCTTAAAATCAATGGATAAAAGATAAGAGCGTTGCATAGAGGAAGGTGTTCTTGGAGCCGGACCGAATTTAGAGTATTTATCACGCATGAATTCATCAGTGTAAGATAAATCCAAAGTCCAAAAACGTTCAATGATATCCCATGTAGAGTGGGCAATTGCATCCGGGTTAGGATAATATTTACGAAGATTTTTAACAACAAAGTTTTGGTAGTCGGCATGGCTGCCGCAGTTAACAGGTAACATAAAATCGCCTCCAATCGAAAAATATGTCTTATAAATAAGGGCGCGTAGCGCCGCATTTTTCGATGGATTTGTCAAGTGTTTTTGGCAAAAAAAGTGGGGGATTTTAATAAAAAAGGAATCTAAAAGCCTTATATTTACTGGCTTAGAGATTCCGAGAGATTATTTTTTATCTCAAGGAGGAAGTGTTAGTTAAATTACTATATGGGTATGAGAAGGTATTTGTATATATTAAACAGATTAAAGAAAAGAATATTATTTTGAGTAATTTAGCCACAGCATAAATTATAGAGAAATTGAATTTGTGACACCACTGGTGTCACAAATTAGAAAAAGGATATTATATGGGTAAAAATGAAATAAAGGCAGCTAGAAACTTGATCAATATTATAAATGCAGCTAGAGAAAATGCATTGAAAAAAGTTAACGAAGAACTAATAGGAATGTATTGGAGAATTGGAGAGTATCTGCATCTGGAATCTAAAAAGGCATCATTTGGTGATGGATATATCGATTCTCTAACACAAGAGATACAGAGTGAATTCCCGGGAATAAGGGGATTTAATAGACGCGGATTGTATAGGATGAAGAAATTCTATGAAACTTATTACAAGAATGAATTTGTGACACCACTGGTGTCACAAATTAGCTGGACTAATATTTACTTATTATGTCAAGCTGCTAAACAATCACAATATCGGATTTGGGGGTATAAATGAGATTTTTCCACATTTCAGATCTTCACATAGGGCTTAAACTTATGAATAAGGACCTGAGTGAAGACCAGAGCTACATTTTAGATGAGATAGTAAAAGAAGTTAGAGACAAAAAGCCGGATGCCATAGTTATAGCAGGGGATGTGTACAACAATTCGGTGCCCTCCTCTGATGCGATAGAGATATTTGACGGCTTCATATCGAAGCTTGTGGCAGTAGCACCGAAGATGCATATTATGGTTATCAGTGGGAACCACGACAGCGCAGTCCGCATCAATCAGTTCAGGAAGGTACTTTCAGACTACAACCTGCACCTTATAGGGCTTCCGCCTAAGAAGGCAGATGAACATATTGAAAAAGTGGTACTTGAGGATGAATATGGGAAGGTAAACTTTTATCTTCTCCCTTTTGTGCGCCCGTCTTTTGTAAAAAATGTATTCGGTCTGGATGAAAATGAAAATAACCTCACCTATAACGAGGCGCTCCACAGGCTTATTGATAGAGAAAACATAGATGAAAATGAAAGAAATGTATTAGTCAGCCATCAGTACTATCTTCCCCTTGGTAAGAATCCTGAGGAAGTGGAAAGGATGGACTCTGAGATTAAATCAGTAGGAAACATAGACCTTGTAGATGCTGACATTCTGGAAAGATTTGACTATTCTGCCCTTGGCCACATACATAAGCCTTGGAAGCTGATAGGAGACTGCCACAGATACTGTGGTACTCCCCTTGCCTGCTCTGTAAGTGAGGCAGGACAGGAAAAGGGCATAGTTATGGTGGAAATGCTTGAAAAAGGCAGGATAAATACTGAAGTACTTCCACTTAAGCCTCTTAGAAATATCAAGGTAGTTAGGGGAAGGCTTGAAGAAGTCTTAATGATGGGCTCCGAGGACTATGTAACGGTTATTTTAACTGAGGATGATACTACAGATGTAGACGCAGCTGACAGAATAAGGGAGAGATTTCCAAACCTCTTAGAGATAAGAAGGGAGGCTGTAAAGAAGGTAAACAGTAGTAGTCTAACTGAGATTTCAGACGAACTAAACGAGATAGATAATTGTAGAGCATTCTTAAGTGAAATGAATGCTGAAGAAGAGAAAATTCTCATCGAGATAATAAACGGCTTAAAGGGGGTATAGTCTATGAGGCCTAAAAAGTTAGTTATGCAGGCTTTTGGTTCTTACGGTAAGAAGATCGAGATAGACTTTACTAAGCCTGTGCAGAATTTATTTTTAATTACAGGAGACACAGGAGCAGGCAAGACTACCATATTTGATGCCATTGTCTTTGCCCTCTTTGGAGAGGCAAGCTCAGGGAATAACAAGAAGTCTGGAGAGGAGCTGCAGAGCCAGTTTACAGACTTTGTAAGTGAACCCTTTGTAGAATTTACCTTTACTGAAAGGCTTGGAAGTGCTGAGGAAGAATTTAAGGTCAAGAGGATACCAAGACATAAAAGGCCTTACAAGAGAGGGCGTGAAGGTTTTACTGATGAGAAGGAAAAGGTATCCCTATTCTACTCTGATGGGGAGGAATATTCTCAAAACCTGAAAGAAACCAATGCGAAAATAGAAGAGATAGTGGGGCTTACAAAGAGTCAGTTTATGCAGGTCTCGATGATAGCACAGGGAGAATTTATGGAGGTGCTAAGAGGAGATGATAAGCAGGCCGTGTTTAGAAAACTCTTTGGGACTGAGATATATAAAGAACTGACTGCGCAGCTAAAGCTTAGAAGTGATGCTAAGAAGACCGAGCTTAAGGACTTTAGCTCCAAGTGTGAACTGCTGATTGGTGGAATCAGGCTGCCAGAGTGTGTTATAGGAGATTATACTGCTGTTAAAATGAAGAAGGATGTTGATATTACCGACATTGAAAAGGCGGCAGACGGGCTTAAGAGCCTCTGTGACGAACTTGGTATCATCCTTGAACATAAAGAAAAAGAAGATAAAGAGGTCTTCTTAAAAAGAGATAAGATAAGCAGGGAGCTAACTGAGGGAAGGCAGCTTTTGGGCTTCTTTGAAAGTCTTGTTAGGGCTGAGGCTGAGGTAAGAGAACTGGAGGCTAAAAAAGAAGATATCCTTAAGAAGGTTAGTCTGGTTAAAGAGATAGAGGCTGCCTATGAAGCACAGTCCCTTTATGCAGGCTTTAAGGAGGCTGAGAAAACCTATCAAAATGCAGTAAATGAACTGGAGATAAACAAAGAAAAGCTGCCTGAACTAATCTCTGCCTTTGAGAATATCAGCCTGGCTGAGAAGAAGGCTAAGGAAGAATTATCTACAGTTGTAGAAAGATTTAATACAGTATCTGAAAAGGTAAGGGCAGCCTTAGAGCAATTTAAGAGCCTTAAAGAGAAGAATATAGAAAAGGGGATTAAAGAGGCTGAGGGAGAGAAGTTAGCAAGTGCAGTAGAGGAAGCAAAGAAGAGGCTTGTAGAATTTGAGAGCCTTGAAAAATCCTGGACTGAGGCTCTAAAGGAGGTGCCAAGTCTTGAAAAAAAGAGGACTGGTGGCTGAGGCTAAGGCGAGGACTCTTGCCAAGGTTCTTAGTGAACTAAATAGCCTGATAGGGGGCTTTGATAGTCTAAAAAATGAAAAAGATAAGTTAAATACATTAAAGGCTGCCTATGAGGATGAGCTTCTTAGATTTAAGGAGGCTGAGGATGAACTGATTCCTAAGAGGAGGCTATTTTATGAGCTTAGGGCAGGCCTGCTTGCAAGAGACCTCCTTAAGGAGGGAGAGCCTTGCCCTGTGTGTGGTTCCCTCTCTCATCCTTCACCCTGCTTACTTCCTAAGGGACAGGAGGAGATAAGAAAAGAGGATATTGAGAGGCTTGAAGAAAGGGTATCAAAGCTAAAAGACAGTGTAAACACAAGGCTTTCAGAATATGAAACCTCTAAGACCAGGACGGGTGAGAAGGAAGAGCATTTAAGAGCTGACAAAGAAAAGCTGATTACTCTGGTAAATGAAGAGCTATTTGCTGACACCAAGCCTTGTGAAGAAGTAGAGCTTAATGAGCTTAAGGCTGAACTTGAGGTATTTTCAAGGAAGCTCTTAAAGGAGCAGGATGAAGTAAATGCTAAGGTTAAGGAATTAAAGCTTATAGAGGAGAAGCTTTCTACAGCTGAAGAAAAGAAAATCCTTCTGAAAAAAGAAGAAGAAGATGTAAAGGAAAAAGAAAGTGAGACAGCTAAGGAGGTTGCAGGTATTTTATCCCTTATAAAGGAGATTGAATCAGGACTCGAATTTAAGAGTAAAGAGGAGGCTGTAGCAGCTAAAAAGGCTGAGGATGAAAGAAAGGTAAGGGCTGAGCGTCACGCTAAAGAGGTAGAGGAGAAGAGCGAGGCCTCAAAGAGCTTAAAAGAAAGGACGGAAACCCTTATCGCGAAGCTTTCGGCAGACTGCCCTAATCTTCTATATAGCTGTCAGACTAAGAGAGAGGACTATGAAAAAGCCCTTGTCCGGTTTGGCATCTCTGAGGAAAGGTGGTCTCTCATTGTAAATGAGTATAAAAAAAGCGATAGGGAGAGATTTCAAAATGAAATAAATGCCTACGAGGGCAATATGAAGGCGGCTCTTGGTATGGTCGCAAACCTTAAGGAGGCTGTAAAGGATAAGGAAAAACCTGATACCCAAAGCTTAGAGAAGGACTTTGCTGTGGCGGATGAGGCTTATAATCTTCTCCATAGTGAAGTGGAAGAGATAAGGGCTGATTACAGGACTGACAGTGAAATCCTTGATAAGCTTGGTGCTTCGTTAAGCGGAAGGGGAGAGGCGGCAAGGGAGTATGGCATTATAAATGGTCTCTACTCAAAGCTCTCTGGCAATGTGACCGGAGGCAGGATGGACATAGAGACCTTTGTTCAAAGACGGTATCTTGAGAAGATTCTCATATCTGCCAATAAGAGATTTAGCTCTATGACAGGAGGACAGTTTGAGCTTAGGACTTATGAAATAGAGAAAGCAAGTCAGGGTACTAACAAAGGACTAGACCTTATGGTATACTCATATATAACAGGTAAAAGCAGGGATGTAAGGACGCTTTCAGGCGGAGAGTCATTTCAGGCAGCCCTCTCTCTTGCCCTTGGTATGGCAGACCAGATACAGGCAAGAAGCGGCGCAGTACGTCTTGACATGATGTTTGTGGATGAAGGCTTTGGCACCCTTGATAACAATGCAAGAAATGAGGCTGTGAAAATCCTTAAAAACATGGCAGGAGGCTCAAAGCTTATAGGAATTATCTCCCATGTCAATGAATTAAAGCAGGAAATAGAAGAACAGCTGATAGTAACTAAGGATGAAAACGGAAGTAAGGCTAGGTGGCAGCTAAGCTAAGGAGGCATTATGGGGAAGTATTTGATGGCACTAGACCAAGGGACAACAAGTTCAAGGAGTATACTATTTGACAAGGGTGGAAATATAGTATCCAGTGCACAAAAGGAGTTTACACAGATTTATCCGGCGCCTGGACTCGTGGAGCATAACCCAAGGGAAATCTGGTCATCACAGTTTGCTACAGCTGTAGAAGCTATGGCTAATATAGGTGCAGGCTGTGAAGACATTGAAGCAATAGGTATTACCAATCAAAGGGAGACAACTGTAGTCTGGGATAAGGAGACAGGTGAGCCTGTGTACAATGCCATAGTATGGCAGTGTAGGCGTACAGCGCATATGATAGACGAGGTGGTAAGAAAAGGCTATGGAGACTATATAAGAGAGGCTACAGGTCTCATTCCCGATGCTTATTTTTCAGCCAGCAAGATAGCCTGGATACTTGACAATGTAAAGGATGCGAGAGCAAAGGCTAAGGAGGGTAAACTCCTCTTTGGTACAGTTGATACCTGGCTTATCTGGAATCTTACAGGTAAAAAGGTGCATGTGACCGACTTTAGCAATGCTTCAAGGACCATGCTTTATAATATACATAAACTCGAATGGGATAAGGAAATACTTAAGATATTTGATATTCCTGAAAATATGCTCCCCGAGGTAAAGCCAAGTTCATATATCTACGGAGAAACCAAGTCAAGCCTCTTTGGTGGGAGCATACCTATAGCCGGTGCTGCGGGAGACCAACAAGCGGCACTTTTTGGACAGTGCTGCTTTGAAAAGGGAGATGTGAAGAATACCTTTGGTACGGGAAGCTTCATCCTTATGAATACGGGAAGTGAGGCCATTAGCTCAAAATCAGGACTGCTTACAACTATAGCAGCCAGCACAAGTGACAAGGTAGAATACGCCCTTGAGGGCAGCGTATTTGTGGCAGGTGCTTCTATCCAGTGGCTTAGAGATGGTCTTAGGATGATTAGGACTTCTGCTCAGTCAGAGGACTATGCATTAGAAGTTGAAGATGCTGACGGAGTATATGTAGTTCCTGCATTTACAGGTATGGGTGCACCTTACTGGAATCAATATGCCAGAGGGACAGTATTTGGCCTTACAAGAGGAACCTCAAAGGAACATCTTATAAGGGCAACCCTCGAGTCCATAGCCTATCAATCAGCCGATGTATTTAGAGCCATGGAGGAGGATGCAGGAGTTAAGATTAAGGGGCTTAAGGTGGACGGAGGTGCTTCTGCCAACAACTTACTTATGCAGTTTCAGGCTGATATTATGGATACCTATGTAAGAAGACCTAAGTGTGTTGAGACAACTGCTCTTGGAGCTGCTTATCTTGCAGGGCTGGCAACAGGCTATTATGAAAACAAAGAAGAGATAAGAAAAACTGGCAGCTAGGAAGGCTATTTGAGCCTCATATGGAAGAGGGAAGGAGAGAAAGAAAACTAAAAGGATGGAAGAGGGCTGTAAAATGTACACTTGACTGGGCGAATGAAAAGGATTAAAATGATATGTTATGACATACAAAAATAAGCGGATTATAAATATTTTGCAAGAACCTTGCAAAGCCTTAGAAATCCTGTATAAATGAATGTCAAAACTATTAGAATCGCCGGTGGAAGTTAAATACTTTGCCTATAATTATGTTATATAAAGGAATAAGAGTATGAAAAAGTTAGGTGTGCTTTCTGTAATCTCTGGATTTTCAGGAGTAGGTAAGGGAACTATAGTTAAGAAACTTGTGGCAGAAGAGGACTATGCACTCTCTATATCAGCTACATCAAGAGCACCAAGAGAAGGAGAAGTTCATGGAAGGGAATATTTCTTTTTGACAAGAGATGAATTCCATAGTATGATAGAGAGTGACGGTCTTATAGAGTGGGCTGAGTATGTGAACAAATTTCTATGGTACTCCAAGAGAGTACGTAGAAGAAAGGCTTGCTGAGGGTAAGGATGTCATCCTTGAGATAGAGCCACAGGGAGCGCTCAAGATCAAAGAAAAGTATCCTGAGGCTGTACTCATCTTCATAGTTCCACCAAATGCTAAGGAGCTTGAAAACAGGCTTATAGGCAGGGGAACAGAGGAGGCCGACACTATAAAGAAGAGGCTTAAGAGGGCGGCGGAGGAAACAGAGTATATAGATAACTATGAGTACATAGTTGTAAATGATAATCTGGATGATGCAGTTAGAGATATCCACCATATTATTCAGGCGGCTTCGCATAAGAAGGACAGAGCGGGAGGCTTTATAGAGGCTTTGACGGATGACCTGAAAAAGAGCTTTTAACTTTTAGTAAAGTAATATAGTAAACATAGAAAGGAATAATAATCATTATGATGTTACATCCATCTTATTCAGACCTTATGGAAGTTGCAAACAAAGATGTGGAAGAGGGCGAGAGCAAGTTAGTAAACAGCCGTTACTCCATAGTGCTTGCTACAGCAAGAAGGGCAAGACAGATAATTTCAGGTTCTGAGCCTTATGTTGCAGCGAATGAAAAGAGCAAGCCGTTATCAATCGCCGTTGATGAGCTTTATCACGAGAAGGTAAAGATTGTAGGTGGTGAGGAAGCGGAAGAAGAGGAATAATTAGAGAGTTTTAGTATTTTATGAGGGCCGTTGCAGAAGGAATCATCCGGGATGCGACTGCCCTTTATGTGTATAATGATTAATCTAAAATGAATGGAGGTGATTTTGGTGTACGCTGAGGTTGTGGTGGGAATATCAGTTGACAAGCTTGATAGGACATTTTGCTATAGGATACCGGAGGATTTGGAAACTCTGATGACCTCATAGGCACCGAAGTCATAGTTCCATTCGGAAGAGGAAATAGAGAAACTAAGGCCTTTGTGGTTGAAGTAAAAGAGGATACCGACATAGATAAAAGCCTTGTAAAGGATATCTTAAGGAAGTCCGAGACAGGTGTTCAGATAGAGGGTAAGCTGATAAAGCTTGCCTACTGGCTTAAGAGCAACTACGGCGGCACTGTAAATGAGGCACTTCGCTCAGTGCTTCAGGCACCAAGGAAGATAGAGAGAATAAAGGAGAGGACTGTATCTCTTCTTAAAGGCAGGGAAGAGGCAGAAGACATCCTCAGGGAATTTGATAGAAAAAAATATACGGTTAAAGCAAAAATCCTAAGAAGAGCTATAGAGAGCGACTTTAACTATGAGAGGTTTATAAAGGAGGAGAAGGCCGCCTCCTCTGCCTTCAATTCGCTGGTAAAAGACGGAATTATAGAGATAAAGGAAGAATTATTATACAGAAAGCCTGTAAAGACAGGAGAGAAGAATTCTGGTAAGGTCGAGTTAAATGCCGAGCAAAAAGGGGCGGTTGACAAGGTTGTAAATGACTATAGGAAGGGAATATACGGAAGGTATCTCCTTTTTGGTATAACCGGCAGCGGCAAGACTGAAGTCTATATGGAGATAATGGAGGAGGTTATAAGCCAGGGGAAACAGGTTATCTTCCTTATACCTGAGATAGCACTAGCTTTCAGATGGTGGAGAGGCTTTCTGCGAGGTTCGGAGAGAGAATTTCCATCATGAACTCAAGGATGTCGCAGGGCGAGAGATATGACCAGTATTTAAGGGCTAAGAACGGAGATATAGACATAATAGTAGGGCCAAGATCCGCCCTTTTTACCCCATTTAATAACCTTGGACTAATCATAGTGGATGAGGAGCATGAAGGAAGCTACAAGAGCTCCAAAACTCCAAGGTATCACGCAAGAGAAGTGGCGCTTTATAGGGCAAGGGAGGAGAGGGCAGCTATAATACTTGGCTCTGCAACTCCAAGCCTTGAAGCTGTGAAGCTGGCTTCGGATAAGGAGATAGAGGTACTTATGCTGTCAAGTCGTCCAGCAGGGGCCATACCACCTGAGATTGAGATTACAGACCTTAGAGAAGAGCTTAAGGCAGGCAATAAGTCAATAATCAGCAGGAGGCTTTCTGAGCTTATAAAAGACAGGCTAACTAAGGGGGAGCAGACCATATTGTTTATCAACAGAAGGGGGTATGCAGGCTTCATCTCCTGCAGGAGTTGTGGTGAAGCCATCAAATGTCCTCACTGTGATGTAAGCCTTACCTTTCACAGACCTGACAGGCTGGTCTGCCATTACTGCGGCTACGAAGAGAAAATGCCTGATAAATGCCCAAAGTGTACTTCGCCGTATATAGGTACCTTTGGTCTTGGTACTGAGAAGGTAGAGGAAATAGTTAAAAAGGACTTCCCCACTGCCAGAGTGCTTAGAATGGACGGGGACACGACTACAGGTAAAAACGGCCACGAGGCTATACTTGAGAGCTTTAAGAATGGAGAAGCTGACATCCTCATAGGAACTCAGATGATAGTAAAGGGGCATGACTTTGAAAAGGTAAGTCTGGTTGGCATACTGGCTGCTGACTTATCACTGTTTTTGGGGGATTTTAGGGCAGCGGAGACTACCTACGAACTTCTTGTGCAGGCAGCAGGAAGGGCAGGAAGAGGAAGATATAGAGGTAAGGTGGTTATCCAGACCTACAATCCTGACCACTATGTGATACAGGCTGCGGCAACAGGCAATTATAAGGACTTTTATTCCAAAGAAATAAGATATAGGAAGCTTGGAGAATACCCTCCTGAGACTCATCTTCTTGCAGTTATTCTCTTTGCCGCAAAAGCTGAGGAGGTAAGCAGGGGAGCTGAAATTCTTGCGGGATTTTTAACAGAGAAAAAATCAGAGAGCTTTGTGGTAAATGGGCCGGTATGGGCTGCCATTCCTAAGCTTAGGGATATCTACAGAAAGATAATATACCTAAAGTCGCCTGATAGAGATGAACTGGTTAGGCTTAAGAACCTGCTTGAAGACTATGTAAAGGAGAGTTCTGATTTTAGCAAAGTCAGCGTGCAGTTTGACTTTGAGCCGCACGGGAATCCATAAACTTTACATAGGCTATAAGATAATGGTATAATAGCGGGTATGATATAGATAAATATAAGAGTTTAAGATAAATGGAGGAGTAATGGCACTTAGAAATATAAGAACGGTTGGAGATGAAATCCTTGCAAAGAGAGCCAGAGAGGTGAAGGAGAATACTCCAAAGATACAGGAGCTGATAGATGATATGCTTGAGACTATGTATGATTCTGACGGAGTAGGTCTTGCAGCCCCTCAGGTGGGTGTGCTAAAGAGGATATTTGTTATTGACTGCTCGGAAGAAAGAAACCAGCCTTATGTATTTATTAATCCTGAAATCATTGAGACTTCGGGTGAACAGACAGGAGCAGAGGGCTGTCTTAGCGTTCCCGGCAAGGCAGGTATAGTAACCAGACCGAGCCATGTAAAGGTAAAGGCGCTAAATAGAAACTTTGAAGAGTATATAGTTGAGGGAGATGAGCTTTTTGCAAGAGCTTTAATCCATGAAAATGAGCATTTGGACGGACATTTATACACTGAAAAGGTTATTGGCAATGTGTACAATGCCGGAGATGAAGAGGCTGAAAAGGCTGCTGAGATAGCGGCAGGACTTCCTGTCGATGAGGAGAACTAATGAAGATAATATTTATGGGAACACCTGATTTTGCGGCAGCTTCCTTAGAGGCATTGATAGCATCAAGACATGAGATACAGGCCGTAGTTACACAGCCTGACAAGCCTAAGGGAAGGAAGGGAGAGCTTACTCCGTCTCCTGTGAAGGTCATTGCCAAGAGAGAAGGGATAAAGGTATATCAGCCTCTAAAGGTAAGGGATGAAGAGTTTGTAAAGACTTTAAGAGCTTACAATCCTGATGTGATGGTGGTGGTAGCCTTTGGACAGATTATACCTTTAAGTATACTAAAGATGCCAAAATATGGCTGTGTAAATATACATGGCTCGCTGCTACCTAAGTACAGGGGGGCTGCTCCTATACAGTGGGCTGTACTTGATGGAGAGAAGGAAACCGGAATTACTACCATACTTATGGATGAGGGCATTGATACAGGCGATATCCTGCTTAAAAAGACGATTCAGATAGATGCGGATGAGACCTCAGGAAGCCTCTTTGACAAGCTTATGGCACTTGGGGCTAAGACTATACTTGAAACTCTTGATGAACTTGAAAAGGGGAATCTTACCCCTACAAAGCAGGGGGAAAGCCTACTGCCTATGCTAAAATGCTTACCAAGGCGATGGGGCTTATCGACTTTACAAAATCTGCAAAAGAACTTGACTGCTTTGTAAGAGGTATGAATCCTTGGCCTAGTGCCTATACTCTGCTTGCAGGCAAGACACTTAAGCTGTGGAAGGTAAGAGCTGTAGAGGGAGGTGGCAAGGCAGGAAGTGTAATAGAGATAGGCAAGGAGAGCTTTACCATTGCCTGTGGAGAAGGTGCCATAGAGGTGCTTGAGGTACAGCTTGAGGGTAAAAAAAGAATGAGTGCAGGCGATTTCCTAAAGGGAAGCACTCTTAATATAGGACAGGAGCTTGGTGTATAATTATGGCTGTTAATGAAAGAGAAGTAGTGCTTGATATGCTCCTCTCCCTAAGGGAGGGCAAGCTTAGCCACACTATACTTAAGGATACTCTTGATAGTTACCTCTATCTTGATAAATCATCAAGGGGCTTTATTACAAGGCTTTATGAGGGAACCATTGAAAAAAGACTGTACCTTGATTTTATTATAAACGGATATTCAAAAACCCCTGTAAAGAAGATGAAGCCTATTATTATGCTTCTCTTAGAAATCTCTGTCTACCAGCTCTTCTTTATGGACAGGGTACCTGACAGCGCCGCTATCAACGAGGCAGTAAAGCTTACTAAGAAAAGAGGATTTACGGGGCTATCGGGCTTTGTAAACGGGGTGCTTAGAAATATAGCAAGAAACAAGGAAAGTATTGTACTTCCTGATAAAAATAAGGATATAATCACATACCTTGAGATAAAGTATTCCACCCCTAAGGCAGTAGTGGAGTACTTTATAAAGGATTATGGCAGTGAGAAGACAGAGGAGATATTAGAGGCATTTGAAGAGAAGAGGCCACTGACGGCCAGAGCCACAAAGGGAGATAGAGAAGAGCTGATAAAGAAGCTTGAAGGTGAGGGAGTTAAGACAGGCAGCGATACAATTTTCCCTGAAAGCGTAAGGATACTTGAACTTGACAGTCTTAGCTACCTTGAGAGCTTTGAAGAGGGAGACTTTGTGATTCAGGATGAAAGCTCACAGTTTATCAGGAAGATTGTGGGTCTTCCTAAGGGAGCGCGAGTGCTCGATCTCTGTGCTGCGCCTGGTGGGAAAAGCCTGCTGTTTGAAGAGATGGAAGAGGTAGATGAGATAATCTCCTGTGACATCTCAGAAAGTAAGACAGAGCTTATTGAGGAAAATGTAAGACGGATAGGGGTTTCTAAGATAAAAACAAAGGTAAATGACGCCTCTTTGTACAATCCTGATTTGTGGATGGATTTGATCTTGTTATCTGCGACCTGCCTTGCTCAGGACTTGGAGTTATGGGCAGAAAAAGGGATATAAAATACAATGTGAGCCTTGATAAGATAAGGGAGCTAGCCATACTTCAAAAGAAAATCCTTGAGAATGCTGTAAGGTATGTGAAAAAGGGTGGAAGGCTTATATATTCCACCTGTACGATGACGAAGGCTGATAATGAGGAAAATTTCACATTTATTTCAGAATTTAAAGGCTTTTCATCGGTGGATTTTTCGGATAAAATAAGAGGGTACGTAGATAGATATAAAGACGGTGAAAGACTTGTAAATGAAGCAAAAAAAGGCTTTATAAGACTGTTTCCGGGGGAACTTGGAACAGATGGATTTTTTATTTCAGAATTTATGAGGGAAGAATAATTTGACAGAAGGAAGAAAAGATATTGTGAGCCTTGACTTGAGTGAGCTTCAGTCTCTGATAGGAGAACTTGGCGAGCCTAAGTTTCGGGCTAAGCAGGTGTATGAGTGGATACATAAAAAGCTGGTAAGAAGCTATGACGAGATGACCAATGTTCCACTTAAACTAAGGAATAAACTTGAGGAAAGACTGCCATTTACGGAGATTACAGAGGTGGCTAGAAAGGACTCAGCTTCGGGGGATACATCCAAGTTTGTATTCAAGCTATATGACGGCTATGTGATTGAAAGCGTGCTTATGAAGTACAGATATGGCAATTCAGTCTGTATTTCGTCACAGGTAGGCTGTAGGATGGGCTGTACCTTCTGTGCTTCTACCCTGCTTGGACTTTCAAGGCAGCTTGCACCATCTGAGATGCTCTCACAGATTTATACCATTCAGAGGGAAACAGGCGAAAGAGTGAGCAATATAGTTGTGATGGGTACAGGAGAGCCTCTTGACAACTTTAACAACCTGCTTAAGTTTTTGGAGATGATTACGGATGAGAATGGGCTTAATATTAGCCAGAGAAATATTACTGTTTCCACCTGTGGACTTGTCCCCAATATAAAGAAGCTTGCAGACAAAAATTTGGCTATTACTCTTGCAATTTCCCTGCATGCACCTACGGATGAAGACAGAAGAAGGATAATGCCTATAGCTAACAAATACTCAATCAAAGAGATACTTGAGGCTACGGACTATTATTTTGATAAGACCGGAAGGAGGATTTCTTACGAATACAGCCTGATAGACGGTGAAAATGATACTCCGGAAAATGCGGAGAAGCTGGCGGTCCTGCTTAAAGGAAAGAACTGCCATGTAAATCTCATTCCAATTAACCCTATAAAGGAGCGAGCCTATAGGAGCTCGGCACCTAAGGGCGTGCTCAGGTTTAAGAAGATACTCGAGAATAAGGGAATAAATGCTACTATTAGAGAGGAGATGGGGCAGGATATAGATGCAGCCTGTGGACAGCTTCGAAAAGAATATATGGAAAACGTAAATGAGTGACTGATTTTTATATAAAAGATTAGACAAAGATAGTTATGGGGGAATAGGAGAAACAAGGTCTAACATCCTGTATATGTATCGTAGGAGTTAGACAGAATTGCTTTATGAGTTTAGAAGGGAGACACATAGATGAAGACATTTTCTGAATCCAGAGCCGGAAAAAACAGAAGTGTTAATCAGGATTCTTTGCTATGTGAAGAAGGGGCAGTCGGTGATCTTTCCAATCTGTTTATAGTGGCAGATGGAATGGGAGGTTACAATGGGGGTGACTTTGCTTCCAAATTTTGCGTAGACAATGTAAAAGATTACATTCTGAACAACAATGGGGGTTCAATAATATCCACCATAAGGTCTGCTATAGCGGCGGCTAATGAGGGTATTAGGGAGAAAACAAAGACAAATGAAGAGCTAAAAGGTTGTGGAACTACGATTGTATTAGCTACTATTAAAGACGACATTTTATACATTGCAAATGTTGGAGATTCAAGGCTCTATGTCATTCAAGACGGCACTTTATCTCAGATTACTGAGGATCATTCCGTAGTAGAAGAGATGATTAAAAGCGGGTTAATCAAGAGAGAAGAAGGAAGGTTTAACCCACATAAGAATAAGGTGACTAGAGCACTTGGAGTAGAACCTGATATTGAGGTAGATTTTTTTGAGGTGAAACTCGAGAAAGGGAACCGGATTTTCTTATGCTCAGACGGTGTTTCCAATATGATGGATGAGGGGACATTGGAGGAAATAGCGGGAGCTGACAAAGATTTATCGGAAATTTGCAGAAAACTAATAGAAACTGCTGTAAACAATGGCGGCAAAGATGACGCTACAGTAGTAATGATAGAGGTGTAAAATATGTTAAATAAAGGTAGATTGATAGGAGATCGTTATGAGATAATCAGCCTTGTTGGTTCAGGCGGTATGGCTGATGTATATAATGCAAAAGATAACAGGCTTGGAAGACAGGTGGCTATAAAGGTGCTTAAAGAAGAGTACAGCCAAGACAAGAACTTCGTATCTAAGTTTAGGGCTGAGGCTCAGTCTGCAGCCGGACTTTCACATCCTAACATAGTTAATGTCTATGATGTAGGAGAGGATGAAGGACTGCATTATATAGTAATGGAGCTTGTTGAGGGCATAACTCTCAAAAAATTCATTGAAAGAAAGGGCAAGCTTGAGCTAAAAGAGGCTGTGGGCATTGCCATTCAGATAGCTCAGGGTATGGAGGCGGCACATGCAAAGCATATCATACATAGGGATATTAAGCCTCAGAATATTATCATTTCCAAGGAAGGCAAGGTAAAGGTAACGGACTTTGGTATAGCCAAGGCTGCTACCTCCAATACTATAGCCGCAGGGCAGGCAGTGGGTTCTGTTCACTATATCTCTCCTGAGCAGGCAAGAGGTGGTTATTCAGATGAAAAGAGTGATATATATTCACTTGGAGTTACCCTCTATGAAATGATATCCGGCAAGATGCCTTTTGCAGCAGATAATACTGTATCAGTGGCTCTTTTACATATCAATGAAGAGGCTGTTCCTCTTAGAGAGCTCGATCCTGAAGTTCCTGCAGCATAGAGAAGATAGTTCAGAAATGTATGCAGAAGAAGCCTGAACGCAGATATCTAACTGCAACAGAGCTAATAGCTGACCTTAAGAAGGCAATTGCTGAACCGGAGGGAGACTATGTGAACTTTGCTCAGGCAGCAGTTACGGATTCTCCTACCATCAATATATCAGGAGAGGAGGTAGAGGCTATTAAGAAGGGAAGATATAATAGTAACAATAGGGCAGCAGAGCCTGTTAAGAAGCGTGAACCTCGTCAAATCCGCGAACTTCCTGAAGATGATGAAGAGACAATAGATCCTAAGATGGAAAGACTCATCCTTTTTGGAGGAATTGCAGCTATTGTTATATTGGCAGTAGTGGTAATAGTGCTTTTAATCAAAGGCTTCAACCTCTTTGGGGGAAAGGCAGAAAACTCTGACAGCTTATTACCTCAGAGTTCCAACCAGGTAGTATCAGCGTCATCCATAGCATCAGAGCCTGTTTCGAAGTCTGCTTTAATAACAGTTCCTACACTTAAGGGACGTACCCGTGCGGAGACAATTAATATTCTCTCTGATTCGGGAATAACCAACTACAGATTTGAGTCAGAGAGCTCAAGAGAGTTTGAAAAAGAAACAGTTATGAATGTCACTCCTTCTGAGGGTTCTGAGATTAAGAAGGATGACGAAGTCATTATAACTATCAGCAAGGGAGAGGATGCTATTACAATTCCTGATATAAGAAATGCTACCAAGGACAGTGCTATAGCTACCTTAGAGGGCTTGAAGTTTGCCGTAAAGGTTCAGGAGAATGCTAGTGATACAGTTGATGAAGGAAGCGTTATTGAAACCATTCCTGCCATAGGTGCGTCTGCAAAAGAGGGTGAAACCATTACCATTGTAATAAGCACCGGCCCTGAGAATAAGCAGGTTCTTGTACCTAATGTGGTTGGAAAGACCGAGGAAGATGCAACTACTACACTTAGCAATTCTGGATTTAAGGCTTCCATAGCATATAAGGAAGATGACAATGTTAAGAAAGGTTTTGTTATCAGCCAGAGTATTGCGGGTGGAAATGAGGCACAGTCAGGAAGCACAATCACACTTAGCATAAGCAAGGGACCTAAGCCTGTCACCTATACCTACTCGGCATCACTTACCATAGATGAGAATCCTTTTGCGGAAAGTGGAGAGAGCGGAGACATCGAAGTAAGGATGGATCAGGACGGAAAGACATCTACAGTATACTCAGGAACCCTAAGCTATGAGGACTTCCCACTTCGTATCGAGGATATAATCGGTACGAGTGAAAGTGAAGCAGTTTGCTATCTCATCGTAAATGGTGAGGTATATGATGGCAAAGTATGGCGTATCAAGAATTGGAGTAAGGCTGCAAACTAATGGAAGGCAGAATAATAAAAGCAATTGCGGGCTTCTACTACGTGCATAACAAAGTAGAAGCCTATGAATGTAGAGCCAGGGGCATATTTAGAAACAAAGGAATAAAGCCTTTGGTGGGAGATGTTGTTGAGATTGAAGTCCTCTCAGACGAGGATAAGAAGGGCAATCTCATAGAAATAAAGGAGAGAAAGTCTTTTCTTATCCGTCCCGCCGTGGCTAACCCTGACCAGGCTCTTATAGTATTTGCAGGTGCAAAGCCAGCGCCTAATATGAATCTCCTTGATAAATTTCTGACAATGATGGAAATAAAGAGGATTCCTGTTGCCATTGCAATAAGCAAGAGTGACATTACAGATGAAGCCAAGCTAAAAGAGCTTAGAAAGATATATTCTCCTCATTACAAGGTGATTGAAATAAGTGTAAAAGAAGGGCTGGGACTTGATGAGATAAAGGAGTATCTTAAGG
Organism: uncultured Catonella sp.; assembly: GCA_916438995.1. Taxonomy (GTDB): domain Bacteria; phylum Bacillota; class Clostridia; order Lachnospirales; family Lachnospiraceae; genus Catonella. The sequence goes on from CAKAGA010000002.1 coordinate 228,642, forward strand.
GTAAGTTTACAGTTCTTGCAGGGCCTTCGGGAGTGGGCAAGTCTACGCTTACTAACTACCTTGCGCCTGAGGCCAATATGGAGACAGGGGAAATCAGCAGGAAGATAGAGCGTGGCAAGCAGACTACAAGACATGCAGAACTCTTTTACATAGGAGAGGGTGGCTATATCTGTGATACACCGGGATTTGGCAGCCTTGAACTCTTTGATGTGGATAAGAGGGAGCTTAAGGACTATTTTCCTGACTTTGAAGACTATGTAAAGGACTGTAAGTTTAACGGCTGTATCCACATAGGAGAAAGAGACTGCGGTGTGAAAACAGCCCTCTCCGAAGGAAAGATATCAGAAAGCAGATATAAGAACTACAAGTTGATTTATGAGGAATTATCAAACAAGAGGGGATACTAATATGGAATACATACTTTCACCTTCAATACTTGCGGCAGACTTTGGTGAGCTTGCTAAGCAGGTAAAGATAACAGAGGAAAACGGTGCTAAATACCTCCACCTTGATGTAATGGATGGAAGCTTCGTGCCAAGTATATCTTTTGGGATGCCTGTGATTAAGAGCCTTAGAAAATACAGTAATCAGGTATTTGATGTACATCTTATGATAGAGAGTCCTGAAAGATATTTAGAGGATTTTAAGGCGGCAGGGGCTGACCTTATTACAGTGCATGCAGAGGCTACAAAGCATTTGCACAGGACGGTTACAAAGATAAAGGAACTGGGGCTTAAGGCAGGGGTTTCCATAAATCCCGCCACACCTCTTTCTGCTATCGAGCTTGTACTTTCTGAAGTGGATATGGTGCTTATAATGAGCGTAAATCCGGGATTTGGAGGGCCGAAGTTCATACCTTTTACCATTGACAAGATAAAGAAGCTAAGAGAAATGGCTCCTAATGTAGACATCGAAGTTGACGGTGGAGTAAATCAGGACAACATAGGAGAGCTTGTAAGAGCCGGAGCCAATGTACTGGTTGCAGGAACGGCTGTGTTTGGCGGAGATATAGCTACAAATACCAAGAAGATGATTGAGAGGATGTATGAAGAAGGTACTGATTGTAACAGGAGGACGAACTGAAACTGACTTTGTTAGAGAAGTATATGAAGAGTATGAGCCAGACCTTGTTATAGCTGCAGATAGAGGGATGATGGCGGCAAAGGAGATAGGGATAATCCCTGATTATGTAGTCGGAGATTTTGACAGCGGAGATGGAGAGGTGGTTAGCTACTTCAAGTCTCTTTTTGAAACCCATGGGAAGCCCATAGTCAAGGCTTTTAATCCTGAGAAAGATGAGACTGATACTGAGCTTGCCATATCCTTGGCTCTTACTCTTAATCCTAAGGACATTGTGCTTCTTGGTGCTACAGGCACAAGGCTTGACCATACCTTAGCTAATATTGAGCTTTTGTATAAGCCCCTTGCAGGAGGAGTTAACACAAGGATAATAGATGAACACAATGTAATAAGCATTCATGATAAAGATATAAACATAAAGAGGGACAAGGCCTTCGGAGAGTACTTTTCTCTAATTCCTTTTACTGAAACTGTTAAGGGACTTAGTATAAAGGGGGCCAAGTACGAGCTTGAGAACTTCATTCTAAGTTCAGGATGCAGCCTTGGTGTAAGCAATGAATTTGAGAAAGACAAGGTTAAAATAAGCTTTTCGTCAGGGATAGTTATCTTGTTTCAGACAGATGACAAGAGGCTTGTAGTTAAAGGAAAGCTGTAAAATGGGGGTATTATGAAGAGGGACTTACAAGATATGATTCACGAGCTCACCTACTATCTCGAGCTTGTAATAGCTATAATTATGAGTATCATTATAGCAGTTATGACAGTTAAGCTTTTGGCTGTAGCAGTTCCTGACTTTTTTGTAGGAGAGAAAATAGAACTGGGCTTTTTCCTTGAAAAGGCAATGATGTTAGCGATTGGTCTTGAGTTCGTAAAGATGCTTTGTAAGCATACTCCGAGTACAATCATTGATGTACTCCTCTTTGCCATAGCTAGGCAGATGATAGTTGAGCACACTACTCCTCTTGAAAATCTAATTACCATAGTGGCTTTGGCAGCCCTGTTTGCTACAAGGAAATACCTTCTCTGTCATTTTGATGAGACTGAAAAACGAGTGTACAGAGGAAGTCAGAAGACAAAGATTACCAACCACATGGCAAGAATAAATATTCCTATCGAAGAGGGGGATACTCTTGCTAAGGTGGTTACAACTGTGCTTAACAGGGAAGAGAGAACCATAGCCATCGGTGCCTGTGTATGGTACAATGATTTTGCCCTAAGGATAGACAGTATGAATGGCGATAAGGTAACCAGAGTAGAAGTAATTAAGTCAGTGTAAAGGAAGAAAAATGAATATTCTTGATAATTTAAATCCGGAACAGATGAAAGCAGTGGTACATGAAAATGGCCCACTGCTCATTTTAGCAGGTGCAGGCTCAGGCAAAACCAGAGTGCTTACCAGGCGAATAGCTTATCTTATTAAAGAACATGGGGTAAATCCTTGGAATATACTTGCACTTACATTTACCAATAAGGCCGCAAAGGAAATGCGTGAAAGAGTGGATTTGCTCATAGAAGAGGGTTCAGAGAATATATGGGTATCAACCTTTCATTCAGCCTGTGTGAAGATACTTAGAAGATTTATAGACAAGATTGGCTATGACAGGAATTTTAATATTTATGATACTGATGATACTAAGGCAGTAGTAAAGCAGGTATTAAAATCCCTCAATATCGACAATAAAAAATTTCCTGAAAAGACCTGTCTAAATGTCATATCAAATGCCAAAAATGAATTTATAGATGCTGAGGAATTTGCTGCCAATTCAAGCTATTCCGACAATGTATATGCAAGGGTATATATAGAGTATGAAAAGCGTATGAAGAACAACAACGCCCTTGACTTTGACGACATACTGGTAAAGACTGTGGAGCTCTTCATACAGGATAGGGACACCCTAGACTATTACAGGAGGAGATTTCGCTATATTCTGGTTGACGAGTATCAGGATACCAATGTGGTTCAGTTTAAGCTCTTAAAGCTCCTTGCCAGTCATGAGAATGAAAAAGGAGAAATAGAGAACAATCTCTGTGTGGTAGGGGATGATGACCAGTCCATTTATAAGTTTAGAGGGGCTGATATCAGGAACATATTAAACTTTGAGAAGATATATCCTGGGGCTTTGGTTATAAAGCTTGAGGAGAATTATCGCTCTACAGGCAATATACTTGAGGCTGCAAACGGTGTTATAAGTAACAATTCAGAACGTAAAGACAAGAGGCTGTGGACGAGTAAAGAGAGCGGTGCTTCCATCTCTTATAAGACCTATGATACAGGGGACAGGGAAGCAGACGGCGTAGCCAATATAGTTATGAGGACTGTAAGTGAGGGAAAGGCAGCTTATTCTGACATTGCTGTACTTTATAGGACCAATGCCCAGTCACGTGCCATAGAAGAGAAGTTTGTATACAATAATATCCCATACAAGCTATATGGAGGGACCAACTTCTATAGCAGAAAAGAAATAAAGGACATCCTTGCCTACCTAAAGACCATAAACAATGTGACTGATGATACCCAGGTAAGGCGAATATTAAATGTGCCTAAAAGAGGGATAGGAAGTACTACAGAAGAAAAAATAGCAGAATATGCAATAGACAAAGAAATCTCATTTTTTGAAGCCTGTATGAGGGTACAAAGCATACCGGGACTTAGCAGGGCTGTAGCCAAGGTGGAGAAGTTCGTAGCCTTTATAGAGGCAAAGGTAAGGGAGTTCAGGCACTGTAAGAGCCTTAAGGCAGAACTTGAGACTCTGATAGAAGAGATAGGCTATGTGGAAGAGTTAAAGCTTGAAGGTACTGATGAGGCAAAAGGCAGAATCGACAACATAGACGAGCTTATCAACAAGATGGCAGTATATGAAATTGGTCTCGATGAAACTGATGAGGACAGGCTTTCTAACTTCCTTACAGAGGTGTCCCTTTTAACAGATGCTGACAACAAAGATAGCGAAAATGAGAATATGGACAAGGTTACTCTTATGACACTTCATTCAGCCAAGGGACTCGAATTCAAGGTGGTTTTCATAGTGGGTATGGAGGAAGGATTATTTCCGAGCAAAATGTGCATTTACTCAGGTGATGAGAGCGAACTTGAAGAGGAGAGAAGGCTCTGCTATGTAGGCATAACCAGGGCTATGGAGAAACTTTATCTCTCAAATGCGGCTTCCAGGATGCTAAGGGGAGATATACAGTGGAATCCTCCATCAAGATTCATAGGAGAAATTCCTGAACATCTTTTGTCTACCGGAGGGGACATTAGCCGTACAAGGAGCATGAGAAATGAAAGTCTCTATGCGGGGAGTGGCAGCAGGTATTCAGAGAGAAATACTGTAACCTTCACCCCATCAAGGGATAAGAATAATCTCTTTTCAGGAAACCCTTATATAAGTAAGGGCTTTGGCAGTGAACCTAAGACTTCCGATAAGGTTAGCGAGGGAGACAGGGTAAGCCACGCTAAGTTTGGAGAAGGAGAGTCCTTGAACTAAATAAGGGAAAATGATGTGGTGACGGTGAGCTTTGATAAAGAAAGCTTTGGCATCAGGAAACTAAAGCTTAGCATGGCAGGTCTTAAAAAAATTAACTGACAATAGTATTATTTTAAAAAATATCCCGTCTTTGACAGCTTTTTAAGAAAAAAAGCCTTGTAATTCGCTATAGAAGCGAGTTACAGGGCTTTTGGAAAAATTACATATGCACGTTACACTATCTATTTTTGTTTGTGAAAAAAATATTCCTCATTTTTATTGGAACTATCTGTTTAGATGTACAGAATCCAAATGCATCGTGCAGTGCATCTGTGAGTTCTGTTCTGGTGTAAATGGGCTGATAACCTTTACCCTCGTACTTTATGAAATCCATTTCCTGAAGGGTAGGAAGTATCTGGTCTATGGTATATTTATTATTAAGTTTCTTTTCAAGATACCTGTATACAATAAGCGAAATAAAACAGGTTATGAAATGGGCAAGTATCCTGTCTTTCCTGTTTAAAATATACAGGACGTGCTTCAAAAATCAGTTTTCATTATTCTAAAGCATTCTTCAATCTCCCAACGTCGCTTGTTTGCCCTGACTATACTACCTATGTTGTCATTAAGATTGGTGCATACAGCATAGAAACCATCATATTTTTCTTCATTTTCAATATATGACTGGTCTATGCTGTTTATGGATACATCTGCAATCTCCCATACTTTGTTGTATGGTCGGTTTTTTTATAAATCGTTTAGGATCATTCTGTTTTTCTTTCTATCGATGAGCGTCCTTTTTCAATCATTTTCGCAGCTCTTTCAATCTGTCCTTTACGCACTATAGCGCTGGAAATCACGGTATTTTTAAAGGAGTATGAAACAATAAGCTTCTGTTCGATTATTTGCTTTTCTGTCGCCACTGTCTGTATGGACAATACCTTCCTCTTTAATCCATCGCGATCTGTAGAAAATCTTGTCTCTATCCTTTTCATTGTCTAATTCTGATATCCTATATTTTTTTGCCGCTTCTATCACCATCGAAGCCATCCATCATCAACCATACACCACTCTTGTAAGAAGTCTTTAAGTATTTTGATAGGCTGTGTTGTTATATACCCGCTGTCATCCGTTTTCGCTGTCGTAGGAATTAAACACCCGGTTTGTTGCAGATGACAGCCCTGAATCTGTACAGACAACAAACTTGGACATATCAAATCCAGAAAGCATCTTCTTTTCAAGTGGAATCATAGTGGTCTGTTCATTGCGGTTTCCGGGATAAATGCAAAAAGATATAGGAATACCATCGCTATCCATAAACAGCCCCATTCCTACTATAGGAAGTGGGCGGTTTTCCTTACTTTTGCCAAACTGCTTATCATCCTCTTCATTGTCGATCTCAAAGTAGAAATTTGTACAGTCATAATAGATTACTTGAGTATTTCGTTTTTGCACTGCAGTGCTATTTTTAAAAATGCGGCTCTGAATATAATCAGCCTCTTCTGCTATCACTGATAATGAGCGGTAAACATCATGCAGTTCAAAAGAGGGCTGTTCAATAAAGCGCTTTGACTCTTCAAAGCTATTCCTTTTTGATGACGGGAAAAGTATTCTGCTGTATATAAGACGTGAAAGTATGTCATTCAGGTCGTACTCAAATGGGTGTCTCGCAGAGATTGCACGGCAAATCTTATGCATGCCTAATTCATAATAAATATCCTGAAGGAAAAGATATCCGCCATTAAACCTATGCTGTTCATTACTAACAAGGTCATTAGCGGCACAGAGCTCAATATTAAATGTTGCGGAATCTTCTTTTTCAACTTCATTCATAATACGCACCTGTTCTTTAGCCCAGGCTTTTGCATCTTTCACGCCATACATCTCGCAGATTTGTTTTTCTGAACCGAAAGTTTTAACAATCTGAGTTTTGTTTTTCCCATTGATTCTAACTGTTTTAACAGCACGATAGGTAATTGAATATTTTCCGGTAGTCCATCCTAATCTCATAGTATTATCCTCCAATACTATTATAACGTATCGGAGTGGAACGTGCAAGCATAAATTTAAGATTTGACAAAAAAAATAAGCCATATCTGGCTTTGATGAACCTCATAACGGATTAGGTTGTCAAACTCCCGAGTTTGGAGAAGGAGAAGTCCTTGAACTAAATAAGGAAAATGATGTGGTGACGGTGAGCTTTGATAAAGAAAGCTTTGGCATCAGGAAACTAAAGCTTAGCATGGCAGGTCTTAAAAAAATTAACTGACAATAGTATTATTTTAAAAAAATATGCTATACTGATATTATCATATAAAAAAGGAGCAAGATTATGGATAAGAAAATTGAAGAATTATTAAACGCAGCAAAGCTTAATTCCCTCATTCATCCATTAAAGAATGAAGAGGCCAAAAAGGACAATCCTTATGTGGTTGCACTTGTAATTGTGGGAGCTATCGCACTTATTGCAGCTATAGCTTACGCAGTGTACTACTTCTTTGTTCCGGACAGACTTGTGGACTTTGAAGACGATTTTGATGATGTCTATGGGGATGAAATCTTCGATGAACCTGAAGTAGAAGCAGCAAAGGCAGAGCAGGAGGAAGTTCTTAACTAAAGGGAAATGAATATAGACGATAAGAAGGAATTCATTGAGGAAGTAGTGGGTAGGATGAAATCCCTTGATTACATCAAGATTGATGATTTACCGGGGATTGATTTATATATGGATCAGGTTATTAAGTTTATGGATGATCATTTTGCTTCACTTAAAAGATATGACGGTGACAAGATGCTAACAAAGGCCATGATTAATAACTATACCAAGAACAAACTGCTTCCTCCCCCTGATAAGAAAAAATATGGCAGAGACCATATGCTGCTTCTGGTTTTCATTTATTATTTTAAAAATGTATTGTCCATTAAGGATATCAATAGTATTCTGACTCCACTTACCGAAAACTTCTTTAGCGGGCAGGATGAAGACCTTTCGTTAAGTGATATTTATGATGAGGTTTTTGAGGTTTGTAAGGGTGCTATAACTGACATTTCAAGGTCAGTTTTAAAATCATTCGATAGGGCGAAGAGTAGCTTTGAAGATGGTGAAGATGAAGAAAAGAGAAGGTATCTTGCCAACTTCGCATTCATAGCTTCGCTCTGTTTTGATGTGCATGTTAAAAAAACTATCGTTGAAAATATGATAGATAAAGGATTATTAGATTTTAAGGACGATGCAAATAATGAAAGTAAAAAGGATAGACGATGAGTAAATCTTTTAAAATTTGCATTAAGTTATTTTTTGCTATATTGCTTATTCTACTTCTTGCTATCGGTGCCCTGCTTGGTGTGCTAACTCTTACCGAGTATAAGCCTGGGAATATAGAGAAGCTAACCCTTAAAGGGCAGGCCTTTGATGAGGTAAATCTGTCTAAGGAGATTAAGCTCCTTAGCTGGAATGTGGGATATTGTAATCTTGGGGCAAGTGCGGACTTCTTTATGGACGGCGGCACTAAGGTGGTGAGCCAGACTAAGGAAGAAATGGACGTAAACATAGATAAGATAACTGAGAAAATAAAGGAAGTAAATGCCGATGTTACCCTGTTGCAGGAGGTGGACAGAAAGTCATATCGAAGCTACAATGTTAATGAAGAAGAGATTTTTTCAAAATTATTTTCAGATAGGCTGTCTTCCTTTGCATATAATCATAAGGTGATGTTCATACCTTATCCTATTCCTCCTCTTAGAAATCTTGAGGCAGGCCTTATGTCGCTTAGTAGAGTCAAGGTTGAGAGCTCGGAGAGGGTAAGCCTTCCAAGCCCGTTTAAGTGGCCGTCCAGTACCTGTAATCTAAAAAGGTGTCTTCTTGTGGAGAGGCTGCCTATTAGCGGAAGTGAGAAGAAGCTTGTTGTTATCAATCTTCATTTGGAGGCCTTTGATGATGGCAGTGGAAGAGAAGCACAGAATCAATACCTAATCGAAACTATGAAAAAGAATATGAAGCGGGCAACTATGTGATTGTAGGCGGAGACTTTAATCAGACCTTCTCGGATGTGGATGTATCTAAGTATGAGGTAGGTGCCGAAGGTGTTTGGAGTCCCGGAATCTTTGATATAGCTAGGGTTAAAGAGAATTTTAACACATATATGGATGCCTCAGTTCCTACCTGTCGCTCTCTTGACAGAGCCTATGATAAGAATGATAAAAGCTTTCAATTCTATGTAATTGACGGCTTCATCGTTTCTAACAATGTGGAAGTAGTATCTCAGAAAACAATAGGGCTTGGTTTTGAGAATTCAGACCATAATCCTGTTGAGATGGTAGTAAAGTTAAAGTGATGTCATATAAGTTAAATAGTATGTGATAGATTGATAAAACAAAGACCACAGAAATTTGTTAAAATAGTTTCTGTGGTCTTTTTTTACTATCTTACGATATCACTATAGCACTCAGGTCTTCTGTCTCTCATAAGTCCCCATTCAAGCCTTGCTGCATTTATTGCGTCTAGGTCAAAGTTATGGACAAGTACGGTTTCACTTGACCTGTCTGCGCTTTCTATTATCTCTCCGGTCATATCTGTTATAAAAGATGAACCATAGAAGGTAAGAGAAGAAGTCTGATTGTTGTTAGCCTCGCAAGGGGTGACGCTTTCAGTACCGATTCTGTTTGCGGCAACAACAGGAATGATGTTGGCTGCTGAATGTCCCTGCATGGTTCTTCTCCAATGCCCACAGCTATCTGTATTAAGCACAGGTTCTGAGCCGATTGCGGTAGGATAGAGGATGATTTCGGCTCCGTTTACAGCCAGGCTTCTTGCAGTTTCAGGAAACCACTGATCCCAACATATACCTACACCGACTCTTCCAGCAGTAGTGTCCCAGACTTTAAAGCCTGTATTACCCGGTGTAAAATAGAACTTTTCCTGATAGAAGTGGTCATCAGGTATATGGGTTTTTCTGTATATACCAAGGAAGTTACCACTATCAAGCATGGCTACAGTGTTGTAGAGTACATTGCCGTCTTTTTCGTATATACTGATAGGTAGTACTGTTCCGGTTTTTTTACTTACTGTGAGGAAATGCTTTACAGCCTCATTTTCCATTACAGGTTTTGCAAATTCATAGTAATCGTATCTTCTCTCCTGGCAGAAATACTGTCTTTCAAAGAGTTCAGGAAGGAGGATGAGTTTAGCACCCTTACCAACTGCTTCCATTACCAAGGCATCAGCCTTTTTAATGCTTTCTGCAGGATTTACTGAGCAGCTCATCTGAACTGCAGCCACTGTTAAGTTTCTCATTATTCATCCTTTCTATTCTCTGCAAGTGGAACCTGCCCCGTGATACAGTGTATGTTTCCTCCGCCTACAAGTATACATCTTGATTTTATAGGAACTATTTCTCTTTTGGGAAAGAGCTCTGCAAGTATTTCTACAGCGACATCATCGTTCTCATCTCCGAAAGCAGGGACAAGTACGCTTCCGTTCGTGATATAGAAGTTCACATAGCTGGCAGCAAGCCTCTCTCCGACACTTCTTTCTGCCTCTCCGTCTTCAAAATCATAACCTTCAAGGTCACTCTCTGTGACTAAAACAGGCTTTTTGGGTATAGGGAGCTTATGGACCTTTATTTTACGCCCCTTAGCATCGCATTCCCTCTCAAGAAGCTTCAAGTCTGCAAGGCTCATTTCATACTGTGGGTCAGTCTCATCATCTGTCCAGGCAAGAACTACTTCGCCAGGCTTTACAAAGGCACAGACATTGTCAACATGTTCATTGGTCTCATCATTATATATGCCAAAAGGAAGCCAGATGATTTTTTTGACACCGAGATAGGTTAGAAGGATATTTTCAATCTCGGCCTTTGTCAAAGAGGGATTTCTCCCCTTACTTAAAAGACAGGATTCGGTCACAAGAACAGTGCTTTCTCCGTCTGAGTGAATCGAGCCTCCTTCAAGTACAAAGCCCTTATCGTGTAAGTCATAGTAGTCATAATTATAATTTTTGCAAAATAGAGAAGCGAGGGCATCATCTTTATCATAGGTAGGCAAAAGCCCGTCTACATCACCTCCCCAGGCATTGAAGACCCAGTCAATTCCCCTCACTTCTTTATCGTTTATAACGAAGGTTGGTGCGGTGTCTCTTGCCCAGGCGTCATCTGTATTTGCTATTATAACCTCAATGTTTCCACAAGGAGCAAAGTCATCTTCACTAAAATAATCATAAAGCTCGTCCTTATGGGCGTCATCGCAGACTAAAAACATTTTCTCGTACTTGATTATATTTTTTATTATCTCTACAAAGGCGGGCTTAGCCTCCTTGCCACCGTAAGAAAAGCTTCCTGCTCTGGTTGGCCATACCATAATGGTTCCAAGATGTGGGGCATATTCCCCTGGCATATAGAAACCGTCAGAAGACGGAGTAGTTGATAGTACCATAGTTTCTCCTTTTATTAAAATCTGATTTCGGGATTATTGTACCATTTACTGATAATTATTGCCAGCATAAATAAGAAATATTAAGCAAAACCAAATTTTTTTACAAAACATTTATCCTATTTAACTAAGTGGAATAAGAGGTCTATTGACTGTGGTGTGAATAATGGGAGATAATTGCGGGGATTTTCAGGAGCGATTTTTGTGAAATTTTAAAATTAGGAGAAATAAAAAATAATACCATACTGTGATTTTTTAAAAAAATTGGCTTAAAATGAAAGGAATACTTGAATCTTATAGGGTTTAAGTGTATATTTATTAATAATGTCCGGAGGTTGGAGGTGTAAGATGGATTTTCTTAGGTTTGAAATAGAATATGGCTTTCTTCTCCAACTATGCATGGTGAGGAACAGGCTTTTGTAAAAGAGGCTTTCGACACTAACTGGGTTACGACCATAGGGGCAAATATTGACGAGCTTGAAAGCGGAGTCTGTCGCTACCTTGGAGGAGGTCTTCACGCTGCAGGACTTGCCTCAGGCACTTCTGCACTTCATCTTGCATATAAGCTTGCCGGTGTAGGTGAGGGTGACAGGGTGTTTTGTTCGGATTTGACCTTTGATGCCACAGTTAATCCTGTGTCCTATGAAAAGGGTGAACAAATTTTTATTGACAGTGAGGCAGAGAGTTGGAATATGAGCCCTGTGGCTCTTAGAAAGGCATTTGAAAAATACCCTGATACAAAATGTGTGGTAGTTGTTAACCTATACGGGATGCCTGCAAAGCTTGATGAAATTAGAGCTATATGCGATGAATACGGAGCTGTCCTTGTAGAGGATGCCGCTGAGTCGCTTGGAGCTTCATATAAGGGAAGAAAAACCGCTACATTTGGACATTATAACGTAATTAGCTTCAACGGAAACAAGATAATAACCACTTCCGGTGGTGGTATGCTTATATCTGAGGATGCAGAATCTATTGATAAGGCAAAGTTTTTGGCTACTCAGGCAAGGGAGCCTTATCCTTGGTATCAGCACGAAGAGCTTGGCTATAATTATAGGTTGTCGAACATCCTTGCTGGCATAGGCAGGGGGCAGATGCTTCATTTGGACGAACACAGAGAAAGGAAAAGAGAGATTTATGAGCTCTATAAGGAAGGCTTAAAGAATCTACCGCTAAAGATGAATCCGATTTTAAGCGGGGCAGAGCCTAACTACTGGCTTTCCTGTATCATTTTGGATGAAGAGGCTATGGCACCTCAGGATAGAAGTAGATTTAGGCCGAATTATGTAGGAGATAAGAGCGGAGGGACCAATACATTTGCTGTAAGAGAGGCTGACTTTATAGATGAATCCCTAAGTCCTGTTGAACTTAGAAAAAAAGGAAGAGTACAAGGCTTTGGACTTTGGTGACAAGCTTTATCTAAGTGAAAAAGGCAAGTCTTCTCCTGAGGAAATTAGGGATGTGCTTGCTGCTTACAATGTAGAAAGCCGCCCTATATGGAAACCTATGCATTTACAGCCTTATTTTAGAAACAGAGATTTTATAACTGAAAGAGGAAGCATAAGAGAGCTTGAAGCTGACTTTACGGACGTAGGCTCGGATATATTTGATAGAGGATTATGTCTACCTAGTGACATCAAGATGAAACGGGAGGAACAGGAAGTCGTAATAGAAATAATCAAGAGCTGTTTTAACTAGAGAAATCATCTGACCCCATAGATGAAGTGAGACCGAAAAAATGGGGATGTTGGTAACTTTGAAACCTGAAATGAATTAGAAGAGGTGATTATTATTATTAGTTATGATGGGTTTTGGAAGGTTTTAAAGGAGAGAGGGATTTCGCAGTACAAATTGATTATGCAACATGGTGTAAGTAATTCACAGCTTAACCACATAAGAAAAGGCGGACATATTACAACCGCAACAATAAATAAGCTGTGTAAGCTGCTTGATTGTGAAATAGGCGATATTGTTGCCTATGTGCCTGATGGTGAAGAAACTGAAGAAACACAAGAGAGAGAAGATAATGAGGGGATGCAATAGGCATCCCCTTATTTCCTGCTATTGAAATCTATTATTCAAAGCGTTATACTATTGGTATTGACTTTAAACGTAACGATAGAAAAGGATAGAAGATGACAGACGAAATTTGCTATATGTGCAGAAGGCCTGAGAGCAAGGCCGGAAAAATGCTCCATCTACCGCCCAATATAACTATTTGCAACGACTGTCTGCAAAAGACCGTCAATGCTTTTAACTCATACCCTATGTCGGATTATTTCAACATGAACGGATTTAATCCTGATATGTTTAACGGGGCTGGTGGCAGTCAGCCTACTACTGATGCTGTTGACAATGAGGAAGGGAAAGAGTTTGTTGTTTCTAACGAAGAAAATGGCAATAAACCTGGGGTAGAAAATGAAGAGGAGAAGAAGGATGATGGAAAGCAGAATCCTCCTGTCTTTAGCTTCGGCTTCATGCCTGATATGTTTGGCGGACAGAGCAATCTGAAAAAGAAGAATAAGAAAAAGAAGCCTAAGGCGGAACTTGACTTCAACAATATTCCTGCTCCTCATATCATTAAGGAAAAACTTGATGAATATGTTATAGGGCAGGAACTTGCTAAAAAACAGATATCTGTAGCAGTGTACAATCACTATAAGAGAGTCGCTGCCGAGAAGAACAGAAAAGAAGAAGATATAGAGATAGAGAAGTCCAATATGCTTATGATAGGGCCTACAGGTAGTGGTAAGACATATTTGGTTAGAAATCTCGCAAGACTTCTTCAGGTGCCTATTGCTATAACTGATGCAACCACTCTTACTGAAGCTGGCTACATCGGTGATGATGTGGAGAGTGTACTTAGTAAACTTCTTGCAGATGCAGACAATGACGTGGAGGCGGCAGAACACGGAATTGTATTTATCGATGAGATAGATAAGATAGCAAAGAAGAAGAATACACATAGCAGGGATGTAAGCGGTGAAGCAGTGCAGCAGGGACTCCTTAAGCTTCTTGAAGGCTCGGAGATTGAGGTGCCTGTAGGTGCTACAAGTAAGAATGCCATGGTACCGATGGCTACAATCAATACAAGGAATATATTGTTTATTTGCGGAGGAGCCTTCCCTGACCTTAGTGATATAGTTAAGGCAAGGCTTAATAAGCAGGCAGCCATTGGCTTCAAGGCGGATCTGAAGGATAAGTACGATAATGAGGAAAACATCCTTAGCAAGGTAACTACAGATGATCTTAGAAAATACGGCATGATACCTGAGTTCCTTGGAAGACTACCTATTGTGTTCGCTGTGGATGAGCTTAATAAGGATATGCTAATAAGGGTGCTTTCAGAGCCAAAGAATGCCATACTCAAGCAGTATGAGAAGCTTCTTGAGTTGGATGAGGTGAAATTAGAGTTTTCCGAAGATGCAAAAGAGATAATTGCTGAGAGGGCGCTTGAAAGAAAGACAGGAGCAAGAGCACTTAGAGCAATTATAGAAGAATTTATGCTTGATATTATGTATGAAATACCAAAGGACAACAATATAGGCAAGGTTACTATAACAAGGGATTACATTGAAGGTAAAGGAAGCCCTGTTATTGAGGTTAGGACTTAAAATACATGAAAACTGTAAAAAAGTTTTAAAATGTTTAATTTTCGGCAAAATGTAACCGAAATGTAACCGTTCTTGCTTATAATATGGGAATAGGCAGAGGAGGTATTTATGAGCGGTGTGGGTACCAAGAGAATTCATTTTTCTGAAGAATTTAGAACAAGCATAATAGCTGTAGATAATTATAGTAGCATAGATTTTTGTGGAAAACTTTACAATCCATTCCTTAAGCAATGTGTACAGATAGATAGTTTTCAGCAATTAATAAAGGAGCTGGACACTCTTATGGACGAAATAGGATGTCCTATGAGTGGAATGGAGAAGAGAAGTTTTACCAAAAAGAATAAACTTGATGGTAGGGCTGAGCAGATATCGGATAAGACACAGGCTCCAAGAGGAAAGATTGCAACCTTTGCTATTAGGATTCAGTATAGAAATAATGCGAGCTGGCAAGGAACTGTGAAATGGCTTGAGGGTGATGCTGAGGAGTATTTTAGAAGTATGCTTGAACTTTTTTGGCTACTTGATAGCGCGCTCAAAAACGAATAAATGGTTTAAATAAGTGTCTTGTATTTTGTAAAACCATGTGATATAATCATTGAGTTGTTTATATTAACAGATTGGCAAAATCCAATCAACAAAGTGAGGAAGGTGAATAATATGAGAGAAGGTATCCATCCAGAATACCATGAGTGCAAGGTAACATGTAACTGTGGAAATGAATTCACTACAGGTTCAACAAAGGAGAGCATCCACGTTGAAGTTTGTTCAAAGTGTCATCCATTCTACACAGGACAGCAGAGAACTGCAGCTGCCCGTGGAGCTATCGATAAGTTCAATCGTAGATACGGTATTAAGCAGGACTAATAAAAACAGAATAAGAACGAGACTGTCGCAGGGAGACGAAGGCGTCAACATAACAAATCGTTATGGAAGGACGGAATCACAAATGCGATGGTCTTATTTTTTTAGGAGGAAGGTATGAAGGGTTCGGGAATAAGCGGATTGGCTGTTCTTGAAGGCATATTGATTAAAAATAATAGTAAATATGCATTAGCGGTCCGCAAGCCTGATGAAGATATCGAAGTTTTGACTGGAAGATGTAGTAGTATAGCAGATAAAAATACTGTTTTTACACTACCGTTTATGAGGGGGATAATTAGCTTTGCTGAAACAGTTTATCTCGGAATTAAGAATTTTGCGGTTTCCGAGAAATTTTATGAAGAAGAGGTATCAGAAGATAACGAGGGACTTACTCCGATATTGATGATAATTGCTGTTATTACTTTCGCAATTGGACTTTTTTTGGCCCTTCCTTATGGTATTTCACTTTCATTCGAAAGCTGGCATTTTCTGAAATATCACTGACTTTGATTGAGGGCTTGCTTAGGATAGTTTTATTGGTTGTTTTCATTATAGGGATTTCAATGCTTCCAGATATTAAAAGATTATATATGTATTTGGGAGCTGAGCATAAGGCATTGAACTGTGTGAACAAGGGGCTACCTCTCACAGTTACCAATGTTAGAAAAATGAGTAGGACAAACATTAGATGTGCCGCTACATTTTTATCAACTGTTATTATATTAAGTGCCATACTCTTTATGTTTGTAAGAGTAGATAATATTATATTTAGAGTTTTAATCAGGCTTTTTACAGTACCGTTTGTTGCTGCTTTAACCTATGAAATTATGGAGCTTGCGGATAAGAGTAATTTGACAATTTTTAAAATTTTGAATTCCCCTGCAATGTTTATCCAAAGCATTATTACTGCAGAGCCTGAAGATGAAATGATTGAAGTGGCTATTGAATCTGTATCTGTTGTTGTAGAGAGTAAAAAGGCAGTAATAGATGATGCCACAGGTGTAAAAGATGAATTATATAAGCCTTCAAGAACATCTAGACCAGGGATTAAAAGAGTGAGCAAGGATAAGACAAAGAGAGTTCCTAATAAGGATGAGCTTCAGGATAAGAAGAAAGCAATAGCCCCTAAAAAGACAGAAGTTAGTAGCCAAGTAAAGACAAAGTCTGAGAAAAAGCTTAGGGATGATAATGCAATAGCAGAGAGGGCTAAGCAGTCCTTAAATATTAAGGAAGGCATAAAAACAGTGAAAATATCTGAGAATGAGGATGATGAGATATTAAATGCACTTAACCATTTTTTCAACAGCAAGAAGGAAGAGGAAAAGAAAAGAGGTAAGAGAAGAAGTGGACAGAGCAGAAAATAGTCTGAAGGCCCTTTTTAAGTTAGGTACGGACAGGCTTACTGCGGCAGGCATAGATGAGGCGGAACTTGATGCCTGGTATATACTAGAGCATATATCTGGGCTTAACAGAGCAGAGTATTTTATACATTCAGAAGATATAATAGAGAAGGAAAAGGCAGAGGAATTCTTTAGGCTTATTGATGAAAGGAGCAAAAGGATCCCTCTTTCTTACGTGATTGGAACAAGAGATTTCTTTGGACTTACTTTTAAGGTGAATGAAGATGTACTCATACCTGAGCAGGAAACCGAGATTCTGGTAGAAGAGGTAATAAAATACTCTGAGGGAAAAGCTGTACTTGATATGTGCACAGGCTCGGGCTGTATAGCGATATCCATTGCCCTGTTCGGAAAGCCATCAGCAGTATCAGCCTCAGATATATCTATAAAGGCACTTGAAGTAGCTAAGGAGAATGCTAAGCTTCTTAAGGCTAATGAGGTTAGCTTTGTAAGGGGAGACCTGTTTGAGAATATAACAAAAAAGTTTGATATAATAGTATCAAACCCTCCCTACATCGAAACTAAGGTTATAGATGAACTTATGCCTGAGGTTAGAGATTATATACCAAGGCTTGCCCTTGACGGAGACGGAGACGGGCTGAAATTCTACAAAAATTATCAGCAAAGAGGCGGTAAAAATATTTAAATAAAAATGGTAGAATTTTCTATGAAATAGGATATAATCAAAGTAGAGCCGTAACTTCTATTTTGCTTGAAAATTGTTTTACGGATGTTAGGGTAATTAAAGATTATTCAGGTTTAGATAGAATAGTTATGGCAAAATTGGGTGAATAACTATAGGAGGCTGCTATGAAATACAGGATAGAAAGAGATTCTATGGGTGAGGTGAATGTTCCTGAAAAGGCTCTTTGGGGAGCTCAGACGGAGCGTTCACATATTAACTTTAATATAGGTACGGAAACTATGCCGCTTCCCGTCATCAGAGCTTTTGCAGTTCTTAAAAAGGCTGCGGCTGAGGTCAACCTTGAACTTGGCAAACTCTCAATTGATAAGTGTGAGTTGATCAGAAAGGTTTGCGATGAGATATACAAGGGAAAACACGATAAGGAATTCCCGCTTAAGGTATGGCAGACAGGCTCAGGCACACAGAGCAATATGAATGTAAATGAAGTGATATCGGGTAGGGGCAATATGCTTGCTGGTAAGAGGGTGTTACATCCTAACGATGATGTAAATATGTCACAGAGTTCAAACGATACCTTCCCTACCGCAATGCACATATCCGCTATAATGGAGATAAAAAAAGTGCTTTTACCGGCCATAGAGAAGCTCATACTTACCTTCTTGAGGCTTGAAAAAGAAAATGATGATATAGTTAAAAGCGGAAGAACACATCTTCAGGATGCTACTCCAATTAAGTTTTCTCAGGAAATAAGCGGTTGGAGATTTATGCTTATTAACAGTCTTGAGCAGATTAAGGCTTCTATGCAGGGTATATATAAGCTGGCTCTGGGCGGAACTGCCGTAGGAACAGGAATAAATGCACCTAAGAATTTTGACAGGCTGGTAGCTAAGAAAATAGCGGAACTTACAGAAGAACCTTTTGTAACTGCTGAGAAAATAAGTTCCATGCCCTGACTCTCAAAGGATGCCCTTGTTGCCTGTCATGGGGCTATCAAAGGTCTTGCGGCCAATATGATGAAGATAGCCAATGATGTGAGGTGGCTCTCCTCAGGCCCTAGGCTTGGACTTGGAGAAATATTCATACCTGAAAATGAACCTGGAAGCTCAATCATGCCGGGTAAGGTTAATCCAACCCAGTGTGAATCAGTGACTATGGTGGCTGTACAGGTCATGGGCAATGATGTGGCAGTTGGCATGGCTGCCTCTCAGGAAATTTTGAGTTGAATGTATTCTATGCCTGTACTGATTTACAATTTTTACAGTCAGTGAGGCTTCTAGGGGATGCAATCAGCTCCTTTAACGATAACTGTGCTACTGGAATAAGAGCTAACCGTGAAAAGATGCATGAAAATTTACATAACTCACTTATGCTTGTTACCTGTATTTCCCCTTATGTGGGCTATGATAATGCGGCAGCAGTTGCAAAGAAAGCATATAAAGAGGGCATCAGCCTAAAAGAAAGCCTGCTTAGACCTTGGATTTATGGATGAAGAGAGCTTTTGACGAGGTATTTAAGCCTGAAGAGCTGGTATAATAGTAAAAATAAAATCAATAAGTGGATTAAAAGATTTTTTTAAGGCTGTTAAAACTTATGATATTGTATCACTAAAACGATGATAAGGAGGAAGTTATGGATTACGGAAAAGTTTCATTAGAAAAAGCATGCAGAGTGGAAGGGTAAGATAGAGATAAAGGTAAGAGCTGCGGTAGATAGTGCGGAGGCGCTGAGTCTTGCTTATACACCGGGGTTGCTACTCCTTGTCTGGAGATACAAAAGGATGTAAATAAATCATTTGAGCTTACTAGAAGATGGAATACTGTTGCTGTAGTGACTGACGGAACTGCTGTTTTAGGTCTTGGGGACATAGGCCCTGAGGCCGGTATGCCTGTTATGGAAGGAAAATGTGCTTTATTTAAGGCTTTTGGAGATGTAGATGCCATTCCTCTTTGTGTAGAAGCAAGGATGTGGATGAGATAGTAAGGACTGTTGAGCTGCTTGCATGGCTCATTTCGGTGGTGTGAACCTTGAGGATATATCTGCACCAAGATGCTTTGAGATAGAGGAAAGGCTTAAAAAATGTACGGATATTCCTATTTTTCACGATGACCAGCACGGAACAGCAGTGGTCACCCTTGCAGGTGTACTAAATGCACTTAAAATCGTTGGAAAAAACATAGAAAATGTTAAAATTGTTACATCAGGAGCAGGGAGCGGCAGGTATTATATCATAAAACTGCTGATGGCTATGGGACTTAAAAATGTAATCATGACAGACAGAAAAAGGAGCTATTTACAAGGGAAGAGAAGGCTTTGAACCCTATCAAAGAAGAAATGGCAAATATAACAAATTTTAAAAATGGAAAAAGGAAGTCTTGAGGAAGTGATAAAAGACGCCGATATATTTATTGGAGTATCAGCCCGGGACTCTTACCAAAAGAAATGGTAGAGATCCATAAAAAGATGCTATTATATTCGCCTGTGCCAATCCTATACCTGAGATTTTCCCAGAAGAGGCGAAAGAAGCAGGTGCAAGGGTGGTTTCTACAGGACGCTCGGATTTTCCTAACCAGGTAAACAATGTGCTTTGTTTCCCAGGTATCTTTAGAGGAGCTCTTGATGTAAGAGCAGGTGAGATAAACGATGAAATGAAAATAGCTGCTGCAAAAGCTATAGCGGGACTTGTTTCGGATGATGAATTAAGTGAGGACTACATCCTGCCAAAGGCATTTGATGCCAGAGTAAAGGATGCGAGTTGCAAGGGCTACTGCTGAGGCAGCAAGGAGTACAGGGGTTGCAAGATTGTAGGACGACATATTATAATACATGAATGGCAACTGTACTTAGATAATTTACATTTAGGAAGGAAAACTGATGTTTGAAAGTATTGAAACCCTCGCAGGAAGGTATAAGGAAGTAACTGATGAATTAGCTTCAGGTATGGCTGCAGCAGATCCAAATAAGTTTAGAAGTCTTATGAAGGAACAGTCAGACCTCCAGCCAATAGTGGAGAAATACAAAGAATATAAGGCGAATAATGAGCAGATAGAGGATTGCCTCAAGATGATAGCTGAGGAGAGTGATCCGGAATTAAAGGAGTTAGCAAGGGAAGAACTTGCCGAAGCGAAGGCTTTAGTACCTGAATTTGAAAAGGAATTAAAGGTTCTTTTACTACCTAAGGACAAGAATGATGATAAGAACGTAATAGTTGAAATTCGTGCAGGAACAGGCGGTGACGAGGCGGCTATATTTGCTTCTGAACTTTACCGTATGTACTGCAAATACGCTGAGAATAACCGTTGGAAGCCTGAGATACTAAGCTTCAATGAAAACGGACTTGGAGGATTTAGGAAGTTACCTTCTAATCAACGGTAGAGGGTGCGTTTTTCAAAGCTTAAATATGAAAGCGGAACCCACAGAGTACAGAGAGTTCCAGTGACAGAGTCAAATGGTAAACTTCAGACATCTGCAGCTACTGTTGCTATTCTGCCTGAGGCAGAGGAGGTTGATGTTACCATAGATCCTAATGACATCAAGTTTGATGTGTTTAGGGCTTCAGGTAACGGTGGACAGTGTGTCAATACCACAGATTCAGCTGTTCGTTTGACACATATTCCTACAGGGATAGTTATATCCTGCCAGGATGAGAAGTCACAGCTTAAGAACAAAGACAAAGCAATGAAGGTACTTCGTTCAAGGCTTTATGAACTTGAATGCGAAAAAGGCACATGCAGAAGAGGCCGCCAACAGAAAGAGCCAGGTGGGAAGCGGTGACAGATCTGAGAAGATTCGTACCTATAACTTTCCCCTCAGGGTAGAGTTACTGATCATAGAATTAAATTTACGACACATAATATTGATGGAGTTATGGGTGGAGATTTAACAGAGATTATCGAGAATCTTATAGTAGCAGATCAAACAGAAAAAGCTTGCAGCAATGGGTGAGATGTAATACTATGAATTAGCAAGGAGTGCGACGATGATTAATGAAAGGAAGCAGGATATAAATAATACTCCTCCATTACCGATTATTTAGAAATTGGCTTTGGAATTCGCTTGATTTTGAAAACACAAAGTGTCGACATGGATGAAAATGTTGAGATATTTGGGTGAATTGTGCAAAAGTGAACGTGCACTATGTATTTTGAAATTGACTTCAGTAATGAGACGATGAGTAATACTTATGAGTGGTGTGCAAAAGGAGTTGCAACACAAAAAGATATGCTTCAGAATGAAAAGCATTCAAAGTGGTCGATTTTTGGTTGGACTGATTTAGACAGAATAAAACGTATATTATACCTGACGTTGAGGCATATTAAGACTGATAGACCCCATCAACTTATGCTATTCTCAAAGCACAAAATATAAAATCACTCATGGTGAGTTCCTATCGTTTGGGGATGATGAAATTGCAGGTTTTTAGGGGTGGACAATCCTGAAAAGCTATGACTGAGGATGAAAATAATTCCTCTACTAAGAAAATAAGTTCACTTTTTCGTTTATAGTCAAGCACAAGTCTTGAGAAAAAGTAGCTTTTGATAAATATCACGATCTTCTTACACTAGCATACAGAGAGATGCATTTTGAAGGAGGACTTTAAGAGGCTTTGACGGCTGTAGGCAGTTAGGGATTGCTACGTGTGACCTCTTTCTGAACTGGAAAACAACTAAATGACGAGTGCGGATATCAGGAAGGCGATATTGTAATATGCCGCTGAAACTGTTCTATAGGAGATATTCTGCAGATATAAGATATACAGGGTAACAGGTAACACGTTTTCTGATCTGTCATGTCCTGACATAGACAGTGCTTATTTTGACAAGCTGATAAAGAATGCTTGAAGGTGAAATAAATAACAAGACATCTTCCTATGGTTTTTGGTTCTTACTGGTCTAATGAGAATCCTCTCGTGCCGGCTGAGGGTAAGGGCTGTTGCCCGGAAGAGTGTACTATACAAGAATAAAAGCTATTTATTTTAGACAGATCATGTAACGGGAAGAACACGAGACAGGAGAATGATGAGTGTAGACACTTGTATGATCATTTTCAATGACAGCAGAAACAGATGTTTGTATCGATCATTGAAAACAACTACTTTGGTCTAGACGTATTCTCAAGACACTTGAGCTAGGCGACAACCATGCTTGTGGTGACCTCCAGAAAAATGTCTGGTATCTTTCTGATACTCTGAAAGGAGAAAATGGGCTTTTAGAATAACATATTGTCATGATCTTCCAGGAGGAAGCAGTTTATAACACATAAGGAAGATCGTGATTTTTACGAAAAAGATTTTGGTGAATTTATAAAGCAGAAAAGGGACGTATGACCTTATATACCTGTGTAGACAAATATGGAGAGGGAGGTCTGGGTACAGCTGTGGATACATCAATGGGATAAAGACAGGAGAAAGCCGCTGTTTTTACTGTGGTAATGTATCAATACTGGCAATGCCTTTGACGCTTGTCCTATACTAACTTCCAGAAAGAAAAAGCTGCTGTACGCGATATTAGCAGTCTGTTTTATAATGGTAATACGTCTTATTGCTTTATGCTTTCCGCCTCAATGGATTTGGTGAGATTAATGAGCTTAGAGGAAGGTCAATTGGAGATAACCTCATAAAAGGACATTGCTACTGAGCTTCTTGCAAGCTTTGATGATAGGATAAAAGTTTTAGAGACTTGATGGATTGCGCTTTATGGCAGTGATTGTAGGCAATGCCGATTATACCCTTGATGAATGCTCAAAGAAAATAAAGAAGATTATATCAGACTCTTATGCCGAGTATAACCTTCCTATCCGTTATCCTTGCTCTGTGGGCATTTCTCGGGTGAACTAAACGCTGATATGTCAGCCATAGAGATTATTACTGATGTAATGAGTGTGCTTGATACAGCAAAAGCACAAGCCTGAAGAGGATATCATTTATACAGAAAAGACCATGAGTTCGCATCGTGAACAAAAGCAGATGCTGCTTGATATAAGTAAGGACGTAGCAAATGACATGAACAACTTCAGGGTTGTGATGCAGCCGATTGTGTCAGCAGAGACTCACAGACTGATAGGTGGCGAGCTTCTGCTTCGTTGGAGCTATATGGGACAGAATGTATCTCCTATGGTCTTTGTACCTATACTCTGAAGAGAATATCTGCATGTCCACCGTAGGGAAATGGGTGTTTAAGCAGGCTAGCAAAGATCTAGTAAGAGAATATGCGCATACATCCTGAGTTTACTCTTTGGACTTCAATGTCAGCTACTACCAGATAAAGGATGAGACTTTGCTGCCATATATGAAGCAGCTTTTAGAGGACTACGAAATGGATGGCTCACGTCTTGTGCTTGAGCTTACCGGAAACCCATTATCATGATGATCCTATTAAGCTGTTGAAGTTCATTGAAAGCTGTAAGGATATGAATATGATGATGGCGATTGATGACTTTGGAGTGGGATATTCCTCTCTTGAGATGCTCCTTAAGTATCCTGCCAATATAGTAAAGCTTGACCGCTCACTTATGAAGAAGATGTCGGATTCGTCTGACAGTAAGGTCTTCATATCACCATTGTGTCTGCCTGTCATAACTTTTGATAAGATGGTATGTGTGGAAGGAGTGGAGACAGAAAAAGAGCTTAATATCGTTACTGAAGCGGGCTGTGACTCGTACAGGGCTGTATTTTTACAAACCAATGAAATCCCTGATGTCTACAAGCTATTTGGGACAATTCAATAAACAAAAGCTATAATGAAACCACTGACTTAGTAAGTGCCTTTAGCGCTTTGCGAGGCCGGTGGTTTGCTATGGTGAATTGAAAAAGTAAGTAACATATTTTCACATATGATAGACTTTAGTAAAGTCCAGTGCGGTAATGATGATTTTAGAATAAGCTAAATGATAAGGCTGCCAGTGTTTGAAGCGAGGTTGAAGTTGACTTGAAGTGACTTTGAAGTGAGTTTGAAGTTGACTTTGAAGTGACTTTGAAGTATTATTGAAGTAGTTCAAATAAAGAGGTGACGTTATGTATTTAGATGAGATAATTGGAGACGTGAAGCTTGAAAGTGACAAGTTTGAAAGGCAGTTCTAAATAGAGAGGATGTTATCAGGCTGGCTTAAAAGTATCGCAGGATTTGCCAATGCTTCCGGAGGAGATTTTTTATATTGGAGTGAGGATAAGACCAATAAGTTGATTGGTTTTGATAGGAAGGCCGCAGATAATGAAAGGAATTACTCAACAATCAGGTCAACGAACACGTGACACCAAGACCACAAAATGAAAATATCCTTTATAGGTTATAAAATAAATGGTAAAGAACGTTTTATAATTAAGATAGCAATTGATGAATCGGTAGTTAAGCCTGTAATTTTTAAAATATAAAAATATCCCTTCTGTTTTATACGGCTGACGGATTTACTGAACGGTGCAACCTATGAAGAAATAATCGAGATGAGCGTTAAAAGCAAGAAAACCCAGTATGATATATTGGTTTCGATATAAAAATATGAATCCGATAAATTCTCTGATCTTCATAGGTTTTATAAAGAAACATAATAAAGGTAAAAGTCTAAAAGAAAAGGCGTTACAGTCGCTTGGTTTTTGCAAATGAGGCAGGGTATCTATTAAACGGTGCAGTCTTATTTATGGATAATTATAATGGTAAGAAAAACAGAAGTACAGTGCTCAGCTTTTCTCAGATTTAATAAGGGAAGTGATAGGGTTGTTACAATTAACAGTTTTTAATGGCAATATTACCTCGACCATTGATTATATCATTGAATTTAGTGAATCTGAGAATGAATCATAACATGGTAAAGTTTGATAATACCCTGTGAATATAGATGCATTTCTCGAGGGCTTTTGTTTGAGGGTGTTATAAATGCAGTTGCCCATAGGGACTACTATCTGGATGGTACTCAAATACAGGTTGATATGTTTAAGAATCGTCTGGAAATATCTTCTCCAGGTGGATTTTACAGGGGTGAGAAGCTTGGGAAAACTTATGATTTATCAGGAATTATTTCTAAAAGAAGAAATGAGCTGATTTGTGGAGCATGGTAGCTTGCAATGTAATGGAGGCAGCAGGCACGGGTTTTGATAAGATTGTGGAGGAGTATGCATCTGCAGATGAAAAACATAAACCATATTACTCAAAATCGGATCATTTTACTCTGGTTCTTCCTGATTTGACTTATGATAGGGGAATTGAAAATGATGTTGTGTCCTTTTTGAGCTTTGTGCCTGTTCCTGAAGGAACTGACCTGGATGAAAAGGTGTTAAATTTTTGTTATCTCAATGCACATAAGGTATCCGAGATAGCTGAATACTTGGGTGTAAGTGATTCTACCTATTTTAGAAAGAGAGTTCTAAGCAATCTTGAAAAGCATGGTTACCTTATGAAGAGCAAAGTGTCAAGGGCAGATACTATAAAACGAACCCTGATATGGTTAGCGTTTAGTGAAGGTTTTTCTACCTCAAAGCCGGCAGAATGGAGGTATTATGAGAGTTAGTTACTATGCAGTTTTTAATTACGACGAATATGACAAAAAGCGAAGAAAAGTACGGAATATCAATTACATTTCCTGATATTCCGGAGGCAAATACTTGTGCAGGACCTACGCTGAAGGAGTTGATATGGCACTGGATGTACTGCAGCTTTGTCTGATTGATAGTGAAATAGAATCATATCCCACGCAGTCTTCTATAGAAAATATAAGGTTAGGCAAAAATGAGAAAGCTGTTCTTATACAATATGATACGGATAAAATTGATATTTCGGTGTTTAAATTTTTAATGAATGAAGCAACTCAAGAAGTAAACTCTGTCTTGAGGAGAGACAAGTGGGAACTATCAGCACATTGTGAGTATTGAATCAGACTGTGATAAGGTGCATACTAAACTATGGCGGCTTTTTATGTGTGAAAAATTTTTGTTATATACAGCTCGTTAAGATTCTATGAAGTTGGGAATAATGAAGATAAGAGGAATATTTGATTAAATACAACTTTAAAGTTGTATTTAAAATTCTAAGATAACTATTTGAGATTTACTGATTATATCAAATATTATTTCGTGAATTTCAGGCTTTTTGCAAGGATTACAAGTAGCAAAGCTATAGTGGTAATGTATAATAGGGTGCTGTATTTTTTTAACATACAAATTAGACCATAGTAAGTATAAAAGAAGTAATAACAATCTGTACTGCTTATTAAGAAGAGTAGAAAATATTGTAAAAATCAGGGAATAGGATATATTCAATTATAAAATCAAACGAAATTGCAAAATTGATTGTTTTAAGAATTGACAGATTTAAATACAACTTTTGAAAACCTAAAAATTAAAATTACTTGCTTATCCTTGTTAACAATACTAATCATGATAATAAAGGGATAAAGAGGTGGTTTGCTATGTCAAATGTTTTGGATAAGTCCGGAAATGAC
>CAKAGA010000003.1 GCA_916438995.1 uncultured Catonella sp.
CAGTAACACAGAGCAACATGAATGTAAAATGAAGTGATATCGGGTAGAGGGCAATATGCTTTGCTGGTAAGAGGGTGTTACATCCTAACGATGATGTAAATATGTCACAGAGTTCAAACGATACCTTCCCTACCGCAATGCACATATCCGCTATAATGGAGATAAAAAAAGTGCTTTTACCGGCCATAGAGAAGCTCATACTTACCTTCTTGAGGCTTGAAAAAGAAAAATGATGATATAGTTAAAGCGGAAGAACACATCTTCAGGATGCTACTCCAATTAAGTTTTCTCAGGAAATAAGCGGTTGGAGATTTATGCTTATTAACAGTCTTGAGCAGATTAAGGCTTCTATGCAGGGTATATATAAGCTGGCTCTGGGCGGAACTGCCGTAGGAACAGGAATAAATGCACCTAAGAATTTTGACAGGCTGGTAGCTAAGAAAATAGCGGAACTTACAGAAGAACCTTTTGTAACTGCTGAAAATAAGTTCCATGCCCTGACTTCAAAGGATGCCCTTGTTGCCTGTCATGGGGCTATCAAAGGTCTTGCGGCCAATATGATGAAGATAGCCAATGATGTGAGGTGGCTCTCCTCAGGCCCTAGGCTTGGACTTGGAGAAATATTCATACCTGAAAATGAACCTGGAAGCTCAATCATGCCGGGTAAGGTTAATCCAACCCAGTGTGAATCAGTGACTATGGTGGCTGTACAGGTCATGGGCAATGATGTGGCAGTTGGCATGGCTGCCTCTCAAGGAAATTTTGAGTTGAATGTATTCATGCCTGTACTGATTTACAATTTTTTACAGTCAGTGAGGCTTCTAGGGGATGCAATCAGCTCCTTTAACGATAACTGTGCTACTGGAATAAGAGCTAACCGTGAAAAGATGCATGAAAATTTACATAACTCACTTATGCTTGTTACCTGTATTTCCCCTTATGTGGGCTATGATAATGCGGCAGCAGTTGCAAAGAAAGCATATAAAGAGGGCATCAGCCTAAAGAAAGCCTGCTTAGACCTTGGATTTATGGATGAAGAGAGCTTTGACGAGGTATTTAAGCCTGAAGAGCTGGTATAATAGTAAATAAAATCAATAAGTGGATTAAAGATTTTTAAGGCTGTTAAAACTTATGATATTGTATCACTTAAAACGATGATAAGGAGGAAGTTATGGATTACGGAAAAGTTTCATTAGAAAAGCATGCAGAGTGGAAGGGTAAGATAGAGATAAAGGTAAGAGCTGCGGTAGATAGTGCGGAGGCGCTGAGTCTTGCTTATACACCGGGGGTTGCTACTCCTTGTCTGGAGATACAAAAGGATGTAAATAAATCATTTGAGCTTACTAGAAGATGGAATACTGTTGCTGTAGTGACTGACGGAACTGCTGTTTTAGGTCTTGGGGACATAGGCCCTGAGGCCGGTATGCCTGTTATGGAAGGAAAATGTGCTTTATTTAAGGCTTTTGGAGATGTAGATGCCATTCCTCTTTGTGTAAGAAGCAAGGATGTGGATGAGATAGTAAGGACTGTTGAGCTTCTTGCTGGCTCCTTCGGTGGTGTGAACCTTGAGGATATATCTGCACCAAGATGCTTTGAGATAGAGGAAAGGCTTAAAAAATGTACGGATATTCCTATTTTTCACGATGACCAGCACGGAACAGCAGTGGTCACCCTTGCAGGTGTACTAAATGCACTTAAAATCGTTGGAAAAAACATAGAAAATGTTAAAATTGTTACATCAGGAGCGGGAGCGGCAGGTATTGCTATCATAAAACTGCTGATGGCTATGGGACTTAAAAATGTAATCATGACAGACAGAAAAGGAGCTATTTACAAGGGGAGAGAAGGCTTGAACCCTATCAAAGAAGAAATGGCAAATATAACAAATTTTAAAATGGAAAAAGGAAGTCTTGAGGAAGTGATAAAAGACGCCGATATATTTATTGGAGTATCAGCCCCAGGGACTCTTACCAAAGAAATGGTGAGATCCATGGCAAAAGATGCTATTATATTCGCCTGTGCCAATCCTATACCTGAGATTTTCCCAGAAGAGGCGAAAGAAGCAGGTGCAAGGGTGGTTTCTACAGGACGCTCGGATTTTCCTAACCAGGTAAACAATGTGCTTTGTTTCCCAGGTATCTTTAGAGGAGCTCTTGATGTAAGAGCAGGTGAGATAAACGATGAAATGAAAATAGCTGCTGCAAAAGCTATAGCGGGACTTGTTTCGGATGATGAATTAAGTGAGGACTACATCCTGCCAAAGGCATTTGATGCCAGAGTAAAGGATGCGGTTGCAAGGGCTACTGCTGAGGCAGCAAGGAGTACAGGGGTTGCAAGATTGTAGGACGACATATTATAATACATGAATGGCAACTGTACTTAGATAATTTACATTTAGGAAGGAAAAACTGATGTTTGAAAGTATTGAAAACCCCTCGCAGGAAGGTATAAGGAAGTAACTGATGAATTAGCTTCAGGTATGGCTGCAGCAGATCCAAATAAGTTTAGAAGTCTTATGAAGGAACAGTCAGACCTCCAGCCAATAGTGGAGAAATACAAAGAATATAAGGCGAATAATGAGCAGATAGAGGATTGCCTCAAGATGATAGCTGAGGAGAGTGATCCGGAATTAAAGGAGTTAGCAAGGGAAGAACTTGCCGAAGCGAAGGCTTTAGTACCTGAATTTGAAAAGGAATTAAAGGTTCTTTTACTACCTAAGGACAAGAATGATGATAAGAACGTAATAGTTGAAATTCGTGCAGGAACAGGCGGTGACGAGGCGGCTATATTTGCTTCTGAACTTTACCGCATGTATTGCAAATACGCTGAGAATAACCGTTGGAAGCCTGAGATACTAAGCTTCAATGAAAACGGACTTGGAGGATTTAAGGAAGTTACCTTCCTAATCAACGGTAAGGGTGCGTTTTCAAAGCTTAAATATGAGAGCGGAACTCACAGAGTACAGAGAGTTCCAGTGACAGAGTCAAATGGTAAACTTCAGACATCTGCAGCTACCGTTGCTATTCTGCCTGAGGCAGAGGAGGTTGATGTTACCATAGATCCTAATGACATCAAGTTTGATGTGTTTAGGGCTTCAGGTAACGGTGGACAGTGCGTAAATACTACTGATTCAGCCGTTCGTTTGACACATATTCCAACAGGAATTGTTATTTCCTGTCAGGATGAGAAGTCACAGCTTAAGAACAAGGATAAGGCCATGAAGGTACTTCGTTCAAGGCTTTATGAACTTGAATGTGAAAAGGCGCATGCTGAAGAGGCCGCCAACAGAAAGAGCCAGGTGGGAAGCGGTGACAGATCTGAGAAGATTCGTACCTATAACTTCCCTCAGGGTAGAGTTACTGATCATAGAATTAAATTTACTACACATAATATTGATGGAGTTATGGGTGGAGATTTAACAGAGATTATCGAGAATCTTATAGTAGCAGATCAAACAGAAAAGCTTGCGGCAATGGGTGAGATGTAATACTATGAATTAGCAAGGGAGTGCGACGATGATTAATGAAAGGAAGCAGGATATAAATAATACTTCCTCCATTACCGATTATTTAGGAAATTGGCTTTGGAATTCGCTTGATTTTGAAAACACAAGTGTCGACATTGATAAAATGTTGGGATATTTGGGCGAATTGTGCAAAAGTGAACGTTCATATGTATTTGAAATTGACTTCAGTAATGAGACGATGAGTAATACTTATGAGTGGTGTGCAAAGGGAGTTGCAACACAAAAAGATATGCTTCAGAATGAAAGCATTCAAGTGGTCGATTTTTGGTTGGACTTATTTAAAGAGAATAAGAACGTTATCATACATGATATTGAAGCTATCAAGGTGGATAACCCATCAACTTATGCTATTCTCAAACCACAAAATATAAAATCACTCATGGTAGTTCCTATACGTTTGGGAGATGAAATTGCAGGTTTTTTAGGAGTGGACAATCCTGAAAACATGACCGAGGATGAAATAATTCCTTTACTAAAAAAAATAAGTTCGCTTTTTTCGTTTATAGTTAAGCATAAAAGTCTTGAGAAAAAAGTAGCTTTTGATAAATATCACGATCTTCTTACACTGGCATACAACAGAGATGCATTTGAAGAGGACTTTAAGGAGGCAGAAGCCTGTAGGCAGTTAGGGATTGTTACCTGTGACCTCATAGAACTTGAAAACATAAATGACGAGTATGGTTATCAGGAAGGCGATATTGTAATTTGCCGTTGCCATACTGTTCTAAAGGAGATATTCTCTGGATATAAGATATACAGGGTAACAGGTAAGCACTTCGTGATCTTATGTCCTGACATAGACAGTGCTTATTTTGATAAGCTGATGAAGATGCTTGAAGGTGAAATAAATGACAAGACTCTTCCCATGGTTTTTGGCTCTTACTGGTCTAATGAGAACCCTCTCATACCTGCTGAAATAAGGGCTGTTGCGGAAAGTGTTTTATACAAGAATAAAAGCTATTTATTTTTAGCAGACCAGATTCTGTGTCGGGAAGAACACGAAACAGAAGAATGCTTGGTGTAGACAATTATATAGACAATTTCAATGACAGCAGAAACAGTATGCTTTATCGTTTCATTGAAAATAACTACTTCAGTCTAGACATATTCTTTAAGACACTTGAGCTAGGCGACAACTATGCTTATTTTGGTGACCTTCAGAAAAATGTCTGGTATCTTTCTGATACTCTGAAGGAAAAATGGGGTTTTGAAAACAACATTGTCTACAACCTTCCACAAGAGTGGAAAAAGTTTATAACACATAAGGAAGATCTTGATTTTTATGAAAAAGATTTTGATGAATTTATAAAACTGAGAAGAGAAGTATATGACCTCATTTACCGTGTAGTTAATAAAGATGGAGAGGAGGTCTGGGTTCACTGTGCTGGCTATATCAAATGGGACAAGGATAAGGAGAAACCATTGTTTTATAGTGGTCAGGTTTCAATACTTAACAATGCTTTTGACACCTGTCCTATTACTAACTTCCAGAAGGAAAAGGCTGCTGTACGAGATATTAGCACCTTATTTTATAATGGTAATACCTCTTATTGTTTATGCTTCCGTCTCAATGGATTTGGTGAGATTAATGAGCTTAGAGGAAGGGCAATTGGAGATAACCTCATAAAAGACATAGGAGCTGAGCTTTTCCAAAGCTTTGATGATGAAATAAAATTTTATAGACTTGACGGATTACGCTTTATGGCAATAATTTCGGAAAGAGCAAAATATGAACTTAGTGAGTACTCTAAGAGGATAAAGAAGGTAATCTCTGATTCTTATGCAGAATATAACCTTCCTATCCGCTATCCTTGTTCTGTAGGAATTTTGGGTGAACTTAATCCTGAGATGTCAGCCATTGAAATTATGACTGATGTGATGAGTGTGCTTGATATAGCAAAACACAAGCCTGAAGAAGACATCATCTACACAGAACAGACAATGAGCTCACATCGTGAGCAAAAGCAGATGTTACTTGAAATAAGTAAGGATGTAGCTAATGACATGAACAACTTCAGAGTTGTGATGCAGCCAATTGTATCTGCAGATTCCCATAGACTGATAGGCGGAGAGCTTTTACTTCGTTGGAGTTATCAGGGGCAAAATATATCTCCTATTACATTCGTACCTATACTCGAAGAAAACAATCTCATGCCAACTGTAGGGAAATGGGTGTTTAAGCAGGCAGCCAAGCTCTGTAAACGAATAAACGCATACATCCCGGAGTTTACCCTTGACTTCAATGTCAGCTACTATCAGATAAAGGATGAGACCTTATTGCCATATATGAAACAGCTCTTAGATGATTATGGAATGGACGGCTCACGCCTCGTACTTGAACTAACAGAAACGCATTATCATGATGATCCTATCAAGCTTACGAAGTTTATCGAAAGCTGTAAGGATATGAATATGAGGATGGCGATTGATGACTTTGGAGTGGGATATTCCTCTCTTGAGATGCTCCTTAAGTATCCTGCCAATATAGTAAAGCTTGACCGTTCGCTTATGAAGAAGATGTCAGACTCTTCTGACAGTAAGCTCTTCATATCCACACTGGTTTCTGCCTGTCATAATTTTGACAAGATGGTTGTGTGGAAGGAGTGGAAACAGAGAAAGAGCTTCATATAGTTACTGAAGCGGGTTGCGACTCTGTACAGGGGTATTATTTCTATAGACCTATGGAAATCCCTGATGTCTACAAGCTTTTTGCGACAATTTAATAAACATTAGCTATAATGAACCACTGATTAAGCAGGTGTATTCCACATCCTGCGAGGTCGGTGGTTTTTTTGCTTTAAATATAAGTCTTAAAGGATGAAAAAGTTGCCATAAAGGGTTGGCTTGAAGTACTTGATAAGAATATATTTGACTTTGTGGGAGAACTTAGGGAAATAGGAGTTAAGAATATTATCGTGACAGACATAGCAAAAGATGGTGCTATGAGTGGGATAAATACCGCGTTTTATGTAAAGCTGATGGCTAATACAGATATGAATATAACCGCATCAGGAGGGGTAACAAGGCTAGATGACCTTGTAGAGCTTAAAAAAGCAGGACTTTACGGAGCCATTCTTGGCAAGGCTATGTACACAGGAAATATTGATTTAAGAGAGGCGCTTAAAGTATGATAACAAAGAGAATTATTCCCTGCCTTGACGTAAAGGATGGGAAGGTAGTAAAAGGAGTTAATTTTGCAGGCTTAAAGGAAATAGCAGAACCGGTGGAACTTGGCAAGCGTTACAGTAAGGCGGGGGTTGATAAGGTGTCGGTAAATTCAGGTGCAATCAAGAATCCTATACTTATAAATGAGGCTGCCTCCAAATACGGCAACCAATGCGTGGTGCTTTCCGTAGATGTTAAGAGGGTAGACAGAGAGACTACCATATATTTGCGGAAGGTGGAAGACTTTACTAAGCTGTTTAAGGAAATACCGGATATATCAGCAGGACTGGCGGCCTCTATCTTCCACTTGGGTGAGGTAAAGATAAAGGATTTGAAGCAAGAATTAAAAGCAGAGGGGATATTGGTACGGATTTAGGAGACAGGAGGCTTTTCCTTACTTCCAAACCTCTTCATGACTGAAAATATCACCATTTTTATAATCCTCTTCACCCTGCCTGATTGCTTCTATTTCATCAGGTAAAGGATTGTCGGATGGTATAAATTTTAAAACAAGAGCGTATAACAAGTCAATTCCCGTTTTAATACGTTCTTTCATTGGGTTGGGAATTGTTTTAATATTTTTTAGGGCTTGTTTGGAATATTTTATGTCCATAGTTAGCCTCCTTGTTCAAATTATATAACTAAAATATGAAATGCGCAATAATTGTTTTTGAATAAAAAGATAGTTGTGAAATTACCGACATCAAAGATGATGTAAATGACTGGAAAGACCTTGACAAGTTGTTGTAGTAGTAATAGAAATAAGAGGGAAGTAAGCTCTGGCTTAAGGGAGAGACAAGCGGAAACTATCAGCACATTGTGAGTATTGAATCAGACTGTGATAATGATGCCATCTTAGTTAAGGTAATAAAGGACGGAGCAGCCTGCCACAGAGGGAATGACAGCTGCTTTGATGACACTATGAGGATTGAATTTGAGGAAAATACTATGGAAATGATAGATATCTACGATGAAAACAAAGAAAAGACCGGGAAAATACTTCCTCGTGGGAAAGGGCTTAAAAAGGGGCAGTATATGCTCTATGTACTAGCTGTACTAGAGGATGAATACGGAAAGATTCTTGCGACCAAAAGGAGTAATGATAAAAAATGGGGAGCAGGTGCCTGGGAAATACCGGGTGGCAGCGCTAAGGCAGGAGAAGATTCACAGACTGCGGTACTTAGGGAGGTGGCCGAAGAGACAGGGCTTGAGATGGGTAAGAATAAGGGAAAATTAATTTACAGCTACAAAAATGAAGATGCAGAAAGTGGAGATAATTACTTTGTGGATATTTATCATTTTAAGGGGTGTTTTGATAAAAGCAAGATAAAGGTAAATCCTGATGAGGTAACGGATTACAGATTTGTAGATGTGGATGATATGGAGGAACTTGAGAAGAAAGAAGGTTTTTTGCACTTTGAAAGGGTGAGGAAGGCGCTCGCAAGTATGTAAAGATTAGGGCGTAAAATATAAGCTAAATGATAAGGCTGCCAGTAGTTTGAAGTGAGTTTGAAGTGAGTTTGAAGTGAGTTTGAAGTTGACTTTGAAGTGAGTTTGAAGTGAGTTTGAAGTTGACTTTGAAGTGAGTTTGAAGTGAGTTTGAAGTTAGCTTGAAGTGAACTTGAAGTTGACTTTATATTGTGAGCATGGGATCGGACTGTGATAGGGCTGCCATAACAAATTATGGTGGCTTTTTAATATGCGAGAATTTTCATTATTAAGCAGTCCCTTCAAGATTCTATAAATCTAGGTCTGATGGAAACAATCAGCATATTTTTATAAAAATACAACTTCAAAGTTGTGATTTAAAACTCTCAACTATTTGAGATGGAATATATGGATTAAAACTAAGGATTATTTTTATGAGTTAATGACATGCTTTTGTGAGAATTACGAGAAGCGAAGCTGTGGCAATCCTGTACCATAGTGTGCCAAATACTTTTGTACTTATGCAAAACTTATAATAAGTGAACATAGGCTATAGTGGGTTTTTGAAAACCTGTGGATAAAGTGAGGAAAAATGTTGAGAAAAATCACTGGAATAGGATATATTCATTTATATAGATAATGCTCATTTGATTATTTTTAAAAAGTCTATTTAAATACAACTTTATACTTTTAAAAATTAAATTCCCTTGCTTTTACTTAGTAGACAATATTATTATGAAAAATATAGAAATAAAGAGGTGGTTCATTATGTCAAATGTTTTGGATAAGTCCGGAAATGACAGCCTAAAGTATCGTAAACTCTACAACTGGGCGCATACCCTGATTCTTAGCGGAGTGATAAAGGATGGGGAGAAGTTACCATCGGAGCACGTGCTTGAGAAGAAATTTGGCTATTCAAGACAGACAGTAAGGAATGCGCTAAAGCAGCTTGAACAAGAAGGACTGATTACAAGAGTAAGAGGAAGCGGCACCTTTGTTTCTTTACAAAAATAAAGAAGGTGACAAAGAAAAGAAACATATAGGACTTATTCTTAGCTACTTTTCGGATTATCTCTTCCCGCAAGTGTATGAGGGAATCAGGTCAGTTCTTGAGGAGAAAGGCTATATCATAGATGTGGCGGTTACCAAAAACAGACTAAATGACGAGGCTATCTACTTGGAGGGATTTTTAAAAGCAGGGGTATCGGGGCTTATAATAGAAGGTACCAAGTCAAGCTTTCCAAATCCCAATATAAGACTTTATAAGGAAATAGTGAAAAAGAAAATACCAACAATATTCATACATAACCACTACTCAAATCAGAACTTTAGCAGTATAGAGATGTCGGACGCGGAGGCGGGTTATGAGCTGACCAAACACCTTATAAAGAACGGACATAAGAGGATAGGAGGGATGTTCAAGTATGACGACATCCAGGGTCAGGAGAGGTATAAAGGCTTCATAGAATGTCTTTCGGACTATGGTGTCAAGTTTGATGATGACTATATCAGATGGTACTCAACTAAGGATATGGCGGAGAAACAAAGAGACAAAATATTTGCAAAAACATTTAGAAAAGCAAAAGATTGTACAGCGATGATAATGTACAATGATGAGATAGCCTACTCTTATCTGGATTTCTTAAAAGATAAGGGGGTATCGATACCAAGGGACTTATCAATGGTTTCGTTTGATGATGCCAGGCTTGTAGAAAATGAAAGCCTTAAGATTTACTCTGCTGTGCACCCAAAGGTTGAGCTAGGGATGACTGCTGCAAAGAAATTGATAAAAATGTTGACAGACAGCCATTGGCAGAATAAAAATTACTCCCACAGATTTCCCGTTGTACTTAACGATGGTAATTCTGTAAGGGACATAAAGGAAAAATAACAGGAGGAAATAATGATGGAAAAGTTATATTTTGTAGTAGGTTCACAGGATTTATACGGTGATGAGTGCCTTAAGCAGGTGGCGGCGGACAGCAAAGAAATGGCAGAATTCTTAAATGAAAAGCTAAAAGGAATAGTAGAGGTAGAACTGCTTCCTACAGTTGAGACTTCAGAGATTTGTATAAATAATCTCCGCAAGGTGTCAAATGATGATGACTGTGTAGGTGTAATCACCTGGATGCATACATTTTCACCTGCGAAAATGTGGATAAAAGGCTTGCAGGAGCTTAGAAAGCCTCTTCTCCACATTCATACTCAGGCAAATGAAAAGCTTCCTTATGACAGTATAGATATGGACTTTATGAATCTCAATCAGGCTGCACACGGCGATAGAGAGTATGCCTTCATTTTAGCAAGAATGGGAATCACACACGAGGTTGCAGCGGGATTTTACAAGCACTCAAATGTAATTGCTAAGATTAAACGTTTTGCAGAGGTAGCTAAGGCTATAGCATTTTCAAGGAAACTTAAAGTCGCTTCCTTTGGTAACAATATGAGAGAAGTTGCTGTTACTGACGGCGATAGGGTAGAGAGCCAGATTAAATACGGCTGGGAGTGTAATTATTACGCAATTGGTGATATAGTAGATATAGCAGCTAAGGTGTCAAAAGAAGAAATCGATGCTAAGATGAAGGAATATGCTGACAAATACACTATGGCTACAACAAACACAGAGACTGTAAGTGAGCAGGCAAAGTATGAAGTAGCTATTGAGAAGTTTTTAGAAAAGAATAAAATTGGAGCCTTTGCAGATACCTTTCAGGATTTACACGGGCTTAAGCAGCTTCCGGGACTTGCTGTACAGAACCTTATGACAAAGGGCGTTGGCTTTGGTCCGGAAGGAGACTACAAGATATCAGCCATGTCAGCTATACTTATGAAGATGGCTGAGGGTAGGGAAGGTGCTACAGGCTTTATTGAGGACTACACCTATGACCTTACAGAGGGAGAGGAGCTTGAGCTTGCTTCTCATATGCTTGAGGTTCCACCTGCATTTGCAGCCACCAAGCCTGAGATACAGGTTCATCCACTTGGAATAGGCGGGAAGGATGATCCTGCAAGACTTGTATTTGACGGTGTTACTGGAGATGGAATTCAGGTAACTATGGTGGATATGGGAGATAGATTTAGAATTATATGTGCAGATATAGAACTTGTAAAACAGCCTAAGCCAATGCCTAAGCTTCCTGTGGCAAGGATAATGTACCGCCATAAACCTAACTTTAATATAGGAACTTCAGCCTGGTGCTATGCAGGAGGTGCTCATCACTCAGTGGTATCTACTGCACTTACAAGGGATGATATAGCTATGTTTGCAAGGCTAACAGGCACAGAACTTATTACAATTGGTGATGACACCACAGAAGCTGATTTACAGAAGTTCTTTATGAAATAAGGAGGCCGTTATGCTAAACGAGCTTAAACAAAGAGTTTACGAAGCCAATATGCTTTTACCAAAATACGGTCTGGTTACCTTTACCTGGGGTAATGTATCAGGTATTGACAGGGAAAAGGGGCTTGTGGTTATAAAGCCAAGCGGAGTGGAATATGATAAACTAAGACCTGAGGATATGGTTGTAGTTGACCTTGCTGGAAATAGGGTGGAGGGAGAGCTCAACCCTTCCTCTGACACCAAAACCCACATTGAACTCTACAAGGCTTTTCCAAATATAGGTGGAATAGTGCATACTCATTCTCCTTATGCAGTAGGCTTTGCGCAGGCAGGTGAGGACATACCTTGCCTGGGTACCACCCAGTGCGACTATTTCTATGGGAATATACCTTGCATAAGGCATCTTTCCAAGGAGGAGATAGATGAGGATTATGAGAAGAATACCGGTCTTGTGATAGTAAAGGCCTTTAATGAAAAGAATATCAATCCTGACTATGTTCCTGCCTGCATCTGTAAGAGTCACGGCCCATTTTCCTGGGGAAAGACACCTTTTGAGGCTGTGCATAACGCAGTAGTTATGGAGGAGGTAGCCAAGATGGATATCTTTGCTAAGATAGTAAATCCTAAGGCAGAAAATGCGCCTGCTCATTATCTTGAGAAGCATTTTACGAGAAAACATGGACCAAATGCGTACTACGGGCAAAAGTAAGAGAAACGGAGAATATATGGGAAATGAAGCGATTTGCAGTGAGAAAGCCGAGCTTATAAAACAAGGGAGGACATCCCTTGGTATAGAGTTTGGCTCGACTAGGATAAAGGCTGTACTTGTTGATTTTAGCGGAGAGGTTCTGGGTGTTGGTGTCCATGACTGGGAGAACTCTCTTAAGGATGGGGTATGGACTTACCCTTTAGAAGAAATCCATGCAGGGCTTAAAAAGTGCTACACCTCTCTAAGGAAAAATGTAGATGAGAAGTATGGAATTACCCTGAAAAAAATAGGCTCAATGGGCATAAGTGCCATGATGCATGGACTTATGGTATTTGATAAAGAGGGGAGGCTGCTTACACCTTTTAAGACTTGGAGAAATAGCGATACAGAGGATGCTGCGGATGAACTGACCAGGGTTTTTAACTTTAATATACCTCTTAGATGGACTATAGCCCACATTTATCAGGCAGTTCTTGATAAGAAGGACTATGTGAAAGAGCTTGATTTTGCTGTAACATTAGCTGGATACATACATTTTAAGCTCACTGGAGAAAGAGTTATAGGTGTAGGAGATGCGGCCGGTATTTTCCCTGTTGAAAATGGGAATTACAACGAAAAGATGATTAAAGACTTTGAAAAGCTAGTTCTGGATAAGAGTTACCACGTAAGCTTATGGAGCTCTTTCCTAAGGTGCTCTCAGCAGGAGATAATGCAGGTAGTTTGACATCTGAGGGAGTAGCATTTCTTGATGA
Organism: uncultured Catonella sp.; assembly: GCA_916438995.1. Lineage (GTDB taxonomy): Bacteria > Bacillota > Clostridia > Lachnospirales > Lachnospiraceae > Catonella. Next base: position 12,924 of record CAKAGA010000003.1, read on the forward strand.
AAGCGGAAACCTAGAGGCAGGAGTACCTCTTTGTCCGCCTGAGGGAGATGCAGGAACGGGAATGGTGGCTACCAACTCGGTAGCTGTAGGTACAGGAAATGTATCTGCAGGCACCTCCATTTTTGCCATGCTTGTGCTTGAAAAGGGCTTATCAAAGCTTTATAGAGAGATAGATATGGTGACTACACCAGATGGGTACCCTGTAGCTATGGCACATGCTAATAACTGTACCTCAGACTTAAATGCCTGGGTGAATATATTCAGGGAATTTGCAGAGCTTTTTGGAATAAAGGCAGATATGGGTGAGCTGTATGGCAAATTATATAATGCTTCCTTAAGCGGAGATAAGGACTGCGACGGACTTCTTTCTTATGGCTATTATTCGGGAGAGGGTATAGTTCATTTGAATGAGGGAAGGCCGTTATTTGCAAGAATGCCTGAGAGTAAGTTTAACCTTGCAAACTTTATGAGATCTCATCTATATGCTTCACTTGGAGCGGTTAAGATTGGGCTTGATATTCTCCTTAAGGATGAAAGGGTTAAAGTGACTAAGATTATGGGTCATGGTGGACTCTTTAAGACACCTTTGGTTGCACAAAGCTACCTTGCAGCAGCAGTAAATGCTCCTGTTACGGTTATGGATACTGCAGGAGAGGGAGGCCCTTGGGGAATGGCTGTACTTGCTTCTTACCTGCTAAATAAGGATAACATGAGTCTTTCTGAGTATCTGGAGAGGGTTATATTTAAGGATGCGAAAGGAACGACAGTAGAGCCTGATATTAGAGATGTTGCAGGACTTGAGGCTTATATGGAGAGGTACAAGGCAGGGTTAGAGATAGAGAAAAGGGCTGTGGAAGTGTTGTAAGGATGATATGAGCCTGTGGCAGGAGTGGTTGCTTTTGTCACAGGCTTTTAAATATTGAAAAGTCATAAAGATAAGGTGTAAAAGTTATTGAAAAGTCATAGAATTTATGCAATAATATTATTGAAAAGTCATAAATTTAAGGCTTAAATTATATTGAAAAGTCAGAATGGGGATGAGATTATGTTGATTAGAAAGATTGAAAGTCTGATTAGAGAGCACCTACAAAGCACTTCTAATAAGGTTTTGCTTATTGATGGAGCCAGACAGGTAGGCAAAACCTATATTATCCGTTATGTAGGAGAAGAGTTGTATAAAAATTTCATTGAGATTAACATGATTGAAGACTCGCTTAAGGATAGGCTGTTTGAAGGGGTAAAAACTGTTGAGGACTTTTATTTTCAGGTCAGTATGCTCGCAGGAAATAAGATGGGGCAAAAAGAAGACACCCTTATTTTTATTGACGAGATACAGGCATATCCCCATCTTTTAACCCTGCTTAAGTTCTTGTCACAGGATGGCAGATTTACCTTTATTGCAAGTGGCTCACTTTTAGGTGTGACCTTGTCTCAGACGACTTCCATACCTATGGGGAGCATAAGAAAGGTAAGAATGTTTCCGCTTGATTTTGAGGAGTTTTTGTATGCCAATGGATTTAATGAAATGACTATATCATTTCTGCGTAAAAAATATGAGAATGAAGAGGCACTTGATGAAGCCACTCATAATAAGATTATGGAATTGTTCCGTAAATATCTACTGGTGGGAGGACTTCCGGAGGCAGTAAATTCGTATATACAAAACCAAAACATTGTACTTGTGCGTGAGATTCAAAATGAAATCAGGGAATACTATGCCACCGATGCGTCAAAGTATGATGAGGAAAATAAATTAAAAATACGAAGAATATACGATATGCTTCCATCAAACATGGAAAATAAAAAGAAGCGTCTTGTGGCAAAAAACATCGAGAATAAAAAAGGAAAGACATTTAACGATTACAGTGATGAATTCGAATACTTAATTAGCGCAGGGATTGCACTAAATGTTCAGGCTATATCTAATCCCAGCTTTCCTCTGGTACAGTCAAGCAGTAAGAACCTGCTAAAGCTATACTTAAATGATGTAGGCATATTAACAAGTATTCTTTATGGAAATAATATCAGGGCAGTGTTAGACGATGAAAGAAGCATAAATCTTGGCTCAGTTTATGAAACAGTGGTTGCAAGTGAGCTGATAGCACATGGATATAAGCTGTTTTACTATGATAATAGGGACAAGGGAGAAGTAGATTATCTGATTGATGATTATGACAGTCTGTCCGTGGTGCCTGTTGAGGTAAAATCAGGTAAAGACTATACCGTACATAGTGCTTTGAGTAATTTTACAAAAAATGAAGCTTATAATCTTAAAAAGGCATATGTATTGTCAAATGAAAGAGAAATTATTAAAAAAAGGATAAGATTATATATATGCCGATTTATTATGTAATGTTTTTTGAAAATTTAACAGGTAGAAGTAATTGGAGGTGAATTAGTGTGGGAGGCGTATGGAATATAGCCCAGAAGCTTGGTAAGAGGATAACATCAGAGTAAGTCGTCCACTAACCGGTACGCCATTAACGGCGGGTAGAAAGACATTAAGGAAATTTATACTTGGCAACTAAATAGAAAAATATCTGTTCAGCATACAACCTGGGCTTGTTTGTGGTACAAAAAAATAAAAAACAATGATAAAAGAAAAAGGTAATGAAATTTGCCTACGAGTACTTGACACAAACACATATTTAATTCTATTTTCAAACACTACAGCTTATGATATAATATATGATATATAAATGTAGTATAAAAATTTTTTTAAGGAGAAGATTGATATGCAACTTTCTGAAATAATTAAGACCATTCGTTCAGAATTAAATTTATCGCAAGAAGGATTAGCCAGAGAATTACAAGTCGGCTTAAGTTCTGTGAATCGGTGGGAGAATAATAAATCAAAACCTAGTCAGATAGCAAGATATGCCTTGATAGAGCTTTGTAAAACGAAAGATTTGGGGCAGGATTTGATTTCGTTATTAGAAGCGATGAATTAAGTTAGATAAAGGATGATGAGTATGAAGAACGAACAGCAAATAGAGAATGAATTTACTAAAAAAATTGATAGATTTAAAATATGTTTACCGTGAGGACATTAGAGATAAAATTTCAATAGAAGAAAATTTCAGAAAGCATTTTTGAAAGATTGAACCGTGTAAAATTAAGTGATTCTGAATTTATAAGATTACGTGATAGTATAATAAATTCAGATGTTTTTGAGAATGCAAAAAGCTCAGAGAAATAAATACTTTTTAAAAAGAGATGATGATACGCCTTTGCAATATACTCTTGTGAATCTCAAAAACTGGTGCAAAAATGAATTTGAAGTAGTTAATCAGCTGCGTATTAACACAGAAAATAGTAACCATCGTTATGATGTTATTTTGCTTATTAATGGTATCCCGGTAGTTCAGATTGAATTAAAGACTTTACAAATCACACCTAAAAAAGCGATGGAACAAATAGTAAATTATAAAAATGATCCGGGAAATGGATATACAAATTCTCTACTTTGTTTTATTCAGCTTTTTATTATTAGTAATGAAACGAATACCTATTATTTTGCCAATAATCGCAAGGAGCATTTTTCATTTAATGCAGATGAGAGATTTTTGCCTATTTATGAATTTGCAGATAAGAACAATAATAAAATAACCAATCTATATGAATTTGCGAATTATTTTTTGCCTAAGTGTAGCATTGGAGAACTTATCAGTAGATATATGGTTTTGGTAGTGAGTGAGCAAAAATTATTGATTATGCGACCATATCAGATATATGCTGTGAAAGCCATTGTGGATTGTATTGAGCAAAATCGAGGCAATGGATATATTTGGCATACTACAGGTAGTGGCAAAACTCTTACATCATTTAAGACATCAACACTTTTGAAAGATAATCCAGATATTGAAAAGTGCTTGTTTGTTGTGGATAGAAAAGATTTGGATAGACAGACTCGCATAGAATTTAATAAGTTTCAAGAAGGCTGTGTAGAAGAAAATACAAATACTGAAAGTTTAGTTAAGCGTCTCACATCTGATGATTATAAGGATAAAGTGATAGTTACTACTATTCAAAAACTTGGACTTGCACTTGATGATGATAGTAAGCGTAATCAAGAAAAAAGAAAAAGAGGCGAATTGACTTTTAAAGAAAGGCTACTAAAGCTTCAAGATAAGCGTATGGCGATTATTTTTGATGAATGCCATCGTTCGCAATTTGGAGATAATCATGAAGCAATAAAAACTTTCTTCCCTAAAAGCACAATTGTTTGGTTTTACTGGCACACCAATTTTTGAAGAAAATTCAAATTATAAACAAGTTGATGGAACAATTGGTTCTTATAAAACAACAAAAGATGTCTTTGAAAAAGAACTTCATTCTTACACCATAACAAATGCAATTAATGATGGCAATGTTTTACGTTTTCACATTGATTATTTTAAGCCTGATGATACTCATATTGCAGCAAAAGCAGATACAAAGATAAACAAAAGGAAAATTGTAGAAGCTATTTTGTCCAAGCATAATGCGGCAACATATAGTAGACGGTATAACGCTATTTTTGCAACAGCAAGTATAAATGAAGCAATAGCGTACTATAGTTTATTTAATGCTGTACAGAAAGAATACTTAGATTTAGATGAAGGTTTTATTCCATTGAATATTTCTTGCGTTTTTTCGCCTCCGGCTGAAGGCAATAAAGATGTGAAACAACTGCAAGAGGATCTTGTGCAAGAAAAAGAAGATAATAAACAAGAGCCAGACAAGAAAAAAGAAGCCTTAAGGAGAATTATTGATGACTATAATTCAAAATACAAAACAAATCATACTATCAACGACTTTGATTTGTATTATCAAGATGTCCAAAAACGGATAAAAGACCAACAATATCCAAATGCGGATTATCCACATGAAAACAAAATAGATATTGCTATTGTTGTAGATATGCTTTTGACAGGCTTTGATTCTAAATTTTTAAATACATTATATGTAGATAAAAATTTGAAGCAACATGGATTGATTCAAGCCTTTTCAAGAACTAATCGTGTGCTTAATACCACTAAACCTTATGGCAATATTATTGATTTTAGAGGACATGAAGATGAAGTTGATGCAGCGATTAGATTGTTTTCAGGAAAAGAAAATAGCGACAAAGTTAAAGAAATTTGGCTTGTAGATCCGGCTTCTACTATGATTAAAGTTGGGAAAAGCAGTAGATGAACTTGAGCAGTTTATGAATGCACAAGGACTTGAGTGCAAGCCTGAATCAGTAAGTAATCTTAAAGGTGATACGGCTCGTGCCATGTTTATTGATAAGTTTAAACAAATACAGAGGCTCAAAACCCAACTTGATCAATACACAGATATAAAAGAGGAACAAGTAGCTACTATTGAGGCTTTATTACCGGAAGATACAGTTCGAGCATTTAGAGGGGCATATTTGGATATTGCCGAAAGGTTAAAAGATGAACAGGAAAAAAACATTCATAATGCATCTCCGGAAGTAGAGCAATTGGACTTTGAATTTGTGTTATTTGCTTCAGCGGTTATTGATTATGATTATATTATGGCACTTATTTCTCAATATACTCAATCAAATGTGCCGAAGAAAGAAAAGATGACGAAAAAAGAACTGATTGATTTGATTGCTTCTACTTCTAACCTTATGGATGAAAGAAAAGATATTGAAGAGTATATAGAAGAGCTTGATCGATTAATTAAGTCTTCAGAAGAGAATAAAGGCTTAAGTGAAAAGGAAGTAATGGAGGGATACCAGAAATTTAAAGCTGAAAAATCTTCTAAGAAGCTGATTTCCATATCTGAAAAGTATGGGATTGAGCCTGGCTCTTTAGAGGCTTTTGTTAATGGAATTATGGAAAGAATGATTTTTGATGGAGAAAAGTTGATTGATTTACTTGAACCTCTGAATCTTAGTTGGAGAGAACGAACACAAAAAGAATTGGAGCTTATGGATGAATTAGTTCCGTTATTAAAGAAAATGGCAGATGGACGAGAGATTGTGGGGTTAAAAGCGTATGAGTAAAAATATTAAAGGTGCAATTCCTAAATGGAGATTTGAAAGTTTTGATAGCTATCCAAAGTGGAATATCAAAAAATTGTGTTGCCTCATGAAACCAATTAATGAGCGTGCTGGAGATAAAAAAATATATTCTTATGAGCGTAACATCTGGAGTGGGACTTATTCCGCAGGTTGAAAAAAATTTGGGAGAGAAATAGCAGGAAATTCATATAAAAAAATTACTATGTAATTCGGAAAAAAATGATTTTGCATATAATAAAAAGCTCAACTAAAGAATTTCCAGAAGGATATATATCAATACTCAAAGAATATGAAGCAGCTGCTATTCCAAATAGTATTTTTACTTGTTTTAGAGTTATTGATGATGAATATGAACCTCTATTTTTTGAGCAACTTTTTAACACTAACTATCATGGAAAATGGTTAAGAAAATATATTGAAATTGGAGCCAGAGCTCATGGAGCATTAAGTATTGATACTAAGCATTTGTGGAATATGCCTGTTGCTGTGCCAAAGCTGCCAGAGCAACAAAAAATCGCGGACTGTTTATCTTCTATCGATGATCTTATTTCTGCCGAAGAAAAGAAATTATCATTGCTAAATGATTACAAAAAAGGCTGGATGCAAAAGTTGTTCCCAACCGAAGGAAAAACTGTTCCTGAATGGAGATTTCCAGAATTTAAAGATAGTAAGGGATGGGAAAAGTTGAATATAGAGAAGGCTTGTTATCCCTCATATAGCGGAGGAACTCCAGTTACTTCTAAAAAAGAATATTATAATGGCGATATTCCATTTATTAGATCAGGTGAAATAGGTCAGGAAAAAACAGAGTTGTTTTTAACCTCAGAGGGATTGGATAATTCTTCTGCTAAAATGATTGAAAAAGGAGATGTTTTAATGGCTCTTTATGGAGCGAATAGTGGTGATGTTGCAATATCGCCAATTAAAGGAGCTATTAACCAAGCAATTCTGTGTTTGAGGCATAAAAATAATAATGCCTTTTTATATCATTATCTTGCATTTAAGAAAAATTGGATAGTCAGAACATATATACAAGGGGGGCAGGGAAATTTATCTGGAAAAATTGTAAAGTCAATTGAACTTTGTTCGCCACAAGAACCTGACGAACAAAAATAGAATTGCAGCTTTTCTTATCCGTTATAGATGAGTTGACAAGCAACCAAAAAAAGAAAAAAATAGAAGCATTAAAACAACATAAAAAAAGCATTAATGCAAGGATTATTTCCTGTTGTTGAGGAGGTTTGGAAATGAGTTTGAATATCCCAGAAAGCTTCACAAAAGAAAAGTTTCAAAAACTAACAAATAATACCTTAGGAAATAGACCTCAGGATAATAATCCGTTTCAACAATATAAAAAAATAATTACGGATAATTATACAAAAAGATAGAGGTTCTGGAAATTATATTTTTGAAAGAAGGAATATCTAATGAAGCACTTGCAAATTTAGATTTTATTTTTTTAAAAAGAATTGGATATAAAGATTTTTAATTCAATTAGAGAAATTGCTGAATATTTTTAAAAAGATTATTGGACGAGAAAAAAATACATTGTTTTATTTGCTTATAACGGAACAGGTAAAACACGACTTTCTGGTGAATTCAAGTCTTTAGGACAGCAATTGAATGAAGAAACTGGAGAAAAAAACAGCAGATACACTCTATTACAATGCTTTTACAGAAGATTTGTTTTTATTGGGATAATGATTTGGATAATGATACAGAGCGTGTGTTAAAGTTCAATAAGAGTTCTCGTTTTTTCAATGGATTAAGAGATCTTGATATGGATAACAGGATTCGCCCTCTTCTTCAGCGATATGCTGACTTTGATTTTAGTATAAATTATGATGATGCATCTATAAATTTTTATAGAGAAGAATCTACGCAAAGAATAGACAATATTAAGGTATCTCGGGGCGAAGAGAACATCTTTATTTGGTGCTTTTTCTTGGTTATTGTCCAATTGGTAATAGACAAAGCGGAGGCATATGAGTGGGTAAAATATATTTACGTAGATGATCCTATCTCTTCTTTGGATGATAATAATGCAATTGCCGTAGCTAGCCATTTGGCCGCACTTATGAAAGGAGAAAGTGTAAAAGTTATTGTATCATCACATCACACATTGTTTTTTAATGTTTTATGTAATGAAATTAGCAGAGCTGAGCAGTTATTTTTGCAAAAAAGCAAAGACAACGCTATGTATATTTTAAAAGATACTACCAAAACGCCGTTTTTTCATCATGTTGCATTATTGAAAGAATTAAAAAAAGCGTCCGATACTGGAATATTATACACGTATCATTTCAATATATTGAGAAACATATTAGAAAAAACAGCGTCATTTCGATGGTTATGCTCATTTTTTCTTCATGTATTAGAAAAAGGTGATGAAGAAAATGAGCCAGTATATACAAGGATAGTCAACCTTTTGAGTCATGGAAACTATTCTTTATTTGATCCTAAAGAAATGGTAGAGGAAAATAAAGAATATTTTAGAAACATCCTTAATAACTTTCTGGAAGACTATAATTTTAATCAGAGAATATTTGAGGAAACTCAAAATCAGGAGGAAGAGCAATGAATGATACACAACAAAAAAACAATTAGGATCAGCACTTTGGGGAATCGCTGATAAGCTCCGAGGAACTATGAATGCGGATGACTTTCGTGATTATATGTTGTCCTTTCTTTTTTTAAGATATCTTTCAGACAATTATGAAAACTGCGGCAAATAAAGAGCTTAGCAAAGACTATACAGATTGTGAGAAAAAAATTGAAAACATAAAAAATAGTGGAAACATAGATAAGATTATAGCCGAGTTAAAATTAAAGATAACGGATTATTTCAATACATTGCCTGTAAGTAAGCTGCCCGTAAAGGAAAATGAGACAAATAATGAAGTCATCAAAAGAGCAAGACAAACTCTTGTTGATGAATATATCAGTTTGCTTGAAAGTCAAAAGCTAACTCCTTTGAGTTTATGGTATATCAATAATTTAGATCAAGTATCCTTTTTTGAGAATCAGATGCGTAAAAAGGTTCATTTTGTTATTAAACCACAGTACTTATGGAGTAATATTTATGAGTTATCTCGAACTCAGAATAATCAACTTTTGAAGACTTTGCAAGCTGGTTTTAAGTTTATTGAAAATGAATCGTTTGATAGTACATTCCATGGTTTATTTTCAGAGGTAAACCTTGATTCTGATAAACTCGGTAAAAATTATCAATTACGTAATGAAATGCTTTGCTCAATAATAACAGAAATTGCTGAAAAACTTGCCGAGTTTACCAATGAAGTAGATTTGTTAGGCAATGCTTATGAGTATTTGATAGGGCAATTTGCAGCAGGTTCTGGTAAAAAAGCCGGAGAATTTTATACCCCACAGCAGATTTCTAATATTCTTTCCAGAATTGTTATATTGGATAGTCATAAACCGGAATTAGGAAAAAGAGATTTTATAAATAATCTTTTGGATTTCGCGTGTGGTTCGGGTTCTTTACTTATCAATGTAAAGAAACATCTTGAACCGAATAGTATTAGTCAAATATATGGACAAGAGAAGAATATAACGACATTTAACCTTGCACGAATGAATATGCTATTACATGGGTTTAAGGATTCGGAGTTTCAAATTTTTCACGGAGATTCTTTGTTAAATGATTGGTCGTTGCTGAATGAAATGAATCCGGCTAAAAAGTTGGAGTGTGATGCTATAGTAGCAAATCCGCCTTTTAGCTATAGATGGGAACCGGATGATACGTTAGCCGAAGATTTTCGTTTTAAAAGTTATGGACTTGCACCAAAGTCGGCAGCTGATTTTGCATTTTTGTTACATGGGTTTCATTTTTTGAGCAAGAATGGAACTATGGCAATCATCTTGCCTCATGGAGTATTGTTCAGAGGGGGTGCAGAAGAGAAAATTAGAACTAAACTTTTGAAAAATGGAAATATTGATGCGGTAATCGGGTTGCCGGCTAATTTATTCTTTTCAACAGGAATACCGGTTTGCATTCTTGTATTGAAAAAATGCAAGAAACCTGATGATGTATTTTTTATCAATGCAAGTGAGTATTATGAAAAAGGTAAACGACAAAATGTTCTTTTACCGGAGCACATAGATAAAATTGTTGACACATATCAATTCCGTAGGGAAGATGACAAGAGGTATTCACGTCGTGTATCTATGGAAGAAATTGAGAAGAATGGATACAACTTAAATATTTCTCGATATGTAGGCACGGTTCCTGAAGAAAAAATAATTGATATTGAAGAAGTGGCAAAAGAATTGAGGACAATAGAGTACGACATCAAAAAGGCAAAAGATGCTCATAATGTATTCTTGAAAGAGCTTGGTCTTGAACAACTACCATAGGATTTATGTTTATAACAAGTGTAAAAAAATAAGGATGTGTATGTTATATGCCAAATTTAAAAGCAAAATAATATAGGCAATTTGAAAACATTAAATATGTTAGACAAGACGGGAGTGAATATTGGAGTGCAAGAGAACTTGCTGATGTGATTGATTATTCTCAGTGGAGAAACTTTCAAAAGGTCATTGATAGTGCGATGATTGCCTGTGAGAACAGTGGACATGAAGTAACATACGATTCTGTTTAGATCAACAAAAATCATAGAAGAATGATTCATACACTAACCTGTTAAGGCAATCTGTTTTATAGATAGAAGTTTAGAAATATGAAGTACTTTTTGAAGTATTTTTGCTTAAAAACACATATTAAAAACGATGAAAAGATATAATGGGCACAAATAAAAGCTTTGCAAAATACTCATTCTGTAATAGATAATAGTATTTATATGAAAAGTTGGAATAACGGACAGAGTCCGCAAGACCGCTATTTATGGGCAAAAGTTAGGGCGTTCTACAGCTGTAAACAATTTTTAATAAAATAAGTTAGTGTATAATTATCATTGGCAATAGCAAAAAAAGAAGGGGTTGCTCCCTTCCCAATCATACAGTTTTATTTTATTATTGATTTGCAACAAAAATAATGAAAAGGAAAAACTGTATGACTAATGCTATTGTAAAAAGAAAAAAAGATTTCATTCAAGACCTTAGAAAAGAAAAATTTTTTTGAAGAGGCTTGCAAGCTTGCCAGGGAACACACTAAAATCATACTTGAAAACTATGATGATATTCTTTCAAAAGAGAGGGATACTTCTAAATATAGGAATAAAGGAAAGAGAAAGACTTCGATAAGGACCGTATATGGAGATGTCGAGTATGAAAGAAGGGTGTACCAGACAAGGCTTAGAGATGGAACGAAAGCCCATGTTTATCTACTTGATGAACAAATGGGTATGGAGAAGATAGGCTTAATATCTACTAATCTTGCAGAGAAGATCGCCAATTCAGTTACGGAACTCCCGTACAGGGCATCTGCTGAGATGTTAAGCTCTTCTACAGGACAGACCATAAGTGCGGGAGGCGTATGGAATATATCCCAGAAGATTGGTCAGAGGATAACATCAGAGGAAGACCTTGATGTGAAGAAGATGAAGGCGGGCATACCTGATGGAAAAAGGGAAATCGGTGTTCTTTTTGAGGAAATGGATGGAGTATGGCTTTTCGATGCAGGGCAGAGGGCATAAACGCATGGGTAAAAAAAGGAGATGAAGGTCTTTACCATGTATGAAGGCTGGGATGCGGAGAAGGAAAAGGAAGGGCGCAGCACTCTAGTGGAGAAAGTGGTGTTTGCAGGTATGGATGGAAGCAGCGGATTTTACAATAAAAGAGAGGCTGTGATACAGAAGAAATATAACCCTGATGAAATAGGCAGGCGTATCTTAAATGGAGATGGTGGAAGCTGGATAAAAGAGCCTTATGATGACGAGGCGGTGTTTCAGCTTGACAGATACCACATTTATCAGGAAATTTTAAGGAAAATAAGCAGTAAGGCTGTACAAAAGGATATACGAAGGCTCTTTGATTCTGAGAAGATTGAAGAAATGTTTGATTATATACGTGATTATATACGAGTAAGTAAAAGCGAAGATGAAAGCGATAAAACCTGTAAAAAAGCCGAGGAACTGTACACCTACCTTTACAATAACAGAGAAGGGCTGCTACCGTACTACAAGCGGGGAATAAAACTCCCAGAACCTGTAGAAGGCATCATTTATAAAAACATGGGTATACAGGAAACACAAAACTGTACACTGATAACACTGAGAATGAAGCACAGGCGCATGAGATGGTCAGAATCAGGAGCTAATAACCTTGCGAAGCTTCTGTGCAGGAAAGAAAACAAAGACCTGATAGAGACAGTCGAACGTTACTCTGGGGAATTGATATTTGATGAGAGCCAGAGCGATATAAAAGAGCCTCTCAGCGCTTCAAAATCACCGTCACGAGACGGTAAAGGACTTCCATATATGGAAGTAGGCAGAGGAAGTCTTCCACTAACCGGTACGCCATTAACAGCAGGTAGAAAGGCATTAAGAAATTTTATACTTGGCAACTAAATAGAAAATATCTGTTCAGCATACAACCTGGGCTTGTTTGTGGTACAAAAAAATTAAAAACAATGATAAAAGAAAAAGGTAATGAAATTTGCCTACGAGTACTTGACACAAACCAAAACAAAATAAGTAGTTGTTGAGGTGATAAAAAATGTTAAAATATACATGGCGGTTGAGGGATTGTGTTTGTTTATGTGATAGTGATATATCTCAAAAATACAATATAATTTCCAAAACTGCCATTTTTATTGTGGGAAATTAGAGAATTAATTATACTAAGGCTAGCTGTCGCGTAAGCGACTTGGTACAATTGTAAAATATGATTAGGTGACTATATCATGAACACTTTAATAAGTCTTCTGTGTTAATGCAGATTGATTATATAGTTTTAGTATATTATATTTCAGGAAAGAATATAACGCTATTTTTTCACCACTTCAAAGCTGGCAGTATGGAGGCATTATGCGAGTAAGTTATTATGCAGTTTTTAATTACGACGAATATGACAAAAGCGAAGAAAAGTACGGAATTTCAATTACATTTCCCGATATTCCTGAGGCAAATACTTGTGCAAGGAACTACGCTGAGGGAGTTGATATGGCTCTGGAAGTACTGCAGCTTTGTCTGATTGATAGTGAAATAGAATCATATCCCACGCCGTCTTCTATAGAAAATATAAGGTTAGGCAAAAATGAGAAAGCTGTTCTTATACAATATGATACGGATAAAATTGATATTTCAAAGTTTAAATTTTTTTAATGAATAAAAGCAGATTAAATAATAAAGAAATTTACAATAGCATTAGTCGTATATTATGTGTGAAAAAAATCTGTTATTAAGCAGCCTTTTTAAAAACTCTATGAAGCTGGGTACAATGAAGATAAGAGAAATATTAAATTAAATACAACTTTAAAGTTGTGATTTGAAAAACCAAGCCTCATTATTTGGCTTTTAATGATTAAATCAAGTTTATTTTATGAATTTCTTGCATTTTACAAGGATTACAGTTGGCGAAACTATAGTGATAATATATACAAGGGTAACGAATTCTTTTAACATACAAATCAGCTTATAGTAAGCACACATTAGTCATGATGACAGAAATTGCTTTATTGACTATTTAAAAAATAAGTAGAATTAAATACAACTTTTAACATAAAATAATTAAGATTCATTGATTTACTTAGCCAAGAATATTATTATGTAAATAAAGAAATAAAGAGGTGATTCGCTATGTCAAATGTTTTGGCTAAGTCCGGAAATGATAGCCTAAAGTATCGTAAACTCTACAACTGGGCACATACCCTGATTCTTAGTGGAGTGATAAAGGATGGAGAGAAGTTCCCATCGGAGCACGTACTTGAGAAAAAGTTTGGCTATTCAAGACAGACGGTAAGGAATGCGCTAAATAAGCTTGAACAGGAAGGACTGATTTCAAGGGTTAGAGGTAGTGGAACCTATGTTTCTTACAAGAATGATAATGATATTGAGGAAAAAGGGCACATAGGATTGATTTTAAGCTACTTTTCAGATTATCTATTCCCGCAAGTGTATGAGGGAATCAGGTCGGTTCTTGAGGAGAAGGGCTATATAATAGATGTGGCAGTTACGAAAAACAGGCTAAATGACGAGGCTATCTACCTTGAGGGATTATTAAAGGCAGGGGTATCGGGACTCATAATAGAAGGCACCAGGTCAAGCTTTCCTAATCCCAATATAAGGCTGTATAAAGATATAGAGAAAAAGGGAATACCGACAATATTCATACATAACCACTACTCCAATCAAAACTTTAGCAGCGTAGAGATGTCGGACGCGGAGGCAGGTTATGAGCTAACCAAATACCTTATTAAGAGCGGACATAAGAGGATAGGAGGGATGTTCAAGTATGACGACATCCAGGGTCAGAAGAGGTATAAAGGCTTTATAGAGGGTCTATCTGACTATGGAATTAAGTTTGATGAAGACTATATTCGTTGGTATGATACCAAGGATATGGCGGAGAAACAAAGAGATAAAACATTTGCAAAAGCATTTAGAAAAACAAAAGATTGTACTGCAATGATAATGTACAATGATGAGATAGCCTACGCATACCTGGATTTCTTAAAAGATAAGGGGATATCGGTACCAAGGGATTTATCATTGGTTTCGTTTGATGATGCCAGGCTTGTAGAAAATGAAAGCCTTAAGATTTACTCTGCCGTACACCCAAAGGATGAATTGGGAGTGACTGCTGCAAGGAAATTGATAAAAATGTTAAACGACAGTCATTGGCAGAACAAAAATTATTCACATAGATTTCCTGTAATGTTTAATGATGGAAATTCAGTAAGGGACATAAGAAATATATAAAAGGAGGAAGTTTCGATGGAAAAATTGTATTTTGTAGTAGGTTCTCAGGATTTGTACGGAGATGAATGCCTAAAGCAGGTAGCTGCTAACAGCAAAGAGATTGCAATATTCTTAAATGAAAAATTAAAAGGGATAGTTGAGGTAGAGTTTCTTCCTATAGTTGAGACCTCAGAAATCTGCATTCAAAACTTACGCAAGGTGTCAAATGATGATGACTGTGTAGGTGTAATTACCTGGATGCATACATTTTCACCAGCCAAAATGTGGATTAAGGGCTTGCAGGAACTTAGAAAGCCGCTTCTTCATCTTCATACGCAGGCTAATGAGAAACTACCGTATGATGATATAGATATGGATTTTATGAACTTAAATCAGTCTGCCCATGGTGATAGAGAGTTTGCCTTCATTTTGGCAAGAATGGGAATCACACACGAGGTTGCAGCGGGATTTTACAAGCATTCAAATGTAATTGCTAAGATTAAACGTTTTGCAGAGGTAGCTAAGACTATAGCATTTTCAAGGAAACTGAAAGTCGCTTCCTTTGGTAACAATATGAGAGAAGTTGCAGTTACTGACGGTGACAGGGTAGAGAGCCAGATTAAATACGGCTGGGAGTGTAATTATTATGCAATTGGTGATATAGTAGATATAGCAGCTAAGGTGTCAAAAAGAAGAAATCGATGCTAAGATGAAGGAATATGCTGACAAATACACTATGGCTACCGCAAACACAGAGGCTGTAAGTGAGCAGGCAAAGTATGAGGTAGCTATTGAGAAGTTTTTAGAAAAGAATAGAATTGGAGCCTTTGCAGATACCTTCCAGGATTTACACGGGCTTAAGCAGCTTCCGGGACTTGCTGTACAGAACCTTATGACAAAGGGCGTTGGCTTTGGTCCGGAGGGAGACTACAAGATATCAGCCATGTCAGCTATACTTATGAAGATGGCTGAGGGTAGGGAAGGTGCTACAGGCTTTATTGAGGACTACACCTATGACCTTACAGAGGGAGAGGAGCTTGAGCTTGCTTCTCATATGCTTGAGGTTCCACCTGCATTTGCAGCCACCAAGCCTGAGATACAGGTTCATTCTCTGGGAATTGGCGGTAAGGATGACCCTGCAAGACTTGTATTTGACGGTGTTACCGGAGATGGAATTCAGGTAACAATGGTGGATATGGGAGATAGATTTAGGATTATATGCGCAGATATAGAACTTGTAAAACAGCCTAAGCCAATGCCTAAGCTTCCTGTGGCAAGGATAATGTACCGCCACAAGCCTAACTTTAATATAGGAACTTCTGCTTGGTGCTATGCAGGAGGTGCTCATCACTCGGTGGTATCTACTGCACTTACAAGGGATGATATAGCAATGTTTGCAAGGCTAACAGGCACGGAACTTATTACAATAGGAGATGATACCACAGAAGCTGACTTACAGAAGTTCTTTATGAAATAAGGAGGCCGTTATGCTAAACGAGCTTAAACAAAGAGTTTACGAAGCCAATATGCTTTTGCCAAAGTACGGTCTGGTTACCTTTACCTGGGGCAATGTATCAGGGATAGACAGGGAGAAGGGGCTTATGGTCATAAAGCCTAGCGGTGTGGAATATGATAAGCTAAGACCTGAGGATATGGTTGTAGTTGACCTTGCTGGAAATAGGGTGGAGGGCAAGCTTAACCCTTCCTCTGACACCAAAACCCACCTTGAACTCTACAAGGCTTTTCCGAATATAGGGGGTATAGTGCATACTCATTCTCCTTATGCAGTTGGCTTTGCACAGGCAGGAGAGGACATACCCTGTATGGGAACCACCCAGTGCGACTATTTCTATGGAGATATACCTTGTATTAGGCACCTTACCAAGGAGGAGATAGATGAGGATTATGAGAAGAATACAGGTCTTGTTATAGTAAAGACCTTTAATGAAAAAAATATCAATCCTGACTATGTTCCTGCCTGCATCTGTAAGAGCCACGGCCCATTTTCCTGGGGAAAGACACCTTTTGAGGCTGTGCATAATGCTGTAGTTATGGAGGAGGTAGCCAAGATGGATATCTTTGCTAAGATAGTAAATCCTAATGCAGAAAATGCTCCTGCTCATTATCTTGAGAAGCATTTTACAAGAAAACATGGACCAAATGCGTACTATGGTCAGAAGTAAGAGCAAGTAAAATACAATTATTAAACACAGCTTTTAGCGAATAAGAGTTATTTGTGAGAAAAATAATCCGGGTGCGGAGTAAGAATTAGCAATGCCCTGGTAAGTAAAACTATATTATTGATGTCTGTGCTACGGATGTATTTAGGTAGTAGTCAGCGAAACGGAGAATATATGGGAAATGAAGCGATTTGTAGCGAGAAGTCTAGGCTTATAAAACAAGGGAGGACATCCCTTGGTATAGAGTTTGGCTCAACCAGGATAAAGGCTGTACTTGTTGATTTTAGCGGTGAAGTACTTGGAGTTGGCTTCATGACTGGGAGAATTACCTTATAGATGGGATATGGACTTATCCCTTAGATGAAATCCACGCAGGGCTTAAAAAATGCTACACCTCTCTTAGAAAAAATGTAGAGGAGAAGTATGGAGTTACCCTGAAAAAAATAGGCTCAATGGGCATAAGTGCTATGATGCATGGACTTATGGCATTTGATAAAGAGGGGAGGCTGCTTACACCTTTTAAAACTTGGAGAAATAGCGATACCGAGACAGCAGCTGATGAACTGACCAAGGTTTTTGATTTTAATATACCTCTTAGATGGACTATAGCCCACATTTATCAGGCGGTTCTTGATAAGAAGGACTATGTGAAAGAGCTTGATTTTGCTGTAACCTTAGCGGGGTATATACATTTTAGGCTTACAGGTGAAAAAGTTATAGGTGTAGGAGATGCGGCCGGTATTTTCCCTATTGAAAATGGGAATTACAATGATAAAATGGTCAAAGACTTTGAAAGGCTCGTAATGGATAGGGGATATGACATAAAGCTTATGGAGATCCTACCAAAGGTGCTCACTGCAGGTGACAATGCAGGAAGTTTGACATCTGAGGGAGCAGCATTTCTTGATGAAAGCGGAAACTTGGAGGCAGGAGTACCTCTTTGTCCGCCTGAGGGAGATGCAGGAACGGGAATGGTGGCTACCAACTCTGTAGAAGTAGGCACAGGAAATGTATCTGCAGGCACATCTATTTTTGCCATGCTTGTGCTTGAAAAGGGCTTATCAAAGCTTTATAGAGAGATAGATATGGTGACTACACCAGACGGGTACCCTGTAGCTATGGCACATGCTAATAACTGTACCTCAGACTTAAATGCCTGGGTGAATATATTCAAGGAATTTGCAGAGCTTTTTGGAATAAAGGCAGATATGGGTGAGCTGTATGGCAAATTATATAATGCTTCCTTAAGCGGAGATAAGGACTGCGACGGACTTCTTTCTTATGGCTATTATTCGGGGGGGAGGGTATAGTACACCTGAATGAGGGCAGGCCATTATTTGCAAGAATGCCTGAGAGTAAATTTAACCTTGCAAACTTTATGAGATCTCATCTATATGCTTCACTTGGAGCGGTTAAGATTGGGCTTGATATTCTCCTTAAGGATGAAAGGGTTAAGGTGACTAAGATTATGGGTCATGGTGGACTCTTTAAGACACCTTTGGTTGCACAAAGCTACCTTGCTGCAGCAGTAAATGCTCCTGTTACGGTTATGGATACTGCAGGAGAGGGAGGCCCTTGGGGAATGGCTGTACTTGCTTCTTACCTGCTAAATAAGGATAACATGAGTCTTTCTGAGTATCTGGAGAGGGTTATATTTAAGGATGCGGCAGGAACGACCATAGAGCCTGATGTTAGAGATGTTGCAGGACTTGAGGCTTATATGGAGAGGTACAAGGCAGGGTTAGAGGTAGAGAAAAGGGCAGTGGAAGTGTTATAAGGATAATATGAGCCTGTGGTAGGATAGTTGCCTTTGTCACAGGCTTTTAAAATGTTGAAAAGTCATAAAAATAAGGTGTAAATGTTATTGAAAAGTCATAAAATCTTGCCTCAAAAGTTATTGAAACAATGCTACCGCAATCCCACTGGCTTTAGACGGTGGGTTAAGGTAGCAGAAAATAAATATTTGTGATATAATTCTTAAGGAAAGTATCAGATTCAGAGCAAAAAAATAGAACAGATTATTCTGAAAGGTTAAATCTGCTCTGAATGTGATTCTTTCCAATTGTACCAAGTCACGGAACTTTAGCTGCAAACTGTATGGGGATTGCTTTCTTTTTATAAAGCTCAAAAGCTGAAATCATGGCGGTCTGTAATTCCAAACGTGGCATTTCCTGCTAACCTTTTGGATTTTTAGGTACACTTAACAGACCTCCTAAAAGCAGGCCTAAAAAAATATGAAAAACAATAAATCAGGAAGGTGGTTCATAATACCTTCCAAGCTGTTTCATAGCAAGATGTCCACATTCCGTGCACATACAGATGTCAAAATGTCAGATGGTCTTTAACAGCTCTGCCATAGTCATACCGGAATAACGCTGCTTAAAGCGGCGGAGAAAGTCACCCCGTTTTCCGTAATACCAAGAATCCTACTGTTTGATATGGCAATCTTGTGGGTATAGTGGCCGAGGTACTCAATCGCATTACCAATACCGTTAAAGGTTTTCTTTATGTAGGGATACCATTCCTTTTTGTAGAGATTGTTTTTCCATTCTTTCCAGTTATAAGAATTGCGAAGCTTTTCACAGGAATGTGAAAATACAAGGGAGCCGCTTCTTATCAGCAGACAATTCCAGAAGTGTCTCAGCGCAGCATCTGTGAATAATCCAATATAGAAGTTTCTGGTTGCAGTAAATGAGCGGATTCAGTTCATGAGGAAGGGTAAATACCATATGGAAATAAGGTGCTTCAATTACTTCAGCCCTGCGTTTATCCACCCATATTTCCTTTAAAACAGCTTGGCAGTTTGGGCAGTTACGGTTACGGCAGGAATTATTATGAACCTCAGTGTGTCCGCAGTCCGAGCAGCAGCTAAGGTTAAAACCGAGTTTTCCTGACTTACATTTCAGAATGGCATTAGCAGCTTTTATCTGTGTATCAGACTGGAAATACTCTCTTCCGCAGCAGCCCTCATAGGCGAGTTCAAATATTTCCCGGATTTTGTAATCACTCATGGTACTCACCTGCAAGAGAGTCAAAGGGGCTTATGGCTTTGCGGAGGGCACCGGCGGACAGGTGAACATAGATCGTGGTGGAATTCAGGGATTTATGCCCCATAAGAGCTTTTATGGTAAGCAGGTCTGTTCCGTTTTCATACAAATGTGTGCCAAAGGCATGACGGAAGGAATGGCAGGTAAGTCTCTGTTTCCAACCAAGTCGCTTTTCATGAGCATGTATGTGTCTTGAAAGGAAGAAGGTATCAATGGGGCGGTCAGAAAGAGTCCTGGATTTTTGTAACCAGCGTATATAATCACGGAGTTCACCCCATGAAACATCTTCCGGTGACTTATGAAGTATGTCCATAAGATAGTGCAGGTAAGCTTTGATATATGTACAGTAGCTTGAAAGAGTATGGTCGGTAAGACCTCTGAGGGAAATCATTTCCTGAAGTACTCTAAATATTTATCCATAATAAAAATCTCTTTTTGAAACGAAATAAAAAGTAACAGTTACATTTCAAAAAGAGGTAGTGGACGGCTGAAAAAAACAAAAAAAGTAGTTGTTGAGATGATAAAAAAATGTTAAAATAAACTTGGCGGTTAAGGGATTGCGGTTGTTTATGTGATGTTGGTATATCTCAATAATACAATATAATTTCAAAAACTGCCATTTTTTTATTGTGGGAAAGCAGAAAATTAATCATAATAAGGTTAGCTGTCGCGTAAGCGACTTGGTACAATAACTATTATATGGGAATATGGAACCAAGAATAGACATAAATATTTACTACAGTATCATATTATTTTCGTATGTAAGTATAGAAAAAAAGCTTTTAGTATCAAAAGGAATATCAGATTATATAAAACAATTTTTTACGAGATATGCACAAAGAATAATATAATCATAAAATATATGGAAACAGACAAAGATCATATACACTATATAGAAAAATCAAGGGTAGAAAGGCAGGTGAGCTTAATGTTAAAAGTCATATAGATATCGAATTTATCCGAACAAAGAGCAAGAAATACAGTTGGCAAAGACATTTGGCTGTTGCCGTTTTGTATATAATCAGACCCTTGCATACAGAAAAAAATACTTATGAAAAAGAGAAAAAGTCCATCAGTAAAACAGATTGTAATAATTATTGCAATAGAGAGCTGAAAAAAAGTTTATAGATAGCTGAAAGAAGTAGATAAATTTGCTTTTAACAAATGCAATTTATAACATGGATAGTGCTTATCAAAAAGTTTTTTTCAAAAGAGCACACAGGTTATCCGAAGTTTAAGAATAAGCACGATAATCATAAATCATATACAACTAATTTTACAAATGGGAATATAACTGTAGATTTTTGATAGAGAAAGAATAAAAGTTGCCAAAGTTAAAGATATAAAAGCAAAAATTCATAGAAATTTTGCAGGGCAAATAAAATCGGCAACTATATCTAAAGTGGCAAGTGGTAAGTACTATGTGTCCATTCTTGTAGAAACTGAACATAGTCCACTTGTAAAAACAAATGGGCAAATAGGGACTGGATTTAGGGATAAAAGATTTATGTATCACATCAGATGGGAAGAAATATGAAAAATCCAAAGACAATTCAAAAATATGAGAAAAAAAGCTGATAAAATTACAAAGACAATTAGCAAATAAAAACAAAAAGGGAGCGGGAACTATAAGAAAAAGAAAAACAAATAGCATTATACCATGAGAAAAATAAAAAAATACCAGAAAAGATTATCTACATAAGATTTCAATCGAAATTATAAACGAAAAACCAAGTGATAGTTTCGGAAAACTTACAGATAAAAAAATATGGTAAGAAATCATAATTTAGCAAAATCTATCAGTGATGTATCGTGGTATGAGCTGACAAGACAACTGGAATATAAGTCAAAAATGGAATGGTAGAAATTATATTAAGATAGATACATTTTATGCAAGTAGCCAGCTATGTTTTTAGTTGTGGATATAAAAATGCAAATGTAAAAAGATTTAAAAGTAAGAGATTGGATATGCCCTGTCTGCAATACAAAACACGATAGAGATATCAATGCGGCAAAAAACATATTGGCAGAGGGATTAAAACAAGTAGCATAAGAAAAAACAATAGGGCAGGGACTGCCCGAATTAACGCCTGTGGAGATAGTAGGTTACGAGGTCAGCGAAGCAGGAAGCCCATAGGCTTTAGACTATGGGTAGTTCACAAGTCACAAATTCTATGCAATAATGATACTATAAAGTCATTGATAGGCGTTACTCAGTAGCATAAATTCATTTACCTTGTGGTAAATGTAAGTTAAAAATAACAAACGGAGGGTTTTACAATGAAAATTTTTGTGGACACAGCGAATGTCGATGAGATTAAGAAGGCAAATGACATGGGGGTTATTTGCGGAGTTACTACCAATCCTTCTCTTATTGCAAAAGAAGGAAGAGACTTTAGGGAGGTAATTAAAGAGATTGCTTCCATTGTAGACGGACCAATTAGTGGAGAGGTTAAGGCTACAACCACCGATGCGGAAGGCATGATAAAAGAAGGCAGAGAGATAGCCGCTATTCATAAGAACATGGTTGTAAAGATTCCTATGACAGTGGATGGACTAAAAGCTGTTAAAGTCCTTTCATCTGAAGGTATCAAGACCAATGTAACCCTGGTGTTTAGTGTAAATCAGGCTATACTTGCAGCCAATGCAGGTGCAACCTATGTGTCACCTTTTGTTGGAAGGCTGGATGACATCAATCAGCCGGGTATTGACCTTATCCGCCAGATAGCTGAAGTATTTAGCATATACGGATACGAAACAGAGATAATAGCTGCCTCTGTACGCAATCCAATCCATGTTACCGACTGCGCTCTTGCAGGAGCAGACATAGCAACTATTCCTTATAAGGTCATTGAGAATATGACAAAGCATCCTCTTACAGACCAGGGGATAGCAAAGTTCCAGGCAGATTATAAGGCTGTATTTGGTGAATAATTGACGTAAAAATGAAGGAAATATACTTTGTTAGCACTCAATAAAAAAGAGTGCTAACAAAACCTTGACAAAGATTTAAATCAGTATTATTATATTAATCGAGCAGTTAATAGCTGTTCGATTTTTAGCTTTTAAACGACTAAATATCAAAAAAATAAAAATAAAAATACGAGGTGAAATAATATGGGAAATATTGAAAAAGGTTCATTATCAATTACTTCGGAAAATATATTTCCGATTATCAAAAATGGCTCTACTCCGACCACGATATCTTTTTAAGGGAGTTAGTATCCAATGCCTGTGATGCTATAACCAAGCTTAAAAAGTTAGATGGTATAGGAGAGTGGAAGGCTCCTGAAGACAATAAATACAGAGTAGATGTAATCACAGACAGCGAAGCAAAGACCATAACCGTCATTGATAACGGTATCGGTATGACTGCTGATGAGGTTAAGAAGTACATCAACCAGATAGCGTTTTCAGGTGCTCAGAGCTTCCTTGAGCAGTATAAGGATAAGACAAGTGAGGAGCAGATTATAGGACACTTCGGTCTTGGCTTCTACTCAGCCTTCATGGTAGCAAGAAGAGTTACTATAGATACTCTTTCATATAAAGAGGGAGAAAAGCCTGTACACTGGGTATCTGATGAGGGCATAGACTTCACTATGGAAGATGGCGACAGGACAGAGCGTGGTACCAAGATAACTCTTTACTTAAATGATGACTGCTATGAATTTGCCAATGAATACAGGGTTAAGGAAATCTTAGAGAAGTACTGCTCATTTATGCCAGTTGAAATCTACTACACCAATGCAAATGCGGTTAAGGCTGAAAAGACAGAGACGGTGGATGACAAGGAGACAGAGAAGAAGGAAGAGGCTCCAAAGCCAATCAATGATATTCATCCACTTTGGACAAGACATCCTAACGAGGTAAGTGAAGAGGAATATAAGGAGTTCTATAGAAAGGTATTTAGAGACTATAAAGAACCGCTTTTCTGGATTCACCTGAATATGGACTATCCTTTCAACCTCAAAGGTATCCTCTACTTCCCTAAGATAAACAACGAGTATGAGGCAGCAGAGGGAACCATTAAGCTCTACAACAACCAGGTATTTATAGCAGATAACATTAAGGAGGTCATCCCTGAGTTCCTGCTTCTCTTAAAGGGTGTAATTGATTGCCCTGACCTACCTCTGAATGTATCCAGAAGTGCATTGCAGAATGATGGATTTGTTAAGAAGATATCAGACTACATAACCAAGAAGGTGGCTGAGAAACTTTCAGGGCTTTGCAAGACAGACAGGGAAAATTATGAGAAATACTGGGATGATATCAGTCCTTTCATCAAGTACGGCTGCTTAAAGGATGACAAGTTTGAGGAGAAAATGAAGGAATTCATCCTTTTTAAGGATATATACGATAAGTATGTAACCTTTGATGACTATGTAAAGACTATAGAGCCAGAAAAGGCCGAGGAAGAAGAGGCTGAGGAAGAAAAGACTGAAGAGGAACAGAAAGAAGACGGTGCAGAGACTGAGCCGGAGAAGCCTAAGAAGATAATCTACTATGTGACAGATGTGCGTGAGCAGAGCCAGTACATCAATATGTTCAAGGAAAACGGATTAAATGCCGTTATACTTGAACACAGGATAGACCAGCCTTTTATCAATGCTCTTGAGATGAAGAATGATGACCTTAAGTTCGAGCGTATCGACTCCAAGGTAAATGCTTCTGCTAAGAATGAGATTCCTGAGGAAGAGGTAAAGGCTATGACAGAGAGCCTTTCTGAGCTTTTTAAGAAGGCACTTGATAAGGAGAAGCTTGAGGTTAAGGTTGAAAGCCTTAAGAATGAGAATGTTTCTTCTATGATAACCGTATCAGAAGAAGTGCGCAGGATGCAGGATATGATGAAGCAGTACGGCATGGGAGCTATGGGAGATTCTCCTTTTGAGATGGGAGAGGTACTTGTGCTTAACAGCAACAATGCCCTTGTTAAGTATCTTCTTGACCATAAGGAGGAAGCTGATAATGATAGAGTAAAGCTCTTCTGTGAACAGCTTTACGACCTTGCAGTTATAGCCAACCGCCAGCTTTCCCCTGAGGCTATGACTAAGTTTATAGCAAGGAGTAATGAGGTGCTTAAGCTTTTGGCTGAATAAAAATTTATAAATGGGCTGTCAGCCTTAATATATACATGCAAGATATAAGGAGTTGATGTTATGGATACAATTGAAAAAAGTGAAAATTTGAGCCTGTTAGAGTATATCAATAAAAATTGTGCATATGTCGATAAAAACGAACAGGAAGAGATTGAAGCTTTGAATATTGACTTTGATGATTTAACATCTTCAGACTGCGAACAGGCGGATATAGGGCGTTTTTTGCATTATAGACAATGAACTGCTTGTATATGTTTTGACATAGGGGCAAGGGGTGATGCCTACAAGAAGCCAGATGTATGATGAGAAGAGCAATTTAATGATAGATTGTAGAAACAATGCAGGAGATTTATAAACAATGGAGGCTTATAGATATTGGATTATATATAAGCCTCTCTTTTGTTATGAAAGCAGGGAATAGAAGTGATAATCCTGTTAATCTTGAATAAACATAATTTTTTTACTGAGAAATTAATTTATAGACAAAAAATGCCGATAATGTTATTATGGGTGCGTAATTTATATAAATATCAAAGGAGAAAACCTATGAGGAAATTTAAGACAGCATTGGCGATTACTTTATGTGCAGGACTTTGTGTTAGCTCTGTGACAGGAGTTTCTGCTAAGACAATGGCTGATCCATTACTTGACAAGAAGAACCCTGACTACCAGTATCAGTTTGATGACGTCAACGTAATGAAAGCATGGAAGCTATTAAAAGAAAAAGGTTATCAAAAGGTTAAGGTCGGCGTAATAGACACAGGCGTAGATACTCACCATGAAGACCTCAAGAAGAACTTAAAAGAATATGTTCGTGTTACTAAAGGTGTAGCAAAGAAGGCTGTAGATGACGCAGATATGCACGGAACCCACGTGTCAGGAATAATTGCAGCCACCTATGGCAATGGAAAGGGTGGAGCAGGTGTAGCTACAGGCTATGACAATGACATGGTTGAGCTTTATGTAGCTAGTGTTCAGGATGACGATGGCTCAATCAATGATGTAGACCTTATAAGGGCTATAGAGTATATGAAGGAAAAGGGCGTTAAGGTAGTGAACATGAGCCTTGGCGGCTACAGCTATGATGACAACATTCACAAGGCTTTGAGGGCAGCCTATGATGCGGGTATGGTACTTATAGCTGCATCAGGAAATGAAGATACCAATAAGGACAGCTCACCTGCTGTATTTACCGAGGTTTTATCTGTCAATTCATCAGACTACTACAATGAGCCTTCATATTTTTCAAACTATGGTATGTATTCAGATATATCTGCACCGGGCTCAGCAGTGCCTAGCACAATCCCTGGCAACAGATATGTACCATTTTCAGGAACCTCAATGGCTTCACCTGTGGTAGCGGGAGTTGCGTCACTTGTACTCTCTGCCAACAAGGACCTTACTCCTAGACAGGTATACAACATACTTTGCGGTACTGCCAACAAGTCCAAGATGGGAAGCAAGTTCTTTGACGATAAAGAGTACGGCTATGGTATTGTAGACGCTTATGCAGCGGTAAAGGCAGCATATGAGATGAAGGAGCATCCTTCAGATAAGGTAGATGGTATCTTTGTAAAGAGCAAGACACTTACTGTGCCAAAGGGCTATGAGGTAGCGGTGGAAACACTGATATCACCTTATACAAGTACAGCTGATATCACCTGGTCAAGCAGTGATGAAAAAGTGGCTACAGTTGATAAGGATGGCTATGTTAAGGGCTTAGCTGCAGGCCACACAACAGTGACTGCAAAGGCAGGAGATAAGGAAGTAAATGTATCTGTTAATATTTCAGAAGATACAGCTCCTACCGGTATTGAAATCTTAAAGGCAAAGAAGGTTATCTCTGTTGGTGAAATGGCTGTTCCTACTGTAAAAATTACCCCTGATGATGCATTTGTTACAGAGTACTATGCAACAAGCAGCGACAAGAACGTTGCAGTAGCATATTCAAACTTTGGAGTAAGAGGTATAAAGCCAGGTAAGGCAACAATTACTTTAAGAACAGTTAACGGAATTGAAGAAAAGTATGAGGTTACTGTTAAAGCCTGCTGTTTATGATATTAAGATAACCAAGAAGACAGACAAGCTTAAGGTAGGTAAGAAGTTCAAGTTTGCTGCCGAAGCCCCTCAACTCCTCAGGTAAGACTGATGTCGCCAAAAAGGGAGTAGAATGGGCAGTTACCGATACAAGATTTGCTAAGATTGACAAAAAGACCGGTGAGCTTACAGCCAAGAAGGCAGGTAAAGTCTTTGTCAAGGTTACATCTAAGGGACTTAGAGAAGATGGAACCAATAATATGTCCAAGATATTTAAGGTAGAGCTTACAGGAAAGGCAAAGGAAATTCCTGCAAAGCCTGCTAACAAAGCAGCAAAAAAGTCTAAAAATATGGTTAAGGCAAGCCACATAGTTAATGCTGAAGCTATGCTCAAATCAAAGGCTAATGACTTGATTGACACCACTTGTGCAGATTTTATATCCAATCGTACTAAGTATTCTAAAGAGGTTATGGATGCTGTATTTAAGTTAAAGAAAGAGGCTCTTAAGTACATTTTAGATGCAAAATATGATACAGAGCTTTATACAGCGAGTGATGCTGAAGATGCAGTAGACGGGCTTGTGCCTACAGGAAAGCTTGCTGAGTATGATATGCAGTTTAGGGCGCTTTCTGGATATGACATTCTTAAGACAGGCTATAAGTATAACTTTAGTAAGCTTAAAAATGAAATCTACAACATTATAAAAGAGGGATATAAGGTTGTAGACAAGAAGGGACTTAACGAATACTATGCACAGATCGTAGATGCTAAATATACCAAGGCTATGGCAAATATCAAGAAAGCAAAGAATGTACTTGAACTTGCTAAGGCTGATGCAGCATCGATGAGTCTTCCTTCAGCAAGCGATCTTGATCTTAAGGGAATTAGAAATGTCAAAGATTTTGAGGCTGTGTATACAAATAATGATATTAAAGTAATCAAAAGGCTTCTTAAGAGACAGCTTGATTCTTATGTAAACGGTGCGCTTAAGATGGCTGGTTATAAAAAGGATGTAAAAGGACTAAAGAAGGACTTAGCAACCTATAAGAAAGACATTGATAAAACCCTATATGTAGGCGAAATGTTTACCAAGACTGAGAATTATATCAAAACTATGGTTAAGAAAACCGGAATTGAGTACGAAAAAGTATCTATAGGGGATATGAACAAGGGCAATGCAGCAGTTGACAAAGTGATGTCAGGTTTTGATATAAAGAACTACTCTACAAAGGGCTGGGATAGTGTAAAGAATGCTTATAATGACGCAAGTGATAATATCAACACTGCCTGGTACAAGGGAGAGCTTTACAAGATTGACACTAAACTTAAGTCTAAGCTTAGCAAGGTAAAGACATTAAAAGAAGAAAAGGCAGCAAAAGCTGCAAAGGCTGCAAAGGCTTCTAAAAAGGATAATGCTCCTGCTAAAAAAACAGGTAAATAAAGTCAGATAATTGGGGAATAAAGAGCTTTAATACTATGGCATATTGTAAAGGTTAATGACTGACCTTTGCAATATGCTTGTGGTAGTTTATGGGAGGGATTGGAGAAGGAAATGAAGAAAGAAACATTTAATTTTGAATCAGCAGACGGAAAGCATAAGATCGCGGCCTATATTTATACTGATGAATTAGTTAAGTCTAAGGCTGTGATTCAGCTTTCACATGGTATGTGCGAGTATGTAGAACGCTATGAGTGGGTTGCGGATTTTTTTACAGCCAGGGGCTATGTTTTTTTGCAGGCAATGATCATCTGGGCATGGTAACTCATCAAAAGCCTTCTGAGTATGGTATCTTTGATGAAGAGCATGTGGAATTGGACCTTAAAAAGATGAATAGCATTTTTGAGAGAAAGATATCCTCTACTTCCTATCATTTTATATGGTCATAGTATGGGTAGTTTTTTTGCGAGATGGTATGTGTCAAGATATTCAGATACAATAGACGGACTTATTATTAGCGGTACTGCGGGACCTTCATTTAAGAATACAGGTGGAAGGATGCTTGCTGCATTTTTAGAAAGAACCCATAAAGAAGGCTATGTATCTGATTTGCTTATTAATCTTAGCTTTGGAGGCAACCTAAAGAGAATACCGGAGGCAAAGACTCCTTGTGATTGGATTACCCACGACAGGGAACTAATAGATAAATATATGAATGATCCTAAATGTAATTTTAAGTTCTCAGCAAAGGGATTTCATTCTATGCTTACAGCCCTTACCGTTGTAAGTAGGAAGGAGTGGGCAGAAAGCCTACCCAAGGACCTACCAATACTTCTTATATCGGGTTCAGAAGACCCGATAGGAAATTATGGTAAGGGAGTAAAAAATGTTACATCAATGTTAAAGAATGCCGGAATTAAAGATGTAATTGAGTACATCGATGAAACAGGCAGACATGAATTGCATAATGAAGTTAATAAGGCAGAAATAATGAAAATTGTTGCAAAATGGCTTGATAATAGATTTAGTTAGATTTGGGAGAAGTTATGTCGGAGCGTATTGTTATGGCTGGGGAAACATTAGTCACCACCGATCAGCCAATTGATAAATTATGTATTATAAAATCAGGTAGAGTTAAGGTCTGGTGCGAAGGTGGAAACTATGAACTAGGAGCTGGAGATGTAGTAGGTATATGTGAAGTCCTTTCAGAAGTTCATATTTTATCTTACACAATCGTTGAAGATACAACATTTTACATTTATCCGCTTACGGGAGTAGAGACGGTAGATTTACTAATCAATTCAAATCCTGATATTGCAAGGATATGTATTCGTTCCTGTTTTAGACAGATAACAAGGATTATTCATTCTTATAGAAATGAGCAGGTAAGATGCAATACAATTTATGATGCTTTGATTGCCTGTTATAATATTTATTCTAATCTGGCTGAAAATGCAGGGGCTAAGTTTGTGTGCAATGAAGGAATAGAAGACCTTGAGGCATATTATAATATTGAGAATATAGATTACTGGCTAATGGGATACTATGAAAGTCTCAATAAAATATATGCGGGAAGAAATTTTAAGGCACTTATAGCTGAGCCTGATGTTTCAGTAGGCATGATTAAAAAAGGCTGTATTGACGCAAGAAGGTTAGTCGGTCTTATGAGTGAGAGATATCAGTTTGTAAGAAAATGCTTAAGTTATTTCTTTGTCGAAGAAGAGGGAGGTCTCTTTTATAAAAATTTTAGAAGTATACGAAAAGTTTTTCTTCTGACATATTTGTCAAAAAAACAGTTTTTAAATAAGCTAAATATTATGGTAAATGAGGCAGGAAAAGTTACCTTAAATATTGATGATGAACTTGTCAAGAAGATAAAGAGTGTACTGAGATCTTAGATGAGATAAATCTTGATAATTCGCTTTCGATGTCTATAGAAAAAGAAAGTGAAGAGGCAGATTTAATAGAGAAATTCTATGAATCACTTGATACCATTCTTGACTTTGCAGAAATAGTTGGACCTGAGAGAAGATTTTTCAGAATCAATATTAATAAACTGAAAAAGCTCAAGGATAAAAATGCCATAGATGATGAGACTACTGCATTAAAGAGAGAAATAACAGCTGAGTTTTATCAGATATATTCTGAAGTTTTCTTTAAGAGTTTGGAAAAAGAAATCACTCCAGTGATTAGGATGTTTCTTTACTTTGGTTATATTGATGAGATTTTGGCAGGTGAAGAGTATACCAAGGCATTATATAAGCTTTCTGAAGAATTAAAGGAAAATGATCCTGCAGTTACGGGAGTGTATACCTTCTATGATTGGCTCTTAGCGGTATATAGGGGAGAGAAGAAACCTTGCCGTAACGAACTGGAAGTTGACTTTGCTGACTATGTAAGAAAACTTAAAACGACCAAGAAAGTTACTAATTCTGAAGCAGATAAGCTAATGGAAGATGGTGAAGCCAAGGTAAGCTATGAGTTAGACAATATATTTAAGACAGCAAATAAGATTACCTGTGGACGAGTATCCACCTTTTGTCCTGTATTTTATGAGGGAAATATACTTAAAGACTTTGATAGCTGCATAGTAAAGCCGGGAATTATAAAAAGAAAGCTTAACACCGTTAAAAGTGTGGATTATTCAGCATTTTACAGAGAGACCTTGGTTTCCGGGGAAGGCGGCATTATGGGTAAGGAGCATATCCATGTAGAAAAATTACCTGACTTTATTCTGATGCCTAATGCCGGAATCAGAGGGATAATGTGGCAGGAGATAGAGGGCAAGGTAAGGACAACTCCTAGTAGAATGTTTATATCCATACTTCATATGGATGATCTTCAGAATACTATAATTAGAATGACTGGAGAATTCCGTTGGGAAATCTGTAAGAGAGTACAGGGAGGACGTTGGAACGATGTCACGGATCCTTCATTAACCAGTATTTACTGTGATTATATACAGTTTTATCGTAAGAATAGCGATATCAGTGCCGGAGCAAGGGAGAAGATAAGAATTGCACTCCAGCGCTGCCGCAATAGCTTTAAGGAGATGTTTGTGCAGGATTACATTACTTATATTCTGTATGAAGGTAAGGGTTCGCCAAGGCTGAACAAGGTTGCAAGGAAGATACTTTTTGAGTTTTGCCCGCCTGATGAGGAGGGAATTAAGAGGCTCGCTATGAATCCAACCTATGCTGAACTTATAAAGCAATTGGAGATTAAAAAGGAACAAAAACTTCAAAAATATGAACATCTTGAGAGAAAACTACTTAAGGAAACTGGCAGTGTACCTCAAAGCCTTAAGATGGAGATCGACTTTGTAAAAGGAAGACAATAAATGACAGCCGTCTTGTAAATATAGATACAAGGCGGCTGTTTTTTATTTGAGAGGAAATTTCTCCGAAATTACCTGTCAAATAAAAAACTCTCCGAGGGATGCACAGCTCGCGGCAGAGAAATTTGCCTTACGGCACAGCTCGCGCGCGAAGTGTGTGCGAGCACACACTTTTTTTATGAGATGATAAAGGTGTAAAATGCTTTGACACTCTAGTTCTGACAGGAATTTTTATATAATTTCCCTAGGAATTACAGCAGTTTAGTAGTCCATTTTGATAAATCCCAGACATCGCTCGCCAGTCCTTCATAGAATTCAGGCTCGTGGCAAACCATGATTATACTACCCTTGTAGGCTATGAGGGCTCTTTTTAGTTCGTCCTTGGCATCTACATCTAAGTGGTTGGTAGGCTCGTCAAGTACGAGAATATTACTCTTTCTGTTAATCAGCTTGCAAAGCCTTACCTTAGCCTGCTCTCCACCGCTTAATACCTTTACCATACTTTCTATGTGTTTGGTGGTAAGGCCGCATTTACTGAGGGCACTTCTAACTTCGTACTGGCTAAAGCCCGGAAACTCTTCCCAGATTTCATTGATGCAGGTGTTATTGCCGTTTCCACTCATTTCCTGCTCAAAATACCCAAGCTCCTGTGAATCACCAAGCCTTACCTCTCCTGAAAGAGGTGGGATTAGTCCCATAATGCTCTTAAGAAGGGTGGTCTTTCCTATTCCGTTAGCGCCTTCAATAACGACCTTCTGACCTCTCTCCATATAGAGGTTCATAGGCTTACTTAGAGGGCTGTCATAGCCTATAACAAGGTCTTTTGCCTCAAGGATAACCTTTCCGCTGATACCTGCTTCAAGAAAGTTAAATACAGGCTTTGGTTTCTCTCCGACAAGCTCTATTATATCCATCTTGTCAAGTTTCTTCTGCCTTGACATAGCCATATTTCTGGTGGATACCCTCGCCTTATTTCTTGCCACAAAGTCCTTAAGGTCAGCAATTTCCTTCTGCTGTTTGTTATAGGCAGCCTCCTGTTGCGCCTTCTGCATCTCATAGA
Source organism: uncultured Catonella sp. (assembly GCA_916438995.1). Lineage (GTDB taxonomy): Bacteria > Bacillota > Clostridia > Lachnospirales > Lachnospiraceae > Catonella. The sequence goes on from CAKAGA010000003.1 coordinate 45,961, forward strand.
CCTCAAGGAAGTTGTTATAATCACCCACATAACGCTTTAATTCCTGATTGTTCATGTGGTAGATTATGTTGATTACACTGTTTAAGAAAGGAATATCGTGGCTTATAAGGATGAAAGCATTTTCATATTCCTGTAAATATCTGGTAAGCCAGGCTATATGCTCCCTGTCGAGGTAGTTGGTAGGCTCGTCAAGAAGGAGAATATCAGGCTTTTTCAAGTAGGAGCTTAGCCAGAAGAACCTTGGTACGCTGACCGCCCGAAAGCTCGGTAACATCATTATCAAGTCCTATATCGCTAAGACCAAGGGCTGCAGCCACTTCCTCCACTTTTGAGTCTATCATATAGAAGTCATGCATGGTAAGTAAGTCCTGGATGGTACCGGTTTCTTCCATTAGTTTATTAAGGCTCTCTTCATCTGCTTCACCCATCTCCAGATAAGCTTCGTTTAGCCTTTTTTTCGAGGTCAAAAAGGTAGTCAAAGGCAGACTTTAAGACGCTTCTTATAGTCATTCCCTTTGTGAGAACTGCGTGCTGATCCATATAGCCGACATGGCAGTTTTTAGCCCATTCTATCTTACCCTCATCAGGCATCTGTTTGCCTGTAATTATATTCATAAAGGTAGACTTACCTTCGCCGTTGGCGCCAATAAGTCCTATGTGTTCTCCTGCCAAAAGGCGGAAGGATACATCGTTAAATATCGCTCTGTCACCAAATCCATGTGTCAAATGTTCTACATTTAATATACTCATAATCTAACCTTTCAAATATTAGTCTAATATTATACTCTATGCCCCATTGATTATGTTTCCATTCTTAATAAATACGACTTCTATGACCAACCTCAACGAGCACTAGGACCAATTCACTTTCTCTAATTTCTGCCAAAATGCGATAATCTCCTACCCGGTATCTCCATCGTCCGCTTTTATTCGCTGTAAACCATTTTCCGTGTAGGCGAGGATTCTCGCATCCCATAAGGTTTTTCTCAATCCAAGCCTTAATTATCTTTTGTGTTTGTTTATCCAGTTTTTTGAATGATTTATCGAATTTATCGGTTGTAACAATCTGATAAATCATAAGTCAAGCTCTTTCCAAAGCTCGTTTATTGGTCTTGTTTTTAATCTTCCCGCTTGCTGTTTAGCTTCATATTCTTCAAACACTTTCAAATCGTATTCGTCCTCAATTTTTTCAAGCATTGTAATTCTAATAATTTCGGACAATGTGGTATTGTTATGTTTTGCATAGGATTTAAAGATGTTCAATTCTTTTTCTGGAACTCTCAAACTAATTGTAGACATATTTATTCTCCTTTTTTTATATGTAATACAATTGTATTATGATAGTCGTAAAAAGTCAAGAACCTAACAGCAAAACATTGGACTGCTGACGTGCGATCATAATGGATGAGCATCATAAATAAAAATATGTTTTAGAAGAGGAATAGGCTTAAAAGTTAAGTTTGTTCATCTTTATAGTTTTAAATGAAGTTGCGTATATGCTGATTTTATACTATAATTATACAAAGAAAGGCAAAGGGGGGATGTAGCCTTGAATACAGAAATGAAAAATGCAGTTAATTCTGCAGGAGATAAGGCACAGTATGATGAGAATGCCAAAAGGCTTTTAGGGAACAAGAGCATACTTGCACATATTCTTGCGAAAACTGTCGATGAGTTTAAAGGAATGAAACCTGAAGACATAGTTACATACATTGAAGGTGAGCCTAAAATAGGTATTGTACCGGTAGAACCCGGACTAACCAATGTAGAAAAAACAGATGAGTCTGGGCAAAGGCTTAAGGGACTGAATTCAGAAAGTGTAGAAGCCAATGAAGGTTTGATAAGGTTTGACATCATATTTTATGTACGCTTAAAGAATGGACTTTCACAGATAATAGTGAATGTTGAAGCTCAGAAGGATGAACCTGTTTCATATAAGATACTAAATAGAGCAATATTTTATGTGAGCAGGCTAATATCGTCACAAAAGGAAAGGGATTTTGTAAATACCAACTATGATGATATAAAACAGGTATTCAGCATTTGGGTATGTATGAATATGAGCAAGAACAGTTTAAGCCATTTTCACATTGTAAAAGATGAGATGTTAGAGCCTTATGACTGGAAGGGAAATGCAGACTTACTCAATATCGTGATGATTGGAGTTACAAACGAACTTCCAAAGCATGATGAAAAATACGAATTACACCGCCTAATAGGAGCTTTATTGTCAGACAGATTAAGAGAAAATGAGAAACTGGATATTATTGAAAAGGAATATAAAATTCCTCTTAGCAATGATTTTAGAAAGGAAGTGGATACTATGTGTAACTTAGGTCAGGGAATAGAAGATAGGGTAACAGCAGAGGTAACAGCAAAGGTAACAGCAAAGAATTTAATAGATTTTGTTATGAAGATGCACCAAAAAGGCTATACACTGGAACAGATATCAGAAATAGCAGAAAAAAGTGTATCTGAAATAGAAGAAATTATAGATAAAAACTCGGTTTTAGCATAATATTAGTTAGCAACTGATTCACTATGATTTGTAAGGAAGTGGATAATATGTATAACTTATCCCGTAAAAATGTTGCCGTTGCCGATGATTCGACAAATTTCACTTGGGACTGTAGCTGCCATTCCAGTGCCTGTGTTGCTCATATATTTTAATTATCTTAGCCAACAAAAACTACATTACGGTAGTATGTTATAGAAATTTATATATAATATTTTGAACATTGGCAATTGAATAAGGGGATTTTGTCTTTTTACAATCCAGCCGGCTGGATGCCGGAGCGCATTAAGGAGGTGTAGTATGAAAAAATTAATCACTGTTTTTTGCTTAGTAACCATGTTGACTTTATTATTTGCTTGTAACGGTGTCCCAGCACTGGCCGAGACCGATGACGCCAATAACGATGCGGCGACTCCGGCAGCGATAGAACAGACCACTGAAGAAAGTACCACTAATAACGTATTGACTCCGACGGCGATAGAGCAGGCTACTGAAAATGGCGCCAATACGAAGACATCTAAGCCTGAAAAGGCAAAGAAAAAAGCGAAAAAGAAAGTAAAAACAATTGACATAATGAAATATGTCAAAAAAGGCGTATTTGACTACGATGCGTATAAAAAAGCCATAAAGGCTACTGGTCTATATCGCAATTGGTATTACCTAAATTACCGACTAAATACCAATTACATAATAGAGATAAGTACCGACTGTCTAGATTTGAGCAAAAAGAAGTATTATGTAGGGATAGGTTTTTTTACCAACAAACCATTGCCGTACAGTGAGATTACCTACGCTTCTTATTCTGAGAAGTGGGGGAAATCAATATCGCTCGGAGGAAACATCTACGTTTCCAAAGACGGCCTACTTAAGCTGCAGAAGATAATAGATTACGTCAGAAGTCAAAAAGCTCCAGATCCATATAAAAAACCAAAAATAAAAGGTATCAAATGGATCGATGGCAAAGAGATAGACAATCTATTTGACTGGAAAGAAGAGTTTTAGACCTCCACAAGGCTCCAGAATACTGGGGCCTTTTTAATTGTATCCACAAAAAATGTGGATTAATCTATACATCGCAGTTATGACCGCCGGCGCGCGATCTAAGATGTAAACTAATAACAACCTATTTGCAAGCCATAAACAATGTGGTATAATATGAGCACTTGGTAAACTTAATTATATTGAATAGGAGAAGTAAAGATGAACGATCAGTATTTGGAAGAGGGCATCAAATGCCTCGACACAGGCAAAAATAAAGGAATAAGGGCGGGCCTTATAGCCTGCGTTGTATTTAGCTTTATTTTAGTTTTAATCAACCCTGCACTTATAATAACCCCTATTGTGGCTATAGCAATCACGGTGTTTATATTTCAAGACTTAAGATTGAATATGAATACATATATGCGGATGGACAGATTGACTTTGACAGAATTAGCGGTAATGCTAAGAGAAAGACCTTGATGAGGGTGGATATTGAAAATGCTGAGGTTATAGCACCCACCAATTCGGATTCGATAAAGGCCTATAACAATAATAATAGAATTAAGGTCAAGGACTTTAGCTCATATGACAGTAACGTAAGAACTTATTCTATGATAGTAAGTAAAAGCGGAGAGCTCTATAAGATAATCTTTGAGCCCTCCGAAAGAATGCTTAAAAGTATGAAGTACAAGCAGCCAAGAAAGGTTAAGGAGTACTAATCTTTCTGCAAAAATTAATAAATGAATCCAGGGCTTCGTTAGCCGAATATTCTCTGAGATAGGTAAACCCTATCTCTCTTTTTTGTATTGGGTGAGAGAGAGGGATGGTGGTTAAACTGCCTTCTTTAAGCTCTTTTTTTACAAAGTCTGTTATTACACAGGCTATTCCAAGTCCTATTTTAGCAAACTCTATGAGGAGATCCATGCTACTTACTTCAAGGATATGTCCTGTAAGCATCTGTCCTGTGGATAGCTCATTTCCCCTAATATACTCGTCTATATAGCGTCTGGATACATTGTGCTGGTCAAGTAGCATAAGATTAGCGTATTCAAATGGATTGGAGGCAGCCTCAGGATGCCTTTTTTTAAGGTTCCTTAGGTAATCGGGAGTGGCTACAAAGCCGTCTTCGACCATGCCTATAGGTGCAAATACAAGGTTTTCAAGCCTTCCGCTCTCTCCAACAAGTCCAATATCTACCTTGTGATTCTGTATAAGGTTAAGTGTCTGATAGGTAGATTGGCAGCTTATTGATATTTTGACATGAGGGTGGAGTTTAATAAACTTCTCAAGATAAGGCATGAGTACATATTTACAAAGGGTAGTGGAAACACCTATTTTAAGGCTTCCCGTACCCAGTTTTTTGTTTTTCTTAATCGTATCCTCTGCCTGTTTTAGGTGCTTAAAGGCAGCATTTGTCTGCTCATACAGCATTTTGCCTGAGTCAGTAAGGGTAACTCCCCTTGAGCTTCTTACAAAGAGCTTAGTCTCTAAGTTTTGCTCAAGCCTTGTAACAGCCTTGCTTATGGCAGGCTGACTTATGTATAGCTCCTTTGCTGCGTGGGATATATTCCCTGCCTCAGCAACTGTATTAAATATATGATAAAGGGATAGATTCTGCTCCATGTTATTTTCCATAGCTGTCTCCTTTTTGATGCTTGCTTCGAATTATTATATTTTACCACTTGTATCATTACATAACTTCTTTTCATAGCAATTATATTTAATATGTATTTTTATTATACAATATGTCCTGATATAATACAAGGACACTTAGAATCAGAAAGGGGTATATTATGGGAATGACAATGACTCAGAAGATTCTCGCTGACCATGCTGGACTTCCTAAGGTGCAGGCAGGAGAACTCATAGAAGTAGGGCTTGACATGGTGCTTGGCAATGATGTAACTGCGCCTGTTGCCATCAAAGAATTGTCAAATTTAAGGATAATAAGGTATTTGATAAGGATAAGATTGCCCTCGTTCCTGACCATTTTACTCCTAATAAGGATATAAAATCGGCAGAAAACTGCAAATGTATGCGTGACTATGCCATAAGCCATGATATAACCAATTACTTTGAAGTGGGCTGTATGGGCATTGAACACGCCCTCCTTCCGGAAAAGGGAGTGGTGACAGCAGGAGACTGTATAATAGGTGCAGATTCCCATACCTGTACATACGGGGCTTTGGGAGCCTTCTCCACAGGTGTCGGAAGTACAGATATGGCAGCCGGCATGGTTACTGGCAAAGCCTGGTTTAAGGTACCTTCAGCCATAAAGTTCGTTCTTACAGGTAAGATGAAGAAGTGGGTTAGCGGAAAGGATCTCATACTTTACATTATAGGCAAGATAGGAGTGGATGGAGCTCTTTACAAATCTATGGAATTTAGTGGAGACGGAGTGAAGAACCTGACCATGGATGATAGATTTACCATAGCCAATATGGCGATAGAAGCGGGTGCAAAGAATGGCATCTTCCCTGTGGATGAACTTACCCTAGAGTATATAAAGGAGCATTCCACAAAGCCATACAAGGTATATGAGGCTGATGAAGATGCGCTCTATGATGAAGTTATTGAGATAAATCTCTCAGAACTTGAGCTTACTATTGCATTTCCACACCTCCCTGAGAATACAAGGACTATAGGTGAAACTGGGGAAGTTAAGATAGACCAGGTAGTCATAGGTTCTTGTACGAACGGCAGGATATCAGATATAAGGGTGGCAGCAGATGTAATGAAGGGAAGGAAGATTGCTCCGGGGATAAGAGCAATTGTCATACCTGCTACCCAAGAGGTCTATCTTACTGCACTTAAAGAGGGACTTATTACAACCTTTGTACAGGCTGGCTGCATCGTAAGTACCCCTACCTGTGGACCTTGTCTTGGAGGACATATGGGAGTGCTTGCCGCGGGTGAGCGTGCCATATCAACAACCAATAGAAACTTTGTAGGCCGTATGGGACATACTGAAAGTGAGGTCTACCTTGCAAGTCCCGCAGTAGCTGCTGCAAGTGCCATTACAGGTAAGATAAGTTCACCTGAAGAACTGGGATTATAGGAGGGATTATGGAAGCAAGAGGATATGTTCATAAATATGGTAATGACGTAGATACAGATGTAATCATTCCTGCAAGATATCTAAACACCTCTGATCCAGCTGAGCTTGCTGCAAAATGTATGATAGACATAGATGCAGACTTTGTAAATAAGGTAAAGCCTGGAGATATAATGGTAGCAGGTGATAACTTTGGCTGTGGCTCTTCAAGGGAACATGCTCCTATAGCTATCAAGGCATCAGGTATAGCCTGTGTAGTGGCTAAGACATTTGCAAGAATATTCTACAGAAATGCGATAAATATAGGTCTTCCAATCATAGAATGTGCTGAAGCCGCAGAGGCTATAGGTAATGGTGATGAGGTGGAGATAGACTTTGACACAGGTATAATCAAAGACCTTACCACGGGAGAGAGCTTTACAGGACAGGCTTTTCCGGACTTTATAAAGAAGATAATAAAGCAGGGTGGTCTGATAAACTATATAAATGCTGAGAAGTAAAAAGTATTTGTTACAAGCTTAAGTGTAATGTTAAGTACGATGCACTTTTAGGTGTTTGGATAATCTGTATTGAGTGGCTAAGAGAATAAGTGTGTTTAAAGTAAAAATAAATATATTATAAGTATTATATTTTTAATGGACTTATGCCGATATTAGGTATGAGTCCTATTTTATTTCGAATATTATTTATAAACTTCACGAAAAGAAAAATAATATTCAGATTTACAAAAGAGATATTTGAAATGCTAAAGACTTAAATAAGAGGCATTTTAGATGAATGAACTAATTTAACCTATTAACTTGCCGTAAGAGTGGGAGAGAAATTATGAAACCTGTAAAACAAACCTTTGGAAGCCTTTTTTTAGTTGCTGTTTTAGTGATTAGTCTATTTTGTAGTGGATTTTCGGAGACGGTATTGGCGGCTACAATTACTGCTACATCTAACATAGTACACGCTGAGGTATACCGAGTAATTACAAAAAGACTTCCGGGGGGACAATTTGAAGTCATTTCAGAAGATTTAATTACAAACGGAGATACAAAGACTGTAACCTTTGACAATTCTGAAACAAGATATATTGTATTCTTTGCGAAACCGGAAGAGGGATATCTTATAACCGGAACGGGTCAAGATGGATCTGGTAATATGTCACTTGTATCAGAACTTAGAGATTCTCATGCCCAAGGTAGGACAGAAACCAAAGTGCCGGAAGATGTTTTAAAACGCATGGAAGAAAAAGGGTTTGTTATCGCTTGGGGATATACAAGAGGTACAGTTAATAATAGATGGACTAGTTTTACTGATACTGTGGATGCATATAGGCCTATAGTTAATTCATCTATTACCAATACTACAGGAGATATTGAGGCAGGAAAGCCTATAACTATGAATGTTGTAATAAGGACGGTAAGTCCGTTCCGTAACTCAGGAGATAATCGTAAATACTGGACAGAGATTCCTGAAGGCGGGGTTAATGTAACAATAGATGATAAAAAGGTAATCCCTGTTACAGGCATAGAAAAAAAAAGGGTAATAATGAATATAGTGGAACTATATCCTTTGTATTGGATGAAGATGACGCAAGAGTAAATAGCCATACAGCAACTGTTAATGCCAGGGTTAACTATACAGCTGAAATTTCTAATAACACAGGTACTTATCATGCAGCAGCTCCTGTAAAAACAACTACTACAGTAGATGCAAAACCTACTACCGTTAGCTTTAACCTTGTGACCAACACCAATCGTAAGCTGACTTACGACCTTGGATATGAAGGAGCAGAGACTTTCCCTGTAGAAACCCATAATAGTGGAGCTACTGTGACTGTTAAGTCTGGGAGTTATGAAAGGGCAGAAAGTGAGTTTGGGGGCTGGTTTATGACCAATAATGCTGGAGAAGTAGTTACTCTACAGCCTTCACAGACTTTTTCCATGCCTGATAGGGTTACAGGTACAAGACTGCTTGCGAAGTGGAATTCTATGCTCACAGTTGATAATGACAATGGGACTGCAGTTACGAAAAACATACGCGAATCAGGCAGCACAGTTACACCTGTAAAACCTACTAAGGGTAAGTATGTATTTTTAGGTTGGAAAGACTCAGATGGAAAGACCTATGGTGCTGATGATGAAGTAATCATGCCTAATAAGCCTATGAAACTTTTGGCTATGTGGTATGACCCTTCACCTAGTTTTTCAGCCGTTATTCCAAGTATTCCAAGTGCTCCAAATAAATCGATATCTGGTGACAATGGAATAGACAGTAAGGAAGATAGTAGCTCTGAAATAAATAAAGAAACTACAGTCAATAAAGTTGATAAAAAGAATACCTCAGTTGAGAAGTTAGGTAAAAAGACTTCTACTGAAAATAAGGCTAATAAGAAAAATTCATCAGACAATAAGACTGCAAAGAAAAACTCTGCTGAGTCAAAGGCTGATAAGAAGAATTCAGAAAGTAAATCTGACAAGAAAGCTGCTGAGAACAAGTCAGAGAAGAAAGTTTCTGAGAGTAAGTCAGACAAGAAAGCTGCTGAGAGCAAGTCAGACAAGAAAGTTTCTGAGAGCAAGTCAGACAAGAAAGCTGCTGAAAGTAAATCAGAAAGTAAATCAGAAAGTAAATCAGAAAGTAAATCAGGAAGTAAATCAGAAAGTAAATCAGATAAAAAGGCTTCAGAAATCAAAGTAGAAAACAAGGCGGAGAAGAAATCATCTGAGAGTAAGTCTGAAAATAAAATACCTTCTGAAAGCAAGTCAGGCAAGAAAGCTTCTGAAAGTAAATTAGAGAACAAGACTGAGAAGAAGGCATCAGAAAGCAAGGATGAAAAAGAAGTCTCCAGAAGGTAAGAGCGAGAAGGGTACAGCTAATGTTAATAAGAAAGTGGAAGTAGGAACTGAAACTGAGAATGAAAAAGAAGATACACTAGATACCACTCTCGAGGAATTGGAAGCACAGGATGAGGCTGATATAACTAAAAATCATGAGAATGAAGAAACTTCAGAGGAAAAAGCTGCTGAAGAAGAGGCAGATACAGAAGAGTCTAAGAAGGAAACAAAGAAAAAAGAAGATGCTAACAAAGAAAAAGATAAGAATAATTCCGATTCTAAATCTGAAAAGAAAGAAGCCGCTGACAAAGAAGCAGGTAAGAAAGACAGTTCTTCTTCTGACTCAGGAAAGAATGGTAGCTCTTCTTTCGAATCAGGCAAGAATGGTGGCTTAGCTTCTCAGACTGCAAAAGAAAAGATTTCTGTAAGTGCATCAGGAAAGGGAGGAACAGGAATAATTGATCCAAAGACCGGTCTTCCAAGAGACTCAGTAAAGGGTACCGAATCAAGCATTGAAACAAACAAAACACGTGCATTTGGCGTGGGTCAAGACCAGGGCTTTGAGATTCTGTTATATGATGAACAGGGTATTCCGCTTTACGGTAATAAAGCAGGTGTCTTGATTTACCGCGGTAAAGTCCTTAAGAACAGTAACATACTTAAGAACGGTAAAATACTTAAGAATGGTAAGTTGCTTGTGGACGGGAAAGTATTCACAATTGCTGCAAAGACTCTCCCAGTAACCGGAGGTAGAGTAAATGTAGAATTCTGGTTAGGCTTATCCATACTCTCTGTACTTGGTGCATATATGCTGTTAGAAGCCAAAAGAAAGAAAGCTAAATAAGACTTTTGATATGACTTTATCAAAGGAAATTAAAGGGAACTCTGATTAGGGTTCCCTTTTGGCATTGTATTCTAAAAATATCTTTTTAGTTTGTTGAAAATAATATATAATATTTTTTTAGTTAAAAAGAAATTAAATTATATACCTTGAAAAGGGAAAATGGTATAGCCTAGCACGAAAATCTGAGGGATATCAGAGCTTATTAAGGAGGTTACATTGAAAAGTATAACAGATAATTTGGGGTATGCAATAAAAAATATAAGAGAAAGCGTAGGCTGTAGTCAGGATGAAGTGTTTCATGGTATTATTTCAAGAACAGTTTGGAATAAATATGAAAATGAGAATTTGATTCCTGATATGCTAATGTTTCAGGTAATCCTTGAAAGACTTTGTGTTTCTGACGAAAGATTTGAATTTATAGTGCCTGATGCTCTTCATAAATTTTATGAGTGGCAAGTTAATTGTTTTAACTATTTGGATAAACAATATTGGGATAAATTGCTCGAAGAAAGAAGAAAATTTGATTCCATTTCTCTAATAAATAAAAAAATACAGTATCAGTACAGGGACTTCATTGATTATGTTATAAATAGGTTAGTGCATAATGATTTGCATAAAGCTCACTATTATATAAAAAGCAATATCACATACGATAAAAAAATATTGATAAGATAGCAAGTGAAAAAAACGTCTTTCGGTGTTTGAATGGCATTTGATAGCCAATCTATATGATATTGAGTATGAATTATTTTTAAATAAAAAGTCAGAGCTAACAGTCAAGCTATATGAATTGTACCGATACGTTGAACAAAAACATAGATGACTATCTTAATTAAGTGTAGAATAATTCCTAAACTTGGTATCGTACTCTTTAAGGAATGAAAAAGGAACATTTGACATTGAAGAAAAGTTAAAAATTGAAAAGAATATTCTTGAAATTTCAGTAAAGTCTTACTGTATAAGGGAAGTTCCTGAAATATTAAGGCTTTTAATCGAAAGTGAACCGATTCTCTACAGAAAGAATGCTTATATCAAACATAAGGAGGCTATAGAATATGTTTTTGATTTGGCTGGGGCCTGTTCAGATTTCAAAATTGAATTTTATGTAACAAATGTTAAAAAAATATATGGTTTTTAAGTGATGTATTAAAGATGAAAAGACGTGAAATTGGGATGAGCGTAGAAAGATTGGCTGAAGGTATATGTGATAGTAAGACATATAGTAGGGCGGAATCTGGTAAAACATACCCTAAAAACATATTGAAAAAAATAGCAAATAAGTTAGGTTTAACCTGGATTTACTTTAAAGGAGAGATAGAGAGTTCTAAATATGAAGACTTAATGCTTATGAGCAAGTGCAGAATGTTTGCCTCGATTGGTAAGAATGAGAAATTAAATAAAGAAAAAGAAACTCTAAAACGGCGCATCAATATGAGTATTTTTAATTAATAAACAAGCAATTGAAGGATTAGAGGCTTTATCTGAAAAATATTTTCGGATAATGATAGAGAAAAAAAAGACTGTGGGAAGTGTTTTCATATACCGGTAAATTTATTGATAATAGGATATATACGAGGAAAGAAAAATGAACTATTAAGTAACATTGCTAGAATTATTGGGGTTAGAGAGCCTTACGAGGGTATAGAAATGCTTGAAAACCTACGTAAGAGTAATGAAGGCAGTAAAAATGTATTTGGCATAAGAATAGCAATAATTTTAAAAAAATTTGGCTTGGTTATAAAAAAATATAAAAGAATATGATAAAAAGCTATAAACTTACAGTAGATGGGATTATAATGGCTGTGAAGGAAAAATGTAGCTGATTTACTGATGAACAATTTTAGATTATATGTCTACAATAAAAGAAGAACTCGGCGATATAGAAGAAGCGAAAAAAATATTTGCAGAAATATGTTCTATATTGCCGAGCTTTATGAGATATATAATGATGCACATATGGTAAGAGCTTATTATGAAAAAAAGTATTTGATAAAGATATAAATTGGTATTAAAAATGTCTTTTGACACTAATGAAGTTTATACTGATTTTTATGCTTATTTTAATATCACCAGTTTTGTCTACGCATATATTTTTGCAATAGAAGAAGATGGTATAGTATTAAATAATAGAATATACCATTAGGGTTTACATTTTTCTAACTTATTTGTAAACCCTAATGGTATGTTATGATTCTGGAGAACATGATACAATATAGAAATAATTTAAATGGTTTTAGATGTGATAAACAGCTGTTTTACGATAATGAAATCCCAATAATAAAGGAGTTAATAAATGCTAAAAATAACTAATTTACGAAAATCTTTCAGGGACAAATCGGTTCTAAAAGATGTATCCTTTGAAGTGAATCCAGGAGAAATAGTTTGCCTTTTAGGCAATAATGGTGCAGGGAAGACGACTATTATAAATTGTATATTAAAAATGATACGACCGGATTCAGGAGAGATAATGCTTGATGATAAGAAAATAGATAAATGTAAAAATAGTGAATATTTCAATCATGTAAGCGCCCTACTTGAATCCAGCTCCAATGTATATGATTACTTAACAGGTGTGCAGAACATCGAGTATTTTGCAGGATTGTCTAAAATAGACAGTAAAAGCCCTGAGATAGAAAAATACATAGATGATTTTGAATTAAGAGAAGCCATTAATAAGCCTGTTGGAGAATATTCAAGGGGAATGCAGCAAAAGTTAGCTCTTATAATTGCTCTTATGCAGTCTCCAAAGCTTTTACTCTTAGACGAACCAACATTGGGACTTGATATAAAGAGTAAGAATGCCGTTATAGATAAGTTAAACCAATTGGTAAATGAAAAGAAAATGGCAGTAATACTTACCACACATCAGATGGAAGTAGTACAGAAGCTAAATGGCAGAGTTTTGATACTAAAAGATGGAAGCGTCAAAGTGTTTTCAGACATAATAGAAGAGGAAGTTTCAGGATATATAGTATCGTATGTTAAAGATGGTAAGATAGTAGAAGAATTCGTTGAAGGAAATTTCTCGGAAGTTTATGATAGCTTTCAAGATGAAGATATAGTAGAGATAGTTAAGAAAAAGAAAAATATGGAAGAAAAAGTTATGGAGGCATTAGATGAATCTAATTAAAGCAGAATTTAGAAAGACCCTTACTGAGGCGATAAGCTATTATCCGGATTATATAGTAGGGCTCATTACAGATTTTTTTGTACTGATTATTGTAATAAATACAGAAGGAAATACTACAGAAAAGGTATTTGGTTACATTCTTTGGATACTTGCAAGCGGTGTTATATCAGAGGCTTCTATGTGCATATCTACCGAAAAGCAGCTTGGAACTTTGCAGAATATTATGATAAAGCCTTATTCCATAGCACAAATAGTTACAGTCAAAAACTATAGTGTGGTTTAGTATAAATGTGATAAAAGCTATTATAACAATGGTTGTAGCAATGATATTTTTTTGGTATTGATAATTTATTCAGATTGGAGTATTTATACATAATAATTCTTGTTTGCATAGGAACTCATGGGACTATCGTATGTACTTGCATCTGTAACTCTTATGTTCACCAAGGTTGCTTCATTTGTAAATATAATAAGTTATGGATTTTTTTGTTTTTTTATCAGGAAGTATAGTTAAAATACCTGATTTCCTTGTGTATACTAATCCAATATCATATGGGGTAAAATATGCATCAGTGATATTGAAAAATGGTATATGGGTTATGGATACAGTTATATTCCTTATAATATGTGGAAGTTGGCTGCTTGTGGGATATTTGATTTTTAGATTTATGTTTAATAGATGTAAACAGTTTAAGTGGACGTATTAAATGCTTTGTAAATAGATAAGCTTAATAATGTAATCAGATGAGCCTAGACACAAACTCCGAGTCCTATTAATTTGACAAAAATCCCATCTCTATGCTATAATCTACCAGTTACCGGCATCTCTTACGGAGATGTCTTTTTATATGAAAGGTGGAATTATAATTTGAAATTTAATGAAATGGAACTTGATGAGCGTATATTAAAGGCTGTAAAGGAGCTTGGCTACGAGGAGGCAACTCCTATCCAGACTGAGGCCATACCTGTAGCCATCACAGGAAAGGATATCTTAGGCCAGGCACAGACAGGAACAGGAAAGACAGCAGCATTTTCTATACCTATCTTAAACAATATTGATTCAAGCAATAAGCATTTACAGGCTGTAGTACTTTGCCCTACCAGAGAACTCGCACTCCAGGTATGTGGAGAGATAAGAAAATTATCCAGATATATGCATGGCATCAAGCTGGTGCCTGTGTACGGCGGACAGGACATAGTTAAGCAGATAAAGTCCTTAAAGCAGGGAGCACAGATTATAGTTGGAACTCCTGGCCGTGTAATGGATCACATGCGAAGGAAGACAGTGAAGTTTGACCAGGTTAAGATTATGGTACTTGATGAAGCAGACGAGATGCTTGATATGGGATTTAGAGATGATATAGAGACTATTCTCGCTGAAGTGCCTGAGGAGAGGCAGACCATGCTTTTTTCAGCTACCATGCCGAAGCCAATCCTTGACATCACAAGGAAGTATCAGAAAAAGGCACAGAATATAAAGATTGCTAAAAAAGAGCTTACAGTTGAGAACATAGAGCAGTATTACTTTGAAGTAAGAAGAAACTACAAGGATGAGATTCTTTCAAGACTTCTTGATATTTACAATCCTGAGTTAAGCATAGTATTTTGCAATACCAAGAAGAAGGTAGAAGAGGTTGCAGGTGAACTTCAGGGCAGAGGCTACTTTGCAGAGGGACTTCACGGAGACCTTAAGCAGCAGCAAAGAGACAGGGTAATGGGCAATTTCCGTAATGGAAAGACCGAAATCCTTGTAGCTACTGACGTGGCAGCAAGAGGACTTGACGTAAAGGGTGTTGACCTTGTTATCAACTACGATTTGCCACAGGATGACGAATACTATGTACATAGAATCGGAAGAACCGGAAGAGCCGGTAAATCAGGTCTGGCTCTCTCATTGTAAGTGGTAAAGAGGTGTACAAGCTCAAAGAGATTCAGCGTTACTGTCATACCAAGATTAGGCTTAAGCCTGTGCCATCCCTTGATGATGTTACCAATACAAGGGTAGACAGCCTCTTTAGCGAGCTTTCAGAGATTATTGAGAATGAAGACTTAACCAAGATGACAGAGCTTATCGAGCAGAAGGTAAATGAAGAAGACTTCACCTCTCTTGATGTGGCAGCGGCCTTCTTAAAGCTTTATCTTTCTTCTAAGGAGAGCAGCAGTGATGAGGCGTCCGATTCGGATGTTGATTTTGGAGGAAGCAATGAAAACGGTATGGTGAGACTCTTCATCAACATTGGAAAGAAGGACAGGGTTAAGCCTGGTGACATCCTTGGCGCAATAGCAGGTGAGTCAGGCATCTCAGGCAAGCTTGTAGGAGAAATCCAGATGTATGACAAGTACACCTTTGTAGAGGTGCCTGCAGAAAATGGCAAGGAAGTTCTTCATGCTATGAAGAATGCTAAGATTAAAGGAAAGAAGATAAACATAGAGCCTGCAAACGCGAGGTAATGATATGAAGACGGAATATGTGGATCTAAGGGATGAAAATGACATAAAGGAAGGTATAAAGAAGGCTGCAGGTATCATAAAAAAAGGCGGCCTCGTGGCCTTTCCAACGGAAACTGTGTACGGCCTTGGTGCTAACGGACTTGATGAAAACGCAGTTCCAAAGATATATGAGGCAAAGGGAAGGCCTTCCGACAATCCTCTTATCCTGCATATTAGTGAATTTGATGAAATAAAGAGTATAGTAAAGGAAATACCAAAGACTGCCCTTATCCTTGCTGAGGAATTCTGGCCGGGACCTCTTACTATGGTGCTTAAAAAGAGTGATATCGTGCCTTACAGGACTACAGGAGGACTAGAGAGCGTTGCGGTAAGGATGCCTTCAAATAAGATAGCAAGAGAGCTAATAAAGGCTTCAGGTGTGCCTATTGCGGCTCCAAGTGCCAATTCATCAGGAAGGCCAAGTCCTACCAAGGCTTCACATGTCATCCTTGACCTTGATGGCAAGATAGATATGGTGATTGACGGAGGGGCAGTTGACATAGGTCTTGAATCTACAATTGTAGATGTAACAGGAGATGTACCTGTAATACTTAGACCGGGCTTCATTACTGAGGAAATGCTTTCTGAAGCCATAGGCAGAGTAGAGATTGATGAAGTGGTTAAGAGCCTAAGCCCTGATAAGGACTTAAAGCCTAAGGCACCAGGGATGAAATACAGGCATTATGCACCTAAGGGCAAGATGACCATATATAAGGGAAGTTCTGAAAAAGTAGTAGAAAGAATAAATGAGGAAATAGCAAAGTCTGTGGGAAAGAAAACTGCTGTACTTGCAACTGATGAAACAAAGATGTATTATAAGGCCGATGTGGTTATATCTGTAGGCAACAGGGAAGACGGAGAAAGCATTGCACACAATCTTTTTGACGCTCTTAGGAGGTTTGATGATGTTGGCGCAGAAGTCATTTTCGCAGAGGGATTTGATGAGAATAGACTTGGTTTTGCCATCATGAACAGGTTGCATAAATCTGCGGGATATAATATCATAATGATAAAAGAGTAAAGAATTTTTACTATTTACCAACATCTTTTGGCTTGTACAGGAGGTAACTGTGTACGATAGAATTATATTTGTGTGTGAGGGAAATCATTCCAAGGGACCAATGGCAGAGACCATATATAAAAGCCTTACAGAGAATGAGAATATTCCGGCTATATCAAGAGGGCTTGTTGTACTTTTTTCTGAGCCTGTCAATGAAAAGGCTGTCTCAGTCCTTGAGAATCACGGTCTTACCTGTGCGGTGGAGTTCTCAAAGGAGCTTACAAAGGAAGATATAACTGAAAATGCGCTCATACTCACAATGACTGACAAACAAAAGAAACAGGCTATAGATAAATACGAGATTGAAAACAATATATTTTCAATAAAGGAGTTTAATGGCGAAGAAGGGGAGGTTAAAGACCCTTATGGCGGTACTCTTGTAGATTATGAGGAGTGCTATAATGAACTTCTGAGACTGATTAAAAAAACTATATACAAACTTGATGAAATGGGGAAATGATTATGGAGAACAAAGTAATAGCTATTGGGAGTGACCATGGCGGGTTTGAACTAAAGCAGGAGATTATTAAGCATCTGACTAAAAAGGGAATTGGCTTTGAAGATTTTGGCTGCTTTTCTGAGGCTTCCTGTGACTACACTGACTATGGAAAGGCTGTGGCAGAGGCTGTGGCAGCAGGGAAGTATGAAAAAGGCATACTAATCTGTGGAACAGGTATAGGCATATCCATTACAGCCAATAAAATAAAGGGCATCAGATGTGCCCTTTGTAGTGATTGTTTTTCAGCAGAAGCTACCAGAGAGCATAATGATGCCAACATCCTTGCTCTTGGCGGCAGGGTAGTTGGCGCAGGACTCGCTCTAAAGATAGTTGATACCTTCTTAAATACGCCATTTTCCAATGAGGAAAGGCATATAAGAAGAATCAGTAAGATAGAGAGCTGAGATATTCTTCAAGTGCATATATAGGCTCCTGAAGTAAAGAGTATTCATCATTGTAGATATAATCGAGCAGGGCGTGGAAGCTGTTAAGAGCTTTTACCTCCTGCTCTTTTGTTATATAGTTTTTCTCTATGGCTTCAGCAAATTCATCCAAGTCAAGGATTCTTATGCTGTTATCAGGATAGACAATCAAGTCTATGAGCAAGTCGGTAAAATTGATGTTATTTCCTTCAAAGCTAAGCTCCGAGATGTCGTTATACCAGTAAAGCAGATTGCCGTTTACGTCAAAGAGTTTACTTACCTTTATTCCAAGCTTAGGATAATAGGCAGAAAAGCCCCCCGATATATCAGGACGCAGACGAATAGCTTTCCAGCCTGTGACAACCAGTTCATCGGATACATAGTATATGGTATCCTTGGTTAACGACAATACTTCATCAGGGATGTAGCGTTTTCTGTTAACTATGTAAGATTTATAAATATCAGAATTGAATTTAATCATTTTTTTGACCTCACTACCTATATTAAAATTATATAATCTATGGTATCATTTTAGATAGAATAAGTAAACCATATTTATAGGAGAAATATATGCATATTCCAAATTTTTTGAAAAAAGATGATGTTATAGGTGTGACAGCCCCATCAGCAGGCTTTACGGAACAGGCTGACCTTACGAGACTTGAGAGTGCAAGGTTCAATCTTTCTGAAAGAGGGTATGAGCTAATAGAGACTGATAATGTGAGGAAATGTTACAAGGGAAGAAGTTCTACTGGGAAGAAGCGAGCTGAAGAATTTCTCTCTCTCATAGAAAATAAGGATGTAAAGTACATTGTCTCAGCAAGTGGCGGAGACTTCCTTATGGAAATGCTTGAATACCTCGACTATGAGGAGATAAAGGCTAATCCTAGTGGATTCAGGGATATTCGGACAATACAGGTCTAATCTATCCAATAACCACTATCTGCGATATGGCCACAGTTTATTCGGGAAATATTGGTGACTACGGTATGTCGCTTTGGCATGGTTCCGTAAGAAACAACCTAAAGATATTAGAAGGTAATGATATAATACAAATGAAATTTCCTCACTTTGAAAATGAGTATGTTAAGAAGATAACAGGCTTTGAGGGCTACAATCTCACAGAGAAGGTAAATTATGAGTTTGCATCAGAGAATAAAACAAAGAATTTTAGCGGAAGGCTGCTTGGAGGCTGTCTTGATGTGCTGATTATGCTTTGTGGCACCAGGTATGACAAGACTGTTGACTTCGTAAGAAAATATAAGGAAGATGGAATAATCTGGTATCTTGAGAGCTTTGCCCTTTCATCAGCCAGACTTCAATGTGCCCTCTGGCAGCTAAAGGAAGCAGGCTGGTTTGAAGGGGCTAAGGGATTTTTATTTGGAAGACCTTGCTTTTTTGCTGAGGAGTATGAAACAGACTTCAATGAATCAGTAAAGACAGCTCTTGATGGACTTAACCTGCCTATAATAACGGGCTGTGATATAGGACACAGACCCCCAAGGCTAACTATGATAAATGGTATGATGGCAGAAGTTAAATTTGACGGCGAACACTTTGAAATGAGATATCCGGAGGTAAGAGAGTGAAAAAGAACTTTTTTTGCCAGATTATTTGGGCATTTATCTACAGTGGGAAAGCATAGGTCACTGGTCAGAAAGCATTGCTTTAAGCTGGGGCTTTACCGTCAGGGGCTTATGCACGATTTGTCTAAATATTCATTTGTAGAGTTTTGGACAGGTGTTAAGTACTATCAGGGAGATAAAAGTCCTAACTTTGCCGAGAGGAAGGCAAATAACGGCTACAGCTATGCCTGGCTTCATCACAAGGGAAGAAATAAGCATCATCTTGAGTACTGGATAGATTATGACTTAAGCGACGGTGCAACCATGATGGGACTGGAGATGCCTGCCTGCTACCTTGCGGAGATGTTCTGCGACAGGCTTGCGGCAAGCAAGACTTACAGGGGAGAGAGCTACAAGGATTCAGACCCTTATGAGTACCTGATGCTTGTAAAAGACCATTACATAATTCATCCAAAGACCTTGTCTGAGCTTGAAAAAATGATGACTATCCTAAAAGATGAAGGAGAAGAAGCGGCATTTAGCTATATCAGGAAAGAAATATTAAAAAAATAAACTGAAATTTATAATAAAGATAAATACAAATTATAAGTAAAGTACTGGACTTTCTCTTTTTGATATGTATAATTATTCTCAAGTCAGAAAACTAATAAACAACTCCTATATCAGTGGGTGTCAAATGTATATCGTTGACACCCACTTCATATAGTCAAGGAGTCTGAAAAAGGAGAAAGAAATGGGTAAAAAGTACAGCTCTTTGCAAGATTTTCTAACTAAAAAAGGTATTGAAATCTCATTCAAGCGTTATGGTATTGACGTCTTAGGCTCGATGGCTATGGGACTTTTCGCATCACTTTTGATAGGTACGATACTAAATACAATCGGCCTCAAGCTTGGGATACCATTCTTTTCGGAGACAATATGGCCTATAGCCAAGGAAATGACAGGTCCTGCTATAGCGGTGGCAATTGCGATGGCTCTTAAGGCTCCTAATATGGTGGTGTTTTCATCCCTCATTGTAGGCTATGCGGGAAACCAGCTTGGAGGTCCTGCCGGTGCCTGGATTGCAGCTTGGCTTAGCGTAGAACTCGGAAAGGTTGTATCCAAGGAAACAAAGGTAGATATAATAGTTACTCCTGCTGTAACCATAATATCAGGAGTTAGTATAGGGACTCTTTTAGGGCCTGTGATAAACAACCTGATGAGCGGTCTTGGGAAAACCATCATGCTTGCAACTTCCCTTCAGCCATTCTGGATGGGAATAGTAATATCAGTAATTGTCGGCATAGTCCTAACCCTGCCGATAAGCTCAGCGGCACTTTGCATGATGCTTTCTCTTGCAGGACTTGCGGGCGGAGCAGCAACAGCGGGCTGTAGTGCCCAGATGATAGGCTTTGCCGTAATGAGCTTTAAGGAAAACGGCTGGAGCGGACTGCTTGCTCAGGGACTTGGTACTTCTATGTTACAAATCCCCAATATTCTTAAGAACTGGAAAATATGGATTCCACCTACACTCGCATCTGCCATCACAGGGCCTATTGCCACTACGATTTTTAAGATGGAGAACATACCTCTAGGTTCAGGCATGGGGACCAGCGGATTGGTAGGACAGATAGGAACCATTACTGCCATGGGTGAGGCAGGTGCATCTGCCTTTACAATCTATGCAGGAATAGCGGTGATTCACTTTGTTTTGCCTGCTATATTAAGTCTTATATTTTGCAAAATTCTGAAAAAAATCGGCTTGATAAAGGAAGGAGATTTAAAAATTAAACTTATAGAAAAAAATTAAATAAAAAGATTGATTGATTTGATAAAACAATAGCAACAAAATTGACAAAATTCACTGGGGAAGGTACAATTTTGATTGTGAAATATACATTTTTAAAAACAATTCAAAAATGTATTAAAAATTTTATCAAAAGGGGATTTTAGTATGGAGTTCTTAAGTACTAAAAAAGGATTATTCACTTTGGGAATAATCGCAGGATTGGGTGCAGCACTTCTTGCATTTCTTGGCAATCCTAAAAACATGGCGTTTTGTATAGCCTGCTTTATCAGAGATACAGCCGGTGCTATGCACTTTCACAGCGCAGAGGCAGTCCAGTATGTAAGACCTGAGGTAATAGGAATCATAGTTGGAGCTTTCGTTATCTCATTACTTACCAGGGAATATCGCTCAACAGCGGGTTCTTCTCCTGCACTCAGATTTCCTTGGTGTAATAATGATGGTATGTGCTCTTGTATTCCTTGGCTGCCCACTTCGTATGGTGCTTAGAATGTCAGCAGGCGATATCAGCGCTTATGTAGGCTTAGTGGGGTTTGTAGCAGGTATAGCTACAGGAGCCTTCTTCCTTAAGAAGGGCTTCTCACTTGGAAGAGCTTATACAGCTAAGAAAGAAAGCGGATATGCACTTCCTATAGTTGTAGCTATACTCTTTGTATTATTTATAGCGGTACCTTCACTTTTTGCCTTCAGTGAAAAAGGACCTGGGGAAATATCCATGCACCTGTTATTGCGTCTATAGCTGTTGGTATCCTTATCGGATTTACAGCACAGAAGAGCAGGATGTGCTTTGCCGGCTCTGTAAGAGACATCATCCTCTTAAGGGATTTCAGACTTATATCAGTAATAGGCGGTCTTTTCCTTGTTATGCTTATCTACAATATTGCGACAAGTAACTTTGCATTTGTAGCATATGGACCAATCGCCCACGCACAGACTCTTTGGAACATCCTTTCAATGTATGGTGTAGGCTTTGCAGCAGTTCTTCTTGGTGGCTGCCCTCTTAGACAGCTTGTACTTGCAGGAACAGGTTCATCCGATGCTGCTATCACTGTTCTTGGTATGTTCGTTGGTGCTGCTCTTGCACACAACTTTAAGCTGGCAGCAGGTGCTGCGGCAGTAGCAGATGCAGCCAAGGGAATAGAGGCATCAGCAGGAGGTCCTGGAATAAATGGTCAGATATTCGTAGTCGTTTCAATTATAGTATTGTTTGTAATCGCAGCCGTTGGTCTAAGGAAGGCTGATAAATAGGAGGGAAAATGAAAGAGATAGATGTAAGAGGCTATCCTGTCCGGAGCCTGTCCTTATGCTCAAAGAGGCTCTTGAAGCAAATAAAAATGATACATATAAGATTCTTGCCAATGAGGCTCATACAGTGAAAAATCTAAAGAACTTTGCCGAAACCCATGGCAAGAAGGTAAGTGTCAAAGAGCTTGGTTCAGAATATGAGGTAACAGTAAGCTAATGAGACGTGAAAAGCCGGTTAAGTTATATGTGACTTTTTATACATACGCAGAGGCTATGGCTATGGATGCCGCCTGCAAGAGGGCCAATATTGGTGGGAAGTTAGCATCCATACCAAGAAAACTTTCCGCAGGCTGTGGAGTGGCTTGGGAATGTGACTTAGAGCTTAGAGCCGACATTGAGAAGCTTCTTAAACAGGAGAATATTGAGTTTGAGGAAATGGCAGAATTATCCGCTTGACAGAATGTGATTAATGTAGTAAGATTTCTGTCAAAGATATTCTCTTATTCAGAGTGGCGGAGAGTGAAGGCTCTGTGAAGCTACGGCAACCCCTGGAATATGGAAGGTGCCAACCTGAGCGAAGTTATACTTCGAGCAATAAGAGGATTTGATTATTTTGTCAAGTCCAATAAGGTTAATTAGAATAAGAGAGGTTATCGAAAGATAGCCTCTTTTCTTTGTTTGACAGGAATATCTCTGAAATTACCTGTCAAATAAAAAACTCTCCGAGGAATCGCACTGTGGCAGATATGTAGATATCGCCAGAGCGACCACCACAGGCGGTGAATCCTGCTGAGCAGGACTCTTTCTCAGGTGAAGTTATATCTTTATCGGAAAATACTAACCAAGAATTATTAAAAGGAGAAACTATGGATAAGTTTATTTTTACATCAGAATCAGTTACAGAAGGACATCCTGATAAAATCTGCGATGCGGTATCAGATGCCATACTTGATGCCTGCTTGGCAGAAGATCCAATGAGCCGCGTTGCCTGCGAAACAGCAACCTGTACAGGCTTTGTGCTTATTACGGGAGAGATAACCACCAAGGCTAAGGTTGACTATGCAAGGATAGCAAGAGATACAATCAAAGAGATAGGCTACGATGATTCAAGGAAGGGCTTTGATGGCGAGACCTGTGCGGTACTTGTGGCAATAGATGGTCAGTCACCTGATATAGCTATGGGAGTGGATAAGGCGCTCGAGGTTCGTGAGCAAGAGATGAGCGAGTCTGAACTTTCAGCTATAGGAGCAGGAGATCAGGGAATGATGTTTGGTTATGCTTCAAATGAAGGTGATGAGCATATGCCTTATGCCCTTTCTTTGGCTCACAAGCTTACAAGGAGGCTTACAGAGGTAAGAAAGAATGGTACCTTGCCATATCTAAGACCTGACGGCAAGAGCCAGGTATCTGTGGAATATGATGAGAATGACAAGCCTGTAAGACTTGAGGCCATAGTTATTTCAAGTCAGCACGATGAAGAGGTGAGTCAGGAAAAAAATTAGAAAAGACATAAGAGAGGAAGTAATAAACAAGGTAGTGGATCAGTCAATGGTAGACGAGCACACCAAGATATATATCAATCCTACAGGGCGCTTCGTAATAGGAGGACCTCACGGAGATGCAGGACTTACCGGAAGAAAGATAATAGTAGACACCTATGGCGGTGCTGCAAGGCATGGCGGCGGTGCTTTCTCTGGGAAGGATGCTACCAAGGTAGACAGAAGCGGTGCTTATGTGGCAAGATATGTAGCTAAGAATATAGTTGAAGCAGGATATGCAGACAAGGTAGAAATCCAGCTTTCATACGCTATTGGCGTAGCAGAGCCTACTTCAGTTCTTGTGGATACCTTCGGTACAGGAACAGTAAGTGAAGAGAAGCTTGTGGCAGCTGTAAGAGAGGTATTTGACCTTCGTCCTGCAGGGATAATCAAGATGCTTGACCTTAGAAGACCTATATACAGAGGAACAGCTGCTTATGGACACTTCGGAAGAACTGACATTGACCTTCCTTGGGAGAAGACCGACAAGGTAGATGAGCTGAAGAAAATATTAGGATAAAAGGAAGCAAAGTTTTGAGACTCTCATGCTTGTGGAACTAAGTCTTTTGCAGTACCAATCTTCTTGACATCAAAAAAGACTTCATAAAAGCCTGTGGCAGATATGAAGTCTTTTCTTTTATATTCTTAAAACAGAATATAAAACAATATTTCAAAATGTAATAATGCAAGGTCAAAAGTATAAAAATGGTTAAAGCTTGATTGCAAGAGAATTTATTATATTTTGGCACCCACATCATGTAATACAAAGTAAAATTACTAAATTACTCCACTGAAAGCAGGTAGTAGTACACAGGCTGTCCGCCAAAATGCACTTCAACATCTAGTCCCTTATAAATGTCTGCAACCTTTTCAGAGAGTGCATTGGCGGCAGATTCACTCACATCGTTTCCGTAGTAGAGGCTGATAATGCTGGAATCTCCGTCTACAAGGTGGTCAAGCATTTCAAGTACGGCTCTGTCAACTGAGTCACAAACAGATATTATACCTTCATCGCCTATACCCATTATGTTGCCCTGGCTGATGGATTTACCGTCAATTGCAGTATCACGGACTGCGTAAGTAACCTCTCCTGACTTAGTGTACTGCAGGGCATCTGTCATCTTTTCGGTATTCTCCTCTACATCCCCGTCATTTACATAATTTATAACAGCTGAAATACCCTGAGGTACAGTCTTGCTTGGGATAACTACGACATTCTTATCTTCAGTAAGTTCTTTAGCCTGATTTGCAGCAAGGATGATATTCTTGTTGTTAGGCAGGATGAAGATATTGTCTGCATTTACCTTTTCGATAGCAGTTAGGATATCATCTGTACTTGGGTTCATTGTCTGTCCACCTTCAAGCACATAGTCAACTCCAAGCTCAGTAAATATCTCGCTAAGACCTGAACCAGCAGATACAGCTATGAAGCCGTCCTTCTTTCTTGGCTCATTTGCAGATTTTACTTCTGATTTTGTTTCTTCTTTTTCAGCTTCTTTTTGCTTGTTTGCTATCTGAGTAGCATTTTCAATAACTCTTTCGTGATGCTCCTCACGCATATTGTCTATCTTCATGCTTGTAAGCTGGCCATAGGTAAGAGCCTTCTGGATAGCAAGTCCCGGATCATTGGTATGAACGTGAACTTTAACTATCTCATCATCAGCCACCACAACGATACAGTCTCCAAGTCCCTCGAGATAATGCTTAAAATCAGCCTCATCCTTTTCAGTAAACTCTTTTTCTGACATTATGATAAACTCTGTACAATAACCAAACTTGATATCCGCAGTTTCGATATCATCAGTGATTCCGGACTTACCTGATGATACAGAAGCAGTAGTGATATTGCCGTCTGCAAGTGGAACTACTTTACCAAGGATAACATCATAAGCGCCCTTAAGTACTTCTATAAGGCCTGCACCGCCTGAATCTACAACCCCTGCTTCTTTAAGGACAGGAAGCATCTCAGGAGTGGAGTCTAGTACCTTTTCCATGTGCGCAAGGACTTCACCAAAGAATTTGGCTATGTCATCTGTTGTACCGTCAAGCTCAGAAGCCTTATCAGCACCACCCTTTGCAACTGTGAGAATGGTTCCCTCCTTTGGCTTCATCACTGCCTTGTAAGCTGTTTCCCGAAGCTTTAACAAAGGCAGAGGCAAGGACGGACACATTTACATTGCCGGCGTGAGCGGTAATCTCTTTGCAAAAGCCTCTTAAAAGCTGTGAAAGAATAACACCTGAGTTACCTCTTGCCCCTCTTAAAGAACCACTGGACATAGCTTTTGCGATATTTTCAATGGTTGGCTCTTCTACCAGAAGTACAGCTTTTACAGCTGACATAGCTGTAAGAGTCATGTTGGTACCGGTATCTCCGTCAGGAACAGGGAATACATTTAGCTCGTTAATTCTCTCTTTTTGAGACTCAAGTCTCGCAGCACCCGCTAGGAATGCTTTCTTTAACAATGGTGCATCTAATTTAGATATTGCCACTTGTCATCCTCCTTAGTCTACGACTCTAACACCTTCAACATATACGAAGATGTTCTTAACCTTCATGCCGGTAAATTCTTCAACCTTGTATTTAACATTTTCAATTAGGTTGTCAGCAACAGCAGAAATACTTACACCATAAGCTACAATTATATGGAGCTCGGCAGTAATCTCATTATTTTCAATAGTAATTTCAACGCCCTTACTAAGATTGTCTTTCTTAAGCAGGGTAGCAAGACCGCTAATCATACTTAGGGAGGCCATACCAACTATACCAAAACATTCGATGGCAGCTGAACCTGCATAGCTTGCGATAACATCCTCGTTTATCGAAACCTCTCCTATATTTGTATTTACATATCCTTTCATAAAACCTCTTTTCCATGTGATAACACATTGATTTTGATGTTTTGTGCATACTACAAGAATTATACCCATTATGAGATAAAAATTCAAGTTTGATATCTGACTTTATTTTTTTTGATAAATATGTTAGTATTAGAATATAGCGTTTATGCAATGTTTTGACACGAAAGATGCCAAGATGGGCGTTGAAAGAAGCAGTTCTTGGGATTGTTATGGATTTTTTCTATATTAACAATCACACAGTATATTTAAGATAAGGAGAGGGATAATGTCTGAATTAGGGAACACTGATGAGAAGGCTTATAAGAGTATGAATTTTATAGGGATAGTTAATATTTCACTTGGTATAGTTATGGTAGTGGTTTCTGCTGTATGCGGAGCCTTTATCATAGCGGGCGGAGCGAAGCTTATTAGGGACAAAAGAGGAATAACTTTTTAATGGAGATATTTGATGAAGCTGAGCACTAAAGAAAAAATTTTAAGAATCATTGATGCCATGCTTTATGGTGATTTCACCACTAAGAAGTATTTGTACGGCATAGTTTTGTTTAGCCTAATTACCCTTGTGACCGGAATAATGGCTATATTCGGTGCAGGGATATGGTTTGGTCTTGCCGCTATGCTTGTCGGTGTAGTGGATTTGATTTGGTGGCAGTCAATGACTCTTACCGCAAATGACCTGAAAGAACAGGGTAGTAAGGAAAGGTATTTGCAGGATAAAAAGGCCAAGAAGCTTGAAAAGGAAAAAGAAAAGGCTGAGGAAAGGGCGAGGAAGGAAGAAGAAAAACGCCTTAAAAATGAGCCTCAGAGCGAGGTCGAAAAGGCACTTGGTAAGGCAGAAGAGGGAGCCGATGAGAATGTCGGCTATAGGATAAGCAGCGAAGAGATAAAATATGTATTAAAAAAGTATAAGGCAAAAAAAGACCACAGAGAGATAATCATTGACTCTTGTGAATCTTTGGGGCTTAAGGAGGCTCCTGCTTATATCTGGGCTGATAAGAAGAAGTATTACTTCCTTATCCTTGGAGACGGAGAGCCTCTTAAGCTTGATTACCCGCTTGAATACAACCTTAAGCTTCATTATGAAGTCGGGGTAAAGGCCAATCCTGATGCTGAATATAAGAAGTTTAAGGGAGTGAGTGTTGTAGCCATTGCCTTTGCACCTTTTTTACCTGATTATTACCAGAAAAGAACGGATACCGGCACTGCATTCTATAAGAACCTCTACAGGCTTGGGAAGGACATGTATTTTACCAATACCTCTGCTAAGAATGTGTTTGACATCACGGGAGCGGACTTTGAGGTAAAGGATGATGTGACTGAGGATATGCGGCACGGAGAAGACTTTAAGAACGCATACAAGGCAAATATTCTTTGGAGGGATGGAGCCATAACTTCCAATGAGTACAAGAATATCATCACAGGGCTTTTAAGCAGCCTTGCGAGAGCCGATATAAGGTTTGATGATTTTAACAGAATACTCGAGCAGATGAGGGAGTATAACTTCATCACCAAGGCTTATAAGGATTTCTATATAGACTACAGGAAAAAATACAGAGAAAAGATGGCAAAATAGAATAAAAATGATTACGAAACCTTTTGCAGGACAGCTTGCAGAAGGTTTTTTTAACAGAAATTAAATTTTCTGTTAAAAACATTCAGAGGGATAACGTTGCAGGAAATATTTAAGTGTTCATTATGTGCTTACCGTCAGGCTTTGAATTCTGCAAAGCAGGATTCATCTTAAACAGACAATATTTCAAACTGTTTACTTGTTACTTATTTCACAAATAAAACAAAAAAATGAACAAATGACCAATATTGTGTTTATGTCCAAAAAATCACCTAAAACACCTTGTCAAGATGTTGATTTTTTTATTATTTTAAGTATAATCAAGACAAAAGCATATTAAACCCATATAAATTTGTGAGTATAGCTTTCCGCATAAAAATGATGCTGGTTATTTCCGGCGAAAATGTGCAGAAATGTTAAGCTGCAAGTGGATTTGGAAAATATGTTCATTCACATTAAAGGAGGAAGAAGGATGAAAAAAAGGGCTAAAGAGATTTTTAGCATTGGGACTTACCACTGTTCTTACAGTAGGAGCACTTGCAGGCTGTGGAACACAGGGCGGCTCAGACAAATCAGGAAGCGCAGGTAAGGCTTCTGGAAGCATGGCAGGGAGTACATCAGGAGTGGTACTTAACGATGGAGGTACTTATCCTGTAGTGAAAGAAGGAAAGCTTGAACTCTCCGTATTTACAATGAGCATGCCTAATGTACAGGATTTTGCTACCAATGACTTTACAAAGTTCTTAGAGGAGAAGACAGGAATTCACATTAACTTTGTGACAGCAGGAAGAGACGAGTATGAGGAAAAGCTTAATCTCCTCTTACAGTCTGGTGACTATCCTGATGTAATACTTGGAGGTGCACCTAACCTTGCTAAGTACGGAGTTAAGGAAGGAGTTATCATCCCTCTTGATGAATATCTCACAGACAAGAACGTTCCTAACTACTTAAAGATAGTTGCTAACTATGATATAAACAAGACAAAGGAAGCAGATGGAAAGATTTATTCACTTGGTGGAGTAAATGACTGCTACCACTGCCAGTATGCAAGAAGAATGTGGGTAAATCAGAAATACCTCAAGGAAATGGGAGTTGAGATACCTACTACTACAGAAGAGTTTAAGAATGTATGTAAGAAGTTCTTAGAATATAAGAAGGGTGGAATTGCAGTTGCAGGTGCAGCTCAGGGCTGGCACACCCGTATGCAGGACTGGCTTATGGGTTCATTTACCTTTGTACCAAGTAAGTCTGCAACCCTTAGTGCAAGAGACTATGTAGTCCTTAATGATGAGACTAAGAAGGTTGAAACTGTAGCTATTACAGATGCTTATAAAGCAGGTCTTAAGTATATGAACGAGCTGTATAAGATGGGAGCTATCTATGATGGTAACTTCACACAGACAAGTGAGCAGCTTAGAACTCTTGCCAATCAGGCAGATGCACCTATCCTTTTCTTTACAGCAGGTGTTAACTCAGACGTTATAGACCCTGAAAGCAACAACGAGCTTTATAGAAACTACGTACCTGTAGCCCCTCTAAAGGGACCTGATGGAACCCAGATAGCTTGGACCATCCACAACTCAGGCTTTAACTCAGGCGGTTTTTGTATAACAGATAAGTGTAAGAATGTAGAAGCAGCTCTGCGCTGGGTAGACTTCTTCTATAATAGTCCGACAGGTGACCTTTGTTCTCAGTATGGTGCTGAAGAAGGAAAAGACTGGGTGCTTAACCCTAAGGGAAAGGTTGGCTTAAATGGCGAGCCAGCGCTTTATGAAGTACTTAACCTTTACTCCTCAGATCCTCAGAACCACGACTGGCAGGATGTAGGACTTAGAGTTGCTCCTGCTTCATACCGTCTTGGACAGGCAGTTGATCCAAATGTAGACCCTTATTCACCTGCTGGACTTGAGAAGCTCTTGTTTGATACATCAAAGAACCTTTACGAGCCATACGCCAACAATACAAAGCTCCTTAACCTCTCAGAGCTTAAGCTCACAGATGAGGAGAGTACAGCGGTATCTACAATGGCAGTTGAGCTTGAGAAGATTATTGAAGAAAACTCTGTTGCATTTATAACAGGAACCAAGGATATAGACGCTGAGTGGGATAGCTACAAGGACGCTGTTAATAAGGCAGGAATTGAAGAAATCCTAAAGACATATCAGACAGCGTATGACAGACAGACTAAATAGTGTTTTTGCCTGAAATTAGGCAGATAAAGTTAAGGAAGCTGTCCTCACTTCGGACAGCTTCCAGACATTTAAGTGACTTATGTGAGGACAGGAAGTGATTAAGAGGTAAGAAAGGAATTATGCAGCAATGGCAAAAAATAGTGCTACGATTAGTAAAAGTAACAAGATTAAGTCTGCAAACTGGCAGTTTTGGGTTATTATAGCCGTTCCAATCATTTACGCGATAATATTTGCCTATATCCCTATGGCGGGTATAGTCCTTGCCTTTCAGGACTTTTCTATCAGGAAGGGTATATTTGGAAGCGAATGGGTGGGACTCAGATATTTTAAACAATTCCTGACTTCAACAAGTAGTGTTTTGGTTATCAAGAACACCTTGATTCTAGGTATATATTCATTTTTAGCTTCATTCCCTGTACCTATCCTGCTTGCGATAGGAATCAATGAAATGAGGGCAAAGAGATACAAGAAGGCTGTGCAGATGGTTACTTACGCACCATACTTCATATCCATAGTTGTACTTGTAGGTATGATGATGCAGATGATGGACCTTAGAAGCGGTATTATCAATGTCTTCATACAGAAGTTAGGTTTTTCTCCGATTAATTTCTTTGGCGACCCTAAGATATTTAGACATCTCTATGTATGGAGTGGTGTATGGCAGTCTGCGGGCTATGCTTCTATCATTTACCTTGCAGCGCTTTCGGGAGTAAGTAAAGAACTACAGGAAGCAGCTATAGTTGACGGTGCAAACAGGGTAAAGAGAATACTCCACGTAGATATTCCTGCAATCCTGCCAACTATTATAATCATGCTGATATTTAACTGTGCAAGCATAGTGAGTATAGGTCTTGACAAGGTCTTCCTTATGCAAAACTCTCTAAATGCTTCAGTATCTGAGGTTATATCAACCTTTGTGTACAAGGTGGGTGTAGTTAACTCCAATATCGGATTTTCTACAGCTGCCGGACTCTTCCAGTCAGTTGTATCATTTGTACTTCTTGTAATAGTCAATAGGGTATGCAAGAAGATTACAGAGAATAGTTTATGGTAAAGAGGTGATATAATGGAAATACAAAATTCAGATACATGAGCATAGGTGACAAGACATTTACAGTTGCCAACTATGTAGTGCTTACAGCGATATTTTTGATAGTGCTTTATCCGATTATCTATGTGATTTCAGCCTCATTTTCCAGCCCTCAGGCAGTTATTAGCGGAAGAGTTCTACTGCTTCCTGTAGAGCCTACCCTAAGAGGATATGAGGCGGTATTTCAGAATGCAAAGATACTTTCGGGTTTTGCCAACTCTATATTTTATCTGGTTGCAGGAACTGCTATTAATATAATAATGACAATACTCTGTGCCTATCCACTCTCCAGAAAGGAGTTTAGGGCAAGAGGAGCGGTGGCTATGTTCTTCATCTTTACTATGTACTTTAGCGGTGGTATAGTGCCATCTTACATCCTTGTAAAGAGCCTCCACATTATGGATACAAGGTGGGCTATGATAATACCTACAGCTATGTCAACCTACAATATGATAATCTGCAGGACCTACATAGTAAATTCTATTCCTGACGAGCTTTACGAGGCTTCTCAGATGGATGGCTGTACACCTTTTAAGTATATGATGAAGGTAATCGTACCTCTTAGCAAGCCTATAATTGCAGTTCTTGTACTCTACTACGGAGTTGCAAAATGGAATGATTATTTTAACGCAATGCTTTATCTCTACAAAGAAGGTCTTCAGCCTCTAACCATAGTTATGAAGGAAATCCTCATTCAGAACAAGGTGGATTTGACTAAGGTGGGTAATGCTTCGGCGGTAGCAAAGCTTCAGGGAATGTCAGAGCTTCTTAAGTATTCTACAATAGTAGTAGCATCTCTCCCTGTTATGCTTCTTTACCCTCTGATTCAGAAGCATCTTGTTAAGGGTGTAATGGTTGGAGCAGTGAAAGGATAAGTATGGAAAATTATATATTGGAATGTTGCGTAGACAGGCTCGCATCAGCAATAAACGGTGAAAAGGGCGGTGCAAACAGGTTCGAGCTTTGTGCCAATCTTGTAATAGGCGGAACTACTCCAAGCTTAACATTATTCAGGCAGGTTAGGAAACATACTAACCTGCCAATTCATGTACTTATAAGAAACAGATTCGGAGATTTCTGCTATAATGATGACGAGATAGAAGAAATGTGCGATTCCATAAAAGCCTTTGCGGATGAAGGAGCTGATGGGGTTGTGGTTGGAGCTTTGACACCTGAGGGAGACTTGGACGAAAGAGCTCTTAAGAAGTTCATAGAGGCAGCAGGGAAGGCTAAGGTCGTGCTTCATAGAGCCTTTGACATGTGTAGGGAGCCATTTGCGGCACTAAGTAAAGCTAAAGAGCTTGGGATTGACACCATCCTTACTTCAGGACAGAAAGGAAACTGCGTAGATGGAAGCCCGCTCATAAAGGAGCTTATAGAGAGGGCGGGTAAGACATAAATATACTTATAGGAGCTGGTGTCAGTGCTGATGCCATTAAAAAGGTATATGAGATGACGGGAGGAACCAACTATCATATGTCAGGAAAGAGGGTAATAGACAGCAGGATGACTTACAGAAGAGAAGAGGTAAGTATGGGACTGCCTTCTCTAAGTGAATATGATATCTGGGAGACTTCTGCCGAAGAGATAGCTAAGGCTGTAAAGGTGTTAAAGGAATTATAGAGATTTTGAAACAGGAGGATATATGTTTTCAAAAGAGTTTAATGAGAAGATAGAGGAGAGACTTAGGCGCAGAATAAGTGAATTAGGCCTTGAATTATTAAAGGATGAGCTGGCGGGCTTAGAAGACAAGGAAGATAGAGACGTAATGGAAGCCCTGAAGTATTTGTATGCCTACATGCCTCTTAGTGACATAGGTGACTACAAGATAGAGACCTTCCTTGATTTTGCAAGACATGGAGCCTTTCTCTTTAATGAGGGAGAGTTTAAGGGAGCGGCAAATGAAGAAATGTTTGCCGAATATGTACTTGGAGCAAGGATAAATAATGAGGATATAGTTGAGAACAGAAAAATCTTCTATGACAGGGTGAAGTCTCTTATCAAAGGCAAGACTATAAATGAGGCTGTAATCGACATAAATTACTGGTGCTCATCAAAGGTAACCTACAGGTCCACAGACGGAAGAACAGCCAATCCATTGACGGTCTACAACAACACTTATGGAAGATGTGGAGAGGAGTCCACCTTTGGAGTTTCAGTCTTTAGAAGCGTGGGCATACCTGCAAGACAGGTCTATGTGCCTCTTTGGTCTCATTGTGATGATAACCATGCCTGGGTAGAGGTATGGTGTGACGGGAAATGGTACTTTCTCGGAGCCTGTGAGCCTGAGGATGAGTTAAATCAGGGCTGGTTCTTAAATGCTTCTAAAAGAGCCATGATGGTTCACGCAAGATGCTACAATCCTGAGCTTGAAAAGGATGTGAATGAGGGCGTGGGTATACCTGTAGCTGTAAATGCCCTTAGCACCTATGCTCCAACCAGAGAAATCTTTGTAAAGGTTATAAATGAGGCGGGAGAGCCGTTTTCTGGCATCAAGGTGTATTTTAAGGTAATTAACTACAGTATGCCGGGGGAAATAGCTGTAACCTGTACTGATAAAGAAGGTGTAACAAGACTTAAGACAGGTAGAGGAAGCCTTTTAATCTCTGCCTTCGAAGATGGAAACTACGGTGAAGTCTTAGTGGATACTGCAGAGGATATACAGATAACATTGGTGCTAAGTCCTGATGGCTATAAGAAGACGGAAGGTTCATTTATTATGAGGGCACCAAGCCTTGTAAACAGTGCAAAGGCTGAAAATAAAGCAAAGTCTGAAGCAAGTGATAAAAGGAAAAAGGAAGAGGCTGAGAAAAGAGCCTATAAGGAAGCAAGCTTGTTTGACAGGGAAGCTGCTGAAAGGACCATCAAGAGGTTTAAGGGAAAGGACGAGGAGATTCTTAGCTTTGCCCTTCTTAAATCCTGTGAAAACCAGAGAGAATTACAGAAGTTCATATCAGAAAAGAGAGAAATCCCTGACAAGTGGAAGGTGGGGCTGATTGACAGCCTTCCTCAAAAGGACTATCAGGATACGGAGGCAGAGACACTTTAATCATTGTCTTTATACTGATGAGAAGCTTTTTGACAAGTATCCTGAGGAGATATTTTATAAATACATACTTTGTCCGAGGGTGGATTTTGAGATGATACGTCCTTACAGAAAGTTTCTGTCTGAGAGATTTGAGGGTGCAAAGGTATCGAACATCGATGAGATTAGGGCTTTGTTTAATGAAGTTGATGAAAAACTTAAAGAAAAGCCTGAACTTGAGTATAGCAGCCTTATAAGCTCTGCTTTAGGTGCCTTTAGCATAGGTTATGCAAGTGAAAAATCAAAGAGGGTGATTTTCATACAGCTTCTTAGAAGCCTTGGTGTACCATCAAGGCTGAATCCTAATGACAGGAGGATGGAAGTGTATCTGGATGATGGCTTCATTGCCATAGAAGAAGAGAAGGAAAGCCCTAAGGGAAGCCTCGAGCTTGACTTTGAAGCAGGTGTCAACTGGAGTTATTATGATAATTTCAGTATCTTAGTCTACTCTGAAGGAGATTTTAAGCCACTTTATCTGGATATGGAAGACATAAAGAAGGATGGAGGCGTACTTAAGTTGAATGCGGGAACCTATAGGCTTATAACAAGCAACAGGCTTCCAAACGGCAATATATTTGCAAAATCAGTGCTTGCAGAAGTAAAAGAAGGTGAGAGTACCAAGCTGTCCGTAGCCTTTTACGAGGCAGGCATAAGCGATATGCTTTCTTACTATCCTATTAGAAACATAGAATTTGAAACTGAAAAGAAAGAAAAGACTTCGATTGCTGAACTCACAAAAGATAAGAACGGTATCTTCATCTGGCTCTCTGCAAAGGCGGAGCCTACAGAGCATATCTTAAATGAGCTTCACGATAAGAAGGAGTTGTTTAATAAGCTTAAAACTAAGCTACACCTCGTGGTTAAGTCTAAAGATGAGCTTGAGGATGCCAATATAAAAAGGATTGCAGAAGAGCTTAGCAACAGGGATATCCTTTTTGAAAGCTTTGATACAGAGGCAGGAAAGCTTGCCAGAGAGCTCTACCTTGAACCGGGACTCTACCCTCTTATCTGTGTAGTGGATAAGGAAGGAAAGGGAGTTTACGGAACTGCAGGCTACAATGTGGGAACAGCAGATATGTTACTTAAATATGCGGATATTTAGAGGAGGAGAATCATGAATCAGGTCATTAAAGATAGAACAGAGCGTACAAAGTGGTACAACAGTGCAAGATTTGGAATGTTTATCCACTGGGGATTATATGCTATTCCTGCCAGAGGTGAGTGGGTTAGAAGCGTATACGAAATACCTAAAGACGAGTATGAGCCTTATTTTGATGAATTTTATGCTGAAAACTACAACCCTAAAGAATGGGCAAGGCTTGCCAAAGAAGCCGGAATGAAATATGCAGTCCTTACTGCAAAGCATCACGATGGCTTCTGTCTATATGATACTAAGCTTACAGATTTTAATTCTGTGAAAGCACCTTGTAAAAGGGATCTTGTAAGGGAGTTTTTAGAGGCTTTTAGGGCAGAGGGAATAAAGGTAGGACTTTATTATTCAATAATTGACTGGAGACACGAGGACTTCCCTCATTACGGAGATATGCACCACCCTATGAGGAATAATGAAAAATGCAGTAATGAAAACAGAAACTTTGACCGCTATCTTGAGTATATGTTTGGGCAGATAAAAGAGCTTCTTACCAACTACGGTCACTTAGACCTTATGTGGTTTGACTTCTCTTATGGCGATATGAAATGTGACAAGTGGAAGGCGAAAGAACTTATGGAAATGGTTCGCTCCATCCAGCCACACATCATAATCGACAACCGTCTTGAGGGTAGTGCTGAAGATGCAGGCTCAATCAGAACTCTTGAGCCTACTACATACTCAGGCGACTTTGCTTCCCCTGAGCAGATGATACCACCTGAAGGAATCAGAGACGTGGCAGGGAACCCTCTTCCATGGGAAGCCTGCATAACCCTTAACAACCACTGGGGTTACTGCTCCTATGACAAGCATTATAAATCAGCTAAGATGGTTATAAGAATGCTTGTTGAATGTGTAAGTAAGGGAGGAAACCTCCTCTTAAATGTGGGACCTAATGCAAAGGGTGAGATTCCGGTAGAATCCGTGGTCATACTTGAAGAAGTAGGCAGGTGGATTAAGCAAAACGGAAGAAGTATCTATGACTGTGGGTATGCAGAGCTTCCAAAGCCTGAATGGGGAAGATTTACAAGAAATGGTAACATTCTTTATGCCCATGTAATGGAAGAACAGGCAGGAGCAATCTGCCTGCCTAACTTGGCTGGAAAGATAGAGAAGATGCGCCTTGTAAAGGACAATTCCGTTATAGATGAAACCTTTTACTGGAACTTAAAGGAGTTCTCAGAGCATTCATTCTTCTTCTTTTCACCTACTGCCGCAGACTGCTATCCTCTTCCTGATGAGATAGATACTGTGGTTGAGATATTTCTTAAGGAGGAATAGATGAGCGTAGTCTTAGGAAATGTAGGAAATACAGAGGTTATTTGTAAAAAGGGGGGAGAAGGGCTATCCTTATGAAGAGAGGGTGGGCACTGTCTTTAAGGCAGAATATCTTGATACGCTCTTGTTGCCGCTTGAAAAGGATAAGAAAGTCCTGTTTGTTGGTCTTGGTAAGGAAAATGTAAAAGAGCCT
Organism: uncultured Catonella sp.; assembly: GCA_916438995.1. Classification (GTDB taxonomy): domain Bacteria; phylum Bacillota; class Clostridia; order Lachnospirales; family Lachnospiraceae; genus Catonella. The sequence continues at coordinate 83,351 of CAKAGA010000003.1, forward strand.
TCCACCTCTATGGAAATCTCTGCAAAGGCCTGCAAGGAACTTAAAAAATATGAGATAAGTGAATACAGTTTCAATGTAGAAAACTTAAAGCTTAATAAGGACAGCTTTGTAAGCTTTGCGAAGGGGATTTATCTCTCTATAAAGACAAAAAGAAGCTATAAGACAGATACGAAGAAAGAGAAGATTAAAGTAGGGATAAAGGGTACAAACCTTGATATAACCCCTCTCTTTAAGAAGGCAGAGGTGGTAAGTGACAGCATTATATTTGCAAGAGACATGGTAAATGCTCCGTCAAACTACCTTCATCCAAAGGAATTTACAGAGGAAATAGCAGAGTTTGTAAAGGATACAGCCATAGAAACTGAGATATTGGATGAAGAAGAGCTTAGGAAGCTTAAAATGGGTGGAATCCTTGGGGTAGGGGGAAGCAGTGCCTTCCCTCCTTACCTTGTAGTGCTTAGATACAGGGGGAATCCTAAGTCTAAGGAAAATACTGCCATAGTGGGCAAGGGAATAACTGTAGATACAGGAGGCTACTGCCTTAAGCCTTCACAGTTTATGGCAGGCATAAGGGGAGATAACGGCGGTGCTGCGGCAGTTGTGGGTGCGATAGCCATCATTGCAAAGCTGAAGGCTAAGGTGAATGTAACTGCCATTGTGCCAACAGCCGAGAACAAGATTGCCCCTGACAGCTATGTGGACGGAGATGTGCTTACATCCTACAGTGGTAGAACGATAGAAGTCTGCGATACAGATGCCGAGGGCAGGCTCATCCTTGCAGATGCAGTTACCTATGCCGTAAGAAATGAAAAGGCTACAAGGGTGCTTGATATTGCAACCCTTACAGGTGCTGTAGTAGGAATGTATGGCTTTACCATAGGAGGAGTGGTAACGGATTCTGATGAGATGTGGGAGGAGTTTTACAGGGCTTCTCTTAAAACAGGAGAAAAGCATGCCCGTATACCTTTTGGCAGAGAGCCATGAGAAGATGCTTGAAAGTGACATAGCCGATATCAAGAACCTTGGTGGGAAATTCTGCGGCACCATAACTGCGGGGCTATTTATCAGAAGTTTTGCCGAGAAAAAGCCTTGGCTTCATATAGACATAGCCGGTACAGCCTGGGTGGATTCGCCTGATTACGCTTATCAGGACAAGTATGCAACAGGAGTGTGTGCTGATACCATAGCTGAGTGGCTGATGTAAAAAAGCTGGAAGGAGAAGTTACTATAAGTAGTAACAAAGGCTTTTGATGAAACAAATATTATCACGGTGTGAGAGAGAAAACAACTATGAGGTGTGGTATAGCTATATTTCTGAAAATAGTACCATTCGAGTGAATATAATATTTCTTTTTGGAAAAAGAAGAAATACAGTTTATTTTACTTACTAACAGGGAAGGAGATTTGGGGGACACAGAATATTTAAATGAAGTAATTCAATTAGTGATGATTTGCCAATGGATTTTGAGGTAAAAACAGAATTTATTGAAGGAAACTTTGACGACCTTGAGAATAAAATTGATGAATATAAAAAAACAATATTTACGATAGGGGAGACTGTCTAAAACTACTGTAACTGTATAACATATAACCATATAAGTCTTAAACAGGCTTTATTTGCAATTCGCTTTTTGTGGATAACTACTAAAAATGCAGAAATATTAAAAGTAGCTTTGAAGGGAGGAGGTTATTATTAATTATGAATGATAAACAGTGTAAATATTGTGGAGGAGAACTGGAAGAAGGTACATTCTATGGTGCTGGAAGTTTTTTCGTGCCAAAAGGGAAAAAGATTCCTGCTACCTATATGAAAAGGTCTTTTGATAAGCAAGGAGCTATAAGAGTTCCGCCATTTTATTTTCCTCTGTTTGCTCCTAAGAAAAATCCGCTTGCTTATGTTTGTAGGAATTGTAAAACTATAATGATATTTTATGAAGCCAATGAAGAAGAATAAAATATAAGACAAGAGTTCTTATGATAATTAACAAGGACTGGTAGCTAAATATAGCTGTCAGTTCTTGCTATATATAACATACAACAAGTTTTGCAAATAATTTGCAAAATTTCTCTTGACAAATATACAAAAGAGTAGTATTTTATCCTTTGTAATATTGCGACTGAGTTGCAAAATCTTTATGTAAAGTTATAAAAAGGAGAAGATATGAAGAAAAGAGTTATTATGCTTACAGCTTTGGCTGTGGCAGTATGCGGAATATTTGCAGGCTGCTCTAAGACAGGAACTGAGACTAAATCAAGTACAAAGTCAGTAACATCTGCTACAAGCAGTGCGGCTGCTTCAAGTACAGCAAGCACCAAAAGTGAGGCCAAGACTGATGATGCCAATAAGAAGTTCAGTGTAGTGTGTACCATTTTTCCGGAGTATGACTGGATTAGACAGCTGGTTGGAGATAAGAAGGACAATTACGAGATTACCTACCTCTTAGATAAGGGTGTTGACCTCCATAGCTACCAGCCTACTGCTGAGGACATTGCAAAGATTGCAAACTGTGACCTCTTTGTATATGTAGGCGGTGAGTCTGACGGCTGGGTTAATGATGCGCTTAAAGAGAGCAAAAATGATAAGATGCAGGTGGTAAATCTTCTTGAAACTTGGGTAAAAATGTAAAGCCTGAAGAAGTAGTGGAAGGTATGCAGGAAGAGGATGAGCACGACCACGACCATGATGACAAAGACCACGACCATGATGATAAAGATCATGATGACAAAGACCACGACCACGAAGATGCGGACCACGATCATGACCACGAAGAAGAGACAGAGTATGACGAGCATGTATGGCTTTCACTGAGAAACGCTACAGCTCTTGTAAATACTCTTGCAGAGAAGCTTCAGACTATAGATCCTGATAACAAGGATTATTATGCGACGACAGCTGCTGATTATACAGCCAAGCTTGGAGACCTTGATTCAAGATACCTTGCAGCAATTAAAAAAGCTAAGATAAAGACAGTACTTTTTGGAGACAGATTCCCATTCCGTTATCTTGTGGATGATTATGGTCTTAAGTACTACGCAGCCTTTGTAGGCTGTAGTGCAGAGACTGAAGCAAGCTTTGAGACAGTAGCCTTTCTTGCGGGAAAGACTGATGAGCTTAAGCTAAAGAACCTTATGGTTATAGAGAATTCAGACCAGAAGATAGCTAAGAAGATAATAGACACAACAAAGGATAAGAACCAGAATATAGTTGTACTCAATTCAATGCAGTCTGTGACTGAAGAAGATATTGCAAACGGTGCAACTTACATTTCCATTATGGAGAGTAACTTAAAGGCTCTTACTTCAGCACTTAAGTAGAATTAGATGTTTGTTACTTGTATCATAGTATATTGAAACGGTATTAAGGTGGGTGTCAAAATTGTTTGACACCCACATCATATTATAGATTTGGAGAATTAAAATGGCATTTATCACTTGTAAAAATCTTGAACTGGGCTATAAGGATCAGCTTGTAGCCACAGGCATCAATTTTACGGTTGAGAAGGGTGATTATTTATATGTAATAGGGGAAAACGGGGCAGGCAAATCTACCCTTATGAAGACTCTTTTGAGGCTGATGAAGCCGGTATCGGGAGAAATTACCTACGGTGATGGTCTTCTTCCCTATGAAATAGGCTATCTTCCGCAGCAAAGTCTTGCACAAAAGGACTTCCCTGCATCTGTCTGGGAAATTGTATTGTCAGGCAATCTTTCAAGGATAGGCAGCAGAGTATTTTACAGAAAAGAAGACAAGCTAAGGGCTGAGGAAAATCTTGACAGGCTTCATATTATGGATCTTAAGAAAAAATGCTACCGCAACCTCTCAGGTGGACAACAGCAGAGGGTGCTCCTTGCGAGGGCACTGTGTGCAACTGACAAGCTCCTCCTCCTTGATGAGCCTGTGAGCGGTCTTGATCCAAAGGTGACAGCGGAGTTTTACGGACTTATAAGTGATTTAAATAAATCAGGAGTGACCATAATTATGGTTTCGCACGACTTGGCAGCAATAGAGAATGAGGCAGGAAACGTTCTTCACATAGGAAGTCGTGGACAGCTTTTCTTTGGAAGTAAGAAGGATTATCTAAAAAGCGATGCCAGAGAAAGTCTCGGAGTATAGAAGGGAGAAATTATGGCAGAAATTTTAGAAAAATTGCAGTATTATCTTCAATTTCCATTTGTAATCTACGCATTTATAGTAGGAGTGCTTATAGCACTGTGTTCCTCACTGCTAGGCGTAACCTTGGTTCTTAAAAGGTTTTCATATATAGGGGATGGACTTTCACACGTAGCCTTTGGTGCTATGGCTGTAGCAAGTGTTATAGGGCTTACGGATAAAATGATTATCATACTGCCTGTCACAGTAATTACAGCTATCTTCCTCCTAAAGACAGGGCAGAACAGCTCCATAAAGGGGGATGCTGTTATAGCTATGCTTAGTGTAGGAGCCCTTGCAATAGGATACATGCTTATGAACATATTTAACACAAAGGGTAATGTGTCAGGAGATGTCTGTACAACCCTGTTTGGTTCAACTTCAATCCTCACACTCAGTAAAGAGGAGGTACTTATCTGTATAGTATTTTCCATACTTGTAATGGTCTTCTTCGTGTTATTTTACAACAGGCTCTTTGCAGTGACCTTTGATGAGAATTTCTCAAAGGCAACAGGAGTAAAGACAGACAGGTATAATCTTCTCATTGCGGTAATTATAGCTGTGATTATAGTGCTTGGGATGAATCTTGTAGGCTCACTCCTTATATCCGCACTTATTATCTTCCCGGCACTCTCTGCGATGAGACTTATAAAGAACTTCAAGGGAGTAGTTATTTTTTCAGCATCCTTATCTGTGGTTTGTGCGATTGTAGGAATGCTTGTTTCGATTTTAGTATCTACACCTGTAGGCTCAACCATAGTGGCCGCGGACATGGTGGCATTTTTCATCTGTGTTATTATAGGAAAAATAAGAGGGTAACCGGACACTTTTTAGACACAAATGTATGCTTTAATTGCCGAAGGAGGCTTTAAACATGAAAAAGAAAATATTATTACTCCTTGGTATGGGAGTAGTGCTTACAGTTACAGCCTGCGGTGGTAACAAGACAAGCACAAAAATAGAGAAACAAAACGCTGTAGAAAAGGCTATAAGCAATCAGATAAACAAGGAAATAGATGAACAGGTTAAGAAGATGGAGGATGAAGAAAAATCTTCTACAGAGGGTTCAGCTGCTTCAGGCTCAAGTACAGGAAGCCAGATTGTGACTCAGAATGGTCAGATCTTAGGTGCAACCTCTGATTTCGAGGCAAAACTAAAAGAAGCCAGAGAACAAAAGCCCGTTGATGGCATAGACTATGACCTTACGACAATGGGAAGTGACATGATATATGCTACAGTCTATCTTATGATGACTGATCCTGACCAGTTTGAAGGTAAGATGGTGAAGATGAAGGGACAGTATCTCTCTTCTTTTTATGAGCCAAGACAAGAATATTATAACTATTGTTTCATATCAGACGCAGCGGGATGCTGCAGTCAGGGTATTGAGTTTGAAACAAAGGATAAGTTAAAACAAAGGAATCTTCTTCCTGCAGATAATACGGATATAGAAGTTGTTGGCGAGTTTGAGACTTATATGGAAGACGGCAAGATGTACTGCCATTTGAAAAATTCTAAGATGACTGTGTTGAAAGATGATGGAAACTAAGAATGTGTTGAGAGATACCTCTAGGGGTATCTCTTTTTTTAACAAGTAAATTTGAGATAATTGTCGATTTTGATATCTTTATTGACTATAGTCGAAACTATTGGTGGTTTTAATGTATTATCGAGTATAGTCGAAATGATTGCTGATTTTTTATTTTTATCGAGTATAATCGAAACTGATATTATTTTTTGCGTTATTTCCGGATTTCTTATCTTATGGGGGATGAAGCTACCAGAGACAGAGAATTTGGAGTATATAAGAACATAAAAGACAACTTCCCTAAATATGTGCTTTCAATGGATAAGGTGGATTTTAGCAAGGATGGTGTAGTTTACAAAAAAATATAATTGATTTTTCTGTTGGAGGATGCAAATGAGTAAAAATACAATATGTATTGTAAAATGTAATAGGTAATTATCGAGTACCTTCTCGAGAAGATGGTAAAATTATTAGATTGGTGTAATAAATTTGCTATATTACTAAAAATAAATAATTACTTGACAAAGTTAGTTTTGAAAGTGTTATTCTCAAATTGAGAATAGTAATCGGTGCGAGACTATAATATTCAAGAAAAATAGTGAGGTGATAAAATGGATTTTTCAAACGGAGAACTTACAGTAATGGAATTATTGTGGAAGGGAGAATGTCTGGATGAAAACGGAGAGATTCAGGCTTTAGAATTATCTAAGTTATTAAATGAACAATATGAGCTTCGGTAAGACTTCCTGCTACACATTTTTTGGAAGGCTGCTTGAAAAGGGGGCAATAACAAGGAGGTATCCGAAGTACACCATAAAACCACTTATTTCAAGAGAGGACGCACTTAGAAAGCAGCAGCAGGAAGTGATAGAGAGATTATTTAAAGGCTCGATTATAAATGTCTGTCAGGCATTTTTCAGTGAGAAAAAAGTTAGTAAAAAAGAACTGGAAGAAATGAAAAAATTAATCGACAGTTTTGATGAAGAGGAATAATATGGTTAATTTGATTCTGTCTACGGCCTTAAACAGGAGTATAAAGAGCATTTTCATACTTGCAATTATACTTTTTATAAGGAAAATGCTTAACATAAAAAGCATTAGATGGGCGAATATTATCTTATGGATGGTATTTTTTGTGTACCTGCTGTTTCCGTGCTCAATTTTAATTACAGTTACAGATACTGGAAAGTGTGAATGGCTGCAGGATTTATTACAGTCAATGTATGTTATAAGCGGACACATAAAGGAAATTGAAAAAGAAGCAGGTTATATATTATCTCCAATTAACCAGATGTTTGTTACCGGATTGGTTCTTATATATGTAGCAGTACAGATAATAAAAAGAAACAGGACAATGAGAGACTCTGTAATAATCGAAAGAGGCAGCAAAGCGGATGAGTATTTAAGCTTATTTAATCTAAGAAGGAAAGTAGATATTTTCATAAATGATAAAATAGCAAGTCCGGTTACTTATGGGATAATTCACCCTAAGATAGTGCTGCAAAGTTATATATTTGAAGATGATGAACTGTTAAAGTATGTGCTTATCCACGAGCTGACACATATTAAGAAATTTGACATAGCTTTCAGCCATTTGAAAAATTTGATTATGTGTATAAATTGGTATAACCCATTTATATTAGGAGCTGCAAAATACATTGAAGATGATATTGAAATACTGTGTGACAAACTGGTTATAAAAAGGGCTGGTGATACCAGAGAACACAGAAAAGAGTATAGCATGGCAATGTTGAAGCTGACCGAACGAAATGAAAACAGCAGATTTGTATTAAAACTGCACCCTACAAAAGAAAGGATAATAGTTATGAAAAAATGGAGAAGAACAGTATTGGGAATAGTTGCTTTTGCAGTAGCTGTCGGAGCGTCGATGACATCATTTGTAGAAGTCAGGGCAATTGAAACAAATCAGGTAGTAGCAAACGTAGAGTCTTCCTACACTCCTATAAACAAAGATAATAGGGTAGAGGAAATCATTGAAAAAGAATATATAGAATTAGTGGAAAATCAGGAGGAAATAGTACTATATATTGCTGATATAAATGGAAAAGAGACTTTAGAAGAATTAAGCCACAAAAAATATAAATTTGACATGTCAATCATGGACAAGTGCCAATCTATGATGGGTTTACAGTAAAAATGAGTAATATGTCATCAAAAAGGCAATATAGATTATGAAATAATTATAAAAGAAAATGGCAATTTAATTTATAAAAACAGATTTGAAAAAGAGGCTACATTAAATGTCAAAGCTCAGGATGGAAGCAGCTATGAGGTTATTATAGATAATAACTCAGTAAATACATTGAAGTATAATATCAAGATAAAAAGTTATATAAGGTAACTTTTTGGAAAGGAGCCTGTTATGAAAAGTATAAATCCAATGAGGTATAAGAACGGAGACTTAGTTTGGATAATGGGCGATGGGCAATTATTTAAATGAAATTGTCTTATAGAAAAAAATTATTGAAAGGGGAAAAATGAATACTAAAAAAAGTTAAAAAAATTTCTATATTAATTATTATGTGCATGTTTATTGCAATTCCAGGGAAAATCTATGGAGGAATGATTGATACTATAAATGACAATGCAAGGGAAAGAGAATCAGCTGAAAATGATAGAATAATACATGAATATATTATTTTAGACAATGAAGGCAATTTATACTTTGATGTTGAAAAAGCAAGGAGAAGTGATGAGAGTAACAGGATAATTGAGATGGGTGAAATGTTTAATTCATTTAGTTATGATATGTCTCATCATGAGGAAAATGCCATTCAAACACTCAGGGGGATGCCAATATGGGGGAACTGGTGCGGACCAGGATATGGAAGCGGAGTTCCAATAGATTTACTTGATGAAGGTTGTATGCGACATGATAATTGTTATGTTCATGGAGGTAATAATTGCGAATGTAATAAAAAATTAATAAAGTATATAGAAGATAATAAGTCAAGAATGACAACAGGACAGGCGGCAATGGCAGATGTGATTGCTTTATATTTTAGGGGTGAGAATTTCTTTAAAGGATGTTAACAGGTTATATATAGAAGGAGGTAGAGGTATGTTTAAAAATATTAGAATAACTAAAAGAAAAGTATTCTATTTCCTTCTTATACTTTCTTTGCTAATGTTATTGATAGGAGTAATCCTTCCTAATAAAAATAGTGGATTCGGGTATTTTTTTCCATTACATTGGGTGATTATAAATTTGATCTTAGAGCCAGATTACTGACAGGAGCCTTTTGGTTTAGTAAGATGGATAATAATATATGGTTTTTTTATAAAAAGAAGCCATTGGAATGGGTAATCATGATTGTTTTTGTTTATCCCCCATTTAATATTAGTTTTAGTTATGAAAGAGTATTCTATGGTATAGGGTTTATGTTGAGGATGTATTTGGGGATTCTTAGCTTTTTGGATTATAGTAATCAAAGGTTAATGTCAACGGAGAGTTAAAAATGATTAGATAATTTTGTAAACGAATGGAGTGAAAAAAATATAAATCCAATGAGGTATAAGAGCGGAGATTGAAATAATTCAAATAATTATAATTTTTTTGAGGGAATATTGGATATTGAAAGGAGACAAATTATGAGAAGTAGCTATCAATTAAAGACAGTAATATGCATCATAGCTATAATATTACTTGGGAGTTCTTTATTTATGAATAATGCTATGGCACAAGAAAGTAGAATGACAGAAGCAGAGCTATATGAATTTCAGGAAATAAATAAGGAAGTCCTAAATGAGCAAAAGCGAAGGAGAAATTTATTCCAATATTTACGGGGAAGATAAATTTATGAATGAGCCTTTGAAGGTGTCTGGCAATAAATTTCTATGGAATCAGGATTATTACAATGAAACAAGTGTAAAAAAAGAATATTTACGCAAAAACATATATTGAAAATAGTGCGGGTACTGTAAGGGTTTATATAAAAAAATACAGGTAACAATTCAATTAAAGTTAATATCTATAAATCCGCTTGGAATTCTAAAACCATTGATTCAGCTACTATTAGTGCAGGTTCAGGGCGTACTTTTTGTGATCGGATCAGAATATGGAGAAAGTGATTGTACAACTAATAATTGCTATCACTACTATGATTTTACAATATCGGTATATACACAAGAGGGAACAATGTCATTTTTATGGACAGGCTTACCTCAGATATTAGGGTGAATTGCAGAAATGAAAGAAAAAAATTACTAAAAAAATAGCAAAATAATTTATGTAATAGTGCTTATTCTATTATTTGCTAAAATTCTGTATCTTAATAAAGATAAGATTTCAGAAACATTAACAAGTTTGAAATATCAGATAATAAGCAATAATTACAAGATAATAACTAAGTATGAAAAATTTTTCGGATATTAAAGAAGGAACGTTATTTTTGGGATCGCTTGACTGCCCACATTGTGTGAATAACATAGAAAAAAATTGAAAAGATATTATCGAAAGAGGAGACAGCTTTATTATTTTAAGGTAGATTTTGATAATCCCGACAATATAAGGGAATTAGATAAGTTTAAGAAAAAAATATAAATTTAAGACAATACCTCATATAATAATCTTATCTAACGAAAAACAAAGGAGTTATTCATCATCGGATATAGCAAGATTGAACTGATAATAGTATCAAAATGGAATAAAGATAAGGCTAATTGGCTCAAAGCCGGTTAGCCTTATCTTTGCCCTGAATAAGTGAAAAATACAAATATGTCAGAAAGGAGCATTGATATTTGCCAACGAGTACTTGACACAAATGCTACAAAGATTGAAAAGGAGGCATATTATAATGGTTAAAAATATCGATGTTAAAAGTAAGCCGACTCCAGAGCAGATACAGATGCTTGAAAATGCAAAAAAAATTGCAATCGCAAAAGATGATGAGTATCCGGAATTTACCAAGGAAGAATTGTCAAAATTTAAGAAGATTTCTGAGGAAAAGAAAATTGACAGGCAAAAACAGATAGTGACCTTACGACTGTCAGGTAAGGCTTTGAAAAAGGCTAAATCTTTAGGGAAGGGATACACATCAATTCTTAGCAGAATTATTGAGGGAGCATTAGAAGATCCTGAAATAATAAAACATTACATTTAATTTCCATTTGATTAATTGATTTTTTTGTGATAAGATGTAGAAGTAAAAATTAACCCAAAAGGAGAATGAGAAAATGAATGATTTTGTTCTGGTTTTTATTAAGCTTATGATAGGATTTCTATCTGCAATAGCCGTTATCAATTTTACAGGTAAGGGTAACCTTGCACCAAATTCTGCCAGTGACCAGATACAGAACTATGTCCTTGGTGGAATTGTCGGTGGTGTGATATATAACAAGAATATAGGTATATTTGAGTGTCTCCTTGTTATGCTTGCCTGGTTCCTGCTTGTGACAGGATTTAGGCTATTAAAAAAGCATAATGTTAGAGTTAAACAGATTATAGACGGGAAAGCACTTATTATTATAAATAATGGTAAGGTAGATATTGAGAATTGCAAGAAAGCAGGACTGTCAGCACATGATATGGCATTTAAGCTAAGAGCCCAGAATGTATATTCAGTTAAAAAGGTTAAAAGAGCTGTAGTCGAGCAAGACGGTAAGCTTATTATAGTGCTTAATGGAGAAGAAAATCCTAAGTTCCCTATAATCACTGATGGACATCTTCAGACAGATATCCTTGAAGTAATTGGAAAAGACGAAGACTGGCTCAAAGAAAAAATGAGAGAGAAGGGCTTTGAGGAATATAATCAGATTTTCCTTGGAGAATATGTGGACGGCAAGGCTATATTTGTGTCTTATGAATAGAACTGCTTGAACTCTACCGCCCAAAGTACAGCTGTAGCAATCCTGTATCAATTGGTGTCAAATACTTTTGACACCCACATCATATCATATAGGCAGACTTATTTGAGAAGTCTGAAAGTTAAGAACAAGTAGAGGAGATATTGTGGGGATGGAAGCAATTACAAAGTTAATCTGGCTTGATTCTATGGCTAAGGCGTTTCACGATGAAGAACCTGTGGAAAGCATAGAGGGCGAATGTCCCTCTTTTTTTGTAAATGAGGTATTCAGTGTTCAGTTAGCCATAAAATCGACAGATGAGAGCGACAATGACCTGGCTGAAATCGAGATAGGCGGCCTACTTGCACCATTTACAAGACTTAGAGAGGTAGTGTCTGTTCCTGTAAGGTACGCAGGAAAGGCTAGGCATACGGGAGAATATCTAAGGAAGTCTCCCGGGCTTTTCCCTGATTTACTAAAAGATATTAAAGGAGGGAAGCTAAGGCTTGTAAGCGGCTACTGGCAGGCACTTCATTTTACCATTGACCTAAGAAATGCAGGTAAAACTAAGCTTAACTTCGGTAAAAACAATCTCATTGTAACTATTAAAACTGAGGGAAATGAATATAAAAAAGAAATAGAGTTTGAGGTTTTAAGAGGGGAGCTTCCAAGGCTTAGCATTTATCATACTGAGTGGTTTCACGCCGACTGTCTTGCAGATTACTACGGGGTAGAAAGTCTTTCAGAGAGGCACTGGGAGATAATGGGCAGCTTATAAGGCATTACGGAAGGTCAGGAATGAACACCATCTTAGTTCCTACCTTTACACCGCCACTTGATACCGAGGTAGGTGGAGAGCGCACCACGGTTCAGCTGGTGAAGGTTCATAAAAATGGCAATTCCTATAGCTTTAACTTTGATAATGTAAAGAGATTTATTGATATCTGTCTTGAAAGTGGCATAGAATACTTTGAGATAGCCCACCTTTTTACCCAGTGGGGCGCAAACGCCGCACCTAAGGTAATGGCATATACAGACGGAGAATTAAAGAAAATATTTGGCTGGGAGACAGATTCTGAGGGTGAAGAGTATATGGACTTCCTTTCGGACTACCTTCCTGCTCTTATTAAAAAGCTTGATGAATGGGGACTTAACGGCAAGGTGTTCTTTCATCTCTCAGACGAGCCTGATGAAAACTGCATAGAAAAATACAGCAGACTTAGAAAAAGAATAGCTCCGTTTTTGGGTGACTATCCTATCCTTGATGCGGTGTCCAGGTACAGCTTTGTGGAAAGAGGAATAGTTGACAGGCCGGTGCCTGGCAATAATCATCTGGAACCATTCTTAGAAAATAAAGTTAAGGGGCTTTGGACTTACTATTGCTGTGCTCAGGGAGACAAGGTTCCTAACAGGTTTATGTCTATGCCGTCAGCCAGAAACAGGATAATGGGAGTCCTCATTTACTATTTTGATATAAAGGGCTTCTTGCACTGGGGATATAATTTCTATAACTCTCAGTATTCCATAGAGCATATCAACCCTTATGCGGTTACAGATGCAGGAGGTGCCTTTCAGGCAGGAGATGCCTTCCTGGTATATCCGGGAAGAGACGGAAAGCCAGAGGATTCTCTTAGAATGATGGCTCTAAATGAGGGCTTTCAGGACTATAGGGCACTTGTAAAATATGAAGAGAAGGTGGGAAGAGAAGTAGTGATAGCCCTAATTGAGAGGCTTTATGGTGGGAAGCTGTCTATGGAAAACTATCCTACAAGTTATAAATACATAGAAGATTTAAGAAAAACAATAAATCAAAATTTTCCACTTTAAATACTAAAAAAGTCCATTGTGTATAAATAAAAATCCATTTAAACTGTTACTGATACAGTTTGAGTGGATTTTTTATGTGAAATACATATAAGGCAGGGCAGCCTGTCTTAGGGTACCACACATCTCAAAGTGTGTGGTAAGAAGGAATATAAGAGAGAGGTATGCACATGGCTCACGAACTTAGATTTAACGAAGATGGCAATATAAAGATAATGCAGTTAACTGACCTGCATTTACCAATGATGATGAGGCAGACCATAAGACAGTAGAGCTCGTAAGACAGGCGCTTAGAGATGAAAAGCCTGACTTTGTTATAGTTACGGGAGATATGGTATACGGCGAGCATAATCTAGAATTCCTGCCTAAGGTCTTTGCTCCTCTTACAGAGGGAGACTGCCCTTGGACCTTTGTATTTGGCAATCACGACTCTGAATGGGGACATAGCAGGGAGGAACTCCTAGAAGCAGGAATGAAGCTTAAAGGCTGTGTGGCCTGCCATGACGCAGCATCTATTGATGGAGTAGGTAATCACGTAATAGAGATTAAGAATAAAAATAATGAAACCAAGTGGGCTATATTTGCCATTGATTCAGGTGATTATTTCCCTTGTGAAAAGATAGGTGGCTATGCCTGTATCACAAGAAATCAAATTGACTGGTATCAGGCAAAGATTCGTGAGCTTGAAAGTAGTCATAAGGACTTCTCAGCCCTTGCTTTTCAGCATATAGCTGTACCTGAGCATCAGGAAGTATTCAAATACGAGAAATGCTACGGAGTAAAGAGAGAAGGAAGCGGGGCACCAAGGTTAAATTCAGGCTTCTTCTACGCCTTAGTTGAGGCAGGACATACAAAGGGGCTCTTCGTAGGACATGACCATGCCAATGATTACTACGGCAATCTCTACGGTATTACCCTGGGTTATGGAAGAGCAGGAGGTTATGGCACCTACGGTGCACCTGACCACATGAAGGGAGCAAGGCTTTTTGTACTAAATGAAAATAATACAGAGAGTTTTGAAACCTATGTCTACCTTGAAAATGGCACAGTGATTAAAGAACCTTGGTGTTACGAGCCATTGTGCAGAAGAGATGAGGCTTAATATGGAAGGTATCAAACTTGTTACATTTAATATCCGCTGTGATTATGAGCAGGATGGAATCAATAATTTCGCTTTCAGAAAGCCTATGATAGTAGAAAAGATAAGCTCTGAAAAGCCTGATATAATCTGTTTTCAGGAAGTTCTTCCACACGTTGCGGTCTGGATTAAGGAAACCTTGTCAGACTACTATGTAGTGGGTTGTGGGAGAAGTGAGGACTTTACGGATGAACAGGAGAGTATAGCCTTTAAGAAGGATAGGTTCAACCTTGTTAGTATGGAGACCTACTGGATGTCGGAAACTCCTTATGTGCCTGCAAGCAGGTATAAAAAACAGAGTACCTGTCCTAGAGTTACTACAGAAGTAGTCTTGTATGACCTGGCTGAAAAGAAGATGTTCAGGCTTCTTAATACCCACCTTGACCACGAAGGAAGCGAAGCAAGACTCTTGGGACTTAATCAGCTGCTAAGAAAGATTGAGGCAGAAAAAGCCTTCTCTGATATACCTGTGATTATTACAGGAGACTTTAACGCAGAGCCTGACTCTGAGGAAATGAAGTCTATAATCACATCCGGAAAGTATCAGGACTTATCGAAGGATATTGACTTTACATTTCACGATTACGGTAAAGAAAAAGAAAAGATAGACTATATATTTGCAACTAAGGATGTATTTTGCAAGAGCACTGCAAAATGGGCCGAGGAAAAAGACGGAGTTTTTCTATCCGACCATTATCCTGTAGAGGCTGTAATATATCTAAGTGAAGGAGGTAACCATGGATAATAAGGCAGTAAAGCTAAACAAAAAGAGCCTGAAAAGCAAGCTTCTTCATTATTGGCCGCTTTATGTGATGCTCCTTCCTGCAATAATATATTATATTTTAATCTGTTATGTGCCAATGGCAGGCAATGTACTGGCATTTAAGGAATATTCCTTTAAGAAGGGGATCTGGGGAAGCGATTTTGTAGGGCTTAGGTATTTTGAATCATTTTTTAAGAGCTATGATGCCTTAAGGCTGATTAAAAATACTCTGACTGTAGGCTTTATCAAGTGTATTCTTGAGTTTCCTTTTGCCATCATCCTTGCTCTTCTCTTAAATGAGCTTAAGAACATGAAGTTTAAGAAGGCAAGTCAGACCATTACTTATTTGCCTCACTTCCTCTCAAGCGTAATCATAGTAACGATGATTCAGCGATTGCTCGCACCTAACAACGGTGTAATCAATCAGATTATAGCAGGACTAGGAGGAGACGGAAGTACCTTCTTCCTTATGGATGCAAAGTATTTTCTTGGAATTCTCTTCTCGATGGACTTGTGGAGAAATATAGGCTGGGATTCCATCATCTATCTGGCTGCGATAAGCAGTGTAGACACCTCACTTTATGAGGCGGCTCAGATGGATGGCTGCGGCAAGCTAAAGAGGATGTGGCATATAACGCTTCCGGGCATTAGAGGAACCATAGGTCTCCTTTCATTATGGGAGTGGGAGGTCTTCTCTCATCAGGATTTGAACAGATATATCTGCTTAGAACACCCGGGAATATGCAGCTTGCGGACACCCTCGATACCTACGTGGTTAGAGTAGGTCTGCAGGGAGGTCAGTTTGGATATGCAACTGCAATAGGACTTATTCAAGGCCTTGTAGGTCTTGTCCTTGTGATAACAACCAACAAGATATGTAAGAAGCTAACAGAAGTCAGTCTCTGGTAATGTATTCTCCCTGATTATTGCTATATAACAAAATGAAGGTGATACGAGTGTCAAAAGTATAAAATTCGATTAGAAACTGCATGTAAGAGAAACTTTAGCAATTTTGTATCAGATAAGTTAGTTATGGAAATAACAGGGAATAAAAACATACATAAAAAGAAAGGGGTAGTAGTTTATGAAAACAAAAAATCTCAAAAAGGTGCTTTCACTTGCACTGCTTGGCAGCATGATGGTGAGTATGCTAGGTGCCTGTGGCAATTCTTCAGGTAATAGTGGAAGCAGTGCAGGGAAGGCAAGTACTGCATCAACAGGAAAGTCATCCGCATCGGCCGCATCTACAACAGATGGTAAGCCATCTACCTGGATAGCTGACAGAACAATCAACATCCAGGCATATGTAGATGATATCGGCTACAGTCTTCCAAAGGACTTTAACAACACACCTGTGATGCAGGAGCTTACAAAGCGCACGGGAATCAAGTTAAACATCCAGTATACACCTGGAGACAGTGATGCTAAGGTACTTGCGTCACAGCTTGCGGCAGGAACCATTCCTGATGTAATCATTTCCTATCTGGATGACTCCACAAGACCGGAGTTTCCACTCCTCTTAAAGGCAGCGAAAGAGGGAATGTTTGCTGATGTTTCAGCTATGATGAAGGACTCTCAGGTTTATAAAAAATACTATGAAGACGGTTTTCTCCCACGAGACAGCTACAAGAACATAGTATTCAGAGAGGAATTTGGCGATGCTGTTTACCTTCTTCCAATGAAGATTGAAGAGGTAGACCGTTCAGCACAGTACATCCCTGAGGATGCCTATCTTGGAGGACCTTATATTCAGAAGTCAATTATAGACAAGTTAGGAATCGATCCTACTTCAATAAGAACTTCAGAGGATTTCTACAACCTTCTTGTGAAGATTAAGAAGGGCGGATTTAAGGATGATAACGGAAATGATGTATGGCCTTTAGGACCTAAGTACTGGGGCGGCTCCTATGATTCACTTGCCTTTAATATAGGTGAGCTGAACTGGGGAGTAAGCGGTAAGGGTTCTCTTGGTGGATACAACATAGATAAAAAAGACGGCAAGATTAAGCATGAGGCGGAGACAGACTATGTATATGACAAGATTAACTATGTAAGAAAGCTTATCAAAGAAGGACTTATGAATCCTGAGTATTTTACAATGGATCAGACTCGTGCGGAAGAAGTAAGCAAGAGCCACAACTCTGCTATAATCGCAGATGTACACAACTATGAGAACATTATTTCCAGACAAATGACTGGGTTCCTTTAGGACCTCTTAACAATGTATCAGGAGATAATAAGGGAGTTGTTTCAGGCAAGACACAGCGTGGCTGCTGGGCTATATCTTCACAGGCTGAGAAGCCTGAAGAAATCTTTAAGTTCTTTGATTATTTATCTACCTATGAAGGACAGCTTTTAGCTGAGTACGGAGTAGAAGGCTTATCATATAACTTAAAGGACGGAAAGCCTGTTATCACAGAGGAAGTATCAAAGAAGCTCAATGACGGTGATGTAGACTGGCTTATCAACAGTGTTGGTGCTGCTTTTGGCGGTACTGCAAACTACTTCTTTGAGTTCATGCTTACCAATGTAAACCACATCGACAATTTCGGTGAGTCAAGACCAGGCTCAGGAAGCGGTTCAGCATTTAAGAGAAGTGTAGAGATAGCTAAAGAGTATCCTCGTGAATACAAGGTTGTACCGGGACTTAAGGCTACAGCATACTTAACTTCAACAGGACTTGAAGATGTAAAGGCTCAGATGGATTTACTTAACTATCAGGAAACTCTAATCCAGGCATTCTTTGCAAAGGATGACGCAGAGGTTAAGTCCATAATCGAAGCTTTTAGAAATCAGCTTCAGTCAGCAGGAAACGACCAGTTTAAGGCCAGACTAGAAGAGCTTCACAAAGAAGATCCACAGTCAATTCAGTTCTATTAGATTATAGTTAAAAGGAGCAGGTATAGTTATGGAAGCAACTGACAGAATAATTACACCAAAGAAAAATAAAATAAAACAAAGCTTGGGAGACAGAATAATACAGGGCTTTATTATACTTGTAATACTTGCACTCTGCCTTGTGATTATTTTGCCTTGCATAAATGTACTTGCTCTTTCATTAAATGACGGTGCTGATGCGGCAAAGGGAGGGGTATATTTCTTCCCTAGAGTATTTACACTTGAGAACTTTAAGCAGGTATTCAGTGACGGAAGCATAATGAGGGCTTATAAATACACTATATTAAGAGTGGTTATAGGAACGCTTCTAACACTTATAGTTACTTCACTTGCAGCATTTGCACTTAAGGAAAAAGACCTTCCGGGCGTAAAGGTTATAACTATCTTAATTACCTTTACCATGCTTTTTGGCGGAGGAATGATTCCTACCTATGTTCAGTACAAAAATCTTCATTTGATTAACAATTTTTGGGTTTATGTAGTACCAAGTCTTGTCAGCGTGACCTATCTGCTTATGATGAGAGCTTATTTTGAAGGAATTCCAGCCAGTCTTGAAGAGTCTGCAAAGCTTGACGGATGTGGATATTTTGGGATATATGGAAGGATAATACTTCCTCTCTCAAAGCCTGTAATTGCGGTTATTGGCCTCTATACAGCAGTAAACCATTGGAATGACTGGTTTTCAGGTGCATTTTACATGACAAGCAACGAGAAATGGCCGGTACAGACGGTGCTTCAGCAGATGCTCGCAAGGGCTATGTCAGCATCACAAAAAGATATAACAAGTGTGGCACAGGCTCTTGTACAGGGGGCAAGTACAGTTACTTCCGACTCCCTTAAGATGGCTGCCGTAGTGATAACCACAGTACCTATTCTCCTCATTTATCCATTTGTACAAAAGTACTTTGCAAGCGGTATAATGATTGGAGCGGTAAAAGGTTGATAAGAAAGTGATATATAGGATTGTGAAAGTGATGATACAATCTGTAATGGGTGTCAAATGTATTTGGCACCCTTATCATTTAGTAGAATCTCTACAGAATAGTATAATGATACAATTATAATAAGCATAAAAATCCGATTGTGACTTGTCTTAAAGAGAATTTTTTTATCTTTTGAATTGTTGTTAATTTAAGGAAAAAAATATGAAAAAAATGGGATGTATATGTTTACGGTGATGTAAACATTGATGAGATAATAAAAGAGGCGAGAGAGATTCCGCCTGACGGACAGGAATGGGAAGTTGAGACTATTAAGACCTGCATAGGAGGAGGAGCAGCACTCTTTGCCCTGGGGCTTGGTAAGCTTGGTCTTAAGGCTGCATTTAAGGGCAGTGTGGGTGATGATTTATACGGAGACTATATTAAAGATATATTTAATAAATACGATGTAGATACTTCGCTTATGACTACCAAAAAGGATAAAAATACAGGGATATCTCTTAGTTTTACAAATAAAAATGACAGATCTTTCCTCACTTACAGAGGAACTAATGATGATATAGATATTAGAAATATTGAGATTGATGAGGTTAGGCTTGCAAGGCACATCCATATCACAGGCTATATGGGAAGCAAGAACCATGAGGCCTATTTAAGCCTTATAAGGAAGATAAAGGAGGAGACCTCTGCAACTGTCTCCTTTGACGTAGGCTGGGATGACAGCGGAGAATGGAATATGGGGATATATGATATCTTCCCGTATCTGGACGTGCTTTTTATGAATGAAACAGAGGCCATTCACTATAGCAGGAAGTCTACTGCTGTAGAAGCGGCTGAGGATTTTGCAAAGTTTTCCAAGGTTGCAGCTATAAAGCTTGGCTCAAAAGGCTCTATTGCCGTATCAGAGGGGCTAACCTATGAAGATAAGGGATTTAAGGTAGAGGCCATCGATACAACAGGGGCGGGCGACTCATTTAACGCAGGCTTTATCTATGGCTATCTAGTAAAAGGAGACATAGGTCTTGCGCTTAGATACGGAAACGGCTGTGGTGCATTATCCTGTACAGGGCTTGGAGGCAATACAGCCTTTCCTAGTCTGACTGTACTAAATGAATTTATTGAAAAGAGGTAGAATATGAAGATAGCAGTAATTGGAGGAGCTGGTGTAAGAACGGTCATATTTATCAACGGACTATTAAAAAGATATAAAGATTTGCATATTGAGGAAGCCATGTTATATGATATAGATTACAAGAAGCTTGGTATCATTGAAAAGCTCTGTAATCAGGTTATAAGACGAGAGAATAAGGACTTAAAGCTGTCTGTATGTGAAGATGTAAAGGAGGCTATAAAGGGAGCTGACTACATTGTTACTACTCTTAGGGTGGGAGGAGACCATTCAAGAGTAATAGATGAAACGGTAGCCCTAAAGGACGGTGTAATAGGTCAGGAGACTACAGGTGTAGGCGGATTTTCAATGGCGGTTAGGACAATCCCTGTCCTCCTTGACTATTGTAAACTAATAAAGGAATACGCACCAAATGCCATTATATTTAACTTTACTAACCCTTCTGGCCTTGTGACTCAGGCACTTAAAAAGGCAGGATATAAGAATGTAATAGGTATCTGCGATGCGCCAAGTAGCTGCAAGTTCAGGATGGCGGCAAAGCTTGGAGTAGAGGAAAAAGACCTCTATGTGGAGTTTTACGGACTGAACCATTTATCCTGGATTAGAAGCGTAAAGAATAAGGGAAAAGAAATCTTATCTGACTTACTTAAGGATGATGAGTTCCTAAGTGAAGTGGAAGAGTTTAAGATGTTTGACAAGGATTTACTTAGGGATCTTGGACTGCTTCCAAATGAATATCTGTATTATTATTACCACAGGGAAAAGGCCTTAGCCAATATGCTAAAGTCAGAGGCGGCAAGAGGAAAGAGTATTGAAAATATAAATCTTGCTATGATGAAAGAACTTGATATAATGGATGCAGATACCGAAGCGGAAGCAATGCTTCAGACCTTTCTTTACTATATGCAGCTTAGGGAAAATTCTTATATGTCTGCGGAAACAGGCGGAGAGAACAGGCCTATGCTCCCTAAGGGAGAGCTTGAAGTACCTGACGGTATGGGCTATGCGGGAGTTATGCTTGACTGCATAGAGGGACTACAGTCAGAGGAAGGCAGATACCTTGTGCTGTCTGTGGAGAACAATGGCAGCATACCCGAACTAAGGGATGAGGATGTGGTAGAGGTTACCTGCAAGGTATCAAAGAATGGAATTGAGCCTGTGAAGGTGACGGATGTACCAGAGGATTGTATGGTTTTAATAAGATTAATAAAGAACTATGAGAATCTTGTAGTAAAGGCAATAGAGGAAGATTCAAGAGAAACTGCTATAAGAGCGCTTATGCAGCATCCTCTCATTAGTTCCTACTCACTTGCAAAGAAGCTATTAGAGGATTATGAAACAGCATACGATAAAAAAATGTTTAACTAAGGAGGAAGCTTATGCCTTTTGATTTTAAGCATCAGGAAAGAATACACAATTTGTTGGAGGAAATAGGAGGGAACAGATATAGAAACCTTGTGCCTATTGAAGAATTTGACTGGTACGAAGATGACGGAGTGGTAGGTAACAGGGTTCCAAAGGGCGAATCTGTCAAGGTAGGTCAGGGGTTTAGGTCAAAGGGCTATGATAAATACAACTGGCTTTGCACCAAGATAAGCATACCTGAGTCCTTTGGAGATGAAAATGTACTTGGCATTTTTGACTTCGGTGTACCTATGGGAACAGGCAATAACAGTAACTTTGAGAGTCTTTTATATGTAAACGGCAAGCCTTATCAGGGAGTGGATGGTAATCACAAGGAAGTCTTCTTCAACCTGAAGGAAACGGGAAGAGAACTTGAATTAAGCTTTAGAATATGGTCAGGACTTAACGGCGGCGGCAGGCCTCGTGAGATGACCATGTCCATTGACAGGGCAGAGTTTGGTGTGCTTGATACGGCAGCAGATGATTTCTACTACCTTGCTATGACTGCGCTTGAGACTCATGAACTCCTTGATGAAAATAATGAATATAAGTCTTATATCTTAAACCAGCTGGTAGAGGCCTTCAGACTTGTTGACTTTACCAATAAAAACAGTGAGGCCTATTATAAGAGTTTGCAGACAGCCCTTGATTATCTTAGGGATAGATTTAAGGGACAGGGAAAACCGGGCGTAAATGTGACCATGCTCGGCCATACCCATATAGATGTGGCTTGGCTTTGGAGGCTTAGACATACAAGGGAGAAGACTGCAAGGTCATTTTCTACAGTTAACAGGCTTATGGAGAAGTATCCTGAATACATATTCATACAGACACAGCCTCAGCTTTATGACTATCTGAAAGAGGACTATCCTGATATATATGAACATATCAAAAGACGGGTGGCTGAGGGCAGATGGGAGCCTTCAGGTGCCATGTGGGTAGAATGTGACTGTAACCTCGCATCAGGTGAATCCATCATAAGACAGATACTAGTAGGTAAAAATTTCTTCAAAAAAGAATTTGACTATGAGAGTGAGTTCTTATGGCTCCCTGATGTATTTGGCTATTCCTGGGCCCTGCCTCAGATTCTTAAAAAATCAGGTGTCAATACATTTATGACTACCAAGATAAGCTGGAATGATACCAACAGACTTCCTTATGATACTTTTATCTGGCGTGGAATGGATGGAAGTGAGGTAACCACACATTTTGTAACCACAACAGAATTAAATGATGTAACCTACACCTACAACGGTGAAAGCAGGCCTTATGCGATAAAGGGAGTATGGGATAATTATAGAAATAAAGACTTAAACAGAGACTTACTTATATCTTATGGCTTTGGTGACGGCGGCGGTGGTCCGACCAGAGAAATGATTAAGTATATAGAGGCGGCAAAGCTTATGCCTGGTATTCCAAATGTAGAGACAGGAAGGGCTACTGAGTACTTTAGAAAGTTAAATGAAACAATCAAGGAAAATCCATATAACGGATATCTTCCTATCTGGGATGGAGAGCTCTACCTTGAATTCCACAGGGGAACTTACACCTCACAGGGCTACAACAAGAAGATGAACCGCTTTATGGAGTACAAGCTAAGGGAAGAGGAGATGCTTTCGGTCTTTGCTGAAAAGCTGTTTGACAAGCCTTATAACAGAGAAGAATTCCTCAAAGCCTGGAAGATAGTCCTATGCGAGCAGTTCCACGATATACTTCCGGGTTCAAGTATCCATGAGGTATACGAGGATAGCCACGAAGAGTATGAAAGAGCCTTAAAGTATATTGAAAATGCTACCAAGGCAGCAAAGGCTTCATTTGTAACTGAGAAAGAAAATGCCTTCACCCTATTTAATCAGGCAAACTGGGAAAGAGACAGCATTGTAAAGATTCCTGTAGGTGCTGAGACTTATGAGTATACAGACAGTGAGGGGAATATACTTCCTAGTCATAGATGTGGTGAGAAAGACCTAGTACATGTGAAAGGACTTAAGCCGTTAGCCTTTACTACAATTACAAGAACTGCCAAGGTAGAGAATGTGGCAGAAGAATTTGAAGAGAATACAGTAGAAACACCTTATTATATAGTTTCCTGGGATAATAAAGGAAGACTGGTAAGACTATATGATAAGGGTGCAGACAGAGAAGTTATACCGGAGGGAAAGTTTGCCAACGTCTTCCAGATATTTGAAGATAAGCCTCGCTGCTTTGATGCCTGGGAGCTTGAATCTACCATTGACCTTAAGAAAGAGGAGATTCCTTGTGACGGCAATATCATAAAGACTAAGAATGAACTTGGTTACTTCATTCATTTTACCTATAATTACAATAACTCTAAGATTATGCAGACCCTCTGCCTCTACAATGACAAGAGGAGAATAGACTTTAAGACAGTAGTAGATTGGAAGGAAAGCCAGAAGATTCTTAAAACTGCATTCTCTGTAGATATAAGAGGAGTATTTGCAAGATATGATGTGCAGGAAGGAAATATAGTAAGACCTATCACAAGGAATACTTCCTGGGAGGCTGCTAAGTTTGAAGTGGTAGCTCATAAGTGGGCAGACCTTTCTGAGACAGGTTATGGTGTGGCTCTTCTAAATGACTGCAAATACGGCTATGACATCAAGGAAGATACTATGAGACTATCCCTCTTAAAGTCAGCTACAGACCCTGACTACAGTGCAGACTACGGCACACACGAGTTTACCTACAGCCTCTATCCTCATAAGGAAGAGTGGTATAACTCGGGTCTTGAAGAGGAGGCTTTGACCTCAATTCACCTGTGGTTGTGTTTGATGGTGCATCCGCTCTTGGTAATGAGAGTTTAATCAGCTTTGATGCAAAAAATATTGTGCTTGATGCCTTTAAGAAGGCTGAAAATGAAGAGGCTTATGTGCTTCGCTTCCACGAATATACAGGCAGAAGAGGCAGGCTGACTCTGGCAACAGGGCTTAAGTTTGATAGCTGGTGTGAGGCTGACCTTATGGAGAATCCTCTGGGAGAGTGGAAGCAGACAGCTATGGAAGTGGAAGTAAAGCCTTATGAAATAAAGACAATAATGCTAAAATAATATGATAAACACCGTAAAACATTCAAAAACAATATTTAGGCAGGTACTTATATTTTCGCTCCTTATCAGTCTTGTACCGATTATTTTAGTCAGTATAATACTGTTTAGAAATCTTGAAAGTACAGCTGAGAAGGAGCTTACTGCCTCATATAAGCAGATTGGACTGCAGTACATTAACAATATAAAAGACAGGCTTAACAGACTTGAAACAGGTGTACTTGTAGTATCAAAGAATACAACCATACAGGAGCAGCTCTTAAATCCTCTGGATTCCCCATATATAAAGGGGGAGTTAATTAGTGAGGAGATTTTTAAGAGTCTGCTCCTTGAAGGCAGAAATGAGATAAATAACTGTATGGTCTACACCAAGCTGCAAGGCAGGGATATATTTGGACGAAGTGCCTCTACCTGGGAGGTTGCGAGGAAAGAGAGCTGGTATAATTACTATAATGACAGAGAGGGGAAGTGGTTCACTTACCCTTATGCGAGTGGGAAAAATACTAAAACGAGCATAGCGTCTTTGGTGTATAATATCTACATACTGGATACCGGATCTCTTGCCCAAAAGGACATAGGAGCCGTTAAGCTGGATGTGAACTTAAACAGGATGTTCTCTTCTGTCTCAGGTGAGGGAGAAAAATGGCAGCTTTGACATCATTCTTTCTGATAAAGAGGGGAAGGTACTTTTTGCTGAAACTGCTATGGGAGAAGAGGCAAGGAAAGAAATACTTGAACACACAGCCTCAAATGATGAAGAAGGAATAAAGATTAATGGATATGTGGTGTATAGATTTAACTTTGACAACCTTGGATTACAAGCTGACCTTGCCTTTGACAACAAAGAGCTTGTAAGTAAAAGGAATAATATAATTAATCTGTTCTTCCCTGTACTTTTTGCCCTTATAGGAGTTATCGTCTTGGCAGCGGGCTTATTTGCAAAGCGTTTCTCAAAAAGGGTGAATCTGCTTGTGGACAAGTTTAAGACGGCGGAAACAGGAGATTTGAGTGTGAAAGAGCCTATCACAGGCGGTGATGAGATAACGAGCCTCGATGAGCATTTCAGCCAGATGCTTATTAAGCTTGATAAGCTCATAAGGACTAATTATGTACAGGAGCTTGATAGAAAAAAACTGGAACTAAAGAACCTTCAATTGCAGATTAATCCTCATTTTCTATACAATACACTCGAGACTATAAGCAGCATCGCGGCGGTAAACAAGGTATTTATTATAGGCGACATAGCCGGAAAGCTTGGAGAAATCTTTAGATACAGCCTCGGTAAAAACTATGGGGACTTTGTTTCTCTAAAGGATGAACTAACCCATATAGAAAATTATATCTTCATACAAAAAATGAGGTACGGAGATAAACTTGAGGTCTTCTATGATGTTGAGAACGATACTAAGTCCTGCCTCGTTCCAAGGTTTATCCTGCAGCCTATAATCGAGAACTCTATCCTACACGGAATCGCTCCAAGGGCTAATGGAGGTATAATAGAAATCCGTACTGAGATATGTGAGGGAAACCTTGTTATAAGAATTGAAGATGACGGAGTAGGTATGGATGCAGAGAAGGTAGACTATATAAATCATGTTATTAACTCTAGGAGAACTGAAAGTGATGAGAACTCAGGAGTTGGAGTTAAAAATGTGAACCAAAGAATCAAATTTGTGTACGGTGATGAATACGGCGTAAGGCTTTCAAGCTCACCTAATCAGGGCAGCAGCTGTATCATCACTATTCCTGCAAAGAATCCGGAATGGGACTGATATGTATAAAATTTTAGTTGTAGATGATGAAAACCTCATAAGACAGGGGATAATAGCACAGCTTGAGTTTCTTAATTATGAGTTTGATGAAATACTTGAGGCAGATACGGGAAGGTCTGCACTTAAAGTCGTAAATGAAGTAAAGCCTGACATTGTAATTACTGATATATCCATGCCTGAAATGGACGGGCTTAGCTTTGTTGAAGAGGCAAAGAAGGAAAGGGAAGGTACTAAGTTCATACTTCTAAGCGGATATGCAGAGTTTTCCTATGCCCAAAAGGCTATATCTCTTGGTATATCAGAATACTTGCTTAAGCCTGTATCTAAGGACAAGCTGAAGGAGTGCATTGACAAGGTTATCTATGAGCTTAAGAGCGAGAAAATGATTAAGGAGGCATCCGTCCACAAGGGGATACTTACAAGGGAAAAGGCTGAATATCTTTTTGAGAAGGACTTTAATCTTCTTGTAAACAGTGTAGATAGTGGGAGCTATCCTTTCATTGAGGAAAACTATCCCTATCTTCTGGGCGAAAAGGAAGAAGCCTGTCCATACTTTATGCTTGGCATAATAAGCATACATCAAAGCAGCTTTGAAAACGGGAGCTTCACTCAGGGAGAAATAGACCTTTTAAGATTTTCCATCAAAAATGTCTTTGCTGAGATTACTACCAAGTCGGACAAGCTGATTGCAAATAACTTGACCAATAAAAGTGAACTCTTTATATTGCTTTATTCTCCAGATGAGAAGAGATTAAGAAAAGACTCTGAGAAGATATTTTTAGGTATCCAGGCTGTGCTTGAAAAATATATGAATATAATATTATCTTTCGGTATGAGTAAGCCTGCTAAAAAAATAAATGAAAAGAGTCTAAAACAGGCAGAAAAAGCCCTCAATCAGGTTATGCTTTTTGGTAAGGCAAATATTTACTTTTATGAAGATATGAAGGATGTGCCTATTGAGAACTTCCCGATATCGGAGCTTAACAATCTCGAAAACTATATCAAAAGAAAAGAGATTGAAAAGGCTAAAAATACGGCTCTTGATATATTTTCAAAGGATACGCTTAGGAAATATGGAATTAACTATCTGAGGGTTATGTGGGTGAGGGTGTTAAATCTCTTGTTACGAAATTCTGCTGATTATGAGGAAAATGAAGTTGAGACCATACTTTCAGCCTTTTCAAGGTCGGGGAGGTTTGAAGACATAGAAGAGGTCAGGGAGGAACTGACTTCAATCATAGAGGTTTCTCTTAAGAAGAGTGGAGACAAGGAAAAGACTGCGGATGAAAAAATCCTCTCTGCAATAGAGTTTATGAAGAATAATTTTAACAAGGATATAAGTATAAATGACATTGCGGAAAGATATGACCTTAATATCAATTATTTTTCTGCCCTATTTAAGAAGAAGACGAACAGCTCGCCGATTAATTATCTTACGGAACTTAGGATAAAGGCTGCAAAGGATTATCTGAAAAACACAGACGAGAGTGTTACAGACATATCTAAAAAGGTGGGTTATGAAGACAGCCAGTATTTTTTTAGAGTATTTAAAGAAGTCAGAGGGAATAACCCCTCTTATGTACAGAAAGCAGGACAGAGACTATGGGATTCATAGTCAGTTATAGTAACTTACATTAAAGTAAATGACAGGAAGCTTGTGTATATTAACACAGTAGAGGATTTTTACCTATTAGGAGGCTTTATGGAAGAATTGTACAGGGTAAAGGGAGAGCTTAATTCGGGCTTTGTAGGTCAGATAACCTATACTATCTGCCTGCCTTATAAGTGCAGTGAGTTAGACATTTGCCTGAAGTTTTCAAAACAGCATTTTCCGTCAGCGGATATGGTTCCTTTGGAGGAAATGAAAGAATTCTGCAAAAAAGAGTATGGCATCAGCCTTGGAGAAAATGATGAGGAAGCACTTGATAACTGCCTCCACAATATGAAAACAGAGATTCATCTTATGGCAACTCTTAATGACGAGTTCATAGGCTGTATTCATAAGCAAAGGCTTGAAAGGCATATGTTTTTTTCTCCTTCTAAGCTTTCGGAAGGCTGTGTGATGCCCGAAAGCCTTGAGGGCGTGCTAAAGGTCACTGTACTTGTGTTTAATGTGCTGATGGATGAAACCCCTTATGAGGTAAGCGTTAAAGCGCAGAGAGGAGAGAGTGATGTATAAGAGGCTTGAACTTCACAATCATACCACAGAATCCGACAGCTCTCTTAGCTGTAAGGAATTGCTTGAAATCATGGAGGCTGACAGGGCGGATGCATTTGCAATCACTGACCACAACACCATATCGGGAAATTCTATTATTAAAAAACTCTTAGATAATGGGGATTATAAGATAAAATGTATCTACGGTATGGAATATACGACTTATTACGGTCATATCCTCTGTCTGAACCTCCCTGTCTATGTGCCTTGGGATTCAATCGACTTTTTTAAGCCTGAGCTTTTGTTTAACGCCGCCAGAGCTGAGGGAGCCTTGGTAGGAATTGCGCATCCTTTCTCCTTTGGTGCACCTTTTGCAAAGGGATGCAGGTTTGAAATGAAGGTGAAGGATTATTCTGCTGTTGATTTTATTGAGGTATTTAACAACCCTGAGCCTTTACATGAAGTAAATGAAAAGGGGCTTCTCTGGTGGGAGGAGCTAACACTAGATGGCAAAAGGCTTGCAGCGACCTGTGGTATGGATTTGCACGGTCACTGGGACCTGGGGAACCAGTATGCGACCTTCATAGAGGGAGAGGAAGACGGAGATGTTGAAGCAGAGCTATCTCACGCTATAAAGGGTGGTAAGACTTGGGTGTCCAAGGGAATGCTTCTTATATGCGAGTATTCCAAGAAAGAAAACTACATTAAATTAAGACTTTTTGATGCTAAAAAGCCCGGCTTTATTTACTCCGAAGACGGCAGATATATAATTAGTTTAAGGGGTAAGAATGGGGTTATTACAAAGGAAATATCTGAGAATGAAGAAGTAATTCTTTCCCTTGATGACCTACAGGGTGAAGATATAATCATACCCTAAGCTATATATTAAAGATACTGACATAGAGAACTTAGTTTGCATCTCGCCAGTGGTAAGGATTTAAGAGAAACTGGTTTTGCAAAAATGATTTGTAATTATCTAATATTTGACATTATTAGTAAAATTAAGTATAATATTTATAATTTTACTATATCGAAAGTGTTAGGAGGTGATTGGATGGGACTATATGATTTATGGTTGAAAAAAATATGGATATGATGAAGTTATATTGTTGAATGAAATATATTATAAAAGAGTATTCCAAAGCCTGGATAAAAAAAAGAAGTGAAAAAAACTATGTGCTGAAGATAAACTTGTACGCTTTTGATAAAGGCGTTTATTATATACCAACAGAGACAATATTAGGTAAAAAGTGTACTTAATCCCAGAAAGGTAATAAGGAAGAAATATATAAATGATGGAAGTAAGACTATTGGTTACTTTTTCAGGGACATCACTTACCAATAGCCTTGGCTTATCAATGCAGGTACCTAATATTATAGAAATATATACGAACAACGAACAATCAAGGGTTAGGGAAGTGCCAATAGGGAAACAGAAGGTTATTCTTAGGCGCGCACGAACTGAAATTAATGACGAGAATGTTTCAACAATGTGCTTTTTAGAATTGATGAACTTTACGGATTCAACATTTTATAATGACGAAAAAAGAGAAAAAGTAATTAAATATATCAAAGAAATGGGAATTAATAGGAAAAAAATTCTACAGTGTAGCCCTTATTTCCCAGACAAAGCAATGAGGACAATGGTTGAAAGTGAGTTAATTTATGAAATTGCATAATGACACTAAATTATTTGAGCAGCTAGTCAGGGCTATTATTTGAGAATGTTACATATTCGCAAGCTATTAAAGTTTTAAGTATAATTGCTGGTAGTTCTTTGTTTGATTAAATTAGACCGAAAAAGCGAACGTAAATTTTGCGTTCGCTTTTTCGACCTTTTTATGATATAATGTGAACAATTAATGAATACATGCTGCAGGTGAAGCATAGATTGTTCGTTGTGATAATGTGTAAGGAGGCTTCTTATGAGAGAAACAAGGAACTTGGAGTTTAAGGAAACAGTATCAAATACATTCCTAAAAACAGTGAGTGCTTATGCTAATTACGGAACAGGAAAGATAGAATTTGGAAGAAAAGATGATGGGAGTGTTGTGGGGATAAAAGATGTAAAAAGTACCTGCCTTAATATTGAAAACATGATAAATGATTCTATTAAACCTGCTCCTGACTATAGTTTAACGATTAGTGATGAAAATATAATAACGCTAACAGTAAAAGAAGGAAGTTATAAACCATATTTTTATAAATCAAAGGCGTATAAAAGAAACGATAGCGCTACTATTGAGGTAGATGCTTTAGAGTTGACAAGACTCATACTTGAAGGACAAAACAAATCATATGACAGCCTGACTTCTTCAAAAAACAGACTGGAGTTTAAGGTTTTAGGAGAAAAATTAAAGAGTGTAATGGGGGTAGAAAAACTCACAAAAGATTTACTGATAACTCTCGAATTGTATAACAAGAAGGAAGGATATACTATTGCAGGAGAACTTCTGGCTGATAATAATGACTTTCCGGGAATAGACATGGTTAGATTTGGTAAAGATATTAATACTTTTTTGGATAGAGCAGAATTTGCAGGAATATCCATACTAAAACAGTATGATAAAGCCTTAGAGAAATATAGACAGTACTATCAATATGAAGTTATTGAAGGCTCATTGAGAAAAAGGATTGAAAAAATACCAGAGAGAGCTTTTATAGAGGCCGTTGCTAATGTGCTTTGTGCATAGAAACTATGGGATATTAAATCAAATATAAACATATCTATGTTTGATGATAAAATAGAAATTATTTCTCCAGGTAGTCTTCCGAAAGGATTGTCTAAAGAAGAATATATTGACGGTCAAATATCAGTATTAAGAAATCCAATAATTGGGAAATGTGTTCTTTAGACTTGGAATTATTGAGCGATTTGGAACGGGAATACATCGTATATTTGCATCCTATAAGGACAGCAAGATTAAACCGGTTATTACTGTATATGAAAACTCTATAAAACTATCTCTCCCTGTAACAGAGAGTGAACTGCCTAAACTAAATAATGATGAATACAGCATTTATAGTAATCTGGTACAAAAATCCCTTACATCATCTGAGATTATGGAACTAACAGGATTTGGGAAAACTAAGACATTAAAGATACTTAATAGTTTATTGAAAGAAGGCTATATTGTAAAACTTGGCAATGGAAGAGGAACCAGATACAGTGTAAATGGTTTCTAAGAATCTTTTAGCGAACGCTGGGATTTGCGTTCGCTTTTTCGGACTTTATGTGAACGCTGAATCCGTGAAACATTCCGTCAAACCTTTTATTCCGCCTCATAAGGGATAATTTTGATATTCTATATCTGCGACAAACAAAGTTTACTGTGTTTGCGTTTTTATAAAGAAGAACAGCGTGGTATCTTGTAACAATTTGATGTGGTAAATATCTGTAAGTATATGCTATAATAGAAATTTAGTAACTACAACGATTAGAGCATAAATATTAGAGGGGTTTATGGATAATATTTGCAGAGAGATATTTAGAGCCATTCACGAGGGGAAATGGCTGAAAATAGAGTATAAAAACAAAAGCGGAGATATTACCAGATACTGGATAAGCATTGTGAACCTTGAGCCTTACTCGAGGATACTTGCGGTAGATGGACTTCATCTTGGCCATTACACAGTTATAAGGCTGGATAAAATATTTTTGGATTCGATAATATCAGCTGAGATAGTAGAAGGAAGCTTTTGTGAGAGAAATGAAGCACTGATAAAAGACATAGCTATGAATCCCGAAAAATTTATTAATATGTTTCAGCAAAATGCAAATCTGAAAATCCTAAACTACCTTGAAATGTGTAACAAACTAGATGGAACAGTTTATGAGACAGATTTTGAATTGATAGATTACTTAGACAGGGAAACCATAGACGGTGAAATATATGAGCTTTCAGATGAACAGTTTAAGCAAATAGTTAAGTACTTTCAATTTGATAAGGACAGGAGACAATTTGAAAGTGGAAGGCTGCAGATTAAAAATCTGGCTATGAATGTGCTAAGTGTTCACACCAAAAGGGGACTTTACGTCCTTGCATATAGAAAGCTTGGCTTGGATGTGAAGGCAAAGGCGTTAAAGCCTTATAAAGAAATAACTATATGCACACAATTTACACTGGCTGGAGAAGTCCAAAACATAAGGAGGTTTTTAGAGGCAGATGAGTATGAGCTTCTAAATGACTTTGAAAGCAAGATAGAAATTATCAAAGATGTTATAACAAGCCATTTAAACAGTTCAGAAATGGTGGATGACATCCCCTATATCATAGGGCTTGGAATTGATGTGGCACTTGACTTAAAAAGTGAGTATAAGGCAATTCTTGATATGTATGCAGCCGACAATGTGAGTATTCCCATAAAGGCATTCTTTGGTGAACTCCTTACAAAGCCAAGAAGAACCAAGGCTTATCCTATTGCTCTTATCAATGAAAATATAAACTTAGACCAATTGCTTGCCATAAATAATGCCATGAAGTTTCCCTGTGCTTACATACAGGGGCCTCCCGGCACAGGCAAGACAAATACAATTAAAAATACTATAGTTACTGCATTTTTTAATGAGACAACTGTCCTTTTTGCCTCGTATAACAATATGCCTATAGACAGCGTAACAAATGCTTTAACCGGCTTAAAATACAAGGATAAAAGCATACCTTTTCCTATACTGAGGCTTGGTAATACTGAAAAACTAAGACAGGCAATCAATTATATAAATTCGCTTAGGAAGCAGGTTGCGGCCATTAACATATATGAGGATACGCTAAATAAAAGAAAAGAAGATAGAAAAATAAGGGCAAAACAGCTTTCAGACCTCCTTAAGGACTATGAGGATATAGTTGAACTAAAAGAGAGAAAAGAGAGTATGGAGCATCTGATAAAATACCAGAAAGGAATGGAAAATATAGGCTCAATCTCAGCCTTTCAGATGGATTTGCAGATGAACCAGATGAATAACCTAAATCAGAAGATTAATGAAATAGGTGAGATATCAAATGATAAGGTTATGGAACTCCTTGATAGAAATGAGGAAGAGTTTTACCAATATCTTTATTTCACCTCTGCCAAATATATAAAAAAGCTTGAAACCAAGCCGTTTAGTGAGCTTATTCATATACTGGACGCAAACATAAAGGAAGATGAAAAAGTAGATAAATTTGCAAAGTACCTTAAAAAGTCAGAGAATGTAAAACTGCTTCAGAGGGTATTTCCTATTATGGTAACCACCTGTATATCAGCTCACAGGCTTGGTTCTCCTGAAATATTATTTGATATGGTCATAATAGACGAAGCCAGCCAATGTAATGTTGCTATCTCCCTTGTGCCTATAATCAGAGGGGAAAATATGATGCTGGTTGGAGATCCCCAACAGCTTAGACCGGTTGTTCTCTTAGACGATATAACCAATAAAAAACTAAGGACAAAGTATAACATTAGCGATGAATATGATTATAAGGAAAACTCGATTTACAAGACATATTTAGCTTGTGACGCTGTGAGTGATGAGGTTCTACTTCGTTGCCATTATCGCTCCAATAAGAGGATAATAGACTTTAATAATAAAAAATATTATAACTCAAAACTTGAAATACTTACCAAAAGTGAGGAAAAGGAGCCTTTACTCTTTGTGGATGTAGAAAACAGCAGAAGTGAGTATAAAAATACTTCTCCTGCAGAAGTGAAGGAAATACTTGACTATGCCATGCTTAACAAGGATAAGAGCATAGCTGTCATTACTCCTTTTGTTAATCAAAAGAACCTGATAGAAAGGGGGATTGCCGAAAGAAAGTTAGGGAATGTCGTCTGTGGAACAGTCCATGCCTTTCAAGGAGATGAAAAGGACGTGGTGTTATTTTCCACAGCACTTTCTGACAGGACAACAGATGGTACTTATAACTGGCTTAAAAACAACAAGGAGCTGATAAATGTAGCTACTTCAAGGGCAAAGGAAAAACTGATTCTGCTTGCGAGCAAGAAAGAACTTGACAGACTCCACGGAACTAATACTGATGATGACTTATATGAACTTGTCAATTATATAAGAACCAATGGTCAGTCTGTCGTTACTAAAAAGCAGGTTAGTTCAAGGGCTTTGGGAGTGCAGCCATTCTCAACTGCAACTGAAAATGCCTTCCTTGACAATCTGACACATGCATTGGGAAATATCTGGCTTACCCAGAGCAGATATACTATTCACAAGGAAGTTGCCATTTCTCAGGTGTTTCAAGAAAACTTAACTCACAATGCCCTCTTTTATATGGGAAGGTTTGACTTTGTGGTTTATGAAAAGCAGGGAAGGGCTGAAATCCCCATCCTTGCCATAGAGCTTGACGGTAAGGAGCATTATACGAAAGAAGCCGTTATTGAAAGAGATAGGAAGAAAAATGAGATATGTAAGGCTCACAACCTACAGATTATAAGGGTAGAAAAACTCTTATGCAAGACGGTATAACTACATCAAGGATATTTTTGATGGATTATTTTAAAAGAACGCATTAAGATAAACGTTATCACTTTACCATGGTAATTTGTTATATAAAATTTTGCATAGCAGCTATGACAAAATGAAATAACTGTTTGTATATACTTGACAATTGTCTTTGACAGGTAATATAATAAACGAAATCGTTGTACAAGAGTGATAATCAAACAATAGTGTTTGAATGCGGTTATTGTATAATGAATAAAAAAAGGGGAGGTTCTAAGTATGAAAAAAAGAAAACTATTAAGTGCTCTTCTTGCAGGTGTTATGGCAGTTTCACTTACTGCCTGTGGAGGTGGTTCTACTTCTACTGAGAGTACAAGTACTTCAGGAAGTGCAAGTGCAGCAAGCTCTACAACATCAGGAAGTGCATCAGCTACCGCTTCAAGCACAGCATCATCTGGAAGCAGTTCAGCAGAAGCTACGCCTGTTAGTGGCGGACAGCTCATTATCGGTGATGGTACACAGTCAAACGGTGATATTTACCCATTTTGGTCAAATAACTCGTCAGACCTTGCTGTTTACAATTTGACCTTTGGTGCCGGTACAATTGAGATTGACAAAGATGGTAAATATGTTGTTAATCCAAATGTAGTTAAAGAGAAAAATGATGTGAAGAATGATGATGGTTCTGTTACAACTACTTATAAGCTCCAGGAAAACTTAAAGTGGAGTAATGGAGAACCTATTACAGCTAAAGACTTTGTATTTGGTATTGCCTTCTTTTCATCGCCTGTTATAGTGGAAATGGGAGCTACTGATAATACGGCAGGTTCATCTTATGATGGTTTTGCAGAGTTCAACGAAGGCAAGGCACAGGTATTTAAGGGAGTTAGACTTTTAGGTGATTATGAATTTGCTATTACCATCTCAAAGGATTATCTTCCTAACTACTATCAGGATGCTTTGGCAGCGGTAAGTCCTTCATATATGAAGGGTTGGCTTCCTGAAGGCTATGATATAAAGGATGACGGTAAGGGTGTTTACTTTACAAAAAGAGCTTAAGGCAAAAGAACTTGATAAAACATGTAAACAAGTATCGTCTGAATCTTACAGCGTATTCAGGACCTTACATGAAGGATAAGTATGATGAAACATCCAATACTTATACTCTTGTAAAGAATCCTAACTACCAGGGTAACTATGAAGGACAGAAGCCATACATAGATACAATCATCTATAAATATGTTCAGCCTGAGACTCAGATGGATGAGCTTGCAACCGGCGGCGTTGATATTTTACTTCACTTGGGCGAGGGAACAGAGATTAACTCAGGTATGGACCTTGTAGACAAGGGAGGCCACAACTTTGTATCTTATCCACGTAACGGTTATGGTAAGCTTGTATTTGTTTGTGATAGAGGACCTACTCAGTTTGTAGAGGTGCGTCACGCTATAGGTTATCTTCTTGACAGAAATGAATTTGCTAAGACATTTACAGGTGGACATGGTTCTGTAGTTAATGGTTACTATGGTCTTGCTCAGTGGATGGTTGAAGCAAGAGAAGATGAAATCGGCGCTCTTAATCAGTACAGCTTCTCACTCGACAATGCAATTGCAGAGCTTGAAAAGGCAGGATTTACACTTGATAAGGATGGAAAGCCATATAAGAGTGGACTTCGTTATAAGAAGCTTGATGATGGTAAACTTATGCCTCTTACAATTAACTGGTGTTCATCAGAGAACAACCCTGTGTCTGACCTCCTTGCAACCAAGCTTGCTAACAGCGAGGATGTGAAGAAAGCAGGTATGGAGATTAAGCAGAATGTAGTTACATTTAACGAGCTTATACAGAACTATCAGCAGTCAAAGAAGAATGACTACAACATGTATAACATGGGTGTTGGTTTCTCTTCACTTTACAATCCGGAGTTCACATTTGCAATTGGTAACCCTCAGAATACAAACAGAATATCTGATAAGGAACTTGCCAAGCTTGCAAAGAACCTTAACCTTGTAGATCCTTCTGATGAAGAAGAGTATCTTAACAGATTCGTAGCATTCCAGCAGAGATGGAACGAACTCCTTCCTGATCTTCCACTTTACTCAAATGAGTATCACGACTTCTTTAACAGCAAGTTAAAGGGCTATGATGGAATTAAGGATGCTATCTGGGATATCACTTCACAGATTAATTATTGCTGGATTCAGCAGTAAAATATCGTAAATTCCTAATTTGTATATTTATGCATAATGCTGGTATAAAGCAGGAAATTCAAGTCCGGGAAGAAAAATTCCCGGACTTATTTCCTATTATCATACTTGCAAAATAGCGTGTATTATTGTATACTAGAATACGCTTTCTGTTTACCGCACTGAGGATGGAAACCGTCCTATATGCGGTGCACAGAAAAACACTAAATGAAAGCAGGTAAGAAGTATGCTAAAGTATATTACAAAGCGTCTGCTGTACATGGTTTTTGTATTTTTTACCATGTCAGTCTTAATTTTTGCTCTGTATAATGCAATTCCGGGAGACCCGGCGATGATGCAGGTATCAAGTCAGAGGGACAAGCTTAAACCGGAACAGTTTGAGAAGGTCTACCAAAACATGAGAAAGCAAATGGGGCTTGATGATCCGGCACCCGTTAGATATGGGAAATGGATAAAGTCCGTTGTGACTCTTGATTTTGGTGATTCCATCATATACAAAAAATCAGTTACTGATGTAATTGCTGCACCTATGCAGAATACGATATTTCTAAATCTCCTGGTAACGTTTTTTGCGCTTGGCATAACGATACCCCTAGGCATATACTGTGCCGTCAAGAAGTTTTCGAAATTCGATACGGCGGTCCAAATTATGACCATTGTAGGCTATAGCTTGCCGGTATTCATTTTTGCACTGATTATTATCTATGTGTTTGCAGTGCAGCTAAGGTGGTTCCCGGTATCGGGTATGAATACACCGAATATCAAGGGTAGTGCTATGGTGCTCTTCCTTGACAGAGTTAAATATATGGTACTTCCTACTATGGTTCTTACACTTGCATCCCTAGGTGGTATGACCAGATATGTAAGAGCTGCTATGATAGATGCCCTTCGTATGGACTATATAAGAACAGCAAGAGCTAAGGGACTTCGTGAGAGAGTAGTTATATATTCTCACGCTTGGAGAAATGCACTCCTTCCTATAATTACTCTTATTATAAGCTGGTTCATAGGTATATTCTCAGGTTCTATTATTACCGAGTCTATATTTGCGCTTAACGGTATGGGACGTATCTACCTTAAGGCACTTAACGGTCTTGATTACAACCTTGCAATGGGTGTTCAGATGTTCTATATTGTAGTATCTCTGGTTGGTAACCTCATTATTGACCTTAGTTATGGTATAGTTGACCCACGAGTAAGAATTAATAAATAGTAAGGAGGAGAAAATGTCAGAAAATAATAAGAAAAAACGTGCCTCCTTGCTTGCGAGGCTGTTTATGCCAAGAAATGGCATTGAAGAAAAAGATGTAGATATTTTTAAGGAAGAACAGATGCAGTCGCCTGGAAGGACAGTTATTAAGAACTTCCTTTCAAACAAACTGTCCATGGCGGGACTCATCGTATTCTTATGTATATTTTCATTTGTGCTCATTGGTCCGCTTTTCTTTGTACAGGATCTTTCATATGAGGAGAGTACACAGATAAACCTTGCTCCCGGACTTGATATGATGAGTGTTCCTAAGGGACTTCAGGGAAAGGTTGCAGATATTGCAATTGGTTCAAGCTTTTCAGCCGGTGTAAGTAAGACAGGTGGTCTCTATGTATGGGGTAAGCCTCAGGTTCTCCCTACAATTAACCTCTCTAACTTCCCTAAGGAAGTAAAGGGTAAGAAGTTTGTTAAGGTAGCGGCAGGTAGTGACCACATTGTTGCACTCACCAATGATAACCAGCTTGTGGCTTGGGGTAATCCAAGACTTAACCAGACAAAGATTAATCCGGATATTAAAAATGACAGCGGTAAGATTGTTCAGATTGCTGCAGGATACCAGATTACAGGTGTCTTAAAGGATAACGGTAATGCCTTTCTTTTTGGTAACACATCTGTTAATGATGCAAAGATTAGGCGTAAGTATCAGGGAAGTCTTGCTAAGATTTCATTTACATCAGATGCACTCATCGGTCTTACTAAGGCTGGCGAGGTAGTTTATCTTGGTTCAAACGACTCATCTGTGTCTAAAATCCCTGATGAAGTTGCAAAAGGTGGTGTTAAGGACATTGCTACTTCAGGCTTTACAGCTGCCGCACTTAAGGAAGACGGTACCGTTGTGGTATGGGGTAACTTAAAGAATGGAGAAAATAAGGTTCCTGAGACAAAGTCTAAAATAGTTTCATTACAGGGCGGTCGTTACCACTATACTGCAGTTTTGGAAGATGGTTCGATCATTGCTTGGGGTAAGAATAACTTCAGCCAGGCAAGTGCTCCTTCCGTTAAAAATGCTACAAAGATATTTACGGGATATTATCAGAACTATGTGCTTACAAAGGACGGTAAAGTAACTACCTTCGGTCTTAAGGGTTATCTTTTAGGTACTGATGAACTTGGTAGAGATTTATTAAACCGTATTGTAAACGGTGGTAGAATGACAATGACCATGGGAGCGGTTTCAGTTATCATATCCGTATTCATCGGTGTAATCATCGGTGGTATCTCAGGTTTCTTCGGAGGAACTGTTGACCTTCTTCTTCAGAGACTTACTGAAATGGTTTCATCCATTCCTTTCCTCCCGTTTGCGATGATTCTCTCATCAATAGTGGGTGGCAAGCTTCCTGAGAGTGCCAGAATATTTATGATCATGGTCATCCTCGGTGTGCTTTCCTGGACAGGTCTCGCAAGGCTTGTAAGAGCACAGGTACTTGCTGAGCGTGAGCAGGAATTTGTAACCGCAGCAAGAGCCATGGGTATTAAGGAGCTTACTATCGTATTTAAGCATATAATTCCTAATGTAATTTCAGTTATTATAGTTACAGCAACCCTTGAGTTCGCAACCTGTATGCTTACGGAGTCATCACTTTCATTCCTTGGCTTCGGTGTTGCTCTTCCAAGACCTACTTGGGGTAATATGCTTAACGGTGCTATAAACTCAGTAGTTATAAAGAGTTACTGGTGGAGATGGGTATTCCCTTCTATCTTACTCGGTGTATGTTGTATCTGTATTAACCTTGTAGGTGATGGTTTAAGAGATGCTATTGATCCTAAGTCTAATGAAAGGTAGGTAAGAAAGGTGGAAGAAAACAAGTATTTACTTGAATTACAGGACTTAAAAACCTTCTTTACTACCAAGAAGGGTATAGTTAAGGCTGTAAACGGTGTTACCTACCATGTTCAGGCGGGTAAGACCTTGGGAGTAGTAGGAGAGAGTGGAAGTGGTAAGAGTGTATCGGGACCATGAGTATCCTTAGCTACTTGACGGCAACGGTAAGATTGCCGGAGGTAAGATTATATTTGATGGTAAGGATTTGTCAGAGGTATCCATTAAGGATATGTCTAAGATAAGAGGAAATGATATATCCGTTATCTTCCAGGAGCCAATGACAAGCCTTAACCCTATATTTACTATAGAAAGACAGGTTGCAGAGCCTTTTATCATTCATCAGGAATGAGCAAAAAGGCAGCCAATGCAAAGGTTGTCGAGATGCTTAGTGCGGTAAAGATTCCCTAATCCTGAGGCCGTAGCAAAGCAGTACCCACACCAGCTTTCAGGTGGTATGAGACAGAGAGTTATGATAGCTATGGCTCTTGCCTGTCAGCCTAAGCTTCTTATTGCTGATGAGCCTACAACAGCTCTTGATGTGACTATTCAGGCACAGATTCTTAAGCTTATGAATGAGCTTAAGAATGAGCGTGGAACCTCAATCCTCTTTATTACCCACGACCTTGGAGTAATCAATGAGATGGCTGATGATGTTGCAGTTATGTACTGTGGACAGGTAGTTGAGATGGCTCCTTCAAGGACTATTTTTGGTTTTGATGATTACAACCACCCTTATACAGAAGGGCTTATGAATTCAATACCAAGGCTTGATACTCCTTCAGGTGTAAGACTTGAGGCTATACCGGGTGCAGTTCCGCATCCGCTTGACCTTCCTAAGGGATGTAAGTTTGCCCCACGTTGTAAATATTGTACCGAGAAATGCTTAAATGAAGAGCCTGAGCTTACAGAAGTTGAGCCTGGACATCAGGTAAGGTGTTTCTATCCTGAAAAGGGGGCAAGAAAAAATGGATAATAATAACGAAAAGAACGTATTACTTCACATTGAAGATTTAAAGCAGTATTTCCCTATCAAGAAGAACTTTGGAGAGAAGCAGCGCTATGTAAAGGCTAATGACGGTATTTCCATAGACATCAGAGAAGGTGAGACCTACGGTCTCGTTGGAGAGTCAGGCTGTGGTAAGTCTACTCTCGGACGTGTGCTTTTACAGCTTTATAAGCAGACTGCAGGCCGTACAATGTATTACGGAAGAAATATAGATGACCTCGCACCTAGCTATGTGGCTGAAACTTTAAAGAGAATTCCTACACTTAAAAAGGAATGGGAGAAGCTTGTAGCAGAGGAGGCAGAGGCTAAGAAGGCTTACGATGCAGCAAATGCAAAGTTAGAGTCTAAGAAAGACAGTGAAGTTTCCGCAGATACAGAAGAATTTGCAGCTATTGAAAGATATAACGAGGCAGTGAGAAAGACTAAGGAAGCTTATCTTACCATAGTAGAACTTGTAGGTGGATTCTTTGTTCTCGATGATCTTTCTGAGATATCAGGATTGCTTCTTAAGGAGCATAACCATGCCGCTGCTATCTATGACTCAAAGGAAAAGGAAGATCTCTTCCAAAAACAGTATGACAAAAAGCCTAAGGAAGGGCTTAGAAATAAGATAGATAAGCTTCGTGAGGTAAGAACTGCTGAGGAGCAGGAGCTTGCTAAGCTTCGTAAAACCCTTGAGGAAAAGCGTCAGGCCATCAGTAAGGATCCTGATTTTGCAAAGCATGAGGCTTACAGAGATGGCGGTATCAACCTTGCTAAGCTTAAAGATAATGAGATTAGAGGACTTAGAAGAGACCTTCAGCTCATTTTCCAGGATCCTTATTCATCACTGAATCCAAGGATGACTGTAGGTCAGATTATTGGAGAGGGACTTCTTGCCCACAATATTTTCACTGAAAATGATGAAAATATGCAGGAATACATACTTAAGGTAATGGAAGAGTGTGGACTTGCTCCATATTTCATCCACAGATATCCTCACCAGTTCTCAGGTGGACAGCGTCAGCGTATCGGTATTGCACGTTCACTTGCGCTCCGTC
This sequence comes from uncultured Catonella sp., assembly GCA_916438995.1. GTDB lineage: Bacteria > Bacillota > Clostridia > Lachnospirales > Lachnospiraceae > Catonella. The sequence continues at coordinate 125,703 of CAKAGA010000003.1, forward strand.
CTAAGTTCGTGGTTTGTGATGAGGCTGTTTCGGCTCTTGACGTGTCTATTCAGTCACAGGTTATTAATCTTCTCATTGACCTTAAAGAGAAGAGTAATCTCACCTATCTTTTCATTTCACATGACCTTAGTGTAATTAAGTACATAAGTGACAGAGTGGGTGTAATGTACCTTGGAAGTATGGTTGAGGAGGCTGATACAGAGGAGCTTTATGCTAATCCAAGCCACCCTTATACAGAGGCACTCCTTTCTGCTATCCCTACAACAGATATAGATAAGGACAAGAAGGAAACCATTCTCATAGAGGGAGATATTCCTAGTCCGATAAACCCTCCAAAGGGATGTAAGTTCCATACAAGATGCCGTTATTGCACTGAGATATGTAAGCATGTAACCCCTGTATTTGAGGAGGTTGCTCCGGGACACAGAGTTGCCTGCCACCATAAGCTTGGTATATATGGAGAGAAGAAATAATGTTTTTTCAGAAAAAGCTCGATAGAAGCTATGATACCCTTAAGTTTCTTGGTGACAAGAAGGGTGAAGAATCAGAGGAAGAGCTCAAGGAGTATAAGGAGAGAGAGAAGCTTGAGCTTAAGGACATTTTGGCTATGATAATTGCCGCTATCATTGTCTTTGGACCACTGTTTCTAATCATAGGCTTTGCTATGTTTTTTATAACTTTATAAAGTATAGAAGGCTCGCCTCAGGTATTGGGGCGGGTTTTTTGGTATTGATAAATAGTACTGTTTGTAGTACTATTAATTATAAACAACAATAAAACAGGAAAATCCACTAAAAGAAGGCTTATATTGTAGATATTTTAAATAGAATAGGAGAATAGTGAAATGAATGTAAAGGATTATATGAAACTTCCCTATACCAGATTGGTACAGGAAATCAACGATGAAAGCGGGCATTATTTTTATGGCAGGATACTGGAACTTGATGGTTGCCAAAGTACAGGAGATTCACTAGAGGAATTATACGAAGGACTAATGAAGCCATGGAAGGGTATATAGAAGTTAAGCTTGAGAATGGCTTAAAGATACCTGTACCAGAGAAAACAGAAAAATATAGTGGAAAATTTAATGTGAGATTGCCAAAATCATTGCATCAGCGGCTTTCTATTGAAGCAGAAAAAGAAGGTGTCAGCCTTAATCAGTTGGTATTATATAAATTAGCGTTATAGCTACTATGTTGTATAATTGTATACAAATATACAAATAACTGTTGACAGTGAAACTTAAGACAATTATACTGATAGCAGATTTTATTCCCAATTAATAAAGAACAAATTTCATATCAGAAGGGAGAATTATTATGTCATACGTTGATGAGGTACTTGCAAAGGTTAAGGAAAAAAACTCTCATGAGCCTGAATTCATACAGGCAGTTACAGAGGTACTTGAATCTCTTAGGCCTGTGATTGAAAAAGAGGAAGAAAAGTATAGGAGAGATGCTATACTCGAGAGGATGACAGAGCCTGACAGAATAATCAGCTTTAGAATTCCTTGGGTAGATGATAAGGGACAGGCTCAGGTAAACAGAGGCTACAGAGTACAGTTTAATAACGCTATAGGACCATACAAGGGAGGCTTAAGACTTCACCCTTCAGTAAACCAGAGTATAATCAAGTTCTTAGGCTTTGAGCAGTGCTTTAAGAATTCTCTTACAGGACTTCCAATCGGAGGTGGTAAGGGGGGTTCTGACTTCGATCCTAAGGGAAAGAGTGACAGAGAGATAATGGCTTTCTGTAAGAGCTTCATTACCGAGCTTTATAAGTACATTGGTGCTGATGAGGATGTACCTGCAGGAGATATCGGTGTAGGTGCAAGGGAAATAGGCTATATGTACGGCCAGTATAAGAGGATTACAGGCATATACGAAGGTGTGTTTACCGGTAAGGGACTTAGCTACGGCGGCTCTCTTGCAAGAAAAGAGGCTACAGGCTACGGTCTTGTATACATAACTGATGAGATGCTTAGGGCAAATGGAAAGAGCCTTGAGGGTAAGACAGTTGTAGTGTCAGGCTCAGGAAATGTAGCTATCTATGCTATAGAGAAGGCTATAGCCCTTGGTGCTAAGCCTGTAACCGCTTGTGACTCCACAGGCTGGGTATATGATCCTGATGGAATAGATGTAGCAGTGCTTCAGGATGTAAAGGAAGTTAAGAGAGCAAGGCTTACAGAATATGTTAAGGCTAGGCCTAATGCAGAGTACCACGAGGGAAAGGGTGTATGGAGCGTGAAGTGCGATATTGCTCTTCCTTGTGCAACCCAGAATGAACTTGACCTTGAAGATGCTAAGGCTCTTGTGGCAAATGGCTGTTTTGCAGTCTGCGAGGGTGCAAACATGCCTACTACCTTAGAGGCTACAGAGTATCTCCAGAAGAATGGTGTATATTTCCTTCCTGGAAAAGCTGCCAATGCAGGTGGAGTAGCAACTTCAGCTCTTGAAATGAGCCAGAACTCAGAGCGTCTTAGCTGGACATTTGAGGAAGTAGATGCTAAATTAAAGAACATCATGGTAAATATCTTCCGCAACCTAGACGCTGCAGCAAAGGGATACGGTAAGGAAGGCGACTATGTAGCAGGAGCCAATATCGCAGGCTTTATGAAGGTTTGCGATGCTATGCTTGCACATGGGATTGTATAAATAGAATGTAATTATTATAAGCTGCCAAGTTTATGAGAGTTCATAGACTTGGCGTTTTTTTGTCTATCAAAGGTCATGAAAAAAATCTCTTGGCAGCTCCATCAAATTTATATACTTCCCACATATGTATCATAATTTATTAAAAACCATGTTAAAACAGCTAAAAAATTGGTATAATAGAGGAAAACGCAAAACAGGAGGATGGATAATGGCAGATAACAAAGACTTGCTTAATGTACTTTGGAGTGGGGCGGATGTACTAAGAGGCAAGATGGATGCCAATGAATATAAAACTTATTTATTGGGGCTGGTTTTTTATAAGTATTTATCAGATACATATTTGGCGAAAGCCTATGATTTATTGAATGATGAGTCACCTGAAAGCCTTGATGAGGCTCAGGCTCAATATGAAGAGGCGGTAAAATCAGAAGATGCAGAGGATTTTTTGGCAGAATTAAGAAGCTCAATGCATTATACCTTAGAGCCTGATATGACATACATAAGCATTTTAAGAGATGCTCAAAACAATAGATTTAACAGAGAAAAACTTCAGGCTGCCTTTAACAGAATACAGGAATCAGATGAATTGTTTAATGGTTTATTTGCTGATGTAGACCTTTATTCAAATAGGCTTGGAACCGGAGATCAGAAACAGAGTGCTACAATAGCAGAAGTGATAAAGGTCTTGGATGGGGCTGATCTCATACATACTGAGGGAGATGTGCTTGGCAATGCCTATGAGTATCTGATTGGACAGTTTGCTCTGAAACGGGTAAGAAGGCAGGTGAATTCTACACTCCTCACGGTCCTGCACAGATACTGTGTAGAATCGCTATGTCAGGACAGGAGGATAAAAAGGGACTACAGGTATATGATCCCTGTATGGGTTCTGCCTCACTCATGCTTAGCTGTAAGAATTATTCTAAAGAACCTGATTATATCAAGTACTACGGGCAGGAACTGATGCCGTCTACCTACAATCTTGCCAGGATGAACATGTTTCTCCACAGGGTTCTTCCTGAGAACCAGCACCTAAGAAATGGAGATACATTGGATGCCGACTGGCCTACAGATGAAGAAACAGAGTTCGATGTAGTGACCATGAATCCGCCATATTCAGCTAAGTGGTCAGCTGATGAAGGCTTCAAACAGGATGAGAGATTTATGGACTATGGTGGGAAGTTAGCACCCAAGTCAAAGGCTGACTATGCTTTCTTATTACATGGTTTCTATCACTTAAAACAAAGTGGAACCATGGCTATAGTACTTCCGCATGGAGTCCTTTTTAGGGGTGCTTCAGAGGGGAGAGATAAGAAAGATTTTACTTGAAAATGGCTCTATATATGCTGTTATAGGCCTTCCTGCCAATATGTTCTACAATACCTCCATACCTACCTGTATCATAGTTCTTAAAAAGCATAGGGAGGGCAGGGATGTACTCTTTGTAGATGCATCGAATCTTTTTGAAAAAGAGAAGAAACAGAATGTAATGAATAAGGAGCATATAGACAGGGTAATCAAGCTTTATAATGATAGAAAAACAGTAGATAAGCTAAGTTTCCTTGCTTCGTATGAAGACATAGAAAAGAATGATTTTAACTTGAATATACCAAGGTATATAGATACAAGTGAAGAAGAGGAAGAATTGATCTTAGGGAGCTCTCAGCAAATCTTAGAAATATAGATATAGAAATAAAAAGAAAGCAATGAAGCCCTGATGAAGATGTTTGGAGAACTGACCTTTAGTGATGAAGATATCAAAGGTGCAGTAGAAGAGTTTATAAAGGTTTTTGGGGAGGTGTAAGATGGCAAATACACCTAGAATAAGATTTAAGGGCTTTACTGATGATTGGGAACAGCGTAAGTTGGGGGAAATATGTGAAAGATTAACTAGGAAAAATAAGAATAGCGAATCTGATTTACCACTCACAATTTCATCACAGTATGGTTTGATTGACCAACGTGATTTTTTTAATAAGGTTGTTGCTGCAAAAGATATGTCTGATTACTACCTCTTACAAAATGGTGAATTTGCATATAACAAAAGTTATTCAAATGGTTATGAATATGGCTCTATTAAGAGGTTAAATTCATATGAAAAGGGGTGTTTATCAACTCTCTATATATGCTTTAAGTTAATATCTGATAAGGTTAATTCAGATTATTTAGAATGTTATTTTGATACACTCGATTGGTATCATAATGTATCACAAATATGTGCTGAAGGGGCACGAAATCATGGTTTACTAAATGTAGATGTAAAAGCCTTTTTTACAGAGGTAACAGTTAAATTTCCAGTTGATGTAAAGGAGCAACAACAAATTTCTGCCATATTACATTACCTCGACCACCTTATCACCTTCACCAACGAAAGTGTGATAAACTAAAACTTATTAAAAAATTCATGCTGCAAAATATGTTTCCTAAGAAAGGATAGAAATAATGATTTTATATCATGGGAGCAATGTTGAAGTGAAAGAGCCTATATTGCTAAAGGTACAAAGAGAACTGGACTTTGGCAAAGGATTTTATACAACCAGCGATATGGAACAGGCTGCTAGATGGGCTTGGAGAACTGCAAAAAGGAGAGGTGAAAGCAATGCCTTTGTTACAGTTTATGAAGTTAATGAAGATGAATTAAAGAATATCAGGCTCCTAAGCTTTGATTTACCTAATGTAGAATGGCTTAATTTTGTAGTAAAGAATAGAAAAGGTGAATATATTGCTGAAAACTGGGATATCATTTCAGGTCCTGTGGCTGACGACCAAACTGCTCAGGTTATTGACCTTTATCTTGATGGATTGTATGATGAAGAAGAGGCAATAAGGCGATTTCTTACTCAGAGGCTAAAAGACCAATATGCATTTAAGACAAATGAGGCTCTTAAACTGCTTATATTCAAAGAGGTAATAACGCTATGAATAAGATACCTATATTTTCATTAGATTGCTATAATAAGAATGTAATCAAAATGATTATGGAAAAGTATGGAATGACTGAAATGGAAGCTGCAAGAGAATTCCTTATGTCTGAAACACATAGGATGTTAGAAGATGCTGATATGGCTATGTGGGAATTTTCTGCAAGAGCTATTTTTGACATGTGGGAAGTAGAGAAGATAACAGGAAATCCTAGGAATTCGGTGCATTTAAGGAGTGAATAACATGACAAAAGAGATGGAATTTTTCCTTTTTCTCATAGAAAGGTATGCTAAAAGCAAAAGGGGAGAATGACAGGAGATGTACTTAGGGAATGGGATGAAAAAGGTATTACCAAAGAAATATTTGACGGATATTTTGAATATCATCAGGAAAGACTTGAAAATGCTTATGATGATATAGATGCTCTAGTAACAACAGGAAAACATATAGACTATAGTGTTAATGGATAAGATGGGGGAATATTATGGCAGAATTAGAATCAGTGTTAGAGGAGAGGCTCATAGCTGAGCTAACAGGTGGGGAGTCACAGTGGACATATCGCCCTGATATTAGAACAGAAGAGGCATTGTGGGCTAATTTTAAGTATATTTTGGAGCAGAATAATAAGGCAGCACTCGGTGATAAACCTTTAAGTGAATCAGAATTTGCCAAGGTGAAAAATGACCTTTCCCATGCTTCATTCTATGAGGCAGGGCAGTGGCTGGTAGGAGAAAATGGTAAGGTCTATGTACATGTGCATAGGGGAGATAAGGTACTTCATCTTAAGGTAATGAATAACGAGCATATTGCAGGAGGCTCAAGTGTATATGAGGTAATTAATCAATACAGAGTCTTTAAGTCAGAAGAAGATAAAAATGGGAGAAACAGTAGATATGATGTTACCCTTCTCATAAATGGAATACCTATGATTCATATTGAACTTAAGAACAAGGCTCATTCCTATATAAATGGATTTAATCAGATAAAAAACTATATATCAGAGGGTAAATTCAGAGGGCTTTTTTCCAATGTTCAGATGTTTGTTGTAAGTAATGCAGTGGATACAAAGTATTTTGCGGCTGCAAGAGATACTGAGTTAAATAAGGAATTCCTAACAGGCTGGGTTGATGAAGACAATAAGCCTGTTTGCGATTATATCGAGTTTACAAAGTCTGTTCTTAGGATACCACAGGCTCATGAAATGGTATCTAAATATACTGTTTTAGACAATGTGAGAAAGAAACTGCTCATCCTAAGGCCATATCAGATTCACGCAATAGAAGCTATGCGTAGGGCTTCAAAAACAGGTAAGTCAGGCTATATCTGGCATACTACAGGTTCAGGAAAGACTATGACTTCGTACAAGGCAACCAGGAACCTGCTTATGGACATTCCGTCTATAGAAAAGACCTTGTTTTTAATAGACAGAAAGGATCTTGATAAGCAGACAGGAGATGCTTTCAAGTCTTATTCTGAAAATGATACTATAGATGTAGACAACACAGAAAATGTAAACCGTCTGATAAAAACTAACTGACGACAACAGGCAGATGATAGTGACCACTATTCAAAAAAATGCAAAAGATGATTAGAGATAGTCTGAAAGACGGCTCAAAAGACTATAATCGGATTAAATCTCTAAGAATAGCTTTTGTAGTGGATGAATGTCATAGGGCTGTAAGTCCACAAACAAAGCGGGAGATTGAGAGATTTTTTGCTAATTCATTGTGGTTTGGTTTCACAGGAACTCCTATTTTTGAGGAAAATAAGTACGAGCAAAAGGGAGACCTGCCTCAGACGACTGAAGAACTATATGGTGAGTGCCTTCATAGCTATACTATAAAGGAGGCAATACACGATAAGGCTGTACTTGGTTTTAATATAGAGAATCTGGGGCCTGAAAATATAAGACCTGAGGACGAAGCTGCTTATTACAACAGTGAGAATCATAAGCGTAAAGTGCTGGATGTGATACTGAACCGCTCCAAGTCAAAGTTTGGTATGCAGCTTGTAAAAGGAAAAACCTATGATGCTATGCTGACTGTAGATTCAATAGCCTCAGCACAAGAGTATTATGACCTTATTATGAGGATAAAGGCAGGTGAGGATGAACTTAAGATTAGTGAAGAAGTAATGAAGGCACTTCCTGATTTTCCTAAGACTGCGATTACTTTTTCAGTTGTAGAAAATGAAGAGGCTTCAAAAACAAATCAGGAAGCAATGAAGAGGTATTTAGATGATTATAGCAAGATGTTTAAAAGCAGGAGTTATGGTTTAGGCGAGATTACTGCTTATAATAACAACTTAAATGAAAGGCTGGCTAGAAATGGGAATAAATATACTGATAGAATGGAGCAGCTGGACCTTGTTATAGTTGTGGATAGACTGCTTACAGGTTTCGATGCACCTTGCCTCTCAACTATCTTCATAGATAGGGAGCCAATGAAGCCACAGCATCTGATTCAGGCATTTTCAAGAACTAACAGAATTAAAGATTCGAATAAGATGTACGGACAGATAGTTACCTTCCGTTCTCCAAGGGAATATAAAAAGAGGATAAATGAGGCCTTGGTACTATATTCCAAAGGCGGTTTTGGAAAGGCGGTTGCAGAAGATTGGGACACAGTACTTTCGCAGTTTGAGACCTCACTTAAAACTATTAGAAACTTTGCTCCTGCTCCAAATGATGTACTGGGACTCTCAGACAGGCAGAAAAGGGTGTTTGTAATCCTGTTTAGAGAATTTGATCATAATTTTGCACATTTAAAATCATTTTCTACATACGATACTGAGATGTTAAAGAAGTATGATTTTACTGAAGAAGACTATGAAGATTATGCTGCGGTATATCACAATGTGGTTGCTGAATTACCGCCCAGACCTGCTAAAGATGAAGAGGATAATGAGATATCGGATGATTATGAGTTGGTTGCCTATAGCAAATTTAAGGTAGATTTTGAATACATAGTATCGCTTTTACAGGGCTTTGTGGATTCGATGAGTGCCGCAGAGAGTGGAATCGATGATTTTGAAGCTAAACTTAAGGAAATCAGAGAGGATGTAAAAGAATTTGCAAGTACCAATCCAAAACTAAGCAATCTCATTTCTCAGGTTGTTGATGAGATGGAAAAAGATTTTGATAAATACATTAATAGGGATGTTTCGGCTATTATCAATCAAATGCGCTACGAAGCAGCAGATAAGGAGATTAAAAAATACGCTGACAAATGGTTTCTAGAGGAAGAAGCTGTCAGGTATGAGGTGTATAACTATAAGGATGGGAAGCTTGCAAATGAGAATAAATTGAAGGAAAGTGCTGATTATGCAGCTTATAAGGAGAAAAATGAAGCATCACTTCCTAAATACAAATTTTATTCTGAGCTTAAGAAGGATTTTGACGAGAAGTTGATTCCTGAGGCCAGACCATACATTAGCTAAAATTATAGTGAAGCTTGCAGTGAAAGATGCTGCAAGCTTTTACCTTCACCAGCGGATTTATAATTATGAATTAAGATTTGATAAGGACCTCATTATAATATCAATGTCCTTACTTTTCAAGTTCCTGTATGATGTGTAAGTAAGTTTTTTGAGTTGTGGTTATATTTGAGTGACCGAGCCTTCTTGCTACACTTGCAATGGATACTCCAGCAAAGAGTAATAGAGAGGCATGCGTGTGGCGAAGTCCGTGGATTGAAATTATAGGTACTTCAGCATTTCTACAATGTCTTGCAAGTATATCGTTGGCTGTTGAGTTATATATTTTATCATTTACAAATATGGGCTTATCTTCAGGAATATCCTTAGGAGTTCAGCAAACTGTATTACGGTTTGCCAGTCTAAGGGTATTTTTTTCTTATTGAAGATTTGTTTTTGGTAGGAAGAAAACCACCACTCCCTTTATAATCCCAAGTTTTTGACACAGTAAGGGTTTGATGTGATAAATTGAAGTCACTTGGGGTAAGAGCTAAGGCCTCTGAAAAACGCATTCCAGTCTTTGCAATCAGAAGAATAAGCCAATCCATACTAATATCAGCAGTAAGCCTTAAGTCATCAAGCAATTTATGTAGTTCGTACTGATTAAGATATTTGGGCTTTTTAGTACGGGGCTTTTTCCTTTGATTACGGCTTTTCTTGTTGGATCACGGCTGATATAACCTTCATCTACAGCATCAAGTATCGCACATTTTAAATGATGGTGGAAGTCCATTGTAGTCTGCCTTTCGTGTTCATTGGCATAGTCATTTAGCAGTTTTTGATAAGCAATTCTATCAAGCTCTGCTAAAGGGAGATTTGGTATAAGTTTAACCAGCCATCTATATGCCATATTGTATTTGCTCATTGTAACAGGACGAATAGCCCCTTCTTTATAGACAGTAATCCACTGCTTATAATAATCGCAAAACAATATGGGTTTTGAGCTGATGCTTTCTAGTGTATTCATTCATTTCCTCCTTAGTGTTTTTACTTACGCTGGTGAAGGGTGATAAGGTGGTCGAGGGTGTCAATATAATTACCAATTTTATCCTGTTCTAATTTTGACGGAACACATAATTTGAGCTCTTTTAAATTAGCAAATGATAAAACTACCTGACTTGTACCTACTGCAAGGACTGCTTAGTCATTCTTTATTTCTAAATTAGTATTTAGAAATTCAGTTATAAATTTTGAATTACCATTATTAATACTAAATACAGGATAAAACTTGCTTACTATGCCCCGTTTTTACACTATGATTTATATTAAAATGTAAAAAGTATTATCATCACTTCTATTTCTGTATGTACAGTAACCCATAGGAATAACATTATAATCCTTAGTATCATGCTTTTTGTTCACTCAAAAAGTGTTCTTCCTGTTTCTGAATTCCCATGCCCTAGAAGATGTTAAAACAGGTAAATCAATATTCTTTGGCTTTTTTTCATTATATCGTCTATTATCTCCCCAACTTACGCTGTTCCCAAGGGAGAGTATTTATTTCTAATACCACTAATTTATTTTTGCATAATTTAACTATTCTCCTTGTTGTAATTATGAAAAATAGCTTATACTAATATAGAGCAAGACACATTCATAAAATAACATATTTTTAGAAAGGTAGGAAAGGTATAATGAAGATTATTGGCTTTCACAATCCTTCGGAAGATTATGGTTTCCTGAGTAATTGGTATTTATCAGATTTTCGAATTGATGGTATAGAATTTTCATCTATGGAGCAATACGATGATGTATAAAAAAGCTCTATGTTTTGGCGATGAAAAAATAGCAAAAGAAATTTTAGCCGAAAGAGATGTGGCTAGAATAAAGGAACTAGGAAGGCTTGTATCAGGCTATGATGATCATATTTGGAATGGAATACGACAGATAGTAATATACGAAGGGCTTATGGCTAAATTTTCTCAAAATGATTCTCTAAAAAGCAAATTACTTGATACAAAGGATTGTACATTGGTAGAGTGTGCAGTTAAAGATAGAATCTGGGGAATAGACTTTCTATGACAGATCAAAGAAGATTTATACCCTCAGAGTGGCAGGGACATAACTATCTTGGATATGCACTTATGATGGTTAGGGACAAGCTGAAAAATCAATTATAAATTCAAAGGAGAAGCGCTTATGAAGAAACTTGAGAACAAGATTATGCTCATTACCTATGCTGACTGTATGGGAAATAACTTTAAGGACCTATCTCGGGTACTTGACAAACATTTTAGTAAGGCTGTTGGAGGAGTCCATATCCTGCCGTTTTTTCCATCATCAGGCGACAGAGGCTTTGCACCTATGAGATATGATGTAGTGGATGAGGTCTTTGGTGACTGGGATGATGTTACAAAGCTTTCTGAGAAGTATTATCTTATGTTTGACTATATGTTGAACCACATAAGTGCGCAGAGCCCTTATTATAAGGACTTTCTAAAAAATAAGGATAAGAGTCCGTATAAAGACCTGTTTATCAGATACAAGGATTTCTGGGAAAATGGAGAGCCTACAGAGGCTGAGGTAGATGCTATCTATAAGAGAAAGCCAAGAGCACCTTATGTAGAGGCACATTTTGAAGACGGAACTACAGAGAAGGTATGGTGTACCTTTGACGAAGAGCAGATAGATATCAACTGCCCTTCAGATACTGCCAAAAAATTCCTCGTTGACAACCTTACAGGTATGGCAAAGAGGGGAGCCGCTATTATAAGGCTTGATGCCTTTGCCTATGCCACAAAGAAAGCGGGTACAAGCTGTTTCTTCGTAGAGCCTTATGTATGGGAGCTTCTATCAGAAGTTACGGATGTACTTTCACCTACAGGAGTTACTATCCTTCCTGAGATTCACGAGCATTATACCATTCCTTTTAAGATAGCAGAAAAGGGTTATTTTGTTTATGATTTTGCCCTTCCTATGCTTCTTCTCAATTCGCTTTACTACGGACAGACAAAGTATCTTAAAGAATGGCTGCTAAAATCTCCTAACAAGCAGTTTACTACCCTTGACACACACGATGGTATAGGTGTGGTGGATGTAAAGGATCTGCTTCCTGATGAAGAGATTGAGAGGACAAAGGAAGATATATTTAAGTTTGGTGCCAATGTTAAGAAGATATACAACACAGCTGCTTACAATAACCTTGATATCTATCAGGTGAACTGTACATATTATTCTGCTTTAGGTGACCGGGATGATGCTTACCTCTTAGCTAGGGCAGTTCAGTTCTTTGCAAAGGGTATTCCACAGGTATACTATGTAGGGCTTCTTGCAGGCAAAAATGACCTTAAACTCCTAGAGGAGACTAAGGTAGGCAGGGACATCAACAGACATTATTATACTGTGGAAGAAGTGGATACAGAGGTTGAACGCCCTGTAGTAAGAAATTTGCTTAAGCTTATGGAGTTTAGAAATACCTCTAAGGCTTTTGCCCTTGATGGTAAGTTTGAAATACCTGATACAGATGAGGATAAGCTTCACATAATAAGAGAGGCTGAGGGAGAAAAGGCTGAGCTTATAGCTGATTTTAAGACTAAAGAGTTCAGGGTACTTTCAAATGGAGAAGAGATTTTTAGTAATTAATCTTAAAAAGTAATATTATACAGTGGTCAAAATGGCAAGAGTTTTTACGAGCTTATAAGTAATAATGAAGCCTATTTTGACTCTGTATCTTAATTTATATATAAAGAAGGGATATTATGAAACTTAAAAAAATAGTTACACTGGGGCTTTCACTTGTTTTATTTACTGCCAATATCACACCGTTATATTCGGCATTTGCAGATAATGCAGTAGGAAATGAAGTAGGAAATGAAACTGCTAAGGAAGCCAAGAAGAAGAGTAAGGAAAACGAGCTTGACCTTGTTATGGCCGGGGATGTGCTTTTGCACCTAAGGCTAGCTTACTGGTCGGAGAATGGAAAAGGAGGATATGATTTCAATCCGATATTTAAGCTAATTAAGCCTATTATCCAAAAAGCAGACTTAGCCATAGTCAATCAGGAAACAATCCTTGGCGGGAAAGAGCTTGGGGTAAGTGGCTATCCTACCTTCAATGGTCCCTATGAACTGGGAGATGCAATAGCAAATGCAGGCTTTGATGTAGTTCTTCAAAGCAACAACCATTCACTTGACAAGGGGAAGCAGGGAATATATAACTGTCTTAACTTCTGGAAAAAATATCCTAAGATAAAGACTGTTGGTATAAATACCTCTGAGGCTCAGAAAAAGAAACTCTGCATTTACAAGAAAAACGGAATAAAAGTTGCGATTCTTAACTATACCTATGGAACCAATGGAATCCCTCTTCCAAAGGATATGCCCTACGCTGTCAACTATCTTGTAAAAGATGAGGTAATAAATGATATAAAAAGGGCTGAAAAGGAGGCAGACTTTACTATAGTATGCCCTCACTGGGGTACGGAGTATTACAGAGGGATAACGGACTACCAAAAGACCTGGAGTAAGATATTTGTGGAAAATGGAGTTGATCTTGTGCTTGGCGCTCATCCACATGTAATAGAGCCTATTAAATATGTGACAGATAAAAAAACAGGCCACAAGATGCTTGTATACTATTCTCTTGGGAACTTTGTAAATAGTACCATGTCTGATGGCAGGGTTGGTGACAGATATGTAGGCGGTATTGCCAAAGTTAAGCTTAAAAGAGGGGCTGATAACAAGGTAAGGATAGCAAAATACGGTGTGAAGGCAACTGTTATGCATAACGGTGGTACAAAATACGGCTCCAGCGTATATCCTTTAAGCAAATATACAGAAGAACTTGCAAAGAAAAATGTAATGAAGGCACAGGACAATATGTTTTCGCTAAATTTCTGTAAAAAGGTTTGCAATGAAGTTTGGGGTAAGATTTGGGATTGAACTTGAGATGTTGTGAATTAGGTAAATAAGTAAAATGGTAAAGTAAGCGTATCTGGCTTTTATGATTGATTAAGATAGATGAAATTTATATAAAAGTTTGAATATCGAAAGACTAAAAATATAATAAAAAGTAAACCTAAATTGTAAGTAGTTTAGTGAAGGAGTGTTGCAAAATGATAAAGAAAAAGATGATAAATTTAAATATAAAAATTTATGAAGATAATTATGAACTATTAGATGAGATGTATAATATGCTTATTACTGGAGACTTAAATTATGAAGCTGTAGAAAAATGAAAATTAATTTAAAAAGGAATTAATAGCGATAAGCAGAAGTATTTAATTAAATACAGGATCTCTATATATCTATGTTAGAATATGTTCATTAATCGAGAACATATTGAAAGAATATGAAAATAATGTAGAAGAGGCAAAAATGCAGTAAATTATTATGTGTTTAATAATGGAATGAAAGAAATGAATTATTTTGGGTTGGCTGGTATTATGATGTGAAATTTAACAAAAATTGCTACAATATATAGTTCAGAATATATACAAGAAGTAGAAACTATTTGGGATAAAGGTAATACTGAACATAATAGGATTAAGGATAATATTTTACAGTCTATTATGAAAGGCTGCAGGATCATATAAACAGAGGCAATGAAGAGAAGGTTAAATTAATATCATTTTCAAAATGTTTTGGAATAGACTTATTTAAATATATGTATTTAAATAATGATAGAAAGCTTTAGACTAAGTATCGTAAAGAATTCAGAAATAAATAAGCTTTTATTTTAATAACAATGATATGTCAATTCAAAAAGTATAAAAGAGCAGATATTAATGAAGTGCCTGATTTTTGCCTGGATGTTAGTGAAGTAAGGAATAGTAAAACAAAGGAATTTAATTCTTGGTTCAAGAGATTTCTCGTGAAGAATTTATATCACAAAAGGAGTTGGAGGAAAAAGAAGGAAATTGATGCTGATTATTCTAATCTGGATTCGCTAGTATATATTTTTATTAAAAGAAGAACATCTTGAAGAAGGAAAAAGCTGCTGTCAGTTCTCGGATGACACCAATTAAGGATAAAGAAGTAATTATAAGTAATAATGAATTATGGGAAATGGTAAAATATGAGGATAGTATAGCATATAATGAGTTAGAAGATGGAAAATGTTATAGTTTTTGAATTAGATGAAAAAGAGTATATACAGTTGATTTATGAGTATTATTCTAAACTTAGCAGTAATATGTATTCAAAAGTAAAAGAAATTTCTGAATTTAAAGAAATAATGCAAAAAAATATTGATAATTTCTGAAAGATGAGAATAATAAACTAGACAGTGAGTTAGAAGAATTGCAAGGACAATCAGATGATGAGGAACTGCAAAAAGGATAGATGAAAAAAAGATTTTTGAGAATGTCTATAGCTAAGGTAATAAACTTTATTGAAGATTACATATTATCTGAGAATTTTTGATAATAAAAAAAGGCAGTAATAATAAAATAAATGCAATATTATATGCAGTTGACTGGAATTATGAGATTAAGAATAAAGACTTAATAATAGAGCAAGGAATGGATAATGTATATAAGAGAAATGCAGAATTAAATAGAGATATAAAAATAGAAAATTATTTGATTAATAATTTTGAAAGTACAAATAAAAAAATATTTTTGGAGCGTAGAACATGGAAAACAATAAAATGATATCATTTGGAAACTTAGTTGAAGAATGCTTTAATGAGTATGATGTATAT
The DNA here is from genome assembly GCA_916438995.1 of uncultured Catonella sp. Taxonomy (GTDB): domain Bacteria; phylum Bacillota; class Clostridia; order Lachnospirales; family Lachnospiraceae; genus Catonella. Next base: position 141,395 of record CAKAGA010000003.1, read on the forward strand.
ATACCGCTTCTGCAGAGAAACTATAAGTGGGAAAAAGAGACAGCGAAAAAGCTGGCAGAAGATTTGTATAGAGCATATAAAGAAAAATAAAAACTAAATATACAGCCGGAATGATTACTTTGTATGAGGAAGAAGATAAAAAAATGCAGCTGATTGACGGACAGCAACGAATGATTACATTGTTTATAATTTTCAAAATATTTAGAGCCGGATACAACTCATTTCAGATTTCGTTTTGAGCGTGACGATGGAATAGCGGAAGAAAAAAGGGAAAAGATTTTACTATTTAGAACATATAAATGATATTAATGGTATTGATAAGCTGTATACAGATATAAGAAGATTTAAAGAAAATTATGATGGAATTAAGTCTGCTCTAGATAAGAATTTTTAACGATGTAAACAGGGATGCAGATAAAGAAGCATTTAGAGAATATATTTTTAATAATTTGTATTTGTTATTGCATATCAGTGATGTAGAGCCATTTGATGAGTTTATTAATTTAAATAAAAATAAGACTCGTTTTGTAATTTTCGGACAGTGTTAAAGCTAATTTAATCATAGATTCAGATGAGGTACAAAGAAAACAGGTTTTAGATCTTTTTAAGGAATTATCAAAAGTTTTATATTATAGAGATGACCAAAATGTTGTTTGGAATTTGGTTAAACAAGGTTATGTCGAAGGAAATATACCTAATGACCTTTCGAAAAGAGACAAGAAGAAATGGTATTCTGATGAAAACAGGCTGAAATTATTGTGCTGTGAACGGTATGAAGATTCAAGTGGAAGAAGTGAATATGAAAGAAATAAAGAGTATGAAGTATTAGAAAGATATAAAAGCATACTGAATAAGCTGAAAGATGATGCTGAAAGCGGCGACTGGAGTTCATATAATGGATTTGATATAATCTCATTATTTAATGCAAAAACTTCTTTGCATTATTAAAAAAATGATGACTTTGAATACATAGAGGAATACTATAAAGCTATAATTGAAAAGGAAAAAGACAGATTTAATAAGGCTTGCTTTTATAGAAAGCCAATTAATTACAGAAAGAATTAAAGATGCCGAAAAAAATTTATTAAAAAAATATAATGATATTGCAGAAGGATTTAATGACAATGACTGGATAAATACAGGAAATTCATCATTGGATTATTTTATTCAAATATATGATGATTATATTAGAGAAAAGTACGAGGGATAAGACGATGAATGATAATAAAATAACATTGAAAGAGTTTTTTACTTAGGCATAATAAGGTTATTATACCAGATATACAGAGAGACTATGTGCTTGGAAGTGGTAAGAGTAAATTGGAACATCTATTTGAAAACATGGAAAAGGTAAATGGTAGTTTTGAATTTAGCTGTGTCCTTGCACATAAAGATGAGGATAATAATGTATTTATCTATGACGGACAGCAGAGGCTGGCAACACTGGTATATTTATGTGCAAAAATTGCATATGAAAATAAAGATGCTGAGGTACAGAATCTACTACAAAGATTTGAATTTAAAGGAAGAGACTTAGCAAATCAGTGGATAGCAAAAGCCTGACCAGATAGCAAAAAGAGCAAGCTGTAGACTTTACAACATATTCAGCAGCTGAACTGATTGAAACTTTTGAAAAGAGAATGCAATCTCCTCGATATGACTCTAAAGAAAAAAATTAACTTTAGATTTTTTTCTTTGAAAAAGTTAAATTTAATTTGCTTTTTTTATTAAGGAAGTTAGCGATTCAGAACAGTTTTTTTATGGATGTTAATGACGGATTGGATCTCAAAAGAATATGAGATTTATAAGGCAGAGCTTTACCATCATGCAAAAAAAGAATTTTAGGAGAAGAGTTTAAAGAGTTTGCACTTAAGATGGAAAATGAATGGCTTTGAATTTTTTTCTTGAAATATAAAGAAGAAAGGGTTTATGAGGAAGAAGTATTAGTTCAGTTTTTAAAATATTGTTTTTAGAATGATGTGGATTGAAGATTCTAAAGATATTAAGGGATATAGAGAAAATGATATAAGTTGGATAGAAGAGAGTCATTTAAGAAAAAAATAGAAAATATTGTTGATGGAATTATAGAATATTTTTGATAAAAAAATGCTAAAGAATGTGGTTCTGACTTATCATGTGTTAATTACTATCATATAAATAAGATGCGGGAAGAAATTAAGATAGAAGAGCAAGGAAAGCATTGATGGGAGAACATTGGAATATTATAGATAACAATTATGTTGAAGTATTGAAAAATTTTTTTATAAGATATTTGGGAAATAAAGAGACAAATAAAGATGCTATGATTTGGTGTTTTTTTATCGAATATCTCTTGTTATTTGATAAATATGCAGAATATTTCAAAGTTATATGACTATATGCGCTTTATAAAAAATATTAAATAATAATCGCAATGAAAAATAGTATAGCAAAAATTAATTACTTTAGAGGCAATCCACTTTATAATGTATTGTACTTTGCACTGTATTATGTAAAGGATATCCCTGATTATTATATAAGAGCTATGCAAGATATTAATAGTTATTATTTGGAAGAGAGATCCAATAATGGAGATCATGATTCTAACTATCTGCAAACAGTGATAATATGTAATAGAGATATAGATATTACAGTTGATACAGATTATGTAATAAAGTTTCTAAGAAATGCCACAATGAAAAATTTAGAAAGAATTTTTGAAGAAGCAAATATTAAAAAAATAATTCTAAAGATAGGACTGTAATTGAAGAATATGAAAATTTACCATTTATCAATGGATTGGTAGATGGATTTGTACAATATGATGATAATGAATGCTATTTAAAGGAATGGACAAATGAATATAGCCCCTAAGCAACTGAGTGATATATGTACTGAAATGACTACAGTCAATATAGAAGTATATTGAATTTTATTACACAAAATAACATAAATTATGAAAAATTATATTCTTAAAGGTATAGAAATTAGATGGAGAAATTATAATGGTACGGAGTATGGTGTGAAAAAGGGATATATTAGTTCATACTTGGTGCGATTTTTACTAATGATTATGAGCTGATATTTGAAAAATGAACAAATAGAAGAAAATAATTATCTGTTAGATTTTACCAGATGGATGGTGGGATGGTAAAAAGTTATATCAGCCTAGAATAACTGATGTAAACAATAAAAAAATGGATTTGCTGCTTATGGTTATGAAATAATGTTGTTTAACTTATCTGGCGTCAACAAGAATTCTGACTTTAACAAGAATTTCTCTGCAATATCAAAAAAACGCGCAAGGCAAGTATATAATAAAATGAATATAAGGCAGAAAAACTTGCCATACTTCTTAGAAAACTTTAATATAAAGAGATGGGTAGATGAATGGTTATCAAATAATTATATAATATATTATCCTTGTACAAAAATATGATGTTTATGAAGATTACCTAAATAAAGTTCTGTTAGGGAAATACAAGAGATTATGGGATTCAGAAGAAAAAAATTCAATGAGTATTTGAAGGAAAATAAGGGTAAGTTACAGTATATAGAGATAGAGGGAGTTCATTATTTTTTTAAATTGACATTATAATATTGAGAGGAGTATAATATAATGGGATTATTTAATCTTATCGATTGGGGCAGTGCCCTGACTGATATAATATCAAGCTTAGCTGTAACGCTTGTTACAGCAGTAATTGGAGTGATATTTGTAAAAAAGTACTTGTCACAACTTAACTTTTCAAATAAGATGAAAGAGTTGGGATTTGTGAACACTAGTACAAATAAGCAATCACAGCTTGAAATTAAAAGAATGTGTGAAAATGCAAAAGAGATAAAGATAATAAATGTATCAGGATTTCACTATCTCAATGCAAATGAAGTGCATTTGAAAAAGGCTCTTGAAAGAGGAGTTAAAATCAAATTTTTATGTAGTAATCCTAAAAAGTATTTTTGCATGATATAGAAAAATATGGAGTATAATCAGATTGATAATACAGGCAGAAGAATGCGCGAAAAGAGATAGTAAGATTTCTGATGAAATTTTTGACTTGATAGAAAAGTATAAAAAATTTGGACTGGAGATTCGATTTTATTCATCAGAATACAGGCTTCCTTTTGTACTGGCGTATTATAGGGATGGCGGTGTAAAGGCATGGCTTTACGATGACGCTGCCGCCATATAAATCAACAAAATCTTTTGTTTTAAGAGGTGAAAAGTTAAAAGACAATATTTATGATAATGATGCTAATTTTGTTGATATGATGGAAACAAATTTTGATAATATCTGGGAACATAGTTCAAAAACAGTAGATGAAATAATGGAGCATAATCATGGAGAATAATGGGCTTTACTTAAGATGGAAAGAACTGTATAACAAAGCTAAAGAAAATATGAAACTTAAGAAGGGGAATACTGGAGTTCTTATAGAAGTTGCTGCACAACATCCCTTGATTAATGGTGAAAAACCAAATGAAGAATTTGAAAAAAGGCTTATTCTTGCAATTCAGATATTTAAAGAGAAGCAGAAAAAGGGAAAAGATACCTATATATATGTTCCAGGCAGTCTTCATATGGACAATGAAATTTCAGACAAAATATCTCTTAGTGAAGCTGGAAAAAGGTATCTTGTTGCTAATGGTATTGATGAAAATAAGATATATGCAGATGATATGAATAATAAATATAAGGGAGAAGCTGGAGTTTATAATTCAACTGATGAGTGTTATGTAGCAAGCAAAATATTTGAAGAGCTAAACTTTGGAGAACTTAATTGTGTATGTTCTTCAGGGCAAATGATGAGGAAAAATGTTGAGCTATATCCGATTTGGGTATGTCCCATATATGCATACAGTTTCTTGTGATACTATGTAATTATGATTATATTGATGAAATTTTTAAATATATACCGATACTGCTAGAAGATGAGGATGCGCTGCAAGGCAAATCTGATGAAGCTGAGAGGCTTAGAAAACTTAGGAAGCCTAAATAAGAAAATTCAATCTGAAGAGAGTGTTTAACTTTCTTCAGATTTTTAATTTTGAAATCTCTATCTGTCAAAATTGACAGATGTTTTTTTCTTAAAACTATGTTAGACTTACTAAAAAAATGAAAGCGATGAAGGAGCAGCCTATGTCTTATTGTAAAAGTTTCTTGCCATATAGCAGGGACAATGTCCCCCTTGTAATCTTAAAAGAGAGAATAGAAAACATATCGGGTAATGAAGTGCTGATAAAGAGAGCCTGCCTTGTCCCATCAGCAAGTAAAATACTCGATAGGCCACCTTACGAAGAAGACCTGTTTAATACATATGGTATAAATTGTGATTCTATTGATGAAGAGAGCATAGCTGAGATTTATGAAAACTGTCCATTGATTGATCGAAACATACTTGTAGTCACTGAAGATGAGGAAGTAGGAGTAAAGGCAGGTGTACTTCTAGCAAACTATGTGAAAATACTACAAAAAGTATATATAGATGCAGAGCTTGAAGCAAATGGCTATGACATTTATGATGATGAAGATGAGGAAGAAGTTGAGGGAATACTTGATTATGACAACTTTGATGAAGGATTTAGTGTGTTTAACTTCACTTCAAATAAAGGACTGGTAGAAATATGTGATGTAATAGACCTATCATTTGTGCCGGAAGATGTAAAGGGAGGGTACCATTACGGTGATAGATTTACAAAAAGCCTCACACCATTTGTGATAATCACAGGGCTAAAGCCTGACAGATATCTTGAAGCAAGACTATCCGGCGTAGCTACAAGCAGAAATGCACTTAGGATAATGGTTATTAACCGTGAGACGTACTTCAATCCGAAAATGCAGGTTTATCTTATGGATAAGGACTGTACTACAGCTGTGATAGACTCATTATCAGATGAATATTATGAAGATGTATTTAAAAGACTTTTAGATTTGCAAGAGCTGAAAATAAAAGAAGAAAATATAAGCAAGTTCATATTTAGGACTAAGAGGATATTTGGCAGAGATTTTTCAGAAGAAGTGCTTGTTAAAATTGTAACAGATGTTAAAAAATCTAAAGATAAAGCACGAGATAGAGACAATGAAGAGACAGATGAAAAATATTTTGGAAGGTTTTTTGAAAAGGAGGATAGTGCATTAGAAAAACTCAGTAAAATGAGTGGTTTGGTTGAGTTTAAAAGTTTAGTAAAGGAATATCTTGCGGTTATTAAGGCCGAAAGAGAAAACAAGAAGCTTAAGACTATGCACAGAAATTTGGTTTTTACAGGCCGTCCGGGTACAGGCAAAACTACCTGTGCAAAGCTCCTTGCAGATATTTTAACTGAAGAAGGGATGACAAATGCTGTATTTAATATGGTGAGCAGGGCTGACATTATAGGGAGGTATATAGGGCAGACTGCACCTAAAATAACAGAGCTTTTTAATAATTCCAGAAATGGCATTATTTTTGTGGATGAAGCAGGATTCTTTGCAAATGATGCAGAAAGCACCAATAGTTTTGTCAAGGAAGCAATTAAAGAATTTGTAAGGTACATGGAACTTTATCCTGATGTAATTGTTATCTTTGCATTATACGATAATGAATTGCAGAGTTTTATGGCTATGGATAAGGGACTTGAGTCAAGAATTAGGAAGACTATATATTTTAAGAATTATAGTGTAAATGAACTGATAAGTATTTTTGAAGAAAAGCTTAGCGAAAATGGATATGAGATGGAGGAAAATTTGAGGGATGAGCTTGAAATCATTTTTGAAAACGAAATAAAATCAGAGAATTTTGCAAATGCAAGGACTGCCAGAAAGTTAGTAGAAGAAGCTATAACACAGTTTGGTATAAGAACTTTTGAACAAGAAAATCCTGAAAGAGTTATAACATTAAAGGATATATTGAAATAAGCGAGGTAGAAGAGGATGGAGAAAGCAATTGTAAATATGAAAAACTGGGAATTGAGCATTATGAGAGGACGCTGTAACTTATCGGGAATTGCAGACAGCCATCCTCGACTTGGCAATGAGGCATATATAGGTTGTACTTCATCCTTAGTCAAATATACATTAGAAGACGATATTTTAACTTATGAAACAAGAAATACTATTTATATCTGTCCATTAAAATATATAGCAGAGGCAGATGACATTGCTAAAGAAAGTATCTTAAAAGAATACTATGAGAACCTTGAGGTTAAAGAGCGCCTTAGTGAACTTATGATGATTGGACGGAGAGAAATAGAAGAAGAAAATAAAAAACAGGAAGAACACTTACTTGAAGTTGCAAAAAAGTATGAGGACTGCATTTACATTGAAATGAAGCAAATTGCAAGAGGTGATAAGCTTGCTTACAATATTGGAGGAAAGATAGGGCTTATTGAACCGGCTCTGCATATTGGCAATTTTCAAGATAGTGTTTTGTATATGAAATATATAGAAGATAAGGAAGACGAGAATGAAGTGAGCCTTGATTTTAGGTACTGGCCTATGGCAGATAAGGATGATATACCGGTGTTTGTTATGACAGATGATGGTCATTATGTGGAACAACCAAGAGAACACAAAGTAAAAGAAAAACAAAAAGTGATAACATATAGCTGGTCAGATAATATAAAAAGAGCAATTATAAAGAATAGTTCCAATATTCTTATAGAGTTTAATGGTCAAAATATAGCTATTGGAGATACAAAAGTGTTTACAGAAGATCGTCATGTAGAGGGATTACTTAGTCCGGACTGCTACAATGGAAAATCTATGTTTAGCTTGAGGAAGCAAAAATGATTTATTTTACATCAGATTTACATTTTACCATAAAAATATAATTAAGCCTGAATTATTCTATGAACATATAAAAATGCTCGATATTACAAATCCTTGAACTGGTTTCCGTGAAATCAATCGATTTATCCACAAAAAAATGGGTAGACTATCCCCTTGAAATCCGATTGAGTCATTTTGAACTGTCAAGGTACGTTAATAGTTGCTATTCCAACTGTACAGTCAGCTGCTGGATATTCTTCAGCGTCCTGTAGAACTCCTCTTTATAAGGACAGCTACTGCATAGTTTGAATGTTATATATCTTGCTGAACGGACTGCTCTTGCAGCAATCTTTATCAGCTTTAAACGAATGGTATCCACCTGTTGTTTTCGCATATTTGCAGGGAGTACCAGTCGCCTAAACCAATTGAATAAGTTGTAGGCAAGCATATGAAGTCTCATGCGGTTGGCATTTACTACTTTGGAATGACTGCTGACAGCAGCAAAGTCAAATCCACCTTTGCCCTCTTTTATGAAATTCTCCATCTTGCCACGCCCACAGTAAAACTGGATGACCTGATAAGGTTCCATATCCATGTTTGTAACAATAAAGGTGTACATATGCGTCAGCTGACCGTATGGTTTTTTTCAATCTTGAAAACCACGCGCCTTGGATAATCCCAGGAGCCGGCCTGATACAGAAATTCACCATAAGTTACAGCATAGCTAATCTGGTCCTCTTTGGTTGCTTTGTATAAATCTTCATCTTTATTCGAAGCAAGAGCCATGAGTGAAGAATTCTGTTTTAAGCGGATGGCATAGGAACAGCCATTCATCTCACAGGTTTTATAAAGTTTGGGAGATGAGAATCCACTGTCACCACGAAGGTATGTTTTTGATGCCTCTTTCCAGATATTCCTGAAAAAAAGGGGTTCCATAAATTTATCTGCATCATTGCTGCAGTGGAGTGTTCCATCACGAAGTTCAGCCTTCAGCAGATCCCCGGTCAGACCATCATAGCAGAGCAAAGGATGGTATCCGTGTGCCTGATAATGGAAGTTGAAGCCTTCCCCTTCCTGATTGCCGTAGGTGCCAAATAAAGTGCTGTCCAGATCCAGAAGCATATGCTCCGGACACTTTATGGAATAGATGATATCCCTAAAGCTTTTATCAATGTCATCAAACTGCAGGAGTGTATCTTCATCCATACGGTTGAAAAATCTTGATAGTGTTGGCTGTGAAGCCAGACTGTTCTTTTCAAGAATGGCATTGAAAACAGGATCAATGGTCAGTTCATCCGCACAGTCATCTTCGAAATATGCAGTGATGATCTGATAAATCATCTGCATCAGGTTTTCATCGTCTTTGTGGAAACGGACTGATGTATCATTGGTTTTAAATTTCTTTTTGATCAGCTTGGTGAAGCCGATCTTTGCAGCGAATTCTTTTATCAGGAGAAGTCCTGCATCGGAGGATAAATCGCCTCCGTTAAAATTTATTTTAATCTGTCTATTGCTTTTCAGTGTGATGGTGTTTAAAATATCCATAGAGAGACCCTTTCTGCGGTATTTATTTGGATTCGGCACCTAAATTTTACCACATATTGGGTCTCTTTTACTATTCACTTATTAGATGAAATGCAATAAGCAGCTTAAATACAGTAACTATGTGGCTTTCAGCCACTTTCACGGCACTGCTGTGAATAATTCAGGTTAAGCATACAAACAGACCTTTTTATTCTGTTTCATTATTCCATAGAAGAGTGAAATCATTTTTTAGAGGAGCAATTCATTTACATGGACATCAGCATAATAGCCAACAATATAATATATTAAATAAAGAAAAGGGGCTTAAAAAGTATGATGTGGGAGTGGATGCCAATTATATGAAACCTGTCAGCATAGAGGATATAATAAAGTTTTTTGATTAGGGAAGGGAGAAAGAAGAATGTATTATAGGTTTGATGAATGTATAGAATATATGAAGAAAGCGGGATTAAAGACAAAGTGGAGAGAAGAGAGTGAAGAAAGAGTGGACTTAGAACAACTGTCGGATATTCCGGGTTTTGAATGGATTGACGAAGATAGTTTTGTAGATATGGAAAAACACCCTTATTTCAGGATGAGGGGGAAGAGGGTTACAAAAGAGCAGGCTTTTGACATAATAAGCAGGGAGAGTGAGAACAAGAGAAACCATTTTATAAAGAGGGCGGAAAACATAATAGAAGAGAGTCCTGCTCTCCAGTTTACTGAAATAAAATTGCATCATACCAGTAGATTTGATTGGATACGGTCTTGGATAGATCCTGACGGCGCAGTAGGTGAAACTAATTACTGTGCATGGAAATATCCTGATGGTCTAAGGCTTATGGAAGAACATATGCTGAATGCCAAAAGATATCCTTTTCTCAAGTATGTAATAGTGTACACCATGCATGATGCAGTGAGCCGAGAGGATTTATATTATGAAGATGGAATCTTTCATGATATTGAAGATAGGATATTTTGGGGAGGGTTTGAGTATGCACTTTGGGTGCATGATGGTGGAGTTGAAAGAGTGGATAGGGATAAAGCAAAAGAACTTTACGAAGAATATCAGTCAGAATATCCTTGTGAAGAAATGTTTATGAGGGATGATTGGAATAAGTATATAAAGCCATATTTAGATGAAGAGTATGTCCTAAGATTAAGCAAAGCTTGGAAGCAATTAGAAGAAGAAAGGGAGGAGATGCTTTCTCTAAATATATATGAATGTAAGACAGTAGAAGAAAATTTCAAGGATTATTATGAGAAGCTTCTTAGACATAAAAAAGATTTAGAGATGGATTACTCAAAGGAATTTTGTGAAAAGGTTTATAGAATTTTGCTGGCTGCTGCAAAGGAGGTTGAAAGATTTAGTTATGGAGAGATAAAGCAGGGAGAGCTGGACATGCAATTTTATTGGGATATTATTAGAGAGATTGGTAAAAATAAAAGGGAATACATTGTTGAGCATGAGATTGAGCCTGTTAGAAGAAGCTTCCTGAAAGAATTTTATGATGAGATGGATATTAATGCTTTAGCTTTTTTTAGACTTGATGGAGATCATATGGCTAAGCTTAGGGACTATATAGGAAGTGGTGAAATTCATTTTGATAAGATTACCAGATTTTTAAAGAAAGATGGAGAGACTGATGAGTCAATAAAGAAATTTCTTGATGATATAGATGTATTTGGAGATGAAAACTTAAGAAAGATGGTGCTGTCTTATGTTGACTATAAGGAAAAAGAATTGGACAAGCGTATTCCTTGGGAAAGCTTTGCAAAGGAATTAAAAGAATCATTGAAAGATACTGGTATAATAGTGGAGTGGAATAATGAAAAAGGTATATTTTAATAAGGGTGAGCTGACTATATTTATCGAGAAAAAAGACATAAAGAAGTTAAATGGTGGAAATTAAATCGGTAAGGAGTGTATGAGTATGAGAAGATCAGAATTTAACAAAAGATTTGCAGAAAATGATGAGAGAGAAAAAGAAGAAGAAATAGAAAAAAGAAGAAATAGACCGATATTAGAAGAAGTTATAATTGGAAAAAATGTAAAGAGCCTTAAGGAAGTTCCGAAGGAGGCTTATGACAAAGCAAAAAAAGATAATTATAGCAGAAGGGATAAAGGACATTCCTGACGGTTTTTTAGTTTGCAATGAGTATATTGAAGAAATAAAACTTCCGGAGGGCTTAGAAAGGATAGGAGATAGGGCTTTTGGAGATATTGAAAAAATTAAAAACATAGATATGCCTGATTCAGTAAGAGAAATAGGAGAGTATGTATTTTTTGGAAGTCACAGCAATAAGATAAGGTTGCCTAAATCAGTAGAAAAATTAGGTAGACGGTGTATAAGGGCAAATATTGAAGAGATAGAAATAGATGAAAATAACAAGCATTTGAAACTGGATGGAGATTTGATTATAAGTACAGATGGTAAGAGAATTATAATGGCATTTAATCTTACGGGTAAAGCAGTATGTAAGATACCGGAGGGGGTAGAACATATTGAAAAAAATGCTTTTGCAGGTTGTAAGTTTGAAAACATAATACTTCCTGAAAGCTTATCAGAGATTGGTGAAGCTGCATTTAGAGGTTGCGATATTTCGCATTTAATAGTGCCGGATAGTATTTCCTGCTTAGGTTTTGCTGCATTTAGAGGCTGCGATATTGGAGAATTGAGGCTTCCTTGCAATTTAAAAAGGATAGAGGGTAGATGTTTTGAACACGCTAGAATAGAAAAATTAAAACTGCCGGATAGTGTTGAGTATATTGGAGAATTAGCATTTTATGAGTATGAGAATCCTAAAGGAATAAACTTGCCTGAGTCATTAAAAGAAGTGGGAACTAGTGCTTTTTATTTAAGAAAATGCCACATCAATGCCCATAAAATTTCGGAAAATATCGAGAAAATAGGGGATCAGGCTTTTAATGATGCTGTATTTGGTAAAAATATACATTTACATAAAAATATTAAAGAAATAGGACGCAAGCCATTTGGAGATGTTAAGTGCATAACGCTTTATGACAATCTTGAAAAGGTGAAAGGGAGAGGATACTTTGAATTTGGATATTGGCAGGGAGGCTACTGGCATGAACCGGATTCGATTGAGGAGATTAGAAAGGAAGAATTCGGAGATAATATATTTAATATTTCAGCTGATGTAATAAATGTAAAATCAGCCGATACCGATGAGTTGAAATATAGTATATACCTGCCTAAATGTATGAATATTTCATATACTTGGGGAGAAAATTTTGAACCTGATTTTGAAGCTTATGACAGAGTGTTTGAAAAGCTGGAGCAGACGGAAGATAAGCTCGGTATGTTATTTATAAGGCTTGAAAACCCTTATAAGCTCGGCGATGAAGCGAGAAAAAGATATGAAGATTATCTAAGAGATGCTAAAAAAAGCGTATCAGGAACAATTAGATTTATCAAGAACCTAATAGAGGTAAATGGGATTCAAGTGGTAGACAGGTTACATAAATACAACATTATCACTAAAAAGGTTCTTGATAAACTTATAGAAAGAGCGGAGATTATGGATAATAAGGAAGAGGCTGAATATTTTAAGGCTTATAAGCTTTCATAATATTCCAATGTTTCTCTAAGCTTTAACTTAATATCATCAACTAACTGCTTAGGAGCAAGGGCAACAATTCTTGGGAAACGGACTAAAAACTGAGGCCTGTTGCTGTAAGCAGAACATAAGTATGCTCTCGTAACATACTCTTTTAAGCTCAACCTTGCAAAAACTTGTAAGCTGATTGTTTCCGGATGTATTACTTGCGAAGGTTCTATCGGAAGTGGAGATCTTAATATCATGCCCAAAATGGTCTATTATTGTTGAGAGTGCAGTTATATGGCATTCTAACACAACATTGTTTAGGAAACGCTTATTATCTGAGGCGGATATCATAAGTGGAAAGGTTTTAGCATATTTTTCCGCATTAAAATCATCTCCATTATAAAAAGTGTGAAGAGATGGAGGAACAGCTTTTCTTTTTACAGAAACAAAATTTCCTTTTTCATCTGCGATTTTATGCACTTTTGCTGAAAATATCCTGTCTATACGGTAGTGTGAAATATTTTCATGCTCATTGGTAGTTGCTATTAGATACTGATGCCCATTGTTCCATAAAAGAGCATAAGGATTTACAATATAAGGGGCATCGGCATTTCTGACACGAAATTTGGGCCTCGATGGTTTTTTGATACAATCAAAATAATAATCCCCGTAAATAAGCTTAAGTTGTTTTTTGTTCTTAATAGCTTCAAATATTGTTTGTATGCTATAAAACCAGTTACTTACCTGATAAGGGTTTGTTTCATCTATTGAAGAAGGGCGTTCAAGATTAGAAGCTTCGGTAAGCTCCCGGTTAGCCTGCACAGGACAGAGTAGATCTTCTACGGAGGTAAGATAGTCCTTTTCTTTATTCGAAAGATACTTGTCAGAAAGAATAGACCCTTTAATCATATTTAGGTCACTTGGATTGATAAAGGGCTCAAAGTAATATTTTTTGGGTTTGCCGGGTACTGTCACGATTCGTCCTCCATAGACTACAGCTATAGTATCATAAACATCTTCTATATTTTTAGCATTGTCTATGATATTTATAGTATCGAGAAGCCTCCTTGCATCTTTTTCGTAGGGGACTATTTTAAATAGCTCATCTTCTATATTCTCCTTGGAAAAAGGTTTATCGGCAGTTGTCTGAGTCTGAAGAATGTAGACTACAAGATTAAACCAAAGAGTTTGCGACAAAGGATCTTCGAAGTATTTTTCGGTTTGCGCGAAAGGTTGTGATTTATACAAAGTTTTTGCATTGGTTTCTGTTGACATAGCTAAACCTCCGAATTGTAGTTTATGTGAATAGTTTAATTGCTAGATGAAAGAAATTCAAGGGGGGTGATAAAACTACTTGAATTTGATGGGCTGATATCTTTAGTATTATATGATGAGGAGATAGAACAGGATTAAGTTATGGAGGTAATTAAAATGAAGATAGAAGATTTTAAGAGAACTGAACTATATGAAAAAGTGCAACAGGAAGATAATGATATTAGTCTTGACAATGATGATTTGGAAGCTTTTTATTAAAGATAAAGAAGAGGTATATTTGAGTACAGGAGTAGCAGAAGGTGAGAATAATGTTGAATTGGCTTTGGGAATTGCAATGAAAAATCTTGAAGAGGTGTGGGAAAATATAAAGGTTGATAGATGTCTTTACTAGTAATAATGACGGTATTTGTATTTCCTCTTGCAAAATATTCAATTAGCCTTTAGACTAAGGGAGATGTCACTTTATGATATAGAGATAAAGTTTGTAAAATGAATTTGGGTTTTAAACTAAGAAAAGATTTACTCTTGTAACCCAAATAAAACCAGAAAGGGGAAAATTTGAAAAGAGATAAAATAGCCTGTAATTGTGAAAATGTAACTTATGGACAGATAATTGATGCAGTACACGGTGGTGCTACGACCTTCGAAGAGGTTTCTGAAATAACAGGATGCAGCACCGGCTGTGGCGGATGTCAGGAGTTTATTGAGGTTTTTGTAAGGGACTTGGTTATGTTCCCTGAGGAAGAGGCATAAGAGTAGAATAGGAGGAAGTATGTTAGAGATAGGAACCAAGGCACCGGATTTTAATTTGCCTGATCAGGATGGTAAACTGCACTCATTATCTGAGTACAAGGGAAAGAAACTAATACTGTATTTTTATCCAAAGGACAGTACAGCTGGCTGTACAAAGCAGGCCTGCGGATATTCAGAGAGATATCCTCTTTTTACCGAAAAAGGTGTGGAGGTAGTCGGAATTAGCAAGGATAGTGTGGCTTCACATAAGAAGTTTAAGGAAAAGAATTCGCTCTCATTTACGATTCTTTCTGATGAGGAACTAACCGCAATTAAGTCCTATGATGTATGGCATCAGAAGAAAATGGCAGGAAGAGAGTATATGGGAGTTGTAAGGACTACCTACCTTATAGACGAAGATGGAATCATAATCAAAGCTAATGATAAGGTTAAGGCAGAAAAAGATCCTGAAAATATGCTTGGTGAGCTATAATTATACATCTCGCAATAAGATGGATTTGGGGATAAATTTATTATAAGTGATATTCCTGAGATACTAAAAACATAAAAAGGAGAGCCTGGCATAATGTATCTGCCGGGCTCCTTTTTCTGTATAATATTTTTTTCGTATTTTTTAAATATATGTTATTTTGAAAAAGTAAAGTCCGCATTAGTATGGATTTTACTTATTCCGAATACTATGATTAACTAACTGGACTTTTACTAATTCTAAAGATTGCATTTATACCTATGGACTTTACTGATTACATATTTAAAATATATATAGTGTGAGAACTCATTAGGTTAGGGTTATATATTATAAACCAAAGGAGTTTTTAACTATGAGCAAATACTTACATCTTTCTTTAGGCATGCGTTCCGATATAGAGGTTATGCTGGCTAAAAAATTAAGTTTCAATAGTATTGCGCAGGCCTTAGGAAAAGATAGTACGACCATTTCTAAAGAAATAAGGAAAAAAATATAATTATTGAACAAAAAAAGGCGGGTATGGGAGGTCTTTTAATGACTGCATAAAAGCTGCAGAAAAAACCTGCACAAAGAAGCACACCTGTGGCAGATGTTTAAGCAAAAGCAGGAACTGCATGAGCTGTGGTAAATGTATACCGTTATGTGATGAGTACGTTAAACGCATCTGTCCTCTTCTACTTAAGCCACCTTATGTATGTAACGGATGCCAAGATAGAAATAAGTGCCGTCTGGAAAAAAGATTTTATAGGGCAAAGGAGGCAGATAACAGGTACAGGAAAACATTATCCGTGTCAAGAACAGGTGTTAACATAACCGTGGAAGAAATTAAACATTTAGACGGAATAGTGAGTCCGCTTTTGCTAAAAGGACAGTCCATAAGACATATTTTTAATAACCATTCCGATGAAATCATGATTTCTGATAAAACACTTTATTCATATGTTAACAACAGCCTGTTTACCGCCAGAAACATTGATATGCCACGCACTGTAAGAATGAGTCCAAGAAAAAATAAAAGCAAGACATTAAAGGTAGACAAGGGCTGCAGAAACGGCAGGACTTACAAAGACTTTGTGAAATATATAAACGAACACCCTGACTCTATCATATGTGAAGGTGACAGTGTGGAAGGGAAAAAAGGTGGTAAGGTACTTCTTACGTTATTCTTCGTACAGCAGAACTTACAGCTTGCTTTTCTTAGAGACTACAATGATGCTAGGTCGGTTACACATATATTTGAAAAGCTCTACATTGAGCTTAGGCCGGACATTTTCGGGAAAATATTCGATGTACTGCTCCTTGATAACGGAAGTGAGTTCTCAAATCCTGAAGCGCTTGAATACGATATGCAGGGAAATAGAAGGCTGAGGGTATTTTACTGTGATCCTGCCTCTCCTTATCAGAAAGGCGGTTGTGAAAATAATCATGAAATGATAAGAAGAATAATGCCAAAGGGTATGGACTTTAGTAATTACACACAGGAAGACATAAACCTGATGATGAGCCATATCAATTCTTATTCTAGAGCGAAGTTTGGAAACAAGAGCCCTTACGATATTTTTGCGTTTCAATATGGCAAAAAAATATTAAAGAGCTTAGGAATACAAAAAATTTCCCCAGATGAAATTACCCTAACCCCTAAGCTCCTAAAGAGATAAACCGGTATTTCCGGTTACAAGATGAGTTCTCATACCACAATAAGGGAGGGGGCGGAAGTTACTTATTCCGGATTCTGGAATGTAGCCTCGGCTCCTGTTTGCTATGCGGTAAAATAGAGAAATCTATACTTGTAAGGCTGATTATAGCATTTTTTTCTGACAAAGTACATATTTACTTAAAAAAATATTTTTTAAATTTAGAAAAAGTAAGTTCCAGTCTTAACTTGAATATAAATAAAGAAGCCTAGATGTGGAACTTACTTTTTCAATTCACCATTTTTAAATATAATCCTTTTTGAGTGACATCACTGCCGGGGCTTGGAAAGCTCTTATACTCCTTCCATTATTCTTTCAGACCATTCTATTGATTCCATATACCAACCACCAAGACGATTTCCATCGATACCTAGCTTTGAGGCGATACTGTCTAATTTATCCCAATCACCAATTTCATAAGCTTCTGCAAGCTCAAGAATAGGTTCAAGAGCACCTTCTCTCTTAATAAGAGCATCCTTAATATCGTTACTTATGGATAAATCTGCCATTGCCTCTTCCATAGTAAGATCAAGCATGGCGTCAAGCACACTAAAGAGACACATAAGCGATATTTCGGATGATCTAGTGTAAAGACTTCCGCTGTTGTTTGCAACAAGCTCGCCAAATTTGGATCTGATAAGAGAAGTCTTTATAAGCTCGTGTGGCTTGTTGACAGAGAGGTCCTGTAGCATCATAATGTGCACCCAGCGCTCAAAATCAGTAAGCCCCATTTTAACCAGTGCAGACTTAATGCCGTTTTGAATATCATGTTCATGTTTCTTACTAACAACATTTAAAAGTCTATAAGCTACAGATACATCAGTTTCAAGAATTTCTGCCAAGGCTTGGAAAGAAGGCTCATCCTGATGAAGCTCATTAAGTATTCTTCTATATATGGTAATATCAGGCTTTTTACCCTTAAGTCCTGCAACTATAACAGGCTTACTAAAGAAATAACCTTGGAATAGTTGGAAACCCATTTTACGAGCTGCTAAGAATTCTTCTTCAGTTTCAACTTTTTCGGCTAAAAGCACTTTTTTACGCCTAAGAGCCTCCATTACCTCATCTTGAATAGTATCAAGTGGGGTAGCAATAAGATCATACTTAATAATATCGGCTATAGGAACAATCTTAAAATCCTTAATACTCTGGACGAAGTCATCCAAAGCAATGCGATAACCCTCTTTATGTAAACTCTCCAATCGACGAATAAGGCGCGCATCGACCTCAACATCTTCAAGGACTTCAATTATAAGTGTAGAAGGATCCACTAATTCAATGGAGTTAGACATAAGTGAGTTATAATTAAAATTGATAAATGCCTTCTTGTCACCAACTATTTTATCTACACCAATTTCAAATAGTCCTCCTAGAACAACTGCCGTTGAACTTTCAGCACTAACTCCATTATATGACATGGCAGTGGTACTGCTTCTAAAAAGCAGCTCATATCCATACACGTCTTTTGTTTTATCAAATATGGGCTGTCTTGCTATATACATATAGGCATCCCTTCCTTAAGTAGTATTTTTATAAAGTACAAAAGTATAATCCTTATCTAAACCCACACTATAACAATACGGTTTTTCTGTAAATGCTGACTAATTACGCCATACGTGAACTTGATATAACAATAACAAAGTCAAACTTTAAATGTCCAAAGGATTATAGATGAATGTTTAATACAAATTTTTAGATATCTCTTTAATTATAGCACTATTTTTAAAAGATTTGTTAAGTCAAAGAATCATTAAAAAAATAAAATAAATTTAAGTAAGAATTTATAACATATAGATGAAATACAATATATTTAATAAGGGGCTTTGGTATCCATTCTATACAAATATGGTAGGTATTGTAAGATGCTGAAGTTATGGGGGTAAGCCGTTAAAATTGCACTAAATGAGACTGAATATATTTTTATATTTGTGCATTAATGATATTGATTATTATTTGCGATATTTGTTATATTTGAGCATGACATAGCAGAAGAGTATTCGTTTGTAATCAAGCTTATTTCTTGAATTTACTTTGACACTTCTGCAAAAAATGCATAAGAGAAAGGAAATCTATGAAAGCAAAAAATCTATTAAATGCAGTAATACCTATGGCACTTGCAGTTGCAGTAGTTACAGGTTGTGGAGCTAAAAGCGGAGGAAGTGAAAGTTCTACTACGGTAAAGAGTGCCAGTGTAACAACATCATCTAAGTCTTCATCTGATTCTGAAGAAGGTAAGGCATCGACAGCATCGAACTCTTCATCAATGACATCTTCTTCAAGTACGGTAAGCAATGCTTCTTTTCCTATAACAATGAAGCATGCTTATGGGGAAACTGTTATAAATGCAAAGCCTGAAAAGGTTGTTACCCTTGATTGGAATAATGCAGATGCAGTTTTAGCCCTTGGAATTGTTCCCGTAGGTACAGCTAGGGCAAACTGGGGACCTGTTACTGATAAGGGTCTTTTGCCTTGGACTGAGGCAAAATTCAAGGAGCTTGGTACAGAGAATCCCAATGTGTTTAATGACCTTGAAGGCTACGACTATGAGGCTGTAGCAGCGGCCAAGCCTGATATAATAGTAGCTCCTTACTCAGGAATGGATGAAAAGGCTTATAAGCGCCTTTCTGAGATAGCACCAACCCTTCCATTCAGAGAAACAGCTTGGAAGACAACTTGGAGAGAGCAGACAGTAGAGGCCGCAGAGGCACTGGGGCTAAAGTCTGATGGAGAAAAACTTGTTGCAGATACAGAGGCATTTATTAAAGAAAGCCTTGCAAAATATCCTAATCTCGCCAATAAGAGTGCGGCAATCTGCTATATTAATGCAGCTGACCTCAGTAGCTTCTCAGTTTACAGGACTGCTGACCCAAGAGGAGCATATCTTACAGACTTAGGCTTTACTTTTCCTGAGAAGGTAGAGGCACAGGCGACAGATAAAAATGCATTTTATGTGCAGATATCTTCTGAACTGGCAGTTGATACCCTAAGTGATACAGATATTATCATAACTTACGGTGATGATAAGACAGTTGCAGCCTTGAAGAAAGATGCAATCTTCTCTAAGATTCCGGCAGTCAAAGAGGGCAGGGTAGTGGTGCTTGACAGCAACGGCAATCTTGCAGCGGCCTGCAATCCTTCAGTACTTTCTATAAAGGCAGAGCTTGTGAACTATCTTGAAGCAATAAATGCAGTAGTTAAATAAATAAAAAGGCAGGGTAACATGGGAAAGAAAAAGTTTGTATTTTCTATCATCTTATGCTTGGCCCTGCTTTCTATTATGGCAATATTTTCCATATCGCTGGGGGCTAAAAGTATAGCATTTTCTAAGGTTATAGACGTTCTCCTTGGAAATGATCCTGATAGCCTTGAGGCTGCTATAATATTACAAAGAATTCCAAGAACCGTATTTGGCATACTTGCGGGAGGAGCACTTGGTATATCAGGGGCTCTTATGCAGAGTATAACAAGGAATCCTATTGCTGATCCAAGTATACTTGGTGTAAATACCGGTGCCTCACTCTTCGTGGTTGCAGGTATAGCATTTTTTAATATTACTGTTGCCTATCAATATATCTGGCTTGCCATAATAGGAGCAGGAGTTACTGCAGTTTTTGTATACAGTGTAGCAAGCATGGGCAAAGACGGTGCTACGCCGCTAAAACTGGCACTCTCAGGTTCGGCTGTAAGCATAGTCTTAGGTTCACTTGTAAGCACCATTATGCTGCCAAATAATAGGGTAATGGAAGCTTTTAGGTTCTGGCAGGTAGGGAGCATAGGAAGTGCAACATGGGAAAGTATTATGCTCATTAGTCCATTCTTAATAGTGGGTTTTATCATATCAATGTTCATATCAGGGTATTTGAATAATTTGGCTTTGGGAGATGAAGCCGCTACGGCTCTTGGGACGAATGTAGTGATGACAAGAACTATAGGAGCACTTTCATCAGTACTATTATGCGGTGCTACTACAGCACTTGCAGGACCAATAGGCTTTGTGGGGCTTATCATACCTCATATTATAAGGCTGATATTTGGAAGCGAAATGAGTAAGATGCTGCCTCTTTCTTTTCTGGGTTCAGCTATACTAATGCTTGTTTCAGACATAATAGGACGAATAATAAGCTTGCCGGGAGAGACTGAAGTAGGCATAGTTACTGCTGTCATCGGTGCACCGGTATTCATTCTGGCCATTAGGAAAGGGAGGGTAAAGAGTCTATGACAGAGCTAAATGCAGGATATAAGAAAAGGACTCTTAGATGGAGACTGGTTGTACTTGCTCTTTTTACCATCACTCTTATACTGATAGCCTGTGAACTTTGCTTAGGGAGTGTGTCCTATCCCATAGGAGATGTGATAAAGGTTTTACTTGGCGAAACTATTGAAGGAGTATCTTATGCAGTAGAAAGTGTGAGGCTGCCGAGAATGATGGGAGCTGTATTTTCAGGATTTGCCTTTGGAGTGGCGGGCTATGTATTTCAGACATTGTTACACAATCCACTCGCCTCACCTGATGTAATAGGTATATCCGCAGGAACAAGCACTGCAGCAGTTTTTCTGATACTGGTGCTTGGACTTAGGGGAAGCATAGTGTCCGTGCTCGCGATGATATTTGGTATTGCGACTGCTTTAATTATTTACAAACTGTCAGTGATTAAAGGGCATTTTACCTATGGAAGAATGATACTTATAGGTATAGGAATTTCAGCACTTTTAAGAGCAGTTACTTCTTATCTGCTTGCAAAAGCTGCGGAGTACGATGTAGGAACTACCATGCAGTGGCTTAGTGGAAGCTTAAATGGAGTGCAGATGGAAGATGTGCCTGCACTTATTGTTGTGGTTGGGATAATAACTGTAGCACTCACTTCACTATCAAGGCATATGGAGATTATTCCTCTGGGAGATAACTTTGCAGTATCACTTGGACTTAATACAAGACTTACCTATTCGGTAATGATTATAGGTGCAGTTATACTTGTATCATTTGCAACATCTGTCACAGGACCTATAGCGTCAGTAGCCTTTCTTTCAGGGCCTATTGCCGCAAGCCTTGCAGGAAAGGGGAAATCAAGTCTTATTCCGGCGGGACTGGTTGGGACAGTACTTACTTTAGGAGCTGATTTGGTGGCTTTTCATGCATTTCCTGTACACTATCCTGTAGGGGTTGTCACAGGGCTGTTAGGAGCACCATACATGCTGTATCTGCTTATTAGAATGAATAGAAGAGGTGTGAATTAATGGGAAAACACATATTAGAAGCCAAAAATCTGGTGGCTGGTTATGATGGGAAAGCGATAATAAAAGGGCTTAATCTGACCATACCCGAAGGTAAAATATCAGTAATAATAGGCGCAAACGGCTGTGGCAAATCTACTCTTCTAAAGACCTTTTGCAGATTAAACAAAGTTATGAGTGGAGATATCTATCTGGATAATAAGCCTGTATCCGAGTATTCATCTAAGGAAATATCTAAAATAATAAGTCTTATGCCACAATCACCACTGGTGCCTGAAGGAATAACCGTCTATGATTTAATTAGCAGAGGACGTTTCCCTTATAGGAAGGTATTTAGGGGAATGGATGATAAAGACTTTAAGGCTATTGAAGAGGCTATGCAGACTATGGGTATAACTGAGCTTCGAGACAGAGCGGTAGATGAGCTTTCCGGAGGACAGCGCCAAAGGGTGTGGATAGCACTTGCGCTTGCGCAACAGACTGATATATTATTTTTAGATGAGCCTACGACATTTCTTGACATAGCATATCAGGTAGAGATTCTTGATTTGCTTGGAGAGCTAAATAGGACTAAGAAGACTACCATCATTATGGTTCTGCACGATATCAATCTCTCTGTAAGATACGCAGACTATATATTTGCCCTCAAATCAGGGAATCTTTATGCTGAAGGAAGGCCTGAAAATGTAATAAGTGAGAAACTTATAAAGGATGTATACGGGCTTAATAGTAGGTTATTACAGATCCTACTTCAGATGCACCTATGGTCATTCCTATGGGAAAGCACAGTAGGGAGCTTGAGGCGGATTTATAATGTTAGATTAGCTTAAGTAATTTGCCTTGTTTTTATCACGAAAGTAGTTTATTATGAAAGATAAATAATATCAGAATTTGAATGGAGGTACGATATGAAACTTGCAGAGGCATTACAGGAAAGAGCTGATTTAGTAAACAACATAGAAAGACTCAGGTCGAGGATAAGAAATAATGCACTAGTACAGGAGGGTGAAGAGCCTGCTGAGAATCCTAAGGAACTTATAAAGGAATTAGATGGCTGTATAGAAAGATTTGGTTTTCTTGCAAGCAAGATAAATAAGACTAACAATGAGACAAAGATTGGTGATATGACTATTACAGAAGTAATTGCCAAGAAAGATGCCCTCATTCTTAAGGCGGGAGCATATAGGGATTTTGTCTATGAGGCAAGCAGTATGGCAGGAAGGGCCAGAGGAACTGAGATTAAGATTGTTCCTACTCTCAAAGTAACTGACCTTCAGAAAACAGTCGATAAGCTTTCCAAAGAGATTAGACTGCTTGACAACAGCCTTCAGGCAACAAACTGGAGTACAGACCTTATTGAAGACTAGTACGGGATTTTAATTTACTTAGTTGGTAGCAAATTAGGGCGAATGTAAACTTTTCGAGCTTTGCTCATTCAAATATGGCTGGCTTAAGGTAAGCCGGGGTTCGAATCCCCACCTTATTGTTATGACCATTATCGAGTACAAGCGTATCAATTATCATTGTTTAAGAAGATAACACCATACATTGACTAAGCTGCGAGGGTGGGAACGGGGACTAAGAAAAAATAATTAAGAAAGATAATAGTTATAGTTAAAAAAGCGTAGAATAATAATTACTATTGTACTACGCTTTTTTGTGGTAAATTTCCCTTAATATAGCACTTAGATGATAATTTTGATATTTACACAGGTAGGGCTAAAGGTACTAGCCTTGTAAAGCAACAATTGCCTCCTCAGAGAGCCCTGTATACTTCATTATTAGCTTAGTTTCAAGCCCTTCCTCAATCATCGTTTTTGCAATTTTTAACTTTTCATTCTTAGCACCGCGTTTTTCACCGCGCTTTTCGCCGCGTTCTTCACCCTCGCTAATCCACTCGTCTCTCCATCTCTGTAAAGTTTCATCCATCTTTATGGTACCTCCTTCATTTAGCTTGAATCTGGCTTTGATTCCACTTGTTACGCGGAAATCTGCATTATTATAAGCATCATTTTTAGTAAATACTTTCATAAGCTTTGCTAGCATAGAACCATCATCTACAGCAGCATTTACATAAATCTCGCTAAGTCCGTCTTCAATTATCTTTCCAGTCTCTGCAACAGTCTTTCTGACATGGTAGATAGGCAGGTTATCCTTAAATAAATCAAAGGATGAGATAAATATAATGCAAACATCAGGTATTTTCCCAAATGGTTGTCCGGACTCAGCTATGTTCGCTGTCAAAACAGAAGCATTATAACGAACTCGTTTTAAATGATTATCATCATTTGCTTTTTGAACTTCGATATTTATGTATTGTCCATCTCCTGTAAAGCACTTTGCATCCAGTACTACTGAACGCCCTTGTAGATTTTTGATGTCAAACTGGTGCATATTCTCAGTAACAATAAGTTCATCATCACCTAAAATCACCCTTAGGATTTCTTCACAAAATTCCTTGTGTTCAGCCATTTTACGAAACATAAGGTCATCGATCGGGTTCAGACCCTTTAAGTACTCATCACGTTCTTTTCTTGTTGGCATATAGTCCTTTCTTTCGTGGGTTTGCTATAATGCCTTTAGGTACATTATAGCAGAAGTTTTTAGAAATAGAAACCCAAATATATTGCTATCAGTCTTGTAAATTACTTCAGAAATATAGGTTACAATGTAAAACGGTTACAATAATCAGAATAGACTGATATTAAATACAGCTTAAAAGAAATATGTAAAAAAACTTATATTATTATTGATTATTGTAACTCGTACCAATAAATATGATTATAGAACAAACAATAATTTTTGACAACGGCAATATGCACGAAAAAACGAGAAAAAAATGTACAAAATAGACAAAGTTCAATTTATATAACCACCTTTATCCTTAGCCCCTCACTCTCTGTCATCTCAGCAGTTATTTTACCTTTGTGAGCCTCCACTATCGCCTTAGCCATGGAAAACCCTATGCCATGCCCTCCGGTTTCGGAGTTTCTGGAATTACCGACTCTGTAGAACCTGTCGAAAAGATGCTCTGCATTTTCCTTAGATAGACCTTTGGCTGAATTAACAGCATCTATTGTAATACGTCCGTTTTTCTTATTTATTTCAAGAAGTATATTGCCATCCCCGGTAGAGTATTTGATAGCATTGTCAAGGAGGATGGTAAGTAACTCCCTTATGCTTTCTGCATCACCTTTTAAGGTGAGATTTGGTTTAATATTTGTTTCCAGTTTCTTGTTGTTTATTGTGGCAAGTCATAGCTTTTTGAGACAGAGGCAATTATTCTCTTTAATTATATGAATAATGATTCTAGATTGTGCCATAGCAAAAATTTTTTTCAAAAAAAGAAATATTGGTTATATAAAAAGAATTACAAGCTAATGGGGTTCAAAAATTTTTGTGGGACCAATAATTACACTCGATTTAACTCGCCTGTGTAATTACAATTGTCCATATTGCATCAACCAAAATATTATTAAAAAAAGGATGTCATAGTTAGCAATGAAATTAGTTATGAAAAAAATAACAAAATTACTTAAGCTATTAAGAAAAAAATGGAGCTCGAAACATTGAGATTACAGGAGGCGGTGAACCAACACTATATACAAGAATTGAAGATTTTTGTAGATATATAGATGGTTTGGGATTTAAATTAGCATTAGTTACTAATGGCTCTCATTTACATCATAATTTTGAGTTGTTTAAAGAAATTCATTTTTCATGGATAAGAGTGAGTTTAGATGCTGGAACTGGATTAACATATTCAAAGCTACATGGAGTGGGAGTAGAAAAATTCTCGTTGGTTCTTTCAAATATACAAGAAATATCACCTTGTACTAGTCTTGGGATAAGTTATGTCGTTTGTAAAGAAAATATAAAAGAAATAGAGTACGCATATGAACTGGCGTGCAAGACTGGTGCAAAGTATTTTGAAGTGAAAATGATACGTGATTGGAATAGCAATATGATACTTGCAGAAAGTCAAGCAATTATGTTACAATTAAGGCAAATAATGGATTATGAGGTTGATGGTACTAAGATAATTTGTCCAATAGAGTTTACAGATAAGTGTACAGAGAAAAAACAAAGATGTTGGACATCCGATTTGAGAGCAGTTATTACGCCGGAAGGAATGTGTAGATGCACATATTCAAGAGGTGGCAATAAAATGCCTTTGCCAGAAACTATAGAAGAGTTTATAATGTACAGAAATATTTTAAACAAGGAAAGTGTATCTAATAAAGAATGTCTTTTTGTACAAGAAAAAAAGCTTAATTCAATGGTTGATAAACTAATTAATGATTCTGATTATATATAAAAATAATGGAAAGTTACACAGATGAGGTAATTGAAGATGAGGAATGGATATGATGATATAATCAGTATGAGATTATCAAATCATGGTCTCTTACATAAAGAAGATAGAATTGAATTAAGTCAACTATTAGGGATACAAGCACAATTTTTTTCTCATATGCAAATTATTCTGCAAAAAAATAAGACAAATTGAACTTGAGATAGATGATGTTTTTTAAAAGCATGGACATTAAGGGGAACTATGCATATATATGATATAAAAAGATTGTTCTGTCTTTATTCATGATGGTATGATGTCAAAAATATATGAAGGAATTTTTGGGAAGATGAGTCTGTAGTTACAAAAAAAGAGAAAAATCCTATTTTTGTGATATAATGATAGATTGCATTAATAATGGAGTTGTAGAAAAAAATTATATAATAAATAGGTGTTTTGAAATGGGGATGACTAAGACAGAGAAGGATATACTATTTAATTCATGGGGAGGAATTCCTAGATTTTTTTGGTAGAAACAGGAGAACTCGTTTTTACAAGGAATTCGAGATACAAAAATATAAAATTGCACCCAGTAGAATAAAGATAGGAATGATTCAAGCTGAAATAGAACAATTAAAAAGATATATCAATACATATGGACCAGTTACAATATATGATATAATGTATTTTTAAATGGAGCAAGTCAAAGTGCTTAAAGCACATTTGTGAAATAGAATATAGTAAGTTAAATATACAGGGAGAAGAATTCTATTATAGAGATAAGTATTACGAAGATTTTTAATAGAGATAATGATACGATTGTTTTTTCAGGATTTGATCCTTTTGTTATTGGATATGAGAAGAAAAAAATAGTATTATATTTAAACCACAAAAATATACGTGATATATATTTGTTGCAAGGTGTTATTCGTCCTACTTTATTTTGGAAGAATCATATAGTTGGGGTTTGGTGGAAAACAAGGAATACTGTAAATATAAAGTTTTTTGAAAAACTATCATGTGGAATAAAAGCAAAGTTTTGTGAACTATTGGCTAATTTATTAAACGATGAACTGTTAGAGTACAAAGTAATAGAAGATTAATAGATAAGTGGGGGTGCGGACATAAAGTTGGCATCGCTCAAACAGCTCACAGTAACAGAGAGAAGGCAGTGATAATCGATGCCATAAAGAATAACTAATCATTGCCTTCACTATTATATAAGTTACAAATATCAAAAAGCAGTTATTATTACCCAAAGAAAGCTATAGCCTGTAAAAGCAAATATGAAAACTTAAAGACTAGGATATTTCACCTGATGCTGAACTTGTTAACAAAATGCTAGATGATGCCGAAATATAAACCATAATTCTAAGCGAGCCTTATAATACCGCCTTTATTCTAAGCTTTCCATCATCACCAGTCACCTCAGCACTTATCTTACCTTTGTGGGCCTCCACTATCGCCTTTGCCATGGAAAGCCCTATGCCATGTCCTCCTGTTTCAGAGTTTCTGGAATTATCGACTCTGTAGAATCTGTCGAAAAGATGCTCTGCGTTTTCTTTAGATAAACCTTTGGCTGAATTGACAGCATCTATAGTAATATGTCCGTTTTTCTTATTTATTTCTAGAACTATATTTCCATCCCCGGTAGAGTATTTGATAGCATTATCAAGGAGGATGGTAAGCAACTCCCTTATGCTTTCTACATCACCTTTTAAGGTGAGATTCGGTTTAATATTTGCTTCCAGTTTCTTGTTGTTTATTGTAGCAAGTCCGCTAAAAGAAGTAACAGTCTCTTTAGCTAGGTCTGACACTGAGAAATCAATAAATTTTAAGCTGTCCTTTCCCTCGTCAAGTTTTGATAAATGTATGAGGTCGTTAGTCAGCTTTGCAAGCCTTCTTACCTGAGTCTTAATGTCATCCAGCCACTCATTTTCCCCTTCATTTATCTCCATTACCCCTATGTCAGCCTCTATGATGGCAAGAGGAGTCTTTATTTCGTGACCTGCATCAGATATGAATCTTTTTTGCCTTTCATAGCTTTTTGAAACAGGTGCAATTATCCGCTTTGAAAATGCTAAAACTATGATAAATACAGTAATCCAGCCGATAAAGGATGCTGAGAGGCTTACAATAAGGAAGTAATTTGCACTGGATAGACCATTATATATATCAAGACACATAACAGCATTATAGCCATTTAAGCTTATCTTTGCATACCTAAAGTTTCTATAAAAGCCTCTATCAGAACTGCCTTCATATATCTGCTTTGCAATTTTAATACTGTATTCATCAGAAATGGCGAAGATGTGCTTAGTATCACTTGCGGCTACATTTCCATCACCATCAAAGCTAACAACGAAATATCTGCTCTCAAACTTAACCTCAGGAGATATACCATCGTCAAAATGTCCGTAATCATCCCAGTTATCATCCCAGTCACGATCTGGTGGAGAAGGTCTGGGCTCTTCAGTATTATAATTATTGGTAAGATAATTTATGGTATTGTCGGCATTGTCAATTACTTTTTTGAAGTTGATAAAGTTAATTCCCCCTACAATAAGCCCCAATATAAGCAGGGTTACAGCCATAGAAACTGCTATCAGCTTGAACCTGAGTTTTGAGATAACATTGTTTTTTTTCATTAGTGCAGGAAATCCTTTCTATTTTGACATAATCAGAGAGTAGCCAAGGTTTCTGGTCACCTTGATTTCGATATCAGCCCCAAGTGAAGCCAGTTTCTTTCTCAGATAAGAAATATTTACCCAGACAACGCTGATGTCGGCTTCGGTATCAAAGCCCCAGATTTTCTCCATGAATTTCTCAGCAGAAATGAGATTCTTAGGATAACTCATCATAAGCTCCATCATCTGAAATTCCTTGTTGGATAGCTTAAATTCACCTGTCTTAGTGGATAGCACAAAGCTTGCACGGTTAAGGGAAACGTTGCCAAACTCAAGTATAGAGTCACCTTCAGCCATACGGCTCCTTGTCATAGCTCTGATTCTTGCAAGCAGCTCCTTTGGCTCAAAAGGCTTGGTCAGATAATCATTTGCACCCAAATCAAGCCCTTCTACCTTATCATCCACCTCGGATTTGGCGGTGAGTAAGAGTACCGGGATGAGATTTCCCTTATTTCTTAGTTCCTTAAGTACGGTAAAGCCGTCTTTCTTAGGCATCATCACGTCTAAAATCACTCCGTCATAGGTGTCCACGTCAAGGTAATCAAGCGCTTCTTCACCGTCAAATACAGCATCTACACTATATTTGCTGGCTTCAAGTATGGCTTTGACAGCCTTTGAAAGCGATTTTTCATCCTCTGCAAGTAATAGCCTCATGTTTTATCTCCTTTGTGATCTTTTGCTTATTCTAACATAAGATAAAAAGAAATAAGTGTCAAGAGAATTAAATATAAGACAAATTTCAATTGCCAAAAATAAAAAAATTATTTATTTAAGTTTCATTTAAGCTTCACTATATATAATGACCTCAACATAAATGAACAGCAAAGAAAGGAGAAATCCTATGAAATTTTTAGTTATACCTGCCTTTGAACCTGATGAAAAACTAATCAAGCTGCTTGAAGAAGTAAGTGCCTTGAATCTATGTCAGATTATAGTTGTAGATGATGGTTCAGGAGATAAATTTAATAATATATTTGCAGAAGCAGAAAAATACGCCATAGTACTTGCGCATGGTGTCAATAAAGGAAAGGGAGCTGCGCTTAAGACAGCCTTTACTTATATAAAGGGGCTTAACGTGAATGGAATAATAGTTACAGCTGATTCAGATGGACAGCACACAGTAAGCGACATAATCAAGGTTTCTGACAGTCTTAGGATAGATGAAGCAGCGATAACTACAGGAGCAAGATATTTTACAGGAAAAGTTCCTCTTAAGTCAAAGGTAGGAAATACCATAACAAAATACATTTATTTCCTCGTATCCGGACTTTCCTAAATGATACCCAGTGTGGTCTCAGAGCCTTTAGTGTAAGCAGCATACCATTTCTACTCTCAATAAACGGAGACAGGTACGAATATGAAATGAACATGCTCTTACTTGCTAAGAAAAACGGACTTAGCATAAAGGAAGTTCCAATCGAAACCGTTTACATAGATGACAATAGTGGCAGCCATTTTAGTCCTGTCAAAGATGCGGTAAAGATATATGGAGAGATACTTAGATTCACTCTTTCTTCAATAGCAGCATTTGCTACAGACTACGCAGCATACGGACTCCTAAGCCTCTTATTTGCGGCTCTGCCAACCTCCCTTATGTTAGTGCTTTCCAATGTAGGAGCAAGGTTAATAAGCAGTACCTTGAATTTCAACATAAACAAGAAGTTTGTATTTAAGCACAGCGAAAAAGGAAAGGGAAGCCTCATAAGGTACTTCAGCCTTGTGGCAGGTATACTTGGATTAAATACCATTATACTTTTAGGACTAAATACCCTGTCAGGAGGCAACATTTATTTACTTAAGCTAATTGCAGAACTTGCTTGTTTTGCCATTAGTTTTACAGCACAAAAGCTCTTTGTATTTAAGATGAAAAATGAAAAGGAGAAAAAAAGTATAGCTAGATTATCAATACTTAAAAAGGAGGAAGAACCATGCGTAATAAGAAATTTCTAAAAAAAAACCACTGGCCCTTAGTATAGCTGCAGGACTTCTCATTGCCTCGCTTGACAGCTATGTACTGCTAAAGACCTTTGTAATACCGGAGGTACAGGCTGTAGTTGTAAAAAACACGGATACCACCGTAGCACAGGCTGCTGAAAATACAGCTGCTACAGATGAGGCGGCGGGCGGAGCAGGCAATGCTGCAGCTGATAATACCGCTACAGGTGGTACTACTACAGAGAATCAGACTGTGGCGGATACGGCTTCTGAGAGTACGATAGCTACCAGTAATACAGAGGCTGCAACCCAAAAGACTGTGACAGATACCTCTTACAAGGACGGAAATGTAGATATAACAATAACCACAGTCAGAAAGAACAATACCACTGTATATGTGGCTGATGTCAAACTCTCAAACTCAAATTACTTAAAGACAGCCCTTGCCTATGACTCATTCGGCACAAATGTAACCGAAACCACATCATCTATGGCTTCAAACAACAATGCTATCCTTGCTGTAAACGGCGATTATTACGGAGCAGACAGAAGCGGATATGTTATTAAAAATGGTGTAATTTACAGAAATACGGTAAGAAGCGACAGCAATTATCCTGATTTGGCAGTATATAAGGATGGCTCGTTCAAGATAATTTATGAAACTGATGTAACTGCAGAGCAGCTCCTAGCTGACGGAGTAGTTAACCTCTTTGCATTTGGACCTTCGCTTATAGAAAATGGTAGTATAACTGTAGACCAGAATACAGAGGTAAGGCAGGCTATGACAAAGAATCCTCGTACAGCAATCGGCATAGTTGATTCTAACCACTACATCTTAGTAGTATCTGACGGGAGAACAAGCGAGAGTGAGGGACTTTCTCTCTACGAACTTGCGGAAGTTATGAAGGAGTATGGTGCTACTACAGCTTACAACCTTGATGGTGGCGGTTCATCAACGATGTACTTCAATGGTAACATAATAAATAATCCTACAACCAACGGACATAATATATCAGAAAGAGAGGTGAGCGACATTGTTTACATTGGATATTAAAAACAAAAAAGCTATTAAAAATCTTATTATTTGCGGAGCACTTAGCCTATTCCTTGCAGTATTTGCCTATGTTTATGAAATGTTCTCTTACGGGCAGTACTCGGTGCATATGAGACTGATGTTCATCTTCCCACTTATTGCAGGAGTATTCATTTTGTTTAAGAATTCACTAAACAAGTATTTTCTTAACACAGCACTTGCAGTATTGGCAAATGGTTTCCTTGTGAAGGGAATCATCGAAATATCGGGAAGAACCTCATCTTTTGACCATTTATACTTAATTTCAGCTTGTCTGCTTTTGTTTGCAGCCGTTGTATTTAAGAGAAAAAGAATTGAAGATAGTGAGTAATGCTTAAAGGAGTCGGTATACTGCCGGCTCCTTTGTAAGCTAAAGAGGAAAGTATCACTCTATAAGATAAACCTAGCAAACAGGTAGGCATATAGTTAAAACTTATAACAATACATAAAATCAAACGATTTTTCAAATGAGATATTTAGTGGTATTATAACTTCATCAAAAGAACAGACACCAATCGGATATTGCTAATGCTTTAAGCGGAGATGTCCGGTAGAGAGGTTATCATTGATTAATAAAAGGAGATTAACATTATGAGCAAATACAAATTTGAGACCTTACAGTTACACGTTGGACAGGAGCAGGCAGACCCTACTACAGATGCAAGAGCGGTACCTATTTATCAGACTACTTCTTATGTATTTCATAACAGCAAACACGCTGCTGATAGATTTGGCTTAGCAGATCCGGGTAACATCTATGGAAGACTTACCAATTCCACCCAGGATGTACTTGAGAAGAGAATAGCTGCTCTTGAAGGTGGAAGTGCTGCTCTGGCATTGGCGTCAGGTTCATCTGCAATTACTTATACTATCGAAGCGCTGGCTGCAAACGGCGGACATATAGTTGCACAGAAGACAATCTATGGAGGAAGCTACAATCTTCTTGCACACACACTTCCTCAGTTTGGAATCGAGACAACATTTGTAGATATACATAATCTTGCTGAGGTAGAAGCAGCAATTAAGGATAACACCAGAGGAATATTTATTGAAACTCTTGGCAATCCTAACAGTGATATTCCTGATATTGATGCGGTTTCTGAGCTTGCTCATAAACATGGACTTCCTGTAGTAGTTGACAATACCTTCGGAACTCCTTATTTAATCAGACCTTTTGAGCATGGTGCAGACATAGTAGTACACTCAGCTACAAAGTTCATAGGAGGACATGGAACTACTTTGGGCGGTGTAGTTGTTGAATCAGGTAAGTTTGACTGGAAGGCTAGCGGAAAGTATGGCAATATTGCAGAGCCAAACCCTAGCTACCACGGCATTTCCTTCTATGATGCTGTTGGTCCTGCTGCCTTTGTTACCTATATACGAGCAATTCTCCTAAGAGATACAGGAGCTGCAATATCTCCATTTAATGCATTCCTTCTCTTACAGGGTGTGGAGACTCTTTCTTTAAGACTTGACAGACATGTTGAGAATACCAAGAAGGTTGTGGACTTCCCTTAAGAATCATCCTAAGGTTCTAAAGGTTAACCATCCATCACTTCCTGAACATCCTGATCACGAGCTTTATAAGAAGTATTTTCTAAATGGAGGTGCTTCCATATTTACGATTGAGATTAAGGGAGGAAAGGAAGAAGCTTGGAAGTTCATAGATAACCTTAA
Source organism: uncultured Catonella sp. (assembly GCA_916438995.1). GTDB lineage: Bacteria > Bacillota > Clostridia > Lachnospirales > Lachnospiraceae > Catonella. The sequence continues at coordinate 175,304 of CAKAGA010000003.1, forward strand.
GATATTCTCCCTCCTTGCCAATGTTGCGGATGTAAAGTCACTTGTTATCCACCCTGCAACCACAACTCATTCACAGCTTAATGAGAAGGAGCTTGCTGAGCAGAACATTAAGCAAAATACAATTAGGCTTTCAATAGGAACTGAGCATATAGATGATATAATCGCGGACCTTGAAGGTGGATTTGCAGCTATATAAATCAAGTGAGATGTTGACTTTTTATATAAATCTGTATTACAATGTGAACAGGCGAAAGGTTATCAATAGCCATAAATTAGGAACCCCCAAGAGCTGCTATCTCTTGGGGGGTTCTATTCCGTTTTTTTTTAGGTGGATAGCATAAATTATTTAGAAATTATACAGCGTTTTACAGCAATGTAAGGCGCTTTTATTCTTTTAAAAATCTTTTTTTATTTTTTTCTAAACTTTAAGGTTCATTTTAGGTTCGTGGTTTATTATGTACTCATAAAAATAAATCACATAAAAACAACAAGAAAAAAACAACAAGAAAAAGAAGTTAATTAAATGAAAGGAGGAAAACTTATGGGACAGGGTACATTTCAGAGGTTTGAAATAAAGTTCTTATTAAGTAAAGAACAAAAGGAAGCAGTACTTGAAGCAATGAAGCCTTATATGAAGGCAGACAGCTACGGCAACAGTACAATAAGAAATATATACTTTGACAAACCTGATTTTTTTACTCATAAGGCATTCTCTTGATAAACCAATTTATAAAGAAAAGCTTAGGGTAAGAAGTTATAAAAAGGTGTATGAAGAGGATAAGGTATTTATTGAACTTAAAAAGAAATTCGATGGAATAGTTTACAAAAGGAGGATTGAAGCTAAAGAAAAAGAAGCAATGGATTACCTTTGTAAGGGAAAGAAGCTTGAGAAAGAAAGCCAGATAGGAAAAGAAATAGATTATTTCTTAGACTTCTATGGTGATATAGAGCCAAAAGTATTCCTAAGTTATGACAGACAGGCGTTCTTCGATAAAGGCAATCCTGACTTTCGAATGACATTTGATGAAAACATTCTTTGGAGAGAAGACAACTTAAGTCTAACCAATGAGGTTTACGGAAAGCCAATACTTGAAGACGGAGAGGCCCTACTCGAAATAAAATCAGCAGATACTTTCCCGTTGTGGTTGGTAGAAGTTCTTAGCAAATACGGCATTTACAAAGTTTCATTTTCAAAGTACGGCAATGCCTACACAGAGATATTGAAGAACAGAAGATGGATGTTTGCAAGGGAGGTAGAATTTAACAACGAAGAAAATATGAAAGAGAGGTTGGAGTATGGATATGTTTAATAGTTTATTTAGCAGTGGAACTACCACAGCAGTTTCACCTGTATCAGTTTTTATTTGTATAGGAGCGGCGCTTGCGATAGGAATCTTACTAGCCCTGGTCTATACCTATAAGAGCAGATATTCACAGAGTTTTGTGGTTACGCTGGCAATGTTGCCTGCTGTAGTAAGTATGGTAATACTTTTGGTAAATGGCAATGTAGGAGCAGGAGTAGCTGTTGCAGGAACGTTCGGACTTGTAAGATTCCGTTCGGTACCTGGTACGGCGAAGGAAATAGGAGCAATCTTCCTTTCAATGGTTACAGGACTTGCAATAGGAATGGGCTTTATTGGATATGCAGCAGCATTTGCTCTCATAATGGGAGTAGTAACTCTCATTTACACAAAACTGGGATATTCAATTTTTTCAGGCTCTAAGTTACAGAAGAGTCTTACAATTACAATACCTGAAAATCTTGACTACACAGATGTATTTACAGAAACACTTAATAAATATACCAAGAACTCAAACTTACTTGGTGTAAAGACAACCAATATGGGTAGCTTATTCAAACTTAGCTATGATGTTACCCTGAATAAGGAGGGAATAGAAAAAGAATTTATTGATGCACTTAGATGTAAAAACGGTAACTTGGAAATTCGCTTAAACCGTCCTGGAATGGGTGGAGAAGAACTTTAATTAACAAGAAAAATAATAATAAACAGCTTATAAGAAAGGAAACTAAAATTATGAAAAAGAAGATAATGATGATAGCTTTAACAGGTGGGCTTTTAATTAGTGTAACAGCTTGTAACAAAGCAGGTGCTGCAAAGAGTGGCACCGCTGCCAAAACTGTGGTAACTACCACTTCAAGTACCACAAGCGGTGCCAGTGTAACTACTGACAGCTCTACTACCAGCAACTCTAATACTGACAGTACAACTACTGCATCTTCAGGGACATCCTCCTCTACTGCGACAGGGACAGTGAAGGCAGATATGTTTACAGATCGTGATAAAGATGCGTCTTACGATGAATCAAGTGCTACCAAGGTTAATCTAAGTGAAATAAAGGATTCAACCTATACTATTACAAAGGAAGGTGTTTACATACTTTCAGGAACCTATTCAGGTCAAATTATTGTAAATGTAGCGGACACAGCCAAGGTTCAGCTTGTGCTTGACGGAGTGACAATAACCAATGAAAGCAGCGCAGCTATATATGTTAAAGAAGCTGACAAGGTTTTTGTAACACTTAAGGATGGTACTACAAGTACACTTACAACTTCAGGGGCCTTTGTATCAACGGATGACAACAATGTAGACGGTGTAATCTTCTCAAAAGGTGACCTTACCGTAAACGGCAGTGGTTCTCTTAAGATAAGCTCTACTGCTCACGGAATAGTGGGCAAGGATGATGTTGTAGTTACAGGTGGAAACATTGATATTACTTCTACAAAGAAGGGTATCAGCGGAAAGGACAGTGTAAGGATAGCTGATGGTACTATCAATATTACAACAGGAACTGATGGTATCCACTCTGAAAACAGTGATGATACAAGCAAGGGTTTTGTATACATTGAAGGTGGCACTATTACAATAAATGCAGCTGATGATGGTATTCACGCTGGAACTACCCTTGATATAGTTGGTGGTAAGATTGACATAACCAATAGTAATGAAGGTCTTGAAGGTAAAGATGTAAATATCTCAGGCGGTGAAATAAATGTAGTGTCAAGTGATGATGGTATCAATGCAACAGCTTCTTCTGTAACAGGACAGAAGGAAAATATGCAGGCAGAAGATGCAAGTATCAATATCTCCGGTGGTAAGATAACAGTAAACGCAGAAGGAGACGGACTTGATTCTAACGGCGACCTCACAGTAAGTGGTGGTGAGACTTATGTAAGTGGTACAACAAGGGGCGGAAACGGCGGTATCGATTATAACGGTACAGCTACAATTACCGGTGGAACAGTTATAGTAACAGAGATTCAGAGTATGACAGAGAACTTTGGTTCAGGCTCTACCCAGGGCGTAGTACAGTTAAGTGTATCTAATCAGGCAGCAGGAACTGCAGTCAGCATCAAAGATTCAAAGGGCAATGTACTGGCAACTTACACTCCTGCAAAAGAATACAACAGCGTTATCATCAGTGCTGCCGGAATGGTGCAGGGTGAGACCTATACAGTAATAGCAGGAACTACTACACAGGAAGTAACACTTAGTCAGCTTGTAACCGGATCAACTGGAATGGGTGGCCCTGGCGGTCCCGGTGGCATGGGTGGTCCTGGCGGCCCTGGCGGAAACGGAGGTGGACCCAGGGGAGGTTTCGGGAACGGAATGAATGGCGGGCAGGATGGCAATGGTGGTAATATAGCCCAGAACGGTAACGGAGGTCCTGGTGGCAACGGAAACTTCGGAGGTCCACAGGGTAACGGAGGCTCCGGCGGAAACAATTTTGGAGGTCCACAGGGTAACGGAGGCCCAGGTGGAGGCGGATTTGGAGGCCCAAATGGTAACGGAGGCCCGGGTGGCAATGGAAATTTCGGAGGTCCACAGGGTAACGGAGGTCCTGGTGGTGGCGGCAACTTTGGAGGTCCACAGGGTAACGGAGGCCCAGGTGGAGGCGGATTTGGAGGCCCAAATGGTAACGGAGGCCCAGGCGGCAACGGAAACTTCGGAGGTCCACAGAGTAACGGAGGCCCAGGTGGCAACAACTTCGGAGGCCCACAGGGCAACGAAGGTCCACAGGGCAACGAAGGCCCTGGCGGAAACAACTTTGGAGGTCCACAGGGTAACGGAGGCCCGCAGGGAAGACCTGAGGGAGCCCCTCCAAATGGCAGACGTAGAAATTGGGCTAACAACGAAGGCAGTTCCAACAATAGTATGAAAGGAGGACAGAGTAAATCATCTGGAACAACTAACAGTTCAAACAATAATTCCGGAACAAAGGGAAGTACTAATAAAAGCAGAAGCTAAGACTATAGTGGAAAGAGCAGCGCTGGTACTTCACAAATATCCAATCAAAAATTGCTTAATTAGTTACAAAGAGATTGTGAGGGTTAAGGCTCTCGCAGTCTTTTTGTTGACTATGTTTATTGCTTTTATTATAATTAGATGATGCTTGGTTAAAAAGTATTTACACTTGTATTATTGGTTTTTATTCAGAATAGTAAAACTGAAACGATGAGAATAAGACGTTTTTGAATTTAACCGGATAACATAGGGATGATTATATATGAAAATAGTACAAAAAATAGATGAGGAAAACAGACTCCTGATAGAGGCTTCAGAAAAAGCCACACTTAAGGAAAATATGGGGAAACCCAGTCTTAAATTATATTTTAAAAGTGGGATACAAGACCGTTTATTTCCTTTAGAAACTTCATTTGAGGAAAATAAATCCGGTGAATATGTACTGGTAGGGCGAAACACCATTCTTCTTCCTTATGTATTCTTAAATGAAGCAGGAGATGAAAAGGTAGAAGTTAGAGTGGAACTTTTCCAAGGGGGAAGCAGAAAAGCTATAGGTGAACCATTTTATTTAGATTCAAAGTATTTTGTCAAACCGCAGATGAATGAAACAGGGAGATTTGCTGAGATAAGGTGGATTGCGGCACTTTTATTGCTGCCGGTTGCAGTGATAACTTCTTTTTTAGCAGGAAATAAGGGTAGAAATGCTCTTAAAAAAGCAAATCAGTATATAAAAAGGTGGACAGGGATTTCTTTTAGTTTGCGAGAGTTTAAAACAGATTATTTGAAAAAACAGTATGAAAAGAGTCTAAGTTTACCTGTTAAAACGAATAATGTCCTTTTTTTATCGGAGAGAAAGGTGGAAAAAGGCGGTAATCTGGCTCTTGTTTATGATGAATTAAAAAACAATAAGAATCTTATAATCACATCATTTTTAAAAACAAAAACGGTAGACAGGCTTAGCTTTAAGGAACTGCGGGAATCTGCAAGGCTTATGGCAGAGGCAGGATGTATTGTTTTAGAAGATTTTTATCCTCAGCTCCATGCATTAGACCTAAGGAAGGAGACTAAGGTTATCCAGCTTTGGCATGCCTGTGGCGCATTTAAGGCTTTTGGATTTAGCAGGCTGCATAAGCCCGGTGGGCCGGAAGAAGAGAGTAAAAATCATAGAAACTATGATAAGGTTTTTGTGAGTGGAGAGAAGATGATTCCTTATTACAGTGAGGCATTTGCTATTCCGGAGGAAAATGTACTTCCGCTTGGTACACCAAGAACGGATATATTTTTTGATGAGACCTATAAAGAGCAGATTTTTGCAGAATTATTCAATCAGTTTCCTGTTTTTAGAGGAAAGAGGATAATACTTTTTGCACCAACATTTCGCGGACAGGGCAATAAGGATGCGTATTATCCTGATTCTTCATTCTCTGTTGAGACTTTTATGAAGGATATGCCTGAGGATGTCATTTTAATTATCAAACAGCATCCTTTTGTCAAAAATACCATCAATGTACCGCAGGAGTATAAGGATAGAGTTTTCGATTTAAGTAAAAAAATATCAATCAATGACTTGCTATTTATCACAGATGTATTGATTACAGACTACAGTTCATCTGTTTTTGAGGCTGCACTATTAGATATTCCTATGGTATTTTACGTGTTTGATGAGGATAGCTACAGAAAAGACAGGGATTTTTACGAAGATTTTGATTCTTTTATTCCTGGGCTTAAAGCAGAAAATCAGGATGAATTAAAGAAGCAGACTTTAATATGCCTGGATAATGAAAAGGCTCTTACCTATGATACAACTGAGTTTAAGGAAACCTTTTTATCCGCCATTGATGGCAATAGTACAAAGAGAATTACAGAATATCTTATAGATTTGATAGAGGAGGATTAAGTTGAATATAAAACGATTGGGGCATATGTTGTTTGGGCTATGTTGCTTACCTTATCGCCTCTTACCGCTAAATCAGAATAAGACAGTTCTTTTTATGATTCATAACGATCATAAATGTGGTAATTTGAAATATATGTACGATAGTCTTTCTGAGAATAGACCAAATGATACATATATATTTATCTCAAAAGCAGAGTTGTTTTCCGGAGAAAACAAGCTGATAGGATTATTGTATTTTTATTTTGTTTTAAGTTTTCATCTGATGACTGCAGGTAGCATTTATCTTAATGATAATTTTCTGCCTCTTGCTTATATGCCGCTAAGAAAATCAGCAAAAGTCATACAGCTTTGGCATGGAATAGGAGCTTTTAAGCGCTTTGGACTTTCTACCGAAAAAGACCAATATGTAAGGCAGACGGTAGAGGAGGGAAATAAGAAGATAACCCACCTCTTTATCAGTGGAAAAGCCGTGATTCCTTACTATGAAGAAGCGTTTAGAGTTGGCAGGGAAAGAATCTTTCCTGTAGGACTTCCGGTTTTAGACTTTTATTTCGATGATAAATTAAAGAGAGCTGCAAAAGATAGTTTTTATCAATGTTTTGACGGATTGAAGGACAAAAAAATACTTCTCTATACACCTACTTTTCGCAATACAATGGCTGAAAATACAGCTTTACTTGAAGTTTTTTCTGTAAATGAGTTAAAGAAAGCTCTTGGAGAGGAGTGGGCAGTTTTGATACGGCTTCATCCCACCATTTCTGATAGTGGAATCATTAAAAATCTTCCTAAGGATGTTTATGATGTAAGCTACTATAAGGATGTTAAAGAGCTTTACGAAGTTTCCGATGTATTAGTGAATGATTATTCCTCTACAGTAGTAGAATATGCTCTTTTAAGAAAGCCTATCGTCTGCTTTGTACCTGACTTTGATAAATATGACAGAGGGTTTTACAGGGATTATGAAGAGAATGCGGTTGGTGAGATTGTTAAGGATTATAGAGGGCTTCTGAGTGCTATTAGGCAGGGGAAATCTGATGATGCTAAGCTTGATGGCTTCCTTAAACTGCATTATGACTATTTTGATTCTAATAATCGAAGGAGAATATTAGACATTTTATATCGTTAAAGAGAAGCATCTTTTATCTTTCATTTTAAGATTAAATATGGTATGATATGGGTGCTTATCTAAGTAAAAAGGAGTAACACAAATGGTTTTTTCCAGTATTTTATTTATTACAAGGTTCCTGCCACTGGTATTGGCTATTTACTTCATAGTGCCAAAGCGTATAAGGAATCTTGTTTTGTTTTTGTCAAGCATACTTTTCTATGCTTGGGGAGAGCCTATATATATTTTGCTTATGTGCTTTACCATAACGGTAGACTATGTATTCGGTATCATCATAGACCAACAGATATCGGCGGGTAAGAAAAACAAGGCGAAGGTATCGCTTGCGGCAGCAGTAGCTATCAATCTCTTGCTGCTTGGCTACTTTAAGTACGCCAACTTTACCATAGATACCATCAATTCGCTTACAGGGGCGGGGATAGCAGCTATCAAGCTGGCTCTGCCAATCGGAATATCATTTTACACCTTCCAGAGTCTATCTTATGTAATTGATGTTTACAGGGGCGATACTAAGGTACAGAAAAACATCCTTGACTTTGGAACCTATGTAACCCTTTTTCCACAGCTGATTGCAGGACCTATCGTAAGGTACCGTACAGTAGCAGAGGAAATGCAGGGAAGAGTAGAAAATAGAGCCGATTTTGTGAGGGGTATCAGCCGTTTCATCTTCGGTCTTGGTAAAAAAGTTCTGCTTGCCAATAACGCCGGTCTTCTTTGGGACAGTGTAAATGCACTGACTGCTTCTGAAATGTCAGTAGGAAGTTTTTGGCTGGGGATACTGGCTTATACTTTCCAGATTTATTTTGACTTTTCAGGTTATTCGGACATGGCTATAGGTATGGGACTTATGTTTGGCTTCCATTTTGATGAAAACTTCAACTATCCATACATGGCTAAGTCAATCACTGAATTCTGGAGAAGATGGCATATTTCGCTATCTACCTGGTTTAAGGAATATGTGTATATTCCACTTGGAGGTAATAGAGCAGGAATTGCAAAGCAGATAAGAAATATCATTATTGTATGGATGCTTACAGGCTTTTGGCATGGTGCAAGCTGGAACTTTGTTGCCTGGGGATTGTATTATGGTGCAATCCTGATTATTGAAAGGTCTTTCTTTTGAAAATCGTAGAGAAAATGCCTAAGTTTGTCAGACATATTTATACAATGTTTTTGGTTATCATTGGATGGGTACTCTTTTCCTTTGATTCATTTAAGAAGGGTGCAGAGTTTATAGCCGGAATGTTTGGACTAGGCGGATATTCTGTCATAAATAAAGAGTTTATTTACCTTTTACTTAATAATCTTGTACTTTTAGTTGTACTGGCTATTGCAAGTACAGATGTGCCTAAAAGATGTATTGAAAAGTTGACAGCAAAAAATAACGCTGCCTTAAAGGTGCTTGGTATAATTACGCTTGAAGTGATTTTAGGAATTTGTGTTGCCTACCTGGTAGCATCAACCTACAATCCATTCCTGTATTTCAGGTTCTAACGGGAGATATATATGAAGATATTAACTATTGAAAATGCTAAAATTGCTGTATTTGGTGGGACTTTGGCAGCTTTATTCTTTGGAGCCGTGCTTCATAAGCCTACCGAGTTTTCACAGTCCGAAAACAGATATTTGGAGCAGCGTCCCAAGTTTACAGCTGCGAAACTCTTAGACGGAAGCTTTATGAAAGACTATGAGACCTTTATTACTGACCAGTTCCCTGAAAGAAGCTTTTTTATGGGAGTAAAAACCGCTGTAGAGAGGCTTCGTGGAAGAACTGATGATAATGGAGTGTATTTTGGGAAAGATGGCTATCTTTTTGGGAAATATGACGCTTCCCTCTTTGAGTCAGAAACTGCAAAAAACAATGAAAAAGCCATTGCTGAGTTCGTAAAAATGTATGCAGACAAATTCGGAAAGGGACATTTTCGGGTGGCACTTGCCCCATCCTCTTCTGAGATTTTAAGTGATAAACTACCTGCCTTTGCCCCTGTCTACAATCAGACCGGATTTATCGAAAGGATAAAAAAAGAGGCGGGAGAGGAGTATGTTACTGACCTTGGTGACATCCTTAAAAAACACGCCAATGAGTATGTGTATTACAGGACAGACCACCACTGGACAAGCCTTGGAGCCTATTACGGATATGAAGCCATAGCTAAGGGACTGGGACTTAAGGTTAACTCTTTAACTGATTTGAAGGCAGATACAGTTGCAAATGATTTCCTTGGAACCTATGATTCTAAGGTAAATACAGGGGTTATAGGCGGGGTAACAGCCGATGACATAACCATATATTATTCTGCAGAGATAGATAAGGCAAAGATGACCTGGGATAATGACGAGGAAAAAAGCTATGACAGCATCTATGTATTAGATGCCCTAAAGGGCAAAGACAAGTATACTGTATTCTTTGGAGGCAACCACAGTGTTACAGATATAAAAACTGAAAACAATACAGGCAAGACCTTACTTTTAATCAAGGATAGTTTTGCTCACAGTCTTGCGCCATTTTTAATAAAGGATTATGATAGAATAATAATGCTAGATTTAAGATATTTTAATAAAAGTCTTAAAAAATACATTGATGAAAATAAAATCACTGATTTACTGGTACTTTACAGTACGCCTGACTTCGCAGAGGATGCAAATATTGGCAGATTGTTGAGGTAGATATGTTAAAGAAAGCTTTAAAGATTTCGCTTATAATTTCGCTGTTTTTCCTTATAATACTTGTAGCTGCGGCCTTTTTAACTAAGACTACTAAGGATAATATTAAGAAAGCAGAGACTACTGTACCAAACAGGGTGGAGTTTGCTAAGCCTGAGGTTGTGTCTGCAAAAGATATGTATAAGAAAGTTGCAAAAAAACTTAAGGTAAAGAAGCCTGATATTTACTCGATGAAGTATCAGAAGGCGGCAAACAGCATAATTGAGAATTATAAGAAAGGGCAACTATACTATAGATGCTCCTCTTCTTATCGTAAATCCATACGGAACCAATACTACCGGACTTTACATCTACTTTAAGCATAAGTTTAGAGTAAACACCATATATTCAGTCAATGTAAAGGAAATTGATGGAAAAGAAGATGTAAAGACAAAGGATTTTCAGGGAGCCTTGTACACCAATACCACAGGTATGCCCCTTGCGGAGCAGGAAGGCTTAATTATAGGTATGGTACCGGGAGAAAGAAATTATGTGTCAGTCTACATTTATGATGAGAATAATAAAATGATAGCTAAGGCAGGCTACAGGCTCGATATTCCTGAGGCTGATACAGTGACAATGAAGACTCTTACTGCTACACACGAAAGGGAGATAACCCAGCTTTCGGAAGGGTTGTTTACTGTATTTGGTCTTGACGATAACGGCAGAAAAGAAAGACATATATTGTTCTATGATAACTACGGAATTGTAAGGGCTGAGTTACCGCTTGTAAAAGGTGGCGGTGCTGCTGAGACCAATATAGCACAGATTAATGACAAGCTTTTTTATGCTGTTGACAGTAACAGGTTTGCCCTGATTGACAGATTCGGTAAGGTGGAGAAATTCATCTCGTTAGAAGACGGAGCTGTAGCTCTTGGAGATATGGACTTAAACACAGCTATAAGAAAGGCTGTGACATTGTCAAGAAGAAGCGGGAATGACGGAATTTTCTCAGTAGATATCTTAGAGGGCAAGTCTAAGGAAATAGTAAACTTTAATAAACTTTTCTCTGCTTATTATAAGAAGGGGGGTTCCAAGTTAAAGTTTACCTCGGTTCAGTTTCTTAATGACAATGATTTGATTGTAAGTGAGAAGAACACTTCATCCATAATTAGGATAAACAATGTCTTTAGAAATCCTAAGATAAAGGGAGTGATTTCAGGCACCGATATCTTAAAGGTAGCCTATGAGGATGTATTTTATAGTAAGGATGGAGACTTTGTCAGTCAGAAAAAGCAGAGTACAGCCTATGTTGACAAGAGTGAGAAGTTAGGTAAGAAGCAGTATCGCCTGATAGTTTTTGACAATAACCAGGGTGGACTTGATTCATTTTGCTACAAATATCTGGTTGACGCTGAGAAGATGAATTACAGCCTTGAAAACAGCGTTGAACTTCCTTACTCTGCCGAGAATGGAAGTGCTTCTCTTAATCAGGGTTACCTTATAGCATCTTCTACAGGAAGCGGAAGTTTTGAGGAGTATAATCCTGACGGATTTAAGCTTGCAAGCTATAGTTTTAAGAATAAGAAAAAGGCTTACAGGGTATTTAAGCATAGTATGAAAGGCAGTTGGTTTACCAAGTAATGGAATTTAATGAATTTATAAGTGATAAGAAGATACTGACAGGTATAGGAAAATTTAAGTTTAAGAGACCGACTCCGGTTCAGGAGGCAGTTTATGCCAAGATACTTGAGGGTGGAAGTTATTTTGTGCAGTCACCAACAGGTTCGGGAAAGACCTTGGCATATTTACTTCCTTTATTTGAGAAGTACAAATCTGTGGAGAGGGAGAATAAAGTCGTTATAGTTGCTCCCACCACAGAACTGGCCCTACAGATACATAGGCAGGCAGAGCTTGTCAGAGGAAATACAGGGATTGGGCTTCATTCGGTCTGCCTTGGTGGAAATGCCAGTATAATAAGGCAGATAGAAAATCTCAAAAAGAAACCTCAGATTATAGTAGGAACTCCGGGAAGAATAGTAGAGTTGATAAGAAAAAGGAAAATTGCCGCTCATTTGGTAAGGACTTTAGTTCTTGATGAGGGCGACAGACTCTTTGATAAGAACAATAAGGAGACTACGGATGCACTTATCAAGTGTTTTGTAAGAGACAGACAGCTTCTTTTGTTTTCTGCGACTTCCACGAAGGCAGCTCTTGAAGGAGCGAGAGCCTGGGCGGAAAGTATTGAGGAGATTAGTGCTGACGGCGGAAAAGAAATTCCTGCCAATATCAAGCATTGGTTTGTAGTCTGTGAAAAAAGAAACAAAATGGAAATCCTTCGTGGTACTACTGGGGCAATTAGAACCAGAAAGGCAATTATCTTTGTGAATGGTACTTATGATATAGAAGAAACCTACAAGAAGCTTGCCCATCACCATTATCAGGTAGATTTTATAGGAGGAGAGCGTACCAAGGAAGAGAGAAAGAAGGCTATGCAGGGATTTTCGCATGGTAAGATAAAGTATCTCATTGCTACAGACCTTGCTGCGAGAGGCTTACAGTTTGATGATGTAGATACAGTTTTCCATGTAAATCTTCCCGAGGATGCCGATACCTATCTTCACAGAGCGGGCAGGACAGGCAGAGCCGGAAGAGTTGGAAGAAACTTAAGTATAATAACTGACAGAGAACTTACTCTTATTAAAAAGTATGAAAAGGCACTTGGAATAAAGTTTTCACAGAAGTTTTACTATGATGGTAAGCTAATGGATGTGAAGAAGGAAGACAGGAGAAACGACGGCTGAACTTTATATAACCAAAGCATCAATGCGGATTTTTTGCTAAATGATGAAATGGATAAAGAAAATATGCTGCCAGAAGTGATTGAAAAATTTGCTCTGGAATAATACAAAATGGGACATTTCCAAATCGGAGATGTCCCATTTTGTATGATATTTAGTAAGAATCAAAGCCTCTAAGCATCCTTGCTCTGTTTGGATGTCTTAGCTTTCTAAGAGCCTTTGCCTCTATCTGTCTGATACGCTCTCTTGTTACATTGAACTCTTTGCCTACCTCTTCAAGAGTCCTGGTTCTTCCGTCAAGAAGACCGAATCTGAGTATAAGCACCCTCTGCTCCCTTTCGGAAAGGGTAGTAAGGAGTTTCTGAATCTGATCCTGAAGCATAGTATAGGTAGCGGCTTCTTCAGGGCCCATAATTGTGTCGTCCTTAATAAAATCTCCAAGGTGGCTGTCGTCCTCTTCTCCGATAGGAGTATCAAGAGATATAGGATCAGCGGAAATCTTCATTATTTCACGCACCTTTTCCACAGGAAGATTCATCTCTGCAGCAATTTCCTCCTCGGTAGGTTCGCGCCCAAGTTCCTGGAGTAAGCTCCTTGAAACCCTGTAAGCCTTGTTGATAACCTCTGACATATGTACAGGAATACGTATAGTTCTTGACTGGTCTGCAATAGAACGGGTAATTGCCTGTCTTATCCACCAGGTAGCATAGGTACTGAACTTATAGCCCTTGGTATAGTCAAACTTATCTACTGCTTTGATAAGTCCAAGGTTTCCCTCCTGAATAAGGTCAAGGAAGGAAAGACCACGCCCTACATACTTCTTTGCTATACTTACAACAAGCCTGAGATTGGACTCAGTAAGTCTGTCAGTAGCATCCTGATCTCCCTGAGCGATTTTCTTGGCTAGTTCAACTTCCTCTTCCATACTAAGAAGAGGGTAGTTGCCGATTTCCTTAAGATATATCTTAACAGGATCGTCAGACATTATTGAGAGAGTAATATCATCTCCTATATCAAGGTCTGCATCATCATCAACTTCAGGAAGAGAATCATCAAAGAGGTCATCATCCATATCGCTGATGTTCATAATTGTAACACCATTGCTTTCGAGATAATCATAGATTTTCTCATAATGGCTGGAGTCAATATTAAGACTCTTAAAATAATCATTTAACTTATCAGACTCGATTACATCTTTGTTCTTTTTTGCAATCTCAAGCAGTCCCTCTAATTTAGTTAAAAAATCATCCTTTGCCACAGCAGCAGTATTCTCTGCTTTTGCATTATCAGCCACAGCAGCTTTCTTGGTTGATTTTTTAGCGGCTTTCTTTGTGGCGGTTTCTTTTTTTACTTCTTTCGTTTCTTTTATTACTTCTTTTGTTTCTTTTTTTACTTCTTTACTTTCTTTATCTTTAGCGTTGGAAGCCATTCACACCATTCCTTTCAAATCTCACTCTTAATTTTTTTGAGCGTAAACATTAATAATTGTACCATAAATATAAACGAAAAATCCAATACAAATTTTTAAAAATCAGGTGGAGGAAAATTTGAATATTTTATCTGAAAGTGGTAAGATAAAAAGGACAACGAAAACTATGGAGGTATAAGTATAAATGAGTCACGATAATGGACATAGTCAGCTTATTGACTTAAAAAATGAAGGCTCTGTAAAAAGAGTGATTGGTGTAGTTAGTGGTAAGGGTGGAGTAGGTAAGTCCTTCGTTACCTCAAGACTGGCTGCGATATTCTCAAAAAAAGGCTATAAATCAGCTGTTCTTGACGCGGATATCACAGGACCGTCTATTCCAAGATGCTTTGGCTTAAAAGGTAAGGCTGAGGCTAATGAAAACGGAATCCAACCTGCGGTTACAAAGGGTGGTATTCAGGTAATGTCAGTCAATCTCCTCTTGGACGATGAGTCAGTTCCTGTGGTGTGGAGAGGCCCTATAATTGCGGGTACAGTTAAGCAGTTCTGGTCAGAGGTAGACTGGAAAGATGTGGAGTACATGTTTGTGGATATGCCACCCGGTACAGGTGATGTGCCTCTTACGGTATTTCAGTCTCTTCCTGTTGACGGTATTGTCATAGTAACCTCGCCATCAGAACTCGTATCCATGATAGTAGAAAAAGCCGTAAACATGGCAAATGCTATGGAGATACCGGTGCTTGGAATAGTTGAAAATTACAGCTATATCAAATGTCCTGACTGCGGCAAACTCATCTATCCGTTTGGAGAAGGAAAGACTGATGATGTTGGCCTTAAGTACGGAATTCCTGTACTTTCAAGGCTGCCTATGGACAGCAGGATAGCGGATGCTATGGACAACGGTAAGGTTGAAGAACTTGAACTGGATGTGCTTGGTGAGACAGCCGATACAATTGAGTTTTTACTTAGAAATGTAGACCATAGCGTGGACAGGGAAGAATATGGTGAGAATCATAGGTGGCAATAGCTCTTGATGAGAATGAAAAACTGGTTGGAAAGCTTGCTAATTCACATAAGTTTGTGGTTGCAGAGACCAAGGGAAAGAAGATCCTTGAAAGAAGCGTACTTGAAGTAAGCTCACCTGATGAGGCGGTGGCTTCACTTAAAGGAGCGGGTGTGGATATGGTTATCTGTAGTGGAATTGATAAACATTTAAGAACTGCTCTTTCTGACAATGCTATTGCGTCAGTTCCTGTACTTAAGGGTGAGGTAGAGGATGTGCTGGCTAATTTCTTAAACGGAAAATATAACAAGGCTTAAAAATAACTTTTTATTTTACATTTATAGTCTGTTGTGATAAAATGTGGGCAGTTGAAGTAAACATAATTAAACAGCATCGCTTAGATGCGGAATGGAGAATAATATGTATTTAGTATCAGCAAAGGATATGTTGGTTAAGGCAAAGGCGGGCCATTATGCAGTAGGACAGTTCAACATTAATAACTTGGAGTGGACAAAGGCTATACTTTTGACTGCAGAAGAGCTTAAGAGTCCTGTAATTCTTGGTGTATCTGAAGGTGCAGGAAAATACATGGGTGGATATAACGCAGTTGTAGGTATGGTAAATGGTTTACTTAAGGACCTTAAGATATCTGTACCTGTTGCCCTTCACCTTGACCACGGCTCATTTGAAGGCTGCTATAAGTGCCTTGAGGCAGGTTTTTCTTCAATAATGTTCGATGGTTCACACTATCCAATCGATGAGAACGTAGCTAAGACTACTGAGCTTGTTGCAGCTGCTCACAAGATGGGCGTTTCTATTGAGGCAGAGGTTGGCTCTATCGGTGGAGAAGAAGACGGTGTAGTTGGTATGGGTGAATGTGCAGATCCTGAAGAGTGCAAGAGAGTTGCAGACCTTGGCGTAGACTTCCTCGCTGCAGGTATCGGCAATATCCACGGTGTATATCCTGAGAACTGGCAGGGACTTTCATTTGAAACTCTCGATGCTATCCAGCAGAAGACAGGAATTCTTCCTCTCGTTCTTCACGGTGGTACAGGTATTCCGGCAGATATGATTAAAAAGGCTATAGATCTTGGTGTATCTAAGATTAATGTTAATACAGAGTGCCAGTTATCATTTGCAGCAGCTACAAGAGAGTATTTTGAAGCAGGCAAGGACAAGACAGGAAAGGGATTTGATCCTCGTAAGGTGCTTGCTCCGGGCTTTGAGGCTATCAAGGCTACAGTTAAAGAGAAGATGGAACTTTTCGGTTCAGTAGGAAAAGCTGAATAAGAGAAATTACTCTTTGAGTTAAAGTTTGATTTACTTTGCCACATCAGGTGGAGGTTTTGGTATGAGTATTTTGTACTTAAACTTAACCGGATGTGGCAGTTTTATTAAAAAATAGGAGCTGTCATCAATGTGGATTGCTAACAATTGGAAAGAATACGAAGTATTGGACTGTTCATCGGGGGAAAAGCTTGAAAATTGGGGTGGCTATTCCCTTATTCGTCCTGATCCTCAGGTAATATGGGATACAGAAAAGACGCTTAAAGAGTGGAAAAGGCCTTCAGCTCACTATCATAGAAGCAACAGGGGCGGTGGTGAATGGGAGTTTTTTGACCTGCCTGAACAGTGGAATATTCACTATAGAGATTTAACTTTCAATTTGAAGCCTTTTAGCTTCAAGCATACAGGACTTTTTCCTGAGCAGGCTGCAAACTGGGATTGGTTCTCAGACATAATCTCAAAGAGTGGAAGAAAGCTTAAAGTGTTAAATCTTTTTGCTTACACTGGTGGTGCTACTGTGGCAGCGGCCAAAGCCGGTGCTGAAGTGGTACATGTGGATGCTGCTAAGGGCATGGTAGCCTGGGCAAAGGAAAATGCAAAGCTTTCAGGACTTGAAGAAGCCCCTATTCGATACATAGTGGATGACTGTGTCAAATTTGTAGAAAGAGAAATCAGGCGTGGCAATCACTACGATGGAATAATAATGGATCCTCCTTCTTATGGAAGAGGCCCAAAAGGCGAGATATGGAAGATAGAAGAGGCTGTATATCCATTTGTTAAAAAGTGTACTGAGCTTTTACATAGTGATAGCAAATTCGTCCTCATCAACAGTTATACTACAGGACTTCAGCCGGCGGTACTAAGCTATATGCTAAATACTGCAATTACAGACAAGTTTGGAGGCAGGGTGATGGCTGAAGAAATTGGGCTTCCGGTTAAGAAAAATGGCTTGGTGCTTCCTTGTGGAGCATCAGGAAGGTGGATAGGAAAATAATGGAAAATCAAATGAATGATAGAATGGATAAGAAAAAAACTGATAAAAAGTCTCTTATTAAGGAAATCAAAGATTATGTTTTTCTTATTATTCTTGCATTTACCTTTGCTTTTCTGATGAATAAATATGTATACGCAAATGCAGAGGTACCTACAGGTTCGATGATTCCTGTCGTTCAGCCGGGGGACAGACTAATTGTAAACAGACTGTCTTACCTCTTTGATGATCCTAAGAGGGGAGATATAGTTATGTTTGTCAACCCTGATGACGAAAGTAAGAATTATCTGAAGCGTGTTATAGGTTTGCCGGGTGAAAGACTTGAAATAAGGAGCGGATTTATATATATAAACGATAGTGAAAAACCGTTATCTGAACCGTATCTTAATGACAAGCCAAATGGAAACTTTGGACCTTACAATGTTCCAAAAGACTGCTACTTTATGCTTGGTGACAATAGGGATAACAGTCTGGATGCAAGGGAGTGGAAGAATAAATATGTAAAAAAAGATAAGATAGTTGGTAAGGCTTGGTTTAAATACTATCCGAATATAACATTATTACACTCTGCAGAGTATTAGGAAAATATGAAAATATCCGATAACTATATATAGAGATTATACATCGGGAAGGTGGATAGATAAATAATGGAAAACAATACAGAAGATATCAACGAAAAAGAAATGGGATAAGAAGTCCATTTATAAAGAAATAAGAGACTATGTATTTCTTATTATATTGGCTTTTGTATTAGCATTTTTGATGAATAAATTTGTATATGCAAATGCTGAAGTTCCTACAGGTTCTATGCTGCCTGTGGTTGAACCTGGAGACAGACTTATAGTGAACAGGCTGGCTTACCTTTTTGAAGAGCCAAAAAGAGGAGATATAGTCATGTTTGCTTATCCGGATGATGAAAGTGAGAATTATCTAAAGAGAATTATAGGTCTTCCCGGAGAGAAGGTAGAGATTAAGGAGGGGCTTGTCTACATAAATGACAGCAAAGAGCCTTTGTCCGAGCCTTATCTTAACGATCCTCCAAATGGGGATTTTGGGCCTTATACAGTTCCGGAGGGCAGTTACTTTATGCTTGGAGACAACAGAGATGAAAGCAAGGATGCAAGGTATTGGGATAACAAATATGTAAAGAAGGAGAAAATTGTGGGTAAGGCTTGGCTAAAATATTATCCTCATTTCACTTTCTTACATTCTGCAGAGTATTCGGAAAGTAACTAAATATGGATAGAACTATGAGAGGGGACTCTAAGCATAAGTTAATTTCTTTCCTATGCGGAATACTGATTGCTGCCATATTATGCTTGCAGTTCCCGGGCATAACGGTAGAGGCAAAAACTAAAACAAAGACAAGTGCGAAGGCAAAGCAAAGACAAAAGCAAAGACAAAAGCAAAGACAAAAGCAAAGACAACTTTGATACTGGGTGATAGTATTGCATACGGAATGGCTCTTGGTAAAAGGTATGGTACGGGAGTAGACAACCCTGATAAGGTATATTGGCTGGCAGAAGGTGGTGTAACCATCAACTTTATACATCCTAATTTTAAGATTCATTTAGGTAGAAAAATGCCGAGAAAGGTTGTCAACACTTTAACAAACACAAGAAATTTTGACTTGATTAAAGAAGTAAAGAAAAAGAAGATTGAAGATATTGTTGTGGTACTTGGGGCTAACTGGCCGGGTAAGGATGCCGCAAAGCTTACGGTGAGCTGTCTAAAGAAGTTAGCTAAAAAAAGCGGCTGCAGAGTTTATTATGTGAATATTCTTCCCTATGTACACAAGGGAAGGTACAAGGACAAGTCCGGATTGATGTTACAGCATAACAATGTTGCAAGGGAAGGGTTTAAGAATAGCGGAATCGTCTACATAGATGCTTACAGTGTTGCAAAGTCTGTGAAGAATTATAGAAATTATACATGGGATGGAATTCATTATTCCGGAAAGGTACATAATCCGGTGTATAAGGAAATTCTTTCTGTTATAGAAAAGAATAAGAATAATACTGTACTGCTGACCAAAAAGAAAGCTAAGAAGAAAAAGCAGACAGATAGACTAAGCAATGTATTAAAAGATTGATTGAACTAATGGGCTTAAGGAGGTATGTGTCTATGAATGAAAATAAAAGATACAGGCTTTTTAAGCTCATTTTAATTTTTACCATATTAAATGTGTTTGGCATCTTTTTATATGAAAACATCCTGAAAACTGGACTTTTTAATACTAAGCCTGAATTCTACATCGAAACAATCAGACCAGAAAACAGTGGAGGAGCTTCTGGATTAGAGAATACAACTGAAAGTGACGATAGGGATAGGAATATTAACTCTGCCACAGCTGGTGATTCAATACTGATTATAGGCGATAGCAATATTTACCTTATGAGCCGTAATAAGGCAGAGTATGAAAAAAAAATACGGCAGAAAAATGTATTGGCTTGCTGAAAGTGGTGCAGGCACCAATATGCTTGATGATGACATGGTTGTGAGTCTGGGTCTTATTAATCCTAACTATATGGAGAATTCGCTAACCACATCAAATGAGGCTGATGTGATAAAAGAAATCAGCGACAAGTCCATAGGCTATGTTTATGTAATGCTTGGAGTAAACAGCCTTGGAGAAGGATATGCCAAGGATTTAAGTAATAAACTAAAAAGAATTTCAGAGAATACGGGTGCGAAAGTTAGCTATATTTCTATTCTCCCTTATGTAGATAAGTCGAAATATCATATATCGTCTTATGATATAGTAAAGTTTAACTCTCTAATGAAAGAAGAGTTAAAAGAAACCAAGATAAAATACATTGATGCCTATAGTATAGTGGCGGGGGTTGCAGGCTATAAAGATGAAACAAATGATGGTTTACACTATAGCAAGAAAATTTATGACAAGATATTTGAAACAATTATGAGTAATATTGAGAAAGCTTACTAAAGCTTTCAGATATAAAATTAGTTTAAGGCTACATTGCAGTTTGAAATTTAACGTTCACAAAACCGAAGTCTTAAATTGTGACTTTTGTTTGACTTTGCTCGGGTTGCTCTTGTAATTTCGAAGCCCCTATGCTATAATGATAAACTGTCATAGCATATATTTAGCTATAATTTAAGGAGGATATTATTTAATATGAGCGCAAAGATCGAGAATTTAGAGCAGAAGAATATGGTAAAACTTACCATTGAAAGAGAAGCAAAAGAATTAGAAGCAGCAATCAACAAGGTATATCATAAGCAGAAGAACAGAATTGCTGTTCCGGGCTTCCGTAAGGGAAAAGCACCTCTTGCTATGATTGAGAAAATGTATGGTGCAGAAGTATTTTTTGAGGACGCTGCTAACGAAATCATCGGTGCAGCATACGAAGAAGCTGTTAAAGAGAGCGATTTGGAGATAGTTTCACAGCCTGAGATAGAAGTAACACAGATCGAGAAGGGTAAGCCTTTCATCTTTACTGCAACAGTAGCAGTTAAGCCTGAGGTTGAGCTTGGCGAGTATAAGGGAGTTTCAGTTCCTAAGGCTGATACAAGCGTTTCAGAAGAAGAGCTTAACAACGAGATAGATCAGGATAGAAATAAAAACGCCAGAACAATCAAGGTTGAAGACGGCGCAGCTGTAAATGGAGATGAGACTGTTATTGACTTTGATGGTTATGTAGATGGAAAGCAGTTTGACGGTGGTAAGAGCGAGAATTATCCTCTTACTCTTGGTTCACATGCTTTCATTGAAGGCTTTGAAGACCAGATCGTTGGACACAAGGCTGGAGATGAGTTTGATGTAAATGTAACCTTCCCTGAGGAGTATCACGCAAAGGCTCTTGCAGGAAAACCTGCTACTTTCAAGGTAGTTCTTAAGGAGATTAAGCGTAAGGAACTTCCTGAGCTTGATGATGAGTTTGTACAGGATATCAGCGAGTACGATACTGTAGATCAGTATAAAGAGGCTCTTAAGAAGAGAATAGCTGAGCGTAAGGCTAATACCGCTAAGAGTGCAAAGGAAGAGGCTGTTATTGATAAGGTAATCGAGGCAGCTAAGATGGATATTCCTGAGGCTATGATTGAATCACAGACTCGCCAGATGGCGCAGGATTTTGCAAACAGAATCCGTCAGCAGGGACTTAGCCCAGAGCAGTATTTCCAGTTCACAGGAATGACTCCTGATGCATTTATGGAGAACCTCAGACCACAGGCACTTAAGAGAATCCAGAGCAGGCTTGTACTTGAGGCTATTGTAAAGGCTGAGAAGATTGAGGCTTCTGAGGAAGATTTCAATAAAGAGCTTGAGGAAATGTCTAAGGCTTACAACATGGAGGTAGAGAAGCTAAGAGAGTCTATCGGTGAAGAAGAGAAGAAGAGCATTATGGCTGACCTTGCAGTATCTAAGGCAGTTGACTTCATCAGAGACGCAGCACTAGAGGCTGATGCTGAAGAGGCTCCAAAGAAGGCTACAAGAAGCCAAGAAAGAAAAAAGAAGAAACAACAACTGAAGAATAATTAGAATAGTATCGGAGGGAAAATATGAGTTTAGTGCCTTATGTCATTGAACAGACCAGCCGAGGAGAAAGATCATACGATATTTACTCCAGACTTCTGGAAGACAGAATTATCTTCTTGGGCGAAGAGGTAACAGATGTATCGGCAAGTGTTATTATTGCTCAGTTACTCTTCCTTGAGGCAGAGGATCCTTCCAAAGACATACATCTTTACATAAACAGCCCTGGTGGTTCAGTTACCGCAGGAATGGCTATTTATGACACTATGAATTATATCAAGTGTGATGTATCTACCATCTGTATGGGACTTGCGGCGAGCATGGGAGCCTTCCTTCTGGCGGGCGGTGCAAAGGGCAAGAGACTTGCACTTCCTAACTCTGAGATAATGATACACCAGCCTTCAGGCGGTGCAAGAGGTCAGGCTTCTGATATCAAGATTGTTGCAGACAACATCATAAAGACTCGTAAGAGACTTAATGAGATACTTGCAGCCAATACAGGCAGACCTTAGAGGATATTGAAAGAGATACAGAGCGTGACAACTTCATGACTGCTGAAGAAGCCAAGGATTATGGACTGATTGATGAAATAGTTACCAAGAGAGCATAGAATAGAGGAATGATATAGATGGCAAAAAGTAACGATCAGGGCAAATTGAAGTGTTCTTTTTGTGGCAAACCACAGGAACAGGTTAGAAAGCTCATTGCGGGACATGGTGTATATATCTGTGATGAGTGTGTTAGCCTTTGTTCTGAAATTATCGAAGAAGAGTTTGAACTTGACGAGGTTGTAGACAGTTTCAATCTCTATAAACCTGAGCAGATCAAGGATTTCCTTGACCAGTATGTAATAGGTCAGGATGATGCCAAGAAGGCTCTTGCTGTCGCAGTTTATAACCATTATAAGAGAGTATCAATGGGTAAGAGTCTGGATGTTGAACTGCAGAAGAGTAACATCGTTATGGTTGGCCCTACAGGTTCAGGTAAGACTTATCTTGCTCAGACCTTAGCCAGCTTCTTAATGTGCCTTTTGCAATCGCTGATGCTACAACTCTTACTGAAGCAGGCTACGTGGGTGAAGATGTTGAAAACGTACTTCTTAAGCTCATTCAGTCAGCAGATTATGACATAGACAGAGCGGAGCATGGCATTATCTACATAGATGAGATAGACAAGATAACCAGAAAGTCTGAGAATACCTCTATAACCAGAGATGTATCAGGTGAAGGTGTTCAGCAGGCACTTCTCAAGATGTTAGAAGGAACAGTTGCTTCCGTACCTCCACAGGGTGGAAGAAAGCATCCTCATCAGGAGTTTTTACAGATTGATACGAAGGACATCCTTTTCATCTGTGGTGGAGCTTTTGATGGAATAGAGAAGATAATCGGCTCAAGAATTGACAAAAAATCCATTGGTTTTGGAGGAGAAATAGAGGATAAATCTAAAAAAGATGTTTCTGAACTTCTCAAGCAGATTGCGCCACAGGATTTTGTTAAATTCGGTATGATACCTGAGTTTATAGGGCGAGTGCCTATAATAGTTACCCTTGATTTACTTGACGAAGAAGCTCTTATGCGTATAATATCAGAGCCTAAGAATGCTATGGTTAAGCAGTATAAGAAGCTTCTGGAGTTTGACGGCGTTGAACTGGTATTCGAGGAAGATGCCATAAGGGAGATAGCCAAGCAGTCAGCTGAGAGAAAGACAGGTGCAAGAGGCCTTAGAGCTATAATGGAAAAGACCATGCTTGACACCATGTTTACACTTCCTTCTGAAGAGAAGGCAGTGAAGTGTATAGTGACTGTAGCTGCTGTAAGAGGGGAAGAAAAACCTCAGATTATATATTCGGAGGACAAGCCCCCTAAAAAAGGTATGACAATTAAGAAAAAAACAACTAATAAAGGCGAAATAGCATAATGGAACAGATGTCTTTTTTTGACACAGGCCGTAATGTTACTCCTCTGGCTGACAGGTTAAGGCCGGAGGAGTTTTCTGCATTTGCAGGACAGGAACATTTGATAGGCGAAGGTAAGATACTTAGAAAGCTGATAGAAAACGATAATATTACATCTATGATATTCTGGGGGCCTCCGGGTGTGGGCAAAACCACACTGGCAGGAATAATAGCGGCTAAAACCCACTCAGAGTTTATCAACTTCAGTGCGGTTACAAGCGGAATCAAAGAAATCAAAGAGGTAATGGCTAAGGCTGAGGAAACCAGAAAGCTGGGAATGAAGACGGTCTTGTTTGTAGATGAGATTCACCGCTTCAATAAGGCACAGCAGGATGCATTTTTGCCATTTGTAGAAAGAGGAAGTATAGTGCTTATTGGTGCGACCACTGAAAATCCCTCGTTTGAGATAAATGCCGCTTTGCTTTCAAGATGTAAGGTATTTGTATTAAAACAGCTTACAACTGATGATATTTTTAAGCTTCTGACAAGGGCGCTTAAGGATAAAAAAGGCTTTGGCATGTTGAATGTAGAGATAGAGGATGAACTCATTCGTGCCATAGCTTTATTCTCTAACGGTGATGCAAGAACTGCTCTAAATACCCTTGAAATGGCGATAAACAACGGAGAACTTACCAAGGAAAAAACTATAGTAACAAGGGAAATAGTTGAGCAGTGTACAGGTAAAAAGGCCTTGCTTTATGATAAAAATGGTGAGGAGCATTATAACCTAATCTCTGCCTTACATAAGTCAATGAGGAATTCTGACCCTGATGCGGCTATGTACTGGCTTGCCCGTATGTTAGAAGCAGGCGAAGAACCGCTTTACATAGCAAGAAGGGTAATCAGGTTTGCAAGCGAAGATGTGGGACTGGCTGATATTCAGGCTCTTCCTCTGGCTGTTGCTGCTTATCAGGCCTGCCATTTTCTTGGAATGCCTGAGTGCAATGTAAACCTTGCTGAAGCTGTGACCTATATGGCATTAGCACCTAAGTCTAATGCTATGGAAGTAGGGTATTACAAGGCTAGGGATGATGCGGCGAAGACATTTTCAGAGCCTGTGCCTCTTCACATAAGAAATGCTCCGACTTCTCTTATGGCTGAACTTGATTATGGCAAAGGCTATCAGTATGCGCATAATTATGAGGATAAGATTACTAAGATGAAATGCCTGCCTGAATCTCTTTCTGACAGGCATTATTATGAGCCTGATGGCATGGGAGCAGAGAAGGAATTTAAGAAAAAACTGGAAGAAATAAGAAGATATAGGGAGGAGTAGAATGATATACTTAGATAATGCAGCAACAACAAGAATAAAGCCTAAGGAGGTTGTAGAGGCTGTGTCTGATGCACTTACAACCTTAGGTAATGCAGAGAGAGGTACACATTCAGCCTCGCTAGGTGCCTCCAGAACTGTATTTTCAACAAGGATGAAGTTAGCTAAGTTTTTTAATGCAGAAGGACCTTCTAATATAGTGTTTACCATGAATGCAACTGAAGGCCTAAACATTGTTATTAAGGGGTTGTTTGAAAAGGGTGATGCGGTTATATCTACCTGTCTCGAGCATAACTCTGTGCTTCGTCCTCTTTATCAGATTCGTGATGAAGGTGTAGGGCTTTCCTTTGTGTCTGCAGATAAGCTTGGCAGGCCAAACTATGAGGACTTTGAGAGACTTATTAATCCTAATACCAAGGCTATTATAACTACCGCAGGCTCCAATCTCACAGGCAATCTTGTGGATATAAAAAGGGTTGGAGAAATTGCAAAAAAGCATGACCTTCTCTTTATAGTGGATGCATCTCAGACTGCGGGAGTATTTCCTATAGATGTGAAAGAACTGGGTATAGATATTCTCTGCTTTACAGGGCATAAGGGGCTCCTTGGACCTCAGGGTACAGGTGGTATCTATGTAAGGACAGGAGTCGATGTCCGCCCTTATCTCTCGGGGGGGAACCGGGGTACAGACCTATAGTGAGCATCAGCCACCTGAAATGCCGACAAGGCTTGAAGCTGGTACTCTTAACGGTCACGGAATAGCAGGGCTTGATGCAGCCATTGATTACATCAACGAATACGGAATGAGTACAATTCACGATAGAGAACTCTCGCTTATGTGGAGATTTTATAACGGTGTAAAGGATATCAAGGGAATCAAAATCTACGGAGACTTTGAGACTAGCGACAGATGCCCTATAGTTTCATTAAACCTTGCTGATTATGAATCAGGTGCTGTAAGTGATGAGCTATTTGAACGCTTTGACATAGCAACGAGACCGGGAGGCCATTGTGCACCTCTTATGCATAAGGCTCTTGGAACTGTGGAGCAGGGGGCTGTGAGATTTAGCTTTTCTCATTTCAATACAGAAGAGGAGATTGATACAGCTATCAGTGCCGTAAGGACTCTTGCGGAAGAATAACCATCCACCCTGTATTATACGCGATTACTCCTGCAGGATATAACCATTAGAGCTTACGCTTTAGCAGTGGGTAGCTAAGTATTTACCACTATAGATAAATCCTATAATAGAATCAATTTATAGATAATGTTTATTAGACTAATAGTTATAAAAATGTTAGACTTTAATAGTTAAAAGAACTCTTTAGCACGTACCGTATAAAGAAATATTTATCATTTTACAGGTCGAACTGTGAAGGGATTTATTTACAGGTAAGATATGTGGGGCTAAGAGAAACTATAATATATGTGGAGGTTATTATGGAAAAGAAACTTGATTGTAAAGGAATGGCTTGCCCATTGCCTGTAGTTACAGCAAAAAAAGCTATGGAAGAGTTTACTGAGGAAGGTATTGTTGAGGTTGTGGTTGATAACGATACAGCAGTTCAGAATCTCTTAAAGCTTGCGTCAAAGAGCAATTTTGCAGCGGCAAGTGAAAAGAAGTCGGATGAGGAGTTTGTTGTACGTATAGAGGTTAAGCCTGATGCTGGTGCAGAAAAGAATGAAAATGAGAAAAAGTCAGGACCTACAACTGTAGTTATCTCAAGTGCAACTATGGGAAGCGGAGACGATGAACTTGGTAAGAATCTTATGAAGGCATTTATCTTTGCGCTTACCAATGTAACGCCAACCCCTGATAATATCATCTTCTACAACGGTGGAGCGCATCTTACGGTAGAAGGCTCTGCATCACTTGAGGACCTTAAGAACCTTGAGAAGGCTGGAGTAAATATTATGACTTGTGGAACCTGTCTCAACTTCTACGGCATAGCAGAGAAGCTTCAGGTAGGACAGGTATCCAACATGTATGATATTGCGCAGACTATGGCTGACTCAGGTCTTGTAATCCGTCCATAAGAGGTATAAATGAGAGCAAAAGAAGCAAAAATTGTAGTGACCTTTAGCAATACCACAGATGCCATGAAGATGGAGAATCTCTGTGAAGAAAAGAACGTTCCCGGCAGGATGATTCCCGTACCTAAGGTGATTTCAGCCGGTTGTGGACTTGCCTGGTGTTCTGCTCCTGAAAATGAGGATAGAATAAGAGAAGTAATGAAAGAAGCAGGACTTAAAGAACAGGCTGTACATAGTTGCCTAATCTGATTGACAGACCGCAAAAAATGCGATATAATATTCCCGTTGTCTTTTTGGGGGCGGTTAGGTAACTGGTGTGCCTCCTGGTCTTCAAAACCAGTGTAGGGCGCGTTTGCGTCCCGGGTGAGTTCGATTCTCACACGCCTTCGCCAGAATATATCGGAGTATATCCGTTTTGGGTGCTGTTTATGCAGCACCCGTTTTTTATTTAATAGGAAATTCCTCCGGAATTTCCTATTAAATAATAACTCTCCCGAGGGATGCACAGCTCGCGGCAGGGGAATTTGCCTTACGGCACCGCTCGCGCGCGAAGTGTGTGCGAGCACACACTTTTTTATATATCACAATAAAATAAACCACTGGCTATGCCGGTGAGTTTCCACATAGCTTTAGCTTCAAGAAAAGGCCTCCTGTGATTTGATAGTAATTTCGGAGAAATTACCTGCCAAATAAAAATCGCTCCGAGGAATCGCACTGCGGCGGATAAGCAGATGTCGATTAAACTGTAACAAAAGATAATCAATTCTCCGGCAGGTAAGCTATAATTTAAATTTATTTCAATTGATGCTTGTTCATTTAATTTAAGGATAGGAGATATAGATGAGAATATTAAACATAATTGCTCAGAAGCCTATGTCTACGGGGAGCGGTATATATCTAACCGAACTGGTAAGAGTAATGGCTGAACAGGGACATACTCAGGGGGTGGTTGCAGGAGTGCATAAGGAGGATGTTATCAGTCTTCCTGATTCTGCGAAGTTTTACCCTGTATACTACAATTCTCCTGAACTGCCCTTTAATATATTCGGAATGTCGGATGAAATGCCCTACGAGAGTAGCCGCTACTGTGACATGACTCGCGATATGGAAGAGAAGTTTAAGAAGGCATTTTTAAAGGTAATTGAAAGAGCTGTGGAGGAGATAAAACCTGATATTATCTTATGCCACCATCTTTATCTTCTTACAAGCCTTGTGAGGGAGAGATATCCTCGCGCAAAGGTATATGGCTTCTGCCACAATACAGATATCAGACAGATGGGCAAACATAATCTTGAAAGAGAGTATATCATTGAAAATGTTAGAAAGCTTGATAGGATATTTGCTCCGCAAAAGGCGCAGGCGGATGAAGTTGTAAGAACTTACGGAGTCGAGGAAGACAAGATTACTCTTGTAGGAATTGGCTATAATCAGAGCATATTTAACGCTGTAGGACGCACAGAAGAAAAGTCTGTTAAACGCCTGCTTTTTACAGGAAAGGTAGCAGAAAAAAAGGGGGTAATGAGTCTTTTAAGATGTCTTAATAAACTTGATATTCCTGAAGATAAACTGGAGCTTACTTTGGTAGGTGGAGCAGGGAATGAAGAAGAGTATGGGATTATAAAAGAATTAGCAAAGAACTGTAAATATAAGGTGGAGTTCACAGGAAGGCTAACCCCTCTTCAAGTTGCAGACCGATATAGAAGCAGTGATATCTTTGTACTGCCATCATTTTTTGATGCCATACCTCTTGTCGTTATAGAGGCTCTTGCTTGTGGTATGAAGGTGGTGCTTACAACACTTCCCGGAGTGCCTGAATTCTTCATGAATAATGCACCTGAGGCTAATATAAGATATGTTAGGCTTCCAACCCTTGTAAATATGGATGAGCCTGTAAAAGAAGAGCTGCCTGAGTTTGAAGCAAGGCTTGCAAAGGCTATTGCTGAAAGCGTGAATGATAAAAGTGAGGTTAACCCTGACTGTGTGGCAAAGCTTTCGTGGGAGAATATATTGAAAAAGGTGTTAGAATAGAAGCCGGGAAAAGAGTAGAGTACGAATATTGTTTGGGTAATAAGGAAAAGTTAAGTTGTAGCAATATTTATCATGGGGTGTCAAATATTTTTAGTTGTAGCAATATTTATCATGGAGTGTCAAATATTAAAAAAAAGAAAGCAGGTTCCCAGATTCCTGCTTTCCCTTATTCACATATGATGGTATTGTGTGAACCAAAGATGATATTATAATATAATATATCCTGTTATTTGTAAAAATTGTTTTTATATGATATCAATGTGGTATTTATAGATAAATTGCTATGAATAAGTCTTGTTTTTCACACCTCTGGGAATTATATATTCTGTATTACCATTCCTGGCTCAGCTTATCATAGGTTTTAGCTTATTATGCCCTAGTCCATTTTTAATTATGAATTCTAAGGTATTCATAAATTTAGAGGTTAATTCATTGATATCTATCTCTTTATTATCTTTTTCTTAAGGCAAGAACCTCTTCTAAAAAGACTCTTAAAATAAGATATGATTAAACAGTTGGCAATAGTAACATTTTCTTCGTTTAATCTATTACCATCTATACCTACCAGTGGTTTTAGTATATCAAGACATCTGATGTTTATATTTTTCCCTACATACATGCTGTGGATTTTTGAAGAGTGCTTGTACTCTTCGTTAGGGAATATACTGTAGTATTCTTCAAAAATAGCAGTTAAGTCATCACTGTGCTTGCCAAAGAAAAAGTTGTAGTATATCTCCGGGAACTTAAAGGCATTTAAGCAGAAAAAACGCCATATCTCATAAAAATTTTCCTGCTCAGTTAAGTTTTTGTCGCTCAAATCAGCTAAAGAATGGCTGTATTGTTCGAAAAACTTAACAGAAGCCAGAGATATGAGGTATTCTGCATCCTTGAAGTACGAATATATGGTGGAGTTGTGAAAACCTGCTTTCTCTGCTATTTTTCTTATGTGAATCTTGTCAAAATCATCCTGTTCAATCATTTCCCTTGTTGCAACCACAAAGGAACGAAGTTTCTCATTTCTTTGCTCAGGAGTAGCTTTATGTGCCATATTGTACACCCTCTCTTAACTATGTTATAATTTGGATAATAATCAAGGTCTAATATTCCAAGTAATATCCTCTATGATATAGGTGATAAAAAGCATAAATAGATGTAATTAAACTCCAAGAGGAGTTAGTTGTCCTTGACACCTGCATCATTTTATTATACCTAAAAAAATACAAAAATTCAAATATAATTATAAAAAGTGATGATATTTACTTTTATTAATTTTTAAAAATCTTATATAAGGTGATGATTTAGTGTGAAAAATACTTTTTGTTGATTTAGAAAAAGGGAGGGTTTTATGAATGCAATGGATATCAAAGAAGAGGAGTACCTGACTTTGTGGACAAGGCAGGTGTCGGAGATTCTGGGTGAAATTAAAGACTATGGAGTGTATAAAGTTAAAGAAGAATATATTAGAAAAAAGAATGATACAATATCTGATTATTACTTAAAACTCTACAAATGGTTTACGGGAGAGGCAAAGAAATACATAGATGTTAAGGGGGATTATCCTATCTGGCTAAGTGTGGCGGATGAATTTAGGCTAAGGCCTGTGGAAGAAACAGTTACCCTTAGGCTTAGAGTTCCAAGTAAAGAGGTACTTCTTTGTAACTACGATGCCTGGGGATATACTGTAAATTACTTCTATGTGCCTCTTGATGAGGCTGACAAGGCAAGGCATAAGGATGAACTTACAAAGAATGGGCTTGCATCAGATGATGAACTGTTTTTAACATCAAAAGGGAACTTTTATCCTTTGCTTAAAAGAGAAGTTGTAAAAAGCTGGGAAAGGATATTTACGCTTAAGCCTACCTACTTGAACGCCTGTTTGGTAGCTGTGACCTGGGAGATTAAGAAAGAGTGGATTGAAGAGGTAGAGTATTATGAAGGATGATGAGAATATGGTGACGGTATGGACTGCTAAAGAAGATGTAGTGATGGAGGCTATAGAGAGAGACGGAGTAAGCTATGTAAAAAAGGAGTACCTTGACAAAAAATACGGAGAAACCGCTTGGATATTTAAGACAGCTTATGAGTTTTTTGTTAAAGAGGCCAAAAAGCGTGTAAATAAGCCTGATGAAGCGGAAAGTCCGATATGGGTATTTAAGGATGAGGCAGCTGTGTTTAAGAGTAGCGGCACAACGCTTTTGAAGCTAAGTGTGCCTAAAGAGGAGATTATCTTCTTTGATTTAAGGGATTGGAATAAGATTCTTAACCTCGGTTATCTGGGTACTGAGGAGGAGACAGCGAGGTTTGCACAGAAGTTAAAGACTCAAGGAGTGAAAGACAGTCTGGAGATATTCAAGTCGCCTTTTTATCCGCTGTTAAAGAGAGAACTTGTGAAAAGCTGGAATAAACTCTTTGACAGGGAGGAGCCTAGTGATGAATATGTAGAAGGTGCACTATGGATGATTAAAAAAGAGTGGATAGTTGAAACTTATGCATTATAAAAGACGTTTAAGGCGTCTTTTTTTATTTATCATTTTTTACAATAAATGGCAAGATTATATTGACAAAACAGTATAAAATGTTGTATATTAGTTATTAGTTAATAAGCGCGCTTAATAAAGCTTTTTATTGTAAAAAATTGCAAATGACAACCAAAATGAAAGGAGGATGAAATTCGTGAAACTAGAGATTGGAAATTTTCAAGTAAAAGATATTCAGTTTGGTAGCGAATTATCCTACAAAGATGGTGTTCTCACCATCAACAAAGAAGAAGCACTTAAGATGGTGCGTGAAGATGAGAGGATTACAGAGGCAGAACTTTATATAGCTAAGCCTGGTGACAAGATTCGTCTTTGCCCTGTAAAAGAGGCTATTGAGCCTCGTGTACGTCTTGATGGAAAGGGGCTTTTCCCAGGATACACAAGTCCTTTAAGACAGTCCGGAGAGGGTGCTCTTCATGCTCTTAAGAATTGTAGTGTGCTTGTTGTTGGAAGACATTGGGGCGGTTTCCAGGATGGTCTTATTGATATGAGCGGTCCGGGACAGAAGCTCACATATTTTGGTGGACTTAACAATATCGTGCTCGTTGCTGATACAAATGAAGAATTTGAGAGACACGAGCAGCAGAAGAAAAACGATGCACTTAGACGTGCAGGACATAAGCTCGCAGAGTTTATCGGAAAGTGCGTAAAGGATTTAACTCCTGAAAGCAAAGATGTATATGAGACAACTCCTATTACAAAGCGTAGTACAGAGATTAATAAGCTTCCTTCAGTTGTAGCTGTTCTTCAGCCACAGTCACAGATGGAGGCGCTTGGATACAATGACCTCATTTACGGATGGGATATGAATAAGTATCTTCCTACTCTTATGAGCCCACAGGAAGTACTTGACGGGGCTTTAGTTTCAGGTTCCTTCATGCCTTGCTCCTCAAAGTGGTCAACCTATGATTTCCAGAACTTCCCTATTCTTAGAAGACTTATGGAAGAAGACGGAAAGGACTACAACTTCTTGGGCGTAATCATGTCTAACCTTAACGTGGCTATGGATCAGAAAGAAAGAGCTATCCAGATGCTTGTTCAGCAGGCTACTGAACTTGGTGCTGACTTTGCCCTTGTTACAGAAGAAGGTTATGGTAACCCGGATGCTGACTATGTAGGAGCTATTGCTGCACTTGAGACAGCAGGCATTAAGGTAGTTGGCGTTGCTAATGAGTGTACAGGACGTGACGGTGCTTCTCAGCCTCTTGTTACACTTGATGAGAAGATAGTAGCTATGGTTTCCACAGGTAATGTATCAGAGCTTATTGAACTTCCTCCAATGGAAACAGTCCTTGGAGAGCTTGAGGCACTCGGAAGAGACGGTAACTCAGGTGGCTGGGAAGGTGATGAGGTACTCGGACCTTCAGTAAGACCTGATGGTTCAATCATTATGGAAGACAACGGTCTTTTCTGTGGTGATATGATAGTAGGTTGGTCAACCAAGACAATGAAAGATTTTTAAGGAGGAAACATAGATGAAAAAGGCGATTGTATATATCAATCAGTTCTTCGGTCAGTTAGGTGGAGAAGATACTGCTGATGTAGCACCTGAGCTTCGTGTAGGACAGGTTGGTCCTGCGGTAGAATTTGATAAAGAATTGGAAGATTGTGAAGTAACACATACAATTATTTGTGGTGACAACTTCATGGGTTCAAATACAGAAGAAGCAGTTAAGATTATCTTGGATATGTTAAAGGATCTTGAATTCGATATATTTATAGCTGGTCCTGCATTCCAGGCAGGTCGTTATGGAGTAGCCTGCGGTACTATCTGCAAGGCTGTTAAAGAAAAATTCAATGTACCTGTAATTACTTCAATGAATGTTGAAAACCCTGGTGTTGAAATGTTCAGAAAAGATATGATCATCATGGAGGGTGGAAACATCGCTTCCAAGATGAGACAGGATATCAAGGCTCTTGTAGCTGTTGCCAACAAGATGCTTAAGGGTGAGCCTGTTGGACCTGCTGCAGAAGAGGGATATTTCCCTACAGGACATCGTCATCAGGTATTCCTTGAGAGTGGTGAGACTGCTGCAGACAGATTTATGAAGATGCTCCGTGCAAGAATACATAATGAGCCATATACATCAGAACTTATTATACCTAAGCTTGACAGAGTACCTATAGCTCCTCCTGTTAAGGATCTCAAGACAATTAAGATTGCTCTTCTTAACACAGGCGGTATAGTTCCTGTTGACAACCCTGACCGCATCCAGTCAGCTTCCGCTACAAGATGGGGCAGATATGATATTTCCAAGATGGACAGACTTGAGGGTGGCGTATTTAAGACAGTTCACGCAGGTTTTGATCCTGCTGCTGCAGACGCAGATCTAACGTAATTATGCCTGTAGATGCAATGAAGGTATTGCTTAAGGAAGGCGTATACGGAAGTCTTCACAATTATTTCTATACCACAGTTGGTACAGGAACAACAGAAAAAGAAGCTTCAAGAATGGCAAAGGAGATAATTCCATTATTACAGGAAGATCATGTTGACGCCTGCATTATGGTCAGCACGTGAGGTACCTGTACACGTTGCGCTGCAACGATGGTTAAAGAAATTGAACGTACTGGTATGCCTATTGTACAGATGTGTAACCTTATTCCTGTAGCCAAGACAGTTGGTGCCAATAGAATAGTGCCTACAATTTCTATTCCTTACCCACTGGGAGATCCTGCTACTTCGAAGGAAGATCAGTGGAAGCTTCGTTATCACAGAGTAAAGGTTGCTGTTGAAGCACTTGCTACTCCAATTGAAGAGCAGACAGTTTTTGATGTATAAAAATTAGATATTTTGAGGCATAGCCGCCCCTGCCCCTACGGGATAAACGGGGGTGGCTTTTTCATCTTAAAAAAATAATGGTTGATAGAATCAACGGAGGGATAACTAATGGGGACAAATAAAAAAGACAATGCAGTTTTTATTTTTTCAATTGTTCTTGCAGTAGTAGTTGCCGGTTGGGCGGTAATACTCAGTGATAATTTCTCGACAGTTTCAGGCGCGGCATTTTCATTTTTAACCAATGATTTTGCCTGGCTGTATCTATTTGTAGTTTTAGCTTTTGTTGCCTTCCTTCTTTTCATTGCATTTAGTAAGTACGGCAGAATAAAGCTTGGAGCAGATGATTCGGTTCCGGAATACTCTACAATTTCCTGGTTTGCCATGCTTTTTGGCTGTGGTATGGGTGTTGGTCTTGTGTTCTACGGTGTGGCAGAGCCTGTATCTCACTTTGTAAATCCTCCTGCAGGAGCTGGCATAGAAGCAGGTACACAGGAAGCCGCAGAATTTGCAATGCGTTCTTCATTTATGCACTGGGGTTTTGAGCCTTGGGCATGTTATGCGATAGTTGGTCTTGCGCTTGCTTACTTTATGTTCAGAAGAAATAAAGAAGGTCTGCTAAGTACGGTTTTAGAGCCGCTTATTGGCGAAAAGCGCGTAAATGGTACATCGGGAAAGATAGTTGATATACTTGCCACCTTTGCTACACTTGCCGGTGTTGTTACCTCTCTTGGACTTGGAACAATGCAGATAAGCAGTGGACTTAATTATTTGTTTGGCATTCCTTCTACTCTAGTAGTGTATATAGCTATTATAGTTATTATCACTGTAATTGTAGTGTGGTCAGCAATGTCAGGTATAGGCAAAGGTATAAAAATAATATCGGATGCTAACCTTTACATTGCTTTAGGATTTATGATTCTGGCTTTTATAGTTGGACCTAAAGTTCCTATCTTAAATGACCTTGTAAACGGACTTGGACAGTATTTACAGAACTTCATACAGGACAGCCTTACAGTTCATCCTTTTGGCGACAATAGCTGGGTAGCAGGCTGGAGAGTGTACTACTGGGCTTGGTTTATAGCTTGGGGACCATTTGTAGGTGTATTTATCGCACGTATTTCGAAGGGAAGAACTATACGAGAGTTTATTATGGGTGTTATGCTCGCTCCTGCTCTTGCATCGTTTGTGTGGTTCTCTATTTTTGGAACGCTCGGACTTAACCTTGGACTAAACGGAACCCTTACTATGAAAGAGATGGCAGATATCGCTGCCAATCCATCAGTTGGACTTTTTGTAGTATTTAACAAATATCCTATCGGATTCGTACTTTCAATAATTGCGATTGTACTTCTTTGCACCTTCTTCATTACATCTGCAAACTCAGGTACTTTCGTATTGTCGATGCTTACATCAAATGGTAACCTGAATCCACCTCAGAGCAACAAGATAATATGGGGAGTTCTTCAGGCAGTTACCGCTATCGGACTACTTATGGCAGGAGGACTCAAGCCTTTACAGACTATCTCGATAGTTGCAGCCTTCCCGTTCATTTCATAATGGTAATGACGACAATTTCTACAATAAAAGCACTTAAAAATGATGAAAAAGTACAAAAGTAGAGAATGCATTTAAAAAGTATTTTACAAATATGGTAGATGTGTTGTATAATAGAATGTGCATGATGTTGTAAATCAAATTATTGAATAAAATTTGTGAGATTTTGCAATTTAATGCAAAATCTTGCAATTTTTTGCAAGAAGTTTGGTTTTATCCATTTAACTTGGATTGAAAATGAAAAAAAGGAGCGTGAACTATGAGTAAGCTGTATGATGTAATTATTCTTGGGGCAGGACCTGGTGGCCTTGCAGCAGGCCTTTACAGTGGAAGAGCCAGACTTTCTACTCTTATCATTGAAAAAGGTAGTGATGGTGGACAGATAGCAATCACAGACGAGATTGAAAACTATCCTGGACAGGTTCTTGAAGAGGAGAGCGGTCCTAGTCTTATTGCCAGAATGACAAAACAGTGTGAGCATTTTGGTTGTGACCGTGTAAGTGATACAGTTGTGTCTGTTGAACTTAAGGGCGATGTTAAGAAGGTTACCTGTAATAATGGTTCTTATGAAGGAAAGACAGTTATTATTGCAACCGGAGCTTATCCAAGACCAATTGGCTGTGAAGGAGAGAGAAAGAGTTTGCAAGTAAGGGTGTATCTTACTGCGCTACCTGCGATGCTAACTTCTTCGAAGGCTTTGATGTATATGTAGTTGGCGGCGGAGATTCTGCTGTTGAGGAAGCTATGTATCTTACAAAATTTGCAAGAAATGTTACTATCATTCATAGAAGAGATGAGCTTAGAGCAGCTAAGTCCATTCAGGAAAAGGCTTTCAAGATTGAGAATCTTCACTTTATGTGGGATAG
The DNA here is from genome assembly GCA_916438995.1 of uncultured Catonella sp. Classification (GTDB taxonomy): domain Bacteria; phylum Bacillota; class Clostridia; order Lachnospirales; family Lachnospiraceae; genus Catonella. Next base: position 212,270 of record CAKAGA010000003.1, read on the forward strand.
TGCTGTTACAAAGCTATATGGAGATGGTATCCTTTCAGAGATGGATGTTAAGAATGTGAAGACCGGTGAGGTTACTCACATTGTAGCAAATGAAGAAGACGGCATGTTCGGTCTCTTCGGCTTCATCGGAAGAATCCCTAACTCAGACCTTTTCAAAGATACAGGTCTTGAGCTCGATGAGAGAGGTTACTTTATTACTGATGAGAATATGTGCACCAACATCCCTGGTGTATATGTAGTTGGTGATATCAGAGTTAAAGAGCTTCGTCAGGTTGTAACTGCTGCAGCAGATGGTGCTATTGCAGCAACAATGTGCGATAAGTATATAAACGGACTTATCTAATGATACAATTGTCAAAAGTGTGAATATTGTTTCAAGGAATGCGAGAAGCATAAGCCATAGCAATTCTGCATCAATGTTTAATAATTATAAAAAATTTTTAGGAGGATAGAGATATGTTAGAGGTTAATAAGGACACATTTGGACCAGAGGTACTTGAGGCTGAAGGTTATGTATTCGTAGATTTTTACGGTGATGGCTGCGTGCCTTGTCAGGCTCTTATGCCATTTGTACACGGACTTGCTGATGAGTTCGAAGGAAAGCTTAAATTCTGCGCACTCAACACAACACAGGCTCGTCGTCTTGCAATCGGACAGAAGATTTTAGGACTTCCTGTTATGGCTATCTATAAGGGTGGCGAGAAGGTTGAGGAGCTCGCTAAAGAAGATTGTACAGAGCCAGCTATCAGAGCTATGGTAGAGAAGTACGCTCAGTAATTAAAGCTATTGTAAAAAAATCTAAAATTAATAGGTTTTTTACATGAATTTTTACAATAAATGTAGTGTATTCCCAGAGTATTGAAATTTTATTGCAACTGTGATAAACTATGAGTTGTATTAAAATGCGTTTAGAGCATGAGCTTTAACGATATATTGAAACACTTTTGAAAGGAGAATATGATGGCTATCTTAAAAGACAAAAAGGTAGTAATCATCGGCGATCGTGACGGTGTACCGGGCCCAGCTATTAGTGCCTGTGTAGAGTCTGCCGGTGGTGAAGTAATTTTTGCATCTACTGAGTGCTTCGTTTGAACGAGCGCAGGTGCAATGGATCTTGAAAACCAGAAAAGAGTAAAGGAATTTTCAGAGAAGTACGGTCCTGAGAACGTAGTAGTAGTTCTTGGTGCTGCAGAGGGTGAGGCTTCAGGTCTTGCTGCTGAGACTGTTACTGCTGGAGATCCTACTTTTGCAGGTCCATTGACAGGAGTTCAGCTTGGACTCACAGTATACCATATTTGCGAACCAGAGATTAAAGCAGAAGTTGATGCAGGCGTTTATGATGACCAGGTTAGTATGATGGAGATGGTTCTTGATGTTGACGGAATCATTGAAGAGATGACTAACATCAGAAAACGAGTATTGCAAATATTTATAATTAGCTTTGCAATTTTAAAAATGTTAAGAGGTGGCGATGAGGTTTAACTGCCTCATCGCCATTTTTACATGTACATGCATGATTGTAGTTTTAAGATTCAATTAAGATGTATTGAGTATCAAAAATTACTTCAAAAGTATTCTTACAAGAAAAAGAAATTAACATTTGGGGGATTTTACATAACCAAGTGCTTAGAAGGTAAAAAAACTAATAAAACGAGGTGGAAAGTATGAACAGTATTATTAAAGGAACAGGTTATGCTCTTGCGCATACACCAAGCATGATAATTCACAATGGTTCTACAGCTGTAACTGAGAAGATTGTTAACCCTGATTCAGAATTCTTAAAGGGTGTACCTAGTCATCTCAGAAGCTTCCAGGACGTTGTTGATTATTGGCCAAATCAGGTTTACATTGGCAATGCTACACCAGCGCAGTTCAAAGAGGTAGAATTCCCTTACTTTGACAAGAAGATGCCTGGTGCTGACAGATATGGTAAGTTTGGTGAAATTATGCCTGAGGCAGAGTTCCTTCTTTTAGTTCAGGCTAGTGATGTATTTGAAGTAGTTATGCTTGAGAAAGGCTTTGTAGCAGCTCACAAGGCTGAGCTTGCAGCAGATCCTGTTATTACAGAAGATATAATGGCAAGAGTTCACGAAGGCTTTGAGCTTTCTGAAATCGAGCAGTTTGTTAATAATGACGGAGCAGAAGGTCTTTATTATGGGGAGACACTTGTAGGCTGCGTTAAGCGTGCTCACGATATCGACGTAAACCTTTCAGCTGAAGTTATGCACGAGAACCTTTGTAAATAAGGCTTCAAGCGTACTTGCAGTTCTTCACTCACTTAAGAGTACAGGAGTAGCTAAAGAAGATGTTGAGTATGTACTTGACTGTTCTGAAGAGGCTTGTGGTGATGTTAACCAGCGTGGTGGCGGTAACTTTGCAAAGGCTGTTGCTGAGATAGCAGGTCTTGTAAATGCTACAGGTTCAGATGCAAGAGGATTCTGTGCAGGTCCTGCACACGCTCTTATTGAGGCTGCTGCTCTTGTTAAGGCTGGTGCCTATAAGATGGTAGCTGTAATCGGTGGTGGTTGCGTACCTAAACTTGGTATGAATGGTAAGGATCATATTAAGAAAGATGTTCCTCTTCTCGAGGATTGTATCGCTTCTTTCTGTATCCTCATTGCTGAGAATGACGGAGTAAGCCCTGAGATTAACCTTGACATCATCGGACGTCATACTGTTGGTACAGGTTCAGCTCCTCAGAACGTAATCGGAAGCCTTGTAGCAGATCCTCTTGAGAAGGTAGGACTTAAGATAACTGATATAGATAAATATTCAACAGAGATGCAGAACCCTGATATTACTAAGCCTGCAGGTGCTGGAGATGTTCCGGAGGCTAACTACAAGATGATAGCTGCTCTTGCTGTTAAGAAGGGACAGATTGAAAGAACTGAAATCCCTGCTTTCATTGAGAAGCATGGTCTTGTAGGTTTCGCTCCTACACAGGGACATATCCCTTCAGGTGCTCCTTATATCGGATTTGCAAGAGAGGATATCTTAGCCGGCAATATTAAGAAGGCTATGATAGTTGGTAAGGGATCACTCTTCCTTGGAAGAATGACAAACCTTTTTGATGGTGTATCCTTTGTAATTCAGGCTAATACTTCTGCTGACAGCAAGGAAAGCGGAGTATCAGAGGAAGAGGTAAAGGGACTTATAGCTAAGGCTATGAAAGAGTTTGCAGCATCTTTGGTAACAGAATAATCTGAGGAAGGTGGAAATGTAATGGGAAAAGGAATTGAAAAGATAATTGCCGATACCTTCCTTGAAATGGCTGAAGGCCTTGAAACAGGAAGCTTCGGTAAGAGACCTAAAATTGCGCTTACAGGTATGGGTTCTGAGCATGGCGAAGAGACTACCTTAAGAGCTGCAGTTGAGGCTGCAAGAGATGGAATTGATGTTTACTACATCGGTACTCTTGAGGCAGAGGGAGTTACAACTATTAAGGTTAGTAACGATGACGAAGGACATGACAAGATGGATGAAATGCTTGCATCAGGAGAAATTGACGGTGCGGTTACCATGCATTATCCATTTCCAATCGGTGTATCTACAGTAGGTCGTGCAGTTACTCCAGGTGTTGGTAAGGAATTATTCATTGCCAATACAACCGGTACTTCAAGTACAGACCGTATTGAAGGTATGATAAAGAATGCTATCTACGGTATAATCACAGCTAAGGCTTGTGGAATTAAAGAGCCTACAGTAGGTATTCTTAATGTAGATGGTGCAAGACAGACAGAGAAAGAACTTAAGAGACTTCAGGAAGGCGGTTATGACATCCATTTCACAGAGTCAAGCAGATCTGACGGCGGCTGTGTAATGAGAGGTAATGACGTACTTAGAGCTACTCCTGATATCATGGTTATGGATTCACTTACAGGTAATGTAATGAGCAAGATGCTTTCTTCCTTCACCACAGGTGGAAGCTACGAAGCAAGCGGATTTGGATATGGTCCTGGTATTGGTGAGGGATATAAGAACTTAGTTATGATTATTTCCCGTGCTTCAGGAACTCCTGTTATAGCAAATGCTATCCGTTATGCAGCCGAACTTGTAAGAGGAAAAGTATTTGATGTGGCTGATGCTGAGTTTAAGGCTGCTAAGAAAGCAGGTCTTGATAAGATATTAGCTGAGCTTAAGGCTTCTCGTGAGAAGAGTGCAGCTCCTAGTGAAGACGTAAAAGAGCCACCAAAGGAAATAGTAACAGCTCAGATTCCGGGTGTTGAAGTTATGGACCTTGAGGATGCTGTCAAGGTACTTTGGAAAGAAAATATCTATGCTGAAAGTGGTATGGGTTGTACAGGTCCTATCATCAGAGTATCTGATTCAAACAAGGCAAAGTCAGTTGAAATACTTCAGAAGGCAGGATATGTAAGCTAAGACTGGTTTTACATAGTAAGACAATATATCGGCTGCAGTTTCTTTACCACTTAGATAAAGATGGCTGCAGCCGTAAATTTTCTGCATAAAGGTGAAAATAAATGAAAAAGCAAGAAGTTTTGATAGTTACCAATAATCCATTGGTTAAAGAAAAAATTGAAGGAAACTATAATATTGACTTTGTAGAGGGTGACATTCTAAATGTTATGGAAAAGTTAAGAGACATGATACATAAGGGCTCAGTTCTTCTTACCCATCCACTCTCGGGTAGTGTCAAACCGGGACAGACACCTTATAAGTCGGTTATGGTTCATATAGTTGAGGGAAATGTAGATGCAGACTCCCTTCTTATGATTGAGGATGCGATTGATAACTGCAAAAAGTTTGTAAAGAGAGCAGACGAGTTTAGAGAAGGAACTGATGAGGACAAACAATTCATAGATTTTACCCTGATTTCCAGTGGAATTGAATCCTTCGAAGCGCTCAAATAGTTACATATATTAAGAACCTTAGTTTTGTAAGCGGGGTATACCTGCTTGTGAAAGGGTTCTTTTTTTATTGATATTTTACTATAAATAACGAAAAATTATGACTTAAGATTTAAAATGAAATTCTAGCAGAAAAAAATTGCAAAATATAAAAAAAGTTACAATCATAGTTATATTTTTGTGCAAAAATACAATTATCAGAAAATAGTATAAATAACGGGCATATCTATGGTAAAAAAATATACAATGACCCTTTTTTTGTGCAATATTTAAAATAAGCACGCTTATGAACGCGATTACATTCTTAAAAACTATCGAAAACATAGAAAATACAGAAAATGTGCATTTTTTGGATTACAATATTAGTGAAATATGATATAATATAGGAGGTTTCAAGTAGGAAAGTATTATTTAATTTTTCCTATAAATGATTTAAGTGTTGGAACATGATTTTTAGTAATAAGGATAATAATTATGAGTGGTTGAATCATAATACAACATCCCTATGATTAAAACGATTTCAGACATTTGAATTGTTTGAAAATAATACACATAATGATTAGGAGGTATGAGTTGTGAAACTGGAACTTGGAAAGATTTTCATCAAAGACATCCAATTTGCAACAACGTCAAAGATTGAAGGCGGAGTTCTCTATGTGAACAAAGAAGAGCTTATTAAGATAGTTCTTGAGCAGGAGAAGCTTAAATGTGCTGACTTTGACATTGCTAAACCGGGCGAGTCCGTAAGAATTACTCCTGTTAAGGACGTAATCGAGCCTAGAGTAAAGGTAGAAGGAAACGGAGGCATCTTCCCTGGTGTTGTTGCCCCTGTTGACACAGTTGGTTCAGGAAAGACCTATTGCCTTAAGGATATGGCTGTTGTTACCTGTGGACCTATTGTTGGTTTCCAGGAAGGTATCATCGATATGACCGGTCTTGGAGCACAGTATACACCATATTCAAAGTTACTTAACCTTTGCCTTATCTGCGAAGGCGTTGATGGAGTTGCTCCTCACGACTATGAGCATGCAGTTCGTATGGCAGGTCTTAATGTAGCTACATACATTGGTGAGCTTGCTAGAAACCTTACACCTGATGAGACAATAGTATATGAAGCTCTACACTTAAGGAGGGCTTTGAGAAGTTCCCTGGACTTCCAAGAGTTGGTTATGTACAGATGCTTCAGAGTCAGGGACTTCTTCATGACACCTATGTATATGGCGTTGATGCAAAGAAGATCCTCCCTACAGTACTTTATCCAACAGAGGATATGGATGGAGCTATCATCTCCGGTAACTGCGTTTCTTCTTGTGATAAGAACCAGACTTATGCACATCAGAACAACCCTGTTATCGAAGACTTGTATGCAGAGCACGGAAAGACAATCAACTTTGTAGCGCATATCATTACAAACGAGAACGTATACCTTGCTGATAAGCAGCGTTCATCAAACCAGACAGCAAAGCTTTGCGAGATGCTTGGACTTGATGCTGTTATTATATCTGAGGAAGGTTTTGGTAACCCTGATACAGACCTTATTATGAACTGTACAAAGATTGAGGCTAAGGGAATTAAGACTGTTATTATTACTGATGAGTATGCAGGACGTGATGGTAAGTCGCAGTCACTTGCAGATGCAAACGCAGCTGCAAATGCTCTTGTAACCGGCGGTAATGCTAACCAGGTTGTTATTCTTCCTAAGCTTGACAAGGTTATCGGTACTCTTGCTTATGTTGACAAGATTGCCGGAGCTAACGAGCATACACTTAGAGAAGATGGTACACTTGAAGTTGAGCTTCAGGTAATTACCGGAGCTACAAACGAAATGGGATTTAATACACTTAGTGCGAGATAAGGAGAAAATCATGGCAAAACTTAGAGTTGTTCATTATATCAACCAGTTCTTTGCACAGATTGGTGGCGAGGAAAAGGCTGATTATGCAGCTGAGCTCCGCGTAGGAGAAAAGGTAGGTCCTGGTGTGGCACTTGCTGCAGAGTTTGGCGAAGAAGCAGAGATAGTAGCTACTATCATCTGTGGAGATAGTTATTTCAATGAGAATCTTGATAAGGCTAAGGCTGAGATTATCGAGATGGTTAAGTCACAGAAACCTGATTTATTTATTGCAGGACCTGCATTTAACGCAGGACGTTACGGTGTTGCCTGCGCTACTATAGCAGCAGCAGTTAAAGAAGAGTTAAATATTCCTGTTGTTACAGGTATGTACGAGGAGAACCCTGGTGTAGACATGTTCAAGAACCAGGTTTACATCGTATCTACCAAGAACAATGCAGCAGGTATGAGAGATGCAGTTAAGAAGATGGCTCCACTTGCTCTCAAGCTTGCAAAGGGCGAGGCAATCGGTGCATCTGTAGAAGAAGGATATTTCAATCAGAATCAGCGTGTCAACTTCTTCGAGTCTAAGAGAGGCTCAAAGAGAGCTGTAGAGATGCTCCTTAAGAAGATAGCTGACAAGCCATTCGTTACTGAGTATCCAATGCCTGTATTCGATAGAGTAGAGCCAGGTAAGGCTATCAAGGATATGAGCAAGGCTACAATAGCTGTAGTTACTTCAGGCGGTATCGTTCCAAAGGGCAATCCGGACCACATTGAGAGCTCAAATGCTTCTAAGTATGGTACATACAGCATGGAAGGTCTTAACACCCTTGACAGTACAAATTCAGAGACAGCACACGGTGGTTACGATCCTGTATATGCTAACGAGTTAGCAGACAGAGTAGTACCTCTTGATGTACTCCGTGATATGGAGAAAGAAGGAGTTATTGGCAAGCTTCACGAATTCTACTATTCAACAGTTGGTAACGGTACAGCCGTTGCATCAGCTAAGAAGTTCGGTGAGGAGATTGGACAGAAACTTCTTGCTGCCGGAGTAGACGCTGTTATTTAACCAGCACGTGAGGCACCTGTACACGTTGCGGTGCAACGATGGTTAAAGCTATTGAAGCAACAGGTCTTCCTGTAGTTCATATCTGTACAGTAACACCTATTTCACTTACTGTTGGTGCTAACAGAATCGTACCAGCTATCGCTATTCCTCATCCACTTGGTAATCCTGCATTACCAGCAGATGAAGAAAAAGAACTTCGTCGTAAGATAGTTCAGAAGTCTCTTGATGCACTCTGCACAGAAGTTGATAAGCAGACAGTATTTGATAAATAAAGTTTAGTTTTGTATCCCTCCGCAAGACTAAACTTGCGGGGGATACATTCTAATATTAATATCCAATAAGAGTCTCAGATTTGGTTGAGGTCTGAGACAACTGATATTAGGAGGAGGGAAAGGGTATGATAGATTTAACGAAATTTTTTGTAATGGCTCTGACAAAAACAGAGTTAAGCTCTATGGACAAGGCTGCAAAGGTTGTTGATGACATTAGCGGATTTGTGTGGAATAACATTCTGCTTTTTGTTCTTCTCGGAGCAGGTCTTTACTTCACAGTAAGAACAGGTTTTGTTCAGATTCGTCATTTTGGCAGAGCTTGGAACAGAGTATTTGGTGATTTCTCACTCAGTGGCTCTAAGGCAGGTAAAGATGGTATGAGTTCTTTTCAGGCGCTCGCAACTGCTATAGCAGCACAGGTTGGAACCGGTAATATAGCCGGTTGTGCTACAGCTATAGTTGGTGGTGGTCCTGGAGCAATCTTCTGGATGTGGCTTGCAGCCTTCTTTGGAATGGCTACAATCTATGGAGAGGCTTGTCTTGCACAGGCAACCAAGATAGTTGATAAAGACGGAGAAGTAACAGGTGGACCTGTTTACTATATCACCAAGGCATTTAAGGGCGGATTCGGTAAGTTCCTTGCTGCTTTCTTCTCTATAGCTATTATCCTTGCACTTGGTTTCATGGGTAACATGGTTCAGTCCAACTCTATAAGTGCTGCATTTAAGACAGCATTTGGTATTCCTACTTGGATAGTGGGTATTGCAGTGGCTATTATAGCAGCTTTCATTTTCTTGGGTGGTATCAGCCGTATCGCATCTTTTACAGAGAAGTGTGTACCTATAATGGCAGCACTCTATCTCTTAGGAGGTCTTATTATTCTTATTATCAATATTAAGAATGTACCAGGAGCATTTGCATCTATCTTTACAGGTGCATTTACACCGGAGGCAATAGTTGGTGGTACAGCAGGTATTGCAATTAGAGAAGCAATTAGAAAGGGTGTAGCAAGAGGTCTCTTCTCTAATGAAGCCGGTATGGGTTCTACACCACATGCACATGCTATAGCTAAGGTTGATAAGCCACAGGATCAGGGTGAAGTTGCTATGGTTGGTGTATTTATTGATACTTTTGTAGTACTTACAATGACAGCGATTGTAATCCTTTCGACAGGTGTACTTCAGAAAGGTACAGCTTTTGGTTTTGGTACGGATAACAAGGAATTTACCGGTACGGTAGTAGCACAGGTGGCTTTTGAGCATGGTTTTGGTAATATCGGTCCTAAGTTCGTAGCACTTTGCTTATTGTTCTTTGCATTCTCAACAATTATAGGATGGTACTTCTTTGCAAGACAGAACATCAAGTATCTTTTTGGTGACAAAGCTATAATTCCATTTACAATTATAGTTATAGCTTGTGTTTTCTGTGGTTCACTTCTTAAGGTAGAACTTGTTTGGAACCTTTCAGACCTTTTCAACGCTCTGATGGTACTTCCAAACATCCTTGCACTCCTCTTCCTTGGAGGAAAGATTGCTAAGTTTGCTAAGGGTGACAAAGTAGAGATGTAAACTTAAATAGGTGTTACAGTACAGACTTAAGTCCAAATTATCGTGATTAAAGCCAACGGCTTGATTCAATATATCAAACAATATTTAGTAAAATAATTTGGCATAGACTTATATTTAATTAAAACAGAGGTCAGTAAAGTGGCCTCTGTTTTTGCGTTCTATCTGTTAAAAATATAACAATAGAATGGCCGATTTATTGTAAGAAATTTGCAAAATTGTAGAATACTTGAAAATCTGTAACTGTCTATAGTATAATGATTCAGTGTATATATAGATAATTTTTATCACTAAGAATATTATTAGGAGGTTACATGAGTAAAGAAAATGTAAAGTTGACTTCACTTACCAAGGCATCAGGATGAGCCGCTAAAATAGGTCCTGAAACCCTTGCTCAGGTTATGAGCAAGTTGCCTAAGTTAAGAAAAGATGAGAACCTTTTAGTAGGTCTTGATACTTCAGATGATGCTGCTGTATATAAAGTCAGTGACGATGTGGCTATTATTCAGACACTCGATTTCTTCACGCCTGTAGTAGATGATCCATACCTCTTTGGACAGATTGCTGCAGCCAATGCCCTTAGCGATATCTATGCTATGGGTGGAACAGCAAAGGTTGCCATGAACATAGTTGCTTTCCCTAACTGCCTGTCTCCAAGTGTTCTCGGAGATATAATGAAGGGCGGTGCAGACAAGGTAGCTGAGTCAGGGGCACTCCTTATAGGTGGACATTCAATACAAAATGATGTTCCTCTCTATGGACTAAGTGTAACCGGGTTTGTGCATCCGGAGAAAATACAGAAAAACTACGGAGCAAAAGAAGGTGATATCCTTATCATAACCAAGCAGGTTGGTACCGGTATAGTAAGTACCGCAGCTAAGGTAGACATGGCTTCCAAAGAAGCTTGTGAAGAGGCAATTAAAGTTATGACTACACTTAACCGTCTGCCAAAAGAGATAATGGATAATTACCCTGTTCATGCCTGCACAGATGTAACAGGCTTTGGACTTTTGGGACATGGAATAGAGATGGCTGAGCCAAGTGAGGTTTCTTTTGAATTATATGCAGATGAGATTCCTTATGTAACGGAGTCGATGAGTCTTGCGGAAATGGGAATGATTCCTGAAGGAGCGTATAAGAATAAAAAATACTTCGATTCAAAGGTTGACCTTAGTGGAGTAAAGGAAGTGTATGGAGACTTACTCTTTGATCCACAGACCTCAGGTGGACTTTTATATGCAGTAGAAGCTAAGTATGGAGAAGAGATTATTAAGGCGCTTAAGGGTTCCTCGCTTGCAACCGAGGTAGCTATTATCGGTAAGGTTGTACCAAAGAAGGAAAAACTAATATATGTGAGATAAATCCTCGGGTTCTGGCAGAAAATGTCGGACTCGACCGGATTTTCTGCGCGGAAAGAAGGGGAAATGGATAAGAATGTATTGTATAGGAGTATACCCAAGGTGGATATACTCCTTGAGAAGGATGAGATAAAGACAGTAATATCAGAATACGGACACGAGATAGTTATGGATATCATAAGGGAGGAGACAGACAGGCTCCGCCTTTTGATAGCAGAAGCAGAGACTGAAACAGGGCTTAAATCTAAGATAGACAATCTTACGGAAACAATCGTAAATGAAGTAAAGAATCTATTCAAACCAAAAGTAAGAAAAGTAATCAACGGTACAGGCACCATACTTCATACCAACCTAGGCCGTGCACCTATTACAAGGACTCAGGCAGAATTGTTAAAGGATATAGTCTGTGGCTATTCCAATCTTGAGTACAATCTTGAATCAGGCAAGAGGGGAGAGCGTTATTCGCATTTTGAAAAACTCTTATGTAGAATAACAGGAGCCGAGGCTGCCATGGTGGTTAACAACAATGCAGCTGCAGTTATGCTCATCCTAAGCACTATGGCAAAAGGCGGAGAAGTAGTTGTATCCCGTGGTGAGCTCATAGAGATAGGCGGTAAGTTTAGAATACCTGATGTTATGGAGCAAGCGGTGCGAAGCTTGTAGAAATAGGTACTACCAACAAGACACATCTCTCTGACTATGAAGAAGCTGTCACTGAGAATACTAAGGCTTTCTTAAAGGTACATACCAGTAACTACAGTATAGTAGGCTTTACCCAGAGTGTTACGGCAAGTGAGCTTAAGCCTCTTGCTGAAGATAAAGGACTTCCTATCATTGAGGACCTTGGAAGTGGTGTGCTTATTGACCTTGCTAAGTTTGGCCTTACACACGAACCTACAGTACAGGAAGCAATAGAAGCAGGAGTTGACGTAGTCTGCTTTAGTGGAGACAAGCTTCTTGGCGGGCCACAGGCGGGCATCATTATCGGTAAGAAGAAATATATCAACATGATGAAGAAGAATCAGCTGACCAGAGCGCTTAGAGTTGATAAATTCACTGTTACCGCACTTGAACTTGTATTACTTTCATACTTAAATGAAGAAAAAGCTATATCTGAGATACCTGTTCTTAAGATGATTAGCGAGACCTATGACTCGGTTAAGGAAAGAGCAGGAAGGCTTGCAGATATTCTTAGAGATAAGTGTAAACATGCAGAGATAACCATAGAAGACTGTGAATCGCAGGTGGGAGGAGGCTCCCTGCCTCTTGAAAGAATCAAAAGTGTGTCTGTAGTTATTAAGCCTAAAAATATAAGTGTAACTTCCCTTGAGGAGATTATGCACCACTCCAGACCAGCAATAGTTGCAAGGACAGCAGAGGATGCCATTTGGATGGATGTCCGCACCCTGCTTGACGAAGACTTTGAGACTATTGGCAGCCTGTTTGGAGGTGTGCTTTAATGAAACATATTATTATAGGAACTGCAGGACATATAGACCATGGCAAGACCACCCTCATACATGCACTTACAGGACGTAATACGGACAGGCTTAAGGAAGAACAAAAGCGTGGTATTACCATTGAGCTTGGTTTTACCTGGTTTGACCTTAAAGACCATACCAGATGCGGTATTATAGATGTGCCGGGACATGAGAAATTTATAAATAACATGGTTGCCGGAGTAGTCGGCATGGACCTTGTGCTCATGGTTGTGGCGGCAGATGAGGGAATCATGCCTCAGACTAAGGAACATCTTGATATACTTGGGCTTCTTGGCATAGAAAAGACAATTCTGGTGCTTAATAAATGCGACACTGTGGATGAAGAGTGGCTTAGCATGATGGAGGAAGATGTCAAAGAAGAGCTTAAGGGAACGATAATGGAGGGTGCTCCTGTGGCTAGGGTATCTGCCATGACGGGAGATGGTATAGAAGAACTTAAAGAACTGATTATGCATATGGTAAAGGACGATGTTAAGGAAAAGGATGTAAACAGCATACCTCGTCTTCCTGTGGACCGTGTATTTTCTATGCCGGGCTTTGGAACTGTTGTTACCGGAACCCTGCTTTCAGGCTCAATAAGTAAAAATGATACCCTTGAGGTATTTCCTATAGGTAAAGAGTGCAAGATAAGGAATATCCAGGTACACGAGACCAATCAGGATAAATGCGAAGCCGGACAGAGGGTGGCTCTTAATATATCTAATATACATAAGGACGAACTTCACAGGGGCTGTGTAATTGCGCCTGTGGGAAGTATGGAGAATTCGCGCCTTATGGATGTAAAACTCACAGTACTAAAGGATTCCAATAGAAATATTAAAAATAGAGACAGACTCCACCTTTTTACGGGAACCAGTGAAATCCTCTGCAGGGCTATTCTTCTTGACAAGGATGAGCTTGTTCCGGGAGAGACAGGGCTTGCACAGCTTCTACTTGAAGAGGAGCTTGCAACCAAAAGAGGCGACAGGTTCATAGTCCGCTTCTACAGTCCTCTTGAGACTATCGGTGGAGGTATAGTCCTAGAGCCAAATCCAAGAAAGAAAAAGCGTTTCAATGAGGATGCCATAGAAGAACTGCTTAAGAAGGAGTCAGGTTCTCTTGCAGATGTCTGCGAGCTTAATATAAGGGCTGAGACTGAGGATTTGATTACTCTTAAAGACCTTGCCAAAAATATGTCGCATTCCGCAGAGGAGCTACGCCCTTATCTGGATGAACTTATTGATGATGGCATTATTTATGAGTTTCTAAGAATAAGGATATTTTCTTCTGGCACAGGGACAATGCATTTATTCTGTCTCAGGAAATTGTCAGAGATTTGAAGAAATTCTATGAAAAATATCCTTACAGGGCAGGAATAAAGAAGGCTGAGATACATTCATCCTATATGAAAAAGGTAAAATTAAATGTATTTGAAGAATGTATCAATAAGCTCGTTTCCGAGAACCTAATAGAAGTAAGAAATGAGTATGTATGCCTGCCGGGTTATGAGATAAATAAGGATGAGACCTACCTTTCTATAGAAAAGCTGCTTACGGATACTTTTGAGACTGCAGGCTATGCTTTCTTAAGATTTTCAGAAATCGACAAGAAAAAGTATAGTGATGAAGTGGTGATGGATGTACTTAGAGTGATGATGGACGAGGAAAAGGCTGTAAAAGTCGGCATCGAGCTTGAAATGTACACAATGAAGCACTTTATGGATGTAGCCGAGCAAAAGGTGAGGGAACATTTTAAGACAAATGAAATTATTACTATTTCAGAAGTAAGGGAAATGTTTGAAACAAGTAGAAAATGTGCTAAGCCAATAATAGAATATATGGACGTGATAAAGGTAACAAAGAAGGTTGGCGGCGAGACGGAAAGGGTGGCGTATTAATGACATTAAAACAATTGGAAGCATTCGTAAAGATTGCCAATAATAGAAGCTTTACACTTGCTGCTAAGGAGCTGTTCATTACCCAGCCTACGGTAAGTGCCTATATTAACAACCTGGAAGAAGAGCTGGGAGTAAGGCTGTTTGACAGGACAACCAAAGAGGTTCAGTTATCGGATGAGGGAGACAGAATCTACCTCTATGCCAAAGAGATACTTGAGCTTGCTGACAAGATACAGAATTCATTTTCAATGGATGAAGACAACAAGGTAAGACAGGTGGTTATATCTACCTCTTCTATACCGGGACAGTTCCTTGTACCTGAGATTCTTTCAGCATTTAAGAAGAAATTCCCTGATGTGGACTTTAGGGTAAGGGAAACAGACAGTGCAGGGGTGGTAGAGGATATTACCAACCACATGGCAGACATAGGCATAGCCGGTACTGAAATCAACAGTACCAAGTGTAACTTTATTCCGTTTTATGATGACGAGCTAATCCTCGTAACTGAGAATTCTGAGAAATACAGGAAGATAAAGGAGAGCGAGACCAACCTTAACTGGATAAAAAATGAAGATTTCATTATGAGAGAAAGTGGCTCAGGTACGAGAAAAGAGGCTATCAAGCTTCTTGAAAGCCAGGGCATATCTCAGGATGAATTAAAGGTAAGTGCAACCTTTGGCAAGACAGTGACCGTAATCAATTCTGTTATCAACGGTCTTGGAATAGCCATGATGTCAAGGCTTGCGGTATCCGGAGAGCTTGAAAGAGGAGAACTTCTTGAATTCAAGATAAGTAAGGAGGGCGGTTACAGAAAGCTTTATCTGGTAACAGAGAAGAAGAACAGGCTTTCAGACGGCTGTAAAGACCTTATGGGAGTAATAGCCAAGCTGTACAAGATTAGTATCAAAGAGATTTAATTAAATATAGCTGCTTGCTTAAGCCACATACAGGTGTTACACTTGTTATGTGGCTTTTTTTTGAATGGATAAACTAGGCTAAGAGTATAGTGTGTAAGAGATTAAATAAACGAGAGCTTATAGTAAGCTAGGCAAACGGAGGAGAAGTATGAAGAAGTGTTTATTTTACGGCGATTCCAATACCTATGGAGTAGATGTAAGGGGCGGACATAGTGGGGCAAGGTATCCTGAGAATCAGAGGTTTACAGGAATCTTAGCCAATGAATTAAAGGGTGAATGGGAATTTATCATAGAAGCTAAGGTGGGCAGATGTATACCCTCTATGGACTTTGAACTTGAAGAATTTGAAGAGGTTATAGAGAAGGCGGGGGATATTGACCTTTTAGCTATTATGCTTGGAACCAATGATTATCTAAGCTATAGCAAGCCTGATGCAGATAGGGTGGCAGGGAGGATGAAGGCTCTGATAGACAGGTTATTTGAAAATGAAGCCTACAGCAGTAGAAAAACAGATATACTGCTTATAGCTCCTCCTAAACTTGATTTTACAGGTGACAGGTACTATGAAAAGTTCAGCACCTTGGATGGAGGCTTATCTAAGGCTCTTCATAGGGTGGCAGAGGATGAGGGAGTGCATTTTGCTGATGTAGGCAGCCTTGACTTGCCACTTGAAAAGGATGGGATACATCTAACTATAGAGGCTGAGGAGCCTGTGGCTAAGTATTTGTTAGATGTATTTAGAGAATTGAAAGTGAATAAAGATTAGCTTACAATGAAGGTAGTATAATTATAGAAAATAAAATTTGATATATTAAAGATATGAAAGAGTAGAGAAAAATAGGAGATGAATATGGATAAAAAGGCTAATATTTTTTTGGCAAAAAAGCTATTTGCAGAGCTGGTTTTTAATACCGCCTACATAGAGGGTGTAAATGTTACATTTCCACAGACACAGGCCATTATTGACGGTGCAATAGTAAATAATGTACCGGTATCGGACATACAGACAGTACTAAACTTAAGGGATGCCTGGAAATCTATGTTAGATACTCTTGATGAACCACTTACATTAGAATATATATGTAAGATAAACAGCCTGGTATCCAGGAATGAAAGCTTAGAATGGGGAGTGCTTAGAAGCGGTACAGTAGGAGTAGGAGGAACAGATTATCTACCGCCTATTCCCGTTAAAGCCGAAGTAGAAAAGAGAATAGAGGAAATAAATAATATCCCTGTTATCTATGAAAGGGCGATAGAATATTTTTGTTATTCTGTAAGAGGACAGCTTTTCTGGGACGGAAACAAGAGGACTTCAACGATAGTAGCAAGTAAAATACTGATAAGTGAGGGCAAAGGAGTACTGACCATAGGGAAGAAGGAAGCTTTAAGCTTTAATGAGGCACTTTTACATTTTTATGATACTGCTGACAGCAGGCTGTTAAAAGAATGCCTTATGGGATGTATAAAAGGAAGGGATATGTAGTGAAGCTGTTTATGAAAGACTATGATTTTTTCTGAAGAAAACATAGAGGTGCTATGTTTATAGGGCGTGAAAGTGAATTAACTTTGTTAAATAAATTATATGAATGATTAAGCCATGACTTTTTCCGAAATTAATCCAACTAAAAATGTGCGGAAAATGTCATGGGCTTTTTGAATATAAATGCTATAATATAACCATATTTAAGTAATATTCAATCGCGGATAAAAGTGTAAATGGGAGGGTGATATGATAGAATCAATAAACAAAACCAAATACCTGCCTTGGAATCAATGTTTTACTGCTTGCGGTCGAGATAGTGTCAATGGTTAAAAGGTACTACATATATATAAAAGCCGATAGAAGTGTGGTATAATGTTGTAAGCATATAATCAAATTTAATTGGAGGTTTTGTATGAATAAGTCTATCTTTTGCATTTGTATTTCTTCACTTTCCGGTGCATTTCTACAGGTGAAGAATGATGTGGCTAATTACATAGGATTTGCATTGGCTGCGGTATCAATTATAAGCGGTGTGATGGTGATAAGAGAAGAGATTAAGAAAAAACGCAGCAGCAAGAAGGATGCGTGAGTAGAATATTATGGTAGATAAACTAATATCTTCAGGTGTTTTTGGACTTGTCTTTGTGGTTGTTTTAAATGCTATGTATAGAAACAGAAAATTTTTGGTAGACAACTATGTTAACAGGTTTAATAAAACAACAAAAATAATCATCTACATAATATCGCTGGTTGCAATCATGATAATTTTAGCTTCTCTTCATAATATTAGTATTCCTGCGGCACTTTACGCAGCATTAAAAGCTGTTTGCTTGGCTATAAATGCGGGCTTACTATTTTTTTATCTACCGGGAAAAAGGAAGACTAGTGTTCCTGCCTGTAATTGACAGTTTTAAAGGGGAAAATATGGAGACAATGGAATTGATGAATAGCATAAAAATATATTGTAAGTATATTATAGCCTTTTATTCTATATATAGGACTGCTGCTGATAGGTGCCATTGGTGGCGGAACAAGACCTGGTAAAGATATATGGGATGACTTAGAAAGGTGGGTAAAGAAAAACTAATCAAAAATTATGGTGATTGAATCAAAAAGGCTTTTCTTTTGTTTTTTATTAATATAGAAGGTCTTTTAATTTTGTATATTTTGTATATTTAAATCCAAAAACTTTTGTGCATTTTAGCTGATTACAAATCAGAGAAAATAATATATAATAGTTCTTATAGATTTTACTTGGCGCCAATCTAAGATGTATTTATTAATTCAAAAAGAAATATTCAAGCTGTTAAATTCAAAGATTTGACTTTAATTTTCTGTTGTTTTTTAGAAAGGGGGACAATTGGGAGAGAAGGATATTTTAGAGAAGAAACTGCTCATGTTTAACGACGTATTTGCAGACTTTGTGAATGGAATTATGTTTGATGGGAAGGATGTAGTTAAAGAAGATGAACTTGTTGACCTTTCCGGCTGGAGCCACTATAAGGGTGACGACAGCAAATATAGGTTTCAGGACAGAGATGTCGTAAAACTATGGAAGAAAGAGAATGTAGTTATTTCACTAATAGGAATTGAAAATCAGGATATACCTGATAAAAACATGGTATTTAGAGTGCTTTCGTACGATGGGGCTTCTTATAGGACCCAGCTTGTGGAAGAGGAAAGTAGGAAACGAAAGAAAAATTCCGGTATTGAAGGAGAACTTCAGGACATATTCCCTGTAATAACCTTTGTTATCTACTATGGCGAAGAAGAGTGGAGGCATGAGACAACCCTGCACAAAAGGCTTAACCTAGATTCTGAACTCAAACACTATGTAAGCGACTACAGTATCAATCTGATAGACTTGAAAAAGCTAAGTGAAGATGATATAAATAAGTTTAAGAAGGATTTTAAGCTAATAGCAGATTACATGGTAAAAGGAAGCAGACATAAGGCAGATAGTATTGAGTTAAATCACCCGGAGGAAGTCAGTGACCTCATCCTAAGGCTAACAGGGGAGGAACTGCCTTTTCCTATAGAAAGTGAAGAAGGAGGAAAGAACATGGAGAAATTTTTTGAACCGATGTTTGAAAGGGCAGAAGCAAGAGGAGAAGCAAGAGGAGAAGCAAGAGGAAAAGCAGAAGGCGAGAACTGCCTTGCAAGACTAATTAGTCTCTTAATGAGCGAAGGTAAGAACGACAAAATCAAGGATGTTGTAGAAAATGAGGAAATTAGGCATGGGCTGTATAAGGAGTATGGTATACAATAACTGCATGTGATTGATAGATTTCCATGATGCTTTGGAACGCATAATAAACTCAAGTAATAGAATGATTAAGCCATATACGGTGAAGGTATGTATATGGCTTATTTCTTTTATGTCAAATTATTAATATTGTGATGTTGAAGTCAAAAGTATATGTCGCTTTTAGACTTTTTATAAAGCTTTATGACATTTTAAGGAAAAATGTAATAATAATTCCCCATAAAATGCTCATAGTGTTTATTTATGTTTAGTGGTAAGATATGGTTACTTGATTAAGTATAAGGAGAGCATTACATAGAAAGTTGTTGGGTTCTCTGATTGTAACTAATTAGGTATGACTGGCGCAGCGATAGGTATATTTACACCTTATTAAAAGGAGACTCGTTATGAATACTTTTGGAAGATATTTTTGCTATTTTTACAATAATAGGGATAATACTAATTGCGTGTATTATCTTATACTCCATTGTACAAGTTAGTCTTGGAAATAATGTTCAGAAAAATACCATAACCATCGAAGATATTAGAACATTGATGTTAGGTATTCTACTGTATATTGTAATATTTGCTTTGCCAATGTCATGGTTTTTTTGATAAATTTCAGGCTAAAAATTATTACAGTTGAATTAAAAAAACACAGATAAAGAATTTTTAGAAAAAAAGATTGATGGTTTAGTATTGGTAAAAGCAATACGAGATGAAAAATAGTATTAAGTGATACAGAAATAGTTTATGTTTTTCAAAAAAATAAGTTAAAAAGAATGGTTGGTAAAATGACATTAAAGTCACTTTTAATGAAAAATAATACAATTGTGAACGTACCGATAGGTTACGAAAAATATTTTAGAAATATTTAAGTATAGAATGAGATCATTGAGTATACTTTTGTATTTCATTTGAAGTGGCTGTGTTATTCTTTACTAAGCAACGTGCAATCTGGTTGGAATGATAGCTATAATTCTACAAACACCATGATATTTAAAGGGAGAGGTAGTAATAATTCCCATAAAATGCCATAGTGTTTTACTTCTAGCTTAGTGGTAAGATATAGGTATTTGTTCGCAGTTTCTTGTTCATTGCACTTATTGCAGTTGGAAATTTCAAGAATGATGTTTTCAATAATAACGACATTGTTACAATTACCTTTTTTTATTAGTAGTAAGTGTAAATGTAATATTGGCAGAGATATCGACAATATGTATGATATATATCAAATACAGAAAGAATAAAAAGCTGATGCTTTGGAACGCATAATAAACTCAAGTAATAGAATGATTAGTCATATACGGTGAAGGTATGTATATGGCTTATTTCTTTATGTCAAATTATTAATATTGTGATGTTGAGATCAAAAGTATATGTCGAACTAAACTTTATATAAAGACATGACATTTTAAGGAAAAATGTAATAATAATTACCATAAAATGCTATGGTGTTTATTTATGTTTAGTGGTAAGATATGGTTACTTGATCAAGTATTAGGAGAGCATTACATTGAAAGTTGTGGAGTTCTCTGATTGTAACTAATAAGAAACTTATTACACGAGGAGTAAATTATGGATGCAATGAAGCCAATTATGAGAATTGCAGATAACAAAAACAGTAAAATTATCACGATACCTGTAGTAATATCAACATTGTATTTTTGGCTTTCATCTAGCATCCAGTCTGTAAATATTTTTGGATACACATTAGCGGCAGTTTATTTTGTAAAATGTTTAATATGTATTCGAGAGGAGTTAAAGAATGAGAATTCTGCTCGTGATGAAGGAATACTAGTAAAATTTGACACTTTTGAAACTGGTTATAAGATTGGGATTTTACAGATAATGGTATTGATTGCATTATTTATTTCCATAAAACTGACAGTTAAGTTTGAAAATAGTGTTCTCTCTATGATTTTCTTGTATACCTGTCTAGGAGGCAACTTTTTAATAATGATAATTGATATGTCAATAACATTTGCAAACTATTTCAAGTTTAAGAAAAACCAGATGAAGTCAAAGTTGCTATAACTAGGGAAATACCGTTGTGCTTAGGGTAATTGTAACGCTTATAGCAGAATTGCAATTGCCTTACTCAATGTTAAAAATTAGAAAGCCAGAAATTAAATGATTTAGGGCTTGACATTATAGGAAGGGAAAGTATGGATAATACAATATTAGAAGTAAGTATGTTAAAGGATAAAAGCAAATATAAACCTGCTCTTATCATAAGTATATTATCAATTATAAGTGCGTTATTAATTGCGCTTGTAGGAGATATATTGGCAGTAGTTGGGATAACATTCTCAATATTAAAAAGAAACGATTATGACACAAAATTATCACTTGTTTTTGAGCGTGATGGGTCTTATCTTGCTATTGCTAATCATGTTTTTGGGAATAATGATATTAAATGGAACAATTCAATTATAAATCTAAGAACTAACTAAATATCTGTCTAAAAGTCATATACTGAGAAAGCTTGGTATATGACTTTTCTATCATGCATTTAGAGGATTTGCTATTACTTTTAAATGAGACATATCCGATGTATACTACAAGGACTGAATTTGTAAGAGGAGTAAGGGATACATTAAGAGGTAAAGATGAACAATAGTAAATGCCAATATACGGATAATCCAAGCTATATACTTAAGAATATAAGGGAATCCCTTGGAATGTCTGCAAAAGAAATACATGAAGGCTTGTGTTATAGAAGTACATACGACAGGTATGAAAGTAGAGAAAATGAGATTAGCCTTACCAGGTTGTTCTTTTTATTAGAAAGAATGGGCGTATCAAATGAGAGATTTGAAGTAATGATACCTGACTATGTATACGAGTTTTATCAATGGTATGAAAACTGTATGAAGCTTGTCGAAAAGAGAGACTGGGAAGGACTTGTCTGTGAGAGTAAGCGGTTTGATGAGCTGGTGCTTGAAGATGAGGATATACAGCTTGCTTACAGGGATTATATTGAATATATCATAGCGAGGTATGGTGAAAAAGATAATAATAAGGCATATAGCCTGATTTTGAAAGCTCTTAACCATACTGTAAAGGATGTGGAGGCTATAGTAGAAGAAAAGAAGAGACTTAGTGTATTTGAATGGAATCTGTTTATCAATCTATATGACCTCAACTATGAGATGAATCCGGATAAGAATGCTGACATCACGGATATTTTATATGATGTCTATAACTATTACAGAGTAAATGTGACAGATAAACTCATTATATATAAAACACTGCCATGGCTTGCACTGACAATGTTGCTGAATGACAGGGGTAGTCTTATATCACAGAAGAGGATTGAATTAGAAGAAGAAAGCCTGAAAATCCTTACCAAGTACTATTGCTGGGTGGGATTGCCGGAGGTGCTTAGGCTTTTGAGTAATGATGCAAAAACCCTGCATGCAAGGACTGTATACGCTAAACATAGGGAGGCACTTGTAAGCATATTGAATAAATATGGTTTTTCAGAAGACTTCAGAATAGAAGTGTTTAGAGAATCTTATCCTCTGTCTATGCTGCTAAGTGATAACTTAAAGGCATATAGGCAAAAGATGGGACTTACAATGGAAGAGGTAAGTGATGATATATGTGCTTTTGAGTCGTATTCAAGGTATGAAAGGGGAATCAAATATCCTAAAAGAAAGAAACTGGAAAAATTAGCTGAAAGACTGGGTATGGAGTGGTTCTTAATACGGGCAGAAATAGATGTAGATGATTATGAAAGCTTGCTGCTTGCCACAGAATGTAGACGGCTAGGTGCAACTCAGGAGATAGATGCTTTTAATGTCAGAATTAAAGAATTGGAAGGGAAAATAGGTACCAAAAGCCATAGGAATAAACTTGCCATTGGTCTTTATGAGTTGCTTACAAAGGCTGAAAATGAAGTAACAGTTGAAGAGCTTGAAGCGTTGCTACCCCAAAAAGGTAGTGAATTTGGAGACGGATTGTTCTATTCAAGGATGGAAATTGATGTGATGAATTATATAGTCAGAAATAAAGGTGAAAAGGATACGGTGGCTGGAATTCGTTTAACTGAAAGTATGTTAGATAACGAAAAGAAAAAGAAGATGCGGGATTGGCGTTATACTTCAGTATCAGAAAAGAATCTCGCCTTTTTATATATGAATAATAGAAATTACCCTGAATGTAGCAATATGTGTGAAGTTCTTATTAATATAGCTCTGACTGAAAATAGTGTTTTTTTAATGATGAACTTACTTGCTTACTCAGTTGAATCAGCTGAGAATGCAGGAAATATAGAACAGGCAATGGAAATTTGCAAGCTACTGTTCTATATCTCCGAACTATATCAAAGACATGATAGCGAAATGATAAGAGAATTTTATGAAAGACACTTTGATAAAGAGGCAATATGGTATTAGATTTTTCTGCTTCTAAACTCTGCTTTTTCGCATTGCTTAGGTCGTTCACAGACAAGTGCCCATGACATTTTCCGAAATTAATGCAACTAAAAATGTGCGGAAAATGTCATGGGATTTTTTGAATATAAATGCTATCATATAAGCATATTATTAAATTTAATTGGAGGTTTTGTATGAATAAGTCTATCTTTTGCATTTGTGCTTCTTCACTTTCCTGTGTATTGCTACAGGTGAAGAATGATGTGGCTAATTACATTGGCATTGCATTGGTTGTGGTAACAGTTATAAAGCGGTGTGATGGTGATAAGAGAAGAGATTAAGAAAAAACGCGGCAGCAAGAAGGATGCGTGAGTAGAATATTAAGGAAGACTAGTATTCCTGCTTGTAATTGATGAGTCTTATAGGTGAAGAGATGGAAACAACGGAACTGATGAATACTATAAAAATATATTGTAAGTATATTATAGCCTTTATTCTATATGTAGGACTGTTGCTGATAGGTGCCATTGGTGGAGGAACCAGACCTGGTAAAGATATATGGGATGACTTAGTAAGGTGGGTAAAGAAAAACTAATCAAAATTATGGTGATTGAATCAAAAAGGCTTTTTTGTTTTATTAATATAGAAGGTCTTTTAATTTTGTATATTTTGTATATTTAAACCAAAAACTTTTATGCATTTTAGCTGATTACAAATCAGAGAAAAATAATATATAATAGTTCTTATAGATTTTACTTGGCGCCAATCTAAGATGTATTTATTAATTCAAAAAGAAATATTCAAGCTGTTAAATTCAAAGATTTGACTTTAATTTTCTGTTGTTTTTAGAAAGGGGACAATTGGGAGAGAAGGATATTTTTAGAGAAGAAACTGCTCTATGTTTAACGACGTATTTGCAGACTTTGTGAATGGAATTATGTTTGATGGGAAGGATGTAGTTAAAGAAGATGAACTTGTTGACCTTTCCGGCTGGAGCCACTATAAGGGTGACGACAGCAAATATAGGTTTCAGGACAGAGATGTCGTAAAACTATGGAAGAAAGAGAATGTAGTTATTTCACTAATAGGAATTGAAAATCAGGATATACCTGATAAAAACATGGTATTTAGAGTGCTTTCGCACGATGGGGCTTTATAGGACCCAGCTTGTGGAAGAGGAAAGTAGGAAACGAAAGAAAAATTCCGGTATTGATGGGGAACTTCAGGACATATTCCCTGTAATAACCTTTGTTATCTACTATGGCGAAGAAGAGTGGAGGCATGAGACAACCCTGCACAAAAGGCTTAACCTAGATTCTGAACTCAAACACTATGTAAGCGACTACAGTATCAATCTGATAGACTTGAAAAAGCTAAGTGAAGATGATATAAATAAGTTTAAGAAGGATTTTAAGCTAATAGCGGATTACATGGTAAAAGGAAGCAAACATAAGGCAGATCGTATAGACCTAAACCACCCTGAGGAAGTAAGTGAACTCATTCTAAGGTTAACTGGTGAGGAGCTGCCTTTCGAGGTAGAATGTGAAGAAGGAGGAAAGAACATGGAGAAATTTTTTGAACCGATGTTTGAGAGGGCAGAAGCAAGAGGAAAAGCAGAAGGCGAGAACTGCCTTGCAAGACTAATCAGCCTCTTAATGAGCGAAGGTAAGAATGACAAAATCAAGGATGTAGTAGAAAATGAGGAAATTAGGCATGGGCTGTATAAGGAGTATGGTATACAATAACTGCATGTGATTGATAGATTTCCATGATGCTTTGGAATGCATAATAAACTCAAGTAATAGAATGATTAAGCCATATACGGTGAAGGTATGTATATGGCTTATTTCTTTATGTCAAATTATTAATATTGTGATGTTGAGATCAAAAGTATATGTCGAATTAAACTTTGATATAAAGACGATGACATTTTAAGGGAAAAATCTGCTAATAATTCCCTATAAAATGCTATGGTGTTTACTTATGCTTAGTGGTAAGATATAGGTACTTGATCGAGTATTAGGAGAGCTTTTACATAGAAAGTTGCGGTGCCCTCTGACTGTAACTAAAAATAAACATATAATATAGGGAGTCCTGCACCATAAAGGAAAAGGTTAAAATATGGATAAAAAAGGTTATGCCGGTCTCATTTCAACAATGATGGTAGTAATATTATTACAAATAAATAATGTTATTGCAGAATGTAGTTGGAAATTATAATGGCTTGTCTGAGCATTATCATCAATTCCAGAATAATATATGAAGAACTTGGCAAATCCAAGAAGAAATGATGACAAATTTTGTTATGATTAAGGCAATTGTAACGCTTAAAGCAGAATTGCAATTGCCTTACTCAATGTTAAAAATTAGAAAGCCTGAAATTAAATGATTTAGGGCTTGACATTATAGGAAGGAAAAGTATGGATAATACAATATTAGAAGTAAGTATGTTAAAGGATAAAAGCAAATATAAACCTGCTCTTATCATAAGTATATTATCAATTATAAGTGCGTTATTAATTGCGCTTGTAGGAGATATATTGGCAGTAGTTGGGATAACATTCTCAATATTAAAAAGAAAACGATTATGACACAAAATTATCACTTGTTTTGAGCGTGATAGGTCTAATCTTGGCTATTGCTAATCATGTTTTTGGGAATAATGATATTAAATGGAACGATTCAATTATAAATCTAAGAACTAACTAAATATTTGTCTAAAAGTCATATACTGAGAAAGCTTGGTATATGACTTTTCTATCATGCATTTAGAGGATTTGCTATTACTTTTAAATGAGACATATCCGATGTATACTTCAAGAACTGAATTTTGACGATAATTAAGATATACATTGAGAGGTAAAGATGAACAATAGTAATTGCAAATATACGGATAATCCAAGCTATATACTTAAGAATATAAGGGAAGCCCTTGGAATGTCTGCAAAAGAAATATATGAAGGCTTATGTTGCAGAAGTACATACGACAGGTACGAAAGTGGAGAAAATGAGATTAGCCTTACCAGGTTGTTCTTTTTATTAGAAAGAATGGGTGTGTCAAATGAAAGATTTGAAGTAATGATACCTGACTATGTATACGAGTTTTATCAATGGTATGACAACTGTATGAAGCTTGTTGAAAAGAGAGACTGGGAAGGACTTGTCTGTGAGAGTAAGTGGTTTGATGAGTTAGTGCTTGAAGATGAGGATATCCAGCTTGCTTACAGGGATTATATTGAATATATCATAGCGAGGTATGGTGAAAAAGATAATAATAAGGCATATAGCCTGATTATGAAGGCTCTAAATCATACTGTAAAGGATGTAGAATCTATTGCAAAAGAAAAGAAGAGACTTAGTGTATTTGAATGGAATCTGTTTATCAATCTATATGACCTCAAATACGAGATGAATCCTGATAAGAATGCTGATATCACGGACATTTTATATGATATCTATAATTATTACAGAGTAAATGTGACAGATAAATTCATTATATATAAAACACTGCCACGGCTTGCACTGACAATGTTACTGAATGACAGGTGCAGCCTTATATCACAGAAAAGAATTGAATTAGAAGAAGAAAGCCTGAAAGTCTTAACCAAGTACTATTGCTGGGTGGGATTGCCGGAGGTGCTTAGGCTTTTGAGTAAAGATGCTAAAACCCTGCACGCTAGGACTGTATACGCTAAGCATAGGGAGGCACTTGTAAGCATATTGAATAAATATGGTTTTTCAGAAGACTTCAGAATAGAAGTTTTTAGAGAATCTTATCCTCTGTCTATGCTGCTAAGTGATAACTTAAAGGCATATAGGCAAAAGATGGGACTTACAATGGAAGAGGTAAGTGATGATATATGCGCTTTTGAGTCGTATTCAAGGTATGAAAGGGGAGTCAAATATCCTAAAAGAAAGAAACTGGAAAAACTAGCTGAAAGACTGGGTATGGAGTGGTTCTTAATACGGGCAGAAATAGATGTAGATGATTATGAAAGCTTACTGCTTGCCACAGAATGTAGAAGGCTAATTGCAACACAGGAGATGGATGCTTTTAGAGAAAAGATAGAACTATTAAAAGAAAAAATTGATATGGATATTATAAGAAATCAGATTTTTGGTTTTTTTTGAATTACTTACTAAGAAGGACAGAGATGTGTCAAAGGAAGAATTGGATTATTTGTTTTCTATAATAGAATATAAGCTTGAAGAAGATTTATTTCATTCACGAGTAGAAATTGATGCACTGAATTATATAGCTGGTTTTGAAGCGGAGAAGAACCTGGAAACAGGGATAAAAATAGTTAAAGGTATAATAGACAACGAAAAAGAAAGAGAGTGTTAGACTGGCGCTATACCTACATTTCAAAGGGAAGCCTTGCATGTATGTATAATGATAGTAGGAGATATGACGAAAGTTATACAATCTGTAGAGAACTTATGGATGAAATGATAATTAAAGATTATACTTTTTCCACTTATGAATATATTATCTTGCGTGATAGAAGCTAAAGAAGAGAAAGAAAATATAGAACAGGCAATGGAAATGTGCAAGATACAGTTCTATATTTCAGAATTATATCAAAGACATGATAGTGAAATGATAAGAGAATTTTTATGAAAGACACTTTGACAAAGATGCAATATGGTACTAGATTTATAGGATACAGGGGCGAAAACAAAAACATATTTTTCATTAAATGCCTTTATTAGAGAACTTATTGGATATCTTTATTTAAAACGAAAGCTTCATGTTGCAAGTGTCATCTTAATAACATTGGTATTTATAGGACAGATGATTATTAAAAAGATGATGGGGATTTGATGATAATGATGGACAATAAGATTTTTCTTTTGTAACCGGGCGAAGGAGGATATTTATGCAGGAAATGAAAATAATTCAAACATCACAAGAGTATATAACTTTCAAAGAACAAGAGAAATTTAGTCTATTTCTATTTGGTTCAGAAAAGTGCATCCCTTGCAAAGCTCTAAAGGAGAAAATTAGAGCTTGGAATGAGTCTCATCCACAGGTATTTTGTGGCTATGTGCCGTTGGAGGAGAATATTTCGCTTGCAGCACAGGAAAATATCTTGGGAGCACCCGCAGTACTCGCTTTTGTTGGAGGAAAGGAGGCAATACGAAAGGCAGGATATTTTAGCTTGGAAGAAGTGTTTTCCTCTATGGACCGATACATATCCTGTAGTACTTGACACAAACAAGACTTAATAATCCCTTGACAATAAAATTTTAGAATGTTAACATTAGCCCAAATTATGATATCACAAGAATTTTCGTGAATAATTTGGGCTAAGTTATTTTGTTAGCAAAGCATTGCACTTTGATTAAGAAAGGAATTAGTAATTATGAAAACTTACCGTGATTTTGATAACTACCTTAAGAACTTTCCTGATGAAAAGGGATATTTTGGGGAATACGGAGGGATGATATTACCTCCTGAATTAGTTCCTGCTTTTAAGGATATTACCGAGGCCTATGCAGAAATCTGCAATAATGCACGTTTTATCAATGAATTAAGACGTATCAGAAAAGAATTTCAAGGCAGACCTACCCCTGTTTATCATTGTGAACGCTTATCTTCATTGCTTGGAAAATGCCAGATTTATCTTAAAAGAGAAGACCTTAACCATACAGGTGCACATAAGATAAACCACTGTATGGGTGAGGGTTTGCTCGCCAAATTTTTAGGCAAGAAAAAGCTCATAGCTGAAACAGGTGCAGGACAGCATGGAGTTGCACTTGCAACTGCTGCGGCATACTTTGGTCTTGAATGTGATATTTACATGGGAGAAGTTGATATAGCAAAGCAGCATCCTAATGTAATAAGGATGAAAATGCTTGGAGCCAATGTAATCCCTGCAACCCACGGACTTAAGACGCTTAAAGAGGCTGTGGATGCTGCATTTGAAGCATATCTTAAAGAATACAAGGATGCAATATACTGTATAGGCTCTGCTGTAGGACCTCATCCATTTCCTATGATAGTTCGTGATTTTCAGTCAATTGTAGGTATCGAAGCAAAAGATCAGTTCAAGGAAATGACAGGAAATTTACCGGATGTTGTTTGTGCATCAGTTGGAGGAGGCTCTAATGCAATAGGAATGTTTGAAGCATTTCTTCCTGAGCCTGTTGATATCGTTGGTGTAGAACCACTTGGAAGAGGAAGTGGAGTTAGGAGACCATGCAGCAAGTATGACCTTTGGTAAAAAGGGAATCCTTCATGGATTTGAAAGCTTACTCTTACAGGATGAAAATGGAGAGCCGCTGCCTGTATACTCTATAGCAAGCGGACTTGATTATCCGTCTGTAGGTCCTGAACACGCATATTTGAAAGATTGTGGAAGAGTAAAGTACGAAGCCGTAACTGATGAAGAGGCTATGCAGGCATTTTTCCTGCTTTCTCGTTTCGAAGGAATAATCCCTGCCATTGAGAGCTCACACGCTTTGGCATATGCAATTAAGCATGCTAAAAATCAGAACTCAGGTACAATACTTGTCAATCTTTCAGGTCGAGGAGATAAGGATATCGACTATGTATATGAGAAATATGGTACAGGTGAGCAGTTCTTAAAAGATTTCAGTAAATAGTGTTTTTAGGTAGTAGGGGTGCGTAAGCCCCTACTATTTTTGTCAGAGTCAGATATTTATACACAAAGCCAATAAATGAATAATTGTAATGATAACGCCTTTTAATCTAAGAAAGCGAAATGATATCATCATTGTACGCTTGATGGATTTATAGTGAAAAGTAGCAAGCCTTAAAATAGAAGGATAAAATGGATAAAGAAAAAGTAGATGTCATGGCTATTTTCGAACGAATGACCGTTTATCCGATTACTGCTTGGCAGATTATGAACGGGTTGGTTTTTATAAACAGGGAAAAGTGGTTGTTGCTACATGGTATAAATCTACCACGTTGATCTGAATAATTGATGAAAAAAATCTTGAAAAGTAAGAATTAAAGTGATACACTATTAGTAATAACTGACAAAAAGTGAAAAGAGATATTGCTTTGCTATTATATAAAAAGGTTAATTTAGAGCAGTTTTTTGAGTAAGGTATTTTTATGGACATTAGTTAGTATAATCTAACTAATAACAAATAAACATCACTTGTTGGATAAGCAGTTAAACTAACTTATAAAACATTGTTAGCATGAGAGAGTTTTTGACATGGGAGAGAAAATTAGTTTTAATTTGGGTTTCACTTATAACGAAAGAAGAAAAACCTTCACTTATAGCCGTAGAAGGGCACATTGAGACTGGAAAATTTATCGTTTTATGTGGGCAGAGTGGTTGTGGTAAATCTACACTGCTTAGATGTATCAATCATCTAATACCTGAGTTTTACGAGGGAGAACTAAAAGGCTTTTGCCTTATTGATGGTAAAGATATAGCGGAGTTAGGTATAGGTGAGGTTGGGAGGATGGTAGCTTCTGTATTTCAAGATCCAAGATCGCAGTTTTTTACAGTGAATAGTTCATCAGAGGTTGCATTCGGTCTTGAAAACTTCGGATTGTCTCAGGCAAAAATGGTTTATAGGGTTAATGAAGGATTTAAAAAATTTGAACTGGAATACCTTAAGGATAGAGCTGTGTTTGAACTATCAAGCGGTGAGAGACAGCTTATTGCTATTTTATCTGCCTGGGCACTTGATACAGATGTCATTGTAATGGATGAGCCTACAGCCAACTTAGATCAAAGAGCTATTGCTAAGCTATGTGATATGCTATTTGAATTGAAGGTAGAAGGGAAGACAATTGTAGTAAGTGAGCACAGACTGCATTATTTAGCGGGACTTGCTGATGAATATTGGTATATGGATTCAGGAAAACTTCTTAAATGCTATAATCAGGAAGAAATGCTTAGGCTAACTGAAAATGAACTGGCAGATATGGGACTTCGTATGCCGGTGGTAAGGAATGTAAATCTTAAACGCGTTGATTTAGAAGAAAATATTACCAGAGACAGGTTTAAAGACGATATAAAGCATAAACTTATCTGTGAAAATGTGTCATATAGGTATAAAGGAGCTAAAAAGAATATTTTAAAATCTGCCAGCATAGAAGTTAAAACGGGAGAGGTTGTTGCAATTGCAGGACCTAATGGCAATGGTAAGACCACCTTTGGCAAAGTTCTATGTGGAATTTACAAAGCTTCATCAGGAAAGATTTCTTTTGATGGAATGCTTGTAAGTATAAAGGAACTACAGAATAAGAGCATTTTTATTATGCAGGAAGCAGAATTTCAATTCTTTACAAATTCTGTATGGAATGAATTAAAGTATGGTAAAAGGTTAAATTCTGCTCTGGAATCGGAGATGGAGAGGATGCTAAAACTATCAGGGTTGTGGGAGATTAGAAATAGACATCCCTTCACCTTATCCGGAGGTCAAATGCAAAAGCTCGTTCTGCTGTTGGCATATTTTTCTGAGAAACCAGTGGTTGTGCTTGATGAACCGACAGCAGGACTTGATGGACGTTCTCTTAAAATTTGCATTAACATCATAAATGAGATGAGGAAGGACAAAATAGTTCTAATAATTACTCACGACATAGAACTTATATCGGGCGTGTGTGCAGGTTGTGTTTGGCTTGAAGATGGGAAAATACAAGGTAGTTTCATCCTTGATTCTGATGAAGATTTAAGTAAGTTTTGTGCATATAGGGATGAAAAGCTTAAGACTGTAGTCAATAAAAATATACCTGTTAAAAATAAAAAAAGTTTTGATCCACGCATAAAATTGGTGATTGCACTGTTTTGCTGTGCTACAAGTGTATTTGTAGCTCCTTCAATTGTGATGGGAATGTTTGTAGCAGGATTTATAATTAACATTTACGAAGGTAAAATTAAATCTTTACTTGGATATGGCTTGGTATTTGCATTGCTGTTATTTGCCTATCTGGCATTTCCCAATATTGTGACAGCCCTCCTTATCAATGTAATTCCAAGATTTTTGGTAATAGGAGAGTTTATATCAGCCATAATTAGTAATGACGGCGGAAATAAGATGATAACTGCATTTAGATATATGCACATACCGGAAAGGGTAATAATGATTTTTGCTGTGATGTTTAGATTTGTACCGGTAATGGGCAAAGACCTGGCACTTATGAAACAGTCGGTTCGTACCAGGGGAATTTTTAAGACAATAAAAGATAAAATATCAGCATTTCCGGAATATATGGAGATTATCATATCACCGCTAATACTGAGGGTAATTAGGATTGCAGAATCGCTATCTGCATCAGCAGAAACCAGGGGAATAGCATTATCCGGCCGTAGACAGTCGTTTACATCGCTAAAAATTGGTGTTTCAGATGTAATCATCACAATGGTTGTACTCGCCTCGATATGTATTGGCTTTTTATATCATATGATTAGTTAGGGCTAAGTGATTTAATTAGCAATAATCACATATACTTAAATTTAAGGCTTATGGGAGGATATTATTATGGAAGCTAACAAACTAAAAACAAAGGACATTATAACTGTCGTTCTT
Organism: uncultured Catonella sp.; assembly: GCA_916438995.1. GTDB lineage: Bacteria > Bacillota > Clostridia > Lachnospirales > Lachnospiraceae > Catonella. Next base: position 245,166 of record CAKAGA010000003.1, read on the forward strand.
TTATCTTTGATTAACATTGTTATATTTATGTCGGGGACATTTTTATATGCTACGCCGATAACTCTGTTACTCATGCCTATATATTACGCACTGCTTGAAGGCATGGTTGTATTCACAATAGGTGTTAAGGTACGAAAGAGAGGTGCGATGTTAATATATTGCGCCATACAGGGAGTTATAGGTTTTTACCTTCCGTACACGCTTACTTACATTTTTATGGGAATAATTTCAGAAGTGATTCTATCTAAGACAGGCTATGATAATACAAAGGGACTTACAGCAAGCTACATCTTACAGCAGGTGGGACTGTGTTTTGGAAGTACCATATATCCATATGTTTTTGCCATTAAGGAGACTATGGAAATGATGAGTGTTAAAGAATCAGCTAATCTAAAATACATTATGACTCATGCAGGTCAGTCAATAATGAATTGGGGATGGATAGTACTGTTAATAGCTACTGCCATTGTAGCATATATAGGCTCACTTCTAGGCAAGAGAGTAGTTAGAAAACATATACTTAAGGCTGAAGGAGATAATGAAGATGAAAACTGAAGAAGGTACTAGAAGAGAATCGGCATCATTCTTTAAGGAACTAGGGGGATTTATGCGCCCATATAGTGGTGTATATTATTCATCTGTGATTATAAGTGTACTTTCAGTATTTCTTAACATTGGGGGATATATCCTTGCAGGAAAAATAGTTGTAGAGTTGTTTGAATCTGTTGTTGCTTGGAATCAGATTGTAAAAATCGGAATTATTCTTGCTCTATGCAAGATTGGAAGTGGAATGACTATGAATTTGTCTACCTGGTTATCTCATCAGGCAGCATTTAATACTCTTAGAGATATTAGAACTGCATTTACTAAGAAGATGTTAAGACTTCCATTAGGATACTTTGAGGAGAATGGAAGCGGAAGGCTTAAGACTATGTTGGTAGACAATATCGAAGGAATAGAAAAAACTCTTGCCCATATGCTTCCTGAGATGACGGGAAATCTTGCGGGGCCATTATTCCTTATTGTATGGATGTTCCTTATAGACTGGAGAGTAGCTCTTGTTATGACTCTATGGATATTGCTTGGCTTTTCAGTAACCATGGGTATGATGAGGGGTTATGAAGAGAAGTTTAGGGGCCAACTAAAGGCTTCAAAGAGCATGAATCAGGCCATTGTGGAGTTTGTAAATGGTATTGAAGTCATTAAAAACTTTGGCAGGACAAAAGAGAGCTATTTTAAGTTTGTAGAGGCTATAAAAGGACATGCAGATTATAATGTAAATTGGATGAGAGAAACACAGGTGTATTCCTCATTGGGTATGGCAATTGCACCATTTTCAATATTTCCTGTACTTATATCAGGTCTGATATTTTGGAGTGATGGTAGTCTTGAGACTCCGATGTTTTTTCTGATGATGATATTATCTTTTGGAATATTTGCTCCTCTTATGACGGCTTTAACCTATGTGGACCAGGCGGCTCAGATGGGAACATATGCCAAGGAAATCAGAGAAGTATTAAATTATCCTGAGCTAAAGAGAGGAAATAATACAGAATTTAAGAATAACGACATAGAGTTTAAGAGTGTGAGCTTTTCATATGGTAAACTAAACAGCGATGTATTTGGTAACGGTACAGGTAAATCAGACAAGAAGGCTGTCGATAATGTTTCATTCAAGATTAAAGAGGGGAGCATGATGGCATTTGTAGGACCTTCCGGAGGAGGCAAATCCACGCTTGGTAAGCTGCTTGCAGGATTTTGGGATCCTGATGAAGGAAGTATAACTATTGGTGGAAATGACATGCGGGAATATACTCAAGAAGCCCTTAATGAAAGAATTGCTTTCGTAGACCAGGATACATTTTTATTTGATAAGACAATTAGGGATAATATCCGACTTGGAAGACCTGATGCAACAGATGATGAAGTAGAAGAGGCGGCTATGAGAGCAGGCTGTCACGAATTTATATCCAAACTTCCTAAGGGATATGAGACCATGGCAGGCTCTGCAGGAGGAAGCCTCTCAGGTGGGGAGAGACAGAGAATTACAATTGCAAGGGCTATGATGAAAAATGCTCCGATTATGATACTGGATGAGGCCACCTCAAGCTCTGACCCTGAAAATGAAGCTTCAATTCAAGAAGCCTTATCAGTGGCGGCAAAGGGAAAGACTCTAATTGTCATCGCACATAGGCTGATGACTGTTAAGAATGCAAACAAAATTGCTTATATCGAAAACGGACGCATTAAGTATATAGGTACACACGAAGAAATGATGCTCTCGTGTAAAGATTACAGGATGATGTGGGAGCTTTCAGAGGAAGATATGGAGTCTCTTCCGGGAGGTTTGAAATGATAAAGACAATTAAAAAAACTCTGGGAATTCAGTGAACATCAACATAAAACTCTTATTATTACGCTGATAATGTCGCTTATACATGCATTTGTTGGTGTTACACAGCTTATTGCTATAATGATTGCGATGGATGTTTTGATAAATAAAGCACCTGTGGAACCTGCAATAAGAAATATCGTTATACTAACTGTAATATGTGCCATTGTAAGCTTTTGTGACATCGTTTTTTTGAACATTCGGGCAGTGTGGCTGTTGGCTTTTTATATGACAGCAGATAAGCGTATTGGACTGGGGAATTTCTTAAAGATGCTTCCGCTTGGCTTTTTTAGTGACAATGCTTCTGGTAAAATAGTAGCGGCACTTACCACTACTCTAAGCAGCATTGAAACAGGGGCAGCGATGGCTATGATAACTACAGTATCTGGCATTTTCAGTGCCCTTTCTATGTTTACCGCAGTTTGTTTTTATGAATGGAAGATAGGTGTTATCACTGGAATTGGTATGGTTATATATCTTTTTGTAGTAGATCTTCAGATGAAGGTTTCAGAAAAGAATGCACCATTATTACAAAGGGCACAGAATATTCTGGCTGAGGCTGCTCTTACTTTTCTTCAGGGTATTAGGGTTACAAAAGCGTTTAGCGTAAAGGAAGGAAATAAGGAGCTAAATGAAGCTGTGAGTGGCAGTAGAGAAGCCAATATTAGTCTGACAAGTAAAGCGATGCCGACACAGTTTTTGGGCAGATTTGTCATTGCTGTATTTGAGATACTTATAATTACCTGCACTCTTTGGATGAGGCATGAAGGAAGTATATCTCTTGTAAAAACTATAATGCTGCTCGTATTTAGTTTTATGGCGTATGTTTCGCTCAATCAGGCAGGCTCCGTATTATCTATGATAGGTCTTTTGGATAGTGGACTAAAGGTAATAGGGGAAGTTGAAGAAGCAGAGCAGATGAGCTGGAGTGATGCACCAAAGACTATGGAAGACAATGAAATAGAGCTTAAAAATGTTAATTTTTCTTATGGAGACAATGAAGTATTGCACAATGTATCTGTTACTATCAAAGAAAACTCATTGACAGCAATAATCGGACCGTCCGGTTCCGGAAAGACTACCTTATGTGAACTCATACCGAGATTTAGAGATATAAATAGCGGAAGTATCACAATTGGAGGAGTAGATATAAGAGATGCAGATTATGAGGAACTGATGAAACGGATCAGTATGGTATTTCAAAGGGTATATCTATTTGAGGACAGCATATATAATAATATAGCATTCGGTAAACCGGGAGCAGGGATTGATGAAGTCCGCAGGGCTGCAAGGGCTGCAAAAATCGATGAGTTTATCGAGGCACTTCCTGATGGATATAATACAGTGCTTGATGAAGGAGGCAGCAGCCTATCTGGTGGAGAAAAACAAAGGATTTCAATTGCCCGTGCAATTCTAAAAGATTCCCCAATCATCATAATGGATGAGGCAACTGCGGCACTAGATGCTGAGAATGAACACGAAATCCTTGCTGCGATAGAAGCTCTCACAAAGAACAAGACTGTTATTATGATAGCGCACCGTATTAATTCCATTAAAAATGCAGATCATATCATTGCGATTAAAGATGGCAGGGTAGTACAGGATGGAAGTCCAAGGGAACTTGCAGAAAAAGAAGGCTTATATAGGGATTTCCTGCGTTCAAGAGAGGAAATATCGGGTTGGACAATTAATAATTAGATTTAACTCGAAAACTTTTATAAAAAGGTGATATTTATTTAGTGGAGCAGGGCGTTGAAGCTTTGCTCTTCTTTACATAGTAATTTTTTTGATTTGGAGGTGTGTGATGAGACTTAATAAAAATAATTAGAAATATTTGCGATATTGCAGCAGATGATATTGGCAATGTTAGAGCAGATAAAATCAAAAAGAATGCACAATTACGGTTTGAGGAGTTGTGCGCAGAAAACAGCAATGATTCGAAAGCTCTTAAAGCCCATACTTATAAGCGTATTTATCCATGTATTGCTGTATATGAAGCAATGTTATCAGAAGGTGTTGAACAGGACAAGGCTGCGTGGTATGTTCGTGAGTATTTTCAACGTCTCGCCAAAAAGTTCGAGCCACATCTTCAGAGGATTATTAGACTATTTGGGTTGGCAAAGAAGATGCCTAAGATTTTTGTTAAAATATCACGGAAAAATTTTGGTGAAGATGCCGGTTTTGGCTATGAGTTTCCTGAAAGCGAGGGAAATGAAATTCGGTTCAATATGGTTCGCTGTCCATACTATGAGACTTGTAAGCGATATGGCTGCCCTGAAATTACAAGGGCTTTTTGCGACGGAGATGATGCAGGCTATGGTAATCTACACCCAAAATTGTTTTGGGGGCGAACAAAGACCATAGGACGAGGGGATGATTGTTGCGATTTTTTGCTGAAGTTTAGGGAGCCATAAGTTTGAATAGAAATCATAAGCTATGTTTTTCAAGGCAAGATGCTTCATAGAGACAGTCTGGGGAATGAAGATGAGATTTCATATGAGGGTTACAATATATGCTTAATTTTTATACAAGAGATATATTAAGACATAGCTAAATAGATACGATAAATAAATGATTGTGATTTTTAAGCCAAAAAAAGCCGAGAAAATATAGTAAATAAGCGTATTTTTAGAAGTTTTTGAATTTGTAGTTATTTATCTGATATTTTATGGATAAATCCAGTCTATCAATAACAAACAATAACAAAAATACGCTTATTTATTTATTGACCTTTATTAACTCTATCTGTTCTTTTAGATATCCTAAAGTTCTATGGCCGTAGACACCATTACTTACATCTTGGAAGGCATGCCCCATTATAAATTTTTTATCGGTTTCTTTTACACCGCTTTCATCACAAAGCATGGCAAAGGTATGACGGCAATCATGAGGGGTGTGCTTTTCAATACCTAAACTTTCTAAAGTTTTGTATAAAAGCAATCGAAAATGACAGTTTGTGCAGTTAAGCCTATTCGGATTTTGTTTAATAAGTGGGAGTATGGCTGAATGAATTGGCACATATCTATTTTTTCCTGCGTCCGTTTTAACTCCTCCGAAAAAATACCCCTCTTTTAGGTTGATTTCAGCCGTTTCATACTCTGAAATTCTAAGACCTGAATATATTAGTATAAGGATATTGGCACAAATAGGATTACCGCTATTAGCCCATAGCTTTTTTATGTCATCCGCAGTAAATGGGATGCCTTTTATATCGTCATTCTCTGTTTTAATCGCTACATGTGTAGAGTAGTCCTTTTCTATAAGCTCGTGTATATCTGCATACTTATACATCTGCTTAAATAGGTTAACTATGAGCTCCTTGGATGCATGCTTAAGAGGGCAGTCATCAACTACCTTCTGCATATCTACGGTTTTAATCTGTGAGAAAACCTTATCATGTAAGGCGGTACAGTTCTTAAATGCAGTTCTATACGATGTTTGTGTTGATTTACTAAGTTTCCGATTGTTTTCGCTAAACTTCCATTCCATAAATTTATCATAGACCTGCGCGAATGTTTCGCCTTCTATAGTGCCTATATTGAGTGCAGATAGGATTTTATTCACTACAGGGGTTAACTGTCCATGGTCAACCTCTTCAAGCAAATTAGGGCAGATATCACCCTTCTTGTATTGCCCTGTATGGAAGTTTAAGAGGACAGAAAAGGCAGCCTCCCAAGTAGGGCAGTAGGCTAGAGCCTTGTCATAGAGCTGGTAGCCTCTTTCGTCTCTGTAGGTAGAAGGGGCAAAGACTGCATAAGGGTTGGCTCTGTTGCCTGACAGCCTTCTTATACTTCCGAATCCGTTTCTAAGCCTTGGATATTTTTTCTTTTTTGGCATATATACCTCCTTTAGTTCTGATATTTGGAACAAATAATACTTGCTTCTGACTTACTCAACATTTACTCAACACTTACATAATTGAATTTTGGGCGCAAAAATACCCTGTAAATATTGCAATCTACAGGGCGATATGCTACAATTTAAACGACGGTTATTCGTTTACTGGTTATCGCCCAGTAGATGATGCTTGCTCTCCTGTTGGCGCAGGAGGGCTTTTTATTTCTAACTGTCAACTGATGGTTTACAACCATTATCGACAATTTTATTGTGTCTTTTTCTTTTTAGTCCATTGAGATTTTAACCCATCAATGTGCTCGAATAGGTCATCTTTTATATCTGCACCCATTGGGTCCAAGATAAAATCAATCCCTTCTCGTCTTGCTAGTTTGGCGGCAGGAACAAAATCGCTGTCACCTGAAATTAAAATAATCTGCTGAACTTGTTTTTTAAAGGCTAGAGAGGCTATGTCTAAACCAATACGCATATCTACACCCTTTTGCTCAAAATTTATACTAAAGTCATTTTCTGTTAAGTCATGAACATTTATTTTGCCAGAACACAGTTTTTTTAATTTATCTGTGCTGATATTAAAACCGGCTCTGTCATCTGAAAGTGTGCCCAATCTCAGTGCAACCTTCCTTTTTGTTTTTAACTCTGAAAAGAATGTATTAGTCCACTCAAAGGTTTCACGATGCTTAAATGAAATATTTTTCTGTAATAGGGGATGGAATACTGTTTTATCCAAAGGCGGGCAATCATAGTAAAAAATTCTATATAAATATCGTTCTTGATTGAAGTCAAAATAATCTCTTATGTGTGTCATACAATATGCATACAATTCGTTAGCTCTATCTTTTGGTTCTTTCTTGCCCCATTGAAACTTTGCCCTTTTACGGTAAAAAGCCACCGTCAATCAATATTGCTGTGTGTATCATAAATTCTCCTAAAAAAATGAATAAGGCCCCAGATTTTGACTACACCCTTATCCTTGGGCTGTCTACTCTCAGGAGCCTGTTTATGAGAGTAGTGTACCATTATTTTGTAATATAGTCAATATTTCGTTTATTGTATTTAACTATAAATAGATTTGTATCGTTTTGCCAACACTGGCAAAATGTTCCTGTACATCAATGTTGCTGTTATGATATGTCTCAATTAAAGGCTGCTAAACACTGGCCCTATTAAAACTTCCCTCTTAACTCTACAACCTTCCCTAATATCCTAACAGGCTTTTCGTCTATTTCATCTTTTTTAAGATATATAGGGTCATAAACTGGATTTAGCGATATAAGAGCTATGCCGTCATTATACTTCTGCAACCTTTTACACACAGCATCATCACCATTGATTGCAGCTATGACTATATCGCCATTCTCTGCGTCATCTTGCTGGTGTACAATAACTACATCGTTATTCCAAATTCTAGGGGTCATACTATCGCCTTGTATCTTAAGGGCAAAGTATTCACCATGTTTTGCCATATCCTCTGTAATCTCTTCATAATCAAGGACATCTTCAATCATTTCAATTGGAACTCCTGCGGCAACTCTACCAAGGACAGGTATTTTAACTCCTTTTTTCTTAGGCTCTTCTTTGGCTTCATCCCAGCCCATAAGATATGCAGGTGTAGTTTGCAGTGCAGAAGCTAACACCTCTAATTTATCTAGTGGCAGATTTTTAATTGCTCCAGTTTCGTATCTTTGTAATGTAGACTTACTCATATTGGTTTTATCTGCCAAATCCTGAAATGAATATTCCAGTTCAAGACGACGTTTTTTAATTCTTTTTACTATATTATTGACATCTTCCATAACCAACCTCCTTAAGTAGATTGTATAACTAACATATCAAATATGCAACAGTTATTTTTTGAAAAAAATAAAAAAATAGTTGCAAAAAAATGGGTTGACAATATAAAAAAACAGAGTGGTATTATTAAGATATCCCAAATATGCAACGAAAGGAAGTGAGGAAAATGGCATACGATAAGCTAAAAGGAAGAATGGTAGAAAAGAAAGTAACGCAAGGCGAAATGGCTAAGAGATTGAATGTAAGCGTATCCACGTTAAATGCTAAGTTAAATAAAAAGCGTGAGTTTACAGTCAATGAGGTTATTGTTGTGTGCAAGGCATTAGAGATAAATAATCCTAAGGAATATTTTTTTGTCGCATAAATCCCAAATACGCAACGATAATCAAGCAAAAAGGAGGAGAGTATGAAAAGAAAACCTAAAGAATTAAAAGTAAGGATTTGCTTTGAGAAAAACATGTGTGTTCCTAGCAGGCTAAGAAAGATTGACGAGGTTGTTAAAAAAATAAAAACGCTTGAAAAGAGCGGAGAGTACAGATGTACCCTCCTTGAAATTGAAACTTAACTGAACATTACCCAAGATATCGACTTACCGGACACAATGGCGGTTGTGTCACCGATAAAGTGATATTGATAATATTCGTTGAAACAAAAGTCTTCAGGCTTAATAGTAATAATCCCTTTGTTGGAATCTGGCGCAGGAAAAGCTTTGATTTCCTTAAGATTTTCAACATAAAGGTCTTTATCACTCTTAAGGTAGATTTCAATAGTCATGGTGTTTACCTCCCTTCTACATAATAAGGACAGTATACCATGCTATACATAATTTACAAGGCATCCTGACAACAGATAGGAGGAGATATGCCAGTTTTTACAGAAAGAGAAAAGCTAATCATAGGAGCGCTGGAAGGTATTTCACAAAAAGAGTGGGATAGGATAAAGCGGACTGTTGACTTAACTTTAGACAAGAAGAACAGAAATATCATCAGGGAGACAGTTTTTACCATCCCCACTGATGAAGAATTAGAGGCTATGTGGTAACTAATTGAATAAATATAGGGTTAATCTTGTAAGAAGTTCCCTTATATAAAATTCGCACATAGTCAAGTTCATAAAAATCGTTTTCACTGTTTCGGTTTTTTGGGGCATAAACATCGTGCGTTTCCTCATACCATTGTTCAGGGGTCTGAAGGTTTTCGCCAATTTTACAAGTTTCATCATCATTCAAGCACACCCAATTACCCAACAGACAAGCGTAAATTTTAACCATTGTGTATCTCCCTTCTATAATATTTCAGCTCGGCAAAGCTGATAAGGGGAGTATAACACAGTAAGGAGGAGATATGGAAGAGATACTAACGAAAGAGGTACTACAGGAGCTAAGGGAAATAAAAGAACTGCTCCGCATTATTGCGAGTAATACGGAGCAGAACAAGATTGACCTTGATAAGCTCGCAAATGATATAGCTGAAGTTTTTAATGTTCAACTTCAAGAACTTCAGCAAGGACGGAGTAAAGTAAGTCCTTGTCAAACTCAAGCATGACGCGGTAAGTATTTGCAATAAGTTCATTAATTGTTGGGTTTGACGAGTCCTTAACATCAAAAAGTTCTGATATTTTTTCTTTACTACGGTATTCAGCAAGAACTTTTTGATAGCTTAAGTCAAACTTGCTATCAAATTCGCTTTTTGTCATAGGTATTAGCCTCCTTTCATTAAGATAAGGACAGTATACCATGGTGGATGGCAGAAAGTGAACAAGGCACATTGACAACTCAATACAACAGAAGGAGGGAAAACTAAAAGAATGACAGAACTAATTAAAATTGACGTAAACGAAAACCAAGAACCAGTTATAAGCGGTAGAGCATTACATAGCTTTTTAGAAGTAGCTACCCCTTATGATAAGTGGTTTCCAAGAATGGTAGAGTATGGATTTACCGATGGTTTAGACTTTTCGACATTTTTGTCGGAAAGTACAGGAGGCAGGCCTGCAACAGACCATGCAATCAGATTAGATATGGCAAAAGAAATAGCCATGATACAGCGGTCTGAAAAAGGGAAACAGGCCAGGCAGTATTTTATTCAGATTGAAAAGGACTACAACAGCCCTGAGAAGATTATGGCTAGAGCGTTGCAGATTGCAGAGAAAGAGCTTTCAAATCTAAGACTTGAAAACAAAGTACAGGAACAGCAGATAGCAGAGCTAAAACCAAAGGCAAGCTATTATGATTTGGTTCTCCAGTGTAAAGACCTTTTAAGTATGACGGAGATAGCCAAGGATTACGGAATGAGTGCCAAGGGTATGAATAAGCTATTACATGATTTGGGTGTCCAGTACAAGCAATCAGGCATTTGGTTCTTATATTCCAAGTATCAAAGTAATGGCTATACGCAGACAAAAACGCAAAACTATAGCAAGCCTGACGGCTCACAAGGGGTTACAACACATACTTACTGGACGCAAAAGGGTAGGTTATTCCTTTATGAACTACTGAAAGCTAATGGAATATTGCCAATGATAGAGATTGAAGCTGCGTAATGAAGTGGGGAGGTGATTCAATTGAACCAGCTAATGGAAGTTATAAAGATTGTACCGTATATCGCATCTATTGCTTTTCTTATATGGGCTTATATCAAAATTAGCAGAGAAGCGAAGTATAAGACCAAAGTAAATATAGAAGTTACTTGCCTTAATTGTAATACGGCTATGATTGAGAAAAAGATAGTAAAAATCAATGAACTAAGTAAAAAGTATGGGGTTGAATGTACCCTAAACATAAAAGAATAGGAGGACAAAGATATGTGCGTTATATGCAGACATATACCTTGTGATTCAAGATGCCCAAATAGTACGGAGAAGCGTGAAGCCGTTTCTATATGCAACTTCTGCAAAGGCATACTGTACAAAGGCGATCGATATCTGTCAGCCCCTAAAGGCTGCATATGTGAAGACTGCTTAGAGGCCTTCACGATGTGGGAATGGCTGGATGTATTCAATGAAGAATTAGAGGAGATTTAACAATGGAACGTATAAACGTAGAGATGACAGAGGCATGCCTTGAAACCTTGATATTGTCACTAAAGGTGAATGAAAAGTTTGCCAAGAAGTGGCTGATTGATAGTGCTGATAAGGCGCTTGAATCAAAGGATAAGTCCATAAAGGCTGAGTGCTGGAAAGATGTAGATATGCTGAAAGAGGTCATATCCGAGATACAACAGGCTATTAAATTCTTAAAGGGCGTATATCCCAGCGAAAAGGAAGAGGATTCGCTACAAATTGATATTAAGAAGGAGGGGTAAGAATGGAGTGCCAAAGAGTGAATAACAAAGAAGCTGCCAAGCTCTTAGGTATGAGCGTTGCAAGGATGCAGGCATTGATGGATAGAAAGCTGATTGATATAGGCGTAGTAATTCAGCCGATGCCTGGCTACAAAAAGCGGTCATATCAAGTGTATAGAGGTAAGCTAAACAAATGGCTTGGGCTTGAGGATGAAAAAAAGCAGGCTGTCGACTAAAACAACCTGCAAAGGATAAAAACAATAAAAATTACAAGAACATAATAACACATTCGGGAGGATAAAACAATGACAATTAACGAATTACAAGATATCAACTGGGAAATGGTGACAGTAGACGACTTAACCAAGGCACATGACTTAAAGGGAATGTCTTTTGAAGTTGATAATGGCAGGATTTCAAGGGTGTTTATGAATGAGGAGGAACTTGAATGATGACAGTCTATATCAGTGGAGGCATAACCGATGTGCCCGACTTCAAGGAAAGATTCAAAGAGGCAGAAAAGCATTTGAGGGGGCTGGGTTTTAATGTAATTAACCCAGCAGGATTACAAGATAATGTGACGGTCGGTGATTTTACGCATTCAGATTACATGGATATATGCGTAGCCTTGCTGGAGCTGTCAGATTGTGTCTACTTCCTTGATAACTGGGAGAGTTCAGGAGGAGCAACAGCGGAGTATCAATATGCTCGCAAGATAGGGATTTCAAGCGTCACGCAAGACCTTGAGCGAATAATGGGAGAAGAGATATGGGAGAATTACAGATAAGGGTTGATAAAGCCTGCGTAGATAAAGAGCTAGGCTTTGAATTGCCTAATTTTATCTATGAAGAGGCTAAGCAATATGCAATGCTTAAGCAGAATGTGCTTGTAAATATGGGCTATGAGTATGTGGAAAGCCCTTACTACACTATTAAGCTAATAGTACAGTATGTTAGACAGATATTTGATACAGAACTTTATAAAAAACTTTTGGAGGGATAAAAACAATGAAAATTACAAAAATCAAGATTAAAAACCTTTTCGGAATCAAAGAGTACGAGGCAGACGGAAGCAATAAAGAGCTTTCAGGAAAGAACGGAACAGGCAAGACCTCCGTTATAGATGCTATCAGATACGCTTTAACTAACAAATCCGATAGGCAGTACATAGTCAGAAATGGGGAATCAGAAGGCGAAATCATCATCGAAACCGATACAGGGCTTTTACTTGATAGGAAGGCAAGAATCGGAATGGCTGATTATAAGTCCATAAAGCAAAAACGGCGTGCCTGTTGGCAGTCCTGAAAGCTTCTTAAAGGACATTGTAACCACTTTGCAGCTTTCCCTGTAGATTTTATGAGCCTTGATACTAAAAAGCAAAAATTCAATGCTTCTTGATCTTATCCAGTATGAATGGGATATGAATACAATCCGTGAATGGTTCGGAGAGATTCCAACAGGGATAAACTATGAGCAAAAACATCCTAGCCGTGCTCAATGACATTCAGGCAGAAAACGGCGAGTATTATATGACAAGGCAGGATATCAACAGAGAAGCAAGGGCTAAGAAGTCGGTAATTGAAGAGATAGCAGGCGAGATACCTGTTGAATATAACCTTGAATACTGGAAGAGTATTAACCTTGGAGAGTTATATGCAAAGGTTGAGAAGGTAAGAAAAGCTAACAGTGAGATAGAAAAAGCTAAGATACTGGTTGAGGGGCAGGCTAATAAACTTAGGAGCTTTGAAGCTGACCGCGAGATTAAGCTGGCAAGCCTTGACAGGGAAATGGCAGCCGAGAGCAATAACATAGATTCAGAGCTTGCAAGGCTAAAAGAAAGAATCATCGCCCTTGAGAAGGAAAAAGAGAGCCTTAACACAAAGAAAGCAGATAGGGCAAGGCTTATAGAAAGCGAATTTGAAAAGGAAAAGGCGCAGTATCTAAGCAATATAGCAACTTATGCAGAGCTTGCGGATAAAGAGATAATGCCAATTGACAGCCTTGCGGAAGAGGCTGAGACGGCTGAAAGAATGAAGTCATATATCAATGAGTATGAAAGAATGATAGGTCTACAGGAAGAGCTTGAAGCCCTCAATGAGAAATCAAGGAAGCTAACACATAAGATAGAACTTGCAAGAAACCTTCCTGCGGTAATTCTTGAAAAGGCTGAATTGCCTATAGCTAATCTAACAGTTAAAGATGGCATACCACTTATAAACGGTCTTCCAATCAGCAACCTGTCAGAGGGAGAAAAGCTAGACCTTTGCATTGATATAGCAATCAGCAAGCCAAACGGCTTACAGATAATCTTGATTGACGGAATAGAGAAGCTCGCAACCGAAATGAGGGAAAACCTTTATAAGAAGTGCAAAGAAAAAGGTTTGCAGTTTATCGCAACAAGAACCACAGATGATAACGAATTAACAGTTATTGAGGTTTAATAGATAAAGAAAAGAGGATAAAACAATGGATAAACAAGCATTAAGCGTTATATATACGAATCTTGATTCAGCATTACAAAGACAGGTGTCGGCTCTGCCTGAAAAGTTTAACAATATAAGATTTTTGCAAAATTGTATGTCTGTATTACAGGATGGGAAAATTGATTTTTCTAAGTGCGAACCGAGTACAGTTGTCAGAACGCTTCTAAAAGGTGCATTCTTGGGGCTAGATTTTCTTAACGGCGAATGCTACGCAATACCTTATGGTAATCAGTGTAACTTCCAGACTGATTACAAAGGCGAAATCAAAGTAAGCAAGAGATATTCAAGTAAGCCTATAAACGAGCTATACGCAAAACTTGTGTATGAAGGGGATAAACTTGAAATAGGGATAGTTGATGGCTCTCAAAAAGTCAATTTTATTCCAACCGCTTTTAGCAAGGGTAAACTTTTAGGTGTCGTAGCAATATGCAAATATACAGATGGTTCGCAGCTTTATGAAACTATGAGTGTTGAGGAAGTAGAGCAAACAAGAAATGCCTACTCTAAAGCACCTAACTCTAAAGCGTGGAAAGAAAGCTTTGGCGAGATGGCCAAGAAGACAGTGCTCAGAAGGCTTTGCAAAATGATTGACCTAAATTTTGATACAGCTGAGGCTAATCAGGCTTACTTGGAAGGAATGGACAGTAATTTAGCGGATAGACCACAGAAAGAAAAGACCGAGGCGCATGATGTGTACGCAAAAGGCAATGTAGTTGCAGATGGAGAATATAAAGAGGTTGCAGAAGAACAGGAAAAGCCTATAGGAGGAGTGGAAGAAGATGGACAGATTACAATTAACCAGTGATAACTATTACAGCAAAGAAGCTAATATGGCTTATGTATCCGTATCTCAGTACAAGGATTTCTGCGGAACTATAGGGAGGCAGGGTTGCGAGCATGCAGCCCTTGCCAAAGTAAAGGGAGAACTTGAAACTCCTATAACTACCCCTTTATTGGTTGGGAGCTATGTAGATGCCTACTTTGAGGGTACACTTCCACAGTTCTCAGCTTCACATCCTGAAATCTATTCAAGCAGGGGCAAAACGGCAGGAGAGTTAAAATCAGAGTTCAAGCAAGCCTCTGTAATGATAGATAGAGCCGAAAAAGAGCCACTCTTTATGAAGTATATGGAAGGCGATAAACAGCTAATTATGACAGGGGAAATCGAAGGCGTGCCGATCAAGTGCAAATATGACAGCGTAGACGGTCATAGGATAACCGACCTTAAAACGGTTAAGAGCATCGGAGATAACTTTTATATCAAAGACTACGGCTATAGGGTTTCATTTGTAGAGAACTGGGGATATGACATTCAGGCTGCTGTATATAGGGAAATATACAGACAGAATACAGGCGACTTGTTGCCGTTCTATATATGCGCAATCAGCAAGGACAAGACCGATACAGTAGCACATCCAAGAGTAGCGGTTATCGAGATACCTGAATCAATGATGAATGAAAGGCTTGAAGAGTTTAAGCGTAACATAACAAGGATTCAGGACATAAAAACAGGAGCAGCAGAACCGATACATTGTGGGCATTGTGATTACTGCGCGGATACTCTTCCACTGTCAAGAGTTATATCAGTTGATGAGCTTGTGGGAGATTTCTTTTAAGTGACTACAAGGGGGCATAGATGAAAGAATACAGCTTTGTAATTGAAGGGGTACATTTCAAAAGCAACCGCACATTCCCAGCATTAAACGACTTCATCGGAGCTATGAACCGCAACCGCTTTGTAGGCGCACAAATGAAAAAGAAGTATGAACGCATAGCCAACGAGGCAATCAGAGCCCAGCTAAAGGGCATCAAGATAGATAAGAAGGTATTTATTGAATATACCTACTACGAGGCGGATAAAAGGCGTGACAAGTCAAATATAAATGCTTTCGCTGTAAAGGTCATTGAGGATGCCTTGCAGGACTGTGGAGTGCTCAAGAATGACGGCTGGGATAATATAGCAGGCTATAGCCAATACTTTAAGATTGACAAGAAGAAACCAAGGATAGAAGTACTAATAAAGGAGGTAAAGAAAGATGATTGATATTAAGGAGCGTGATTCATTTGTGTTCAACAAGATTTTTGATGGAGCTTACTGATAACCTTCCACCTGACCTGTACAAACCAGCAATTCAGATATTTCTAAATTACGGATTTAATAAAGAGGTTGAAGTACATACCCCACTTGAAAAAGCGTTTTTAAACCTTGCTAAAAGCGTAATAGATGATGATAACAAGGAGTAGATATGGCAGATAAAAAATACTACTGGTTGAAATTGCCAGCCGACTTTTTTTCAAAGCCTTCACTAATGCTTTTAACAAGCAAAGGGGCAGACCATATAAATGTATATATGCGCCTATTAACTATGGCAATAAATACAGATTGCAGGCTTATGTATACAGAGGACACCCCTTATACAGTTGAAATGCTGTCAATGATGTTAGGGTATCAAAAAGATACAATGCAGGAGATTATTGATAACCTTATACAGTTTAAGTTATTAGAGGTGTTAGAAGATGGAAGTTACTACCTTGTAGAGCTCCCTGAAATGATAGGAAGTGAATCAACATCCGCAGAAAGACAGAGAAAAAGCCGTCAGGAGCGTGACAAGAGTGTGACAGGCGACAATGGGGAGCGTGACAGCGGTGTGACATCTTGTGACATGAGTGTGACAAGTTGTGACAAGGCTGTGACATCTTGTGACAATTCTGCACAATGTCACATAGAGAATAGAGATATAGAGAAAGAGAATAGAGATAGAGATTTAAAAGACATATATAGTCGAGCAGGCTCGACCGCATGCGTTGAATCCGATACCGAATCCGTTCAGGATGAAACCAAGGGAGAGCCACACCCTGAACAGGCTAAAAAGCCTAAAAAGGCAAAGGAAACCAAAGCCGATAAAGAGGCGACCGAGGTTATAGACTACCTTAACGCAAAGACGGGTTCGGCATATAAGGCAAGCTCTAAGGCTAATATTAGCGTTATTCGGGCAAGGCTTAATGACGGCTATACCGTAGAGGACTGCAAGAAGGTTATTGATACCAAGGCAGGGCAATGGTTAACCAACCCCGATATGGTTAAATATCTAAGGCCTGAAACGCTATTCAGACCGTCAAAGTTTGAAGGCTATCTAAACGAATGCAGGGGCAAGCCCACAATCCGTGGGGATAGTCCGCCCATTTCAGAGCAGGCAGCCTTTAACCAGTCAATATCTGAGGCAATACAGAGGCAGATGCTGGAGCCAGTGGAAAACCCTGTCACAGATGAGATGCTTGACGCATTAGGCATTAAATAGCTAGAGGGGGAGAGAGCCGATGGAAGAAGATATATTTGACAAGTTAAAAAAGCTACACCTTCCCACAGACTGGCAAGGGAAAAGCGGACGATGAAGAAAAAGCTGAACAATGCCCATTATGTGGTGGTTCGATGTGGATAAGCTGGATAGATGATGAGGGCTGCAATATGGCTAGGCGGTGTGAATGTTTTGAGCCAACTATGGCAAAACGCAGGATTGCCCGAAGCGGTATAAGTGAGCCATTCAGAGCTAAAGGCTTTAAGAATTTTGATACTAGGGAAAATCCACAGCTTAAAAAGGCATTCACAATCTGCGTGGATTACTGCAAGAACTATCCCGACATCAAAGAATTAAGGCACAACTCAATACTGCTTTTAGGACAGGTCGGAAGTGGTAAAACCCACCTTGCGCTAGCTTCAGCAAATGCCCTTTTGGATTACCAAAAAATCAGGGTTGTTTATATGCCTTACAGGGAAATGATTACAAGGCTCAAGCAGAATATCACAGATGAAGATGCTTACAACAAGACCATCGACGAGCTAAAAACTGCGCCTATGCTTGTCATTGATGACCTCTTAAAGGGCAAGACCACAGAGAGCGATATAAATATTCTCTTCGAGATAGTCAACTATCGCTATGTGTGCAATCTGCCTGTGATTGTAACCAGTGAAAAGACTACAGGTGAATTACTGGACTTTGACAGTGCGATAGGCTCTAGGATTATAGAGATGGCAGAAAGCAGGATAATAGAGTTTAAGGGTAATGAATTAAATTATAGATTGCGAGGGATAAAGAAGGATGAAGCAGATAAAAACTGAAATCTACAACGATAATTTTCAAAATTTCAAGCGTTATGGCATACAGAAAGCCCAGCTTGTTATAGCTGATATCCCATACAATGTGGGCACAAACTTCTACGGCTCTAACCCTATGTGGTACAAGGGTGGAGACAACAAAAACGGAGAGAGCAAGCTCGCAGGGAAGGCAGCATTTAACACAGATTTTAATTTTAACATCGCTGAATACTTCCATTTCTGCAACAGGCTCTTGAAGAAAGAACCTAAGCAGGCAGGAGGAAGGGGCAGGAGTTCGGATGCCCCATGCATGATTGTCTTTTGTGCCTTCGAGCAGTTACAGCTTGTAATCCAGTACGCTAAAAAGCACGGATTCAAGAATTACATCCCTCTTACTTTCATCAAGAACTTTTCCCCACAGGTGCTAAAGGCTAATATGCGAGTGGTAGGAGCTACAGAGTATGCACTTGTACTATACAGGGATAAGCTACCGAAGTTCAGAAATGGGTTACAGGTTGACGAAAATGGAAAGAACATTCAGGGAACTGGGCGGATGGTATTCAATTGGTTCAGCTGGGAAAAAGACGGCAAGGATATCCCAAAGATACACCCAGCGCAAAAGCCTGTTGCAGTGCTTAAAAAGCTGATAGAGACCTTTACGGATGAAGGGGATATAGTTATAGACCCTTGTTGTGGCAGTGGCTCAACCTTAAGAGCTGCAAGGGAATTAAACCGTAATTCTTACGGCTTTGAGATTAGCAAAGAGTTCTACAGGAAGGCAAAAGATGAAATGCTTAAGCCTGAAAAGAAAAGCGACCAAATGAGTATTGATGATTTAATAGCTGATAAGGCAGTTTAGGAGATAGATTTAAAATGACAAGACATGAGGTAACTAAAAGGCTGTCAGAGCTTACAGAAAAGCTAATCAATCCCAACAATGACAGCCGTACGTATTGGGCTAGAGAGGTAACTTTTGACTATGCCACATCTAGCCGTGTTAGGGTTGACTATATGAAATTTGAGCCACTAAATACCACTGTAAGTGGCATCGAAAGGGCGATTTTTACTGCTACGAGATTAAGTCATCTGTTGAGGATTTCCACTCAAAGAATGGGCATAATTTAATCGGAGATTATAACTACTATGTAATGCCAAGCAAAGTATATCAGAAGGTATCCGCTAAAATCCCGTTCGGAGTAGGAGTGTATTGCTCTACGGGCGGTAGTCTTGAATCTGTTAAACAAGCTAGGCGAATGAACAGACAAAGGTCAGTAACTGAAATGCTGCTAATGATGTTTAGGTCGGCAAATAGGGATAGGATGAAAGGAGAACAATATGCAGAAAAAATTAAAAGAGATTAAGCAGGGTGAGATATTTGGATTTGGCGGTTATGAATGGATAAAGCTCGAAGATGGGTTATCTATAACAAAAGATATCGTTACCGAAAAAGAATTTGATTCAGAGTGTAACAACAGTTATACGATAAGCAAGGTTAAGTGCTATTTATCATACGTTTTCAAGGATTACCTTTGCGAGGATGGGGCGGATATTTCAAGTTTTGACTTTTTCACGCTTGATTTAACCGCTGATGACGGCACGAAAGAATACGCGCCTTACAAGGTGATGATAGGACTGCTAACCGCAGACCTATATCGCAAAAACAGGCATTTGCTAGAGCCTATTAGTGATAGTTGGTGGTTGGCAACTCCAAAATCTTATACGCCTAAGAATAATAATACTGTAATGTATGTGGATGAGGATGGTGTCTTAAAAGATGAATTCGTATGGATTCAAGGGCATGGTGTCCGACCTGTTTGTAAATTGGCAGAGGATACACTAGTTGATATACCCGATGAAAAGCCAATAGAGCAGACCGAGGCAGAGGATATAACGGAGCTAATAAAGAAGTGGGCAGTAGACCGAAATGTTGTATCAGGTGACGTTAAATCTCAGATGGTAAAGCTACTTGAAGAAGCAGGGGAACTTGCTACAGGTATAAACAAAGATAAGAGGGAGCTAATAATTGACAGCATAGGAGATGTGTATGTTGTCCTCGTAATCCTCTGTATGCAGTTGGGGCTTGATATAAACGACTGTATCAAGGCAGCATACGAGGAAATTAAAGACAGAAAGGCAAGATGATAAACGGAACATTTGTGAAAGAGGAAGATTTGGAGGGATAAATGAGTCGTTCAATGAAAGAACTTCAAGAACTACAAGCCTTACCGCTAAAATATAAGATTATGCTTACAGAAGAACGGATAAGAGAGTATGTCGAAGAATTTGGAGAAGATGGAGTTTATATCAGTTTTTCAGGCGGAAAAGACAGTACAGTATTGCTGCATATTGTAAGGGGGCTATACCCTAACATCCCAGCTGTATTTGTTGATACAGGACTCGAATACCCTGAGATAAGGGAGTTTGTAAAGACTTTTGATAACGTAGTGTGGTTAAAGCCTAAAAAGAACTTTAAACGAGTTATTGAGGATTATGGTTATCCTCTTATTGGAAAAGATATTGCGGAAAATGTATTTTACGCAAAAAAGTACATAATGGGAGAAACCAAGAAGAAAACAGAGCGTTATAAGCAGCTTATGGGTGTTGCCAAGCAAAAGAACGGGAAGCCGTCAGTGTTTAACTACAGCAAATATAAATTTATGTTGAATGCACCTTTTGAAATATCAAGTAGATGTTGTAAAGTTATGAAAAAAGCCCCAATTAAAGCCTATCTAAAAGAAACGGGAAGAGTGCCAATCACAGGGCAAATGGCATCAGAGAGCCGAAGAAGGACAATCCAGTGGCTAAAAAGCGGGTGCAATGCGTTTGATACTAAAAATCCCATAAGCAATCCTATGAGTTTTTGGACAGAGCAGGATGTACTCCTGTTTATTAAAGAGTATAGTATCCGCATCTGTACGGTTTATGGAGATATTGTAGAAGCTGCGGGAAAATCTGGTGAGTATAGTAACGAGGATAAAGATTTGCTTAACAAGGATTTACCGCTGCTTAAAACTACAGGATGTAAGCGCACAGGATGTATATTCTGCGGTTTTGGCTGTCATATGGAAAAGAAGGGCGAAGGGCGGTTTTTAAGACTAAAAGAAACGCATCCTAAACTATATGCCTATATTATGAGGACTAGAGACAAAGGTGGGCTAGGTTATAAAGAGGTCATTGACTGGTTAAATGAACATGGAGGGTTAGATATTGAATATTAATGGAGGCACAGAATGCAGTCAAAAAATGTAGAACACATTGATGTAAAAGCATTCGTTAAGGCTTGGGCAGATGGTCTGCACCTTGATATTACAGGCCCAAAGGAGCGAATAGCTATATTCAAAGAGGAATTTGAGGCTCTGACTCAAAGAACTAAACAAGATTGTGGAGGAGGAAAGATGGCGGATAAAATCAAAGAAAAAGCTAATAAAATGAGGTCGATGTCAGACAAGGAGCTAGTAGCCTATGTTGAGAACAGAGTGGAAAAGGCTAGAAGTGAGGGGTTCAATAAGGGCTATAATCTAAGGAAGATAGATGTAAACAACCTTACTGACTTTATTATTGAAATGGAGAACTACATAAACGATATAAGCACATCTATAAAACATAGCTATTTTGATGATTTGCACGAATATCTTAACGGTCTTTACAACCTCACAGCAAAGCTATACAGGAGGGATATATGATAGGAGACGGACAAAGTACAATAAGTGACAGCACCTTGATGAATCTACCTAAGAAGGAGCTTGTAGATATAATCAGGTTATTAGAAAAAAATTGCAAAGTTTACCTCAACAACCTTAATACCTATAGCAGTATAGTGAAGGAGCTAACCGAGGTAAAAGAAAACTTAATTGAATTTGAGGAGGAATAACATGTTAGCAAAAAAGTGTGATAAATGTGGGAAACTGTACGAACTTTATGAAGGAATAGAAGGCCATGGGAACTTATCTGATGCTAATTCGGTTGCATTTGTATTGGCTAACGATGAAGGGGAATACTTTTGTAACGATGCCTATGACCTTTGCCCTGAATGCCTAGTAAAAGTACAGGCTTTTATTGAGGGCAAGGAGGTAACTAAGTATGAATAAAGTAATTTTAATGGGAAGGCTTACAAGAGACCCTGAGGTCAGATATTCACAGACTGACAGTAATATGGCTATAGCGAGGTTTTCGCTTGCAGTAGACAGAAGATTTAAGAAGCAGGGGGATACAGTGACCGCCGACTTCTTTAACTGTACCGCATTCGGTAAGCAAGGGGAATTTGTAGAGAAGTATCTTAAGCAGGGTACCAAGATAGTAGTTACTGGACACATTCAGAATGATAACTACACCAATAAAGAAGGTCAGAAGGTCTACAGTGTACAGATTATGGTGGAAGAAATAGAGTTCGCAGAAAGCAAGGCAAGCTCACAGAGTAATGCAGGAAATGGCAATGCGGGCAATGATGGAGGAGCACAGCCACAAATGGGAGCGCCTGATGCCGATGGGTTTATGAATATACCTGATGGCATAGGTAGCGAGCTACCATTTAACTAGAACCATATATCACAGGCTTGTTTACCCATGAGTTTAAAAGCTAATCAAGAGTTAAGCAGGCCTGTATAAAGAGGTAGAAGCATGATAACAAAAAGCAGTGAGATACATAATACTGATAAGCTTATATATGCCATTATCAAATGCGCCGTTGATGACTACAATACCGAATTAAGAGGAAGGGTAAGATTCCAAGGTAAGGGGCTATACGTAAACAGCTCCACAGAAAGCTTTTTCAATTCTGAATATTTCGATTACCTTATTTCGCATACAGAATTAAACGGAGTGAGGGGAGAGGATATAGTTGAGGCTTTAAAAGAGAAAGAGGCAAAGAGGAAAGCTAAAAGGAAATTTTAACCACAGCAAAGGAAGGTGATGCCAATGTGGGCAAAACGATATCTACAAGAGATACAAAGGCTTGAAGAAAACTTAACCAAAGGCTGGATGAACTGTCCAGCCTTAAAGCCATGTATGGGCTAAGGGGGTGTGGGCTGTCTGAAAAAGTGCAAACAAGCCCAAGTGGGGATAGCATGGAAAATGCGGTCATTAAATGTGTGGATCTACAGGATAAAGTCAATGCTATGATTGATGAATTTGTGGATAAGAAGAATATTATCATATCACGGATACAGGCATTGTCTGATACAAGGTGTATTAAAATCCTCTATATGCGGTATGTGCGATATATGAGCTTTGAAAGTATAGCCGTAGAACTCTGCTATAGCTATGACCACATTAGACGGCTACATGCAAAAGCCTTAAAAGATTTTGAAAGATGCCACAAAATGCCACAACATGTCTGATTAAGATGTGATATAATGGTATCATTGAAATAACATCAAGAGCCGAGTTTCCTCCTTCTCGGTTCTTTTTGTTTTAAATCTCAACAACAGGCTTAAGCCGGAAAGGGGAGTAAATGCTAAACGAAAAGCAAAAAAGATTTGTTAGCGAGTATATTATAGACCTTAACGCAAAGCAGGCGGCAATCCGTGCAGGCTACTCTCCTAAAGGAGCAGAGCCACAGGCATCAAGACTGCTAAGCAATGCTAAGATTCAAGTTGAAATTGCTAAAGCTATGGAGGACAGGGGAAAGCGGACAGGTATCACGCAGGACAGGGTACTGGCGGAGCTTTCAGCCATAGCATTTGCAAAGGCTACCGACTATGTAGAGGTAGGCGGTGATGGAAGCGTAAAGATTAAGCCTACAGCGGAGCTAACAGATGAGCAGAAGAAGGCTATAGCCTCTATAAAGGAAGGGGCAAACGGTATCGAGATTAAGCTAACCGATAAGACCAAGGCCCTTGAAATGCTGTCAAGGCATTTAGGTTTATTTAACGATAAACTTAATGTAAATGTTGAGGCCATCGAGATTATCGAAGATATAGGCGAGTTGGAGAGTGATGGGGATTGAGGCTATCACTTAAAGAGTTAGTTGGAAAAGGCTATAACGATTTTTGGAATTGCAAAAAGCGTTATAGGGCGTGCAAAGGAAGCCGAGGCTCTAAAAAGTCAAAGACTGCTGCGCTTGATATGATTTTCAGAATAATGAAATACCCACTATCAAACGGTCTATGTGTCCGCAGGTATTCAAATACGCTAAGAGATAGCATGTATAGTGATTTGAAGTGGGCTATACATAGACTTCATCTTGATGCCTATTTTGAGTGCACTGTATCCCCTATGCAGATTGTTAGAAGGACAACAGGGCAGAAGATATTATTTAGGGGGCTTGATGATGGTCTTAAAATAACATCTATATCAGTTGATTATGGTGTGCTTTGCTTTATTTGGATTGAAGAGGCCTTTGAAATAACCAACGAGGATGATTTTAATAAACTCGATATGTCTGTCCGTGGTGAAGTGCCTGAAGGATATTTTAAGCAAATCACTATGACATTCAACCCTTGGAGTGCTACAAGTTGGCTTAAGGCAAGATTCTTTGATACCGTTGATGATGATATATTTACTAAAACAACTACTTGGGAGTGTAACGAATGGCTGGATGAGGCGGACCGCAATATATTCCTTAAAATGAAAACCAATAACCCACGCAGATACAGGATTGAAGGCGATGGGGAGTGGGGTATTGCAGAGGGCTTAATATATGAGAAAGTCAGATTTGAAAACTTTGACATAGACAAGATTAGGGCTATCAATGGAATCAAGGCAGCCTTCGGGCTGGACTTTGGTTTTACCGATCCTAACGCATTTGTGTGTATGCTGATTGATAATACAGCTAAGAAGATATATGTTTTTGATGAATGGTATAAGACTGGAGTAACTAACAAGATTATAGCGCAGGCTATAAAAGATAAGGGCTATGGCGGTCAAAGGATTATATGCGACTGCGCAGAACCTAAGTCTATAGCAGAGCTACAGGAAGAAGGCATAAATGCAGAGGCATCAAGGAAGGGTAAAGACAGCGTTAACCACGGCATACAGCTTATACAGAATTATGAGATTGTAGTGCACGATGTAAATTGCCCTGAATTTAGGAGCGAAATACTTAACTATTGTTGGCTAAAGGATAAAAACGGAAAGCCGACCGATAAGCCCGATCATGACTTCTCGCACGGAATGGATGCGATGAGGTACGGAGCTTCTAAGGCATTAGTTGCGGATACATTCAGTTTTGATTAAAAGAGGTGTTAAATGTTTGATTTTGGTATGGAGACAAGGCGCATAAATGAGATTATCAACATAGGCGCATCAAGCAGGATAAGCGATATCGAATTCTTGGAGAAGGAGCTGGCGAAGTTCTTAGGCTCTAAAGAGCGCAAGTTGATGATAACAGGGGAGCGCTATTTTAACCACGAGCATGACATATTAGGCAAGCGCAGGATGGTTATAGGAGAGAATGGCAATCTAATAGAGGATACTAAGCTCCCTAACAATAAATACATTGATAACCGTTATGCTGAAATGGTACAGCAGAAGGTAAGCTACTTGCTCGCAAAGCCTATAACCTTTAATACCGATAATGACGCTTATGCTAAGCTGTTAAGAGAGGTATTTAATAAGCGTTTTATGCGCCTTATCAAGAATATAGGGCGTGACAGTTACAACGGTGGTATAAGCTGGCTGTATCCTTACTACGATGAACAGGGCAACTTTAAGATGAAGAGATTTAAGCCTTATGAAGTATTACCATTTTGGAAGGACGAAACCGAAGAAGAGCTTGATTTTGCCCTTAGGGTGTATGACATTCCTACATACGAGGGCGAGAGAGAGACCATCACCACATTTGTAGAACTTTACGCAAAGGAAGGCATTTACAAGTTTAGGTATATAAACGGCAGGCTAATAAAAGACTATCAGACCTATTACTTTGAAATGCCACAACTTGATGGAGATATGATGCCATATAACTGGGAGAAAGTACCACTTATTCCTTTTAGGAGTAATGGGGCAGGTATTCCGCTTATTAAAAAGTGTAAGAGCTTGCAGGATGGTGTCAATCAGATAATATCGAGCTTTGCAGACGGTATGGAAGAGAATGCAAGTGGCAATACTATCTTGATTATTAAAAACTACGATGGGCAGGACTTGGGTACATTCAGACAGAACCTTGCAGCATACAAGGCGGTAAAGGTTAGGACGGTAGATGGTGCAGACGGTGGCATAGAAAAACTTGAAATAGAGGTAAATGCGGACAACTACAAGGCAATACTTGCAGAGCTTAGAAAAGCGGTTGTACTTAACTGTAAGGGTTATGACATAGAGGAGCTTAAGAGTTCAGGCTCTCCGAATGAAATGTCGATTAAGGCGGTGTATTCCAACATTGACCTTGATGCCAACGAGATGGAGACAGAATATCAGGCAGCCTTTGAAGATTTGCTATGGTTCATAAATGCGTATTTTGCGCAGACTAACAAGGGCAACTTTGAGGGCGAGGCGGTTGAGATTATCTTTAACAGAGATATGATGGTAATGAATCGCAGGTAATAGCTGATATAAACAATAGCGTTGGCTTACTTAGCCAAAAGACTTGTGTAGCTATGCACCCTTATACTTCAGATGTAGAAGAAGAGCTAAAACAGATTGAACTTGAAAAACAGGCATCAATAGATGACTATGATAATGCCTTTACTCCGAACGAAGGAGACGAAGGAGATGGAGACGATGAAGAGTAGGGAATACTGGCAGAACCGCCACATGCTTATAGAGAGCCTAAACAATGCGCAGGGTGTAAATGTTAAGGCTGATATTGATAAGGCTTTCAGAATGGCAGAGAACAACATACAGGGCGAAATTGAGAAGTGGTATTCGCGTATTGCGGACAATAACGGGGTTTCAATCTCAAAAGCAAGGCAGTTACTCACTAACCGAGAGCTTGAGGAATTCAAATGGGATTTGAAGGACTATATCAAGTACGGAGAAGAGCACAACTTAAACGGCAAGTGGATAAAGGAGCTTGAAAATGCTTCGGGTAGATGGCATATAAATAGACTTGAAGCGTTAAAGCTCCGAGTGCAACAGAAGGCAGAAGAGGCATTCGGCAATGAAGTAGATTCAATTGACAAATTTGCGCGTGATGCCTATATGCGTGGCTATTATCGTACAGCCTACGAAATACAAAAAGGTTTGGGAGTAGGTTGGAATGTAGGGGTAATTGACAATGCTGCTATTAATGAGATTATAAAAAAGCCTTGGTGTCCAGACGGTGCAAACTTTTCAAGCCGTATATGGACACGCAAATCGCAGATGGTTGATGAATTGCACAGGGAGATATTAAGGACTACACTACTGGGAGAACACCCAACCAAGGCAATAGATAGAATGCTTAAATATGTGGATGGTTCAATCGGCAACGCAAGGCATGCGGCTGGAAGGTTAGCGATGACAGAGGCGGCATACTTTGGCAGTAAAGGACAACAGGACAGCTTCAATATGCTTGGAGTGGAAGAATACGAGATAGTGGCTACACTTGACAATTCCACATCGGCGATATGCCAGGAGATGGATGGTCAGCATTTCCCTATGAGTGAATACAAGGCAGGAGTGACAGCTCCTCCATTTCATCCGTATTGCAGGACTTGCACCTGCCCATATTTCGATGACGAGTTTACTGAAAAAGATATCAGGTCGGCAAGAAACGAAGAAGGCGAGGTTTATCATATCCCTGCGGATATGAAGTATGAAGAGTGGAAGAAGTCAATGGTTGATGGTAAGAC
Organism: uncultured Catonella sp.; assembly: GCA_916438995.1. Classification (GTDB taxonomy): domain Bacteria; phylum Bacillota; class Clostridia; order Lachnospirales; family Lachnospiraceae; genus Catonella. The sequence continues at coordinate 272,770 of CAKAGA010000003.1, forward strand.
TGAAAACTTGACGGTTTTATCTTCTGATGGTAAAATGAAAAAAGATACATTTAGCGGAGCATTAAACCCCTAATAGTGCTGAGGCTTCAAAAGCATGCTATTAAGTATTATGAATCGGTAAGGAAAATGACGAGTGATTGCGAAGCAATTTCAAATAAAACAGGCTACCCACTTTCATTTGTAAAAGATGTAAAAGAACATTTATTTATGACAAAACATGACTTGGGGAATGGAGTACCTGAGTATTTCTTTCCTGATTATGAGATAGCACAGTCTTGGCAAAGGTTGATGGATTCAAAAATGGAAATACAGCCGCATGATTTGATTTTACTGGAACATGAACATACTGAATTTCTGTATATGAAGCAAGGTTTGTCACAAGCGCAGGCACATAAAAAAGCAGAACAGAAATATAATTACTCAAAAGCATTGCAGGAAAGGAAGTGATAATGTGATTTGGAATGTAAAAAAGAATAAAGAAACAGAATCTTCAATTTTAATTGAGTTCAGCAAAAATGATACTTTTGATGGTATTATAGAATTTGATAAAAAGAAAGAACAATTTGAACTGGTTTCAGTCGCAAAAGATTGTGATGAATTTGAATCTAAACGATTATTCCAGTTTCTGTATACTTTAATACAACAGAATACATTATCATTTAAACCTTATTCAATAAGAATTGGGTAGAATTTGGCATAATAGGAAAACCAAAAAAAGAGATTAGCCCTCCGCCTTAACAGGCAGCGACAAATCTCTTTTGTATCTTTATACAAGCACATATATGTAAAAAAATCAAGCACCTGTAACAGGGTGCTTTTTTCATGCAGAAGGGAGATAGTAATGGAACTTGAAAGTACAGCAATAATGAGGATTGAAATGTTAGGTGGCAAAGTTAATAAGGAACTACTTGCTTATTTCATTGAAAAGTCAGTAAGGGAAATCCTTGAGTTCTGTAATATAGCGGAACTGCCAAAACAGGCTGAAATATATGCAGTAGACTGGATAGCGGCGAATTATCTTACCGAACAGCTAGGCTATTCTAAGCAGTGGGAGAAAATGAGGGAGAACTCAGAAAGAGGGCTTGTAAGCTACAGAAGGATGAGGTGGTAAGATGGAAAGACATTTAATAAAAACAGTAAACTACAGAATGGGAAACTTTATGAAATAATAGGCGGTGACAGGTTCTTACTTGCCAACTGTGATGTACAGCTTGAAATATACGAAGAGCGGTATAATGTGCCTGTACTTGGTGGCTGTGGAGTTAAAAAACAGAAGGTACAGCTAAGCATCTGCGATAATTTGGATGCTACAAGACCGATAGATGTGGAAAGTCTGAACAATGTACAGGGTTTTAACATACAGGCAGAATACAGACGGAATGATGGAGTATTTGAGACTATGAGATTTTACAACATAACACCTCTTGATATCGAGCTTGGTGGCAAATGGGTATTTGAAGTAAAAGAAAAAGTAAATATTTAAGGCACTTTACAGAGATGTAGGGTGCTTTTTTCATGCCAGGAGGTGAGATTGTAAAAAGTTTTAAATAGGGCTTGACTTTTGAGCGTGCATTTAATATAATAAATGTGTGCTCGAAAGTGAGGTGATGATGTATGAGCCCACGCACAGGCAGACCTAAAGTAGATAACCCTATAAATATAAGAACAAGTGTAAGGCTTGATAAAAAGACTGATGATGAACTGAATGAGTATTGTCTCAAGAATAATATTTCAAAAGGTGAAGCTATCAGAAAAGGGGTTCACTTGCTACTAAAGGACAAAAAATAAAAAGAGAAAATCGGTGTAAGTTTGGCGACCTGCCCGAAATTCTCTTTAGTCGAAAGAAAGTTCTTTCTGTAAATATTATAATGCAGAATAGAGCTTCTTTCAAGTGCAAAAAATTGAAAGGAGCATTTTTTATGAAAAATTCAGTTGAAAAATACTTGACTTTTGCAATGGCATATTTTATTATATATGCAGTGGCAAAAGTGAGGTGATGAGAATGAGTCCACGCACAGGCAGACCCATAAAGGGCGAAGAGCCAAAAAATATAAGTCTACAACTTAGGATATCTAAAAAAACAGCTGATGAATTAAAGGAATGTGCTGAAATATTAAAGGTATCCAGAACAGAAGTAATAGAAAAAGCGGTAGAAAATATTTTTAAGAAATTAAAGAAATAGGAGTTTCACCGCACGACCAAGCACAAATGAAACTCCACGCACCAAACAAGGTACATAAATATAATAGCACTATGTACCTTTGTTTGGCAACCTAAAAATTGTTAAATGGAGGTATTTTTTTATGAACACAGTAGAGAAAGCAGAGAAAATGTTAGGAAAGATTAACAACAGATATAACCTTACCTGTAAAGAGATGGAAGAGATGTATCAGGAATATAATCACGATATATTCAGCCTTATAAGCTGTGCCTTTAGGTTCGGATACTTACAGGGCAGTAAGGCGGTAAAGGCGGAAATGAGGAAGGAGAAAGTTGCATGAATGAGTTAAAAGTGTTTAATAACAATGAGTTTGGAGATGTAAGAGTATCAATAGTAGATGATGAGCCTTGGTTTGCTTATTGGATGTGTGTGGAATTCTTGGGATAGATAACTCAAGAAATGTTAAAAATAGGTTATCTGAAAAGGGTGTCCATACAATAGACACCCTTACAAAAGGTGGTAAACAGGCACTTTTGTATATAAATGAGTCTAACCTGTACAAGACAATCTTTCAGAGTAAAAAGGCAGAAGCAGAAAAATTCACCGAGTGGGTAACAAGTGAGGTCATACCGTCTATCCGTAAGCATGGAGCATATATGACGGACAACACTCTTGAAGAGGCACTCACAAGCCCCGACTTTCTTATTCGTTTAGCTACTGAACTTAAAAATGAGAAAGAGGCAAGGAAGAAGGCAGAAGATAAGATAGCCGAGGATAAACCGAAAGTCCTTTTTGCAGAGGCTGTAAATGCAAGCAGTACTTCAATTCTTATAGGTGACCTTGCTAAGATTTTGAAACAGAACGGATATGATACAGGACAAAAGAGGCTTTTTGAGATACTGAGAAATAAGGGCTTCCTCATGAAAACAGGTTCAAGCAAGAACATGCCTACACAAAAAGCTATGGAGATGGGACTATTTGAGGTTAAGGAAACCACAATCAATAATCCTGACGGCTCTATAAGGGTAACCAAAACTACAAAGGTTACAGGAGCAGGACAGCAGTTCTTTATCAATATGTTTCTTGCGAAGGCTTCATAAAGAAATTTAATAAGTTTACAAGCGTTTTACAGGAATGTAGAACGCTTTTTTATGCGGACTGTCAAGCGTATAACCGAGTACACCAACTAATCATAGTGAGAGCGAACTCGTAAAAAGCGTAAGAGAAAGGATGGAAGATATGACAAGAGCAGAACTTGAAGCATTAGGACTTACAAAAGAGCAGATTGATAGCGTAATGGGCATCAATGGCAATGACATTGAAAAGGTTAAGACAAAGTTAACCGATGCAGAGAAGGAGGCTGAAACCCTAAAAGAGCAGATTAAGGACAGAGACAAACAGCTCAATGACCTTAAGAACTCTAAGGAAGATTTGGAAGGGCTAAAGTCTCAGATTGAAACCTTACAGAAGGATAACAAAGCCAAAGATGAACAGTATAAGGCTGAAATCAGGAATCTGAAAGTAAATAGCGCAGTTGATGCAGCTCTTACAGGGGCAAAGGCTAAAAACCTAACTGCGGTTAAGGCATTACTTAAAGACATCGATAAGGCTGAATTACTTGAAGATGGAACGGTTAAGGGCTTAAAAGAGCAGATTGAAGCTCTAACAAAGGCAGACGATAGCAAATTCTTATTTGATATCGAGACAGTACCTCAGGCACCAAAGGGTGCGACACCAGCAGGAGGCAAGAACATGGGAAATACTGGAGTAGATACTTCCAAAATGACATACTCACAGCTTGCTAAATACTTGGCTGAAAACCCTGACGCAAAAATTGATTAAGTAAAGGAGAAAGAAAATTATGGCAAAATTTGACAGCAAATCATTTAACCCACAGGCATTTGGAGCTTATGTCAATAGGATTCCAAATACAAAAAAGAGTGAACTCGCAAAAAGTGGTGCGGTAGGCACAAATGAACAGGCAGAAGCATCGCTAAGCACACAGACAGGCTCTTTATACACTAGAGTCCCTTATTTTGGAAGAATTTCGGGCGACACTTCACAGAATAATGATGGCGCAACAGACATCCACTCTTCAAGTACAACTACTTATGAACAGGGATTTATAGTTGCATCAAGAATGGATTCTTGGACTGAGAAGAACTTTTCAAAGAACATTACCGCAGGTGTTGATTTTATGGATAATGTTGCAGCGCAGATAGGCGATTACAAGATGGAAGTAAGGCAGGCTATCCTGCTTGCAATACTTAAAGGTGTATTCGCAATGAAAACCACTGGCACAAGTGTTGCTGAAAAAGCCGCAAAGAATTTATTGATAAGCACACTTATGACATCACCAAAGAAACAGGCGTTGATGACGCTGGCATGGTGAAGGCAACTACCTTAAACAAAGCGATTCAGAAGGCAGGCGGAGACAACAAGAATATTTTTAAACTTGTGATCATGCACAGTGAAGTTGCTACAGGGCTTGAGAATTTGAAACTTCTTAAGTATATGACATATACCGACACAGATGGTATTGAGAGAGAATTAGCACTTGGTACTTGGAACGGCAGACTTGTACTGATTGACGACAATATGCCAACAGAGGAAGTATCGGCAGGGGGTACCACATATACCTCATATACAACCTATGTGTTGGGAGAAGGTGCGATTGTGCTCAAGGATATTGGCGATAATGTTCCATATGAAATGTCAAGAAATGCTGAAAAGAATGGCGGTCAGGATACTTTATATGTGCGTGACAGATATATTTGTGGCGTTGACGGAATTTCATTTGAAAAACCAGCTTCAATAACTGCTTCTGCCAGCAATGTAGATCTTGCTACTGGCACCAATTGGAATATCATCAACGATGGCGAGAAGGCAATCCCACACAAAGCAATTGCAATTGCAAGGATTATATCAAAGGGGTAATTTATGATTACTGTAGAGGATATTAAAAAGAGGCTTGAAAGTTTCGGTTATAGTGCTGTCCCTGAAAATGAGGCAGCACTTGCCTTTGCCCTTAAAAAGGCATCGGATATATGCAAGAATGATTGTAATGTGTCAGAAGTGCCCGAAGGCTTAGAGACTATAGTTGTAGATATGGCTGTAGGCGAGTTTTTCCTTGCATTAAAGACATTTAATCCATCAAGCCTAAGTAATATAGGCCTGTCATTTGATAGTGCCGTTAAAGAGCTTTCGGAGGGCGACACAAGGATATCATTTGCAACAGAGGGCAATAAGTCGGATGAGCAGAAACTTGATATAATTATTGATTTGCTTATTAACGGTAGAAGGTCAGAATTTGCCTGCTACAGGAGGTTTAGATGGTAAATATGACAAGGGTAGAATGGGCAAGGGAAAAGGCGAAGAAAAACTTTGAATTACTCTTGAGGACAGGTGCGATGTATATGAGTATGCCAAAGAAAAGCAGGCTAACGGCTCAACAGCCCATAAAGAAATGCGTGTACTTGCTGATATCCCTTGCAAAATATCATTTAACGGAGCTAATCAGGTAGCTGAAGGGACTAAGTATTCCACTCCTGTACAGAGCATAAAGCTCTTTATCCCTAATGATATAACTATCAAAGATGGCTCAAAACTTGAAATTACAAGACAAGGCATGACAACCGCTTATAAAAACAGCGGCGTAATCTCTAAATATCCTACACATAGCGAATTAGGGTTAGAATTATTTAAGGAGTGGTCATAATGGGCAGGAATGGAAGCGTGGACACATCAGAGATAACCAAGCTGTTAGCCAGTATTGAGGGGATGAAAGAGGCCACACCCGAATTTATAAGACAATGCACAAACGAACTAGGGCAAAGGCTTTTAAGAAAAGTTATTAGGCGCACACCTGTGGGCAAAAAGCCGACTTTTAAAGGCGAGAAGACCGCAAAAGCCGAGGGCAAGAGTGGGAAGTCTAAAACCTTCTTAACCAAAGAGGGTGCAGCTTATGAAAATATGATGAAAACCTATTGGAGTGGCTATTCAGGCGGACAACTCCGAAGGAGCTGGAGAGTAACAAGTGCAGAAGGTGGCGGCTACAACTACACTATAAAGGTGGAAAACCCTATGGATTATGCAAGTTATGTCGAGCATGGACATAGACAGACACCTGGGCGGTTCATCCCTGCACTTGGTAAAAAGGCGGTTGTATCGTGGGTTAGTGGCAGGCACATGCTATCAGATTCAGTAAATGAGCTTGAAGATTCTAAGTACAAGATTGTTGAAAGCAAATTAAATGCTTTTTTAAAGGAGCGGATGAATGTTTAATGATGTAGTAGATGCGATATGCCTGACTATATCACAGGCATTTGCAGACAGAGAAATATATACAGAACAGGTAAAACAGGGATTTACTCCACCCTGTTTTTTTGTTACCTGTATGAACCCTAACGAAGGGCGGTTTCTTGGTGATAAATTCCAACATAAAGGAAAGTATGAAATGAATTACTTTCCAAATGAAGAGAACGCAAATAGGGAACTAGTGGATGTAAGCGAAACTCTTTCAGATATCCTTGAAACTATAGAGGTAAAGGGAGAGCTCACACGTGGCACAAAGATGGAAAGCACCATAAGTGACGGGGTGCTTAGCTTCTTCTTGGTAAATTATGACTACTTTGTGTATAAGAGTATGGCAAAAGAGGAAGCTATGGAGAAACTACAGTCTAAAACGGAGGTAGAAAATGGCTAAAACGAAGAAAGAAGATGATAGCCCTGTATATGACCTTGAATCGCTCTTACAGGCTGATAAGTATGCAGGCTATAAAGACATACTGCCGATAGTGGTAAGCTCCGATGACTTGCTAACATTGGCAGAAGTTGACAGTAAGATAGATGAATTTTTAGAAAGAGAGGTGCAGTAAATGGCATTAGGTGGTGGAATTTTTTTGACACAAAACAAAGTATTACCGGGCTCGTATATTAACTTTGTATCTGCTGCAAAGGCAAGCGCATCCCTATCAGACAGGGGAATCGCTACAATGCCCCTAGTACTTGACTGGGGCAAAGATGAAGAAGTATTTGAAGTAACATCTGCGGATTTTCAGAAGAACAGCCGTGAGATATTCGGCTATGACTATGCAAGTGATAAGTTGAAGGGGTTAAGGGATTTATTCCTTAATGCTAAAACCTTATTTGCTTACAAGCTCAACAAGGGGGAGAAGGCAGCAAATACATTTGCAACAGCCAAATACAGCGGAGAGAGAGGCAATGCTCTTAAGGTGGTAGTTAAAGCAAACGCAGATACACCATCAAACTTTGATGTTGCCCTTTATCTTGAGAATGAAAAGGTTGATGCTCAGACAGTATCAAAGATGGCAGACCTTAAGGATAATGCCTTCGTTGACTGGAAAAAGGGGGCAACTTTAGCAGTAAATGCAGGGCTTGCACTAACAGGAGGAACAAATGGAGCTGTGACAGCATCAAATCATCAGAAATACCTTGAAAGGATAGGGAGCTACAGTTTCAACACTATGGGAGTAGTTACCACGGATGAGGCGATTAAGATCTTGTATGCTAACTATGTAAAAAGGCTAAGAGAAGATGAAGGTATTAAGTTTCAGACTGTAATTCACAGGAAGGCTGCTGATTTTGAAGGTGTAATCAATGTGAAAAACACCGTTAAGGGTGAGGGTGCTGATATTGTTTACTGGGTTACAGGCCTGCAGTCAGGGTGTGCCGTAAATAAGTCCTGCCTGAATAGAAAATATGACGGCGAATATGAAGTAAATGCGGACTTCTCACAGTCGGAGCTTAAGGCGGCAATTAAAGCAGGTGAGTTTGTGCTCCATAAAGTAGGAGACGAAATCAGGGTATTATCTGACATTAACTCACTTGTAACCGTAAGCGACACCAAGGGCGAGATTTTCAAAGAGAATCAGACTATCAGGGTTATAGACCAGATAGCAACTGACATTGCTGTACTCTTTAATACAAAGTACTTGGGCAACATTCCAAACGATGCAGATGGCAGGGTTAGCCTTTGGGCGGATATTGTAAAGCACCATGAGGAGTTGCAGAAGATTAGGGCGATCGAGAATTTTAGCGATAAAGATGTAACTGTAGGGCAGGGCGACAGCAAGAAGGGTGTTGTGGTTGCTGATAAGGTTACCGTAGTAAATGCAATGGCACAGCTCTATATGACTGTAACAGTAGCATAGAAGGGAGATAAATAATGGCGGATAATTTAACTATGAAAGCCTCCGATACACTTTCGGCAAAGATGGCAAAGGTATTTGTGACCATTGATGGCCGCAGATATAATCTTATGAATGCAATCAATCTTGAAGCAAAGTTTGAAAAGACTAAGACCGAAGTACCTATCTTAGGACAGATGGGAGCTGGCAATAAGGCGACTGGGTGGAAGGGCACAGGCTCGGCGACATTCCACTACAACTCAAGTATGTTCAGGGAGATTGTAGAGAAGTTTAAGGATACTGGAGAGGATACCTACTTTGAAATTCAGATAACCAACGAGGATCCAACCTCAAAGGCAGGAAGACAGACAGTAGTATTACTTGGTTGCAATATTGATGGATGTATGCTTGCTAAGTTCGATGCGGACGGTGAGAACCTAGACGAGGATATGGACTTTACTTTTGAAGATTTTAAGATTCCTGAGAAGTTTAAGCTCCTTCCAGGTATGGCATAAATTAAGTTGAACAATTCACAGGGTATGCAGTATTTGCGTACCCTATATTTTAAAGAAATGGAGATAATAAAATGGGAAATTTTGAATTATTCATGAAGGGCAATAAGGTAAAGAGAGAAAATCAGTTCATAGCAGTTTCAAATAATTTTTTAGATAAAGACGGCAACCCAGTTAAATGGGAGGTTAGACATTTAACAACAAGAGAGGCGAACGCAATAAGAGAGGACTGCACAACAGAGATACAGGTTAAGGGTAAGCCGGGAATGTTTAGAAGCAAGCTAAATACAAATGAGTATCTTTGCAAGCTAGCAAGTGCTGCGGTGGTAACTCCTGATTTGAATGACAAGGCTTTGCAGGATTCATACGGAGTTATGACCCCGGAAGAACTTATACTTGAAATGATAGACGATCCTACCGAGTTCAGCGAGTTTCTTAATAAAGTTCAGAATATGAACGGACTTGATAAGAGCCTTAACGATAAGGTGGAAGAAGCAAAAAAACTAATAGAGGAGGACAGCACGGCGAGCATAGCACATTTTTGTTTGCACAAGCTCCACATGCTGCCCTCTGAGTTTTTAGCGTTAGATGAAGAGAATATGGCATTTGTCATAGCTTCAATAAACATCAAGATAGAAAAAGAACGAAAAGAGGCTGAAAAAATGAAACGAAAGGGGAAGAAGTAATGGCAAGTATTAGTGCAAAAATTAACCTGATTGACAGCTTAAGTGGCCCGATGCAAAGAATGATTGCTTCAACCGAAAATCTAATCAGCCACATGAATGATATTGAAGGGGCAATGAATGATGGATTTAATCCCCAAGTTATAGAAGAGGCAGGACACCAGGCAGAAGTATTTACATCTCAAATGAACACGGTAAGCAGTAGCATAAATAATGCAGAGGCTGAACAGCAGAACTTTGATGACAGTATCCAACAGTCTGCAAATTCAATGGATGCCCTTGTAGGCAAGGTTAAGGGAATGCTTGCAGCCTATCTGTCAATAAGTGCAATCATAGGCTCATCTAAAGGGTTCATGGAAGCTGCCAATGTACAAATTGAAGCAGAGACAAAGCTATCAACTGTTATGCGGCAAAGAATGGGAGCAAATGATGACTTGATTCAGTCTGTTAAAAACCTGGCTTCAGAACAGCAGAATCTAGGAGTCATAGGCGATGAAGTACAAATGGCAGGTGCCCAGCAGCTATCCACATTTTTATATACAACCGATGCCTTAAAGACATTAATGCCTGCTATGAATAACCTTGCTGCTCAGCAGAACGGAGTAAGCGCAAGTAGTGGCGATTTGGTAAATATTGGAAATCTGATGGGAAAGGTTATGCAGGGTCAGGTAAGCGCACTAACAAGGGTTGGAGTTACCTTTTCGGAAGCACAGGAGAAAGTGCTTAAATATGGTAATGAACAGGAGAAGGCCGCAATGCTTGCACAAGTAATAACTGATAATGTGGGCAATATGAACGCTGAGCTTGCAAAAACTCCAGCCGGACAGATGGCACAGGTAAGTAATGCCCTTGGGGATATGAAAGAGGTTGCAGGATATGCTCTGATGCCTGCGATATTAGCATTAAATGATGTAATAAAAAATAATGCTGCATTTATCGAAAGTGCAATAATAAATGTAGGTGTGGCTCTGGGTTATATTATTGAAATGGCAACAGCGGTTGTAGATGCAATGTTTAATGCCTGCTCTTTTATTGCCGACAACTGGTCGGTTATTGAGCCAATAGTAATGGGAATTGTGGCAGCTTTTGCAATCTATAATGGTATTCTGCTGGTGCATAAAGGCATACTTTTAGCTTCCGCAGTGGTACATGGTATTGTAGCCACAGCAACGGCAATACATACAGCTTTTACAAGTGGGTGGTCAATAGCAACATTTACAGCAACGGCAGCACAGCAGGGTCTTAATGCTGCACTTCTAGCCTGCCCTATTACCTGGATCATACTTGCAATAATAGCAATAATAGCAGCAGTATATGCAGTTATTGCGGCAATAAATAAAGTTACAGGTTCAACAATAAGTGCAACAGGGGTTATTATGGGCGTAATTAGTTCATTTGTAGCATTTATATGGAATACCTTTCTTGCAATGTTTGAATTTATCCTTGGCATAATAAACGCATTGATTAACCCATTTATTGAGATTGCAAACTTCATCGGAAATGTATTTACAAATCCAATATCATCAATAATATATCTTTTTCAGGGTATGGCAGATGGAGTGCTTGCTACTCTTGAAAAGATTGCCAGTGCGATGGATTTTATATTTGGGTCTAATATGGCAGATACAGTCCAAGGATGGCGCGGTGGTCTTAAAGCTATGGCGGATGCTGCGGTTGCAGAGTATGCCCCAAATGAGGATTATCAGAAAGTAATGGATAACCTTGATTTGAGTGCGGAGAGCTTAGGAATGAAACGGTGGGAATACTCCGACGCTTTCAATAAGGGGTATAGTGCTGGAGAAAACCTTGAAAATGGGGTAAAGACTTAATGGGAAATATGTTTAATGCAGAAGTGCCGAGTGGTTTTACTCCCGGAGGAAACGGAATTGAAGGCAATGTTGCAGATATTGCTAAAAATACAGGGAAAGCGGCGGATTCGCTTGAAATATCAGGTGAAGATTTGAAGTATCTTAGGGATATTGCAGAAAGAGATACTATAAACAGATTTACCACAGCAGAAATTAAGATTGACATGAAAAATAACAACAATATATCTTCAGGTGCTGACCTAGACGGACTTGTGTCAGACCTTGCAGAAAAGGCAGGGGCAGCACTCAGCATGGCAGCGGAGGGGGTGCATAAATAATGAGCTACAAATTCAGCTTAGGTAAGATAATACTACCTGTCCCCCCTTCTACCTTTCAATATGCGATTAAGGGGAATGATAAGAAAATAAGTTCAATAAATGATGGCGAATTTTTAGTGCTAAAAAATGCAAAGCTATCAGAGATAAGTTTTGAATTTATGTTGCCCAATGTAAAATATCCTTTCGCACACTATAAAGACAACAAATTTGAAGATGCAAAATTCTTTTTAGATAAGATTGAAAAGATGAAGGTTGCGAAAAAACCTTTTAACTTCATTATAGACAGATCAAGGCCAGATGGTGCTAATCTCTATGATTACAAAGAAAAGGTTGTAATTGATGATTATACCATTAAAGAAGGATCTAAACAGGGCTTGGATGTGATGGTGTCAATCAAATTAACGCAGTATAGAGAAGGAAGTTTCAAGACAGTAAAAGTCAAAAAAGATAAGAAGGGCAAGAAAAAACTTAAGACTAAGAAAAAGAGACAGACACACAATGCACCGATGTCTGATGGCAAGGCCAAGACTTACAAGGTAAAGAAAGGGGACAGCTTGTGGCTGATCGCTAAAAAGCACTACGGCGATGGTTCTAAGTACAAAAAAATCAAAGAGGCGAATAAAGGTAAACTGAAGCATGGCAATGTAATATTCAGCGGTCAGATTTTAACTATACCAAAGTAAAAGGGGGCATATATGAAGGTTACTTTAATTATTGCAGACAGTAAAAGTGTATTGTATGCTCCTGTAGTGCTCGATGAAATTTCGTGGAAAACCGAAAGAAGAGGGAGTCCCGGAGTGCTATCCTTTAAGATTCTTAAAGATAAAAAATCAAATACATTTGCAGAAGGAAATCATGTCAGACTTGAGGTAGATGGTAAAAAGGTTTTTTATGGCTTTATATTCTCCATCAAGAGAGATAAAAGCGAGAGTATAAGTATAACAGCCTATGACCAGTTAAGGTATCTAAAAAACAAAGATACAATGTTCTACGCTAATAAAACGGCAGGAGATATTATCAAGACTATTGCTAAAACCTTTAGACTTCAGACAGGCAAAATCGAGGACACAGGCTACAAGATTCCAAAGAGGGCAGAGGACAATGTGACACTCTTTGATATCATTTATAATGCTCTTGATGAAACCCTTGATAATAAAAAACAAATGTATGTCCTCTTTGATAAATACGGGAAACTTACACTTAAAAGCCTTAAAAATATGGAAGTCAACTTCGTAATTGACGAAACCAATGCGGAGGACTTCACATATACATCAAGCATAGATAATGAAACCTACAACCAGATAAAACTTGCCTATGATAATGATAAGACTGGAAAGCGTGAGACTGCAGTTGTAAAAGATGGCAAACATATCAATGAATGGGGAGTGCTCCAGTATTATGATAAATTCAAAAAGGGAGAAAATGGAAAGGTTAAAGCCTCCGCTCTATTATCCCTTTACAACAGGAAGGCAAAAGGTTTGTCATTTAAGAATGTAAAAGGTGATTTTAGAGTGCGGGCCGGTTCGCTTATAGGCGTGTATTTGAACTTGGGAGATGTAAAGGTTAAGAATATGATGCTTGTTGAAAAATGCACTCATAAGATATCAGAGAATGAACACTTTATGGATTTATCGGTAAGGGGTGCAGACTTTATAGAATAGGAGTGTATATGGCAGATATAAACGATTTGCTTGTAGTTATTAAACAGGCGGCACTTGATGCGGTTGATAATGTAAAGCCTACAGCCTTTATGTTTGGGGTTGTGGAAAGCGCCAAACCCTTAAGGGTAAGAATAGACCAAAAACTTGTACTTGATGAAGCCTTTTTAAGTTTAACGAGAAATGTAACTAAATATACTGCAGATATTGAACTTGAAGAGGAGACAGAGGTAGAGCAGGGGCATACTCATAAGATAAAAGGCAAAAAGAAGATAACCGTTGATAACTCTCTTAAGGTTGGGGATATAGTCCTAATTGCTAGGGAGCAGGGCGGTCAAAGATTCATAATAATTGATAAGGCGGTGGGATTATGATACCTGATAGCTTTATATCTGATGTTGACCTTGAAGAGGAGATAGAGCCGAATAAGACTTACAAGATGAACTTCAAGGATAACATTGTAGAGGGCTTTGTTGATGATAAGGATGCAATCAGGCAGGCGATTTATAAAGCCCTTGGGAACAGAGCGATATACCTATCCAATCTATAGCTGGGATTACGGTATAGAGTTATCCGACCTGTACGGCGAGGATACAAGATATGTGTGTGCAGAGCTTGAAGATAGGATTAAAGAGGCTTTGATACAGGACGAACGCATTACAGATGTGATAGACTTTACTTTCAACACGGAGGAAAAAGGCATCGTTAAAGTGGCATTTACAGTGGAGACAACCGAGGGAGATATCGAGATTGAAAGCGAGGTGAATTATTAATGTATGAAGAGATGACATTCGAGGCAATATTGGAGAGAATGCTAAACCATATCCCCGATAGCCTTGATAAGCGCGAGGGCGCTGTAATATATGATGCCATTGCTCCTGCTGCCCTAGAGATTGCACAAGCCTATGTAGATATGGACAGCATTATAGATGAGACTTTCGCAGATACGGCATCTAGGGATATGCTTATCCGCAGGGCTAAAGAGCGAGGACTTATCCCTTACCCTGCTACTAACGCGGTTATAAAAGGTGTATTTGATATTGAAATCCCCATAGGTGAGAGATTCACACATGGGGATTTAATTTATACGGTTAAAGAGAAAATACAAGACCACGAATATAGCTTAGAGTGTGAAAGTGCAGGAATTTCAGGAAATAAACGGACAGGCTCTTTAATCCCTATAACCTACCTTGAGGGGCTGGGCAGTGCTGAGATATCAGAGCTTCTAATCCCTGCCGAGGATGAGGAAGATACAGAAGTATTTAGAAAGCGTTATTTTGACACCTTTAACGCAAAGGCTTACGGTGGCAATAAACAGGATTATATCAACCGTACAAATGCCATAGGAGGCGTAGGAGCTACCAAGGTAATACCAATATGGAACGGTGGCGGTACTGTTAAGGTTGTTATTTTAGACGCTGAGTTCAATCCAGCTAATAGTGAGTTGATTAAGAAGGTGCAGAAAGAATTAGACCCATCACGCGATGGAACAGGCGCAGGCATAGCTCCAATAGGTCATGTGGTTACGGTTGCAACCGTTGATAAAGTGGCTGTAAATGTCAGGGCTAAAATAACATTTGAAAGCGGTTATAACTTTAACAGCCTTAAAGCAGATATAAGCAAGGCGATAAGCGGATACTTGCTAGAATTAAGGAAGACTTGGGCAGAAAGCGAGAACATAACCGTTAAAATCAGCCAATTAAATACCCGTATAACAGCTATTAAAGGGGTATCCGACATAGAAGGCACAACAATCAATGGAAAGAATACTAATTTAGTAATAACTGCATACAGTGTGCCCGTAGATGGTGAGGTGGTAAATAATGCGTGATATTGATATCAAGTCTTATGTACCACCTTTTTTATTGAAATACAGTGAACTAAAGCAGCTGTACGAGAGCGAAAATCTTGAATTTAAGAAGCTGAATATTGAGGCTGATAACTTGCTTGATAATCAGTTTATAGGCTCAACTAATGAGAAGGGCATAGCAAGGTATGAGGTATTACTTGGGATAAGTGGAATGCAGGAGTATTCTTTGGAAGAAAGACAAATCAAGGTATATACAGCTTGGATAGATGACATCCCATATACATTTAATACCTTGAAGGAGCGTATAGAAAGATTATGTGGTAAAGGGAATTTTACCTTGGTAGTCAATAATGAGGCTAATAAGGTAATTATAACCACGCATTTAGAGTACCAGTTGCAATCGGAGGAATTAGAAAGAATGCTTGATATTATCCTTCCTGCAAATATGGTGCTTTTAATCACTAACAGCTTTGATAATGTGCTCCAAACAGATTTTATGTACGCAGGCGGTGGAGTGGTTACAACTGATTATATCGAGCTTACGGAATAGGAGGAAAGATGGCAGAATTTACAAAACTGATAATAACCAATAAGGGCAAAGAGTTACTATCAGAGGTCGCAACAAGCATAAATAAGATCGAATTTACAAGGGTAAGCACATCCGATAGGACTTACACAGAGGATGAAATCGCGGGGCTTATAGATTTGGCAGGCATAAAGCAGATAAATCACATATCAAGCATTGCCATACAAGCAGGCGGCAAAGTCAAGATTGAGGCTGCCTTTGAAAACCGAGAACTAACAGAGGGCTACTTTATAAAGGCTATAGGTATATACGCAAAAGCTGGGAACGGTACGGAAGTCTTATATGCGGTAGCTATCGAAAAGACTGGGCGATATTCAATACCACCTTATAATAATGCTACCGTAAGCGCGGTATATCTAAAGCTCTTCCTTGCGGTTGAAAACTTTGAAAAGATTACCCTTGAAATAAGCCCAGGAGCTTTTATCACAGTAAGTGAGATAGGTAGAATCAAGGACGAGTTGAGGACTGAAAACACGGAGACGAAAACAAAGTTAGAGCAACAGGCTGAAACACTTAAGCAATCCCTTACCAAGGCCATCAAGGATATAGCCGACAGCAAGGGGGCGAGTACAACAACCTTCAATGCTGACGGCTCAATTGTAAGCGAGAACAGCATTGAAACGGTCACTACAACGTTTAATGCTGACAAGTCAATAACAGAGCGACATGTTTATAAGAATGGTACAACTAAGACCTTAAAGACCGTCTTTGAGGGCAAAGCAATTAAAACAACGGAGGTGAATTAAATGAGTTGGGCAGAAGTATCAAAGGTTAATGGAGATTTCCTTAATGCACCCTTGGATATAAAGATGCATCTATCGGACTACAAGATGTACGGTGAGGATAGCTATGTATTTCAGCAAAAAGAGCTGCTGCATGGGCTATATGAATGCACATATATATCCATGAATGACAGGCGAATCAACGGAGAGGCTCTTGATTATTTGCTGAAGAATAATAAACACGCAGGAGAAATGTTAACGCAAATAGTTGACCTTGAAAGAAAAGACGTATTCAAAACATTTCGGACAATGCAGGCAGTCTTGAACAGCTCCACTGCAATGACGGCAGTAGCCAACAGCTCCACTGCAATGCAGGCAGTCTTGAACAGCTCCACTGCAATGCAGGCAGTCTTGAACAGCTCCACTGCAATGACGGCAGTAGCCAACAGCTCCACTGCAATGACGGCAGTAGCCAACAGCTCCACTGCAATGCAGGCAGTCTTGAACAGCTCCACTGCAATGCAGGCAGTCTTGAACAGCTCCACTGCAATGCAGGCAGTCTTGAACAGCTCCACTGCAATGACGGCAGTAGCCAACAGCTCCACTGCAATGACGGCAGTAGCCAACAGCTCCACTGCAATGACGGCAGTAGCCAACAGCTCCACTGCAATGACGGCAGTAGCCAACAGCAAGCTAAGCAAGACAGTAACGCATATATGGGAAAATAGATATCAAAATATTGGAACAAACAGATGTATAATCACAGGTTGGAAAATGAATAATACTGGTGGAGGGACATACTCTGCATCGCTTAATAAGTTATTTTATGGTTCAAATTTCAGCTATGACCTTTCAAAGACACCTACTACAGAGTTTCGGAATGTTTTATTAGGCCTAGATGCACCTTGTCAAACAATGCCAATAACCTCAGGGTCAAATAGCGCTTACAACATGACATTTAGATATATTGAAATTAACTAAGGAGGTAAGCATGAAAGGATTTGTAACTGAATTTCAAGAGCGGACAGACAGCATGAACGCTCAAATTACTGAACTAGAAGCTCAGCTAAGCGAAAAAAACAAGACAATAGAAGAGCTTAAAGAGGAGTTGAATAGAAAAGATGAGGAGAATAAGAAGGCAATATCCAGCCTGTCGGAGGAGAATCAGGCGCTTAAGACGCACCTTAATGAGACAGCTCTTGCACTTGCTGAATTCTACGAGACCACAATGGAAAATAATGCATGACATATGCGTTATTATAAAAATTTTTAAGAAGGGAGGTAATGACATGATAGATTTCTATGTATATTTGGTAATTTCAGAACTTAAGAAATTCAAGGAAGTTCCTAAGTTTTTGAAAGAGCCTATAAAAGCTCGCATTGAAGAGCTTGGCGACCCTAAGTTTCTTGAGTTGCTTAAAGAAGCTTAAGGCACAGTATATCCCATATTACTAAAAGGTGATATGGGATATTTTTTCTGAATGGATAATTAACATAACACAGGAGGTGGATAGAACATGACAATTTTTAACTGGTTAGCTTTATTCTCAATTCCGACTTTGATAGCGAGCCTTTGGGCTCACTTAATTAGACGGATTAGACATTCGGATGAGCAGACGAAAGCTCTACAGAGAGGAGTACAGGCCTTGCTTAGAGAAAGGCTAATACATTCCTATCGTAAGTTTTTCAAACTTGGATTCGTAGACTACAACGATCGACTTAACGTCGAGAATATGTACAGGCAGTATCATTCCTTGGGGGAAAATGGTGTGATGGATGACATGCATTTACGATTCATGAATCTTCCTATCGGCTCTGATAAGGAACTGGAGGAGGAGACATGAAAAAGAAACCCATAAAGAAAGAGAAAAAAGGTAAAAAGGGCGGATTCTCAAAGCTGATAATTACCCTTGTAGTGCTTATGAATATAATATTCACAAGTGCAGTCTTGTATGTATTCCTTAAAACGGCAAGCGAGCCTGTGGCCTTGGTGGGTGCTTGGTTTGCATTTACAACAGGCGAGTTGTGGATGCTGAGTAGCATTAAAAAAGAAAAAGTAAAGAAGGGAGATAATGAAGATGAATGAAAAGATTGATTGGAAGAGAAAATTGACTTCAAGAAAGTTTTGGGTGGCGGTTATAGGGTTTATAACCGCCATAATGGTAGCGTTACATATTGACCAGATGACAGCGGAGCAAGTAGCCGCGATTATATCGGCTATGGGCACGTTGATTGCCTACATCATAGGAGAAGGACTTACCGATGCAGCTCACATCAAGAATGATAAGGAGGGCGAGTAAATGGTTGTAGTTGGTTCTGCAGGAATAGATGAGCGCGGGAATGCCAACTGGGGCAAGGCCGGCGACCAGACGAGCAAAGAAGTAGCGACAGAGCCATACTACAAGCATCGTTTAGGCTGGTATATGCTCCGCCCTAAAGAGGCAGCAGTTGCCAAGAAGATAAGTCTTGCAATGGTGGAGGCTTGCCTTAACAATAATATTGGCTATGACCAGTCCGAACGCTACGGAGTGATTAACTGCTTTAAGAAGTACGGAAGAATCGCAAAAATCAACGAGCCAACAGAGGCAGACTGTAGCTCACTTGTAAGAGCTTGCTGTATTCAGGCAGGAATCCTTGTAGGCGACTTCAATACCTCTAGCGAGGTGGCTGTACTTGAAAGGACAGGAGCCTTCCACAAGGCGGTTGTAGTCACCAACGACACTAAACTTTGCGCGGGAGATGTACTTGTAACTATGACTAAGGGTCATACGGTTATAGTTACAGAAGGCTACCCAAGAGAGGATGGAAAGCCTACCACTAAGCCATCGGCAAAGCCAAAGCCTAATAAGGCAGGCAGAAAGAGCCTTGAAGATGTGGCTAGAGAGGTAATCGCTGGCAAGTGGGGCAATAACCCCGAAAGAAAAGATAAACTTATTAAGGCTGGATATGTTCCTGCTGAAGTGCAAGCAGTAGTAAATAAGCTCCTTAAATAAGAATATAGGTCAGATACAGGCAACAACGCTTATATCCGACCACTAAAGCTAGAAAAGACCTTGAAGAAGGCAACCAGTAGATGCTGGCTGCCTTTATTTTTATAAAAAACTAAACACTTTAATTTGATGTTTTTTGTTGTTTATATTAAGATAAGTTATAGTTTATTAATAACAAAACAATAACAAATCTATGTAAGAATGGCTTAAAATCAAGTAAATAAACAATAAAATTATAAGACATAGCTATGTAATTATCGAGCATATGGTGTGATGAGTGCTATAAAATTTTTATGTAAATTGAAGTTTTTGTCTTAAAATGTGTTAAGATAGTATATAGTTTTATCAGATATTTTTATATGAATGATTGTGGGGGTTATGAAAAAGAGGTTAGTGTCTATCTTATTAATACTAATGTATGTTGTGTGCATATTGCCTAACAATGTTTATGCTGAAGAAATCATTAAAGTAAATAATTCTGTGATTTCACAACGCAATAGTAGCAATATATCAAAAAATAATCTTCTAGGTGCCTGGGAAGGTACATATGATGGTGTACAGAATGATTCTAAGATTAAGAGAAAATTAAGACTCGACATTTCAAACTGCTCTGATGACGGAGATATCAGTGGATATGCAACTATTGATCAGGGAGATAATGGAAAATACTATTTTGAGGGTAGCGTAGATTTAGCAAGTGGAGAACTTAAATTTGAAGGTAATGAGTGGATGAATAATCCAAAAGGTTTTAACTTTGCTGAATTTGTAGGTGTCTTGAATTTGCTGAAAAAACAATGAAGGGTGTCTTAGATGCAGATTCAAGTAGAACATTTTTTTTGTCAAAGATTTCCCAAGACCATACATCTTATTCGCTAGATTTCCAGAAGATGAGCAGGGATTATTCAGGTGAATATGATGGATATCATCATAATTTCACAGTAAGAAGAAATATTGAAATTCATATTAAAGAGATTTCTAACAGTGGAGAGATTTCGGGAATTGCAGTTATTTCCCCTTCGTCAAAAGTGGATTCAGCCTACGGTGCAAATGGTAGTTATTATTTCAGTGGCTCTTTGCAAAAAAATACCGGTAAAATAGAGTTGCAAGGATATAAGTGGATAGATTACCCAGTGCAGCATGATAACTTTAGCTTTATTAGTTTTTCAGGTTACTTAGATGCTAATAAGGGAGTTATAATTGGCACTACTGAAAATGGTATTTGGGCAATGGAAAAAATGGATTTTTCAAAGACTGATACTGCTTCGGGATTTACTTTAGGAGTGAATAACAACAGATTTGTACATTCTTCCTCATCATCTTGGGATGGTGCTGGTTTTGTAGGAGTTTCTGATTATTCTATTAGTGATGAATACTTTAACAAGTTAACTGCACACTCTTCAAAGAGTGAAAAGAATAAGATTAAGAAGCTAATGAGTCAGAGTTGGGAAGGTTCTTGCTATGGGATTGCAATGAGTATGGGACTTCTCTATGAGGGTTATATAGGTATTAGAGACTTAACCGATGAAACTTCTGCTAAGAACTATCACTCAATGTCTCTCCCTTGCAATAACAGTAAATTGTTAAATATGATAAATTATTATCAATTATCACAGAATCTTGAGGTTGGAGGACAAGATAAAGCATCTATATCAGCTGCATATAATAATGGATGGTTTACGGGACTTGCTAACTGGCTTTGCTCTTATGATAGCCTTTCGGTATTCTTGAAGAAGCTGGTTAATTATTCATCTACAAATCATGTGGAATTACTTGGCTTTTCTACCTCAAGTGGTGGACATGCTGTGTTAGTGACTGGTTGTGAATTTGATAAAAATATAGAGCAGTATAGAGTGCAAATTTACGATGAAAACTCTGTTAATTCAGCTACTTCTAACGGAACTTTCAGTTACATGTATATTGCTAAGGATTTTTCATCTTTTTCTTACACGGATTCTAACGGTGATATACTCAATGAAAATACCTATGTTGCAATTTATTTTTTGGATTGGAATGCACTAGGAAATATTGTTTCAACAACAAAAAGAACATCTTCTAGCCATTCTAAATTAGACTTTCTCTTAGGACCTGAATTTAAAGTTGTCAATGCAGAAGGAAGGTATATTCAGTATAGTAATTCTAGTTTTACTGGTGATATGAATATATATGGAGTTTCAACAGTAGATACAGACAAAGGAGTTCATATTATCATTGAAACTGATGATACAGCTTATGTAACCTTGTCTAATTTAGACTCAAAAGTTGACGTTGAATTTTACAACGATGCTAACTATCTAGCGGTACAAGGAAAAAATTTAGATGGTGCAAAACTTACCCTGGGAGATGGTATAGAATTACAAGGCGATTCATACTCATTTTCTGCTTATGTCGGAATGAATAAACTTGATGACAATGAAGACGGCTTATTATCGGTATCTGCTTATGCAAATTCAAATGCTTCAATAGCAAAGCGAGGCAATGAATTAGAAGTTAAGGCCAATAAAACACTTACCAATATAACTGCTACAGACTATGTTGGGACTAAAATTGACAAACGAAAATTTGAAAATACAAGCGATTTAAATGTGAGCTCAGTTGCCAAAAAGGAAAAATCAACTCCAACAATTTCCTTGAATAAAACTAAATATTTATACAATGGTAAGGTTCAAAAAAACCTGCAGTTATAGTTAAGGATAGCAGAGGAAATAAAGTACATAAATCTAACTATAAAGTAGCCTATTCTAAAGGATGTAAAGCTGTTGGAAAATATACAGTTGAAATTAACCTAAAAGACAATTATACTGGTAAAATCACTAAGTCCTTTGAAATTGTCCCAAAGGGTACTTCGATTTCCCAAACAACAGCTAGATCAAAAGGATTTGTTGTTTCTTGGAAAAGACAAGCGACCCAGACAACTGGTTATCAAATTCAGTACTCGTCAAACAGTAAGTTTAGTTCAGCGAAAATAATTACTGTTGCAAAAAGCAGGACTGTTTCTAGAGTAATTGCTAAATTAAAAGGTAATAAAAAATACTATGTAAGAATAAGAACATACAAAATGTCTAAAGGTAAAAAGTATTATTCACTATGGTCTAAGGAGAAAAAAATAGTAACTAGAAAGTGATTTTAATTTATTCATTAATATTTGGGGAAAGTAGGTGAGATTATTTCAAAATATATTACCAAGTTGATATTTGTGTTGGTAATCGTGATTTTAGTGATAATCATGGTGACATTTTTTTAAAGGTACAAAAAGCAAACTATAGAAGAACTGTTTAACATTTCTATAAATGAAATCGAAAACAGTTTGGATAGATAAGTCGCTAAGCTCTAAAGAGCATATTTTACAGTATTTTTGAAGGATATTTCAAAGAGTATTCAGGCAGTTTAGGCAATACAGCTCATAGAACATTTTATCTATATGATAAAAATAATAAGCTGTTATTAGAAATTGAAGATATTGGAAATAATGAAATTGTAAAACTGACCGGGAATAATATCAATGGATATTATCAATTTGTAAAAAGAATAAGTGCTGTAATTATAAGGTAAAAAGCTTGTAAAATGAAAAAGCTTGTAACAATGGTCAACAAAAAAGTACATATAATCTAAGGAGGAAATATGGTTAAAGAGATTATGAATTACATCCGTGAGATAGATCCGGAGGTAGGAGCAGGGATAATAGCTGAGTATGAGAGGCAGCAGAACAATATCGAGCTGATAGCTTCAGAAAACATTGTTTCTACAGCATCCATGGTTACTATGGGTACTATTCTTACCAATAAATATGCCGAAGGATATCCTGGAAAGCGCTACTATGGCGGATGTCAGGAAGTGGACGTATTGGAATCACTTGCTATTGAAAGAGTGAAGAAACTCTTTGGTGCAGAATACGCCAATGTACAGCCACATTCAGGAGCTCAGGCCAATATGGCAGTTACAATGGCTGTATGCTCCCCAGGTGACACCATTATGGGCATGAGCCTTGATGCAGGCGGACACCTTACTCATGGCTCACCGGTTAACTTTTCCGGTCTATTCTACAACATTGTGCCTTATGGAATTACAGACGAAGGTTTCTTAGATTATGATGAAATCCTCTCTCTTGCAAAGGAGCACAAGCCTAAGATGATAATTGCAGGTGCATCCGCTTATCCAAGGGTGATAGACTTTAAGAAATTTAGAGAGATAGCTGATGAGGTAGGAGCTGTACTTTTGTGGACATGGCTCATATAGCTGGTCTTGTTGCAGCTGGGGTTCATCCAAGCCCTGTGCCTTATGCAGACATAGTTACATCCACAACTCATAAGACCTTGCGTGGTCCAAGGGGAGGTATCATACTTTCTACAGCGGAAGCGGCAGAAAAGTATAACTTCAATAAGGCAGTCTTCCCGGGTATCCAGGGCGGACCGCTTGAACATGTAATTGCAGCTAAGGCTGTTTGCTTTGGCGAGGCACTTAAGCCTGAGTATAAGGCTTATCAGGAGCAGGTTGTGAAAAATGCCAGAGCTCTTGCAGACGAGTTGATTAAGAGGGGCTTTAAGCTGGTTTCTTCAGGTACTGATAACCACCTTATGCTTGTAGACTTGACTAATTTTGAAGGGGTATCAGGTAAAGATATGCAGAACCTCTGCGATGAAGTAAACATTACTCTGAATAAGAACAGTGTTCCTAATGATCCTCGCTCAAAATTTGTAACTTCAGGAGTTCGTATTGGTACACCTGCTGTAACTACTAGAGGATTTAAGGAAGAGGATATGGCTGTGATAGCAGACTGCCTCTATAAGGTTGCAACTGATTTTGAAAACAGCAAGGAAGAGATACTTTCTAAGGTTTCAGGCCTGACTAAGAAGTATCCGATTTATGAGGGATAATATGCAAGCAATATCCACTATTTCCTGTATTTTTCATTCTCTTCTTAGGCATATACGCAAGAAAGAAGGGATGGATAACTCACGAACAAAACAACGGAGTAAAGACAATAGCCTTAGATATCTTGTTTCCTTTTCTTATCTACCATATAGTTGCAGGCTCTGTCCTTGACAGAGATATTGCCCTCGAAATAATATATTTAATAGGAGTCTGGATTGTCGTTTACTTTTTAGGAAAGATAATATGTAGGATGTTGCCAGAGAACTTAAGAGACTTATCTCCATTTTTACTTTTAACCTGCGAGGGAGGGGCTGTTGCTCTTCCCTTGTATTTGAGTATAGTGGGTTCAGCCTATATCTTAAATCTTATTCCTTTTGACCTGGCGGGAATCCTTATTAACTTTATCTTCGTACCGACAGTATTACAGATAAGGCGCAAAGATGAGCTAAAGCTATTGCCACTGGTAAAGAAGGTGGTTTCTGCTCCCTTTGTAATAGCTGCCCTCCTTGGTGTAATCACCAACCTGACGGGCTTACAGAGGTTGCTTATGCAAAGTGCGGGGCTTGGCTTAGTTTATGAAAACACAATGAATGCTATAATTGCACCTATCTCGGGGCTTATTCTCTTCAGCCTTGGCTACAGCATCAGACTTAAAAAGGGATATTTATTAAATCTTTTTAAGTTGGCCGTTATCAGACTGGCATTTTGTACGGGAATAATAGCGTCATTTTTCCTTATATTTCCTACGAAGATGGCTAATCCTATTTTCTCTCTTGGAGTGATTTTGTATTTCTATTGCCCTACAGGCTTCCCTGTACCTTTGCAGATAAGGGAAATCTTGGATTTAGAGGAAAAGGAGGAGTTTGTTTCGGCATTTATTTCTCTATTTTTATTAATAGCATTGGTGGTCTATGTTGCTCTTAGTTTTTATTATAGGCAACTGCCTTCGTAACTTAGACATCAAAGGCAATTACAATGTGATGCCACTTGCAGATGAGGCATTTGTTAAGGGTTATTTTGAAATAATTGATTAAGAATATCTGTTAAGAAGTTAATAATATTTGAAACTTGAGTTAAGTTTTAACTTCGACAAATACATAGTAATTAAAAAGGAGATTCTATGGAAGAGACAAAAAATATCTGGCCGGGTAAGCCGGGTGTAATACCTGTAACTAGTGGAAAGGCAGAGGATGCCAATGTATACAATCGTGCATTTCTTGATAGCATCCATGTGGAGATGCGTGTGATAGACAGCACGGAAGTTGATACTACGACAGAGATATTTGGGAAAAAATATGCTTCCCCTATAATGACACCTGCATTTTCACATCTAAATAAAGTCTTGGAAAATGGGCGTACTCCTATGGAAGAGTACAGTCTGGCCGCAAAAGAGATGAACTGCCTGAACTGGGTAGGCATGGAAGATGATGAGGCTTACCGTTCGATAACAAGTCACAATCCTGATACTGTACGCATTATCAAGCCATTTGCAGATAAGGAAAAAATCATATCAGAGATTAGATTTGCCATCGAATGTGGAAGTACTGCAGTTGGCGTGGATATTGACCATGTACCCGGAACAGATGGAAAATACGATGTAGTTGACGGCTTCCCTATGGGAATGGTTAGCTTCGAGGACTTAAAGGAATATGTAAGTATTTCTATCCTTCCATTTGTAGCAAAAGGTGTACTGTCCGTACAGGATGCACTTAAAGCTAGGGATGCAGGCTGTGCAGGAATAGTTGTATCTCATCATCATGGCCGTCTTCCTTTTGCAATAGCGCCTCTTCAGATTCTCCCTAAGATAAAAGAGGAACTTAAAAACTCAGATATGAAAATCTTTGTAGATTGCGGTATGGATACAGGCTATGATGCTTATAAGGCTCTGGCTCTTGGAGCAGATGCTGTTTCTGTCGGACGTGGCATCCTACCTCCTTTATTAAAGGATGGTAAAGACGGTGTAGTTAAGAAGATGGTAAAAATGAATGAAGAACTTAGGGAAATGATGATGTATACCTGTGTTAAGGATATGAAAAGCTTTGATAAGACGATGTTGTATTTTAATTGAAAAATACAGAAATGTCAGAAAGCTTTATGTAAACAGAACTGTTCTTAGCGGGACTAAATAATTAAATATATAGTGAATCAGCCTCAGGAAATGGGGCTGATTTTTTTGTCCCAATAGTTATTGATAAATATTATCAATAACTATATTGTTAGATTTAACTAACAGTCGTATAATATATTTACCGACGACATCGTCGGTAAAAATGGAGGTTGACGATATGACTGACACAAAAAGGCTTACTGCGGCTGAAAGAAAGAAAGAAATAATGAATTCGGCGGCAAAGGTAATCTCCGAAAGGGGATTGGAAAAGGCAACTATGGAGGAGATTATAGCTGGAACTACTTTATCTAAAGGGGGTGTATATCATTATTATGGGAGCGTGAATGAGATATTTAAGGATATTATGAGGTTTGGAATTGAGTACAGAAACAATGTCATAAAAGAGCATTTAAGCGAATGTAAAAAGGGAGAGGAGATGCAGTTTATGGCAAGACAGCTTGTAGACAAGATAATTGATGACAACCCTTATATGCCTCTTTATGTAGAGTTCCTAATCGCTGGGAAAAGAAATCCGGAATTAAAGACTATGATGCTTGATTTACAGATTGAGACTATGGAGAGCTTTAAGGGAGTCTTTGAAAATGATTCAGAATGGCTATTTAATCCTCATATAGCTAAGTTTATTACTGATTATATGAACGCATTAATACTGGCTTCTAATATCCTGGAGGCCAGGGAGAACTTTAAGAAGAACAGGAGGTATTTGGAGGACATGATGGTTTATTTGTTTGAACAGGGAAAGGAGAATGGTAATGGGAGTTTATAAAAAATTATTCAGGTATGTTCCGGAGGTTAAACTGCTTGGCTATTTGGCAATATTAATCTCGGCGGTATCTGCCTTTTTAATGGTATATGGATATTACTACATATACTTGTTTTTGAATGAAGTTATCGTAAATGATAACTATGAGAATGCCGGAGTGTATTCGGTTAAAATAGTAGTTTTTCTATGCGTAAGTGCTGCCCTATATCTTACATCCGGGCTTGTATCACATAAGTTAGCATTCCGCCTTGAGACAAACCTTAGAAAACGAGGAATTGACGGACTTACAGACTCAAGTTTTAGATTTTTTGACCTGAATTCTTCAGGATATATCAGAAAAACCATAGATGATAATGCAGCCAAGACACATATGGCAGTGGCACATATGCTGCCTGACAATTCACAGGCTTTCTTAGTTCCGATTTTTACACTGGTCTTGTCATTTTTAATAAGCATTAGAGTGGGGATTCTCATTGTAGTATTATCGGTTGTTTGTGGACTAATTATGTGCATGATGATGGGAAACAAAGATTTTATGAAAAAGTATCAGGAAGCCCTTGACAGACTCAGTTCAGAAACTGTTGAGTATATCAGAGGTATGCAGGTTGTTAAAATATTTGGTACCAGGTTGAAGTCCTTTAAGGCTTTATACGATGCTATTACGGATTATTCAAGGTATGCCCTTGATTATTCTATTTCTTGTAAAAGGCCGTATGTTATATACCAGCTGATATTCCTAGGATTGATTGCAATTATAAGCATACCGCTTAGCGTCTTCCTTGCAGAGGTAAAAAATCCGAAGTTTATGGCAGTAGAACTTATTATGATATTCTTTCTAAGTGGTGTAATCATGGTTTCATTTATGAAGATAATGTGGGCGAGCATGAATATTTATAACGCTAACTTTGCCATTGACCACTTAGAAGAACTGTACAAAAAGATGCAGGAAGACAAGCTCTCATACGGAGATAGAACTGACTTTGACAACTATGATATTGAATTTGAAAATGTGAGTTTTTCGTATGGCGATAATAAAGTTCTGGAAGATTTATCATTTTCACTTAAGGAAAAGAGAATCTATGCCCTGGTGGGACACTCAGGTTCAGGAAAATCTACGATAGCAAAGCTTTTATCAGGGTTTTACAAGGTGGATAAGGGAGCTATTAAGATAGGCGGCCACAGACTTGAAGAATACTCAAAAGAAGCTATTATACGAAGCATTTCATTCGTATTTCAGGACAGTAAGCTGTTTAAGAAGTCAATATATGACAATGTTGCACTTGCTGATGAAAAGGCTGGAAGAGAAGAGGTATTAAAGGCTCTAAGCCTTGCGGGCTGTGATGAAATTATCGCTAAGTTTAAGGATGGCGAGAATACAATTATCGGCTCAAAGGGAGTATATCTTTCAGGGGGTGAAAAACAAAGGATAGCTATAGCCAGAGCAATACTTAAAAATTCACCTATTGTCATAATGGATGAAGCCAGTGCCGCTATAGATGCGGATAATGAGTACGAATTACAAAAAGCCTTCAAGAACCTGATGAAGGATAAGACAGTAATAATGATAGCCCACAGGATGACAAGCATTAGGAATGTAGATGAAATCATCGTTTTGGAGAATGGCAGGATTGTGGAAAGAGGAGATAATGATTCGTTACTATCTGCACAGGGGCTATACAGTAGGCTTTTAAACTTATATGAAACTGCAAATGATTGGAGGGTGTCAAATGAAAAACTATTATAAGAAAGATATGCCTTATCTGAACAGGGGGCAGCCAATCTTTCAAAGTCGACTTTATACTGCTTTTTGACATATTGTATAAATATCGCTCCAATGTTTATTTTAATGGCATTGTTTAATCAACTAGTCATCGGAAAGGCATATAGTACCATACAATACATTGTTATGGGAGTGCTTACCTTAGTTCTTATGTATATCCTGCTCTCGAAAGAATATGTAAGCCTATACAATGCGACATACAAGGAGTCAGCTAACTTAAGAAAGGGTATAGCAGAGAACCTTGCTGACCTGCCACTTGCGTATTTTTCAAAGCACGATTTGTCAGACCTTTCACAAACAATAATGTCTGATGTGGAGAGGATAGAGCATGCTATGAGTCACTCGATCCCTAAGGTAGTGGGTATGTGGATTTTCTTTCCGCTTATGGGGCTAATGATGCTTATTGGGAACTGGAAAATGGGACTTGCAGCCATGATACCTACTCTTCTTTGCTTCCTGATTACGCCTTTAGCTAAGCAAAAGGAAGTATCTGAGTACAGCAAATATTTTGGAGTTCTTAGGGAGAATTCTGAGCTTTTTCAGGAAACAATAGAACTCCAGCAGGAAATAAGCAGTTTCAACCAGTCGGACAAGGTAAAAAAGTCCTTGTATAAGAAAATGGAAGAGAGCGAGAGGGCACATTTTAAGGTAGAGCTTTTGTCTATGATAGCAGTAGGACTATCAACTTCATTATCGTATATAAGTGTGGCTGTCGTAATAGCAGTGGGTGTACAGCTTCTAATACATGGAGAGATTAGCCTTTTATACCTTATAGGCTACATTATAGGAGCAATCAAAGTAAAAGAGCTCTTTGATATCTCTGTCGAGGGTTTGACGGAAATGTCCTATATCGAGCCTGCGGTAAGGCGGATTAAGGAGATTAAGAGTGCGGTACTTCAAGAGGGTGAGGACACGGAGCTTACGAGATATGACATAGAGTTTAACCATGTATCATTTGCCTATGACAAAGTGAGTAAGGTGCTAAAAGATGTGAGCTTTACAGCAAAACAGGGTGAAGTCACAGCCCTTGTAGGTGTGTCAGGCTCAGGTAAAACCTCAGTATTGAGAGTAGTATCAAGGCTTTATGACTATGATGGAGGCAGCATATTGATAGATGGAAAAGACATTAAAAATATATCAACGGATTCTTTGTTTAAGAAGATATCCATAGTATTCCAGGATGTGACTCTCTTTAATACCAGCATACTTGAAAATATAAGGCTTGGCAGGGGAAAGTGCAACTGATGAAGAGGTAAAAGAGGCTGCAGTTCTTGCTAACTGTATGGACTTTATTGAAAAGCTTCCGGAGGGCTTTAATACCAGAGTAGGTGAGAATGGAGCTGAGCTTTCAGGTGGAGAAAGACAGAGGTTGTCGATAGCAAGGGCATTTCTTAAGGATGCACCTATTCTTATCCTGGATGAAATATCTGCAAGCCTTGATGTAGACAACGAGAAAAAGATACAGGACAGCTTAAATAAGCTGATAAAGGATAAGACAGTCATCATCATTTCTCATAGGTTAAAGTCCATTGAAAATGTGGACAAGATAGTTGTAATAGATGATGGCAGGGTTGAGACAGAAGGAAGTCATAAGGAAGTGTTAGAACAATCAAAGGTATATAGAAATCTTATTGAAAAAACTAACTTGGCAGAAGAATTTAGTTATTAAGGGGGATAGAGATGAAAGATAATAAGTTAAAAATAAAGGATTTGGTGACAATAGGAGTATTCACAGTATTATATTTTGTGTTTATGTTTGGTGTTGGGATGATGGGAGTAATACCGATTCTCTTCCTGATATATCCTACTGTACTGGGGATTGTAACCGGAACAATCATTATGCTTTTTATGGCGAAGGTACAAAAGCCTTGGGCTCTGTTTATACTTGGGATGATTTCTCCTATTATTATGCTTCTAGGCGGCCACACATATGTGATTGTTCTTCACTCACTGGTGGTTATGTTTATAGCTGAGATGATTAGAAGAGCCGGTGGATATAAATCTCTTAAGTTCAATATGCTTGCATTTATGGTATTTAATACCTGGATTTGCGGCTCTCTTATGCAGATGCTTTTGGCAAGAGAAAAGTATATTGAATTATCTATGATGATGGGGAAGGAATATGTAGATGCCCTGGTAGGGCTAATCACCTATCCGCATATGGCGCTTGTTTATGCAGGCGCTCTCATTGGAGGCCTTATAGGAGCGTACATTGGTAAAATACTACTTAAAAAACATTTTACGAAAGCAGGTATTGCCTGATGTTTTACAATCAGAATAACAGGCTCAATCCCAACCCCATAACCAAATTTATAGCGGTAATTCTACTTGGTATGGGAGTGGCGCATTCTATGAATCACTACTTGGAATGGGCGGCAGTACTTACCATTTCTACAATGTACTTTATAAATGGACTTATAAAGGACGGGATAAAGAACATACTTGTATTTGGAGTTTTGTTTTTTGTGCCAAGTTTCAGTGTGCTTGCTACATTTCCACTTGTTTTGAAGATGCTTCTTTCCCTGGTTTTTGTATGCAGGATGTTTTATCTTCCGTATTCCGCAGGGAAATATATGATAAAAACCTCAGATGTGGGAAGTATCATTTCGTCCATGGATGCTCTTAAAATACCAAGCACCGTATCCATACCAATAGCAGTTATGTTTCGCTTTTTTCCATCATTTGCAGAGGAGAGAAATAATATAAAGATGGCGATGAAGATAAGGGGAATAGATACCAAGAATCCTGTTAAATACCTGGAATACGTACTTGTTCCCCTCCTCATCATATCATCAAACATAGCTGATGATATAGCAAAGGCAGCAGAGACCAAATGTATAGCTAATCCTATTAAGAAAACAAGATATATAACTGTGGGAGTGCATTTGATTGATTTTATTTATATATCTTTGATAGCTGCAATTGCAGTCGGAGGTTTTGTATGCTGAGAATAGAGAATTTATTCCTTTCTTATGGGGAGAATAAGGTATTAAACGATATAAGCCTTAACATAGCTGATGGAGAATGTGTTTTACTTACAGGAGAGAGTGGAAGTGGGAAGTCTTCTATTATCAACTCTATCAACGGCTTAGCCTTTGAATATGAAAACGCTCAAATATCAGGAAGTATCAAGGTTGGTGAAAAGGAGATTAAAAACCTTGAACTCTATGAAATATCTCTTATGATAGCCAGTGTTTTTCAAAACCCTAAGACACATTTTTTCAATGTGGATACCACTCTTGAACTTCTGTTTTATCTTGAGAACATAGGGCTTGATAAAAAAGAAATGGAAAGCAGAATGAAAGATATGCTTAATGTATTTGGGATAGAGTATCTACTGGGACGAAGCATATTTGAGCTCTCAGGAGGAGAAAAACAGATACTTTCTGTGGCAGCCTGTTATATATCCGGCTGTAAAATCATTGTTCTCGATGAACCCTCATCTAACTTGGATGAGAAGTATATTGATATCCTAAAAGAAATGCTTATCATTCTTAAAAATAAAGGGATAACCCTCATCCTTGCAGAACATAGGATTTATTATCTAATGGGTGTGGCAGATAGAGTAATTATCATTCAAAACGGAAGAATAGCGAGAGAGTACACTTCACAGAGCTTTTTGGCAGTTGCGGATACTGAGATAGCTGGTCTTGGACTTCGCTCAAGGTATAAAACAGTCTTAAATAAGCCTAAAAACGATGGTGGCAAAGAACTAATAATAAAGAAACTTTCCTTTAATTTTGCCAACAAGGGAGAGCTTGAAATGGATGATGTATCCTTTGATTTTGGGAAAATATATGGAATCATCGGAAAGAATGGTTGTGGTAAGTCCACCTTTTTGCGAATTTTAACTGGTTTGGAAGAAAATGATAAAAGTGAGATATTATTCGGAGAGAGAGTTTGTAGTAAGAAGGAGAGAATTAAGGCTTCCTCGCTGGTAATGCAGGATGTCAATCACCAGCTATTCACTGATTCAGTCGAAGAGGAAATGAAGATGGGAGTTAAAGAATTGAAACAGGATACTGTTGATGGAATTCTATCAGGGCTAGGTCTTGCTGAACTAAGAGACAGACATCCTATGAGTCTTTCGGGTGGTCAAAAGCAAAGGGTAGCTATAGCTTCTGTTCTTTGTAAAAACTCGAGATTCATATTCTTTGACGAGCCAACAAGTGGAATGGACTATAAGAATATGCTCAAAATATCAAAACTGATAAAGAGCATGAAGACAAAAGATAACATCATCTTTATCGTATCTCACGATACAGAGTTCTTAAATGAGGTCGCCGACAGTATCCTCTGTCTGGAGGATTATAGGATATACAATTAGATGAAAAGAGACTGCATAACAAGCCAAAGTCCAATAACTACACGCAATCTGACATGATAAATGAGGCAGATAGATGGAGAGGAAGAAACGTGTGGTACCTAGGGAGGTCTGTGTGATAAGCCTTGAAAGAGGTAACCATTGCCTAAAGCAATACTGAACACACAGAAGTGGACAGAGGTCATAGTAGTCGAGAGACAAAGGACCTAATCAATAGGAGTCTCAAGTATGGCTGAGAAAGAATTTATTTATAAGTTTAGCAGAAAAACTGCAAAAACAAGTCATAAATATTGACCAAGGCATTTTTAACTGTTATAATGGTGACAGAAAATACGAATACTGAGAATGGAGGTATTCAATTATGCTGATTCAGTTTACAGTTGAAAATCACAGGTCAATAAAGAACAGTGTCGTGATCAGCCTTGCGGCCTCTAAGGATAAGTCATTTGATGAGTATCTGCTTCATCCGGATGAAAAGAAGGCATTGCTGCCCGTACTTGCAATTTACGGTGCAAATGCAGCAGGAAAAAGTAACGTATTACATGCAATGATGACAATGAAAGAAATGGTTGTGGGAAATGCTGCAAAGTTTCTAAGGGACAAAAGTTGCCGTGGGAGCCGTTTGGAGGAACAAAGGTTCCGACTTCTTTTGAAATGGTATTTATTTTTCAGGGAGTTCGTTACACATACGGTTTTTCTTTTGATGTAAAGAAGATTTACAAAGAGTATCTTTACCATTGGCCGAATGGACGTGAAGCCTTAATTTTTTCAAGAGAAAATGGAGTGTATGAGTTCCGGGAAAATGTAAATGAGCAGGTTACTCTGAGTAACCGAACACCGGACAATAAGCTCTATCTGGTGTCCTCTAATGACTGGAATCTGCCTCAGACGGAAAATGCTTATCGGTGGTTTCTGGAAAAGTTGACATTCCTGATGGATGAAGAGCTAGCTACCTCAGAAACTGTTGCCCAGATTGTCAGCGGTGATGATAAGAAAGCTCGAATCTTAAAAGAATTGCTGCTTGCCGATCTTGGAATCACCGATGTTACAATCAAGAACACCTCTGGTAAAATACCGGTTATTACGACAACACATCGAATTATTAACGAGGACGGTACAACAGAATACTTTCAGCTTTTAATGGAGCAGGAATCTGTCGGTACACAACACTTTTTTGCCCGCATCGGAGGATGGTTGCAGGCACTTGAAAACGGCGCACTTTTAGTTGTTGATGAAATTGAAGATAGTCTGCATCCTCTTTTAACCAAAAGGCTGATTGAAATGGTGCAGGATAAGGCTGTCAATACAAAGGGAGCGCAGCTGATTTTTACAACACACGATGCAATGCTGCTTGACTTGAATTTCTTCCGAAGAGATCAGATTTGGTTTGCTGAAAAAAAAACGATGAGACTTGTGCAACAGAGCTTTACTCGTTGGTATCTTTCTCTCCAAGAAAAGGAGAAAATGTGCGTAAGGGTTATCTTCAGGGACGATTTGGTGCAATCCCTTTTATCGGAGGTGACGCCTGATGAGCAAGATGCGAAAAGAGTATGATCCGAACAAAGTTAAGCGGCGGAAGCGTAAACCGATTGTTTATATCATCTGCGAAGGAAAAGAAACAGAGACGCTTTATTTCAAACATTTTCGTTCACGAAACTGCCTGGTGGATATTATCCCAATTCCATCAAAACATAAAGCGGCGGAACATTTGGTGAAACACGCAAAATCTCTGATCTCCCAAGCGGATTATTATCCGAAAGACGGAGATCAGCTTTGGTGTGTATTTGACTGTGATGATAATAAAGACTCTGAGCTTCAAGCTGCAATT
Source organism: uncultured Catonella sp. (assembly GCA_916438995.1). Lineage (GTDB taxonomy): Bacteria > Bacillota > Clostridia > Lachnospirales > Lachnospiraceae > Catonella. The sequence goes on from CAKAGA010000003.1 coordinate 307,879, forward strand.
TCCTATTCGGAAGAGCATGGGTACAAAATCGCATATTCCAATCCGGCATTTGAATATTGGTATCTGCTCCATTTTGAAAAACGGAATGGATATTTGAAAGATTCTGCTATGGTAATTGACATCTTGAAAAACAAAAGATATTTGGAAAATTACGGAAAAAGTGTGGATGTTTTTGAAGAATTGCTGGAACACCAGCCAGAAGCTATTCAGTACGCAAAAGAACGAGTGGAGAGATTAACCAGAGATCAGGTTGCTGTGATCTGCCGATACAGTAATCCGGTAACGACAGTCTATGAGCTGGTTGAATTTTTGAATAGTAAAAGAACATAAAAGCACCATTACAAAGGTGTGCATAATGACAGAAAGCTGTCACTTCGACGATAAAAATTCGTTGGGTGGCAGCTTTTGTGGTGGTGCGCCTAGCGGCGCACGTTTCTAACGGGTTAAAGTCCCGAATCCGCCCGGTAGTGGGAAGGATGCACCGAAAGCAAGGGTGCCTATGGTGAACTCGAATCTGAAGGAAGCTGGATATGAGGAAGATACTAACTCTTGGGCAAATCTCTGGTCTGACGAACAGAAATCTCATATGAGGTTATGCATGAGGATAAGACTGCCTTACAAGCCAAAGTCCAATAACTACACGCAATCTGACATGATAAATGAGGCAGATAGATGGGGAGGACGGCGGTCAGTCACCACCTCCTACTCGATTTAAACTTGAAAAACCACAACTGTTATAGTATAATAATAACAGTTATAACAGAAATGATAGTAAAGAGGTATAAAATGAATATTCAGATTAATAACTCAAGTGATGATCCGATTTATTTGCAAATAAAGAATCAGATTAAGGTGCAGATAATTTCGGGAGATTTGAAAGTAGGAGAACAATTGCCGTCAATCCGTTTTTTGGCAAAAGAACTCAGAGTAAGCATGATTACGGCCAAGCGAGCCTTTGATGAACTGGAACTTGAGGGCTTTATCAATTCAGTTCAGGGAAAGGGTAATTTTGTTGCGGCACAAAATAAAGAGCTGATTCGTGAGGAATACTTAAAGCGTATTGAAGAACAGTTGCAAGAGATAGTAAAACTCTCCGAAATTGCAGGAATATCAGGCGATGAACTGACTCAGATGTTAAAGGACTATGTGGAGGGACGATATGAGTGATTATGCTATTGAAATTATAGTATTGATTTCAATTGTTACTTTGATATCAAGTATTTTTATGTCAGCGATTCAGCTGCCTTTTATGTTCAAATTTGGTGCTGAAAAGAGTAGGCTTATAATGCTAATAACATATTTTGTAGTCTTTGTCATATTTTCAATGCTTAAACAAGCATCAGGTTTATTTGCTAAAGTGCAGGGAGTTTTAAAGAACTTTTCCCTGACTGATGTATATTGTGGCTTAATACTGGTGGGACTAATAATCATTGCAATTTGCCTAAAGATATCCATAAGAATTATGGAAAAAAAGGAATATTAAATTTTATATACTTATTATTACAAAACCCAAATGATTTTCTTAAATTTTCCGACCTCTATTCTATTGGTAAGAAGGCTGTGATATAATGTGAACACTTAACGAAACACAGATTTACCGGTTGAAAGGAGAAATTATGAGAAAATATAAGAAAATTACTGCACTCTGCCTCTGTGCCTTGCTTGCATTTGGAGTAACAGCCTGTGGCAGCAAACAGGAGAATAAAGAGGCATCTAAAGGGGTATCAAAAGAAATAGCAAAGGAAGTATCGCAAAATGCATCTAAAGAAGCTTCCAAGGAGGTTTCTAAAGAAGTTTCACAAGAAACTAGCAAAGACACAGTCAAAGAGGGCTCCAAAGTAACATCCGCTGAGGAAACAAACGCTGAGACGGTCTACTCAAATATGGCAAACAAAGCTAGTGCCGAGGAAGTCAAGGAGGCACTTTCAGCCTACCTAAACAAGGATAGTGTCGACTACTACATTAAACAGGTAAACGAGTACAACGATATAGTTGGGAGCGTTGGACTTCAGGGAGATTTTACGAAGTTTGGTAAAACAGAGTATGATGTAGAGAAAATAAGCAACCTTTGGAAAGAAAAGAAGGGTGATTTTGTTGGAACAAACTGCAGACTTAACACCTTCTTTTTACTAAAGAATAACATAAAAGTTCCAAGTATAAAAAGTGATGGAGAGCTATTGTTTTTAGACAATGACTCGATAGATAAGGGAAAGCTCTTTGATAAGAAGGACAAGGAGGCTTTCAACGTATTATTCTCAAGAGTGAAGACTGAGGCCACTGAAGATGTTAAGGTTCACGCTAAAAATATGGAAAAATATTTTTCAAAAATCAAGTTTGATGAAAATGCGAGAATGCTCTCTGTGGTGCTGCACGACAACCTTGATGGAGAGTATCTCTTCGTAGGTCATATCGGAGTTATAGTGCCTTACAAAGACGGATATTTATTTGTGGAAAAGTTAACCTTTGAAGAGCCTTATCAGGCTATAAAGTTTGCTACCAAAGAAGAATGCTACAAGTATCTTCAGGGGAAATATGCTGATTATACAGGTGAAGGTCTTGCAAAGCCTTTTGTAATGGATAATGGAAAGCTGGTTGAGGTAAAATAAAACTCTATTAGGATTTAGCTAAGGCAGATTTGTAGATATAACTTGTGCGATACACTGAGGAAAGAATCCTGAATTGTAGGATTCTTACCTCGTTTTAAATGAGCCTTATTTAGAGAATACTTGGATTACTGCAACTTACCTTGTGGCATTAACTTATGAGTATAATTGACTTAGCTTAGAGGTTCCAAGTTAACAATTACCAATTCAGGACGGTTAAATATTCTTGGAACCCTAGTGCTTTCTCTTGCAAGACCGCGGCTTACTATCATTTTACCGTTAGGAAAATCGTACTGCCCGCCTGCATACTTAGGAAGGAAGCCCTCATCAGGAGCGAATACGCCGTTTAGAAGAAAAGGTATTCTCCACTGACCGCCATGAGCGTGGCCTGAGAGTACAAGGTCAAAATTGTAATCCAAATATTTATTCACATAAGAAGGACGATGTGCCAACAATATAGTAAACAGGCTGTCGTCCTTTGTCTTGTTTATCTCACCAAGCTGAGCATAAAAGCCCTCACCTTTGCCGGTATAGAGATTTGCATCAGGATCATTAATGCCGCTAATGCTTATTTTCTGATTGTTAACTTCTACAGTTTCGCTTTTTCCGTCTAAAATGGTAACATTGTACTTCTTTAGAGTATCAAGCATTTCGTCAACACGGCGGCTCCAGTACTCGTGATTGCCGGTAACATAGTAACAAGGATACTTCCCTGCTATTCCTGCTAAAAATAACTCTGTATTTTCATCAGGAATTTTATCATCAAATATATCCCCGCCAAGGAGAACTATATCAGGGTTTTGCTTAACTACAGCATCTATTAAAGTTTTCTGATTTTTACCGTATTTGCAGGAGTGTAAATCCGTCACAAGAGCAATTCTTATGGGATTTGTAATTTTATCTGAGGTAATCGTATATTCTACTATCTTCAGTCTGACATCAAATGCGCTGAATAAAAATGCAATTATTATAAAGAAAATGATAGGGCGAATACACTTTTTTCCCGGCTTTTTCTTAGTGGTTTCCATAACCTCTGAGGGTATATTATCATTTTGCTTAATATTATCGAGCATGTGTGCTCCTTTTCAGTTTTTTTATTTAGAATTATATCGTAGTTTAAATGATTTATAAAGCAATAATTATTTTTAAGACAATGTTCTTTATAGAAAAGTTTAAGTAATCAATACCCTAAATTTTGAAAAAAATAAAAGTTTAAGTAATCAATACCCTAAACTTGAAAAAAATAAAAAGTTTAGGGTATAATTCTATAAAAAGGTGGTGAGGGTACTATGAAAGATAATAAAAAGATTAAAAGATCGTAATATATATCTTAATAAGTTGATTGCGTTTAAGGATACAGAGCCTGTTAAAGGTTATAACGGGAATTAGAAGATGCGGTAAGTCAAGCCTTCTTAAGTTGTTGCAGGAACATCTTTTGAATTCTGGTGTTGATAAAGAACAGATTATAGCTATTAATTTTGAATCTCTGGAATTTCAAGAAATGAGCTATAAGGATTTTTTTATAAATATGTTAGTGAGAGAATTGCTAAGAATAAGAAAAGCTATTTATTCTTTGATGAGCTTCAAAGAATAGATCAATGGGAAAATGCAGTAAATTCTTTTAGGGTTGATTTTGACTGTGATATTTACATAACAGGCTCTAACTCCTATCTGTTGTCGTCGGAGTACTCTACATATTTATCGGGAAGATATATAGAGATTAAAATCTACCCATTATCATTTGGAGAATTTATAGATTTTCATGGCTATAGACTAAAAACATATAAAACTCCGATTGGTACGGTAAAATATAGGGCAGTAGATGATAATGAAGAAATCACAGAGCTTAGAGATTTGTTTGAAGCATATATGAGGTATGGCGGAATGCCGGGGATTGCAGATGTTGGACTGGATCAAGATAAGGCTCTTACGATTCTTGACGGTATATATTCGACTGTTGTTGTAAGGGATATTCTAGAGAGGGAAAAAAGAAGGGGACAGAGACAGATAACTGATGCAGAACTCCTAAGAAAGATAATATTGTTTTTGGCGGATAATATTGGCAACAATACATCGCTAAATTCAGTAAGTAATACATTAGTATCCGAGAACCTGCTTCAAAACCGTGGAAAACAGGGTAAGCCTGCAACTCAGACAATATCTTCGTATGTTGGGGCACTCAAGGAAGCTTATATGTTTTATGATGTTAAGCGGTTTGATATAAAAGGAAAAGAATACTTGAGGACGCTAGGTAAATACTATATTGTAGATATTGGTTTGAGAAATTATCTGCTGGGATTTAGAGACAGGGATAGAGGGCATACCTTAGAAAATGTAGTTTACTTTGAACTCTTGAGGCAGGGTTATGATGTAGCAATAGGGAAAATTGATAACCTTGAGGTAGATTTTGTAGCTGCAAATGCAGATGAAAAAATCTACATTCAAGTAACGGAGAGCATGTTAAATGAGGAGGTTAGGGAACGGGAATTAAAACCATTACAAAAAATTCCTAATAATTACAGGAAACTGGTTCTTGCTTTAGAACAATCACTTGATACGGAATACGAAGGTATACAGGTGACGGGTATTGTGGAGTGGCTGGTGAAAGGATATTATGATGAAGGAAAAGACTCTTAGAGTTGTAAAAATCGATAAAGAAGCTATCCTTGAGTTTATCTATGAGAATTTTATAGCTAATGAAGAAGAACTTCTGGGGGGTTAGGTCATCTGAGGTGACAAATGATTTTGCAATTGATTGGGAAAAAGGCGAGTTCATCTTTACCGCCCATAAACAGGAGGATGTTGATGGTAGTTTTATAGAGCTGCCAAAAGAGATAGAGATTGGGAAGCTCCTTAAAAATCTCCCCAATACCACTGATTCTGCTCTAAGTACAGGCAGGATATACAAGGATTATACCTTTGAGGAATTGAAGAGATTGTTAAGTACAGCTAATTAGCTAGGACTATTCCGCCTGCCACACCAAGACAGCAGAGTAGAGGAAGAAAATGAAAGCAAGTTTATCTCCAATCTATCCTAGTAAAGTGACTACAAGTGGAACTACAATAATAAAGAGTATAGTGCTAAGAGTTACTACATTAGTAGAAAACTCAACGTCACCGTCACCATGGCTTGCAAGAATTGGAAGAACTGCAAGGGCAGGGGTAGCTGATTGTACTATAAAAGTATTAAACTCTGCAGTTGGCAAATTCTTTGCGGTTAATATAAGAATAGCAAACATAACAGCTGGTCCCAATATGAACCTACCGATTAGAGCAATGATTGTATCTCTATCGAATTTGATTGTATTTAGTCCGGCCTTAGCCAGCACTATACCTATGTAAATAAGTGATAGTGGAGTCACAAGATTGCCAATATAAGTCAAGGTATTTGTAGCAAACTCAGGTACAGATATTTTTGATACCAAGAAAGCAAGGGCAACCAGGAAACCAACCAGAGGAGCAGGGAGCAGCTTTTTCCAGTTGAACTTTTCGGTGTTCTCACTTTTTCCCGTCTTACTGTCGCTTGTCATCAGGTAAATGCCTAGAGTCCAAGTGGAAATTGTATTAGTAATATAGTAAATAAGGAAATAAGGGAGGGCTTCATTTCCAAACAGGGCAATATTTAATGGGAGACCAATAAAAATGGTATTAGCATTTACAAAGGTATTTATCAATGTGCCACGGCGTCCGGGCCTTACCTTAAATATCTTGACAGTTATATAAGCAATTATATATCCAATAGCAAAGGCTGCAAATGTATAAACCAAACCCTCTGACAGACTGACAAGCTATCCAAAGTCAAATATTTAAGAACTGATACGAAAATAGAAGCAGGAAGGGCTATATTCATAATTAATCGTGAAAGATTGGGGCCAAAGCTTTCGGCGAACCAACCTTTATTTTGCAAGATATATCCAAGAACAATAATCACGATAATAGGAATTATGCTCTTAACAGAGGTAATAAGTATTTCCATAACTCTCCTTTCCTAACACTATGTGCTGTTTCTGCTAAACTAATACTATTATGAAATACTCTTAAATTAGATAACGGAACAAAAAGGTGCATAAAACAGAAATATGATCGGTTTCATACACCTTATGCAGTTAATAAAGCATGGCTAATGATTATTTATATTTTGGATACCATTTTAAATCATGGACAGCTTTATCCATATTGGTTTCTTTAGCACGTGCAAGACCCTGTTCTTTAGCTTTGTTTGCTACTGCTTCAGCTACCTTAATAGAAACATCTGCAACATATTTAAAAGGTGGGAGTACAGGTGCACCAGGTTTAGTAATATCAATGATTCCGCTTAACGAATGTGCGGCGGCACCAATCATTTCATCGGTTAAGAGACTTGCCTCGGAAGCCAACATACCAAGACCCAGTCCCGGATAAATGAGGGCATTATTTGCCTGACCGATGACATAGTCAACTCCCTTATAAGAAATTGTGCCGGAAGGAATGCCTGTGGCTACAATGCCTTACCATCCGACCAGGTAATAAGATCTTTGGCACTTGCTTCAGCAAGCTTGGTTGGGTTTGACAATGGGAATATAATAGGGCGTTCTGTGTTTGCACACATTGCTTCAACTACCTCTTTTGTAAAGGTATTTGGAGCGGTTGAGGTTCCAACCAAAATCGTAGGCTTGACAGTCTTAATAACTTCAAGAAGACTTGTAAGTTTGTCTGCATTTGGATAATCGGAGCGTTTTTTAGCAAATGGCTTCTGCTCATTGGTCAAATCGTCCATATCATCAAATAGAAGTCCCTGCTTATCTACCATAAAGAAACGTTTATAAGCTTCTTCCTCAGAAAGCCCCTTATTAACCATTTCACGGTGTACACGGGAAGCAATTCCGGCACCGGCTGTTCCACCACCAAAGCAGAGGTAAACCTGGTCGGTTAGTTTGTCACCGGTAATGGCCATTGCGCCTAGGATTCCACCAAGAGTTACTATACCTGTTCCCTGAATATCATCGTTAAATGTAGGGATTTTCTTGCGGTATTTTTCAAGAATATTGGCTGCATTAGAGCGGCCAAAATCTTCCCAATGAAGATAGAGTCTAGGGAAAAGGCGCTCTGCTGTTTCTACAAACTTCTCTATGAAGTCATAGTAGCGGTCTCCACGAACTCTTTCGTGACGATTGCCAAGGTAATTTGGGTTGTCACGAAGCTCCTTGCGGTTGGTACCTGCATCTATAACCAATGGTAAAACCAAAGATGGATCTATGCCTGCCGCACCGCTGTATACCATAAGTTTACCTACTGAGATATCTACACCGTTAGTTCCCCAGTCGCCTATACCTAGGATTTCTTCAGCATCTGTTACTACAATTAGGCGTATTTCACGATCGCCGGCAGCATTTTTAAGTGCCTCTTCGATATCTTCAGGATGATTTATATCCAGATAGCCAGCGTACTGAGTATCTACGAAAAGATCGCTGTAGCCGGTAATAGTTTCTGCAACTGTTGGATCATAAACAATGGGGTTAAATTCTTCAAGATGTTTTGAAAACAGATAGTAAAAAAAGAGTGCGGTTGGTATTAAAAATTTCCATAAGAAAGAGGCGCTTCTCCAAGTCATTTACCTTGGTTTGAAACTGTGCATAAGTTTGTGCAGCCTGTTCCTCAATGGTTTGAACATAAGGTGGTAAAAGACCTATCAGCCCCAGTTCTTTGCGTTCTTCCATGGTAAACGCTGTACCCTTGTTGAGAAATGGATTGTTTAAAATGTCGATTCTGTTCATACGTACCTCCTTTTTCTTTATAATAATTGATTAATATTTATTTGTAAATGGATATATGAGAGTTCACAAAAATAACACTGAATTCCTCTATATTAATAAATCAAGTAGTAGCACTCTATAAGTGAAACTGCTAAATAGTTGATGAATATTATCCTTGTATAATGAGATATATAAGAGTATTATTATAATAATATCAGAATAAAATGACTCGATAGGAGAGAATAATGGAGATTAAAGATTTTACTGAAATTGAACAAAAACAGATTAGAGATGGACTTAGCACTGCCAAAATAAGTGACAAGGAGGCAGCTAATAAGATTCTTGCGCTTGTGCCTGAAGAATGGATTAAAAGAATACCTTTCTTTGTAAGGGGGCATGCAACTACAAAGACAATTGAGCGTATAGCTAATCAATTTCCTGAGCTTTACGCAGTAGCAAAACAAAGTGGAGAACTTCCGGAAAAGGAAAGGGAGGAACTTCGTAAGATTATTACAGGTATATTTGAAGAGAAGATGAATAAGCATAAGATTAAATGATGTTTTTTTACCAATACCACCTATGTTTTTTTGTAAAAAAATATTATAAGAAAAATGTACTTTAGTAATTTATGCAGAATTAATGGTTCCTTGACAAGCAATTAAATTGTGTATTACAATAATATAAAAATTGCAAACAACAAGGAGGAAATAACAATGACATTGAAACAGAAGATCAATACTTTGGTTGGATCAATTGGCGCATTTATGGGAGTTTTTGTTTTTATAGCTTATATACCACAGATTATAGCGAACTTAAACGGCAACAAAGCACAGCCTTTACAGCCACTGATGGCGGCGGCTTCCTGTCTGCTTTGGGTAATATATGGATGGACTAAGGAGCCTAAAAAGGATATTATTCTTATTATACCTAATGCAACAGGTGTTATACTTGGATTTTTGACATTTTTGACTGCTTTATAATTGCATTTAAGAATTATTGAGGTACTTATGTTATATATTATCACGGGAATCATCCTTTTAGCATTTGTCTTTTCAATGCTCAGGGATAATAGAAGCCTTTGGAATCCGGCCCTTCTTATTGTTGGGCTGGTATTTTCATATATATCGTTACTTCAGATACTATTTGATAATGATATGATGAATGTTTACTCATTTACGATGCTTGCCGGATTTTTAGGTATTCCATTTCTTATATTACTTAGCGGAATTTTCCTTGTATACAATGGGTTTATACTGCTAAAGCGTGAAGGGAAGTCTAAGGTGAACTTCCTGTCGTTTGCAATGGGTATTCTCATCATTTTGTTTTTTGTGGTAATGTTTATTCGCGCCTATGGAGTTAGTAATTACAACCTGTATAACAAACCTTGGTTTAACATTTTTTTCTGGTTTTTTATATATTCATATTTGATTTTTGGCTTTGCTTTTGCAGGTTTTTTGCTTTATTCCTTACTTTATAACTTTATTCCTAAGAGGAAACACTATGACTTTATCATTATTCATGGTGCAGGCCTATTAAACGGTGAAAGAGTAACTCCACTCTTAAAGAGGCGGATAGATAAGGCAGTACAAGCATTTAAGAAGTCAAAGAATCCTAATGTGAAGTTAATAGCAAGCGGCGGGAAAGGTATAGATGAGAAGATATCCGAAGCGCAGGCTATACTGAATTATCTGATGGAAGAGACAGATGTGCCAAGAGGAGCTATTTTGCTTGAAGAAGAGTCTAAGACGACTTATGAAAATCTTCTCTTTTCTAAGAAAATAGGCGAGAGCTTAGTCTCTAATCCTACTTTTATCTTTGTTACCAATGATTACCATGTATTTAGAACAAGTACCTATGCTAAAAAGATAGGACTAAAGGGAGATGGGCTGGGTTGCTCAACAGCCTCTTACTACCTGCCGTCAGCCTTCATAAGAGAGTACATTGCTCTTTGTGTAAAGATGAAGTGGATGTTTGCGGGTTTTTATCTGCTTTTGCTTATTGCCGTTATTTTTTCATAAAATGTGAGAAAATAATAAAAACACCCTCATAAAATGTGGGAAATTGAAGAAATAACCCTCATAAAATGTGATAGATTCTGTTGAAAACCCTCATAAAATGTGATAAACTCTTAGTGGGGAGGTGAGGATGGTGTATTTTAAGCGGAAAATAGATGAATTCTTAGCAGACTGGAAGAACAATCACTCACGCAAGCCTCTAATAGTAAATGGGGCAAGGCAGATAGGCAAAACAGAATCGATATTACATTTTGCGCATGAAAACTACGAGAATGTGGTGTATATAAACTTTGTGTTAGATAAGAAATATACTACCATAGTTAACGATGGATATGATGTAGAGACAGTAGTAAAAAACATTACCCTAATAAATCCAAGCACAAAATTTATCCCAGATAAAACTTTGATTGTCTTTGATGAAATTCAGGAATACCCTGATATTGCAACCACTTTAAAACCTTTTAACTTGTATGGAAAATACGATGTGATTTGCAGTGGTTCGATGCTTGGGATAAACTACAAGAAGATACATAGTAATAGTGTTGGCAGTAAAACAGATTATGAAATGTTTTCAATGGACTTTGAAGAGTTCTTGTGGGCAAAAGGCTATGAAGATACGGCTATAAATAGTATATTAGAACATATGATTAGCCTTACACCATTTAGTGAGACGGAACTTTCGGTGTATAAATCACTATTTCTTGATTACTGTGTCCTTGGCGGAATGCCTGATGTAATAAAGGGATATATTAAGACAGGCACTTTTTCGCAGTCGCTTGAGATTCAAGGACAGATTAGACTAGACTATGAGGAGGATGTGAGAAAATATGCTGAAGGACTAGATCAGGCAAAGATTATAAGCGTATACAGAAGTATTCCTGCACAGCTTGCAAAAGAAAATAAGAAATTTCAATTTAGTATAATTGATAAGAAAGCAAGGTCGAGGGAATATACTGGATGTATAGAATGGCTTATTGATGCAGGTGTAGTTACAGAGTGTAACTGCTTAAATTATCCTGAATTGCCTCTAAAGGGAAATGTAGACAACAGTAAGTACAAGTTATATTATCCTGATACAGGCTTGCTGATTTCTGCTCTTGATGAAGAGGCACAGGAGGATTTGAGGGTAAATAAGAATCTTGGAGTATATAAAGGGGCGCTTTATGAGAACTTTGTTGCAGAAGCCTTTGTAAAGCAGGGGCTAGGATTGTTCTACTACAAGAAAGATAATTCTACATTGGAAGAGGATTTTTTTGTAAGGTCAAAAAAATGAACTAATTCCAGTAGAAGTTAAATCCAATAATGACAGTTCAAAAATCCCTAACTGCCTTAATAAAAAATGATAGGTATGCAGACATAAAACACGGCATTAAACTGGGAGATTTCAATGTGGGGGTTGCCAACAATATATACACATTTCCGTATTTTTGCGCATTTATGTTAAAAGCATATCTTCAGAAATGGGATTAACTGAAATACGATAAAAATAAAAGGGGTAATAAAATGGAGAATAAACCGCAGCATTGCCACCAATGTGGCAGAGAAATATACTTTGACGGAATCTGTGTTAGCTGCAGAGCTGAAAACAAGAAGAATGAAATATTGGCTCTTAATGAAGATGAAATAGCTGCTAAGATAGATGAGATCTGTAAAGAGATAGAAACTGCGAAAAAATTGGATGAAAGTTATGAAATCTTTATAAAACTGTTGGATTATAGGGATATAAATACTGCCAAGATAGCAGAAACAGCATTTAAGAACGAGGTTTTCTATCCTCAAGAAATATATAAGGATGCACCAAAAGAAGTAGTTAAGTCTATGTTAGAGCTTATAAAGAAAGATGACATACAGTCAGGACTGGCAGGAGACTTACTTTTATGCCTTGCTATAGCAGGTGGAGAAGAGGTTTTCAAGACATTTTTAGAGCTTGAAAGACAGCCAAGGAAGTGGAGACAGAAGTTATATGTAAATCCATCCTTTTATGCCACCTATGGTGGTTGGACCTATGACAAAGAGGGGAATTACCTTGAAACCAATTTTAATAAATGCTATCCTATGGTTAAGGGAAACTTGGAAGAGAAAAAGAAAAGCCCTATAAAAATCGGTGTTAAGACTGATGAAAAATGCCCTAAATGTGGCTGTACTATCGTAAATCTGATGGAGATTGACGGCAGGGATGAAAGGCTTGATTTTATTGGGATTGATGGTGTTATCAAGGCAAAATGCTGTCCTAACTGCTTTACATTTTCAGAGGGAGACTATTGCAGATATACCGTAAATGGTGAGAGTGAGGCTATATTCGGAGAAGATACCAGTGAGGAAGAGGATTATCTAGGTGAAAGCGGTATAGAAGAACTAACTTCCAATACCTTTGTTTTAGCTGATAAACCTGTTCCGCTTAGATTTGCGGCTGATTGGGAAGGCGGTTCTTCTGTAGGTGGTTTTGCGGCTTGGATACAGGACTGTGAGATAAAGATGTGCCCTGACTGTGGCAAGCCTATGAAGTACCTTGCGCAGATACAATGGGATACAGTACTTGATGGCATGGAGGGTAATGCTTACATAGAGATATGTAGGGACTGCAAAACTATGGTTATGCTGCATCAACAGACCTAAGAGATTTCGTAGTTGATGTATTAAACAATGTATTTAAGTTCTGTGGCAGATTACCTGAAAATATTGATGTATCTATGGAGTCACAACTGGCTAGGGAGGAAAAATATGGGGGATAAAATAATTATAGGTAACAAAGAGTTTGTTTTAGATGATATTGGGTATTATATTGGCAAGATGGATGTATGGGAAAAAGAAACAGATATTTTTTTCTGGAGATAAAAGCTAATGAGAAAGATGTAGACGATATCGTTTTTTTGAAAAAAATTAACTGGCTAAATAAAAACAAAAAGTAAGATAATAGATACATTTATGGAAGAAAAATGACTATTTTATAGAAAATATTAATGATATGATTAAAAAGTGGTGATTTTGCCGCAGACAGAGAGATTACAGAGAAAGATTTTTATCGAATCACTTTTTGTAAATAATGTCACAATTTATGTAAAAGGAAGTGAAACAGATTTTATGCTGGATTTAGATGCTGACCCGGATTATTTAATGGGACATCTGGCCTGTATGGAGATAGATAGTGAATATGGAGTTGAATGTGGGGGAATGAATGGATAACAATGGTATGATTTTAACTTTTATTCGGAGGAAAAATAATGAATGATAAAAAATTCGATAAAATTATTAAAAAGCTAAAAGAAGATTCAAGGAACAAAAGCTATACAGAGAGGGGCATACCACCTATTTTTCAGGTAAGCCCCAAAGCACAAATCCTTATTATAGGACAGGCACCCGGTAAGAAGGTAGAGGAGAGCCTTATTCCTTTTAATGACAAGTCAGGTGAAAAACTGGTGCAGTGGATGGGCATAGACAGAGATACCTTTTATTCTGAGGTAATTGCAATCCTGCCTATGGACTTTTATTATCCGGGAAAAGGAAAGACTGGAGACTTGCCACCTAGAAGCTTTATAGCTAAGGAATATCATAAGGATATACTTGACCTCATGCCGGATATAAAGCTTACCATTCTAATCGGTTCATACTCAATGAAGTATTACCTACGGCAAAGGGATGAAGGAGAACCTTACAGAGACAGTGAGAAGCTATAAAGAATACCTTCCTAAGTATTTCCCTATAGTCCATCCAAGCCCGCTTAACTTTCGCTGGCAGAAAGCAAACCCTTGGTTTGAGGGAGAGGTCGTGTCGGTACTTAGGGATGTGGTGGGGAAAATACTTTGCTGATAGATAAAAACTATAGATAATTAGATTTATACCAAAACACAATATCAAGTCACTATAAAATACTGGAAATAGAAAAATTACTTTGATATAATTTTTGATGTTTCACTCAATTAATAAGAAAATGATTAATTGGTGGATATTAAAATATCATATCAAGGAGAAGGAAAATGAAAAAGAAATTTCTAAGAACAACAGGAATTGCAGTTTTGTCAGCTTTGGTACTTTGTGCCTGTGGTAGTGGTAAGACCACTTCAAGTGTAAAAAGTGGGTCTACAGCTAAGGAGGCAGGCACTCAGGCGTCAAGTGCGAAGGCTTCAAGTGCAAAGAGCCAGAGTACCTCCACTACCTCAAACAGCAGCAGTGAGCCTCTTAATGTTATGGTTCCCGAATGGGCTGTTCCATCAGATAGCTTGTTAAAGGAGTTCACTGATAGCACAGGAATAACAGTAAACATCAACAAGGTTGACTGGGATGCAATAAGGGACAAGATATCTATTGCAGCAAGCGGTGGAGAAGCAAGTGCTGATGTTGTTGAAGTAGACTGGTCTTGGGTAGGAGAATTTGGCGCAGCTGACTGGCTCGAGCCGCTTGAGGTGGATGATGCATTGAAGGCGGATATGCCGACAATATCAACATTTTCTTTAGGTGATAAGGTACTTGCTATGCCTTACTCCAATGACTATCGAATCGCTTATTATAACACAAAGCACTTTGAAAAAGCAGGAATAAAATCCGCTCCAAAGACCTATGATGAGGTATATAATGACGTCAAAGCTATCAAGAAAGCAGGAATAGTAGAGCATCCTTATCCGTTGGTTCTTACAGCGGAAGAAAAGGCAAGTACAGGGCTTATCTGGACTGCTTACACTATGAATGACATAGTATTTAATGAGGATGGTACCTTGAATGAGGCCTCCGTTAAGGATGCACTTAATTTTTATAACAAGCTATAAAAGAAGACCTTATTGATCCTGCAGACAAGACTACTGACGGCAAGAAGACCTATGCAAGGCTTACAGATGGAACTGCAAGCTTCTTAACAGGTCCTACATCCTATATCTCAAATGTTCAGAACCCTGAAAAGAGTAAAGTTGTAGGAGAGGTTACATCAATTTTAATGCCTGGTAAAACAGGAAATGCAAAGCATACTATGGCACTACCTGAGGCACTTGGAATAACTAAGTTTTCAAATAATAAGGAAGCTACAAGAAAGTTTATCGACTGGTATACATCAGCTGAAATTCAGGAAAAGTTAAACGAAGAACTTGGTAATCTTCCTACCAGGAACTCAGTTCTTGAAAAGCTTGTCAATGAAGGTAAAATAACCAATGCAGGTGCAATGATTGAACAGGCTAAGCTTATTGCATCGCCGTTCCCTAATGGTGTGCCTGTGTACTATAATGAGATGAGCAATGCCATATATAATGCCGTAAATGGCATGGCACTTGGAAATCTTAGTGTAGACGAGGCATTTACACAGATGGATAAAAAGATTAAGGAACTTATTGAAGAAAATAAATAGTTTAGTTATGGGCGGGTGTCATATCACCCGCCTTTTTGAAAGAGGACATAAATGAAAAGAGAAAAATTTGCTTACACTCTCTTAGCACCTATGATTATAATTATGCTTGTGCTTGTAATCTATCCTATTGCAGCGACATTTTCTTACAGTCTGAAAAAATGGAAACTAAGTAAGCCAAATGACATCAGGTTCATAGGGCTTAAGAACTATATCAATATACTTAGTTCAGAATCATTTTTGCAGAGTGTAAAAAATACCTTATTTATACTTGGCACAGTTGTGATATTTACTACTATAGTATCCATTCTGGTGGCATTATTCCTAAATATTAAGGTAAGATTTTTAGGAGTTTTACTCGCTATAGCTATCGTACCTTGGGCTATTCCGCCTTTTGTCAATGCTCTATTGTGGAAGTTTGTATTTTATTCAGGTTACGGCTTTTTAAATAAACTTCTGCTTAATTTACATTTGATAAGCACACCTATCAGTTGGCTTGACAACCGCAACAGCTTGTTATTCATTGTCTCTATAGTTGTTTCATACAGGCTTATTCCGTTTATGAGCCTTATCTGCCTTGCGGGCAGACAGTCTATATCAGACAACCTGATAGAAGCTGCAAAAATAGATGGTGCAGGTCATTTTATGGTGTTTAAGAAGATAATAACACCTCTGATGCTGCCTTTCCTGGCTGTTGGTATAACTCAGACTTCGATAAGTGCAATTAACGTATTTGATGAAATAGTGGCCCTCAGTGGGTATTCAGACATGGGTAAGAGTATGCTAATAGAAAGCTATTTGATAACATTTAACTTCTTGGAATTTGGAAAGGGAAGTGCATATACTTACATAATTATGTTGTTTGCAGGAATTCTGGGCTTTGTATACATAAAAAGCCTTAATAGGGAGGTGGAATTCTAATGAAAATAATTAACAAAATCCTATACATTTTGGCTCTTATTTTATTTTTGTTATTTTATGTAGGTCGTTTGTATGGACATTTATTATCTCGGTTACGCCTGATTCTATGGTGCTGGGAAAGAGCCTTAATTTTTTGCCTGAAGAAACTACCCTTAAGAACTACAAGACTTTATTTGATGTTGCCTCAAGTCAGGGAACCCTTTTGCTGTCAGGAATAAAAAACTCTGCCTACGCAAGCTTTGTAACTATAATCATTTGTATTCCAATGGCCTTACTGTCTGCCTTTGCACTAGGCCGTTTCAAGTTTATCGGTAAGGATATTGTTAAAAACAGTTTGCTTGTTACAATGGCAATACCTGTAATGGCGACGATAATACCAATCTATAAAATGTTTATGCAGCTTAAACTCTTAAACAATGTATATACGCTTAGCCTCGTGTATGTGACCTCTTATCTTCCTGTGATAGTATGGCTGATTTCAAATTATTTTGCCAGCATACCAAAGGATTTGGATGAAGCAGCTAAGGTTGACGGGTGCAGCAAAATGGGTACATTTATAAGGGTGATAATCCCGACATCTTATCCAATCATAGCATCTGCAGTGCTTATAATATTTTTAAGCACCTGGAGTCAGTTTCAAATCCCTCTTATTCTTGCATCAAACAGTAATACTAAGCCTATAGCAATAGTAACCTCCGAGTTTATAACTAAAGACACTGTAGACTATGGTATGACAGCTGCTGCAGGGATACTGGCCCTCATACCGCCGGCGTTATTTGCACTGATATTTAAGAAATTTCTTGTATCAGGTATGATGAAGGGGGCAGTAAAGGGGTAAAAAATGATGAACCTGTTTCATATAAAATATTAAATAGGACTATCTTCTACGTAAGCTGGCATATATCGTCACAAAAGGAAAGTGATTATTCCTCTTTTTAGCATAAGCTGTAGTTTCACAAAATTTTATTGAATAATATGGAGAAATGGAATAGAATATAGATGTAAGGTAGAGTTGAGTTAGTGATATTTATATTAGAAGGAGGTGTTGTATTATGGCAACTTCGAGTATCACAAGAAATTTTGTTATTACAGGAAAAGATAAAGTTGAGGCTTTTGCAAATGCTTTGGAGGAGTCTGCCAATGCTTTTGTTTCTGAAAGTAAGGTTTCAGCTAGGCAGTTAACAGACCCAGATGAGATTAAGGCTCTTATGATGAAGGCAAAGGAGAAGAAAGCGAATGGATAGGTTTTCGTATATAAATATTCGTGAGTATCTAAAGCATACTAATCCTGATAAAATCGGAGAGGCTGATTTACAAATTGCTATCTCCGATTTTTCTTGCCCTCAAAATTTGGATGTTGAAAGATTTTTGAAGAAAAATTCTATAGAATTTACGAAAAAAAATCAATCTGTTACATATCTTATTTTATCAAATGAAGATGGTGAAATTGTTGGGTATTTCACTATTGCATTAAAGCCTATTACGATTAACGCAAGCATTATGAGTAAATCGGTAGAGCGAAAGTTACAGAGAATAAGTAAACTAGATGAAGATACGGGAACATATACTGCAGCTGCTTTTTTGATTGCTCAGCTCGGCAAAAATTTCACAAATGGATTAAATAGTAGAATTTCTGGTGAAGAAATTTTAATTATGGCATTAAATGTTGTAAAAGAATTGCAATATGCCGCGGGAGGGATGGTGACCTTTCTTGAGGCTGAGGAGAAGGAAAAGCTATTAGAATTCTATTATAAAAATGGTTTTAGAGAATTTGATGTAAAAACAATTGAAGATTTTGAAGGCAATTCTCATAAGCTTGTACAGCTGTTACGGACAATCTGACTTAGGAAGTGCCAGGATGAAGGTCTTTACCAAGTGGGATATAAGAAATTATTAATAAAACTTGTACATTTGACTAAGTAGTACAATGGTTATATAATTTGATGAAACGGTTTAAGTAGTATAAATTTTGCCTGAGACTTGATGGTAAGATATGAAGCAGTAATAATTCCATATCATGGAGAGGCAAATACACTTGAATCTAAAAATAGAAAGGAGAAAACTATGTTATTCATATACTATCCAAAGTGTTCTACCTGTATAAAAGCCAAGAAATGGCTTGATGAGAAGGGAGTAAAATACACTGAGCGTCATATTGTGGAGGAGAATCCATCATTTGAAGAGTTAAAGGAGTGGTGGGAGAAAAGCGGTCTTCCTCTTAAGAAGTTCTTTAACACCAGTGGAATGCTTTATAAGGAAATGCAGTTAAAGGACAAGCTCCCGGGTATGAGTGAAGAGGAACAGCTTAAACTACTTTCTACAAATGGAATGCTTGTAAAGCGTCCTATCGTAGTAAAAGGAAAGACTGTACTTGTTGGCTTTAAGGAAGCAGACTGGAGCGAGAAATTAGTTAAGTAAGTGTCTATGATAGTTAGCAAAGCTAGCCTATATCAAAAGTTCGCTTTCGTATAGGTAAACCCAGCTAACTATTTGTATTTTGTTAAAAGGATGAATATATGTCAAAACACGAAGAAAAAACCAATGTAATGAGGGCTTTGGATAGCAAGAAGGTAAAGTATACAAGCCACTCTTATATAGATACACCTACTACCAATGGTGTCGAGGTGGCTCAGATACTGGGACAAAATCCTGCCGATGTATTTAAAACCCTTGTAACTACCTCCAAATCAGGGACAAATTATGTCTTTGTCATCCCTGTAGCTAAGGAACTTGACCTTAAAAAGGCTGCAAAGGTGACAGGGGAGAAAAGCATTGAAATGCTTAAATCAAAGGAGCTTCTGCCTTTAACGGGCTATGTGCACGGAGGCTGTTCTCCTATAGGTATGAAGAAGCCTTTCAAGACCTTTATAGATAAAAGTGCAGATGAGAGAGAGGTAATTATCTTTAGTGCAGGGAAGATAGGCTATCAGGTAGAGCTTACGCTTACTGAACTCTCCAAAGCTATTAATTATTCGCTTGAAGATTTAACTGCTTGACATAAAATGCGGGATTGTATACAATGATACGTGTATTAATTTTAATACGCTGTAGAAAGTATGCTTTCCTGTGCAAGCCTGCTTGCAATTGAAGGTGTATTATATTTTGTATGCATGGAGGCTGCGGATTGAAATGGACAATATGGACAATTCTTATGAACTGGCTGATAGTCATTCTTTAAGGGGTAGGGTTTTTGGAAGGCTCAGAGAGGATATTCTTCTTGGAAAATACAAAGACAAGGAAGAACTTAAGGAAGTGGTTATAGGCAAGGAGTTAGGTGTGAGCAGGACTCCTGTCAGAGAGGCTCTAAGACAGCTTGAACTTGAGGGGTTGGTTACAATTATACCCAATAAAGGGGCTTATGTCACAGGCATTTCAGACAAAGATGTAAATGATATATTTATGATAAGATCCTACCTTGAAGGACTTTGTGCCGCCTGGGCATGTGAGCATATCACGGAGGAACAGCTTGAAGAAATGGAAGAATCTGTATTTTTAGCTGAATTTCATGCAAAAAAAGAGCATTTTGAACAGGTGGTTGAATTAGACAATAAATTCCATAAAATACTCTATCATGCCTGTGGCAGCAGGGTTTTATCAAAGCTCTTTGGTGGACTACCATCACTATGCTCAAAAGGTAAGAAAGGTCAATCTTTCTGAAGAAAAAAGGGCTAAACATTCTATCCTGGAGCATAAGAGAATAGTTGAAGCTATAAGGAATAAAAATGTAAAGGCTGCTGAAAAATATGCACATGACCATATAATGGAGTCGATTAAAAGGATGCATGATGCAGAGGCAGATGTATAATAAATTAGAGGCTGTAAAGAAAGTATATTTCTTTGCAGTCTTTTTTATAGGTGTGCCTTGCTGCGCACGTTTCTAAAGGGTGAAAGTCCCTAATCCGCCCTAGTAGTGGGAAGGATGCGCCGAAGACAAGGGTGTCCATCGTGAGGTGGAATCTGAAGGAAGTCGGATGGCAAATCTCCGGTCTGACGAATAGAAATCACATCAGGCTATGGCTAAGGATAAGGTTGCCTTACAAACTGAAGTCCAATAACTACTCGGAATTAGCTATGGTAAATGTGGCAGATAGGTGGGGAGAAAGAAACGTGTGGTACCGAGGGAGGTCTTGCCAGTGGTGGAAACAGAGTAAGAAGCCATAGTAACAACGAATGGCAAGAAGTCAGTAAAAAGTCATAGTACCATTAGGGGTTGCAAAACATAATGGGAAGGACTGAACTTTAGGAGGTGTTAGTAAATGAATGTAACCAATGATGGAGTTAAGGACAGACAACTTCACATAGAGGACTATCTGCAAATGGTATCTGCGGAACAGAAAGAGTATGCAGAAGTGTCCGACCATCAGAGGATTACTGAAAGAAACGACACCATCACAGATTTTCAGACGGACAAACTGATGGAAGAGATTTTATCAAACGATAACCTTAACAAAGCGTACAAAAAGGTAAAATCGAATAAAGGAGCAGGCGGAGTGGATGGGATGAACGTAGATGAACTTCTAGCGTTTCTCAGAAACAACGGAAAGCGACTTAAATAGCAGTTGATGGAAGGAAATATAAACCCTAATCCTGTCCGAAGGGTGGAAATACCGAAAAGAAACAAAGGGGTGAGTTTAGAAAACTCGGAGTGCCAACGGTTGTTGACAGAGTTTTTCAGCAGGCAATCGCACAGGTGCTAACTCCCTATTTACGAGAAACAGTTTTCAGAAGACAGCTACGGATTTCGTCCAAACAGAAGGGCACACGATGCACTAAAGAGGTGTCAGACAAACGTAAATGATGGATATGTATATGTGGTAGATATGGATTTAGAGAAGTTCTTTGATACAGTATGCCAAAAGCAAGCTTATTGAAGTACTATCACGAACCATCAGAGACGGAAGGGTTATATCTCTTATTCACAAGTATCTCAATGCAGGAGTGATAAGCAGAGGAGTATTTGAAAGGGACCGAGGTAGGAGTACCGCAAGGTGGTCCACTTAGCCCGTTGCTTAGCAACATAATGCTAAATGAGCTGGATAAGGAATTGAGTGCGAAGAGGACACAGATACGTCAGATATAGCAGATGACTGTATGATATTTTGTAGAAGCAGAAAGAGTGCAGAGAGACCTTACGCAATATCACGCCATATATAGAAGGTAAACTGTTTCTTAAAGTAAACAAGGAGAAAACCTGTGGAGCATATCAGCAAGGTCAAATACCTAGGGTACAGCTTTTATAGGTACAAGGGGAATGCAGACTGAGGATACACCCAAAAGTCAGTAGCTAAGATGAAAGACAGAATAAGGGAACTGACAAAAAGAAGTAACGGATGGAGTAATTCATACAGGGCAATGAAACTTACGCTTTTATATACGTGGATTTGTCAATTACTTTGAGCTTGCAGATATAAAGAGTATCCTTCTTAGAACTGACGAATGGCTGAGACATAAAATAGGACAATCTACTGGAAACAATGGAAGAAAGTAAAAGACTAAATTCAAAGAACTAAAGAAGTTAGGGTAGATGAAGAGAAAGCGTGGATATGCGCAAATATGCGAAATGGAAACTGGTATTGTGGTGGATACTTCGTATTACAGACTGCATTTAATAATAAGAAACCCGTGAACTCGGCTATCCGACATTCACAGAGTACTATATGAAAATATGTGAAAACTAAAGAACCGCCGTGTACCGAACGGTACGCACGGTGGTGGGAGGTCGGTAGATAAAATAATTATCTACCTCCTACCCGATTAACTATACTGATTTAAAACATAATTTGCAGTGCATAAAAAAATAATTTGCAAATTTATTTATATAAAACGCTTGACAAATTATTTAAATGGTGCTATTATCTTTCTTAGATATAAGAAATGAAATTGTAAATCCCCTAAATTATTTATTCACTAGGTCGCAGACCTCTTGCCATGGAGAATAAAGTGGGATAAGTGCTAGCTTATATCGAAGCATAGATTAGACAGGAGATGATGATTTGAAAAAGAGTGTATATAGTCTGGTACTTATGGATGATGTGGTTGAAGCCATAGACAGGCTGGCTTATGAGAGAAATACCAACCGCTCCAATCTTATCAACCAGATGCTTGCGGAAAATGTTAATTTTATAACTCCCGAAATGAGAATGAAGGATATATTTGCAGAACTTGAGAATATACTTTCGGAGAGTTGTTACCAGATACTTGACCGCTCCTCTGATTCTATGTTTGCCTTAAGAAGCCCTATCAGATACAAGTATCGTCCTATGGTGAATTACACTATAGAGCTTTTTAGAGAGCCAAAGGACATAGTAGGAAGACTTAAGGTTTCGTTTAGAACCAGCAGTAGGAATTTTACTGATGCGGTTGAGGATTTTTTCACTAGGTGGATAAGCATGGAAAATGACTGCCTGAGTGAAGTTCATCCGGAGGGAGTACTTTCAGACTTTGAAAATGCGAAGTATGTAAGGGGCTTTCTTAAGGTGTCTGATGAAAATGAGCTTAGTGAGAATGAGATAGCGGCTGCAATAGGAGAGTATATTAAGGTACTGGACAAATGTATCAAGTTTTATTTTGAACATCTTCACGATGAAGAATTAATAGAAAAATGATTCGCACTTCTTATGGGGAATACCTCAAAAAGCGGTGTGTATATAGTATAAGGAGGTAATATGAACACTTCAAAACTTACAGCTAAATCCGTGGAGGCTCTTGAGGCGGCAAGAACCTTAGCCAGGGATAACTACAATTCCTCTATAGAAGAGTCACACATATTGCTGGCTTTGCTTACCGGAGAGGCGGGACTCATAGGCGAGCTTATGACCAAGATGGGCAAATCTCTCCCTAATCTTGTAGCAGAGACCAGACATATAATTGATGCATTGCCTAAGGTAACAGGTGATGTAACAGGTGAAATATACATTTCAAATGAAACAAACCAAGCCCTTAATGAAGCTGAAGCACAGGCAATCAAGATGAAAGATGAATATACATCAGTTGAGCACATTATGCTTGGCCTTCTTAGGAAGCCTGACAGCAAACTTAGGGAGTTATTTAATACATTTAATATAACAGAAAAGGAGTTTTATAAAGTACTTATGGATGTACGCGGTAATCAGAGAGTTACAAACCAGAACCCTGAAGACACTTACAATGTTCTTGAAAAATACGGACAGGATCTGGTAGAGCTTGCCAGAAATAATAAGCTAGACCCTGTAATAGGCAGGGATGATGAAATCAGAAATGTGATTCAGATTCTCTCAAGAAAGAGAAAGAATAACCCAGTGCTTATAGGTGAGCCGGGTGTTGGTAAGACTGCAATAGCAGAGGGACTGGCTCTTAGAATAGTAAAGGGCGACGTTCCGCAGGGACTTAAGGACAGGAAGATATTCTCCCTTGACTTGGGTGCTCTTGTGGCTGGCGCCAAGTATAGAGGTGAGTTTGAAGAGAGGCTCAAGGCTGTACTTAACGAGATAAAGAAGTCTGAAGGCGAGATTATATTATTCATAGACGAGCTTCACACCATAGTTGGTGCAGGAAAGACAGACGGAGCTATGGATGCGGGCAACCTCCTAAAGCCAATGCTTGCAAGGGGAGAACTACATTGTATAGGTGCTACAACCCTTGATGAATACAGGGAATATATTGAAAAGGATGCCGCTCTTGAGAGAAGATTCCAGCCTGTAATTGTAGATGAGCCTACAGTTGCAGATACAATCTCCATACTTAGAGGACTTAAGGAGAGATACGAAGTTTTCCACGGCGTTAAGATTCAGGACGCTGCACTTATAGCCGCAGCTACCCTTTCACATAGATATATTTCAGACAGATTTCTTCCTGACAAGGCTATAGACCTTGTAGATGAGGCCTGTGCTCTCATTAGGACTGAGATGGATTCCATGCCTGCCGAGATGGATGACATAGCCAGAAAGATAATGCAGCTTGAGATAGAAGAGGCTGCCCTTAAGAAAGAGGATGACAAGCTCAGTCAGGCTCATCTTGAGGATATCAGAAAGGAACTTGCAGACCTTCGTGAGAAATTTAACGAAATGAAGGCTAAGTGGGAAAATGAAAAGCATAGCATAGAGAAGGTTCAGAAGCTTCGTGAGGAAATAGGTGAGGTAAATGCCCTTATTGAAAAGGCAGAGAGAGAATACGACCTCAATAAGGCAGCAGAGCTCAAATACGGAAGGCTTCCTGACCTTAAGGCAGAACTTGAAAGAGAAGAGAAGCTTTGCTGAGGAAAGCAGCAATTCTTCAAGCAGCCTTTTGCGTGACCATGTTGGCGAGGAAGAGATATCAAGAATAGTCGGACGTTGGACAGGAATTCCTATCACAAGGCTTATGCAGGGTGAAAGAGAGAAACTCCTAAATATGGAGGGGATACTCCATGAGAGAGTTATAGGACAGGATGAGGCTGTGACTAAGGTATCTGAGGCAATACTCCGTTCAAGAGCCGGTATCAAGGATCCTGACAAGCCGGTTGGATCTTTCCTCTTCTTGGGACCTACAGGTGTTGGTAAGACAGAGCTTGCGAAGGCACTTGCACAGTCACTTTTTGATGATGAGAAGAACCTTGTAAGAATTGATATGAGTGAGTACATGGAGAAATTCTCAGTGAGCAGGCTGATTGGAGCACCTCCGGGATATGTAGGCTATGAAGAGGGTGGACAGCTTACTGAGGCGGTTAGGAGAAAGCCTTATTCAGTAGTGCTTTTTGATGAGATAGAAAAGGCTCACCCTGACGTGTTCAATGTACTATTACAGGTGCTTGATGATGGTCGTGTTACCGACTCTCAGGGAAGAACGGTAGACTTTAAGAATACAATCATTATCCTTACTTCTAACCTTGGCTCCGTACATATACTTGACGGTATTCAGGAAAATGGTGAGATTTCAAAGGAAGCGATTGACAATGTAAATGATCTTCTTAAAGCGAGCTTTAGACCTGAGTTCCTTAACAGGCTTGATGAGATTGTATTCTACAAGCCTTTACAGAAAGAGAATATCGGCAAGATAGTTGATCTTATGCTTGAAGACTTAAAATACAGGTTAAGTGGTAAGAATCTAAGTCTTGAAGTAACTGAGGCAGCTAAGGACTACATCATTGAAAAAGGTTATGATCCAAACTACGGTGCAAGACCTCTTAAGAGACTCATCCAGTCAGAAGTAGAAACTCTGATTGCAAAAGAGATAATTAAGAAGGACATTCCTGCTGGAAGTGTACTTAAGGTAGATGAGGCAGATGGAAGGCTTACTGTAAGTGAGTAATAAGAGTAGCCCTTCATCCTCGTAAGGTATTTACATAATTGGCTCCCATACTAATAATCTTAGTGTGGGAGCCAACTTTTGTTGTCTGACCATTATTTCGTTATATTTTGAGAGGATAATCGTGACGATTAGAGTTTACATTGAATCAAGCTAGTTCCTATTTCTTGATCCGTCAAAATGTATTCTTGCCCTGATATAGTCATCAATCATTCTTATATCATTGTCTCTTGACTCTCCTGTGACAACCAGGTCGAGAGAGGCAGCCATATTGTTAATCATAGAATTGGTCGCTATACCCGGATATTGCTTTTAATATGTTTCTTTTCCTGTTGAAATCATCCTCATCAAGAAACTCCATAAAAAGGACTTCTGCTCTTTTTTTTGCATCTTCGTCAGTATATTCATTAGCAGTCTCTGCTACAGACGCTTGAGGAGAAGGGGTGGCTGTAGGTTGAACAGGAGTATGAGGAACTGTCTCGGTGGTAGCTGTACGAAGAACTGTTCCGGGAGCCTGAGTATTTACCAAAGCGACTTTGGTAAACCTATACCTTGCTTTTACAAGAGGGTATTTTTCGTGGTCTACCCGGCTAAGGAACATGGAGAGAGGTCTTGCGTATATACCAAAGTCGCCGTATAGTGCCTGGTATATAACCAATTCTTCTTTGGTTTCGCTATGGGTTGCTATGTTTAATATCTGATAAAAATGTCCTTTAAAATGTCTATATACTTCAAAAGGTTTAGGTATAAATCTTGTAGTGTTATCCATGATAAATGCTCCTTGTTATTATGAATTATGATAAATTAAATACATACTATACAAGTTTTTCAAGTCTTTACATAATAAATTTAACTTATCTGTTAAAAAAATTGTATCATGCTTACCTGTATAAAGTCCAGTATTTTAGGTGAAATAGCCGGTAAATAGCTATGTAATCGTTATTCATAATTAATATAACAAATGATTATGAAATTATATATACTAAATGTTTTCGCAGGCTTGACAGTTGTCTTTGTGTTAGCATATAATAATCCAGCATTGTTTTATAAGGGTTGTTAAAATATTATTTAACCTTTGTATGTGAATTAAAAAGGAGGAATTAACACAATGAAAAAGAAACAGCTTTTAAGTGCTCTTCTTGCCGGTGTTATGGCAGTAACACTTACTGCTTGTGGCGGTAACTCTGCTTCTACAGAGGGAAGTGCATCAAGCGCGTCAGCAGGTAGCACAAGTGCTGCCTCAGGAAGTACATCAAGCACAGCTTCAGGAAGCGCTTCATCAGTAGCAGAGACACCTGTAGATGGAGGACAGATTATTATCGGTGACCAGACACAGTCAAATGGTGATATTTATCCATACTGGACAAATAATGTATCAGATAACAGTGTTTACAAGCTTACATCAGGATATGACACTATCGTTGTTGACAAGAACGGTAAGTTCGTTGTAGATCCGCAGGTAGTTAAAGAGAAGACTGATACCAAGAATGAGGATGGTACTGTTACCACTACATATAAGCTTCAGGAAGACCTTAAGTGGAGCAATGGTGAGGGAATCACAGCTAAGGATTATGTATTCAGATACCTTTATTTCTCATCACCACAGCTTGTAGAGATGGGTGCTACAGACAATACTGAAGGAGCTAAGTTAGTTGGATTTGCTGATTTCAACTCAGGAAAGAGCAAGGTATTTAAGGGAGTTAGACTCTTAGAGATTATGAGTTCTCAGTAACAATCAATAAGGACTACCTTCCAAACTATTATCAGGACGCTCTTGCAGCTTCAGGCGCAGGATATATGAAGGGATGGCTTCCTGCTGATTACGACATAAAGGATGATGGTAAGGGTGCTTACTTTACTAAGGACTTAGATGCTAAGAAGCTTAAAAAGCAGGCTAATGAGTACCGTATGAATATGACGGCTTATTCAGGTCCTTATATGAAGGAAAAGTATGATGAGACTTCTAATACTTATACCCTCGTAAAGAACCCTAACTACAAGGGTAACTATGAAGGACAGAAGCCACATATCGATACAGTTATCTATAAGTTCGTTCAGACTGAAACCCAGATGGATGAACTTGCTACAGGCGGTGTTGACATTCTTGTAAAGATGGGTGAGGCAAATGAGATCAACTCCGGTATGGATCTTGTTGACAAGGGAACTCACGGCTATGTAGACTATCCTCGTAACGGTTATGGAAAACTTCAGTTCATCTGTGACAGAGGTCCTACACAGTATGCAGAGGTTCGTCGTGCTATTGCTTACCTCCTTGACAGAAATGATTTTGCTAAGTCATTTACAGGCGGACACGGATCAGTAGTTAACGGTTACTATGGTACAGCTCAGTGGATGGTAGAAGAAAGAGAAGATGAGATTGGTAAGCTTAACCAGTATAGCTTCTCTGTAGATAATGCCATTAAAGAACTTGAGAGTGCAGGCTTTACTTCTCGGTAAGGATGGTAAGGAGTATAAGAGTGGACTTCGTTATAAGAAGCTTGACGATGGAAAGCTTATGCCTCTTACAATCAACTGGTGCTCATCTGAGAACAACCCTGTATCAGACCTTCTTGCAACCAAGCTTGCAAATAGCGAGGATGTTAAGAAAGCAGGTATGGAGATTAAGCAGAGGGTAGTTACATTTAACGAGCTCATCGAGAACTATGAGCAGTCTAAGCCAAATGATTATAATATGTACAATCTTGGTATAGGTTTTAATGTTATTTATGAGCCGGAGCAGGCATTT
The DNA here is from genome assembly GCA_916438995.1 of uncultured Catonella sp. Taxonomy (GTDB): domain Bacteria; phylum Bacillota; class Clostridia; order Lachnospirales; family Lachnospiraceae; genus Catonella. The sequence goes on from CAKAGA010000003.1 coordinate 336,483, forward strand.
AAGATTGGAGGACCTCAGAACAAGAATAGAATCTCCGATGAAGAGCTTGCTAAGCTTGCAAAAGAACTTAACCTAGTAGATCCTGCAAATGAAGATGAATATCTTGACAAGTTTGTAGCCTTTCAGAAGAGATGGAACGAGCTTCTTCCTGATCTTCCGCTTTATTCAAATCAGTATTACGATTTCTTTAACAGCAAGTTAAAGGGCTATGAAGGAATTAAGGATGCAGTTTGGGATATTACTTCTCAGCTTAATTACTGCTGGGTTCAGGAATAATCTAATATAAAAGGTGATCGGATTCCAATTGGAGTCCGGTCATTTTATTTGTAGCTCTGCTGTTGCTTAAAACATAGAAAATACTTATTTAAAATCTATACAAATAACTTAACTAAAAACTAAAATTATTTATGAAAAACAACTAAAAATTTTATTTTTTTCTTAAAGAAAAAGCTTGATAATACGTCATCTTTGGCGTATAATAGCAATGTTGTGGCATGATAGCTAAGAAGCGGAGGTTGCCGAGAATACTGCAAATGCAGGTTTTGGGTTTTTCGTGGAGCGAATGTCAAGAGACCGAAAGGTCTGTAAACCTGGCGACAAGTCACTGTACAGAAAACAACTAATATGTTCTACAAAGTAGGGCGTGGTGTGATTATCAGTATGTTTATGATTATGAAACACCCGGGTGTGTGTACAGTCACCGCTTGTCGTACTAAATACGTGATGATTCACGAAAGTGCGAAAAGGAGGCGACTTTTTTTATGGCAAGTCAAGTAATGAGAATTACATTAAAAGCGTATGATCATCAGCTCATCGACAGTTCAGCAGCAAAGATTGTTGATACTGTAAAGAAGGCTGGAGCAAAGGTTAGTGGTCCTGTACCTCTTCCAACAAAGAAAGAGATAGTTACAATACTTCGTGCGGTGCACAAGTATAAGGACTCCAGAGAACAGTTTGAGCAGAGAACCCACAAGAGACTCATCGATGTTTTCGAGCCTAACCAGAAATTGGTTGACGCATTATCAAGACTTGATGTTCCTGCCGGTGTTGAGATCAAAATCAACATGAAGAATAAGTAGGAAACAAATTTAGCAAGATCCTTAGGGTTATGGATAGAGAGAAAACTCCTATTTAAGCCATCTAGGATGACCGGCTGGCTCCGGTCCGCTGTAGATTAACAGGAGGTAAAGAGATGAAGAAAGCAATACTTGCTACAAAAATCGGTATGACACAGATTTTTGCTGAAGACGGTTCATTAATTCCTGTAACTGTATTAAAGGCTGATCCTGCTGTAGTAACTCAGGTTAAGACAGTAGAGAATGACGGCTATAGCGCAGTTCAGGTAGGTTTTGGTGAGATTCGCGAGAAGCTCGTTAATAAGCCAAAGAAAGGACACTTTGCTAAGGCAGGCGTTCCTGTAAAGAGATTCTTAAGAGAATTCAAACTTGAGGATGCTGAGAATTACAAGGCTGGAGACGAAATCAAAGCAGATGTATTTGCATCAGGCGAAAAGGTTGATGTAACAGCTACATCTAAGGGTAAAGGTTTCCAGGGTGCTATTCACAGACACGGTCTTCACAGAGGACCTATGACTCACGGTTCTAAGTATCACAGACACGCTGGTTCTAACGGTGCTTGTTCTGATCCCTAGTAAGGTATTCAAGGGCAAGAAGATGGCCGGACATATGGGACACGTTAAGGTTACAGTTCAGAATCTTGAGGTAGTGAGAGTTGACGTAGAGAAGAGCTTAATCCTTGTTAAGGGAGCTGTTCCTGGTTCTAAGAAGGCGCTTGTAATGATTAAGAACACTACAAGAAAAACTAAATAATATAACCTGACGGGAAGGAGGAAATATAAATGGCAAACATATCTGTATTAAATATGGAAGGCAAAGAAGTTGGAACATTAGAACTTAATGATGCAATCTTTGCAGTAGAAGTAAAAGAGCATCTGATGCATAGAGCAGTTGTTTTTACAGCTTGCTAACAACCGTCAGGGTACACAGAGTGCTAAAGACACGTGCGGCAGTTCGTGGAGGCGGAAGAAAGCCTTGGAGACAGAAGGGAACCGGTCACGCTAGACAGGGATCTCATCAGAAGTCCACAGTGGAAGGGCGGCGGTGTTGTATTTGCACCACAGCCAAGAGATTATTCATTTAAGATGAATAGAAAAGAGAAGCAGGCTGCTATCTGCTCTGCACTCACAACAAAGTTAAATGAGAATAAGCTTTATCGTGCTTGATGAGTTCAAGCTTGGTGAGATTAAGACAAAGGCTGCTAAGAAGGTTTTTAGAGGATATTAAGGCTAACAAGGCTCTTATTATTCTTGGTGAGAAGGAAGAGAACGTAATTCTTTCTGCTAGAAACCTTGAGTCAGTTGCGAACAACTTTGACCAATAGCATCAGTGTATATGATATCTTAAATCATGACAGCCTTGTTATTACAAAGGATGCTGTTTCAAAGATTGAGGAGGTATACGCATAATGGCAGATATTAAAGTATTATGACGTTATTTTGAAGCCTATCATCACTGAAAAGAGTATGAACGGCATGGCAGAGAAGAAATATGCTTTCTCTGTAAATCCTGAAGCTACCAAGACTCAGATTAAGGAAGCTGTAGAGAAGATGTTTCGCCGGAACAAAGGTTGTTAAGGTAAACACAGTAAATGCAGACGGAAAAGTTAAGAGACGTGGAGTAACTTACGGAAGAACTGCTAAGACAAAGAAGGCTTATGTAAAGCTTTCAGAGGATAGCAAGGATATCGAGATCTTCCAGGGATTATAATTAACAAAATAGTATGGCACGCAGCCGATAACAGCGACTTAGGGTGAAAGCCTTAAGATGAAAGGAGTTTTATAATGGGAATTAAGAAATTCGGCCCATATACACCTTCCAGACGTAATATGACCGGTTTAGACTATGCAGAGATTACAAAGTCAACTCCGGAGAAGTCTTTGTGTGTATCACTTAAGAAGAATTCAGGCCGTAACAATCAGGGTAAGATTACAGTAAGACATAGAGGAGGCGGTTCACGCAGACTTTATAGAATTATTGATTTTAAGAGAAGAAAAGATGGAATCCCTGCAAAGGTTGTTGCTATTGAGTACGATCCAAACCGTACAGCAAACATAGCACTCTTACATTATGCAGACGGTGAGAAGGCTTATATCCTTGCTCCTGTAGGCTTAACAGTAGGAACAACACTTATGAACGGTGCTGAGGCTGAAGTAAGAGTAGGAAATTGTCTTCCACTTTCATCAATTCCGGTTGGTTCAAATATTCACAATATAGAGTTATATCCTGGCAAGGGTGGACAGTTAGTTCGTGCAGCAGGTAATGCAGCTCAGCTTATGGCTAAGGAAGGCAAGTATGCTACACTTAGAATGCCATCCGGAGAAATGAGAATGGTACCTGTAGAGTGCCGTGCTACTATCGGTCAGGTTGGAAATATTGAGCATGAACTTGTAAATGTTGGTAAAGCAGGACGTACACGTAATAAAGGTTTCAGACCTACAGTTCGTGGTTCTGTCATGAACCCTAATGACCATCCACACGGTGGTGGTGAAGGTAAAACAGGAATTGGTCGTCCAGGCCCTGTAACACCTTGGGGTAAACCTGCTCTTGGTCTTAAGACAAGAAAGAGCAATAAGAGGTCCAATAAGTTAATCGTAAGAAGACGCGATGGTAAGGGACTTAAATAATAGATTATAAGGAGGTTTAATCATGGCAAGATCACTTAAAAAGGGACCATTTGCTGATGGACATTTATTAAAGAAGATAGATGCTCTTAACGCTGCTGGTGATAAGAGCGTAGTTAAGACTTGGTCACGTCGTTCAACAATTTTCCCTTCATTCGTTGGACACACAATAGCTGTTCACGACGGAAGAAAGCATGTGCCTGTATATGTTACAGAAGACATGGTAGGACACAAGCTTGGAGAATTCGTACCAACAAGGTCTTACAGAGGACATGGTAAAGACGAAAAGAGAATGTAATATTATATTTCCATAAAACTGAAAGGAGGTACATCCATGGCAAAAGGACATAGATCCCAGATCAAAAGAGAAAGAAATGAGAACAACAGAGAAATGAGACCACACGCTAAGTTATCTTATGCCAGAGTTTCAACTCAGAAGGCTTGTTTCGTTCTTGATGCGATCAGAGGCAAGGATGTAAATACAGCACTCGGTATATTAGCATACAACCCAAGATATGCTTCAACAGTAATAGAAAAGTTACTTAAATCTGCTATTGCAAATGCAGAGGTTAAAGGTCTTAACCGCGACAACCTTTTCGTTGAGGAGTGTTTCGCAGGAGATGGCCCTATCATGAAGAGAGTACAGCCAAGGGCAAGAGGAAGCGCATACCGCATCTTCAAGAGAATGAGTCATATAACTGTAATTCTTAACGAGAAGTAATAAGAAAGGAGAGTTAAGACCAAATGGGACAGAAAGTTAATCCTCACGGTATAAGAGTTGGTGTAATCAAAGACTGGTCATCAAAATGGTATGCCGGTAAAGATTTCGCAGACTTCCTTGTAGAAGATTATAAGATTAGAGAATTTCTTAAGAAGAAACTCTATGATGCAGGAGTAGGCAGTATTGATATAGAAAGAACATCTGACAGAGTTATCGTTATCGTAAGTACATCACAGCCGGGTATCGTAATCGGTAAGGGCGGTGCTGATGTTGACAGATTAAAGGTAGAAGTTCAGAAGTTAAGCAAACAGAAAGTAGACCTTAAGGTTAAAGAAATTAAGAAGGCTGACTTAAATGCACAGTTAGTTGCAGAGAAGATAGCTAAGGATCTTGAAGCCCGTATTTCCTTCAGACGTGCTATGAAGTCTGCTATGGGAAGAACAATGAAGAATGGTGCTAAGGGTATAAAGACAAGCGTATCCGGTCGTCTTGGCGGTGCTGATATGGCTCGTACAGAGTTCTATAGCGAGGGAACTATTCCTCTTCAGACACTTCGTGCAGACATCGAGTATGGTTTTGCAGAGGCTGACACAACCTATGGTAAGGTTGGTGTTAAGTGCTGGATCTACCTTGGAGAAGTTCTTCCTACTAAGGGAAACAACAAAAAGGAAGGGAGCGATAAACAATGTTAATGCCTAAAAGAGTAAAAGCATCGTAAGCAGTTCCGTGGCTCTATGAAGGGCGCTGCTCACAGAGGCAATACTATATCAAATGGAGAGTTCGGTATCGTTGCACTTGAGCCATCTTGGGTTAAGTCAAATCAGATAGAAGCAGCCAGAATTGCTATGACTCGTTACATTAAGCGTGGTGGTAAGGTTTGGATTAAGATATTCCCTGATAAGCCGGTTACTATTCAGCCTGCTGAAACTCGAATGGGTTCAGGTAAAGGTTCCCTTGACTACTGGGTAGCAGTTGTTAAGCCTGGCAGAGTAATGTTTGAAAATTGGTGGAGTTGATGAGGTTATAGCAAGAGGCGCTTCGTCTCGCTATGCACAAGCTTCCACTTAAGTGTAAAGTAGTATCTAAAGCAGATTTAGAAGGAGGTGCTGAATAATGAAAAGTACAAAGTATGTTCAGGACCTTAATGGTAAGACACAGGTTGAGCTTAATGAAGAATTGGTTGCTGCAAAGAAGGAGCTTTTCAACTTAAGATTCCAGAATGCAACCAACCAGCTTGATAATACAAGCCGTATTAGAGAAGTTAGAAAGAATATCGCAAGAATTCAGACTGTTTTAACAAGACAGGCTAACTAACTTAGGTAATTAATCCGAAGAAAGGAGACATACTCGTGGAAGAGAGAAATCTTAGAAAAGTGCGTACCGGCAAGGTAGTTAGCGATAAGATGGACAAGACTATCGTTGTTGCAGTTATAGATAATGTGAAGCACCCACTGTATGGTAAGATCGTTAAGAGAACTCGTAAGCTTTACGCTGAGGATGCTAACAACGAGTGCCATGTAGGTGACAGAGTTAAAGTTATGGAGACCAGACCTCTGTCAAAGACAAAGAGATGGAGACTTGTTGAAATAGTTGAAAGAGCAAAATAATTATCCCATCTTTTAATATTTGAAAGGAGTGCTAGTAATGGTACAGCAGGAAACCAGATTGGCAGTTGCTGATAATACCGGTGCAAAAGAGCTTCTTTGCATTCGTGTTATGGGTGGCTCGACCAGAAGATATGCCTCTATAGGCGATATAATCGTTGCCAGCGTTAAAGATGCAACACCAGGCGGAGTTGTTAAAAAGGGTGACGTTGTAAAGGCTGTTGTAGTTCGTACTAAGAAGGGATGCCGTAGAAAAGACGGTTCTTACATAAAGTTCGATGAGAATGCAGCAGTTATAATAAAGGAAGACAAGACACCAACCGGAACTCGTATATTTGGACCAGTAGCAAGAGAGCTTCGTGAGAAACAGTTCATGAAGATCGTATCACTTGCTCCGGAAGTTTTATAAGGAGGTGTAAGAGTGGCTACCAGTAAGATTAAAAAGGGTGATACCGTTAAGGTAATCACAGGAAAATATAAGGGCACCGAAGGAAAAGTTATCTCCGTTAAGGAAGGTAAGGTAATCGTTGAAGGTGTTAACATGGTAACAAAGCATAAGAAAGCATCACAGAGCAATCCTAACGGCGGTCTCGTTCATGAGGAAGCTGCTATAGATATCTCTAATGTTATGTATGTTGCAAAGGGCAAGGTAACAAGAGTTGGATTTACTATGCAGGGCGATAAGAAAGTCCGCGTAGCTAAGGCAACAGGCGATATCATTGACTAAAACGGAAGGAGGTATTTATAGTGAACAGGTTAAGAGAAACCTACGATAAGGAAATTGCACCTGCTTTACAGAAAAAGTTCGGTTATAAGAATGTAATGCAGATTCCAAAGCTTGATAAGGTAGTTATCAATATGGGTGTTGGTGAGGCTAAAGAGAACGCTAAGGTTCTTGAGACAGCTGCTAATGACCTTGGAATAATTACAGGACAGAAAGCTGTATATACAAAGGCTAAGAAGTCTGTCGCAAACTTCAAACTCCGTGAGGGAATGCCAATCGGATGTAAAGTTACTCTTAGAGGTGACAGAATGTATGAGTTCGTTGACCGTCTCATCAATCTTGCACTTCCTCGAGTACGTGACTTCAGAGGTGTTAATCCTAATGCTTTTGATGGTAGAGGTGATTATGCACTTGGTCTTAAGGAACAGCTTATTTTCCCTGAGATTGAGTATGATAAAGTAGACAAGGTAAGAGGTATGGACGTAATTTTCGTTACTACCGCTGAAACAGACGAAGAGGCAAGAGAGCTCTTAGAGCATTCAGAATGCCTTTTGCAAAAAGTAATTAAGGAGGAAACATGAGCTAAGTTATCAATGAAACTTAAGCAGGAAAGACCTGCAAAGTTCTCTACCAGGGAATATACACGTTGCAAAATCTGTGGCCGTCCTCATGCTTATTTAAGAAAATACGGAATCTGCAGAATCTGCTTCCGTGAATTAGCTTATAAAGGACAGATCCCAGGCGTGAAGAAAGCCAGCTGGTAATATTAGGAAGGAGGTTAGATAAATGACAACAAGTGATCCAATTGCTGATATGCTTACAAGAATCCGTAATGCAAATACGGCTAAACACGATGAGGTTGATGTACCTGCTTCCAATATGAAGGTATCAATCGCAGAGATCCTCTTAAGAGAGGGTTATATAAAGAGTTTCACAATCAATGAGGTTAATGGCTTTCAAGAATATCCACATCGAGCTTAAGTACGGTAAGGATAAGAATGAAAAAGTTATTAACGGATTAAAGAGAATCTCAAAAGCCTGGTTATAGAGTATATGCTAACTGTGCAGACCTTCCAAAGGTTCTTGGTGGTCTCGGAGTTGCTATCGTATCTACTAACAAGGGTGTTATCACTGATAAAGAGGCTAGAAGCTTCGGAGTTGGTGGAGAAGTTCTTGCATTTGTTTGGTAATTAGTATCTGATAACAAGCAGAATAATCTGCAAAAAAATAAATGGAGGTGCGGGCATGTCACGTATAGGAAGAATGCCTATCGCAGTACCGGCAGGAGTTACTGTTGATATTGCAGAAAATAATAAAGTGACTGTAAAAGGTCCTAAGGGAACACTTGAGAGAGTGCTTCCTAAAGAAATGATAATCAAGCTTGAAAATGGTGAGATTGTTGTTACAAGACCTAATGAATTGAAGAAGATGAAATCTCTTCATGGACTTACAAGAACACTTATTAATAACATGGTTGTTGGTGTAACTGAGGGTTATACCAAGACACTTGAAGTAAACGGTGTAGGTTACAGAGTTTCTAAAGCAGGAAAAGAGCTTACCCTTAACTTAGGATATTCTCATCCGGTAGTTATGACCGATCCTGAGGGAGTTGAGTCAACAGTTGAAGGTACTAACAAGATTATTGTTAAAGGTATTGACAAGGAGAAGGTTGGACAGTACGCAGCTGAGATTAGAGAGAAGAGAATGCCAGAGCCATATAAGGGCAAGGGTATTAAGTATGATTATGAAGTTATCAGACGTAAGGTTGGTAAGACAGGTAAAAAATAATTAAAGGAGTGAAAAAGAATGGTTCGTAAAGCATCAAGAAGCGCTATTCGCGAAAAGAAACATAGAAGAATGCGTGCACACCTTTCAGGTACAGCTGCAAGACCACGTCTCGCTGTATTCAGAAGTAATAGCCATATGTACGCACAGATCATTGACGACCAGGCTGGAGCTACTTTAGTTGCTGCATCCACACTTGAAAAGGATGTTAAGGCCGGTCTTGAGCATACCAATGATGTAGCTGCTGCTTCTGCGGTAGGTACTGCTATAGCTAAAAAGGCACTTGAAAAGGGAATTAAGGAAGTCGTTTTCGATAGAGGTGGTTTCATTTATCAGGGTAAAGTACAGGCACTCGCTGACGCTGCTAGAGAAGCAGGTCTTCAATTCTAAGAGAAGGAGGAATAAACATGAATCGTTCAGTAGATAATAATACTGAGAACAATGAGCTTTTTGACAAAGTAGTTGCCATCAAGCGCGTTGTCAAGGTTGTAAAGGGCGGACGCAACATGAGATTCTCAGCTCTCGTAGTTGTAGGAGACAAGAACGGCAGAGTTGGTGCAGGTCTTGGAAAGGCTGCTGAAATCCCTGAAGCTATCCGTAAGGGTAAAGAAGACGCTATTAAAAATATGGTTTCACTTCCAATTGATGAAAACGGAAGTGTACCTCATGATTTTGTTGGTAAGTTTGGAAGTGCAGAGGTTCTTCTTAAGAAAGCCCCTGATGGTACCGGAGTAATTGCCGGTGGTCCTGCTCGTAATGTACTTGAGCTTGCAGGTTACAGGAATATCAGAACTAAGTCTCTTGGTTCAAACAATAAGCAGAATGTTGTACTTGCAACAATCAACGGTTTATCTAAGCTTAAGACTCCTGAAGAATTTGCTAGACTTCGTGGCATTTCCGTTTCTGATCTGTAAATGCTAAGATATAATAGTAAATATAAAATAGGAGGATAATAAAATGGCTGATAAATTAAAAGTAACATTGGTTAAGTCTGTTATTGGACGTATACCAAAGCACAGGAAGACAGTTGAAGCTCTTGGTCTTAAGAAAACAGGCCGTAGCAACACCCTTCCTAACAATGAGGCAACAAGAGGAATGATTAAGCAGGTTGAGTATCTGCTTAAGGTAGAAGAAATCTAAAGAAGGGGAGGTGTGAACATGAATTTAACAGACTTACAGCCAATAGCCGGCTCTCGTCAGAGTAATAACTTCAGAAGAGGCCGTGGTCATGCTTCTGGAAATGGTAAGACTGCCGGTAAGGGACATAAGGGACAGAAGGCTCGTTCAGGAGCTCCAAGACCGGGATTCGAGGGTGGTCAGATGCCACTTTATAGGAGAATTCCTAAGAGAGGTTTCACCAACAGAAATTCTAAGGAAATTGTAGCTATCAATGTATCTGAGCTTAACCTCTTCGAAGATGGAACTGAAGTAACAATTCAGGCTCTCCTTGATGCAGGTGTAATCAAAAAGGTATGCGACGGCGTAAAGATTCTTGGAAATGGAGAACTTACAAAGAAGCTTACAGTTAAAGTAAACGCTTACAGTGCTTCGGCAGAAGAAAAGATTAAAAGTCTTGGCAGGGATTGCTGAGGTGATCTCAATGATAAAAAGCGATTCGTAATGCTCTAAAGGTAAAAGATATAAGAGAGAATTTTATTCACTCTTGTGTCTTGCAGTAGTCAGACTTGGATCACAGCTTCCTATTCCGGGAATTGATCGTAGCAGGATATCTGAGTTCTTGAACCAGATTACACAGCTTTCATTTCTGAATGCCATTACCGGTGGGTCATTTGAACAGTTATCAATATTTGCACTAAGTATTACTCCATACATTACATCTTCCATTATTATGCAGCTTCTCACAATAGCCATTCCAAGGCTTGAGGAGATACAGAAAGAGGGAGAAGAAGGCAGAAAGAAGATTGCTACAGCTACACGTTATGTAACTGTCGCCCTTGCTCTTATCGAGAGTATTGCGATGGCAATCGGCTTTGGCCGTTCAGGATATTTGGAGAATTACTCCGTGCTTTCGGTTATAGTTATTACACTTACTCTTACTGCAGGATCTGCCTTCCTTATGTGGATAGGTGAAAAGATTACTGACAAGGGAGTTGGTAATGGTATATCAATCATCCTTCTTGTAAACATAGTTTCAAGAATGCCTTCAGATATCATAAATCTTTTCAGAACTTATGTAATAGGCGGAACTACTGTTATCAACAAGGTTATAGCAGCAATACTCATTGTAGTTGTAATTGTTGCTCTTACAGTTTATATAATTGTATTAAATGATGCAATCAGAAAGATTCCTGTGCAGTACGCACAGAAGCTTCAGGGAAGAAGACTTGTAGGTGGTTCAGGATCAAATATACCACTTAAGGTAAATACCGGCGGTGTTATGCCTATCATCTTTGCAAGTTCAATCCTTCAGACACCTATCATCATCTGCAGATTCCTTGGCATACAGCCAAAGAGTGGAGCAGGTGCAACCTTAGGTGAGAAGATATTAAAGGTATTAAACCAGCAGGCTTGGTGTAACTTTACCAGCTGGGGAGAAGCTAAGTATACATTGGGTCTTGTACTCTATGTAGTTATGATTATATTCTTTGCTTACTTCTATACCTCAATAACCTTCAACCCACTTGAGATTGCTAATAACATGAAGAAGTCAGGTGGTTTCATACCGGGTATCAGACCTGGCCGTCCTACAAGTGATTATCTTAATAAGGTACTCAACAGTATTATATTTATAGGAGCTTGCGGCCTCACAGTTGCTGCTCTCGTTCCTATTGTATTCTCAGGAGTATTTGGAGCAGATGTATCATTTGGTGGAACATCCCTCATCATCGTAGTGGGTGTTATACTTGAGACCATGAAGCAGGTTGAGTCAATGATGCTTGAGAGACATTACAAAGGTTTCTTAAATGATTAAGAGTTACATTTAATATCGAGCTGTAGCAGGTTATGACAGGTAAATGTTATAGTCCGGCTACAGCTTTTATGTTAATAGGAAATTCCCTATTGTGTGCGAGTACACACTTTTTATTTAAGGAGGTCTATATGAAAATTGTTATGCTTGGCGCTCCTGGGGCGGGTAAAGGTACACAGGCAATTAAAATTGCTGAAAAATACGGTCTTCCCCATATCTCAACAGGAGATATATTTAGATATAATATCAAAAATAACACAGAACTTGGCTTAAAGGCTAAGGAATACATGGATAAGGGCCAGCTCGTTCCTGATGAGCTTACAGTCAGCATCCTCTTAGACAGGGTATCAAAAGATGACTGTGCTAAGGGTTACATCCTTGACGGCTATCCAAGAACCATTCCTCAGGCTGAAGTTCTTGAAGAGGCTCTTAAAAAATTAGGCGAAAATATTGACTTTGCTGTAAATGTGGTTGTTCCTGACGAAAAGATTATCGAGAGAATGTCAGGAAGAAGAACCTGCCCTAACTGTGGAGAAACCTATCATCTTGTGTATAACAATACCAAGAAGGAAGGTGTCTGTGATAAATGTAGTGGAGATCTCATTCAGCGTCCTGACGATATGCCTGAGACTGTAAAGAAGCGTCTTGAGGTATACCATGCACAGACTAAACCTCTTGAAGAGTTCTATCAGAGTAGAAATGTATACAAAGAAGTAGATGGAACTAAGGACATGAAGGAAGTCTTTGAAGATATTTGCAAGATTCTTGGCTGATTATAAGAGATCAAAGGAGAGACTATGGAAGTGGGAATAAAGGATGAAAATGCTATTTCTTTGATGAGAGAGGCCGGAAAACGGCTGGCTTTTGTGCTTTCAGAGCTTGAAGCCTATGTTAAGCCGGGACTTTCAACTTATGAAATAGATAAAAAAGGAGAAGAACTGATTCGTGGATGTGATGGTATCCCTTCTTTTCTAGGCTATAATGGTTTTCCTGCTTCTATTTGTGTATCCGTTAACGATCAGGTTGTGCACGGAATTCCTGCGAAAGAGAATTATATCGACGAAGGTGACATAGTCAGTCTTGATGCAGGCCTTATCTATAAGGGTTGGCATGCAGACGCAGCAAGGACTGTACCTGTAGGAAAGGTTATTCCTGAGCTTAAGGACCTTATTGAAGTTACTAAACAGAGCTTTTTTGAGGGAATAAAGCAGGCAGTTCCAGGTAATCACATAAATGATATATCTATCGCTATCCAGGCTTATGTTGAAAGCCATGGCTACTCTGTTGTAAGAGACCTTGCAGGACATGGCATAGGGCAGAACCTACACGAAGCACCTGATATATTTAACTTCAGGCAGAAAAAGCAGGGAATCATGATAGAAAAGAACATGACATTTGCCATAGAGCCCATGGTAAACATGGGAGGGCTACGAGGT
>CAKAGA010000004.1 GCA_916438995.1 uncultured Catonella sp.
TATCAGACATATTTCATCATGATTTTATAACCTGTATTTAGAAGAAGTTTTGAGGCTTTCCTTAATCTCAGCATCGAAAACATCAACATAGAGATTCTCTGCTGTCTACAACCTCTCCATTCTTTACTACAGGTCTTACCACTCTATGAACAAGGTTAAGCTCTTCTGCCTCCGATTTTTACTATATTCATCATAAAAATTATCAAGTTCCTTTCGTCAATATAACCTGTATATTTTACCTTGTCTATGAGATCTGTCAGTAACATTGATTAGCTGAATGTCTTCAAAACTTTAAAGCCTCATTTCCATGATATAAACAGGGCAGATAAATATCAGTATAAAACCAGATACTATACTCCAAAAATTTTCCAAAAACCTCCATACAAGCTCCACCTTCAATACTCTTAACAATTTGCTAAAATAAGCTTTCCATACAATAATATCTGGCTGATACCAATAACAAACAAAAATCAAATACCCTGATTTTCTAAAGTAATTCAAGTACTTTTAACATAGGCGTTCTAATGTTCCTGCTGTATAAAAAGGTTAATCTGTCAACACTTCCGTCATCTTTTATACTGGTTACCTTTCCTATAAAATTGCCATATTGGTGCATTGTTGGTCAGCCAATTGGTTGTCTCAACCTTAATTCCACCAGGGCACCTGTCTTGGTATCGTTGGTAACCACATAAATATTGGTTTTCCCTTTAGTCTTTACAGTCCTATAACCTCATTTCCCTGATAAAGTCAGACCATTTGTAAAACTCAATTCCTCCGTTGCCCATTTCAGTGGTATATTCACCCATCTGATTGATTCCTGTGCGCTATGTGCTTAGCACTCCCTTGTTTACAAAAGAATGCAATAGCTTATAACTATACAGGTAATAATAACTCCTGCTGCAATGTTAACACTTTTAATCCATTACTCCTATCTACCTCTCTTCCTATATTTAACTTAATTTCACGTGTTATGTCTAAAAGATTCCTTACACTTATTACCAAAAACAGGTGCTATCATATATGCTCCTACCGATGGCATAAAGGGCAGATACAAAAAGTAAGAAATAATAGCCTCCTTTTTCCTGACTATAAGTTCCTGCTCCTGCCTCCTCTTCGCACTATAGTAATCTCTTCTTGAAAGCAAATCCTTAAAGGCTTCGTTTATACCTATTTTGTCACTTGCAATAAGATCATCTATCACATTTATAAAACTTGTAGTCTTCCACCTGTCTCTAAGCGAATCAGTGCAACATTTTCATCTACATCCAGTTCATCTATGCAGGTTGAAACACTATCCCTTAAAAAATGAGGTGAGAATTCTCTATCAAAGCAGTATTTCCTCTACCGTCATCCCATAACTCCGGCGAGAGATATCGTCATCAGCCTAACCTGCCTATCTCTTCCTCCGGTAGAGCCTCATAGAACATGCCGTCTGATACCAAACTCATATGAGAATGAAACTCATACAAAAAGGCTATCAGTATAGCAGAATCGTTAGAACCAGAGATAATTGCCAGTGAGATTATCAAAGCAAGTCCTATAACAAAACTGCCTACGAACCAAAGAAACCCTATAAAATGAAATGTTGATGAGGATTTTCCGGAGAAATTCTTATCAAATATATGCAATTAATTTTTTACCTGCAGTAGTATTGTCAAAAAGCCATAAAGCCTTTATTAACCAATCCAATCTCCATAATTACTGATAAAGAGGCGTAATCCCATCATCTTATTTCATCATCTTTTCATATAACAAATAATAAAGGTTATAACCAGAGCGAGGCTGCCCTATGTCACGCTCCCTTAGATCGCCATAAAGTGCCGTTAACCCTTCAACCTGAGAGATGGCCCATCTTTCCATTACAGGTAAACTTGATACCGAACGCAGATAGCTATACTGCTCTGAAAATAAAGTCTTCCCTCTCCCATTTTTAGGAGGTCCAGAGTCAATGTTCTTTTGTAATTCATCAATGTTTGAAATAAAAGTATTGTCTATTACTCTCCGTACTTTATGGCACATTGACAAATCGCAATGAAAATAAATACAAATCTATTAGGGGCTGCATCCCTGTACCTCTCAGGTATCCCGTCTCCATCAAGTTCTTCCTCTATCAGTCCAAGATGAAGTTTAAGCTCCTCACCTGCTGCAGAAAATGCTGCGAGAAAAGCCTCTTCCACATCATTGAAGCGGTAGTATTCTCTCCTTAGTTCATTTAAGTATGAAGATAACTGCTTAAGTATTGTCTTTTCCTGCTTTCTCTTCCATTTTACAAAGCTGTCCTTATAAGCAGCTCCACCGAGAATAATAGCAATAGGAAGATACTTGATATCAAAAAAAGCTATAATAAATGCTAAGCCCGATACAAAAAATGCCTTAAATAGATTAGAAATAAAAACCTTACAGGTATTGACACCCATTCCATAATCATCAAAGGGCAGATACCTCCCGACCTCATATTCCGTCTTTCCTATAAGCATTTTTCCTAAAGTGCTAAAACATAATAACCTATAAATACTAAACAATACTCTTTCCATCTTTCACCTTTTGCCACTGTTTAATAAATTTTATAAAGCTACCTGTTTCATCTTGAGGTAACTTCCCATATATAGCCTCCTGAGTTTCCCTGCTAAGTTCATCTTTTAGCACATACTTATTACCACTTCTGTATGCAACTAACTTCTCTGTAAATCCCTCATCACTCTCACAGGGAACAATTTCACTTATTTTATCAATATATCTTATACCAAATTGATTCTTCTTAACATGAATATTAATTCGTACTGAATTAACAGCCTGCTTTAGTGCTATAACTTCATTTCTAAAGTTTCCCTGCATAAGCAAAGAATTTCTTATATAATGAATGAGAGCCGTTGTATCCTTGGCATGATGTGTAAATAGTGTAAACGCGGAAGCATTTTGTGCGATCTGTACCAGGAATAATACTGCCTGCATGGTAGCAACTTCCCCAAGTATGGTTACATTTCCATCTGTTTTCTTAGTGAAATCAAGACCTTCCTGTATCCCAACACCTTCAGTCTCCTTAAAGCTGACAATGTTTCTCCCCGTAAGTCTGGCTCTTAGATGCAACTCAAATGACATTTCGGCTACTCTTATATTTAACCAGCTCGGAATAAACTTAACCATGGCAACTAAAAGTGTGGTTTTACCTGAACCCTGTTCTCCTGTTACTGCTATTAACCTCTCACCTTTAATCAGGTATTTTAGCAGCTTTATTATTTCTCCTGATTCTTCTCCTGTGATAATGTCTTCAAGCTCCAGTATCTTCTCCATTCTGAACTTTCTGATAAAAAAGCTCCAGCTTTCACAAAAAGGCGGTCTTGATACAGAGGCTCTTGAGCCATCGTTTAACTCTGCCACCACATAGCCTCGCCTTTCAGATAACTGTCCTATACCGTAGCTCTTGCAGAGATTTCTGCATATCCTCTTTATCTCTGACTCTCCCTTATACTTAAGAAATGACAGACTTATGGTATTTCCCTTGTACATAAGCCATACATAATGCTCTCCACCGTCACTTGAAACTCCACCTGATATTCCGTCAATGACTAATGGGAGCAAAGAGTCTATGATTCCATTTCCTTTATAGTTTTCATAGATTTTCTGGCATAATATTTCCGCCTTCTCATGGAAGGTAATTCCCTCATAACTGACCCTGTTAAATACCTTATTCAGTGCTTTTTCATCTATATCTCTTTGTCTGACTTCAGTAACATTTCAGAAAAATATATCAATGAGCTTTTTCAAGTCCCCATATTTCGTATTTTGCGTGCTTTTTTCAAGCATTACCTTAAACTTGTATTCAGAATCTTCTTTTAATACAGATTTATATTTTCTTCAGTTATCTTATACTTTATCTGCAAGAAGATATGTAATATAACTCTTAATAAATATCTTTTGATGCTTCATTACCTGAGCCACAGGTTCTAAGAGCTTCTCTTAGTTCTTCTCTTTTCTCAATTCTTATCAGTCTTTTCTCTCATAAGAAATGGCCCAATGATTGAGGTTGACCCTTAAAAAGCTGCGTAAAATCTTCCTGTAATCATGCTAAAAGCTCATTTCAAACCATTAATCTTATCAGTTGTATTTTCATTTTTCCGTAAGAGTTTTTTGTCATACATTAATCTCCGTTTGGGAGCTCATTATCTGACTGAGATTATCATATGCAGTTATTTTTCTTAACTGGCGCGATATCAGTTCAAATGCTTTTTCTCCCTAGTTGACTCAGAGATTTTTGTTAGAAAAACGAGTAAACTTCCATTTTACAAATTCCTAGTAGAGATTCACAATAAGGTATATATGATATGCTTACATCATCGTATTATAAGTTGAAATGAAACTCCTCAAAATCCAATGTTTTTCGTTTTCTTATATCTGCTTACTAAAAGGCAGAGTCTTATCTTTTATCAAATGAATGTTCACTCAAAAACACTGCCCTATTTCATCTTGAGGAACATTTACAAAAACCAGATCTGAACGTTCTATTATTCTCTTTCGTAGTCAAAGTACGCTTTTTCAAATCTACAAAAACTACCTCATACTAGCTATAACTCATCCAACAACCTATCGATTATCTTATTCATTTCATAATCGAAGAGATTATGATTGGATGAAAACCTGCAGGGAAAATAGTACGGTTTCCCGTCCGCCAAACATACAGCTGCATTCCCATTCCCGTTTACCGGAAGTCCCGCTTTCATTAAACCCATAAATAAATAGTTGATATAATTGTTTCTGCCATAGTAAATCGGTTCTTCAAATGCATGGCAATGTCTTTTTACCATAAGCATATCCTCTAGAAACTATATCTTCCTGGAACATGAGTTTTCAAACAAATGCAACTCTTTCTTATATCGTTGAGCATAAAAATGTGATATTAGTGCAGCGTTAGTGGTAACGCAGTTCTTATTCTGCTACTGCTCCAAAAAGCCACAATCATAAACTACCTCCTTACATACTAAAAAATATTTTCAGAATTTCCTGAGACTTAAAAACCAAATTAACTGAGTAAATATTTATATTTGGTCTAAATCCGACGCTTAATATTCAAATAACAACACTGAGAACTCAATAATCAGATTTAATTCAAACTTGATTTATAGATAAAATAATCCTCTAAAATATCTTTTTGTAAAGACATTTTTGAGAGTATTATGTATAAAAATTACAGTCTATTTTTTTGTATAATTCTTACAAAGTTTTAAACCAGTTAATTTCCAGTTCTTTTTAGTACATATGCACAAAGTCTGCTTTAACTAGCATAAACTATCTTGCTCCATACTGTTTATAATAGTCGTCTATTCTTGATTTAATCTCATCATCAATAACAATTCTACCCTGAACTTCTCTATTGTAAAGATATTCAATAACTTCCTTCATAGTAACTATTGCACCTGTAGGGAAACCATAAAGTGATGAAACCTCATTAAGAGCACTGGCTTCGCTCTTTCCTTTTTCTCCTCTATCGAGGGAAACCATCATACCAACAACTTTTACATCTCCCATTGATTTGATTATAGGATAGGTCTCTTCAATTGACTTACCTGAAGTAGTAACATCTTCTATGATGACTACCTTATCACCTGATTTAATCTTACTTCCCAGCAAGATTCCTGTATCGCCGTGGTCTTTGATTTCTTTTCTATTCGAAGAATATCTGATCTCTTTGACATAAATCTCATCAAAGGCAGCAACAGTTGCTACAGATAAAGGTATACCCTTGTATGCAGGTCCAAATAAGACATCAAAGTCATCACCATATGCATTATGAATAGCCATTGCATAAGATTTGCCAAGTCTTCTTAACTGGCTTCCTGTCACATAAGCGCCTGCATTCATAAAAAATGGTGACTGTCTGCCACTTTTAAGTGTAAAATCTCCAAACTTAAGAACTTCGCTTTCCACCATAAATTCAATAAATTCCTGCTTATACTGTTCCATACCTATCCTCCTAAAAAATACATTAAATCTTGCAAGAGTTTCCAAATCATGTGATTACATAGTATATTAGCCTTACCGTCAAAAAGACATATCACATTAATATATATTTGTTAAGAAATTTAGACGGAATTTCTTAACAAACAAAAAAGCTGTCACTACTCCGGTAACAGCTCTTTTATAATCATTTAATTAAGCACGTTCTACACGATTGCTACGAAGGCATAAGCACAAACATGCATAGTCTTAGAACCACCAGGGTCTTAACTCTGACAGTTCTAACGTTAGCCTTCCAAGCTCTGTTGTTTCTTCTGTGGGAATGGCTCACAGCTATACCGAAGCTAACACCTTTTCCACAAACATCACACTTTGCCATTACAGCACCTCCTCTATCTCCAATGGATAATTTAGGTTTACACACACAAACACACTAGCTAATTTTAGCAGAAACTCTAGCATAATTGCAAGCCCAAATTTTTAAAGTCGATGTACTTGCCTTTGCTTATTACTAAAACAGCTTTATACAGCTAGCATTTCTTTCAACCAGATAATGAAAATCTTAAAGAAGATATAAATTAGAAAAAGGCCCTCTATGACCCTAACCTTCATCATAGAGGACCTAAATAATTAATATATGATAATAATCCTGCTTATCAGGAATCTATAAATATTTGTAAACTGTACCAATGACAGCTTCACATTAACGCGAGATATTTACCAAGGAATTAAGCCTCTTCAACACCAAGATACTCTAAGATACCCTTAGCTGCCTGCTTGCCGGCACCCATTGCAAGAATAACTGTAGCAGCACCAGTAACTGCATCACCACCGGCATATACACCAACTTTGGTTGTCTCACCATTTTCATCCTTAGCAACAAGGCAGCCCCATTTATTTGACTCAAGTCCCTTAGTTGTTGAAGAAATAAGTGGGTTAGGGCTTGTACCAAGTGACATGATAACTGTATCGCACTCAATAACAAATTCTGAGTTAGGAACTTCCTGAGGTCTTCTACGACCTGACTCATCAGGCTCTCCAAGCTCCATTTTAACGCATTTACATCCCTTTACCCAGCCGTTCTCATCTTCAATAATCTCAATAGGATTGGTGAGTACGTCAAAGATAATACCTTCTTCTTTAGCGTGGTGAACTTCTTCAACTCTGGCAGGAAGCTCTTCTTCAGATCTTCTATATACGATATGTGTCTCTGCACCAAGTCTAAGAGCAGTTCTTGCCGCGTCCATAGCTACGTTACCACCACCAACTACTACAACCTTCTTACCAGGATGTATAGGTGTATCATAATTATCATCAAAAGCCTTCATAAGGTTTGATCTTGTAAGGTATTCATTGGCAGAGAATACACCATTTGCGTTCTCACCAGGAATACCCATAAACTTAGGAAGTCCTGCACCTGAGCCGATAAATACAGCATCAAAGCCTTCATCTTCCATGAGCTGGTCAATAGTAAGAGATCTTCCTATTACATAGTCAGTCCTAATCTCTACACAAGAGCCTTTACATTATCAACCTCATACTTAACTACTGTCTCCTTAGGAAGACGGAACTCAGGAATACCATATACAAGCACTCCGCCTGCCTCGTGAAGAGCCTCATAAATAACTACTTCACAGCCTGCCTTAGCAAGATCTCCGGCTGCTGTAAGTCCGGCAGGACCTGCACCTATAACTGCAACTCTCTTGCCGTTCTTTGTCTTAGCAGGCTCAGGACGAATACCCTGCTCACGAGCCCAGTCAGCTGTAAATCTCTCGAGCTTACCGATAGATACTGAATCTCCCTTTATACCCCTTACACAGTACTTCTCGCACTGTGACTCCTGAGGACAGACACGACCACAGACTGCAGGAAGTGCGCTGTACTTGCTGATGGTCTCATAAGCTCCCTTAACATCTCCGTCCTTAACCTTCATAATAAAGCCCGGAATATCTATACCTACAGGACATCCACCTACACAGCGAGGGTTTTTACAATTTAAGCATCTTGTAGACTCATCCATAGCCTCTTCAAGATTATATCCATAACAAACTTCTTCAAAGTTATTTGCTCTTACCTTAGCTTCCTGCTCTCTAACAGGAATTCTAACCATTGGATTAACTGCCATTTTATTATCTCCTTTATTAGCTTAGAATTAATCTACTTTCTGAGGATTAGGTGTAGCACAGCCGGATCCCTTTATGTGTATCACCTTCCTGTTCCTTCAACATCTTTCTTCCTTCTTCAGACTTGTACATACGCTGTCTGTTCATTGCCTCATCGAAGTTAATGAGATGTCCATCAAACTCAGGACCGTCTACACAAGCGAATTTAATCTTACCACCTACTGAAAGACGACAGGCACCACACATACCTGTACCATCAACCATGATTGGGTTCATACTTACTATAGTAGGTATACCAAGTTCTTTAGTTGTAAGACAGACAAACTTCATCATTATCATTGGTCCGATAGCAACAACTCTTGTATATTCTTTTCCATGATTAGCAAGAAGATCCTTAAGGCAGTCATTTACATTACCTTTGAAGCCATAAGAGCCATCATCTGTAGCCATGTAGAGATTACTTGCCCATTCCTTCATCTCTTCTTCAAGAATAATAAGGTCCTTTGTTCTTGCGCCTATGATAACATCAGCCTCATAACCGTTTTCCTTTAACCACTTAACCTGTGGATATACAGGAGCTGTACCTACACCACCTGCCATAAAAATAATCTTCTCTTTTTCAAGCTCTTCTCTAGGCATAAGACAGAGCTCAGAAGGCTGTCCAAGAGGTCCTACTACATCAAGATATCCGTTTTCATCATTATCTCTCATACGTATTGTGGAAGCTCCAACTGCCTGATAAACAAGAGTTATTGTATTCTTTTCCCTATCATAATCGCAGATGGTAAGCGGAACTCTCTCAGCTTTCTCATCAAGCCTTTACAATAACAAACTGTCCCGGAAGACAGGCCTTAGCAACATTAGGCGCCTCTACATCTACTAACCAGATGTTATTGGCTAAGTAGCGCTTATTTACAACCTTAAACATTTTTTCATCCTCCTAAAATTCACTATACGGAACCTGTAAATCATTTAACTCTCAAGTTCATACAGCACGATTTTAATCCATCTTGATAATAATATCACAATTTTGAAAAATAATAAAACTAGTATTAGAGATTTTTTTATCAATAAATATAAAAATTTCTATTATTTTTTAGTTAGTTACGACTAATTTGCGTTATATTTTTTTGATAATTAATCAGATTCTTTGTAAGCTCCTCCATCGAGTGAACAAGCATAGTTGCTCCTGATTCCTCTAAAAACTTCCTGTCCTTAAATCCCCATAAGACTGAAACACAAGGGATTCCCGCATTCCTTGCAGTTTCTATATCCACCTCGGAATCACCTATATATATGGAGTCCATCTTATTTGCACCCATCTCCTCCATAGCCATAAATACCATATCAGGCTCAGGTTTATGCCGTATGCTTGGCTTTCACCAATGGCAGACCTTATCCTCCCTCCAAAAAACTTAGAAGAGAGGCTCTTAACTGCAGAATCTATCTTGTTTGATACTATGGCTATATCAAAACCATTTTCAAGAAGCCTATCAAGCATATCAATGGTTCCCGGGTAAGGTGAGGTCTTTACATCAGAATTAGAATTATAATAGAGACTGAAGTCATTATAGAACTTATCTATAAATTCATCATCTGCTTTGTATTCGGGAGGAACTGCCCGCTCCACCAGCTTTCTGACACCGTTTCCAACAAAATTTCTTACCTCATCCCTTGTTCTTATAGGAAAATTATGCTTACCAAGCATGTAATTCATAGAGTCGGTAAGGTCATCCAGGGTATCAAGAAGAGTTCCATCAAGGTCAAAAATAGCATATCTTTTTGTCAATTTCATTCCTCCTTGCAGGTATAGCTGTCTTTTATATTTCCTTCAAAATCCTTCCACACAAATTCTTTGTTCTCATAAGTCATATAGCCATGGTGGCTGTTTTCCTTAGGTATGGAAGCAGATCCCGGATTCATATAAATATAGTTATCGTAAGCTACGCATTTTGGCACATGAGTGTGTCCACAAAGCAAAATATCACCCTTGTGAAGTTTTGGCGGATTGGCCTCTCCAAATATATGTCCGTGAGTTGCAAATATATTTATTCCGTCCACATTTATGATTATGTAGTCAGCAAGGCAAGGAAAATCAAGCACCATCTGGTCTACCTCCGCTTCACAGTTTCCCCTTACACAGAGAATTCTATCGCTTAGAGGATTTAAGAGGGCAATAACCTCCTTAGGATTATGTTCAAACGGCAGGTCATTTCTTGGACCATGATACAAAATATCTCCTAAAAGAAGGAGTTTATCAGCCTTTTCTTTTTCAAAGATTTCAACTACCTTTTTGGCATAATAAGCTGAACCATGTATATCTGATGCTATGAGTAATTTCATTGTTTTTCCTTTCACTATGAATGAATATAACTTTTTATTCTTAATTGATGATTTATTTAAGTGCAAAGATTATTTTTAGCACAAAAGTTTGTGTGAATGCATCCTCAAATCAAAGTATCAGTACCATATTTCGTTTTTACTAAAAACGCAAAAAGTAACCAGCCTAATACTAGAACTGATTACTTTAACTATCTTATGATTTAATTCTTATAACCTCACAACCTTATCAAACTTCTTCAAATACTCTTCTGCCCAGTCGTGGGTAACTACGAGCCTTGTTTTATCTTTAAGGCTAAATATGATATCGTTTACAATCCCTTGTTTTTCCGGATCCAGGTCAGATGTTGGTTCATCTAAAATGATGATTTCAGGGTTGTTAAACAATGCCCTTGCTATAGATACCCTCTTTTTCTCTCCTCCTGACATTTCGTCAGGATTTAGTTCATCATCCTTATGTAATTCCATAAATTTCTTTAAATTTACCTTTTCAATTATATCCCTAAATCTCTCCTTATCGCCCTCTGAATTACCATTAAACATAGTAACATTATCATATAATGATGACTTAAATATAAAGCTATCCTGAGGGACTAAGTAGACCTTACTGTATAGCTCATCTTCTTTAATGTCCCTTAACTCCTCATTATCATACTTAATTTTACCACTGTATCCCTTAAAAGACTTAAGCAATAGATTGATTAAAGTAGACTTTCCGGAACCACTTTCACCTGTGATAGCAACTATTTCACCACTATCAATATTTAACGAAAATTCATCAAATATCCTTTATCATCATAAGCAAAGCTAAGATTTTCTATATCTATCGAAGCCTTGTCTCGTTCACTTTTTCTTATAGCTAAACTTTCATTATCAGCAATTTCATTGTTCTTACCTAAATAAGGTCTGAATTTATCTAAAAATACCTTTGCTGATTTCATTTCAGCACCATTTTCAATTGCATTTGAAAAGGCATCTGAAAAATTGGCAAAGCCTGACGTTGTTGCTATTATCAGTCCTGGTTCAATTATATTTTTTGTTATTAGAAAAGCACATATTCCGATAAGCAATAGCTGATTAATACTTCCTATGCTATACATCGTCATCCATATCATATTAGTAACTACACCATAATTCTTATATGAATTAGAACGTCTGCTATTGGCTTTCTCAAAAACACTGGCATAAGACTCAGAATTATTTGACCTTTTAATAACATCTAAGCCCTTTACCATTTCCTGTAATCTGCTTAAATATGCCTCATTTGCAGCAGTCCTCTCTTTATTTATGCTGATTGTTTTACCTGTCATCATCTTACTTACCAATATAGGAATAATTGTCAGAATTACTGTAGCTATCAGCATAAAATAATGTACTCTTAATAGTGTAATAGCAGCGACTATAATAGAAGTAGAATATGATAATATACCAAACACTCCCCAAAGATACCCAGTCCTAAAATCCTCGATATCATTATTCAATAAACTCATATAATAGTCAGAATTTTTTCTTTAACCTTTGAAAGAGGTAATCTAAACAAGCTCTTAATTATACTAAGTAAAATACTATCTCTGGTATCATACATAAACTTCTGGCAGAATTTCATTTTCATATAGCTGCAGCCCCATTGACAGACAAGATAGAGTGTAGTAAGCAGTATCTCTTTAACTATGCCATCTGTTTTTAGTTTTACCGCCATATCCATAACATTACTCTATGCCAAGAAGAGCCTGCATTATAAATACATCCCCTAATATAGAGAAAAACAAACATATAGCTAACTTAAATTTATTCTCTTTACTAATCAATTTCATTGAACTCCCCCTTTACCACACCAAAATACCTTTTTTTGTAAATCATTAAAATAATCTATATGGCAAACATATCTAATATTGTAACAAAATTAGATTAATTTGAAAAGAGCATCTCATCAGACATTTGCACACTGCTTTTGTCTGGTAAAATGCTCTTTTATCTAATTAACTTGTTATTTTGTGAGTTCTTCCATTTCCTCTATAACTCTTTCAAATACCTGAAGAGCTGAGTTAATTGGCTCTTTGGTCGCCATATCAACTCCTGCAATTCTAAGGAGGCTTACAGGATCCTTGGTACAGCCACTTTGTAAGAACTTCATGTAGTCATTTACAGCAGTCTCACCCTCTTTTAGCACACGGTTAGCAATGGCAACTGCAGCTGAGAAGCCTGTTGCATACTGATATACATAGAAATTATAGTAGAAATGAGGTATCTCATCCACTCATAGCCTATGAGGTCATCGCTAATCATAGCCTCGCCGTAATACTTCTTATTCAAATTCAAGTAAAGCTCTGTAAGGTTCTCGTGTGTAAGAGGTTCACCAGCTTCAGCCATTTCATTTGAAGTCTTCTCAAACTCAGCAAACATGGTCTGTCTGAATACAGTTCCCTTGAAGCTGTCCATATAATGGTTAAGAAGATATGCTCTTTCCTTGTTGTCCTTTGCATTTTTTAGCATGTACTCCATAAGAAGCACTTCATTTGTAGTGGAAGCAACTTCCGCAACAAAGATTCTATATCTTGAGTCAAGGAAATTCTGAGCCTCGTTTGAGAAATAGGAATGCATAGCATGTCCCATCTCATGAGCCAAGGTGAATACATTGTCAAGGGTTCCGTTAAAGTTAAGAAGAACAAAAGGATGTACCCCGTAAACTCCTGAAGAATAAGCACCATTACGCTTACCTTCATTCTCCACTACATCTATCCAGCGCTCTGCAAATGCCTTTCTGATAAGGTTCACATAGTTGATGCCAAGAGGCTCTACTGCCTTAAGAACCAGTTCCTTAGCCTCTTCAATAGTGTACTTTGCATCATAATCCTTGACTATAGGTACATAGACATCGTACATATGAAGCTCATCAAGTTCTAAAAGTTTCTTTCTAAGCCTTACATATCTATGCATCTTGTCAAGGTTGTCATTAACTGCCTCTACAAGGTTCTTGTACACTTCAGGAGAAACATTGTTGCCGTCAACAGCCGCTTCCAGGGTAGAAGAATATTTCCTAGCCCTTGCATAGAACATAAGCTGTTTGACCTGTCCTGCATATAAAGTTGCCCAGGTATTCTTAAAACTTCCAAAAGTCTCATAATACCTCTCAAATACTTCTTTACGAACCCTTCTGTCTTTGCTTTCTTCAAGAGGAACAAATCTTCCGTTTGTAATCTGTATCTTCTCTCCCTTTTCATTAGTTATCTCAGGGAATTTGAGATCTGCATTGCCAAGGGTTGCAAAGCCCTCATAAGGAAGATCCGCAAGTTCATTGGTTCCTGCAAGGAGTTTTTCAAGTTCAGGACTTAGCGAATGCTCCCTACCTCTTCTAACCTCAGTTATGTATATCTTATATTTGTCAAGTTCAGGCTTCTCACCATAGAACTTCTCCAATGTAGCATCATCCACTGCGATGATTTCAGGCTCAAGAAAGGCAAGCTTTTCAGATATTTCCACACCGGCTGACATAGACTTTGAATAAAGAGTCTGTGCAGAGGTAGAGGTTGTATCTACATCCCTCGACTTAAATGCATAGCCATAAACCTTATGCATAATCAAGCTGCCTTTTTCATATATTTCAAGAACCTTATATAAGGTTTCTGCAGATTCAGCTACCTTTCCTGCATAACCTGCTAATTCATCAGCTAAAGACTTCGCCTCTAACAATGCTTTTTCCCATTCACTTTCAGATGCAAATATATCTTCAAGCTTCCATGTGAGTTCAACATCTACCTCACTTCTCTTTGGCAATTTATTTTCCATTGATAAACTCCTTGTAACAAATATTAGTCATTAATCTCCTAATTTTTTAAGTTCTGTAAGTACCTTAGTAAGCTTCTCATCAGCATCCTCTAAGCTGTTTCCCTTAATACCTGCATAGAACTTAATCTTAGGCTCTGTACCTGATGGTCTTACGCAGAACCAGGCATCATCTGTCATATCAAAGTAAAAGCACATTTGACTTAGGAAGTCCTGTAGTGGTGGTCTCACCTGTAGCCAAATCCTTTACTATATCGTTCTCATAATCTCTTGTTTTAACAACCTTGTATCCTGCAAGCTCAGTTGGAGGGTTCTTACGGAGTTGTCAAGGATTTCATTGATACGCTTAGCTCCGTCTTCTCCTGCAAGAGTCATGGTATAGATACCCTCTTTGAAATATCCGTATTTCTCATACATATTTACCATCTGATCCCAAAGGTAAGTCCCTTTATCCATATAGTAGGCAGCAGCCTCACAAAGAGCTACAACAGCCATAATGCCGTCTTTATCTCTTGCATGTGTTCCGATAAGACAGCCATAGCTTTCCTCGAAACCAAATTCATAGGTGCCCTTGCCCTTTTCTTCAAAGCCCTTAATCTGCTGGCCTATGAACTTAAATCCGGTTAATACCTCAATCAGATGAATCTTGTAGTACTCAGCTATCTTAAATGCAAGATTTGTGGATACTATTGTTGTAATAAGAGTGCTGTCATCTTTAAGCAGTCCTTTTTCCTTCTTTATTGAAAGCTCGTACTCTGCAAGAAGCATACCTGACATATTGCCTGTAAACTGTATATAATTTCCTGTCTTTTTATCCTTTGCATATACACCAAGGCGGTCAGCATCAGGATCATTGGCAAGCACTATATCCGCATCCTTCTCCTTTGCAAGCTTAAGTGCAAGAGTGAAGGCTTTCTCATCCTCAGGATTCGGATAGTCGAGGGTTGTGAAGTCTCCATCCGGCTCTTCCTGTTCCTTAACAATATAAACCTGCTTAAAGCCAAGCTCCTTAAGCATCCTCTGTACAGGCACATTTCCTGTTCCATGGAAAGGAGTATATACGATTTTAAGATTCTCTGCCTGTTTTTTAATCACTTCAGGACTGAGAATGAGCTTCTTAAGTTCAGCAACATACTTATCGTCCATTTCAGCGCCTATTATATTGAAAAGTCCCGCTTTTACAGCCTCTTCCTTGTCCATAGTCTTTATATCAGAAAAAGCTGTTGACTTAACAAGGTCAATTATATCCTTATCTACAGGAGGTGTTATCTGGCAGCCATCATCCCAATACACCTTATAGCCATTATATTCCGGTGGGTTATGACTGGCTGTTACCATTATTCCTGCGGTACACTTAAGCTCTCTAACTGCGTAAGAAAGCTCAGGTGTTGGACGGAGCGCATCAAAAAGATATGACTTAATGCCATTTGCATTAAGAGTAAGTGCCGCTGCTTCTGCAAATTCAGGCGAAAAATGTCTGGAATCATAAGAAATAGCTACTCCCTTACTCTGAACTTCCCTTGCTTATGATGTACTTAGCAAGGCCCTGTGTCGCCCTTCTTACTGTGTATAGGTTCATACGGTTGGTTCCTGCCCCTACTACACCTCTAAGTCCACCCGTACCAAATTCAAGATCCTTATAGAATCTGTCTCTGATTTCTGCATCATTGCCGGCTATGGCCTTAAGTTCAGCCTTAGTAGCCTCATCAAATACCGGGCTTGTCAACCACTCTTCATAAAGTTTCTTGTCGTCCATACCTTCCTCCTATTCTGCATCTACACTACGCATTATATCCATAACCTCAACCTCTGTGTCAAATTTGATTTTAACAATAGACTGAGGGTGTGGACAGGATTCAATTTCCATTCCGTTTTCATCCCACATCTGAAGTACTGTAGCATCGAGGTCTCTGCCATCAGCCTTCATAATCTGAATCTTATCCCCAACGCTAAATTTGTTCTTCTGTTCAAATACAGCGCTTCCGTCTTCATTTACCTTGTCAATGTACCCATAATACTTACATCCGGTCACATAGGTATTGTTATCATATATCTGTGAATCGCTGTCAGGCTTATCAAAGAAAAAACCTGTAGTAAAATTACGATAGGTGCATTTTTTAATCTCTTCAGCATACCAGTCTTTGTTTGCTTCAAAAAGGGCTGCTGACTCAAACCAGTCATCAATTGCCTTTCTATAAGTTCTGGCTACTGTAGCTACATACAGAGCAGTCTTCATACGTCCTTCTATCTTAAAGCTATCTATACCAGCCTTTACAAGCTCAGGCACATAGTCTATCATACAGAGGTCTTTAGAGTTAAATATATAGGTTCCTCTTTCATTTTCCTCTATAGGCATATATTCGCCAGGTCTGTTCTCCTCCACAACATGGTACTTCCACCTGCAAGGGTGGGTACAGGCTCCCTGATTGGCATCTCTTCCCGTCATGTAGTTAGACAGGAGGCACCTTCCTGAGTAAGCCATACACATAGCTCCGTGAACGAAGGTCTCTATTTCCTTATCATCCGGTATATGCTTCCTAATCTCTGCAATTTCTGCAAGCGATAGCTCTCTTGCAGACACCACTCTGGTAGCACCAAGTCCGTACCAAAAATTAAAATCCGCATAATTAACATTGTTCGCCTGTGTACTTATATGAATATCTATCTCAGGTGCTATCTCTTTGGCAAGCATAAACACGCCCGGGTCTGAGATTATGATTGCGTCAGGCTTAATCTCTTTAAGCTCTTTAAAATACTCTCTAACACCCTCCAAGTCTTTATCATGGGCAGTGATATTGGCAGTAACAAAGACTTTCTTTCCCTTTTCGCGAGCATATCTAATACCCTCTGCCATGTCCTCCAAAGAGAAATTCTTTGCCTTAGCCCTGAGTCCGTACATCTCTCCGCCAATGTAAACAGCATCTGCTCCATATTTTATCGCAAGCTTAAGCACCTCAAGACAGCTTGCAGGAATTAACAGTTCCGGTTTTTTTATAACTGAATTTCCTTCCATCTAATCTTCCATTCTAATTTACTTTTTAATAGATACCGCCATGCCATCACCTGTTTCAAGAAGCATGGTCGCAAGTTCCTTATCTGTAACGAGAACATTTACATATTCTCTCATTCTTTGGTGAATTGTTCTCTCCCTCCTAACTACGGTATATCGTGAGTCAAGAAGTCTTCCTTCCTGAAGCATGTTATCTGTAATCAGCATCCCACCGGGAGAAAGGAGTTTTTTGATATTTTCAAAAAAGTTGATATACTGTCCTTTTGCGGCGTCCATAAATATAAAGTCATATTCATTGCCATTTGCCACAAGTTCAGACAAGACATCCTGAGCATCCCCTTTTATAAGAGTTATCTGACCATTCTTATCATACTTCTTAAAATTATCCTCAGCCTTTACTGCTCTTTCTTCCATTCTTTCAATGGTTGTTATTTTGGCTTCTTTACCAATATACTCAAGCATAAGCAATGCTGAAAAACCTGTAGCAGTACCTACTTCAAGTATATTTACAGGTTTTTTAAGCTCCAGCATAAATCTAATGAGGCGTTCTCCTCCCTTTCTTATAATGGGAATTCCCTCTTTAATATTCTCTATCTCTAAGTCTACAAGATGTTTGGGCAGGCAATCAGGCAGACTCTCCAAAAAGCTTTCAAATCTCTCATGCTCTACCATTATTTGTTTTTCTCCGTAGTCTTATCTTTGGTTTTTTCGGTGCTCTTTTTTACATCCTTGTCAGCAGACTTTTCCGTATCCTTACCCGGAGTAGTTATAACCTTAAAAATCTCGTCATAATCCATATCGCTGCTAACAGTATAGGTTCCCGGCAAAATATTCTGCTTAGTTAACTTTGCCCTCAAATAAAATGAATACCTGTTGGCTATAATCTTCTTTGCATCCAAAACCTTTGCTATATCCATAGTCGATTCGCCCTTGTTATAACAAGTTCAGTAGTATAGCCTGATTTCTTGGTAACAGATACAGAGCCAAACACCTGATAAGCAAAGTTATAGGCATAGTTACTTGCCTTAACTACAAAATAGATTATTACCAAGTAAAATATAATATTCAGAAAGATATGTATAACAGCCCCAAAGATATTTAGCACAATTCTTTCTGTTCTTCTGCTTGTAGCCAACAAGTCACCTCCACACATTAATACTCAATATCAGCAATTATAGTAATTATCATAGGAGAACGCTTAGTCTGTTTCCATATAAAGTCGCTAAGAGCATCCCTGATTTCATTCCTGATTTTATTTCTTTCCGTTATTCCCTTATCCTGGCACTTAATCAAGGCATCATTAACTGTATGCAGGGCTTCTTTAAGTATTGTATCCGATTCTTTTACATAGATAAAGCCCTTAGTCACTATTTCAGCATCAGACATCAACAGATTGCTGCCCTTTTCCATTGCAAATGTAACTATTACCAGTCCGTCCTCAGAAAGCTTCTGTCTGTCCCTCATTACCGAGTTACCTACATCACCTATTCCCAGTCCGTCAACCATTATTCCTTTACATTCTACCTGGTCTATAACCTTTCCGCTTTCTTCTTTAAGCTCAAGAACATTACCATTCTTTAAGATGAAGATGTTCTCCTTTGATATTCCCATCTCTTCTGCAAGTTCCGCATGGCGAACCAGATGTCTGTATTCTCCGTGGATAGGAATAGAAAACTTAGGCTTAATAAGCGAATACATAAGCTTAATTTCTTCCTGACAGGCATGTCCTGATACGTGTGCATCCTGAAAAATAACCTTAGCACCCTTAAGGTACAGCTCATTTATAACCCTGGATACGGATTTTTCATTTCCCGGTATCGGAGTTGAGCTAAATACTATGGTATCTCCCGGCTTGATACTTACTTTCTTATGTATAGAAGCAGCCATCCTGGAAAGTGCAGCCATAGCCTCTCCCTGACTACCTGTAGTTATAAGCACTATCTGTTCATCAGGATAGTCCTTCATCTGGTCAATATTTATAAGTGTATTTTCCTTGAGATTGATGTAGCCTAGCTCTCTCGCAATGGAGATAATATTAACCATGCTTCTTCCGTCTACAACTACTTTTCTGTTAAAATTCTCTGCTGAGTTGATTATCTGCTGAACCCTGTCTACATTGGAAGCAAAGGTTGCAACTATAATCCTGTTATTCTTATTTTCCGAAAAAATACTGTCAAAGGTTCTTCCTACAGACCTCTCAGACATAGTAAATCCCGGTTTTAACACGTTTGTGGACTCACACATAAGTGCAAGAACTCCCTTACGACCTATTTCTCCAAATCTCTGTAAATCGATAGGATCCCCAAATACAGGTGTGTAGTCTACCTTAAAGTCTCCTGTATGTACAATGGTTCCGACAGGAGAATATATTGCAAGCGAAGCTGCATCACTGATGCTGTGGTTGGTCCTTATAAATTCAATCCTAAAACAGCCCAGATTGATGGACTGGCCATATTTAACTATCTTACGCTTGGTGGTCT
This sequence comes from uncultured Catonella sp., assembly GCA_916438995.1. GTDB lineage: Bacteria > Bacillota > Clostridia > Lachnospirales > Lachnospiraceae > Catonella. The sequence continues at coordinate 19,689 of CAKAGA010000004.1, forward strand.
TAAGCATATTTCTCTCGCTTAATTTGCTCTCAAGTATAGCGACTGTAAGCCTTGTTGCATACACCGGTACATTAATATCCTTTAAGATATAAGGAAGTGCACCTATATGGTCTTCGTGACCATGTGTAATAACAAAGCCTTTTACTTTATCAATATTCTTTTTCAGATAATTTACATTCGGAATAACACAGTCAATTCCGAGCATATCGTCCTCAGGAAATGACATACCGCAGTCAACAACAATGATGCTGTCTTCATATTCAAAAGCGGTTATATTCATTCCAATATGTTCAAGACCTCCAAGAGGGATGATTTTGAGACCATTTGCAGGCTTCTTAACCTCTTTACCGGTCTTTCTTGGTTTAATCTCTCTTGCGTTTCCTTTGGCCTCTTGGAAATGGCAGGAAGTTTCTCAATCTTTACTCCCTCTTCTACTGCCTTGACCTTCCTCTTACTGTTTGTAGCTGTCTTTGTAGTATTTTGGTCTAAGTTTACATTTCCCTCAGCCTCTTTTTTAGTTTTTCTGTATCTGCTTGTAGCTTTTCCTATGCTTTCAACAAGCTTTCCAAATTTTTTATCATTATTATGATCCGACATTTGTCCTCCTTAACTCAGGAGTAAATCAGCCCTGTATACCTGCTTCTCTGCAATCCTTGCAATAGCCGTACAGTTTAACCTCATGGTTAACAACCTGAAATCCTGTCAGCTTATTTATTTCATTTTCAAGAGGTTCCATAAAATCTTTTTCAAATGAAAATACGCGATTACAGTTCAGGCAAATCAAGTGGTGATGCCTATGTCCGCTTGGAGACGATTTTCCTATCTCATATCTGATGAAACCGTCATCAAGGCTTAGCTTATCTATAAGCCCCATATCAGACAAGAGCTGTATGGTACGATAAACTGTCGCTAAACCAATATCAGGATGCTCGTTCCTTACCAAATCAAAAATCTCTTCTGCAGTAAGGTGTTCATCTGCTCTTTGCTGCAACACCTCAAGGACAGCTAATCGCTGCCCTGTGACTTTTAATCCATTTGACTTAAGTAATGCCTTAAATTTCTCATTTCCTTTTTCGTTTTGCATGGCTCACCTATTCCTCAGGTTCTGATATACTTCATTTACAATTATTCTTCGTCTATTTCAAAGTCTACGTCATCCATCATTTCTTCAAAAACCTTAGACACCGTAAGTATTTCTTTTTCGTCTTCAACAACTTTGTATACAACCTCTTCACCGTCTTCAGATACTGACTCTTCCTTGATGATGAACACATCCACTGTAGCATCATCATCTTCCAAATCTTCAATCTCTGCATCTGATACAAGGAGATAGTTAACCCCTGCAAGTCTTGTCTGGCAGAGTACGGTTAACTCCTCATTTTCACCGTCTTCATCAACAAAATCGATTGTTCTTAATTCTTCATTCTCTAACATAGTTTCTCCATTTCTTAGTTTATTTTTTATTTGAATTCATATAATCTTCTAAAATAAAAGTGGCAGCGACCTTATCAACTATTTTTTCACGCTCTTCACGCTTAAGTCCTGCTTCTATCATAACTTCATGGGCACTTACCGTAGTAAGTCTCTCATCCCAAAGTATGACTTCTATTCCGGTTCTTTTTGTAAGCTTCTTAGCAAATTCTTCAGAAAGCTCACACCTTTTACTTACAGAACCATCCATATTTTTCGGATAGCCTAATACTATCTTGCACACCTCATACTCATGTGCAAGCTCAGCAATTCTGGCAAGAGTCTGTCTCAGCTTATTTTCTTCTTTTCTCATAATGACTTCAAGTCCCTGTGCCGTAAGTCCAAGTCCATCACTAACAGCTACTCCACAGGTCTTTGACCCCAAATCAAGGCCCATTATTCTCATTATCTCTTACCCATAAACATAGACTTCTTACCGCTCTTTGTGAAAGATTCTATGTAATGCTCCATAAGTTCTTCTACAAGCTCATCTCTTTCAACCTTCATTATCATACTTCTTGCATTGTTGTGATTGGTAATGTATGTAGGATCCCCAGACATAATATATCCCACAAGCTGATTGACAGGGTTGTATCCCTTTTCATTGAGAGCCTCATAGACCTTTTTCAGTACATCCCCTACTGCAATTTGAGGAGCAACTGTCACTTCTTTAAAATACTGTGTATTATTTAAATCCGGCACTGGTTTCTCTTCCTTCCAAATGTGTTATGATGTTTAATAAATTCAAATTAGACTTCATTTAATTTTTAATATAAAAAGATATATTTCAAGTGTCGTTTTTATCAACAAATCAAAAAGCACACATACCACAAGTTATTTGTTATATATGTGCTTTTTATATATTTTGAGTATATAAGTAAACTATTATTTAAGCAGTCTATCTATACTTTCCATAGCTCTTATAGCAGCCTCAATCCCTTCATCATACAAGTGACAGGCAACAAAATGATCCTTATTGACTTCTTTAAGTTCGGGCCTGCAGGTTTACATTTATCGCCACAATATCTGCATCTGGTACTAAATTTACAACCTTCAGGCGCATGAATTGGAGAAGGGATTTCTCCTTCAAGTTTTACCCTATCCTTCGACGAAACCGCAGGATTGGGAATTGGTATAGCTGATATAAGGGCTCTTGTGTATGGATGTAAAGGTCTGTCATAAAGCTTATCTTTGGGAGAAATCTCAACCATACTTCCAAGGTACATAACACCAATTCTATCTGATATATGTTTAACCATCGAAAGGTCATGTGAAATGAACAGGTATGTAAGGGCTTTGCTCTTTTGAAGCTCAATCAACAAGTTAACAACCTGAGCCTGTATAGATACATCAAGTGCCGAAATAGGCTCATCACAAACAATGAAAGATGGTTCAACTCCAAGTGCTCTGGCAATACCTATTCGCTGTCTCTGACCACCCGAAAGTTCATGTGGAAATCTCGCGCCATGCTCAGCATTAAGACCTACCGTTTTAAGAAGTTCACTAACTCTTTCCTGTATCTCCCCTTCGGAGAGTTCACTAAAATGAACCCTTATTCCTTCTGCTATAATTTCACCAATTGTCATTTTAGGATCTAGTGAAGAATAAGGATCCTGAAATATCATCTGTGCTTTTTTCTTAAATGATTTAATATCTTTTTTATCTATTTTAGATATATCTTCCCCCTCAAATATCACCTTACCACCAGTAGCTTTATATAAATTTATTATCGTACGGCCGCAAGTTGTTTTTCCACATCCGGATTCTCCTACTAAACCAAAAGTTTCACCTCTATATATCTTAAAACTTACATCTTCAACTGCCTTTAATATTTTGTTTTTCCCAATTTTGAAGAATTCGTCCAGATTTTGTAACTCGACTAAAACTTCTCTCTCATCATTACTCATCCACTATTCCTCCTAATATGGTCTTTCTACTTTAGGCGCCTTTGGATGTGCAAGCCAACACCTACATTTGTGTTTATCTGAATACTCACTGCATGGTGGCTTAGCCTCCGTACATATCTGCATTGCATAATCACATCGTGCTGCAAATGGACATCCTTTAATTTCCATCAACAGGTCAGGGGGTGTCCCTCCCAGGGAATATAACTCTTCTTTATTACCTGTATCGAGTCTTGGTACACTCATCAAAAGAGCCCAAGTATATGGATGATGAGCGTCATTAAATATCTCTTCAACCGTTCCTGTCTCCATAATTTCACCAGCATACATAACCTGGATTCTGTCGGCAAAATCAGCAACTACCCCTAAATCATGAGTAACTAACACAACTGCGGTATTTCTTTTATCCCTCAATTCTCTTAATAAATCAAGAATCTGAGCCTGAATAGTCACATCAAGTGCAGTTGTTGGTTCATCCGCCAGTATTACCTTTGGATTACAAGCAAGTGCAATAGCTATCATAACTCTTTGTCTCATTCCCCCCGATAGTTCATGAGGAAATTGATTTACTCTTTCTTCTGCATTGGGAATATTGACAGTTTTTAAAAGTCTTATCGCTTCCTGCCTAGCTTCTTCCTTACTCATTTTTGTATGGAGAAGTATTGATTCCATTATCTGTTTGCCAATTTTCATAGTTGGATTGAGCGATGTCATAGGATCCTGGAATATCATTGCTACATCAGAGCCTTTATACTGTTTCATCCTTTCTCTGTTCATTGTTAGGACTTCTTCACCACAATAATTAATTGAAGAGTCTTTCTTAACAACTGCAGTAGACGGTAATATCTGTAATATAGCTTTTGAAGTAACTGTTTTTCCACATCCCGACTCTCCTACAAGCGCCAATGATTCCCCTTCAAATACTTCAAAACTTACCCCTCTTACAGCTTTTACTTCTCCGGCATAAGTATTAAATGATATATTGAGGTTATTAACATCTAGAACTTTCTCTTTTTTCATATTTTCCATCATTCCCCCTACTGTCTGAGATTTGGGTCAAGTGCATCTCTCAAACCATCACCTAATAATGTAAATGCCAGCATTGTAAGTCCTATCAAGAGAGCAGGAAAAATCAGCTGATACGGATAAAATTGAAATACCTGCTGTGCTGAAGCCGCCATTGCACCCCAAGACGTATTGGGTGCCTGGACTCCAAGACCGAGATAACTTAAAAACGCTTCTCCAAAAATATATCCCGGTATATCAAAAGAGATTGATACAAGTATTACATTAATCGTATTAGGTATCAAATGCCTTACTACAATATCACTCTTGCTTACACCCAGCACATCTGCAGCCATTATAAAATCTTTTCTCTTTAGCGACAGTATCTGTCCTCTTACAAGTCTGGCCAACCCACACCAACCTGTAATTGTCATTGCCAGTATAAGTGTTCCAAGCCCGTTTGACTTTAATACAAGTCTAAGAACGATTACGAGAAGAAGGTACGGTATTGATGATAAAATTTCCACAATTCTCATCATAACCACATCAACTTTACCACCTGCATAAGCAGAAACTGCTCCATAAATACTTCCAATAACAGTACTTATAAGTGCTCCTACTATACCAATAAAAATCGAGATTCTTCCACCCTTCCAAAGTCTTGTGAATAAATCTCTACCTATCTCATCTGTTCCAAACCAAAACTTGGCGCTAGGAAACTGATTAGGCTCTCCAACTGCTTCTTTGAACGAATACCCGCTAATAATAGGTCCAATTATAACCATAACAGTAAGTAATATTAAAATCACAAATGCAACCATGCGGCCTTATTTGCCCGAAATCTTCTCCAAGCATCTGACCAATATGTAACTACAGGTCTGGCTATGAATTCTGAAGATTTGTTATCTGATCCAATAAGTTTGAATTTACTACTGTCAATTTCTTCATATCGTACTTTATCTCTACTATCCATAAGTTCTCCCTAGTCCTCCAGTTTAATCCTAGGATCTGCAACCCCATAAAGAATGTCAACCATCAATTGTGATACTAGGAAAAGGACTGCATAAAAGATTGTTGTTCCTATTATCATTGGATAATCTCTTGCAGTAATTGAATCTACAAAGTACTTACCTAATCCCGGTATACTAAACATCCCTTCAATAATAAATGATCCGGTAAAAATACCTACAATCTGAGGACCGATTATGGTAATTATAGGAAGTGCTGCATTTCTAAAAACATGCTTTCTAATTATATTAAATTTTGATACTCCTTTAGCCCTTGCAGTAAGGATATAATCCTCACTTAGAACCTCCAAAACATTACTTCTCATGTATCTTGCATAAGTTGCAATTGATCCAAAACACATTGCAAGTGCAGGTAAAACCGAATATTTAAAGTCCTTCCCAAATCCCATATGTTTCCATCCACTTGTAGGAAACCACTTTAGTTCAACCGCAAAAAACAACTGCAGCAATGAACCCATTATAAAAACAGGAATTGTAATACCTAAAATTGCTATTATGCTTATTACATAATCAGGCCACTTCCCTCTGTTTAATGCCGCAGTTATACCAAGGATGATACCAATCAAAATTCCAACAAGCATGGCCTGGGCACCAACTCTACCCGACACAGGCGCAGTCTTGGCAATTGTCTTACCCACTTCTCGTCCGGGATATTTATATGATGAGCCAAAATCTCCCTTTGTGAGAATATTCTTCATAAAAATTGCATATTGCTCTATGACCGGTTTATCAAGTCCATATTTTACTCTATAGTTTTCAAGAGTCTGCTTAGGCAGAGTCTTGCCTGCAGCTGAGAGAGGGTCTCCTTCTGCACCATGCATAAGAAAAAATGTGGCAGTAATAATAATAAACAAGGTAAGTACCATATATAAAAATCTTTTAACTATGAATTTTAACATATTTCCCCTGAAGCAGGCAGTAAGATTAAATCTTACCGCCTGCCATTATTAAATATAAATGTTAAGGTCTACCAACTGTATATCTTGGTTTATATCCTGTAGAAGTAAACTGGTTCAGTGTAACATTTCTCATATAGTCATTCCAATACATTGTGGATTCACCGTTGATGATAGGAATTACAACTGCCTCATCCATAAGAAGCTCCTCAGCTTCCTTGTATAACTCAGCAGCCTTTGACATATCACTTGCTTCAGAAGCATCTTTAATGAGATTGTCATACTTTTCATTCTTCCAACCAGTATTTACAGCCTCTGCATTTGATGTAAAGAGTGCAAGCATCGCACTTGGATCATCATAATCAGCCGTCCAAGCCAGATAAGCTAACTGGTAGTCTCCCTTATTAACCTTACCTGAAAGTATTGGCCATTCCATCTGCTCTATTTTAAGGTTGATTCCAAGCACTTTTGAATAACATTCCTGTATGTATTCACCAAAGGATTTAAGACGAGGATTACTTACACAAATAAAATTAATTTCTACCTTAGATGGATCTTCGCCCAAGCCAAGTTCCTTCATTCCCTCGATGAAGAGTTTCTTAGGATCAGGATTTGCATCAGCAACTGCTTTGACAGGTTCTCCTGCAAACTCTCTATAGTTTACATCACCACAACTTATACAACCTGGAACCCAATGAAGAGCTTCGATATTCTTACCCTTAAAGAAAGTTTCATTGAATCCCTTTCTATCTAGGGCAATTAAAAGAGCCTGCCTGATTTTTTTTTATTGGAAAGAAGTTTATCCTTGTGATTAATAGTCATATAATCTACAGAAGGAAGAAGAATCTTTGCACTTTTTGTATTCTCCCTACTATTAAATTTTTCTCTCCACTCCTCAAGAGAGGTAGAAACGACATCAATTTCACCTGTCTGGAAGGCATTCATAACTGTATTAACATCAGACATTACTCTAATATTGACAGTATCATTCATTACATTTTCTTTATCCCAATAGGTATCACTCTTTTCAAGAGTTAGGTTAGAATTGTGGTTCCATTCTGTGAGCTTATATGGACCACATCCCATAACTGTATCTGCCTCTGCACCGAAGGTCTCGCCATACTGTTCTACAATGTCCTTTCTTTGAGGGAACATTATTCTGAATGGAAGAAGTTTCATAAAGTATGAAGTAGGTGCTTCAAGGGTGATTTCAAGGGTTTATCATCTATAGCCTTAACTCCAAGCTCATCTACCCCTGCTTTCCCCGAATTTACCTTGCTAAAGTTCTTTATAGGAGCAAGCAAAAATCCCTGCTCTGCAGCAGTATTGGGATCTGCCGCTCTCTTTATACCATATTCATAATCTTTAGCTGTCAGTGCCTGTCCATCTTCCCAAGTCATGCCGTCACGAATCGTAAAAGTATAAACTGTTTTATCATCTGATACCTTATATTCACTCGCACCAGCAGGAATAAGCTCTGTCATTCCATCAGGCTTTTCTGACAATCTGAGTAAAGGCTCATATATTCCATTTACAATAACATTGCCATATATGTCTGAACCTTTCTGTGCATCAATAGATGCAGGATCAGCATTTACAAATGCATTGATATACTGTTCAGCATCTTTCTCTTCGCCTTCAACCGAAGCTGACGCATTTCCTGCACTCGCAGAGCTGCTTACCAAAGAATTCTTCGCTGTACTTGTTGCCGTCCCAGAGGCTGAGTCTGTTTTATTTTCTCCTCCACCACAGGCAGTAATTGATAGAATCATCGTTACAGCCAAAATACCTGATAGACATACTTTTCTTTTTCTCATGTTACCCCTCCTTATTAGTTGTATAATAGTTTTTCATATCTAATATAACAAATTATTTCAAAAAAAGTAAACAAAAAAATTGTAATAAATTTAAATTATTTTAGGTAGTTTTGTTTAACACTTAAAAAAACTTTAAACCAATAAAGCACAGAAAAAGTAAAAATAATAAGGCGCTATATGACGCCTTATTATTAATAAATTACAAATTATTAGATTGTCGATTAAATTGATATTCTTGCAATATAACGAGAGTATCAATAGTAGTTATTACAACAGGATACCGGACATCACAACAGCATTTACTCTTACCTAGCACTTAGGCTTATACATAACCTCATTGATTGTCGATACTGTTACAAAGGCATCAGGATCTGTTCTTCTGATGTATTGCATAAGTATGCCGTATTCTCTCTTGTTTACAATAGCGACAACTTCTTCGTGTTCTTCATTGTTATACGCTCCAATTACCTTGTAAAGAGTGGCTCCACTATGCATATTTTTGAGGATGTATTTTTTAATCTCCTCATTTTTGTGTGAAAGAATACAGACTTTCTTCTTGATATTGGTACCAAAAAGGAAGTAATCAAGTATGATCCCATTTAAATAAGTTCCAAGCACACTAAGCACAACTGTTTTCGTATCATAAGCAAAAATAGCGGAGAGCGAAACTAACATTCCGGCTATAGACATTGCCTTGCCCTTGTCTATATGAAGATATTTATTCAGTATTTTGACAATGATGTCAAGTCCACCGGATGAAGCATTATGGTTAAATAACAGGCTTAACCCTATACTAACGATAAAGATATAGCAAATCATATCCAAGAACGGATCACCTGTGAGACCGTTGTACTTCGGGAAGAGTTTTTCAAAAATACCTACAAATATAGGCAGTATGACCGAAGTATATACAGTTTTTCCTCCAAACTCTCTGCCTACAAATATAAAGCCTATAATAAGCAGGCCCACATTAAATATCAAACTTATAGTCGCAACACTTAACGGTATAAAATTCTGTAATACCACTGCAAGACCGGCTATACTTGCTATAGCAAGATTGTTTGGCATCATAAAGAAGTATACAGCTACAGCCACTATAAAAGTAGCAAATGTAATGACAGCCATATCCTGAATATAGCAGCGAAGTTTACTTTTCATATTCATCCCCCAAAACTTACAAAATTCTTAGATATTATATCATAATTTTGTTGATTTTGCCAGTACATAAGTATAGATATTACTTTCTCAAAACACCTGATTCAAGCAGCCCTTTTTCAAATATTTTCTGTAAACTCATCATTATTCCAAACTTGGCATGGTTAAATGTAAGTCCTCCCTGAAAATACGCTGCATAAGGCTCTCTCATAGGTCCGTCAGCCGAGAGTTCTATGGATGAGCCCTGCACAAAGGCTCCTGCCGCCATTATAACCTGGTCATTATATCCCGGCATATCCCAAGGCTCAGGAGTTACGAAGCTGTCTACAGGTGCAGCTGCCTGAATTCCCTCACAAAAGGCTTTAAGTCGTTCTCCTGACTTAAGGGAAACTGCCTGAATTATATCATATCTGTCTTCTTTGCTATCCGGTAGCACATCAAATCCTAAGCTTTCATATACATTTGCAGCAAATATTGCTCCCTTTACAGCTCCTGCAGTAACTGTAGGCGCCATAAAAAGCCCCTGGAAAAGCGCCTGATTAAGACCTAGCGAAGCCCCTATCTCCTTCCCAAGCCCCGGGCAGGACATACGGTAGGACGCCATATCCACATACTTTTTCCTTTTCCTGCTATATAGCCTCCAATCGGTGCAAGACCTCCCCGGGATTCTTGATAAGAGAGCCTACAACCATATCAGCACCTACATCAGATGGCTCAAACTCTTCAACAAACTCTCCGTAGCAGTTATCAACCATACAGATAATCTCAGGCTTAATCTTCTTTATAAAGCTGATGAGCTCCCCTATTTTTTCAACTGAAAATGTAGGTCGAACTGCATAGCCTTTTGAACGTTGAATGGTAACAAGCTTTTGTCTTATCACTTATTGCAGCCTTTATTCCCTCGTAGTCAAAAGAAAAAAATCAGGTAACAAATCAACCTGTGCATAGGTTACTCCATATTCAGCCAAAAGAACCTGCTGTAGGTGTTATCCCTATCACTCCGTCAAGTGTATCATAGGGTTTTCCTACAGGAGAGAGTACCTCATCTCCTGGCCTTAAGTTGCCAAAGAGAGCAACTGTAAGGGCATGTGTTCCACATAGTATAGCAGGTCTTACAAGGGCAGCCTCAGTGTGAAATACATCTGCATACACTCCCTCTAGGGTATCTCTTCCAAGGTCATTGTAGCCATAGCCGCTGCTTGCAGCAAAATGAATGTCTGAAACCTTATTCTTCTGCATGGCCTTAAGCACCTTAAGCTGGTTTATTTCCGCAATTTCATCTACCCTCTTAAATCTATCTTCAAGGCTTTGGCATATTTTTTCACAGTAGTCAAATACCTCTTCACTGATTCCCATTTCCCGATATTGTTCTTTTAACATCTACTTCCTCTTTCTATGTTACATTGTTCAAAATATTAGACATCTGACTTTGTCACGCCCTCTTTTGAAATATTAACGCCAAAAGCTAAAGCACTTTTTAAAGCTCTTACAATGTCTTTGCAATCATCATATTGCTAAGAGCCTTGTCAGAAGCATCAGACACCATCAGTTCCTTAACCACGATGAATTCCGTGTCAACATCTTCCCTGCCCTTTAACAGGAACTTCGGAACAGCAACCTCTATATATCTGTCAGTATGCCCTAAGATATAATCTTCCCTGCCTTTAATCTCTTCTTCAAGTAAAACCCTTTCAGAATCGCCATTAAAGCTATCCATATACTCCTTAGCCACTTCTTCACAGATGGCTATAAGCCTGTCTTCCCTTCTCTTCTTAATCTCAGGAGCAACCTGTTCACCCATTTTAGCCGCATAGGTGCCATCTCTCTTCGAATAAGGAAAGACATGTACCTTTAGAAAACCTACCTTCTTCACAAAGGCAGCAGTCTCCTCAAATTCCTCATCGCTTTCTCCCGGAAAACCAACGATTATATCTGTGGTAATCCCCGGTCTGTCATAGTATTTTTTAAGAAGATTAACCGAAGTCAGATATTCATCAGCAGAATAATGCCTGTTCATCCGCTTTAATACAGTTGTAGAGCCACTCTGAAGGGAGAGGTGAAAATGTGGACAGACTTTTTTTAAGTTTCACAAGTCCCTGTAAGAATTCCTCCGTAATAAGTCTTGGTTCTACAGAGCCGAGGCGTATTCTAAAATCACCCTCTACCTTATTTAGCTTAGTAAGAAGCGCAAGCATCCTGCTCTCTCCGTCTATATCCCTGCCGTAAGAACCTATATGTATACCTGTAAGCACCATTTCTTTATAGCCCGCTCTTGCCAGTCTTTCAGTCTCTTCGATGATACTTTCCATATCCCTGCTTCTAATGCGGCCTCTCACAAAAGGAATGATGCAATAAGTACAAAACTGGTCACAGCCATCCTGTATTTTTATATTTGCTCTGGTTTTACCACCTGCGGCATTTACTTCACCGCTGTCATAAGACCAGTCCTTGTTTTCTTCTCCTTCCTTAACTACACTATGCTTAAAATCACGTTCTTTATTGCTTCTTATATACTCCTCAACAAGATCAAGCACCGAGGACTTCCCCCTTGTTCCCACAAGTATATCCACTAAATCATCATCCTCAAGCTTAGACTGAGGTGCCTGTACATAGCAGCCCACCGCAACGACCACTGCTTCAGGATTAAGCTTTTTTGCCCTGTGTAACATCTGTCTGGACTTTCTGTCAGCAATATTGGTAACTGTACAGGTATTTACAATATATATATCAGCGGCTTCATTGAATTGTCTAATTTCATAACCCGCATTCTTGAACATTTCCTTAATCGACTCGGTTTCATAGGCATTTACCTTGCAGCCAAGGCTCAAAAATGCTACTGATTTTAAAATATCGTTGTTTTTCACAGTTTTTTTAGATTTCCTTTTTATTTAATATGTATATTGACTTTTTCTTCTCTAAACCTTATCATTTAGTTGTATGTAGCAATTAATTTCACAAGGAGGAGGATTAAAAATGAAGTCAGTTAAGATTTCTTTAAATTCCATCGACAAGGTAAAGGCATTTGTTAATGAGGTAACAAAGTTTGATTCAGATTTTGACCTTGTTTCAGGAAGATATGTAATTGATGCTAAGTCAATTATGGGTATTTTCAGTCTTGATCTTTCAAAGCCTATTGACCTTAATATCCACAATGATGCTCAGGCAGACAATATCGTGAATGCACTTAAGCCTTTCATCGTAGAATAATCTGCTAAATCTTTTGCCGGCTCTCATAATGAAAGCCGGCTTCTTTTTATGTGACTTTTCTTACTTATTCTACTTCCATTGGCTCACAGTTAATCACTTCTATGCTTTCCATAGTCTTTTTATAAAGTTCCTCTATTACATCATCCAGTTTTTTCTCATCTTTTTCAATCTTAGAAAGCAAAGGCTTGGTTACAGGATGTTCCGCCACGAAGATAGTACAGCAGTCTTCAAACGGAAGAATCGATGTCTCAAATGTACCTATTCTCTGAGAAATATTGATAATATCCTGTTTATCAAAGCAGATTACGGGGCGGTAAACAGGTAGGCTGCATACTGCATTGGTAGATAACAGGCTCTGCATAGTCTGACTAGCCACCTGTCCTATGCTCTCACCTGTTACCAGTCCTACGCACTCATCCTTTATAGCCAAATCCTCAGCTATCTTCATCATATATCTTCTCATTATGATGGTTAACTCATCATGAGGGCATTTCTCATAAATGGCAAGCTGAATATCGGTAAAATTAACCACATAGAGCTTGATATTTCCAGCATATCTTGCTGTAAGCCTTGCAAGATCAACTACCTTTTGCTTAGCCCTCTCGCTTGTATAAGGTGGTGCATGGAAATATACAGCCTCTACCTTAACTCCTCTTCTAGCCATCATGTAAGCGGCAACAGGACTGTCAATACCTCCTGAAAGCAGACACATAGCCTTACCTGCTGTACCAATAGGCAGACCTCCCTCACCCTTTATCGTCTCAGAGTAAATATATGCCTTATCCCTAAGCTCTATCGTAATGAACTTATCAGGATTCTTAACATCAACACTAAGTCTGTCTCCGTATTTTTCCAGTATTAAGCCGCCAATATCAGCCGATATTTCCGGAGAAGTCTTAGGCATTTTCTTATCACTTCTCTTTGCCATTACCTTAAAGGTAAGCTCTCTGTAGGGTAACATTCACCAATATAATTAACCACCTCTTCATAAGCCTTATCAAGGTCGGTTGAATCCACTATGTAGATAGGGCAGATGTGAAGTACTCCCATTACCCTCTTTAAGGCATCAAGAGCACCTTCATAGTCAATGCTTCCCTTTCCAGCCTCTACAAAGACTCTGCCGGGCTGCTTATATACCTTGTATTCACCCTCTATTTTCTTAAGGGCATTCGCAATCTGTCCTACAAGGGCATCCTCAAATAAATAACGGTTCTTACCCTTTACTCCGATTTCTGCGTACTTTATCAAAAAAGCTCTATATTCAAACATTATCTTCTCCTGTATTTTGAAAGTGTTGGCACCAGTTCTTTAAGTGCCTCTATGGTGTAATCAGTCATTTCCTGCCCGGTAAATAAACCAAAGCTAAATCTAAGCGTAGAATCAAGCAAATCATCATCAAGTCCTATTCCCTTTAGAGTACCGCTAAAATCAGGATGATGAGAGGAGCAGGCAGAACCTGAGGACACATAAATCCCCTTTTCTTCAAGTGCATGTAGGAGAACTTCCGCCTTTACACCTCTAAAGCTTGCACTCACTATTTGTGGAGCTGTCTTTCTTATATTCTCAGCCAAATCGCCAGAAGTATCCACTCCATTAATAGTGCAATCAGGAAAAGCCTCAAGCAAATCTCTTATAAACTTTTCTTTGATGGCATAAAGCTTGTCCGTTTTTTCCTTATGTCCCTCGTATACAGCCTCTGCAGCAGCTCCTATAGCTGCAATTCCCGGTACATTCAAGGTACCTGAGCGAAGATTCTTCTGCTGGCCGCCTCCGTGTATATACGGGGTAATACGTACTCCATCTCTCACATATAAAAAGCCTATCCCCTTTGGGGCGTGAAACTTGTGTCCACTTACTGAAATAAAGTCTGCACCCAGCTTTTTAGTATTTATTTCAAATTTTCCATAACCCTGAATAGCATCTATATGGATTAGGATATCCGGATTTTTCTCTCTGGCAAGCTTTATGATGTGTTCAGCATCTGCAAGAGCACCGATTTCATTGTTTACAAGCATAAAGGAGAGCATTATTGTATCAGAGTCTATGGACTTAAGGAGGTCTTCATCCCTTATGTGACCAAGTTTGTCTACAGGAAGGTAGGTTATATCATAGCCCTCTTTTGCAAGCACTTCCACCGACTGAAATACAGAGGCATGCTCAAAGCAGGTGGTAACTATCTTGTTGCCATAGCGTTTTCTGGTCGCAGCACCCATAATTATAGCCTGGTTGTTAGACTCAGTTCCACAGGATGTGAAGATGATTTCACTCTTTTTTGCCTTCAAGGTCTTTGCTATCATCTCCCTTGCTTCTTCCACATATCTTTCTGCTTCAAAACCTTTTATATGCTTAGATGAAGGATTTCCATATGCTGTCCTCATAGTTTCATTCATTATATCAATTACACTGTCAAGCACTCTTGTAGTTGCTGCATTATCTAAATAACATTCCATTTATTTCTTACTCCTATATATCTATCTCAAATGCAAGAACTGAAATAAGGGCAAGTCCTGCAGTTTCGGTTCTAAGTATTCTGTTACCAAGGCTTATAGGCTCTGCTCCCATTTTTACGGCAAGTTCAAGCTCTTCCTCAGAGATTCCCCCTTCAGGACCTATGAAGATTCCTATACTATTTTTGCTTTTTGCCTCTTTACTAGTTCGCGGGCCCTATCCATTCCTTTTTCATTCTCATAGGGAATGAGGTTATATTCTAGATTCTCTGCCCTTTTAACTGCCTCGTCAAATGTGATAAATTCAGCGACTTCAGGGACTATTATCCTACCGGACTGCTTTGCAGCGGTAAGTGAAATAGTTCTCCATCTTTCAAGCTTCTTTAGCTCTTTTTTACTGTCCTCAAGCTTTACTATGGTTCTCTTCATCATAACCGGAACTATCTCACTAACCCCAAGCTCTACTGCCTTCTGTATGATAAGCTCCATCTTGTCTTTCTTAGGAAGTCCCTGAAAGAGGATGATTCTAGCAGGAAGTTCAGACTTGCCTCCCTCACAGTCAACTATTTTGCATACTATCCTATCAGGCAGAAACTCGCTGATTTTTGCAGTATATAGAAGACCGTTACCCGCAGAAAGCCTTATTTCATCATCTTCCTTCATCCTCAGTACATTTTTTATGTGATTAACGTCACTTCCGGTAATATAAGCAGCCTCACCATCTATATTACCGCTATCTATAAAAAAGTTTGACATTCTACTTCCTCGCTACTAAGCATACCCAGTCATTGTCACAGGTATTTGATACCAGTCTAAGTCCCGCATCCTGTATTGCTCTTATCACATCATCTGCAAGATCCTTTACTATACCTGAACAGACATAATAACCGCCTTCTTTAAGCGCAGGAGTGATTATAGGTGTTAAAGGCACAAGCACAGGGGCAAGAATATTGGCTACAACTATGTCATACTGCTTTTTGTAAAGCTCTTTGCAAAGCTCTTCATCTTCAAGCAGGTTTCCTGTTTCAAGCCTTGCCATATCCTCAGTAATATCGTTTATCTCAAGATTTTCCTTTGCAGACTTCACTGCCACAGGATCTATATCCACAGCATAAGCCCATTTCGCTCCAAGCTTAAGTGCAGCTATGGTAAGAATAGCACTACCACAGCCTACGTCAAGAATCTTAGAATCCCTCTTTACATATTTTTGCAGTGCTTCCACACATAGCCTAGTGGTTTCGTGAGTTCCCGTACCAAAGGCAACACCCGGATCTAGCTTTATGACAACATCCTCATCCCTTACATCTGATGGTTCTTCCCAAGTAGGAGTAACCACTATGTTGTCTCCTATTCTAAAAGTATGAAAGTAGTCTTTCCACTTATTTGCCCAGTCCGCCTCGTCTGTTTCAGATATGTAGATTGCACCGCCTCCCACATCCACAAAGTTGGCAACCTCTTCAAGTCCTTCTCTAATCTTTTCTATAAGCTCATCTGAATAAAAGGCTGCTATATCTTCAATGCCTGTTCCACTGTTGTAGAATGCGGATGAAGACTCATCAGGGGCACCGTCACTTAGATAAAATACAAGCTCTGCACTTCCGTCGTTAGGCTCGCTTTCAGGAAGAATATCCACATACATCTGCTTCTTTTCAGCCTCTGTAAGCGGTACCTTGTCAATGACTTCTACCCCGTATATTCCAAGTTCCGCAAGCATATCTATAATCAAATCAGTTGCCTCTGTTGTTGTTTCAAGTCTGTACTTAAGCCATTTCATAATCATCCCTCCCATTGCTATGCTGTTATCTTTAGTAAAACCTACTAATTTTATCACATAAGTATCATTTTTGCAAAAGGCTGTCTCGTACTTTTTTTTGCAAGATACTTGAATATTTGCAAAATTTATGCTAAACTACTTCTTGCTTTGCAGGAGTGGCGGAATGGTAGACGCATCAGACTCAAAATCTGACGATAGCAATATCATGTGGGTTCAAGTCCCATCTCCTGTATCACAGGATGTCAAATGAATTTGACATCCTTTTTTTATCTTCAGAAAATTTCTTAGAAATTACTTGTCAAATAAAAATCTCTTATTTCCAGTTTGCAAATACCTTACCAGCCACATCTACTCCCGTATAATTCCCTCTGCCTTCACCTTCTACAACCACACTGATAGCAATCTGCTTTCCGTTTCTTTCACCAAAGCCCATAAACCACGAGTGGTCTCCCTTAGTGCCGTCTTCCTTCTTATACTCAGCAGTTCCGTCTTTCCGTAAATGTTAAATCCCAGCCAAGACAGCTTCTTAGCAGTGCCCTCAGTAACTACAGCCCTCATATAAGACTTGATGGTTTCTGCCTTTTTCTTTGAGCAAAGCCTTCCTGCTTTTTGATGCCTCAAAGCTCTTTACAACCCTTTTTCCATCTTCGGTTGTTATTTCTTCAACAGTATAAGGCTTCATCAGCACTCCGCCATTGGCTATGACAGCCGCTATAAGAGCATTGTGAAAAGGAGTTATTTGAGTCTTTCCCTGTCCTATGGCTGTCTGCATTACCTCACCAAGGCTGGATGAAGAATCCAGCACAAAGCTGCTCTTTGAGGTGGTAAGGGCAAATGGAAGCTCCTTATTGAAGAGAAATTTCTCAGCAAGCTTCATATATTTACCCTTGTTAAGCCCTATGCCAATACTTGCAAAGGCACCGTTACAGGAGTTTGCAAAGGCTTTCTTCAAATCTTCTTTTCCGTGTTTAGTCTTGTCATAGCAAGCTATACTCTCTCCACTTACGGTATATACACCCTTGCAGTCAAAACTGAAATTATCATAGTTTTTATTCTCATTTATGTATTCAAGAGCAGTAATTACCTTAAAAGTTGACCCCGGTGGATATAGACCGTTTGTTGCCCTATTTACAAGCTTCGCATCCTTTTTGGGAAGCTTTGATAGGCTGTCCCAGTCAGCAAGTACAGTGTTTGGATTATAATCAGGCTTTGATACCAGGGCAAGCACCTTACCGGTCCCAGGCTCAATGATAACACCTGCTCCGTGGAAGCCCTCCAGTGCATTATTTAAGCTCTTTTGAAGCCTGCTGTCTATGGTCGTAACTACATTATCTCCCTTATTTTTGACCTGATTCAGTCTCTCAATCACCCTGTTAACCGCATTGTCATTTGAGGTCAACAGCTCATAATTCATTATAGCTTCTATCCCTGTCTTACCGGATACATTTCTTCCTACTATGTGGCTATACATATCTCCATAAGGATATACCCTCACACTCTTACCCTTTCTTCTTTGGTGTATGCAAGCACTTCTCCGTCAGCAGAGAGTATCTTTCCTCTGGATACATAGGCTGCATAGATATCAGTCCTTTTATTGTAGGCATTGTTCATTATCTTTGGTGCAGTTTCAAATTCAAAATATGTGAGGTAGCCTACCATGCCAACAAAGAGTCCTATAATCAGGTAGGTCAGTCCCAGAGGCTTTTTGATAGGTTTTACCGGTACAGCTTCAATATCCTCTTCCTTTTTATTACCCGCTATATAAAGTCCCTGTATTACACCAAATATAAATATCGTACTTATGATTGAACTCCCTCCCTGACTGACAAGAGGAAGGGTTACTCCTGTTGATGGTATGAACTTTACGGTTCCACCTATGGATAAAAAAGTCTGAAACGAGTACATTGTAGCACAGCCTATGGATACAAGCTGATGAAATGCACTCTTTGTTCTCCATGCAAGTAAAATAAACGCTATTATTGTACATAGATAAATCAGTATGAGACAAAAGCCAAAGCAGACCAAGCTCCTCACAAAGTCCTGAGAATATAAAGTCACTCTCAACCACAGGCGTATTCTTCGGAGCACCATTGCCAAGGCCAAAGCCAAACCAGCCACCGCTTCCTATGCCAAAGAGCGACTGAGTCACCTGATAGCCCTTGTCATCTATGTATTTCCAAGGATTTACAAAAGCCTGTACCCTCACCCTTACATGGGCGAAGATGTAGTAGCCTGCAATAGCAGACAATATGCCTCCTCCTGTAAATAGTCCAAGAAGTTTGACATTGCCAGTGGCAAAATAAGTCATTACTACAAATGTAGTAAAGTAAAGCATGGCTCCGCCAAGGTCTTTACTAAGCACAAGAAGAAGCACCATTACGGCTGTTAAACAGGTTGTGATTATTATCTGTTTAAGGCTTCTGCTTACATAAAACAAAGAAGCTATCATAAATATCAAAAGAATCTTTACAAACTCGGAAGGCTGTATACTTACTCCAAATATCTTTATCCAGTTTTTAGCTCCGTATTGTACTCTAGCCCTTAAAAACACGTAGGCAAGGGAGGCTATTCCGGTTACCGCATAGAGATATCCCATACTTCTAAGCATGACCATCTTCTTTATCAGAAATGGAAGTATGAGGCAGGCTGTTAGTGCGGCGGCTACAAATACAGTCTGTTTTGCTCCCAATATGAAGTTAAGCCTTGTAACAAAGACAAAGCCAACTGCTATGAGAAACTGCATATGAAAGAACAGAGTTTTAAACAGCTTCCTGTAAAATATTCTATACAAAAATGTAGTTACAACAAAGAGCAGTACCTGTACAAAATACAGTATAACCACCTTTATTTCCGGAGTCTTTAGGAATATACATAAAAACCCCGCCAAATGAAACATAAGGATGAGTACCGGTTGAAAGAAATATATCTCACCGTTTCTTTTTTTATCACCATATACAAATCCGATAAAACCCAAATACGCATATATAGCAGTAATAATTATAATTATGTACTTAGATACTTCACTTACTAAACTTTGCAAGCTTCATTACCTCTCTTACTTCTGAATCCGTTTCAAATGAAAAATCGAGCCTTAAATAGTCGGGTGAAAGTTCCCTAATCTCATCCATTTTCTCAAATAAGTTAAGCGGAACATCCTGATATACATAGTTGGTACAGCTCTCACAGTCTTTTACTATAGGAAATTTACCCCTCTTACCATCAGGCTTGCTCTTCTTATTCTCTATATAAAGAATGTCAGGAAGCCTCTTATCACCTTTTTTAAGTTCTTTCACACAGGCACCTTTGTTTTTCCATTGGCACTGAGTCATAACCATAAGCTCTTCTCGTCCATATGCTACAAAAGAAAGCTTAGAAGGCAGGGTTATATTATTTCTAACCTCCTCTGCCTCTCTTATACTCTGCTCCAATGAAGCTGTATAATGATGAATACCAAAGTCAGACAAAGTCTCCACAGCCTTTGAATTAAAAGCATATAAGTTGGTATCTCCTATCATATCAAAGGATACAGATGACAGTTCCTCGAGTTCCTTTACAAAGGATATTTCTTCTAAGTTCCTTACTAAAAAGCCTTTAACCCTAAAAAGGAGGTCAAACCCTGTATTCCCTTTCGCAAAAAATCTCTGATATTTTTCTTTGTTATTTCTTCTAAATATTTCAGGAAGTCTAAGATAAAGCATTCTACCTTCATTTTCTGCCTCATCAATCCCTGTTCCCAGATTGGAAAGTCCGAAAAGTTCAGTATTTATAATAATCTCTACCCTGTCTTTGTAAGGTCTGGTTACCTCCAATACAGTTTTTAACTGCTTTAAGTCAGAGACAACAACCTCATAATAAGGATTAAAGTCTGGCTTAGGAATCACACTATGAGCCTCAGTGTCAGACTTCATTTTGTTTTTCATACATTTTCCGACAATTTCCGCTTCAAGGGCTTCACAGGCCGTTCTTCTAAGCTCGTTCAGAGCTGACATCGGAAAGAATACATCTCCCACGAGATTTACATCAATATCCTCTCTTTTAAGAG
Source organism: uncultured Catonella sp. (assembly GCA_916438995.1). Classification (GTDB taxonomy): domain Bacteria; phylum Bacillota; class Clostridia; order Lachnospirales; family Lachnospiraceae; genus Catonella. Next base: position 40,434 of record CAKAGA010000004.1, read on the forward strand.
TAAATTCAGTATCACCCATCTTTAGTAGAGATGAGCAGACTCTCTCTTCATCCACAGGCCTGTTTTCGGCTTTCACACATACGGCTCCGTTTACTGAAATACTGGAATCATCTGTGTAAAGAGTCAGGATAAGCTCGTTGTCAGCCTCTGCATAAAAGCTTGCTTTAATTCTCTTTTTAATAGGTTTTAAGATAATATTATCGTTTATATCGTTAAGCAGTACTTCATTTTTTGTCCTGTACACACAAAGCCCTGTCTTAACAGGCAAGCCCTTCGTAAAGTTAGCTTCAAAGCTCTCTCCTTTTTTCTTGCCATCCTTAAGAGTAAACTCATATACAGGCTCGGTCGGCCTATTATCAGACCTGATTTCCACCACATCATGTGCGTTTAGGTCTTTCTCTGCACTAATTAGCATCACATTTTTTCTACCGCTTGCAATCACATTGGTAACTCTTCCAACAAGCACTCCATTGTGATTTGGCCTCGTATTAGCCATCATTTCAAGGCCGTTATGATTAACCAGATAGCCTTTTGTAAAGCTGCCTCTATTGTAGATATCAGAGAGTTTTTCTACATCTGAATTTCTCTCTCTTACAGCCTGTGCGGAGTCAAACTCTCCTCTTCCCTCATTAAGGTAGATATCAGTCCATTTTCTATACAAATAGGCTGTAAGAGCAGCATATTCAGGGCGTTTCATCCTACCCTCTATCTTAAATGAATCTATACCTGCCTCTACCATATCAGGTATGAGGTCGAGGGCGCAGATATCCTTTGGACTAAGCAGATATGGCTTAGTCTCAAGGCTCTTTCCGGGGCTTATACCTGATGAATTCTCCCCTTCATAAAGGTTGTAGCTCATACGGCAAGGTCCTGCGCAGCTTCCCCTGTTGCCACTTCTTCCGCCATTCATAACAGACATAAGACACTGTCCCGAATAACAGACACAGAGTGCCCCATGTACAAAGCACTCTATTTCTATGTCATCTTCCTTAAAGGCTTCTACTTCTTTAAGGGATAATTCCCTTGAAAGTACCAGCCTCTCTACTCCAAACTTTTTAAGCAGCCCCGTAGCTCCTGTATCACATACACTCATCTGAGTGCTGGCGTGGAGTGCAAGGTCAGGAAAACTTTCACGAAGAAATTTTAATACTCCAAAATCCTGCACAAGTATAGCATCAATCCCCGCCTTATAGTACGGAAGCACATAGTTATAAAGCCCCTTCATCTCGTTTTCCTTGATAAGGGTATTGATAGTCATATAGAGTTTTTTATCGTGCAAATGGGCATAGTGAATGGCTTCCACCAATTCTTTTTCTTCAGGATTGTCTGCAAAGGCTCTGGCTCCAAAGTTTTTTCCGCCAATGTAACAGGCATCAGCACCTCCTGCAAGGGCCGCCCTCATCCTGTCTACAGAGCCTGCAGGAGCAAGTATTTCTATTTCTTTTTTCTTATTCATCTGTTACTTTCGTTTTTTTCCTCGTTCTTCTTCCTTCTTTGAAATAAGTTCATGTTTTAGTTCAAATATTTCCTTATTTCTCTCCTCTATTTCTTTTTCCAAATCTTCTTTTTTCTCTACCATTTTGTAGTATTCATCAGCAAGATTAATCTGTAACATCAGATTCTTATGCTTCTCATCCAAATGCTTGTACCCATCCTCTTTAGCAAGAGCGGCATATCTTGAGTTTAAGAATAGGGCGATTTTTTGTAAATACTCTTCGCTTTCGTATCCGCTAATGGTATATTGTTTATTATTGATAATAACCTTGATATCATTTTTTTACATTCATATTTTTCACCCCAACATAGTCTACCTTAAGCCCAAATGTGTATAGGCAAGGTCAGTAACTATCCTTCCTCTTTGTGTTCTTGCTAGGAATCCCGACTGAATCAGATATGGCTCATATACATCCTCTATTGTAGCCGTATCCTCTCCTATGGAAACCGCTATTGTTTCTAAACCAACAGGGCCTCCGTTAAACTTTTCTATCATTGTAGTAAGTATCTCTCTATCAATATGGTCAAGCCCATAACTGTCTATGTTGAGAAGTGCAAGCACCTCAGTTGCAACCTCTTTTGTTACCTTGCCATCATACTTTACCTCTGCAAAATCCCTGACTCTCTTTAGCAGCCTGTTGGCAAGTCTTGGAGTTCCTCTGGAACGCCTTGCCATCTCTAGGGCGGCATCCTCATCTACCTTCACTCCCAGTACACCTGCAGAACGCACAATTATGGTCTTTAGTTCTGATAAGGTATAGTATTCAAGCCTGTTAACCACACCAAACCTGTCTCTTAGAGGGGCTGAGAGCATACCCGCCCTTGTGGTTGCACCTATTAGAGTGAATTTGGGCAGTTCAAGCCTAATGCTCTTTGAAGTTGCACCTTTTCCTATAACCACATCTATGGCAAAGTCCTCCATAGCAGGATAAAGCACCTCTTCAACCTGTCTGTTCAGCCTGTGAATCTCATCTACAAAGAGCACATCCCCTTCTTTGAGATTGTTTAATATGGCTGCAACATCTCCCGGCTTTTCTATGGCAGGACCTGAGGTAATCTTAATATGCACTCCCATTTCATTTGCTATAATGCCTGCAAGAGTGGTCTTGCCAAGTCCCGGAGGTCCATATAAAAGCACATGGTCAAGTGGCTCTTTTCTTCCCTTTGCCGCCTCTATATACACCTTCATCATTTCCTTGGCTTTTTTCTGTCCGATGTAATCAGTCAGAAACTTAGGCCTTAGAGTATCATCATTTCTTATATCTTCCTCTGAAGCAGTTGTCGATATTATCCGTCTTTTTGTATCGTTTTGCATCTATCTCAACCTTTTACATCAAATTTTTGAGAGCCAGCTTAACCAACTCTTCCGCAGTCATTTCCTCTGTCATTTCTACAGCACTTACTGACTTCATAGCCTCTGTCCTACTGTATCCAAGTGCCTCAAGCACCTGATAAGCTTCTTCTTTTACCTTACTTCCTGCTCCACTTACAGACACAAGTTCAGAATCAGTACTCCTTGTAAGTGTCTTCTCATTGATGACGCCAACCTTGTCTTTAAGCTCAAGAACCAGCTTTTTAGCAGTCTTTGCGCCTATTCCCTGAGCCTTTTCTATGGTCTTTATATCCTCCGAAAGTATGGCAAAGGTAAGAACATCTGTAGACATAGACGAAAGTATGGCAATCGCAGCCTTAGGTCCTATCCCGTTTACCGTAATTAAAAGCTTGAAAAAATCCAAATCTTCCTTTTCGAAGAAACCATATAGCTGCATGGCATCTTCTCTTACCTGCATATATGTGTGGAGTTTTACATCCTCATAGGGCCTTGGAAGCCTGTTTATTACACTACTAGGAACTATTACTTCCACTCCCAGACCGTTCACATCTATAATCACACTGTCAGCAGTTACTCCCTCTAATTTTCCCTTAACTGAGGCTATCATATACAGTCTCCTACCTGGTTTTATTGTCAAAATATAATCAGTTCTATGATACAACAAATAGGGCTCTATGTCAAAGTATAGAGGTAGAAAATCGATGGTATTCGTGCGGAAAATGTAGTTTTTACTTGCATAATTGATATGAAATATGTGATACATTAATACATTATTAACACTTAATTTGTTAAATATCTCATTTGCAAATTTAGTAAAAATGAATTAGTATAGATTTAAAAATGATGTATTTAGGCTTTTAATACAAAAAGGAGGACTACTATGTTAGCTTTTATTACAGGTGCAAGCAGTGGACTTGGGGTTGAATTTGCAAGACTTCTTGCAATGAACGGATATGACCTTATTATAACTGCCAGAAGAAAAGACAGGCTTATGACACTTAAAAATACTATAGAAAAGAAATATAATATAAAGGTGGAGGTTGTTTCTGCTGATTTATCTGATGTAAGTGAGGTATTGAATCTTGCGGGTATATGCTTCACAAAGAAGATTGATGTCCTAATCAACAATGCCGGATTTGGCATACTTGGCGCATTTAACAATATGTCAGGCCGGGATAATGTAGACCTGATTAATACCAATATTACAGCCCTTACCCTTCTTAGCCAGGAGTTTATCAGAACGCAGAAAAAAGGATATATCCTAAATGTTGCAAGCATTGCTGCCTTCTTACCAGGACCTCTTCTCTCCACCTACTACGCTTCAAAGGCATATGTGCTTAGCCTTTCTACGGCGGTAAATGAAGAACTAAAAAGGAGCGGCAAGCCTATATCAGTTACCACACTTTGCCCCGGACCTATGAAAACTGAATTTTTCTCTACAGCAGGAGCTTCCAAAGAATTTGCCACAGCTGCACCTAGGTACTGCGCAAAAAGAGGCTTAAAGGCCATGTTTAGGAGAAAATCTTTGGTGTTCTCGGATAACCTCACTGCACTTGGAGCCCTTGGAAGCAGATTTTTACCTTTGGGACTGATTACTAAAATAAGCTACAGGGTGCAAAGAAGTAAGTTGTTGTAGTCCGGTATGAGGCGGCTAACCGCCGTCACCTCACAGCACTGTACATACGATATTAAACTTAATCTATAAAATTATCAATCAGATTACCATTTACATCAAAATATGAATAATAGTTATATAAAAATTCCTTTTTCTTTTGAGTATATTTGAAAAACAATACAAAATTGAAACAGGTTATCTCTTAATACATCAAATCTAACGCCATAAGAAATTAATTTTTGTATTATCTTCAAGAGTTTCTAAACAGATATCTTTTTTAAAAATACTCAGAAGAATCTGTTTCTAAAGTTTCTTTTAAAATAATCAATCATAATTTGTTTAGACTTTTTTTATAATATCAAGACTATCTAAGTTATAATCAATCATTTTTTTATAGTTCTGTATCAACCATATGGTATTATTCTCCTTTATTTATGTGATTTTACAAAATAATCAAAAATCCATTCACCAGATTTTGTTTGATAACCATAAATTCTATTTATAAATGGAAGTTTGACTTTCAATTTACCATAAATTAATGTCTTCCTCATATCCACCTTTCTTCAAACTCGAGGTCACCATAGGCACACTTCCTTTTAGTTCATCCTTCCCACTATCTGGCGATTTGGGACTGCACCAGATAGAAACGTGCGCCGCTAGCCCACCCGCAAAAAGAAAAGCCGCGAATTTCTTCGTGCTTCCCTTATTATGGCAGGTTATATTTTTTTAGAAAAATTAACCATGGACAACTTTGAAAACAAATCCAGCAATTCTTTATTCTGGTTTATAGATGAGTTTACCATATCAGAAATCACACCACTTTGTATACCATATACAAAAAGTTTATGTGGCATTTTATCATAAAAAATCTTAAGGTTTGTTCCCATAGGTATATCGAGCTTAATTTTGTCAAAAAACTCATCAAGAGCCTTCTTTATAACTCTATGTAGTGGCAAATCATCTTCTTTTTGTGTCTTTTGGTAGGCTGCAATCTTTCCGGAAGGTACTGTAAAAGGCTCTCCTTTAGATAGGAGTTTGATTCCGTCCTTAGAAAGCTCATAATCATCCACACCTTTTTCCTTTGCCATATCATGTATCCAGCCATTTTGCCCTACTCCGTATTTATATTTTTGGCGTACATCAAGCAAGTGACCATCCTTAAACTCAATATCAGTAAAAGCATTTTCTTTATAAATACCTTTTTCTGAAAAGTATTTTACGTTTGAGCGCAACATACCTAATGCTGCTCTCTGCTCGGTAGGGGTATTGTCTGTTGTTTCATTTCTAACACCCTCTTCAACTTTTTCTAGAATATTCTCTCCATCCTTTGTGAAAAAGCTGCCTTCTCTTGCTTCCAAATCACGCATATCATATCCGGTATAACGGTAAATTTTATCTGCTAAATTCCAAAGTTTACTCTTTTCAGAACTATACTGCTCAGAATTTCCGGATGATGTAGCTGACTGAACGATATGCAATGATAAAACTGATGCATTATTGCCTTTGTTTAAAACATTTTCTATTCTTTGTATTAAGTTATCGTCTATCTCGCCTAAAACAGAAATTCTATTTGTATATAAATCACTTCTAAAGGTAAGAGAAGCTCCACTCGGTATGTTAATACCATTTTCTTCAAAAAGTTTTGATACCTGAAAGTCCATGTTAAGTCGGTCATGAATAGATTCTCTAAAGCACTCTATTTCTCCATTAATACTAGGTGCTTCATAGCCACGGTAAGCATAGTCTATAACAGAAACAGAAGGTTTTCCGCCCTTTAAAACTTTCATCTCGTTAATATATGCATCCATACGATTTCCTGAACTAAGACTACCATCTAAAACCTGATAGTGTAAGTAGGTTGGGTCGAAATATTTCCTACGTATATGATCTTTTGGATCAGCAAAAGACTTGTTTTTGCGATTGATTTCTTCATACATTTTATCAATTTTGTCTTTTAACTCTCCTGACGGTCCCTTGTATAAATTTTTAGCTGTTCGTCCTTCCAGTTGATAGGAAGGACTACCAGCATTAGGCGTAGTAGTCCTTGTAATATCCATATTTTTCACCTACCTAAAATTCCAGTCAGAAGTTATATCATAAGTGTAGTCTACTTTCTTTAGTGACACAATCGCTTTCATAAATAGCCCTCACTTTCTTAAAGTAAATTTTGTTTATAGGTCAAATTAACCTATCATTCATTATATCGGATATTTTTCTATAAAAAAATTTAGATGATTAATTAAAAATATATAATATTCCATTCAAATATTTTTAAAATGTTAAAGAAAAAAACTGCCCTTAACTTTTATTAGTTATATTTTTTTATTGTAAATTATGCCGAAGTTATTACCTAGATAAAGTAGTAGTTTCCGGTTCAAGCGGAAGTTACTTTTTATAAATGAAAGTTAGATTTTCAATTCGCCATGGGTTAATATCCTTCTCATATCAGGCTTCCATAAGATTCGAAATGCTCCATAGACAGTCTTGCTTTTCGCCTCATCCTTCCCAATATCAGGCGGATTCGGGACTGCACCAGATAGAAAACGTCCGCAGTTTTACGCACAACAAAAGAGGAAGTATCTACATTACTATACTTCCTCTTTTATTTTAGCTTACAATCACGCAACCTACGGTAGCAACTTTTGTTTTACCCGAAAAAACGCCAAAATGTCATCATATTAGTTATACTTTGAAAAGGCCTTACAGTTAACATCACTATTGTCGGTAAAACCAAGTGACTTATAAAATGATATAGTCTTCTCGCTATCTTCAGTAATTAGATGCATCTGGTAGACATTTTCATACTCCTTTAACATCCTCTTAAGTAAAAGAGTGCCTATACCATTTCTCTGAAACTCAGGATGAACTAAGAGGTCCTGTACGAAGATTACAGAATATCCGTCACCAACCACCCTGATTATGCCAATCAGCTTGTCATCAACATAGGCTCCATATATCTTAAGGGAATTCAAATAAGCATTTCTTAGCATTTCAGGCTTATCAGTATAATTTGTCCATCCTACACTTGTATATAATCCAAGAATTTCTGCTTCTTTATATACTGCGTATTCTTTAAGTATAACTTCCATTATTCCCCCTTAATCGGCTCACAAGCCTCCTTAAGCCAAGCTAACTCCTCTCCCTCAAAGTAAGGTGAAAGCTCCTTATATACCAGTTTGTGGTAATCATCTATCTGCTCAATATCTCTTTTTTCGAGATATTTCACATCGATTGCTTCTTTATCAATAGGACAATAGGTTACAGACTCAAAGCACATGAACTGGCCATATTCGTTTTTGATGTCCTTCTTGCAAAGAAGCTCATTCTCAATCCTTATACCATGGCTGTTCTCAGTATATACGCCAGGCTCGTCAGTTGTTATCATACCCTCTTCAAGAACTGCACTATCATTCCTCTCAGGAACCATCTTCCATCTGAAACCATTTGGTGCCTCGTGAACATTTAAGAGATAGCCCACACCATGACCTGTTCCACACCTGTAGTCTATACCAATATTCCAAAGTGGAGCACGGCAAAGGACGTCAAGATTAATGCCTGTACAGCCATAGAGAAACTTAGCGTTTAAGAGATTCATATGTCCCTTAAGTGTAAGCGTATAATCCCTCTTCCACTCGTCCTTAAGAGGTCCGAGTACTATGGTTCTTGTAATATCTGTGGTTCCCTCATAATACTGTCCGCCTGAGTCTACAAGGAAGAAGCCTTCAGGCTTAAGCTAAGGCATCATGCTCAGGTGTAGCTGAGTAGTGCATCATAGCTGCATTTGCATTGTAGGCAGCTATAGTATCAAAGGATAGTTCAATAAAGCCTTCCTGCTCCTTTCTTCTCTCCTCAAGATAATCACTTGCAGAAATCTCGGTAATCTTCATCTTGCCAACATTCTTCTTTACCCAGTAAATGAACTTAACCATGGCAACTCCGTCTTTTACATGTGCCTTTTTGATATTTTCTACCTCTGTAGAATTCTTCTTAGCCTTCTCTAAAGTTGTTGGATTTACCTTAGGAAGCTTCTCAATATTTTCAGGTATATTGCTGTAAATAGCATAGTTTACCTTATTCGTGTCAAGCAAGACCTTCTTGCAGTCTTTAAGCCCCTTTACATATTCGTAAATATCGTTGTAAGGTCTAATTTCCACATTATTTTTCTCAAATTCTGCTCTAAGCACATCGTTAAGGACTGCTTCATTTAAGAAGATTACAGCCTTGTCCATAAATACAACAGTGTATGATAGCACTACAGGGTTGCAAGGGATGTCATCTCCACGCATATTGTAGAGCCAGGCAATGTCATCAAGGGAGGTAAGTATAAAGGCATCAGCTCCCTCTTCTTTCATTTTACTTCTAACAAAGGTAAGCTTATCCGATGCAGGTCTGCCTGAGTATTTTTCTTCAAGGAAGAATGCAGGCTTAACGGAAAGCGCAGGTCTGTCAGTCCAGATTTCATCTACCAAATCCTTGTCATATTTGATAGTAGCATTTTTCTTTTCAATGGCAGCTTTAATCTTATTGCCAAGGGCTGAATTGATAACTCTTCCATCAAAGCCAAGCACACCTTTTTCAGGAATGTTATCTTCAATGAACTTTGATATCGTAGGAACATCTTCCTCACCCATACGCATAAGCTCTATAGTGCTTCCTGATAGCTCTCTTTCAGCCTGAATGAAATATCTTCCATCCGTCCAAAGAAGAGCCTTTTCTCTTCCTACTAAAAGGCTTCCAGCAGAGCCTGTAAAGCCTGACATATATTTTCTTACTCCAAAATGCTCTCCTGCATATTCTGATTCATGAAAATCAGCTGTAGGCATGAGATAAAAATCAATACCTGATTCAGCCATTATTTCTCTTAATTTCGCCAGTTTTTCTTTAACTTCCATTTTGTCCTCCTTGCATTAGTTAGAGCTAATTGTTATAGAAAAAGTCTAACACAATGGGGGAGTTTTTTAAAGCATTGATTTTCATTCTTGACATATATATTTATAAGGTATTTAATTACATTATCTAATATTTAATATTTAGGAGGAAAGTATGGCGGGTTCAACTTTTGGAACTTTGTTTAAGATAACTACTTGGGGAGAGTCTCATGGTGCAGGACTTGGAGTGGTTATAGACGGCTGTCCTGCAGGGCTTTCTCTAAGTAAAGAGGATATTGCCCCTTATATGAACAGAAGGCGCCCGGGAACCTGCAAATATACTACTCCCAGACAAGAAACTGATGATATAGAAATACTTTCAGGTGTGTTCAATGGGCTTACAACGGGCACTCCGATCGCGGTGATGGTAAGAAATGCAGACCAGCATTCAAAGGACTACGATAAGATTGCTAATTACTACCGTCCGGGGCATGCCGACTATACCTTTGATGAAAAATATGGCTTTAGAGACTACAGGGGAGGAGGCCGCTCATCAGGAAGAGAAACCCTTTCCCGAGTAGCCGCAGGTGCTGTAGCAGCTAAGCTTCTCAAAGAATTTGGTATAGATGTCCTTGCTTACACTCACTCAATAGGAAATATTAGCTTACCGGCTGACCTACTTAACGATAGAAGTAAAATAACAAGAGAGGCTGTTCTTAATTCCTCACTTTATATGCCTGATGAAGAATCTACAAAATTAGCTGAGGGATATCTGGAGGGGATTAAAAAAAGCTTGAACTCTGCCGGCGGAATAGTAGAATGTGTAGCCACAGGGCTTCCCGCGGGGCTTGGGGAGACTGTATTTGATAAGCTCGATGCAAGGCTTGGGCAGGCTCTATTTTCAATAGGAGCTGTTAAGGGAGTTGAAATAGGCGATGGTTTTGGCTCTGCAAGAAGTACAGGTGCTGATAATAACGATGCCTTCATTTGTGAAAATGGAGAAATTAAAAAGTCTACCAATCATAGTGGTGGTGTTCTAGGCGGAATGAGTGACGGTTCACCTCTCATTGTTAGAGCTGCTTTTAAGCCTACTCCGTCAATTGCTTTGACACAAAGCACTGTTAATAAAGACAAGGAAGAAATTGATATAAACATAGAGGGCCGCCACGATCCTATTGTAGTATCCCGCGCAGTAGTAGTTGTAGAATCTATGACAGCCCTTGTACTTGCTGATTTACTACTACAGACACTGTCAGTTTCAAGACTGGATAATCTGAAAGAAAATTTATGACTAAAAATAAAATAAATTTACTCATTTCAAGGTATAAAACTGCTTGGATTTATATATATAATTGACTCATAACATTTATACTTTGAAGCGAGTATAAGGCGGTGACCAACTGCCATTCTCTCACAGCACTTTACGTACGATTCTAGTATACAGCGCTTTAAATAGTTGACGTGCACAGACTGATATGCTGCGGCTAAATCATAAAAGCCACTGTTTATCAGTCTTTCTTTTGTCATTACCATGTTAACGGAAACTGTCAGTGTTGTAAGCCAATAGTCACGTCTGCTGTTTGCCGCTTTCAAGCCAAGTCTTTGGGAACTTCCATACCCCTCAGTTTTCGGTATCTGGTTCGCACATGTTACCATTGTTTCCACATACACATACATTTTCTGTGATAGAACCATCTGTAACAAGATTGCGTGTAGTTATAGGCCTTTGGCTTGTATGGCAGTCTTATCCTCCAGCATAACCTCATATGAGATTTTTGTTCGTCAGACCAGAGATTTGCCCATGAGTTAGTATCTCCCTCATATTATTTTCGATTTGCTTATCAATATTTTCCAGCTGACCTTTCTTTACCATATCCTTAAGTTTCCTTGAATTAGTTTTTCTTTATTCAATAATATAATCTGCTAGTTGTTGGCTTTTTTCATAGGCATATTCTATAATCTTTTTCATAGCTTTTAAAATAGCCTTTGCTGAATACTGAGCCACTTTTATCTCAATATTTATAGCCTTATTATTAACTTCATCATTTACCATATAGGTGACCTCCTTTCCGGGGAAAATAAAAAAGCGGCCCAGACTTTTACATCTGAACCGCTAAAATTTTAATTATATAGTTTTTATTATTTTTTAAATTTTATTACTGTTATGACGTACTTTATAAATTATTTGTCGCAAACTATTTTTTGCTATTTAATGCTTTATTGATGGTTTCTTGAATAAAAGGACTACAGCATTTACCCAAAGGATTGTTAATTTCGCACTTTCCATTTTTCATTGCCCCTGTAAGTCTAATAATATCTTTAATATCCTTTGCACCATCATATAAAACAGCGTTTATAATTTGTTGTTCTGTAACTTGGTTGCAATAGCATATATATTTGGGATTTGCATTCTTTTTTAACCATATAGGAACTTTTACGTCTTCCTTATAAAAAACTTTTTCATTGTTTAAGTTATAATACACGGCATCACAATCTTCATTCATACATAAATAGTAAGTTTCTTCATCTACAACCTTTCCCATAAGGTTTTCTGATACCATATGCTTTACAGTTATATTCTTAACCTTTTCTCCTATTTCGTGACATTTGGGGCAATATTCTTTTTCTTCCATTGTACCAATGGTTTTTTGTGTTGAAACTCAGCAAGATTGATTTATCTTATTTTCTTGACTCACTTTATTTCCTCCTGTCTAAATAAATATTATCTCTATAGTTAATCAGGATATCTAATACCTCTTTCAATATATCTACAACATATTCTCCCTGTCGGTATCTCCTTTTCTCTACTATAACTCGAACTGGTCCTTAGATTCAACCACATCTATTATTCTTTTAGGATATTGAACCCATTTCCCTATCTCCTGATATTCTTGATTCATAATAATAAATGTTGGTGTAATAACTTTTTCATTAGGCATAAACTTACTGTAACTATCTGTATCTATTACTTTAGTTTTTATTTTCATTATTTTTCTAACCAATGAACTACAGGAATATTAATTATAGAGTCAATACACCAGTTTTCTCTAATCAGCAAGTATATTAAATTTGCTTGTTATGTTTGCAGCTCTTTTTAAGTCTTCTTTGTTCATTTCTCTTTCTACCAATAAGTGCCATAATGGTTTTATAACAAATTGCCATATTATTACCCCTTATCCGTTTTATTGTTAAGATATATTATATCATAAATAGACTGATAAGTCACTTTAGCCTATTTTATACTTGTGCTTACGTTAGTATTTATTGAGATAGTCCTTGTTTTTTTCCTTGTCCCACTTGGAACTGCTCCAATTCCATAGAACTCCATCATTCCATTGACCATGATTCCCAGTTCTTCAGACTTCTTTCCTATCTCAGTAAGCCTCTCCCCTAGCTTTGATATTGTTTCAGTATTTTCACTTAGCTGTTCCCTTAGCTTTTGCCTTCGTTCATTAGCTTATGTCTTATCTCAACCATTTCCTTAGGGTCTACTACAGCTCCTGCCTGATATGACCATACTTCGGTGTCATGAACCTTGTATTCGTAGAGTAGGTCTTTATACTTGTTGTTATAAAACTCGTAAGTTGAATTGGCTTTTCTACGCTTCATCTCATCTTCCTTATAAGACATGTACTGATTATACCTGTACTCAAGCTCAAATACATTGTTTACCGCATACTTATCGTGGCTGTAATCTAGAGAGGACTTTTGATTAACATACTTAATCTTAACTGTATTGGTAAGATTAATCAGCTTGTTCTCCTTGGCAGCATTTAGCTTAAGCGCCTTCGAGTTTTTATCAGTTTCAATGAATATATAAAAGGCTATTACAACTCCACCAATTATGGTAAGTATAAATGCAATATCAGCAAAGGTGTCAAATATCATATAAAGAATAAGATACATAAGCAAAAGTAAGCCTATGATTGTGCCTGCTACCAAGCCCAGCTTCCCTAGAAATGCTTTTCTGCTAAGCTCTGCCTCCTCTTCATGCCTAAGTACCGCCTTTTCACCTGATAGCTTTCTTAAGTCACTTTTAATGGTTTGCTCGTACTCTTCTTCTTTTTTCAGTCTTTTTATCTCGTCAGGAATTATATCCTCATACCTTTCCATAACCCCGAACTCAAACTCGGTGAGCTCAGTTCTCTTACTTTCAAGCTTTGATATATCCTTTCGTAGGTCAAGTATGTACTTTGCGTATGTAAGCAGTTCTTTCTTAGGCTCTTCAGGCAAACCGTCAATTATCTGAGCATCCTGTAGATAACGGTTTACTTCATCATACTCTTTTTTTATGATTTTGATTTGAAGATTAGCTTTGTCAATCTTTTCACAAATTGAACGAACTTCCTCTTCATAATCAACCTTAACCTCTTCCTGTTCAACTTCCTTTACCTTTTTATGAAATAAGCCCATTCCAAGCTCCTTCCCTATACTCAGTTTTAAATTCTTCAAGCTTAAACTCTATTTCCTTGTAGCCTTCCGCTACCTTATAGGTCTTAAGCTTGCCAAAAACATTTTCAATTCTACTTATATTCTCACTATTTAGAGCCAATCTCTCAGTTTCTTTCCATACAGACTCAGCCTTTGATATAACAGCCTCGTCATCTGTAAAATCACCTACTTTTTCGTTAAATTCCTTTTCGTGGCCTCCAAGCTTAAGTGCAAGTATGGCCAGTAAAAGTGCCTTATTGCTACCAGTATATTTATAAGACTTGTAGAAGCAATTTGCTGCTTCTCTAAAGGAGGATACATGTATGAGGCAAATCCCCATAGCTTTTAGCACCAGTCCATAGTCCCTATCTGCAAGGCTTTCCACCTTCAGAGTTCCTCTAAAGCACTTTAAGGCTGCAAGGTATTTCTTCTCTTCAAGCTTTTTATAGCCTATAAATGCCTTTCTTTCCCAGTCCGGCATTTTCTCTAAGGACTTAACAAGCTCTATGGTTTCAAGAATTTCGTCCTTACTATAGAGGTCACAACCGCAAAATAAAGCAGTAATTACATCATTAAGGCTGAAACCATCCTCAACCAATCTCTTTAAGCTTGTCTGCCACAGCAGGCAATTTAAGCTCTTCTTTAATATAATCTGTCAGATGATGAGAAAAAAACTTCATATCTATGCTGTATACATTGTTGTTTACATAGTGACAGATTTCCTCAATAGAGTACAGTCTTTTATCTGTTCCATCCGGCACAAACGGCTTTCCCGCAAGTCTACCGCTACATATTATTACTTTTCCCATATTAACTCCCAGACTCTGTTTGTGGTAGGTACAAAGCTTCCAAAGCCCATATCAGAGGCTTTTATGATGCAGGTATCTCTGTTTGTAAATTTAAGTGACAGCCTTATTCTAGTCAATCCTGCTTCAGCAGTGCTAATTCCCGAAAATGATATGAATCTCTGGCTGGTTTTTTTGGTAATAAAATCATTTATCTGTATACCCAGCTCATCTTCATCCTTAATAATTAGGTCAATCTCAGTTTCTGCCTCATACCACTTTAGTGCAGGCTTTAAGAGTGTTATCTCAGTATTTTTACCGTCCTTTACAGCCATAAGCGAAAAGCCTACTGTTGTCTTGTCCTCCTCCATCAGCACTATGTCCGTAGGTTCATCTGAGGTCTTGTCTTTTGCAGCGAGGCAGGCTCCCTTAGCATATAGGTTCTGCCCTCTAAATATCCTTCTACCCGGAGAAAGCTTCCTAAGTACTCCATCTGCCCAAGCATCTATAAAGCCTCTTCCTACCGCATATATGGTAGAAACCGTAGATTCTTCAAGAGCCATCAGAGATAGGGGTATGAAACAAATTGGCACTTTCTTCCTGATTACTTCTGACTAGGGACTTATTAAGCTTCTCAGCCTTTTTCCTTTTTGCTTATTTTAGCTGTTATAGGCTCAAGCTTTTTTTGGATATGGTAAGTATTCTAAAGTGAAGTCCATCTTCCTCAAGCTCAAATAAAAGCAGTATCATTTAGCCAAAGCTCGATTTTTCTGATTGATAGTATAGTATAAAAAAATGCCTCGTCATGAGGTTTAAAAGAATGTACTTTTCCTTTTCAAATCCCAATTCCTTAAGTACATCAGACATCATATATGACATCTCTTTTTGTAACTGTAGGAAAAGTAATTCCCAAGTATTCTATCTCGTTAAACGGATAAAAAGCTATTTAGTACATTTAACAAAGCTTCAAGAAATATCTTCATCAGCTGCTCTGCCTTATAGGTCTTATCACATACCCTTATCTCTTCATAAAGGCAGACATATTTGATGAAATCCTGTACTTCGACAATATCTCCCTGACTCTTCTTTGTCTAACTCATCTCCTATTATCCAGTCATTTTTACTTTTTTTCTGTACGCCAGTCTCGCAGGTATAAGGTATTGCTCTTCTCCTTCCCCCTGCTGACTGATTCAGGCGAAAGAAGCTCATTATCATAATAGGTCAGCTGGACATAATCCTCGCAAATGTCCATTCCTACCAAAAGTCCTGCCTTCTCTCTCATTATCAAAACTCCTCATCTATAGTCTCTAAAGAAAATAACTTATCTATAATCTCCTTTTCGGCTACATAATTCCTCATGTATTCTTTTAATGTTTTTTCGTCTGACAAGTCCTTACATACATACATCATGTTTATCTGCGAGAATAAGCTATGTCCCAAATCCTCCTCAAAAAGCACATCCTGCTTGATGACTAACTCGTCACTCATTATTATCTTTGGCTCATCATCACCTTTTTCCTTAATGGAAATATAATACTGTACCACTTCATCTGCAAAAACCAAAAATTCTTTTACAAAGATGCCCTGATACACATTCTTCATCCATTCTACAGTATAGCTTCTGTCTCCGCCGTTGGCAGAAGAAATGATTCTATAATTGATAGCAACCTCATCTTCGCTGTCAGCATAGCATACAACATAGTTTGAATTTTCGATTTCAGCAGGGAGCCTGCATTTATTCTTAAATTCCTTAAAGAACGGAAGTATAATGCCGTCTTCGGTAAGGTTTTCTACCCATACTGTGACATAATCCCTCTCCTCATCAGTTAAAAACTTCTTCTCGCTTAGGATTTTGAGATATGAGACAATGAACAACGTGCTTTTTGTCTTGTATGCCTCATCATATATGCGCTTTTCAAAGTATTTACCTACTCTTACATCCCTCACAAGCCACTTGTAGGAAACATAGGATAAAAATGCCTTACTCAAGGTCTCTTCGCCAAACTTTTCGTAGTATTCAAATATCTTATCTGATTCCACTGCAAGAGACTCAGAAAAGAGCATCTGCTGAATAACCCTTGAGACAAATTCTACATTCAGTAAATTCCTATCTCTAAGTTCCTTATATATCAGGTCCAGTTCAGTCACACCACCCTCATAATTGTCTCTAAGGAAGATAACAACCTCATCATCAGCCTTTTTATCAAGCAACAGTCTGTATGCAGAAGAAATAATTATACCAAAGTTTTCTTTTTTTCTTGCCTCATCTTCATCTTCGATATAGGATGAAATGACCTTAGACAGCTTTCCTGCCCCCACCATATCAAGGCCAATTAACTTAAGCGCCTGAAGTGAAAGAGGGTATACATTTCTTATCAATACTATATTAGCCGCATAATCAGCTAGTTTCCCGTCAACCTGATTAAAATCATAGTCATTTAATATGAGTTCAAGTTTTTCACCTTCATTGGCTTCAAAGTAGTACTCTAAGAGCTTATTTCTTATAAAATACTTATATTCTTCTGTAATAACCTTAGATGCAAGCAGTTGCTCACAGATTTCAGTTAGGTGCTTACACTGTTTATGAAAGCGGTCATTTTCAGCAACAATGGTAAGAAGTTCCATATAACTTCTATCTCCTGCCTCATAACAGCTATTTAAATAATCATAGTAGTTTATAAGTCTTTCCGAATCACAATATTCTTTGGCAGGATATAGGTTTCCTTCTTTATCCGCTACTACAGCAGTAGAATACTCTCCTGACACATCTGCTATGGCAACTCCGTCATTGAACTTGTATGAGGAGCCAGCCATAAGTCCCCTGGTAACTATAGTAACAAACTGCATATTTGCATTTTTACATACAATTTTCTTCTTAAAAATAACTGAAGGCAGATAAGAATAATGTTCTGATAAAAAGTTGTAATCCTTAAATACCAGCTTATATACAGTTGCAAGATTGGAGCTGATTTCACCCTTTTTAATCTGTTCACTTGCAAATGAGTAGATTTGCTCCTTATATTCCCTATATATATCCTGTAAATCAGCCTCATTCTTATTCTTTATCAGGTATGAATACAGCAAGGCTTTTTTTTGCGGTATTAAGTGTATTATCATACAAAAAATATGAATATACCGAGAGTTCTATTTTCTCATCTGAATCATCTCTCATCGTTCTCATATACAGTTCGTATATTCCTGTAAGCTTGATACCTCGCTTAATACCTATTCTATACCACTCATGGTCAGCTTCATCCATGTTCTTTTTTCTTATAAGCTGGGCGCATATTGCCTGAACAACCTCTTCAACTCCCCAGTTCTTATAAACTACTTCCAAGAGCTTAATTACAAGAGGATTAAACTCCCTTAATTCATTTGCAAGGATTACAAATTTCTCCGTGACAAGTTTACCCGAGAAAAAGCCATGCTTTATAGCCCAGTTAACCACTTGAATAGAGAACGAATTAAGCTTTCCGAAGTAATCCGGTTGAGACTTATATATACTCCAAGCCTCCATGAGCAAAAACGGACTTTTAAAGCTCTCATTGTAAAGCTGCTCAATGAAATCCAGCCTTCTGGCTAAATTCATCTTGTATCTGCCATCCATATGGATTAAAAAATATAACCCCGCCTGATAGCCCTTTATATTAATAAGCTTTTCTATCTCTCGTCTGTATTTTTCCTTATGCTCCTCAGACGCAAGCCTATACTTGAAATAAATATAAATAAGCCTAAACAACGGTATCTGTGTATTGGTATTAAGTTTTGCAAGTTCTTCCTTTGCTTCTGCCTCATTTCCATTAATCAGATGTAAATAAATATTGACATAATCAACTATTTCCTGATTTCTTCCCGATATACCAATGCCGTACAATATCGTCCGCGCAGCAGTAGTCACATTTTTAAGGCTGCTTGTCCCCATACGATAGGCGTAGAATTCATCTATTAATTTTTTAGTATACTCAAATCTCTTTCTATTCGCAGCAGACTTTTCAGGCGAAATCGTTGTATTTATAAAATTAAACTCAATGCAAAGATCTTCTTCAAAGGTACGGAAAATAATCCTTCCACTTGCTTTCTCAGACCTTATATACCTCGGATCTATAAAGACCTCAAGTGCAAATTCTCCGTTTTCAAAGGACTCATTTGTTACTTCATTTTTATTAATTCTAAAGAACTTACCCTCCGTAATGATATCAGCCTTAACATATCCCCAGTTGCTCTTACGAATGAGCAGCTTATCCTTGATAGGAAGCCCTGAAATGTGAAAATTATAAACTGTCCTGTCAGTTGTAAGTCTAACCCTCTGCTTACTCTTAGTAAAACAGAAAAACTCCTCTAACGCCCTGTATCTGTCCTTGTTGCCAAGTAAGCCTCTGCGTATGAGTTTAAGTTCCTCCTTGTCTTTTAGAACATATTTTTCAAATTCATCACTGTAAAATATCTTTGCTGCAAGTTCAAAATTATGCTCAGCAAAGGAAGCAAACTGATAGATGTTTTTGATATCCTCGCTCTCTATTACAAGCCCTTCTTCTTTAGTTTTGATGAAGTAAGGTACTGTAATTTCACCGCAATCGGTAATCAAGCGGATATTTCCGCTGTATTCATGATCAGGAGCCAATCCCCTGCCATCAAATTCAAATTTTACCTCAACTTCACAGTCTGAAAAAGTAACCTTGTCAAACTTAAAGCGATAATCATTACAGGTAACATAGCCTCTTATTTTTCTGTCACCATATTTTAATTCATCCTTATATCTTATCTTAAAAGAACCGACAGCACCTGTGTCGGTTCTAACTGATACTTCTAAAGCGGAGGGCAGCACTAATATTTCCGGAAGTTCAAAGTTAAACTTTTCTTCCGCAAAATTTTCAATCTTTTTTTCCATTAGTACCCCTCCTTACAATAGCCTTTATTTCTTATAGATAATGTCTTCTCTTCCCGGTCCGTTACTTACCATGGTAACAGGTACTCCAAGTTCTTTCTCTATAAACTCAATGTACTTTCTACAGTTCTCAGGAAGCTCCTCATATTTTCTGATTCCCTTAATCTCACATTTCCAGCCCGGTAACTTTTCATATACCGGCTTAGCCTTCTTAAGTTCAGCAGTTACCGGAAAATCTCTTGTTATCTTACCATCTATCTCATAGCCTACACAAATAGGAAGTTCGTCAAGATAGCCGAGTACATCAAGTACAGTGAGGCTTACCTGTGTAGCACCCTGCATCCTTACACCATAGCGGCTGGCTACAGCATCAAACCATCCCATTCTACGAGGGCGGCCTGTGGTTGCTCCATATTCTCCTCCGTCTCCTCCTCTGCGTCTAAGCTCGTCAGCCTCTTCACCAAAGATTTCGCTTACGAATTCTCCTGCTCCAACTGCACTCGAATAGGCCTTTACTACAGTAATTATATCCTTAATCTCATAAGGAGGTATCCCGCTCCTATCGCACCATAGGATGCAAGGGTTGAGGAAGATGTAACCATAGGATATATACCAAAATCAGGATCTTTAAGTGTTCCAAGCTGTCCCTCTAAAAGAACTGTCTTGCCGGCCTTTATTGCTTCCTGTATGAAAAGTGCGGTATCGCAAACATAAGGTGCAATCATATCTCTGTACTCGTGAAGTGTCTCAAGGAGCTCTGCCTTGTCAATAGCAGGCTTGTGATAAAGATGCTCTAAAAGTACATCTTTTTGTATACATACTCTTTCTATTTTTTCTTTAAGAATCTCGTCATCAAAAAGCTCTGATACCTGAAAACCAATCTTTGCATATTTATCTGAGTAAAATGGAGCTATGCCTGACTTGGTAGAGCCAAATGAGTTTTTGCCAAGTCTTTCTTCCTCATACTCATCGAACTTGATATGGTAAGGCATTATAATCTGTGCCCTGTCAGATACAAGCACCTTTGGCTTTGGCACTCCCTTTTCAATCAAAGATTTGATTTCTTTAACAAGATAAGGAATATTAAGTGCAACTCCATTTCCGATAATACTTGTAGTATGGTTATAAAATACTCCTGATGGAAGTAAATGAAGTGCAAACTTACCATAGTTGTTGATAATAGTATGTCCTGCATTGCTTCCACCCTGAAATCTAACGATAATGTCAGATGTCTCTGCAAGCATATCTGTAATCTTACCCTTACCTTCGTCTCCCCAATTTGCTCCAACTATTGCTCTTACCATTGCCCTGTCCCTTTCTTTATAGCTATTTAGCTTTTTCTTCATCATAAGCCTGTCTGCCAAGCTCCATAGCTCCAAGTATGCCCTGATTGTCATTAAGACTGTTTGGAACTATATAATTATCCATGTCCTTTAGTTCAGGAGTATTTAAATACCCGTTAAGTAACTTAGTAACCTTTTTTCTGATAAGCGGAAAAAGTCTGGTCTGGTTCATAACTCCTCCACCTAAGATTATTTTTTGAGGTGAAACAGTAAGTATATAATTAACCAGCGCCTGTGCTATATACTCACTTTCTATCTCCCAAGCAAGGTCGTTATCTTCCAAATCATAGGCCTTTTTATTCCATCTTTTTTCCATGGATGGACCTGCCGCAAGACCTTCAAGACAGCTGTCATGGTACGGGCAAATACAGTTACCCTTATCCTCATGATGCTTATTTACTATGATGTGTCCCGCTTCAGGATGAAGCATCCCGTGAACCAGCTTGCCTCCAATTGCAATACCAACACCTATTCCGGTTCCTATTGTGACATACACAACCGAATCGATGCCTTTAGCACAGCCAAATACCATCTCACCAAGACAGGAGCCATTTACATCAGTATCTATTTTCATTGGAACCTTTATTTCTTTTTGAAGTTCTTTGAGTAGGTCATAATGTACCCAAGGAAGCTTAGGTGTATCTAAAATCTGCCCGTAGGTAGGTGATGCAGGTGATACATCCACAGGTCCAAAGCAGCCTATCCCAAGTGCATCTATATTTTTATCTGAAAACCACTTAATAATGTCAGGTACTGTTTCTGCAGGAGTGCCTGTCGGTATTGATATCTGCTCGAATATCTCACCCTTTTCATCTCCGACACAAAGAACCATCTTTGTTCCGCCTGCTTCAAGACCACCTAGTCTCATCTTTCTTCCTCCCTGATTTATGATTGATTTTTTGACGTACACTCTTCATTATAACATTTTTTTTGGATATAATAAAGGGCAAGACGAGAATAATTTGACATAATTGAAATTATTTTAATTATCACCAAAATCTCCTATATTTAATGGTAAATATCAAGTAAACTCACTATTTATTGGATTTAATCTTCCGCTATTGACAAAAATTATATTTTTGGTATCATTAGACTTAACAAAAAGAAAGGCACAGTACAGGTGGCAAAATGATTAATAAATAATTTAATTTATGAAACTAATAACAGACTGATTTTTACGGAATAAGTCTGTGTATTTCTGAATTAGATTATTTATAATTCCCCCACAGCAACTGTGTTATTTTTTTATGCTTTATATCATTAAGTTCTGATATTGATGAAATCTTGGTATCAAGGCATAATACACCTCTTTAGGGCTGAATCAATTTTATACTTTCAACATAAAAGATGATAATTGATTGCAACTCCTATATTGATGACGATGGGAATATTTAGTCTGTTTCAGAAAATGAAGCAGGCTTTTTCATTTTAGGAGGATTATGCTACAGATAAAAAACCTAACCTTAACCCATAAAAAAGATAATCGAATTATACTAAGTAACTTTTCCTCTTCTTTTAACGATGGAGATAAGGCTGTAATTATCGGTGAAGAAGGAAACGGAAAATCCACTCTACTAAAGTGGATATATGACAAAGAGCTAATAACAACCTACTGCAATGAAGATGGAACCCTTATTAAATCCGGGGAAAAACTTGCTTATCTCCCACAGGAGATGGCGAATGAATTGCTTAAGCTAAGCGTATATGACTATTTTATGCAGTCAGATGGTTTCCTCTCACATAGTCCAAAAGCTTTAAGCAAGAAGGCCAAAGACTTTGGGCTTCCCAATGATTTTTATTACAGCGAACAAATAATGGAAACTCTGTCAGGAGGCGAAAAAATCAAAGTTTCACTTATCAGGCTTTTGCTTGAGGAACCTACAGTTCTCTTGCTTGACGAGCCATCTAACGACATTGATACAGATACTCTTTGTCTTCTTGAAACTATAATAAATGATTTTAAGCATATAGTCATTTTCATATCTCATGACGAGGTATTAATTGAAAATACTGCCAATATGGTGATTCACCTTGAACAGATTAAAAGAAAAACAGAAAGCAGATATACAGTAGCAAGGCTTCCATATCTTCAGTATATGGAGGAAAGGAGGCGCGATTTTAACAATCAGGAAAGAGTTGCTGAAAATGACAGGCGTCTGAAAAAGATTCGAGATGAAAAACTAAGCCGCATATACAAAAGTGTTGAACACGCACAGGCAACTATTTCAAGAAGAGACCCCTGCAGGCGGACGGCTCTTAAAAAAGAAGATGCATGCAGTAAAGTCTATGGCTCACCGCTTTGAAAGGGAAGAAAGAGACATGACTGAAAGTCCTGAACAGGAAGAGGCTATCTTTTTTAAGCTTGGAGACAGGAACTCTTTAATTCCATCCGGAAAGACAGTCATAGAATTTAAGCTTCCTAAGCTATATACCCCGGATAACAAGGTCCTCCTTGCTGAAAATATCGGTTTAAGCCTTCGTGGTCCTGAAAAAAATCTGTATAACCGGAAAGAACGGCTCAGGAAAGACTAGTCTCATACATAAAATTGCTGAAATCTTGCTAAAGTAGGACTGATATAAAGGCTGAATATATGCCACAAAACTATGAAGAAATGCTTAAACTGGACATAACTCCTGTGGAATACCTCTGCCCTGATGCAGGTAAAGAAGAAAAAACTAAAATAAGGACTTTTTTAGGTTCGCTAAACTATACATCAGATGAGATGAAACACCCAATCTCTGAGCTCTCAGGTGGTCAAAAGGCGAAGATTTTTCTGCTTAAGATGAGCATATCTAAGGCAAATGTGCTTATACTTGATGAGCCTACGAGGAATTTTTCTCCTCTTTCAGGTCCCGTAATCAGAAAGATGCTAAGGGAATTTCCAGGTGCCATCATAAGCATTTCACATGACAGGAAGTACATAGAAGAGGTCTGTGACAAGGTCTATGTTTTGACAAAAGACGGTCTCAGGTAGTGCTGCTAAATATTCAGGGGACTGCCACAACAAGCAGAAGTACGGCAAAACATAGTCTTAATGCGGCAGCCCCTGACTTGGCTTAATCTATAACCCGCTCAAATCCAACCTGTGAATAAGTTCCTTATTCACAGGCTTATTGACGAAAAAAATCACCATGTACCAAGGTAAGTATGTTATTCTTCCATCTTCTTCTACATTTGACTTTGAAAAAACTGTAATTTCATCGAATTTCCATTGCTCTACTTCTAAAGCATGTCTTAAAGCAGGATGTTTTTTGAAATCATTTCCGGATTTTACCTCTACAAGATTTACACTTAATCCTTTTTGTAAAACGAAGTCTAATTCTCCAATTTTTTTTGAATCAAAGTAATGAAGCTTAAACCCATTCGCCTTTAGGTTTTGTGCGATAGCATTTTCTAATATACTCCCCATATTTACTTCTACATTACCGTTTAACAGTTCAAACTGAATATTTTCCATACAAGAAGCACAGAGCAATCCTACATCGTTTGTGTACAACTTAAATAGATTTCTTTTTTCATTAAGCTGTAACGGTGGCTGAGGCTCTGCTACATTATAGCATGGAAGGGCCACTCCCGCATCTGCAAGCCAATTAAAGCTATCCTCATATCTTAATAGTCTCGCAGAAGGGCTAATACTATTTACTTTAAATCTTCGATTTATCATTTAACTGTGATGGAATGCTATCAAAAATGCTCCGTATCTTTGATTTATCATTACCTACAGCATACTTTGCAATGTCGAGTTTATATAAGTCTAAAATGCTATTCTGGTTTAATATTACCTTTGAAATATCATGTGTATCAATATAAATCTGTACTGTTTCCGGCATTCCACCTACTACAAGGTAGCTGTAAAACAACTTGCACAATGTATCATGTATTGTATCTGATACTTTTTCTTTTTCCTCATAACAAGAACTTAAATAATCTATGGTTTTTTCTTGAACTCCATTTGCCCACATATATTCTTCAAAATCCATAGGATACATCTGTAATACTTTCTCAAAACCAACAGGGTATGATTTTATGTCATTGTATTTTATACCAAGTAATGAGCCTGATTCAATGTAATCAAATCTTCCATCTTCAACTAAAAACTTGATTGCAGACCTTACCTCAGGGCATTCTTGTACCTCATCAAATAGTATCAAAGTCTTACCCTTTTCTAAAGGAGTTCTTAGGTATGCAGTCATATTGGTAATTATAGATTCCGGCGTAAAATCTCCTGCAAAGATACTCTTCGCTTTTACATCCCTTACAAAATTAATTTCAGCAAAGTACTCATATTCATTCTTTCCAAACTCTCTGATAAGTGTGGTTTTTCCAATTTGCCTCGCTCCCGTTACATAAAGAGCTTTCTTTTCTGATTCGTTCTTCCATTTTAATAATTCATTGTACGCTTTTCTCTTTAACATTTCACTCTCCAAGTGCCAACATCTTCTTATTTACTATTATTGTAACATTTTTCTATGGTTTTTTTCAAGTATGTTTGTAACATAATTCTATTTTTAAAAACATGTTTGTAACATAATTCTATATTTTTTTCAAGGCGATTTGTAACATAATTCTAATAAAAAGGCAATAAACCATTAGCTGATTTACCGCCTTTCATAAATTATCTGCTACTCCCCTCTTATCTCACTCATAAGTTTTTCACGCATCGAAGATGTCTTAAGGAGTTTTCCATACTTCTTAAGATCCACACTAGAGTGTTCCCTTATAAAATTCATACTGTAATAATTGGTCTCAAGCTCTGAGATGAAGTAAACCATTTCTGAACCTGAAGCCACGACAAGCTCCTCACTATCATCAGAAGGAGTGAAATACTTCTCCATAAAGTTAATCGCATTTGAAAGAGCCTTTTCCGCCTTTTCACTTATTTCAAGCACCGCTTTCTTTTCTTCTGCAAAAAACTCCGACATTTTACTGGAAAACTCTTCCTCTTTAGCTACGTCATATAGAGAAATTAGTTCAGAAAGCTTAGATATAGTCTTAAGATAAATCTTATCCTGTACCTTATCCAGAGCTCTTCCAAGGCTTAACTTCTCATACTCTTTTCTTTCGCCCTCATAAAGCTCACATACTGTCTTATAGCCCTCTTCTTCCTTAGCCCTTTTAAGCACATTAAATAACCTTTTTAGATATTCCTCTTCTCTGTAAGTCTTTATAAAGTAATTATTAAGACCTGAGAGCATCATAGAAACCACACTTATCTTCTCATCAAAGCCTGCTTCATCATAGCCCGGAAGTTCAGCTGATATGTCTCCATTTTCAAGTATATCTTTTATCCTATATTTATTCTCATATTTATGAAAAAGCTCAAGGAAGTTGACAAAGTCTACAGCTATTCTCTTATCCTTTATAAACTCAAGAGCTACCTCATTAGATATATCAAAGCCCTTTCTCTCATATCCCCATAAAAGCACAGAGAAATCCTCCCAGCCCCTTGGAGTAACTATTCTCTTTCCTTCAACCGTAGTCTCCATGTGATAGAAATTTTCTTTTTTAATCTCCAGGAAACTCATTATAGCAGGATGAACTCCCTGCTTTATCGCATAATTCTTCCATACGCTATATTCTGCTTCAATTGTTATCTGTCTTATTCTATCCAGAGTAACAGTGTCAAACTCCCTTACAGACTTATTATAGCCCGCTGGATTGCCCGCAGTAACTATAATCCAGCCCTTAGGTACACTGAAGTTTCCAAACTTCTTCTCCTGAAGGAACTGAAGCATCATAGGCGCAAGTGTCTCTGATACACAGTTAATTTCATCTAAGAAGAGGATTCCCTCCTTAATGCCTGTATTCTCTATGCTCTCGTAGATACTTGCTATAATCTCACTCATAGTGTATTCAGTGGTAGAATACAGCTTACCGTCATATTCCCTCTCTTTTATAAAGGGAAGCCCCACTGCACTCTGCCTCGTATGGTGGGTAATGGTATATGACACAAGGGCAACCCCTTCCTCTGCCGCCACCTGCTCCATAATAGCAGTCTTACCCACTCCCGGAGGTCCCACCAAAAAGAGTGGTCGCTGCTTCACCTGGGGCATCAAATAATTGCCCAGCTCATCCTTTTCCAAGTACAACGCTAAAGTACGCTTTATCTCTGTCTTAGCCGCTTCTATATTCATCTTTTTACCTCTCTAAACATTCATCACCAAATGCATTGCCCATACCGGAAACTCTCCACTAATATAAGGGAATTTCCCATCGGGATAAGCAGTCTCGGGAAACACAAAAACCACATCATACTCAGGCTTTGCTTCAGGATAAATACCATATCCGTCTGTAAAGTAAATTAATCCGGAAGGCTTATTCATTCTACCCTCTTTTACTTCCTCAGCTATATAGCTAAAGGCAACTCTAAAGTCTGTGCCTCCCCTCCCGGTAATTTCAAACTCTTTGATATAATGCTCAAGTTCTGCTTTATTATGTAGTACCTTAACATCCTGAATCTGATTGTCTGATTGAATAATAACACATTCTCTGGTAATACCAAAATCCTCAGTAACGCTTTCCTCAGTCAGGATATTTACAGTCTCTTCAAGAAAGGCAGTCACAATCTCCCTGCTCACCGAGCCTGAGGTATCTATAACAACCACAAAATTTTTAACTACTTCCGAAACCCTGTATTCCGGCTCCTCTATAAGAGGCATATTTCCATAAAGCTAAACCCATAGTTATAAAAACCATAGTCAAAGGTCTCAAAATCAAGCTTAATCTCTTCCACAGGCTCCTTAAACTTTCTGAGGAAATCAGTATAAGACACCTTTTCCCTATTTTTTGTCACAAGACTTTGATACAGCCTTGTATTTTCTATACCTATACTCCTTGAATAAGTCTCAATCTCTGTCTGTATTTTAGTACTTACATCCTTCCACAGTTCTTCTTCTTTGGCATTTTCTTCCTTCTTTTCTCTTTTTGTATCCTTCTCATCATTATTCTCATTATCCCAAAGAGAATGGTCATCTACCTTAAAATAATTCTCTAGAGCTAGTATATCTTCTTTATTCTTCTTCAAATAGTCATAGATGTATTCTGCTGAAAATATCTTACACTCCCTTGCTATCCTTACCTCAGCTTCTTCCTTAAGAGGCGGGACAACTGTAGTTACACTGGCGACTTCCATATCATCTATAACTCCCTCCACCATAATATCGCAAGCAAGGTTCCACAAATCCTCATCCCTCTTCTCCCTTTTATACATATGTCCAAAGAGACAGTGAAGCACAGAGTGAAGATAGGCTCTGTTGATAAGGAGAGGATTTTCCATATACTTCCCAGCAGCCATCATCGGCAAAAAATACAGCTTTCCGCCATCTGTAGCAAAGGAAATCCACCCTCATATCCGCTACTATCTCCAGTCCGTCAAGAGCTAAGTAGAGGTATCTCATAGATAGGTAGAGTTCAGTTTTTGCAGCGTTAAATATCTTAAGTCCAAGATTCTCCCATTCTTTATTACTTCTTCCCATTTTATATTTCCATATCTATTATACAAGTTATCTTAATTCCAATTATCCATTACTACCATACCGGATTTTACCTTATAATTCCGTATCCATTGTATCTGCTTTTTTGTTTATATTTCCATATCCATTATGCTTGTTTTCTTAAACTTCTTGTTTCTATATTCAATCATAATATTGACACCCTCTGCAAAGTCTGTCTCGCAAAAGAAATCACAGGCCTCATCTGCTGCCTCCCTTGTGTCAAATATTCCCACATCGATATAGGCTGTAACCGAGGCGCTGTCTTTATTTTTTGCGGCATCATCTAAAAGAGCTTTTTTATTGTTTACCAAGAACTCAAGGTATTCGGCCCTTTTTTCATCTTTAAGCTCTACAGGATATATAAGCCTTGCTTTGCATACCATAACCGCCTCATTTAAGTCCATTGAGTATTTTTGAATGGTGAACAGCCCATCGTATTTCATATAGTCTATCCCTTCTCTGCCTACACATTCCCTGTAATTCATACCTGCACCGTGCATGATTTCAGCCACTATTTTCGCTCCTACATTATCCTGAAATTCAGGTTGAAAATGTGGGAAAAACAATTCATTTCCATACACCGAAACCGTCACAGATTTTGACATGGCTAAAAGTATTTCCTTAAGCCCTCTAAGGCTTCCTCCTGCCCTTTTAACCTCTATATAATCAAGCTTACTGCAGTTACGAAAAGCTCCATCACCAAAACTTTCTATCTTGTCATAAAATACAAACTTTAACAAATTTCTACAATTGTAGAAAGCATTATTTCCTACCTCTTCTATCATTTCAGGAAGCCTCACCTCCGTTAACTCCCTATGCTCCTTAAACGCATAGGCCGCCACCTTCGTTAGCTCCCCTTCACCTTCATAGATAGCCTCTTTTAGTTCGGCCACATTGTAGTCATTTCCCAAATATTTATTAAGTATCATATCAAATCCTGTATCCTGTTCCATATGCCAAGCTGAAATGCTTCATAGGCTTTATCACCTATATACCAAGCAGGTTGTATCGCCACTATAGCAATCAACAGCCACTTTGTACTTACCTTTGTCAAAAAGAGCTGAGGAAATAACAACACCATAGGTACGGTAAGCACATTAAAAACTACTAGCTTTGACAAAAAATATATCATCTTGGTTCTTTTTACATCATTAATCTCTCCCTTTGCCATAAACTCCCATATTGCTTCCCTAGCAAATATATAAATTTCAATTATGGCATAAGTAATTATCTTAATTTTATCAGGAGCTATAAAAAATGCAAGTGCAAGGGATGCAGCCAAATATACTCCTCCCATCCTAAGCCCTGATTCCCTTATTACAACTCCCACTAAGAATCCCGATAGGCTTAGCAAAAAAAGCGTACTCATCCCGAATACGCCTTCAAGCAATATCAAAGCCATAGAAATCGCAAGACAAAGCCCTGCATAAACCAGTTTTTTTACATTTACATGCATGAGCACAAATCTCCTCCCATACACTCACAAAGTGAATCAGCTAACCATAGCTTACAACACAGGTCAGATGCGTCATCAAATCCACTTCTACCACCTCTATACACGTTTCTTACCTCGCCGTATCTGTTACCCTGAAAGCTTAGGCGGTTGACAAGATTCTGATATTCTATGTTGTTTGGCTCCATAGATACTGCCATCCTTGCATACTCCATACCGCGAAGGTTATTGCCAAGTCCTACCTGAGCTATTGCACTATAGTAATACCATTTTGCATTTCTGTTCGGCATAGAATCAAGAAGCCTTAAAGCCTGGCTGTAAGACCTTCTGCCAAGAAGATTGTATACCTCTGCCATTTCA
The DNA here is from genome assembly GCA_916438995.1 of uncultured Catonella sp. GTDB lineage: Bacteria > Bacillota > Clostridia > Lachnospirales > Lachnospiraceae > Catonella. Next base: position 70,495 of record CAKAGA010000004.1, read on the forward strand.
CCACTATCGCCGTTATTATATCCGTTATTGTTATAATTACTTGCATAATTATAGTCTCCATTTTTCTCTTTCATAATGGCATCATAGGCTTCCTGCACCTGCTCAAATTTCTCCTCTGCCAGCGAAGAAAGAGGGTTACCCACATAAGAATCAGGGTGGTACTTTCTACTAAGTTCTCTATAAGCTTTTTTTATTTCATCAAGACTTGCGTTCCTTGATACTCCAAGTACTTCATATGGATTCATTCTCAGACCTCCTGTCAAACTTTGTCCAAACTCCATCATACAATATATTTCTCAAAATGTCGACATCTTTTAAAAGCGGTAGTCTTTCAAACGAAGCCACACACTCACTTATCGTCATCTCAAGCATATATTTCACATTTTCCCTAAAACCATAATCCTTATAAATCTTCTTAAAGGGATTATAATTTCCTTTTTTAACATCCTCTTCCACATCTTCGTAAGCATCCATTATGTATATGAATTTACCAATATAAAAGCCAATCCTCCTCAAATCCTCTTCCCAGTTATCCTTCTCATATACAAAAATTTCGGCCATTATTCTGCCAAAGGTAGCAGCTGCCTCCTCTATTTTCTCTATTTCCTCTATTCCTCCGCTTCAATCCTGCTTAGTTGATTAAGTTCTTCTTTAATTACCTTTACCTGTCTTTCATACTTAGCTGCCGCCTTATTATATGCACTCTTAAATGCCAACAGCCCTACAGCCGCCTTGATTTTTCCTTTTCATCCTTGTAATCATCTGCAAAAATGCTCATAGGCCAGTATAATATTCATATCAGCAGCATACTCACTAAACTTATTGGTAATTACAGGACTTTTTAAGAGGATGTACAGGGCAGCGTTTATTTTCTATAACAAACTCAGGCTCATAAAGCGAAGTAAGTAAAATAATGAGAAATGTCATATCGTATGAGAGAGAAAACCTTCCACTTACACCATATCTTTTTCCCAAAGTTTCACAAAGTCCGCAGTAAAAGCCTCTAAACTCATAAAACTCCTTAAGTTTTAACTCCATCTTATTAATATTTACATATCCGTACATAAACCTCCTAACCTAAACAGCGGAATATTAAACAATCTTTGTAAAACTGATTCTTAGAATAATTCACCATAAATCAGCTTATATGCCAGTTTGAGTGGCTAGTACCAATCAGGTTCCTATTAAAAAACTCCGACTTAACCGACAAGATAAGATTAAACCTTAAATCAATCAATGTCAATTAAATCGGAGACCAGTATTCTTAAAATTCACTTACAAAATGCTTAAATAAAGGATAGCATATTCTTATCTCTTCTTAGGAACGAGCTTTTCCTTGCCACCCATATAAGGTCTCAATACCTCAGGGATATTTACGCTTCCATCCTCATTAAGATTGTTTTCAAGGAAGGCAATGAGCATACGAGGAGGTGCAGCAACTGTATTATTGAGTGTAGTTGCAAAGTAATTACCACCTTTGTTACGTACTCTTATACCAAGTCTTCTAGCCTGTGCATCCCCTAGGTTAGAACAGCTTCCTACCTCAAAATACTTCTGCTGTCTAGGGCTCCAAGCCTCAACATCAACTGACTTTACTTTGAGGTCTGCAAGGTCACCTGAACAGCACTCCAGAGTTCTTACAGGAATATCAAGGCTTCTAAAGAGGTCTACTGTATTCTGCCACATCTTATCATACCATTTCATAGCCTCTTCCGGCTTACATACTACTATCATCTCCTGCTTTCAAACTGGTGGATACGATACACGCCTCTTTCCTCTATACCATGAGCACCCTTTTCCTTACGAAAACATGGTGAATAGCTGGTAAATTTCTGTGGTAGACTTTCTTCATCAAGCATCTGACCAATGAAACGTCCTATCATAGAATGTTCACTCGTACCTATGAGATAAAGATCTTCACCTTCAATCTTGTACATCATGGCATCCATTTCAGCGAAACTCATAACACCTGTTACGACATCACTTCTTATCATAAAAGGAGGCACACAGTAGGTAAAGCCTCTGTCTATCATAAAATCTCTTGCATAAGAAAGTACAGCTGAGTGTAGTCTTGCAATGTCACCAATAAGATAATAGAAGCCATTGCCCGCAACCCTGCCTGCACTTTCAAGGTCAATCCCCTCAAAGCTTTCCATAATCTGGGTATGATAAGGTATCTCAAATTTAGGCACCTTAGGCTCTCCAAACTTCTGAACCTCTACATTCTGGGAATCATCCTTACCAATAGGTACGCTTTCATCTATTATGTTAGGTATAGTCATCATTATTTTCTTGATTTTCTCATCAAGCTCAGCCTGCTCTTTTTCCATAGACTCAAGTTCCTCGGCATCGGCAGCAACTCTTCTCTTAAGCTCCTCAGCCTCATCCTTCATGCCCTTAGCCATGCAGGCACCAATCTGCTTGCTTAGCTTATTCTTTTCAGCACGCAGAATGTCTCCCTTTGTTTTTAATTCTCTACTTCTTTCGTCAAGCCCAATCACTTCATCAACCAAAGGAAGCTTTTCGTCTTGAAACTTATTTCTGATATTCTGCTTTACTACGTCCGGATTTTCTCTGACAAATCTGATATCTAACATAATGTCACTCCTATAATGAAAATTTTAATACAGCCCAAAACACCTTAAACCCTATAACAAGCAAGCTTGCACAGGGCCTGAGAATGTTATTAAGTTCTATGATTGGTCAAAAGAAACTTAGATATTCCTCATGACCTGAATTGCCTTTCTTGCTATAAGCAAGCTGCCATGTTCCATCAGATAGGCTTCAAGTGTAGGCACATTATTAACCCTTGCTCCATAGTCAATGGCTGAAAAGCATATCTTAGCATACGATAGCATTGACATTGAAGCCTTATGTACTACCAGTATATAGCCATCCTTCACCTTATACAGATCACTTTTTATAGGTCTGCCATAAGAGATAGACTTTGCATATTCAGTTATATCATCAAGTGTGTCAAAATGCAATACTGTAGTTGTTTTTTCTCCATCCAATCCTGAGATTGAATCAGATATCAGCTTTTCAGGAGATTTCTCTTCATCTTCCTTATTTTCTCTGAGAGCCCCTATTTCACTGATGAATTGACGTAATTGGTCCACCTGTGACATTTTCTTAAACAACGATTCAAGTCTCTTAGCCATACCGCCTTCCATATCATCTTCTGCACCGGCATCGGTGATTGTTATAGATAATTTTCCACCCGGCATCTGCATTATCCCAAGAGTTACCATACCACTTTGGGAAACATTTCCAACTTCTGCACCCGCTCTTTCAAGTAGTTCATGGATAAAGTCAGAAACCTGATCGTTTTGTTCAATAAAGTCATCAATGCCAATTCCGTACTCTTCCAAGTCTTCAGTTGTAAGAATACATCTGACTGTCGCCTTATTTAACCTTATAAATTTCATTCTTTACCTTTCTTTACTTGATAGTTAATCAACAATACTTATTTAGTTAATAATGACACATATTATAACTTTTTTTCAAGATATTTTTAAACGACAACACTATTTAATTGGTAATAAAATCTGAATTCTTGTTTTTTTCTCTTAACAGGTATTACAACCTTCTCCTTCTCTTCACTTTTAACCTTTTTATTTGCCTCTTTGAAAAAGCCCTTGTTATTAGGATAAAATGAGAGTCCAAGTGCTTCTTTTGCAACATCTGTGACGGTATCTACAAGTACTATCTCAAGTGATTTCTTTGTAGTGTCCGGAACATCTGTAAGGTCTTCCTTATTTGACAGAGGTATGAGCACTTTCTTAATTCCTGCCCTTTCAGCAGCCATAAGCTTTTCAGGCAACCCTCCTATTGGAAGAACCTGTCCTCTAAGAGAAATTTCTCCTGTCATGGCAAGTAAGGAATCCACTTTTATACCAAGCACCAGAGAGGTAATTGCAGTAAACATCGTTATGCCCGCTGATGGACCATCCTTAGGTACAGAGCCTGAGGGCACATGAATATGTATGTCTTTGTCTCTAAAATCAATTTTCTTTTCAAATAATAATGATTTTACAAGGTTTACAGCTATCGTTGCTGACTCCTTCATAACATCTCCAAGCTGTCCTGTAATTATAATTTGTCCTGTACCTGAAAATGCAGTTGTCTCTATGAAGAGAATCTCTCCTCCTGCCTGAGTCCAGGCAAGTCCTGTTACTACTCCCGGAATATTGTGTTTAAGTACCTTATCGTGAAGAGCCTTTTTATTGCCAAGTAGTTTAGGAAGATCTTCTTTCTTTATTACAACTTTTTCAACTTCTTTTTCAAGAATCTTAACTGCTGCCTGTCTCATCAGCTTGTCTATCTGCTTCTTAAGCCCTCTTACTCCCGCTTCCATAGTGTAATTGGCTATTATATTTTTAAGTACGGCATCGGAAATACCAATATTTTTCTTTAAAAGTCCTGTCTCTTCAAGTGATTTGGACATAAGATGCTCTTTAGCAATATGGAATTTCTCTTCCGCAGTATAACCAGAAAGCTCTATAATCTCCATTCTGTCAAGGAGAGGCTCACTCATTTCATCAATGCTGTTAGCAGTACAGATAAATAACACCTTAGAGAGATCATAAGGTACATTCATATAATGATCCGTAAAGGTAATATTCTGCTCAGGATCAAGTACCTCAAGGAGTGCGCTCTCAGGATCGCCATTGAAGCTTCCATAACCCAGCTTATCTATCTCATCAAGGACAATTACAGGGTTGTTTACTCCTGAGCGCTTAATGCTCTCCATTATACGTCCCGGCATTGCGCCTACATAGGTTCTTCTATGTCCTCTTATCTCAGCCTCGTCCTTTATACCACCAAGACTGATTCTAATGTACTTTCTTCCAAGTGCCTCAGCTATAGCCTTACCCATACTGGTCTTTCCAGTACCCGGAGCGCCTGTAAAGAGAATGATGGAGCCTGCATTTTGCTTTTTAAGAGCCATTACTGCAATCTGCTCGGTAACTCTTTCCTTAGGCTTTTTAAGACCATGATGACTCTTGTTGAGTATTTCCTTTGCCTTTTTGATATCTATTTCCTGTTCTTCTTCAGGCTTCCAGCTAAGGGCAGTAACAAACTCCAGATATTCTAAGGTTGAGCCATATTCGTGATCATCACTTCCCATCTGTCTAAACTTGTTAAATACCCTGTCTATCTCAACTTTAACCTCTTCAGGAAAGCCAGCTTCTTCTATTTTACTTTCAAGCCTCTTTACATCCGAGAGTTCATCCTGATTGTATTCGGAAAGTTCATCATTAAGCAGCTCTATCTGCCTCCTAATCATACTTTCCCTGTAATTGTCACCCTGCTTATCCTGTATCTTCTTGTTAATATCTACCTGAAGCTCAACCAGATCCTTATATTTAAGCATTGCCTCGGATATAAGATGGTATCTCTCCATAAGCGAGTCTGTTTCAAGCATTGCATATTTTTCTGCAGGAGTTAAATCCGTATAAGGGCCTACTATGCTTATAACTTCGTTAACATTATCAAGCTTTTCAGAAAAACGCATAGCCCAGCTTCCCCATTGAAAATACGAGGAAATCTGTGCAAGGTTCTCTATGACCATATTGAAAACTGCTCTTTGCTCTCTCTCATCTATATCTGCTTCATCGTAGATAATCTCGTATTCAGCATTAAGAACTTCTCTGTTTGCTACAAGATTAATTACTCTAACTTTTACCTCCGTTCTTACTGCAAGTATTAAATCTCCGTCAGCATTTCTTATTCCTTTAACAATACCTGTTAAGCCGATAGGATAGAAATCCTCAGCAGTAAGTTCCTCTCTTGTCTTTTCTTCTTTAAGAGGCAAAAGTATGACTGTATCTTCTACCTTCAACGAGCTTTTTTCTCTGTCAGTAAGCGAATCAGGCTCAAGATTATACTGCACATCAGGCAAAATTATTGTATTATAAATAGGTATAACTAACATCTTACACCTCCGTTCATATTTTAGTTTATTACCAGGTATCTCATACTACCTCTGCAGACACCGGTTTATAAAATGATACCATTTGATAGCATTTTGTCAAGTTTTTTAGTTATCATCAGACACTATATTCCTTAATAATTATATCGGATATTTGTGTATTTACTGTGATTATCACCACAGGAAAGAATTCCGCTTTGTATGATTCACCTTAAAATACAAGTTACATAAATGCTATATACATATCTTCCTCAGTACAATCCCTCGGAGAGTTTTTTATTTGACAGGTAATTTTGGAAAAATTTTCTATCAGATAATAAAACACCGATAAGCCTTTATAGGGCCTACCGGTGTGATTTCGTCATCAAATACTTTAGACAACCTCGTCATTTTCTACTAATTGTGAGTTCATGCAAACAGCCAGAAATATCCATAAACAAAATACTATCTCTTAAAATCTTCTCCTGTCAGCAGTTTAAACGCCTCCTTGTACTTCTCTATAGTCTTCTCAATTACATCCTCAGGAAGAAGATAATCGCTGTCAGGGTTAGCTTTGAGCCAGTCTCTTACATACTGCTTATCATAAGACGGCTGTCCTCCGCCAACCTTAAAGCCTTCAAGAGGCCAGAATCTGGAGCTGTCAGGGGTGAGCATCTCATCACCTATAACTATATTATCATTCTCGTCAAGACCAAATTCAAACTTGGTGTCTGCAATTATTATTCCCTTTGAAAGTGCGTAATCAGCACATTTCTTATAAAGGGCTATGGTAGCTTCCTTAAGCTTTAAGGCATATTCCTCTCCCTTACCAGGAAACTCCTTTCAAGTACCTCAATACTCTGCTCGTATGATATATTTTCATCGTGAAGACCTATCTCAGCCTTTGTACTAGGGGTGTATATAGGCTCAGGAAGCTTCTCTGACTCCTTAAGTCCCTCAGGAAGCTTTATACCGCATACAGTTCCGTCTTCCTTATAGCTTGCCCAACCACTTCCTGTGATATAACCACGAACTATACATTCAATGGGAAGCATGCGAAGCTTCTTAACCTTCATGCTGTTGCCAGTAAATTCAGGCTTTCTAAAATACTCAGGCATATCATTTACATCTACACTAATCATATGGTTAGGAAGAATATCCTTTGTAAAATCAAACCAAAACTTTGACATAAGGGTAAGTATTGCTCCCTTATCAACTATTTTATTCTTTAATATGTGGTCAAATGCTGATATTCTGTCGGTCGCAACCATAATCAGGCTGTCACCGATATCATAAACTTCTCTAATTTTTCCCTCTTTAACAGGAGCGTACTCTTTCATAATCTTCCTTCCTTTCATAAGCAGACTTTAATAAAAATCTATGATTATACTATAGCACTTATAAATGCAAATATCTATATTAGTAATTATTATATTTACCTCGAGTTTACTTTTTACATTTTCTAATAAAACTAAAAAAAGAAGCTAAAGGCTTATTACAATCTATATTTCGCAGCTAAAAAAATAATATGATGTGGGGGCAAAAGTATTTAATACCCAATGATACGGGTTTGCTACAGCTTCGCTTAGCAGGGTCCTAGCACAAATATTCGTTATCCGCTCATTTTTTACAAAAAATGGTTACTTACTCATATTTTGACACTTGCTACATTCTAGTGTATTATATTCTATCGATAGCTTTTATAAGTAAATCAGAAATCTTATATATCATTATTTAAGGGGACAATTAAAGATGAATAGTAAAATGTTTGAATTGTATTTCTTTTTGTTTGCAGCCATGCTTCTAGCCTTGATAGGCGTTAGATTTGGCGGACTTACGCCTTTTAATGTAGGTATTTGCGTTGCCATACTTATACTTGCACCTGTGTTTGCAAAAATCCTTGGAGAAAAATATGGAACAGAGGCTGTAGCTGAGATCAAAATGCAAAAGGTGGAGGCTATCTCAGAAGAAGAACTAACCGCAAAAATAACTTCCCTTTATACCGGAAGAGGCTTCGCTCTTGAGCCTTACGATTCTCTGTTACCCGGCAGCCATTATGTCTGTATAAGAGAGGGAACCAGAAACGGAGAAGGATTTACAGAGAGGGGTGCCGTTCTAATTATCTGTACCGATAAGGTGATAGATATGGAGGCTTTTAGCAATTTTACACTTGAAATGAAGCAAAGAGCCTGTACTCAGGGCATGATAATAACTACCTCCAGATTCTCACCTGAGGTCATAGATGCAGCAAAGGAAGCCCTTGTTACACTCTGGAACAGGGAAGATTTGAGGGATAATTTGAATTTATAATCTTTTAACCATATATACACATAAAGAAAGCCTTGTCACCTATTGGCGACAGGGCTTTCTTTTGGTTTCAATTAGGCATTCTTTTTGTTAAGGAAGGTATCTTTGATATTCTTCCATACCATGAATATAATAAGTACTGCTCCTACATAACCATTTAATACGTAAATGTAATTTACAAGCACCTTAAATGGGAGGAAGAGTCCTACTACCAAACCAACAACTGCAAGTATTACTGTAAGTAGCTTAAACTGGCTTGTACCCTCTTTAGCAAATCTTGAAGCAGGATTGTAAAGAAGAGGCACAGCTGTTGTGTAAATACCTGCAAATACTACTACAGCAAATATAGCTGAGAATGGCTTCCATATCTTCATTGCAAGAATGAGGTTAGGAATAGCTGCATTCCATACATAAACGCTTCCATCAGCACTAGGTGTGTTGATATTTGAAATCTGTGCGAAAGAAACAAGGATGATTGCTATACAAACTGCAAGAGTACCACCGATGATACCGTAGTTTAGTTCTTTTTAGTATTCTTTGCACCAAGAGCAGCTGTAAAACTTGCAAACCAAAGAAGAACGAAACCTGCGTATGAAAGACCTGAAGCAAGCCAGGTAGAACCTGCATTCTTAATTGTCTCTCCTGCTGCTGCTCCTTCATAAGTACCGTTTGCTATAACATCAAGACCAGCCTGAATATTGCCTCCATCTCTTATAACTGTTAAAACACCGATAGCTATACAAAGTACAACTATGATAGGACCAACTATACCAATTGCATCTACGAGTGAGTTAAGTCCGCCTATAACCGTAATAGTTGTAATTACAACCAGGATTACTGCACCTACCCAAAGAGGAAGGTTATATTCCTGATTAAGAGTTGAAGCTGCACCACCAACCATTACCCAAAATGACATGTAACAGAATATTGTTGAGTAATAGTCACAGAAAGTACCTACATACTTTCCGCAGTAATATTTGTAAATATCATTTGACTTCTCGAATTTTTCTTCAGCTCCAGCCTTAGCAAAGTTGTAATTGTAATAAAGGAAAGCTACGAAGAAACAAGTAAAGCCAAAAGTCCCTTAACACCATAAGCTGTATAATACTGAATGATTTCCTGTCCGGTTGCAAAGCCTGAACCAATCGTAAAGGCGATTACAGCACCAGCAAGAATTATAACTCTTTTCCAACTTACTGCATTGTTATCCTGTCCCATATTATATACCCCACTATGTAATTATTTGAATAATTGCGTCTCCTATATAAATTAATCAAATCCAACCGACCTCCCCTCAAACTATCACAGCTGGGACTGAAACTGTCTGTAGGCCAAAATACGGATACACGGATTCAATTAACAAAATCGGCTCGGATTCTACGATAAAACCTTTGTAATATTATGTTTATATCTACAAATCCGAGCCTATATCATTTAATTAGAAGTTGTCGTTCTCAAATACAGTCTGCTCTGTAACAGGAGTCTGTAATGTTCTAAGAGCTCTTCTAACCATCTTTTCACGAATCTTCTTGGAATCAACTTCACCCTGTGTAGGATCTCCAAGTGGATAAGGAATACCAACACCAGGAATAATTCTGTTAGCACCAATTGTAAGTGAAATAGGAACTACTGTAGCCATATGTACTACAGGGATACCATATCTTTCGATACCTTTAACCATCGTTGCACCGCAACGTGTACAGGTGCCTCACGTGCTGACAAGAATTACAGCATCTACGTGATCATCAACAAGAATCTTACCGATTTCTGTTCCCATCTTTGCAGCAGAACCTGTAGCTGTACCTGTACCTGTTGTGGTAAAGAAGGTATTGTAAAGCTCGCCAAACTCTCCGTCAGCTTCTAGCTCTCTAAGTACATCAAGAGGTACTACAAGGTTAGGATTCTCCATAACGAACTGTCTGTCGTATCCACCATGTATTGTTGTAAAATCCTTTGGTGAAAGTGACTGCATTCCTTCGATTGAGTATGCACCGTACTTGGTAGCATTTGAAGACTCAATGTGATCAGGGTTGCCCTGCGGAACCACACCACCAGATGTAACGATAGCAATCTTAGCCTTCTTTATATCCTTAACAGGAGCTGCCGGATCAACTCTATCAAACTTAGGCATAGGAAGGTCTGTAGTAAACTCCTCGCCCTTCATCTTCTTAACAAGCATCTTGATAGCTCTTGCAGAACCTCTTTCCTCTGCAAAGTAGTTAACACGGATGCCTCTCTCATGATAGCCTTCTTCAACAGGTCCTAAAATCTCTTCACCTGTAGCAAGCTTCTTGATAAGAGTAGCAATATTGCCAACAGACTTCTTCATTGTAGCTGCTGAGTTACCTGTCTTAACTGTGATGATGTCCTTGCGGAACATATCAACACCAGGGTTCTCCTCATAAGAAGCTGTAATAACCTTGCATCCAAGTCTCTCTTCAACAGCCTTACAGATAGTACCACAAGCCACACCGTAACGACCTGCGTTAAATGATGGTCCTGCTACAAATACATCAGGCTGATATTTCTTAACCATTTCAACTATTGTATCAGTTGCTGTATCAAGGTTCTCTCCGAAATAGTTGTCACCACAGATCACTGTAGCAACTATCTGATAGTCATCGCCAAGCTCAGCCTGAAGTGCTATACCAGGTCCGATAACCTCTTCTCTTACTTCCGGCTTGTAGTCGGCTTTATCTTCACCACCGATGCCGGCAAAGAACTGATTTATATAATGTACAATTTTATACTTTGCCATCTCATTTCCCTCCATAATTATTAATTAATAGCCTCTTGCTGCAAGCTTGTTAAAGCCGTTAGCAATTGTTGAAGCAATGATAATCTGAATTTCAGCCTCAAATGAGCCGTCTGGGTTAACACATCCAGCCCATCCACCGATCTGATTCTCAATATAATCCATAGTTCCGATTATCTTATCCATCTTAGGGAACTGTAATGTCATATTACCCTGTCCACAAGATGCAAGTGCATTTGCCTCATCGCAAACGTCTGCAAGAGACTGGCTCTTTCCATCTTTTCCAGGGAACTCATCTGTTATAAGAACAACGTCAACACCCTTTCTCTGAACTTTCTTGCAGTTCATCATAAGGTCTGTATCAGGGTTACCATAACCTTCCTCTGTAATAAGAACACCGTCAAGTCCCATCCACTCAGCGAGCTTAGCTACCATATCAGAATGTCTTTCCTTATCTGCAAGGAATACGTTCTCATTGGTTAAGATAACGCCATGAAGTTGATGTCTTTTCCGTGATGCTTGAAGCAATCCTCAATAACAGGATTGTGGAAATGATGATATGTAGTAACCTTATCGCAAGGAGCAACACAGTTACCGGAAACAATAGCACCGTCCATAATTTCCTGTGGGTACATATAGGTAGGAATGAACTGCTTAGCATCTACTCCGTAGTAATATGTGTCATGGAGAAGTCCCTGTGACTGAAGCATGTGAACGTAACCAACCTTTGGAAGATCAGGATACATTGCAGCCTGCTCAAATATAGGCTTTGTCTCAAATGTCTCAAGTGTATCAGGCTCAACTTCTTTTCCTGCCTCCCCAAGATAAGCAGCAACCTTAAGACCTGCCATACGACCTGCCTTCTCATATACGTGAGTCTCTAAACCTTCCTGAGGCTCGATTACTACACAAAGGTTAACTGTTTTTGAGAATGGGCAGTAATCAGCAGCAACGCCGCTCATATCGATTACACCTTCCTGGAAACCAACAATTCTTCCTACAGTAACCACACAGCAGCCATCAAGAGCATGGGTTCTTCCTTCACCAACTGTAGGACTAACTTTTCCGATAACACCAGGGGAAGATGTTTCCGCCACCGCTTACTTTTACTCTTGGCTCAATTACATCCTTAACAGGAGTAATTCTTGTCTTCTCTCCCGGTCTTGCGATATCAAGCTTGCAGCCTTTGAGCTTATCGTCTTCAAGAACAAGCTTCTCTACTTCTTCTTTGTTAACGTAGAGAACGTGATCTTTAACATAAGTCTTGTCTGCGAACTGGATATCATCGATTCTGATTTTTCCAAGTTCCAATTTCATAGGTAAATCCCTCCTTATATATTATTTCAGTAATCACGATAACTTATTTATAAAAAAATAAAAATATTTGATTAATACAAATAAAATTTTTATCGCGATAACATCTTGCTAAAAATTAATTTTAGACTCCTGTTATCTCATGTAATCTATGATAACTTGCAACTTATGTATATAATATACAATTTTTATATTTTTCAAGTATTAATTGGTAATTAATATAGATTTGGCATTTAACTAAAACCACCCTACGAAAAACCGCATATTCTCGTAGGGTGGTTTCTAAATGTTTGTGCAATTTTTACAATAAATCGTCTTGTTTATTGTTTTTATCTATAAGTGAACTTAGGATTCCAACTCTTTAATTAAATGGATTAGGCCTCTTTTTCTTTTAAAAAGTATCTTTTGATATTCTTCCATATCATAAAGATGACGAGCAACGCTCCTACATAACCATTCAATACATAGATATAGTTTACAAGCATCTTAAATGGGAGGAACAGTCCAACAATAAGACCTATAACTGCAAGCACAATTGTAAGTATTTTAAACCTTGGTGTACCCTCTTTAGCAAATCTTGAAGCAGGATTATAAAGAAGAGGCACGGCAGAAGTATAAATACCCGCAAATACAATGATAGCAAATATTGCAGAGAATGGCTTCCATACCTTCATTGCGAGAATGAGATTTGGTATGGCTGCATCCCACACATATATGCTTCCATCTGCATTAGGTGTATTGATATTGGCTATCTGTGCAAAAGAAATGAGTGCAATAGCAACACAGACTGCGATTGTACCACCAATTGTACCATAATAAAGATTCTTCTTAGAATTCTTTGTACCAAGTGCTGTCATAAAGCTTGCAAACCAAAGAAGGGCAAATCCTGCATATGAAAGCCCTGATATGAGCCAGTTAGGACCGGCATTTTTAATGGTCTCACCTGCTTTTGCTCCAGCAAAAGTGCCATTTTTAATAGTATCAAGTCCGGCCTGAACATCACCACCATCTCTAATCAAAGTGATGATTCCTATAACAATACAAATTACAACAATAACTGGTCCAACTATACCTATGGCATCTACTAAGAAATCAAGACCACCGGCAACAGTAATAGCTGTAAGAACAACTAAGATTACAGCACCAATCCAAAGAGGAAGACCATATTCCTGATTAAGTGTTGAAGCTGCACCACCTACCATTACCCAAAACGACATATAGCAAAAGATTGTTGAATAATAGTCACAAAAGGCACCTACATATTTCCCACAGTAAAATTTGTAAATATCATTAGCCTTTTCAAAATGCTCTTCTACACCCGCTTTAGCAAAGTTGATATTGTAATAAAGAAAAGTTACGAAAAACACTGCCAAAGTTAAAAGTCCCTCAACTCCGTAAGCAGTATAGTACTGAATTATCTCCTGTCCGGTAGCAAAGCCTGAACCTATCTGAAAGGCAATTACTGCACCTGCAAGGATTAAAACTCTTGTCCAACTAAACGCATTATGATCTTTCATGTGTACCTCTCGTTTGTTTGTTATTTTTAAAGTAAAATTTAGTTCCGTGAGACAATGTAATCATTATCCCGACCGTGGCATCATAAGCAAGTCCTCCTTTAGTAAAACTAAATCCAAGATATCCTATTAAAGTATAATGAATGAGTTATTAAAAATTCTAACTAAATCAACTGACATCATACCAAAAATACAATATCTGGTTCATCTACATGTTATATAATTTTTGGTTATTAATCAATAGTTTTTAGTAATTTTTATTAATTATTTCAACTTTTTTTATAACATAGTAAAAACCCACCCTCCATGACAAGTTGTTATAGAGAGTGGGTTTAGATTAATATACATAATTTAATAATTATATTATTTGCAATTTTTGCAAAAATATTGGTTTATTTGCAAGATTTTGCAATAACCGTTTTGTAGCTCGTGTAGCCCTTTTAAATCTGAGGCAAGTGCCTTAACCGCAAGTTCACAATCATCAATATAATCCCACACATAATTATTGATTGTATCCTCATCAGTTATTTTCTTATCCATTATTGTTTTCAGATAGCCTTTATATAGCAAACACACAATTCTATTAAGCATAACAGCATTGTCATAAGTAATAGCATTATCAGCTATGCAAAGCTTACACATCTCAAAATCTCTCCCCAAAAATTCCGGATTAGTAAGCATTGCCTGAAACGAGGTTGATGATTCATCAATCTCCTCAGGAAACATGTGATAATACTCTCCAATAGCTTCCCTTAGCGCTATCTCATAGTTGTTAAAAAACAGAAGATTATAAGCCACAGGCTTTCTAAACGCTTCCATACAGTAGCAATACCAAACCCCCACATATCTTTCCCAAACATTATCCCAAACCTTCTCTGCAGTATTCAGAGAAGTAATATAGTTTTTAAGTTCAGCTAACTGGGCAAAGTAGATGAGTTCATCACGATTTGCAAAATACCTGTATAGATTTGCAGACGAACACTTCATTTCCTTAGCCAGTTTTCTTATTGAAACAGAATCGATGCCTTCTCTTTTAATCATTTCATTGGCTTTTATTATATAGTCTTTTCTATTGAGGCCTTTAAAATAATCCATTCTGAATCGCTCCTTTTAACATATCCTTGGAATTACATTTTCAATTACAGATAAATCAATTGTTTTGAAGTCATTTGCCACATTCTCAGGATAGCTCTCAGGGCTCTTTGCAATACCCTGCCACTGTCTAAAGGTTTCTACGCATTTTTCAATGAGCATAATATCTTCGGTATTATCTTCACCTTCTTTTGGATAAATGATAATCGAGCGGTAAAGTGTCTGATTAGGCTTAAGGCTTGAGGCCTGAGGGTGAGTGAGCAGTTTATTACCCGCATATACCATATCCCTTGTCTTTATCATTACTTCCTCGTAGTCCTTACACATGATACAATGTATCTTGTCTCCGAATTTATCAACTACTCTGTCATTATTGGTAAGCAAAATCGCTTTTTCTATCTCCCACATCTTAAAAACTCCTTAATAGTATTTAGAACAGTCCAACTATATTGCCGTCATCATCCACATCAATGTTAAACGCTGCAGGTGTCTTTGGAAGTCCCGGCATAGTCATAATATTGCCTGTAAGCACTACCACGAAGCCTGCTCCGGCTGATACATAAGCCTCTCTTACAGTCACTCTAAAGCCCTCAGGTCTTCCAAGGAGGGCTGCATTATCTGAGAGCGAATACTGTGTCTTTGCCATACATACAGGGAAGTGGGCAAATCCGAGTTCTTCAATCTTTTTAATCATCTTATCAGCAGCAGGCGCAAAGTCCACTCCAGATGCTCCATAGATTTTAGTACATATTGCTTCTATTTTTTCTTTGATAGAAAGTTCATCTCCATAGATAGGTGCATAATTAGAAGTCTTTGACTCGATTGTTGCAATTATTTTCTTTGCAAGCTCCTCACCACCGAGACCACCCTTTTCCCAAACTTCTGCAAGTTCAAAGTTACAGCCTCTATCCTCACAAAAATCTTTTACGAATTTGAGCTCTGCTTCTGTGTCTGAGACAAACTTATTAAGTGTTACTACAACAGGAACGCCGAACTGCTTCAGATTCTCAATATGCTTTTCAAGATTTACAATACCCTTTCTAAGAGCATCAAGATTCTCTGCTCCAAGCTCCTTCTTGTCTACTCCACCATTGTACTTAAGAGCCCTTATAGTAGCTACAAGAACTACTGCAGATGGCTTAAGTCCGGCCATGCGGCATTTGATATCCAAGAACTTCTCAGCACCAAGGTCAGCACCAAAACCTGCTTCTGTGATAACATAATCAGCAAGTTTGAGGGCTGTCTTTGTTGCCCTTACTGAGTTACAGCCATGGGCTATATTGGCAAATGGACCACCATGAACAATAGCAGGGCTGTGCTCTATAGTCTGAATAAGATTTGGCTTGATTGCCTCTTTAAGAAGAGCTGCCATAGAGCCGACTGCATTCAAATCTCCTGCGGTAACAGGCTTGCCATCGAAGCTATAGGCTACAATTATACGTGAAAGTCTCTCTTTTAAATCCTTCATGTCATTTGCAAGACAGAGAACAGCCATAATTTCAGAGGCAACCGTAATTACAAAGTGGTCCTCTCTAACCACACCATCCGCTGACGCCCCAAGCCCAACCACTACATTTCTAAGTACCCTGTCGTTCATATCAAGACAGCGTTTCCAAACTATCTGGTTGGTATCTATACCAAGGGAATTACCCTGTTTTATGTGGTTATCAAGTAAGGCTGAAAGTAAATTATTAGCAGAAGTAATTGCATGAAAATCACCGGTAAAATGGAGATTCAAGTCCTCCATAGGCACTACCTGTGCATAGCCTCCGCCTGCTGCTCCGCCTTTCACACCAAAACATGGTCCTAGAGATGGCTCTCTAAGTGCTATTACAGCCTTTTTGCCAAGTCTTTCAAATGCCTCACCAAGGCCTACGGTGACCGTTGTCTTTCCTTCACCCGCAGGGGTAGGATTGATAGCAGTAACAAGAATCAGCTTTCCATCTTCATTGTCTTTAATCCTGTCCCAAAGCTCATCTGAGAGCTTAGCCTTATACTTTCCGTATAATTCAAGCTCGTCTAAGGAAATGCCAAGCTTTTCAGCTACTTCTCCAATAGGCTTCATCACCGCTTCTTTAGCTATTTCAATATCAGTTTTCATAAATCCCGTCCCCTTTTCGGTTTTTTAGTTTAATACTTGTTACTTATAATACAATTGTCAAAAGCAGATAAATTCTATTTGGATTTGTTTGTAAAAGAGTTTAATAGCTTTTGATACCCAAATCTACTTATAAATATCTTGCACAGCTTAATCATAACTAATAAATGCTCTATGTGTCAATTCAAAAAAAGTGCTCATTTTATAGCTATTAATGTCAAAAAAATCTAATCAGTGTCTTGACATTATGAAAGCTTCAAAATCATCCTTACTCATAAGCACCTTGCGAGGCTTGGTTCCATCCTCAGCACTTACTACTCCTGCTTCAGCAAGCTGATCCATAATTCTGGCTGCCCTGTTGAAGCCTCATTCTGTACACCCTTTGAAACATACCTATTGAAGCCTTATCTTTGTCTATTACCAGTTTCCCGGCTTCTTCAAAATACGCATCAAAGCCATCATCCTCTTCAGCAGGTGTATTTCCTTCCTTAATACTCTCAACCTGAGCAGCTGCGTTTACCTGCTCTGTAATATCAGCCGCCTTGTGAGCAGGATCATTGTTTTTCTTTGATGAATTCAACTACATCAGATACCCTCATTATCCGAAACAAAGGCTCCCTGCACCCTCACAGGCTTAGGATATCCAGAAGGGAAGAATAGCATATCCCCCTTACCTAAGAGCTTTTCGGCCCCTGCTCCGTCAAGAATTGTCCTTGAATCCACCTGAGAAGATACAGCAAAGGCTATTCTTGAAGGTACATTTGCCTTAATAAGACCTGTGATGACATTTACACTTGGGCGCTGGGTTGCAATTACAAGATGGATACCTGCTGCTCTTGCAAGCTGAGCAAGACGGCATATAGCTTCTTCAACCTCTTTTGATGAAACCATCATAAGGTCAGCAAGCTCGTCTACTATTATCACTATCTGAGGCATCCATTCAGGCGAATCTTTTCCCACCTTTTTGTTAAAGCCCTTTATTTCTCTAACCTTCATGTCAGAGAAAAGCTTGTAACGCCTATTCATTTCAGCAACAGCCCAGTTTAGGGCTGCAGCAGCCTTCTTAGGATCGGTTACTACAGGAAGCAAAAGATGAGGTATACCGTTGTAGACAGAAAGCTCAACCACCTTAGGATCCACCATAATAAGCTTAACTTCACTTGGCTTAGCCTTGTAGAGTATGCTCATAATAAGTGTATTGATACATACCGACTTACCTGAGCCTGTTGCACCCGCAATGAGGAGATGCGGCATCTTGGCTATATCAGATATCATAGTCTGTCCGCCTATATCCTTACCTACAGCAAAGGCAAGTTTGGACTGGTGTTCATTAAAGTCTTTATTCTCAATCAAATCTCTAAAGTACACCATCAGGTTCTTTTTATTAGGTACTTCAATTCCGACTGCTGCCTTGCCCGGAATCGGTGCCTCTATACGAATATCCGCTGCTGCAAGATTTAACTTAATGTCATCAGTAAGTGCCGTTATCTTGCTTACCTTAACTCCCTGTTCAGGCTGAAGCTCATACCTTGTTACAGATGGTCCACAGCTGACATCAGTTACCTTAACATTCACACCAAAAGCAGTCAGGGTTTCCTGAAGCTTTCTGGCAGTATCGTGAAGTTCCTCATCAGTGATTCCGTCCTCGTCTCCCTCAGCCTTGCTTAAAAGGCTAATAGGCGGGAAGACATAAGGCTTAGGAGGTGCAGGAGGATTTTCAACTGATATATCAGGAATAAGCGGCTCTATTCCATCATCTCTTCTCTCTTTTGCAGAGTTGTTTATATTTTCTGGAATATTTGAAATATCTGTAGATGCGGCACTATTATTGCCACCATCACCAAATGAAGACTCAAGTGCCTTATTGCCGGTTATGGTTTTCTTTTCCAATAGCCTCTCTTTTTCAATTTCAAGAATAGACTTTTGAGGAAGTATCTCATCTTCATCCTCATCATCCAGCAAATCTTCATATTCGTCTATATCATCTTCAAAATCGCTCTCATCCGTTTCGTAGTAATTTTTATCAAGCTTATGAGAGCTTACTTCGTTTTCTGCTTCATCCTCTATAACATCCTTATCCTCTTCCTTATTCTCTTCTTCAGCCAAATCTTCAGCCTTTACTTCAGGCTCTTCTATGCCTCCAAGCTCCTCTTTATCATCAGGCTCTGCTTTATCATAAGTTCCTTCATAAGCCTTCCTTTTTTCCCCTTCAGGCTGCCACAGGTCTTCTCCCTCACCAAATTTATCATTGATTTCTTTTAAGTAAAACTCATCTTTATTACCCTCAGAAATCTTCTTATCCTCATTTGCCCTATGAATCAGGAAAGAAAGCTGAGACTTTTCCTTCTCACCTATCTCCTTTACTTCAACCTCTTTGTTCATATCAGCAGTATCTTCAGTTATGCTTTGATTATCACTTGCAGCTTCTTTCTCTGAAGGCTTTTTGATTTCACTGACAGCCTCATTATTAACAGCCTCATTAGCCTCTTCTACCACACCATCCTTTGCAGAGTCTTTTTCCTCCTCTTTCTTTATTCCCTCCTGCTTTGCTTCCTCTTCAAGCTTCTTTTTATTTTCTATATTTGCTTTAATTCTCTCCTGAATTATCTCCTCAGAAATTGCCCTCTTTCTATCCATTTCCTCCTGTCTAAGTCTCTCATCCTCTTCGGCTCTGGCCTGTCTTATTCTCTCTCTTTCTGCCCTTCTTATTTCTCTTAGCTCTTTTCTTCTGGCTAGCTTCTCCTCAGCCTTTGCCCTTGCATCAAGCATGGCCTCGTTCTTGTATTCTGCTATAGTCTCTCTGGTTTCCGTCACTCTTTCATTTATAGCTGAGGTTATGAGTTTACCTGTTAAATATATAACAAGCATTATAATTATAGCTATCAGCAAAAGATAAGCTCCAACCTGAGCAAGACCAAGGTTAAATACCTTTGCCAGAGCACCTCCGAGGAAACCTCCTCCGTCTTTATTCTCTACAGACATCGTATACAGGGCTTTCCAAGGAATATCACTAAGGTCTCCATAGGATGCAAGCTCAAATATACCACCGAAGGCTAGGATAAGGCCTGCACTTGCCATAACTTTATTTCTAACCCTTTTGTTGCCAACATTTGCCAACATAAAAATAGACGCAAAGAAAACATAGAACGGGAATATCCATGTCATCACGCCTATGCATCCAAAAAGAAAACTGTTGACACCTCTTCCTACAGGTCCAACCAGATTAAAGTTTGAAAGTAGAAGTACAATGGAAATAACTGTAGTAAATATAAATATTATTTCATATTTGTTTTCCGATAAAAAACCCTCTCTTTCGATTTCTACCTGCTTACCCCTGGAAGTTCTTCTTGTCTCCGACTTTTTTTCCCTACGGTCTTTTTGGTAGAAGTCCTACTGTTACTTCCTTTTCTATTAGTTTTACTTGTTGTTTTCTATTTTTTTCCCTGCCATTTTTACCTCACACTAAACATAAAGAAACAGTTATCGCCTTAAAAGCGTAACTGTTTCAATAATATATCAATTCTCAAGTTTTTTCAATGGTATAGGACATTTTACTTAAGCTTTTTTTACTATAAAATATAGCCACAGTCTCCAATAACATCTATTATCTTATCTGCTGCCTCTTTACATTTTTTTCATCACTTCCCGCTTCTACCATAACTCTGATAAGTGGTTCAGTACCACTCTTTCTAAGAAGCACTCTTCCATCTCCATTAAGTCCTGCTTCAGCCTCATCCGCAGCTTTAAGAACCTTTTTCATCATTCATTACAAGGTCCTTATCAGTGACCTTCAAGTTAACAAGAAGCTGAGGATATACCTTAAAAGCCTTCTGTAAGCTCTGATATCTTTTTCTTACTGATAAGCATTGCATCCATTATTTTAAGTGAAGTAAGTACACCATCTCCTGTGGTTGCATGTTTACCGAAAATAACGTGCCCTGACTGTTCACCACCTAAGGAATAGCCGTTTGCAACCATATTTTCACTCACATACTTGTCGCCTACATCTGTCTTTTCATATTTAATTCCAAGCTTATCAAAAGCCTTATATAGTCCCATATTTGACATTACAGTTGTAACTACTGTATCGTTGTCAAGCTCACCCTTGTGTTTAAGGTATGAACCACAGATGTAGAGAATAGCATCACCGTCTATAATATTACCGTTTTCATCTACAGCAAGGCATCTGTCCGCATCACCATCATATGCAAAGCCTATATCAAGATTCTTCTCTCTAACGAACTCCTGAAGCTTCTCTATGTGGGTTGAACCGCATTCAGTGTTGA
The DNA here is from genome assembly GCA_916438995.1 of uncultured Catonella sp. Lineage (GTDB taxonomy): Bacteria > Bacillota > Clostridia > Lachnospirales > Lachnospiraceae > Catonella. Next base: position 91,775 of record CAKAGA010000004.1, read on the forward strand.
TATTAGTACCATCAGGGTCTGCATTTATAACATAGGTCTTAGCTCCAAGTGCCTTAAATACTGCAGTTGCTATCTGATGTGCAGAACCGTTTGCACAGTCCAGTCCCACTCTCACATCTTTAAAGGATTTGGTAGGAAGTGAAATAAGATATCCCAGATATCTGTTTCTTCCAAGCACATAGTCAACAGTTCTGCCGATATTCTCTCCAGTTGCAAGAGGAATATTATCTTCTTCTCTGTCAATGTACTCTTCTATAAGAGCCTCAACCTCAGCCTCTAGCTTATAACCGTTTCCGTTTATTATCTTTATACCGTTGTCGTAGAAAGGATTGTGGCTTGCAGATATCATAATACCGCAGTCAAATTCCTCCGTTCTTACCACATAGGAAACACTCGGCGTACTTGTAACGTGCAAAAGATAAGCATCTGCCCCACTTGCGGTAAGTCCTGCTGCAAGGGCATATTCAAACATATAGCTTGACCTTCTGGTATCTTTGCCTATTACTATCTTCGCCTTGTGCTCCTTACCGTAATAATATCCTAGAAATCTTCCTACCTTAAATGCGTGATTAACTGTCAATCCTACATTGGCTTCTCCTCTGAATCCATCTGTTCCAAAGTATTTTCCCATAGATTCTCTCCTATATTCTCATAAATCCTTTTCCAACTATTTCGCTGGTACTTGTAATTATAATAAAAGCTGTAGGCTCAGTTTCCCTTAGGGAAATTTCTGAGAAGAACCGCCTGTCTTCTGTTAACTACAGTAAGCACCATAAACTTATGCTGTCCTGAATATGCACCCTTTGCGTCTACCACGGTAGCGGAGCGGTTTAATTCCTTGCCTATGAATTTAGTTATAGGCTCAGTGTCATTACATATGATATTAATGTACTTACAGAGATTAATGCTCTCAATTACATTGTCTATAACAAGAGCCTTTACTCCGAGACCGAGCATAGACATAAGTCCTGTCTTAACTCCGTATATAGGGAAGGTAAGGGCTGCAAGTATACAGTCAGCCGACATAAGGGCTGCGCCTATGTTCATTGAGGTGTACTTCTTAAGCAGAACCGCCAGTATATCAGTACCTCCTGAGGAAGCTCCTATATTAAATAAAATAGCACTTCCAACCGCAGGAAGAAAAATAGCGTATACAAGTTCCATTATAGTGTCATTGGTAAGTGGACCCTTAAGTGGAACTATGTATTCAAGTCCCTGAAGTGAAAACGACATGAGTAACGAGCAATACACAGTTTTAGTCCAAATTCCTTGCCCAAGAAGATAAATCCAATAATCAGAAGTAAAATATTAAAGACTACAACAATATTTCCCTTAGTCATAAATCCAACCGTATATTTGGATAAAATAACGGCTATACCCGTTGCACCACCGAAAGAAAAGTTATTGGTAAACTTAAAAAAGTAAATACCGACTACCATGATTTCAATACCAATGGTCATCCATATAAATTCTCTCAGGCTGAACTTTTTCATCAAGTCTTTCATCACTGCTCTCCTATTTGCAAGCAATATTTTATTTGTTGTCAAAACAACTCCACATCGAAGTATTAATTTTTGATACCCGTACATTATATAAAAAAACCGAACTTCATGCAAGATGCAATAAAGTTCGGTCTGTCTGCGGATAACAGGAGTTGAACCTGCACGGGGGTTCCCACCAGAACCTAAATCTGGCGCGTCTGCCAATTCCGCCATATCCGCATGGCTGGGCTAGCCGGATTCGAACCGTCGATGCGGGAGTCAAAGTCCCGTGCCTTAACCGCTTGGCTATAGCCCAAAAAATACAAAGACTCTCGCCTTTGCACTCTAAGGGTGGGTAGAGGGGACTCGAACCCTCGGTATCCAGAACCACAATCTGGCGCGTTAACCAACTACACTATACCCACCATATATATAATCCGACTAGCTTAAGTGTACCGAAAGGGATTCGAACCCCCGACACACGGCTTAGAAGGCCGTTGCTCTATCCAACTGAGCTATCGGTACAAACCCATTTTGATAATAATCAAAATGAAAGCGGGTGATGGGAATCGAACCCACGTATCCAGCTTGGAAGGCTGGTGTTCTACCATTGAACCACACCCGCAAAACAAGAAATATTAACTTTTTTGCTTATTACAAAACTTAGAAACAAGTCGGGGTGACAGGATTCGAACCTGCGACCCCTTGATCCCAAATCAAGTACTCTAGCCAAACTGAGCCACACCCCGAAATTTCTTAAGTGTTTTGCAATCAAGCAAGGAATATTATACATGAATTAACTTATGATGTCAACACTTTTTTAATATTTTTTATTGTTTTATTTTATGAGAATTTTACACTTTTTGTCTACTCAATTCCAAGTGCTTTTTTAGCCAACCCATCAGCCATCTCATTATATTCATCGCCTGAATGTCCCTTGACTTTGATAAAATGAACCTTAAGCTTATCTTTTATATCATCATAAAACTGCTTATATGCTACGGTTCCTGCTTTGTTGGTCTTCCACTCTCCGAGACACCAGCTTGCTATCCCCTGATAATCGTGGTAGATGCTTAAGGATGTGTAGCCATTGTCTAAGGCATATTGCATGGCAAGTTCAGAAGCTTTTATCTCTCCCGCCACATTCCTCATTGTGGCAAGCTCTTCATCCTCATAGGCCTTTGATATTTCAGCTATTACTTCTCCGTCTTTAAGTATAATACAGCCACAGCCAAAAATCTTCCCACTGCTAAAACTTCCATCCACATAAGCGGTTATTTCACTATCAGAGGGCTCTACCTGTATATTTTCATCATTATTATCACTTGCTGCATCAGTGTTAGAAGCAGATAATCCTCCCCTTAAAAAGTCTTCCGCATCCTGCTTTTCTACAAATCCCTTATATATAGCCCCTTTATAGCCTATAACCTGAGCCTTACAGTCCTCCCATGTCTTATATATACCGGGAGTCTTTCCTATTCTTACCGCATAATAATTATTCTTTGCCATTATTTTCTCCAATAAGTATTTTTGTTTAACTACATTAATTCTTAATATCCTATAAATTAACCTAATCGGACAGTCTCTCTATTATGATATCCTTAAGATACTTATAATATCCCAAGAAATACCTAATTGGCAGTGTCTCCATCATGATATTCTTCAGAATTATATTTTATCTTTTAGCTTCTCTAATAGCCTTATTTATAGTATTTAGCACCTTTTTCTTATCAGCGCTCCAAAGCGGCTCTACCAGAAGCCTCTTATCTCCGTCTCCCGTCATCCTGTGAATCACCACGCTTTCAGGCAGGATTCTCAGACAGTTTATAAGAATTTCAGTATATTCATCAAGGCTTAGTATCTTAAAAGGCTTTTCCCTATATTCCCTCTCTAGTCTGGTATTCTTTAATATATGTAGGAGGTGGAGCTTAATTCCGTCTAACTTAGGACTGAGATTTGCTAAATACCTGACAGTTTCATACATATCTTTATCCGTTTCGCCCGGTAAGCCTAAAATCACATGGACTATCACTTCAATATTTCTCATTTTAAGCTCCATATAAGCCTTATTAAAGACAGGCAAACTATAGCCTCTGTTAAATGCCTTTGCGCTGTCTTCGTTAATCGTCTGTAAGCCAAGTTCTATCCATACAGGCTTTATTTTATTAAGCTCGTCCAAGAGGTCAAGCATATCATCTTCCAAGCAGTCAGGTCTTGTTCCTATAGATAGGGCGGCAATATCATCCCTAAGTATAGCAGTCTTAAATCCTGCTAAGCCTGTCTACATCTCCGTAAGTATTGGTAAATGACTGAAAATACGCGATATACTTCTTGTCTTCTTCCTTTATGTTCTTTGGAAATTTGCTTTTTACCCTATCTTTTGCCTCTTCAATCTGTTCTTCTATCGGCTTTACCTTGGTGGCAAATTCCCCGGAACCGCCCTCAGAGCAAAAGCTGCAACCCCCTCTTCCTGCCCTTCCATCCCTGTTTGGGCAACTACAGCCTGTGGATAAAGACAACCTATATACCTTTGTGCCAAACTTTTCTTTGCAATAGTCTGACAGAGTCCTTATTATCATCTAACATTCTCCTAGTCCATGCTTTCCTGTAGCTTTTAATACCTTCTAATATCTTCTTAAAAAGCTAACCTTTTATAAGCTAATCTCTTCTTTCATCTCCGCCACATCAGTATATCTATCAACATACTGCTTGATTAAGAGGTTTTCAGGAACAAAATCATTGTACTTCCCGAAGGTTTTAGCATCTTTAGGAACAATATAATCACTTTCCGCAACATCATTTTTTCTTATGTAGTCAAGTGCATCCATAAGTTCATTCTTTGTTACATTTTTAACTATTAAAAACGGCCAGTAAGGTTCTACAAATTTTCTATCAGGCAGGAGTTTATTTAAGATATAGTCTAAGGAATTAAGCGCTCTTGTGCCTAACCACAGAGATATCCCATAAGTATCCGGAGATATTTCAAAGATTTCTTTGGTTTCAAGTCCTGCACCTACTGCCACCTGTCTTATTTCAGTAAGCCGCTTCTTTGCTTCATCTCCCAAATAAGGATACTTGCAGTCAGTTGTTATTATCTCCTTCATTTTCTTAAGTACTCTGGTATGCTCAATAATCTCTCCTGTTCCATCCCAGACTGTAGGCGGCTTACCCTCGGCACTCTTACATAGATATTCTTATTCTCCTTATCTATTTCTGTAACCATCCAGCTCTTTCCCCCTAGAACAAAGGTTGTATCAGGCTGCATAAGCCTTGTAAGAGTACCTATTTCGTGTGAGCCCTCTCTTACAGAATATTCCACATCAGATTCAAATACCGAATAAAAGTCATAGTGATTTGCTATCTTTTCTCCCTCGGTACCTAAGATGAAGCCTCCGTTCTCAGTTCTCTCGATATGACCTATCTTAAGGAGATACCTCAATAATTCCTTGTAGTCCTCCTGTGTAACAAATCTAAAAGCATATTCACTAAGGAGTGACTGCGCCAAAACTTCCGGACTTGCCTCACCTCTGCTATATAAAAAACTCATAGTCTGGTGGTAGAGTATACCAAATGGATATCGCTCAGGCAGCACCGGCTCTATATAGTTTTCCCTATATAGTTCAATTAAAGCTATACATTTAATAAAGCTCCAATTTATCGCCTTATAGAACTCAGTGGACTCACTTCGCTTTTCCTCTTCAAACAAAAAGCACATCTCAGAAACTCCGCTTCGTCTCCCGCTTCTTCCAAGTCTTTGAGATAGGCTGGCTACTGACTTAGGACAGCCCACTTGTATTATTCTCTCCAAATCCCCCAAATCGATACCCAGCTCAAGGGTAACAGTCGCACCTGTAACAAGAGGTAAGTCAGACAGCCTCATCTGTTCTTCCACAAACTCCCTGTCAGATGCAGAAATACTGCCATGATGAACCATAAATACATCAGGCTCTCCTCTTTTTTTAGCCACATGCTTAAGGTTAACAATGTTTTTTTCTACCTCAGAGCGCGCATTTGAAAATACAATGCTCTTCTTCCCTCTAGTTAGCTCATATAGATTATCGTAAAAGGATATTTCGTTCTTCTTATCTTTTTCCTGAAAGGCAAATTCATAAAAATGCTCCACCATTACCACTGCTCTACGCCTTTTAACTCCGGTATCAGGAGTAATGCATTTTCTTTCTGTACCGCCGTTTAGCCAGTCTTCTGCACCCTCTATATCCCCAAGTGTTGCAGATAGTCCTATCCTTACAGGAATCATGCCTGTTAGCTTTTGAAGCCTTTCAAGCAGAGAAATAAGCTGAGTTCCTCTTTCCTCACCTATGAAATTATGTACCTCATCAATTATGATAAATCTCAAATCAGAAAATAATTTAACAGCTTGTTCTTTCCTTCTCATTAACATTGCTTCAAGGGATTCAGGTGTAGTCTGTAGTATGCCTGAAGGCTTTTTAAGCAGCTTATTCTTGGTATTGGCAGACACATCCCCATGCCACTTAGTAACCGGTATATAAGCCTCCCGAAGCACCTCCTCAATTCGGGCAAACTGGTCATTAATAAGAGCCTTTAGAGGGGCAATATATAAGACTCCCACACTTTCACAGGGTTCATTGTAAAGCTTAGTTATCACAGGCAGAAAGGCAGCCTCTGTTTTACCCGATGCTGTAGGTGTGGCTATAAGAAGATTGGAGTCAGTATTAAATATAACATCACAGGCTGCAACCTGTATTTCCCTTAGCTCTTCCCAGCCATTCTTATATATATAATCCTGTATAAAAGGAGCAAGCTGCTCAAATGTACTCATATCTCAAATCCCTTAAATTCGCTTCTTATTTCCTCAGTATCTTCGCTTGACTTAGCGTAGTTAAAATCATCCCCTCCAAGTATTCCCTCAAGGGTTTTGTTAGGGTTTTGAAGGAGGATATTAAGTATTTCTATAAAATCTCTTATTATCTCACGTGGTGTTATATTCTGTCCTGCTCCTACCCTGCTAAATTCAGTTTTTATAAAATACTGCAAGGTTTCAGAGCTAAGCCCTGCCTCGTACTTGTACACCTGAGCATGTATTTTCTCTAGCTTACAGATAAGAAAATACATTTCTTCAGGGGTAAGAGGTTTTAACCTTATAATTGGAGAGAGCAAATCTCTTGTACTTCCGTCAGAAAATCTACTGCTTTCAAGCCTCGACCTAAGTGCCTCATAGCTAAATATACCTCTTCTTGTATCCTCAACACACTGAGGCGTACCTCCCATTATCACTCCCAAGTACTTCGCCTTGCCCTGCATTATATCGTTGTATATTGTTAAGATTTTCTCATAATTATTTTGCCTTGATATAGAATTGGGAATCTTAAATAAATTGACGAGTTCATCAATCATCATTATCATCCCCTTATATCCTGCCTTTACTACAAACATAGAGAAAAGCTTAATATACTCATACCAGTCATCATCATTTATAATGACACCAACTCCAAGCTCCGCCTTAGCCTCAGTCTTAGTCACATACTCTCCTCTAAGCCATTTTAAGGTTCTACTTTAAGCTCTTCATCCTCAGTAACTACAGCCTTCCAGTAAAGGGAAATTATCCTTGCAAAATCAAAGCCATGTACTATGGTTTCAAGCTCATTTATAGTTTGATGAATCTTAATCTCAACCAGTCCGTTAAGCTTCTCGCTGTCAGCAGTTAGTGAGTTTTCTGTCATCACTTCAGTTTTAAGTGCATTTATCCATTTGCTTAGTAAGAGACTTAAGGCACCTCCATCAGGAGAGGTTTGAGTGGAGAGGTTTTTCATAAGCTCTTTGTAAGTAGCAAGCCCATCACCCTTATTGCCTACAAGCCTTCGCTCAGGAGAAAGGTCAGCATCCACAACTACGAAGCCCCTTTCCATGGCATAGTTACGAATAGTCTGCAGTAGAAAACTCTTACCTGCTCCGTATTTCCCAACAACAAATCGAAATGAAGCACCTCCTTCGGATATCATTTCAATATCATTTAAAAGTGCATCTATTTCATCTTTCCTACCTACCGTTATATAGCCTAAGCCGGTGCGTGGCACAACTCCACCCTTAAGGGAATTTAGCAGGGTATTTGCTATTCTAAGCGGTATTCTGTCTGTTACATTCATGACCTTCCTCCAACTGCCTCTTTTACTTCATTCAAATAATCTTCATAAATCTGTGGCTCACCTGATACATATTCAATCAGGTTATCACCTGTTATTTCAAGTGCCTTCTCATTTATTTCTTCAACAAGAAGTTCATAATTAGAACCTGTTTTTTCACCATTTGCAAGATGTAAAATCAGGTCTTTTGCCTCGTTCGACAAGACATTTATAATTGCTTCGCAGCCTGATAGCCGAACATTATCATAATGTTTAGCTTCAATTTCAGGCTTATTACCTTCATCAGTTATTGTTTCTTTAGCAAAATCAAATATATTTAATTGTCCAATTGACTGACTTTCATTTTCATAACTTTCATCCACTATATGTACCGCATCTATTTTTAGAGATTTGATTTATAGATGATAATGGTATTTTTAGCAGCATTTGCATCATTTTTTTGACTTAATATCACTTTCATTATTAGATTGTACTTCAGCTTTGTTAATTAAGTTTATTTCTTGCTGTCTATAATTCTTCTTACAATTATATATTTCTGATAGTTGTCTCTCATCTCTTTCGATATCCTCTTCAAGAATGAGCCTTTTAGCAGTTTCAATATGGTCTCTTTCAATATCTTTGATTTTACTAAGGTCTATCTCTATAGGCTTAATTATTTCAAGTTTTCCATTTTTTATTACTATGTTTTCCTCTTTTATAAAGTCAGAAATTGCCTGAATTATAGTTTCTTCAAAACTATCTTCATACAATGCCTCAAGCATTTTTCTTTTCCAAGAAGTTAACTTGGAAATATGGCTGCCAGCATAGTAACCATAATCACTTTTATCATTGAAAAAGCATTTCTCCACCTGTTTAATCGCAGGAGGCTGTAGACTTCTCTTTGAGCCGAACATTTTTCTCATATTAACTTCAGTAAGCTTTAATATGTATCCCACAATAGCTTTGTATTTTCCTATGTCAGGAGCATCTATTTTACGTGACTTTCCATTGTATTTATAGGTCTCAATACCATCAAGCGGGACAACCTGCTCAAAAAAATTGGAAGGCTTAACCACTGCTCCTCTAAAGAAAGAGTATATAATCTCACTTTGTTTAGCTGTGAACAATTTTTTGATATCTGTTTCAGCCTCATTCAAAGTCTGTGAAAGTCTCTCAAGTACAAAGCAGGCACATTTTTCGATAATCTCCTGATTGCCGGATTTATAAAACTGTCCATCAGTTATCCTAAAAGATGAATAAATTTCAACTGCTTTTAAACTCTTCCACTTAAAGTCCATCATTTCAACATATAAGCAAGGTTCAAAACCATAGTAATTAATTGGCATCAAGTCTCTATAATACGAAAAACCTTGTAAAAGTTCATTATGGTTTACAATGTAGTAGTCCCTTATCCAGGTTCGAAAATGTCCATCTATACTGTCATCATATTTTCTAAACTCAGTCCATATATATATTAACTTTTCAATGGTTTCTTCTGCACACTTCGTACCTATACCGTTTAATAGTTCATATACATAACAAAACAAGTAGGATACAGATATATCCGTTACATTAGAATTCCTAACCTTTGTCCTCCAAGTAAAATAGGTCCTAAGCTGATTATCATTCATCCTATCATAGGTAGTATAGTAAGCTTCCAAAGGATAGGCTTTGTCTGCATCGTCACTAAAGTCCTCCATGAATTTTGCCTGTTTAAGAAAGGTCTCAGTATCTCCAAGATACCAATCACTGCTTAAACCAGCCTTCTTGCCTAAAATTCTCATCTGACGGAAGGTGGAATAAGGCTCGCTCTCAGCCACAGGCTCTTGTAGCCTCCTCTCAATACTTTCTTTTTCATACCTTCCATTTCCCTTGTTTTCTAAAGGATCGATAAGCAGATAACCAGAATCAGATTGTGCAGGCTTTCTAATGGCTAGTTTACGAGCCTTTTCCTCCATCTTTTCTTCATCAGTTTCATCAGGCAAAATTTTCCTTAAAAATTCCATTAAGGCTTCATTTCCAAGCATCTTAAGCTCCCGTATTATTTTTTTCCACATCTTTTTCTATCTCGCTTACAAACTTTATATCTCCCACCAAAAATAAAGAAAGACATTTTAACACAAAGCTTGCACACTTTCTAACAAATCGCATAAATAAAGTAACAGCCCTATTATTCTTATTATCACTTTCAATAAAATATAATAATGAAATTATTACCGGCGTCAATGCTACAACTACTATTAAAAACAATATCCCACATAAAAAAACCTCCATGTATGATAATGTAAATCAAATCAAAAATTAAAAATTAATTATATTAAATAGAACAAAAAGTTCTTATTGTCTAGTATAATATAATGATAGCATTATGTCCATAGATAAAAGAAGTTTTATAAGAAAAATTGTATAACGACATAAAAAAACAGCCACAGATATAATATCTGCAGCCATTCCTCTGTAATGCCGGTGACCGGGGTCGAACCGGTACGGGTATTACTACCCACGGGATTTTAAGTCCCGGGCGTCTACCAATTCCGCCACACCGGCATACTACATAAAATGCAGTAATGGGACCTACAGGGCTCGAACCTGTGACCCTCTGCTTGTAAGGCAGATGCTCTCCCAGCTGAGCTAAGATCCCAAAAATAATAAAAATTTCATATGAAATTTGTTATTAAATAAAAAAATGGTTCTTCGGGGACTCGAACCCAGGACCGACCGGTTATGAGCCGGTTGCTCTAACCAACTGAGCTAAAGAACCAAAAAGTGACTCCAAGGGGATTTGAACCCCTGTTACCGCCGTGAAAGGGCGGTGTCTTAACTCGCTTGACCATGGAGCCATACATACAATTTCGACATCTGAGATGTCAAGCTCCCCAAGTAGGGCTCGAACCTACAACATCACGGTTAACAGCCGTGCGCTCTACCATTGAGCTATTGAGGAATAAATATACCTTGAAAACTGCAACCGAATCAACATCTTCCTTTTTCTTTGGTCAAGCCTTCGACCTATTAGTATCAGAAGGCACACGGATTACTCCGCTTACACCACTGACCTATCAACCTCATACTCTCTAAGGGTCTTATTAGCCTACGCTATGGGATATCTTATCTTGGAGGGGCTTCACGCTTAGATGCCTTCAGCGTTTATCCCTGCCAAACTTGGCTTCCCAGCCGTGCAGCTGGCACTGCAACTGGTCTACCAGCGGTTCGTCCATCCCGGTCCTCTCGTACTAAGGACGGCTCTCCTCAAATATCCTACGCCTGCGCCAGATAGGGACCGAACTGTCTCACGACGTTCTGAACCCAGCTCGCGTACCGCTTTAATGGGCGAACAGCCCAACCCTTGGGACCTACTACAGCCCCAGGATGCGATGAGCCGACATCGAGGTGCCAAACCACTCCGTCGATGTGAACTCTTGGGAGTGATAAGCCTGTTATCCCCAGGGTAGCTTTTATCCGTTGAGCGATGGCATTCCCACTTACATACCACCGGATCACTAAGTCCTACTTTCGTACCTGCTCCACCCGTCGGTGTCGCAGTCAAGCTCCCTTCTGCCTTTACACTCTGCGAATGGTTTCCAACCATTCTGAGGGAACCTTTGAGCGCCTCCGATACACTTTCGGAGGCGACCGCCCCAGTCAAACTCCCCTCCTGGCATTGTCCCCTGCCCGGATAACGGGCAAAGGTTAGAAACCAGATACACGAAGGGTGGTATCCCAACATTGACTCCGCAGAAACTGGCGTCCCTGCTTCTTAGTCTCCCACCTATCCTGTACATCATATATCTAATCCCAGTACCAAGATGGAGTAAAGCTCCATGGGGTCTTTCCGTCTTGGCGCAGGTAACCAGCATCTTCACTGGTACTTCAATTTCACCGGGTGCATTGTTGAGACAGCGCTCAAATCATTACGCCTTTCGTGCGGGTCGGAACTTACCCGACAAGGAATTTCGCTACCTTAGGACCGTTATAGTTACGGCCGCCGTTTACTGGGGCTTAAGTTCGTACCTTCGGATTACTCCTAAGCACTCCCCGTAACCTTCCAGCACCGGGCAGGCGTCAGCCCATATACATCACCTTACGGTTTCGCATAGACCTGTGTTTTTGCTAAACAGTTGCTTGAGCCTATTCTCTGCGGCCTGTATTTCTACAGGCACCCCTTATCGCGAACTTACGGGGCCATTTTGCCGAGTTCCTTAACAATGCTTCTCCCGCCGGCCTTGGGATACTCTCCCCATCCACCTGTGTCGGTTTACGGTACGGGCTCTGACTACACAATAGCGGCTTTTCTCGACGGCTCTCCCAGGAGCTTCCCTACTTATATTTCGGTCCGCATCACACAGTTCACTTACCCGGACGGATTTGCCTGCCCGGCATAAACCATGCTTGCACCTGAATCCTTTACAGGCACTTCCTGAATCTCCGTGTCCCCACATTTCTGATAGCCAGAGGTACTGGAATATCAACCAGTTGTCCATCGCCTACGCTTCTCAGCCTGAGCTTAGGTCCCGACTTCCCCAGGGAAGATCAGCTTTACCCTGGAAACCTTGGATATACGGCCTGAAGGATTCTCACCTTCATCTCGCTACTCATTCCGGCATTCTCTCTTGATAACTCTCCACGACTCCTTACGGTACCGCTTCTTCGTGTTATCAATGCTCCCCTACCAACATACCTTACGGTATATTCCATTGCTTCGGTGTTATGTTTCAGCCCCGGACATTTTCGGCGCAGGACCTCTCGACTAGTGAGCTATTACGCACTCTTTGAATGAATGGCTGCTTCTGAGCCAACATCCTAGTTGTCTTCGAAACCCCACATCCTTTACCACTTAACATACACTTTGGGACCTTAGCAGATGGTCTGGGCTGTTTCCCTTTTGACTGTCCGACTTATCTCATACAGTCTGACTCCCGGTAAACATCTATATGGCATTCGGAGTTTGATACGCATTGGTAGACTTTGACGCCCCCGCAGCGATTCAGTGCTCTACCTCCATTAGACTATACCGAGGCTAGCCCTAAAGCTATTTCGGGGAGAACCAGCTATCTCCGAGTTCGATTGGAATTTCTCCGCTACCCACAGCTCATCACCGCCTTTTTCAACAGACGTGTGTTCGGACCTCCATCCACTTTTACGCAGACTTCATCCTGGCCATGGGTAGGTCACCCGGTTTCGGGTCTGCCGTTACTGACTTACCGCCCTATTAAGACTTGGTTTCCCTTCGGCTCCGTACCTTAAGTACTTAACCTGCCAGCAACGGCAACTCGCCGGACCGTTCTACAAAAAGTACACGGTCGAGCGTTAGTCGCTCTTCCGCAGCTTGTAGACACAGGGTTTCAGGTTCTCTTTCACTCCCCTCCCGGGGTTCTTTTCACCTTTCCCTCACGGTACTATACTCTATCGGTCACCAGGTAGTATTTCGCCTTGGGGGGTGGTCCCCCCCTGCTTCCTACGGGGTTTCTCGTGTCCCGTAGTACTCTGGATACCACTGAATCACAGTCTGTTTCGCATACGAGGCTTTCACTCTCTATGGCCGGCTTTCCCAAAACCGTTCTGCTACCTACTGCTTCTTCGTATGTGGTCCTCAACCCCAAGGATAAATCCTTGGTTTGGGCTTCGTCCCCTTTCGCTCGCCACTACTTAGGGATTCGATGTTTCTTCCTCTTCCTCCGGCTACTTAGATGTTTCAGTTCGCCGGGTTCCCTCCGTATGACTATGGATTCATCATACGGTGACAGAAGTTCTTTCTGCCGGGTTTCCCCATTCGGATACCTGCGGATCAATGGATATTTGCTCCTCCCCGCAGCTTTTCGCAGCTTATCACGTCCTTCTTTGGCTCCTGGTGCCAAGGCATCCGCCCTGCGCCCTTTGTAACTTGACCTTAGTTGAGATGGGAATGCTACACGGTACATCTCCGGCGGCGCAAGCTCGCTTGCAGACGACGGTGTGTGCCGTGGAGGAGGCGTTTCTACGAAACGCCTATCACGAGCGTGAAATGCGAAGCATTTCTGCGAGTGACCCATCTCAACGGTATTTTAGATAACTCATTATGGTTCTCTTAATGATTATATAACAGCTAGCGTACTGTTATAAAACCTTTTAATAAATACATTGTTTTATTGAATTCTAAACCGCACTTGTTTTTCAACTTGTACTAATCAGAAATTCAATTTCTCGATGTTGTTTCATATCTAGCTGTATAACTTCAAATTGAAATCATACTTGCTTGAATATTTTGTTCGGTATGCAGTTTTCAAGGTACATTTCAGGATGTTATCCTGAGTGGGCTTAAATGGACTCGAACCATCGACCTCACGCTTATCAGGCGTGCGCTCTAACCAGCTGAGCTATAAGCCCATAAATCTAGCAGCCACCTACTCTCCCACACCGTCTCCAGTGCAGTACCATCGGCCGCCTAGGCCTTAACCTTCGTGTTCGGGATGAGAACGGGTGTGACCCCTAGACGCATCGCCACTAGAAATATAAAGTTATCATTGATAACTAGACAGTAAGACAATCTTTACTTCTTCTTCCTTAGAAAGGAGGTGATCCAGCCGCACCTTCCGATACGGCTACCTTGTTACGACTTCACCCCAGTCACCAGACCTGCCTTCGGCAGCTCCTCCCTTGCGGTTAGGCCACTGACTTCGGGCATTTCCGACTCCCATGGTGTGACGGGCGGTGTGTACAAGACCCGGGAACGTATTCACCGCGACATTCTGATTCGCGATTACTAGCGATTCCAGCTTCATGTAGTCGAGTTGCAGACTACAATCCGAACTGAGGCAGCCTTTCTGGGATTTGCTCCGGCTCACGCCTTCGCTTCCCTCTGTAACTGCCATTGTAGCACGTGTGTAGCCCCGGTCATAAGGGGCATGATGATTTGACGTCATCCCCGCCTTCCTCCGAGTTATCCTCGGCAGTCTTTCTAGAGTGCCCGGCCTAACCGCTGGCTACTAAAAATAGGGGTTGCGCTCGTTGCGGGACTTAACCCAACATCTCACGACACGAGCTGACGACAACCATGCACCACCTGTCTCTCCTGTCCCGAAGGACTACAGGCATTACCCTGTATTCAGGAGGATCTCAAGACCGGGTAAGGTTCTTCGCGTTGCGTCGAATTAAACCACATGCTCCACCGCTTGTGCGGGTCCCCGTCAATTCCTTTGAGTTTCATTCTTGCGAACGTACTCCCCAGGTGGAATACTTAATGCGTTTGCGACGGCACCGAAAGACTTATGCCTCCCAGCACCTAGTATTCATCGTTTACAGCGTGGACTACCAGGGTATCTAATCCTGTTTGCTACCCACGCTTTCGAGCCTCAGCGTCAGTTTTGGTCCAGCAGGCCGCCTTCGCCACCGGTGTTCTTCCTAATATCTAAGCATTTCACCGCTACACTAGGAATTCCGCCTGCCTCTCCCATACTCAAGTTTAACAGTTTTGGGAGCAGTCAAGGGGTTGAGCCCCCTGCTTCCACTCTCAACTTGCCAAACCGCCTGCGCTCCCTTTACACCCAGTAAATCCGGATAACGCTTGCCCCCTACGTATTACCGCGGCTGCTGGCACGTAGTTAGCCGGGGCTTCTTAGTCAGGTACCGTCATCATCTTCCCTGCTGATAGAGCTTTACATACCGAAATACTTCTTCACTCACGCGGCGTCGCTGCATCAGAGTTTCCTCCATTGTGCAATATCCCCCACTGCTGCCTCCCGTAGGAGTTTGGGCCGTGTCTCAGTCCCAATGTGGCCGTCCGACCTCTCAGTCCGGCTACCGATCGTTGCTTTGGTAGGCTTTTACCCTGCCAACTGGCTAATCGGACGCGGGCCCATCCTATACCTGATTGCTCATTTCCCGACAAAACCATGCGGTCTCGCCGACTTATGCGGTCTTACCAGCCGTTTCCAGCTGCTATCCCCCTGTATAGGGCAGGTTGCCCACGCGTTACTCACCCGTCCGCCACTAAGAATTACAGTCTTCCATCCGAAAACTTCCGTCTGTAATCTCCGTTCGACTTGCATGTGTTAGGCACGCCGCCAGCGTTCATCCTGAGCCAGGATCAAACTCTCATAAAAAGTGTTTGCCTTCGTCAGAACAAGCTGACATTTATCATCTCTTGCTTATTCCGTTATCGACCGGCTAAAGTCGATAATTTTTACTGTTTTTTAAAGGTGTATAAGTATTACTACTTATACGCGTTCGTTTGAATTTTCAAGATTGTCTCACTATTTAGTTATCAAGGTTCTGTCTTAGCCTTCTTGCTTTCACAATTCAGCTCAAACATTCTATCATACGATTTTGCTTATGTCAACAACTTTTTCAAGTTTATTCAGCAAAATCAACGGAGAAACAGGGATTTGAACCCTGGCGCCGCTATTAACGACCTACTCCCTTTCCAGGGGAGCCCCTTCAGCCTCTTGGGTATTTCTCCAAGGCTTACACATAAACCATATAGAGCGGAGAAGGTGGGATTCGAACCCACGGTCCCTTTCAGGATCACCGGTTTTCAAGACCGGCTCTTTAAACCACTCAGACACCTCTCCAGTGACTGTCCGTAACTGTGACAGCTAGAACAGTTTAACATATAAGCAAAATCTTGTCAAGCAGATTTTTAAACTTTTTTCATATTTTTAATTATAGTAATTTAACTATCATTCTCCAACATTATCTTTGTCCCAGTTTAAGGCTTGGAATTGCATTTAATGTCAGATCCGAAATCAGTCCCTTTTTGTAGTCATAGTAAGCAGCAGCCCCTATCATTGCAGCATTGTCAGTACACAATATCGGCGAAGGATGATAGAACTTGAATCCCCTTCTTTCACAAGCCTCTTTCATCTCTTCTCTTAGCACCGTGTTAGAAGCAACCCCACCCGCCATGGCAATCTTCTTAAATCCCAGCTGTTTCGCACCTTCTATTGTATGACTTACAAGCACATCTACTACAGCCTCCTGGAAGGATGCAGCTATATCAGCTTTGTTTATTTTCTCACCCTTCATTTCACAGGAATTGATGTAATTTAGAACAGAAGACTTTAGCCCGCTGAAACTAAAGTCAAATGGGTTGTCTGCCACCTTAGCTCTAGGGAAAGCTATAGCAGCGTTATTACCTTCTTCAGATATTTTTTGAATCTTAGGACCTCCCGGATAACCAAGCCCTATCGCCCTTGCAACCTTGTCAAAGGCCTCTCCTGCTGCATCATCCCTTGTTTTACCAAGAACTTCATACTCTCCATAGTCCTTAACTATAACCAGATTGGTGTGGCCTCCCGATACAACAAGGCATAAAAAAGGTGGTTCAAGCTCCTCATTTTCTATGTAATTAGCAGATATATGCCCTTCGATATGATGTACTCCAATAAGAGGCTTGTTATGAGCAAAAGCTATGGACTTTGCAGCCGATACTCCAACCAAAAGAGCTCCCACCAAACCGGGACCATAAGTAACCGCAACAGCATCTATTTCATTCATTGTAAGCGAAGCTTCTTTAAGTGCCTCATCCACTACCTGAATCACCTTTTCTATATGTTTTCTAGATGCAATTTCAGGCACAACACCACCGTACAGCTTATGTATCTCGATCTGAGACGAAATAATATTTGAAAGCACCTTCCTTCCATCCTGTACTACAGCAGCAGCTGTCTCATCACAGGATGATTCAATCGCTAATATATTCATATTTTCACATCTTCCCTTTACTGCCAAAACGATGTGGGTGCCAAATTGATTCGACACCCACCTCTAAGATTTAAAATTTTAATGTTACAAGTAATAAAAGTATCAAAACCTGCTGCAGCCTACTTACAGAAGAATTATTATCTAATATCATCCGTATATTTTTATTAACCTCGGTTATTATCAAATATGATAGTTGTCAACTAAAAAGTCTTGTAAGTCAATTCCCAAAAGAGAATCTTCCATCTTCCTTTATCATCTTCTCTTAAATAGTATTTCTCATTGGTGGTCTTAAGCCCTTTGGTATCTTTAACTATATAAGACACTAAAAGATTGCAGAACTTATAGCCTCCTCGCTCTTCTCTTTCAGCCTCAGCGAGATCTTGAATAGCAATATTGGCTATCGTGGTCTTCTTACTCTTATAGTCTTCAATATCTTTTTTGAGCTTTTCAACGTACTGATCATAAGGATTCTTTTCAAGAAGCTGTTCATCGAAGAGTTTTTGATTCTGCTCTGCAAGCTTTTTAATCTGCTCATCAGTAAGCTCTTCATTATAACAGCATTTCAAAATTCTGTTATATATTTTGAGTACCTCTCTGGCACTTCCCGGATAATTATCATCTAGGTTAAGCTCCATAAGCTTCTCTACTTCTGTTTTACTCTTTTTTATCTCCAGATTCTTAAGTCCAATGCTTCTTACTAAAAAGAATCCACCGATAATAAACACGGCAAGGAAAGCCATAACCAGACCAACCACAATCGGATTTTGCGTTTTTTTGTACATAAATCCCCCTTACTCCTCATCAACAAACATCAAATCTATACTTTTACCATCTTTTCCAAGCCTTGCATTATCAAAGATTTTTCTGACCTCCCTGATATACTGCTCAGGATGTGCCATGGCGGGACTGTAGTGAGTAAGCCACATTTTTTTAGGCTTGGCAACTTGGGCAAGCTCACAAGCCTCCTGCATGGTCATATGTTTCTTTTCTTTTGCCTTACTCGCCGACTCCAGATCACCATACATGCCCTCACATATAAATAAATCGGCATCTGCGGCCATTTCTGAAATAATAGGTATAGGTCTTGTATCGGTACAGTAGGTAACCTTAAGTCCCTTCCTTTCTCCTCCCATAACCATATCAGGTGTATAGGTTTTTCCTTCATATTCAACCGTTTCACCTTTTTGAAGCCTGTTCCAACATTTTAGAGGAACCTCATTTTCTTTTGCCTTTTCAGGTAAAAATCTGCCCGCTCTATCCACTATTATATTATATCCATAGCAAATCACATTATGCTTTAGCTTAAAGGCTTCAATCTTCATTCCAAAAAACTCAAATACTCCGCCATCTCCCTCAATCTCAACAAAGTTAACATCAAAGGGAAGTTCAGGGGCAATTATACATAAAGACCTTATAACCCTCTCTATTCCTTTTGGCCCTAAAATGGTAATAGGCTCTGTTCTTCCTGAATTGCCAATGGATAGTAAAAGTCCCGGAATCCCGGCAACATGGTCACCATGAGAAATGAGTTATGCAGATAAGACCTATGGGATTTACACTCCACCCCTTCTTCTTAACTGCAACCTGAGTTCCCTCACCACAGTCTATAAGTACGCTGTTTCCATTGTATCTAGCAAGCAGAGAGGTGAGGAACCTGTTAGGTAAAGGCATCATCCCGCCCGTACCCTAATAAACATATATCCAGCATTAAATCTCCTTAATCTCCGGTCATTATAACATACAAAAAAATCCATATAAAGCAAAAATATCGCCTCACTTCGACTTTTTGTATAACTACATCATATCAGATTGTAAGTGACATAAGCAAGGCATCTTCCTTAGGTTTGTCATAAAAAGTTCGGGCGGATTCCGTCTTCCTTAAACCCAAGCTTCTTGTACAGGCTTATTGCAGCCTCATTTCCTACTCTTACATCTAATAAAAATCTTGTCCTTTTATCTGATTTTCCATATTCAATAAGTCTATTAAGCAAAGCCTCGCCAACTCCTCTTTTTCTGGCATCTGCTCTTACTGCAACATTGCAGATTTCAGCCTCATCTAGCACTCCCCAGTAGCCGCAATATCCTATTACCTCTCCATTTTCGATAGCACAGAAATAGTGTTTATCTTCACCTTCTACACATTCCCTAAATGACTGCAGAGACCAGGGCAGTGAAAATATCGTTTTTTCAATCTCAGCCACTTCTTTACAATGCTCCGGCTTTAACTCTACTATATCAAATACATCCATAGTTATTTTTTAATTCCTGTTTCTTTTTCATTTCTTTCACGCTCAGCCTGAGAAAGTCTAAGATAGACAGGCTCGTAGCTTTCTGCGGTTTCCATAACACCTCTATTATAATACATTTTTCCTAAAACTGCCACACTTCCAGCCTTTTGTTTTGAAATATTGACAGGAGCGTAGAAATGAGGGTTTACAAGCCTTTCCTCAATATTATGCTTATATACAGGCACTCCGTCTCCAAGGAAAACTATTTTTTCTCCTGCAAATTCATTGTTAAGCTCAGTTAAAAGCTCCTCCAGAGCCAAAGCCCTCTGTTCCTTCAGCTCAGTAAATTCGCCATTCTTAAATGTATAAAGTCCATTATAGACCTGTTCTCTTCTTGCATCCATAATAGGACAGATTATTCCGTCAAAAAAACTGCACATTGTAGGCAAGGGCGGCAAGAGTAGGTACAGGGATAATAGGTTTATTTAGACTATATGCAAGTCCCTTTACTGCGGCTGAGCCTATTCTAAGCCCTGTAAATGAACCTGGCCCCGCAGCTATGGCAAATGCATCAATTTCCATAAGGTCAAGCTCAGACATTTTAACCATCTCACTAAGCATGGGCATAAGAGTAGTAGAATGTGTCTTTTTATGCTCAACAGTATATTCAGCCACAAGAACCTCGTCATCAACTATTGCAACTGATGCTACCAAGCCTGAAGTATCCATACTCAAAATTTTCATTCTTCTACCACTACCCTTCTATATTCAAAGCCTTTTGCCAAATCTTTTTCTATTCTTATGTGTACTGCTGATTTTGGAATGAGTTCTTCTATCCTTGAAGCCCACTCTATGAGGCAGACTCCGTTTCCGTAGAAATAGTCCTCATAGCCTATTTCATCCATTTCAGATATATCGCCTATACGGTATACATCAAAATGATAGAGAGGGAGCCTCCCCCTGTGTATATTCCTGAACTATGGTAAAGGTGGGACTGTCAATATTATCCTCTATCGAAAGTCCCACAGCAAAACCCTTGGTAAATACGGTCTTACCAACTCCAAGGTCGCCTTCAAGGCAGATAATTTCACCCCTATCTGCTTTTTCTCCAAGTTTCTTACCTATATCAAATGTCTCTTCCTCTGAATTACTCTCGTAAATGGTCATTTTTTAACCCTTTGCCTGTTTAATGCTTAGAGATATCCTCTTCTTAGGAATATCTACTCCAATAACTTTTACATCAACTATGTCACCAACACTCACCACTTCAAGCGGGTGTTTTACAAACTTCTTATCTGATAATTCGGATATGTGAACCAAGCCATCCTGATGTACTCCGATGTCTACAAAAGCACCGAAATCAATGACATTGCGGACGGTTCCCTTCATAATCATACCCTCTTTTAGATCCTTCATGTCTAATACATCAGTCCTAAGGATAGGGGCAGGAAGATCTGCTCTAGGGTCTCTTCCCGGCTTTTCAAGCTCACTTATAATATCCTTAAGAGTAAGCTCACCTACATCTACCTTGGCTGTTAAGTCAGGATGCTTCTTAATCTCGACGGTTATGCCCTTAATTCCGCCTCTAAGTGCATAAAGATCATAGCCAAGCGCAGAAAGGATCTCTTCTGCTACCTTATAGGACTCAGGGTGTACACTGCTTGAGTCAAGAGGATTGTCTCCATCCATTATTCTCATAAAGCCTGCACATTGTAAGAATGCCTTTGGTCCAAGCTTAGAAACCTTCAATAGTTCTTTTCTATTCTTGAATTTACCGTTTTCTTCTCTGTAGTTTACAATGTTTTTTGCTATAGTTCCATTGATTCCTGAAACATAGGAAAGAAGCGGAGCTGAAGCAGTATTTAAGTCAACTCCCACTCTGTTTACACAGTCTTCTACCACTGCGCTAAGGGCTTCTTCAAGCTTCTTTTTATTCATATCATGTTGATACTGTCCAACACCTATAGCCTTAGGCTCTATCTTAACAAGCTCTGCAAGAGGGTCCTGTAGCCTTCTTGCTATGGAAGCAGCACTTCTCTGCCCCACATCTAACTCAGGGAACTCCTCCGTAGCCAGCTTACTTGCAGAATAAACAGAAGCTCCTGCTTCATTCACAATGACATAAGAAACAGGGAGATGAAGCTCTTTAATCATATCTGAAATTATCATTTCAGACTCTCTGGAGGCAGTACCATTGCCAACAGAAATGAGTGAAATTCCGTATTTCTTAACTAAATCAGCCACTATCTTCTTGGTCTCAGCCACCTTATTCTGTGGCTCTGTAGGGTAGACAACTGTAGTATAAAGCACCTTACCGGTCTCATCCACTACAGCAAGCTTACAGCCGGTTCTAAACGCAGGATCCCCCAGCCAAGCACTCTCTTTCCTGTGATTGGAGGCTGCATAAGAAGCTGGGTAAGATTCTTTCCAAACACCTTGATAGCTCCATCTTCAGCATTTTCTGTAAGCTCCGACCTTATATCATTTCAATTGATGGAGCTATTAGCCTTGTATAAGAATCGGCCACTGTCTCCTTTAAGACTTCAATAGTATATTTATTATCTCTTATTATTACTTTTCTACACAAGTAGTCCAATATCTCATCTACAGGAGCCTCGATTTTTACCGTCAATACCTTTTCAGCTTCGCCTCGATTAATCGCAAGTATTCTATATCCGGTAATCTTCTTTACAGGCTCACTAAAGCTGTAATAGGTCTCATAAACTGACTGAGCTTCCTTATCTTTTGCCTCTGAAACTATATAACCTTTGTCAAAGGTTATATTTCTGATGTACTTTCTATACTCTGCATTGTCTGAGATTTCTTCCGCTATAATGTCCATAGCGCCCTTAATGGCAGACTGTACATCAGTGATACCCTTTTCCTCATTGATATAGGCAAGGGCCTCTTCTTCAAGCGGTTTGTCTGTCTGCTGTAAGGAAATGATGATGGCAAGTCCTGAAAGGCCTGCTTCTTTTGCTATAGTTGCTCTGGTTCTTCTCTTTTGCTTGTACGGTCTGTACAAATCTTCTACAGTAACCAAGGCTTCCGCGGCCTCTATAGCCTGTCTTAGCTCATCAGTAAGCTTTCCCTGTTCTTCTATAAGACCTATAACCTGAGCTTTCCTCTCTTCAAGGTTGTTCAGGTATCTAAGTCTCTCATCAAGATTACGGAGCACCTCATCATTAAGTGCTCCATGCTGTTCTTTTCTGTATCTGGCAATAAAAGGAATGGTATTTCCTTCTTCTATAAGCTTGATAACCGCATTTACCTGTTCCGTCTTAATACCGAGTTCTTCCGCAATCTTTTTGCTATGTCCATTGTCTTAACCCCTCAATATATCATAGTTGAACTTCTACAAAGATATCATATATTGCCTTAATTGCAAGCTCAAAGTCATCATTGTCTACTCCGATAATGATGTTAAGCTCACTTGAGCCCTGATCTATCATCCTTACATTGATGCGGGCATGTGCAAGGGCAGCAAATATTCTTCCCGCCGTACCTCTTACAGACCTCATACCTCTACCTACTACCGCAATGAGGGCTATGCCTGATTCAATTTCTATGGAGTCAGGCTCAGCAAGCTTATGGATAGCTGAGATCACAAGCTGTTCTTTAGGAGCAAAGGCTTTCTCTTCCACAAAAAGTGTCATTGTATCTATACCTGAAGGCATATGCTCAAAAGAAATGTCATTTTCTTCAAATGCCTGAAGCACTTTTCTGCCAAAGCCAATCTCCACATTCATCATGTCTTTATCGATATTGATAGCAGAAAATCCCTTTCTTCCTGCAATACCTGTGATGACATACTTTGACTTCTGTCCTGTGCTTTCTACTATCCAGCTTCCCGGATCCTCAGGGGCATTGGTATTCTTGATATTGACAGGGATGCCTGCCTTTCTAACAGGGAAGATGGAATCCTCGTGGAGGACTGATGCTCCCATATAAGAAAGCTCTCGAAGCTCTTTGTAGGTGATGATATCTATAGGCTCAGGATTGTAAATGATTCTTGGATCTGCAACAAGGAATCCCGAAACATCAGTCCAGTTTTCATATATATCGGCCTTGATTGCTCTTGCAACTATGGCGCCTGTAATGTCTGAACCGCCTCTTGAAAATGTCTTAATGCTTCCATCAGGCAAGGAGCCATAAAATCCCGGAATGACAGCATATTCTATCTTCTTAAGCTTCTTTGAAAGTACTTCGTTTGTCTTTTCAGAGTCAAAGTTGCCGTCTTTGTCAAAGAAGAGGACAGTAGCCGCATCCACGAAGGTGAAGTCGAGGTATTTTGCCATAATAATACCATTTAAGTATTCGCCTCTTGAAGCGGCATAGTCCTTACCTGCTTTTTCTTTAAGGTTCTTCTCTATAATGGCAAATTCATCATCAAGGGATAGCTCTATACCAAGCCCTGCTATAATCTCATTGTACCTGGACTTAATATCTTCAAACTCTTCAGAAAAGTCCTCTCCATTAGAAGCCTTCTCCTGACATTTATACAGCAAGTCAGTCACCTTGATATCTGTATTAAATCTCTTTCCAGGTGCAGAAGGTATGGCATAATGCCTCTCCTTCTCAGACTTGATTATCTCTCCAACCTTTTTAAACTGTTCTGCATTTGCAAGCGAACTTCCACCAAACTTTACTACCTTTAACAATTATTTTCCCTCCAAATCCATCTAAGCAAGACCTGTGTATTGCAACTTTCACATATTGATTAATAGAATTATCTGTGTCAAAAATATTGACACCTTATGATATAAGAGCATTGGTTTTACCTGCTCCTAAAAACATTTGCAAATACCACTTTATAAGCGTAACGCTTAATTGTAATATTTGCAAGATATTTTTACTAAAAATTAATTATTATTTTGTTTTTTACACTCAAATCTTTGATTAGCCCTTCGAATTCAGCCTCAGTTAAAGGCGAGGTGATGAAGGCAAATTCTTCCTTAACCTTGTCAGAGCTAACCTCTTTAAGCCCTGATAGCTTACCTTTTGCTGCCTCTTTCTCACTCTCAGGAACTCTTACAAAGAACTTCTGCTTATACTCTCTGATGTCACCAAGAACAAGTTTTTCTTCATCCCAGTTGATATCAAGGTGTCTGTCCTTATTTCTAACTGCTTCCACCACATCTGCAACTACAGCACTTGCAGTAGGAAGCTTGCCTGCTCCCCTGCCGTAGAACATAACATCATCAACCATATTTCCCTTTATTAAAACGGCATTGAATACATCTTCCACGCTGTGGAGAGGCTGACTCCTGCTTAGCATTACAGGAGCAACTCTTGCATAAACAATTCCATTATCCTTCTTGCTTTCGCCTATTAGCTTGATAGTAGCATCTAAGGACTTGGCATACTCCATATCTTCCTTGGTTATATTAGAAATACCCTCTACTGGGATGTCTTCAAAATCAACCTGCTTGCCGTAGGCAAGGGAAGTAAGGATGGCTATCTTTCTACCGCTGTCGTATCCATCCACATCCGCACTTGGATTTCTCTCAGCATAACCCATAGCCTGCGCCTCTTTTAAGACAGTATCATAATCAAGCCCTTCTTTATCCATCTTGGTGAGGATATAGTTGGTGGTTCCGTTAAGTATACCCTGAATCTCAATTATTTCTTCTGCAGTAAGTGAGTAGTTAAGAGGTCTTATTACAGGGATGCCTCCTCCCACACTCGCCTCAAAGAAGAAGTTGACATTTCTCCTTTGCAAGCTTAATTAGCCCTGCGCCGTACTTTGCTACAAGTTCCTTGTTTGAAGTGCATACGCTCTTTCCAGCCTCAATAGCTGACTTTACAAAATCATAAGCAGGCTTGGTTCCTCCCATTGTTTCAACTACAACTGATATCTCATCATCTTTTAAGATATCGTTAAAATCGTGAGTAATTAGCTTCTCAGCAGGATCTCCAGGCATATCTCTAAGATCGCAGATTCTCTTGACCTTAATCTCTTCTCCTGCCTTTATTGCTATACTTTGTCTGTTTGTATTAATAACCTCAAAAACTCCCGAGCCTACAGTTCCATATCCTATAATTCCTACATTTACCATTCTTCACCTCTAATTTATTCTCTTGCGAGTATTTTCATTCTTCTAATTCCGTCAATTGCTTCTACGCTTGCCACCATATCAGTAACATCAGTCAGTCCATCCAGTATCTGTAAGCTGAGCGACAAAGATGCCAGTCCGTTGATAGGTAGACTTTGGTGGATAGTCAGTATGTTTACCCCATAACGGGCTACCTCCTTAAGCACTTCTGAGAACAGTCCCTGTCTATCCTCCATTTCAAGCAAAAATGAGATTGTCTTTCCTCTTGCATCTTCATAGAAATAGTTAATATCATCTTTGTACTTATAAAACGAACTTCTGCTTATGCCTACAGCCTCCGCTGCCTCACCTACGGTCATCACCTTTTTTGTCTCAAGCAGCTTCTTTGCTTCAACCACCTGTAATAAAACCTCAGGTAAAGCTCTTTCTGAAACTAAATAGAGTTTATCTTTTCCCATTTCTTCCACCCATATCAAAACTTTGTATGTCCTTAACGGTCATTTGTGTGTAACAGAAAGAATATTAACACAGACTACCATTAATTGCAAGTGTTAAAGCTAATAGTTTATACTTTATTTTAGGGTTTTTACTATCAAATTTGCCATATGATTCATCTCAAACCCTATTTACCGTTAAAAGCCGTATAGTTCTACAATCAAATTCCTGCTTTACCTAATTCGCCTCCTGTGACGAGTCTCATAAGTGAGATCTACATATCCGCCGCCGCACAATCCCTTATAGATTATTCTATTAGATAGGGAATTTAATATTTTTCTATAAAAAAAGCCAGCATAGGAATATCTCCCATACTGACTTATTATAGTTAATCTTCTTTTTTAATGCTCTTCCATTTTAGATATGCATTGATAAAAGGATCAAAGTAGCCATCAAGAACCGCCTGTGCATTGCCGATTTCTACATTTGTCCTATGATCCTTGACCATTGTATATGGTTGAAGCACATAGGAACGAATCTGGCTGCCCCAGGCAATGTCTTTTTGCTCTCCTCTGATACCCGCTTCCTTAGCCTCATTTTCCTGCTGTTTAAGCATATAAAGCTTTGCCTTTAACATCTGCATAGCCTTGGCTTTATTCTGGAACTGAGAACGCTCATTCTGGCAGCTTACTACTATTCCCGACGGGAAATGTGTAATTCTAATCGCAGATGAGGTTTTGTTGATATGCTGTCCACCTGCACCGCTTGAGCGGAAGGTATCTATCCTTATATCATCATCTTTGATTTCGATATCTATATCATCTTCAATATCCGGCATTACATCACAGGATACAAAGGAGGTCTGCCTCTTTCCCGCAGCATTGAAAGGTGAAATACGAACCAAACGGTGCACTCCATGCTCACTCTTTAGGTAGCCATAGGCATTAGTCCCCGTAATTTCAATGGTACAGGACTTTACTCCGGCTTCTTCTCCTGCCAGATAGTCAATAACCTCTGTCTTATATCCCTTGCTTTCTGCCCACCTTGTGTAGGCTCTCATTAGTATGCTTGTCCAGTCACAGGCTTCAGTACCGCCTGCACCCGCATGTAAGGTGATAATAGCATTATCTTTATCATAAGGACCGCTTAGCAGGGTTGAAATTCTAAGAGAATCAAACTCTGTCTTAAATCTCTCAAGTTCGTCTCCTATTTCTGATATCATAGAGGTATCATTTTCTTCTTCTGCCATTTCAATAAGTGCACCTATGTCGTCAAAGAGCCCCTGCAGCTCGTCAAAGCCTTCTATATTATTTTTTAAACCTGATATTTCAGCCATAGTAGCATTTGCCTTCTCGGCATCATCCCAAAATCCCGGTTCGGATATGAGTCTGTTTAACTCCTCGAGCCTCATCTTCTTGCTCGTTAAGTCAAAGTGAATCCCTCACTTCGACTAATGGCTCTGCATAAGAGTTTAATGTAACTTTGAACTGGTCTAACTCTACCACTATCTCACCACCTTTTGTTTTTTATTCACAAGAAAAGATTATAACATAGGGCAGTATGGGTTGGCAAGGATGTAAACGGGTTATAGGGGATTATTTTCACAGGTTGGTTAAGATTAGTTAAAATACTTGACTATGGCGTTTTTTATTTTTTGGTTGTAAAAAACTTCACCAAAAAAGCTATCATAATTACAACATAAGCTAGGTACAAAAGATAAAGCACTTTTAATGGTATATCAAAGCTAAGCTCCGGATGCTGTAATGCATTTAACACAAAAAAAACCATTACAACAAACATTATTATAAAACCACAGAAAAATATAAGTTTCTTCTTTTTCAATTTTAACCTCCTTAATTATAACTTATAACTGATGTGTTATTAACATGTTTTTCATTTTCACTTGCATTTTTTTGTGGCATTTTTTCGCTTACTATGAAATCTTGCAATAGTTTATTCATCCCATTATTGTTTTACCGGTATACCCCGTAGCCAGCATAAAGTACATTAAGCCCATTCCTATGTACAGCCCCACCAGCCCTAGTTCAAATACGGATATTGCATAATAAATTACTATACAGGATAGTAATGATATTATGGTAGAGTATTTTAAAATCCAAGTTTCATACCCTATACTTTGTAAAGTGCATTTGTAAACCTGGCTTACTGCATTAATTAACTGAATTAATAATGCAAAGATACATATCCCATATGCTTCAGTCAATAATTTAGAATCATCAGTAATAATCCCAAGTATATCAGGAAAAAAATAAAAAAATAATTCCTGTCAAAGTTAAAATAATGAATAAACTACATATGACCGCTGTCTTTGGATATCGATTTATTTCAGTATTTGATTGATTATTAAAGTTTTGCGATACCAAAGCCATTGCGACTCCACCATAAGAATATGCAGGGAGTATGATAACTGAAGCGACTACTTCAAGTAAATTGTATACAGCAATAGAATATGTATCCAATCTTGTTACGATTGCTGTGATAAGCATAACAAACAGAGTAGACTCAACAAAAATCCTGTCCCATAATAGGAAAATATAATTTCATCATTTCCTTTATTTCATTTAGTTTTTATCATAAATCTGAAATTAACTGTCTTATGCCTTTTTGAAAAAGAAAATAAATATTAGTACATTCAAAGCAAGCCCTACAACAGTTCCAATTGCAGCACCCTTCACTCCCAACCTTGGCATTCCAAATTTACCAAACACTAGTGTATAATCAATTATAAAATTTACTGTTAAAGAAATTAGATTTGCTATAAGGCTTATATTCGTTTTTTTCAAATTTTTAAAAATATGATGAGAATAAGAATATAAAGCATGTTCAGCCCTAATCCCCAACCCGCTATCGCTAAGTAATCATAAGCATATTCATGCACTTGTCCTTTCAACCCATAGAATTCTCTTAAAAACCAACCTCCAAATACTATCGAAATAATACCAAAGCCAACTCCTATAATTAACGCAAGACTAAAAGCAGTCGAAAAAATCCTACTTTGTTTAATATTATCTGCACTACCTATGGCTTTCCCAAAAATAATTATCAAAAGCTACAGATAGTGCTCCTAATGTTCCCGTAAGTAAATAAATCAAATTAGCCACTACACCAACAGCTGCAAAGCCTTCTACAGATAGTCTTCCTATTATTGCTTGGTCGGCAACACTAAATATCATTTGTCCAAACGAACTGGCTAATACCGGGAGCGCCATAGTATTCATTGTTTTAATTATTTCTTTGTCCAGCATTATTATCTATCTCCTCAATATAGGTTTTATCTTATCGTATTCTCCCTATTATAAACCCATAACCAAAGTATAATAGATAAATTTTAAAAACACCATACCAAAAGTGGAAGTTTTTTCGATCCTCTTTTGACAGGGTTTTTAACTGTTATTTCACAAATCTGTAACATTGAAAAATACTGCAAGTGTAAAGGGCTTTCTATGTCTGCTAACGTTTCATAGTTCGCAAGTAATTTAGCTGCTTCATCATAGCTTTTATTTCCAATTTATCCAATGAGCTTTTCTCTCAGTTCATACAATTCATAATTATGACTTAAGATTCTCTAACAATTATCTATTAGTTTTACATTTTACTACACTGCTGTATTTCCCATATACTTTCTTGCCTTTTACTTTGGTATAGGCTCTTACCTGTATATAGTATGTCTTTCCACCTTCAAGACCTCTCACATTAAAAATATTAGCTATAGTTGTAGCTTTGCTTGCCTCTAAAAGGGATGAGTTCGTAGCATATCTTATCTCATAGCCTATTACACCTTTAATCCTATTAAATTTAACTCTAAATCCTTTACTTAAAGCTGAAGCCTTAACTCCTTTTACCTTGTCAAGCTTTTTGCTTTTATCATTCTTATCTTTAAGGTAATTTATAACAAGACCATTTATGTCGGCATATTCATCAGCAGATGAATTTTTATAAGCATAAAATACTGAGTTAGGGCCAAAGGCTTTCTCCCCTATAATTACTTTTGGAGACTTGATTGTAGCATTTACTGTAGGGAAAGCATTCTCTCTTATTATACCTACATTTTCACCTATTGTAACCGTTTTCAATCCAGATTCTGAAAATGCACCAGCACCTACTGACTCAGTTCCTTTCGGAATAGAAACAGAAGTCAGATTACCACAATGCCCAAAAGCAAAACTATCTATTTCTACAAGTCCTTTACCAATAGTACAGCTTCCGATTCCTGACTCATAAAAAGCTTGAACACCTATCTTAGTGACATTACTTGGAATCTTTACACTTCTTAAGGATTGTGTATACAAAAACGCATAGGCATCTATATAATTAACAGTGCTTGGAATTGATACACTCTGTAAATTTTCCATATAGCAAAATGCCCTTCTTCCTATAGAAGTAACTCCATTTTTGATTACAACTTTGTGAATATCATTCTTTTTGTTATTAAACCATTTGTTATAATATACTGAAGTATCTTCAGTATCACTCCACATATCACCCTTACCTGAAATGGTAAGTACTCCTGCTTTGCTCAAATGTGCAGTTACATTTTCACCTACCTGAATTGATTCACCTTCCATAATGTCAGCCTTTACATTGTTTCTAAGCAACAGCAAAGACATGAGTAGAAATGCGAACAATCCAACCTTGATTACCTTTTTTAAAACATAATTTTTCCCTCCAATTTGTTATATTGAAAAATCTACACCTCATTTTAACAAAAAAATTAAGTATATGTTCAAGTTTTTAAAATCATTAATCCCTGTACTATTTTTACAAAAATTAAGCCATAATACAGAATATATTATAAATATTTTTCCATATTATGACTTAAGATTCTCTAACAATTATCTATTAGTTTTTGCATTTTACTACACTGCTGTATTTCCCATATACTTTCTTGCCTTTTACTTTTGGTATAGGCTCTTACCTGTATATAGTATGTCTTTCCACCTTCAAGGCCTCCTACAACATAAGAATTAGCAATAGTGATTCTTTTACTTGCATCTAAAAGGACTGAGTTTGCAGCATATTTTATTTCATACCCTAAGGCACCTTTAACTTTTTTAAAATTAACTCTAAATCCTTTACCTAAAGCAGAAATCTTCACTCCTTTTATCTTTGCAAGTTTTAAACTTTTATCATTCTTGTCTTTAAGGTAATTGATCATAAGATCATTCAAACTTGCATATTTATCAGCAGTCGAATTCTTATAAGCATAAAAAACTGAACGCGGAGCAAAAGCATTTTCTCCAAGTATTACATTGGGAGAGTGGATTGTAGCCTTAACAGTTGGAAAAGCATTTTTTCTGATTACACCAACGTTTTCTCCTATATTTACAGTAGTTAGACCAGATTCTGCAAACGCTCCCGTCCCTATCGTTTTAGTTCCTTTGGGTATAGAAATAGACTTCAACTTTTTACAATGTCCAAAGGCAAAATCATCGATTTCAACAAGCCCTTTACCTATAGAACAGCTTCTAATCCCAGATTCATAAAAAGATTCAACACCAATCTTAGTAACATTCGCAGGAATCTTGATACTTTTTAGGGAAGTTGTCTTAAGAAATGCATAGGTATCTATAAATTTAACAGTGCTTGGAATTGATACAGTCTGTATATTTTCCATATAGCTGAATGCCCTTCTGCCTATAGAAGTAACACCCTTTTTGATGACAATTTTGTATATATCGGATTTTTTATTATTGAACCATCTGTTATAATAAACAGTAGTATCATCTATATCGTTCCACATATCACCCTTACCTGATATAGTAAGCACTCCCGTTTTGCTTAAATGAGCCATAACATTATCGCCCACCTGTATTGATTCGCCTTCTCTTATATCAGCTTTTTGCTTTACTTCTATCAAAAAGCAATGTGATTAGTATAAATGTTAAGAAACCAATTTTAATTGCTTTTTTTAAAGCATGATTGCTTCCTCCAACTTATTTTTTTAAAATAGTTTATCCCTCATTTTAGCAGAAATTTTTGTATCTGTTCAAGTTTAAAAATAAGTTCTGCTTATTAAATATTATCAAAGTTCAAATAAATTATTGCGATAATCCTTCTCCCCACTTAATTGACAATACCCGTGGGAACCTATATTATTATTAAAGGATATAGTTGTCAAAACCTTGACAATTTAAGTTTATAATTAAGTCTGTATATTTATACTTAAAGGAGCCACCATGTCACTTTCAACACTGAATGATAATATAAAAAACCGTACATTCAAGCGCTGTTACCTGCTATTTGGCGAAGAGCCATTTATGATAAGGCATTATAAAAATGCCTTAAAGAATGCAGTGCTTGGAAACGGCGACAAGATGAATCTAAGTACTTTTGCAGGTAAAGTTACTGATATAAACAGTATAATAGAAATTGCTGAAACTCTGCCTTTTTTCACAGACTACCGATGCGTACTAATTGAAAATTCAGGGCTTTTTTCTTCTGCTAACGAGTTTTCAGAATACATAGATAAAATCCCGGAAAGCACTGTCATTATCTTTGCCGAAGCTGTGGTTGATAAAAGAACAAAGCTATATAAGGCTGTAAATAAACTAGGCCTTACAGTGGAATTTGAAGTACAGAAAGAGTCGGACTTGGTTAATGTCATTATCAAAAAATTTGCTGCTGATAAAATCCAACTTTCGCCTGACCTTGCAAAATACTTTGTTACCCGCATAGGGACTTCAATGGATGAGCTTTTTAGTGAGGCTGACAAGCTGATTTCTTATGTGTACGAGAAAAGAACTGTTGCAAAAGATGATATAGATAGTGTCTGCACAAGACAGCTCTCTGACAGGATATTCGATATAATGGACTACATGGGTAGAAAAGACCGGGAGAATGCAATTGCCTATTATCTTGATTTAATAGGCCTTCAGGAATCACCTGTCAAGATATTGTCGCTAATCAACAATCATTTTACAAGGCTTTACAACGTAAAGAATCTGACCGCAGAAGGGGAAATCCGGTGAAATAGCCTCCCTCCTTAAGCTTCCTCCCTTTTTTGTTAAAAAATACATAGAACAGGCTAACAACTTCTCCTTTGACAAACTAAAAGATGCCCTTGAATATGGCATCTTTGCTGATAATGCTATAAAGACAGGTGAGATGAACGAATATATCGCAGCCGAGAGCATGATAATTAAGTTCTCTGCTTAGCCTCTCTTTCTACGGACACAATTTCTGCAATTATTATAATGAATACGCCAAAATAGCTTGCTCTTACTCCAAAACTATAGCTAAGAGCCACTGCAAGAACTACTCCTGTATAAAAGAAGGTAAGGGATAAAAGGTAAAATCTTCCTTTATCCCTATCTTCTTCTTTTCCTGTCAGATGATAATAAGTATAGCCTAAGACCATCTGCTTTAGGTTGTTAGTTGAAAATATCGTGGAACAGTTGTATTTCCTCGTTCCCGTAAATGTAAACCACTGGACTGAGGACATAAAGAAAAGCGGAAGCAATCCCAAAACCGCATCTGCATCTGCAGGTATAAAGGCAAGGATAACCTGTCCTACAATCAAGACTCCAAAGGTATATATTTTAAGCACAAATCTTCCAAAATTATGTTTAATCAAGGCAGCTGAGACATTGCCAAGTATGAACAGGAGAAGGGCAGCTAATCTAAGCCCTACCTCTTGATAGTTCCTGCCGAAAATATTAAGTACAATTTCAATCAGATTGCCTGTCTGAGCAGTTCCAAGGTTGCCCAGTCTGGTAAATAGAGAATAGCCACCCATAAAGCCGCCTGAAACACACATAATAAAGTGTAATACCTCTTCCTGTTTCTCTGTCAAATTGTCCATTAGAATCTAATCTTCCTTCACTCCATGCTCCGCCCTATCAGGGTAGGCACTTTTTTCAAAATTATAGTAATCCTTGTTGGTAGGATTGGTTTTCCCGTATTTCTCGTCAAACTCTGCAAGCTCAAGGTCTCCAAGCATGAACGCCCTAAATGAACCTGCTCCTGCTAAAGGACAGGTATCAAAATGATACCATTTATCCTTATACTTTATTAGGTTCCAAAAATGGTCACTGCCCTCTCTGTCTCTGGTAACCATGATATTATCAAAGCCTGCCCCTGTGATAAGTGCCTCTGATACTGCGTAGTATGTAAAGCAGTCTCCTGTGCGTGTCCTAAAGCCGTTATAAGCTGCTTCTATGGCATCACTTTTATCTGAATACCCTGTATAGCTAATCTTTGTATGACAAAACTCAAATATCTTGTCAAGCTTCTCAAGCTCAGTCATATCCTCGTTAGTAATCTCTGCCAGTGTTTCCTTCACATACTTTACAACTTCTTTAGCATGGCTTTTAGATGACTTCTTAACCGTTACCTTTACTGACTTTGCTACCTTGTTGCCTGCTTTATCCTCTGAGCGGTAAGTTACCTTGTAAGTTCCCTCTTTTCTTGGATTCACCTCTGAAGCATCCACCATAAGGGCTGTTCCACCGGGCTGATTGTCAGTAACGCTTACTCCCTCCCTATAAGAGAAAGGACTCCCTATGTATATGGTTAAATCTCTGGTTCCTTTAATTACAGGAGCCTTGGTGTCTTTTACTACCAAGGTAAGCTTAATCTCCTTCTCATTTTTCTTTACCAAAGCCCTTATAGGAACAGTATATTTTCCTGATTTTTGTAAGACCTTGTCAATGTTAAACTTTTTGCCATAGGTAAGCCTAATCCCTGTCTTGTCTGATTTTATGAACTTATCAGCAGGTAGGTAGGTAGTTCCAAGTTCTACTGTTAGCTTTTCTCTTACATCTAGGACATATAAATGAGTTACTTCCTCTGATACATTGCCTGCAATATCTGTGGCAGTCAAAGTTATCTTATATATCCCGGCTTCACCCTTATATTCGGATAAGCCGCTCTCCTTTACCTTGGTCTTTGTAGCATCCTCTACCTTCTCTATAAAGTCTTCTTTTTTTACAGCTATCTCCTGCCGCAATTACAACTTCCTTTGCAATTATAACCGGACTTTCAGTATCTTCTACGGTTAACAGGGTTGTGTTTATATTGCCATTTACCAAAAACTGTACAGGATATTCTCCCGGTTTATCAAGGGGGATATCCTTAATCGGAGTAACCATCTTGCAATTGATAAGTGGTATATGATGGCTTAGCAAAAACTCATAGATTTCAGGATTATTATAAAAGTCCGTCTGCTTAAGGTCAGGTGTGCCCGCCTCAACTGTCATTACTGACTTAAGAGGAGCTGTTATAAATGCTGATAGTCCCAACAAAATAAGGAGAATCACAAAACTCACTCCTGAAATTATCAGGTTTCTTTTTAATTTACTCATAAGCTTAGCCAATTACATCCGACATATTATACTTTCCTGCGCTTTTACCACTTAGGAACTTTGCCGCACTCATAGCCCCTTTAGCAAATATGGCTCTAGAATACGCAGTATGTTTAATTTCAATAACTTCATCAGTACCCGCAAATATAACTTCATGTTCACCGACTATGGTTCCGCCTCTGACCGCTGATATTCCTATTTCATTTCTTTCTCTTTTCTTCCTTACCTTACTTCTGTCAAGATTATAAGAAATGTCATCTAGCTCCTCCTTCATTACATCAGCGAGTGCAAGAGCTGTACCGCTTGGAGCATCAAGCTTCTGGTTGTGGTGCTTTTCAACTATCTCTATATCAAAACCGTTGCCATACAGTGTCTTTGTAACACTTTTAAGAAGTTTAAGAAGCACATTTATACCAAGTGACATATTGGCTGACACAAGGACAGCTGACTCCTTAGCAAGTTTCTCAACTCTGCCTAGCTGAGCCTCAGACAGTCCTGTTGAACAAAGAACCAGCG
Organism: uncultured Catonella sp.; assembly: GCA_916438995.1. Classification (GTDB taxonomy): domain Bacteria; phylum Bacillota; class Clostridia; order Lachnospirales; family Lachnospiraceae; genus Catonella. The sequence continues at coordinate 127,593 of CAKAGA010000004.1, forward strand.
GTGTATGAGTCTTTTCGCAGTAATCAAGAAGACTATCAATTGCAGAAGCAGTAGAAAAGTCTATAATTACGTCTGCCATCTCTTTTAATTCATCAAAGCTCTTGTACACAGGATAGTCATTCTTCGCCTCTCCTGAAGGCTCAATTCCTGCCACAACAGTCATCCCTTCATCCTTTGAAATCAACTCTGAGAGCATCTGCCCCATCCTTCCATTGCAGCCATGCAATATAACTTTAACCATATTATTCTCCTTGTTCTCTATATTCTATGGAAACTACCTTATCTTTTGCAAATATGAAGCTAAGCTCCATTACACCCTTTTTATAGACATACTCACTTAATTTTTTCTTTTTAGTTCCGTAGACTTCTTCAACATCTTTTCTGCTTTTTCCTATGTATATGCCTTCTGCTGTCTGTACACTATCATCAGTTAAAAGAATCGACATAAGCTTATATGGCCCCTTTTTGCTCTCAGCGTGAACAGTAAGTGTGAAACCGCTGTAGGTATACACCTTATCCTCTCCCTGCATAGCACAGCTTGGTGCCTCAAAGGTATCAGACTTTGCGTCAAGCTTATTTATACTATCTGTTGGATCTTCTCCTATGACAAATTCGGTATCATCTGCAATAAATACATAACCTTTGTCTTTTACCTTCTCAACCAGAGAATTGATATTATTCGCAAGTTTACCATCCTCAGGCTTACAGCCTGTAAACAAAGCTAATACTCCAATACATAGAAAAAGCATAATCATACTTTTTGTTTTTTTGAATTTTGGCATATTTTTCCTTTCATCGCCAGCTTCCCTGACGCTTACTTCACCGGTAAACAAGGCTTCACTTCCGCCTTCCTCATATTCTACCAGTAATCTTGCCTCATCGTCAACTCCATAAGCTCTCGCTTTTTTCTTTCCCTCAGGAGTAATGACAAATATATCTTTGTTTATCAAAATCTGATACTTCTTATAGCTCTCCATAAATCTATGCTCAGGCAGTTTCTCATAATACTTAAAGTAATTCTTCACTATAGCAGCTGAGAGCCTGCTCATCACACCCTTTGGTGGCTCTTCATCATCATAGACAAAGCCTGCTATATCCTTTAATTCATCCGGAATATTCTCCATAGACGGCTTTGTAATATTGACTCCCAATGCCCACCACAGCGTATGAAAGCCTTCCGCTTTCAACATCAGTTACTGCCTCAGTAAGTATACCACAGATTTTCCTGCCCTCAAGGTAGACATCATTCACCCACTTTATACCAGTATCCCTTCCAGTGACCTCTCTTACCGCCTCAACCACAGCTACAGCCGCTATGGTAGTAAGGAGCATAGCCTCTCTAAAATCCATATCAGGACGAAGTAAAATACTTAAATAAATCCCATTTTTAGGTGAAAAGAAATTCCGGCCAAGCCTTCCTCTGCCCTCTGTCTGTCTTTTAGCTATAAGAACCCTGCCCTCTAGTGCACCTTTTGCAGCCATATCCTTAAGGAGGGCATTGGTTGAAGTGACCTCATCCCTAACCTCTACTTCAATCCCAATCCTTCCTGTATAGCCCCTAACCTCATCAGCCAGCTCATCCATAACACTCTTGGTAGAAAACACATCGATGCTTTCAATCAGCTCATACCCTCTGTTACTACCCGAACTAATCTCATATCCCTTCTCCTTAAGAGCCTTAATATGCTTCCACACCGCAGTCCTGCTAATACCTAGCATTTCCGCCAGTCTTTCTCCGGAAACAGCCTTACCCCTACTCTCCTCAAGCAGTTCAAGAACCCTATCCTCAGTCCTCATACATCCCCCTTACACCACAAATTAAAACAATCCTATCCTCTATATATCCTAAGTTCCTTATACTCTAAATAATCACAGCCCATATTCAGTATATCGTAATTCCCTCATCTCTAATTAAGCACAGCCTTACGTGTTGCTCCTTTTGCGTCTCTGTTTGGACGGTAACCGTAACTGCCGTCTGTAAAAAGTGGCTCATAGATTGGAACTAACTGTTGTGTTATCGCCTGTTGAAGTGTACGGTCTATCACTGTTGGTATGCCAAGCTTTCGCACACCATCTAGTTTTTAGTCCCGTCCCAGTACCAGTACCAGAGAAATATAATTTGTAGATCTGTAATTATTAAATCTATCATATAGATTTTTTTGGTTTTAAAAATCATTTTCTATTTTTTTAAAAATTGTCCCATTATCCTTTAATATTGAAACAGGTTCAAAATCATTGTTTTTTTCAATAGTAATTTTTTTCGTATTTTTTTATTTAAAGATATTTATTTCTTGCTTATATTAAATGCATTAGGCTCAAACGTAAATATTTCATCATCGTAAATATCAACCGAAAAATGGGCCCAGAGTTATTATCGAAAAGTGGTCCACAAATACTAAACTAATTGACCACGTTTTTTAATTTGATTTTGAATGCATTTAAATTCAAAATGGATTCAGATGTATTTTTCCTATAAGCTTTACGTGCTCTTCCATATTGTTTTTTTATTTTTATTAAAAATATCCAAATGAATTTCGTGAGTAAAATTTTTCCATTAAAATATCATAGCTATCATCAAAGAATCTTTTTTTATGCTTTTTAGCACCCATATCTGCCATTATGTATATGATATAAATCCCTTGTAAAATCTCTTTGGTAACCAAAGGATCACCTGCTGAATAGGAAATTATCTGGCTGAAACCAAGATATAGTTCGTCCTTTACAGAATAACTTTGATAAATTATTTTTACATCTTCGTCCTCTTTCAGGATTATAAAATGATTGCCTGTAGATAAGAGTTTCCCAAGCAATGATGACATTTTATTTATACACATTATTGCAGTATTTGGGTCATTTGTGCCAGGGCTTAGGGCCATATTAGCGATTTCGGTTAAGTTTACAATTCCACGGTGATAATCTTCTTCTCTATTATTGTAAGCATTTATTATAAACAATGGACTTAATTTTTCTTTTAATTCTTTTTTATCATTATCATCTAACTTGCATTGGAATATATTTAATTCCCCTACGCTTTCTCCTTTGGTTGTGTATTCACCAATTCTCTTGTTTATAACAAATTCTGCTTTTATGCCATTAAGCTTTTTAAAAATATCATCTGATTTTATTTCAAATAAATAACCTGAGCTCTCAGCTACAATTGATAAGTTTGTAGATTCGTAGCCTTCTTCATAATGCTTAGCTTTTTTTCTTAGTTCTACCTCTTTATCAATAAGTTTCTCGCAATCATTAAAAAAACATTTTTCTATAATATTTGATACTTGTAGATTATCAAGAACCTGTCTTGAGAAAGCGATAAAACTTAGCATCGCAATTATGGAATAAGCAATTCCGAAACTTCCAGCGACAACATGTTGGTCTGGAGCAATATCTTGCAATAATAGGATACTGATTACTGAATAGAAAAAACCACTGACAAATATACCATATAAACCAAGAACTCCGGTCCTATCTATGAAACTCTGAAGCATCCTAGGTGATATGTTACTGCTATATTTATTAAGTACAGTGACAATAATTGTAAAACTAAAAGTACTTATAGTCAAAAAAATATTCCAGATAAATTAGAAAGGAAATCTACCGAAACTTCAACCGACAACAATAGTTGTTTGGGAATATAAGATTTAATTGCAATATATTGATGATCAAAAAAATCCAGGTAACTAAAAAGAAGCGCCACTGTTACAATTAAAAAAATCTTGACATCCTTAAATAATTTTTTTATGATTAAAAAAACCACAATTTGATTTTTTTGATAACATACATCAATCCTCCTGTTTAAATATTTTTAATTATTGGACTATATTATCATATAATTGATCTTTTATCCAATCTGAAATATTTCGATAAGTCTAGAACTACCGCATATGTGTAGCCCTGTTCAGCGTACTCCTTAACCTTAAGTATTCTATCTCTCTGCAAACAGCCACATTTTTCAATGTTTTCTGCCATAACCAGTCATTCCTTCTTTCTCAGTCATACTTGAGACTCCTACTGATTCGGTCCTTTATCTCTCGACTACTATGACCTCTGTCCACTTCTGTGTGTTCAGATGAGATTTCTGTCCGTCAGACCAGAGATTTGCCCATGAGTTAGTATCTTCCTCACATCCAGCTTCCTTCAGATTCGAGGTCGCCCTCGACACCCTTGCTTTCGGCGCATCCTTCCCACTACCGGGCGAATTCGGGACTGCACCCGTTAGAAACGTGCGCCGCTAGGCGCACTACAGAAGAAAGGCTTGCGCATACCCGCAAACCTTTCCCCATAACCTTCTTTAACTCTTAATTCTTTTTTACACCCAGCTCTACATTCTCACCATTGATATTCCACTCCTTAGTGTAACCATCCAAAGAACCGGTTACAACCTCAGTAGCCATTACATCAGTAAGTATGCTCTCTTTATCCGCCTGCATAAGAGCCTCGAGCTTCTCATTACCTTTAGCATATACGGTAATCTTGTCCATTACCTCAAAGCCTGCTTCCTTACGCATGGTCTGAATTTTACTTATAAGCTCTCTTACAAAGCCTTCTTCGATAAGCTCAGGAGTAAGTTCTCTGTCAAGAACCACTGTTATTCCATTTTCTGACTGAGTCTCGAAGCCCTCAACCTGAACAGCCTCATAGAGAAGGTCATCCATAGCAAGCTCTTCATCTATTCCGCCTACATTAAGTACAGTCTTGCCTGTCTCCTTAAGCTCAGACATAACCTTAACACCATCTACATTAGCAAGCACTTCCTTAAGGGCATTAAGTCTGCTTCCAAATCTCTTACCAAGTGTTCTAAGCTGTGGCTTAAAGGTATAACCGCTGAATTTGCTTACATCATCAAGCATTGTTATATTCTTAACATTTAACTCTTCCTTTATGATATCCATATACAATTCAGGAAGAACATTCTTACCTGTTGCAAAGTTCACATACATATTGCCAATCGGCTGACGGTTCTTGATATTGGCTTCATTTCTGCCTGCACGTCCAAGTACAACTATCTCAAGCACCTTTTCCATATTCTCCTCAAGCTCTTTATCAATATGGCTTTCATCCACCTTAGGGAAGTCGCACAGATGTATGCTCAAAGGAGCAGTCTTGTCTATACTTCTAACAAGGTTCTGATATATCTCTTCTGTCATAAAGGAATCATAGGGGCCGCAGCCTTGCTTATCTCTACAAGGGCTGTATAGAGAGTAAGGTAAGCATTTATCTTATCCTGCTCCATTCCCTTAGCCCAAAAGCGGTTACGGCAGCGTCTTACATACCAGTTACTCATCTCATCTACAAAGTTAAGGAGTGCCTTAGCGGTCTCAAGTATGCGGTAGTTATCAAGGTTCTCCTCTACCGCCTTTATTGTAGAGTTAAGCTTTGAGAGGAGCCACTTGTCCATAACTGCAAGCTTGTCATACTCAAGCTTATATTTGGTTGCATCAAATTCATCTATATTCGCATAAAGTACGAAGAAAGCATAGGTATTCCAAAGAGTACTCATAAACTTGCTCTGTCCCTCAGTTACAAGCTTATCTGAGAAACGGTTTGGAAGCCAAGGCGCGCTGTTAGCATAGAAATACCAGCGGATTGCATCTGCACCATGCTTTGCAAGTGCATCAAAAGGATCTACTGCATTTCCCTTTGATTTACTCATCTTCTGTCCATTTTCGTCAAGAACGTGTCCAAGCACGATTACATTCTTGTATGGCGCTTCATTAAAGAGAAGGGTGGACTCAGCAAGAAGTGAATAGAACCAGCCTCTGGTCTGGTCTACAGCCTCTGAAATGAAGTCTGCCGGGAACTGCTTCTTAAAAAGTTCCACATTTTCAAATGGATAGTGATACTGTGCATAAGGCATGGCTCCTGAATCAAACCAACAGTCAATAACCTCAGGTACTCTATGCATTTCCTTACCGCAGTCCGGACACTTTATGGTTACCTTGTCAATGAAAGGACGGTGAAGCTCAATATCATCAGGGCAGTTATCGCTCATTTCCTTAAGCTCTGCCTTGCTTCCTATAACATGTACCTTACCACAATCACAGATCCAAGCAGGAAGAGGTGTTCCCCAATATCTGTTTCTTGAAAGTCCCCAGTCCTGTACGTTCTGGAGCCAGTCGCCAAATCTTCCCTTACCTATACTTTCAGGTATCCAGTTAATCTTAGCATTATTTAAGCAGGTCATCTCTTACAGCAGTCATCTTGATAAACCAAGTCTCTTTTGCGTAGTAGATAAGAGGACTGTCGCATCTCCAGCAATGAGGATACTCGTGTTCAAACTTAGGAGCATCAAAAAGCAGCTTTCTATCTTCTAAGTCCTGAAGTACATCAGGATCTGCATCTTTAATGAATTTACCCGCAAAAGGAGTTTCCTCTGTAAGCTCACCCTGTTCATTAACAAACTGTACAAATGGAAGGTCATACTTTCTTCCAATTCTTGCATCATCCTCACCAAAGGCAGGAGCAATATGAACTATACCTGTACCATCTGACATAGTAACGTAGTCATCAACAACTACATAGTGACCCTTTTTATTCTGCTTCTTTGCAGCCTCACCCGCACAGGCAAAAAGTGGCTCATATTCACGTCTTTCAAGGTCAGAACCCTTGTATCTCTCAAGGATTTCATAAGCCTTGGTATCTTCTGCCGCAAGTATTCCAAGAACCTTGTCTAAAAGTGCCTCTGCCATATAGTAAGTATACCCGTCAGCAGCCTTAACCTTTACATAGCTCTCCTCTGGATTCACACAAAGAGCTACGTTGGAAGGAAGTGTCCAAGGTGTAGTTGTCCATGCGAGGAAATAAGCATCCTCACCCACTGCCTTAAATCTAACTACAGCAGAACGCTCCTTTACATTCTTATAGCCCTGTGCAACCTCGTGTGATGAAAGTGATGTACCACAGCGAGGACAATAAGGTACTATTTTATGGCCTTTATATAAAAGCCCCTTTTTCCATATCTCTTTTAATGCCCACCACTCTGACTCAATGAAATCATCATGATAGGTAACATAAGGGTTGTCCATGTCTGCCCAGAAACCAACAGTCCCTGAGAAGTCTTCCCACATTCCCTTAAATTTCCATACAGATTCCTTACATTTCTCAATGAAAGGCTCTATACCATACTCTTCTATCTGCTCTTTGCCGTTTAGACCAAGGAGCTTTTCTACCTCTATCTCTACAGGAAGTCCATGTGTATCCCAGCCTGCTTTTCTAGGCACTCTATAGCCCTTCATAGTCTTATAGCGTGGAATCATATCCTTAATTACTCTAGTTTCAACATGTCCTATATGTGGCTTACCATTAGCCGTAGGAGGGCCATCAAAGAACATATAAGTAGGAGCATCCTTCCTACTCTCTATGGATTTTTCAAAAATCTTATTGTCATTCCAAAATTTAAGCGTAGCCTTTTCACGGTCTACAAAGTTCATATCAGTTTTGACTTCTCTGTACACTATAATTCCCTCTTTCCATTAAAAAAATGTAGGGGCAAAAGAATTGCCCCTACCATGGTAAATTATATTTAAGCTTTTGTCAATCTTTAAGACTAACAACCTTGATTTTATTTTCATTTAAACAAGTACTCTCTAAGACAAAAGAAATATATTACAATCTCGGTTTTCACGTCTCTTAAACAGAAGAATTTCCTATTTTATGGGAGTCATCAAGACAACCTAACATAGTCGGTACTTCCGTCTGTCCCCAGATTCCATTCTTATTAGCTTCCGGTACTATCATTTCAATTTTTGAAGTAATCGGAGTACTTCTTACAAACTTCCCGGAAATGATTGCCCAAGCTCCATTTCTTGGCTCATATAAAAAACCTTCCGAAGCAATTTTAACTGCTATTTCCAAGCTTTTACTGTCAGGGCTATTGGACTGAATTATTCTTTTTAGCATCTCAAAATTTGCAGCATTTTCTATGCCCCCTTCAATAATGGATAAATCTAAGCTGTTATTCTTTATATCATTAACTATTGCAGCTTCCAATAATGTTTTAAATTCTACTCCGGTTAAAAAATTGGCAGCAACAGTCTTATCCAAAATTCTCACATTGGGGTGTGAAGATGCAATTGCAATAGCGGGTATAGGTACATCGTTTATTGTAACATATCCACTGTGTAATAATGTAATCCAATTATCGGGAAAAGGCATTTCTTTATTATCTTCGACAAGCCAATTAACCGAAAGTCCTTCTACCACTTTGACCAAATCCTTTAGTCCGATTGTATTGATATCGATTTCTGATAACAATGGTCTAAAATCATATTTATATTTTTCCATCTCCATCTCCTTTAAATATCAAATCCAATATTTAATTCTGCTTGTATCCCCGGTTCTCCTCTTAAACCGTATACCTGCATAGCCTCTTTTATTTTGTCTAATATAATCTGAGATTTGGATTGTGACTGATATGATTTTTTATCACGCTTATTGCTTATGGTTTCTTTTTATAGCTTTCATAATATTCTTTAAAGATACATCTTCTCCGTTATATAATTGGTCTGGTAATTTTATCTTACCTTTTCCACATTAAATCATATTCTTCGCTAAAGGTTAATTGATAACTCAATTCAAAAATTATAACCTCTTTACCGAGCATATCATCCCACACAAATCCAAATCCATGCTTATAATGATCTTCCTCAAAAAAACTTATATCCTAAATCAAATAAATAAATTTGTTTTTTCACGGTCAACTGTACATTTCACCTTGCTATAAGGTTCATATCCCAATATACCACATCTTTCTCTGTACAAAGGATTGCCATAGTGAACTGCTTTTTTTCTGAAAAATTCTTGTTCTTCATCTGTTAAATAATCATTTACAAAGCTCATTTTTCTTCCTCTCATTTTGATTTTAATTTTTATGATTGACTCTATCATAAACACTATATAAATACATTTTAAATATCTCCGGCTGATATCGTAAATCAAATTAAAAACAATAAAATCAGACCAAATCCGATTAAATTCAGTCCGATTTTATTTTCATTATTAAGTTTTAACTTACTTCACAAGTTTTGACGCTATCTCAGCATAGCTTTGTCCTGCCTGAAGTTCAACGGTTCCGACCTTTATCCTTGTTGAATAGCCGTTGCTTACGAGATATCTGTTGAACTTGGCGCTGTCATCTATAATACCTAGGGCTTTAAGTGAAGCCGATACTCTCTCAGATGTCATACCTACAGAAACCGTAAAACTAACCTTGCTATATGCCACACTTGGTTTAGGGACTTCTTTAACCTGCTTTGGCTTTGGTTTAGCCTTTTTAGCTGCCTTTTTATTTTTGGTGTCCCCGGACTTGGACTTTGTGGTCTCGGCGTTACTGTTTTGGGTATCTGAGGTTTTGGTCTCACTAACTGTGGAGTTTCCATCTGCGGAAGTTCCTGTTTCGGAAGGCTCTGTTTCGGCAGGCTTTGCTTCGGAAGTTCCTGTTTCGGCAGTTCCGGTATTATCTTCTGCGGTAGCTCCTTCTTCTGTGGTCTTATCTCCTTCATCTGAGGATTGGCTGGTTTCTCCACCTTCTTCACTGGGTGTATTGCTTGTAGTAGAAGAAGTATCTGTAACATTATTTTCAACTGTTGATGTCTCAGCCTCTTCATCTACCTTTATGTCCGAGAGATTAGGAAGTTTGTCCTTTAGCGAGTTCAGCTCTTTTTCCTGAAACTCATTAACTGTCATCATCCCAAGCTCTCTGGCCTTTACTTTGATTTCATCATCACTAAGAGCCGATTGCGACTTCCCATATACAAAATACATAATAGCGGCCATTAAAATAGCACCAAGTCCTATTCCTCTTAGCATATATTTTAACTTCACCTAAGCTTCCTCCATTACTTACTGTATAATCCAAGTATTAGCTGCACTTCTCCCTGTCCCATACTAAGCGCCTTGGATATTTCTACTACAGATTTTCCTTCAGAATGCATCTTTAATATCTTATCATTGGTAGAGAGTTCCTCTGCAAAGTCGTTACTGAAGTCAATTTCATCAATTTCCTCAATAATCTCAGGAACCTCAGCATCTGCAAGAAAGTCCTTTTCATCTGTCTCAATGATATCATTTATTTCAGTCTGAGTGTTCTCTGCTTCTTTCTCTTGCATCTTCACCAGATTCTTAGCCTGGGCAGGAACTTCATCTGCTTTTACTACAGCCTTAGCCTGCTCTATGCCTGTAGGAGCTTTTCGAGGTTTCTCTTGCTTAGGCGCTACAGGTGCTGCAGGCTTAGCAATCACTGTCTGTCTTACCTCTTTAACCTTAATCACTTTATCATCCAGGTCATTATTAAGTGCTTTAATTCGTGCTTCTTCTTTCTCCAGTTCTCTTCTCATGCCGTCAATTTTGGCAGAAAAATCCTTAAGGTAATCACTTTTTTCATTTAACATATCATAGAGAAAAATGACTTCCTTATGATTCTGTTCAATCTTCTCCATAAGCTGCCCACTCATGTCGTTTATTGCAAGCATCTTATCATTGGTAATTTCAGACAAACGATCAGCACTGCCGATTAGCTTTTCCTCAGAAATTCCCGTTAACTTTTCAGTGAAGCCCTTTTCGACCCTTGTCATCACCTTTTTAATGCTCTCTTCACTAAGGGCTTTCCCTCGTATTTCCTCAACTATCTTTTCCTTTTCATTATTGTCAATGTCAGCCTTTCTTTTATAAAAAAGCTCGCCCCTACGCAGGCCACTCCAATTATCAAACATATTATTACTATAGTATCCATAAACCCTCACTTACAATTTTATGTCTATTGTTCTTCCTGAAGTTTCAATCATCTTGTCCATGACTTCAGAAAAATATTCCTCTTCCTCGTCCTTCTTTTTCTTCTTTTTCTTGTCCTTTTCTATGTAATACTCATTCTTACCTTTATCTCTTGGATCAAAGCCATAGTCCCTAAGAGCTGCATTATCTGCCTCATTGGTTCTTGTAAGCTTCCTGTCTGCCTGGGCATTCACCTCATGAGTTAGAAACCTCTGTTCCGCAGGAATCCTGTTCTCTGCCGCAGTCCTATGAATAGATACCTCCTGACTACGGTTAGGCATAAGATAATTATCAATATTTTGAATGGGCATAAGCTACACCTCACTATTCTAGTACATGTGCCTTGCTATAACGTCAGCCCCATCCTGACAAATCTAACGTTCTTAACAACTTCCCTCACATAAAGGGTGGCATCCACAACAACTACCTTCACTCCGGGATATACCAAGTTGCCAACCTCTATCACTCCGCCATCCTGCTTGTTAATTTCTTCCTGTACAGCAGCAAACTCTTCCTGCATGGTAACAATATCCTCGCTGTCTTTCTTGTATTCCATTGCCAGAACTTTAAACTGCGCCAGCTTTTCAGGAGGCAGCTTACCATCACTCTGTAGCTTTTTGCTATATAACTCAATTGACTTACTTGATACTTCCATTCTCTGAACTGTTTCTTCGATTCTATTCTGCAAGGTTTTAAACTTAACCAGCAGAGTTGGATCCACACCTACTTCCATGTTGGTCTTTGTCCCCATTTCAGAACCTGCATTTTTAACTCTGATCAATGTCTCTGACCTTATTGTTCCTCCATTTACATAGCCCTTCTTGCTATTTACTATCACATCTCCCTTAGCAGACACATCGCTATGTATAATGGCATCAGCCATAACATAACCACCTGAATTCACAGTGGTATTCTCCAAAAACTTAGCTACAATATTGCCTCCGGACTTAAGTATTCCCTTACCCATACCGCGAATACCGCGTTTGAGTATTATCTTGCCTCCTGCAACAATCTCAACACCTTCCGCGGTTCCACCTATAACTACGTCTCCGGTAGCATTAATCTTCAGCCCGTTTATAACATTGCCTTTTACTTCCACATTGCCATCATAGTTTATATCACCGGTAGATAGGTCTACATCTTCTTTTACCACAAATATATTGGATACCTTGACTCTATTCTCATTATCAAGTATTACATGTCCTGAAATATCGCTTATCAGACGAAGTCCATCCTCAGATAAGGTTATATCTTTACCATATTTGAGCACCAGTTTTTCTACCTTATCAGGTTTTATTAGTTTTCCCCTGACATCAGTGCCCGGTGTACCCTCATCTTCTTTGATAAGCTCTGCAAGCTCATCTCCTGCCTCTACACTTGCAATAATATCAAGGTCAAAGAAGTCTACAGAACCATCCTCTTTTTCCTTAGGCTTTGCCTGTAAATCAGTATTAAATTTATAAATAATCTGAGCATCATGTCCGTTTATAGGTGCTTTGCCTCTTGCCATAATATAATCTGTACAGTATTGTTTATTGTTAATATAACTATCTACTGCAGATTCAATTATGCCAAATTTAACTCCGTTAAACTCAAGGTCTTTTAACAAATCCTCCTTATGCATAATTCTTCCACCTGTGGAAGGTGGTATAAATCTGCATACAGCCTGCATTCCGTCATCTGAGATATTAACTATCATTTTCTCAGCCTCAGGATAGGTCTTTTCGGTATTTGTCTTAAATATAAGCGGCTCCTTAGCCTCCTGTATCACCTTTGAAAATTCTTTATAGTCCATCTCAATACTATGAGAACCAAGATAACTTACAAATTCATCAAGGTTTAACTTCTCACCGCCCTCACGAGGAGGAAAATACTTGATGTATACTGCGTCCTTAATAAGCATCTGAAAAAAAGCATTTTTATAAACCATATACCCACTCCCTGCAATATTCCCTGTTCAATCCATCTATAATCCTAAGTATATGGTTAATGTCTGTATACTACAGGATATTTTGTGAATAACCGTCTTTACATTGCTCTTGTAAAAATATCCATATAATCTCCAAGTTTAGCTTTTAACTTGGTTAGTGCCTTTGTATGTAACTGAGATACTCTTGACTCGGATACTGACAGCACCTGGCTGATTTCTTTTAATGTCAGCTCCTCATAGTAATAAAGGGCAATAACCTTCTGTTCTTTCTCAGTTAGCCCCTCTATAGCTGTCGCCAAGGATTCCTTAAGTTCTTCTTTTTCTACTGCATCCTCAGGTTGCTCATAGCTTGATATACCAAGCTTGCTGCCTGAATTGTCAGCAACTAAGTCACTTCCCTGTTCAAGATAGTCATCAAGAGATATAATTCCTGACATTCCTACCTGGCTCTGCCAATTCATATACTCTTCGATAGATATACCGAGTTCCTCAGCTACTTCCTCATCAGTAGCCATTCTGCCATATCTCTCTTCAATGGCACGCTCAGCAGCTTCTAACTTTTTCTGACGCTGACGGGTAGTCCTTGGAATCCAGTCCATCTTTCTAATTTGGTCAAGAATTGCACCCTTAATTCTAAGGCTGGCGTATGTCTCGAATTTGACTCCTTTAACATAGTCAAACTTATCTATTGCATCTATAAGCCCAAAAACGCCATATCCCACCAAGTCATCATATTCCACATTGTAGCCGAGATACATAGCATACGTCCTGCTATAATTTTCACTAAGTTTGCATATTCAACAATAAGCTTTTCCCTTATTTCCTGAGTCGGTTTTTTGGCATATTGCTCCCATAACTTAATCCCAACTTTTTCCTCTGCCATAAACAACTCTCTCCTCTATATGCTGATTTTAGTTTATTTGATTACCTTCGTCTTCTTTATTAGCCTTCTCTTCTTCCTGATTTTCATCCGTCTGAGAGTCTTCTTCGGAATTCTCGTTTGCGTTTGCATTTGCCGCATTCGCATTCTCCATATTAATTATCTTAATAAGAGCTTTCTTCGTAAGACTTCCAATAATCAAAAATAATATGAGTACAGCTAATAATATCTTTAGACTACGCAGGGTTTCATATCTGTTATACATACATATAAATATCGTAATAGCACCTGCTGACAACATAATTGTAGCAGGTAAATATCTGTATTTCATATCTCTTTACTTCCCTTACCGACAGCTTTTATCAAAAGTACACCTGTATTAGAATAAAACTCTATCGTTCTTCCATAATTTAACCCTGTATCAGAAGCAACAATAGGTATTCCAAGAGCTTTTAGCTTAGCCTTAACTGCCTCAACATTTCTATCTCCTACTCTAAGCATGTCATTGGAGTTCGAAAAGCAAACATCTGAGCTCCTCCAGCAATTTTTGCAATCATAGAAGATTTCCTTGCACCTAAGGATATCATTTGTTTCAATAGTTCGTCAAGCCCTGTATCTGCAAATTTGGCTATATTGCTATTATTGGCTATTTTTGTACTGTCAGGAAGCATACAATGTAACATACCACTGACTTTTGTGGTCTTATCATATACTACAGCCCCAACACAGGAACCAAGCCCCAGTGTTGTGAGGTTATCCGGAGCCTTACAAACTTTAAGGTCTCCCATTCCGACTTTTATCATTTTTTCCATAATAAACCTAATCCACAGGCAGCCTTAAAACTGCCTGTGGCTCTCCCAAACTTTTATTGTATAAGAATCACAAACCAAGAGATGTCAATATCTTATTGTATGAATCCAAAGTAGGTGTGAGAATGAAATAACCTGTAACATCGTTATCATCCTCCATGAACTGAGATTCAATCAATAATGCCTTGTCACCAAGCTTGCCAAATTCAATAGCAGGTACACTTAGTATAGCACCTGCCATATCAATGGACAAGTATGGAATTGACTGATTTATTGTTAATTTTGTTAATGTTGACAAAGAGGATATGTAAGCACCAGAGATAATGTTACCAAGCTCCTTTAATGCAGACAATGACATTTCATCAAGTTCCGCATCCTCTGGAGTAGTACCTACAGGCCTTCCAAAGAGAATATCCACCAGTCCAAAAGCTGATTTGTCTTCATCATAAACATCATCATTCCGTCAATATCCTCGTCAAGAGTGACAAGGATACCGACAACTATAGTCTCAGCCCCGCCCATGATTTCATGGAGTTCTTCAAAGCTAAGAAGGTCTACTTTTGGAACATTCATATCTACTTTGGTATTTAGCATACTCGAAAGAGCCGTAGTAGCATTACCTGCTCCTATATTACCAAGCTCTCTAAGGACATCAAACTGCATTCCTTCAACATTATTTAAATCAAAATTTGCCACCCTGGTACCTCCAAAATTATGCCAATTCCTTTTCCTTTTCCTTATCTTTTTCTATGATGACATTCTGCATGTTAAGTAAAGAAATAAGTGCATCGTGAGCTCTTCCGACACCGAGAAGATACTTGGCTTTCTCACTGTTATTGCTGTTAGAAGGCTTCTCAATGGAATCGTCGGCAATGGTTACTACCTCTTTTACCTCATCGACAAGTATGCCGATTGAACCACCTAATTCTTCTAACTTAATTATAATGATTCTTGTAGCATTTGTAAATTCATCATCTGAAAGTCCGAACTTAAGTCTAAGACTCATAACAGGGATTACTTCACCTCTGAGGTTGATGATTCCCTTGAAATAAGGCTGTGACTTAGGAACTCTTGTGATTCTCGTCATTCTTACAATGTTGTCTACAAAACTAATATCTATTCCATACTGCTCTGTTCCGAGCTTTGTAACTATATACTGTTTAGCTTCTACCTCTAAACTTCTTTTATCCATGAGTTTATACCCCTTTCATCCGGACTAAAGTAATACATTCGCATCTAAGATAAGTGCAACCTCACCATCACCGAGTATGGTTGAACCACTTATAAGCTTAGGTGTACTTATGTATTTACCAATTGACTTGATAACGATTTCCTGCTGTCCAATAAGACCGTCAACTACAAGACCTGCAAGTTTATCAGCCTTTCTTACGATTACTATCACTACGTTGTCGTTATTAGCCTCTCTCTCCGGAACGTCAAGAAGTGTATCAAGTCTGACAAGAGGGATAACAGTACCACGAAGGCTGATTACCTCTTTAGACTGAACATACTTAATATCACTCATTGGAACTTCTTCTATTGTCTGAATGCTTCCAAGAGGTATAGCATACTTCTCAGAACCAAGCTCAACCATAAGCGCCTGAACAATCGCAAGTGTAAGTGGAAGTCTGATAGTAAAGCTGCTTCCTGCTCCACGCTCTGTCTTACACTCAATAGTACCACCAAGAGATTCGATATTAGTCTTAACAACATCGAGGCCAACACCTCTTCCGGATACATCACTTACCTGATCTGCAGTTGAGAAGCTTGGTGAGAACAATGTTGCAATTGCTTCTTTATCTGTTATTGTATCAATCTGGTCAGCAGGAACAAGTCCTCTTTCAACCATCTTTTTCTTAACTTTATCTACATTGATACCTGCACCGTCATCACGAACCTCAATAACTACATTGTTTCCTTCCTGATAAGCATCGAGGAAGATTGATCCTACCTCAGGCTTACCAAGACGCACTCTCTCCTCATTTGACTCAAGACCGTGGTCTGCTGAGTTACGGAGAAGGTGCATAAGAGGATCACCAATCTCATCTACAACAGTTCTGTCAAGCTCGGTATCCTCACCTGTCATATAGAGTTCCATCTTCTTGTCAAGCTTCTTTGAAAGGTCTCTAATCATACGAGGGAACTTCTGAACTGTACTTTCAATAGGTACCATCCTCACCTTCATAACAGTCTCATGAAGATTGGTGGTAACAGTTCCAAGATATTCAATCTGCTCGTTAAACGCAGATGTATCTCCGCTATCTCTCTTTTCAGTAGCACTCATTGACACAAGGCCGTTCTTAGCAATAATAAGCTCACTTACCTGGTTCATAAGGCTGTCAAGCTTCTCGATATCCACACGAACTGAACGGCTTACTACAGGCTTACCTTTGCCCTTTGCTTTATTAGCATCCTGCTTTGCTGCAGGTGCCGCAGCAGCTGCGGAAGCAGAAGCGGTTGCTGCAGGAGCAGCTGCCTTAGGAGCCTCTTCCTTCTTAGGCTCTTCTACTTTCTTAGGTTCTTCAGACTTAGACTCATCAATAGCCTCAATTACAACATCTTCTATTTCTGAAACATTCTGTATAGCAGCTCTAACTTCACTTTCAGTCTCTTTTGTTAAGAAAATAAGACTGAAGTCAAAGTCAAACTTCTCATCTTCAATTTCCTGAACACCAGGGTTAGATATAATAATCTCACCGATTTCTTCAAGCGCCTTAAACACAAGAAAAGCTCTTGCAGCCTTAAGAAGACAGGATTCCTGAATATAAACGGTAGCACCGAATACATTCATATTGTCATCAAAGCCTTCTTTATAGCATGCTCTTCAACCTCAGATAATTTAATATCCTGATACTTTGCCTTAGCACTTGTCTCAGCTGCCTCTTCAGCCGCCACAGCTGTAGCAGCTGCTGCAGGTGCCGAAGACTCTGCCTGAGCTGCAGATGCTGCCTGCGCCTCTCCGCCTCCACCATTTAAGAAATGGTTCAGCTCATTTATAATAGCCTCGTTGTCATTATCTCCCTCATCAGAAGTCTCCTGAATCAAATCAAGGTACTCCTGAAGAGCATCAAGACCTCTAAAAAGAGTATCTACAAGGCTGTCGTTAACCTTCATTTTTCCTTCACGAACTGCGGAAAATACGTTTTCCATATCGTGTGTAAGATGCTGCATTCTCTTAAATCCCATTGTTCCTGCCATACCTTTTAAGGAATGTGCAGAACGGAAAATCTCTGCAATAGCATCACTGTTGTCAGGCTCTTTCTCAAGAACCATAATCTGATCGCTTAAAACCTGAATATGTTCCTTAGTCTCGTCTACGAAAATATCCAAATATTGACTTGTATCCATTTAATGTACCCCCGTCGCTTTTACTATAGCATCGGCAATCTGATCTAATGGCAGAACTTCATCTACAAGTCCCGCTTCAGCTACCATCCTTGGCATGCCATACACTGTACATGTCGGCTCATCCTGGGCTATAACATAAACATTGTTAGTTTGTTTCAATTGTTTGATTCCGGCTGTTCCATCTGCTCCCATCCCTGTGAGTACCACGCAGACAATCTTGTCATAAGCGCTGCCCATAAGGGATTCATACATGATATCGGCGCAAGGTCTGAGACCTCCTCTTGGAGGATCTTTT
Organism: uncultured Catonella sp.; assembly: GCA_916438995.1. Taxonomy (GTDB): domain Bacteria; phylum Bacillota; class Clostridia; order Lachnospirales; family Lachnospiraceae; genus Catonella. The sequence goes on from CAKAGA010000004.1 coordinate 145,622, forward strand.
TCAAGAGAAATAAAGTTTTCTCCTGATACTTCCTTAACTCTAAGCTGATATCCGCCCTTTGCTATGTAAAGCTGATTTTCCTTTAGCCTATCGCCATCATCAGCTTCTTTTACATTCACTAAACTTGATTCCTGAAGTCTGTCCGCCAGAGTTTTTGTAAAGCCTTCCGGCATATGCTGTACTATCAGCATTGACGCACCTATTTTATGCGGAAGCAAAGGAACCACAGCTTGCAAAGCTTTTGGACCGCCTGTTGAACAGGCAAGAGCAATAAGAGTCTTTCCATTACCTGCACCTGACCTTTTGGGATAAACCATTTCTTTAACTGCTGCTGCAGACTTCATCTTATCAGATGTAACCACATCCTTGTCTGAGAGAGGTAAAGCCTTGGTTGCCGCTTCAAGACTATCGATTAAGTTGTTCTTAAATACTTCTTCCCTTACCTTAGCATAGCTATCCGGTTTAAGGACAAAATCGAACGCACCTAATTCCAAAGCCCTGATAGTTTCAGCTGCTCCTTCTTTTACAAGAGTACTAACTACAATTACGGGAATTTTATTTTTTACTTTTACCAGCTGTGCCAGTAACTCAAGCCCGTTCATCTTAGGCATATTGATGTCTAAAATTACCGCATCATATTTTCCCTTGTTAGTAAGAAGCAGGTTCAATCCTTCGAGTCCATCACGAGCAATATCTTTAACCTGAAATCTTCCATCGGATTTTATTATATCAGATAAAACCCTTCTTATGAGTGCAGAGTCATCAATTATCAAAATTTTTTTCATTTTCAATACACCTCTTCATTAAAAACGGGCATTAAAGACCTTCTACAACAGCTCTTTACGCCTGTTTCTTCGTTCTTCTTCGAATACAAATCTTACTATAGTATCTCTTGAAGTTTCTCTCATCCCCATAAACTTGGTTCTGATTTCATATTTAGTAGGTGATGAATCCGACAATTTTCTAAATGAACTTATAACATTCATTAGAAAATACTGTTCTTTTGAATCGTCTCCAACGTTAAATTCAATACCAAGAATGACAAGTTCATTCTTCGGTATTTCCTTATCTGCCAGGAACTTAACTCCTCCACCACTCAGGTCAATTACAGTGCAATTTTCCCAAAGATAGGTATTACCCGCTACTAAATCTATATATCGGCTTTTATTCTCCTGAATTAACCTACTTTCACCAATAAAATCACCAAGTCCCTGTTTTTCTTCATCAGTTAGGGTATGAAATCTGGCTCCAATAGAGCACTGAAGCCTGTAAAACTGCCTTCTCTGACTCTTTTCGAGCTCTGTAACAAGTTTTATTATCATTACAGCAATACTACCCTCAAAAAATCTCTCCGAAACTACAGTTCTTGCAGCTAAGATTCCAAAGGCAGTATAAAAATACATATAGCTTTCTTCACCTTCTTCAAGAGGTATGGTTATTGTTTTATTCATAGGCATGGTAAGCTTGAATGTAATTTCATCTATCACATCTATTACCTTGCTGCTTAAAGTATCAAATTCACCGGTATCCTTGCTGACATGACGAACTATATCAACCTTATCTCCAATAGAAACAGAATAAGTTGCCATATATTAACTACGCCCTTTCTTTATCTGTTTAATGTTCTTCTCAATGTTTCTGAAAATATTCCTGCAAGCCCTCTTCTCTTTGTCTTAGCTCCAGTCTCAGCCTGAGGATCTATTATAAGCTTAGCTATATCTTCTATGGCTCTTGAAGCCTGTGATTTAGGGAAGGCTATTGAGAGAGGCTGCTGTTTCATAACCGCCTTATTTATGTTAGAATCTTCAGGAATAGCCCCCATATATTCTAACGAAATATTGAGGAATTTATCAGCCACCACGCTTAACTTCTCAAATAACTCCTTACCGCTTTGTTCATCATTTACCTTGTTAGCTATCAGCTTTATATGACAATGCTCCCTTGTAAATTCAGGCTGACGGTCAAGTGTCTTTAACAATGCGTAAGCATCAGTAATAGACGTAGGTTCAGGTGTTGCAACCAGAAAAACCTCAGCACTGGACATAACAAATTCCATTACATTTTCTGAAATTCCCGCACCTGTGTCAATTATCACTACGTCTGCCTGCCTGTCAAGCTCAGCAAGTCTTGCAGAGAGATTGGCAAGCTGATCTTTTGTCAGATTAGTCATCTCCCTTATTCCTGAACCACCTGAGATAAAACCTACATTTTCCGGCCCCTTTGTTATAATCTCTGAGAGAGACTTCCCTCTGAACATAAGGTCAGAAAGATTATACTGTGGTCTTATGCCAAGCATTACTTCAATGTTGGCAAGACCAAAATCAGCATCCAACACTACCACCTTTTTACCCAGTCTGCTAAGCGAAATAGCGAGGTTAATAGCCAGGTTTGACTTACCTACTCCGCCTTTACCACTGGTTATGGTTATTACCCTGGATAGCACAGGGACAGCATTTTCTGCTTTTATTATATTTCTAAGATTTTGTGCCTGATCCATATTATTCCCATTCTCTTTATGTGTTACAATTTATGATAACAATTGTTTTGCAATAGCCTGCGTATCAGCAGCGCTTATGTCATCCGGTACATTCTGACCAAAAGTAACGTACGATAGGCTCGCACCCGTCTGCATCAGAATGTTGTAAATATTTCCTATAGTTCCGGTCTCATCTACCTTTGTAAAAATGAGCTTATAATCTGCTACATCCTTATAGGTCTCAGCAATCCGCATCAAGTCTCCGTACTTTGTTGTAGCAGAAAGAACAAGATATACCTCCCTATCTTCCTCAGGTACAGCACTAATAGCCTCTTAAGTTCATCAATCTGCTCTATATTTTTATCTGACCTTCCTGCTGTATCCACAAGAACAATCTCGTATCTATCAAGGTCTTTCCTTGCTTCTTGTATCTCAGAAGCAGAATATACCACGCTTAGCGGTATACCAAGTATATTAGCATAGGTTCTTAGCTGTTCAACTGCAGCTATCCTATATGTATCCGCAGTAAGAAGTCCGATATTACGCTTTTCTTTAATCTTAAAGCTTGAGGCAATCTTAGCTATGGTCGTAGTTTTGCCTACTCCCGTAGGTCCGAGGAAGAATACATACTTAGTCTTACCCGGAACCGCTTCTATGAGGCTTGGCTGCCCAAGCTTAAGGACAAGTTTCTGATAAACTGCACCCAGGATGCGGTCAAGCTGAGCATCCTTCTTAATTGAATTCTCTATTTCACCCGTTATTTCATTGACATACTTTTCATCCACTTCATTGCTTAAAAGCTGCTTGTAAATGAGCTGCATGCAGGCATTTAGTTTGCTTTCCTTCTTTTCCTGATTCTTATCTGCCTGAGCTGATTCAACGTAAGCGTTAGCCTCAAGGCTGTCTGAAAAATCGCCTATTATCTCAGATGGTTTTACCACTGTCTCTGCTGCCTTTGAACCATCCCTGATTTCTTTGATTTTAGAATCATTTAACTGCTTTTCAAGAAGCCCCTGAAGGTCATTTAACTTCTTCTCTATGGCAGATACTTCATTTGCCACAGGAGGAACAGGCTTAAGAGCAGGCTTTACCGGCTGCTTCTCAGCTACAGGTTCGGTTTTAGTCTTATTTTCGATATTTTCATCAATCGCTGCCGTAACTTCCACATAGGGTTTACGCAAGAACTTAAAAAATCCCTTTGGAGTTGTAGTCTTAATATTCATTACAACTGCATCTCCACCCAGTTCTTCTTTTGCCAAAAGGATAGCATCTTTCTCAGTTTCTGCCTTAAATTTTTTAATTATCATATAGTTACCATACCTACCGATTGTAATTCAACATTAGATTCTACCTCATTGTAAGAAAGCACTATCAGATCAGCAAAATAGTCCATGGTCAGCTTCTTAAAGTACATCCTTACTATTGGTGAGGTCATTACTATCGGAACCTTTCCTAATTTGTCGAGCTTGTCTATTTCTATCTTAAGTGAATCCATTATATTCTGTGCAACAGCAGGATCTATGGTAAGATAAGCCCCCTGCTCGGTCTGTTTTACAGAATTCATAATCTCCTGTTCAATCTTTGGATCAAGTGTTACTACACTGGTAGTCTCATTAGGAGGAAAATACTTATTGGATATGGCTCTCTTAAGCCCCTGTCTCACATACTCCGTAAGCACATCCGTATCATGAGTAGTGGTTGCGTAGTCCGCAAGAGTTTCCAGTATTGTTACCAGGTCTCTTATCGAAATACCCTCCCTTATAAGATTCTGAAGTACTTTCTGAATCTCTCCCACGCTAAGGAGTTTAGGAACCAGTTCTGCAATAAGAGCCTGATCCTTATCCTTAATATTGTCAATAAGATTCTGTACATCCTGCCTTGTAAGGAGCTCCCAGATATGTCTTCTTACAATCTCCGTAATATGGGTTGCTATGATAGATGGAGGGTCAACTACTGTATATCCAAGAGTTTCTGCCCTTTCACGCTGTGACTCCGTTATCCAGATTGCTGGAAGATGAAAGGAAGGCTCAAAGGTAGGAATACCTGTGATTTCCTCTTCTACATATCCCGGGTTCATTGCCATATAATGGTCAAATAGTATCTCACCTTCACTTACAGGCACACCCTTTATCTTAATTACATACTGATTAGGATTGAGCTGGATATTATCTCTAAGTCTTATGATAGGAACTATACATCCAAGTTCTATAGCTATCTGCCTTCTAATCATTACCACTCTGTCAAGGAGATCTCCTCCCTGATTCACATCAGCAAGAGGTATGATACCGTATCCAAACTCTAACTCTATAGAGTCTACCTGGAGGAGTGAGTTAACATTTTCAGGTTTTCTGACTTCTTCTGCTGCCTCTTCTTCTGCAATAACCTCAGATTCGATTTCTTCTTCTCCAAGGTTCTTTGACATCCTCCAGCCTGAAAGGAGGAAGGCAAGTCCCATAGGTACAAAGATAACTGTCGAAAGAGGTGTAGCCACACCAAAGAATATCATCGCACCACCAACAAGGAAAAGCACCCTTGGTATGGAGAACAACTGCTTAACAAGGATATCTCCAAGGTCGGCCTCTTTACTTACCTTGGTTACAAGCACACCTGTTGCCAGAGAAATAAGGAGAGAAGGAATCTGTGATACCAAACCATCACCGATTGTAAGTATGGAATATGTACTAAGGGCTGTATTTACATCCATTCCTCTCTGCAACACACCAAGGGCAATACCACCGGCAAAGTTGATTACAGAGATAATAAGGCCTGCTATAGCATCTCCCTTTACATACTTACTCGCACCATCCATTGAACCGAAGAAAGAAGCCTCATCCTGAATCTTCTGTCTTTTTCCTTAGCCTGTTCGTCTGTAAGCGCACCTGTATTCAGGTCAGCATCTATAGCCATCTGCTTACCGGGCATAGCATCGAGTGTAAATCTCGCTGACACCTCAGCTACTCGTTCAGAACCCTGGTTGATTACTATAAACTGCACCAAAACAAGGATGAAGAATACAATTATACCTACTATTAGGTCTCCTCCACCTACGAACTGTCCGAAGGTTCTAACTACGTTTCCCGGATCTCCTGTACGGAGAATGAGCCTTGTAGAAGAAATATTAAGCGATATTCTAAATATTGTAGTAAAAAGCAAAATTGTAGGGAAGCTTGACATGTCCAAAGCTTCTTTTGAAAACATTGCATTGAAAAGCACTATCATCGCTAACGAAAGGTTGACTGCCAACAAAACATCCAAAAGCACACTTGGAATGGGAATAATAAACATAACAACTGAAAGGAGCACGAAGCCACCGATACCAAAACCGGCCTTATTTCCCATGTAGACATCCCTCCTCTCTTTATAATCTAAGAATAATTATTAACTTATAAGTATTTCTTTATTTTTAACACTATATACATAAGCCAGTACCTCCGCAACCATCTGATACAGCTCAGGCGGTATCTGGTCACCGATTTCCACGTTGTAATAAAGCATACGGGCAAGTGGCTTATTCTCAACTATTTCTATGTTGTTTTGCTTTGCTATCTCTTTGATATTTGCCGCAACATAGTCAGCACCCTTTGCAAGTACATAAGGGGCCTCTGCCGTCTCCTTATCATATTTGACTGCTACTGCAAAATGAGTAGGGTTGGTAATAACCACATCCGCCTTAGGAAGATCCTGCATCATTCTTCTTCTGGCTCCCTCTCTCATCTTCTGTCTGATTTGGCCTTTGATTTGAGGATCACCTTCGCTCTGCTTCATCTCGTCTTTAACTTCCTGCTTACTCATCCTCAAGTCGTGTAAATGTTTCCACTTCTGATATCCAAAATCCGCAAGTCCTATGACAACAAAGATCAAGCTGATTTTAATACCTACGTCCAAAACAATATCAAAAATATTAAGTATTGCCTGCATAAATTCGAAGTCATAGAGATTGAGAATGAATTTCCACCTGTCTTTAACTTCATTATATGCAACAAGAGCAATTGCAAGTACCTTTAATATGGATTTGATAAGTTCTACAACCTTCTCCTGTGAGAACATCCTCTTAAGCCCACCTATAGGGTTTAATCTGTCAAGCTTAGGCTTTAGGGGCTTACCGGTTACCTTCCAGCCAACCTGAACTATATTGCCTACAAGGGCTACTATAAAGCTTCCTATAAGTACAGGCAGGCTTGCAATGACTATATCTAAACAATCTCATTGCTAAGATTCACAGCCTGTCTCACATCAAATACTTCCATCGATATATCAGAGGCCTTGTTATAATACTTTACAAAGCTATCGAGGAAAAGGCCCGCCATAATGCCTCCAAAGAGCTTTAGCACAAAGAACATAAGTAAAAGCATAAATCCGTTTATCAAATCCGAACTTCTGGCAACTCGCCCTTCTTTTCTGGCATCATCTAATTTTTTAGGAGTTGCCTTTTCCGTCTTGTCTCCTCCCTCGCCAAAAAACTGGAGGTTATAGGCAAATCTCCTATCCTTTAATTGTATAGTATTTCCATCCTCTTTGCAATCTTTAACCCAAAAAATCACTATGATTTAAGCGCCTCCACCGCCCTCAGGAATACATCCTGCATCTCTTTGGTAATATAATTTGCCACTCCGGGAAGCATAGACATCATAAGTATCATAACCACAAGGCCTCCAAGGAGTTTAAGCTGAATACCCACAACAAACATGTTCATCTGAGGTGCTACCTTTGCCATAACACCAAGCACTACATTTACAAGGAGCATAGTGGCATATATCGGAAGCATCAGTCTCATTGCTATCAGAAAATAATTTCCCAAAAAAATCCATTATTACGTTTACGGTATATGCGCTAATAACAGCCTTCCCGATAGGAACTGCCTTGAATGCATCCACAAAGGCCTTCAGAAAATAATGGTGAAAATCATTTACCAAAAGCAGAATAATCACAAAGTAATTGTAGAGATTACCGGTAACTGACGTATCCACCTTGAAGACGGGATCATACATTGTAACCATGGCAAAGCCTATTTCCATATCTATGAGTCTACCCGTAAAGTTGAGTATAGTCATAACTATGTTGGTAAAATACCCAAGCAGCGCGCCTGCTAAGGCTTCTGAAATAACCATGAACGAAAACCCTATAACTCCCGGATAGGTAACAGGCACACTGGGAAGAGTAAGGTAGAGCAGGGTTGAAAAAATAAGTGTAAATGCAACCTTAAACTGCCGTGGAATACTTCCGAAACTAAAAAATGGAGCTGTAAATACAAAAGCAGATACACGAGTAACTATGAATAAAAAATATTCTAAATTCTCAACGGTAAACTGCAGTTGCATTTTCATCCCCATACTTTCTATATGTTTATGTTTACAGTAATGATCTGATATATCCTATAAAACCTGTTGACTCATAAATATAGTCACCAAAGCCTGAGAAAAGCTCCGTAGTAAACTCCGAAAGACTGGTCATCATCCACCCTCCGGTAAGCACCAACATGAGCATTGTCACTATAAGCTTTGGCACAAAGGTAAGTGTCTGCTCCTGAATGGATGTAATCGTCTGAATCAAGCTTATTATAAGACCAACCACAAGAGATGCAAGGAGCATAGGTGCAGATAGCTTAAGTATGAGCATAACCGTTTCCTGGAAATATCTATGACCTTATCTGCGCTCATAACTGCCTCCTATTCTATTTCACAAATGATTTAACTAAGTTGCCGATAACCAAGTCCCAACCATCTACCATGATGAAAAGCAGAATCTTAAAAGGCATTGAAATGGTAGTAGGCGGAAGCATCATCATACCCATCGACATAAGAGTTGATGAAACAACCATATCTATGACCAGGAAAGGTATATAGATGCAGAAGCCTATGATGAATGCCGCTCTAAGTTCACTAATTATAAATGCAGGAATAAGTACATTCGTAGGAATTTCATCCATGTCCTTTACCTCATCAACTCCTGCTATATCAAGGAAAAGTCTGATATCCTTGGTATTAGTCTGTTTGTACATAAAGGTTCTTAGAGGCTTTATTCCCACCTCATAAGCCTGTTCAAAGGTAATATTCCCGTCTGTAAGCGGTTTAAGTGCCTCTGTATTTATCTGTATAAATATGGGCGACATTATAAACCAGGTGAGAAATAACGCCAGACCGGTAAGCACCTGATTAGGCGGGGTTGTCTGCGTTGTAAGTGCAGACCTCACAAAATGAAGTACAACGAGAATTCTCGTAAAAGATGTAAGCAGGATGAGGATGGACGGTGCAAGAGCAATTACAGTTAGAACCAAAATTATCCTAAGTGTTGCCGCAAGCCCACTCTGTTCACCATTTGTTGTAAGATTGATGCCTATATTATAGGGTGAAGTTCCTGTAGTAAAGCTATTACTGTCATTGGAACTTCTGTCCACTGTATTCCCTGTCCTGTTGTCTATCGCATAAGCCGGAGTAACAAAAAAAAGGGAGGTACATATAAGCACTAAAACAATCCCAAGATATAGTAAATTAAACTTTTTCGTACATAAAGGATGTTCTCTCATATTACCAGCCTTTTCTTATTTTTCTTTTGATTTAGCTTTGTCCAAAAATTCCTTAAAAGAAAACCTCTCAACTTCCGCGGGTAAATTAGTCTTAATCTTGTCCGCATCAACTTCCGCAATAAGACTAATATTGGTTTTAGTTATTCCGATTAAGAAATATTGTCCGTTAACTTCTATAATCTGCAAATACTTATCTGCAGTAACTCTGCTTGTTTCAACAACCTTTATATTGCTATTTTCTCTGGTTTTCAGCGCATATTTGCTAAAATACTTGGATACATAGTAGGCAGCCGCAACAATTAATGTAAAGGCAATGAGCATTCCGAATATCTGCGCAACGCTGCCCAGTGTATCTGCTGTTCTAGATAGAACCATAATCATCCTCCATAAGAAAGAATCCTACTTCGCAGGATTCACCGCCTGCGGCGGGTCCTCGTGAGCGGCATCTACATATCCGCCGCAGTGCGATCCCTCGGAGATTTATTTTATTATTTCAGTTATCCTTATACCAAAGTTGTCCTCGATAACAACAACTTCTCCCTTAGCCACATACTTCCCATTTACAAGGAGGTCAATGGCTTCACCGGCAAGCTTGTTAAGCTCTATAATAGTACCAGGCGAGAAATCAAGAATTTCCTTAATGGTCTTATTGGTTCTTCCAAGCTCTACTGTAACCTCAAGAGGCACATCCATAATAAGACCGATATTTTCCTGCTGCATTAAAGGATTGATTGTATTATCAAAGGCCTGGAACTGTGCAGGAGCAACGTTTACAGGCTGCACCGGCTGTGCAGGCTGCATATATCCCTGTGGAGGAGCTGCCATCGCTGGTGCTGGTGCCGCAGGTGCCGCTGGTACAGGTGCTGGTGCTGGTGCTGCCGGAGCAGGTGCAGGCTGGTCTAATTCTGATGATGACATAAACTTATTATACAACTCCTTTGCAAAATCTACAGGATAAAGCTGCATCAGCTCACTGTCAATAAGAGTACCTATTTCCAGTCTAAAAGAGACCTTTACAAACTCTCCCTTTAAGAAGTCACCTATGCCCTCTTCATCTATAGACTCATCCATATCAATGAGGCTTGCTGTAGGAGGACTGATATCAACCTTCTTTTCAAGTACAGATGAAATTGAGGTAGCCGCTGAACCCATCATCTGGTTCATAGCTTCACAAATCGCAGAAAGATGAAGCTCGGTAAGTTCTGTCCCGTCTACATCTTCACCATTTCCACCCATCATAAGGTCAGTAATTATCTTAACATCCTTTTTCTCTGAGGATGAGGATATTATTGCCGTCAAGACCTTCAATATATGAAATCTGGATGAATACACAAGGTCTGTCATAAGACTGTGATATATCATCCCAATTTGCTATCGAAACACTAGGAGTGGTTATAAGAACTTTTTGGTTCAGCAGGGTTGAAAGCGTGGTTGCCGCCGTACCCATGCTAATATTAGAAATCTCTCCTATGGCATCCTTTTTCTTCATTAGATAAAAGTACACCACCTGTCTCGGCCTGTGTATCGGAAGAATCCGAACCACCGTCTTCACCCATACCGCCAAGTAATGCGTTTATTTCTTCCTGTGAAAGCATTCCGTCCATGGCTTATTCTTCCTCCCTAATTACTTTTGTGATTCTAAGTGCATATATTCCTGATGACGCTCCAGGCAATGCCTTGAACTTCTTCATATTCCCAACAAAGACATCAAGTTCATCTTCGACCTTAGAGTTAAGTCTGATTACATCTCCCGGTTGCAGGTTGACAAAATCGTTGACTGATACAACGCTCTTACCAAGCACAGCCTTAATTGGTATCTGTGCTCTATCAATGATCTCACCAATCTGTTCTCCATAGTTGGTGTCATCTTTTTCCTGAAGAGCAGAGAACCAGAACTTGGTGTTGAGCTTATCCATTACCTCCTCAAGGGCGGTAAAAGGCAGACAGAAGGTCATAAAGCCCTCTACCGTACCAATCTTAATACTTAGAGTAAGAAGAGCCGTCATCTCCTGAGGGGAGATAATCTGTGCATACTGTGAGTTGGTCTCTATACGCATAAGTCTCGGATCTATCTCAACTACATTATGCCAAGGTTCCTGAAGATATCCGGTACAGATATTTAAAATCCTCTCAAGAACAACTATTTCTATCTCAGAATAGTCTCTGGTCTTTTCTATAGGATTTCCTTCTCCGCCTAAAAGCCTATCAATAATGGTATAGCCAAGATTGTTGGACATCTCCATTATGCAGCTTCCCTTAAGCGGTGGCAGATTCATTATAGCTAAGAGCACAGGGTTTGAAAGCGAGTTCTGAAACTCCTGATATGTAATAGCCTCAGAACCTCTAACCTCAACCTGAACAGTCTTTCTAAGATAAGCCGGAAGATTAGCAGAGAGAAGTCTTCCATAATGTTCAAATATAGATTCCAGAGTACGAAGGTGATCCTTTGAAAACTTGGAAGGTCTGGCAAAGTCATAGTCCTTCACTATCTTTTCATCAGTTTCCTTGAGGTCATCCGTATCTACATCTCCACTCTCAATTCCACGTAGCAGCTTATCTATCTCTTCCTGCGAGAGTATATCACTCATTAAGCCTCACCATCCTAAATAAATTAAATTTACACTATTCTACTGCAATCTAAGGTTCTTGAAGGCAATTTCAGCCATAGTCTGCGTACCGAATTTCTCCTGAATTGCTTTAAGTACCGCAGCCTTTATAGCCTCTCTGTTGTTCTGCACTTCTTCTTTAGTATACTGTGAAAACTGGTTACTTACAATCTCATCTATAGTAGATTCGTAGCCTGACTTAGTATCAGCATTCTTCATGCTCTCAGATAAGGTTTATAATCATCCTCTGTCTTAATCAGATATAAAGAAATCTGGTCAATAACAGCATAATGATCTTTACCGTCTCCTGAGCCCTTAAGGTTAATCTGTAAGGACTTGTCAAAGGTAACTACATCCATATCACTAATTGATACCTTATTCTTAGAGGTATCATTCTCAAGCTCTAAATCAATAATAGACGCTATATTCGATACCAATGCATTGGTAGCCTTAGCCGATGAAACCACTGAAAGCATAATGACCGCAGTTAGTATAAGGTTCATAAGGCTTAAAGCAATAGCAACTATTGTAAGCATGTTCTTTTTCATAATAATCTCCTTAGAGTTTTTATTCAGCAACTTTAGTATATATCTTTATTTCAACCCTTCTATTCTTCTGTCTTCCCTCTGCTGTCTTATTGGAAGCTATGGGTTCATATTCTCCCTTACCGCTTGCAGAAAGCTTTTTAGGATCCATGTGTTCCACATTGGTAAGATACTCAAGCACAGTCATCGCTCTTGCACTGGAAAGCCAAAGGTTATTCTTGAACTTGACTGTATTGGTCTGAGGAACATTGTCAGTATGACCTTCAATTACTATATCTGCATTCTTAAATTTCTTCAAGATACCGGCTGCTTTGTCAAGTACCACATCAGCACCTTTTTTAAGTTCAGCCTCTCCTGAATCAAAAAGAAAATATCCGTCTATACTCAGACCTATGTAATTGTAAGAGGTATCCATCTTAAGCTGCACCATATCATTTAACTTAAACTGATTGATAGCTTCAGATGCCTTTTCATAGTTCTTCTCAGCAGTGGTTTTAAGTTCCTGTTGATACTTCTTTACTGCCTCATCCTTAGTGATTTCCTTTTTTACATTATCTTTTTCTGTTTTATTTTCACTGGTGTTTTCCGAATCCGACTTTCCGTTCCCGCCTTTAGTTCCATCTTCATCTGCAGTATTTTCTACTGCAAGATTAGAATAATACTCAGCAAGTTCATTAAGCTGGCTTACTCCACTCGATACCAGTACACCTTGGTCAAGTGCAGAGCCACCGCCCGAAAATATATTGAAAGAGGAAGTAATAGCCTCTACAATTTCATTATACTTTGCTGTATCAGTACTACTCATAGAGAACAAAAGCACGAAGAAACATAAGAGCAGGTTCATAAGGTCAGAGAAGGTTGCCATCCATTCGGGAGCGCCTGCCTTGGCCTCTTCCGGTTTTTTCTTCCTTGCCATATTTTATTCCTCTCCACCACCTTCTGAGAATGCTTCACGTTCAGCAGGTGTTAAGAATGATTTCAGTTTCTCCTCTATTACTCTAGGGTTCTCACCCGCCTGAATGGATAATATACCCTCAACCATAATTCCCTTTAGCATAATCTCCTCTGCACTGTTTGATTTAAGCTTGTTGGTGACAGGAGCGCAGAGCCAGTTTGCAAGGAAAGAGCCGTAGAAGGTTGTAATCAGCGCTATCGCCATCGCAGGACCGATTTTACTTGGATCTGAAAGGTTAGCAAGCATGTTTACAAGACCGATAAGAGTACCAATCATACCCCAGGCAGGTCCCATACTTGCAAGAGTCTCCCAAAAGCCGAACTTGCTTTTATGCCTCTCTTCGATACAGGAAATCTCAGTCTCAAGAATACCTCTTACAAGCTCAGGGTCTGTACCGTCTACTATAAGAAGTATGCCCTTCTTAAGAAATGGATCTTCTATATTCTGAGAAGCTTCCTCAAGGGCAAGCAAACCATCTTTTCTTGCAATATTAGACAGATTGATAATTCCCTTAATTACCTCAGACTGATTGAAGCTTACAGGCTTAAGAACCAAAGTAAAGCTCTTAAGTCCGGATACAAATTCACCTATGTTCTTGTTTGAAGCAAGAACTATCATGAAAGCACCACCAAAGGTAATGAGTGCCGATGGTAAATCGATGAATCCCATAATCGCCGCAGGATTGTCCATCATAATTGAGAAAAGCACAAGTCCAAGCGAAATTACAAGTCCAAGTAAAGTAGCTATATCCAAGCCAGTCACCTTCCGTTCTCGTTTATTCCCTACATATAGGGTGGTTATAATACAAGTATGTTAACTTGTATATTGGTTATATCGCAGCTTTCACACAAAATTACAGGGTTACTGATCCTTATCCAAAATCGCCCCTGTAAAAATCTCGCGTTTATAGTTCTTGACGAGGCTTTTAATCTGAAGCCTGCTCTCCTTTACCATGATTTTTTTCCCTGTTGTGAGGGTAATAACAGTATCAGGAACCTCCTCAATCACCTCTATGAGGTCAGCATTGATAGTAAACTCCAAACCGTTCATTTTTGTAACGTCTATCACGTTTGACCTCCTATACACATCGTATTAAAATTTTAGTAATTCTTAAGTTTTTCTTACAGATTTTAAAAAGCAAAAAAAACCAGTTACTTCTATTATAATGACTTTTAGTGCAAAAATCAATATAAAGTAGCAATTAAATGTTAACAGAATTTTTACAAATCTAAGGTTCAATTTTGTAATTATCCGTCATTTTATAGGAAATAATTAAAGCCCTATAATTGGGGTTTACTTTTTAGCTTCCAATACTTTATACTATCAACGAACATTTTTACTCCTAAGAATATATCGGACTGTGTTACCCTAAAACTTATAGCAATTTTACAAAAATTCAGAAAGGACATTATGAAAAAGAATAAAGTAATAAATTATCTGCTTATTTTGGCAATTTTAATCAGTTCACTCATTTTTGCCGAACCTGCCGGCGCTGCAACAGGAGAGTATCATATAAAGGTAAACAGACTTGCTAACACCGTCACAGTGTACAAGAAGCAGGGCAACGGTTCATTCAAGCCTATCAAAGCCATGCTTTGTTCAACAGGAGGATATCTCACTCCTCTTGGTACCTTTAGAACATCGATAAAATATCGTTGGAGATTTCTCTATGGTAATGTTTGGGGACAGTATTCTACCAGAATATCAGGTCCGATTCTCTTCCATTCTATTCCATACTATAAACTAAATGGTGGAACTATGATGAGGGGACAGTTTGAGAGGCTAGGTTCTGTCGCTTCTCATGGCTGCGTCAGACTCTCTGCTGAAGATACGAAATGGATATATGACAACTGCTCTCTAGGCACAAAGGTAACTATATATGACTCAAAAGATCCTGGTCCTTTGGGGAAACCTGAACCTACACCGTATCCTAAACACACAGGTTTTGATCCTACAGATACCTGGAGTCCAGGACGTCCTTTAGTCAAAATGGACCCTACTATCAGTGTTCCAAAGAAAATAAATCTCTCTATGAAAAATACCAGCTATGACCTCTTAAAAGGTGTAAAAGCTACTTCTTATGACGGAAAAGATATAACAAACGATGTGGAAATTGAAGATGATATTGATTTTGAAACACCTGGAAATTATACAGTAACCTACTCTGTTACTGATAAATATGGTAATACCGCTAGTGCAAGCACGACAGTGGTGATCAAATAGATTTATTATTAGAAATCTTCAAGGTAGAACATTTATACAAAAATAAACCTCGCTAAGAAGAGCCGTACAGCAAAATTCGTTGTTGTACGGCTCTCCTTCTATTTACCTATATTCTTCAATCTTAAACTGAATATTCCTAAACCCTCTATATTCATTTATCTGTGGAGAATATATTATATCTAACTTTTTATCTTCTTTACTTAAAAAGTAGCTTTCAAATCCCTTCGCATCTCCAAACCAGATCCCTTTATACAACTGCCCATCTGAGCCGTCAGTGAATTCTAACCTGACAGCATTTTCATTTTTCCCTATTATGCTTAAAGATTGTACAGTTATCCCCCTCTTAGCAAAGGTTGGAGGTCTATTGCCTGTACCGAAGGGTTCAAATGAAGAGAGCTCATCAATCAGCTTTTCAGACACATAATACGGAGGCAGTTCCATATCAAAAAACACCTTAGGTTTTAGTTCCTCCTCAGTTAAACTAGTGTTTTCATTTAGTTGCTTTCTTAATTTTTCAAGGTATTCCATCTGTTCCTCATTAGACTCTCCCTTCAATGAAAATCCTGCCGCCATAGGATGTCCGCCAAATTTTACAAAGCAGTCGGAGCATTTTGATATTTCTTCAAACATATTATAGTCTTCTATGGAGCGGCCAGAGCCCTTTATACCTCTCTCTGCATAGGTAAAAATCAGTGTAGGCTTATAAAACTTTTCTTTAATTCTACCTGCAACTATACCTGCTATACTCTCGTGACAGTCAGGAACTAAGATAACCAAAACCTTGTCTTTCAAATATTCAGGGCTTTCAGCTATTTCAATAGCTCTAGCAAGAGCCTCTTCAGTTATCTCTTTTCTTTCATTGTTTAACTCTTGAAGTTCTTTTTGCCTCAGAAATAGCTCTATCTTCATCAACTTCAAGAAATAATTTGATTGCCTTTACAGCCGATTCTAGTCTTCCTGAGGCATTTATCATAGGCCCCAAAATAAATCCGCAGTGATAGACAGTAATCTTCTCCTTATCAGCCAGCTCCGAAACCGTAAGCAATGCTCTAAGTCCCACATTCTCAGTGTTATATATTGCTTTTAAGCCTTTTTTTAACTATTGTCCTGTTTTTCGCCTATCAGCTCCATCACATCACAGACAGTGGCAAGAGCTGCAAAGACCAGATACTTACTTTCCACCACTTTTTGCTCTGATTAAAGGTCTCTCCATATCTATCGGCATAATAATTAATGAGCTGATAAGCTACTCCCGCACCACAAAGTCCCTTAAAAGGATAGTTACAATCCTCCCTTTTAGGGTTGGTAACTGTGTCAGCAGGCGGAAGTTCATTGTTAAGCGGAATATCGTGGTGGTCAGTGATGAGAACCGTAAGCCCTATATCCTTAGCATGGCTTACCTGAGTAAAGGCTGCTATACCATTATCACAGGTAATAATAGTATCAATGCCGTCACTCTTGGCCTTGTCAACAATATCTATATTTATCCCATATCCGTCCTGCACCCTGTGAGGAATAACATAGCTGATATCTGCCCCCATACTCCTAAAAAAATCATAGAGTATGAAAGTAGAGCAAACTCCATCCACATCATAGTCTCCGATTACCCTTATCTTCTTTCCTGCTCTTATGTTTTCATTAATAATCTCGCAGGCCTTCACTAAATCACACATAAGCGAAGGATCAGCCAGTTCCATCTCCTCAGCCCTTATGTACTCCTCTATCTCTGCATCCGTCTTCCTTTCCCTGTTCACCAAAACTCTTGCAGCTATCTTACTTATCCCAAACCTCTCAGATATCCCATCAAAATCACCCCTGAAAGTCCTCATATACCAACGACTAGTCATATTCACCATCCTATCTTTTAAAACTTGTTTAATCAATTAAATTATAAATATTAGTTTATCTCAAGTATTTGACACTTTTATCTTGTCAATGAATCGCTCAAGCTATTATAACATAACATTTAGACATTTTATGCCAGATTTCAAATTTAAAAACTATTTTAACTTTCACCACACAGGTCTGCCCTGACATAGCCTAAGGGAGCGCGTTAGGCTGAGCGAAGCGAACGCCGGAGCGAGTCTGGACTATGTCAGGGTGGACCGTAACCATCCTAAGGAGAGCGTTAGGCATAGCAAAAGAGCATGAACCATCATCAGTCCATGCCCTATACTTAAAAACTAACCTTAATTATTTATAAGCTTATCGCCTTCATTATTCCAGCTATAAAGCTTTCTAATCTCCTTACCAACCTGCTCAAGCGGCTGTTCAGCCTGAAGTTTTCTCATAGCCTTGAAATGTACCTGTCCACCTGCCTCACTCATATCAAGAAGAAACTCCTTGGCAAAGGTACCATCCTGAATATCGGAAAGAACCTTCTTCATAGCCTTCTTAGTCTCATCAGTTATAATCTTAGGACCGGTTATATAATCACCGTACTCAGCAGTATTTGAGATAGAATATCTCATTCCTGCAAAGCCTGACTGATAGATAAGGTCAACTATGAGCTTCATCTCGTGAACACACTCAAAATACGCATTTCTTGGATCATAGCCTGCTTCAACAAGAGTCTCAAAACCTGCCTGCATCAGAGCACAAACACCACCACAAAGCACAGCCTGCTCACCGAAAAGGTCTGTCTCAGTCTCAGTTCTATAAGTAGTCTCAAGAATACCTGCTCTTGCTCCACCGATACCCGCACCATAAGCAAGTGCCATATCGAGAGCCTTTCCTGTAGCATCCTGATGTACAGCAACAAGGCAAGGTGTTCCCTTTCCTTCTAAGTACTCAGAACGAACAGTATGTCCAGGTGCCTTTGGAGCTATCATAGTTACATCCACTCCTTCAGGAGCTGTAATAAGACCATAGTGTACATTGAAACCATGTGCAAACATAAGCATGTTGCCCGGAACAAGGTTTGGCTCAATGCTTTCTTTATAAAGCTTTGCCTGAAGTTCATCATTTATAAGAATCATAATTATGTCCGCAGCCTTTGTAGCCTCAGCTGCTGTAAGCACCTTAAGCCCCTGAGCCTCAGCCTTTGCCTGGGATTTACTTCCCTCATAAAGACCTACAATCACGTTGCAGCCTGAATCCTTGAGGTTAAGCGCATGCGCGTGTCCCTGGCTGCCGTAACCAATTATTGCAATTGTCTTTCCCTCTAATAATGAAAGATTACAATCTTTCTCATAAAATATCCTTGCGTCTGACATAACTAATTCCTCCGTATATTCTTAAGTTTATTTTGACTACAAACTAATCATCCCACATTTCACCGCGGGCTTTTGAGCCTCTTTCAAGACCGGTAACACCTGTACGAACCATTTCTATTATGTTTTCTTTACCAAGGAGGTTTAAAAATGCCTCTATCTTGGTCTGATTGCCGGTAAGTTCAACAGTAAGAGATTCACTTGAAACATCCACTATCTTAGCTCTGAAAATATCAGCAGTAGCAATTATGCCCTGTCTCTCAGCCTGTGAAGCCTTTAGCTTAACAAGGATTAGCTCTCTGGTTACTGAGCTGTCAGGATGAAGCACCTTTACTTCCTTTACATCCTCAAGCTTTGCTAACTGTTTAACAATCTGGTCAAATACCTGGTCATCACCGTGAGAAACTATTGTCATTCTTGAATATACAGGACGCTCAGTTTCACTAACGGTAAGACTGTCAATATTAAAGCCTCTTCTACTAAAAAGGCCTGCCACCCTACTGAGTACACCGGAGGTGTTATCTACAAATACCGAAATACAATTTTATTCATATATCTCCTTAACTGTGTATGTTTTGTTAAAACTTGTTACCAATGATAACAATCGGTATCCACAATGTCAAGTAATGATAGTAATGTAAGCTATGCCATATAGTTATATCAGGTTTATACCTTTTCAAATCTCTCAACATCTATCACAAAGATGGTTGCACCGCCAACATCTACCTTAGTAGGTACTGCATTGTAGCTGGTTACAGGTACACCGCTTGTCTGAGAGTAAGGGAGGTTATACACTATCTGCTCTCTCTTACCTGACTCTTTTATGATGATATCAATTACCTTCTGTACCTCTTCTGCTTCCACACCAATTAAAAGAGTAGTATTGCCTCTCCTAAGAAAGCCTCCTGTAGTAGCAAGCTTAGTAACTATGTAGCCACTAGCCATCAAAGCCTCAGCTACTGAATCTCCATCCTCGCTGTGAACTATCGCATAAACCATTTTCATGAAACATTCCTCCTTATCATACATCTAGCACAGTTCATCAATTTTCCCTGTGTCATTTTTAGAAATGACAATGTTATCCTCTTTTATCATTTCTCCGTCTAAGAAAGCTCTCACTGTCCAGTTCCCAAAGTCTGCCTCATCTATTCCCGCCAAATTCAGCCAAAATCTGACCAGAACTTTGTCATCATCAGCTTCATCATAGCTTCCAAAGTCATTTTCTGCAAACTTGTAAAGCTCTCCACTGGGATTATACCATGCTACAGTCACAACATGAAGACCTTTTATTTCATCAAAACTAAGCAGGCATACTGCTTCCTTGTCTTTATATACATCAAATACCTTTGATTCAGCCTTATCAGACACCACTTCCATCATCTTATGGGAAATCCCGTATTCTGTAAGCTTAGCAGAGCTTTCTATCTCTTTCTCAACTACTCCGTCTTGATCTACAGTGAGCACAGACCAGCAACCGCTTTCGTCTATGAAGATATCTTTGTTTTTCTTATCTATAAGCTCCAGACCATCACCTTGAAGATATTTATAGTAATATTCTCCTGCTGTAAGTTCAATATAAGTTACATAATAGCCTCTATCTTTTGACATATAAACAGGCTCTTCAAGGTGCTTAAATATTAAATCAACCATTTCCTGCCTATAACTTTCAAAATATTCTAATAGCTTACCTTTCTCTTCTTTTTTTCATTTTTAGCAATAATCACCGGCTCTGAATCTGTGACAATTTCATAATAATAATTTAGTGTAAATATAACATAGTGATAAATTCTTACCTTATCTAATTTCCCTCTGGCAGCCTTTTTTAAATCATTTACATATTCACCATTTTCCACTTCATATATAACATTAGAACAATGGTCTTCCCAAAATGGTTCACTTTCATCAAATACATCACAAAACGCAGAATGTTCTTCAAACACCCTCACAGAAAGTGCCTGATTAAATTCAATTCTAACATAATTTATATTTTCACCACGATACCAAGATTGTAGGTCTATTACCGGCTTCATCCCTTCTTTATAAGAAATTTTTTTCCTGCATACTGATCTTTTGGTATTATTCCTTTACGATATTCTTTCCACTTTTCCATGATTCACTGACCTTTCTAAAATATAGTTAATTAAGTGAATAGATTCTTTTTAAAAATGTATACTTTGGTTCTCCATCATAAATAACATCAATATATAAATTTTTCTGTAATTATTGCGTATTGTTTTTATACTTGGAGTATCTAACCAACCACCTGAATATAACTTAATTTCTTTCAAATATTTATTATTTTTGAACCTCATATATAACATTTGAAAAATTATTCTCTTTTAGTTCTTCAACATTCTCATACATTCCTAAATCTACAAACTTCCTTTCAACTATCCTTACAGCATCACCATGTCCAAAAATCAAGAATTACCCTAGTCTTTTCATTTTTTAGTTCTATAATTGTGCCTGATAAATCCCCAGATAAAATCTTTGCTTTATACTTCCCTCTTGGAATCTCTCCCTTATGATATTCTTTCCAAACTTCCATTATATCCTCACTTTCTCTCTTATTTACTTTCTATAGAAAAATCTTCTTTATATCTTATTTTTAAACATCTGATCTTTTCTATTTTTTTATCTCTACTGTTGCTCATCAAATTCAAGCACAGCATAGAATCCTCTTGGTTTTTCTTCCATTTTAATTACTTTTCCGGTTAAGTTTTTAAGTGGTTCTGTAAGAGGTATGTTCCCACTCATACCGTAGGCATGCTCTATAGTATAATAGCGGAAGCTCTCTAGCTCTGTTTCAATCACATTTACTATATCCCCTTCTTTAAGAGTCCATTTCTCTCAACCTTAAATTCCATTTCCCTCATATCGGCACCTCTACCATAGTAAATTAATTACAATTATATTTTATATATACCTTATTAATGACAAGAAAGAATCCTGTTTCGTAGGATTCACACCTGTGGCGGGTCGTGTAAGTGACATCCACACATCCGCCGCAGTGCGATCCCCCGAAGAGGTTTTTATCTGACAGGTAATTTCGGAGAAATTTCCTGTCAAACAAAAAAAACTTTCTGCAGTCCTGATAATTATATCATCATTCCTACAGAAAGTCCTCAAGTTTCATAAATTTGGTTTTATATCCTAACAACAGTAAAAACCATTGTACTTCTGGCTTCCATATTTATCATATTGCCATTGGTTCTTACCTTTTTATCCCTAGTATCAGGGGAAGCCTGCTTTATATATTTCAAGCGAAGAATCAGTTTCAATCTGCCAACATAGATAATGAGGCAGCTCAGGAAGATAGCAATCCTGCCTTTCCCAGTGTGCATTTATCGCAACGCAAACTATATCATCAGCTGTATTATCTGCATTTCTTCCTGCAAATATTACTCTGAGTACATTGGTATGATCAGGCCCAAGCGCCCAAGAATCAGGGAATCCAAGCGAACAGCCTCCCATATATTTTCTTATGACAGGATGCTCATTTCTAAATTTAATCAAATGTCTTGTAAATCTAAAATGCTCTCTATTCTTCTCTAACTGATTCCACTGAAGCCAAGATATAGGGCTATCCTGACAATAGGTGTTATTATTGCCATACTGTGTATTTAAGAACTCATCTCCCGCAAGGAACATAGGAGTACCCCTGCTAAGAAGCAAGGTCGTCATTGCATTCTTACAAAGTCTGTGACGGAGCTTATTGATATGTTCATTATCAGTCTCTCCCTCCCAGCCACAGTTCCAGCTTCTGTTGTCATCAGCTCCATCAGTATTATTCCAGCCATTTGCCTCGTTGTGCTTATGGCTATAGCAATACATATCCCAAAGTGTAAAACCGTCATGACAGTTGAGGAAGTTCACAGAGGCATTGTCACCTCTATGCACAGGATTGTATATATCCTTAGAACCAGATATTCTTCTTGCGGCTACAGGCATAAGACCGATATCCCCCTTGAGGAAATCTCTCATATCATCTCGGTACTTTCCATTCCACTCTGCCCAACGATTCCACGAAGGGAAGGTGCCTACCTGGTACAGGCCGCCTGCATCCCAAGCTTCAGCAATCAGCTTCACATCAGCAAGTATCTGATCATAAGCAAGATTTTGTAAGAGTGGAGCATTGGACAAAGGTGAACCATCTTCATTTCTACCTAGTATGCTTGCAAGATCAAATCTAAATCCATCTACATGGTAGTCAGTTACCCAGTATCTTAAGCATTCAAGTATCATATGTCTTACCACAGGATGATTACAATTTAGGGTATTTCCACAACCGCTGAAGTTATAATATTCACCTCTAGGAGTCAGCATATAATAAATATTATTATCAAAGCCCTTAAAAGATATACTAGGGCCCATTTCATTTCCTTCTGCGGTATGGTTAAATACCACATCAAGAAAACACTCGATACCGTTGTCATGAAGTCTCTTAATCAGCTTTTTGAGCTCAGTACCGGTGCTGTGATCTTCTGCTTTAGCAGCATAACTGGTATTTGGTGCGAAAAAGCTGATTGGATTGTAGCCCCAATAGTCCACAAGAACATTTCCGTTATACTCTCTATTATCCTTAATTTCATCAAATTCAAATATTGGCATCAATTCAACTGCATTTATGCCCAGGTCTTTAAGATAAGGAATCTTCTCCATCACGCCTGCAAAGGTACCCGGGTATTTTACACCCGATGAAGCATCCTTTGTAAAGCCTCTGACATGCATTTCATAGATAACAAGGTCTTCAAGACCTATATTGGGGTTCGGTTCACTGCCCCAGTCAAAGTTGTTGCGAACAACTCTGGCTTTGTAATAAGACTTGCTGCTACGCTTTTTGCCCCATTCACTCTGTCCTGTAACTGATTTTGCATACATATCCAAAAGAATATTATTCTTATCAAAGATAAGGCCTTTTTCTTTGTCATAAGGGCCATCAACTCTATAAGCATATTCAAAATCTTCAATGTTCAAATCAAACACTATCATAGAATAGACATTGCCTATTCTGTAAGTTTCGGGAAAAGGTATAACCGCATAAGGCTCATCTTCTCTACTCTTAAAAAGAAGAAGTTCTACGCTGGTTCCTCCATTAGTTGGAACAGTGAAGTTAACGCCACTGGGAATGGCTGTTGCTCCGTTTTGCTCATACAGTCCGGGTCTTACCCTAAACCCATTAATTTCATCAATTGGTCGAATATGAAATCTTTCAAACGAGAGATTATTATTCGCTTCTGCCATATTATCCTCCGATTGCACACATATACCATTTTATGCCATAATCACTCTACAATCATTAAGATAATCTGTAAAAAACAATTTATTTCAATTCTTGGCTATCTAAAATTATGGTAAATGGTCCATCATTAGTTAAACTAACCTTCATATCCGCACCAAATTCACCCTGTTCAACTTTAGGTACCTGTTTTTTACATTCATCGATTATATAATGATACAGTTCTTTTGCCATGTCCGGAGATCCGCAAGTAGTGAATCCCGGTCTGTTTCCGCGGCTTAAATCAGCATATAAGGTAAACTGAGATATGAGTAAGAGCTCACCATTCACATCATTTAGGCTAAGATTGGTCTTGCCATTCTCGTCAGCCATTATTCTAAGACCAAGCATCTTCTTAATCATCTTGTCAGCTATTTCTTTTGTATCATCCTTACCTACGCCTATAAGCACCATATATCCCCTGTCAATAGCCCCTCTAACTTCTCCATCTATTTTAACATCAGAGTTAGTTACAACCTGAATTATAAAACGCATAGAAATCTCCCCCTTATTATTGATTATAAGTGCATGTTTAAGAACACAAAACCACCGTACCGATTACACCGGTACGGCAGTCTGATACAGTAATCTATAATTAATTACTCAGGCCTCCGTACGGTAAACATCAACATAAGCTACCCCGGACAAGCCCCCATTATATAATTATATCCCCTGTTTTATAATAATTATCTACGATTAAATGCATTAACACCTGGCCAATAAGCTGCTGCACCAAGCTCCTCTTCGATTCTAAGAAGCTGATTATACTTAGCTACACGCTCACTTCTTGAAGGAGCACCTGTCTTAATCTGGCAGGTATTAAGAGCTACTGCAAGGTCAGCAATTGTTGTATCCTCTGTCTCACCTGAACGATGTGAAGAAATTGCTGTGTACCCTGCCTTGTGAGCCATCTTAATAGCCTCAAGAGTCTCAGATACTGAACCAATCTGGTTAAGCTTGATAAGGATAGAGTTAGCTGCTCCGAGCTTAATACCCTTATCAAGACGCTCTGTATTGGTAACGAAGAGATCATCTCCAACAAGCTGAACCTTGTGTCCAAGCTTCTCAGTCATCTTCTTCCAGCCTTCCCAATCCTCTTCATCAAGACCATCTTCGATTGAGTAGATAGGATATTTATCGATAAGGCTCTCCCAGTGAGCAATGAGCTCATCAGAAGTAAACTTCTTGCCTGACTTTGGCTGTAAGTAGTGTCCAATTCCCTTCTCCTTGTCTTTCCACTCAGAAGAAGCTGCATCCATAGCTATAACGAAGTCAGTACCAGCTTTGTAACCGGCATCCTCGATAGCCTTGATGATATGCTCGATAACATCCTCATCATCCTTAAGGTTAGGAGCGAAACCACCCTCATCACCTACTGCTGTAGTGTGGCCTTCCTTCTTAAGAAGCGCCTGAAGTGCGTGGAATACCTCTGCACACATTCTAAGACCTTCTCTAAAGCTTGGAGCACCTGAAGGCATAATCATGAATTCCTGTGTATCTACAGAGTTAGTTGCATGTGCTCCACCGTTTAAGATATTCATCATAGGAAGTGGAAGCCTGTTGCCATTAGCACCGCCTAAGAATCTGTAAAGAGGGATATCAAGAGCATTAGCTGCTGCTCTTGCCGCTGCAATAGAAACTGCAAGGATAGCGTTAGCACCGAGCTTTGACTTATCCTTTGTTCCATCAGCCTTAATCATAGCTGCGTCAACTGCATAGATATCAAATGCGCTAACACCCTGAAGTACATCATTTATAACTGTATTAATGTTCTCAACTGCCTTAAGAACACCCTTACCACCATAACGAGACTTGTCACCGTCACGAAGCTCAAGAGCCTCAAACTCACCTGTAGAAGCACCACTTGGAGCTGTTCCTCTACCTGAAATTCCACAATCCAAAATAACTTCAGCCTCAACAGTAGGGTTACCTCTAGAGTCAATAATTTCTCTACCGATAACTTTAACAATGTCTAAATTTCCTAAATAATCCATTTCCTTCTTCCTTTCCATGCTTTCCGCATTGTCAAGTATTATTAAACATTAAAATGATACCATAGTTAGCATAAAAAACTAGATAGATAATGTAAAAAATCTTGTAACTTTTCGAGAATAAATCTCACTTTTTAATAATTGGCATCTAATGCAAAATTAAAAGTTAAGACCTACATTTTCATATCCACTTCAAGTGCAGAAGTACAATGTGGACAGCGTGTCGCCTTGATGCTGATTGTGCTCTGGCAGAATGGACAGGTCTTCTCTGTTGGTTCCTTTGCCTCTTCCTTCTTTTTGCCCTCTGTAAGCTTGTTAATCCCCTTAACGATACAGAAGATGATAAATGCCATTATAATAAAGTTGATTATAGCGGTAATAAATGCTCCGTACTTTACTTCAGAACCATTTATGGTAGCTATCATGTTTGAGAAATCAGTACTTGCAAATATACCGATAATTGGTGTAATAATATCACCAACCAAAGAGGTAACTATAGCCTGAAATGCTCCACCTATAATTACGCCGACTGCAAGGTCCATAACGTTACCCTTTAGGGCAAATGCCTTAAATTCTTCAAGAAATTTCTTCATTTAGAATTTCTCCTCCTTGTATTTTTTGAAATCATTATGATGTCGGTCTTAATATAACATATAAGCAATGATTTAACAACATTAATTTTCTTATTTATGGTAAGGTTCTCCCATTTTTATTCTGAATGCCCTATAGATCTGTTCAAGAAGGATGAGTCTCATAAGCTGGTGAGGAAAGGTAAGCCTTGAAAAACTAAGCTTATAATCCGCCTCAGCTATGACTTCATCAGAAAGTCCCAGAGAGCCTCCAATAATAAAAACAAGATGGCTCTTTCCCGTTACGGTAAGCTCCGATATTTTCTCTGAAAGCTCTACAGAGTCTATCTCCTTCCCTTTAATCACAAGAGCAAACACATAGCAGTCACTTCCCTTTGTCTTCTTAAGAAAGTCGAGCATCCTTGCTCCTTCAACCTGTTTAATCTTCTCTTCCCAAGCCTCTGATGCATTATCAGGAGTTTTTTCATCCTGAACCTGTTTGATTTCAAGAGTTACATACCTTGAAAGCCTCTTTGCATACTCTGCAATCCCTGCTTCAAAGTACTTTTCTTTAATCTTGCCTGCACACAGTATCGTTATTTTCACTCTGTATACCTCTTCATCACCTCAGCAACCTCGTCAGCCAATTCTCTTGCTATGACTCCGTATTTTCCTTTCTTCTCCTTAAGCATATCTCCTGCAAGTCCATGGATGTAAACTCCCAGTGGAGTAACCATGAATGGCCTTTGTTTTTCTGTAGCTATGAGTGCTGCCAAAATTCCAGTAAGTACGTCACCCGAACCAGCCTTTGCCATTGCAGAATTACCACTGTTATTGATATAGCATTTGCCTCCGCCTACAACCAAGGTTCTTGCTTCTTTAATAACAATCTCGCCGTTACAGGATTTTAATTCTTTCGCAATTTGTACTACATTTTCCTTCACTTCTTCTTTAGGCAGATACAACAAATCAGCCAATTCTTTAATATGAGGTGTCAGTATGAAGTTCTTCTTCATATCTGTATTTAGGTCAAACTTCCTCTTCTCGCTTTCTTCTGTAATTTCCCTAAAAAGCGTTAGTCCGTCTGCATCTATTACAGTTCTTACTTCAGATATACTCAAAATCTTTTTGACTAAAGACTTACTTCTTTTGCTTAGTCCAAGTCCCGGTCCAACTACTACCGCATCAGCCCATTCCTTTACAACCTTCTCTAACTTGTTCGATGTAGCCTTGCTTATCACATTATTTATGCCATCTTCATAGGTAGTAAGTATTGCCTCAGGAAGAAGATTTTGCAAAGACTGTCTGTTTGCTTCTGGCACAAACAGCCTAACCAGCCCTCCTCCGGTTCTATAGGCTGCAAGTGCAGAGAGGAAGGATGCGCCGCACATTTCTTCAGAACCTGCTATTATAAGTATTTTACCAAAATCTCCCTTATTGCTATATTCTCTTCTTTCAGGCAGATAATAGCTGATTTGGGATTCATCTAAGGTAAAAGTATCAGGAGAAACCAACTCAAGGGCCTTTTTAGGAAAGCCTATGTCAGCAATAATGACTTCGCCCGCATAATCTTTGCCGGGATACACCGCTATTCCAATCTTATTTACACCAAAGGTAATAGTATAATCACATTTTATAGCCATTCCCTCGACTTTTCCATTACTGCCATTCACACCTGAAGGAATATCCACAGCCACCTTAACCGAATCAAACATGTTGAGATACTCAGCAAGCTTAGCCAAATCACCTTCAAGCTTACCCTTGAAGCCGACTCCAAAAATTGCGTCTATGACAATGGCCTGGTTAAACCCGCTTTTTTCAGTAATTAGTTTAGACGGATTTACTATTTTTACTGATACTCCACTGTTCTTTGCCAGTTTTACCTGTATCTTTGTTTGATAAGTAAATTTCTCTTTTTTTCCAACTATTATAACCTCTGCATTATATCCCCACTCGTGGAGAATCCTTGCACAGGCTATTCCGTCTCCTCCATTGTTACCGGAGCCACAGACCGCTATTATGTTCTTGCAGTCACCCTCCTTTAACAGTCTTTCCCTTATAAAATGTGCAGTAAAGAGAGCTGCTCTCTCCATAAGCACTATTCCTGACATTCCAAGTTTCCTTGCATCTTCATCTAGTCTTTTAGCTCCTTCGCTGTCCACAAGTCTTATCATAGTCACCTCTCCGCTACTGCTACTGCGCTTACATATTCTTTGGTATCTGAAATTGAAACAAAAAATGTTTTAATTCCTAGTTCCTCTTGCTTTATTTTTGCATTACCATATAAGTTCACATAGGGTTTCCCAAGCTCATCCCTTAGGACTTCTATCTCTCTTATCCTAAATCCTAAAAAGCCTGTTCCCATCGTCTTTGCAACAGCTTCTTTCACAGCCCAGTTTCCTGCTGCCCTATCAGGCTTTTTTAGAATCAGTTCTCTTTCTTTTTCAGTAAAAACATACGACAAAAAAGCATCCTTTTCGCATGCTTTTCTGACTCTTGATTTTTCAATTAAATCATTACCAATTCCTATAATCAAGCTAATCTTCCTTTACTTAGATTCCTTATTTTTAAGAGAATAAGAAAGTCTCATCAAAGTGTCTGAAAGGTGAATTGTTTCAACTATAACATCCTTTGGTAATCTAAGGTCCACAGGAGCAAAATTCCATATAGCCTTGATTCCGCACTTTACTAACTTTGCAGCAGTTTCAGATGCTATATCCTTGGGAACGGTAATCGCAGCTATGTCTACCTGATTATTTTTGATATAATCAGGCAGGCTGTCCATTCCAAGTATCTCAATATCTCCTATTTCTTTCCAATCAATTCAGGTTTTATGTCAAATACCTTTTTTACATAAAAGCCTCTTTTTGCAAAATCCGTATAGTTGGTAATTGCAGTTCCAAGATTACCTGCTCCTACTATGATAAGGTTGTAGTCCTTATCAAGCCCCAGGATTTTAGCAATCTCATTGTATAAATATTCTACATTATATCCATATCCCTGCTGACCGAAGCCACCAAAGTTATTTAAGTCCTGCCTGATTTGGGATGCTGTAACCTGCATTCTTTCGCTTAACTCTTTAGAAGAAATTCTGTCTATCCCTGATTTCAGTAAATCCCCCAGATATCTATAATACCTAGGCAGCCTCTTTATGACCGCAGGAGATATATTCTTTGACTCCATATTATTTTCCTCCAAACCCACTCAGTATTTATCTAATTACACTCCTGCAGGTACATCCTTAATACTGAAAGATATTCTTCCCATCTTATCTTTTCCAAGGCAGATAGTCTTAACTATATCTCCAAGTGTAAGTACATCTTCAACATTGTTTATTCTCTCTTTTGAAACTTTAGAAATGTGTACCATTCCCTCTTTACCGGGAGCAAATTCAACAAAGGCACCGAATTCTTGATAGAAACAACCTTACCGGTGTAAATCTTGCCTTCCTCAAACTCGGTAACTATCATTCTAATAATTTCTTTAGCTTCATTTATCTTATCAATGTCCGTACCGCAAACACTTACATTTCCGTCATCGGTTATATCAATCTTAACACCTGTCTTGTCGATGATGGCATTGATGGTCTTACCCTTCTGTCCTACAACCTCACCTATCTTATCAGGATCAATCTTAATCTGTTCAATCTTAGGTGCATATTCATTTACACTTGGTCTTGGCTCTGCTATAGCAGGTCTCATACAGGTATCCATAATGAACATTCTGGCTTCTTTTGTCCTTTCAATCGCACCTTCAACTATTTCTCTTGTGAGACCGTGAATCTTAATATCCATCTGAATCGCTGTAATACCCTCAGTTGTACCTGTTACCTTAAAGTCCATGTCTCCGAAGAAGTCTTCGAGTCCCTGGATATCTGTAAGGAGAACATAATCATCGTCTGCATCTCCGGTAACTAAACCACAGGAAATACCTGCAACCATTCTCTTAATTGGCACACCCGCAGCCATGAGTGACATACAAGATGCACAGGTAGATGCCATTGAAGTTGAACCATTTGATTCAAAGGTCTCTGATACTGTACGGATAGCGTATGGGAATTCTTCTTCGCTAGGAAGTACAGGTATAAGGGCTCTCTCAGCCAAAGCACCGTGGCCTATCTCTCTTCTTCCCGGTCCTCTTGAAGGTTTGGTCTCACCTACTGAGTAGGATGGGAAATTGTAGTGATGAATATATCTCTTGTATGTCTCTTCAGCATTTAGTCCGTCTACCTTCTGAACTTCTGAAAGAGGTGCAAGGGTAGTAATATTACAAATCTGTGTCTGACCTCTGGTAAACATAGCAGAGCCATGTACACGAGGTATAATATCTGTCTCTGCAGCAAGTGTTCTTATCTGTGACATTTCACGGCCATCAGGACGCTTATGGTCTTTTAAGATCATCTTTCTGACAGTCTTCTTCTGATACTGATATACTGCATCCGAAAGGTAAGGAAGCCACTCTTCATTATCAGCAAAATGCTCACTAAGCTTATCCATAATTGCAGAAATATTCTCTTCTCTTACCTGCTTTTCATCAGTAAATACAGCCTTTTCCATCTCAAGAGGAGTAACCACTTCCTTGATTGCTGCAAAGAACTCCTCAGGTACAGCGTATCTTTCGTACTCTGATTTAGGCTTTCCACACTCAGCAGCTATCTTCTCGATAAATGCGATGATTTCCTGATTGATTTCGTGAGCCTTATAAATAGCCTCAATCATCTTTGCCTCAGGTAACTCGTCAGCACCAGCCTCAATCATAATTACCTTCTCTTTGGTGGAAGCAACTGTAAGTTTGAGGGCTGAAACAGCCATCTCGGCATTGCTAGGGTTGATTACAAATTCTCCATCAATAAGACCAACCTGTGTAGTTGCACAAGGACCGTCAAAAGGTACATCAGAAATAGCTGTAGCTATAGCTGAGCCAAGCATAGCAGTAAGCTCAGGAGAACAGGTTGGATCTACACTGAGAACAAGGTTATTTAGTGTAACATCATTTCTGTAATCCTTTGGGAAAGAGGACGCATTGGACGGTCAATTACTCTTGAAGTAAGTACCGCATTTTCAGATGCCTTGCCCTCTCTTTTATTAAAGCCTCCCGGTATCTTACCAACAGCATACTGCTTTTCTTCATATTCCACAGAAAGTGGGAAGAAATCAATACCTTCTCTTGGTTTCTCTGAAGCTGTACAAGTTGATAAAACAACTGTATCACCGTAGTGCATAAGTGCCGCACCATTTGCCTGCTTCGCAACCCTATCTACATCTACTGTAAGGGTGCGTCCTGCAAGTTCCATACTAAAACTTTTAAACATAATCTTCCTATCTCCTTTTTCTACTAACTTTGTAAATCCCGAAACTACTGAAAAAATGACTACTTGGAATCAGCTTTTCAGAAGTCTCGGCAAAAAATAACAAAGCTAAAAACAGTATATCACACCCACATTCCATTCGCAATAGTAGTGTGATATACTGATTTACATATGTATTTCTTCAAACTCTTTAACCGATACAGGTTTTGCAAACAAATATCCCTGGAAGTAATCGCACTTTATATTTCTTAAAAATTCGAACTGAGACTGTGTTTCCACTCCCTCACAAATTACAGGCATTTCCAAAGCTTTAGAAAGCTGAACTATCATTCCTATTATCTTTCTGCTCTTTTCTTCATCCTTTGTCTTATATAAGAATCCCATATCAAGTTTTAAGACATCCACAGATATGTCCTTGAGCATATTAAGTGATGAATATCCGCTTCCAAAGTCATCCATCTCAACTGTAAATCCGTAGTCCCTAAGCTTTTCCACTATCATAAGCCTACTTTCGACATCCTTCATAATTACAGTCTCAGTAATCTCAAGTTTAAGTCTCTTCGGATCAATTACGTATTTTTCAACAATCCTTACTAATTCTTTGTAGATATCCAAAAAATAGAAGTCAGCTGGCGATATATTAACAGAGATATAGTATTCTCCCTTTCCTTCTTCCCTCCACTTTCTTAAGAGCTTTGCTGCTTCTTCCCAAACAAACAAGTCAACCTTGCTAATAAGACCATTTTTCTCAAACAAAGGTATGAATCTATATGGCGGCATCAAGCCCTCAGAAGGATGTATCCATCTGACAAGAGCTTCCGCCCCAATAACAATTCCTTCACTATCACACTGCGCCTGAAGATATACCATTAACTGATTATCTAAAAGCGCACTATCAAGTTCTCCTGAGAGTCTTTGCTCCCAGTATTTTAATTCCCTTATCTTATCATCGTAGTAAAATATCTTATTTTGATAATCTTCCTTATTCTTAGAAATAGCCATTCCAGCCCTGTCTATCATCATAGAAGGAGATAGCTTTCTGTCTTCAATATAATACACACCTATCTGCATATTAATAGGATAATGTATGCCGTCAGACATAGAAACTTCTTTTGCAATGCTCTTAAATAATTCCTCATCAAATTTATCTTTTTCTGTGAGAATACAGAATTTATCACCTGACAATCTACAATACAGAGTGCTTTTAGATATTTTTTCTCTAAGTTTCCAAGCTATTGAATTAAGTACCTTGTCGCCAACTACTTTACCGAATGAGTCATTTATGAGCTTAAAGTCCTGAACATCTGAGCACAAAATATAGTAATCTGTGTCCGGATTTTCTTTAAGGATTTCTTCTACCCTATCACAAAAATAATCACTATTATATAGTCCTGTTAACTTATCGTGTGTTGCCTTATATTTGTCTTTGTTGAATATATCAACATCAATAGTCCTATCCTTTATTTTTATAATAGCTTCCTTCAAATTTCCCATTCCTATAAAGTTTTTTATAAACAATATCATAGTGTTTCTGCTCTCCTTTATCAATCATAGTACAGAGAGTGGAGTATTCTAGCCTTTCACTATCAAAATTCTCCAAATTAAACATTTTATTTATTTTTTTAATAACCAATGAATAATCTTCATCAACACAAAAAAAATCTTTTGCTCTATCATTTAGATACACACAGTTTCCTTCTATATCAAAGAAAACAATTATATCATCTGTCTTAGATACGATCTGAGAAAGCATCTTGTCAATCAACCTTTTCTGCTTGTTTTCAATCAAAAACTAGATAAGTTGTTACTACACCAATCGTATAGCCAAAAACAGATATATCCACCACATAGTTAAGAAGCTTATACAAAAAATTAATAGTAACTGCTACTATAAACGAAGCCAGAAGTATCACATACTTGCCGTAATATGCACGACTTAGACCTACAAGCTTATAAATAATAATAAAAGCAGTCAATATAAGAACACCACAGGCCACAATATTATGTAAGGTAGCTAGAGGTTTTGCTATTGTAGTATAATAATACCAATTTCTAATTTTTACTTTTTCAATTGTGAAAAAGTGCTTCTGTAAATATATTATTTAAGACAAGCAGCGCATCTAAGCCAATAATTGCATCTACAAAATAAAGATTTTTACATTTGTTATTTCGTGCTTCGTAACTTCTATTGCTATTTTTAATGCTGCATATCTAATCCCACATATACACACAAATACACTGTATGAAGAATCAGAGCTATCTTAGCATCTTTTGCAAAATAAAAGTGCAAGCTGAATGAGAACAGCTGATATAGTAACACTCAACAACAACCTGACTTTTTGGAACAACCGCCTGCCTTTTTCTTAATAGACCTTAAAAGACATATTACTAGTACAAAAATGCACAAGCAAATAAACTTATAAATGATACAACAACTGAATCCATTCATTTTACCTCGATAGTATTTTTCTATAATATCTGCAAGTATCATTACTTCAAGTTCATAAATTATTTAATCTATCATACCCTTAATCTTTTTAATTGCTAGCTCGAGCTGTTCATCTTTTGCAGTCTTTTTATTATCAGCAATCTTATAATCAGGAATTATACCAACTTTGTTGATACTCTCACCATCTGGCAAGTAGTATTTTATTGTCGTAAGCTTAAGGCCTCCTATAGCGGTGTCTCCATTTTTATTTTGAATTTCGAAAATACTTTGAGCCACGCCCTTGCCATAGCTTGTTTCACCAACAATTTCAGCATAGCCATTATCTTTCAGTGCTCCTGTAAAAAGCTCTGAAGCACTGGCAGATGACTCATTTAAAAGGATGATAATAGGAAGTGTTAACTCTTGGTCTTTACTTCCTAAACTCTCCCCAGTTTTTGTTATTTCCTTTTGACCACTCTTATATACGAATGAGAATATTTCTGTATTATTAGGAAGTATTCTATCTAACATGTCATAAGCTGTACCAACATATCCACCACCGTTATCTCTTAGATCAATTATAACCCCTTCCACTTTGCCTTTATCAAACTTATCTAAAACTCCTATGAACTCTTTTGCAGTGTTCTCAAGAAAAGAAGTTACTTTAACATAACCTATTCTACCTTTTTTATAGGTTTTAGAGGATACAGTTGGTATAATTACCTCATTCCTCTCAACAACAATCTTTTTAGTTTCCTTCCCTCTTAGTATGGTTAAGGTGACCTTACTACCTTTTTTGCCCTTAAGATAGGTAGTAGCTTTCGGCATTTCAAGCCTCGTAAGGTCTTTTTTACCAGCCTTAAGTATAATATCACCTTTTTTAAGTTTAGCTTTACTTGCAGGACTTCCAGTAAACACATTGACTACCTTGATACCACCAGTCTTTACATCCTTAGAGGCTTCTATGCCAATTCCATAATACTCACCCTTCATTGCACTATTAAAGCTTTCAAGTTCCTTAAGTGTATAATACTCCGAGTAAGGATCCTGTAGCTTAGATATAAATAACTTGGAAATGGTGTCAAGGCTTGTCTTTTCTTCCACCTCCTCAAACACCTCATTAAGGATTTTGTTTGTATCAACTTCCTCATAATAATTGTTGTTAACCTTATCAATCAAATCTTTTAATTCTACTTTTATTTCCTGAGCCCTGTTATTTGAAACATAAGCTTCTACTTTTGAAGTAGAAAAATGTGATTGTAGACCAAGTACAAAGGCTGCAGACAATACAAAACCGCTTACTTTATATATAAATTTATTCAATTTCTCCTCCATTCATCTTCACAGCAACAGCGTCACCAAGAGCAACTGATATCTCTCCATATTTCTTAATTTTTTAAATAATCAGGAGAAAACTCTATTTTCTCTTTTTTAATTAGAACTACAATTGTAGAACCACCAAATTCAAAACAGCCCTTTTCAAGCCCTCTAGCAACTCTACCTAATAATTTATGGTTTGATATCTTGCCTACCATAATTGCCCCTATTTCCA
This sequence comes from uncultured Catonella sp., assembly GCA_916438995.1. Classification (GTDB taxonomy): domain Bacteria; phylum Bacillota; class Clostridia; order Lachnospirales; family Lachnospiraceae; genus Catonella. The sequence continues at coordinate 181,288 of CAKAGA010000004.1, forward strand.
TCTGAATTATCTTTCCAAAATTATCAGTGTTAATTACAGCGTATTCCCTTGTATTCTCTAAAAATACAGGGTAACGAGATAAAGCTATTGGCCTAACACAGTGGAGAATTCCCTCTATTCTCTTAGTGCTCACAACCACACCATCATCAGAAAATATATATCTGTGATAATGCTTAGGTGTAAGCCTATAAACCAAGGCATAGCCACCTTCAAATTCTTTTGAAAGATCACTATTTTTAAGCAAACCGGCTAAATCATATCTTGAATTTTTAATTTTAAAATTGGCATTCTCATCTAATTTTACCACAGATAAGTATCCATCACAAGGGTTAATAAAATGTATTGAGTTTTTATCATATTTAATTTCTTTTTCTTCTTTTTAAAAACTCATTGAAGGAATAGAAGCCCTCAGCAGGTATTTCTATTCCCTCAAGTGAAATATTATTCTTCTTAATAAATCCAGGTATCAACCACCTAGAGATAGGTGAATCCAAAAGTTTACCTCCTACTTTGGAAACAACAGGCTTGGTAAACAGTTTAAGCAAAAGCCTTCCTGCTACCGTACTATACAAAAATCTTACCGAAAAATCTTCTCTCATACCTTACCCCATCTCAATAAAAACAATACTCCAATCACCTCTATCACACCTAAAATAATCATTCCAATCTTACCCAATGTGTTTGGTTTCTTAATTTCAAAAGGTGATACAAAACCAATCATAACAAAGATTAACATCACTAGATAAGCAACCTTATCCTTGAATATTCCTTTTTCAAAAGCTATGTGAACAGCAGGAAGAAGGAGGGCAATTGTAGTAACCGGAAGTCCCAAATATACTGTTCTAAGCCCCGTACTATTTCTCTGCCTCTCCTCTTCAAGTACATTGAAATATGCAAGACGAATAAGGGCAGCAAGTACATAAAATGAGGCTATAATTCCCGCTTCCAGCGCATTGTCTAAAAATGCATATACAAACAAAGCAGGAAAAATTCCAAAGCTTACTAAGTCGCTTAAAGAATCAATCTGGATACCAAAACACTTTTCATTATGATCTCTTTTCTTTGTTGCTGCAACCTTACCGTCAAACATATCACAGACTCCCGATATTAGAAGGCAGACTACAGCAGCAGAAAAATTCTTGTTTAATACCATCAAAATTCCAGTAAAAGCTGTCAACATACCTATATAGGTAAGTACAACTGTATAATTATAATACCCTAATAATCCCTTTTTCATAGTATCCCCCTTAATTAAGACCGAATCCATAGCTTATTGATTTTTGTAATATATTTTTTATAAAATCCAGTAAAACCATATTTTACTACAAAATAGCTTCCTTCTGCAATACCTACTCCTCCAATCACATCCACTATAACATGCTGCTTGGTGGTAAGAGTTGAAATACATATACAAATTGCAAATAACAATGAGAAGATTACATAAGGCTTAGGTATTTTCTTATTCTCTCTAACTGCAATGTAACAAAACCAGCTGGTAAGGCAGTGAATGGAAGGAAAAAGATTATCTGCAGCATCTGTATTATACAGCCAAATCATTATCCTATTCCAGAATCCTTCGCCTCCTATCTCCGGTCTTATATTAATAGTCGGTATGATAAGAAAGCAGAGGAGGCAAATAGTCTTTGCAAAAAAAAATCTGCACTTATAAATCTAAAGGCTTCTTCCCTGTTCTGCCTTACACCCAACACATAATTAGCCATCCAAAATATATAACAACTCAAATATATAAATACCGTCCAAGGTACCAGAGGTATCATAGAGTCAAGGAAAATCTCAGCATTAATATGATGCCAGTTCGTAGTCAGTAATCTTGAACCAAAATATGTAATTGAATTCCAGGTAAAGGAAATTACAAGCGGAACTATCATTACCTTTGGTATAAACAAAACTTCAGCGGACTTCTCTCTCATTAAAAAAACCTTTCTAATCATTTCAAATATTATGGCACCAAAACTTTGACATCTTGGCTCTATTTTACCCAAGAGTTCTTAAGGAATTATAATCTTTTTCTTACAACTATCTATATTTTTTAAAAAAGATGCGGGTGCAAAGCTATTGACACCCCGTACACAAGAATTCCGTAATTTATCCTAACTCAATACTATAGACATTGTTAAACTTCTTTCCTGCCTCTAGTACAATGTTGCACTCTCTGTCGGCTAGGTCTCCTTCAAATTCCATCCTGTCACAGCGGCCATACCATGGTTCAATGCAGACAAATGGAGCATCCGCCCTCTCCTTTGACCAAATTGCAAGTATAGGCATATCAAACTTAACTGTCACCATCTTCTCACCGTTTGGTTTCACAAGAGAAACCTCAGATATCTGGTTATCCTCAAAAATGTAAGTAGTAGTGTCAAAATACTCCTTAGTAATTGTACTTCTGCCATTTTCAAGCTTAAGCTCATGAACTCCAGAGAGCCTAAGTCCTGTATCATAATCTGCACCAAAGTACTGAGGGTTTCCCTTAGAATTGTATTCAAGGGCATAGCCTACCTTATCTGCTTCCCCATCAATAGGACAGATGAAACCCGGATGTGCACCTATGTTAAAATACATAGTTTTGTCCCCTGTATTCTCCACTTCCCAAAGCACCTCTATTTTATTCAAAGTAAGACGGTAGCCTATTCTTAGCGCAAAATGAAAGGGATACATCTTAAGAGTTTCCTCATTATCTCTTATCTCAAGCCAGATTTCATTTTCCTTTTCTTCTATTAACTTAAACTCCATATCCCTTGCAAAACCATGCTGCATGATATGGTATTTCTTACCCTCATATGTAAATTCCTGATTTTTAAGTCTGCCTACAAAAGGAAATAGTATAGGCGACTGCCTTCCCCAGTATTTCTCATCTCCCTGCCAAAGATATTCTTTACCTTCACTGTCTTTTATAGAGGTTAACTCTGCTCCTTTTGGCGCAATACTTATTTCAAGAACTTCGTTTTTTAATGTATAACTCATAGCACTTCTCCTTTAGCGTTAATATATGGGCGTCAAAAGTATTTGCCCCCTATGATACAAGTTGTTTCAGCTTACTTTCTAAAAGTCCTTGCATCATATAAATCAATGAGTCTAGTTTAACCTCTGATTCAATTTTAATCAAGTCTTGACGGAGAGTTTTTGTACATTGATTATGATATCTAATATTATGTAGTACTTATAAAGCAAAAGGTCACGAGGACTTTTATGAATCCTCGTGACCCGTCTTATTAATTTATATCTTATAAGTAATAAGTTATTAAGCTGTAAGCTTGAAGCTGAAAGTTCCTGTTACACCGTTAATGAATGTAACCTGGATAGTAACGATATCCCCAGCAGCTGCACCTTGGAAAGTAACCTGATTGGTATTATTCCAGTTAGTTATTAAGTTTGAATTTGTAGATGATACAAGCTTAACTCCCTGAAGCATAGACTTTCCAAGCGCTGTTGAAGCCTGTACTCCATTTGCTTCTGATGTATAATTATCTGTTATAATAAGCGCATCCCTAACTGTATTAAATGCATTTGCATTAAGAGCTCCAGCTGAAAGCTGTGAAGTCTTAGCCTCTACCTTTGTAACTGAAGGAGCCTTAGCTGATACTGTAATTGTTTTTGACACTTCTGTACCACCATTATTTACAATTGCTGTTACAGTGTCAGTAAAGTCACCTCTTTTAGCCTCTTCTTTTCCCTGGCTAGGTACAAGTTTTTTGCCTGTACTATCTACAAGACCCTTCAAATCTCTTAAAATAAAATCATTATTTCCAAGCTGAACTGATGTGCCGTCAGAGGTCTTACCTACAACTACTGCTCCAACTGAATCATAGCCTGCATTTCCATCCGCTGCATATACGGCAGAAGGTAAGCTTAAGCTAAAGTTTGAAAGGCTTGATAGATCTGAAGCTGTAACCTTAACATTTATTTCAGAACCAGCTACAGGATTGTTGCCTGTTGCATCCTTGTGGATTGCAAAAGTAAAGCTTTCTGACTCATAACCTGTAAGTGTAGTATTTGAAGCAACGAATTTAAGTGATTTAGAATTTAACTCACTTAATTTAACAAATTTATAGTCTCCTACTGTAGTAGTATCAGTGTTAATGCTGAATTTTGTACCTGAACCATTCTTCTTTATTCCAAGATAGTAGTTTGAGTAAGCTGAAAGGTTAGTAAGCTCACGTCCCTTATTGTCTAAAATCTTAACCTTTGGAAGCACATTTTCGGTTGTACCGCCCTTAAGCACGCCATCAAGAGAAAGGCTTCTGATGTTTGAAGGTACGGCAGGTGCAAGTACATTGAAAGTAACCATTGAAGGCTGCATATTAGCTGCAACTGTGAAAAGTGCATTAGAAGGCATCTGTGTAAGTCCTGCACTCCAAGTTACAGTCTTTACATTGTTGTCCTTTGTAGCATCATATTTAAGTTTCGCTGTTCCGTTAGCTGTATTCTCAAAGGAGAATGCATCAGGAAGTTTAACTCCGTAGTTAGCATCGGTAAGTGTAGCATAATCTGTGATAGCCTGACCCGCATCATTTGTAGCACTATAATTAAAGTAAGCTACCTCTCCTGCATATACTTCAGCAGGCGCTGTTACAGTAAACTTAGATACCTGCTTAGTACCAGCTATATTGATAGTAGTCTTGGTTGTATTGCTTCCGCTTGTTCCAAAAAGAGCGATGAAAGTAATATCTACGCTACCTGACTTAAGTGTGCTAACACCTGTAAATGGAATTGCTATATAATCAACACCGTCCACCTCAACAAGATCGCTGTAAACTGTTGTTCCATTGATTCCAAGTCCTGTAAGTCCACCTACAGCTAAGATATTAACTCCGTCTGTTGACTTCATTCTTCTTCCGTACTGATCCTTAACCTCTACGAGAAGTCTTGCATTTACATTGTCAGCACTATTAACCGCCAAGCTGTAAGGTTTCTTTGTGTTTACATTATAAACACCCTTAACAGATACAGTACTTGCCTAGCTTTTGCTGCAAGTGTAAGATCAAATTTACCTGTTAAAACGTTAGTTCCATCAATCTTTGTAATATTAAGAACTACAGGTGTGTTCAAAGGAAGGTTTGCTGTGATACCGGTAACTTCTATAACACCCTTAGCAGGGTTTGCAGTAGCTGTTCCCGCTGAAACAGATACATTAAGTCCGCTTACAGTCTTGGTAACATCCTCACCAAACTGGTTTGTAATCTTATACTCAATTGTACCGCCTGCTGAAGAATTGTCTCCGTTTAATACAAGGTACTTGTTAGGAACATCAATCTTAGAAAGCTTAGCTGCCTCGCCCTTAAAAGAGAAGGTCTTTCCACCAAATTCTACTGTATAATCATAATCAGAGAGATTAGCTGTCATTTCAAGAACTGCCTCTGTTCCTGACTCATTAACAGTAACACTTGTTATATCAAGTCCATTGTTAACCTTATAATCGTTTTTATTTGCAGTAAGGTTATTGCCTGTAACAGTAATCTTCTTAGCACCTGTCTGCTTTCCGCCAAACTTAGCTGCAACTACAACCTTGATTCTTGCAGTTACCTTAAACTTGTCAGCATTAGCCTTAGCTGCACTGCTCTGGCTACCTACAACATCTACATAGCTCTCTCCTGCCTTGTTGCCTGTTACTGTAAATGTCTTGGCACTAGCCTTAGCCTTTGATACAGAAACCGAATCAGAATTATCTACTGATACATAGCTATTGTAAGTAGAAGACTTTCCACCCGCCTTAGCAATCTTGTCTGAAATCTTGTAGCTTACATTAAGAGTCTTGCTCTCGCCTTCCTTTAAGGTTACTTCAGAAACAGCAACACCGTTATCCTCTATAGATACACTCTCAGCTCTAGTATATACCTTTACAAGAGCCTTATACTTCTTGTTCTTATATACTGCTGTAATAACTGCCTTTCCGTTCTTCTTTGCAGTAAGCTTACCGGTTTTCTTATTTACGCCAAGTACGCTTCCCTTTGAGCTTGTCCACTTTACATTCTTAGTAATGTTCTTACCCTTTGATAATAAGGTCAAGGTCTAATTTCTTACCACCTATGAAAACTGAAGTACCCTTCTTAGAAGAATACACTGTTTTCTTGCCATGTCTAACTACACCACTCTTTGCAGCAGCCTCAGCCTCTTCTGCACCAAATCCAGGTACAAAGCTAAGTCCCATTGAAAGCGCAAGGGCTAATGAAAGACCTTTAACTGCATTATTCATACTCTTTTTTCTCATTGTTCTTTCCTCACATTCGTGTATTATAGTTTGTTAAAGCTTTTACTTAAGTTCTGAGCAAAGTATAAAATTCTTCTGTGTCACTTTTATGAGTTAATTCTTAAGTTTTCCTTTCTAATTACCTACTTTGTGTACAATTCTGTGTCATTTCTTTGACATTTAGGCTAAATTTACCTATAAAACTCTACTCCACGCAGCCAATTAACTCATTTATATCATTTATCTCATACCTTGCCATGTATTTCTCAATCCCCTTAACCACTTCCACACTTGCTGCAGGGTTATTGAAATTAGCTGTACCTACACTTACGGTAGTTGCCCCTGCCATAAGAAATTCTATGGCATCCTCACCTGTCATTATTCCACCCATACCTATGATAGGTAAGTTAACAGCCTTTCTAACCTGATATACCATCCTGATTGCAACAGGCTTAACAGCAGGTCCCGAAAGACCTCCTGTCTTATTGGCAAGGGCAAACTTTCTTTTATGAATATCTATCTTCATGCCTGTAAGGGTATTGATAAGAGACAAGCCATCAGCCCCTCCAGCCTCACAGGCCTTTGCAAGCTCAGTTACATCTGTTACATTAGGGGTGAGTTTCATAATCACAGGCTGCTTAGCATATTTCTTAATCGCCTTTGTTACTTCATAAGCCGCATCCGCATTCGTACCAAAGGTAATTCCTCCCGCCTTTACATTAGGGCAGGAAATATTTATCTCAAGTAGCTTTACCACATCATTATCTGCAAGTCTTTTCACTACTTCTACATATTCCTCAGTAGTATGGCCACAGACATTTGCCATAACCACTGTATCAATTCCTCTTAGCTTTTCCAAATCCCTCTTTATGAATATATCTACTCCGGGATTTTGGAGGCCTATGGCATTTAGCATACCTGACGCAGTCTCTGCCACCCTCGGAGTAGGATTGCCCTTCCAAGGCACATCAGAAACACCCTTTGTGGTAAGCCCACCAAGGAGAGAAAGGTCTATATAGTCCATAAATTCAGCTCCTGAGCCAAAGGTACCGGAGGCTGTCATTACAGGATTCTTAAGCTTTACACCTGCTATTTCCACACTCATATTTCTCATCAGATAACCACCTCCGTAGATAAGAATACCGGTCCATCCTTACAGACTCTGGTGTTGTTTACATTGCTGTGGTTGTCAACTTCCTTTGTCTCACATACACAACCAAGGCAGACACCTATACCGCAGGCCATCCTCTCTTCAAGAGAAATATAGGTAGGAAGATTTCTGCTTTCTCCGTATTCCTTAACCCCTCTAAGCATAGGCATAGGCCCACAGGAGAAGATGTCGGTGACTCCGTATTTTTCTGCAGCCTTAATCTCATTTGCCGCATCGATTACTGTTCCTTTACATCCCAGACTTCCATCATCAGTAGCGATTATTACTTCTGCATATTTACTAAAATCTTCTACAAGGAAGGTATCTTTATTTCTATATCCCAAAATCACAACAGACTCTTTGCCCTTAGCCTTAAGCTCCTTTGCAGCCTCAAGAAGAGGAGGAATACCTATCCCTCCTCCAAAAAGAAGAACCAAATCACCTGTTTTATCTACAGGAAAGCCCTTCCCAAGACTTCCCACTACCTCTATGCTGTCTACATCAGGTAAAAGTTTTGCAAACTCTCTTGTACCTTCACCCACAACCCTGTATACTAACCTAAGCCTTCCGTTTTCTCTGTCTATTTCACAGATACTTATCGGACGAGGTAAAAGCTTTGAGCCATCATTTACGTACAGTGACACAAACTGTCCCGTGTGAGCCTCTCCCACCATACTTCCTACTTCTATCCACATAGAAAATACATCTTCAGAAAGCTCAGTATTTTCAAGTATCCTTGCCTTAATCTTAGACTTTAATTCCATTTAACTTCTCCTTAGAAAATACTTGCGATATCATTTTTCATATCAATCACAGCCGCCCTTGCAGCCTCAGCAAAGCCTTCAGCACCATACTCAGCATACTTATCCTGCTTGTAAGCAGCTATGATTCCTCTTGAAGAATTCACAATAGCTCCGAGTCCGTCTTTATTAAAGAATGGCCTAAGTTCAGCCGCAGTGCCTCCCTGAGCACCATACCCCGGTACTAGTATATAGGCCTTTGGCATTATCTCTCTAAGTACCTCTCCCATCTCAGGATAGGTGGCTCCGACTACCGCACCTACATCACTATAACCATTCTTTACAAGCTCTGCTCCCCACTCATCTACCTTCTTTCCTACAAGCTCATAGACAGCCTTCTTTCCTACCTTTTGATCCTGGAACTCACCACTTGAAGGATTGGAGGTCTTAACCAGGATGAAGAGACCTTTATCGTATTTCTTACACTCCTCAACAAAAGGAACTACGCTGTCTGAGCCCATATAAGGATTGATGGTAAGGAAGTCTTCATCAAAAGGAGCAATCTCTGTGCCTCCAACCTTTACCTTGCCGATGTGCCCTATAGCATAGGCTGTAGAAGTAGAACCTATATCTCCACGCTTTGCATCTCCTATTACCAAAGTCCTTTATCATGACAATAATCAAGAGTCTTCTTAAATGCCATAAGTCCGGGTATCCCAAACTGTTCATACATTGCTATCTGAGGCTTGACCGCAGGAATCAAATCATAGATTTCATCCACTATCTTCTTGTTAAATTCAAATATTGCATCCGCAGCGGCTTCAAGAGTCTCACCCTTTTCATTAATTGCCTTATCCAAAATAAATTTTGGCACAAAGTTAAGAGTAGGGTCAAGTCCCACAACTATAGGAGCTTCAAGTTTTTTAATCTTTTCAACTAATTTCTCTATCATTTATTCTTCCTCCTTATATACAACTCTTCCGTTGCACAATGTATACAGAATCTTTCCTCTTACCTTTTTACCGTTAAAAGGAGTATTCTTGCCTTTTGATAAAAATTTATCAGAGTCTATCACATATTCATTGTCAATGTCAGCTATGACGAGGTCTGCTACAGAGCCTTCCTTAAGTGTACCTCTGCCGTTTTTTAAGAGCTTAGCAGGTGTAAGGCTCATTCTTTCCACAAGAGACTTCATATCAAGGTAATTACCTAAAAGCTCAGTTACTGCGAGTGCAAATGAGGTTTCCAGGCCAACTATGCCAAACGGTGCATCCTTTATGCTCTTTTCCTTCTCTTCCTTAGAATGTGGCGCATGGTCAGTAGATATCATACCCATGATACCACTCTTAAGCCCTTCCTTTAGGGCCTCTACATCAGCCCTGCTTCTAAGAGGTGGGTTCATCTTGTAGTTTGCATCATCCTCTACTATATCCTCATCAGCCAGAGTAAAGTGATGAGGGCAAACTTCCCGCACTTACAGGGAGTCCCTTTTCCTTTGCTTCTTTTACATACTTTACAGTCTCCCTTGTGGAACAATGGCAAAGATGGATAGTCGCCCCCACTTCGGCAGCTATTTCTATATCTCTCTTTGCTATGCTGTCTTCAACCTCATTAGTTATACCCGGCATACCGAGTTCTTTTGATTTTTCTCCTGCATTCATAACCCCGCCATTTACAAGGTTTGCATCCTCGCAGTGGTCAAAGAAAGGAAGTCCCAGTCTGGCCGCTTCTATGAGTCCCTTCCTAAGGATTTCAGGATCCATTACAGACTTGCCGTCCTCGCTGATGGCAACAATTCCTGCCTTCTTCATGCCTTCCATATCCGAAAGAACTTTTCCTTCCTGCCCAAGTGTCACTGTTCCACTTGGTAGAACGTTGATAACTGCATCCTTCTTTATGGCATCAAGCTGAAGCTTAAGGTGTTCCACCGTATCCATAACAGGCTTAGTGTTAGGCATGGTTACAACAGTAGTGTACCCTCCTCTTGCCGCTGCCATACTTCCGGTCTTTACTGTCTCCTTGTACTCTCCGCCCGGTTCTCTAAAATGAACATGAAGGTCTATAAAGCCAGGAAGAACATATTTCCCTGAGGCATCAATTATTTCTGTATTCTCATTTACAAAGCTTTCAAGACTACCTCTATCTCCAACTTTGTCTACTGTTCCTTCATCATTAATTAAGAGATCAAATAATCCGTCTCTTTTTGCCTCTACATCTACAAGATGCCCATTTTTTATTAACTTACTCATCTTACCTCCTAAGTGTTTTGCTATCCAGCATTTAGCCGTTAAACTCTCTAATATGCTTTGAAATGATCATTACAACTTACTGTCCTTCATAAAGAAAGCACCCTAAAGGATGCTTATCTTTAAAATACTATTTATTAAGTTTCGCAATAATCTTTGGAAGTTCGGCATCAACCTTGTCATTGTCAAGCTGACAGGTACCTGCATTGGCATGACCACCACCACCATACTCAAGGCAAATCTCACCTATATTTACACTAGATTCTTTGTTTATAATAGACTTTCCAATCATAACAGCAGTATTTTGTTTCTGAAATCCCCAGGCAACATGAACTGAAATTTCAACATCGGGATACATAGCATAAACCATGAATCTATTCCCTGCATATATTGTTTCCTCATTTCTAAGGTCAATAACTGCTACCTTACCTTCTATTTTCACAAGATTCTTAAGCTGTTTCTTAAAAGCATCCTGCTGTTCAAAATAGAGGTCTACTCTTTCTTTAACATCTGGAAGAGCAAGAACATCGTCAATTGGATGAATGAGGCAATAATCAATAAGTTCCATCATCAAATCATAGTTTGATATCGTGAAGTTGTGGAATCTTCCAAGTCCAGTCCTTGCATCCATGACATAGTTAAGCAAGGTCCAGCCTTCCGGTTCAAGAATATCATCAACAGTAAAGTCTGCACTATCTCCCTTGTCAACAGCTTCCATAATCTCTGCTGAAACTCGTGTTATCCTCTCAGCTCCACCATAATAATTGTAAACTACTCTTGCAGCTGACTTTGCATAACCATCAATAATAAACTTATCACTTGCCTCAGCGGCATTTACACGACTAAGCTCACTCTCATGATGGTCAAATGCAAGTCCTACCCTAGAATCATAAGGAAGGTTGGTGGTTATATCATTTTCAGAAAGTTCAATCTTTCCATCCTGAACATCCTTAGGGTGAACAAATTTAATTTCATCGATAAGGTCAAGCTCCTTAAGTATCATAGCACATACAAGCCCGTCAAAATCACTTCTTGTAACTAATCTCATTTTCCCCATAATATCCTCCGGATAATAATTCAATAAATGTCTACCAAATCAGTATAGCATAATTTAGACTTATGTTCAATCATAATAAACCTTCTTTTAGAAACTTTAATATAATTTTTCAAATTTTTGTAGTAGTTGATATCAAACAATTTCCCTGTATATCAGTATATCATTAGCCTTAGCCCTTACTTTATCCTCTGCCATGACCATCACTCCATCCCTTAAGATGACAACTATATCCACTCCATATTTTTTCTCAAGTTCATTAATGAGCTTGCCTACATCTTCACTCTTTTTCTCTATGGTGATACTGCCTGTGGTCTTGTTTTTGGCTTCATTCAGTCGGTTTCTCTGCATTTCCGTATAGTTTTCCACAAAGCCCGCTGAGATTATACCTGTAGGTATGGCTACTGAGCCTACACCTAAAAAGGTGATGATACCCCCCATAATCTTGCCCACAGCAGTTATAGGATAAATATCTCCATATCCTACAGTAAATATTGTTGAGAGGCTCCACCATATCCCTGAAAACGCATTCTTAAAGGCAAGAGGCTGGGCATCATGCTCCGCTCCATATATACAAAGCGAGGAAGCGAGCATAAGCACTACTATGATAAATACAGAAGATAAAATCTGGTTTTTCTTTTCAAGTAAAACCGAGGTAATTACATTGAAAGAGTCATAGTTTACATTCAGCCTGAAAAGATAAAATATCCTCACTACCCTAAGCATTCTAAAGGCAGCAAAGCCGTAAAGAAAGAAAAACGGCAGGATAGTTAGTAAATCTATTATGCCCTCAGGAGAAATGAGAAACTTAAACCTCGCCCTCATTTTCCCCACATCTGTATATATGTATTCAGCAGTCCAGATTCTAAGCACATATTCAACGCTGAATATAATGATGGTAGTTGTTTCTACAACCTTAAAAAGCCCAAAATACCGCTTTAACTCTTCGAAGGTACCTAGAAATAACACTAAAATATTTAGCAAGATTGAAGCTACTATGATGAAATCTCCAATTCTGCTTGGCACATCCTCCCTGCTTCCTATCTGAATTATTTCAAATACTCTTTGTTTGATTGACTTGGATTTAATCATATAATTCTCCGTATCTTTGATTGTTAGAAGGCTTGTGGCCTTAAGAGCAACACAAGCCTATATAGGAGTATATCACATATAATAGAGGAGTGAAAAGGGGAAAAAATAAGCCTTACTTTGGTTTTCTACCACCAAAATAAGACTTTTAATTTTTAAAATAATAAAGAGCGCGAGACGGGACTCGAACCCGCGACCCCAACCTTGGCAAGGTTGTACTCCACCAACTGAGCCACTCGCGCTTATTACAAGGATTGTGTTTGGCACCTCACTTGCAGAAAAAAGTATAACACAATCCTTTACTATAGTCAACTAGTTTTTTCTATTTTTTATAAGTTCAACAATTTATCTTATTTGTAGAAATTGTATGCGCATTATGTGCAAATTACATACTGCTACAGAGCGCAAGAAAGAATCCTATTTATCAGGATACACCATCTGCGGCGGAATCTAGCAAGTAACATCTACATATCCGCGCAGCGCGACCACTCGGAGAGTTTTTACGTGATAGTAATTTAGGAGAAATCTCCTCTCACAAACAAACTGCCACATACACAGATTATCTGTATATGTGGCAGTTATCAAAGGAGAATGTCCATAAAACACATGGTTTTCTGCAAGTTATGCAGTCTATCAATTAATATTTAGCGATTGAAGAAGAAGTTAAAAGGATTTTCTTCTGAATTACCGTTTGAGTCTCCAAATGGTGACTCAAAATAGTTACTTCCATCTTCGCTGTTTCCGTTATTATTTCCGTTATTACCGTATTCTGAAGAATCCTCTGACTTGGATGTAGAGTTCTTAAGTTCAGATCTGTTACCTAGAGTTACCTGAACCTCTTTCTCTACATACTGTCCGTTATCGTACTGCATTATAGTGAGCTTAACCACTGTGCCAGCCTTAACAGCCAAGAGCTTTGACTGAAGCTCAGCCATGGTCTTAACCTCTACTCCGTTAAAGCCTGTGATGATATTACCCATCTTAAGTCCGGCCTTTTCAGCAGGGCTGCCCTTTGTAGCATTGGTAATATATACACCTATTGGCATACCATAAATCTCGTTGTAGTTCTTAGTTATATCCCTGCCCATGATTCCAAGATAAGACTGCTCATTCTCAGGAATTACTTCTCTGTTCATAAGGTCATTGATTATAGGTAGGGCTGTTGAGATAGGGATGGAGAAGCCCATGCCTTCTACCTTTTCATCAGCATACTTTACAGAGTTGATACCGATAACCTCACCCTTAGCATTAAGCAGGGCACCGCCTGAGTTACCAGGGTTGATGGCTGCATCTGTCTGTATGAGCTTCATAGTATAGTCTTCATCAGCTATCTCTCTGTTAAGAGCACTTACATAACCAACTGTAGTTGACTGACCGTAACCTAGTGCATTACCAATGGCTATAACCATCTGTCCAACCTTAAGCTTTGATGAATCACCAATTGTAGCCACCTTAATCTTTGAAAGAGTTTCTTTCTTTATATCTGACATCTTTACTGATAATACTGAAAGGTCCGAACCGGAGTCAGCACCCTTAACAGTTGCTTCAGCTGTAGTCTCATCATTAAAGGTAACTGTAATCTTCTGATTTTTAGCACCTGTCTCTGCCTTGGTTACGTGGTTGTTACTTACTATAAGTACCTCATTATCATTCTGTCCGATAATGATACCCGAGCCACTGCCACCGCCCTGACCTCTGTATGACTGACCAAAAATATTGGTAGTTACAGTTTCGTACACATTGCTTATAGAAACAATGGATGGCATTACATTTTCAACTACTCCCGAAACATCTGAAGCTGTTGCTATCACATCATTGCCACTATCCTTGGTTGTTGCAAGAGTTACAGTGTTCTTGGTTTCAGCTTCCTTTGCAGTTTCGGTAGGCGCTATAGCCTGATTGGATACAGCCTGTTTAGCTGAAAGCATATTACCAAGGTAAACTCCGCCACCTGCTGAGCCACCGATAAGAAGTGCAGCTACTAGCACAAATGCCATCGGATGAGATTTCTTTTTCTTCTTGCCGTTGTTACCCTGTCCGCCGCCATTTGGATTTCCATCGTTTACAGGGTAGTTTCCATAATAACCTGTATTGTTATTATTTTCGTTTTCATTCAATCCGTTATAATTGTCCATGATTTACCTCCTTAAATTACACAATATCAATTACCAAAAATGACATAACCTCAAAAGCACTTGCTTCATTTGTTATGTCATTATAATAAAATCAATTTGTGTTGACTTTGTGAAGGACTTTTGAACTAAATGTGATTTCTAGTCAAGTTTTAAATCATCGGAAATATAATAATCCCAGCCTCGTTTTTCGCAGTATTTAGCTATCTTCTCCTCTAGTTCATCATCATCTTCCACGTATTCTGTAAGGTAAATGTGAACACCTTTTTTAGATAGTTTTGCAAGAAAGTCCGTATAATACTTGGTTACATCCTCTTTCTGTCTTCCTGTCTTTTCCCCATCCCAGAGTGAAAATACATCTTCCTGATTTACTCCATTAGCTATCTTTTTAAGACTTTTATTCTCTTTAAGATATTTTGTTACGAATTCATCTCCGCCATTTATTATAAGAGCGGTATTCATCTTCTTTATACTTGTTAGTATCTTAACAAGCCCCTTATATATACTGTTCTTCTTATGCTGATAGTAGACATCTGTATTGTCTATAAAGAAGCCGTCAACTCCCTTTTTCTTATATGCCTTAGCAAGCCTTAGCATTTCTTTCTGCCAGCCCTTATCAGCTACATTCACCCAGTACTCACCCTTCCAGCCCTCATATTCAGAAAGAGCCAAGTTCTTGAATTTCTTATAGTAAGGCCTATAGTCCTCAAGTGAGCCTATGCTTAGATAGGAATATACCGTCTTACCCGCTTTTTTTAGCTTTTTAATGTCAGCCTTAGTAAAAAGCTCTGCATCTATAATCACTGTCTGATAGTCATTAAGCTTGTCTATGTCTTTTCTATCAATTCCTATAAATACCCCAAAGCGCTTATCATAGTCATAATCAGCAGCCTTGGTTTTTATTAAAAATGCAAAGATGATAAGAAAGATAATCATAGGTACAATGAAGATAGCTAAGGCTATGCGCCTGAGACTCCTTATCTGCTTCTTTACTTCCTCTTCTTCCTTTTCCTCATCGCTCATCTCTTTCATTATAAACTCTCCTTATTTCTTCTTATCTTTAGTCAAATCAGGCGGATTGAGCTTTCCACAACATCAGGTGCATTTAACGAAAAATAGTATTCGTCATCAGTTCCAAACTCCCTAAAGAACACCCTGTCTCCGATTATGCTTATACCGTTGTAGTCTCCCTCCTTGACAACTGTCTTTTTACGCGTAGAAAGATCCATAACCTCAAGCCTGTTTTTCTTCCCGTCATCTACCTGATAAACGATATACTGTTCATCAGGAGTTACATTGTAATATGAACATTTCTCCTCTACAAGTATGGTAGGATTCTGTCCAAGCTCATCTATTTTGGCTATGTTATAGTTCTGAGACAGTGAGATGAAGTAGATATTGCCACCTATTAGCACAGGCTGATAGCAGTTTCCCTTATATATAACCACTTTCTGCTTTGAATCAGGAGCAAAAGAATATATATAATGGTCTCCCTCGGCTCCAGCATAGTATATCTTGGTACTTGTAAGGGTTCCCGGTACAACCTTTTCTTCAAGCAAAAGTTCATCCTTCTTACCATCAAGGCTTGCACGGTAAAGATTCATATTGCCATCCTTTTCGTGTTTCTGGTAGTATACCTCATTGCCTATCAGGCTTACGGCACCCACATCATAGGCATATATGCCTCCTATTGAGTGGCTTCCCTTTTTATTCACCCTGTATATACCTGAATAGGAAAACTGCAGTACATGCTTCACGCTATCATTTCTTGTATAGTTAAGCCTCGAATATACCACATAATTTGAAGTATTATTGATGTAACCGACAGTGTCTTCCTGCATATACCGAAAATCATCCAGATTCTTTGACATCGAATAAAGTGCCCCACCGTCATTTAGGTTACTAAAATAAATCCTGTCATCATCAGCACAGAAAAGTCCTCCATTGTATAGGTTACAGGCCGTATTGCCAACTGCTCCCTCGACATTTGGTATAACTCTGCCCGAGTATTTTGCTACCGCAAATATAGTGGCTATTGTCACCAAAACTAAAAGCAGCAATATATTGGACTTTATATTTCCCAGTTTTCTCTTTTGCATCTATTGCCTCCCTGTCAAATGCGTGTGACATACACCTTCTTATCATTACAATTATACTTGCCTTTTTGAATCTATTTCAATATAATTAAAGGTGATTATTTACATGATACAAGTGTGGGAAGTATAAGAATTCGATTGGGGCTCGTTCGAGGGAGAATTTATTATCTTTTGACACGCAAAAGCAAAGGGGTAAACAGACCATTTCGGGTAAAAATATGAGCTAATTGCGAATATTTTTACAAAGGCTTATCTGCGTTTAATACCGAAAAGGATGACGAATGATAGATTTAAGCGAAACCAGAGTAAAGATAGATGAAATAGACAGGAAGATAATCTCCTTATTTAACGAGAGAATGAAGCTTGCAGATGATGTTGCTAACTATAAAATAGCCACAGGAAAGCCTGTATATGATGCTGTCCGTGAAAAAGAAAAGCTTCTGGTTATAGAGGGCTTTGGTGAGGATGATTTTGGCAAAACAGCACTAAGAGAGTTATTTACACAGATTATGTCAATCAGCCGAAAGTATCAGTACAGGAAGATTGCAGACGTATCCAAAACTTCTTCTTCCGTTACTTCCTATTCATCAGATAACATAGGCTTCTTTGGGGGCAGCGGTACCTATACTGAAAGGGCTATGATGGACTTCTTTGGAAATGATACCAAGGCAAAATCCTTTGACAGCTTTAAGAAAGTCTGTGAGGCTGTAGGTAATGGAAGTATAGAGTATGGTGTGCTTCCTATCGAAAACTCCACCACAGGAAGCATATCAGATATCTACGACTTACTTATGGAGTATGAGGTTCATATATTAGGAGAGGCAATTGAGCCTATTGATCATGCTCTCTTAGGACTGCCTGCGGCAAACCTCGTTGACATAACAGAGGTATATTCACACCCTCAGCCACTGCTGCAGTGTTCGAATTTCCTCACAAAATACCCTGATTGGAATACCTTTGCCTATGGAAGCACATCAAAAAGCGCACTAAAGGTAAAAAATGACGGCAAGATAAATCAAGCCGCCATTGCAAGTAGGGCAAATGCAGAGTTCTACGGGCTTAAGGTGCTTTCAGAAAATATTGCCAATGACACCCTTAACGCTACCCGCTTCATAGTAATAGGAAAAGGCGGTAACTACCTTGAAAATGCTGATAAAATTAGCATTAGTTTTGAGATCCCTCATAAAACCGGCTCACTTTACAGCATACTTTCAAACTTCATATACAACAATATCAATATGACAAATATAGAATCGAGACCTATACCTAAGAGACGCTGGCAATACCGCTTTTTCGTTGACTTTGACGGCAACTTAAATGATGCAGGAGTTATAAACGCCATCACAGGGCTTAAGGCTGAAGCTGATAGCTTTACTCTGCTTGGAAACTATGTGGGAGCTGATAAAAAGTAAGATTTACTTTACCACCGCCCCACTTAGTTCAATGCTTCTCTTAACCAATACATCTAAGGCATCTATTGTATTAATATCCCGTGGAATATCAAGGAGGCTTAGCTCTGTACAGGCTATTATGCCTACGGTTTCATCATCACAATACCTGCTAAGTATATCCACAAACCTTCGCCCGTCCAGACCATTGGTTTCCTTGATATCATATATAATATCCATAACTGCCTGTTTATCCTCAGGAGATACTTCTAACAAGAATACCATGCTCTCGGCATATTTTCTCATATACTCCTAGAATTCAGAGTCCCCAGAGTTCCAAAGACTGCTATCTCTTTAATCCCTCTTTTCTTAACCTCAAGGATAGTCTCCTCTATCATGTTGATTATCCTAAGACCGGTAAACTTCTAAACTCGTCAAAGAAATAGTGGCTTGTGTTGCAGGGAATTGCAACAGCCTCTACACCTATATCCTCAAGTATTTTAAAATCTTTCTTTATAACCTCTAAAAAAACTCTCCACCTCTTTTTTTCAATAATGCATTTCGTTCTGTCAGGCATGGATGCATGAGCTTAAAACCACCATGTCTATGTGCTCATTGTCACATTTAGCTGCTGTATTAAGCACAACTCTCTCATAAAAGCTGACTGTAGCCAACGGCCCTCATGCCTCCGATAACTCCTAATTTATACACTATTTCCTCCTAAATATTTTTCTTAAAGGCTTTTGCCAAGCAGGCGTTTGTTAAAGAAGAACCAAGGTGCCATATCATCTGCGGCAAAGATGGCAGGAGCCCACTTTCTTGAAAAGGATATCCTTAAGGACTTTAAGATGCCTACCTGCCCTGTCTTCTTATACCTAAGGATGGCAACTATATCCTCAAAACCATATATAAACGCATATCTTGTATTATAATTTATGAACTTAGTGTCGGTTTCCTTTAGTCCTCCTGTAAGGTCAAGATAAGCAATGTAAGGCATATTGATACCACATTTATATATCATGTTGTTAAAGTTAGTTGTTCTTGCATTTATCTCAATGAGGTAAATCTCTCCTGTCTTTTCGTGCCTCTTAAACTCTATCTCTCCAAAGCCCCTATAGCCTATATTCTCAAGAAAAGGCTTTGATATCTCAACAAGCTTTGGGTTGTATTTTTGAATGGTAAATACTGAAGCTCCAAAGTTAATAGGCCACTGACGCTGTTTTTGTGCAGTTAAATAATGGGTGGTCTTTCCACTCCTTGCAATATAAAAATCGTAGGTCAGCATACAGTCATCAAAGCCCGGCACTATCTCCTGTACGAAGATTTCAATGTCATTATCCTTTGCCTTCTTTATACCTGCTTCCATCTCTTCAAGATTCTTGCAGATGAATACCTTGTTTCTAAATACCTTGGTAAACTTAACTGTATCAAAGGGCTTTATTATACAAGGGAAGCCTACTTCATTCTTTACCTTTTCCACAAGATTTTCATCATTAACGCTGATGGTTGCAGGGATTTTCACTCCATTTTCAAGAGCTATATCGTGTAAGGTCCACTTGTCAAGAAGCTTGGAATTAAGCCCCTTTGCCTGGCTGATTAAATAGTACTTTGAAAGCTCATCATAGTATTTGTCTATGAATTCCACATACTTATCGTGTGTCGGCAAAAGAACAGGCTTTTCTGACTGCTTTTTTCCATACTCAACTAGACCGGTAAAGGCTTCTTCTCCGAACTTGTTCAGATTGTCAATCTTTAAGAATTCAGATACGAACTTGGACTTTGCTCCATAAGCATTCTTTAAGTCGTAGTCACAAGCTACAACGTGAACGCCCTCCCTGCCCAAGCACCTAATTACGCTAAGTCCGATATAATAATTGCATCCTAATACTACTGCCTTATTCATTGCTTCTACCTCGTATATATTGATGTTAATGCCAAAAGTACAGCTCCTTACGATACAGCATTACTGCTACTTGCCTTCTTACAAGTCTTATGCTGCCGCTCCTTTAAAGTAGATTTCATACCATTTTAAGAAGGTATAGATAGTATATACCTTACGTCCGTTATTGGTTATGCCGTTAAAATGGTCATCTAAGAGCTTGTTTATCTTATCTTTATCAAAGAACTCACTTACAAAGTCTTTGTTAAAGATTTCCTTTACTATTTTATAATACTTCTCTTCCTTAATCCATAACACAAAAGGCACGACAAAACCAAGCTTCCTGCGCTTTGCCCAGTCTTCCGGAAGTTTATTCTTAGCTGCCGTTCTAAAGCATACTTGGTTATTTCATTATGAACCTTATGCTTAACAGGGATAGTTCTTGCAAGCTCCCACATCATCTTGTCAAGAAGAGGCACTCTAAGCTCGATGGAATTTGCCATAGTCATCTTGTCAGCTTTAAGAAGGATGTCCTCTACTATCCACATCTTCATATCCAGATAAAGCCTTTTTGAGACATCATCCATATTTTTAACTTCGTCATAGTATTTCTTAGTCAAATCCCTTGATGTCTCAGCATTCTTATACTTAGAGGTTACAAGAGAATTTGCAAGTTCATCCGACATAATCTCAGCAGGCCCTATATATCTGTCCTCAACCTTCTGACCGTATTTCAATATGATGGTCTGGCCCCTAAAATGCTTCCTATCCTTGTACTTCAAGTAGAGCTTATGTCTAAGGCTAAAAGGAAGCTTCCTATACATCCTCTGAGGGAGTGCATCTGCATAGTCATTGTAGCCTGCAAAAAGCTCGTCAGCACCTTCTCCTGAGAGCACCACCTTGACCTGCTCAGATGCAAGTTTTGAAAGGAAGTATAGAGGTACTGAGGAAAGATTTGCGTGCGGCTCGTCAGAATAATACTGTACCTTATTGATTCCTTCAAAGAATTCATCAGGAGTAATAAGCTTTGCAAAGTTTTTAATGCCAAGGCTGTCCGAAAGCTCCTTTGCGTACATAGTTTCATTAAAGCCCTTGTTGTCAAAGCCTACTGAAAATGTCTTATCAGGCAGAGCAGTTGCCACCACATAGCTAGAGTCCACTCCACCTGAGAGGAAGGAGCCTACCTCTACATCGCTGATTTTATGGTATTTAACCGACTCTTCTACCTCTTTTTCTATCTTACCCACAGCCTCATCAAAGGTCATGTCCTTATAATCAAGAGTAAGATTATAGTAGGTCTTTATCTCCATTTTCCCATTTTCGTATATGTAATAATGCCCCGGCCTTAACTTCTTAACCCCCTTAAAGAAAGTCTCCTCTAGAGGATTGTACTGGAACACCAAATAATGCTTTAGTGCCTTTTCATTTACTTCCTTCTTAAACTTTGGGTACTTAAGGAAGGACTTAACCTCTGAGCCAAAGAGTAAGTCTCCATCAAGTAAAGCATAATAATAAGGCTTGATACCAAAGTGGTCTCTTGCACCAAAGAGCTTCTCCTTCTTGCTATCCCAGATAGTAAAAGCAAACATACCGCGAAGCTTAGCTAAAATTCCTTCTTCGCCGTATTCTTCATAGCCATGCAAGATAACCTCAGTATCTGTATGTGTCTTAAACTTGTAGCCCTTAACCACAAGGTCTTCCCTAAGCTCCTGATAGTTGTAGATTTCTCCGTTAAATATGATGGCTGTATCGCCACTTTCATTTAATATAGGCTGAGAACCTTCGTGCAAGTCAATGATACTAAGTCTTCTAAATCCAAAGTTAACATCTTTGTCAAAATAATAACCATCACTGTCAGGACCACGGTGAATAATCTGGTTATTCATCTCTTTTATTACATTTTTATCTTTTACATCTTTACTGCAAAATCCTACAAATCCACACATATTCTCTCCTTACATCCTGCCAAGAATCTCTCTTACCGTGTCTATCTCGCTGTATGGCAGATATTCGTTTCCTATTACCTGATAAGGCTCCACACCCTTTCCTGCAAGCAGTACTATATCGCCCTCGCCTGCTATCTTTAAGGCGTGTTCAATAGCTTCTTTTCTATCTTCTATTACAGTGTAATTTGTTTTATCACAATCTGAAATGAGTCCATCTACAATGTGGGCTATGCTCTCATTTCTAGGGTTATCAGCTGTAAATACAACCTCGTCCGAATTCTCAAGGGCTATCCTACCAAGTTCCGGCCTCATACTGGAGTCTCTGTTGCCTCCACTATGTCCTGTGAGGGTAATTATCCTCCTGTGCGACACCTTATTCAGAGTTTTAAGCACATTTAACAGTCCATCAGGAGTATGTGCAAAGTCTATAATTATCTTATAGCCCTTGTCCGTATGAAGAACTTCCATCCTTCCGCCTACTCCGGTGAAGCTCTTTAGGGCTTTTTGGCTATCTTCAATCCCTATTCCTTTCGCATAAGCAGCAGATATTGCCGCGAGGACATTGTATACATTAAATAGTCCAACCAGGTGGGTCTCTATCTTATATACATCGCCCAAAAAATGTAAATCAAACTTCATCTTCCAGTCATCAAAACTTATATTGTCCGCATAGAAATCAGCACTTTTATCATTTATTCCGTATGTAATCACCTCTGCAGGTGTATGAAGCCTGTATTCCTTAGAGTGCTCATCATCTATGTTTAGCACAGCAGTCTTTAATCTCCCGTTTTTTACATTGTGGCCTATCTGAGTGAATAATAGCTCCTTGGTATGAGCATAATTCTCCATGGTCTTATGTAAGTCCAGATGCTCGTGGGATAAATTCGTAAATACCGCTACATCAAAATCACAGCCAATCACCCTGTCAAGTGCAAGTGCGTGTGATGAAACCTCCATAATACAGGAGTCACAGTTTTCCTCTACCATATCCTTTAACAGTCCCTGAAGGGTAACTGATACCGGTGTGGTATTCTTGGTAGGTATTACCTTCTTTCCTATCTTATGATGAATGGTTCCTATCAGTCCGGTATTTTGCCCGCTTTCCTCAAAAATATGGTTAATCAGGTAACTCGTAGTAGTCTTCCCGTTTGTTCCTGTTATACCTACCATGAATAGCTTTTCACTAGGCTCTCCAAAGAGTACGTTTGACAAAAGCGCCATCACCTTCAAGGTGTCTTTCACATATACCACAGGGGTATCACCGGCTTTATCAGAAATATCTTTACTTGCGATAAAGAGGCTCGCACCCTTTGCCCTCGCACCCTCTACAAAGGCGTGTCCGTCTACCTGACTTCCTTCTATACAGATGAAGGCAGTACCTTCTTTTATATCCCTGCTGTCCTGTGAAATATATTGTATATCAATGTTTTCTATATCACCATAGATTTTCTTTACTTTTATGTAAGCCAACAATTCACTTGCTAACATATTAAAACTCCTAGGATAATCTTTATTACAAACAAATAAACTCTTGTCTTCCAACAAGAGCTAAAAAGTTATGTTTAATATAGTGTAAATCATTTATAACTATTTGTCTAGTACTCTATAAATCCTCTATTACAGAAGCCGGAATCTTACTATAATTTAATACCCTTCGTATCGCGAATCTCCAAATGCTAATAATGGAAGAAATATAATCGGTAAAAAAATAAAAGGCCTAATGTAAAGCCTAATCCATGTCCAAAAACATTTACTAAAGCTTATTAATCGTAAGAATTCCTACTATAAAATTGACAAAAGGGACTAATAATAGCAAAAAAATATCAAACCATTTCCCAGGTAATTTTTATATAAAAATATAAATATTATATATAGGAATTAATGACTTCAGCCTTCCTCACCTGCTTTAGTAAAAAAATTATCCAGTACACAAAAAAATAAAAAGCCATAATCAAAAATACTGATAAAGAGCGTAATTACAAAACCTACTCCAAAAAAACTACTATTCCAAACATTTTTGAGATGACATATCCATACCATAAGTAGAGTTCAAATCAATATTTGATAATGTGTCATTTAACGTGCTAAATTCACTCGAATAATCCATATTCTTCTTTCCTTTCTTGTTAAATAATATTTTTTTACTTGCAATATATAATGCACAATACTATTATATGTAATTTAGCATTAAAAATCAATCAGATTAGTACTTTTCGGTAGCATAAAATTGCCATCTCAACATAAACAAAATATCATTCTGCGTAATCGCAATAAAAGTACTCTTGACATAAACCCTGTATTCTAGTATGATATAAGGGTATTTTTATACATTTTAAAAATTTATATAACTAAGGAGATGATGATTTGGACCCCAGTGACGCGATAAATCTTATCGTGCTTTTTAATTTTAGTTCTACTTTCAGGATTTTTTTCATCGGCTGAAACAGCCATTATATCGGTTAATAAGATTAAATCCGTTCGATGGTAGAAGATAATGTTAAAAATGCTGCTCTGGTTGCGAAAATAACCGAAGATTCAAGAAAGTTTATTAGTACGGTACTTATAGGTAACAATGTAGTGAATATTTCTGCCTCCGCTCTTGCAACTACCTTTGTGCTTGGGCTCTTTGGAAATGTCTACATAGGTATAGGTACAGGTGTCCTCACAATGATAATACTTGTATTTGGCGAGGTGCTTCCAAAAACTATTGCGGCTATGCACTCAGAAGGGCTTGCCCTTGCATACGCTCCTATACTTTTGTTTTTGATGAAACTCTTTACTCCTCTTGTATTTCTCCTAAATATCATATCAGGTGGAATACTCAAAATCTTCGGCATAGATCCCGACAAGATAACTTCGGGAATTACAGAGAATGAGCTTTTAACCTATGTGGAAGTAAGCCATGAAGAGGGTATAATCGAAAACGAAGAGAAGGAAATGATAACCAATGTGGTTGATTTCGGTGATTCTCTGGTCAAAGATGTAATGGTGCCTAGAGTTGATATGTACCTGATAAATGACGATATTAACTACGATGAGCTTTTATTTGCCTTTGAAAAGGATAAATACTCAAGACTTCCCGTATACCAAGAGAATTATGATAACATAATCGGTATAGTCTACCTGAAAGATGTCGTCTTTTATAAAGGTGATAAGAATGAGTTTAAGATTGAGTCAATTCTTCGCCCCGCAAACTTTACCTATGAGTTTAAGAAGACCTCTGAACTTCTCATAGAAATGAGGAATGCTTCACTTTCTATGTGCATAGTGCTTGACGAATACGGTGCCGCTGTTGGCCTCATTACTCTTGAAGACCTACTCGAAGAGATAGTTGGAGAGATTCGTGATGAGTATGACGGTGACGAGGTAGATGACATAGTTCAGCTTGACCAGGATGAATATATGGTTCTTGGCTCTACAAGGCTTGATGATTTCAACGAGTTCTTCGGAACTGAGTATGAATCAGATGACTATGATTCCATTGCGGGCAAGCTCATAGAACTTTTTGAAAGACTTCCTGATAAAGGTGATGCAATTACAGATGGTCCACTTTCTTTCCTCATTGAATTTATAGACCATAGAAGAATAGAAAAGGTCAAGGTTAGAAAGCTCCCAAGTGCCGAGGACGGCTCTGACTATGCAGAGTCTGACTTTGGTGAAGCTTCAGAATAATATAATAGATAAAGAAATAAAGCGTAATGAAAACATCAAATTTTCGTTACGCTTTTAGTGTACCTCCACACCTGTGAAGTAATACATAATTATCCTCTTATAGCCATAGCCTGCCTCTGCCATCCCTCTTGCCCCTGACTGGCTAAGTCTACTCCGTGTCCATATCCGCTCCCTGAAAATATAAAGTCACCCTTTACTTTTCCACTATCTACACTCAGGCTTCTTACTGAGTCAGAAGATGAATATACATTTATTTTAGTACTATAGAGGTTAAATGCCTTTCTTATCTCCTGTTTGCTAAGCACGAGCCTTCCTCTGCTTCCTTTTACAAGAAGCGAAAGCGCCCTGCCCGACTTTGACCTGTTTGTTATCGTAAGCTTTTCAATACTTCCGAGGCTTACTCCCTTCTTTGCAGCATAGCCTCTTAGCATATTTTGAAGCTCCACCCTGGTATAGCCAATAGTCCAAGGCTTTTTCTCAGGTTTGTTCTCATAAGGATCCGGCACAGACCTAAGCCATGGCTTTTTACCTCCCCAGACATTTTCAGAGCTCTCCGTATAGCCACCTGATGTAGAAAAATAAGTTGTCTTTACTACCTTGTTTTTGTAAGTTACAAACTCATTCTCAGTATCCTTACAGGCCTTATCTGTCTCTTTTTTTTCAGCCTTCATACCACCGTAAGACTGATGAGAAATGGTATCGGTTAGCTTATACCCCTTTATAATATCCCCATCTGAACCAAAGCCTGAGACTGCAGCTCCAAAGCTCCTCGCACACACAGCCTGTGCCTTGAGTGCAGATATATTCCAGCTGGGGCTCATTTCAAGGGGAACCGAGCCCCTTATATACTCTTCAAGGTTTACCACATTGACGGGAGTCACCCCGCTTCTTCCATAAGTTCCTACCTCAATCCTGCCTCTGTAGCGCTTTTCATTGTTTACAGACACACCCTCAGCCCTGTTAAGTGGTTCAAACTGGGGATTGGCACCCGCTTCTTTCACATCCACTAAAAACCTGCTATTTCCAATATTCACTGACAAAAGATACTTACTGCTCTTATTTTTTGAAGCCACCTGATACACATCATTGGTATTAAGCGAAGCATCGGCAGAATAAGCATCGTAGAGCTTCCACACTCCCCTGCCGTTCTTATCAAGACCGATAAGGGCAGGAACTGCGGTAAGGGTTTTGTTAAATGCTTTTAAGTTAGCAGCCTCTGCGGCAGCCTTAGCGTAGGTTGTAAAGCTTCCTCCAAAGACATTGTAAGAGCCATAATCCCTTGATATGCTTATCCCTGTATTACTCCTTAGCACATCTGCATGATAATATACATCCTTCTTTGAAAAGCCTATTTTCAGAGCAGAATTGTCAAGCCTTATAGACGGTTTATTGTAATACTCCTTTGTAAGTCCAACCCTTACCATATTCTCTCCCTCAGGTATGGCCGCCTTAATGACCACTATCCTGGAGAACACCGCCTCAAATACTAAGAGAAATAAAAGCAGATTAACTATTATTCTTCTCTTTTTCATCTATACCACCACTTTGTTTACTTCCAAGGAGATAGTCCACGAACTGTCTGGCCGTTCTTCCCGAGCGTCCGCCATTTGCTATCTCCCACTTCCTCGCCTCGTTATGAAGCTCTTCCTCATCTAGTTTAAGCTCAGGATACTCGCCCGCAATACCTGAAACTATATCAAAATATTCATTCTGATTTGGTGCAAAATAACCTATAGTTATACCAAATCTGTCTGCCAGAGAGAGCTTCTCCTGCATTGTATCCGAATGATGAACATCCCTGTTATGCTCCATATCCGTCCTGTCACTCCAAAGCTCTCTTATCAGGTGTCTTCTGTTAGAGGTGGCGTATATGAGTACATTCTCAGGTCTTACCTCAAGTCCACCCTCAATCACAGCCTTTAGATACTTGTATTCAGTCTCAAACTCTTCAAAAGAAAGGTCATCCATGTAAATGATGAATCTGTAATTCCTGTTCTTTATCTGAGACAGAATTTCAGAAAGATAGACGAACTGATGCTTATATATCTCTATCATCCTAAGTCCATCAGGATAGAACCTGTTAAGCACAGCCTTTACACTTGAAGATTTGCCTGTACCTGCGTCTCCATATAGTAGACAATTATTGGCTCTCTTTCCATCCACAAAGGCTTTGGTATTGGCTATCAGCTTCTCTTTTTGTATTTCATATCCGACCAGCTCGTGAAGCCTTATTTCTACTGTATTTGTAATCGGAATAATGCTGCCATCCTTTTCAGATATCCTAAATGACTTGTTAAGACCAAACTTTCCTACCCCAAATGTCTTATAAAACTCAGTAATTCTCTCGTAGAATTCATTTTCATCTTTTGCCGCATTTAACAGACGGGACAAATCCTTTACCTTGTCTGATACATTTTTATTTATCCTTGTGTCTGCCTTTTTGATAGCCTTATAGTTAGTAATCACGCTAAAGCAGTTAATTCCAAGCTCCTCTTCAACCTTCGTAAAGTCATAGTGAAAAAGCCCTTTTATAATGGCAAAGTCGCCAAGCACAAAGCTTACAACGCTTCCTCCCCTGTCTCCCTCTTTCTCACAGGAAAGTGCAAATGGATTTTCATCCATAACAAGGAGGTAGGTAAGGTAGTTCTGCCATAGATTATTATCAAAGCCATTCTCAGTACTTACCGCAAGGAGTTTGTTGATACAGTTATAAATACGGCTTATAAGTTCATCCCTGTCCGTGGCATCAGCTTCAAATTCCCTGATGATATCCGCTGTTTCCTTAAGAATCTCATCATTAACGAGGTTTCTATAGACTATCAGCTTCTCTATACCAAATGACATTGATTTCTCCTTTATCTAATCTGTATTACCTACATAAGCTCAGTGGTGTCTATACCAAACTACATTGATTTCTTCTTAATCCTGCACTATCTACATACGCTCTGGGGCATCTATACCAAGCAAGTCAAGGCATTTTACGATGATTTTTTCAGTAATGTATGACAGCTTTAAGAGTGAATGTTTTCTTGCCTCATCCTGCTCAGTAAGTATGTGGTTCTCATGGTAAAATGCACTGAAGCAGTTAGCTGCTTCATAGATGTAGGCACAGATTTTATGAGGTGCATACTCAGCCGCAGCCAGGCTTATCATATCTGAAAACTTCGCTATAACAAGCTCCAGCTCTCTTTCTGATACTGTGGCTGCCTTAACCAACTTCTTATCTGCAAAGAAGCTGTCAAGCTCATCCTTTGTTAAGCCTTTTTCAGCTAAAAATTTATCAAGTATTGAGCGGATTCTAACGACTGTATACTGAATGTAAGGGCCTGTATTTCCCTCAAATGAAGCAAACCTGTCAAGGTCAAAAATATAGTCCTTGCTCGCCTGATTGGATAAATCACCATACTTAAGCGCTGCAAGTCCTACCTGTCTTGCCACAGTATGCTTGGTCTCTTCATCCATTTCCCTGTCGGCCATCTTAGCTTCCACTTCCTCAGTGATTTCGGCAATGAGCCTCTCAAGCCTCATTACACCGCCCTCTCTGGTTTTAAAAGGCTTTCCGTCCTTGCCATTCATTGTACCAAAGCCTAAAAAGGTAAGGTTAAGCTCAGGAGGTGCAATTCCTGTCTTCTTGGCAGTTCTAAATACCTGTTCGAAGTGCATTTCCTGCCTTTTATCAACCACATAGAGGATGTCAGTAGGGTTAAAAAGCTTAACTCTTTCTACAATTGTAGCAAGGTCTGTAGTGCTGTAAAGAGAAGCACCGTCTGACTTAAGTATGATACAAGGAGGCACTTCCTTCTTATCATCCTCCCTAGCCACATCTACTACCAAAGCGCCCTCACTGGTATGTGCAAAGCCATCAGCCTTCATCTTTTCTACCATATCAGGTATGTAGGGCTGTGCATCACTTTCTTTTTTCCAAAGGTCGAAGCTTACATTGAGGTTCTCATAATTCTTCTTAAGGTCTGCCACAGACACAGACAAAATATGGTTCCAAAGCGCCAGATATCCTCTATTTCCACTCTGTAAGAGGGCAGTTGCATGAAGAGCCTCGTTTTTGTATTCCTCGTCTTCCTTTGACCTTGCACTTGCGGCAGGATAGATTTCCTCAAGTTCACCTATGGTAAATGGAGCCTCGCTAGGATATTCTCCTGTAAAGCTCTCATCAAAGTAAACAAGCTCAGGTTTTCTATGCTTTAACTCGGTTATAATAAGTCCCATCTGAAGTCCCCAGTCACCAAGGTGTACGTCACCTATAACCTCGTTTCCTGCAAATCTCTCAGTTCGCTTTATACTCTCTCCGATAATTGCAGAACGGAGATGTCCTATGTGTAAAGGCTTAGCCACATTAGGACCGCCATAGTCTATCACTATCTTCTTTGGTTTTCCCTCTGTCTCGTAGCCAAAGTTGTCATTACCTCCCATTTCATTTACATAGTCAGCCAAAAACTCATCCTTAAGTGTAAGGTTGATAAAGCCAGGCTTAACAGCCTCTATCTTCTCAAATATCTTTCCTTCTTCAGAGAGTTTTAGTTTATCTGCCACCTCTTCTGCTATAACAAGGGGTGCTTTCTTATATTCCTTAACTGCTGCCATTGCACCGTTACACTGGTACTGGCAGAGGTCAGGCCTGTTAGATATACTAACCATTCCATATTTTTATCGTAGCCTAGGCTAACAAAAGCATTCTCAACTGCTTCTTTTATCACAACAGATATTTTCTTCATTACAACTCTCCTCATACTTTATTTAATTAAAACATCTTGCAAATCCCCATCCTCTATAAAAGGACGGGGTATCTGCAAGATGGCTTTTTTAACAGTAAAATCAAAGTGACCTACCCATTAACCATTATTTTATTTTAGCATTTTTACATTAAAAATACAACTGTCACTGTCTTCGCGGTTTGGTGATTACTTCTCATAAAGAAACTTCTCAGGCAGTGTTACCTTAAAGTCAACAGCCAAATCTCGGGAGTTTGACAACCTAATCCGTTATGAGGTTCATCAAAGCCAGATATGGCTTATTTTTTTTTTTTTTGTCAAATCTTAAATTTATGCTTGCACGTTCCACTCCGATACGTTATAATAGTATTGGAGGATAATACTATGAGATTAGGATGGACTACCGGAAAATATTCAATTACCTATCGTGCTGTTAAAAACAGTTAGAATCAATGGGAAAAACAAAACTCAGATTGTTAAAACTTTCGGTTCAGAAAAAAACAAATCTGCGAGATGTATGGCGTGAAAGATGCAAAAGCCTGGGCTAAAGAACAGGTGCGTATTATGAATGAAGTTGAAAAAGAAGATTCCGCAACATTTAATATTGAGCTCTGTGCCGCTAATGACCTTGTTAGTAATGAACAGCATAGGTTTAATGGCGGATATCTTTTTCCTTCAGGATATTTATTATGAATTAGGCATGCATAAGATTTGCCGTGCAATCTCTGCGAGACACCCATTTGAGTACGACCTGAATGACATACTTTCACGTCTTATATACAGCAGAATACTTTTCCCGTCATCAAAAAGGAATAGCTTTGAAGAGTCAAAGCGCTTTATTGAACAGCCCTCTTTTGAACTGCATGATGTTTACCGCTCATTATCAGTGATAGCAGAAGAGGCTGATTATATTCAGAGCCGCATTTTAAAAATAGCACTGCAGTGCAAAAACGAAATACTCAAGTAATCTATTATGACTGTACAAATTTCTGCTTTGAGATCGACAATGAAGGGATGATAAGCAGTTTGGCAAAAGTAGGAAAACCGCCCACTTCCTATAGTAGGAATGGGGGCTGTTTATGGATAGCGATGGTATTCCTATATCTTTTTGCATTTATCCCGGAAAACCGCAATGAACAGACCACTATGATTCCACTTGAAAAAGAAGATGCTTTCTGGATTTGATATGTCCAAGTTTGTTGTCTGTACAGATTCAGGGCTGTCATCTGCAACAAAACCGGGTGTTTAATTCCTACGACAGCGAAAAACGGCATGCGCGGGTATATAACAACACAGCCTATCAAAATACTTAAAGACTTCTTACAAGAGTGGTGTATGGTTGATGATGGATGGCTTCTCGATGGTGATAGAAGCGGCAAAAAATATAGGATATCAGAATTAGACAATGAAAAGGATAGAGACAAGATTTTCTACAGATCGCGATGGATTAAAGAGGAAGGTATTGTCCATACAGACAGTGGCGACAGAAAGCAAATAATCGAACAGAAGCTTATTGTTTCATACTCCTTAAAATACCGTGATTTCCAGCGCCATGTGCGTAAAGGACAGATTGAAAGAGCTGCGAAAATGATTGAAAAAGGACGCTCATCGATAGAAAGAAAAAAACAGAATGATCCTAAACGATTTATAAAAACCGACCATACAACAAAGTACGGGGAGATTGCAGATGTATCCATAAACAGCATAGACCAGTCATATATTGAAAATGAAGAAAAATATGATGGTTTCTATGCTGTATGCATCAATCTTAATGACAACATAGGTAGTATAGTCAGGGCAAACAAGCGACGTTGGGAGATTGAAGAATGCTTTAGAATAATGAAAACTGATTTTGAAGCACGTCCTGTATATTTAAACAGGAAAGACAGGATACTTGCCCATTTCATAACCTGTTTTATTTCGCTTATTGTATACAGGTATCTTGAAAAGAAACTTAATAATAAATATACCATAGACCAGATACTTCCTACCCTTCAGGAAATGGATTTCATAAAGTACGAGGGTAAAGGTTATCAGCCCATTTACACCAGAACAGAACTCACAGATGCACTGCACGATGCATTTGGATTCTGTACATCTAAACAGATAGTTCCAATAAAAAAAAAAATGAGGAATATTTTTTCACAAACAAAAAAATAGATAGTGTAACGTGCATATGTAAATTTTCCAAAAGCCCTGTAACTCGCTTCTATAGCGAATTACAAGGCTTTTTTTCTTAAAAAGCTGTCAAAGACGGGATTTTTACATTAAAAATACAACTGTCACTGTCTTCGCGGTTTGGTGATTACTTCTCATAAAGAAACTTCTCAGGCAGTGTTACCTTAAAGTCAACAGCCAAATCTCTGAAATTCTGTGGAGTAATTGTCTGAAGCTTATTGGGACTCATTGACAGAGTTTTTACAAGAATCTCAGCTGATTTTTCAGCAGTGTGTGCAAGACCGAAGGTAATATCAAAGTCGGTACCTGCTACAAATATGCCATGATGAGCCCAGATAACTATATCGTAGCTCTTCATTAGCTCAGAAGTCTCTACTCCTATCTCGCGTCCGCCTGGAACCATCCAAGGCACCACCCCTACTCCGTCAGGAAATACCACAGGACACTCTGTAGCCATTTCCCATAGTTCTCTTGTAAACACCTTCTCATCCAGAGGAAGCACAAAGGTAAGTGCAATTATGTTGGTAGTATGCGTGTGATATATTACCCTGTAATCAGGATTCTTAAGGAACTTTACCTCGTGGCTCATAAGATGGCTTGGAAGCTCAGATGTAGGCCTTCCACCATTTACAAGTCCCCATAGGAGGCGGTACTTCTCACCCTTTTCATCAAGCTCTATAAGGCAGATAGAGTCTTCGGGCCTATCTGCTACATTTCTAAAGAACTTTCCTGAGCCTGTCACAAGAAAATACTCTCCTGCAAGATGAGGGACCTCAGTTCCAATCTCCCTCCACTCTCTAGGACTTAACTCTTCCTTTACTTCCTCTACTTCAATAGGTTTAACCCTGTAAGAGAGGTTGCCTCCGTTTCTTTCATGCCAGCCCATATTCCAGCCGTCAGTTGCCATTCTCATAAAGCCTTTTACAAATTCTGCATCTAAAAATCTCATCATTTTCCTCTTTCCATTCACCAATATTTAATTTAATTTTTATATTTCGCGCATCTTTTATAATTATAGATACTTACTCATACTTTTTGCTTATCATTTTATCTTGTTACCACTTCTACAGGTATATCAAGTATCTTTGCTACTTTTAATATGACATCTGTATGCCTTCCTATTGCTGCTGCCATATGATGGGTAGGACCCGCCTCACTCCAACGATTTACAAACTCTCTTGCACCACAGCTAAACCTGGTTCTCATGTTGGTATCTCCAAAGGTAAAGATATCTCCCTCTTCGTTCACTCCCTCTGCTACCACAAACTTGAACTTGCCATCCTTGTCCTGAGTGATGGCAAGGTAGGTTATATCTCCTGCCGGAGGATAAAACTGGGTAAGATAACCGCCGCCCACCTTACCATGAAAGACTTCAACAATCTTCATAGTAGGCTTATGAGCCTTAGATATATCAGCATCTCCAGAACCAGAGTGACCTATTATACATATGTCCTTGTTAAAATCTATCGAGTACATTTCTGAGAGCTGCCCTGTACCTGCTATCGTCTTAAGTATGCTCATTGCCATAGCTACCTTAATATCTCCCTCTACTGCACAGGCAGTTCCCTGCTTGATAAGCATAGAGAATGCAGGAATGAGCATAGAATCAAGTATGCCTGCCTGTCCTGTAGCCTTACCTGCATAATGTGAGGCTACAAGGGCTAAGCTTTCATCCTTTGCCCATCTTTCAAAGGCAACCACATATCTAGCCATTTCCCAGACTTTTTCTACACTTCCTCCACCTTCTATCTCGAAGGTATCGAGGATTTCCCTTGCTTTATTCTCTATTTCTTCCTTGTCTGTGATATCGTCAGCCATACACCACATATCTTCCCAGTCGAACTGTTTTGTATAAAGCCCCATTCTGTTGTAGAGATTGGTTTCATCTATATACAAATCCATCATTCCGGGATATGGGCGTCCTATCTGTGCTATGTTGGTCTGTCTAAATCTCCTTCTAACCTGCGCAGCCTTGCACCACTGACTGATTTCCTTTGCTACTTCCGCGTCTCCACCTTCAGCCACTCCTGTCACCACTGCGTATCTCTTCCCTGCCCTTTCAAGGTCTGCAGCTGCTTCACCCACTGCGCCACAGGCATAGAGGGTGCCAAGCCAGGTAGGGATATCAGTCTTTTTGTAGTCAGGTGCCTTCATCTTCTGGATATTGACAACCACCACAGGTACATTTAGGTCTCTAACCACAGGAAGCACATTGTAAGAGGTAGCATAAGTAAGCATCTGTAAGAATACAATATCTACATCAGCCGCCCTGAACTTATCTCCTGCCGCCATAGCCTCTTCCTTTGTGGTTATCATTCCACCATCTACAACTTCAACAGTATCAGGCAGGCTCTTCTTAAACTCTTCATACTGAGATAAAAATTCCTCTCTAAGAGCTGGAAACTGCTCCAAATAAGCTCCAAGTGCTATGGAAAAAACCCCCGCCTTTGCCTTTGTCTCAACTAACATAGTTTATCTCCTTTTCTATTATTCATAATATTTTATATCAGTGTAGAAAGTATAAATTTCTATACAAACATTCCTGTAAGAGAATTTATTGTCTTTTAACTCTAAAAAATATAAGCAAGTATTCATTTCCTAAAAATAAGCAAATTCATACATTTCTACGGTAAATATGTATTTATTTCAAATGAATTCTCTATCATCTTTCTGGCTTCAAACAAACCAGCTACAGCTCCGTCTGCTATCATTAGGGCTAACAGATTGCCTATAGCAGTAGCCTCAGTAGGACCTGCTTTTACTATATGGCCTGACTTCTTTGCTAAAAGCTCATTTAGATACTCTGCCTTAGAGCCGCCTCCTACTACATATATCTCACCCTTATATTCTTCTCCCCTTCTTTCCTCTATTTCCCTTAAGGCCCTGATATAGCACTCTGCAAGGCTGTTATATATCACACTTGCGGTCTCTGCTATGCCCTCTGGCACCTTCTGTCCGCTTTCTAAGCAGCTCTTTTTTATTTCCTCTGTCATACTCTTTGGCGATAAAAACCTTATATCATTGCAGTCAACTAACGAGGAAATCTCAGCCTTTGAAGCTTTTTCACAAATTTCTCCAAATCCATATCGGAGGCTATTTCTTTTCTCACACTTTGAATCATCCAAAGTCCCATTATATTTTTCAGATATCTAAATCTTCTGTCATAACCGCCTTCGTTGGTAAAATTCATCTGTCTGCTCTCATCCGAATTATCAGCCTTTGTTATCTCCGTTCCCATCAAAGACCAGGTTCCTGAGCTTATATAAACTGCCCCTTCTTTCTTAGTAGGAACAGCCATAACCGCAGAAGCAGTATCGTGAGAACCTACCAAAACTACCTTAGCATTAAAGCCTACCCTTTCCTGCACTTCCTTAGTAAGCTCACCCACAAGAGTACCCGGCATATGAAGTTTCCCAAATATCCTCTTTGGAAGCCCAAGCCTATCTATTATCTCTTCATCCCAGTCTCCTGTTTCACAGTTAACAAGCTGGGTAGTTGTGGCATTGGTGTATTCTGAAAGATATTCCCCTGTAAGCATATAGTTAAAATACTCCGGTATCATGAGAAGCCTCTCCACATCCTCAAGAGACTTAGGAGAAGTTTTCTTTACCGCCATAAGCTGGTAAATGGTATTAAATATCTGCTTTTGTATACCTGTCCTCTTGTATAGCTCATTCTCTGGAATAATGCTATATACCTCTTCATCCATTCCCTTTGTACGGCTGTCTCTGTAGCCTACCACGTCTCCTATTCTCTTTCCTTCTTTATCAAGTAGAATGAAGTCCACTCCCCAGGTGTCTATGCCAATAGAGGTTGGAATTTTGCCGATTTCTTTACACCTTGCAAGCCCTCTTAAGATGTGGCTAAAAATCTCATCCACATCCCAACAAAGACTACCCGATTGTTCTTTAAGCCCATTAGAAAAACGATACACCTCCTCAGTGATGAGCCTTCCCTTATCAATGTGGCCTAATATATGCCTTCCACCTGAAGCCCCGATGTCAATAGCAACCCAATACTTCATTTGCATCTATATTCCTTTCTTCTTTTACCCATACTTTTTTGGTTTTTTATATATTGTACTTAGCGTAAAAAACTAATCACATAATTATTTGCGACAAGATATTCTTCTTTAGTTTTTATCACATCAAATCAAACAAACCTGTCATAAACTATGGCTATTCAGATTTTTTTGCACTTTTAATGCTTGTATCTTTGTATTTTTTTATCTTATAATATTCTTATCAATATTTTTAGGTCATTTTATGCAAACAATAGGGACCTTATTTGCAGATGGAAAATGGGGTAGGTGTATGAGAAAAGAGCTTCTTGACAGATTAAGAAAAATAACTCCCGAGGAGGAGCAGTACCTTAGTGGCAGTGGTGCCATCCGTACCGAATTCTATACAGAGAAGGTTGGAAACAGTTTCATTATAGACAGCAGTAAGCTTCTAGATAAGGGGAGGCTTATAGAGTTGCGCCCTCATACCCGCTTTGTACACTTCCCAAAGCATAGTCATAACTATGTAGAACTGGTCTACATGTGCAGTGGAAGCACAACTCATATCTTAAATGGAAATGAAACCCTTGTACTAAAGGAAGGCGACCTTTTGTTTCTTAATCAAAATGCTACTCAGGAAATCCTTCCAGCAGGAGAAGAAGATATTGCGGTAAACTTTGTTATCTTGCCGGAGTTTTTCAATGTCTCATTTTCAATGATGCAGGAAGAAAATGTGCTTCGTGACTTTCTCCTTTCTACCCTTTCCGGAGGGGATTCCCTCCTTAGCTTCCTTCACTTTTCTGCAAAGGACATCCTACCAGTGCAAAATCTTCTTGAAAATATGATATGGACTATATATGACAAGCACCCTGCTACAAACACTATAGTTCAAACTACAATGGGACTTTTGCTTATGAACCTGTCTGCATTTGCAGAAAACATAAATAAGGGCCTTCCTGAAAGATATGATGAAAATATGATATTTAAGGTACTAAAATACATAGAAACAGGGTATAAAACCGGAACTCTTGCTGAGATTTCAGCAGAAATAAACGAGCCTGCATACTTTGTAAGCCGTTTATTAAAGAAACACTTAAATAAGAATTTTAAAGAGCTCTTACAAGAAAGAAAGCTCCAGCAGGCTGTCTTCCTGCTGAAGCAAAGTACGCTCACTGTCGAGAAAATCATTGCCTCCGTGGGCTATGATAACAGCAGCTATTTCCATAGAAAATTCCGTGAGAAATACGGTATGTCACCAGGTGAGTATAGGAGGACTATGGTCTAAGCGGGACACTCTTCCAGCCTTCCTACTCCATTATCTCCTCGGACATTACCCTTAGCATCTTCTCAAGTACCTTATTCTCCTCAGAGGTAAAGCGGTTTTCAAGCTTACCCATGACTTCTTTTAGATACTGATAGCTAATGTTGTAATAATCAATGTATTTTTGGTTACTTCAAGGTAATAAATCCTCTTATCCTCATCGGACTGTACCTTGTTAAGATAACCCTTTTTTACAAGATTATTTATCTTGTCTGCCGCATTGGCGGAGGAAAGGCTGGTAAAGCTGGCAAATTCGCTAACTGTAGGCTTTCCTAAAGCATGGATTATTTCCATGCAAAATGTTTCCACTGTGGTTAAAGACACTTCCCTGTCTCTCCATTTCTTAAACACTTCTTTATAAAAATGCAGTTTAAACTTTGTATATACCTTATTAAAGGAGTCATATAACATTTTCCAGACCTCCAAGCTTTAATAATCAGTATATCAACTCTATTTCTCTATTGCAAATGTAAGCTCAGCCTCAGCTGCAACCACTCCATCTACAAGGGCCTTAGCTGAACCTATACCTACACTTCCTCTTCTTTTTATTATCTCACAGTGAAGCTCTAGCACATCTCCCGGAACCACCTGTTTTCTAAATCTTGCAGACTTTACACCACCGAAAAACACAAGCTTACCCTTGTTTTCTTCTTCAGAAAGCAGGGCAACAGCTCCTGTCTGAGCAAGCGCCTCAAGGATAAGTACGCCGGGCATAATAGGATTACCCGGAAAATGGCCTAGAAAGTGCATTTCGTTGGCGGTCACATTTTTCAGCCCGACTGCCTTTACTCCGGCTTCAAGCTCTATTATTTTATCTACCAGTAAAAATGGGTATCTATGTGGAAGTATTTCCATTATTTCGTGTGAATTAAGCTCCATTTATGCCTCCTCATATTTCTTAAATACAACTGCCGCATTGTGACCGCCAAAGCCAAGAGAGTTTGAAAGCGCCACCTTTATATCCTTGTTTCTGCCTTCGTTTGGTACTATGTCAAGGTCACATTCCTCGTCCTTTTCCCTGTAGTTTATAGTTGCAGGAACAAAGCCCTCTTTAAGGCTTAGCACTGTGATTATGCCCTCAACTGCCCCTGCAGCTCCAAGCATATGTCCTGTCATAGCCTTGGTCGAGCTTACCATCAGCTTGTCTGCATCGCTGCCAAAAGGCAAGCCTTATAGCCTTGGTTTCACACTTATCATTTAATGGGGTTGAGGTTCCATGTGCATTTATATAGTCAACATCAGAAGTTTTAAGACCTGCATCATCAAGGGCTGCCTTAAAAGCAGGCTGCTGCCACGCTTCCATCCTCTATAGGGGCTGTAATATGGCTGGCATCACAGGTTGCACCATAGCCTACTACCTCAGCATATATCTTGGCTCCTCTCTTTAGTGCGTGTGAAAGCTCTTCTAAGATAAGCGCTCCGCCGCCTTCTCCCATAACAAAGCCGTTTCTTTCTTTGTCAAAAGGAATTGAAGCCCTGTCCTTCTCAGTAGACTTGCTGAGGGCATTCATAGAGGCAAAGCCGCCTATACCAAGCTCTGTTATGGAAGCCTCGCTGCCACCGCATACCATAAGCTCCGCATATCCATCCCTTATCTGTCTGAAAGCATCTCCTATAGCATTGGTTGAGCTTGCACAGGCTGTCACAGGAGAGGTACACATTCCGTGAAGACCAAAGGCTATAGCTATCTGCCCTGCCGACATATTAGCTATTATCATAGGGATGAAAAATGGAGATATCTTTTCAAAGTTTCCCTTTTCGTGTCCCTTTATGGTCTCCTTTTCGATGGTTTCTATACCGCCGATACCACTTGAAAATACTACTCCAAACCTAGTCCTGTCCACCTTGTTAAGGTCGATACCGCTGTCAGCCATAGCTTCTTTTGCAGCTACAAGGGCAAACTGAGTTACCCTGTCCATCCTTCTGGCTTCTTTTTTATCAATGAAGTCCTCAGGGTTAAAGTCCTTTACCTCTCCTGCAAGGCTTATCTTCTTATCTGTTATATCATAGTGCGTAATCTTATCTATACCGCATTTCCCAGCCTTTACAGACTCCCACAGGCTGTTTATGTCATTGCCTATAGGAGTAATGGCTCCAAGACCTGTAATTACTACCCTTCTCATATACTCATACCTCCATCCACGCAGATTACCTGACCTGTGATATAATCGCTGTCTTCTCCCGCAAGAAAGGATACAACTGAAGCTATTTCTTCGGGTTTGCCCATTTCCTTAAAAGGAATACCAGCAATAACTGCCTCCCTGGCCTTGTCCGTCATAGCCCTTGTCATATCAGTTTCTATCATTCCCGGTGCTACTGCGTTGACATTTATTCTCCTTCCTGCAAGCTCCCTTGCAAGAGACTTTGTCATACCGATTACTCCTGCCTTTGTAGCAGAGTAATTCACCTGTCCTGCATTGCCTATAACTCCAACTACACTGCTTATGTTTACTATCTTACCGGACTTTTGCTTCAGCATAATTTTAGCTGCTTCACGCATCATGTAAAAGCTACCCTTTAGGTTTACATCAAGGACTGTATCCAGGTCTTCATCCTTCATCTTGATAAGAAGGCCGTCCTTGGTTATTCCTGCGTTGTTTACCAGTACATCCACACTTCCAAACTCAGAGCTTACTTCCTCCATCCACTCTTTGCTAGCTGTACTGTCCGCCACATCCACCTTGTAGGACTTAACCTTCACTCCTTCGCTTTCACAGAGCTTCATAGTTTCCTCTGCCAGTTCAGGATGACCATTATAGCTAAATGCTATGTTAAATCCATCCTTTGCAAGCCTTAGGCAGATAGCTCTTCCTATGCCCTTACTGCCTCCTGTTATAACCGCTGTTTTATTCATAAAATCTCCTATAATTGTTAGCAATATTTTAATCGGATTATACACAAAACTTCCTCTTAATATCATAATCAAGCAATAAGGGCCACAATTACGATAGTAAGCAAAAATTTGTTAACCTAAAAAGTTACATCTAAACTTCTTCCCATCTTTCTACTTTATTGGATAACAAGTCTGTTACCTATAACTTTTTCCAAATCTTCTTTATTCTGAATGGTAATAATATCTGCCTTAGCCCCTATAGCGGCTGCTGTCTTTTTTACAAAGCCTGAAAGCACATTGCCGGGTCCTATTTCTATGAATCTGTCAAAGCCTTCACTTAACATAGCCTTAGCACAGTCTTCAAAATGGATTGCACTCTGAGCCTGCTTTGCCATTATATCCTTAAGATTGTCACCCTTCTCATAGAGTTTCCCTGTGAGATTGAGTGCCAAACTAATCTTAGGCTCGTTAAATGTCATTTTGCTAAAATACTCGCTAAGCTTCTCTCCTGCCTCTTTTAGAAGCTTTGTATGAAAGGGTGCTGTTACATTAAGCCTTATACATCTCTTTGCTCCTGCCTCTTTAAGCCCTTCCTCAGCCCTAATCACTGCCTCTTCCTCTCCGCAGATTACATACTGTCCGGGACAGTTATAGTTTGTTAGCTCCACAAAGCCGTCTACAGCCCTACATATCTCTTCAATCTTTCCTGAGTCTAACCCCAGCACAGCACTCATAACAGTATTTTTGCCCTTTGCAGCTTCCTCCATTACCCTTCCTCTAAAGGCTGTAAGAGGGATATATTCAC
This sequence comes from uncultured Catonella sp., assembly GCA_916438995.1. GTDB lineage: Bacteria > Bacillota > Clostridia > Lachnospirales > Lachnospiraceae > Catonella. The sequence continues at coordinate 222,749 of CAKAGA010000004.1, forward strand.
TTATGTCAAAGACTCCTGCCGCATAGAGTGCACCGTACTCCCCAAGGCTTAGCCCAAGTGCACCGTCAGGAACTATTCCATTTTCCTTAAGAACCTCAGTTACCCCTGCCGCAAAGGCTGACATTGAAGGCTGAGTATATCTTGTTTTTGAAAGCTCGCTCTCTTCTCCGTGAAACATAAGCTCTTTTAGGTCAAAATCAAGCTCTATACCATCAATCACCTTCTTAAATGTAGGATAGGCTTCATAAATATCAGCTCCCATTCCTACCTTTTGGCTTCCCTGTCCTGCGTATAAAAAACAAATTTTGCCCATATTTCATCCTTTCAAAACTTCTTCCCAAAAACTATTACTCATCTCACCAGCCAAATTAACTTAGCAAGTTTCACATTTTAACTAATTCCAATATCATAGTCTGTTATTTATAATATCAAACTCTGCTTTGAATGTTTGCCTAAAGTATAATATTTAACAATAATGCTGGTTCTACGCTTGTAGACTTTTAATAACCTCTATACACTCTTCATCCATTGACTTAAATATTTCGCTGATGCTTCTTATTTCCGTAAGACCTCCTGCAACCTGTCCTGCCATAAGAGAGCCATTGTTTACATCTCCGTCAAATACGGCCTTTCTAAGAGCACCGAGGGTAAAATGCTCGAGCTCCATCTTGTCCTTACCCTCTTTTTCAAGTCTTACATACTCTTTTGACATTTCATTTTTGAGGATTCTTACCGGTGTGCCGGCTATCCTACCTGTAACTACACTGTCATTGTCCCTGGCATTTATTATCGCATTCTTGTAATTCTCATGAATTGGACACTCTTTAGATACAAGGAGACAGGTTCCAAGCTGTACTCCGCTTGCTCCAAGCGCATAGGCTGCTGCAAGCTGGCGTCCACCAGCTATTCCACCTGCTGCAATTACAGGGATGTTTACTGTATCTACTACTCTAGGCACCAGAGCCATGGTTGTCATCTCTCCTACATGGCCTCCGCTTTCAGTTCCCTCTGCGACTATGGCATCAGCCCCCATATCTTCAAGCCTTTTAGCGAGCATTGGACTTGCTACTACAGGCATTACAAACATCCCCTTAGCCTTCCAGTCCTTAATGTATTTTTTAGGCATACCCGCTCCTGTTGTTACTATATTCACATCTTCTTCAAGGACTATAGCTGCAAGCTCGTCTATCTGGGGGTGCATAAGCATAAGATTTACGCCGAATTTCTCTTTGGTTAGCTCCTTACATCTTCTTATATTCTCACGAAGCATCTCAGGATTCATGCCGCCTGAACCTATAAGTCCCAGTCCTCCTGCATTGGATACTGCCGCAGCAAACTCTCCTGTTGCGACATTTGCCATACCACCCTGAATAAAGGATATTTAATACCTAAAATTTCATTTATCTTCTTCATAGCTCTTCCTTTCCAAGCTCTGATTTATATTCCACTCTAATGTATAGTTTTGCTTTGTTCATACCTTAAGTACGACTATATTTCAAATACTCCGGCACTCCAGGTAAGCCCTGCACCAAAGCCAACTAAGACAATCTTCATTCCGCTTTTTATATCTCCGCTTTCAATCAAGTCATCGAGGGCAAGCCCTACACTTGCCGCAGAAGTATTGGCATAGTCTGCTACATTTTGATAAAACTTATCTTCGTGTCCTTTGTAATTCTTCTTTACAACATCAATTATTCTCGCATTAGCCTGATGGCAGATGACATAGTCTATGTCGCCCATATCAAGCCCTGCTCTATCTAAAACCTCATCCACACTCTGCTTTATGGCTCTGACAGCGAACTTAAATACAGACTGCCCCTTCATTTTTAAGAAACTGTCTTTTGCACCTATCCCACCGCAGATTAAGTCCTCATCGTTACCATCTGAATACGAACGGATATAGCTAATACCTTCTCTATCTTCAAGCTTGACGAGTGCCGCTGCCGCTCCATCACCAAAGAGGACGCAGGTACTTCTGTCCGTAAAGTCAAGGAGCTTTGACATCTTCTCACTTCCTATGACTAAGGCATATTTATTATCTATTTCACTTAGCAATGCCTTGGCATTTTGCAAGCCGTAGATAAAGCCACTGCAGGCAGCACTTAAATCATAGGCCATTACATTTCCCTTTAGATTAAGAGCCTTTCCTACCATACAGGCTGTACTTGGAAATGCATAGTCTGCACTTGTGGTAGCCACTATAATCAGCCCAATTTTGTCTGTGCTAAACTCACTGTCTCTTTCAAGTCCTCTTTTTACTGCCGACTTTGCAGCCTCTATAGCAGATCTGTACAGCTCTCTTCCTCGCAATAATATCTCTTCTCGATTCCTGTTCTTGTTCTAATCCATTCATCAGAGGTATCTACTATCTTAGATATATCCTCATTTGTAACCATTTTCTTAGGCAAAGCCTTGCCGGTTGATACAAACCTAAGTACTCCCAAGTTTTACCTCCGTTAAGCCTTTACGGCTCTCTTTTCCTTGTCTATTTCCCTGAACTTCTTATATCTGTTCTTTAAGAGGGTTTCTTCCTTTAGCTTAGTAAGCTCGGTAAGCTCCCTAGATATCATCTCATCCATATTTATAATGAGTTTAGAACCCTCTCCTATAATGCCGTCTATGATACCATAGTTAAGAAGCTCAGTAGCTGTAAGCTTCATAAGTGTGGCTGCTTCGTCTGCCTTCTTGCTGTCCTTCCACAGTATGGAGGCAAAGCCTTCAGGAGATAGTATGGAATAGACTGCATTTTCAAGCATAAATACTCTGTCTGCAACAGCGATTCCAAGCGCTCCTCCACTGCTGCCTTCTCCTGTTATAACGGCAATTATAGGAACTTTAAGGCTGCTCATAAGGGCGAGATTTTCTGCTATTGCATTGGCCTGACCGTTTGCCTCAGCCATAAGTCCCGGATAGGCTCCAGGTGTGTCTACTATGGTAATTACAGGTCTATTAAACTTCTCCGCCTGTTTCATCAGTCTGGCGGCCTTCCTATAGCCTTCAGGAGAGGCCATTCCAAAGTTGCAGTCTATGTTTTCTTCTGTAGAACTACCTTTTTTATGTCCTATAACCGTTACAGGAAGCCCATGGTAAAATGCTATGCCTCCAAGGATAGCACTGTCCTCACCTGTAATCCCATCTCCTTTAAGCTCTACAAAGTCATCAAACAAGGCATCAATATAGTCGGTTATCTTGAGCCTGTCCTTGTCTCTTGCCAACATCACCCTTTCATAAGGGGTTTTTATCTTATCTTTCATTTAGTGTTTTCTCCATAAGAGATTATTTTGTATTATGATACAAGTATCAAAAGTATAAAAATTCGATGCAAGCTTGCTTTAATGAGAATTTATTTTCTTTTGACAACTACCTTTTATCATGAAGCATTAAAACCTTTGAAAGCCAATCCTTCATGTTCTTTCGCTCCACGACTGCATCCAGCCTGCCGTGTTCAAGCAAAAATTCCGCTCTTTGGAAGCCCTCAGGCAGCTTTTCTCCAATAGTCTGCTCGATTACCCTGGGACCTGCAAAGCAGATAAGTGCCTTAGGCTCTGCAATAGTTATATCTCCAAGTGAAGCAAAACTCGCACTCACTCCTCCTGTGGTAGGATTGGTAAGTACAGAGATGAAGAGTCCTCCCTTTTCCTTAAACTTATTGATAGCCACTGCAGTCTTAGCCATCTGCATAAGTGAAAATATACCCTCCTGCATCCTGGCACCGCCACTTGCACTAAATATAATAAGCGGAAGCTTCTTCTTTCCTGCATATTCCGCAAGTCTTGCAATCTCTTCTCCTACCACCGTTCCCATACTCCCAAGCAAAAATCTTCCATCCAGCACACCCACAGCTACTGTTATGCCGTCAATCTTAATAATCTCCGTAACTATGGCATCACTTAACTTCGTCTTTTCCCTATTTTCAAGGAGCTTCTCCTCATAATCAGGAAAGTCTATAGGGTTTACTGATTTAAGTGGATGAAAACGCTGTTTGACCTGTTTTTCATCTGAGAGCATAGCAAGTCTTCTCCTAGGGCTAAGAGGGAAATAATAACCGCAATGAGGACAAACTCCCAGATACTCCTTAAGCATATCCTTTAATACTTCCGCCTTACAAGATGGGCAAGCAACTGACTCTTTCTTAGTTGTACCGGTTTCTCTCTTCTTGCCTTACTTAGGGCATTTAGATTATCTTTTTTAATAGAAAATATCTGTGCTATTTTCATATTTACTTTCCCTGCCTGTCATAGCCTTATTAGGCTGTTTTATTTTTCTATTATGTCTTTGTTCTTTTCGTAAAAGCCCGTGTTATACTGTCCCGTAATAAAATCAGGCTGATAGGTTATCATATACATAAGCTCGCTGTTAGTCTTCACTCCATCAATGATTAGCTCCTCTAAGGCTCTCCTCATCCTCCTTATAGCCTCTAGCCTTGTGTTGCCATGCACAATGATTTTGGCAAGCATTGAGTCATAATAAGGGCTTACCTCATAGCCTTCAAAGAGGTGGCTCTCAACTCTTACTCCGAAGCCTGCCGGAAAATGAAGACAGGTTATCTTTCCTGTAGACAGAGCATTTATTCTACACTCTATTGCACTGCCATTTAAGCTTATCTCAGACTGCTTAACAGAGAGCTTCTTTCCTGCAGCTATGTTAATCTGCTCCTTGATGATGTCTATGCCCGTAACCATCTCAGTGACAGGGTGTTCCACCTGTACCCTGGTGTTCATTTCTATAAAATAAAAGTTCTTCTTATCATCTACAATGAACTCAACAGTTCCCACACTGTAATATCCTGCCGCCTTGGCGGCCCTTACTGCTATCTCTCCCATCTTGTGCCTAAGCTTATCGTTTAAGCACCAGGCAGGAGATTCCTCAAGCATCTTCTGATTGTTCCTCTGTATAGAACATTCTCTTTCACCCAGGTGAACAACATTACCCTTCTTATCTGCCATTATCTGAATCTCAACATGGTGGGGATTTAGTACCAGCTTTTCCAGATAAATGCTGTCATTTCCAAAGGCAGCCTTGGCCTCCGCTTTGGCAGCAGAATAAGCACTAATTAACTCCTCTTTCGAGTAGGCTCTTCTCATACCTTTGCCGCCACCACCTGCGCTAGCCTTTATAAGCACAGGATATCCTATTTCTTCTGCCATTCTTACAGCCTCTTCTTCGCTGTAGATAAGCTCCTTAGAGCCCGGTACTACAGGTACTTTTTCAGCCATCATAAGCTTCCTTGCTGCCTGCTTGTCTCCCATTTTCTCAATGATTTCTGCCGAAGGACCTATGAAGGTAATATCGTTGTTCTCACATTTCCTTGCAAATTCAGCATTCTCAGAAAGAAAGCCATAGCCCGGGTGAAGTGCATCACATTCGGTTTTTAATGCCACCTCAATGAGGATGTCTCCGTTTAAGTAGCTCTCCTTAGCACTTGCAGGGCCGATACATACAGCCTTGCCGGCAAGCATGACCGGCAAAGACTCTTTATCTGCTTCAGAGTAAACCACAACACTTTCAATGTTTAGTTCTCTAAGGCATCTTATTATACGTACTGCTATCTCGCCTCTATTGGCAATCAGCACTCTTTTAAACATCAGTTTCCTCCAACACAAACAGCACCTGGTTGTATTCTGCCATTTTACCGTCTTCTGCCCTGATTTCTACAATCTTACCAGAAAATGGTGAGGCAAGCTCATTCATTATCTTCATGGCTTCAATGATGCCAAGTATGTCGCCCTTTTTCACCACATCACCAACTGCCACATAAGGCTTTGCCTCAGGGGATGCAGAACGGTAAAATGTACCCACAAAAGGAGCTTTAATCTCTTTATGGTTAGGATTAGAGTCTTCACTTCTAAGAGTTTCACCTGTTCCGTTAGACTCTGCAGTTCTTGATACTTTCCTCACTACAGGGTTTTCTATCACAGCTTCTTCACTGGCCTTCTTAAGTTCAAGGTTATCTCCGCCAAGGCTTAGCTTAAGTTCACTTAGAGATGACTTTTCAAATCTGTCCCATACTTCATAAATATCTTTAATATCCATAAATCATCCTTAGTTTGCATTGTCAATAAAGTTTACTATATCCTCTACAGTCTTGAATGAAGCAAGCTTATCTTCATCAATTGTCAAACCAAACTCCTCTTCAAGAGCCATCCCAAGCTCAACTGCATCAAGTGAGTCAAGTCCAAGGTCGCTCTCAAGGTTTGAATCTAATTTAATCTTGTTTTCATCGATGTTTACAGCATTTACAATTACTTCTTTAACTTTTTTTCAAAAATTCATTTTTCTTTACCTCGCTTAATTTAGTTAAATTTATTTAGATAAATTTATCGAATATTTTTTATAACATTCTTTGGAATGAATGTCAAGGAAAAATTTTTATATAGAAAAAAAGTAAGTTCCACTCTTGGCTTAAATATAATTATTAACGCCAAGATATGGAACTTACTTTTATAATTGAAAGACCCCTTTCTAGATTTTTGTCCAGTAAAGGGGCAGATATTACATCGTCCATAGTAACTTTTTGATGTAATTATATTTAGTTTTTAATTAGGTTTATTTATATATCTTTCTTCTATCCCTACCGCTTGAACTACTGGTTCACCTCCATCAAAAGAAATATTAAGCGTTGTATCATAGTATTTCCATTCAATATCTTTATCAGATACTTCTGTAGTAGCAGTTTTAAGAAGCTCTTTCATATAGTTATCTTCTTTTGCTGCAACTTCTACTTTCTGGTTTTTATCAGGCTTTTTATTAGAATTCATATTTCTAATCATCATTGCAACTTGGTACCCCTGTGGATCCTTTTCCAAAAGTTTTTTTAATTCAGCAGGGCTTAATTTTTCCACCTTTGGACAATTTAACTTGTAGCTTGACAAGTTCGGCATTGTCTCTAGCATCAAGTTCAAATACGGCTGACTGTTGCTCTGCAACTCTCATATTATGTTCTAAATGACGTTTTAAAAAAGCCTCTTCACTCTTTGCCTCTGCCTCTTTACCTGACTTTAGTAATTTCTTTTTATCATCATCTGAGAGCTTAATAGTTTTGTCATTAACCGTAATATAGCCTCTAGCAACTGCTCTCTCTACAAAAGCTGAATGTTCAAAGCTGACAGTATAAGAATCTTCGCCTTTACTTTTACTTACACTCAAAATGTCTTTCCCGGAAGTCGCATAAAATTCCTTGTCTTCAAGAAGCTTCTTCCCTTTATCAGATAATTCCAATATGTCAGTAGAAGACATTTTTTCACCAGCTCGATTTGACATATAATAATTTGTAACTGCAGCAGGTGTAATAATCTGAGTATGAGTATTGATTAAACTATTTATTTTTCATATTGACTCATTCCTGTAACTAATCTTCTAATGTATCAAACTTAAAGCATTTCTGCGAATAATAACTATGATTATTCATAGAAGTTTATCGGCAATTTATATATTTTTCTTTAGCATTATTTGAACATAATATGAACGAAAAAAGAGAGAATCAAAAGTTCTCTCAAAGCCTGTCATTCTTCATCTTCATAATAATACCATTCAAAAACAAATTTATCAGGGTTTGCCCTTATATACTCTGCTACTTCCTCTTCACCTTTTTTCTTAGCTACAAAGCTATCAGTCTCAGTAAGCAGAGCCTTAAAGCCCTTATCTTGCAAAAACCTGCTTACCAAATCAAAGCGTTCTTCTTCATCAAACGGAAGACTACCGCCTAAATAATCAATTAATTTTTGCAATGTATCGGCATAAGCCTTCATCTTGAAGAGCTTAAATCCATTTACTGTATCTTCCCACAACATACCTGAAGAGTTAGCAAAAAAGCTGAAATTCCCATCTTCTCTAGCTTCTAAAAGATACACAAGTATAGCACAGAGATATCTTTGTTCTAAGGTAAAGCCATCTATCAGGTCAATATAATCCTCATAATTTTCGCTGCTATCCTTAATCCAGAACAAAGGCTCAGCTACATCCCATACATCGATGTCGTTTTTCAAATCTTCTTCAGTGATTTCTTTATATATTTTTTTGTTTTCAGATTCCATATTTTCTCCAATTATTAAATCTACAGCTTACTCACTTAAAGGATTCAATTATCCTTTCAAGTTTATGTTGTCTGATTGCTTTTGGGGCTCAAATCCTAATGCCTTTAGAGCCTCAGCCTGTTTTCTTTTATGCTCTTCAGAACCATATAAAATCGAACTGTATATTTCAATCTCAGGCCAATCATCATAAGATCTGTCTAAAAAACCGGGAATCTTTTCATACATAGGTAAGATGTTTGAGATAAGACCTTTCTTTAAGCAGTCAATATACTCTTCCTTGCTTAGGATTTCCGTATTTCCATTTTCATCAAATGAATTACACCTATTAAGTGTCCCTTCAATATCCCAAGGCGTAAATGCCACTAAATGCGGCGATCTGCTCCACCTCCTAGTATCTTCCTTATCAGGTGATGGTATAACTTTTTCCCAAAAGCCCCTCTTTATGGCAAAAGAACCTGTTGATATATAAAGCCTGTACCCTGTATGCTCAAAGGTTTCCTCACATATCTCTCCGTCAATAGGCTCAAACACTCCGTAAACATCACCGGTCAACAGCCTTACATAATAAGTTCTATCTTTTCCGTCTATTTTGTAGATTGCACCGACTTCATATCTTGCCATTCTCTTCCCCTTTTATACTCAGACAGCAAAAACATAGACACCATTTTATACAGTATTGCTGCCACACATTCCTAATAACCTTCTTTAATTATGATTATTCAACATAATCTGTCTTTTTATATCTTGGTGAAACAAAGCCCAGTATGCCAATTTGAGGTATGTTCCATTCATTAGGCAGATATATACTACAACTGACCTCATCTCCCTTAGGATTTTTCGCTTTGAACTCATACCTCAGCAGTTCTTCATTCCCACTTATTCTCTCTATGTCAGATATATGGCTTTCCTTAAAAACCAGATTGAACTCATTCCATATAGCTTCAACATCTTCCACTGATAATTGAACTTTTAAGTGGTATTTCACTCCCACCTTGCACCTTGGTTTTCTTCCAGTTTCATCCTCTTTACAGGTCTTTACACTTCCCTTTTCAAATGACCATTCTGCACCTTCTAAAGAACTCACTTTAGTACTCAGTGCATCCTTAAACTCACTCATTTTGGCTAAAATATACTTACTCGCCTCTTCAAATATCTCAAATTCTCCATCAGCCCTTTTTAAACGAACCTCCACCTCTATATGTATTTACAACACTGGTAAATTTCTGCCCACATTTAGGGCATTCAATGATTAAGATATTTCTACTCTATTTTCATTAATGGCAGCACATTTTTCTATTTTACAACCCACTTTCCTGCCTTTGAACTACCGATATATTCAATCTTACCTCTCTTGTTCAATTCAGAAAGATCTCTTTTGATAGTTGCTTCTGAAACTCCCAACAAACTTGATAACTCTATTCTGGTAATATGCGGATTATCCAAAATAATTTCAATTATCCTTTCAAGTCTATGCTGTCTAACTGCTTTTTGGGGCTCATCCCCTATCTTTTGGGGCTCATTTCCTATCTTTTGGGGCTCATTTCCTGCTTTTTGGGGCTCATTTTCTATCTTTTGAGGCTCATTCCCTGCTTTTTGGGGCTCATCTACAAAATCGAATGAGTATGAATCATCTAATGGTACTGTAATTCGGAATATATCTCCATCTTCCAATTCAGGATATTTCCCCGAATAGTATTCACTATACTTATACAGTTTTCTCGTTCCAGAGCCAAGTGTATCTGCATAACCAATGTTCCTAAAAAAAGAAGCAATTAGCGGGTTCTTTGGATTAGGCTCAAGATTTTCAGGTGTAATATATCCGACTTTAACTGACCGATTAGCATTTTCAATATACATACGATCGCTTTCAATTACAAACTTAGCTACGAATGAGCTGGTAAACTCACGGTGCATTAACGTATTACTTATCATTTCTCTTGAAATTATATTTCTCAAACTAACACGATTTGTATTTTCCAAGAAAAATTTATCTGACAGATGTTTTCGTGCAAATTCCATCAATATATAATAACTTTCAATTAAATTAGTTTTTACTATCTCTCTATCATCATATCTGTCCAAGTTAACCTTGCGAAGCAATGCATCCGTCATATATGTAGGGCAAATATTCATAATAACTTCATCTTTACCTAATAGCATAATGGCAGCAAGATTGTATCCCTTTTGACCTGTTGCCAAATCTGTGCAATACAGTCCTGAACTTACAAGCAGCTCCTGATCTGACATTTCTGTCCAAGGATGCTTCCCTCCAGCATTATTTACTGCCATTCTACGGACTTTAGGAAGTAAATCCAATCGTAAATCATCTATTGTTGCATACGGATAGATTCTACGCTCAGTAAAAATCTCCTGCTTGCGAATATACATCTGAGCAATCTGCGAAGTAGAAGTTACCTTTACATCTGCATCATCTACACGATCATAAATTACTTTTTTATAGCTATGCACCTCGGCACTTGGTGGAACATGAACATGAATGATGGTTTTTCCTTCTTCATTTTTTATAATTTCAGGAGAAAGATAGATTGTGGGAGAAAAAAGCAATGGATTGCTGACTACACTTATGAAATTTTTGACCATATCAGGAGCTGATTTTTCCGGTATACCCTTAACTTTACCATCGTCTAAGACACCCAAAAATATATCTCCACCAAATCTGTTTAAAAATGAGCATACAGACTCATAGGTATCATTTTCAATACCATTTCCACAACGCTTAAATTCAACAGCAACGGTTTCGCCAATTTCAAGAATTGATTCCAGTGTATTTATATCCATTACATCACCCTTTTTACTACTTAAGCTTTCATATTCCTTGTTTTTCAGGATTATTCTACTATCTTCATAAATTAAAGTCAAATTTTCTAAGTCTTTTACTTCTGCTACCACAGATCCTTTATAAAACATCTTGTGAACTGTCGTAATAAAGTACAAGCAATAAATTATAATGAATTCTCCATCAGCCCTTTTTAAACGAACCTCCACCTCTATATGTATTTACAACAGATGTAAATTTCTGCCCACATTTAGGGCATTCAATGATATGGTAGATAATGTCATCCACCCAGTACCCACCCCGCTTATAGCCATCTACGGGGCAGGTGCCATCTACAAGCAAAAAGCCGGATTTTTGATTAACTCACCTATATAGGCCATAGTTTCTTCATAGTCCTTTGGAGACTTAAAGTTTGGAACTAAAGTTATCTTCTCACAAAATTCGCACATCTTATGCCTCCAATAGTGTATTCAGTTAAAATAAACTAATATATTGTAACCAAAACATTTCCATTTATTTCCAAAATCTGCTTGTAAAAATCAATCAAATCCTCGAAACATTTGTGGACTTCCTTCTTTATTCCTTCAAAATCAAGATCAGGCTCCCAGATATCAGGATAAAGCTCGGCCTTTTTACAGGTTTCCATATCGAGATTATGTAACGCTCCCACTATATCAAAGCTCTCTAAGGCAGAAAGAATGTCTTCCACCCTTTCTTTCTGTATAAGCAGTAAATTCAGATATTTCTTCAAGTGAAGCCACACCTACAACTGCCTCGCTTAAAGGATCATCCCAAATAGGCTCTGTGCCGCTTACACCAGTCAATACAAAATGAAGTATATCCCACATTTTATCGATATCAAGCAAAATCTCTGCCTCTTCATTCCACTCTTCAACATCTTCAAGCAGCTCATCTTCTTCACCATCAAAGTTCTTCATTGCCTTTAAGTTCTCATCACTTAAATACTGATAGTTTGCTATTAATCCCATTTATTTTTCCTCCTTAATATAAGTTTAGTACTTGTTTACAAAGCCTGAGTAGCCTTATCATTTATTTACTCATTCTCATATAATGGCTTATTTTTTACCTCTTGGGGTACATCTAAATAATTGTATCAAAACATATAAGTTGCATAAACACTATTCTGTCCTTCTACTTTTATGAAGCCTGCTGCAGCGTAGATTTCTATATCCTTATGAGCATCAGTATCAACCAGTACCATCATCTTAGATGGCAGGTTTAATTCTATTGCTTTTACAAGAAGAGCAAGCTCATAACCCTGATATCTGTACTCAGGTTTAACATAAATATCATAGGGTTCATTTTGTTCAAAACTATAGGTTACATCAAGATATCCTATCAACTGGCCGTCTTTTATAGCAAGCAATACTCTGAAACGGTCTTTAGCGGAAAGAATTCTATCTGCATTCCAATATGTTTCCCTGCTATGAAGTTCACAGTATTCTTTTCTCCATTTTTCAGTATATAATTCAATCCCACCTGTATCCACATGAGGTGGCATATTAGTATGAACCATCTTTTGCTGTTCAGTATCAAAAACGGCATTTTTTTCTCTTAGAACCCTGCATAATGCAGAATTTTTTGGATTAATAACAAAGTCTGCCTTATAACCCTGATACTTGCTCTCTAAGTGCAATAACATCCTTCTAAATGCTTCCTCATTTTTTGTAAATCCTATAAGCATTTCAATATAGTTTTTATCGGGAGTAATACTCCACACAAATATTCCTTTTACTTCTCCATTGTCAATAACCACAAATGAATACTCATCTTTTCTTTTAACTGCACCATAGAGATTGTTTTTATCATATGCATAATGCGGATCATAATACAATGGATTATCTGCCAATTCTAAAATAAAGTCCAAGTATTCTTCAAAAGATTTGATTTCAAATATTTCCATTTATTCCCCTTAATTTAACCTAAATCATTCTTATAACATTATTACTTGTTGATTTGACAGATCCTCTTAACCACATCCTCGAACTCATAAACAAATCAATATACTTTCCCACAATCATCTCGCAATGCGCCTTTACAACTGCACCATCATAGTCGTGAGTAAGCTCATTCCTTACTTTTAGCATTTCCATCCAGTCATCATCACCAATGAGATTTGCCTTAAATGCCTCTCTAAGCACATCTTTCGGAGAGCCTGTCACAAATCCGATAATAGCATAGTGCTGAATAAGGATATCTTTCATCACTTTCAAAGCTAAATCAAAGGTAATGGAAAACTTTGCTCCGGTTCCGCTTACTACGAAAGAATCTGAAAAATCCCTTTCCCTAGCCTCAGATAGAGCTTTCAGCGAATTGCAAAAAGACTCAAACCTTCTACTAAATTTCTCGTCCATATTGTCTTATATCCTCCAGTAAAAGCTCGTTTGTACAGTCATCCATATTTACTATATCCACGCTATAAAGTGTAGGTAATTCTTCTATCTCTTGTATAAGCAAATCAACCTCTTTAACCCCTGATACTGCTATATCTATATCACTTCTTTCAAGCGCAGTTCCCTTTGCCCTTGAGCCAAATAAAAGAACTTTATTTGCACCAAAGTCTCTACAGAGTTTTGCAGTTTTTTCTATTACTTCTTCTACTTTCAAATTATCACCTTTCTGCCTTATTATCTGAACCTGCATCATAAATAAGTCTTAGTAGGTTAAACTACTGGCTAAGTCTTTCGATAAATTCCTTGTCAATTTCATCTACAGTCATATCCGTATGTGCGAATATACCCTTATTATAGGAATTAGTTAATATCCAAGCAGCATACGTCTTAAATTCTTCTGCAGTTTTTACGCTATAATCAAATGCTTTGTGAGTTCCTCCGGAGCAGTCTCCCCAATCAGAGAGGTATCCTATTATTTCAAAAAATGAATCATTATAAACTTCAAATTTTTTTGTTTCTCTAGCAGTTAAATATTGTGCAATACAGTTGTCAAAGGCATAATAGAACATAGGATTACGAAGCGGAAACGAATTTCTCTCCCTGTTGTGAAAATTTGCGTCAATTATATAAGACCTACGCACATCATCCATAGTAGGCTTATCCATAGTTTTCACTGTAGTTTGGATATATTTATAAATTGTTTCTTTATCAAAAAAACGTCCGTTTATGGCAATCAGAGCCCCCCACATACCATCTTCATACTTAAACACCATTACTGCACCGTTTTTGTACTTACTTTCAACCGGAACAGGTGGTGCCACTCTTTTCTTAGGTTTCTTCTTAGGCACACTGATTTTATCCAAGAACTTATTCAGATTGTCGCTTCTTTTCTTTAGGAATTTATCATCAGCTCCCAATTCCCTTGCAATTTCCAAGTCTTTTCCACTCTGAATCGCTTCACTAACTTCATTTAACAAATCATCCTTTAGTTCTCCCACCTCCCAGAGGCAGTGTGCAAGACTAAACAAGACATCGTATCTGTCCTCATCTTCCTCAGCAGGAAGCATATCATTTTTTATATCTTCAGGTTCCTCACCGGCATTAAAACGCTCAAAAAACTCATCCTTAATATCACAGGATGTGTCATTTCCAAATATAGCAGCACTCCAAGTTCCCATTATATTCTCCTTAACCTTTGTTAATTATAATAATTTTATACGATAGCCAAAATGTCGTCAATTCTTTAATAACAATTATACCAAATAAATTATAAAATTCGAGTAATATAACTTAACAGTTAACATAAAAAGAACAGTAAACCTTTTTACAGGGTTACTGTTATTCGGGAGTTTGACAACCCTAATCCGTTATGAGGTTCATCAAAGCCAGATATGGCTTATTTTTTTTGTCAAATCTTAAATTTATGCTTGCACGTTCCACTCCGATACGTTATAATAGTATTGGAGGATAATACTATGAGATTAGGATGGACTACCGGAAAATATTCAATTACCTATCGTGCTGTTAAAAACAGTTAGAATCAATGGGAAAAAAACAAAACTCAGATTGTTAAAACTTTCGGTTCAGAAAAACAAATCTGCGAGATGTATGGCGTGAAAGATGCAAAAGCCTGGGCTAAAGAACAGGTGCGTATTATGAATGAAGTTGAAAAAGAAGATTCCGCAACATTTAATATTGAGCTCTGTGCCGCTAATGACCTTGTTAGTAATGAACAGCATAGGTTTAATGGCGGATATCTTTTCCTTCAGGATATTTATTATGAATTAGGCATGCATAAGATTTGCCGTGCAATCTCTGCGAGACACCCATTTGAGTACGACCTGAATGACATACTTTCACGTCTTATATACAGCAGAATACTTTTCCCGTCATCAAAAAGGAATAGCTTTGAAGAGTCAAAGCGCTTTATTGAACAGCCCTCTTTTGAACTGCATGAGTGTTTACCGCTCATTATCAGTGATAGCAGAAGAGGCTGATTATATTCAGAGCCGCATTTTTAAAAATAGCACTGCAGTGCAAAAACGAAATACTCAAGTAATCTATTATGACTGTACAAATTTCTACTTTGAGATCGACAATGAAGAGGATGATAAGCAGTTTGGCAAAAGTAAGGAAAACCGCCCACTTCCTATAGTAGGAATGGGGCTGTTTATGGATAGCGATGGTATTCCTATATCTTTTTGCATTTATCCCGGAAACCGCAATGAACAGACCACTATGATTCCACTTGAAAAGAAGATGCTTTCTGGATTTGATATGTCCAAGTTTGTTGTCTGTACAGATTCAGGGCTGTCATCTGCAACAAACCGGGTGTTTAATTCCTACGACAGCGAAAACGGCATGCGCGGGTATATAACAACACAGCCTATCAAAATACTTAAAGACTTCTTACAAGAGTGGTGTATGGCTGATGATGGATGGCTTCTCGATGGTGATAGAAGCGGCAAAAAATATAGGATATCAGAATTAGACAATGAAAAGGATAGAGACAAGATTTTCTACAGATCGCGATGGATTAAAGAGGAAGGTATTGTCCATACAGACAGTGGCGACAGAAAGCAAATAATCGAACAGAAGCTTATTGTTTCATACTCCTTAAAATACCGTGATTTCCAGCGCCATGTGCGTAAAGGACAGATTGAAAGAGCTGCGAAAATGATTGAAAAAGGACGCTCATCGATAGAAAGAAAAAAACAGAATGATCCTAAACGATTTATAAAAAAACCGACCATACAACAAAGTACGGGGAGATTGCAGATGTATCCATAAACAGCATAGACCAGTCATATATTGAAAATGAAGAAAAAAATATGATGGTTTTCTATGCTGTATGCACCAATCTTAATGACAACATAGGTAGTATAGTCAGGGCAAACAAGCGACGTTGGGAGATTGAAGAATGCTTTAGAATAATGAAAACTGATTTTTGAAGCACGTCCTGTATATTTTAAAACAGGAAAGACAGGATACTTGCCCATTTCATAACCTGTTTTTATTTCGCTTATTGTATACAGGTATCTTGAAAAGAAACTTAATAATAAATATACCATAGACCAGATACTTCCCTACCCTTCAGGAAATGGATTTCATAAAGTACGAGGGTAAAGGTTATCAGCCCATTTACACCAGAACAGAACTCACAGATGCACTGCACGATGCATTTTGGATTCTGTACATCTAAACAGATAGTTCCAATAAAAATGAGGAATATTTTTTTCACAAACAAAAATAGATAGTGTAACGTGCATATGTAAATTTTCCAAAAGCCCTGTAACTCGCTTCTATAGCGAATTACAAAGCTTTTTTTCTTAAAAAGCTGTCAAAGACGGGAATTATAATAATTTTATACGATAGCCAATATGTCGTCAATTCTTTAATAACAATTATACCAAATAAATTATAAAATACGGGTAATCTCACTTAACAGTTAACATAAAAAAAGAACAGTAAACCTTTTACGGGGTTACTGTTATTAGCTTATTCTGTATGTTTAGAAGTGTAGCAAACATCAACATCTAAAAATAAAAAAAGATAATTTTTTTAGATCTACTTGTATTGCCTGATACAAGTAGATAAATTAAATTAGTTAGCGACCACAAAATCTGTTTTACTAAAATTCTCAGTTTCTAAAATATCAAGTAAACGAAATGCTGGTCCTGTCGGATGCGTTCTACCACTTTCCCAGGCCTCTACGGTCTTTTTAGATACTCCCATATATGATGCAAAGACACTTTGAGTCATACCTACCTTTTTGCGAATCTCCTTAATTTCAACGTTGGAGTATTCCTTGACAGGCATTATCATATATGTTTGTACTTTAGCTTTTCCTTTACCCTTTTCATAATCGATAGCTTCTTCTAATCCTTGTTTTAAATCATCAAATAATGAACTCACACCAACCTCCTATTCTTAGCAACTTCTTCTTTTAATGCTTTAACAAGTTTTTTAATTGCATTTTTTTCTTCCATTGTCAGATTTTCCTGCTCTTTTTTCTCAAATGCCGTTATTAAATATATTACTTCATATTCAGCAAAATCCGTATAACATACCCTCACACTGCCACTCTTACCTCTATTTTCTAGCGGAAATCTAACTTTTCTTATTCCACCAGTTCCTTCCATAATCTTACCCGATTCCGGATTTTTTAACAACATTATTTGTAGCGATTTAAGTTCATCATCTCCAAGTCCTATTTCTTTCCATCTTTTAGTAAATATTGGCACCTCTATAAAAGTTCTTATCATTAAAACAACCTCTCATTTATATTAATTTCTATTTTATACCCTATTTTTATAGGGTGTCAACCTTATTTTCTATAATATACAGTATTCTTTTATTGACTACTACACAACATTTCTCATTTACATGAAGCTACAGCCTTAGTGCTATCGCATCAAATGACGATATTGCCAAAAAGGGCAGTAAACCTTTTTACGGGTTTACTGCCTTTAGCTTGTTCTATTCAAGCGAATCAAAATCAAAGGCTGCTGCCTTGGTATAGTTGGTTACCTTTGCCTCAAAGAAGTCTGTCTTTGTGGCATTTAAGTTAGAGAAGCTCTCTATCCAGCCCATAGGGTTCTCCTCAATCTCAGGGAACCACACAGGAAGTCCAATTGCTTTTAGTCTTAGGTTAGAAAGGTACTTGATATATCTCTCTATCAGCTCATTATTTATACCCAAAATCTCATTGTTGGTTACATACTGTCCCCATTCTATCTCATTTAATGTACCTACCTTCACCATCTCCCTAAGCTCTTCCTTAAGTTCATCAGTGAAAATCTCAGGATTTTCCTTCATCAGCTCTCTTATTATATTCTGGAAGAGTACGAGGTGGGTAATCTCATCCCTGTTTATATACTTGAAAATGGTACTTGTAGCCGTCATCTTCCCCTGTCTTGCAAGGGTGTAGAAAAAGCTGAAACCACTGTAAAAATAAATACCCTCAAGAATATAGTTCGCCATCACCGAGCGCACAAAGTTCTCTGTACTTGGATCATCTGAAAATCTCTGGTACATATCAGCAATAAACTTGTTTCTGCTAAATAAAATCGGATCTTCACGCCATTCATCATATATCTTATCCCTTGTTACAGGATTGGTAACAGTATCAAGGATGTAAGAATAACTCTGGGCATGGATTTCCTCCTGAAATGCCTGTATATTAAGGAGGGATGACACCTCTGCAGCTGTTACATATCTTGCAAGGTGAGGCAGGTTCTCACACTGAATTGAATCCAGGAAGTTAAGGAAAGAAATAATCTTGTCAAAGGCCTTTCTCTCTCCCGCAGTCAGATATGAAAACTGCTTAACATCCTCACCGAGCGAGATTTCCTCAGGTATCCAGAAATTGTTGAGCATGGTGCGGTACATTACATTTGCCCAGTCATATTTTATACGGTTCCACTCTCTGAGGTTGGTGGTATTTCCATTTAGAATGCCCTCAGTACCACGTTTACCCAGTTCATTAAATATTTTTTTCTTTTCCATATAGTCTCCATTCCACAGGTACCTTCAAGTGGCAATATTGCAGGTAAAAATAGTTTCACTCTATCAGCTTGAACAGCTTGTGCACTCATCCATTTCAAGCGACCTGTTTCTTACATAGTAAATTGTCTTGATGCCAGACTTAAAAGATTCCACATACAAATCAAGTATGTCCTTTGCCTTAACATCAGGTGTAATGTAGAGGTTGAAGGACTGAGCCTGATCAATATGCCTCTGCCTGGCTGCACAGGCTCTTATAGACCATAATTGGTTTATATAATGCGCTTCTTTATAATACCAGAACGTCTCATCATTTAGCTCAGGTGCTGTCTTAGGTGTGAAGCTTCCCTTCTTCTCTTCAACAAAGAACTTCTTAAATATAGGATCGATTCCTGCGGTAGTTCCCGCTATATTGGATGTACTTCCTGTTGGAGCTACAGCCATAAGATAGCCGTTTCTAAGTCCATATTTCATTACATCCTTCTTTAGCTCCTGCCATCTCTCACTTACATATCCTCTTTCGTCAAAATATTCTCCGGTCTGCCATTTTGAGCCTTCAAATTCTGCATAGGCACCCTTTTCCTTAGCAAGCTCCATAGACGCCTTTATCGCATTGTAGGCTATTTCTTCAAAGAGCCTGTCTGCTTCTTCTATGTGCTTTTCATTTTCCCAGGCTATGGCATTTTTAGCCAGATAATGATGGTATCCGCTCACACCAAGCCCTACAGCTCGGTATTTAAGTGAAGTAACCTCAGCATCGGACACAGGGAACATATTTAAGGTAATAACATTGTCAAGCATTCTTATCTGAAGAGGCACATTTTCCTTTAGTTCATCAAAAGCCACATTTCCAAGGTTGATTGAGTTGAGGTTACAGGTCACCATATCTCCTGATTCCACTGTTGTAACTATCTTTGACTTTCCATTTTCAGATACGATTTCTTCCGAAACAAACTTGGTTTCACTCATATTTTGAGCTATCTCGTGGCAGAGGTTTGAGCCGTATATCATACCTGCGTGGCTGTTTGGATTGGCTCTATTCACCGTATCCCTAAAGAAGATAAAAGGTGTGCCGGTTTCCACAGCACTCTTCATTATCTTCTTCATTATGTCAAGGGCATGGACTGTAATCTTTGCAAGCCTGATATCATTTTCACAAAGCTTATATCTCTCAGAGAATTCCTTGTGTTTCTCATCCTTATCGTAATAGTCCTCAAGCGAAAATCCCATCAGCTTTTCAACTTCGTGAGGATCAAAAAGGCTGAAATCCTGCCTATTTATCAGTCTTTCCATAAAGATATCAGGTATGCTTATGGCAGGGAAGATATCATGAGCCTTTCTTCTGTCATCACCGTTATTGGTTCTTAGGTCAATGAATTCATACAAGTCCTTATGCCAGATGTCAAGAGTGATGGAAGCGCCGCCCTTTCTTCTACCAAGCTGGTCTACTGCAACTGCTGTATCATTGTAAAGCCTTACCCAAGGAATGACTCCTCCTGAAGCATTGCTAAAGCCTCTTATATCACTTCCAAGGCTTCTGACCTTGCCAAGATAGATGCCTAAAGCACCTCCGTGTTTAGACACTTTGGAAAACTTTGAATTGACATCGTAAATTGACCACAGATTGTCCGAAACAGTACTTATAAAACAGCTTGAAAGCTGGTTAAATGTTGTGCCTGCATTGGCAAGGGTAGGTGTGGCCACAGTCATCTTAAGCTTGCTAAGTAAGTCATAGAAAGCCTTGGCATAATGCACCTTATCCTCTTCTACGCTTGCAAGGTGCATGGCAATAGCCATAAATCTCTCCTGAGGAAGCTCTAAAACTTCTCCATCCGTTCCCTGCACCAGGTAGCGGTCTGCAAGGAGCTTCACTCCCTCATAATTGAAAAGGAAGTCTCTGTCAGGATCTATGTAGTCAGCCAGTTCTTTCCTTTGGGCTTTACTATACTTAGTGACAAAATCCTCAGTATATATCCCTCTCTCAACAAGCATTTCTACAAGCTCGTTAAAGTCGCCATAGCCAAAGGTCTTGTAATTACGGCTAATCTTAGCTTCTTTGTAAAGGTCAAACAAAAACAGCCTGGCTGCCACATACTGCCACTTGCTGTTCATCCTGTTTAGACCTCCACCGTTTTCACTCTCGTCATTAACTATGACTTTTTCGATAGCAGAATGAATGAGCACCTGCTGAATTTCTTTGGTGCTCATTCCATTTTTAAACTGAATCTTGGAGTCCATTTCAAGTTCCATAGGATCGCAGCCATCCAGTCCTTCACAGGCAAGGGCTACCATCTTCTTTGTCTTTTCAACGCAAAGATTCTCATATTTACCATTACGCTTCTTTATCAAAATGTCCATATATATTGTGCTTCCTTTTCTTTTTTAGTACTACATTTTGATATTATAGCCTATGTAAATGGTTTTTGTAAACCTGTGAAAGTGACAAAAATCCTCGGGCTGTTATATGTATAATTTTACAAAATTATATTGTAAGCAATATTATCTATAACAGGCAGAGGATAGAGTTCATTTTAATATACATATTGCTACTACAATGCAGTCTAAAATTGATTTTTCACTACAGTACTGATAAAATTCCCCTTTTGCCTGTCAATACTGGCTGTTGATAAAGTCAGCGGACAAAGATGTATCGCCCTCTTCCTATCAGGATTAATCACAACCGGCATTGAATAAAAGACATTTTCCTTGTTTTCTAAGTCAATAACCCACTTACCACCCAGATTTTTTCTAATCGTCTCACCAACATAAACGGTAAGGTAATCAAGCATTTTCCTATCAACAATTAAGTCATTAACTTCCTTATAATTAGCTAAAATCCAGCCTTCAATCTCGTCAAGCGACTCAATGCTGTAATCAAGCTTCAAGTTCTGCTCTTTGGCAAATTCTCCCGTAAAATAATCCATCTTAAAGTCAATTAGAATAATCCAATCCTCAAAATCATCCTGCGTATACGCCATGTTAAACTCCTTTACACTATTTTTTCTACTAGACTACTTACACTATCAACAACATTATGCCACGTCAATTCACCCACATAATTGTTCTCTTTTCTGTAATTCTCCCACCAGGTATTCATAGTTTTAGAATCATATACAGTATCAATAATCTCCTTTAAATTCTGTATTTTTATCTTCAGAGCAACGATATTTACAAGTTGCTTTAAATGCACTTTTGAACATTTTGAAGTCAATATTATTTTCATGCATTTCTTATTCTTGCCTTAACAGCAGTCGCTGTTTTTATCGCAAAAGCACCTCCGTATATTGTCTCACTCGTTCTTCAAGTTTCATTATTTTTGCATATTCCATAAAGCTTATGTATATCTTTCTTTTTTTATCAGAAAAAAATATGTAGTAATAGCAGATTGAAAAAAATCTGAATGTCCATCTGTTTTTCTTCTCTTTATGATATCGCAAATGCATCTTTCTTTATCATAAATTCTAACTGTATTGCCCGCAAAAAGTTTTTAGCATTTGTTAAACCAAGTTCTATCCACTCCGGCCTTACAGTATGAACTATAACTCCTACACCTTTTAGATGCCTACTATTATATCCCCTTACTACACTTACCACCGGATTAAACGGTTCTCTATCAGTAAGGCTGTGAAGATACAATGCTGTCTCATTTGAGAAAATAATTTTTCTATTTCTAATTTGTAAAGAATATAATTTATCTTCCCAAGCATCAGGCGCAAGATATACTCCTGAAGCCACTTTTTCCATTTCATTTTTCTTAATATACTCCATCACAGTGTATTTGGAAAAATCTTTATTTTGAACATCCACAATCCGAAGATAGCCATTCTGCTCTTCAACAATCTGAGACAAAATACTATTATAATCCATAATTTTTACTCCTTTCGCTACAATTTTAATATTTTATAGCGAAAAAGTCAATTTCTTTTTTTCGCTATAATTTTTAATATTTTGTAGCGAAAAAGAAGTCGCCGGTATATAACCTACTTACCGGCGCAAAACAGTAAAAAAATACCCTTTACTACATTCTCCTAATTACTAGCCTCTATTATTATAATTAATCAATAGTCTTCATTTAACTTCCGTATTGTGCCACTGACTTCACCTGATATTATCATAAGTTATTTCTAAGTATTGTGCTGATATAGTTTCCCTTTTGCCTTGCTATACAGGCAGTTGCAAAAGTCATTGGCGCCTTATATACCTCTAATCTGTAGGATGGATCTGTAAGTACAGGCATAGAATAGTATGCATTCTTTTTATTTTTCAGGTCAATGTACCATTTTCCACCGATATATTTTCTAAATGTCTCACCAATATAAATCGTAAGATAATCAAGCATCTTACTATCTGCGATTAGGTCTTTAATCTCCTTATAATTAGCTAAAATCCAGCCTTCAATCTCGTCAAGCGACTCAATGCTGTAATCAAGATTCAAGTTCTGCTCTTTTGCAAACTCCCCTGTAAAATAATCCATCTTATAGTCAATTAGAATAATCCAATCCTCAAAATCATCCTGCGTATACGCCATGTTAAACTCCTTTACACTATTTTTTCTATTAGCTTTTTACCTAATCATCCTATTTACTACCCTCTATTATTATAATTAATCAAACAACCGCTAACTATGATGTCCTTCTCTTCATCAGTCATGGCACCTAAAGACAGCTCTATCTCCTTAGTTCCGTTTTCATTTACTATCACAGCCTTCACACTGCTTTCTCCCTTTTCTATAGCAGACTTAATTCCCTTTATATAGATAAAGTCTCCTTTATGGAAAGGAATGTTCTCGTCCTCATAGATGAAAGGAATCATGCCCCAATTCATCACATTTGAGCGGTAACGCTTGGTGGCATAGGCTTTCGCAATATTGGCAAGACCTCCCAGTACACGCTGGCAGCTGGCAGCCTGCTCCCTTGCAGAACCATCACCGGGCTTTACTGCATAGATAGCGCTTCCTATCTCTGTGAGCTCTGCCTTAAAATCCTCATCATAGGCCTGAAGTATAGCAATGGCCTCATTTAGCTTATCATCGGTAAAAGCCTTGCCACCAAGCCTTTCCTCCTCCATACTTCTAACCTTCTTTGCCTCACCCACATAGTCTGGATCCTTCCTTGACAGAGTGAACTCCGCAAGTCCCAGAGGGTTTGAGCGGTAAGAGCTGGTTTCACCCGAAGGGATTAGTTCATCGGTAGTAGTAACAGGATCGTGGATTTCGGATACTATCTTAATTAATATATCATCTGCAAGCCTCTCCATCTTTGGCCATGGCACTATATTAGGTCCATATTTAAGCTCTGCATTAAAATCAGGCCTTCCCACACCGTTAAATACCCTATTATCATATATTTTACCGTCAAAAAAGTACTTTGGATGGCTGTATTCCACATCTATCTCACAGGCAGAGGTAAGCCTGCCCTTATTTGCTGCTGTTGCAGCTATACTTCTGGCATCCATAAGGGCAACAGAAGCCATCTGTCCGCTTCCAGGCTTGCTTCCCCTCCCTGCTTGGGAAGTTTCTTGTAGAATGTCTTATTGAAAATGCACCATTGGCAGGTACATCTCCTGCACCAAAGCAAGGTCCGCAAAAAGCAGACTTAACTAGGGCTCCTGTCTCCATAAGGGTGGCTACGGTACCATTTCTTACAAGCTCTATATATACTGGCTGGCTTGCAGGGTAGAGACTTAGCGAGAATTCATCATTTCCTATGTACTTTCCTTTAAGGATGTCTGCTGCCGCACATAGGTTCTCAAAGCCACCGCCTGCACAGCCTGCTATTATTCCCTGGTCTACCTGAATCCTGCCATTCTTAATCTTGTCAGTTAGCTTAAAGTTGATATCTTTTCCAAAGCTTACCTTTGCATTTTCTTCAACCTCGTGCAAGATATCCTTAGGATTCTTGTTTACCTCGTCTACCAGGTAGGTATTGCTTGGGTGGAAAGGCATAGCTATCATAGGCCTTATTTTACCAAGGTCTACCTCTATAAGTCCGTCATAATAAGCAGGTGCACTAAGCCTTAGCTCCTTATAGTCATTAGGACGGTTATGAATCTCATAAAACTCCTTCACCCTCTCATCTGTTTCCCATATTGATGAAAGGCAGGTGGTCTCGGTTGTCATAACATCTATGCCTATTCTATAGTCCACACTTATATGCTTATTCCATCTCCGACAAATTCCATTATTTTATTGTTTACATATCCCCTGTCAAAGACCTCACCTATGATTGTAAGGGCTATATCCTGCGGGCCTACACCCTTTACAGGTTCTCCCGTAAGCCTTACTGCTACTACCTCAGGACAGGCAACATCATAGGTCTGGCCAAGGAGCTGTTTTACAAGCTCAGGGCCTCCCTCTCCTATTGCCATGGTTCCAAGTGCACCGTATCTGGTGTGGCTGTCTGAGCCAAGTATCATCCTGCCACCGCCAGCAAGCACCTCCCTTGCAAACTGATGGATGACAGCAAGATTAGGTGGTACATACATACCTCCAAACTTCTTGGCAGACGAAAGCCCGAATAAATGGTCATCCTCATTTATGGTGCCGCCTACCGCACAAAGTGAATTGTGACAGTTGGTAAGGGCATAAGGCACAGGAAACTTCTTTATTCCTGAGGCTATAGCTGTCTGTACTATGCCTACAAAGGTTATATCGTGGGAGGCAAGGCAGTCAAACTTAAGCTTAAGGTTCTCCATATCCTCTGATTGATTGTGAGTACGCAGTATGCCATAGGCTAGAGTATTTTTTTCTTCGCCTCTTCCTTTGTTATGCTTACTCCCAGCTCTCCAAGTCTTTCTTTTATGTCGGTTCCGTCTTCAAGAACTTCACCATTCACTATATATGCTCCGTTTTCTGCTAATCTAATCATATATTCTCCAATCTGTCGGCTAAATTTACCAATTTTTCCCATAATAAAGCATTTTAAAATAATTATCAAGTATACCTCTTGTCATAATAGCAAATCTGTAATAAAATTAAGCAGATGATACTAATATGCTAACCAGGAGGTAATTATGAGGCATCTTATAAGTCCACTTGATTTTTCAGTAGATGAGACCAATTATATCTTAACACTTGCCGGTGACATTTACAAAAACCCTGAAAAATACAAGGATATCTGTCATGGTAAAAAATTAGCTACTTTGTTTTATGAGCCGAGTACACGAACCCGCCTTTCATTTGAAGCTGCTATGCTTAATTTGGGCGGTAGTGTTCTCGGTTTTTCTGAGAGTTCCTCAAGTTCAGCAGCCAAGGGAGAAACTGTAGCAGATACCATTAGGGTAATCTCTGCTTACGCTGATATCTGCGCTATGCGCCATCCCAAGGAAGGTGCACCTCAGGTTGCTTCGATGTATTCTTCTATACCTGTTATAAATGCAGGTGACGGCGGACACAACCACCCTACCCAGACATTTACCGATATCCTTACAATCAAGGAGCTTCGTGGTAAAATAGGAAATATGACAGTTGGGCTCTGTGGCGACCTTAAGTTTGGAAGAACTGTTCATTCCCTCATACAGGAGCTTGTAAGATATCCTGAGATTAAGTTTGTTCTTATTTCTCCTGATGAATTAAAGCTTCCTGAGTATGTAAAGACTGAGATATTGGATGCAAATAATGCTCCTTACGTGGAGACTGCCTCCCTTGAAAAAGCCCTGCCTGAGCTTGATGTCCTCTATATGACAAGGGTGCAGAGGGAGCGTTTCTTCAATGAGGAGGACTATATAAGGCTTAAAGATACCTACATCTTAGACAAGGCTAAACTTAAAGGTGCTAAGTCTGACCTTATGATACTTCATCCTCTTCCAAGGGTTAATGAGATATCTACCGATATAGATGATGATCCTAGGGCAACTTATTTTAAGCAGGCAAAATACGGTGTTTATGTAAGAATGGCTTTGATACTACGTTTACTGGAATTGGCATAGGAGGTAATTTATGTTAAATATTAGCGGTATTAATTCAGGTTATGTGATAGACCACATACCTGCCGGACTGTCAATGTCCATATACAGATATCTGAATCTTGGTAAATATGATAATCAGATAGCCATTATTAAATGCCAGAAGTTCCAAAATGGGAAAGAAAGATATAATTAAGATAGAGGGGTATACCCGGCGAGCTTAATCTCGAGCTTCTATCTATCTTTGGTGATAGCATTACAGTAAATGTAATAATGGACGGTGTTATCAAGGATAAGATTCATCCTAGCCTACCTGACACAGTAAATGATATATTTACCTGCAAGAATCCACGTTGTATAACCTCCGTGGAGCGTGGACTTAAGCATGTATTCAAGCTTACCGATAAGGAGCACATCACTTACCGCTGTGTATACTGTGAGCAGGCTTACAATATGAATAAATAGTAGGGAGATTATGGAAGAAAACAAAGAAAAAGAAACTAAAATCAAAAAAATAAAGCGGTTACTTGCCCTCATAGGAGTTATTATACTTTTAGGACTGTATGGAGTCACTCTTATTACCTCCTTTATGGCAAGTCCCGCAGCCAATGCCCTATTTATTGTGAGCCTTGTATGTACAGGCTTCATACCTGTTGCCATCTACATATTTATTTGGCTGCTTAAGTTTAGATAAGTTGATGGATTTTGTTTAAAAATCTATACACTTTTAACAAAGTTAATTTTAATCTTGTTTTCCACAATTAAATAGTGTATAATCCCATCTTTGACACTTGTAACAATCAAAAAGGCTCTAATCCATTTTATAATCTGGGTTTTAGAGCCTTTATATATGCAAGAAAATGTGGCTATTTTTCTTCTTTTTTCATCTTTGTAAAAATTTTTTTCATATTTCTGTTTGACACAATCTCTAAGTCAGTTCTGAAACCTGAAATTTCATGTAATGCATCTGTAAGGTCTGTTCTTTCATAAACGGGAATATATCCATCACCCAGAGATACCAGCATGTTCATATTTCTAAGTGTTTGTATGATCTCATGACATGAAAAGCTTACTTCAGGGGACTGCGCTGTAAGCCTCTTCTCCAGAATCCGATATAGTACAAGGGAAGCATAACAAGTTAGGAAATGAGCCTTAATTCTGTCTTCTCTTGAGAGGTAAACAGGCCTTGCCTTAAATTCGGTTTTCATAATACGAAAGCACTCTTCGATTTCCCAGCGCTTGTGGTTGATTCTAACAATAGATTCTGCATTGTCTTCAAGGTTTGTACATACAGCATAAAAGCCATCATACAGTTCTTCCTCAGCGATCTTCTTCATATCTAACTTTATGAGGGATTTTTCTGCCATCTCCCCATGCCTTGTGATATGCTCTTGTGATAATAGGCGTTTATAATCGTTTGCGGACCTTTTTGTAAGGGTTGAAGGGTGGTCAAGACAACTGCTCGCTTTTTTTCAATCTGTCTTCCTCGTATTTTTTTCTCTGGTAAGCCTGGTATTTTTAGAGAAAATGTAATAATAAGATGCTGTTCAAGGCCGTCTTCATTAATCCACCTGTCTTTATAGAAGGTAGTATGGTAGTCTTCTACAGGATCAAGCTCACTTATTCTGTAAGTTTTTTTACTTCCTGTCTTTCTCCACCCCTCATCTGAAAGGCAGAACTCTTTTAAGAAGTCTTTTAACTTTTTAATTGACTGCGTAGTGATAAACTTTCGCTTTTTTGTATCATTGAATCTCCTGTTTGGTGCAGACGAGAGACCAGAGTCAGTACATACAACAAGTTTATCGATACCGAAATCTGATATGATCTTCTTCTCTAAAGGTGCAAGAGACGGCTGTTCGTTCTGGTTGCCTGGAAACATGGAGAAGGCAAGTGGAATGCCGTCAGCATCCATAAACAAGCCCATCTGAACAATAGGGTTTGGTCTGTGTTCTTTGGAGATGCCATATTTCCGAAAGCCATCTTCTTCCTCTGTTTCAAAATAGAAGTTAGTACAGTCGTAGTAAAGGATATGTTTATTTCTCTCTATAACGGACATGGAGTTTTCATAAAGTTTTTTTTGTATCAGGTCATTTTCCTTTGCAAGAACTTCAAGAGCACGATAAACCTGATGAAGGTCAAAGTTCCTCTTCCCCAGGAAATTTTCTGCATAGTGGAACGAAGCTTCCTTTGAAGACGGTGAAAGAATTCTTGTATAAAGGAGGGAAGAAAAAATGTCATCTAAGTCATATGTTATCTTATATTTCTCAGATATTTCCTCTACTACTTTAGGAAGCCTTAGTTCGTTGTAAATCTTCTTTAGGAAAAGATAGCCCACATTAACAGATTTCCTGACATTTTTATCAATCTGCCTGCTTCCGGAGTACTTAACGGTGATATCTTTCCTAGATTCTTTTTCAGAAAGGGTAAGTTTTTTAACATACTCCTTTGCCCATTCAATAGGATCCTTATCACCCGCTCGAGCCTTTAGCTCTTCAATAGAGCCAAGGCGTTCTACTGTCTTTGTGGATGTTTTATCACCTATCCTATATGACTTTTTGAACATAGTATGTAGTTGAATTTTTTGAAGAAGACTTTGTAAGTTTCATAGTATCATACCTCCACCTCCCATTATATCATATATAGACACATATAGCCACATAAAATTTGAAAAATTTGACAAAAATAAGCCTTAGTTGGCTTAAATAAAAGGATTATTTAAATTTGGTGTTATGAGTAAGTGTCAAACTCCCCGGCTGCTTAAGTTTAGATAAGTTGATGGATTTTGTTTTAAAAATCTATACACTTTTAACAAAGTTAATTTTAATCTTGTTTTCCACAATTAAATAGTGTATAATCTAATTTATGGAGAGTAAATTAAGTACTCTAAGAACTATTATGTAAGTGTCAAATGTTTTTGGCACCCATATCAAACAACAATATTAATAAAGGAGAAAAATTATGAAGAAATATGTATGTGATGTTTGTGGATGGGAATATGATGAAGAGGCTGGATGTCCAGAGATGGGAATAGCTCCTGGAACAAAGTTTGAGGATCTTCCGGATGACTTCGAATGTCCTGAGTGCGGAGTAGGCAAGGATATGTTTACTGAGCAGTAATTAAGACAAAAAATGCTGTCACCTTCAAAGTGAATGTGACAGCATTTTTAATTATAAATCAAAAAATGATACTTCATAGGATACCTGCTTCTTAAGCCCTGTAACCGTTACCCTAAACCTGTCTCCTGCGTAGTACCCTCCTATGTCCTTAGGTCTGAATATAATACAGCCTACCTGTCCATAGTGTTCATTATTTACATTAAAATATCCGTCTGACTTTGACTTACTGAAATTCCAAGTCTTATTATCCGAAAGTCTTGTAAGTTTTATCTTTATTTTAGAGGCATCCACCGTATATCCCATCGATATACTCCAGGGATATATATTATTAAAATAAATAACAGGCATATTCCTTGCAGGCCAGATAACACCGTATTCTGATGCTGAAGTCCTTGACATATCAAAAGCATAGGTAGCTGAAAATCTATCGTAAAATCCAAAGCCTGTAGACTTCATAGAAGGGTTCAATATCCATCTCCTATGTCCTAAAGTAGCTATGTTAGAAGCATCTCCATCTTCCATATAGGCATACACTATACTAGTGTCAATATTGTTATATCCCATCGCAATATTACTTTTAGATGAACCCTCTGCTCCAAGAGAATACAGATTCTTAGACATACCACTTGGTTTTGATGGGAAATGTGAAAGTGATTTATTGGCATAGTTAACCACACTTGCCGCCTGTGCAAGTTTCGTATATTTACTGTTAAGTGTTACATTGGCTTGTAGTCCTGCTATATACCTCATTTGATTTAAGGCATTGAGAGCGGACTTCAAGGTCTTATCCTTTACCTTCCCCAGCGAATAAGGAGGAATATCCAAAGGATCTTCATCATATTCCACAGGCGCATTAAAATCCACATGATGAGATTTTACAAAGGCTCTTATCTCATCCTGGGTACGATAAGCTATATTTAATCCTTTACTCTTAGTTTCTTTTTCGTTTTTACCTGCACTTATAGTATAGTAATTATAACTAAAGTCCGCTATTGTAACGCATGATATAAGTACAACCGATAACAATATGGCAATTATTCTAAATCCTTTATTCAAAAATATCTCCTTTTACCTTCCTTGGTGTCAAAAAGCATCTGACATTTGCAAAGATTTCTAAGCTTTGTAAAAAGTGCCCCCTCGGAGAGTTTTTCATGTGATAGGGAATTTCAGAGAAATTTCCTTTCACATAAAAAATTCTAGTCAAATTCATATCAAACAAAAAACCTGAATTACCCATACTATTAAATAATATAGATAATTCAGGTTACTATATAGGATATAAGTGTCAAAACTATGTTGTTTTTGTGACAATTTAAATCTGGACTTAAATATCCAGTTATATTTTGTCAACAGTACTTATCAATATGTTTTATATTTTCCTACACTACTGTAGTCGCCGTATATCTTCTTACCACCAATCTTAACAAAGGCGCGGGCTTTTACATAATAGGTTTTTCCTGCCTGTGCTTTGTTAATCATAAACTTGGTCTTTTTCGGAGAGTTTGAAACCATTTTTTTAGCATTGTGAAATTTTTTATTTTTAGCAAATACTACTTCATATCCACTTACACTATCGTTTTTGCTTACCTGAAGATTAATCTTCCTAGTTTTTAGACCGTATTTATATGTACTTCCTGAAGCATATATATATACATTTGAAGGTATGACAGTTACTTTTTTTGATTTTGTTATGCTCCCATCTGGAGTTGATACTGTTATTGTTGCAGTACCATAGCTGTTAGCCTTACAATACTTCTCATAGTCATACTCAAATACTTCATCATTCTTGCCATTACTTAGGCTTATAACTTCATTATCAATTTTTATTTTAACTACATCACTTGCATTGGCAGGAATAGTTCTTACATTAAGCTTAGCATACTCCCCTAGTTTAATAGTATTAGGGATATTAGATAATGATATACCAGTAACGGGCTCTAAATCAAAAAAGGATACCTCATAAGAAACAGGCTTGTTAAGCCCTGTAATCTTGACATTGAAGCTTTCTCCACTTTCATACCTTTTTATTCCATCAGGCCTGAAAATTATACACCCATTTAACCCATAATTAAGATTACTAACATTAAAATATCCATCAGAGTGTGTTTTACTAAATTTCCAAGTTTTATTATCTGTAAGCCTTGTAAGCTCCACCTTGATGTTTGAGGCATTTACTTCATAACCCATAGATATACTCCAAGGAAAATCAGAGTTAATATACTCAGTCGGCATATTCATAGCAGGCCATATCACGCCGTACTCAGGTGAATTCCTAAAAGCACCATCAAGAGCATAGGTTGCAGAAAAACTATTGTAATATCCAAATCCTACAGCCCTCATAGATGGATTAAGTATCCAGCGTCTATGTCCAATTGTATCAATATTGGTAGAGTCTCCATCATTCATGTACCCCATCACAATTCCAGTGTCTAAGTTAGCATAACCCATAGCAAGGTTACTACTAGCCGCTCCTTCTGCACCAATTCTATAAAGTTCATTTGACATTCCATAAGGCTTTGAAGGAGTATGTGTAAGCTGACCATTTACTGCACTAATCAAGCTTGCTCCCTGAGCCAGTTTGATATATGTATCATTTAAGGCTATATTTGAAGATAGTCCTGCTATATACCTTATCTGATTTATAGTATTAAGTGCAGACTGCATAGTTTTCTTACTTAATTTTCCCAAAGAATAAGGAACCTTACCATTAGGTTTCTCTTCTAGCTTTGCCACTGAGTAAAAATCTGATGGATGTTCTTTTACAAATCTCCTTATCTCATCTATTGAACGATAAGCAACATTTATCCCTTTATTTTTTTATTATTATATCCCTAAAACACCTTCTATATTTTTCTTTCTTTATCTTATGATTACTATTCTCTGCTTTGACCGTATATATATTATTATTTATTTGAACTACAGGCATTGCAGACATCATAATCCCACATATCAAGACGGCAGTCAATCTATGCTTAAATCCTTTTTATCAAGACTTACTTCCTCCATTTATAAGTTAATACTCAAATCACTCATATTTTTACACTAAAATTGATAAAATGTCATGAGGATTTTTAGTTTTTTTAGAAAAAAATTTAGCTAGATCTAAGTATATATATCTCAAAAAGGCTTACAGCATCGATTTTCTGTAAGCCTTTGGTTATTTTATTATTAGTATATCATATATGTATCTGTCTTGCTATATGCTCCGTATATCTTTTTACCACCAACCTTTACGAAGGCACGGGCTTTGATATAATAAGTACGTCTTGATAATGCATTATTTATTGTAAACTTTGTCTTTTTATATGAATTTGAAATCAACTTTTTTTAGCATATTTGAAGTTCTTATTTGTAGAGTATAAGACCTCATAGCCGCTCACAGTCTTGTCCTTACTTACTTGCAGGCTAATCTTGCCATATTTTGTACCATATATATATCTGCTTTCTGTAGAATAAATATATACATCTGAAGGGATAACAGTTATCTTTTTTGACTTCGTTATTCTTCCATCAAAAGTAGATATATTTATGGTTGTCGTGCCGTATTTGTCTGCTCTAATATGGAACCCGTTGTCAGCATCATAATCATATATGCCGCTGTTCTTACCTTTACCTAGGCTTAAATCTTGCCATCTACTGTAACTCTAACTATTTTTTTAGCATTTTCAGGTAAAAACTTGATACCTAGGTCTAAATTCTCAACGAGTCGGATAATATTAGGCGTTTTATCAAGTGAAAGCCCTGTAATAGGAACCAAGTCAAAGAAAGATACTTCATACGAAAGAGGCTTACTAAGTCCTGTGATATTAACTTTGAACTTCTCCCCTGCTACATATCTTTCGATTCCATCAGGCCTGAAAATAATGCAACCCTGCTCACCATATCCGCCATTATCTACATTAAAATAACCGTCAGAAGATGACTTACTAAACTTCCAGGTCTTATTGTCTGTAAGCCTAATAAGTTCTACCTCTATGCTGTCACTTACTGCATAGCCCATCGATATACTCCATGGGAAATCCTTACCAAAATACTCTGTAGGCATATTCTGTGCAGGCCAGATTACACCATATTCAGGTGAATCTCCGAATGAATTGTCATGAGCATAGGCAGCGGTATAATTGTTGTAATAGCCAAAGCCTGTAGCCTTCATAGACGGATTTAGTATCCAGCGTCTGTGTCCTAGCCTATCTATGTTAGAAGAGTCACCATCCTCCATATAGCCATATACTAAGCTAGTGTCTATATTGTTATAGCCCATAGCTATATTGCTGTGGGATGCACCCTCTGCCCCGATTCTATATACTTCATCTGACATTCCTACGGGTTTTGCTGGATAATGTGTAAGAACATCATTTACAGAGTTTACCACGCTTGCACCCTGAGCCTGTTTTACGTACTCATCATTTAATACCACATCAGAAGAAAGTCCCGCTATATATCTAATCTGATTAAGTGTATTGAGTGCAGACTGCAAGGTCTTATACTTTAGTCTTCCAAGCGAATACGGTGCCTTGCTAAGCGGCTCTTCCTCATATTCTACAGGCGATGTAAAATCAGCAGGATGATTTTTCACAAATTCCCTAATTTCATCTTCTGTATGATATGCTACATTGACACCTACGTTTGGCATATTTTCATTAGAGTCATCCGCATAATCATCATCTGTATACAAATTGGTATTACTGTTATCGTTATATTCATCCGCCTTTGCCAGATAAACATTATTCTCAAGCTGCGTAAAAGGCAGACTTGAAATTATCACACCTGTTAATAAAGCAGCTATAATTCTATTCTTTAATCCTTTTCTCAAAGCTCCCTCCAATTTCTAAATAAAATTAACCCAAACTACTCATATTTTACATATTTTTAGATACAGATGTCAAAGCATTTAACCATCTATTCTTATGACTATAAATATTATGAGTAATTTGGGTTTCATTTGTATAGAATTATCTAAACTTAACTGTATATACTTCAAATGGCTTAAGTTTAAGGCTCACTACCTTAACCTTCTTTCCATAAGCATTTACAGTCTCTTCTACCTTAAGCTCCTCTTCTTCATTTTCAAGGAGGTCACAGGTAAATGCCTTGGCAAATTCAGTATCTACCAAAAGCTTAACTGTTGTCTTAGCATTGTCTCTTTCAAAAAGTCTGATTACAGTGCCTTCATCCTCTTCAGCCTTCTTGATAGTCTCAATGACTACATTCTTCTTATCTACATTTGCGTAGGAATATACATCCTCTGCCATTGCCTTCTTCACTGTCTTAAGTGGCTGGTTAAGATTGTATGCTTCTTCAGAAACATCACTATAACGCCAGCTCTCTGCGTGAGGATAGAGCGCATAGGTAAAGAAATGCTCTTCCTGGTCAGTAGTAGGATTAGGCTCAATACCTGACTTAATAAGAGTGAGTCCTAGTACACCATCTCTTACAGAATGTCCGTATTTGCAGTCATTAAGGAGAGCTACACCATAGTGTCCCTCTGAGAAGTCCATCCACTTCTGAGCACAGCTTTCAAATCTTGCCTCATCCCAGCTTGTATTGGTATGCACCTTTCTTACTGCATTACCAAACTGAATCTCAAATGTAGCCTCATCGGAGTGAATATCTACAGGGAAGTGAACCTTTAAGAGATGCTGGTTATCCTTCCAGTCTACAAAGGTCTCGAAGTCTATTCTTCTGTTATCAGCATAGAAGTGAATCTTCTGTCTGATGAAGGAGTTGCTTATCTTTCTCTCTACAAGAAGGGTAGCTCTTACCTCACCAATTTCAATCCACTCTATCTTCTCTACAGAGAGAGCATCCCAGTACTTTTCAGTATAGAAGATATCTATATCCCAGTTATCATAGTAAATAGGCTTATCCTCATACATACGAAGGAGGTTACCCTTTTCTCCGGCCTTAAGTACCTCTCTATCATTTTCCTTGTCAAAAATACTTGAAAAAAGAGCATTTTCATCAAGTTCAATCTTGTAAAACGGAGTTTCAAGGCTCTTATCACCGTTTAATATAAATGGACTTTCAGGCTTAGCTGCTGTCTTATCAAAATACAGAGTTCTATATCCCTTTGAAGGTATATTCTCTACAAATGCAATTGCACCATCCTTTGTAAGCTGTACCTTTACTGCACTTCCATCCTCGTACTTAAGTCCCTCATAATTTCCTTCAGGAAGTATAGCAATATCTGAACGCTTATGTCCTGTAGTATTCCATACAGTTATACCTTCTTTATCTTCAGCAAGTATTTCAAGTCTTGCAGAAGTTTCCTGTTCAAGTTCTTTAGCAATTCTTTCGTACTCTTCCTTTGTTACCTCGTATACTTCTTTGATTGAAGAACCCGGAAGGATATCGTGGAACTGGTTAAGAAGGACAATCTTCCACATGTCATCAAGCTCTTTAACAGGATAAGCCTTCTTCTTGTCTGCAAGAACCGAGAAGAATTCAAGGTCCATAAGGCCAAGCTCTGACTTTCTGTTGCCACGCTTATTCCTTGCCATAGAGGTATAGGTTCCTCTGTGGTACTCGAAGTAGAGCTCACCTTCCCAGGTCTCAAGCCTCTTGTTCTCCTTAACCTTTGCCTCAAGTTCTTCAAAGTATTTACCTGCGAACTCTCTTCTAACCTTAGGGATACCCTTAACTCCCTTTTCCATTCTTCTTGCGGTCTCAAGCATTTCTCTGGTAGGGCCGCCTCCACCATCACCAAAACCGTATGAGATGAGGATGTCGTTGTTGATACGCTTATTCTGATAACGCTCCCAGCCTCCCATAAGCGCATCAGGATGAAGCTCTCCATTGTAAGTTGTAAAGAAGTTTACCACAGGCTGTCCTATGCCAAGTGTGGTTATCATATGTGTAAATATCTCCGAACCATCTATACCACGCCATATAAAGGTATCGTTAGGTATCTTGTTAAACTGATTCCAAGCAAGCTTGGTTGTCATAAAGTACTTGATTCCGCTTCTCTTCATTATCTGAGGAAGAGAACCTGAATAGCCGAATACATCAGGAAGCCAAAGTACCTTGTTGTCTATACCAAACTCATCCTTAAAGAATTTCTTTCCGTGCATGAACTGCCTTACAAGAGACTCACCGGAAGTGAGATTACAGTCTGCCTCAAGCCACATACCACCCTCAGGCTCCCAAACTCCCTCTTTTACCTTTTCTTTAATCTTTTCGTAAACTTCAGGATATCTTTCTTTAAGGAATACATAGAGCTGTGGCTGACTTGACATAAACTTATACTCAGGATATTCTTCCATAAGCTTAAGCACTGTGGCAAAACTTCTTGCAACCTTTTCTCTGGTCTGTGCAACTGTCCACCACCAAGCCACGTCTATATGGGTATGTCCTATACAGGTAGCTATTACATCGCTGTAGCCTGCATGTTCCTCATATAAGGCTTTTTTAAGATACTCGCGGGCAGCCTTAATTCCATCATAAAACTCTTTTGTATAAGGAGTTCTAAGGTCTAGGAAGTTAACTGCAGTATTGAGGATTTCTTCTATATCCTGCCTGTTCTTATCATCCTCAGCCATTCTAGGGAAGGCTGCAAGCGGTACCCAAAGATCAAAGTAAAGACCTTCCACTTCCTCATCTATCTCAATAATTGATGCAATGAAGAGGAACTCATCGTGAAGAATTCCGCTGTATGCCTGGATGTCAAAGTTAATCTCATCCCCACTCTTAAAGTTCTCTCCAAGGAAAAAGGAGTCTGTGATTCATGTCCATTCCCTGTACTATTTTATTGTTGATAAATACAAGGAACTGTGGGTTCTTAGCATCATCCCATTCATCAATCTGTGTAGCAAGCTTTAAGAATATTCTCTTTCCTGCCATGCTCTCAGGAACCACGAATTTCTTCTTAAACCAATAATGCTTGTCCTTGCCATACCAGTGCATACTTAAGGAATCAAACTCTGCAAAGTCAGGCCCAGCACTTTCTGCCTCCTCAGGTCTAAAAAACTGTCCTTCTTTGTACTGCCATTTATCTAGTTCAAGCTTTTGCTTAACCTTAAGCTTTTCAAGATTATCACATATAACCTTGACACGCTTATCTAAATATCTCATAATTGCCTCCTTTAGCCTGGTTTA
Organism: uncultured Catonella sp.; assembly: GCA_916438995.1. Classification (GTDB taxonomy): domain Bacteria; phylum Bacillota; class Clostridia; order Lachnospirales; family Lachnospiraceae; genus Catonella. Next base: position 260,611 of record CAKAGA010000004.1, read on the forward strand.
TAAAGCATTCTTTTTCACGTAGTCAAGAAGTCTCTCTACAGTTGTAAATGCAAGCCCTGTGACTGTATCTGCACAGCCATAGTATATAGCAATCTTTCCACTTTCTTTATCGTGTAAGGCAGCACAAGGGAAGACAACGTTTGGAACATCACCCATACACTCATACTGTTCCCAAGGAGCCATTATATAATTCTTACTGCGTGCGATTACCTTCCAAGGCTCATTAAGGTCAAGGAGGGCAGCACCCATACGATATACAAAACCATTACAGGTGTTAATTACACCATGGTAAATCATAAGCCAGCCTTCATCTGTCTCGATAGGAATAGGTCCAGGGCCTATCTTAGTTGACTGCCAAGCAGAAATGTCATCTTTAATTGTACCCATTACATGTCTATGCCTACCCCAGAACTCCATATCCTTACTCTGGCTTATAAAGATATCGCCAAAAGGAGTATGACCGTTGTCACTTGGTCTGTTAAGCATCATATAAAGACCGTTTATTTTCCTAGGGAATAAAACTCCGTTTCTGTTAAACGGAAGGAAGGCATTTTCAAGCTGTACAAACTTCTTAAAGTCAAAGGTGTAAGCGACACCTATTGTAGGACCATGATATCCGTTACACCAGGTCACATAGTATCTGTCCTCTATAAAGCAGACACGAGGATCGTATCTGTATTCTCTCTTTAATATCTCTTCATCAGCACCTTCAAATTTAATTGGCTCGTCTTCTATCTCCCAATTAATTCCGTCCTTACTCTTACCAACAAAAATATCCATACTTATGGAACGGCTGTCACATCTGAACACACCTGCGAAGCCATCTTCAAATCTAACTACTGCACTGTTAAACACACTGTTTGATATCTTGTTTCCGTTTCTTCCTATAATCGGATTGCCCAAATATCTCCAAACCGGCTCTTTTCCTCCGGTATTATCATCCTCCCAAGGTATCTGAGGTAATTTATTCTCACTATTCATCTTTATTCTCCTGATATTCTAATCTTTAAAAGAGTTTTTTCCGTCAATCGTCACATTACGGACAAATTCGGGAAAAAACTCTTCTATTTTCATAAAACAGTGTCTAATTTCGTCTTATGTTTATCTGTAATTTAATTATTTTGCAGCGTCAATCTGCTCCTGAGCCTTCTTCATCATCTCGTCAAAGCCTGCATCTCTCATCTCTTTCATCATCTGAGGTATTACCTTTTCAGGATCTGATGTACCTGTATAAAGCTCACTTCTGTACTTATTGAAAATCTCACCGCAGTTAAGAAGCTCATTTTCAAACTCAGTAACATCAAGATTAATACCAAGTGTTGGAGAAGGAGTTGCATTTTCATTAAGCTCTTTAACTTCATCCCACTGGTTGAAATCTACATCATCAGTCTGAGAAATTGTAAAGAATGTAGCCTGTGAGTACATAGGCATTGGCCATTTCTTTGTTTCATCTTCAGCCTTGTGAACCTTCTTATCATCTGTATAGGTAAAGTTCTCGCCCTCAAGACCGTATGCGAACATATCTCTTAACTTTGTATCAAGGTTAAGAAGCTGTAAGAACTGAAGAGCCTTGCCTGGGTTCTTGCTGTTTGCTGAGATACAGTTCAGAGATCCACCTACAGTAGAGTTAGAAAGAACTGTCTTACCCCACTGGAAGGTATCAACTTCCTTACCAATACCAGGTCCCCAAACAGTCTTTCCAGCACCCTTCCAGCCCCAAGCTACGAATATAGCTTTATACTTAGGAGTTTCTGTTGCTACTGCTGCATCTGTGTTGATAACCTTATTCTTATACCACTTATGAAGAAGCTTGAAATCCTCCATAACCTCAGGCTGCTCAAATACTGAGACAAGTTTCTTATCACCACCATACTTAACACCAAGACCTACAAGACCCATAGAGTCATATCTAAGATCAACAAGGCCTGAAAGACCATCTTTGTTCATGATTAATGGAGCCTGGGACTCATTCTTAGCCATTTCCATTACATATGGATCTAAGTCCTTTAATTCATGAATTTTTGATCCATCCATCTTGTACTTATCTACCATTTCCTTGTCAACAACGAAGAACTCACTTCTTGAGCTGTCCTTATAAGTAGGAACTGCATATACCTGACCATCAACCTTTACAGCATCCCAGAACTTCTCAGGAATGAAACTCTTAAGTTCAGGAGCATCTGAATCTAAGAGGCTGGTGATGTCAAGGAAAGCACCGTCATGAACATTCTTAACATAAGAGCCTGAATCTGTGAACATAATATCGTAGTCAGCTCCTGTGTTAAGGCTGGTGTTTCTCTTCTCACCCCAGTTATCCCAGGTACCATACTCAAAATCAATATTTACACCAATCTTCTCAGCAAGGTACTTATTAACCTCAGCCTTCCAAGCATCGAAGTTTGAAGGAACACCACCGCCAAGGAAAACCCACTTAAGGTTTACAATTTCCTGAGGTGTCTCAGCTGACTTCTGCTCAGTATTTGATGCAGTTGAAGCTGTTGAAGCTGTTGAAGCTGTTGAAGCTTTTGAAGCTGTTCCACTAGATGTTTTCTTCTGCTCTCCACTACCTGATCCACAAGCTGTTAAGCTAAAAATCATAGCAGCGCTCAATGAAGCAGCTAATAATTTTCCCCATTTTCTTTTCATTACAAATCTCCTTTCAATTGTCTGAAATGTATTATATTCTAAACGCTTATGCGTAAGAATCAACCTTTAACCGCTCCTATTGTAAGTCCGGTAACAAAGTACCTCTGGAAGAACGGATATGAGCACGCAATTGGAACTACAATCAAAATAGCAATAGCCATTCTCGCAGACTCTTTTGGCATTTTATTTAAGTAATCCTGAGCAAGAGCACCTGCTGTAGGGTTCTTAACAAGATAGTCAATCGCCTTGATAATCTGGTTAAGGAGTGCCTGAAGAGACTTCATTTTAGGATTATCAATGTATAAGGACGAAAGGAACCAATCATTCCAATATCCAAAACTCAGGAAAAGACCTATGGTAGCAATAACCGGTTTGGAAATAGGAAGTACAATCCTCGTATAAATGTTTAACTGTGTTGAACCGTCAATTTTCGCTGATTCAATAACCGAATCAGGTATTGTTGTTCTAAAAAACGTCTTACAAATGATAATATTAAATGAGGATACCGCCATAGGTAAAATAAGCGCCCATATAGTATCTCTTAAATGAAGAACCTTTACATTGATAACATAGCTTGATATAAGTCCTCCGTTAAAAATCATAGGGATGAATACCACCCAGGTAAAGAAATCCCTTAGTTTATAAGTAGGTCTTGAAAGTACATATCCCATAGAGGTTGTGAGTGCCAAGCCTATGATAGTACCTAAAACTGTTACAAGAACCGACACGCCAATCGCAGTAAAAATCTGCTCCTTTGCTTCCCATAAGAAGATATAGGCAGAAAGCGACAATTCGGCAGGAATGAATTGATAACCATTAGTAGCCAGCGCGTTCTCAGATGTTATTGAAATAATGAATACAAAGATAACCGGTACAACGCACATCAATGCTAAAATAATAAAAATTATATTAAAAATGATATTTGTGGTCGGTTTAATCTGATTCAACTTTTTCTGTTTTCTCTTTTCCACTTTCTCTTCCTCCAAATTCCTTAAGAGCTTAAATAATAGCTTGATCTTTATCAATCTTCTTTACGATATGATTGGTAATCAGTATGGTACAGCAACAAGCAACAGACTGAGTAAGCGAGGTTGCTGCAAGTCTTCCCAAGTCACCGCCACCTAAAAGCGTATTATAAATATAAACATCAAAAGTATTAGAAACTTCATAAAGAGAACCACTTGCTCCTCTTGTAAGCTGATAGAAGAGTCCAAAGTCAGAATAGAAAATACTTCCTATACTAAGAATGAACATCATAATAACAATCGACTTCAAGCTAGGAAGAGTAATATACTTTATCTGCTGCCACTTTGTAGCACCGTCAATCACCGCCGCCTCATAAAGACTACCGTCAATTCCCGTAATACTCGCAAGATACACTACCATTCCATATCCTATGCCCTTCCACTGTCTCATGAAAACAAAGATTCCAGGCCAGTACTTAGCTTCTGTATAGAAGTTTATTCTTTCTCCGCCAAAAGACGCTATGATATTATTGATGAGTCCCTTATCAGTATCTAAGAAAGCAATTACAAAATAGGTAACTACAACCCAAGACATAAAATGCGGTAGGAACATCATAGTCTGATACACTTTTGACTTGAACTTACTGTGAATTAAGCTAATCATAATTGCAAGTGTAATAGGTAGAAGAATACCAAGTATGATGAATATGATATTATACCCAATGGTATTTCTAAGAAGCAATTTGAAGTTTCCACTCTTTAAGAAGAATTCAAAGTTCTTAAATCCAACCCATTTACTCGTCATAAGATTCTGGAAAAAGCCTTGTCCAACCTTCATCTTATAAGTCTTAAATGCAATGATAATACCAAACATAGGCAAGTAACAAAAGCAAATATACCAAATAAACGTAGGTAAGCCAAGCAAGGTTAATTCAGTGTCGTCTCTGGTCCACTTTTTCTTTTTCTTAGGCCGAGTAGCTTCTTTTTTTACTGCTCATCACATTTCCCTCCTGCTTATTTTTGTAGAATTATCCCAAATAATTCCTGTCAGTTTTACATCTTAATTAACATATTATCATATCGATTAACATTTTGCAACATTTTATTTAATAAATTGTTTTAATTAAACATGATTTTTAACATTAGAACAAAAACCGTGTATAAGTTTACCAATGTCTGCCTGTAAATAAGTTGATTTAACTGTACTAATTATTGATAAAATTCATATTATACATTAACATTAGTGTTAACTTACAAGCGGGAAGTTCCACAATTACTGCAAAACTTCCCGCTCAAAATCACATTAAAACATAAGTTACATTCCTCTAAGTCTATCAGCATACCAGAATACTACTTTAGCTACTCTGCCAATCATACTTTCCTTGGTATAAGTCCTGTATATCTCTTTATACCTCATAAACCAAATCTCTAGTTCTTCTGCAAGCACTTTTTTATCAGCTTCAGAAGCATTCTCACCCGACAACATAACTTTTCCTATTCTATTCCACAAATCAATTCCCACAACAGCATTGTCTACTTTTGCAAACTCAATCCTGTTCGAACTATCCATGGAAACTACTGCTTTTCTTAAATCTTTTCTAATCTGACTGAGCTCTGAGGTAACCTCTTCAACATTAGTTAATTCTTTTTTAATTTCCATAAATCTCGCTTTGATTTCATCACTAATAGCTGAAAGCTCAATGTTGTTATTATCGAAGCTGCCATCTCCCGCAACCCCTTCATATACAACCACGCAAGCCCACCAATCATAAATCTGCTTCATGGCAGCCTTTTCTAAAAGCCCTACATAGGTTTCAGTTATATCACTATACTCCAGTCTCGATATCTCGCCATTTAACTTTTCTTTACTTATTGCATCTTCACCTGAGTATGCGTCTATATTCCAGGTAAATATACCACCGTATATAATGCCCGGAGTAGAAAAGTACGGATCATTTACATGCCCGAAATCTCCCCACTCTGTATTAAGCAGGCCAACTGCATTATATTTCTTAGCGTATCCACTCATAATTTTTATATTAGAATACGCTCTATCAAGCCTATTCATTAAGTTATTCCAGCCACATACACCAGGACAAAGATATAAGTTTGCTCCAACTTCCGCAATAGGCTTACAAATATCATCTTTTTGTTCTGGAAGATATCCCCAGGCCATACATATAGTCTCAGTAGGCAGCTCTTTTATAAACTCAGGGAATTTGCGAATGATATCTCCCCAGAACATAGGAACCTTGCCTCTACTTACCACGTACTCACAGAGTTTCTTCAAGAAATCCATATACATTCTGTCAGTACCAACCTTTCTGCCAGTGCTTTAGACCTTCCTTTTCCCAAATCAAAAGTCTCATCAGCACAGATATTAACAAGCTTTGAGCTAAATAGTGGGAGGTACTCATCAAGCATCTTCTTAACAACCTCAAAAGAACGCCCGTCATCTACATTTACTGTATGGTGCTGCATCTTTTCAATAAACGAAAACGGCTTACCAGCAGCATCTTCAAGCTCACATATATATTCATAGCTCTTAGTTCTAAGCAATTCATAAAGATGGCCGAAGCTTGCAAGAGATGGTACAAAGTCTATATCTCTGCTTTTACAATACTTATCAAGCTCCATGATTTCTTCTGGAGTAAGTACACTATCTTCTCTCCACATTTCAGACATTCCCTTGAATGCAAAGGACTGTTCTATATAGAGCTGATACTGATTTATCTTGTACCTTGAGAGAATATCCACTTGTTTTTTAAGGGTTTCAAGCTTTGAACTTCTTCCCCTTGCCTGATCCATATAGAATCCTCTAACAGGAATATCCGGCTTATCCTCTATCCTAAGAGCAGGAAGTAAGGCACCCTTGTTTCTTATAATCTGGCAGAGAGTCTGGATTCCATAGCCAACACCTGCTCTGTCTCTACCAAGAATCTCAATCTTCTCCTCAGTTATCGAAAGAACATAGCTCTGCGGAGGAAGTGCATTCACAAGCCTTAAGCTTACATCACCCTTACCTGCTTCCCCTGCAGTAATCTCAGCCTCTATACCCGCAAAGTGAAGTAAGTCATCTCTTAAGACCTTAGGCAAAGCCCAGCTTGTACTGATTTTAAGTTCTTCACTCTCTGACACTATTCTAAGACCTGACTCAACAAAGAAATCACCATTAGTTTCTGATAGTTTTTTTGGTTTTGGTAAAAAATACATGATTTATACTCCTTAACTGATTAATTTTTGCATCAAAAGTATTTTACATACTTTAACTAATTGAATAGTAATATGTATTTAAAAATATTTCAAGATGTTTTTATAAATTAATATAGTTTAATATTGACATTTATGCCTAAATTTTTATTATACTTAACATAAGTTAACATTATTATTAACATTATTTATAGAGAATTGTTATATAATTTAAAATGTTACCTTGTACGAAATAATTTTTGTGTTACTTAACTGAACACAGGAAGGCAGAATTACAAATGAGTAAGGTTACTATGCAGGATGTTGCTGACGCTCTTGGAGTTTCAAGAGTCAGCGTATGGAAGGTATTTAATGATCAGCCCGGCGTCTCAAATACACTTAAGAACAGTATTATAGATATGGCATCAAAGCTTGGTTATAACGGACTTTCACCGGCTACCATCTCTAACAAGACAGATAATAAGTTCAAAAACGTATCCCTCGTTGTATCGAGGCCGGATTCTGCGGTCTTTTGGACTGACATTATCCACAGCATAGCAAAGGAACTTTCTATACATAATGTTAACTTAATGTATACTTATATTCAGAGTTCTTACACCGATAATTTTCAATTGCCTGATATACTAATGGGAGATAATGTAGGCGGAATTATTGTGATGAATCTCTATGACAGGCACATAATAAAGAGAATTAGCAAGCTTTCTACCCCAAAGGTTTTCTTGATACGGTACCTTCTATAACCGAGAAAATGCTTGACAGTGATTTGATGCTGATAGAAGGAAGAAGTGCTATTAATACTATAATAGATGATATTGTAAAAAAAGGCTGTACAAGGCTTGGGTTTATCGGGGACCTCAATTATGCGAGAACCAATTTAGAGCGTTATTATGGCTATACAGATGGGCTTGCCATGCACAATATTCCTCTTGAGCCTTCTATTTGTTTTACTGATTCAATCGGCATATCCAGCTATCAGAGTCGAATCTTTGAATTTTTAGATTCGATAAACGAGATGCCTGATGCCTTTATCTGTGTAAGTGACTATGTAGCACAGTATGTGGCTATGTACATATCAGAAAATCCTGAGCGCTTTACCAGGCCTATACTGCTTACCGGCTTTGATGGAAGCAAGGAATATGTAAATGTGGCAGATAAGATTACAACTGCCAATGTGAACACCAGACAGCTTGGAAGGAGGCTTGCCTTACAGATACTTTATAGGATGGAGCATCCCGGTGCACCTTTTGAAACAGTATATATACATCCTGAAATATCTTATTTTAGCTCCATCTTTCCTAATTAAATATGTTATGCTAAAAGGCTATACAGCAATTCACTGTATAGCCTTTTAGTTAACTTATATCTAGTTCCATCTTGACGCAAAAGCTCTTACTCTTTCGCCCATTTTTTCTTTTTGTTCTTCTAGATCGATGTCAAATACTTTCATAAACTGCATAACATAGTCAATAAATACCGCCATGAATATAGCACCGATAATTATAACTCCCATTTCCCTGTGAATACGGTCAACCAATCCGTATACCGCATTCTGAAGAAAATACACAATACCGAGAGCATAAAACCCCCAAGCGACTGTGCTTTCAAGGCAAATGATTCCCTTATAATTAAACGGTTTATCATTATAGTCCCACCACAGTGAGCCTAAACATCTTATCATCATTACTCCGACTATGTATTCAAAGATAGTAGCAGATATAGCACCCGCTAAATAAATGCCAAGATAGTTTCCCTTAAGAGGACTTAGGATAATGTATCCAATCGAGGCACCTACCCCATAAATCGGGCAGAATGGCCCTTTTCCAAATCCTCTGTTGGTTATCTTCCTGTTACAAAAAGACATATATATTGACTCAACCAGCCAGCCTAACATGCTGTAGATAATAAATGCACCAACCAGATGGTAAAGGTCAGTATCAAATATTTCTCTCTCCCACATTTAAAATATTCACCCTTTCATCATAATAACTTTTCAAGCTCATCCTTAAAGGTATTTACATCCTTAAATTCCCTGTATACGGATGCAAACCTAACATAGGCAACCTGATCAAGTGCTTTAAGTCTCTCCATGACTATCTCACCTATTTCTGAGCTTGAAATCTCTTTCACACCTCGATTAAAGATGGTATTTTCTATATCTTCAACACAAGCGGTAATATCTTCAACAGGCACAGGTCTTTTATGACAGGATCTGAATACTCCTGACTCAATCTTAGATCTGTCATAAGTCTCCCTTGTCATATCCTTTTTGATTACAACAAGAGGAATGGTCTCCACTTTTTCATAAGTAGTAAACCTCTTGTTACACTTATCGCACTGCCTTCTTCTTCTAATAGTTGAATTATCATCTGAAGGCCTTGAATCAATAACCCTTGTATCTTCATTACTGCAAAACGGACACTTCATCGCTTACCTCCAAACCAAACCGCATCCTATTTTCTGCCCTTGATAGGAATTCAGGAATCTTTATATCTGAATTGCCAGAATCATTAGTCAACTTTTCTGCTGCAGTTATCTTCTCTGCTGCAGGCTGCGGTCTCACACTCTGTCTTGTAGAAGAAGGAAGGCTTGTTCTTCCTACTCCTACTCTCTGCTGTACGGGTCTATTTGATACACTGGCACTTACAGTTCTATCATCACTTAAGCCCGTAGCTATAACAGTAACTGTAACCTGGTCTTTGTTTGCAGCATCATATTTTGAACCATAGATAATGTTAACATCACTGTCGTCACCAATCATTTCTTGTAAGTGATCAACAGCATCTGCAATCTCCTGCATAATGATGTCACCGTAGAAGTTGACTATCATATCAGTTGCGCCTGCTATACTGATATCAAGAAGAGGGCTCTCAGCCGCTATCTTAACTGCTTCAAGACATCTGTTCTCTCCGGTTCCCACACCAATACCTATATGCGCAAGTCCCTTATCCTTCATAACCGTACTTACATCTGCAAAGTCAAGGCTTACATCAGCATCCTCAGCGATGAGGTCTGTAATACCCTGTACACCCTGTCTAAGCACTTCATCGGCCTTTGCAAAAGCCTCTGGCTGAGTTGTACGTCTATCCATAATCTCAAGAAGCTTCTCATTCTGAATCACTATAAGAGTGTCTACAACCTCACTCATCTTGTCTATACCGCTATCTGCATTTCTTGCCCTTCTAGGACCTTCAAATCTAAATGGCCTTGTAACTACACCAACTGTAAGAATTCCCATCTCCTTGGCAATCTCAGCCACTACAGGGGCCGCTCCGGTACCAGTTCCACCACCCATACCACAGGTAACAAATACCATATCAGCTCCGTTTAAAGCAGCTGCAAGATCCTCTCTGCTCTCTTCAGCAGCCTTCTCGCCTACTTCAGGCTTAGCTCCGGCTCCAAGTCCTTTGGTGAGCTTCTCACCAATCTGTATGCAGGTAGGGGCTGTACAGGATATAAGCTGCTGCTTATCAGTATTGACACTGATAAACTCAACTCCTGCAACTCCCTCACTAATCATTCTATCAACGGCGTTATTACCTGCGCCGCCAACTCCCACAACAATTATTCTGCATGCTCCTGATTCTCTCTCATCTTTTATCTCTAACAAGGCCTCATCCTCCTACACTTATTCCATAGTCATCTAATAACCAATATCATTTAGCTATAACTCGAGAAATAAATTAAATATAATTTTCCCACTTAATAATATACATTATATTCAAAATAATCAAGTTATTTTTACAATTTTTTATGATTTATCTGCTTCAAAAAAATTACCCTTTTATTGGTTTCGAAAAGTCTTCCATGTGTAAAGTTCCTTTCATCCCCTTAGTTTTAGGCAATATTTCAACCAGGTTTGATATTTGTTCGTCAAAGTGCTTTTTTCTTCCAAGCAGGATTTTTACATCCTTTTCATATAACTTTATAGACAGATTATCACTAAACTCAATCTTGTTTATCTCAAGAGCGTATTTCTTAATCAATTGTGTGATATTCAATGTCAATTCAAATACTTCAGCATTTTTTGCCGATATAGGCTTGTTAAATACTGCCGTATCATAGCTTATACCGGTAACAACTGGGATATTGTCTTTTTCCTTTGAAATACTGCCAACCATTATACCATCTTTGTCAAAACAGATAAACTCTCCCATAAAAGGAAGGCAGCCAACAACTTCCTTTTCCGTTGCATCAACCACTATACTGTGTAAACCTGTAAAATCCACATCAATCTCGTCTACAAAAGGAATAGTTATACTCTTGTCATACTTGAGCCTCAAGTATGTAAGTATGGTATTACCTTTAACATAGAACCTCTTTAGTTCATTTTTAAGCCTATCATCGGTATAGTAGATATTTCCCTTTACCTTTACTTCTCTTAGCTCAGAAGCCATTACAATACCCACCGCCACCAGTATAAGCACAAAAATGATTATAACAGTAACCTTTATCTTATTACGCATATATTCTCCTGCTCATCCTATCTCATTCCTTGATTTAGCCTTCTTTGATTAAGCCTTTCACCATTTGCATTACTGTAAGCAGATGTCTTTCGTATAAGCAAGCTATTCCTGTATTCTATTTGGCGAGCTATGCTAAGAATACCCCCATTTCAAAGAGCATAATTACCACAGCCGTTCCGCCGAAGCTAATAAAAGGAAGGATAACACCTGTGGAAGGAATACGGTTTGTTACAACCAAGATGTTTAGTACCACCTGAATTGCAATCTGAGACATTATCCCCACTCCAACTAAGGCACCAAATCTGTCTTTTGCATTCATAATCACTATGAACATCCTGTAGAGCATAAGTCCAAACAGCACTATAACCGCAATTCCTCCAAATATACCAAATTCCTCACAGATTATGGTAAATATCATATCATTATATGCCTCAGGAACCCTGCCGTACTTCTGCTCACTTCCTCCAAGTCCCTTGCCAAAAAGCCCTCCTGAGGCTATTGCATATAATCCCTGAAGTATCTGCTGACCTTTTTCACTTGTCTCAACATTGGCATGAATTTCTAAACGGGCACTTCTGTATCCGCCCAAGAGCTTGACAGCAGCCTTCATAGAAGCCGCCATAACACCTGCAAGCACCAGATAAGGCAAGGTCTTTTTAGCATTTACAAATATAATACAGCCGTATATTCCTGCAACTATTATAGCCGCACTGAGATTTTCTTTTGCAATAAATCCTAGCAAAGGCAATACATAGATGACTGCAACTAAAAATCCTCCCGGGGTATTTATCTTTCTCGGCTTCCTCTGACAGATATATGCCCCGAATACTATGACTACAAACTTTGCAATTTCCGAGGGCTGAAAGGATAAGCCGTCTACATGTATCCACCTCCTTGCGCCATTATCTATAGATGCAAAGAAGCTTGTGTAGCCCTGAAGAGCAGTCATAACAAAGAGCATGATCCAAGGAAGAGAGATAACAAAGGAATTCCTTCCAAACACTCCTCTTAAGAACCTCGGCATAGGAAGCCTCACCCTAAACTTAAGCCATCTATAGTCCGCAAATGAAAAAACAAACATCAAAAAAATACCAAACGCCAAAGTCATTAATTGCCTGTATAAAAAATAAGTAGATTCTAAGTTTTTACTTTTTGCAATATATGCACTCGCACTGTAGATAATTATAAGCCCTATCGAACAAGCGAAAAGGATTAGAAAGGTAAGATTGAAATCATAATAACTTATTCCAATACTTTTCTTCTTATTCTCTGCTAACTCAGTTTTTTTACCCTTCGTCACTTTTCCCATTCCATCACCAACCATTTCTATTATCTACTATAAAGCAATAAAACCTACAAAACATAATATAACCGTAACTACTGTAAACATCGCAACCACCCTTGTCTCCTCAAAGCCTGAAAGCTCAAAATGATGATGCATAGGAGACATTTTAAATATCCTCTTCCCATGAGTGAGCTTAAAATAGCTAACCTGAAGTATAACCGAAAGCACTTCAGCCAGATAAATAAAGGCTACTATAATGATGAATAAAGGTGCTTTTAACATAAATGCTTCAGCAGCAACAAAACCGCCAAAAGCCAATGAGCCTGTATCTCCCATAAATACCTTCGCAGGATAGGTATTAAAGATTAAGAAGCCAAGCATGGTTCCAATCATTATCATAGCTGTGAGGTAAACGGGAGAATCAATCTTTACCGCAAGTATAGCAAAAAACATCGCTATAATAAGTGTTACAGAGGTTGCAAGTCCATCAAGTCCGTCGGTAAAGTTAGCGCCATTTACTGTTCCAAGCACTGTAACAAATACAAATGGAACAAATAATACTCCAAGATCCCAAACCATCTTGCCTTCAGTGAACGGAATTATGATTTGAGTTAGTTCAGGATAATTGTTCATAAGGATATAAGCAAAATAGCCTGTAAGCACTATCTGGAGACCGAGCTTCTGCCAGGCCTTAAGTCCTAAGGAACGTTTTTTGGCAAGCTTGATAAAATCATCCAAAAATCCTATAAAGCCAAAGCCAACCGTTAGTAAGATGACAGGAAAAATCTGAGGCTCATTTAAGAGGTAGGCAAGTCCTGAGACTGTAAATGCAGCAAGCATAACCACTCCACCCATAGTTGGAGTTCCTGCCTTTTTCAAATGGCTTTCAGGTCCTTCTTCTCTTACAAACTGACCAAACTTCATTCTATGTAGAATAGGAATGAATATAGGACACATAAGCACCGTTAGTACAAATGAAATAAATGCAGGTAAAAATATCTCGATTGAAAACATAATGTTTACTCCTTAGTTTTTTCAGGATATATTCCAAGTACCTTAAATACATTTTCTGCTACCTTTTTTGCAAGTGCAGATGCAATACCGTTAGCAGTCTGGTCTTTAACCTTAGGCTGATCTACAACCACATAGACCACAACCTGAGGATTGTCATAAGGGGCACATCCTATGAAAGAAATCACATAGTTGGTATCTGATCTGACGAGCTTTCCATTGATATTGTCAAGCTTTTGTGCAGTACCTGTTTTTCCCACCATCTTGTATCCGTCAGATTTTGCCCTCCAGCCTGTACCCTGCTCAACGGTCTCATAAAGTGACTTCTGTATGAACTCTGATGTATCCTTAGTGACAGTCTTTTTCATTATTACAGGCTCTTTTTTCTCAACTACCACTCCATTATCATCCACTAGTTCCTTAACAAGATGTGGTTTGTAATAAGTACCTCCGTTTATAAGGGATGAGAAGCCTGCCGCCATCTGAATCATGGTAACAGAAACACTCTGTCCGAAACTACTGGTTGCAAGTTCTACAGGATTAAGCTGAGCCTCATTGTATACCAAACCGGTTGTCTCACCCGGAAATCTATACCGGTCCTGCTGCCTATTCCAAATATGTCCTGATACCTCGCAAAATCTTTTCTTCCAAGCTTTCTTACTATCTGCATCATAGCAACATTGCAGGATTGTTCAAGACTCTGAGACAGAGTAATCATACCATGGCCATCTCTTTTTGCACAGCGGATTCTTCTATCCATTACTATCTCATATCCCTTGCAGTAGAACTGCTGTTTCTTCTTCACTATATTTTTTTCGAGGCAGGCAGCCACTGTAAATGGCTTAAAGGTAGAGCCTGGCTCGTATATATCACTTGTACAGTAATTCTTCCATATATTACTTAGCTCTTCAAGCTTCTTATCATCACTCATTGAGTCTATTTCAGTTTGAGTAAAATAACCTGTAAGATCTCTCGGGTTATTTAAGTCATAGCCTTTATTTGAAGCCATTACATAGATTTCACCATTGTTAGGGTTCATCACAATAACGCCCACGTTTTCCGCACCTTCAGTTTTTTGATAATCAGCTATGATATCCTCGGTCATCTTTTGTGCATCTGAGTCTATGGTTGTAACTACATTTAAGCCATTCTTAGCCTCAACCTCTGTTTCTTCGAGTTCCATATTTGAATTAAAGTAGCCGTATCTCACTCCGTTTTTACCATTTAATTTAGAATTATAATAGCCCTCAAGCCCCCACTCTGCAGCGTCTCCCGAGTAAGTAAAGCCTATTATATCGCTCGCTACCGTCTTAAGAGGATAAGTCCTTTTATAGTAGCTTTCAAAGCTATAGCCAACTACAAGGTCATTTACTGTATCAGGCTTTTCATTTTGAGTATTTCTTTTATTATACTCCTTTACTGCAGCAATGAATTTTTCTTTTTCATCGTAACTTACTTCTTTTTTTAATAACCTGATACATAGACTCAGGATTATTATCAATTATCCTGTTTAGTTCATCCTGGGATACGCCAAAGTATTCACTCGCAAACTTAACTGTAGGAGCCCTGTAGTCATCTTCTTTTGAAAGTATGATTTTAGGCTCTAAAACAAAATTATACACCAAAACAGACTTGGCAAAAGCTACCCCTCGTCTATCTGATATATCTCCTCTTTTTGCTATAATTGGATTGCTATTGTAAGTTTGCTGGGCAAGGTATTTTTTCTTATAAGCATCTCCCTTTCCCTGAGCCACATAGACAACCGCAAGAGAAGCCCCTATTAATCCCAATGCAAAAAAAGCGGACGTTAGCACTATCTTGCTCTTAACCGTCATCCCGCTTTTCTTACGGCTACTTTCTTTAGTTGTAGTTCTTCGCCTTCCTCCACTTTTAACTCTCGTTGCCATTATAACTCCTATCCGGCATTCACTACTCTTAAAATTCGCTCAATAATACTAAGCGACTCATTACCCTTTAAATCGCCGTACTGCCTTACATAACCGTTAGTAACACTCTTATAGGTAATAACCTGATTATCGTAAGGATATACCATACCATACTTTTCTATAGCAGTTTTCTTATCTTCTCTAAATCTATATTGCTATAAAGAGTGTTCTCAGTATTATCATTTGCTATCTTAAGGCTGTCAGCCTCTCTTGTTATCGCTCTTGTAGACAGTTCTGTCTGCTTTATCTCATTATATACTCTTATATAGCCTACACAGACAACAACAAGTAAGGCAGCCACTATCATCATGCCTGCAAAGCCTAAAAAATCAATCGAAGGTGCATATTTCATTCTGGCATACCTTTGAGGTTTTTGTTTAGGCTGTTTTTCTACCTGAGGCTCTTCCTTAGGCAAATATCTTCTTTTAGGAAGGGCACTGCTCCTTACATTTAAGGCCATAGAACCACTTGTCAGATTCCTATTTCTTCTTACATTCCTTTTCTCACTCATCAGATCCCCTCTTTCTTGCAAATACTCTAAGCTTAGAGCTCTTTGCTCTTGAATTCCATTTCATCTCTTCTTCAGAAGGCACAATAGGCTTTCTTGAAGCAATAAATCCTTTTGACTTTTTGCCACAAACACAAACTGGAAAATTAGGTGGGCAGGTACAAGGCGATTCTGCCCTCTTAAAAGCTGATTTTACTATCCTGTCCTCAAGCGAATGGAAGGTAATTATAGCTATTCTCCCATTGTCAGCAAGTATGTCAATCATGCCTTCTATTGAATCTTCCAAAACTCCGAGTTCCCTGTTTAGCTCTATCCTGATAGCCTGAAAAGTTCTCTTTGCAGGATGACCGCCGGTAGCCTTAAATTTCATTGGTATCGCTGATTTAACAATCTCAGCCAATTCTCCTGTTGTTTCTACCGCTTTTTCTTCCCTAAAAGCCACTATCTTACCTGCTATCTTAGATGCAAACTTATCTTCGCCATAGTCCTTGATAATACGTGTCAGTTCTTCTTTGCTATAGTAATTAACTATGTCCCTTGCTGTCTTTCCTGTCTCCTGTCCATCCTCATATCAAGCGGAGCATCTTCCATATATGAGAAGCCTCTCTCCGCATTGTCAAGCTGGTATGAGGACACACCAAGGTCAAGCAAAATCCCGTCTACCTCTTTGATCCCAAGACCATTTAGAACATTTATCATCTGAGCATAATTGCTCCTTACTATGGTTACCCTGTCCTTAAACTCTGCAAGCCTTTCTCCTGCCGCCTTTATGGCTGCTTCATCCTGGTCTATGCCTATAAGCCTTCCACCATCAGTAAGGCGCTTTGCTATCTCATAGGAATGACCACCGCCTCCAAGAGTTCCATCCACATATATACCGTTAGGCTTTATGTCAAGGCCTTCTATAACCTGGTCCAACATTATCGGAATATGCTTAAATTCAAAATCATCGCCCATAAACATACTCCTCCTTTTAATTTCTATGCCTAAGTTATATGGTGTGGCCAAAGAAAGCATTTGACCACCATTGATACGAGACTGCTAAGCTAGCATTTCACAATCATTACATAAAGTTTAGGTTAAGCTCTGCAAGCTGCTCAGCTATATCATTGATGTCACCAAGTTCTGAAGTGTTCTTGTCCCAAAGTGCTTTATCCCATATTTCTATTTTACCCATCATACCGACTATCATCACATTCTTGTCGATACCAAACTTTTCCCTGAGATTTGCCGGCAAAAGAGTCCTGCCCTGTTTGTCAATCTCACTTTCAACTGCTGCGGAGAGAAAGTACCTCTGTAACTCTCTGCTCTTATGTCCCCCGGGAAGTGCAGCAAGCTGTTCAACGAAGCTTTCCCATTTATTCATGGGATACATATATAAGCATCCGTCAAGACCAAAAGTGATAATGAATTTTTCGCCCAGTTCTTCTCTGAACTTGGAAGGAACTATAATTCTGCCCTTATTATCTACAGTATGCTCGTATGAACCCGTAAACATAAGAACACCTCCTCCCTTTCACTCCACTTCATGATATTTTATCGCCACTTTGCTCCACTTTCGTTACATTTTATACTAAATTTTGTTTTTTTGCAACGATACACATGTTCTGTTATCCGCTTTTTAAAATACAAAAAAAGCCCCAAACTCCCAGTTTTATGGGAATTTGAAAGGCTTTTTATCCTAGAAATATTCTTAAAAATTTTTTTATTTTTTTCTTTAACATTACTCTCTTATATATAATCAGACCTACACTTGCAACAAATAATGCAAAGGCGAGTACCTGGGATACAGCTATTCCT
Organism: uncultured Catonella sp.; assembly: GCA_916438995.1. Taxonomy (GTDB): domain Bacteria; phylum Bacillota; class Clostridia; order Lachnospirales; family Lachnospiraceae; genus Catonella. The sequence continues at coordinate 278,445 of CAKAGA010000004.1, forward strand.
GTACTGCCAAGCGTAAGCTGGTCAGTCCTTAAGCCTTCTATAAAGCTCTACCAAGACCATATCCTCCCATATACATAAGGAAAAGCTCTCCGTCAAATTTCTTATGCTTGGTGTAAAGCAGTATACATATAAGAAGAAGCAGATTCCAAACGGACTCATACAAAAATGTCGGATGAACCTGTATAAAACCAACATAATTACCCTCTTCAGCCATTTCTAACATCTTTTTGGTGATTGCATTCTGGTTCACATCATAGGTCGATAGCCTCATCGCAAAGAGATTATTGGTGTAGTCACCGAAGGCTTCCCTATTAAAGAAATTGCCCCAGCGGCCTATAATCTGACCGGTAAGAAGACCTACACAGGCAGTATCCGCTAGCAGGGTAAACTTCATTTTCTTAATCCTTGTATAGACAAGAGCAGTGATAATTCCACCTATGACACCACCGTAGATAGCGAGTCCTCCCGCTCTAAGGTTAAACACCTGAACAATGTCATCCTTATAATCATCCCAGGAAAATACAACATAGTATATCCTTGCACCTATTATGGCAACTACGACAGCATACATTGCAAAATCAAGGTAGATTTCCTTGTCCTGCCCCGTCCTTGCAGCCTGAAAGCTTGCAACGATATAACCCATGGCAATACCAAGTCCTATTATTATTCCGTAAAAAGCTATATCAAAGCTTCCGAATACAGATATACTCTTAGGAAGATTCTCAATAACTAAGCCAAGGTTTGGAAATGAAATAGCATCTAAAGCAAACATAGTCTCTCTCCTTATACATTAAAGCGGAAAAGAACTATGTCACCGTCATTCATAACATATTCCTTGCCTTCACTTCTCACAAGTCCCTTTTCTTTGGCCGCAGCCATACTTCCACAGGCTATAAGATTGTCATAACTTACCACTTCAGCCCTGATAAATCCTCTTTCAAAGTCAGTATGAATCTTACCCGCTGCCTGTGGAGCCTTGGTTCCGGCTGTTATCGTCCAAGCCTTTGTCTCCATCTCTCCGGCAGTTATGTAGCTTATAAGTCCTAAAGCTTGTAGCTTGCTTTTATAAGCTTCTCAAGTCCCGATTCAGAGAGTCCCAAATCCTCTAAGAAGCTTTTCTTGTCATCATCATCAAGCTCAGAGATTTCCTGCTCTATCTGTGCACATACCACAAATACCTCAGAACCCTCTTTTTCAGCTATTTCTCTGACCTCTTTAACATACTGATTATTCGCTCCGTCATCTGCAAGGTCATCATCTTTTACATTTGCAGCATAGATGACAGGCTTTGCGGTAAGCAGGTTATACTCTTCAAAGAAGTTCTCTTCGTCATCATCTTCTCTTTCAAAGCTCTTAGCGAGATTGCCTGCTTCAAGAAAAGCCATAAGCCTAACTATCATATCAAGCTCTTTCTTGTACATCTTATCGGCACTCACTGACTTGGCCACCCTGCTTTTCCTTCTTTCAAGCACTTCAATGTCCGCAAATATAAGTTCAAGATTGATGGTCTCTATATCTCTTGTAGGAGAAATAGAACCCTCTACATGGACAATGTTGGCATCCTCAAAGCATCTAACCACATGAACTATAGCATCTACTTCTCTTATATTGGCAAGGAACTGATTACCAAGCCCCTCTCCCTTTGAAGCTCCCTTTACAAGTCCTGCTATGTCTACAAACTCTATGGCTGCAGGCACAATCCTGCCCGAGTTATGCATCTTGCCAAGTACAGTAAGTCTTTCATCAGGCACGGCAACCACACCAACGTTAGGATCTATAGTACAGAAAGGATAGTTGGCAGACTCAGCTCCTGCTTTGGTTAATGAGTTAAATAAGGTACTCTTTCCTACATTTGGAAGTCCCACAATTCCCAGTTTCATATGTGTTGTATCTCCTTACATTCTTTACTCTTCGTATGCACTAGGCATTATAACAGCGGCAATTATGTAGGCAAGAATTCCGCTACCGCCAAGCAGACAAAATAATACCCAAAGCAGTCTAACTACATTTGGATCCAAATCGGAATACTCTGCTATTCCCGCACATACACCTGCCAACATTTTATTATTGCTTTTAGTTAATCTCTTCATGATATATCGCCTCTTTTCTTAATTAGTACTACAATTGTAACATAACGGACTTATTTTTTCAATTACTACTAAAACACCATTATTCCCAAGCTTTCCATACATCCGGCTGGTATCCAAGAGTAGAGAGCTTACCATTTCTTACCACAGGTGTTTTAATTATCTGTTGGTTTTCAAGTATTATGAGAAGCTTGTCATCATCCGTAGCATATTTAATCTTCGCAAGTGCATCCTTATCTTTTGCTTCAGGATTTAGCATAGAGTCAAAGCCGCCGTTCTTCTCGGCTACAGAGGTAAATTCTCCTTTACTCATACCCTTTTCTTTCATATCCACGAACTGATATTTTATTCCTCTCTCCTTAAAATATCTCTCCGCCTTTTTGGTGTCGTTGCATTTTTTAGTTCCAAAAATCTGTATATTCATAGTCCTTCTCCTTATCTCGGTTTCAAGTTTATCCTAACAAAGTATGAGGAAATTTACAAGTTAAGATGTAAATATTCTATAAATACTACAGAGGTAGAAATCTTGTATTAATCAAAAATAACGCTTATAATTGTATTAACATGTTCAAAAGCAAGGGGAAGGGAATTATGAGAAATATAGATTTGCACGTACATTCTAATTATTCCGATGGTTCAGATACCACCGAAGAGCTGGTTAAGCTCGCTATAAAGGCAAAACTCGCCGCCTTTGCACTTACAGACCACGATACAACTGACGGCTACCGGTCCTTATCAGAGGCTGCAAGCAGACATAATGCAGGGCTTCCAAAGGATGAACAGCTGGAAGTGCTACCCGGAGTTGAAATCTCAGCTGCCTACAAAAGCGGTGATATTCACATCTTAGGGTTTTTGGTTGAGCCTGACAATGACGAGTTTAACGCACTGCTTAAAGAAGCAGAAAAAGAGAGAATAGCCAGAAATATAAAAATGGTTGAAAACCTAAAAAATGCAGGACTTCCTATATCTTATGAGGAAATAGTTGCAGCCTCTCCTGATTCAATAATAACAAGAGCTCATTTTGGAAAATACCTTGTAGAGAAAGAAATAGTAAAGGACTATCCGTCAGCCTTTGAGCTATACCTGGGGGATGATACGCCTTACTACGTGGCCAGGAAATTTACCAAGCCAAAGGACGCTATAGAGGGCATAATAAAGGCGGGTGGCGTACCTGTCCTTGCCCATCCTATCATCTATAGGCTCCCTATCCCTGAGCTTGAGACTCTTGTAGACACACTTAAGGGCTATGGACTAAGAGGAATAGAGACAATATATTCGAGTCATAATAAGCAAGATGAGGACTATGTAAGGGGACTTGCCAAAAGAAAAGGCCTCTTAATCACAGGGGGTTCTGACTACCACGGAAAGCCAAAGCCTGCTATAAGTATGGGTGTTGGAAGGGGAAATCTAAGAATCCCTTATTCTATACTTGACAACTTAAGAGAGGAACAAAAACAACTCGCTTTACTTAGATGATGCCTTATCTGAGGCTGGTCACATATGCGTTAGCTTCATATCTAAGCAGTTGTTTTCCACTGGGAGTTTATTAATAAAAAATTGGAGAGAAATATACCAATCAAGCAAAAAAGACTGCTACATAAGAATATCTTGTATCTTATGTAGCAGTCTTTTTTCAGATAAGCTATAGCTCAAACTTCCTTGCCACAGGACATAGCCCGAATTAGAGAGAGTTTTCATATGCTGCAAGTACCTGCTTTGCAAGAACGGAGGTCGTAACCGCACCTACTCCACCAGGTACAGGAGTGCAGTCGGCGGCTATACCTTCGATACTGTCTATATCGACATCTCCACAGAGCTTTCCTTCTTCATCTACGTTGATGCCAACATCTATTACAACAGCACCACAAGATACGTATTCTTTATTTATAAATCTTGCCTTTCCACAGGATGCGACAAGGATTTCCGCATTTTTACCCGCGTTCTTTACATCCTTTGTGCGGCTGTGACAAAGAGTGACTGTTGCATCAAGACCTGTGAAAAGAAGGGCAAGAGGTTTACCCACTACATTGCTTCGCCCTATAATAGTTACCTTTTTGCCACTAATCTCTACACCCGCATACTTAAGGATTTCGATGACTCCTGCTGCTGTACAAGGGGCAAAACCACTCTTATCTCCTATCATTATCTTTCCAAGGCTTATAGGGCTAATCGCATCTACATCCTTTGCCTGATTGATGGTATGGGTAAGCCTATCCTCATCAAGATGCTTTGGAAGCGGCCTTAATACAAGGATTCCATCTACCTCATCATCATTGTTGATTTCATCAAACCTCTTATAAAAGGCTTCTTTAGACACATTTTCTTCAAACCATACCTCTTCATGAACTATCCCCACCATATCCATTCTCTTTATAGCACCTCTTTGATATGATAGGTCATCAGGCTTCTCGCCAACTCTCACAATAACAAGCTTGGGCGGTCTCTTTCCCTGATTTACAATCTCACCAATTCTACTCTTTATCTCAGAGCTTATATGCTCTGCAACCTCTTTGCCGCTTATGATATTCAAGTCATTTCCCTTTCTCTAAAAAATCCCACAGTGAAACCACAAATTTCACTGTGGGAAAAATAATGTTAATTAAAAGTCTGATGAATAATTAGGTGCTTCTTTTGTTATGTGGATATCGTGTGGGTGGCTTTCCTTGAGGGATGCCGCAGATATCTTAACAAACTTTCCTGTATCCTGAAGCTTCTTAATGCTATCCGCTCCACAGTAGCCCATACCTGAACGAATACCTCCTACAAGCTGGAAGATGGTATCTTCTACAAGTCCCTTATAAGCTACTCTTCCCTCTACACCTTCAGGCACGAGTTTCTTTGCATCTGTCTGGAAATATCTGTCCTTGCTTCCATTCTCCATAGCCGCAATAGATCCCATTCCACGATATACCTTGTATTTTCTACCCTGATAAAGTTCAAACTCGCCAGGACTCTCATCGCATCCCGCAAAGATTGAGCCCATCATACATACATCACCACCTGCAGCAAGAGCCTTTACCATATCTCCTGAATACTGGATACCGCCATCTGCTATAACTGGTATTCCATGCTTTTTAGCTACTTCATATACATTCATTATAGCGGTAATCTGAGGTACACCTATACCGGCAACCACTCTTGTTGTACATATCGAGCCAGGTCCAATACCAACCTTAAGAGAATCTGCTCCGGCTTCGATAAGATCCCCCGCAGCTTCGCCTGTAGCAATGTTTCCTGCTATTATGTCAAGTTCAGGGAAGGCATCTTTTACCATCTTCACGCATCTTATAACATTAGCAGAATGTCCATGTGCAGAGTCAATTACTATGGCATCTACCTTAGCCTGAACCAAAGCTTCAACTCTCTCTAAGATATTGGCTGTAACACCAACACCTGCAGCGCATACAAGTCTGTCCTTTGCATCCTTTGCAGAGTCAGGGTATTTAATCTGTTTTTCAATGTCTTTAATTGTAATAAGTCCTGTGAGATTGCCATCAGCATCCACTATAGGGAGTTTTTCCTTTCTTGCGGATGCAAGAATCTTCTTAGCTTCTTCTAAAGTAATGCCTTCTCTTGCAGTTACAAGACCTTCACTTGTCATTGATTCTTTTATTTTCTTTGAAAAATCTGTCTCAAACTTAAGATCTCTGTTGGTAATTATACCAACAAGCTTTCTTCCCTCAGTAATTGGCACTCCTGAAATTCTGTATTTAGCCATAACCTCATTGGCATCAGCCAAAGTATGCTCAGGTGAAAGATAGAACGGATCTGTAATTACACCATTTTCAGATCTCTTAACCTTGTCTACTTCCTCTGCCTGACGCTCTATGGACATATTTTTATGGATAACACCTATACCACCCTGTCTGGCCATAGCTATAGCCATTCTGCTTTCAGTAACTGTATCCATTCCCGCACTCATCATAGGAATTTTAAGTTTTATCTTCTTTGTAAGCATTGTTTCAAGGTTAACCTGATTAGGAATAACCTCTGAATAGGAAGGCACCAAAAGCACATCATCAAAAGTAATTCCGTCGCCAATTATCTGTCCCATTTTTTCCTCACTTTCTTTAATAGGTAAAATCCACTGTAATAGTAACTTTTAATACGTTTTCATACATCCATAAAAAGTATTTCCAAACAGTATAATATCAGACAAAAAAATACTGTCAAGAAGGAAAAAAATTATTTTTAAAAACTGAGGTGATTAATTGTTCTGGGTTAGAGATAATACCTTATTTTTAAGTTCTGCTTCTATTCTAGCCATCTCTACCTCAGCCGCAGCTCTCTTTTCTCTACCTTCCTTCTGAATCTGCATAACTTCATCAAAGGTTTTAATAAGAGTTTCGTTTGTCTTAGTAAGTGTTTCGATATCAACAATTCCTCTTTCAGATTCCTTAGCTACTTCCACAGAGGCCTGATGAAGCATCTCTGCATTCTTTGCAAGGAGCTGATTGGTCATGTCATTTACAGCCCTTTCAGCCTTTGCCGCCTGCCCTGCATGCTCTATACCAAGTGCAAGAGCCATTTGAGTCTTCCAAAGCGGAATGGTATTGACAAGGGTTGACTGTATCTTTTCACTCATTACTATGTCATTTTCCTGAACCAGTCTTATCTGTGGAGCTGTCTGCATAGCTACAGTCCTGGTAAGTTCAAGGTCATAAAGCTTCTTTTCAAATCTAGTGCACTGAGCGTCTAGGTCCCTAACCGCTTGAGCATCCTCAGGTTTGCCGCTTGCAGCAGCCTTATCCTGAAGCTCCTTAAGCTCAGTATTTCTAACCTCATAAAGCCTCTTCTTACCGGCAATGATATACATAGTAAGTTCTTTAAAATGTGTGAGGTTTAACTCATACATTTGGTCAAGCATTGCGGTATCTTTCATGAGAGTAACCTGATGAGTTTCTAGTGCATCAGTAATCTTACCAATATTTACCTCAGCCTTATCATACTTGGTTTTTAACACCTGAAGTTTGTTAGTCTGCTTCTTAAAGAACCCAAAGATTCCCTTATCATCATCTTCATCAAAGTGTTTAAGCTCAATCACAACATCAGAAAGAAGCTTTCCTACCTCTCCCATATCCTTTGTTTTAACATTGTTGATGGCTTTTTCTGAAAAATCAGCCATTTTCTTCTGAGCGCCTGAACCATACTGCAATACAACATTTGAGTCTTTAATATTTATCTGCTTTGCAAAATCCTCGACCTGCTTCTTCTCAGCCTCAGATAAGATATTTTCATCTACGCCTATCGGATTGTTGGCATTGTCAACAACCAACTGATTCTCAGCCTTTGCAGGCTCAAGAGTAAGGGTTGGTGTAGGAGCCGCTTCCTGTTCAAGGGTGAGTGTCGGTGCCGCTACGTTTTTCACATCAGCAGCAAGCTCAGGCATTAAATTTTCGTTTTCGTTCATAATCTTCTCCTTAATCTGTAATAATATCTATATTTCACTATAGTACAACAAACTATAATAAGAACTATAATTTAAGCTCTATTCCTTTTTCGAGCTCACTCTGTATAGTATTTGTTTCTGTGAGATTTTCTGCTTTAGTCTCAGGCGAGGAAGCGGCTGCCTCTGTAAAACTAACCTCATCATTCCTGCTTCCCTCATTGTTAAAATCGCTGCCTTTAAGGCCTTCTCTCTTTAGCATAGCATTAAGCACTGACACATCACTTGATATGTCCCAGGCTGTATCCTTGTACAAATCATCAAGCAGTCTGCCAAATGCATCATTTAGACTGTCTAGTGTGTTCTCAATCTCTTTTTCGACCTATCGATATTGGCTACCTTTACAGGCTGCTCATCCATTTCAGCGTAGGCTGTAAGCAGCTTAATCGTCATTGGCAGATAATACTTCATAAGCTGTTTTATATCACCAGCGCTGCTTGGATGCTCTTCAACCCTGTCCAATATCCTGCGTGTAAGGTCTTCAATCTTAAATATCTTATTTGAGACATCAACTCCCGGTATCCTGTCATTTAACCTGCTAATCTGAGCGAGATACTTTTTCCCCTGTTCAAGGATTTCCCTATCCTCTGCACTGATGTTTTTCTCTTTTTCAGGCTTGCTACTGCTTAATTCCCTGTCTATTCTAAGTCTCTCCTCATAATCAAGCTGAGTTTTCTGGTAGAGTGCATAGGTTTCATTGGTGGATATGAAGGTAGTTTCACTCTTATCTATATGACCTTCCTTAAACCATCCGTTTCTAATCATCTTCCTAAGGCGCTTCAATGTCTTATCCTTTGATTCGCCCGTTTCCTGCATAAGGTCCTCTATCTTGGCATAGGATTTGTTGTCAGATAGATTAAGTATCTTTTGATAATTCTTAAATACCAGGCGGTCTTTAAGGGTATTTACACCTGTCATAAGCCATAACCAGGACAGGCCTAACAATCCCGCACACACCGCTGTTCCCATTAGTGAACCATGGCTTGCTTCTCCCAGGGTTGCTATTGCTGTTCCAAAGGTTGCAATACCTCCAAATATAGAGTTTGCCATTCCTTTGCCAAACAACTGATTATCTGAAACATACAACTTTTTATCAACCGGAACTATAGCATTTTTATTTGTAGGGCGGCTTATTATATTCTGATAATTCTTATTAATCTCTACGGTATTGCCACCAAGATTTGTTTTTACAGTCTTGTTCTTCGCTTCATTAAGCCCTCTGTTTAAGGCATCTTCAAATGTATATGTTGCCTCTCTTATTAGGTTATTTATATCTCTTCCGAGTGAATTATAGTTGCCGGAATCAATAGCCTTTTGGATAACATCATTCATTCCACCACCGAATTCATCCCATTTGTTCCTGCTCATAATCTTCTCCTATTAATCCTTACTTAAATTCTTTCTAAATACACTTTTTTTATGATACAAGTGTCAAAAGTATAAAAAAATTCGATTGGGGCTTGCTTGCAGGAGAATTTATTATCTTTTGACACCCACATAATTTTATTTAGAATTTTGTATATGAATAGTCTCCCTATCATTATAAGTATTTTTCACCTTTACTTCAAGGACTTTTTATGCTATTCTTCATGTTGCGATGTATCCCATAGGCAAAACCTAAATCAAAGGGAATATCAGCAGGAGGAAAAATGAATAGACTTAGCACTAGGACCGAGCATCTAGTCGGCATGGGCATACTTACCGCTCTGGTTATTGTTTTACAGACCTTTGCAAGTGGATTTAAGATTGGAAGCTTTGCGCCACCACTTTCACTAGTTCCCATAATACTTGGAGCTGTGCTATTTGGAGAAGCGGCAGGTGCAATACTCGGACTTGTCTTCGGGGCTGTAGTATTATTTGCGGTTATATCAGGTGCAGAACCCTTTAGCACTCTCATGTTACAGTACAGCCCTTCTTTTACTGTAATTATCTGTCTGCTTAAAGGTATGCTTGCAGGGTACTTTTCAGGAATAGCATATAAAGTGCTATCAGGAATAAACAATGTTGCCGCTGCCATCATTGCTTCAGCGATTGCGCCTATTGTAAATACAGGTATATTTTCAATCGGAATGCTTACAGTGTTTTACCCTCTTCTAACACAGACAGCTGCTACGGCAGGAGCTGAAAATGTTATATTATTTTATTTCACTGTATTTATAGGCATAGGTTTCATATTTGATTTGTTATTTATAGCGATACTGGTTCCCGGGCTTCTTAGAATAATAAAGATAGTTAAAGAATAAAAAAATAAGGCTGTTGCAATCATTAGACTGCAATAGCCTTTTTTATACTTTCTAATTAAATATCCCGTAAAGATACGTATGCCGGTTTATTTTTTTTCGCCACTTTCTGAATTAGACTGTCCCGGCTTTTCTACTTCTACAATAGCTGTCTTCTTCATAGGGATTCGGCAGTTCTTATTACTTCCAAACTCAACTACAACGATTTCTTCCATAATGTCAATGATAACACCGTAAAATCCTGCAGTAGTAAGGACTGAGTCTCCAAGTTCAAGGCTTGACATAAGCTCCTGCATTCTCAGTCTTTCTTTCTTCTGTGGCTTAATACTCATAAAGTACATCATACCACCTACTACAACTATCCAGATAATTACCATAGGCAGCAATGATGCAAGTGACTCGCCTCCTGCTGCAGCTCCTGTTGTTAAAACTCCAATCATTTTTTCTTCCTCCTAAAATCTGATAAATCATTTTACTATATTTCTAATAAATCATCAACCATTCATTTTTAGCAAATATATCATATTACAATTCTATGGATTGATTACACTGTTTCACAAGATATTTCGTGAATAATACGGACTAAGTTAATCCTCTTTCTCACCTGCCCTAAAGCCGTCAATTTTGGCCTTTTTATACGCCTGAAACTCTCCTCTTTCTATAGCAGCCCTTATTTCTTCCATCATATTGTTGTAGAAGTAAAGATTGTGCATAACCAGAAATCTCATTCCAAGCATTTCGCCTGCTTTAAGAAGATGCCTTATATAAGCCCTTGAATGTCTTTTACATACGGGGCAGTCACAGGTACTATCAAGAGGCCTCTCGTCAAGTTCATACTTTGCATTGTTAAGATTCATCTTGCCGTGGTTGGTGTAAGCGTGTCCATGTCTGCCATTTCTTGAAGGATATACACAGTCAAAGAAATCCACTCCTCGCTCAACGCTCTCAAGGATGTTCTCCGGTGTGCCAACACCCATAAGGTAAGTAGGCTTATTTTCAGGGAGATAAGGAACTACAGTCTCAAGAGTCTTATACATCTCCTCATGTGTCTCCCCTACGGCAAGTCCACCAATGGCATAACCGGCCAAATCCATATCTGTAATTCTTTTGGCATTTTCTATTCTTATGTCACTGTAGACACCGCCCTGATTGATACCAAAGAGCAATTGCTCCTTGTTGATTGTATCAGGAAGACCGTTAAGTCTGTTTAGCTCATTTTTGCACCTAAGCAGCCATCTCTCAGTCCTAGCCACTGACTCTAACATGTACTTTCTCTCGCAGGGAAGTCCCGGACATTCGTCAAAGGCCATTGCTATGGTCGAGGCGATATTGGACTGAATCTGCATACTTTCCTCAGGTCCCATAAATATCTTTCTACCGTCTATGTGAGAGCTGAACTTTACGCCTTCTTCCTTTATTTTACGAAGTTTAGCCAAGGAAAATACCTGAAATCCACCAGAATCAGTTACAACCGGCTTATCCCACACCATAAACTTATGGATGCCTCCAAGCTTCTTTATTACCTCATCACCCGGTCTAAGATGCAAGTGGTAGGTATTGGAAAGTTCAACCTGAGTTTTAAGATTACCTAAATCCTCTGTAGATACAGCCCCTTTAATGGCAGCCGCAGTACCCACATTCATAAAAACAGGAGTCTGAATCACCCCATGTACTGTGGTAAATTCCCCCCTCTTGGCTGAACCATCTTTACATATAAGACGATACATAATATTTCCTTTCAAAGTATTCTCTAAAACACTTAGGTTTTATACTTTTGACGCCTGTATCATTATAATATGCAGTAAGAGTTATTTCAATAGAAAATTATAACATCTTATAAGTTATATATATAACAAGTTATAAAAATTACTGGATTTTATAGGCAAATTTCCTTATACTGATAAGTATGTTTAATGGTATGGTAAAGTTATAGCCCAATGGTTCAGGCAGCAACTACTTACTTTATCGGATATTAATTTATTTGAGAAGGAGAAACTATGAGAGAATTAAAACAGGGAACAAAATGTGTGCAGGCAGGCTATACGCCTAAGAACGGTGAGCCAAGACAGGTACCTATAATACAGTCCACCACTTTTAAGTATGATTCCTGCGAGGCAATGGGAAAGCTCTTTAACCTTGAAGCAAGTGGATATTTTTACAGCAGGCTTCAGAATCCTACCAATGACCACGCTGCTTCTAAGATAGCTGCACTTGAAGGAGGTGTAGCTGCAATGCTTACTTCATCCGGTCAGGCAGCCAACTTCTTTGCTATCTTTAATATCTGTGAGGCCGGTGGACACCTCATCTGCTCATCATCTATATACGGTGGTACCTTCAACCTTATAGGAGTTACTCTTCCTAAGATGGGAATTGAGGTTAGCTTCGTATCTCCTGATGCAACCGAAGAAGAACTGAATGCGGCATTTAGGTCAAATACCAAATTAGTATTTGGCGAAACCCTTGCAAATCCTATACTTTCTGTGCTCGATATTGAGAAATTTGCAAAAGTTGCCCATAGCCACGGTGTACCTCTCATTGTCGACAATACCTTCCCTACACCTGTTAACTGTCAGCCAATCAAATGGGGAGCAGACATAGTTACTCATTCTACCACAAAGTACATGGACGGACATGGAAGCGGTGTAGAGGAGCTATAGTAGATGCAGGAAACTTTGATTGGATGTCTCATGCAGACAAATTCCCAGGTCTTTGTACACCTGACGAATCTTACCATGGTCTGGTTTACGCCACACAGTTTGGTAAGGGAGGAGCATTCATTACCAAGGCAACTGTTCAGCTTATGAGAGACCTTGGCTCTATCCAGTCACCTCAAAACTCCTTCCTAGTTAACCTTGGCCTCGAGTCTCTCCATGTTCGTATGAGGGAACACTCTAAAAATGGTCTTGCTGTTGCAGAATTTCTTGCAAACCATGACAAGGTTCAAAGCGTAAACTATCCGGAACTTAAGACAGATAAATATCACTCTTTGGCAGAAAAATATCTTCCAAATGGCTGCTCAGGTGTAGTATCATTTGAGATTAAAGGCGGTAGAGAAGCTGCAGAGAAATTTATGACAAGTCTTAAACTCATTGCAATAGAGACACATGTTGCTGATGCAAAGAGCTGCTGCCTCTGCCCATCAATAACCACACATCGTCAGCTTTCTGACGAACAGCTTGTAGAGGCAGGAGTGTCCGCAGGGCTGATTAGAGTCTCCTTAGGTATAGAAGATGCTGAAGACCTTGTAGAGGATATCAGACAGGCACTTGAAGCATAACATTTATAAAATGGTATTGGCAAGGCTTAAACAGCCTTGCCAATAATCCTTTTTTATGCTAAACTAAGCCCTTGAGAAACACAGATGGTCGCGCCTGTCTTATGGCAGGTGAGGAAAGTCCGGGCTTCACAGGGCAGGATGCCAGATAACGTCTGGTGGAGGTGACTCCAAGGATAGTGCAACAGAAAATAACCGTCTGACTATGTCAGATAAGGGTGAAAAGGCGTGTGTAAGAGACCACCGCTCTTTCGGTAACGAAGGAGGCTGTGTAAACCCCATCCGAAGAAAGACCAAATATAAAGCTATACGGCTGCCCGTCGTGCTTTTAGGTAGGTCGATAGAGGTTGTCGGTGACGGCAATTCGAGATAGATGATCATCAGATACATAACCCGGCTTATAGTGTTTCTCACTTTAAGAATAAAATAATCTAAAATATACAAAAAAAAAGTACTCTTTCTAAGATAGATTAACGGCTTTTAGTTAAGTTCGTATAATCCCTTAGTCAGGTACTTCTTTTTCCTTAAAATTATATTTAGTATATTTAGTTTTTAATGCTTAGCAACACCTCTGAATTGATGCCTTAAACAGGGAAACAATTTCCTCCTATAAATTCCTTAACAAGCGAATTCTTTGGCACATTATCAGATGGCATAGTAAGGAAATAATCCAAAAACTTAAGCAGTCTGTTGGCCTCAGAATAATAAGGCGAGTCTGTAGGTATGCCAAAAAGCAGAGGTTCTGCATACTGCTTTAACACTGCAAGCTCATAAATAAGTGAAGAATCAAACATCTCATCTGCACCCTCCTGGAACGGAAAGATATTCTTTTCCTCCCCTCTCCTTACAGAAGCCCATCTTGCAAGAGTATCCTCTGCACTGCTTCCTCTGGTTCTTGCATCTCTTACCATTCTTCTAAGCAGTCTCAAATCAGTAGTATGGATTCTGTTGTGGTCATCAATGTTGAGCTGGGTAAGTGCACTTATGTATATCTTAAACTTGCTTTCCTTTGGAAGTGATGCGGAAAACTTATCGTTTAAGCCATGAATACCCTCAATCACAAGAATGTCCTCATCACCTAGCTTAAGAGTCTTTCCCTTATACTCCCTTTTACCGGTTTTAAAGTTAAAGGAAGGCATTTTCACTTCTTTTCCTGCAAGAAGGTCTGTCATATCCTTATTAAACTGCTCTACATCTATAGCCTCCAGGCATTCAAAGTCATATTCTCCGTTCTCATCCTTTGGAGTATGTTCCCTATCCTTAAAGTAATCATCTGCAGCAATAGGATGAGGCTTAAGTCCCTGTACCATAAGCTCAATGGATAATCTATGTGAAAATGTAGTTTTTCCCGAAGAAGAAGGTCCTGCTATCATAACAATCTTCTTCTGCTGTTTTGCTATATTCTCAGCAATCTTACCTATCTTGCCCTCCTGTAGTGCCTCGTTTACAAGCATTACATCATTTATACGTCCCTCTGAGATGGTATCATTAAGATTGCCTACACTAGCTATTCCAAGACGTTTACCCCAGGAATTTGCCTCTTTCATAGTCTTATAAAGCAGCTCACGAGGCTTCCAGGACGGACGCTTAACTTCAAGCCCTTCACCCGCATTAGGTAGGGCTATAATTATACCTCCGTCATAGATTTAAGGTCAAATGATTTTAGTTCTCCTGTTGTAGGAGGCATATAGCCGTAAAAATAGTCATGATAATCACCAAGCCTGTAGATATTGGTGGTGGAGCCTCTTCTGTATCTAAATAAATGCTCTTTATCAGACAAATCACTGTCAAGGAACTTGCCTACAGCTTCACTTGTAGATACTGTACTCTTTTCGAACATGATATTTTCGCTTACAAGCTCATCCATCCTCCCTCTTACCTTTGAGACAAACTCATCATCAACCTTGACCTTACCAAGTATCTCACAGAATATACCGTTACCCAATGAATACTCACAGTTTACACCGGTCACTTCATTTTTATCATATACATCATGGACAGATTTTATGAAGAGGAATAGCATTCCCCTCTCATAGGTTCTCGCACCATCACTGGAATTGATATCATAGAATGTTATCTCTGCATCATCCGAAACCTTTTTCCACAATTCCTTTAACTTTCCGTTCACCTTTGCAAGCAATTGCCCATGGTTCTTCCCATATATATCTGATGCTATATCAGAAAGTTTAACTGCATTTCCATATTCGTAAGACTTTCCGTCAACTTTAACTACCATCTGCTATCTCCTTTTTTACATTGAATCTGCTAAGTGCCTCTTTAATCATATTTAGTTCATTTTCAATCACGGCTAATCTGTCACTGTTTGCTACGCTTTGTGATGCAAGAAAGCTTTTATTTTGTAACAGTCTTTCAAAATGCTTCTTTCTCTTTTGCAGAAATTCCAAAAGTACTGGATGTTTTTTCTTTATTAGGATAGGGCCAAATTCGTTCTCAGCCATAGCACCGATATCCTGTCCATCCTCTATCGTTTCTGACTTTTTACAGCTTTCATAATCTGATAATATTTTCCGCTTTCACTTAGCATATCTTCATCAATTATTTCAAAACCGATTTCTTTAAGATAAGCCCTTACAACTCTTAAGTCAGACTGAGGCTCTAGGATAAGGGTATCAGCCTTTTTAGTAACAGCTATACTCTCTGAAAGTATCTCTTTAACTAACATTCCTCCCATGCCTGATATAAGAATTGTGTCAACCTCTCCTGCCTCATAGCCGCAAAGTCCGGCACAAAGTCTGGTCTCTATCCTGTCCTCGTAGCCACAAAGCTTAATATTATCTTTAGCAATATTTAACGGTCCTTCTCTCAAATCAGAAGCAATTATTCTTTCGACTTTCCCATTTTCAAGAAGATTTATCGAAATATATGCATGGTCACAGCCCACATCTGCAAGTACCTTTGACTTATCAACCATGTTAGCTATGGCAAGCATTCTTTTCGGTATTCTTTTTCTTTTCTTCATTATTCTAAATAATCCTTTAATTTTCTGCTTCTGCTTGGCTGTCTGAGTTTCCTAAGTGCCTTTGACTCTATCTGCCTTATTCTCTCCCTTGTGACATTAAACTCTTTACCTACTTCTTCAAGAGTCCTTGTACGCCCGTCTTCAAGCCCAAACCTAAGTTTATGACTCTAGCCTCCCTATCTGTAAGGCTATCAAGTACCTCACTAAGCTGTTCCTTAAGGATGGCGTGAGTAGCCACTTCCACTGGCGCCATATTGCTATCATCTGGAATAAAGTCACCTATATGGCTGTCCTCTTCCTCTCCTATAGGGGTTTCAAAGGAAACAGGTTCTTGGGCAATCTTCATGATATCCCTGACCTTTTCAGGCTCCATATTAAGCTCTTTGGCTATCTCCTCAGGCTGTGGTTCCCTGCCAAATGCCTGCGTGAGCTGTCTTTGTGTTCTAATCAGCTTATTGATTGTCTCAACCATATGCACAGGTATTCTTATGGTTCTCGCCTGATCCGCTATCGCCCTTGTAATAGACTGTTTTATCCACCAGGTCGCATAGGTACTGAACTTATAGCCCTTCGTATAGTCAAACTTCTCTACCGCCTTTATAAGCCCCATATTGCCTTCCTGAATAAGGTCCAGAAACTGCATCCCTCTTCCAAGGTAGCGTTTTGCTATACTTACAACAAGCCTTAGATTGGCTTCAGTTAGTTCCTGTCTCGCCTCCTCGTCTCCCTCAGACATTCTTTTTGCAAGATTTATCTCATCTTCCATCGACAATAGCGGAACTTTGCCTATTTCCTTGAGATACATTCTTACAGGATCCTCCGTACTTATTCCATCTGGAACAGTAAGGTCAGGAACCTCAGGTTTTTCATCACTATCTATATCGTCACTATTATAGTCATTCAACAGAGGATCATCAACTTCTTCATCACTTAGCTCATCTAAAATGAGTACATTAATCCCCTGCTTTTCAAGGTACTTATAGCATTGGTCAAGCTCTTCCCCACTTATATCACAGCCTTCAAAAAAATGCTTAACATCATCTTCTTCCAGTATGCCCTTCTTCTCTTTAGCATCCTTTACAAGCTCCTTCAACTTACTTTTCAGCACCTTTTCATCCATAAGTTTACCCTCCTTGAGGTCATAATATAAAAGATAGTAAATGCCAAATCTAAAAGTCGAGTTTCCCCAGCTCTCTTTGCTTCTTGGTTATCTCCATGAAGCTCTTCATATCTTTATTGTCTATTGCTTTTAGCTCTTCTTCAAGCCCCGCCCTTTTTACCTTGATTACTATTTCCTTAAATGCCTTTTCTCTCTCTGCTTCATCCACTTCTGCTTCAAAGTTTTCCTCAAATACTGCAGTAACCAAAGCTTGATCCTCTCCTGTTTCGTACCTGCTTATTATCTCAGCAACATTTGGTCTTTTACCTGCTTCAATCTGAGTAAATATTCTTACAGCAAGATCTTTATATAAAGGAGTAGCAAAATCCTCGGACGAGATTATATTCTTAATACGGTTATAAATCAGGTTTGTCTGCTATAAGACTAAGCAAGAGCCTATTGGTCTTTAATAAGCCCTCATCTGCTGTCTTTGCTCTGTCAGCCTTATTTATCTTCTCTCCCGCATCCCTGTATATATCCCTTATTTCCCTTGCTCCTCCTATTTTATTGACAAGCTTCTTAAGGGCATCCTTAGATACATAGTACCTCTCTGCAACCGCCGCTATATAGTTCTCTCTTTCAAGTTCTTCTTCAAACTCAGTAAGCCTGTCTGCCACCTTGTTTAAGAATTCAGTTTTCCCTTCAGGCTCTGTTAAATCATAAGACTTCTCAATGTTTGAAAGCTCGAAATTAAAGCTGTTTTCAGCATTTTTAATTCTTAGTTCGTATTCTTCTTTACCCACCGCCTTGATGAGTTCATCAGGATCCTTATATGGAGCAAGTTTAAGAATTTTTGTCTTTATCCCTGCTGATTTTAAGATAGGAATTGCCCTTATAGCAGCCTTTACTCCTGCTCCGTCACTATCATAGGTAATAATTACCTCCTTAACATATCTTGCCATCAGCCGTGCCTGCTCCTCTGTAAGAGCAGTCCCAAGAGAAGCTACAGCATTGATAAAACCTGCCTGGTGGAGTGCAATTACATCCATATATCCCTCACAAAGCAGAATATATCCCTGTCTACTATGCTTTGCAAAATTCAAGCCATAGAGATTCCTTCTTTTATTGAATATGTCAGTCTCTTTGGAATTGAGGTATTTGGGTTCTCCCTCCCCCATTACCCTTCCTCCGAAGGCAATCACCTTATTGTTTTGATCCATAATAGGAAAAATCACCCTGTTCCAAAACATATCAAAGATACCTCTGCCCTCTTTGAAGGAAACGAGTTCAGCCTTTATCATTAATTCATCACTATAACCCTTTGACTTTAGATAAGTATATAGCGCATTTGAAGACTTAACTGAGTATCCAAGCCCAAAATCGTTTATAGTCTTATCCGTTAACCCTCTGTCTCTAAGATATTGCATAGGATAGCTGCCATACTCCCCTCTTAATTGGAAATAATAGAACTTAGCCGCCTCCTTGTATATATCAAATAATCCTGTCCTTAAATCAGCCCTCTTCCTTGCTTCAGGACTGTCAGGTTCATCAGGAAGTTTAATCCCTACCCTATCAGCTAATTGTTTTATTGCCTCGGGAAACGTCAAATTCTCATACTTCATTACAAAGCTGTATGCATTGCCTCCAACACCACATCCAAAGCAGTGAAAGGTCTGCCTTCCAGTATTCACCGAAAAAGAAGGCGTCTTTTCATTGTGAAACGGGCATAAACCTATATAGTTTGAGCCCCTCTTTGTAAGCCTGACATAGGGAGAGATTACCTCCACTATATCATTCTTTTCCCTAACTTCATCTACAATCTCTTCTGAATAAAACATGAATCTCCTTAGTATTTTCCCCAGCGTACAGGTACAAATATTTCTTTAATCGTCTTTATAGCATAGTCATCCGACATCCCCGCTATATAGTCACAAACCACCCTTTCAAGCGGTTCTCCTCTGTCCTCTGCCAGCCTTTTATATTCTACAGGCAGTTTATCATTGTTCTCCAAATAATATTTATATAAATATTCTACCAGCCTCTGTGCCTGAACCTCCTCACTCTTAGCAGCAGGGTTACAGTAGACCTCCCTCATAAGAAAAGACCTAAGTCCCCTCATTGCAGCCTCTACAGTCTGAGACATTTTAACTTCATTTGTGCCCATACTGGTAAATATAACATCCTTTACCATAGTATCTATCCGCTTTGCCACATCATGTCCAACCACGGCAGTAAACTCGCCGGGAAGGTCATCTTCTGTAAGTATCCCTCCCCTTAGGGCATCATCTATATCGTGGTTTACATAGGCTATTTTATCAGACAGCCTCACTATCATGCCCTCAAGGGTTGAAGGCTTGCAGGCACTTCTATGATTCTTTATTCCATCCCTTACTTCCTTGGTAAGATTAAGCCCCTGTCCATGCTTTTCAAGGAGTTCAACCACCCTCACACTCTGTTCATTATGGTGGAAGCCGTAAGGAGAAATCTTGTTTAGCGCTCTCTCTCCTGCATGTCCAAAAGGAGTGTGCCCAAGGTCATGCCCCAAGGCTATGGCTTCAGTCAAATCCTCATTTAACATAAGGGCTCTGGCTATGGTTCTTGCTATCTGGGAAACCTCCAAAGTATGTGTAAGCCTCGTCCTATAGTGGTCTCCTTCAGGATCAAGAAATACCTGAGTTTTATGTTTCAACCTTCTAAAAGCCTTACAATGTAGAATTCTGTCTCTATCTCTTTGGTATGTAGTCCTTATCTCGTCAGGCTCTTCCTCCACATCTCTACCAAGTGAGGAATCTGAAAAAGATGCATATTCACATAGCATCTTTCTTTCAAGCTCTTCCCTGAGTTCTCTAATACACTTTTTATCTTCCATATTTCCTCCTGTAACAAAGCCCATACTATTAATATTCAAATACAATTAGTAGTTTCCTTTTTATAGAATTTTATATCATTATTGATGATGTGGGTGTCAAATACTTTTGACACTCACATCATTGTATTATAATAGCTAAGAAAAAAATACACTTAAATCTCTATATTTATGAAGAATAATTTGAGTCAAATTTTAGTTTTAAAAATGTCACTTTTAGCTTAACATATTGATTGAAGTTTACGATATATAATTTAGTATATTTGATAACCCTTGAGAGAAATAATGGTAAATAATTACTGGTTTGAAATAGCTGCCTTTATTTTGGAACTTACCATAGGATACATGCTTATATTTAGAAACACTATAACACTTCCTCATAATGGTATATTCAGAAAGCTCTATACCTGCTCCTTAATAGCAACGCTTTCTGCCCTAATACAGGTATTACTGGAAAATTACATCTTTTATTTTGACAAAAATATGGAAGATTACACATTAATCTTCAATCTTTTGTCAATGAGTTTTTTTTGCACCCACGTTTTATGTGGTACTTTTTCAGCACTTTTATGAGTGTTCGGTACTCAATATTAAGACCAATGCGTTTTTAACTAAAAATTTACTTTACTTACCGGCATTCGTTGCAATGATAGTAATTGGTCTTAACCCCTTGTTAAGTACTGTGTTTTACATCGACCCCGTTTTAGGCTATCAGAGGAGGATGCTTCTTTTTCTCCTCTATGTTGTTGCGGCTTACTATCTTATTTTTACTTTAGTAATAATAATTGTTTACGGACAAAATGTTAGAAAGGATAAAAGGATTGCATTTACACTACTGCCATTTATTCCTATTTTAGGTACAACTATTCAGCATTTTTTTATCCCTAACCAATCAGTTGAGAGTTTTTATGTCATTACTCCTCTTAACTTTGTATGTAACTGTTGAAAGTCCTGCTGATTATATTGACTATGTAACCGGATTACAGAACAAAAATGCCCTATTTACTAATTTCAGCGTTGCCATGTCAATGAAGAAACCTGTATCAGTTGTTACTCTTGCTATTGACAAAATTGATGCCTGGGATAAAGAATTTGGTGTAGAACACACTAATTCTCTTATATTAGAGGTATCATCCTACCTCATACATTTGTCCAAAAATACCTCTGTCTACTCACTTGGTAGAGGAAGGTTTGCTCTCTACATTTCTCTTGAGAACTTTTGGGCAAATTTGCGTATGTCTGAGATCCTTGTCGACAGTATTTTAGATCGTTTTAAGTCATCCTTTGGCATTGGAGAAATAAACAAGGTAATTCTCACCAAGAGAATCTGTATGTATAATTGTCCAAATGATTTTGACAATGTAAGTTTACTTGAGAAATTCATGCTTACTGAAGCATCTGTTAGTATTCCTGCTGGCAAGGATTGCTTGACGGCAAATGACATCGATATTACCTTAAACGATAAAGAGGGGCTTATATCTGCAAAAATTCACGACCTGCAAAATGATAATACTATACGTCTATCATTTTTGCCTGAATTTAATACTTCACTTGAAGTTTTTGATTCTGTTAAAACAGAACTTTCAATGTATGTTCCAGATGTCGGCTACGTAAAGTCACGTAACCTTATTTCGGTTGCGGAAAAATACGGTTTAGTTCTTGGCCTCTATGATCACATCCTAGAACTACTGTTTAAGATGATTAGAGATAATCATCTTATGTCTTATGGAATTAGATCAGTCGAAATAATTATGCCTATTTCCTTACTGCTAAAGAAGAATAAGGCTGAGCGACTAGTTCATATTGCAGCAAAGTATGACATTCCGCCTAGTCTCATTTGCTTTGAGCTAGCCAAAAATACTATGATAGAGTTTAATGGTATAATTGTGGACAACATGAAGTCCATATCAGGTGCAGGATTTAGGTTCATACTTGAGAATTACGGCAATGGCTATATAAATGCTTCTGCCTTAGTTGATATGCCTATTAACGCTGTAACTATTGATAAAGTTCTCACCTGTTCTGCTCTGAAGTCTGATTTAGCACACAGGCTTATGAGCTGTACTGTAGCCTTTTTAAAGGAATTTAACTTACAGGTTAAGGCAGAACACATCGAGACTAAGGATTCAATGGATTATGCTCTAAATCTCGGCTGTGACTATTTGCAGGGTTATTATTTTTCAAATCCACTTAAAATTTATGATCTTACTGAATTTTTGAAAAAAGGAGGAGTACAGTAATGGAATACAGCATTTGGCTAGATGTATGCTCAATAATAATCTTACTATCCCTTTTTTTGTCATATAAAATAAAAAATACTATATCTATTTATCAAGATGATGTTTTAATGTCGACCATTGTTTGCATTATGTCTTTTGCAGCGGCTGATCTCTTTGCCTTATTAGTTGACAGTAGAGCAAATGAGTTCTTACTTTACTGCTTACATTCTATAAAAATATTTACTGATGTACATTTCTCTTTGTTATATGCTTGTGTATTCTTCCATTGCAGTAAACCAGAGAATACGATGGTAAAAATATTTTTAAGCTTCTCATAACTCCTCTTGCCTCGGTCGCTACCCTACTCATAGTTAATTATAATTATGATTTAGTATTTAGCCTGAATTATTCATAGCAAATGCCGTGAAAGTGGCTGAAAGCCACATAGTTACTGTATTTAAGCTGCTTGTGCATTTCATCTAATAAGTGAATAGTAAAAAGAGACCCAATATGTGGTAAAATTTAGGTGCCGAATCCAAATAAATACCGCAGAAAGGGTCTCTCATGGATATTTTCGAAACACCATCACACTGAAAAGCAATAGACAGATTAAAATAAAATTTTTAACGGAGGCGATTTGATCCTCCGATGCAGTGACTTCTCCTGATAAAAAGAATTCGCTGCAAAAGATCGAGCTTCACCAAGCTGATCAAAAAGATCTGAAACCAATGATACATCAGTCCGTTTCCACAAAGACGATGAAAAACCTGATGCAGATGATTTATCAGATCATCACTGCATATTTCGAAGATGACTGTGCGGATGAACTGACCATTGATCCTGTTTTCAATGCCATTCTTGAAAAGAACAGTCTGGCTTCACAGCCAACACTATCAAGATTTTTCAACCGTATGGATGAAGATACACTCCTGCAGTTTGATGACATTGATAAAAGCTTTAGGGATATCATCTATTCCATAAAGTGTCCGGAGCATATGCTTCTGGAT
The DNA here is from genome assembly GCA_916438995.1 of uncultured Catonella sp. Lineage (GTDB taxonomy): Bacteria > Bacillota > Clostridia > Lachnospirales > Lachnospiraceae > Catonella. The sequence goes on from CAKAGA010000004.1 coordinate 301,663, forward strand.
CTGGACAGCACTTTATTTGGCACCTACGGCAATCAGGAAGGGAAGGCTTCAACTTCCATTATCAGGCACACGGATACCATCCTTTGCTCTGCTATGATGGTCTGACCGGGGATCTGCTGAAGGCTGAACTTCGTGATGGAACACTCCACTGCAGCAATGATGCAGATAAATTTATGGAACCCCTTTTTCAGGAATATCTGGAAAGAGGCATCAAAACATACCTTCGTGGTGACAGTGATTCTCATCTCCCAAACTTTATAAAAACCTGTGAGATGAATGGCTGTCCTATGCCATCCGCTTAAAAACAGAATTCTTCACTATAGCTCTTGCTTCGAATAAAAGATGAAGATTTATACAAAGCAAACCAAAGAGGACCAGATTAGCTATGCTGTAACTTATGGTGAATTTCTGTATCAGGCCGGCTCCCTGGATTATCCAAGGCGCGTGGTTTTCAAGATTGAAAAACCATACGGTCAGCTGACGCATATGTACACCTTTATTGTTACAAACATGGATATGGGAACCTTATCAGGTCATCCAGTTTTACTGTGGGCGTGCAAGATGGAGAATTTCATAAAAGAGGGCAAAGGTGGATTTGACTTTTGCTGCTGTCAGCAGTCATTCCAAAGTAGTAAATGCCAACCGCATGAGACTTCATATGCTTGCCTACAACTTATTCAATTGGTTTAGGCGACTGGTACTCCCTGCAAATATGCGAAAACAACAGGTGGATACCATTCGTTTAAAGCTGATAAAGATTGCTGCAAGAGCAGTCCGTTCAGCAAGATATATAACATTCAAAACCATGCAGTAGCTGTCCTTATAAAGAGGAGTTCTACAGGACGCTGAAGAATATCCAGCAGCTGACTGTACAGTTGGAATAGCAACTATTAACGTACCTTGACAGTTCAAAATGACTCAATCGGATTTCAAGGGGATAGTCTACCCATTTTTGTGGATAAATCGATTGATTTCACGGAAACCGGTTCAAGGATTTGTAATATCGAGCATTTTTATATGTTCATGAATAATCAGGTTTAGTATTACTGAAAGCGGGAGGTTTGAATACGGAGAGTTTTATTTTATATTCTACATAATTGATATATATTATATATCAGTTGCTATGCACCTTCTTTTTAAGGGAAAAAAAATACTGTCTAAAAACCATAGAATAATTATGCCTGGTATCATCATTATCCTTACTACGGGTACGATATTTGACTATTACTTCCCTTATGCAGCATCTATGCAGTTTACATTTACTATTTTCATAACTTTGGTATTCATAAGTATGCAAAGTCCTGATGAATACTATTCAGAAGACTCACAAATGATGAATAAGAATGCTTTATTACTCTTTGTGGTTCAAAATTTACTCCGGAAACAAGTGCTTGGTGTATAGCCTTGAATATCCACAATATAAATCTGATAAGCAATACTCTTGAAATGGTAAATGTAATGAATGCTGAAGGGGTATTCTTAAAAAACCTTAAACAGTTTTCTAAGAAATTCCTGATGTTTAAGCTTGCAATGGGGCAGTATATAATTGTTTTAGATGAGAATAATGAAGCCGAGGCAAATCTCCTATACGAAACAGTCTGTAGAATAATGGAAAAATTTGCAAATGCTTCATTGTTTAATTTTCCAATCTACTCCACAAGCTGTATATTTAGTTCCCCTAAGGATGTCTCAAGCCTTCGAATGCTTAACAACCTCTTTGATACGCTTAAGCTGTATGAAAATCAGGATGATTTACTTACTATTGAGCCTGAAAAGCTAAATCTAAAAAGTGATGCTGAAATTATTCGTATTGAAAAGCTTGTAAATTCTGCTTTAAGCGAAAACAGATTTGAAGTATATTTCCAGCCAATCTACAATACTAAAGAAAAGAAATTCACTTCTGCAGAAGCACTAATAAGAATGAAAGATTACGAAGGCAATTATATTTCTCCCGGGGTATTTATACCAATTGCAGAAAAAAAGCTCGGTAATCATTGATATAGGCGAATTCGTCATGGAAGAAGTATGCAAGTTATTGTCTGAAGAAAATCTTAATAATTATGGACTAGAATACATTGAGGTAAATATTTCAATGGTTGAATGTCTTCAGAGTAACCTTGCTTCCAATATTTTGTCCATTCTTAGCAAGTATAATATCTCACCAAGTCAAATCAACCTTGAAATCACCGAAACCTCGGCTAGCGAGTTTACAGATATCGTGGATACTAATATTAAGACCCTATTTGACAAAAATATTAGTTTTTCACTGGATGACTTTGGTACAGGCTACTCTTCCCTTTCACGTATACTATCATTACCTCTTAAACTAATAAAAATAGATAAGTCCCTTGGTACAGGCGCCATTTTTAAACCGTGAAAAGAAATCTATGATTATTCTTGAAAACTTTATTAAAACTGCCTTTGCAGCAGGATTCGATATTGTTGCAGAAGGTGTAGAAACACAAGATATGGCAAGACAAATAATAACTCTAGGCTGTACATATATTCAAGGGTTCTACTTTAGCAAGCCGCTTGATAGAGCCAACTTTGTGAAGACAATTAAATTAAATAAACCAGCAGAGATATAATTAGTATAACTCCTGTCATTAGCAGGGGTTATATATCTTTTAAACTTCTTTTATGCTTCTAACTGTTGACTATTAATAATAGTTGTACTATCATTATTTAGTATCTATAAGGAGGATAAATAAATGGGCGGTTTTTTTGCAGCAGCACTTAAGAATGATTGTGTATTTGACTTATTTTTCGGAACAGATTATCATTCACACTTAGGTACCCGTAGGGCAGGAATGACAGTTCTGGGAGAAAACGGCTTTGACAGAGCGATTCACAATATCGAAAATTCTCCTTTTAGAAGTAAATTTGACCGCGATGTTCAGGAAATGAAGGGAAATTACGGTATAGGCTGTATATCTGACTATGAGCCACAGCCTTTGATTGTCAGATCCCACCACGGCACCTATTCACTGGTAACCGTGGGTAAAATTAATAATACTGAAGAAATAGTCAATAATATAATCTCAGAGGGAGGTGTCCACTTCCTTGAAATGAGCGGAGGAGTGGTAAATCAAACCGAGCTCGTTGCCTCCCTCATCAACCAGAAAAGCAATCTGATAGAAGGTATACAGCATGTATGGGAGAAGATTGACGGCTCTATGACCATGCTCATACTCACGCCTCTTGGCATCTACTGTGCAAGGGACTTCTACGGTAGAACACCTGTAGCAATAGGAAAGAAGGATGAGGGCTTTTGCGCTTCATTTGAAAGCTTTGCCTATCTTAATCTTGGATATGAACACTACAAAGAGCTTGGACCCGGAGAAATAGATGTAATTACGCCTGAAGGGGTTAAAGTCCTTGTTAATCCTAAAAGCAAAAAGAAAATCTGCTCATTCTTATGGGTATATTTTGGCTATCCTTCTTCAAGCTATGAAGGTGTATCAGTTGAAGCCATGAGAAATAAGTGCGGCAGTCTGATGGCTAAGAGAGATAACTTTCCAAAAGAGGGACTTGATATAGTTGCGGGAGTGCCTGACTCAGGTATAGCACATGCTGTAGGCTATGCAAATGAGTCTTCAGTACCCTTTTCAAGGCCATTTATAAAGTACACCCCTACCTGGCCTCGCTCATTTATGCCTACAATACAGTCAAAGCGTGAATTGATAGCCAAGATGAAGCTAATACCTGTACATGAGCTGATAAACGGCAACAGAATCCTTCTCATAGATGATTCTATAGTCAGAGGTACTCAGCTTAGAGAAACAACCGAATTCCTTTATAAAAGCGGTGCCAAGGAGGTACATGTAAGACCTGCCTGTCCTCCTATAATGTATGGTTGTAAATTCATCAACTTTTCGCGCTCCACCTCTGAAATGGATCTCATTACCAGGAGGATAATAAGAAAAGAAGAGGGTGAAGATGTTAGTAGCGAAGTGTTGGAGGAATATGCCAATCCTGACTCTGAAAAATATAAGCATATGGTAGATGAAATCCGTAAGCAGCTTGGTTTTACCTCACTTAGCTTTAACAGGCTTGATGATATGGTTGAATCTATAGGAATTGGCAAAGAGAATCTTTGCACCTACTGCTTTGATGGCAAAGAGTAGCTAATGAATGCCGGATATTCTATTATATTGCCTGAAATAATCCTTAAAAATTTTACATACAAAAAGAGCTTAACACTGATTCTTAGTGCTAAGCTCCTTCTTTTTTATTACCTGAAATATTAAAATTCAAATTTATTTCTAAAATACTCTCTAAGTTCTGATATAGCCACTCTTTCCTGCTCCATGTTGTCTCTGTCTCTGACTGTAACCATACCGTCAGTCTCTGAGTCAAAGTCATAGGTAATACAGAATGGAGTTCCTATCTCATCCTGTCTTCTATATCTCTTACCGATAGCTCCTCTGTCATCATACTCACAGTTCCAGTCCTTTGAAAGCTCAGCATATACCTTTTCAGCACCCTCCCCAAGCTTCTTGGAAAGCGGAAGCACTGCCACCTTAACAGGTGCAAGGAAAGGATGGAAACGAAGTACAGTACGCACATCTCCTCCCTCAAGTTCCTCTTCATCATAGGCGCCACAAAGGAAGGCGAGGGTTACTCTATCTGCCCCAAGAGAAGGCTCTACTACATAAGGAATGTATTTTTCTTTCTTCTCATCATCAAAATACTCCATAGGCTCACCTGAAACTTCCTGATGTCTGCCAAGGTCATAGTCAGTTCTATCTGCTATTCCCCAAAGCTCTCCCCAGCCAAATGGGAATAAGAACTCGATATCAGTAGTTCCCTTTGAGTAGAAAGAAAGCTCCTCAGGATCGTGGTCACGAAGACGCATCTCTTCTTCTTTCATACCAAGTGAGATGAGCCAGTCTTTGCAGAACTGTCTCCAGTAGTGGAACCATTCCATATCTGTACCCGGTTCACAGAAGAACTCAAGCTCCATCTGCTCAAACTCTCTGGTACGGAAGGTGAAGTTACCTGGTGTAATCTCATTTCTAAATGACTTTCCTATCTGTCCAATACCAAATGGAATCTTCTTCCTTGAGGTACGCTGTACATTCTTAAAGTTAACAAAGATACCCTGAGCTGTCTCAGGACGAAGGTAAACAACGGATTTGCTATCCTCTGTAATTCCCTGGAAGGTCTTAAACATAAGGTTGAACTGACGGATATCAGTGAAATCATGCTTTCCACAGCTAGGACAAGGGATTTCGTGCTCATCTACAAAGCTCTTCATCTCTTCATTGGTCCAACCGTCTACAGAGCATCTTAGAGCTATGTCCTTTTCTTTTGCAAAATCTTCAATGAGCTTGTCTGCTCTAAATCTCTCGTGACAGCACTTGCAGTCCATAAGAGGATCGGAAAGCTTCCAAGATGTCCTGATGCTATCCAAGTCTGGGGATTCATAAGGATGGCACAGTCAACTCCTACATTGTAAGGACTCTCCTGGATAAACTTTTTCCACCAGGCTTTTTTTACATTGTTCTTCAGCTCTACACCTAAATTACCGTAATCCCAAGTATTGGCAAGTCCCCCGTAAATCTCCGAGCCCGGATACACAAAACCTCTCGCCTTGGCTAAAGCCACAATCTTCTCCATAGTTTTTTCCATAAGTCTACCTCTCTTTCTTTGATTCACTTTATTGTCAATACCTTAACAATCATTTAGAATATACTACCACGGCTTCATTCCCCTCGTCAACCCTAATATGGTGCGAATCGTAAAGATTCCCTCCGGAATAGTACTTAATCTTGTCTCCGGTCTGGAAAAGCACCGGCCCCTTTACTACTGCAATATTGTATTCATCTGAAAGCACCTCACCCGCAGCCTTCTTTTCTCCTGCATCAGAGTCTGCCTCAGTAAAGCTAAGCTCTCCAAACTCAGACAGAGCCTTATCTGCCTTAATGAATCTGGCATTGTTCTCCCCTTTTTTACTGTTAAATGCCTCATAAATCTCAGAACTCTTAAAGGTAAGCACAGCCTTTACCTTACCGCTTTTAAGTTCAATCTCGCTTAGGACTGCGGCCTTGTCGCCGTATTTCTTATTATAGCTGCTAAGCTCAGAGGAAATATAGCCCTTTAGTTCGTCAAGATTTAGATATTTTTCATTAAAATCTTCTACATAGGCTACCTGGCTGCTGCCGTCAGACCTCATGTATATCGTCTCTTCTTTAACCTCATCCGTCTTTATTTCCTTCGGCATTCCATTGCAGGAGGAAAGTAAAACTGTGGTAATTACCATTCCAAAAGCTAAAAGAGTGTTCTTCTTCATTCTCATACCTCTCTTATCATTTCTAAGGATTTAAACCTCACATCTGTGTTTAAATCCCTGTACTCTTCGGCAAGCTCAATAAATTCCTTTTTTGACTCAGCTTCCAAGTCAAACGAAAACAACTTGGTCACATCAGTTGCCGAGACTACTCTTAGTGCATATATTGTTGAAGGTCTAAGCTGTCTTCCCAAAAATCGTCCTTCATCTATACTAGGCATTATACCCTCAATCTCAAATATTTTCCACTCAAATATTGCCTTTACAAAGTCAGGAGTTAACTCGTCCACCTTTGCTTCAAGGGCTTTAAGCGCCATGTATATAAGGTTTACAAGATTCTTGCCTCCTATGTTTTCCCTTGAAAAGTAGGATGCAAGCTCTAAAAAATAGAAACCATAATAAACCCTATCTATATCCATCTTCAATTCGTTAAAGTAATTTACTATCTTTACCTCAAGCAAAGTATATGCATTCTTACCTGAAACAAGTTTGAACTTGCCGAAAGTAAGAGGATCTGTGCCGGCAAGCAGCTTGCTGTTGGTTCTTCTTGCGCCCCTTGCAAAAGCATGAATCTTGCCAAGCTCTGCAGTTATTATCACAAGGCGCTTATCGTATTCACCTATTGGCATACAGGAAACGACAACTCCCGAAACCTCTATCTCATCTGTCAAAGATTACTCCTCTTTATACCCAAAGTTCTTCATAAGGGAATCTGAATTTCTCCAATCCTTCTTAACCTTAACCCAAAGATTGAGATTTACCTTCATTCCGAGAAGGTCAGATATCTGATGCCTTGCATTGGTACCGATTTCCTTTAGCATAGCACCCTTCTTCCCAATGATGATGCCCTTATGAGAATCTCTCTCACAAAAAATGGTTGCCTCAATGTTCATTATATTCTTATGACTGTGTCTGACCGAAGTATCCTTTTCTTCCTTCATGCTCTCAACCATAACAGCAACTCCGTGCGGCACTTCATCTTTCAGCCTTCTAAGAGTCTGCTCTCTAATAAGTTCAGCTGTAATCTGCCTTTCAGCCTGGTCCGTAACCACATCTTCATCATAATACATAGGACCTTCAGGAAGCAAGTCAAATACAGTTTAAGAAGGTCTTCTTTATTCTCTCCCGTAACCGCAGATACAGGTATGCAGGCCTTGAAGTCCACTATGTCTTTGTACTTGTCAATTACAGGAAGAAGCTCACCTTTTTCTACCGTGTCTATCTTATTTACCACAAGTATTACCGGAGTCTTGGTAGTTTCAAGTAGCTTTGCTATATGTTGCTCTCCCTTGCCGATAAAGGTAGTAGGCTCCACCAGCCAAAGTACCACATCTACCTCTGAAAGAGTTCTCTCAGCTACAGAGTCCATATATTCACCAAGCTTGTTCTGAGCCTTGTGGATACCCGGTGTGTCAAGGAAGATAATCTGCCCTACCTCATCTGTATACACTGTCTGAATCCTATTTCTTGTGGTTTGCGGCTTAGAAGAGGTAATTGCAATCTTCTGACCGATAAGATTATTCATAAGAGTTGACTTGCCTACATTGGGCCTTCCTATAAGGGTTACAAAACCTGACTTAAATTTTCCCATTCATTCTCCTTGTTTATCATTATGACAAAAGACTTGATACTTCATCAAATTTATCAGAGTTTTCCTTTATTTTAGCCTCTGAGCCTATCACTACCATAATCTTCTCATCAAGTACAGCCTTTACATATTTAGCCATGTCTCTTATATCAGAGGCAGTAGTTCCTATCATTTCTTTTCTTGACTTTCTTATATCATCTTCCGTAATACCGCTCATATATGCGTTAAATGACCTTTCACCGTCTGCAAAAGGAGTCAGAGGTATGTCCGCACTTCCCACAGCTCCAATCACATACTTGGTTACCTCTTTTTCATCGGCGTCAAAATTCTCTACAAATCCGACAACGCTCTCATATACTTCATTTGTCTCCATAAGCTTAGGGTCTCTGTAGGAAGAGAAGGATGAATCTCCATTTCTGTCAAACTTGCTGTAACAGCCGTAAGCTCCGCCCTTAACCCTGACATTTACCCAGAGGTATTCATAGCTAAGAAGCACATTTAAGACGCTTAGGACACCTGTATAAGGAAGTCCAGCCTCTACAAAGTTACCTGACCTGGTTACATACTGTACCTGACCTGAGGCAGTATACCCTTTTGCATATAAGCCTTCTTTTCTATTTGCCTTAAATTCTTCAATTTCATGCCTTATATTATCGCAAAGGAGGTCATCTCCTGCCTTCCCACCTCTAGGAAGCTCTTTAACTATGTTAGTTAGCTTATCACAAGAAGCATCATAGTTTTCATCATCTACAGTAAGACTTACAATAAGACGCTCTTTTACAAAGTATTTTTTAATGAGAGAATTTAGCTTAGTATATAGCTCTTCTTTCTTTGCTTCAAAATTCTCCGCCAATTCCTTTATAAACTTGTAGAAGCTAAGACCTGAAAGTCTCTCTCCCATCCTTCCATTAACTGAGAAATATGACTTCGCAAGCAGAGCAGATACCCTGTCTCCACTTGTCTCAAAGTCCATTTCCATACCTGATATATTTTCTCTTAGTATCTCGACTATTCTCTTATCACTATGCGAATCAAGTCTTGACTCATAGAGCATCTCAGGAATAAGATTAAGCCCCTTCTCAGCCTGTGAAACAAGCGATTTAAAGCTAACTGAATAGTTGGTAAGCACCTTGTTTCTATCAGCCTTATCTGTATATACCTCGATATTGGTATGGATACCGCCTGTATACATAAGGGTTTCAGATACAAAGTCTGAATATCCCCTCTTCTTTGTATCAATGAGTCCCAAAAGGTCTGTAAGCAGCCCAAAATACTGTAGTTCATCAGCCTGCATATCGCTGATGTCAAAATTAAGCCTGAGATACATAATACCGTTTGTATTTACCTTGTGCCAGATTAACGGGCTGCCATTTATCTCTTTTTCTACATTTTTAAGAGGTTTTATCTCAGGAGAGAGATGTCACTTCTTTCAAGAGACGGAAGCTTTGACACATCCTCTGGAGACGATGGTTCTTCCTGAAAGGCTCTTAGCTTCTCACTGCTCTTTTTAAGGGCATTTATATCGTCTTCAGTAAGGCTTTCCTTGTATTTTGCAAGCTTTTTCTTTAACTCTTCCTCAATCCTGTCATTTTTATTTTTCTCAGGAACCAGAGTAAAAATTACCTTGTGCTCATTATCAAGCAGGTACTTTTTAACAAGGTCTTCAAAATAGCCCGTACCAATCTTGCTTCTAAGCAGATCATAGTTCTTGCCTGCATCTGCCAGCTCAAACACAAGATTGTCATCATAAAGCCAACTGGTATACATATTTATACCTAGGATAAGACCTGCAGGATACCTGCCTGAATCCTGTTCACGGTACTTAAATTCAGAATAGTTGATAGCTGAAGTAAGCTTCTTTTCATCTATTCCTTCATTTACAATCTTTCTAAGTTCAGTCTCTATTATCCTTACAAATTCGTCCTTCTTATCTGCCTCAGTTCCCGTCGCATGAATAGAAAATGTAGGCTGAAGCATATGGTTTGAAAGACTTGAAGAGATTTCCTTGCCTATACCTGCCTCTATGAGAGCCTTTTTAACAGGTGCCCCCGGTGCATCCATAAGCACAAATCTCAGTAGCTGTAAGGCACCCATAGTGAAGGTATCTGTAACCACACCTGTAACTACATTATAGGAAAGGAAGGTTTTTTCTTTCATATCCTCGCTTTCAGCAAGAGAATAACTATCAGATAAGTCACCTCCCACAGGCTTTTGAAGAGGGATATCAGACCTTGGATCAATCTTATCAAAGTCCTTAAGTATTCCTTATCAAGGAATTCAAGTCTCTCCTCTATATCAAAATTTCCGTGCAAAATGATGTATGAATTTGACGGATGATAAAAACGCTTGTGAAAGGCCACATAGTTCTCGTAAGTAAGTTCAGGAATAACCTCCGGATCTCCACCTGACTCAATTCCATAAGGAGAATCAGGATAAAGAGCCTCTCTTACACGCAGATCCTCTACCTCGTCAGGAGATGAGAAAGCTCCCTTCATCTCATTGTATACCACGCCATTTATAATGAGTTCACCGCTCTCCTCATCCAGTTCATAATGCCAGCCTTCCTGCTCAAATATGGCTTTATTGGTATATAGATTCGGATAAAATACCGCATCCAGGTATACACTCATAAGATTCTTAAAGTCTTTGTCATTGCAGCTTGCCACAGGATAAATCGTCTTATCCGGATAGGTCATTGCATTTAAGAAAGTATTAAGTGAACCCTTAGCCATCTCAATGAACGGGTCTTTTGAAGGATATTTTTTAGAACCGCAAAGTACTGTATGTTCAACTATATGGGCCACTCCTGTAGAATCTTCAGGAGGAGTTTTAAATCCTATACAGAAAACCTTATTTTCATCTTCATTTGAAATAAGGGCAAGTCTTGCCCCGCTCTTTTTATGCCTTAAATATATGCCCAGAGCCTTGATATCCTTAAGTTCCTTGGCGCTGATTAACTCATATTGCTCTGGGATTGCTACCTCATTTATGTTTTTAATGCTTCTACTCATCTAAAATATCCTTTCCCTCATCTCTTTTACTCTCAAAAGAAATATGTTAAAATCAAATATTGTAATAATATCTAGTTTACCATAATTATGAAGTTTTGCAAGGAGAAGTATAGATGAAAACCTTTTTTAAGCCGATAATTTCGATTTTTATTTCACTGCTTATGATGCTAGTATCTATAGCCTTTGCCACAACAGCAGTATTGTACTTTAGACCTCTGTATTACAGCATGATTGGAGATTTAACAGGTAAATTAAACTTAACTTATACCGAAATAAAGGAAAACTATGATGCCCTCATAGACTACAACTCATTCTGGGGCGCTGAAAAGCTTAGCTTCCCTCATCTGCCTTCATCAGAAAATGCCCTTATCCATTTTGAAGAGGTAAAGGCCATCTTCCTTTCCTTTCAGGTTGTACTGGTAATAGGAATAATCTTACTTTTAGTTCTTATACCAATCTACAAAAGGCTCTATAAATCCTATGAATACAGGCTTATTGGCGGAATCTTTACCATATGTCTTCCATCTACAATTGCTCTGTTTATATACGCTAACTTTAACAAGGTATTTATTACCTTTCATAAGATTGCTTTTAACAATGACTTATGGATATTTGACTACAAAAAAGATCCAATTATCTTATTTTTGCCGGAAAAGTTTTTCATGCTTTCCGCTGTATGTATAGTAGGTCTTGTATTCCTATCAGGACTAATTATGCTTATAACATACTTTAAGAGACCTGCGAAGTAAAATAATCATTAGAGCTATACTTTTCTCCGCAAGCACTGATTTTCGCTAAAATGACTTATTGAAAGATGCAAAAATCCCCACTGATTAGAGCGGGGATTTTGCGCGTCAAAAGAGAATAAATTCTCTTGCAATCAGGCTTGCATCAAATTTTTATACTTTTGACACTTGTATCATATGCATTATTCTTCTTTACACTTAGCACGAATTTCCCTAGCCATATCCTTCATTCTATCAGTTGCATTTTTTGACAGAATAACAGTTTCAGCATATCTTAAAGCATCATGGTTCTTGCCCAGTTTTCTGCCTGTCTCTGCCATAATTATACATAGGGTATTTTCATCCATACTACAGATAGGGAACTTCTCATTCATATAGGCTTCCGAAAAACCGTCATAGGCATTTTTTAGGTAATTCATTTCAGTTTTGTCAAGCTCATCATACTTTTTCTTATAATCAGCCGACTCCTTATCTAGCGCCTCTTTCATCCCCCTGGTAAGCCAGGCAAGCTTAAGGCAGATATAAGCCTTGTCACTGGTTTTTGCACATTTTATAATTGTTGAAAGCAGGGCAAGCTGCGTTCTTTCTATAGCCTCTTCATAAGTATAAGATGTCTTTGTTTCATCTATACCCTTGAATTTGGCCGTAATTTTCTCTCTGATGTCCCTTACATGTCTATCACTAATTGCATCAAAATTCTTGATTAGTCCTGCATACCCGCACTTTGTACAGATAATTGCGTCGTACTTGGTCGCATCCACATATTTATATATAGGGCGTAAATCATCATCAAGCCGTACCAAGGTGTTTCTCCCCACTCTTACGGCTTTTGCCTTGAACTTTGTAGCACAGCACGGACAAGTATAAGTTTTGTCAAAAAGAATCGATTCTTCTGATACTTCCAAAATTATACCTCCTATATCCACCCTTTAAGCCCTAACCAATATATTGGTTAAGCTTTGTTAGGATTATAAGAGCTCTTAAGTGATACTATTCTGTTAAATACAGGCATTCCCGGCTTTGAATCCTTAGAATCAAGGCAGAAAAATCCATTTCTTACAAACTGGTACTGCTCTACTTCTGTAGTACCTTTAAGGCTCTCTTCAACAAGCGCATCCTTGATAACTATCAATGAATTAGGATTTAGGTTAAGTTCACCATCCTCATTGTAAACTCCCTTTTCCTCATCCACTATATTTTCATACAATCTTACTTCACAAGGCACAGCATGAGATGCACTTACCCAGTGAATTGTACCTTTTACCTTCCTGCCTTCAAAGCCGTTTCCGCTCTTTGTCTCAGGATCGTAGGTACATCTTATTTCTGTAACTTTTCCGTCTTCATCCACATCATAGCCTGTGCAGGTAACAAAATAAGCATTCATAAGTCTTACTTCATTGCCTGGGAAGAGTCTGAAATATTTCTTAGGAGGATCTATCATAAAGTCCTCACGCTCTATGTAAAGCTCTCTTGTAAATGCCAGCTTTCTGCTTCCAAGAGCCTCATTTTCAAGGTTATGAGGAGCATCCAGCCACTCTGTCTCACCCTCAGGGTAATTAGTTATTACAAGCTTAACAGGGTCAAGTATAGCCATTACACGCTTCTTCTCAAGTTTAAGAGTCTCTCTTATACAGTACTCAAGCATGGCATAGTCAGAAGATGCATTGCTCTTGGTTACTCCTGAAAGCTCCATAAATAACTTAATTGATTCAGGAGTGTAGCCTCTTCTTCTAAGCGCACTTATAGTGACAAGTCTTGGATCATCCCAACCATCAACTATTCCATTGTCTACAAGCTTCTTTATATATCTCTTACCTGTTACCACATTGGTAAGGTAAAGCTTGGCAAACTCTATCTGCTTAGGAGGATTCTCGTACTCAAGCTCTCTTACCACCCAGTCATAGAGAGGTCTATGGTCTTCAAATTCAAGGGTACAGATGGAATGTGTAATTCCCTCCACTGCGTCTTCAATAGGGTGCGCAAAGTCATACATAGGATAAATGCACCAGTCATCACCTGTATTATGATGAGTCATCCTGGCAATTCTATAGATGACAGGATCTCTCATATTCATATTGGGAGAGCTCATGTCTATCTTAGCTCTTAGAACCTTGCTTCCATCAGGGAATTCACCATTTTTCATTCTCTCAAATAAGTTAAGATTCTCTTCTATGCTTCTCTCTCTATATGGTGAGTTCTTGCCAGGCTCTGTAAGAGTACCTCTGTATTCTCTTATTTCATCAGCAGACAAATCGCATACAAAGGCCTTTCCCTTCTTTATAAGCTTAATCGCTGCCTCATACATTTCTCCAAAGTAATTGGACGCAAAAAAGCATCTATCACCAAAGTCTGCACCCAGCCACTCTACATCAGCCTTGATTGACTCAACAAACTCAGTCTTTTCCTTGGTTGGATTGGTGTCGTCAAATCTAAGATTGAACTGTCCGCCATACTCCTTAGCAAGACCGTAGTTAAGAAGAATTGACTTAGCATGTCCTATATGTAAATATCCGTTGGGTTCAGGCGGAAATCTGGTTATTACCTTCTTAGTCCTGCCCTCAGCTATGTCCTTATCAATAATATCCTCAATAAAATTCTTTGATACTCTCTCTGTATTCTCTTCCATAAAGAAGCCTCCATTCAATATACATATCCTAACTATAGTACCATAAAAATGGATTTACCGCAATAATTCTGTCTTTTTCATAAAAATTACACAGGATACCTCAATTTTAACTTTTTCTTCTACAGAGAAGCTACGTTTTTTTGTAATTTTAATCACTGATATAGAAAAATTTTTCTGTTAAAAAAATCTTCAGAATATACACTTACGGTTCCCCGTTGTGATATTCTGAAGATTATAAAATGCTTAAAGTTAGCAATTAAAACTGCATTTAGATTTTAATAATTGTAATAATAGGTATCGTCAATCTTTACTCCATCAGACTTCCAGTTCTCAATACCCTTGTAGTGAAGTCTAAAGAAATGGTATCTCCTGTCAGTAGCAGTCTTGCCAGCCAGTGCATCCTTAACTACTTTGATGCAGGCTTTTTCATAAGCTGCTCTCCAGCCTGTATTCTTTCCGTAGTTCTTCATAGCCTGATCAAGTTTACCACCTGGAGCACAGAGAGCAAACTGGTAGCGGCCTGCGTACTTCTGATAGATTACACCCTTGATTGTATTTGGAAACCTCTTGTTAAGTACTCTGTTTATAACAGCATTCGCTGTAGCAAGCTTTCCCTTGTAGGACTGATTGCCCGCCTCAAGGAAGGTAACACAAACAAGAATCTTAAACTCTTCGTCTGTATACTTGATTACATCCTTAGACTGTTTCTTGACCTCTGCAGTCTTCTCAGTCTTTTCAGACTTTTTAGCTTTTTTTACTGTCTTCTTAGAGCTATTCTTTGTAGTCTTTTTCTTTGGATGAGGCTTTTTATCATCAGCGCTTCCAAGAGGAGTCTCATCCTCTTCTACTTCGATTTCCTCTTTCACTTCTTCAGCCTTCACCTCTTCATCAGGCTTTTCTTCAGGTAAGGTCTCCACCTTTTCGCTCTTTATTTCTTCAATCTTAGTCTCTATTGCAGCGTCTGTTGCCACTACTTCTTCTGCCTTCACTGACCTTGCACCACTGCTTATCATCATTCCTGCAAGCAGGATACAACCGAATGTTATTATCTTGGTTCTCATTGTCCCCCCTAGGTAGTATTTAATAATTTTGTAACATTTCCGTAATTATTATATATTATTTTACAGAAATTGGCAAGAGGGGGAATTTTTGACATTTTCCAAGCAATGAAAATAAGTCTACTTGATTATTCCTCTAACATAGCCCTTAATTCCTCTAAGCTATCTTCAATCTTAACAACGTCAACATAGAATAATCTAACTATTGTTTCTACTTGATTTGATAATCTTGTTACCATTAGGAACTGATATGTAGAAGTCTGAGTCATATCCAAGTTTGAACCATCATCATTTATTGATATCGTTTTTCAATTAAGTTAAAAAGCCTATCAGCCGTATCAGGACCTGTCATACCATTTTGCTTTGGCTGATTAACGGGAGTTTGACACTTACTCATAACACCAAATTTTAAATAATCCTTTATTTAAGCCAACTAAAGGCTTATTTTTTTGTCAAATTTTTTTCAAATTTTATGTGGCTATATGTGTCTATATATGATATAATGGGAGGTGGAGGTATGATACTATGAAACTTACAAAAGTCTTCTTCAAAAATTCAACTACATACTATGTTCAAAAAGTCATATAGGATAGGTGATAAAACATCCACAAAGACAGTAGAACGCCTTGGCTCTATTGAAGAGCTAAAAGGCTCGAGCGGGTGATAAAGGATCCTATTGAATGGGCAAAGGAGTATGTTAAAAAACTTACCCTTTCTGAAAAAGAATCTAGGAAAGATATCACCGTTAAGTACTCCGGAAGCAGGCAGATTGATAAAAATGTCAGGAAATCTGTTAATGTGGGCTATCTTTTCCTAAAGAAGATTTACAACGAACTAAAGGCTTCCCTAAAGTAGTAGAGAAATATCTGAGAAATATAAGATAACATATGACTTAGATGACATTTTTCTTCCCTCCTTTATACAAGAATTCTTTCACCGTCTTCAAAGGAAGCTTCGTTCCACTATGCAGAAAATTTCCTGGAGAAGAGGAACTTTGACCTTCATCAGGTTTATCGTGCTCTTGAAGTTCTTGCAAAGGAAAATGACCTGATACAAAAAAAACTTTATGAAAACTCCATGTCCGTTATAGAGAGAAATAAACATATCCTTTACTACGACTGTACTAACTTCTATTTTGAAACAGAGGAAGAAGATGGCTTTCGGAAATATGGCATCTCCAAAGAACACAGACCAAACCCTATTGTTCAGATGGGCTTGTTTATGGATGCTGACGGCATTCCCCTTGCCTTCTCCATGTTTCCAGGCAACCAGAACGAACAGCCGTCTCTTGCACCTTTAGAGAAGAAGATCATATCAGATTTCGGTATCGATAAACTTGTTGTATGTACTGACTCTGGTCTCCGTCTGCATCAAACAGGAGATTCAATGATACAAAAAAGCGAAAGTTTATCACTACGCAGTCAATTAAAAAGTTAAAAGACTTCTTAAAAGAGTTCTGCCTTTCAGATGAGGGGTGGAGAAAGACAGGAAGTAAAAAAACTTACAGAATAAGTGAGCTTGATCCTGTAGAAGACTACCATACTACCTTCTATAAAGACAGGTGGATTAATGAAGACGGCCTTGAACAGCATCTTATTATTACATTTTCTCTAAAATACCAGGCTTACCAGAGAAAAAAATACGAGGAAGACAGATTGAAAAAAAGCGAGCAGTTGTCTTGACCACCCTTCAACCCCTTACAAAAAGGTCCGCAAACGATTATAAACGCCTATTATCACAAGAGCATATCACAAGGCATGGGGAGATGGCAGAAAAATCCCTCATAAAGTTAGATATGAAGAAGATCGCTGAGGAAGAACTGTATGATGGCTTTTATGCTGTATGTACAAACCTTGAAGACAATGCAGAATCTATTGTTAGAATCAACCACAAGCGCTGGGAAATCGAAGAGTGCTTTCGTATTATGAAAACCGAATTTAAAAGCAAAGGCCTGTTTACCTCTCAAGAGAGACAGAATTAAGGCTCATTTCCTAACTTGTTATGCTTCCCTTGTACTATATCGGATTCTGGAGAAGAGGCTTACAGCGCAGTCCCCTGAGTAAGCTTTTTCATCATAGAGATCATACAAACACTTAGAAATATGAACATGCTGGTATCTCTGGGTGATGGATATATTCCCGTTTATGAAAGAACAGACCTTACAGATGCATTACATAAAATTTCAGGTTTCAGAACTGACTTAGAGATTGTGTCAAACAGAAATATGAAAAAAATTTTTACAAAGATGAAAAAGAAGAAAAAAATAGCCACATTTTCTTGCATATATAAAGGCTCTAAAACCCAGATTATAAAATGGATTAGAGCCTTTTTGATTGTTACAAGTGTCAAAGATGGGATTATATATTATTTTACAGAAATTGGCAAGAGGGGGAATTTTTGACATTTTCCAAGCAATGAAAATAAGTCTACTTGATTATTCCTCTAACATAGCCCTTAATTCCTCTAAGCTATCTTCAATCTTAACAACGTCAACATAGAATAATCTAACTATTGTTTCTACTTGATTTGATAATCTTGTTACCATTAGGAACTGATATGTAGAAGTCTGAGTCATATCCAAGTTTGAACCATCATCATTTATTGATATCGTTTTTCAATTAAGTTAAAAAGCCTATCAGCCGTATCAGGACCTGTCATACCATTTTGCTTTGGCTGATTAACTCCAATAAAGGAGTTTTTTGATACTCTTGTTACAATCACTAGATAATCCTTTAATGCTTCCACCGCTTTATTTTGGATGACATTTGTCGCAATTATAACCTCTATATCTGGATCAAGTTTTTCTTATCTTATCAATAATTTCCATTATTGATTTTTCCTGTATTAATAACACTATCAACAATTACTACTCTTTCGGTATTAAGTATCGGAATATCATCTTTTTTGGGGTTTATAGAATAAAAAACTCCTCCCGCCCCCATATAAACTCCATCACCAAAAAATCTACCTCCACGTTCAAGTACTAATATAGAGGTATTTTCCCCCGGAAAAACAGTCGCAATACGCTTTCCAACTTTTTCACCTAATCTTAAATGAGCTGCTGCCAGTCTACTTCCATTTATTCCAGAATTAGATTTGCAGATTGCTATATCATCAGATGTCTCTGCAGTTTCATCAGCCAATACTATCAAAGAATGATCATAAATTGTTATTAAACCTAATAAGCTTTCATTTTCCAATGATCTACTTATACGATTCCCAATATACAAAAAGCCTTTATCTGCTTCACGTAACATGTATAAATCTATCTTGCTGTCACCAAAAGCGTATATTGTATATCCCTGTTCTTTTAATTGCTTGATTATAAAAAATTTAACATCTGCACTTATATATGGGCTAGCAAATATTACATTCAATTTAATCTATACCTATTTTTTCTGCATTTTATTCATCAGTTTTGATGTTCTGCTCCAGAGTAACTCAAAAAATTTTTGCGGACTCCGCAAATATATTTTAATCTAATGGCTTTTAGGGTGTTTCCATCAGTACTTCTTAGTTAACAAGCAAACAGTCTCGACATGGCCGATAGTACTAGAAGTTTAGTAGTTAGCCACCTGACTCCGAAGAAACTAGTCCACGCACCCTTTAACGATTGCTCCATTTTTGCACCCACCTTTAAGTCCAGGTCTCTTCCGTCAATCTGCGAGCCAGTTCTTCTGTTTCTGGTATATCTTCTGTTCCCAGCATCTGGGTCAAATCAAATATTCTGGCTCCCATTGGTGCCATCAGTGTTATCTCCTTAAAGTCCGTCTCATAAAACCTATCAACAAAGAAGTACCTATGCTCAATACTCCTTAAATCATAATCAGGAGAATCACCATCCGCCACTGCTTTTGCAATGGTTTCTTTCTCATTATATCTCTAAAAGTAATGTATCTGCATATCGCTCCTCCGATAAATTATAGTTCGTCCATTCCCATATCAACAAAATACTGATATGTCTCATCCAGCATAGAATCCCTCGGAATCAGAATAATCATTTCTTTACGGGCCCTGGTCAGAAGAACTCTGAAGTTGTTCTCCACAATGGAATCCGTATCCAGATAATTCTTGGACTTCACGTCATAATCATATCTTGAGCCCCTGGCTATCCACTGTCCGTTATGACGGATATACTCTCCGCCCAAAGCAACAATAGGGCAATCCAGCTCTAAGCCCTGATTACCATAAACAGAGCAGGCCTTTGTCAGTTCTTTACACCCACCAAAGAACCAAGGGCCATAGCTTCCATTTGAAACTGCATTCCTACCTTTGAAGCCTAGATTCCATCCTGGTAGGGCTTTTCTTATCACTTCTTGCTCGGCAAAATTTGATACGAGAATTCCATATTTCCATTCAGGATGATCCACATCTAACTCACTTGCTCTTTCCTGAATCTTTGAAAAGTCTCTCGCTACACATATACGCAATGAGGTTTTTTGTAATTCTTCCAGTTCTTTCTTAGCCTGCGCTGCCGTAGCATGGCTTCTGCAAATCGCCTGCTCTACCCACTTACTGCTGTCAATGAAATCTGCCCTGATCGAAACCGGCAGGAACACATCATTGTCGACAATCTTTCTATCATCAATACCATGCAGATTATTGGCTAGCTCCTCGGCTACAATTACAATCCAATCGTCGTGTTCTTTAAGTGCCTCTTCCCACAAAGAAATGCCAGCCTCTTCACCTGTATAAATAACCTGGCCGTTACCATACAAGCCGATTAGAACAGCATAGTCTCTTTCTTAAATATTCTCTCGCCGACCCGGAATAGACCTTCTGGCTCAGTAAAACCTCTCCCCAGCTTCTCTGCGTCCCAAGCTCTCTGTGCTTCATCAAAAATAAGAATAGACTGCTCCGGCACCTTTTTATCTTTATAAAAGAAGTTAGACTTAAACTCCTTCATACTCTGGATGGTATTTTCACCCATGTGCTCGTTATTACCAACCTGATTAATCTGATACTGAAGGACTTCTACAAGCGGCCCATTCCCAGAAAGGTATACCGCATTAGCCTCGCCGTTCTTATTTTCTTCATATACAATACTCTGTCCGACAGCAGTTTTGCCGGCTCCAGGAGCTCCATTAATAATAAGTATCTTCTTGTTGTTTTCCCTAGCATCATCAATATAGCATAGCACCTTATCTAAGCACATCCTATTAACATCAGAAATGTATGGAATTCTTCCTTCGCGGTACATTACCTCGATAGCCTGAAGCATGTCCGGCATTTCCGTTTTTGATGAAGACAGCCACGCATCCTGGAATGAGCACTGAGACTCTCCACTTAATTCCTGCTTAATCGCATCACAGAAATTGTCTTCCGTAAGGATATCTATTCCTCTAAGACTTCCGGTTACGGCATTCTTATGTGTGCAGACAAGGTAGCTTTTTACTTCAAGAGCCCTGTCTTTCGTTTCTTTGTGGTGATTCTGCAACCACTCCTTGTACCTGATAGCTTGAGCCACATCGTCCTTATTGGAATCAATCTGCGGTGCTTCCTTCTTCTTAAACTCAAGCGAAATTGCCTTACTGTTTGTGAGCAAAAAAACATCAGGTCTTTCATGTACAGTTCCAGGAAGACTATATTCAAAAATCAATTCGTATTCTTGATCAGCTGCCGTTAATCCAGCAAGGGTTCTGGCTATAAACTCAAAGCAGTTCATCCATACATATTCCTGGCTCTTATTTACAGCATTACCCGCATGGTCCGAATTATCTTCAGTCATTACAGCATTAACGTATGACTTAAGCTCCTTTTCCCATACGTTGAGCTGTGCCTTATCCGCACTGATGATATCCTTAATCTTTACCTTTAACGCATAATCCTTTGGAGGAGTTTTCCTTATCCTCCTTGTTACAGTTCTTGTAACAGTTTGCGCCGATTCCGGTGCTGGTGCTGCAGCAGAGGCATCACCACAAAGCTCTTTAGCAACAGCAATGGTATCGTCATTTTTATATGCCCACCATATCATCTTCGTAGGATTCCAACGATACTTAACTGCTTTCATCTTGTTACGGATCTCTAATGACGGTTTTCTCCCGCCAAAATCAATCTCGATCCCGCCCATATCATTAAAACTATAACTTGCCAATTATAGGCACCTCCCTGAGTAGTTTATTGCATTCCCTTTTTTATCTTCTCAACAAATGTTATATCAGCGGGCAACCACTGAACATTATAAAGACTGTCCTTCGTCAGCCACCTAGCTGCCTCAGCTTCTAAGAGCTTTAACTCGCCTTCTACAACTTCGCACCAGAAACAATCCATAGATAAGTGAAATGTCGGGTAGTCATATTCTATAGTATCAATCAATTCACCTACCGAAATAGTAGCTTTCAGCTCTTCTTTTATTTCTCTTATAAGAGCCTGCTGCGGCGTCTCACCTTCTTCAATTTTTCCGCCTGGGAACTCCCACTGGCCCTTAAATTCTCCATATCCTCTCGCTGTAGCAAATATCCGCTTCTTTTCCCGAAGAGAATCACATATTACTGCAGCAACAACTCTAATTGTTTTCATTCAAGCCTCACTTAACCAACAGAAATTTTAAGAAATCATAGTCGAGCACATCCGGATTTCTTTTTGCTATTTCCTGAATAAAGAACGCAGCCAAATATGCATTGAGGTCATATAAGTATCCCATGTTTCCATTTCCATCTTTGTCAAAAGGCGCATACTTCACATTACAGTATTCAAGAATCTTCTCTTTATAATCACCATGTTTCAAAGGCACTTTTAATACATAGTAGTCGAGCTGTACTTCACGACCATCGTTTTCCCAGTTTAACCACTCGCCCGAATCCTGGCCAGGTCTTGGACAATCAATGCAGGAGCCCTTGGCTCTACTTATTGCTTGAATAAGACCATCTGCGCAATGGAAAATAACATCGCCCTCTCTAACATCCATTAGTCGATCCCAGTGATGC
Source organism: uncultured Catonella sp. (assembly GCA_916438995.1). Classification (GTDB taxonomy): domain Bacteria; phylum Bacillota; class Clostridia; order Lachnospirales; family Lachnospiraceae; genus Catonella. The sequence continues at coordinate 323,910 of CAKAGA010000004.1, forward strand.
ATTGTCCTTCCGTCTTTACTTAATTTCGGGGCCCATATAAACTCACCGCGCATCTCTTCATCATATGTGTCTCCTTGAAAAACAAGGTACGTTAAAGCCTGTCCTGCTACTCGCTGTACCGACTTGTATGCTTTTGAGTCACTGGTTTTCTTTCCAGACGATGCGCCCTGTGCTTTCAACGCTTCAAGCTTAGCCTGTTCCTCAGCAGCTTTTTTAGCTGCTTCTGCGGCCTTCGCAGCTTCTGCAGCTTCTTTACACTCCTTCAATTCTGCATTGACCACATCTGCTAAAGCGCTATCTTCTACTGTCAAAAACTTTTCAAACGATGCGGGATACTGAAACTTACAAGTCTTTGATGGGAATTCAACCGTAATGCTTGTATCGTCCTGTTCAATGACAGTTCCTACACCGAATTTTCCTGAGTGCTTTACTTTCTTATTCAACAAATCCGCCATAGCACTTCTCTCCTTTATCTATTTTTGTACCAAACAAACAGGTCAAATTTTCTCTTCCTATATTTAGAAGTATCCCTCTCTTTTGAAAGAATATCATCATAGTTTTTCAAGTATGATTTTAGTGTGTTTCCTGGCAAGCTTGCAGGCCTCATCAAAAATTTTCTTCTCTAAGGTCTTGAATGAAATCTTTTTTTCTTTTACAATAGCATTAGTCATACAGTTTTTCCTTTATGTTATTTTTTTCTCAAATCAATAATAAAATAAAACTGTATGATTGGGAAGGGGGCAACCCCTTCTTTTTTTTGCTATTGCCAATGATAATTATACACTAACTACAATAAAACCTTTTTCATTTAACTCGATAAGATATTCCCTTACTTCATCATCAATTTTTCTCGCTGATTAGAAGGAATAATATGATCTATATGCATATCACGTTGCTGAATTGTTCTCCCGCAATACACGCACTTTTCTTTATACGACTTAAACATAGCTGCACGTAAATACGAACTATCTTTTTCTATATGGGTGAAACATTTCATCAACCTCCAATCAATAACTCTGAACAAGAAATTTCAAATCATTTTTTTACTTGATACAAATTTTTTTAATCACATGAAAATATTTCAACGCTACCTTTTATCACCTTTTCTTTTGTCGAATACTATTACCCATTTTATAATCACTTTATACAGATATATTCCTTTATCTAACTTATCTATAAATCCCATCTCTTTTTCTTCTTCAAAACTTAGAGCAGTTATATCTGCAGGATAAAACGTTTTTGCTCTATGAATTCTATAATTTCATTTACACTTTTTTTGAATATCATAAGAGAAGGTTGAATATAATAACAATACATCAATATCTTCTGAATATTTATCTGGTTTCAATATGGAACCAAAAAAATATAAGACTTGTCAAAAAAAGCAAAACAAATCTATATTTTTAATTAAATTAATTGCTTCTATTTTATTTAATTTCATTGATATATCCATAAAACTCATCCATTGTAAGTAATTTAACTTCAAAATTATCAGCTAAGTTTAATGCTTCTCTTGATATACAGTATGATTCCATTCCAATTATGTAAATTTACAATTACATAATTAGGTTTTTGACGACATACTAGATAAAAATGTCCTACTTAAGCAATATTCATAAACAAAAACTATATTAATGTCATTCACTTTTAATTTCTCTTAATGAATCTTGGTTAACATATGTAAAATTTATATTTCGAGATCTTAAATATTTCAAAGCAAAATTTAGACTTTTTAATCTAACACCCGTTTTTCTAAAACAACTGTTATCATAATATAGCTGCCTTACTCTAGGAGTATCATCCATAAATATTTTATCTCTATTTTTTTCAGTAATATATATGGTCTATCTATCCCTAGCATAACTTCGTCTATCAAATTTTCTTTTCTCAATACTTTTTATCAGTTCTTCCATCGACTCTGTGGATGGAAGAATATAATCGGTTACTGAGCATGATTCCAAAAATAGAGTTAATTTCCTGTGGAAAAAGCACTCTCTCAACTTTTTCTCCATCATCTCTGGTAATTTTAAATTCATCAACATAGAGTTATAAATTTTTGAATCAATTCTAAATTTGAATATTCCTTATACGAATGCTGCTGAAATAAAGTACGATTATTTTCAAATAATAATTTTTAGCTTTTTCATTATTTGATAATATTTGAGGCTCAAATTTATCCCATAAAGACTTATTACCACTCAGGTAGTAACTTTTTATATATGCTATAGTTCTCACTCAAAATAGGAACAACTTTTTCTTTAAGTTGATCAAAAGATCTCAGTTCTACAGAAAAAGTTTTTCTAATTCATTTCTTCTAATCTCTTTCCATTGCTTAACATTGTTTTCATCTATAAGACCAGTTTTATCAAATTTCTTATGACAATTAGGGCATAAGACTATCAAGTTTTCATATGAATTATCTTCTGTTTTCATAATATGCACCGATATGTGCTTTTCCATAATATCACTATTCTTTATAAATAATTCTGCTCGACAATTTGGATTCATACATCTTCCCATAGATTCTGCCCATAATCTACGTTTTACATTTTCAGCAATTGCTTTTTCTATTCATTTTCTAACCTCAGTTTATTTATATGGAAATTTGTCGCTAAAATTTATTTAATCATATGAAAATACTTCAACGCATCCAAAATTCTATTTTACTGCAACAGATATTTTTTCAACATCTAATTTAGCTTCTATGGATAGTTCCTAACCGAATGTATTACCTCATCCCAAGTATATTCGCCTGCATATTTAAACTTTTTCTGATAAATATCCCACAACCTTTTCATATCTTCATCTGATTTTACTATCTTCAATACGCTTTCCGCATTTTCTAAAAGGCTAAAATTTCCTCTCTTCTTAGCAGTTCTCTCTAACGCTAAAGCCAATATATCAGCATTTATATTTTGTGATTTTAAGAGTATGTGAATATCATAAAAATCTCTCATTCTTGTATTGGTTATGGATCTTGAAATGACAGTCTCCAGCTTTTCTGCCAAGACCGTTTCAATAGGATATGTCATAATTGGGATTGTTCTATCTTCAAACATCAATTTGTATGAATAGGCTATTTCTCTTGGAGTAATCACATCACCTGTAGAAATATCAATCTTCAAAGGAATAACCGCTCCATCTAATACAGCATCCATACTGAATCGTATCCCTGAATATTCTGCTTCATCCATAATTTCCGATACTTTTTTAATTCTGAACTTCACATTATCATCTAAATCTGTATTTGAAATTTCTGTAATTGTACGCTCCACATCAGCTATCGTTACAGGAATACCTTTAATGGTAGTGTCTATATCCATTGTAGCCCTTGCCTATACCCCTACAAAAGCTGCTATCAACATTCCGCCTTTTAGGATAAAACTTCCATTGTATTTTGATGAAGATACTCGCTCTAAAAACCGCTCCATCATATATTTTCTAATCAGTACATGGGCTTCAATACCGACTTCTTTTGACAAATTTCGTATCAAATCTTTTAGTTGTTTTGATGAATGAATCATTATAATAACACCTCCAAATATTTACTTAACATATGATTTACTCGAAGTTTTTTTGCATATTCCATAAGCAGGTGCAAATTCTTGTCTTTACGCCGGATATACTGCTTCATTGCATCCTGAAAAATTTGAATTTCAATTTGTGAACGACTACGAATCATATCACAAACAGTACGCTCAGGATTATAGATGAAAACTTCATTTCCAAAAGGTGTTTTTGCTTTTGAAATCCCAAGTTCAAAAAAGTCTTTTTTAATAGAGAATACTTTTACACCATCTTCTCTTAAATGAGTGGCATTATATCCACTTTTTACCGTAACAGTATATTGCAGCGGCTCTTGATCCGTCATATCAAGCAGAAACAAGGCTGTATCGTGAGAAAAGATTGTTTTCGGGCAACGAAGCTGTAATAAGTACAGTCCATCTTTCCATACATCCGGAGAACAATAAATTCCATGTGAAATACGCTCATAATTATATTTTTCTACAAATTTTGCCAAAGTCGTTTTAGAAATTCCTTTACTGATGACTTCTGAAGTTCTTAAAACTCCATTACCCGAAGTTGAAATTTCCCCAATCTGTTCTAACTGGTTCATGAATTCACTTCCTTTCACGCTCTTATTATATATTATATAAGCGTGAAAGTAAATATATAAACAAAAAAGGTTTGTATCATTGTTATTTGAAAAAGTAAAGTCCACATTGGTATGGATTTTACTGAATCCGGATTCTGGAATGTAAATATTGAAGCCTAGATACGGAACCTACTTTTTCAATTCACCTCAATAATCAAATCCTGCTTCCTTTAATTCTTCCATGAACTTTATATCTTTCACAAAAGAAAACATCTGTTCCGGATATTGTCCGTTGAGAGGATATTTCAGTTCAATAGCATGTTTCTCCTTATCGTTATAAACAACAATATCAATCTCATGTTTTACAGTTCCAGTTATTCCAAAAAACTTAGTATTCCTTTCAAACTGAACCTTATAACCCATTAACTTTGCACGCAGAAAAATTCCCAATTCATGCTGCAAGCTAAACTCGTTATATACCTCGACTTCGCCAGAAGCCACAAGACCCATAAATTCATTCAATAAGCGTTCCAAATTCATTAGCACTCCTCCAAACAATAAGAGAAAAGTATATTATTCGCGCACATCTGATAGCCTATATTATTCCGGCGCATGTCTTAAGCACAGCAATTTTTTAACCCCCTTCTTAAAATTCAGGGTTTTATATACATTTTTTCTTGCTAAAAACACAGGTACATATTATTCAAAAAGCCCTGAAACCCTCTTAAACTGGGGCTTTTACGCGAGAGCAAGCACACCGTCTCAAC
>CAKAGA010000005.1 GCA_916438995.1 uncultured Catonella sp.
AATGAGTCACGAGCCTTGCCTCTTAGCTGACAACGACTTATCGCTTTAAAGGAGACAGGGGACCTTATAACCTTACAGCATTGAAGAGAACCCTCACAACTTCCAGTTCTCAGAGGTTGAAGCAGCGAGCCTCCCTGTTACCTTAAGCGATGTGGATGCAGCGGTAACTCGTCGGTAACTATGCACCTGGGTGCAGGACTGATCCAGAGCGACTCCCCATCTTGAAAAGTCACAGACTCAGCTTTCTATCAAGCAGTACTCTCCAATCGACCTGCAGTAAAGAGCGGGTAACGAGAACTTAGGAGAAGATCTCAGGCTCTTAAGAAGGCTTTAATTTACTTGATGTAAAGCGAAAGAAGTTTCATCGAGGAGAAGCATCAGGGTTCAGTAATCCCTAGCATTCTAAAGATGAAATAAAAACCTATAATCGGGTACATATAAAGATAGGTTATGCTTTCGCCTGCTACTATTCCATAGTGGAAGGGTCAAGGAGTGAAGGTGTGACCTATCTATTCATGACTTTCAGCGAGTATAGTTTTGCGTAATAGATTTTAGCATTTTGATGTGGATGTCATATACTTTCTGACGGACTTGATATCGAGATTATTGACAGCTAGTATCATCATTGTTAAAGCCATATGAGAGACGGAGAAAATGATAACAGTTGAAAACATCGTGGAGAAAAACTAATCGATGTGAAGGCGTTAGTGATGTGAGCCTCAACATCGAAGACAAGCGCACAGTCTACGGCACAATAGGGCATAGTGGAGCAGGTAAATCTACCCTTCTTCGCTGTCTTAACGGACTTGAGAAATTCAGCTCGGGAAGCGTACAGGTTCTGGCAGATAGAGGAGCTTTGATACTGCAAAGATTAACAGCCTAAGAAAAGAAGTCAAGATGATATTTCAGAACTTTAACCTCCTTTCACGTAAAAATGTGTACGAAAATGTGGCTCTGCACTGGTATTTGCAGGGGAAAGAAAGAAAAATCTCCTGAGGTAAGGAGAGAGTTAGCCAAGATGCTGGAGCTCGTAGGTCTGCTGATGAAAAACCTATAAGAGGCCCTCAGAACTTTCTAGGTGGACAGAAAGCAGAGAGTGGCTATAGCAAGGGCACTAATTCTTAATCCCAAGGTACTTTACGTGATGAGGCAACCTCAGCCCTTGACCCTATGACTACCAGGGAAATCCCTGGATTTACTTAAGCAGATCAAATAAAGAGCTTGGAATTACCATAATAGTGGTAACCCATCAGATGGATGTGGTTAAGCAGATTTGTGAGAGTAGCACTTTCTTAAAGACGGCAAGATGGTGGCAGAGGGCAGGCCTGAGGATATTTTTCATCAATCCTGACAAGAATGTGAAAGGCATTTCTGGAGAAAAACCCTGATGATAGTTTCCAAGTGGCGGCATAAATATGCATATTTTTCTTTGACAATGAAACTGCTGATAAGCCTGTGATTGCTTATGATGGCAAAGGAGCTTGGAGTGGAAGCCTCTATAATATGGGCCAGGCTTGACGATTTTAGGGGAACTGTGCTAGGAAGTCTTACTGTTCAGATAAAGGAAGAGGAGAAGGACAAGGTCTTTGCCTTCCTTAAAGAACAGGGTGTGAAATGGGAGGTAATCTGATGTTAGATATTATACTTAAAGCCTGTGGAGAGACTCTTTATATGAGCTTTCTTTGCCACATTGTTTGCTGTGATTTTAGGCTTCATACCGGCGGGCATCCTTACCTTAACTGCCAGCGATGGACTTAAGCCCAATAAGGTGGTGTACAGTGTTCTAGACTTTATTGTAAATGTATTTAGAAGCTTTCCTTTCATCATCCTTATGGTTATTCTGATACCTGTAACCAGGTTTATAGCTGGAAGGCGATAGGAACAACGGCTGCAATTGTACCTCTTACTATAGCCACCATACCTTTTGTAGCAAGAGTAATAGAAACAGCCATGAGAAGCGTAGACAAGGGAGTTATTGAGGCTGCAAAGAGTATGGGAGCGACTGATATGCAGATAGTGACCAAGGTAATCATAAAGGAAGCAATCCCCGGTATCATCTCAGGGATAATCTTAACCTCCATATCCGTTGTAGGCTACTCAGCAATGGGAGGAGCTCTTGGTGCCGGAGGCCTTGGTGATGTGGCCATCCGCTACGGTTATCAGGCTTGGAACATCAATTATCTGGTAATTACAAGCTTGATTCTTGTTATCTTTGTACAGGTTATTCAGTTTGCAGGTAATAAGATATATAACAAACTTTCATAGCAGGAGCTTTGCTTTAGCATAATAAAGCACTATACAATTCCTGTAAGTTATAGTAGAATAAATCTCAACCTGGTGTTGTATGAACAGAGGGTTGAGATATTTTTATGACATGGCAGGAAAAAGATATGGAGATGAATATGAATTTTAAGAGAAAATTACCTGTACCCAAGGAACTTAAGGAAGAATATCCTATTACAGAGGAAATGGGAGAGATAGTTAAGAATAGGGATAAGGCTGTAAGTGATATAATCACCGGCGAAGATGACAGGATGCTTCTCGTGATAGGACCTTGCTCTGCTGACCACGAGGACCCTGTTATTGACTATATATCAAGGCTTGCCAAGGTTCAGGAAAAGGTAAAGGATAAGATATTTATCGTTCCAAGAATATATACCAATAAGCCAAGAACTGTAGGCACAGGCTACAAGGGCATGCTTCACCAGCCTGACCCTGAGAAGGGTGAAGATATGCTAAAAGGTGTGATAGCCATCAGAAATCTTCATATAAGGGCAATCAAGGAGACAGGATTTACCTGTGCAGACGAGATGCTTTATCCTGAAAATCACAGATATCTTTCGGATGTGTTAAACTATGTTGCAATCGGTGCAAGGAGTGTGGAGAATCAGGGACACAGGCTTACAGCCTCAGGTATAGAGGGTGCAGTAGGAATGAAGAATCCTACAGGTGGTGATTTAACCGTCATGATGAACTCTGTAGTAGCTGCACATAGTGCACATACATTTCTTTATAGAGGCTGGGAGGTAGAGTCAACAGGCAATCCTCTTGCTCATACCATACTCCGTGGTGCGGTAGATAAGTATGGTAGAAACATACCTAACTATCACTATGAAGACCTTCAGGAAGTAATAAGGCTCTATGCAGAGCGTGACCTTGCAAACCCAGCTATCGTGGTGGACACCAATCATTCCAACTCTGGAAAGCAGTTTATGGAGCAGATTCGTATAAGTAAGGACGTACTTCACAGTAGAAATGTGTCAGCGGACATAAGGAAGATAGTCAAAGGACTTATGATAGAGAGCTATATCGAAGACGGCTGTCAGAAGGAAAATGAAATGTATATGGAAAAGTCAATCACAGATCCCTTGCCTTTGGCTGGGAGAAAAACAGAAAAACTTATCTATGATTTAGCAGACATGTGGTAGATATTACTACAAATGTAGAAAGATGAAAATCTGAGCAGGCATTGCATGAGTGTGATTTTCATGCTTTTTACGCGCAAACTGTATGAGTGAGACAGCATTTTGTAAGGTAAGATCAAATGTATTGATGTATAAGGCATTGAACAGATGAAGACTGCTTTATTTACTAGATCACATATGTGTTAAGAGAATAAGATGGAGTTTAAAGTAATATGAAATGTTGTTGTCAAGCATTTGCACCTATTAGCCTTAGTATTTACTGTGTTTAGTTAGGCTGAGAAGCAGAAAGGAAATAGTCGTAAGCCAAAGCGGTATCTTTAGTAGCTAAAGCAGAGTCGAGAGTCTAGTAAAGGTCGATGTAGATAAAAGTGAAGCCTCAGAGAGTGAAATCTTTGCACTTGATACTGCGATTAACTTGAAAGTTTATGGAAGTAAAGAGAGAAGAGGTACTAAAAAAGCTTGAAGATAAAATCTAACGAGCTTGATGAGCTTTTTTAAGTACAGGCAAAAGAAACCAGCGAGGTAAGTCAAGTTAAATAAGAGTGGTGAGGCCATACTTTCTGAGACTGCAGCTAGACCTCGTTAAAAGAGCTCATTAGGGATATCTATAAAAACAGACGGGACTTTTTTGACATTACCATTTACCCGCTTATGGAGCTGTGGGGATTTTCCTACCCAAGAACTACAAAGGGTACCCATCAGATAAGGATATAGAAGAGAAAAGCTTGATTAGTAGGCTCAGATAAGATATATATTTAATGAAGAAGACAAGGGAAAGATATCGTTTAAGAATAAAGGGAATGGAGATAGACTTCGGTGGAATCGGAAAGGGCTATATTACTGATGAACTGGTTAAAATATTAACTAATAGAGAAGGTAGAATCTGCCATAATCAATTTGGGGGGCAATGTATTTCGGATTTAGTAAAGAAAGCCTGACGGCTCTCTTTGGAATATTGCAATCAGAGATCCAAATGCAGCCCTGATAAGTATATGGCAATAAGGCTTGAAGATAGTGCAGTTATTACCTCCGAGGCTATGAGAGATATTTTGAAGAAAAATGGAGTCATATATCATCATATTCTAGACCCAAGGACTGGGAAGCCAAGCGAAAGCGACCTCAAAATCAGTCAGTATAGTAAGCAAAGATGGAACTTTGGCAGATGCGCTTTCTACAAGCCTCTTTATAATGGGTGAGGAGAAGGTGCTGTCGAAATACTGGAAGGAAGAATGGCAGCAATTTTGACATCCTGCTTATGACTAAGGATAACAGACTCCTTGTAAGTGATGGGATTAAAAGATAAAGTTATATCAGACAATTATAAGATAGAGGTGATAATACAGATAAATATTACGTTTAAAAAGTACGAAATAGTCTGCAAACTTAGGGAAAATTTTTGTGAAAAATTGCAGATTTTTAAGCTAAATATCAAAAACCTTGATAAAATATCAATTTTAGGTTATAGTCTATACAGAGAAAGTATGCTATTATAACTTTGGAGGATGAGAGTGAAGTAAATACGAGAAGAGCGCTGTTTTTGATTTCATACTAGTTATAGTCTTTGTTTATTTTTTTATTGGCTTTATAGTATTTATGAAAAGTAGACAACTCATATTATAAGACAAGAGATGCAAAGAAGCCTTGAGGATTTTTCAAAGTCTTGGCATACTAGATGTTGGTAAGAAGTACCCTTAGAAGATGTGGGTAAAATGGCTGTTAAGAATGTTCTTGGAGAACTTGAAATTAATCTTTACCATACTTGTCCGGCATACTTAGTAAGGGATACAATACTTAACTTTAGAACCAAGAATATTAGGTTTGAGGTAAGTATCGGAGACAAAATAGTGTACAGCTTTTATGCCCTAAAGATCAGCAGGTTCTCTCGAGAGGAAATGGAACTACATTTTCACAGGGTGAGATAAAGGCGAGATAATGCAGGGTGAAAGAGATAGGTCTTAAGATTTTTCCAATTTATAATGATAATAGCAGTCGCATAACCAGCATGTACCTGGGTAGGACCTTGGACTACTTTGGAAAGGTATTAGATGAGAACTTCTGGGGCTTTCAATTTAGTATAATTATCATACTGATTGGGATCATGCTTATAGTGATTTCTTTTCTTTCAAAAATTGATTCTGGACATAATGAAAGAAATAGGATGCTGGGTGTGTTTGCTGCCTGTATTGGCTTTTGGGTGATGTAGAGACACTTAATGCCGCAGTTTATGTTTGGACATTCTGTTCAATACAATGAGATAAACCATATTCTGCTTATTTTTATGCCTTACTTTTTTATAAGCTATGTATATCAGGATTTGGAATATAGCAGGGATTCGATTTTGAGAATTTCTTTTGCGATAACTATAATTGAACTTACTATCGATTACTGGTCTTAAGCTTGTTTGGGAATAAAAGATTCACACGAATCTTTACTTTATAGTTCATATTGGAATTATGAGTAACGATTTTACTGATATTTGCTTGCGAGTATATGATAATGTTACATATTGCAAAAAAATAAAATTAAGTGCCAAACTGTAAGCTATTGATGTTATCTCTTGGAGTATTTTTGATAAGTGTTATCTGGGATATGTTTAGCTATTACGCTAAAGTTACGGCATCTAGAGACGGTGGCTCAATAATGAGAACAGGATATTCTTATTGGAGTATGTGATACTAGCAGTTGATTCACTCAGAAATCTTTGAAGGAATTAAGGACATCATGAGATTATCCAGCAAAGTATCTGAAATCAAACTACAAAGGATGCGCTTACAGGGCTTCCAAATAGAAATGCTTACGAGCTAAAAGAAAAGGATATTCAGGAAAGGCTTAATAAAGGTGAAATTACTGAACTTCTTATCTGTAAATTTGACATAAATGATCTGAGAAAAGTTAATGATAATTACGGACATACTTATGGTGACCGCCACATCATAAAATGTGCCGAGATTATAAATCAGTCCTTTGGAAAAAGTGGGCATGCTTTTAGAGTAGATTGTGATGAATTTGCAGTCTTTGTAATTGGAGATGGTGTAGAATACATCTATGAGAGAGGCATACTAAAATTAAAGGAGCTTGAAAGGGAGTTTAACAGGTCTCCTGATTTGCTTGCTCCCCTACATATTGGCTACGGTCATGTCATTTATAACAGTGATACATTTGACACTGTTGAAAAGGCAGTAATTGGTGCTGATAAGAAGATGTATGAATGTAAAGAAACAATGAAGAAAGGAGCAATAGTCTAATGGAAATTAGAAATAGATTCGAGGCTTTATCGGCCAAGCTTTATGGGAGGCCAACCAGACAGTGTACAGAGGCAGAGTTGTTTCATACTCTTTTAGTACTGACTAAGGAGCTTATAGCTGATAAGAAGCAGATTACGGGAGAAAGGAAGCTCTACTACATTTCTGCGGAATTTCTTATAGGCAAACTGCTTAGCAACAATCTTATAAATTTAGGTGTATATGATGAAATAGACAGCATATTAAAGGAATCAGGCAAGAGCCTCTCTCTATGATAGAGAATATCGAGCCTGAGCCATCACTTGGGAATGGTGGACTAGGAAGACTTGCTGCCTGCTTCCTTGATTCAATTGCGAGTCTTGGACTGAATGGTTGCGGTGTTGGTCTTTTATACCACTTTGGCTTATTTAAGCAGTCATTTCACGATCACCTTCAGTGCGCAAATAAAAATGAGTGGATTACCGACAAGTCATGGCTGACAAAGACTGATTTAAGCTTCGATGTTAAATTCGGTGACAGAACAGTTAGATCTACAATGTACGATATAGATGTAGTTGGATACGAGAATGGAATCGGAAAGCTTCATTTATTCGATGTGAATTCCGTGGATGAAAGCCTTGTAAAAAGTGGAATTGATTTCGATAAGGAAAATATAGAGAAAAACCTAACCCTTTTCCTCTATCCTGATGATTCAGACGAGGCAGGACATCTTCTTCGTATCTATCAGCAGTACTTCATGGTAAGTAATGCCGCAAGACTAATTATAAAGGACATGAAGGATGCGGGACATGATTTACATGACCTTAATAAGTACGCTGTAGTTCAGATTAATGATACACATCCTACTATGGTTATTCCGGAGCTTATCAGAATTCTTACTCAGGAAGAGTATTTTACCATGGATGATGCAGTTGAAGTGGTAAGCAAGACCTGTGCTTATACCAACCATACCATCCTTGCTGAGGCACTTGAAAAATGGCCTCTCAGATACCTTGAAAAGGTTGTGCCTGTACTTGTGCCAATTATCAAGGAGCTTAACAACAGAATAAGAAAAGTAAATCCTGATCCTGTTATTCAGATAATAGATGATGAGAACAGGGTACACATGGCTCATATTGACATCCACTATGGTTTCTCAACCAATGGTGTTGCAGCCATCCACACAGATATTCTTAAGGATTCCGAGCTTAATCATTTCTACAAGCTCTATCCTGAGAGATTTAACAACAAGACCAATGGTATTACCTTTAGAAGATGGCTGCTTTCCTGTAACCATGGGCTTGCGAGGCTCTTAGATGAGACAATCGGCACAGGCTATAGAAAGGATGCTACTGAACTTAAGAAGCTCTTAGAACATAAGGATGACCAGAACTTCCTTGACAAGCTTGATGAAGTTAAGAAAGCCAATAAACAGGCGCTTGCAGACTATGTAAAGAAGATGGAGGGAGTGGATATTGATCCTAACTCTGTATTTGATGTACAGGTAAAGCGTCTTCACGAGTATAAGCGTCAGCAGATGAATGCACTCTACATCATACACAAGTACCTTGAGATCAAGGCAGGCAAAAAGCCTGAGACTCCTGTTACCTGCATCTTCGGTGCAAAGGCAGCCCCTGCTTATGTGATAGCTAAGGACATCATCCACCTCATCCTTGTACTTGCTGAGATAATCAACAAGGATCCTGAGGTTAGCCCATATCTTAAGGTGGTTATGGTTTCAAACTACAATGTAAGCTATGCGGAGAAGATTATTCCTGCCTGCGATATATCTGAGCAGATTTCTCTTGCGTCCAAGGAGGCAAGTGGAACTTCTAACATGAAGTTTATGCTTAACGGTGCTATTACTCTTGGAACAGATGACGGTGCCAATGTAGAGATACACGACTTTGTAGGAGATGATAACATCTATATCTTTGGTGCGAAGTCTGATGAGGTAATTGAGCACTATAAGAAGGCTGATTATGTGTCTCGTGACATTTACAACAAGTCAAAGGTGGTAAAGGATGCAGTTGACTTCATCGTAAGTGATACGGTTACAAAGGTTGGTAACAAAGAGAACCTTGAAAGACTTTATAATGACCTTATAAATAAGGACTGGTTTATGGCTCTTCTTGACCTTGAGGCTTATATTGAGAAGAAGGACGAGATACTTAAGGATTATGCTGACAGAGAAAAAATGGAAGAGAATGGTTGTTGTAAATATGGCAAATGCCGGTTTCTTCTCGTCTGACAGAACAATAGAAGAATATAATAGAGATATCTGGAAACTGAGATAGTTTCAGGTAGCATATAACCGGGTGCCAAAAGCTTGAAGGCTGTTTTACTTTGTTAAAATGGATTTCAGATTTTGGCACCTGTCTTATAAACTATGCTAAATATAGGAGAAAGGACAATTTATGAGAAGTTGCGGAGTACTTTTACCGGTTAGTTCATTGCCTTCCGAATACGGTATTGGCTGTTTTTCAAAAGAGGCGTATGAATTTGTGGATAAGCTTTTTGAGGCAGGACAGGGCTACTGGCAGATACTGCCACTTGGACCAACAAGCTATGGAGACAGCCCATATCAGTCATTCTCTACCTATGCGGGCAATCCTTACTTTGTAGACCTTGCAGAGCTTAAGAATTTGGGTCTTATAAAAGAAGCTGAACTTAAAAAGTTTAATTTTGGCAAGAATGCCAAGTATGTAGACTATGCGAAGGTATATAATTCAAGATTTAAGGCACTCAAGATAGCCTTTGAGAATGCTAAGAAGCTTCTTAAAGCAGGTAAACTTAAGATAGAAGGTGGAGAGAGCTTTGAAGTATTTAAGAAGGCGAACAGCCTTTGGCTACCTGACTATTCACTTTTTATGGCTATTAAGGACTCGCTTGGCGGTATAGCTTGGAATGAGTGGGAAGAAGGACTTAGGCTTCGTGGGGCTGCTGCACTTAAGAAATATAAGGATAAGCTTGCTGATGAAGTTGAATTCTACGCATTTATACAGTGGATGTTTGACATACAATGGAAGAAGCTTAAAAAGTATGCAAATGAAAAGGGAATTAAGATAATAGGTGATGTGCCTATCTATGTTGCCTTTGACTCTGCTGATGCTTGGGCAAGCCCTGAACTTTTCCAGTTTGATGAGAAATTCATACCTACTGCGGTTGCAGGCTGCCCGCCTGACGCATTTCAGCAACGGGCCAGCTCTGGGGCAATCCTCTTTACGACTGGGATTATCACAAGAAGACAGGTTATGAATGGTGGATGAAGCGTATGGCAAGGGCATTTGACCTTTACGATACTGTAAGAATAGACCATTTTAGGGGATTTGACAGCTATTATTCTATTCCTTATGGAAGAAAAGATGCGGTTGTGGGTAAATGGAAGAAGGGAGCAGGCTTTGCTCTTTTTGCAAGGATGAAGGAAGTGCTTGGAGAGATGGATGTGATAGCTGAAGACCTTGGCTACCTCACACCTTCTGTAATAAAGCTTGTGAAGCGTACAGGGTATCCGGGAATGAAGGTAATCCACTTTGCGTTCTACGGTGGGGCTGAAACTACCTACCTCCCACATAATCATGTAGCAAATTCAGTTGTATATACAGGAACTCACGATAATGACACCACTCTTGGCTGGTACCGTTCTTTAACCAAGAAGGTAAGAGATTACACGAGAGAATATCTTAATATCCGGACTGAGGATGAAAATGAAATTGTATGGGATGTTATAAGAAGTGCTTATATGAGTGTGGGTAATCTTGCCATCATCCCTATGCAGGACTTCCTCTGCCTTGGAAGTGAAGCCAGAATCAATACTCCGTCTACGCTAGGTGGTAACTGGGAGTGGAGAATGGGCAAGAAGGACTTTACTGCAAAGCTTGCAAAGAGAATGAAAAAGCTTGCCATAACCTATGGCAGAGCAGCGGATGAGACTAAAGTTAAGTAAGGAGAATGAATGAATCCATTCACAATGTTAAAGTATAAATCACAGCTAGAGGGCAATCACCCAAAGGCTGCAGAATTTGTAAAAAGAGTTATATTGACCGGCCTTCCGGAGGGCACTATAGTTGAGGTTTCCATAACCAAACCGGGTGAGGACACCAAAACTACCAATGTTAAAGTGACCAGGGAAGACATCGAGCTTTTTGATGAAGCAAGGAAGAGTAAGGGAAAATAGAGTTACATTGTATTTTATTAAAGGGAGAGAGACCTAAGTCTTTTTCCTCTTTTTCTTGTATTTTTATGGAAAACCATGATATCATTAAACTGTTATTTGATTCTGTTTTTAATTGACTATTTCTTGGATTTCGTATCAGAAATCAAAAATCACATTAATTATGAAATGTCAGGGGTAATTTCGTGGCTTGTTTTTTGTACCCAAGATGAAGCAACTTCCTAAATATCTTTTATTTGGGGTAACTTATTGTGTATTACTACGAAAAGAGGTAAAATGAAAGAAAAAGACATAACAGAAAAGAAACTGCTCAGTTATAATGATGTATTCGCAGATGTCATTAATGGAACTATCTTTGAGGGGCAGGAAATTGTAAGGAGTGAAGACTTAACTGATGCAAATCCGGTTACTCAGTTTAAGGATGATAAAAATACTCACCGTGAGCAAATACGAGATGTTGCCAAATTATGGGAGAAAAAAGGTGTAATTTTTTCATTTATTGGCATAGAAAATCAAACAAGCCTAGATAGGGATATGATATTAAGAGTAATTTCTTATGATGGGGCGACATATAAGAATCAGATTGGGAATGAACATATATATCCGGTATTTACAATTGTAATATACTGGGGGAAAAATGAGTGGAAGGTTCCAACAACCCTCAAAGAAAGAATTGAGTGTCCTACTGAAATTATAGATATTGTTTCAGATTATAAATTTAAGCTGATTGATATGGCTAGACTCTCAGATGAAGAGATAGACAAATTTAGGGATGATTTTAAGTTTATTGCAGGAATTTTATCCAAGAAAAGAAATTATAGACCTCATGACTTGGATATAAAGCATCCTGAGGAAGTATTAGATTTGCTAGATGCGGTATTGCATGATAACAGATTTAAGAAAATTAAAAGTGAGATTGTCCGAATCAAAAAAGAAGGGAGAGATGTTGATATGTGTGAATTTTTAGATGAACTTGAGAAAAGAGGGATGGAAAAAGGAATAGAACAAGGAATGGAGAAAGGTGAAGAACAGGCGACATTCCGCATAGCAAAGAATTTTAAGGATAGTAAGGTAGATATAGAGATTATAGTAAAGGCGACTGGACTTACAAAGGAACAGATAGAAGCGCTGTAAAGAGACTGAGATTTTTTATTTTCCAAATCAAATATTTGTGATATACTATCATGGCATTAAATAAAGTGGAGGTGTTTATGGCTATAGAGAAGGAAGAGAACTTACCTTATATGGTGATTCCCGTTGATATGGAAGACGGAACCCAGATAGAATGTGAAGTACTTGCTATCTTTCCGGTGGGGGGCAAGCAGTATATTGCCCTTATTGATAAAGACAATGATGACAGCGATATATGGCTGTATAGATTTGTGCCGGTTGGAGATGAAGAATTCAATATAGAAGATATCGAGGATGATACGGAATTTGAGTTGGTAGAGGATGCCTTTAACAAAATGGTAGAGTTTGCGGAGATAGATGCTGTTATTGATGAAAAAGAGTAAAAAAGGGAATCCCTTAGGGATAAACCGTTAGATATAGGAGATAAGAAAATGAAACAGGTAAGAACAAGGTACGCACCAAGTCCAACAGGAAGGATGCACGTAGGTAACCTAAGAACAGCTCTTTATGAGTTTCTCATAGCTAGCATGCAGGAGGCTCATTTTTACTTAGAATAGAAGATACAGATAGGGAAAGATTTGTACCGGGAGCCCTTGATATCATTTACAAGACAATGAAGGAGACAGGTCTTAAGCATGATGAAGGTCCTGATATTGGCGGTGACTGTGGTCCTTATGTGCAGAGTGAGAGACAGGCTACGGGAATATATCTAAAGTATGCCAAAGAACTCGTAGAGAAGGGAGAGGCTTATTACTGCTTCTGCGACAAGGAAAGGCTTGAAAGTCTCAAGCAGACTATAGACGGGAAAGAGGTCATGGTCTATGACAAGCACTGCCTCCACCTTCCTAAGGAAGAAATAGAGAGAAATCTTGCTGAAGGCAAGCCTTATGTCATAAGACAGAATATTCCAAGAGAGGGTACTACCACATTTAAGGATGAGGTTTATGGCGAGATAACAGCTCCAAACTCAGAGCTTGACGACCAGATACTTATCAAGTCTGACGGCTATCCTACCTACAATTTCGCCAATGTAGTAGATGACCACCTTATGGGAATCACCCATGTAGTCCGTGGCAATGAGTATCTTTCATCTACACCTAAGTACAACAGGCTCTACGAAGCATTTGGCTGGGAAATCCCTACTTACATCCACTGCCCACTTATTACCAATGAAGAGCATCAGAAGCTCTCAAAGCGCAGCGGACACAGCTCCTATGAAGACCTTATCGAGCAGGGCTTTGTACCTGAGGCAGTTGTAAACTTCATAGCACTTCTTGGCTGGAGTGCTGAGAGCGGAACTGAGATATTTGACCTTGAAGGGCTTATCAGAGAGTTTGATTACACCAGAATTAATAAGTCGCCTGCTGTATTTGACATGGTTAAGCTTCGTTGGATGAACGGTGAGTACCTTAAGGCCATGGACCTTGAGAAGTTCTTTGAAATGGCGCTTCCATACATCAAAGAGGTGATTACAAAAGACCTCGACCTTAAGAAAATAGCTGAGCTTGTGAAGACAAGAATCGAAGTACTGCCTGACCTTAAGGAGCATATTGACTTCTTTGAGGAGCTTCCTGATTACGATATAGCTATGTATACTCACAAGAAAATGAAGACAACCTCTGAAAGCTCGCTTGTAGTTCTTCGTGACCTCCTTCCACTTCTTGAAGCAAGTAATGACTACTCCAGAGAGGGAGTTGAGGCTGTACTTATGGGCTACATCCAGGATAAAGGCATCAAGAACGGACAGGGACTTTGGCCGATAAGAACCGCTGTTTCAGGCAAACAGATGACACCTGGCGGGGCTTACGAGATAATGGAGATTCTTGGCAAGGAAGAAAGCCTAAGAAGAGTCAGAATAGGTATAGAAAAGCTTAGTAAGGCAGTAGAGGGCTAATTTAGGAGGAAGTGTGGAGTACAGTAAGCCACAGTTAGAAGCAGTAAGACACGTAGATGGCCTATGATGGTGCTTGCAGGGCCGGGCTCAGGGAAAACAGCTGTAATTACAGGTAGGGTTCGTTATCTCCTTGAGGAAATGAAGGTTCCACCTCAGACTATCCTTGTTATAACCTTCACAAAGGCAGCTGCTACAGAGATGAGGGAGCGCTTTATAAAGCTAATGGGAGAGTCAAAGGGAGTACAGTTTGCCACCTTTCATTCGATATTTTTTATGATACTGAGGGTGTCCTACGGTTACGGAGTAGACCGAATAATTAGTGAGGAAATGACGAGAAATTTCCTAAAAGAAAAAATAAGAACACTGGACCTTGAAGAAGGGGATGAAAAGGATTTTATCAAAAATGTAATTGGAGAGATAAGCAGGGTAAAATCAGAGGGAGTGGATATAGAAAACTATTATTCCATAAGCTGTCCGGAGGAAGCCTTTAGGGATATATTCAGGTCTTATGAGGCTTTTATGAAAGAGGAGAGGGCTGATTGACTTTGATGATATGATGATACTCTGTGACAAGCTTTTTAGTGATTATCCTCATATCCTTGAGGCTTGGCAGAGCAAGTTTACATACATCCTCATAGATGAATTTCAGGATGTGTCTAGGCTTCAGTTTGAGCTTGTAAGCAAGATGGCAAAGCCCCTTAACAACATTTTTATAGTGGGAGATGACGACCAGAGTATATACCGCTTCAGAGGCGCAAAGCCTGAGATTATGCTGGGTTTTGAAAGAATTTATCCAAATTGCAAAAAGGTTATATTAAATGAAAACTACCGTTCTACAGAAGCCATTCTTAACTTTGCAGGGAGCGTGATACATAAAAATAAACAGCGTTTTGACAAGAAAATAGTGGCTGCAAAGGGAGAGTCGGGAAGTCTGCCTGTGATAAAGAGCTTCCCGGATAGAAGAACTGAGGATACTGCCATAGTAAAGGATATAATAAAGTCTCACGAGGCTGGAATACCATTTTCTGAAATGGCCATTGTATATAGGACAAATGTGGCTGCAAGACCTGTAGTTACAAGCTTATAGAGTATAATATTCCATTTATCATGAAGGAGATGGCTCCAAGCATTTACAACCATTTTATAGCAAAGAATATAATGGACTATCTTGAAATAGCTAACGGAGACAGGTCAAGGAGCAGATTCTTAAACATAATGAACCGCCCAAACCGCTATTTGACAAGGGAAAGCCTTGCCGATGCAGTAACTCTAAATAGAGATAAGGTTGAATATGTGAGCTTCATAAGGTGGACTGATGCCTATAAGGGGAGGAACTGGATGGCTGAAAGAATCAATACACTTCAGTTTCATTTGGCAAAGCTAGCTGAACTTTCTCCCTTTGGCGCGATTCACTACATAAGAAAGGCTATTGGCTATGACAGGTTCTTGACAGAATACGCAGATGAAAGGCATATAGATGCTGAAGAGCTCTTTGACATATTGGAGGAAATTGAGGAGGCAGCGAAGCCTTATTCCACCCTCAAAGAATGGAAGAAGAGCATAGAAGAGTTCAATAAGAAGCAGAAGGAAGAGTTTGAAAAGAATAAGAATTCCGACAGAGATGCCGTAGTAATCTCAACAATGCATGGCTGCAAGGGATTAGAGTTTGAGAAGGTTTACATCCCTGAGGCTGTGGAAGGCATTATCCCTTACAAAAAGGCCATCAGGCAGTCGGATATAGAAGAGGGAGAGAAGACTCTTCTATGTAGCTATTACCAGAGCCAAGAAGGAGCTTATGATTACCTACCCTAAAAGCCTGTACGGAAAAGACAAGGAGGTTTCACCGTTTTTGAGGGAGTATCTGAGGTAGGGGGTGCAGGCAGCTTGAATGGCTAGGTGCAAGTGGCATGCTCCCTGCGTCTTATGCAGTAGTGGCCTGCGAGCCGTCTGTGGCGGGATTAGTAAAGAGAGAATTTAGAGCTGGGAACGGGTATTGGTATGGGTTAAATATGTCGGTTATAACTGACAAAAATTAGAAAATAAGAAAAGCGTCGGTTATAACTGACAAAATATAAAATTTGACTTGAATATCAGTTGTAACTGACATATAATACTATCATACGGGATTTTTATGGAGGAATCGGTATGATAAAACGAGAAAGATATATGCAGAGAATACGCCCGTTTATAGATAAAGACGTAATAAAGGTATTGACGGGTCTAAGAAGAGCCGGGAAATCCGTTATGCTTGAGCTTATCAAAGATGAACTTATTAAAAATGGAGTTAATGAAGAGAGATTTATCTCGTTTAATTTTGAATCTCTTGCAAATGAAAAATACTGTACTGCTAAAGCTCTGTATGAGGAACTTTGCAAAAGAATGAGTGATATTAAGGATAAGGCTTATATATTTTTGGATGAAATACAGGAAGTAGCTGACTGGGAAAAATGTATCAATTCGATGAGGGTTGACTACAACTGTGATATCTTCATTACAGGCTCTAATGCTAAGCTTCTTTCAGGCGAGCTTGCAACCTATCTTGGAGGAAGATATGTAGAATTTGTCATCTACCCATTTTCATTTGGAGAATACCTTGAAAGCCGAAGGATAAGTGAAGGTGACATTAGCATTTCTGAGGAGTTTAAGACCTACATAGACTTTGGCGGGATGCCGTTTCTTGGCAACTTAAATAAAGACAGGGAGGCATCTGTACAGTATCTACGTGATGTATATAATTCCGTAATATTAAAGGACGTTGTGAAACGCAACAATATCAGGGATGTTGAACTGTTAGAGAGGATAATCACCTTTGTTATGGCTAATGTAGGCCATACTTTTAGTGCGAGAAGCGTATCTAATTATCTGAAAAGTGAAAATAGAAAGGTCTCCGCAGAGACTGTATTAAACTATATAAAGGCCTGTGAAGAAGCCTATCTATTTTACAGATTTAATCGTGAGGACTTGGTTGGCAAAAAGATATTAACTATAAATGAAAAGTACTATATAGCGGATCATGGTCTTAGAGAGGCGGTGTATGGCGGCAATACCAGAGACATGGATCAGCTGCTTGAAAATATAGTCTGCATGGAGCTGCTTTGCAGAGGATATAATGTAACCATTGGGAAAGCAGGAGATAAAGAAATAGACTTCATTGCAGAAAAAGCGGGGGGATAAAATATACATTCAGGTAGCTTATCTTCTCCCTACAGAGGACACAATAAACCGAGAGTTTGGTGTATACGAAAGTATAAAGGACAATTACCCTAAGTATGTACTGTCGATGGATGAATTTGACTTAAGCAGAAATGGAGTAAAGCACTGTAATCTAAGGGAGTTTTTGCTTTTAGAGCAGTGGGGATAAAAATAAAGTAAATAAAAATTGACAAAACACCTCTTTATGTTTAATATTATTGACATAAGGAGGTTTTGTTATGCCTAAAAAATCAGTAGTGTTATTGCCTGAAACTGAAAATATACTTGCTCGGATGGGAGAGCAGATAAAATTAGCAAGACTGCGAAGAAGAATATCAGCTACGCTGGTTGCAGAAAGAGCAGGAGTAAGCAGGGCAACCCTTGTCGCTATAGAAAAAGGAGCACCATCTGTAGCTATAGGCTGCTATGCAGCAGTACTCCATGCACTTAACTATATGGACAAGGACTTGTTGCTGGTAGCAAAAGATGACGAACTTGGAAGAAAACTACAGGACTTGGGAATTATGGTGAATAAGAGAGTGAGGAAGGGATAGGAATGGAAAAAGAAAAAAAGATATATGTGTTTGCAGATTTTCTATCGTTTTCCAATGAGTTGGTAGGGACAATGTATGTTTCTCAAACTAGAGGCAAGGAGTTTTATTCTTTTGAGTACAATGAAAATTGGCTTGAACATAAGAAAATGCTCCTTGACCCTGATTTGCAGTTGTATAGAGGGAGACAGTATATAACTGATGACAAAAACATATTTGGAGTATTTGCAGACTCTTGTCCTGACAGATGGGGAAGACGGCTAATGAAAAGAAGGGAGGAGATAAGAGCAAAAAGGGAAGGAGTAAAACCTGAAAAACTCTTAGAGAGTGACTACCTGCTTGGGGTATATGATGAAGCAAGAATGGGAGGACTTAGATTTAAAACAGAATTGGAAGGGAATTTTTTATCAGATGATAAAGAATTTGCAACTCCCCCCTGGACCTCGCTTAGAGAGTTGGAGCAGGCATCTATAGCATTTGAAAATGATACTGATAGTCTGAATGAAAAATGGTTAAAACAATTGCTTGCACCTGGTTCATCTTTAGGAGGAGCGAGACCTAAGGCATCTGTAATGGCTCAGGATGGCTCACTCTGGATAGCTAAGTTCCCATCTAAACACGATGATTTTAACTCAGGTGCTTGGGAGATGGTTGCACATGAGCTGGCTGCTATGTTTGGGTTAGATGTTCCTGAAGCTAAGATAGAAAAGTTTTCAAAATTAGGAACTACTTTTCTTGTTAAACGCTTTGATAGAAAAGGCAGTCAGCGTGTACATTTTTCCTCTGCAATGACAATGCTTGGCAAAAAAGATGGTGCCGATATGGCGGATGGAAGCAGTTATCTTGAAATAGTCTCCTTCTTAAAAGCCAATGGTGTTAGGCCGCAAGCTGATTTGGTAGAGCTATGGAAGAGGATTGTACTTAGCATGGCTGTGTCTAATACAGATGATCATTTTAAGAATCACGGATTTATTTTGTCGGAAGATGGCTGGGAATTATCTCCGCTCTACGATGTAAATCCGGATATATACGGAGAATACTTGTCCTTAAATGTAGACTCTTATAATGCCGACATTAGTTTTGATTTAGCGATAGAGTCAGCAAAATATTACGGTTTAGATAAAGATGAGGCTGTTAGGCTTGTAGCATTGATTAAAGATATAGTTAGAAACAACTGGCAAAAGTTGGCAAAAAAATATGGTATAGGCAGAAGTGAGATTGATAGGATGAAAGCGGCCTTTAGGGCATGTGATGATTGAGGTGTTTTGTCAAACGCTTTACATTGTTTACAAAACACCTCTTATCCCAATGACACATCAAGAATCATCATGGTCACAAAGCCTACTGCGAAAAGGACTGTGCCTATATTGGAGTGTTTTCCCTCGGACATCTCTGGAATAAGCTCTTCTACCACTACATACATCATTGCCCCGGCTGCAAAGCTAAGGAAATATGGGAGCAAAGGCACGACCTGTGAAGCAAAGAGAATAGTTAGGACTGAACCGATAGGCTCAACAAGTCCCGACAAAACTCCGTAAATAAAGGTCTTCCACTTAGGCATGCCCTCAGCTCTAAGTGGCATAGATACAATGGCACCCTCAGGAAAATTCTGAATGGCAATACCTATAGCAAGAGCAAGGGCTCCAAAGTAAGTGATGGTACTGTTGCCATTAAGCCAGCCTGCATAGACTACACCTACTGCCATACCCTCAGGGATGTTGTGGAGTGTAACGGCAAGAACCAGCTTAAGAGAACGGCTGAGACGGCTTCCTTTAGGGCCCTCTTCTGTAAGGTCAAGGTGCATGTGAGGGGTAATTTCATCTAAAAGAAGTAAGAAACCAACGCCTATGAGAAAGCCTACGGCAGCAGGGATAAATGCAAACTTTCCAAAAGACTCCGACTGCTCAAGGGCAGGAACTAGCAGACTCCAAAAGGAGGCTGCCACCATCACCCCTGCAGCAAAGCCTGTCAGAGCCTTCTGAAGTTTTTCGCCCATGTTTTCTTTTAGAACAAATACCATGGCAGCACCAAGGGAGGTGCCGAGGAATGGTATCAGTATTCCTATCACCGTATTTATATACATTTAATGTCTCCTTTGTTGAAAATGGTTTGGTTTAATGCATTTATATTTTACACAATTTAATTGCAAAAGGAAGTTTGAGGAAATTTCAAGATTAATTTTTAACTGATTGCAAAAAGCTGGTATTATCATTTCATTATTAAAACACTTATTTGGAATTATTCGAAACAGTTTATTATTGCAGATTGTGTAATGAGAGATGTTTTTTGTAAATTCTGATTGCAATATCCTGAAAATGTGGTAAAATATAGATATTATATTTTGAGAGGTTTCAAGGGGATGAGAAGTGAAGTATTAATTGAAAGTAAATGGGACTCAGAGTTTCAATCATTACGCAATAGCAAAATAAAGAAAAAACACAGGCATTTGTTTTAAGCGCGCTTAAAATGGGTGCTTTTTGCGTTTAAAAGCTTCTTTAACACAAACAATGTTGTAACTAGAAATTTTAACTAGAAGTTTTTTAGAATGACATAAAGTGTCCATCTCAAATGATACAATGTAGATATCAAAGTGAGAGGGCAAGAAGATGGAAGAATATAAAGGTGATAAAGTAATGCGTACCTTACAGATGTACGCAAAGTTAATGGACGGGCACATTATATATAAGTCTGAAGAGGCAGCCTTTTATGGTGTAAATGAAAGGAGTATACAAAGAGACATAGACGATATCAGAAACTTTCTGGATGTGGATTCTGAGAGAACAGGTATAGAAAACTCTATTGTTTATGACAGGATAGAAAAGGGCTACAAGCTAGAGACTTTATATAAGATTAGACTAAGCAATAGCGAAGTCTTGGCTCTTTGCAAGATACTGCTAGATAGTAGGGCATTTACTAAGGTTAAAATGGTAGAAATGCTAAACAAGCTGATTACCTGTTGCGTACCTGAGACCAATCAGAAGCTTGTGCAGGACTTGATCCGTAATGAAGAATTTCACTATGTAGAGCCTCGTCACAAGTCGGATTTCATGGATAGAATGTGGCTTCTAGGTCAGGCAATAAGAGAAAATAAATATATTGAGATTGATTATTGCCGGTCTAAGGATAAGAAGGTAGTTAAGCGAAAAGTAAAGCCAGTAGCTATAATGTTTTCGGAGTACTATTTTTACCTAACCGCATTTATAGAAGATGAAGAAGTGAGGAAGAACTTTGATGTAATCAATGACTCATTTCCAACAATATACCGCATAGACAGAATAAAAGATATGAAAGTTTGTACTGAGAAATTCCATATCCCTTACAGTAGCAGATTTGAGGAGGGTGAGTTTAGAAAACGAATCCAATTTATGACTGGTGGCAGACTGACAAAGGTCAAGTTTAAGTACAAAGGAACTGATATAGATGCAATACTCGACAGATTGCCGACAGCCAAGGTGCTTGATGAGGATAATGGGGTTTATACAGTTCAGGCTGAGGTATTTGGAAAGGGAATTGAGATGTGGCTTAGGAGTCAGGGAGAGAATGTTGAGGTTGTGGAATAGGAGGGGGACTATGAATAAGGTTTCAAGTAAGTCAGATATTAAAGATAGTAAGAATAAGGTGACTATGAAAGTTTATGATTCTGTAGTAGCTGTTAATATTAACAAGGGGAAGAGTGCGAGAGAATTAAAGATGAGAAAAATTATGACAGACATAACTTCTGTAATTATCAAGGTGCCAGAAAAGAGCAAGTAACTATTTATTAAGAATATATCTACAAAAGAGAAAACTGGAATAATTTTTGGGAGGAACTTAGATGTCTAGAGTATTTCATTGGCTTATTGTTGACTTACTTGCAAAGATATTTGGGTGGGAAGAAAGAAAGGAAATTATATTATAATAAAACTGTTACAAAGGAGACTGGTTATGAATGATGTGATTGAAAAAAAAGCACTTAAAAAGCTAACGCCGCAAATATTAAAAAGAATGGGGAATCAATTTGTTGACAAAGTACCCGATGCTATGAATGCCCTTGCTCCAGTACTAGCAAAAAGAAATTATGATTACAGAGGTAGCAAAAAGCATTGGCTCCAGTATTATGCAATGTTACAGGAGATTTTATCGACTATTTGAAGGAATCCAATAGACTTGCAGTACAGCTAAATATAAAAAAACTATGATTTGGTTTCTAATGTTATATTTAATAATCCAGACATGAGTTTTGAAGAGAAAAAAGTTACTATTATTTTACTAAAAGAACAGGATAGGCAGGATAAGAATCAGAATAATAAGTTTAAACTTACAGCATTAGGTATTTTGGCAACTGTAGTAGGTGTACTTAAATTAGGTCCGACTTATATAGAAAAACGTTATGATTTTAAAAAACATGCAATAACTGAGAAGAGAAGGACAGATATAGCAAAATCACGTCATGAGATTTTTAAGCCACATAAAAAACAATCTTAAAAATAGTTTTAAGGAGTATTTATGCCAACATTTATACCACCTTACTTAGGTGAAGAAATCAAAAGCAATGCCGAAAAAAAGATGTATAACATCTTACAAGAACTTAACTTAAAAAATGCCTATATACTCCATTCTTTGGGGCTTCCAAAGCACAATCACAAAGCTTATGGAGAGATCGATTTTGTCATTGTTTGTGAATATGGAGTAGCCTGCCTCGAAATTAAAGGGGGTAGAGTGAAGTGTAGGGATGGAAACTGGTACTTTATAGATAGATATGGTATAGAGAGAACAAAGTATGAAGGACCATTTGCGCAGGTTGTTGGGAATATGTATAGCCTTGATAATATACTAAAAGATAAGTTTCATAATAGCAACAGACTTAGCAATATAACAATGGCCTGTGGTGTTGTTTTTCCGGACATTGAATTTAAACATAATGGACAGGAGTCCATTCCTGAAATAACTTTTGATAAATCAACTTCTGATATCGCAGTATATGTTAATAATATATTCAGGTATTGGGAAAAGAGAAAGTATAAAGACAAGGCCAAACTTTCGATACAAGATATCAAGAATATTGTAAATTTCTTAGAGGTGATTTTGTATTTGTACCAATGCTTTCTGACAGACTGAATGATGTTGAGAAAAAACTTGTAAGACTGACCTATGAGCAAACACAGCTTATGCAGGCTTTATCTATGAATGCGCACCTAATGATAGAAGGAAAGGCAGGAACCGGGAAGACACTTCTGGCTACAGACTATGCGAAGAAAAGAGCTGCTGAAGGTAAAAAAGTGTTGTATTTGACATTTAATAAGAATCTCTCTAACAATGTGAACTCTCAAATTGGAGAAATTGAAAATCTTAAGGTGATTAATATTCACGCCCTGTTCGGTGAATATGTAAAGGTTGATAATGATAAATTAAATGCAAATCCTAGCAAATACTTTTCAGAAGATTTACCTGAAGAGGTATTGGATTATTTGTCCATTCTTTCTGATAGTGAAATTGATAAGCTTAATTATGATGTGCTTGTAATGGATGAAGGACAGGATATACTAAAACCAGATTATTTATATCCTTTAGACACTATTTTAAGGGGTGGCTTTGATAAAGGGAACTGGGCAGTGTTTTATGATCCTGATCAAAACATTTACAACCCAGAGTATGAGGCTGGAATGGAGATAATTAATGGTTTTCACTCAGCTCATTTTAAGCTTAGGATTAATTGTAGAAATACCATTCAAATAGGGACATACAGTTCTATGCTTAGCGGAATTAAGTTGGATGAATTCATTAAGGAGAATGGTGAGGAAGTTATAAAACTAAGTTATAAGACCGTTGAAGAATACAAAAAAAAGATTGATGACATACTTGAAGAATTTAAAAAAGAAAATGTAAGTTTAAGAGATGTTGTCTTTCTTGCACCTCATAGGTATAAAAACTCTATTTTGTCAGAAATGGAAATAGAAGTAAATGAATTGGGAAAACCGGAAATTGATAAAAATATCCCGTACTTTTCAACTATTCAAGGCTTCAAAGGTCTAGATTCGAAAATTGTAATTTTGGTAGATATTGAAACTATTAAACCTGAGAATTATTCTAGGTTCATTTATATCGCAGGGACAAGGGCGAGGACTTTGCTTTTATGTGATAGCTTTTGAAAAATTTTTGGAACTTAAGAGAATAGGGGGATAAAGGTGAGGTTTATAAAATGGGTTGATGAAATTACTAAAAACCATAAAAATGAAAAGGAAGTAAAGAAATGCTTTAAATTTACTACTAAGGGTTATAAGGAGTTTAGGAACTTAGCAGATCCTACAGGTATTAATTTAGCAAATCTGGAGATTATTGACTTGACTAAAGATGAGGTGTAAGAAATTGAATAGTTGTTTCTCTGAAGTATAGGTTTTAAAAAGATATTAATGAAACTTTACGCTAATATTTAGACATAGTCTTTTTTTCAGGTATATTTTGAGGGACGTATTTCTAAATGGAGAAACATTAACCCATTCTGGAAGTGGGAAGGATATGTCGAAATAAAAGGTGTCAATCTTGATGAGAATGTTGAAGAAATCGTATAGTAAATGCCTATTATGACAAATAGAAATCACATCAGTCTAGGGAAAAAGGTTACATTATAAACTGAATATTAATAACTACTTAGAGTTAGTTGCGATAAAATGTAGAAGGTAGGTTGTAGTATTAATTGATGTCTTGTCAGTGGTACAAAAATATTAAGAATTGCAAATGGTTTGTAGTATTACTGTAGCTTTATTCTTAATCGAAAAGATTAAGTTAATTTTTTGGATTAGTTACGACTCTAAACAGGAGGAAGAAGAAATGGTTAACAGAAATGTTTTTGATGAATTGATTGATAGAATGGGTGCAGTATATTCTCATCATAAGGGACTTGATTTTGAATCTTCATTGAAACAGATAAAAAAACTCTTAAGGATAAATTTGATATTAAAATGATGTTTGTTGGTCATTTTAGTGCAGGCAAGAGTTCACTACTAAATATGCTTATTGGCAGGTCAGAGTTTCTTAAAGAAGCACAGGAACCACAAACTGCTATTGCAACAGAATTAGTATATGATGAGATAGAAAAGGCATATGCCTATGATATTTCAGGAAATAAGGCTGAAATCGAATTTGGGCAAGAATGCTCCGCACAAGATTATGATCATTTAGAATATAGAATATGTTCAGATAATTTGAGTAAAATTGGTGATTTTACAATTGTTGATACACCAGGGTTCGATGCTGGTATTGAAGCACATGCTAAGGCGCTAGCGAACTATATCGGAATAGGTTCTGCCTATTTGGTGGTAGTGGATCAAGAAAAAGGTGGAATTGATGGTACTACTTTAGAATTTATTCGGGAGATATCAAATTATAGTAAGCAGATATCAATACTTGTTAATAAGTGCGACAAGATAACTACTGATGTTGCAGAAAATATTGCAGAGTCAGCAAGAAATACATTATCAGCACATGGATTTAATTACAAAGTATATACGGTGTCAAAAAGAGATGTGAATATAGCCAGTAATTTGATTGAAATAATCTCTGAGTTTAATACACAAGCTGCTTTTTGATAAAGAAATGGTAAAGAGACTAAGTGTAGAATTAATAAATACTGGGAAAATTCTTTCTGTATTACAGAAAAAAAATTATTTGGACACATTTGATTTAGATGCAGATATTGCAGCATATATAAGATTGGAAGAACAATTAGTTGATACTTTTGAAACAAAAAGAAGCTGCAAGAGAAGATCTCAATAATACTACACAAGAAGTGACTAATAAAGTTAGGAGTATATTAATTGCAAGGACAGAGTCTATAGTTGAAGCACTTCTTAGTGGAAATCAGGTTGCAGCACAAGCAATTATTCTCGAAACTGTTCGACCTATTATGCTTTCAACAATGAAAGATATAAGTATTAGACAAATTGATAGTGTTACAGACTCTCTCGATTTTACAGGATTGATAAGTGAAGGAGAGGAAGTGGATTTGTCTTCTATTGCAGTAAATATTGCAAACAATATTAAGAATATGATTGTTGAAGGTACTTTTGAGACAAAGGGTATTGACGTAGATAATAAAGATAAGAAAGGGCAAACATTTTATCATGTTATTACTGGAATTGCCGCTATAGCGACGGATATTATTGCGCCTTGGATTGAAGTGATTATAATACTCTTGCCAGATGTTGTGAATTTACTTCAGGGATTATTTGGTGAGACAGATGCGGAATTAGCAAAACATAGGTTTGTTAACAATGTGATTCCGCAGATAATGAATAAAATGTATCCGCAGATTAAGCAGAATGTGGATACAACGACAAAGATGGTGCTTGATGAGTATGAAAAATTACTTACCGAAAAACTGGGAAATATAAAGGTAAGTTTAAAAGAAGCACAACAAAAGAAGAAAGATAAGGTTCAGGAATATGAGCAGTATAAAGTAGATATTGTAAATGATATTACACTTATTGAGAATATGCTTGATGAATTGGGGAGGATGGTAAATGTCTATTGACTATGAAAAGGCAAATAAATATCTTGCATCAGTGAGAAATGTAGAAGCAACATTGAACAGTAGTGAAGAATTATTTGATACTGAAAAACTAATTGAATTTAAACAGATTACCTCTGCACTTGAGCAGAACATTGAAATAGCAAAAAGTGATGCGAGAAAGCTTAGCATAGGTATTGTAGGAGCAGTAAAAGCAGGTAAATCATCATTTCTTAATTCCTGTATTTTTGATGGAGAAGACTATCTCCCCAAAGCGGCTACACCGATGACGGCGGCACTGACAAGGATTACATATTCTGAAACGCCAAAAGCTATTATTCATTTCTATACAAATGAGGATTGGGAAACAATACAAAAACATTCTGAATTGTATGATGAGGCGTTAGATAAAGGTTATAAAGAATATTGTAAAATGATAAATGAGCAAAATATGATTGCTGCACAATATGGTGGTAAAGTAAACTATAATCCGCCAATGAGTAAGCAACAATTTGAAATTGAATTTAAATGTAAATCGGAAAATCAGAGAGGTGCTAAGGAACTTACCAAAATGGTACAAGATCCAATTTTGTTGGAAAAACTGGGAACAACTGATGAAGTTGAAGGAGATATTATACAAAAACTTAATGACTACGTAGGGGCAAATGGACATTATACACCTATTGTAAGTTATGTAGAATTACAAGTAGATAATCAATATGTCAAAGATTTTGAAATTGTTGATACACCAGGCTTAAATGATCCTATTGTATCGCGTGGTATTAGGACAAAGCAGTTTTTACGTTATTGTGATGTTGTGCTTCTGCTATCTCCTTGTAGTCAGTTTATGGATTCAAGAACGGTAACACTCATGGCTAGTAGTCTTCCCAGTGCAGGTGTTAAAGAAATTATTGTTGTTGGAAGTAAACTTGATTCAGGCATTCTTAATGAAAATGACAATGATTTTGCTAAGGCATATAAAAAATCTATAGCAAGTTATAAATCACAATTCAAAAAGAATTTGGAACAAGCGAAGAATACTGGAAAGCATATCGATATATTAGGCAAAATGAGTGCTGAAATGGTCTTATTTGTGTCATCTTCTTGCTTTGCCATAGATAAAAAGATAAAAGCCAATATTGTGTTAGATGATAATGAACATAATATTTACAACAATTTACACGGAAGATTTCCGAATTTTAAGGATGATTATTTAACTTCGTTAGGTGGATTTAATAGCATAAAAAAAGCGTTAAATGCGGTGTTAGACAGAAAGAAAGAAATTATTGACGGAAAAAAATTCAGATTTATTGGAACGTGTTAGACTTAATCATCTGCGTATCTTGGAAAAAAATATTGCAGGAGACTGTGTCAAGTAGAACCAAGCTAGAAACTACTTCTGCAGAAGAGTTAAAACAGAAGTCTAACAATATTAGAGATATAATTGATTCGTCTAGGGATAAGTTAATGCATATTTTTGATAATGCAATAATCAAGTGTGATGAAAAAGTACAGCATATTTTACCACAGTTGACTGCAGAGAAAGGACAACATAAAAGACTTGTAGTTAAAACAACATCAAAAGATGAGCTTGAGACTCAAAATGTTGGATTGTTCGGTTGGAAAAAAGAAATTGTACATTTAACAGTTACAAACAATATCGCAGATATTTCTTCAGTCGTCGAGAATATTGAAATGTATTCTGCCAAATGTCATTCTTTTGTCAACGGTGAATTTAAAAATATCTTTAACAAAGAGAAATTTGCTCAGGATATTAAAAATGTTGTATTAAAAGCATTTAGCCAGAGTCAGAAGGAATTTGACGAGGATGATATATTATTACCACTTCAAAATGTGTTGGATAAAATATCTATTCCACATATCACATTTGATTCTACACCGTATATAGATGAGCTAGAAACTAGATTTAAGGAAGGATATGCGAAAGATGAAGCAATACATGAACTAAATGTTTTACAAAGTAGGTTGTTGAATGATATTGAGAAGGATATTTCAACACAACTGGCAAATGAGTTAAAAGAAATAAAAAAGACACTAGAAACCCAAGCGGTACTTTTTGCAGATCAAATCGAAAATGAGTTTTGTGGTGAATTAGAAAAATTGCAAGGACAAGTTGAAGAAAGAGAAAAGTATATTGAGAAATACCATGAATTTGCAAAATCAATAAAAGATTTGAAAGCGAAGTTATAGTTTTATATTAGTAGTTAAGGTGTCTATCTGAATTAAAACAGATAGACACAATTATTTTTATAAGAGGTGAGTAAAAATGCCATTTGATGTAGAATTTGATAATGAAATTGATTTGAATATTTTGTTTGAAGATATTGATGTTCCAAATGAAAATATGTATATTTCAATGAAGATAAAGCAGTAGAATTGATTGCGGAACTAATAAATAATAACTCTGATACATCGGCACGCTTCCGTAGAAGAATAGAGAAAAAAATAAATGATTTATTTTTCATTATTCTCGGAAGTAACAATAAAAGATGAAATGATTATTTACGAAAAATTTTTTTGAATTTATGCTCTAGACTTTCGGAAAGAAAGAAGATACAGAAATTACATAATAAAGTTGTTATAAGTTTTTGGTGGGAGAGTAAGCTCGGGTAAATCAAAAATTTATCAATACTATTTCTGGAATTGGAAATAAGCTTCCAGTAGACCAAAAACAACGACAGCAATACCAACATATATTATTAAGTCGAAGGAAGATAAAATTTACGCCAATAGTGTTTATGGCTACTCGTCAGAAATAAGTAAAGAAGCAATGAATGCAATGGCGATGAGTTTGATGCTGTATATGGCATTGGTTTTCCAGCATTTGTAGATAGTATAATTATTGAATCAAATGAATATTTATTACCTGAAGAAATAGCTTTTGTTAGATACTCCTGGATATACTAAATATGATGAAGATAATAATTCTAGAAAAAGTAGTATCCGACAGAGAAAAGGCTTTCGAGCAATTAAGTATTTCAGATTATTTGATTTGGTTAATTGATATGAGATACTGGTGCTATAACTGAAGATGATATACAATTTATTGAATCATTACACATTAAAACTCCGATATTAATCATCTTTACAAAGGCTGATTTAAAGCCTCAAAAATGAAGTTGAACAAATAATAACGGTTGCAAGAGATATGATTAGTAAAACAAAAATAGATTGTTTTGGAATAACTGCATATTCTGCAAATGATGAAAAAGAATATGGTACTAATGAAATCATAAAGTTTTTTTAATTATACAACGAGTGGAAATATTAGACAAAATGATATTATTACTGAATTTAAAAATGTAGAAATAGAGTTGCGTGAGGCAATTAGGTTAGAAATAAAACAGGCTCAGAATACTGAAAAAAACATTGTTTAATTATATTTCTAACTCAAAACAAATAATGGACATAAAATCGTTGACTAAGTTATAGGGGCAAATCAAATCAAAATGGTTATATGTTGAACAACTTATTAAAGCAATATGATATTAAAATTAGAGAAATTAAAGAGGAAATTAATGAATTCTTCTTGGAAGGGTATGATTATGATGACTGATACTTCTAAATATTTATCTATTCTCGCAAAGGTAATGCGTAATAAATGTCTCTTAGAGGAAAATAAAATTAGAGAGAGTTATGATAAATTGTATTATCTAATTCATACGAGGTTAACTGAAATCCTACAAATATCTATGTATCCTTATACTCTGATGTAGTCCAGCGTACGGAGAATATGCTAAAAAGCAATGGAATCATTATATTCATGTAATGAAATTATTGAAAAATGCTTGTGGGTTTCATCATATATTACCACAGATATATTTGAAATCTGTGATTCATTAATGGAGAGTAGTGATTTTTACATCTCTATTTAAAAAGATTCATACACAAATTCCTCTTGTAATTGTTGATACGGATGGGATAGATTATATTGAAGTAGTAAATTACGCTAATATAAGGATAATGCTAAGTGCAAGTGAATTTACTTTTTTTGGTTATTGAAAGTGGTAAACGAAAAATTGCTTTGAATAAAGTGGTACAATTTATAATAGTTCACACTAAAATGAAAGATTCCTCACTCTGTATTATTTTCAGATAATTTATATTTACATGCAGAACAACTTTTTGCACGAGCACTGTCTGGGAGACTAGTATATCTTGATGATGACGGGATTAATGGAATTAATAAGCGAAAGGCTGTTAAAAAGCTTCGCTATTATTAAGTAAAAAGAATTATTTTGGATGCCATTAATAATCCTAATGTAAACAAGTACGATATAGTTCGCATAGACGAGATTGAAAATTTTTGTAAGTAGCTATGTTAAACCAGTATTATATGGTTTTTGGGAAGAGTGGATTTTCGATAGAAATGAAGATTATAGAATATTATGAATCTCAACTTGAGCAATCAAAATCTATTCTACAAGAAGTTATAGGGGATATTGTTCGTTTTAGGGATAGTAATGACGGTACACTAAAGTCAATCAAATTATTGGAGGAAAGTAGAGAAAAGAAACTTAAAGTAGAGAAAACCAATTTATATAAGATTTTTAAAACAATAGATGAACTAGTTTTTGCAAATTTGTTTTGGAGTTAGGGGAAAAACTTTGTTGCTGATAAGATAATTTCTAAAGATGTGTTTGATAATTTGTTCACTGCAATGTTTTGCTGTAAAACTTTTAATAGTGGAATGGGAGAGAGAATTATATCAAAAATTGTATTCGCTTGGATATGATAATTATGATCTTATAAATGCATATATACAATCGACTCAAGGCACTACATATTCAGTTTTGAAGCCATTGATATACAAAAAGCACGAGTGGGGAAAAAGCAAAGATGCTACTATTCATTCTAGATCCTGATAAAATTAAGGAAGAAGCGCTAAAAAAATATGTGAATGTTTTGGGGAAAAAAATTGTAGTAGTGGAAGAGAATTATATGCTAAAAGCATTAACTGTGACAGAAGGTGAAAGACAATATCATTTTCAAGATAGTCTAAGGAAAGGCTACGATGGCAGCAGGAGATAGGTTGATAGGCATGTATAAAAATGGTAGGAGAGGTGTTAACCTAAAAACATTAGCTAATTTTTTAGTTCCTGAAGCGTGTATGATTTTAGCAGAAGAAAATATGAATAAGTATACTAGAAAAAGGAGATTCATTAATTTAACAGATAAATGGTTTACATATTATAAAATTGCAGCAGCAAGTCAATATATACCTGCAATTGCCAAGATAATCGATATTATTTTTGAGTCGAGGTTTAATTCGGGATACCAAATTCTGAAAAGCGAAATAAATAAAGATAAATATGATGAAATGATTGAAAATGGGCGTGTTATTTGTATGCTTTGCTATTACTTGATTTCTAAAATGTATAATCAAACTTATTATCAAGAGATATTGGGTATTGTATTGTTTAGTTTAAATGAGGATCTTTCTGGTGCGATGAGATTTTTGTCAAATGCTAAAACTGCCCTTGGATTGTATTGCAAAGGAAATATGTATGAGTTTGGTGGTGGTGTAGCAATTGATTTGGATGAAGCTATAAAAAATTATGAGCAGTCAATAAAAAAATGCAACCGTCACCAAAAACTGAAAAAGAGGTTAGTTGCTTGTCTAGGTAAGAAGGAACGTAACAAGTATGCAGATGAAGTAAATGATTATTATCGAGACGATAAAAAATATCGTTCGGTATCAACATATAAAAGCTCTGCAACTGTTGATGAAGGATGCTTTGTACCAAAGACGAGAATTCTTATGGCTGATGGTTCATATTGCGAAGTTGAAAAAATAAAAGTTGATGATTCAGTCATGGTTTATGACCATTATAACGGAAAATTATGTTGTGAGAAAATTGTGGCTAATGTCTCATGAAAATACTGGTGAAAAGATGTTTGACATAATAAGTCTGATATTCGAAGATGATAGTATATTATCACTTGTAAAATCACGATGCTATTTTCGATGCAGATGAGAATAGGTATGTTTGGATAACTGCAGACAATGTAAGCAATTATATAGGTCATAGCTTTATCTGCGTTATGGACAGTAAAATTACTACAAAACAGTTACTTAATTATGATATTGTACGAGATAATATAAAGTACTATATGCCAATAAGTAAAATTCATCTTAATGTAATTGCAGAAGGTGTTTTAACAATACCACCTACAAAAATGACAGTTAATATGTTTGAATTTAAAGAATATATGATTTATAATACAGATATAGTGAAGATGTGTGGTTGGACAACATATGATGACATAAAATCGTTGGTTACAATTGAAGAGTATGAATGTTTGCCTTGTAAGTATCTTAATGCCGTATGTATGTTAAAAAGGTTTATCTATTGATGATTTTATGGAGGCAATTAATTTATATAGGGAGCAAGAGAAATATAATATTATTATGTAGTAAAAAAAGATAATTTCTAGGAGTATCATTATGAACCAGAGCTCAAGAATAGGATAGTACTCCTACATATTGAAGACGGAAGAAAGCTTAAAGTATTACTGGTGGATATTGTGTTTCGCTTGCAAGCATCGCAAACTGGATAAACCAGTTTCGAAATGAAAGCAAACCCAATGAAGAAGCCAAAGCAGACTATGATTTTATGGAGGAGAATCGCAATCTAAAAAACGAGCCTGTGAAACTTTTTCTGTAAATAGCTATTAAGCAACAGGTCTTCTATGATAAAATATAAATCATAGGAGATCTTTTATTATGGCAAAAAGAGAAAAGAAACCGGTACGCAAGGTTGTAATGACTGAAGGTAAAAGAAACATCATTCAGCAACTACTTCAAGAGTATGATACCTAAACAGCTGAAGACATTCAGGATGCGATTAAAGATTTGTTGGATGGAACCATTAAAGAGGCGGTAGAAGAAATGAATGAACGTCTGAAGGTTTCGTTTCTGATGTAACGGATAAAATCATGCCTCATATTGAAGACTGGTAAGCAGATTGTTAGATGGAGTTTATCAATTCCTTTATATTAATCCTATCTATTATTATGTCCGTTATAATGGTGTAATAAGGCAGCTATTGGATTCGCCTTTCTTAAAACAAATATCAAAGGTGTATTGCCTATCAGGTTTGTAATATATTAAAATGTGTGCCTGATAAAGACTGGAGAGTGTTTTTGACCCCATTTGACAACCCACCCCCTTCCCTTATACAATAGCCTTAGAAAAGAGGTAACTATATGCAAACAATAACTCCGACTACGGTCTTAATGAAGTAGAATTTGCCATATTTTGTATAGAAAATGTTGCAGCTGCGCTTAATAAAAATGCTGTCATAACTTATGATGCATTAAAGAATTCAGGGATTTTACACGAATACATCTTTGCTTGTTATGATGTGCTCCACACACAGGGAAAGGAGTATATTGTAAATGACATAATAGAGCTTATGAAGAGAAAAGGGGTAGAATTATGATTTTATATCATGGCTCATATCTTGAGGTACCTAAGCCGGACTTAGAGCATTCGAGGCTGAATGTTGACTTCGGAAAGGGCTTTTATACCACGCCAATTCTCGAACAAGCTGAGAATTGGTGTAAAAAGGTTAGAAGTGAAGGTAAGGAAGGAATTGTGTCGGTATATGAATTTAGCGAAGAGGCTTTTGTCAGCTTAAAGACCTTGAAATTTGATTCATATTCGGAAGAATGGCTGGATTTTGTAGTAAACTGCAGACTTAGTAAAGATAAGTCTGATTATGATATCGTTATTGGTGGTGTAGCCAATGATAAAGTATTCAATACCATTGAATTGTTTTTTGATGGACTTATTGAGAAAAAAGAGGCAATAAACCGTCTGCGTTATGAGAAACCAAACTTGCAGGTTTGTTTTCGTTCGGAAGAATCGCTCAAATATCTCCATTTTGAAAGGAGCAATATAGTATGCTAGCACACCCAATCCTTTTACAAAAGAAATATGCAAGAATTGTAGTAGCCTATGCAAAAGAGCGTAATAAAACGGTTGAAGAAGCCTTGGATTATTTTTATCACTCTATAGTTTACACACTTATGAGTCAGGGAATATCCAATATGCATTGTATGAGCGATGCCTATCTAGTCGAAGAACTTATTTTAAGGGAAACTGCCCCCCCACAATCTTAGAAAAGAATAAACATTATGAAACCAACCAATATACTCACTTACCTTGATGAAACTGCCACAAGCTAC
Organism: uncultured Catonella sp.; assembly: GCA_916438995.1. Lineage (GTDB taxonomy): Bacteria > Bacillota > Clostridia > Lachnospirales > Lachnospiraceae > Catonella. The sequence continues at coordinate 34,288 of CAKAGA010000005.1, forward strand.
CCCGACAAGCCATCATTTATAGGTGAAGCTTCCGCCTTGACCTTTTTGGAGCTTAAATCGAAAACCGAAGCTATAGGAAGCTTTATAGCTGATAAAAATATCTATAACGAGCCTATACTTGTCTTTATGGAGAAGTCCCCTGAGGAGGTTTCTGCCCTTTTGGGAGTAGTCCGCTCGGGGAATTTTTATGTGGCGTTAGACCTTGATATGCCTGAGGTTAGGCTTGACGCCATCATGGCTATAACTAAAGCAAAGCTTATGATAGTTGACGGACATACTAAGGAAAAGGCTAAAAGCCTTGGATTTAGTGGAGATATTTGTAGCTATGAGGAAGCTCTAAGCAGGCAAGCTAATGATGAGTTATTGCTGGAGATAAGCCATAAGGCAAAAGAGACTGACACTATTTACCTGGTATTTACCTCAGGCTCTACAGGAGTACCAAAGGGAGTGGTGGCAAGCCATAGGAATGTGATTGACTACATAGAGGGGCTTGGCAAGGTCTTAGGATGTGATGAGAATACTATTTTTGGCAATCAGGCGCCACTCTACCTTGATGCAAGCCTAAAGGATGTCTATACCACGCTAAAATACGGGGCTGTTACATATTTTATTCCTAAGAAGCTATTTATGTCTCCGGTTATGCTCATAGAATACCTTAATGAACATAAGATAAACACTATTTGCTTTGTATCCTCTGCCCTTACCATATTTACTAAGCTATCAACCTTTGACATAGCAAAGCCTGAGTACCTAAAGGTTATTGCCTTTGGCGGTGAAGTATTGTCTATTAGCCATTTGAAACAGTGGATGAAAGCCTGCCCTAGGGCAAGATTTATCAATCTGTACGGTGCAACTGAGTGTACAGGGATGAGCTGTTATTATGTGGTTTATGATGTGGAGAAACTGGAAAACTGTATACCTATCGGGAAACCGCTTTCCGATACGGAGATTTTTCTCATAGATGAAGAGGGTAACCTTATAGCAAATCGGCTTCCTGGTGCAGGAATTTCCTCGAAGGACGAAGAAAGTTACCACACAGTAAAACAGTCTGCTGAAATGGAGATTTTAAGGCATAAAGGCGAAATCTGCATAGGTGGCACAGGGCTTTCTTCAGGCTACTACAAAGATGAGGAGAGGACAAAGGAGAAATTTGTAAACTACACATTAACAGACGGCAGGTCTATACTCCTTTACAAAACAGGCGACATAGGCTACTTTGGAGAGGATGGAGAGCTTTATTTTGCAGGAAGAGGGGACAATCAGATAAAGCACAGAGGCTATAGGATTGAACTGGAGGAGATAGAAGCCTGTGGAGGTGCATTTGAGGGAGTTGACAGAGGATGCTGTATTTATAACCCTGAAAAGGAGGTTATAACATTTTTCTACGAGGGTAGAACGGAAAAAACCAAGGTAAAGGAGAATTTTAGAAATAAACTTGCCTCCTATATGGTTCCGGGCAAGGTAGTTAAGCTTGATAAGCTTCCGATTATGGCAGGCGGTAAGATAGACAGGAAGGCTTTATCAAAACTCATTTAAAAATATTCGCCAAAGTGTTATAGTTATGTGTTAGTATTTTAAAAGTAAATGGGGAAGCTATAGCAATCCCATATCACAGGTTATTTTAAGGAGAGCCTTTATGAATAAGACTGAATTACTTGACATTTTGCAGGACATCCACCCGGAGGTTGATTATGAAAAGGAGAAAAGCCTCATAGATAGCGGGATATTTGACTCATTTGACATAGTGACTCTCGTATCGGAAATCGCAGAGGAATTTGATATAAAGGTGCCTGCCAATGAGATTACGCCCGACAACTTTAACTCACTTGAAGCGATTATTACCCTTTTAGAGGAATTGGAGTAGAGATGCTATTCGTATCTTATGGATTTATAGCCTTTTTAATAGCGTTCATTATCTGCTATTATACTGTATTTAAGCGGTTTCAGTGGCAGTTTTTGCTCTTTGCGGGCCTTTCATTTTACTTCTATGCCGGCAAAGTCTATCTCATATATATGGCTCTGGTTACGGCCGGAGTCTGGTTTGCAAGCCTTAAAATAGACGATATCTATGTGAATATATCTAAAAGAAATTCAGAGTTAAAAGCGGAGGGAAAGCACCGATTCACTGCCTCAGGTAAGGGGAAAAAATGGCTGTACATCGGTCTTATTTTCAGCCTTGGAACCCTCATAGTGGTAAAATATGCTGACTTTGTCATTGCCAATATCAACTCCATATCATATGCACTTACAGGCGGGGGAGGATTTAAGTTCCTTAACCTCATTTTACCTATGGGAATTTCTTTCTACACCTTTAAGAGCATCAGCTATCTCGTGGATGTATACCGCAAGAAATACAGAGCTGAGAGAAATTTTTTTAAGTTCGCCCTTTACATATCATTTTTCCCACAGCTGATTCAAGGCCCTATAAGCAGGTTTGACCATATCTCTGAGTCTCTTTTTACAAGGCATAATTACAATCACAAAGACTTTGTCAGAGGGCTTTACAGGCTGTTATGGGGATACTTTAAGAAAATGGTAATCGCAGACCGCATCTTACCTGCAGTTCTTACCATTGTTTCTGACTCTGAGACCTATAACGGAGCCTTTGCCCTTATGGGAATTATGTTTTATGCACTGCAGATATATGCGGACTTTTCAGGCGGAATAGACATCACCATAGCCATAGCGGAAATGCTTGGAATCAAGGTGGAGGAGAACTTCATCAGACCGTATTTTTCAAAAAATGTTAAGGAATACTGGAGGCGCTGGCACATAACCATGGGGGCTTGGTTTAGGGACTATGTCTTCTATCCACTTTCCGTATCGTCATTTATGCTTAAGCTGTCAAAGTTCTCCAGAAAGCGTCTTGGGAAAAACATAGGAAAGCGTGTGCCTGTCTACATTTCAGCACTTACAGTCTGGTTCCTCACAGGACTTTGGCATGGAGCAGGCTGGAACTTTGTAGTATGGGGACTCCTAAATGGACTCTGCATACTGATATCTGACGAGCTTAAGCCTGTCTTTGCGACTTTTCACAAACTTATTCCGATAAAGAAGCTCCCGTTTAGAGCTTACGATGCATTTTCAGCCATCCGCACCGTATTTATAATGAGCAGTATCAGAATGCTTGACTGTTACGGCGATGTAGAAGTGACTTTTAAGGCATTTTTTAGTATATTTTGGGTAAATAATTGGGGAAAGGCGGTAGTCACCGACCTTGGGATAACTACAGCTGATTACCTCGTTTTAGCTGTGGGAGTAGTTATTTTATTTGTGGTAAGTCTTGCCTCAAGAACTACTGATATAAGAGACAGGATATTAGCTAAAGATGAGATTGTCTGGTACCCTGTGCTTGCCCTGCTTTTTGTAACGATTCTGATTTTTGGAGTCTACGGTATAGGCTATGACAGCTCACAGTTCATATACAACAGGTTTTAGGAGGAGGAATGAAGAGGAAAATATATATAATTTCTACCGTTTGTCTTAACATTGTCATTCTTTTTCTTATTCAGAGACTGCTCCTTCCTAAGTATGTGGAGAACAATCCTGAAGGGGCGCTTATCAGTGAGTATTATGATGTGAAAAAAGACCACGACCTGCTCTTCGTGGGGGACTGCGAAGTCTATGAAAGCTTTTCGCCGGAGGTTCTTAGTAAGGAATATGGCATCAAGTCCTACATAAGGGGAAGTGCCAACCAGCTTATATGGCAGTCTTACTATCTTCTTGAAGAAATGCTTAAGTATGAGAAGCCAAAGACCGTAGTTTACAATGTGCTTGCAATGAAGTACGCTAGGGCTCAAAAGGAGAGCTACAACCGCATGACTCTTGATGGTATGAGGTGGTCTGCTTCTAAGGTGGAGGCAGTCAAGGCTTCTATGCTTCCTGAGGAGAAGTTTATCACCTATGTCTTTCCTCTGCTTCGTTTCCACTCACGCTGGAGTGAGCTTACGAGTCAGGACTTTAAGTATATTTTCACCAAGCCAAAGGTGTCTGAGGACGGCTACCTTGTGAATAAAGGGATACATCCTGTGGATAAGATTCCTGTAGGGAAGCCTCTTTCCGACTACAGACTGCCTGACATATCTTACGAGTATCTTGACAAGATGGTGAAGCTATGTAAGGAAAACAATGTAGAGCTCATCCTTATGAAGGCGCCAATTCTTTATCCTTACTGGTACAAAGAGTGGGATGAACAGATTAGGGATTATGCAGGGGAAAATGGCTTAAAGTACATCAATTTTCTTGATAAACAAGATGAGGTGGGGATTGATTATTCCAAGGATACCTATGACGGAGGGCTTCATCTAAATCTCTATGGAGCAGAGAAAATGAGCAGGTATTTTGGGAAGTTGTTGAGGGAGAATTTTAAGTAAATGATTAAGGGGGATGAAGGTATGGATGAATTACTTAATGAATTAAAAGCTGCTTACGGTGAAGGAGCAGAATTTAGAGAAGGGCAAAGAGAGGCGATAGAATATGCTGTAAACGGGAAAAGAGTACTTGTAGTACAGAAAACCGGATGGGGAAAAAGTTTGGTATATTTTCTTGCTACAAAAATACTAAAGAAAAAGAAGAACGGAATAACGCTTATTATAAGCCCTTTGCTTGCATTAATGAACAATCAAATTGAGTCTGCTAAAAAGCTTGGGGTACGAGTTAAAACAATCAATTCTGAAAATATTGATTTTTGGAATCAAATAATGTCCGATATAGAAAATGGCTCGGTTGATGCTTTAATTATATCGCCTGAAAGACTATCCAATCAGCAATTTAAAGAGTTTATGCTGGAGAAGATGGCAAAGAAAATAATGCTTTTTGTTGTCGATGAAGCTCATTGTATTTCTGATTGGGGACATGATTTCAGGCCTGATTACAGGAGGATTGTAGATATTCTTAGTATTTTACCGGGTAATATTTCTGTCATAGCCACAACTGCAACTGCCAATAACAGAGTGGTAAATGATATAAAAGAACAGCTTGGTGACAGCTTGCAAATAATTCGTGGCAGTCTTATGAGGGAATCCCTATCTTTGCAGGTTGTAAAACTGCCATCCAAAGAAGAAAGGATGGTGTGGATACTACAGAATATTAATGATATCCCGGGAACAGGTGTTATATATTGTCTTACTGTAAATGACTGCAAGCTGCTTGACAATTGGTTGAAGAAAAATGGAGTAAAAAGTGAAAGCTACTACGCAGCCTTGGATATAGAGAAAAAACACGAGATTATAGAATCATTTATGAATAATCAAATAAAGGTTATGATAGCAACAGTAGCCTTTGGAATGGGCTTTGATAAACCGGATATTAGCTTTGTTATGCATTTTCAAAGACCTGGTAATATTGTGGCATATTATCAGCAGATAGGACGTGCAGGAAGAGGAATTGACAATGCCTATGCAATATTGCTATGTGGTGGTGAAGATGATGAAATCAATAATTATTTCATTAACTCTGCATTTCCAACTGAAAAACTTATGACAGCAGTTGTTGAAACAGTTAAGAACAATCCGGGGATTAGAATCAGAGAGATGGAAACTCTTATAAATATGAAAAGGGGTAAAATCGAAGCCTGCGTTAAATACCTGTTAGTAAATGGAGATATTTATGTTGAAAAAGGTAAATATTATAAGTCTGCAAGAGAATGGAAGCCTAATCTGGAAAAGAGTGAACGAATAACGGAAATAAGAAAAAATGAGCTTTTGAAGATGGAAGAGTTCTCGAGGCAGAATAACTGTTATATGGAATTTATAGCAAAAGAATTAGACGATATTTCAGCAAAAAAATGTGGAAAATGCTCTAACTGTAAGGGACATATGCTTATAGGAACTGAATTATCTAAAGATTTGGTATTGGAAGCTCAGAGATTTATTAAGGATGACTTTAATGTTATCGAAGCAAGAAAAAGTGGCCTGATGGAATAAGGGTTAATGGTGTAAATAGGATATCTGACGAATCTAGGTGTGAAGAAGGCTTGGTGCTAAGCAATTATGGGGATTCGGGCTGGGGCATATCAGTCTCTGAAGGTAAATATAAAAATGATCATTTTGATGACAGCCTTGTAGAAGCCTCTGTAGCATTACTTGAAAAATTTGTTAAAAATAATAACATACAATGGGTAACAAACGTACCTTCTCTAAGGCATCCTGAATTAGTAAAGTCATTTGCAAAGAGGCTTTCAGAGCGGTTGGAGCTTTCATACTATGAGGCGATAGAGAAGATAACAAACAATGTATGTCAGAAAGAGTTAAATACAAGCTATCTTCAATATAACAATGCCAATAGCTCATTTGAAGTAAGAAAGTGTCCTGATGGAAATGTGCTACTGGTTGATGATATGGTTGATTCAAGGTGGACTTTTACAGTATGTGGGTATAAACTAAGGGAAAAGGGCAGTGGAAAGGTATTTCCTTTTGCATTGGCAAATAGTGCAGGCAAAGAGGAGGAATAAAAATGCAATTTTCAGATAATGAAATGAGTGCAATACTGTTATGCAGTTACATAGGGATAAATAAAAATGACGATTTAAAGCCTTTTTCTATGGGTGAGTGGAATACATTTTTAGATAGAATAATTGATATGAAGTTAGAACCGGGGATAATTCTAGATGAAGAAAATGAACTGTTCAACCAGCTTGGGTACGAAGCTAATGAGAGAGAACGTATTAAGAAGCTTGTATCAAGAGGGGGAGCAGTAGCCTTAGAGTTTGATTCCCTGATGAATAAAGGGATACAAGTAGTAACTTTATTCAATAAAAATTATCCGATGTTATTAAAACAAAAATTGGAGAGGAAAACTCCACAAGTACTGTTTTATTCGGGGGATATAGAACTTGCTAAGAAAATGGGAATTGCAGTTGTAGGCTCTCGTAATGTAGATGAAGCAGGAATAGATTTTACTAAAAAACTTGTTACCAAAGCAACTGCAGAAAAACTTATAATATATTCAGGTGGTGCGAGAGGTGTTGATTCGATATCTGAGAACACTGCGATAGAAAATAATGGTGCAGTAGTATCATTTATTGCAGATTCATTAAGTACAAAGATAAAGAAGAAAGATGTGGTTACGAACCTGATAAATAAAAGACTGCTGCTCATTTCTGATGTAAAACCGGACATGGGATTCAGTGTTGCCAGAGCTATGAGCAGGAATAAATATATATATATTTCTGCTTATTGCGGAGCTTTTGTTGTATCATCAGATTACAATAAAGGTGGCACATGGGCAGGGGCGATAGAGAATTTAAGACATAACTGGACAAAAACCTTTGTTTGGAATCATAAGGAATATATGGGTAATTCAGGTCTTATTGAAAAGGGAGGAATTCCCTATGAGATAAGTGAAAAAGATAAGCGATTTAATGAAGAGCCCGGGAAACACTATCTGCAGAGAAATTAAAAGAGAAGACAGTTATGAGCAGATGGATATTTTTAGACTGGATACAATGGCGGTTGGAGAAAGCGCCAATAATACATATAGATAAATGTAGTAAATAAACAGTCACATCACAGTTTCCCTTTTTTATTGAATAACCCCCCGCTTCATGTTATACTGAAATCACCAATATTTCTTACAAAAAGGAGCAAAAGCATGGAAGGTATGTACAGTGTACCATTGTCAGAACTCATCGAGAAAATGAGCCTTGATAATCTGACACCGGGAATAGATACAGAGAACATTTTGATTAAACATATAGACGTAAACCGTCCTGCACTTCAGCTCGCAGGTTTCTTTGATTACTTTGATTCAGAGCGTATTCAGGTAATTGGAAATGTAGAGCATGCCTATCTTAAGAGGATGGATGAGGATGACGGAGTTAAGGTTCTTGCCAAGCTTATGGACTACAAGATTCCCTGCCTCATCTTCTGTAGGGGAATAGAAGTCCCTGAGAAGCTTCTTGAGGTGGCAGTAAAAAAGGGAGTTCCTGTACTTTGGACAGACAAGGCAACCTCCGCTTTCATGGCTGAGGCCATCCGCTATATGCGCCACCAGCTGGCTCCAAGGATATCCATACATGGTGTATTTGTAGATATCTATGGCGAGGGAGTCCTCATTATGGGAGAGAGCGGCATAGGTAAGAGTGAGGCTGCTCTGGAGCTTATAAAGCGTGGACACCGTCTTGTGTCTGATGATGTGGTAGAGATTAAAAAGATAAGTGAGGATACCCTTGTGGGCACTGCTCCTGAGATAACCAAGCATCTTATAGAGCTTAGGGGTATAGGCATCATCGATGTGAGAACCCTTTTCGGTTTTGCAAGTGTAAAGAACTTCCAGAACATCGACCTCATAGTAAAGCTTATGGAGTGGAACAAGGACTATGAGTTTGACAGACTTGGACTTGAGGAACAGTATACAGAGATTCTTGGAGTCAACCTCATAAGTCACAGCATACCTATCCGCCCAGGTAGAAACCTTGCCATCATCTGTGAGGCAGCGGCAGTTAACAACCGTCAGAAGAAGATGGGTCACAATGCGGCTAAGGAGTTCTATGACAGGGTTACATCCAATATAATGAAAAACAGAGATATCTAAAGAGCAAAAAGTGTAATTGATGTGTATGTTGGAGTAGATAACAGCTGATAGGATTAGTCTACGGATAGTATATAAACATACGGTTTGTTATGGATGAAATCAGATAGATATTTGAAGGAGAAAACTATGGGTAAATTTTGTTTTGGAGTAGACATTGGCGGAACCTCAGTTAAACTTGGTATGTTTACCATGAAGGGGGATCTAATCAACAAATGGGAAATACCTACGTTGCCTGAGAGCGTGCTTTCAGACGTGGCAAGATCGATAGAAGACCGCTTTAGCGATGATTATCCAAAAGAGGACTGCGAGGGTATAGGTATAGATGTGCCGGGACCTGTAACAGAGGATGGCTTCGTTTCACAGTGTGTAAACATGCATTGGGGCAGAACTGACGTAAAGGGAGAGATTGAAAAGCTAACAGGGCTTAGGGCTATGGTAGCTAACGATGCCAATGCTGCTGCTCTTGGAGAGAAGTGGCAGGGAGGTGGTAAAGGACACGAAAGCCTTACCATGGTCACCCTTTGGAACAGGAGTAGGCGGTGGAGTTATAATCGGTGGCAAGATAATAGCTGGCTCTAACGGGGCAGCAGGAGAGATAGGCCACATCTGCGTGAATCCGAACGAGGAAGCATCCTGTAACTGCGGTAAGAAGGGCTGCCTTGAGCAGTATGCATCTGCAACAGGTATAGTCCGCCTTGCCAAGATGGAAATGATAGAGGGAAAGAGCTCTACTATCTTAGCGGATATAGACGGCTTCTCAGCTAAGGATGTTCTAGACGCTGCTAAAAAGGGAGATGCCATAGGTGTTGACGTACTTGACAAGCTTGGCTGGTATCTTGCATTTGCCTGTGCAGGTATAGCGCAGATAGTTGACCCTGAGGTATTTGTAATAGGCGGTGGAGTATCCAAGGCAGGTGACATCATTATCAAGGCCATCACAAAGTACTATAATGAATTTGCTATGGATGCGGTTAAAAATAAAGAATTCAGACTTGCAACTCTTGGAAATGACGCAGGCATCTACGGCTGTGCGGCTATGATAGCGGGAAAGAAGATTGGGTATGAAAAGTAGATTTGTAGAAAGGCTTCAAAACATTTTATGTGGCGAAGCCATATTTTTAAATGAAGACATGAAAGCCCACACCAGCTTCAAAATCGGTGGGCCTGCGGAAGTTTTTCTTGAAATCTCCGACATTAGCGGCCTCCTAAAGGTGACCAACCTCTGCAAGGAAGAGGGGGTAGAGTTTTTCGTTATTGGCAAGGGAAGCAACCTCCTGGTAAATGATGAAGGGGTGGAGGGAGTTATCATCCACCTTACAGGAAAGCTTGCAATGGCAAGGATAGAGGGAGACGTCATAAGGGCAGGAGCGGGACTTAGCCTGTCTGAACTGGCAGCCTTTACCGTGGAGGAAGAATACACAGGGCTTGAGTTTGCATCAGGTATACCCGGCTCAGTTGGAGGAGCTGTATATATGAATGCAGGGGCCTATGGCGGAGAGATGAAGGATGTGGTGACAGGAGTCTACATAATCACAGATGGAGAGCTTAAGCATTATACTGCAGATGAAATGGAGTTTTCATACCGCCACAGTAAGGTATCACAGCTTAATAATGCAGTCGTAGTGGCTGTGGACTTTAAGTTAACCAAGGGCAAGAAAGAAGAGATTCAGGCTAAGATAGATGACTTAAACTCTAGAAGAAGTGAGAAGCAGCCTTTAGAATATCCAAGTGCTGGCTCTACCTTTAAGCGCCCTGAGACAGGCTATGCTTCACAGCTTATAGAGGAAGCGGGGCTTAAGGGAACCAGAGTAGGAGGAGCAGAGGTCTCAAAGAAACATAGCGGGTTTATTATCAATGTTGATAATGCCACGGCTAAGGATGTAAAAGAACTAATAGCTTATGTACAGAAGGTAGTAGAAGAAAAAAGCGGTGTGAAGCTCTATCCGGAGGTAAAAATGCTATGATATCGTCAAAACTTGTAATCATCACCGGTATGTCGGGGGCAGGGAAAACTACAGCAATCAAGAGTCTGGAAGATGCAGGATATCTTTGTGTGGACAATCTTCCTGTAGACTTTTTGGTTGACTTTGCAAAGCTTACAAAGGCAAAGGGAGAACACATAGGGACCGCAGTAGGGATAGACATAAGAAGTGGCTCAGGTCTTGATAAGCTTGCGGATATCCTGCCTGAGGTAAAGAATGAGGGGGCTGAAATCCTCTTTATGGAAGCCTCGGATGAGAGCCTTATCAGGCGTTACAAGGAAACAAGACGTACCCACCCTCTTTCGGGCACAGGAAGGCTTGAGGTGGGCATACAAAGAGAGAGGGAAAGGCTCGGCTTCTTAAAGAAGAATGCTGATTATATCATAGATACCAGCAGGCTTCTACTAGGGAGTTAAGAGCCGAGCTCTATAAAATATTTATAAATGAGGAAAAGTATAATGGTTTTGTGACTACTATACTTTCTTTTGGTTATAAATACGGAATACCATCAGATGCTGATTTGGTATTTGATGTGAGATTCCTGCCCAATCCTTATTACATACCTGAACTTAAGGAAAAGACAGGTAATGATAAAGAGGTATATGAATATGTCATGTCAAGTGAGGCTGCAAGGCAGTTCCTCTCAAAGCTTACTGATATGGTGGATTTTCTGCTTCCAAACTACATCGCAGAGGGGAAGAACCAGCTTGTCATTGCCATTGGCTGTACGGGAGGTAAGCACAGGTCTGTAACCCTTGCCAATGCTTTACTTGAGTGGTTTGGAGGAACGAATTATAAGGCCAGGATAGAACATAGGGAGATTTGATATGTCCTTTTCATCAGATGTAAAAGAAGAACTTACGGAGTATATGCCAAAGGCAAGACACTGCCAGATAGCTGAGCTTGCAGCTGTTATTGTGCTTTGTGGAAGGATAAGAATAACGGAAACAGGTGGTTACAGACTGCTTATTCACACTGAAAATATATACACAGTCAGGAAATTTTATGAGCTTTTAAGAGAGGCTTTTGATATAAGGGGAGAGGTATCAATCAGAAAGAATATCTCTAAGAATTCAATGATGTACACCATCCTCGTAAAGGATGAGGCTGCGAAAGAAGTACTTGAGGCTATAAAGCTTCTAAGTAAAGAAGGGAGTTTTAGAGATGATTATTCTCTTGTGTCAAATATGATTGTGCAGAGTATCTGCTGTAAAAAGGCCTTTCTAAGAGGGGCTTTTTTGGCAGCGGGTTCAGCCAGTGATCCTGAAAAAAGCTATCATTTTGAAATAGTTGTAGACAGCGAAAGTAAGGCTTTGGAGCTAACAGGGATATTTTCAGAGGTAGGTATAAAGGCGAAGCTTATTAAGAGAAAGAACCATTATCCCGTATATATCAAGGAAAGCGATGAAATCTCAGAGTTTCTTGGGATTACCGAGGCTCACAAGGCCTTAATGAATTTTGAAAATATAAGAATATACAAGGATGTCAAAAACAAGGTAAACCGCAAGGTAAACTGCGAGACTGCCAACATAAGGAAAACTGCTTCAGCAGCGGGAAAGCAGCTTGATGACATCTATTATCTTAAAAATATAAACAAGCTTGAAGACCTGCCTGACGGACTTAGGGAGTTAGCGAAGCTAAGGATGGAATATCCGGATGCTACCCTTAAGGAGTTGGGAGAACTTCTTGATACACCTCTTGGCAAGTCGGGGGTGAATCACAGGCTTAATAAAATCAGCCGTATAGCTGAAGAGAACAGAGTTTAGTAATTGCATCAATAGAAAGAAGGGTAAAATGAGCTTCACTCATTTACATTTACATACAGGATACAGTCTTCTTGATGGCTCAAGCAAGATACCTGAGCTAGTTAGAAGAGTCAAGGAACTTGGCATGGATGCCTGTGCCATCACAGACCATGGAGTTATGTACGGAGTTATAGAATTTTACAAGGCCTGCAAGGCTGAGGGTATCAAGCCCATTATCGGCTGTGAGGTATATGTGGCTCCAGGCTCCAGATTTGAAAGGGAAAGGAAAAGTCTGCCGAGCGGTACAACCATTTGATACTGCTTGCTGAAAATGATACAGGACACAAGAACCTCATGAAGCTTGTATCAAGGGGCTTTACAGAGGGATTTTATTATAAGCCGAGGGTGGATTACGAGCTATTAAGCGAGTATCACGAGGGCATAATTGCTTCATCCGCCTGTCTTGCCGGCATAGTGCCGACTAAGCTAAGACAGGGGGACTATGAGGGAGCAAAGGCTGAAGCAATGAGGCTTCAGGAGATATTTGGAGAAAATAACTTTTTCCTGGAGCTTCAAGACCATGGACTTTCAGAGCAGAAATTTGTCAATCAGGGACTGATGAGGATATCATCTGAGACAGGTATTCCTCTTGTAGCCACCAATGACTGCCATTATCTCTATAAAGAGGATGCCGAGGCTCATGACGTACTTATCTGCATTCAGACTCAGAAAAATGTATATGATGAAGACAGGATGAAGTACGAGGGCGGACAGTTCTATGTGAAGTCTCCGGAGGAAATGGAGGAGGTATTTCACTACATACCTGAAGCCATACACAATACAGAAGAGATAGCAAGGCGCTGCAATGTAGAGATAGAGTTTGGCAAATACCACCTGCCACTCTATCCTGTGCCTGAGGGCTATACCTCACTTTCATATCTTAATAAACTCTGTGAAGACGGATTTAAGAAGAGGTATGAGGGGGTGGATGCAGATACTGAGGCCTCTCTCTTCGTGAAAGGCTTAAGTACGAAACTGATACTATCACGAGCATGGGTTTTGTGGACTATTTCCTCATAGTATGGGATTATATCAACTTTGCAAAGGAAAACCATATAGCGGTTGGCCCCGGAAGAGGCTCGGCAGCTGGAAGTATAGTGGCATATTGTCTTGGAATTACGGGAGTAGACCCTATCAGATACAACCTCCTCTTTGAGCGTTTCTTAAACCCGGAGAGAGTTACTATGCCCGATATAGACGTTGACTTCTGCGTACTTAGAAGACAGGAGGTAATAGACTATGTTACCGAAAAGTACGGCAGAGAAAAGGTAGTACAGATAGTAACCTTTGGTACCATGGCTGCAAAAATGGTTATAAGGGATGTGGGAAGGGCTCTTGACCTGCCTTATAGCTTCTGTGATAAGGTAGCCAAGATGATACCCAATGAACTTAAAATGAATATTGAGAAGGCTTTGTTAATCAATCCTGACCTAAAGAGGCTATATGATGAGGACGAGGAGGCAAAGAAGCTTATAGACCTATCAAGGAGGCTTGAGGGACTTCCGAGGCATACCTCCATCCACGCAGCAGGAGTAGTTATAAGTAAGCGTGAAGTAGACCGCTATGTGCCTGTTTCCACAAGCAGTGACGGTGCTGTTACGACACAGTATACCATGGAAACCATTGAGCAGCTTGGACTCCTTAAGATGGACTTCCTAGGCCTTAGGAACCTGACAGTTATAGAAAAGGCAGTAGAGCTTGTAAATAGAAATAGAAAGAAAGAAGGAAGGGACGAGCTTGACATAGAAAAGATAGACATGGAGGATGAAAATATCTATCTGATGATCAGCGAGGGCAGGACAGAGGGAGTATTCCAGCTTGAAAGTCCCGGTATGACAAGCTTTATGAAGAAGCTTAGGCCTGACAACATAGAAGATATAATTGCGGGAATTTCCCTCTACAGACCAGGCCCTATGGACTTTATTGATGATTATATAAACGGTAAGAGAAATGCTGCTGCAATAGAGTATGACTGTGAAGAGCTGGTCCCAATCCTTAAGTCAACCTATGGCTGTATAGTGTATCAGGAGCAGGTTATGCAGATAGTGCGTGACCTTGCAGGCTACAGCTATGGGCAAAGTGATTTGCTCCGCCGTGCTATGTCAAAGAAAAAGGACAGCGTGATGAAAGAGGAGAGAAAAAACTTTGTCTATGGTGATCAGTCTAAGGGAATACCGGGCTGTGTGGCAAATGGCGTTTCCGAGCAGGTTGCCAATAAGATATACGATAAGATGATTGACTTTGCAAAGTATGCCTTTAACCGTTCGCATGCCGCTGCCTATGCTTTCATAACCTATCAGACTGCTTATCTCAAATACTATTACCCTAAGGAATATATGGCGGCTCTTTTAACCAGCGTCATGTCAAATACAGGAAAGGTATCAGAGTACATCCTTTCGGGCAAGGAAATGGGAATAGCCATCCTTCCTCCCGATGTCAATGAGGGAGAGGGTAACTTTACTACGGCGAGTGGTGGTATCCGCTATGGCATGTCCGCCATAAAGGGGCTTGGAGAAAATGTAACAGATGCCATAGTAAAAGACAGAGAGGAAAGAGGAGCCTACAAGAGTCTGACTGATTTGATTGAAAGACTTTCAGGTTCAATCAACAAGAAAGGCCTTGAGGCCCTTATCAAGTCAGGTGCGCTTGATGGACTTTCCGGCAGCAGAAGGGAGAAAATGGCTGTGTATGAGCAGGTACTAGACTCCATCTCACATGAAAAGCACAGCAAGATGGCAGGACAGCTAAGCCTTTTTGATATAGCACCCAAGGATGAATTATCTACCTTGGAAGTGAAGATGCCTGTACTTGGCGAGTTCGATGTGGAGACAAAGCTTGCATTTGAAAAAGAAATGCTTGGAGTCTACCTTAGCGGGCACCCCCTTTGGAGCTATCAAGATATGCTAAAGTCTGTCTGCAATGCCACTTCCTTGGACTTTGCTTACGATGAAGAGGAAGGGATGGTAAATGTAGCACCTGGTAAAGACTACATACTTGGAGGAATCGCAAGTGTGGTAAATATCAAGCTTACAAGAAATAATCAGCGTATGGCTTTCATTACCCTTGAGGACTTGGTGGGAAGTGTTGAAGTTATAGTATTTCCAAGAGATTTTGAAAAATACAGGGAACTTATAGAAGAGGGAAGAAAGTACATAATTTCAGGTAAGGCTTCGCTTGAAGAAAATGATGCTGCGAAGTTAATTGCAGGAAAGATTATTCCTTTTGAAGAATTACCTAGAGAAGTATGGCTGCAGTTTAAGAATAAGGCCGAACTTGAAAGGATAGAAGATGAGTTAAACAAAATATTTGAAGGCAATAAAGGAAATGCAAGGGTTATGCTATACTGTAGGGAAGAAAGACAGGTAAAGCAGGTAAATGCGATTAGGGGCATATCTTATGCAGAAGCTGTGATAGATGAGCTAAAACACAAGCTTGGAAGTGAAAATGTAAAAATAGTCGTAAAAATACATTAAACCTATAGCTAAACTTTGGTTAATCTTTTTGTTGATTGTGACCTTGTTTTGTATTAAAATATAGCCCATAGGACTTTGGTTGTAATTTTTTGCGAGACTGCAGATTTTAATAAATTCATGGAGGTAGATTAAAATGGCTAAGGAAGTAAATACAATAGGAGTACTTACAAGCGGAGGAGATGCACCGGGTATGAATGCCTGCATTAGAGCGGTTGTTCGTGCTGCCCTTGCAGCAGGTAAGAAGGTTAAGGGTATAAGAAGAGGATACGCAGGACTGATTGATGAGGACATCGTTGATATGGATTCAAAGAGCGTATCTGATATCATCCAGCGTGGTGGTACAGTGCTTTATACTGCAAGATGTCCTGAGTTTAAGAATTCAGATGTACAGGATAAGGCAGCTGAAATCTGTAAAAAGCACGGAATCGATGGAATGGTAGTCATAGGTGGTGACGGCTCATTCCAGGGAGCAGGAAGACTCGCTGAAAGAGGAATCAACACCATAGCACTTCCTGGAACAATCGACAATGATATAGCCTGCACAGAGTACACCATAGGCTTTAATACAGCTGTAAATACAGCTATGGAGTGTATAGATAAGGTTAGGGATACCTCTACTTCTCACGAGCGTTGTAACATCATCGAGGTAATGGGAAGAGGAGCGGGTTACATAGCACTTTGGTGCGGTATAGCCAACGGTTCTGAGGAAATTCTTACATCAGATACCTATGACGGCAACCTTGAGGAGATTATACATAGAATTAAGTACTTAAGAGCAAAGGGCAAAAAGCATTACATCATAATCAATGCTGAAAGCGTAGGCAATTCCAATGAAATGGCTAAGCTGATTGAGATGGCTACAGGTATGGAGACCAGAGCAACAGTACTCGGACATATTCAAAGAGGTGGAAGCCCAACAGCTACAGATAGAGTATATGCTTCTATGTTTGGAGCAAAGGCTGTAGACCTTCTTCTTGAAGGTAAGACAAACAGGGTTATCGGTATGCAGGCCGGTCATTTTGTAGACTATGATATCGCAGAAGCACTTCAGATGACTAAGGAAGCTGACCCTTGGATGATTGAGCTTGGAAGGAGGTTAGTAAGATAATGTCTTTATTTGAAGGAGTTGCAACAGCACTTATAACTCCGTTTAGCTCGGATGGAAGTGTGAATTATGCTAAGCTGAAGAGCTTATCAACAAGCAGATTGAGGACGGGGTGGACGGACTTGTTATCTGTGGTACAACAGGAGAGTCAGCTACCCTTACCGAAAAGGAGCATATGGACGTCATCCGTGAGTCTGTGAAGTTTGTAAACGGAAGGGTTCCTATGATTGCCGGAACAGGTTCCAACTGTACCCAGACAGCTATTGAGATGTCTAAGGAGGCTGAAGAATACGGTGCTGACGGACTTCTCCTTGTATCGCCTTACTATAATAAGGCTACGGCAGAGGGACTTTACGAGCATTTTGCAGACACGGCTAACGCTGTTAAAATCCCTGTAATCCTCTATAATATAGCAGGAAGAACAGGCATCAACATCGAGCCTGAGACCATATATAAGCTTGCAAGAGACGTCAAAAACATAGTAGCAGTCAAGGAAGCATCAGGCAATATTTCTCAGATAGCAAAGATTGCCGCGCTTACAAAAGACTTGGACTTTGACATATATTCCGGAAATGATGACCAGGTCATCGCCCTCTGCGCTATGGGTGGAAAGGGAGTTATCTCAGTAGCTTCCCACGTCATCCCAAAGCAGATGCACGATATGGTTATGAGCTTTAGAGCAGGCGATACAAAGAAAGCACTCGATATACAGAACAGGTATCTATCACTTATAAATACCCTCTTCATCGATGTGAATCCAATCCCTGTAAAGGAAGCTATGAATCTCTTAGGATACGAGGTAGGAGGCTATAGAAAGCCGCTTACACCTATGTCTGATGCCCATAGAGAGATACTAAGAAGCGAAATGATAAATGCAGGATTATTATAATCCGATATCGGAGTTAATAATACAATGATACAAGTGTCAAGTAAATTTGCCACCCACATCATAATAAAATTTAGGAGGTATTTTCATGAAAAAATTAGTTGGAATCGCTGCAGCTATAGGAGGCCTTGCCGTTATAGCAGGTATTTGTTACTTTGTCTATAAGCATTTCTTCTGCTGTTGCTGTGAATGTGACGGAGAAGACTGCGAATGTGATGGAGAGACTTGCGAAACAAAAGCTGCCCCTCACTCAAGAGGCTATTTTAACCTCAGAAGAGTACAGGAAGCAGCTGCAGAAGGTGAAGTTTCTGAAACAGAAACAGATATCTAAATCAGATTAAAATGTTCCATTGCCTTGTATATACCATCTTCAAGTAAAGGAGGTGCTACATACGAGGCAATTTTTTTTATGTTTTCATCTCCGTTGCCCATACAGATGGAATTCGGAAGCCAGGTAAGCATCTCTCTGTCGTTCTCACTGTCACCAAAGCCATAGGCTGAGGAAAGAGGAAGATTAAGATGGCCTAATACCGCCTTGATTGCAGTTGCCTTATTAAAGCCATTTGGAAGGAACTCTACAAATCCGTACCCCGCCCAGCTTACCTTATCGTCCTTGCTGTTAGTATCAAGGGGAGTATTGGCAGCGGTAAACTTCGCTTCATTTGGCCTTCTGTGTATTATGACAGTCATAAAGTCTTTGATGTCATCAGCCATTTTCATGGCATAATCCCATTGTAAAGGACTAATCATCCCAGAAAATTTGCCTACACTAAGTTCTTCAAGGTTGTCTCTTCTTATCTCCTTTAGAGGGGCAGAGAGATCCTTTAGAAGAAGCTTAAGCCTGGTAGGGTCGCTATAGCGCTCAAAAGGAAGGACGTGGATGTATTCGTCACCCTCAAAGAAAAGGCCTAGGTCTGAGCCCTCAAACCAGTCTAAGAGCCTCGAAAGCTCGTCAGCAGATAGTCTGTGGTCAACAAGGATTTCATCCCTAAAAGAGATATAGGTTCCACCACCACATATAATGCCGTCAAAGTCAACCTCAAGGAGCTTCTTTGGCAGCATTGACTTACTGCGTCCACTGCAAATAAAGCAGAGGTTTCCCTTTGCCCTTGTCCTTCTAATCGCTTCTGCTGCCGATTCCGGCAGATATTCATTTCTCCCAAGGAGAGTTCCATCAATATCAAAAAATAAAATTTTATTATCCATAATAGATAATTATAGTTATTTCGGAAAAGAATTGGCAAGAGGGAAATGTGCTAACTTTCAAGGAAGAAGGAAGAACACCATCAACTGAGATTTATCAAAAAAAATAATTTTCTTAAAAGCGTCCTTCATAGTCATCAATCTTGCAAAGTAAAATCATAGAGAAGTCACTCGTAGATTGATGAAGTAAAAGTCTTTATTTCAAGACCTATTATAACACCAAATGACTGTCTTATGTATATACTGACTAATAAAAAAATCATTTGAAAAATGTTAAAGAATAGTTGTATAATATTGAATAAATAAGCCTTTATGGGCGGAAATTTTCAATGGAATGGAGTGGGGGTTATGGAAATTAAACGTGATAGTTATCTGCAACAGTTGATTTCATACCGTTTTGATGGCTTGGTAAAGGTAATCACAGGTATAAGGAGATGTGGCAAATCCTATCTGCTAAAAAATATATATAGAGATTATCTGCTTGAGAATGGTGTAAAAGATGAGCAGATTATTACAATTGAGCTTGACCTTGCAAAAGATATTAAATACCGCAATCCGCTTATACTTTCATCGTATATAAGAGAAAAGGTAGAAAAAAGTAAAGAGGAGTACTATCTCTTTGTTGATGAAATACAAATGTCTGATGAGGTGGCTAACCCGTACAATCCTGACGGTAAAAGGATTACTTTTTATGATGCGCTTAATGATTTGAGAGGTCTATCAAATTTAGATGTATATGTAACCGGAAGCAATTCAAAAATGCTTTCAAGTGACATTCTTACAGAATTTAGAGGGCGAAGTGATGAAATAAGAGTACATCCGCTTAGCTTTGCTGAATATTACTCTGCAGTTGGTGGAGATAAAAATGAAGCTTTTGATGAATATGCCTTCTATGGCGGTATGCCGCTGATTATATCAAGGCCAAACGATGCCGCCATGATGAACTATCTTAAATCTCTATTCCAAGAAGTATATATTAAGGACATTGTTGAACGAAAGAGAATAGAGAGGCAGGACGTGCTTGAACAAATACTTGACTTGCTATGCTCATCTGTTGGCTCATTAACAAATCCAACTAAAATTGCTAATACCTTGAAGTCTAAGCAAGGCTATAGCGTGTCAGCCAATACGATTCGTACATATATCGGACATTTGGAAGATGCTTTCCTTTTTTCGGAAAGCCGGCGCTATGATGTGAAAGGAAAGTCATACTTTGATTCTCCAAACAAGTATTATAGCGAGGATATAGGCCTTAGAAATGCAAGGATAGGCTTCCGTCAGCAGGAAATGACACATATAATGGAGAACATTATATATAACGAGTTAAATATAAGGCAGTTTTTAGTTGATGTAGGAGTTGTATATCAAAGAGCCGTTAATGACAATGGAAATTCAGTTCGTATTCCTAGAGAAATTGATTTTGTGGTAAATTCAGGAGGAAAGCGGACGTATATACAGTCTGCCTATGCGATGCCTGATGATGAAAAAGCAGAGATAGAACTAAGGCCTTTCACGCTTACAGGTGACTTTTTTCCAAAAATTGTAGTGAGAAAAGATATTGGAAAGCGCTGGTATGATGATAATGGCATCTTGAATATAAATGTTATTGATTTCCTGCTGGACAAAGATGTGATTTAACTAATGAATACTATAGCCTTTATAGGCTGAAATTATCAATGACATACTAAGGGACTAAAGGAAAAGCTTCTAATAAACCGGCATTTGTAAGGGGATACTACCAAGATATAAAAGTTTTGACAAAATGTATAATAACTTGGTTACGATATGCCGATATAATTGGATATAGGAAATTTTGGAAAGGAGTATTTTGTTATGAAAAACAGCGGGATTAAAGGTTTCATATCAATTTTACTTTGCTTTGTTATGATTATAGGCCTGTCTGCACCACTTAGAGTAAGTGCGGAGGATGACAAGAAGATTGCTGAGCTTGCAGCTGAATATATAGGAGTTAAGAATGAAAACGGCGATGTACTTGTAGGCACTGCGCTTAGTAAACAGACTTTAAGTTTACTATGCGCTATGACGGGGAAGAGAAGTTTGTTCCGCTCCCTGAGAGTGAGCTTAGCCATATAAAGCTTTCCCTTAATGCAGTTCCCATTGATGCAAAGAGTGCATTTGAGCTGGCCATAACTTATGACAATACAGCTAAGACAAAGACAGGCGAAGAGCTGGTGTATAAAATCACTATACCTAAAACCAATGAGACCTTCGATAAGATGGAGGCGACTTGGAATGGTGCAAGCAAGTATCATGTTGGAGACGCTATAAAGAAGGGTGAGATTACCCTGAGCGTGGTATATGGGGTGATTACACCTAACGGACGTACACAGACTACAAGGACTATCATCCATAACCAGTTTACCATTTCTCCCGAGGCTATAGTGGCTGACGGAAACAACAATATCACTGTCGAGTTTAACGGAAGAAAAACCAATGTTCAAGTCAAGGGCTATGGAGAAAAAGAACTTGAAGTAATATATTCAGGAGATAAAAACCCTGTAGTTGGGCAGATTGTAGACACTAAGAAGATAAAGGCGAGCATTGTATATACCAACAATGATAAAAAGGCTGTAAAGACCTCTGACCTTTCATTTGACAATCTGGAGGTGAAGGCTCCGGGTGAGAATACTGTCACAGTTACCTACGGCAATCTTAAGGGCAAGTTCGTAGTAAACGGAGTGGCAAAAACTGCTGAGAAGATGTCTGCCAAGTACACAGGGACTGACCTGGTTGTGGGAAGCAAGATTGACCTTTCCAAGATAACCATTGAGCTTACCAACAACGACAAGACAAAAGAAACCATAACAGCAGGCTTTACCATATCTCCGGATACGGTCAAAGAGGTAGGAGCCAATACAATCACTGTCTCCTACAAGGGCTTTAATGATACAGTAGTAATCAAGGGTACGGAGATACTCCCTACCAATATAACCGCCACATACAATGGTGGAACGGTGATAGAGGGAAGTAAGATAAGTAAATCGGGCATCTTGGTTACTGCTTATTATCCCGATGGAACCAATAAGACTATATCTGATTTTGACATTTCTACGGAAACGATGAACACAGTTGGGATGCAAGAGGTTATAGTCACTTATAAAAAGCTTACAGCCACCATCTATGTTCCTGTTACAGCGAAAACGGTAACTCAGCTTGAGGCTGTGTACAATGGAGGCGCACTGGAGCAGTACGAGTCCTTAGACCGCAAGAAGCTTGTTGTAACTGCTACCTATAATGACGGAAGCAGCAGCAATGTTGAAGACTATACCATTATGTCAACTACCGCAAGTAAGGTGGGAGACAATGTGTTTACGGTAAACTATGGTGCCAAGACTGCGACCTTCACTGTAGAGGCATTTGCAAGAAGGATTGCAGGTGTGGGAACTCTTGAGTCTACGGTAGGTGGAGGGGATTACAGCTCTACACTTACTGCATTTATACAGGATCAGTTTGTAAGGGAAGATATCAAGCTTGAGACGGAAGATTTGGAGGATGACCTTATTAAGCCGGCCATAAAGAGGGTGAATAGTACTAAGAAGTACATTGCCTTTGAAATGGATATCGACAGCTTTCAGTTTGATGAGAACCAGTATCTGATAGCAGAACTTACGATACCTGAGGAGTTTGACCCTGCCAGAGTAGCTGTATACTTCACCCCTGACAGGAAGAAGATAATGGTGCAGCAGACTGGCGGGCTGGTGGCAAACAATCTCTACCGTTTCTACGCTTACAGCTCAGGTACATATGTCATAATGGAAAATAATAACAATGATGTAACCAAGCAGGAGCTTAGAGATACTGAGCAGAGAAAGCCATTTATGGTGGTTTCCATAGATAAGAGCCTTACTGTGGGTACGAAGTCAAAGATAAAGCCTTATGTTTTATTTTCAAAGGATAAGGACGAGGAGTTCACCTATGAGGTTGACAATGAAGACCTTATGACTATCTCAAAGCTTGGAGAGATGACTGCCAAGGCTACGGGAACAGTAAGTGTTACAGTAAGCGCTAAAAAAGGCGGTTATTCCGAGACCTATGATATAAAGATAAGTCCAAAAGAAAAGAAGAGAAAAAAAGCAAATTAGAATAATAGAGGGTTGCAGTATAGCAGCCCTCTTAGCCTTTTAAAATTTTTAGTGAAAAATACTTTGGTAACTGCTATAATATGATACGTGTCAAAAAAACTTAGAAATTTTGTTTGAATTTGCTTACATAAAAATTTATATCTTTTTGGTACGAAAATAAGAGTAAGCAGCTATTTTTGTAAAAAGTAGTTGGATGATGAATATTTATACAAGGACTGCAGTAAGTGACAAAAATGTAGTTCTGTATTAATAGATATACAAGATTTTTGAAAGGAAAATATATGTCTGATTTAGTAAAAGAAATAGAAAAGCGTAGAACATTTGCGATTATTTCACATCCCGATGCGGGAAAGACAACACTTACAGAGAAACTTCTGCTCTACGGAGGGGCTATCAACCTTGCAGGCTCTGTTAAGGCTAGAAAAACCAGCAGACACGCAGTGTCGGACTGGATGGAAATAGAAAAGCAAAGAGGTATATCTGTAACCTCTTCAGTTATGCAGTTTGAGTACGATGGTTATTGTATCAACATCCTTGACACACCGGGACATCAGGACTTCTCAGAGGATACCTACCGTACTCTTATGGCGGCGGACTCTGCGGTCATGGTGGTAGATGCGAGCAAGGGTGTGGAGGCTCAGACCATCAAGCTGTTTAAGGTCTGCGTTATGCGCCACATTCCTATATTTACCTTTGTAAACAAGCTTGACCGTGAGGCCATGGACACCTTCGAGCTTATGGATCAGATAGAGAGCATACTTGGTATCAAGACCTGTCCTATCAACTGGCCTGTGGGCTGTGGTAAGAACTTTAAGGGTGTATATGACAGGAATACTGAGACTGTTATGGAGTTTAAGGCTGCAAATGCAGGTGCTAAGGAAGTTGAGACAAGCTATTTTAATATAAAGGATGAGGAGGCAAGGACTTCTCTTGGCAATGATAACTATGAGAAGTTAATGGAGGAGCTTGAGCTTCTAGATGGAGCCTGCCCTGAGTTTGACCAGGATAAGGTAAGCAGGGGTGAATTAAGCCCTGTATTCTTTGGCTCTGCACTAACAAACTTCGGTGTGGAGACATTCCTTACACACTTCCTTAAGATGACCTACATCCCTTCTTCAAGAATGACTGACAAGGGTGAGCTTGATCCACGCTCTGATGTGTTCTCGGCCTTTGTATTTAAGATTCAGGCAAACATGAACAAGATGCACAGGGACAGAATTGCATTTATGCGTATCTGCTCAGGCAAGTTTGAGGCGGGGATGGAAGTAAACCATGTGCAGGCAGGCAGGAAAATCCGCCTCTCGCAGCCGCAGCAGATGATGGCACAGGAAAGAAAGATAGTGGAAGAGGCTTATGCAGGAGACATAATAGGTATCTTTGATCCGGGCATATTCTCTATAGGGGATACTGTATGCTCGACAAATGAGAATTTTAGATTTGCAGGAATACCTACCTTTGCTCCTGAGCATTTTGCTAGGGTGCGCCAGATGGATACCATGAAGCGTAAGCAGTTTGTAAAGGGTATAGAGCAGATAGCCCAGGAAGGTGCTATCCAGATATTCCAGGAGTACAGCCAGGGATTTGAGGAAATCCTTGTTGGAGCTGTAGGTGAGCTTCAGTTTGATGTGCTTAAGTTCAGGCTGTTACAGGAGTACAATGTGGAGATTCGCCTTGAAACACTGCCTTATGAGCATATCCGTTGGATAGAGAATAAGGATGTGGATATGGACAAGCTGTCCCTCACCATGGATACAAAACGCATCAAGGACATGAAGGGCAGGCCACTGCTCATCTTTACCCATCCCTTGGAGCATACAGACAGTGCTGGAGCGTAATGAGGGACTGAAGCTTTCAGAATTTGGCAATGCGGAGATGTAAATAATTGCTTCACATCATTTATTAATCATATGATTGCATATGTAAACGAACAATGTTATAATTTGTTTAAAGGAGGCGATTTATATGGTAAATACATTAGTACAATTTAGGGTAGATGAAAGCGATAGAACTGAGGCTATGGAGATTTGTAGTAAACTTGGTATAGACTTACAATCATATTTTAGGATTTGTTTAGCTAAGCTAATTAGGGAAAAGGGAATTCCATTTAGCATGAAGATAGAAGAGGTTAAAGAGAACAAAGGGATTTCTGCGATGAAACGTGCAAGTAAAATTGCAAAAGAATATGGAATTTCTGATTTGTCTTTAGACGAAATTAATGAAGCAATAAGAGAGGCAAGAGGTTAAGATGATCTCGAGATAATATCAAATGGTAACTTGACAAATCTCTGATATAGGTCGATAATTTAAATATAATCAAATTTTTGGGAGGAAGAACATGAAGATTACAAATATCAACAACATTGAGAAGTTTTTTTCAGTTGGTGGATAAGTGCAGTGGCAAGATAGAGCTTGTCACCAATGAGGGAGACAGATTGAACCTTAAGTCAAAGCTATCTCAGTATGTGTCCTTAGCCAACATTTTCTCATCAGGAACAATACCTGAAATGGAAATAGTTGCATACGAGCCTGAGGATACAAAGAAACTCATTGAATTTATGATGAATGATAATGGCTAAGTAGTTAAAAATGCAATAAAACAAGGAGGGTTTTGCAGTGGATACATTATATTTTTGTTACAAAAATGCTCAGAAATTCATAGGTGACCACGAGGTGGAGAGCATTAAGCCTGCAGTTTTGGATGCGGCAAAGAGACTTAAGGAGAAAACCGGTGACGGAAAGGATTTCCTTGGCTGGATAGATCTCCCTGTCAACTATGATAAGGAAGAGTTTGCAAGAATCAAGAAGGCGGCTGAGAAGATTAGAAATGACTCTGACATCCTTTTTGTAATCGGCATAGGCGGTTCTTACCTTGGAGCAAGAGCAGCTATTGACTTCGTAAAGCATAGCTTCTACAATGACTTACCTAAGGAAAAGCGTAAGGCTCCACAGATTTATTATGTAGGTAACAGTATGAGCGGTGCTTACATTGAGGAGCTTATAGACCTTATAGGAGATAAGGATTTCTCTGTAAATGTCATTTCAAAGTCAGGTACAACTACTGAGGCTGCAGTTGCTTTAGAGTATTTAGAGAGCTTACAGAGAAGAAATACGGAAAAGAAGGAGCAGCTAAGAGAATATATTCAACCACAGACAAGGCACGTGGTGCTCTTAAGACTCTTTCTGATGAAGAGGGCTATGAGTGCTTCGTCATCCCTGATGATGTAGGCGGACGATTCTCTGTGCTTACTGCTGTGGGACTTCTTCCTATTGCAGCCAGCGGTGCAGATATAGACAAGCTTATGGAGGGTGCTGCCCACCTAAGGGAAATCTGCTTAAATAATGACTTTAGTGAGAATCCTGCACTTCGTTACGCAGCTATAAGAAACATCCTTTACAGAAAAGGAAAGAGTGTTGAAATCCTTGCAAACTATGAGCCAAGCCTGCACTTCATATCAGAGTGGTGGAAACAGCTCTACGGAGAGAGCGAGGGCAAGGACCAGAAGGGTATCTTCCCTGCTTCAGTAGACCTTACTACAGACCTTCACTCCATGGGACAGTTCATTCAGGACGGTTCAAGGCTTATGTATGAGACTGTTCTTGTGGTAGAAAAGCCTAGAAGAGACTTTACACTTAAGAGTGCTGAGAATGATATAGATGGCCTTAACTACCTCTCAGGCAAGACCATGGACTATGTAAATAAGTGCGCTATGAAAGGTACCATTGCGGCTCATGTGGATGGAAATGTGCCTACACTTCTCATCGAAATACCTGAGCAGACAGAGTACCACCTTGGTGAGCTTTTCTACTTCTTTGAATTTGCGGTGGGAGTAAGCGGATATATGCTTGGCATCAATCCTTTTGACCAGCCGGGTGTAGAATTCTACAAGGCAAATATGTTTAG
>CAKAGA010000006.1 GCA_916438995.1 uncultured Catonella sp.
CTGTGAAACGAAGCCATCCTCTGTTTACAAGGTCCCGGCACATCTATACCTATACCCTCGCAGTCTCTTTTGGATAATCATCGCTAAAAGCGGTCTTCTATCAATCTTTTCCACGTCTGAAAGCACGCTCTCAGGCAACATAGGTATTTCCCATTTATTGATTAGATCACCTTATAGTAAACACCAGTTTAACTGAGGTTCCGCCAATGTCTACTCAAATAAAATTTTATAGTTTTCTCCTTCAAATATCTATCTAATTTCTCCACAACAAACCGTATGTTTATATATATCCGTAGACTAATCCTATCAGCTGTTATCTGCTCCAACATACATCAATTACGCTTTTGCTCTTTGGAATATCTGTTTTCATTATATTGGATACCAACCTGTCATAGAACTCGCCCAGCATTGTATTCCCATCTTCTTCCGGCGGTTGTTAACTGCCGCTGCCTCACAGATGATGGCAAGGTTTCTACCTGGGCGGATAATTATGCTGTGACTTATGAGGTTGACTCAAGAATCTCTGTATACTGTTCCTCAAGTCCAGTCTGTCAAACTCATAGTCCTTGTTCCACTCCATAAGCTTTACTATGAGTCTGATGTTCTGGAAGTTCTTTACGCACCAAAACGAAAAGGGTTCTCACATCGATGATGCCTTGCCTATACCCTAAAAAGCTCTATAAGATGCTTGGTTATCTCAGGGCAGTGCCCAAGGTATCCTCCTTATCTTTTAATCTCACCCTCATCAGACACAAGACGGTGTCCGCTTTATAAGCTCCAGGGCAGCCTCACTCTTACCTATGCGCTCTCATAATGAGGTTTTCCTCACCATAGATATCTACAAATACCCATCTTGGATATCATGGAGCCAGCTGGTGGCGCATATAGCGGATGGCACACCAGCCATAAGCGGAGGTTGCCTTGTCTGTCCAAAGTGGACTCGCACTGCTGCCACCTCAAAGGAAGCTATAGGACTTCTATTCCCCTACAGAGATGAGGCGGGAATCTTGTAGTCCATAAAGCTTGTGAACCTTATCGTCATCCTCATCCATCCTCTTAAGATAGGCACATCTCTACATTTCCGAATTACCTGAATACGCTCTGAATCAAAGTAATCGAAACCTGCGAGCTGATGCAGGACGGTTTACGTCTATATGTTTAATCAAAATGTTCTCTGTATCTATTCCCGGTGTCCAGATTATCAAAATCATTTCTCATTGAGTTCTGACAATGGTACACTGTACATACCTTCCATCTTTTGCTCCTTTTTTGTAAAAATGTGTTGGTGATTTCAGTATAACATATAGGCGGGGTTATTCAATAAAAGGGAAACTGTGATGTGACTGTTTATTTACTACATTTATAGCTTCAATACCAAATCTTTAGATAATTCAGTTCCTATAAGCATATGTCCCTTACAGTTGAGCATTTTCCACATTTTTTTGCTGGAAATATCGTCCCTAACAATTCTTTACTATAAATTCCATATAACAGTTATTCTGCCTCGAGAACTCTTCCATCTTCAAAACTCATTTTCTTGTTTTCCGTTATTCGTTCACTCTTTTCCAGATTAGGCTTCCATTCTCTCTTGCAGACTTATAATGTTGCAACTTTTCAACATAAATATCTCCATTTACTAACG
The DNA here is from genome assembly GCA_916438995.1 of uncultured Catonella sp. Classification (GTDB taxonomy): domain Bacteria; phylum Bacillota; class Clostridia; order Lachnospirales; family Lachnospiraceae; genus Catonella. The sequence continues at coordinate 1,643 of CAKAGA010000006.1, forward strand.
GGTATTTAACGCAGGCTTCGATTTTGACTTTTCATGTTTATAGAGTTTCCATCTCTCTGATTCTAATCCCAGATTGTTTCTTAACTGTTTCAGCAACTGCATCGCATAAGTCGAGTTTGGAAATGCAGAGTTAATGAAATAATTATTGATTTCATCTTCTTCACCACCACATAGCTATATTGCATAGGCATTGTCAATTTCCTCTTCCTGCGTCCTATCTAGCTGATATTGCACACATTACCAGGTCTTTGAAAATGCATAACAGCTAATATCCGGTTTTATCAAAGCCCATTCCAGGCTACTGTTGCTATCATAACCTTTGTTGATTATTCATGCCGTGATTCCTATAATCTCGTGTCTCTCTCTATATCCAGGGCTGCGTAGTAGCTTTCACTTTTCACTCCATTTTCGTAACCCGAATTGTCAAACAGCTTGCAGTCATTTACAGTGAAGACAATATATAACACCTGTTCCGGGATATCATTAATATTCTGTAGTATCCACACCATCGCTGTCTTCTTTGGATGGCAGTTTACAACCATGCAAAGATAGGGATTCCCTCATAAAGACTGCCACGAGATTGTTGCAAGCATGTCACCAGCTGTTCTTTTATATATCATTTACCACTCTGTTATTGGCAGTTGCAGCTGTGGCTATGACAGAAATATTACCCAGTAAAATACTAAGAATATCTGTAATCCTCTGTAATCAGGCCTGAAAATCATCTCCCCAATCAGAAAATACAATGAGCTTCATCGACAACAAAAAGCATTATGTTCTTTGCCATCTTCTCGCATAAACTACTGTTATGCTGATTGGATAGTCTTTCAGGCGATATAATTAGAGCATCAACCAGGCCATTTTCTATATCGGACATTGTTTGATTCAAAATCAATATTTTCAGAATTGATTGTTTTAACTCGTACAAAGCTTTTTAGCAGACTCAATTTGATTGTTCATTAATGCAAGCAAAGGGCTTATAATAAGCTATTCCGTTCTTCTTTTCTTTAGTATTTTTTGTAGCAAGAAAATATACAAACTTTTTCCCCATCCGGTTTTCTGTACATGATACTCTTTTCCCGTTTACAGCATATTCTATCGCCTCTTTGCCCTTCTCTAAATTCTGCTCCTTCACGTAAAGCATGCTTTTAATTCATTAAGTAATTCATCATACCTTCATCCCTATAATCATTTTCATAAAATTCTCCCTCAACAACTCCTCAAAATACCTGCTCATTTTCTCTGCTCCATAGAGACTGGAGTGAGCTCCGTCATAGGTATCCTTGGAATAATCAATCCCCACCTCATCTTGTTTATCAAGAAAATTGATGCATTTAGCCATTTTCCCTCACACATCCTCTAATCTGTTCATCCCACCTTTGTACCAGTACGGGATACGAAAGGTGGCCGCCTTCATAAGGATGATGAGCTCTACATTTGTTTTCCTTACACATGGCTTCATGTCTGTCCAGATACTCGTAAGATGTGTCGGGCAGTCTCATACGTCGGAAAGGGCTTCCCTACAGGGATATCCCATCACAGGATCTGTCCTTTATTCCCAAAGGTGGCCGTCCTCAGACGCCTTTGAGCGGTGATATACTTGAGTCCTGAGCTCGTAGCTCACTCCAGCGTGAGTGAGCAAAGCAGAGGAAGGACACGCCGTGATCAGGCATACTTCTCCTCGGAAGCCGCCGAAGCGTGACTGCCTCACTGCTAGAGCGAGACCACCTCAGCGCATCAGAGTCCTCTGCAGTTTGTAGCTCTCCTTTGAAGGCCTAAGCGTACTTCCATTGCAAGCACATTTGATAAACCACAGTGCTGGCCTCAGCCTTGCAGCATTTCTTGCAAGAAGATAGTGGACACCACGCCATATAAAGCTGGTCGCGCTTCCCCTTGCGTGAGACGATTGCATATTCCCTACTAAAGGCCTCGGCGAAACTTTCGCCGCAGACTTCGCGAGTCCCCACGAAAACGCAAGTCGTGAGTCTGCTCATCATACTCACTGGTAAAAGCGCCCTGGGAGTTGTTCTCACACACTTGGCAAAGGGCAGTCTCTGAGATAAGAGAGACGACCAATGTTAAAGACAAACGGTAGAAATTATATATATTTTCCTCATCATCCTCCTCCTAGACCTGTTGTGCCACTGAACTGCTGCATGCATAGCCTGTACCATGAGACTCAATCCAGAATCGTTACAAAAGGCAGAACGAGACACAGAGTGCCAGACAATCCTCATCTTTACTAATACCATCTCTATATCAGTAGTTCTTCGGGGCAAGACTTCCACAAATAAAATAACTATCCCTGGCTAAAACGAGGAACCAATCAAAAACTCTTGGTTATCCACGGGTCAGTGACTACCGCGCCTTTCTGATTATTTACCGATATACTAAAGGTACATGAGTCAGCTACCATCGCCATAGCGCCAGTCAAGCGTTTCTGATGCACCTCCGGTATAAATACCCGGTGCGGATGGCTGAAATGCATCGCCAAGAGAGCTCTAAACAGGAGCTTCTTTATCGGAATAAGTTTGTGAAAGTCGCAAAGACGAGCAAGCTCGTCAACAGATATCAGTATACAGAGGTCCATTTAGGAGTCCCATACCTACCAAAGTTTCAGCCTGCTCACTCTGAAGTCTGCAGGAACTGAAAAGACTATGAGTGCTGAAGTGTAGACAGGCGCTCACTGTATTTTTTAGGGCCAACTCTGGAACGCGAAGCAGCGCAAATGACGATGCGGAAAGTGGATGAGACGCAGATCCCTAGAGCCAGGCCCCATGGTTGTAACCTGGCGCCCTCAGTATTCCTTAACATTTTTTTTTTGAAAATGCAGTCCCAGTGAGTTTCTCCTCCACCTTGATTCCAAGGCATTTCCACTATATGGCTATGGTGATGTCTATTTCATAGAAAGTCCATATATCTGCAATTACATGAAACGCAAATTCATAAGACTGAGGCTCCGTTAGGTCTCAGGTCAGAACAATGGGCGGGGCTGGAGGCAAAGATGCGGTCGTTTACCATTTCTTCAGTATCCCATAACAGCCCTGTAAAGCCTCTGACAAAATCTTTGTGATTTATAATTGTACCTTATAAAAGAGACTCAGGATATAGTCAAACCTGCCTTATAGATGTGAATCAGCTGTGGGAAGAATGATGTATAAGGGCAGACAAAAAATTTCCTCTCAACTCTGTATTTCTTGCAGTATACATCCACGAGATAAGCTGATGCTCTTAAAATTATGCAGAAGAATTCCCACCATTGAAAATGAGTTAAGGAACTTAAATCCTCCCCGCCTGTAAGTGCCGCAGTATGGAGTTGATATTGCATGACAACCAAGTCAGCATATTTTACCACTACATAGAGTTCCCAGGGCTGGCTTCGAATAGATGTACAGCCATTTTCACCTACAGGAGACGGTGAATCAGGTGTCTTTTCCCTCCACTTTTAACTCTGGTTTCTTTAGATACTCCTTCACCTTAGATATCGTCTAGTTTTAAAGGCTTGCCAAACCAGACTCCGGCCGTAGCGAGTACGCCATCTATATAAGAATGAGACTTTACCGGCATAGCCGGTAAAAATGAAAGGCCCTACGCAAGAGCAAAAACTACTACTGAAACCGCTTAACTGCAAGCTGAGTATATAGCCATGGATAATGAACACTAGCTATAAAGGCTATAAAGTCCTTAAGATGACAGGCGCATCTCTACTCCAGTTTCCTCTAAAGGGGTAATAATCGCTTCAAGTAGAGTTAAAGGATTTGTCGAGGCGTAATCTCGATTTGCTTGGGCACTGCTTTATATCAAATTCCTCTACGATTTCCGATGACAGTCACTACCATGTCAAATGAGTCAAATATCCGCATCTGTAGGGAGCACTTTCCTGCTTTTCATGAAATCAACCTCCGGGTGGATGTCCTGCAAAGATGTCAAGTAATTTCGGTCTCATCATCTTAAAGTCTCGCCACGAAATAACCTGTGATATGGGAGTTGCTATAGCTTCCCCCATGCTGTAAAATATAACACTATAACTATAACTTGCGCGAATATTTTTAAATGAGTTTTGATCGGCGCTTCCTGTCATGTCTTACCGCCTGCCGCCGCAATCGGGAGGCTTATCAAAGCTTAACTTCTGCTTGCTTGGAACCATATAGGGAGCAAGGATTTGATTTCTAAAATTCTCCTTTACGTGGTCCGTTTCTGCCACTCGTGAGAAATGTTTATAACCTCTACTTTTTCCAGTTTATAAATTACAGCATCCCTCTGTCAACTCCCTCAAATCGTGCACTCACGAGGCTTCTATCTCCTCCGGTTTTCAATCCTACGCCTATCTGTGCTTTTATCTCGATTCTCCCCTCTTCCGCAAATATAGCTCTCATCTCTCCAAGTAGCCTGTCGCCTGCTGTAGAGGAGTATAGACCTTGCCCGTCTAATGATGTGCAGTTTACAAATTTCTCCTTTGTCCTCTCACTCATCCTTTGTGGCCGCTCTATGAAGAAAACGCCTATGGCCACCTGTGGAATTCGCTTTGTATGCCAAATCATCTCCAGCCAGACTGTTTTACTGTGAAGTAACTTTCTTCGCCATCGCTAAATTCCGCGGGAAGCCATTTACTATAAAGGTTACCCTCTTCATCTGTGAAAAATCTCTATATCCGGAAAGCGGTTTCCCGATAGGTATACAGTTTTCAGTTTCTCCACATCATAAACCGCAATAACAGCTCGTCACTGTTTTGCTCAGTTTGCACCGTACAGATTGATAAATCTTGCCCTGGGCAGGCTTTCATCCTGTTTCAAATGGCTAATAGATATTACTTCACCGCCAAAAGACGTAACCTTTGCTCAGGCTTTTGCTGTGTCAGGTTGATAGCTTAGTAAATATGGTAGGGCGGAGGATGCACCGGCAAATAGTGTTTGTCTTGTGTTCATTAAGGTATTCTATGAGCATAGCCGGAGGACATAAATAACTTCTTAGGAATAAATAATAAACCCCGTGTTTGGCGTGGTATAGACATCCTTTGGCTTTACATAAGGTAGGTAACATAGTTAGCAAAACCAGGTATTCTCATCATCTAAGACCTTGCTGGCCCTCTATGTAGTCAATCACTGCATTCCTAGCAGCGCACACTCCGCTGGTACTCACTGTAGAGCCTGAGGTAAATACCAGGTAAATAGTCAGTCTCTTTACACTTGCCAACTGTCACCAGCAATAAACCATATTCAACACTACTTGGGAAGCTTCCCTCATGGCTACAAATATCTCCCGCAATCAGGGCTTTTGTACTTTTCCTTAGTATGTCCGTCAGCTATCATAAGCTTTACTTTAATTTCTCATAATGATAACATTCATTCTCAGAACATATGGTCCTGTACCATAAAAATTCTGGACACTACTCAGGGGCAGTATATAAGGACTTCTCCCATGAACGCCACTGCACTGCCTCTGTGGCTCACATTAGATGTTTTAATAACTAACAAAGCTTCCTATAATGGTTTTTCAGTTTAACTCAATTCAAGGCAGGCTTCACTATATAAATAGTATTATCAGGGGTAACGGCAGTTTCATCCAAAGATGGTAAATTATGTTATTTGGTTTCTGTGTTTAAGTGCTTTCTGGGTGTGAGGCAGGTTCCTTAAGCCAGTTTCTTCGACTGAATAGGCATCTCTGTGCATATTGGATATTCACAACTCATAAGTGTGTAAGCTATAGGTGATACTAAAAATAATCGACTTTCTTCAACCGTTTTATTGCTTTCTTTTACATGGGCTACTATAATTCTTGCTGTTCTTTTGTAAAAAGGATTGGGTGTGCTGGCATGCCTGTTGCTCTTTCAAATAGATATTTGGCGATTCTCGAACAGCAAACCTGCTAAGTTTGGTTCTGCTCGCCAGAACTGGTTTTGTTGCCTCTTTTTCTCTGGCCGGTCCGTAAAACGATTTAATGGTGTAGAACTATGCATTAGCCTACCAGCAGCCAACGATGTCGCCAATCGGCACCCTCTTACAAGTCGGTTTGCCTCTGAATCCGCCATTCTTCCCGACCGAATCAAATTTTCAGGGTCACCCAAGCTGACCAATATCTTCGCTTCCATTGCTTATCTCCGACTGATGCTTCCTTACCTTCATAACGCACCATTCTCTATCAACGTTTGAGGTGGCAAATCTCATGCCTCGATGTAAAACAACCTCGAGTAACTCTGGGTCAAAGCTTGGGTACCCTCAAAATCTGAGCCTTAAATCAACAATTCTACCCCGCTTTTCTCTTCATAGCTCTGTTATGTCATTTACAATATACTCCTTTCGTATTGGGCACATCACCAACAAAACAGATGTATTCGCCGTCCCTGAATTCTTTAATGGCATCATAAAATTATGACCGCTTGTTTTGTCTAAGCGCAGCTGCACAACATTTCATACGAAAATATGTAAATTCTGCTTCATTAAGACCGTAGTCGGAGTTATTGTTTATAATTCCTCTTTTCAAAACATTATAAAGAAGTTGGTTGCTCAATGAGTTAGCTCTTTCTCGGTCCATCATTTGTTTATTATATTACAAACCTGATAGGCAATACACCTTTGATAATTGCTGAAAGGCGAATCCAATAATTTTGTATTACCATTATAACGGACAATAGATGAAGTTAATATAGGAATTGATAAACTCATCTAACAATCTGCTTACCGGTCTTCAACAGACATAGTTTTCATCGTTACATCTGAAGAACGACTTATTAGACGTTCATTTTCATTTCTTCTACGCCTCTTAATGGTTCCGTCCATGATACTTTAATCGCATCCTGAATAATAACGGCTGGTATCTATACTCTTGATTCTTTGATGATGTTTCTTTTACCTTCGGTCATTACAACACCTTGCATTAGGACTTTTAACTGTCTTTTTATATGACAAAAGATACCTATGATTTATATTTTATCATAGAAGACCTGTTTGCTTAATAGCTGTTACTTTGAAAAGGATTTCTGAGCTCGTTTTTGGGTGCGATTCTCCTCCATAAAATCATGGTCTGCTGGCTTCTTCATTGGGTTTTGCTTTCATTTCGAAACTGGTTTATCCAGTTTACGATGCTTACAAGCAAACACAATATCCACTGCAATGTGCACAAGCTTTCTTCGTCTTCAATATGTAGAGTACTATCCTATTCTTGAGCTCCTGGTTCATAATGATACTCTAAAGTATGTTTTTACTACATGACCAATAGCTATATTTCTCTTGCTCCCTATATAAATTAATTGCCTCTATCCGTCATCAATAAATAAACCTTTTAACATACCTTCACAACTAAAAGATACTTACAAGGCAAACATTCCTTACTCTTCAATTGGCAACCAACGATTTTATGTGTCATCATATGTTTATTCCAGCCACACATCTTCACTATATCTGTATTATAAATCATATATTCTTTAGAATTAAACATATTAACTGTATCATTTTTTGTAGGTGGTATTGTTCAAAACACTATTCTGCAATTACGATAGATGAATTTTATGATGGCATATAGTGCTATATTATCTCGTACAATATCATAATTAAGTAACTGTTTTGTTAGTAATTTTGCCACCTTTGTCTCGTAACATAGATGGCTATGACCTGTATAATTGCTTACATTGTCTGCAGTTGTCAAACATTTTCCTTCTCATCTGCATCAGCAACATCTTGATTTTACAAGTGATAATACACTATCATCTTCGGAGTATCGAACACTACAATGTTATCAACACTGGCATTTTCATAGACATTAGCCTGAATTTTCTCACAACATAATTTTTCCGTTGTAATGATTGTAAATATATTGATCATCCAACTTTTATTTTCAACTTCGCAATATGAACCATCAATACCAAATTCTCGTCTTTGATTTTGGCATCACTTCATCGGCGGTTTGCAGAGCACATGGCGGTACCGAAGCAGTATTTTTATCGTCTCGATAATAATCATTACTTCATCACCATACTTGTTACGTTCCTTCTTACCCTAGACAAACAACTAACCTCTTTTCAGTTTTTGATTTGACGGTTGCATTGACTGCTCCGCAATTTTTGTAGCTTCATCCCAAATCAAATTGCTACCACCACCAAACTCACATACATATTTCCTTTGCAATACTGATCCAAGAGACGGTTTAGCACATTTGACAAAATCTCATCACCAGAAGATCTCATTTCGAACAAACAATACAATACCCAATATCTCTCTTGATGACGGTTTGATTATACATTTTAGAAATCAAGTAATAACAAAACATACAAATAACTGCCTTATTTTCAATCATTCATCATATTTATCTTTGTTATTTTAACTTTCAGAGATTTGGTATCAATTAAACCTCGACTCAAAATATTATGTCGATTATCTTCCCAACAGTGCAGGGCATATTGACTTGCTGCTGCAATTTATAATATGTAAACGTTTTAACTCTGTTAACATTAATATTGATCTCCCTTTTTTCGTCATCCTTATTTCACTTTCTTCTGCTAAAATCGTAGCACACTTCGAGGAACTAAAAAATTAACTAATGTTTCAGTTATGCCTCTCCTACCATTTTTTTAGCCTTCTTATATCAACCCTCCTGCCTCCCCAGCAACTTTGTGAACTATTTGAAAATGATATTGTCTTTTCACCTTCAATGTCTTGATTAATGCTTTAGCATATAATTCTCTTCACATACTACAATTTTTTCCCCAAAACATTCACATATTTTTTAGCGCTTTAACAACCAATTTTTATCAGGATCTACGATGAATATAGTAGCATCTTTGGCTTTCCCTCATTGGCACACAGCCATGTCAATGACTTAAACTGAATATGTGCCTTAAAGTCAGTGTGCATGTGCATTTATAGGAATCACGTTATCATCTAATGACCTAATTTTGATACTAATTCTCTCTCCCGTTCCACTGTTAAAGTTTTACGGCAAAAACATTGCAGTAGAACAGAATTATCGACATCTTTAAATTATCTTATCAGCAACAAAGTTTTCCCCTAACTCCCAAACAAATTTGCAAAACTAGTTCGTCTGTTTTAAAATCTTATATCAGGGTGGTTTTCTCTACTTTAAAGTTTCTTTCTCCTTTCCTCCAATAATTTGATTATTTACGTGTACCGTCATTACTATCCCCTAAAACTTGAACAATATCTATTCTTGAATAAATTTTGTAAGTTTAAATTCTCTTCTATAATCTTCGCTCTATCTGAAATCCTCTTCCCAAAAACTTCATATAATACTGAGTTTAACATAGCTACTTACAAAATTTTTAATCTCGTCTATACCTTAACTATATCCTTGTTTACATTAGGATTATTAATGACCAAAATAATTCTTTTACTTAATAATATGACTTTTTTGCTGTGCTTTCCTTGTCATTCCATATAAATCGTCATCTCAAGATATACTAGTCTCCAAAGACAGTGCTCATTGCAAGGTTATTCTGCCTCTAGTAAATTGTCCGTGTAGAGTGAGGAATCTTTCATTTTGAGTGTGAACTGTGTAAGTTGTACTTTATTCAAAGCAATTTTTCGTTTACCATACTGTGTAGTAATTCTTGCCTTAGCATTGTCTGTTGGCGGCAATTTTCTGCTTCAATATAATCATCCCATCCGTATCAGCCAATTACCGAGAGGAATTTGTGTGAATCAAATAAGGGATGTAAAATCACTACTCCATTAATGAATCCTGATTTGATATCTCCTGTGATATATCGATAAAGAACCACAAACATTTTCAACCGTTTCTGCATTTATAGATATAGCAGTTCATTGCTTTTAAGCATATTCATGCAACTGGACTTCATCAAGTATAAGGATACGATGTTTGACAGGATTTCGGTTAACCTCGTATGAATTAGATAATACAATTTGTCTGCTCTAATTTTATTTTCCTCTAAAGAACATTATACACCGCATTACCTTTGCGAATAGATAAATATATTTAATGCCTAAATTATCTAAATCTTCCTTCAAAGAAGATTACATTGTTTCTCCTTTTGTTCTCTAATTTAATATCATATTACTTTTAATAGGTTGTTCAACATATATTTTTTGATTTGATTTACAACGGCGTCAACGATTTTATGTCCATTGTTGTTTGAGTTAGAAATATAATTAAATAATGTTTTCAGTATTCTGAATATGTTTTATTTCCTAACCCTAATTTACACTCACATAACTCTATTTCTGTTTATTCGTGTAATATCATTTTGTCTAATATTTCCACGCTCGTTTGACATAATTAAAAACTTTATGATTTTCATTGGTACCGCCGATACTTTTCATCATTTGCAGAATGTGCAGTTATTTAAAAACAATCTATTTTGTTTTACTAATCTATCTCTTGCAACTGTTGTTGTTGTTCCTTCGTTTTGAGGCACTAATCAGCCTTTGTAAAAGAGATGATTATCATCGGAGTTTTAATGGCAATGATTCAATAAATTGTCTATCATCTTCAGTTTACTACTTTGTGTCTATAATTTAACCAATCAAATAATCTGAAATATGATTGCTCGAAAGCCTTTTTCTCTAGGATACTACTTTCGGTATTATCTTCATCACTCTTGGTATATCCGATTATCTAACAAAACTATTTTCTTCCAGGTAATAAATATTCATTTTGATTCAATAATTATACTATCTACAATGCTGGAAAACCAATGCCATATGCAGCATCTAAACTCATGTCGCCATTGCATTCATTGTAACTTTACTTATTTCTGACGGGTGACCATAAACACTATTGGCGTAATTTTATCTTCCTTCGACAGCATCAGCGCTGTGTTGACGTTGCTGTCGTTCAACGGTCTACTGGAAGCTTATTTCAGACTAAAGTAATCGTATTGATAAATTTTGATTTGACTTACTCTCCCACCAAAACTTATAACAACTTTGTTATGTAATTTCTGTATCTTTTCTTCCAAAGAAAGTCTAGGCATAAATTCAAAAATTTTCGGCGTAAATAATCATTTCAATGTTTTATTGTTGCTTCCGAATAATGAAATAAATGTTTATTTCTCTATTCTTCTGGAAGCGTGCCGATGTGTATCAGAGTTATTGTTGTGTTCCATAATCATTTACTGCTTTTATCTTCATTGGAAATATACATATTTTCATTTGGAACATCAATATCTTCAACAAAATATTCAAAATCAGTTTCATTATCCCAAATTCTACATCAATGTTTTACTCACCTCTTATAAAAATAATTGTGTCTATCTGTTTTAATTCAGGTATACTCTAATATAAAACTATAACTGGCTTCAAATCTTTTATTGATTTTGCGATTCCTCATTTCTCCAGTATGCTACTCTTTCTTCAACTTGTCCTTTAATTTTCTAATTCACCACAAAACTCATTTTCAGATTTGATCTTCAGTGCCGCTTTGCAGGTTTCTGGTGTCTTTTTGATTTCTTTTAACTCATTTGCCAGTTGTGTTGAAATATCCTTCTCAATATCATTCAACAACCCTACTTTGTAAAACTTATTTAGTTCATGTATTGCTTCATCTTTTCGCATATCCTTCCTTAAATCTAGTTTCTAGCTCATCTATATACGGTGTAGAATCAAATGTGATATGTGGAATAGATATTTTATCAACACATTTTTGGAAGTGGTAATAATATATCATCCTCGTCAAATTCCTTCTGACTCTGGCTAAATGCTTTAATACAACATTTTTAATATCCTGAGCAAATTTCTCTTTGTTAAAGATATAGAATTCACCGTTGACAAAGAATGACGTTTGGCAGAATACATTTCAATATTCTCGACGACTGAAGAAATATCTGCGATATTGTTTTGTAACTGTTAAATGTACAATTTCTCACTCCAACCAGACAATCAACATTTTGGTCTCAGCTCATCTTTTGATGTTGTTTTAACTTTCAGAAGTCTTTTTATATTTGTCCTTTCTCTCTGGTCAACTGTGGTAAAATATGCTGTACTTTTTCATCACGCGTGATTTATTGCATTATCAAAAGTATGCATTAACTTATCCTGAACAGATCAAATTATATCTCTAAGATTGTTAGACTTCTGTTTTGCTCTTCTGCAAGTAGTTTCTAGCTTCAGTTCTACTGACACAGTCTCCTGCAATATTTTTCCAAGATACGCCAGATGATTAAGTCTACACGTTCAATAAATCTGAATCCGTCAATAATTTCTTTCTTTCTGTCTAACACCGCATTTAACGCTATGCTATTAAATCCACTAACGAAGTTAAATAATCATCCTTAAAATTCAAATCTTCCGTGTAAGATTGTTGTAAATATTATGTTCATTATCATCTAACACAATATTGGCTTTTATCTTTTTGTACTCTATGAAAGCAAGCAGATGACACAATCAGACCATTTTCAGCACTCATTTTGCCTAATATATCGATATGCTTTCCGAGTATTCTTCGCTTGTTCCAAAGTTCTTTTTGAATTGTGATTTTATAACTGCTATATGATTTTTACTATGCCTATAAAATCATTGTCATTTCATTAGAATGCCTGAATCCAGTTTGCTTCCCAACTAACAATAATTTCTTTAACACCTGCACTGGGAGACTTACTAGCCATAAGGTGTTACCGTTCTTGAATCCATAAAACTGACTACAAGGAGATACTGAAGCACAACATCACAATAACTGTAAAACTGCTTTGTCTAATACCACGCGATACCATTGGGATCATTTTCAAGCCTGGTGTATCAACAATTTTTCAAAATCTTTTGACCTATTGATTATCTGCATATTCTACATAACTTACAGTGAGTGTATAATGTCCATTGCCCCTACGTGATCATTAAGTTTTTTGTATGTCTCTGCTAACTTCATCAGTTGTTCCAGTCCAACAAAATTGGATCTTGTACCATTTTGGTAAGTTCGTCAACACCTCTCTGATTTTCCGATTTACATTTAAATTCAATTTCAGAGTGTTGCTTACTCATTGGCGGATTATAGTTTGCTTTACCACCATATTGTCGCAATCCATATTTTTGCTCATTTATATCTTTACAATATTCTTTATAGCCTTTTATCTAGCGCCTCATCATACAATTCAGAATGTTTTGTATTGTTTCCCAATCTCATTTTGTATAGAAATAGAATAATAGCTTTTGCGTTTCAGAATATGTAATCGTAGACTCATTACCGCCGTCATCGGTGTAGCCGCTGAGGAGATAGTCTTCTCCATCAAAAAGTACAGGAATTAAGAAATGATGATTTACCTGCTTTTACCTGCTCTACAATACCTATGCGCTAGCTTTCTGCATCACTGCTGTTTCAATGTTCTGCTCATGTGCAGGTAATCTGTTTAAATTCAATTAGTTTTTCGGTATCAAAAATAATTCTTCCTACTGTTCAATGTTGCTTCTACATTTCTCACTGAGTACAAGATATTTGTTGCCTTTTTCATAGTCAGTAGACATTTACCATCCTCCCCAATTCATCAAGCATACTCAATAAGTGTAATATCATTTTTACAATATCTACTCTTTATCTCATATTCCTGAACCTTATCTTTTCTTCTTTTGTTGTAGCTTCTTCACTTTGCTTTATGTCCCAGTTTTTCGGTAGTAATTTTTCCATACTCATCAAGCACCATCTTTGTCGTTGTATCCACATTCTGCTTAATCTGCGGATCATTTTATTCATTATCTGCGGAATCACATTGTTAACAAACCCGTGTTTTGCTAATTCCGCATCTGTCTCACAAAATAATCCCTGAAAGTAATTCTAACATCTGGCAAAGTATTATAATCACTTCAATCCGAAGGCGCAATAATATCCGTCGCTATAGCGGCAATTCAGATAATAATATGATAAAATGTTTGCCCTTTCTTATCTTTATTATCTACGTCAGTACCCTTTGTCTCAAAAGTGCAGCCTGGCAATCATAATTCTTATCTGTTTTGAATGTTACTGCAATAGAAGACCAAATCCGCTTCCTCTCCTTCATATCAATCCTGTAAAATCAGAGAGTCTGTAACACTATCAATTTTGTCTAATACTTATGTCTTTCATTGTTGAAAGCATAATAGGTCGAACAGTTTCGAGGAATAATTGCTAGTGCTGCAACCTGATTTCACTAAAAGTGCTTCAACTATAGACTCTGTCCTTGCAATTCAATACTCCCTAACTTTATTAGTCACTTCTTGTGTAGTATTGATGAGATCTTCTCTTGCAGCTTCTGTTTCAAAAAGTATCAATAATTATTCTTCAATCTTATATAGCTGCAATATCTGCTCTAAATCAAATGTGTCCAAATAATCTGTATTACTGATTTTACCGTATTTATTAATTCTACATTAGTCTCTTTACCATTTCTTTCATCAAGAAACAGCTTGTGTATTAAACTCAGAGATTATTTCAATCAAATTACTGGCTATATTCACATCTCTTTTTGACACCATGTATGCTTTGTAATTAAATCCATGTTGATAATGTAGTTTCTTGCTGACTCATGCAATATTTTCTGCAACGTCAGTAGTTATCTTGTCGCGCTCAGTAGCAAGTGGTGATCTCTGCTTACTATAATTTTGATATCTCCCGACCGAAATTCAAAAGTGGTACCATCAATTTCCGCCTTTTCTGTGATCCACTACCGCAAATAGGCGAACCTGTTCACGATGTAGTTCGCTGAAAGCGCCTTGTATGCTGCTTCCAATGCGCAGCATCGAGGCCCTGGTGTAATATCAGCAGTTGTAAAATCGCAATTTTACTCAGGTGTCTGAACATATTCTGTATTCTAAATGATCTCGCAATCGTGTGCGCGGAGCATTCTTGCCCAAATTCGATTTCAGCCTTATTTCCTGAAAAATATCATGGGCATATGCCTTTTCTGTCTCATCATATATAATTCTGTTGCAATAGCGGTTTGTGCACAGTTCCTGTGCTTCTTCAGAAACTCTGACCTGCCAATAAGCATGTTTAGTAGTGAACTCACCCGCACTGCACTCGATGACCAACAAACTTATCATTTTATGTATCAAATTTGTCCTACAGAGTTTTTATCTGTTTCAGCGAGAGATTCAAAAATCAAGTCCCTTATGATGAGAATGCTACCGCACCCATTCTATCCGATCAATTTCATCCGAAACTGTTTTCTGTTAACCGGCTGTGCTTCTTCTCTGTTTTAGAGTCGTGATCATCCATTATCAGCATCTTTTCGATTAAGACTAAAGCTTCAATGTCTACAAACCATTTGCAGTGCTGTATTTTGGCCATGCCGCTGACAAGGACATCGTCGATAGCTAAACCTACCTTCCACCACATTTATCGCAACTAACTCTAAAGTGATGATGATATTGAGTTTATGTGCGACGCTCTCCTGAACTTCGCTCGCCAGTGGATTCTGTTTGTCATAATAGGCGTTACTATCTGATTTTCGCTGGCGCTCTCATCAAGATTGACCTTTGTCCCAAACCGCCGTCTTCGCTTCAGAATGGAGTTAATGTTTCCTCCATTTGATACGTCCCTCAAAATGTACCTGACAAAAGACTATGTCTAAATAATGGCGTAAGTTTCGTTCAATGTCTTTTTGCGCTAGAACCTGTACTTCGGAAAGACAGCCTTCTGCAGTCTGTACGCACTCATCTTTAGTCTGAGTCTAATAAATCTCCAGTTTGCTAAATGTGCTTGATCTGCCAAGATCATGCTCGACTCCTTATAACCCTGTAGTAGTAAAATTCCAGCA
This sequence comes from uncultured Catonella sp., assembly GCA_916438995.1. Classification (GTDB taxonomy): domain Bacteria; phylum Bacillota; class Clostridia; order Lachnospirales; family Lachnospiraceae; genus Catonella. The sequence continues at coordinate 17,331 of CAKAGA010000006.1, forward strand.
TTTCTTTCCTTCCTTTTCTCATATGGTTTTAGTAATTTCATCAACTCGTTTTATGAGCTACTCACCTTTATCCCTACGCTCAGTTCCAAAAATTTTCCAGCTTCATCACGCCAGACAAAGGTCCTCTGCCCTTGTCCCTGCGATACGATGAACTAGAGGCATTCTCCAGGGTTTAGCCAGTTTCAATATCTGCAAAATGCATTTCCGAATCTGAGACCTTTGACGCGGATAGTTGAAAGAGTACGGGATATTTTTATCAATTTCCGGTTTTCGAGTTCGTTGCTTCTGGTATTCCATTTCTGACATGCCAGTTTTATACCTGTGAAGTTACAGAAAGACAACATCCTGTCAAACTTACATTTCTCTAAATGGTCTTCAAGTATGTCATCGATCTGTATTCTTCCAACGGTCTTATAACCGGTTTATCTTCCTCACCATTCGCCAATGAGTCGTCAGCAATTCCGCTAAGCACTAGAGACTGTATGTCCCACTATGTGGATATTGTTCGCAGTACGATCCTAAGCTTAAGTGCAGGCTGGTGAAAGCATTCGATTATCTCCGTCCAGCCTCAGACTCTGGGTTGTAAATGTTTCTGATCAGCTGATCGCCGACTTTGCGTTCCTTCATCAAAACCACACCGCCAAATAGTCTCGGGATATAAACTAATCTGGTTTTGAGCATGATCCACTGTCCTTCACATCATTACAAACGTCCATGCATCGCCTATCAATCGACTATCAGAAAGAATGGACATCAGTAATACCTCTTCAGGTAAATCTTCTGAAAGTATGCTAAGTTTGCATTTAGTTATCAGTATCCAACCTTTACATATTCACGAACAGGGCGTGAATATCCTGTAAGATTTCAATTTCTCAATTTGAGGAGTTCCACATTGTTAGAGATTCTTGTAAATGTCCGTCTGTACTTTTACCTTCAGCAGCTCTTTAACCCGCGCGAATCTGTGGCAGTGTCTTCCAGTTTCCTGCCTTTCCTTCTATCGTGGTGCGCATTCATAGATAAAGCCTGCAAGCTGTGTTTGCTCATGGGTCAGTCTTACAAGTCTCAACATGATTCAGTCTGTCCCGAAAGCATTGGTGCAAATACATCACCTCTAAAGAAAATTTACAATATTCTTCTTGATATCTTGTATCAGGATTTGGCCTTGTCTTTATACTTTCTCTTTTCCCAATACCTGACTCTAGTATTAACATATACTGCGATAATCAAGTTGCGTTATCATTATTCAGGAATGGACTCCCTGTCCATTATGTTTTCATTCAATGTCCGGAAAAACAACACCACGCTCTATTGCTTATATTGCTAAGCACTGTCTGCTTATTGATGAAACTGATCTTTTAGTATATTATCAAGGCTATGACATATTCCCAACAACCTGCGCGGTGAGTCGGGTCATCATGCTGTTCTCTCTGCCACCATATCTGTCTGCCAGATTACCGGTTTCCATCCCTACACGCCACTCTACCCCTTTTAGTTTCGAGGCAGGCTACTCCATATTCTAAAACAAGTGATAAAATCGATCTCTCACTGCGCTTTGTGATCGCGCTTTGGAAGCCAAAAAGAATGTATATAGGCATCAGTTAAGTTCTTGTGAGATGTTATGCATCTTTTCGACACTGCTTTTGATTTCCTTCACCTACGTGGGTGGTATAAATGGTGGCTGTCATCTCCTGAGAAACTATTTTGATTGTTTTGTATGGCTGAAAATCTCTCGTGTCGGGTACGCTATATCTGTCCTTCTCTTCTCGGTTGTACGCATGTAAAATCATAACGTTTTCTATATAAGTCCGGACACAATTTAGGTACACCACCACAGTTGCTCAAAATACCTAATGCTGTAAGTTTCGACTTGTTATTCGGTTTCGCCATCCTGCTATCTGTTCTTTCGTGAGTAATGGTAACTCTCTCTTTCGAAACTCATCGGATCTGGATTCAAATATCACGTAGAAACCAAAATCCGTAGTTTTTATGATTTGGCTGTGCCGCAGAGATCTGTTGGATTCCTTCAAATGGTCCGTCGGAAATCTCATGTAACATTTGCTAATGCCGGAGCCAAAGTGCTTTTGCTACCTCTGTAATCCGTTACTTTCTGCCTATGTGAGCATGGAGCAAAGGGCATTCCATAGCATCGTACTTTGATCAGCAAATTGATTCCCCATTCTACTAATGTACGGCGTTGGCTTTTTCAGTAGCTTTCGTCAATCGCATCATCATAACCGGTCCTCCCTTTGTAACAGTTTTATTATAAGCCGCAATTTTCCTTTCTTTCTTCCACCCAAATATCTTTTGCCCAGAGTGAAGTCGACAACAATAAGCCGATGAAATACTCTGGAACGTAGAGCTCGACAAAAATTATTCCAGTTTTCTCTTTTACGTGAATATATTCTTAATCAACAGTTACTTGCTCTTTTCTGGCACCTAGTGATAGTACAGGAGTTTATGTCTGATCATAATTTTTCTCATCTTTAATTCTCTCGCACTCTTTCCTTGTTAACATTAACAGCTGCTACAGAGATCGCCAAACTTTCATAGTCACCTTGTTCTTTATCTTTAATATCCTGACGTCACGACGCGACGCATCATTCGCAGATCCTCCTGTTCACAGCCTCAGCATTCTCTCACGGCTCCTAAGCGCGATACAATTCCCTGCCTCAATATACCTCAGCCTGAACTGCGTCGACCGATGTCACTCATCAAGCACCTTGACAATCGGCTGATCTGTCAGTGTGCATTCCATGTCAGTTCCTTGTAGCACTTCAACTGCACTAACGATCAGTCTGCCTGCAGTCGCCGTAAGTTGGTTCGTTTTTCTAAACTCACCCTCCTCAAAATCTGCTACTGTAAGGGTAGAATTTCTCATTACAAACTTTCTTATCTTTTATTCTGTCTATGCGGTATATTGTTGGAAATGAGTCATTGATTACATCAAAGTTCTTCCTCACTTCTTCATCTTCTATAAATGCGGTTAGGTAAAAATAGTACTCCAGCAGTCATTGTAGCTACTGGCTTTCTCTCGCTTAGCTACCTTCTTGTCATAGACCTGCAATAATCAATCTCAATATATGTTGCACCCTTGTTGCCTGACCTAGACCACATTCTATCCATAAAAATCCAAACTTGTGCGAGGCTCTGCATAGTGAAATTCTTCATGCGGATCAAGTCCGCAAGCCTGATTGGTCTCAGGTACGCAACAGGTAATCAACTTTGTTTTAGCATTTCTACCATTTTAACCTTAGTAAATGCCCTACTATCTGCGGTATCTTGCAAAGCACTGAGACTTCCTATTAGCTTAGTCTAATCTTATATAAAGTCTCTAACTTGTAGCCCTTTTCTGATCCTGTCATAAACAATAGGTTTTCTATACCTGTTCTCTCAGAATACATCAGGAAGTTTCTGATATCGTCATGTCTCTTTGTATACTCCTCTCATTTACACCATAAAGGCTACTCTTCAGACTTATATATAATGTGCCACGTCCATTAACTTTTGCGTACATCTGTAAAGGTACGCTTACTATCACCTTTATATTCTTCCATCTTCTTGCCCTCTCCTTTGATATCTACATTGTATCATTGAGATGGACACTTTATGTCATTCTAAAACTTCTAGATTAAAATTTTCCTAGTTACAACATTGTTTTCGTGTTAAAAACACTTAAACAAAAAGCACCCTTTAGCGCGCTTCAAAACAAATGCCTGTGTTTTTCTTTTTATTTTTGCTGCGTGCATGGTTGAAACTCTGGAGTCCCATTGCTTTCAATTAATGCGCTACTTCTCATCCCTTGAAACCTCTCAGTATAATATCTATATTTTACCACATTTTCAGGATATTGCAATCAAATTTACACATCTCTCTCATTACACAATCTGCAACTAAATGTCTGTTTCGAATAGTTTCAAATAAAGTGTTTTAATAATGAAATGATAATATCACTTGCAATCAGTTTAAAAATTAATCTTGAAATTTCCTCAAACTTCCTTTTAGCAGTTAATTATGTAATATCATACATGAAACCAAAACCATTTTCAACAAAAGGAGACATTAAATGTATATGAAATATACGGTGATAGGAATACTGATGCCATTCCTCGGCACCTCCCTTGGTGCTGCCATGGTATTGTTCTACATGGAGCGGCGCTTCAGAAGGCTCTGACCGGGTGCTACGTGATGGCAACGCTCCTTTTGAGCTACTGGTTCTCTGCCAGAGCAGTCAGGTCTTTTTGGAAAGGTTTCGCATTATCTGCTGCCGTGGCTTCCTCATAGGCGTTGGTTCTTGCGCTTCCGCTGGGTAAGTACCCTCACATCTCTGTGACCTTGACAGAGGGCCTAAAGGAAATGCCGTCTCAGCCACGTTCTCTTAAGCTGGTTTCTTGCCGTTACACTCACAGCATCCCTGGGGGTATGGCGGTAGGTGTGAGTCCTATGCCAGGCTGGCTTAATGGCAACAGTGCCATCGCTGCTGGGCTTGCTCTTTAACATGGGTATTTGCCATTCAGAATTTTCCTGGGTTGCCATTGTTGTCGCTCACCTTAGAGCTGAGAACGTCACACTAAAGTGGAAGACCTTTATTCTGGAGTTTTGTCAGGGACCCATTGAGCCTCTCGGTTTCAGTCCTTTCACTATCTCTCTTTGCTTCCCGCAGGTCGTAGCTGCTCTTATATTTCCTTAACTTTGCAGCTCAGGGCAATAGTGTGTAGTGGTGAAAGCTTGTGAGAGATGTCCGAGCTGCCACTCAATGGGCGCAGTCGGCTCTCGCAGTGAGGCTTTGTGACCATAGTGATTTCTTGATGTCGTCGTGGGATGAGAGGCGCTTTTGTCAAAGCTCGTGTAAAGCGTTTGACAAAACACCTCCAATCATCTACTCAGAGCACGCTTTCATCCCTATCGAGACACTTCTGCCATGCCCGTATGCGCTCGCGGAGTTGTTTCCCGGCTACTATCTTTAATCAATGCTACAACGACCCTGCGCAGCCTCATCTTTATCTAAAGCCACCGTAATATTTTGCTGACTCTATCGCTAAATCAAAAGCTAATGACCGGCATTATAAGAGTCTTTCTGCATTTGAGACAAGTATTCTCCGTATATGTCCGGTTGTCGTGAGGCGGAGATGATTCCAACCATCTTCCGGCAAAAGAAATGATCCGTGTCTTAAATGATCTTCTGTATTAGACGCAGCCATCTCTAAGTGCAATCCTCTTCACAGCTCCTGCGAAATCAGCTTGCGACTACTTTTCCATTGGCTGTTTTCACGAAGGAGACTATTTCGAAGATAACTGCTTTCATCCGCCATGTCAGCTGCCATCTTTTGCCAAGCATTGATCATGACCGGAAAATGTACATGCGCTGGCTTACTACTATCGAAGCGTTTCGGCAAGAAAGACGTTCTGTCGAAAACTTTCTCTTAACGCTTCAGGAACATCTGCCGACCTAGCTGCTCAGCTACGCCCATCTCCCAGCCTACCTGGAGTTGCAAATCGTCGTCGTGTGAGGCCAGAACTTAGCTATCAGGTGACCATCACCAGCCATTACAGACCCTGGTCTCGCTCCTCTAAAATGAACCAGTGCAAGCAATTGTTTAACCATTTTCATTCAACTATCAGTATCATTTTCAAATATAGATGCCCTGCTCCAACTCTCTGAAAAACGCGAGGTCCAGGGGAGTTGCCAGAATTCTTTATCATCTGATAAAAATTCCTTCAATTCTGTTTCGTCTAAGTCCTCCCATTCTTGGCTTCATCATATACCCCAAGCGGGTAGTCCTCTCTAAAGGTTTCAGGTTTCTCCTTCCACATGTATCTCTCCTTCTTTTCATTCAGCCGTCTTCCCATCTGTCAGGACAAAGTCTGTCTCAAAATATGTTTTTGTCATCAGTTATACTCTTATCTCCCTCTATACAACTGCAAATCAGGGTCGAGGCATTTTCTTATGTTCAAATAATTTTCATTGTGCTCAAAATAAAACTCCTTGCTAGTTTGAGGAAACATGCATTGTCCCTACCAACTCACATTGGAAAACGATAGAAAATCTGCAAACACAATATCTTTCTTTCCATTCCTATCCCTTCCTCCTCTCTTATTCCATAATTCCCAAATCCTGTTTTTCTTCCAAGTTCGTCATCTTTGCTACAGCAACAGGTCCTCATCCATATAGTTAAGTTAGAGTACTACTGCATAGCAGCCATAGCTGAGATGGTGCTCCACTCTATAGCACGACAAGGTTTTGCCTGCCACTTGCCTGCTCTTTCTGCAACCAACGTAGCTGTTCTTCTTCTTCGCAGTCTTGCTAAAATTTTATCTTGCTCTCGCCGAGCAAGTATATTTTCAGTTTCAGGCAATAACACACTACTGCTAGTAGGCATAGCAAAACCTCACTCATGATCAATAATAGTAAAGCATACAGAGGGTGTTTTGTCAATTTCCCATGTTACTTTATTTTACATCCCCACTGCTCTAGCTTAAAAGCTCCCTTAGATTACGATGACTTCCTCCCATTTCTGACTTAAAGTCAAATTCATCCATCGACGAGATTACGTCTTAGGGTAATTGTCAACTGTCGCGCGATATACACCAAACTCTCGGTTTTATTGTGTCCTCTGTAGGAGAAGATAAAGCTACCTGAATGTATATTTTGTCATCCCAGCTTTTTCTGCAATGAAGTCCTGTTTTCTTTATCTCCTGCTTTCCCAATGGTTACATTATATCCTCTTGCCAGCAGCGACTCCATCGCAGACTATATTTTTCAAACAGCTGCAATCCATGTCTCTCTGGTAGCCCGCCGCCATACACCGCCTCTCTAAAGACCACATGAGTCCGCTATGTAGTACTTTTCATTTATAGTTATTATCTGCCAAACCAAAGTCCTCACGATTAGGAAATCTGTAGCAAAATAGATGAGGCTTCTTCGCAGGCCTTTGATATAGTTTAGCTGATCAGTCTGCGGGAGACCTTTTCTATTTTCACTTTTCCAGATAATTAGAATGTCGCTTCTCGCACTAAAAGTACTTAGCCTACATTAGCGCATAACAAGGTGATTATCCTCTCTAACAGTTTCAACATCCCTGATATTGTTGCGTTTCACAACGTCCTTTAATATTACGGAGATTATATACATCCACGTAGATGCTGTGACTGAGATGCCTCCCTGTCCTTTATTTAAGTTGCTAGAAACGGCATCCACGTCAAAGTCTATGTGGGTCTTCAAACTCCTCAGAAAAATGCCAATGTCACCTTCACTTATCCTTCGGCTGCAGGTATTCTCCAAATGAAAATGGGTGGATGACCAAATTCACACATATCTTCCTCGAGATGGGTTTGCAGGCTCGCCTGAAAGAAGCTTAGCATTAAGTAGCCTGTAATGAAGATATCACGGTTGTAGTCAACTCTCATCGAGATTGATACATTTTCCCAGTCATGCTTCGCTGTATTTCATCCAAAATATATAAACTTCTTGTCCTTAATATCACTCATTCTTTTGCAAGTTCCTCATGCAGAGCTTTGTAGCAGCACAGTATTTTTCATTTTTGACAAGAGATTCAAGTCGACAGAGGACAATCTCTCTTCATTAACTCCACATTTTAATAAGTTCGTCTTTTACGATAGCTCAAGCATAACAGTTTCCCGGCTCTTCTTGGGCCCGATCCAATACCTTTATTACGTCTTTATGTCTATAAACGGGCGTATTCTCTTGCATATATCTTTCTCGTTTTATCATCTACCAGATTCCTCCCATAAAATCCCGTATGATGGTATTTGCTATATCCGATTACAGCTGATATTCAAGTCAAATTTTATATTTTGTCAGTTCGTAACCGACGCCCTTTTTCTTATTTTCTAATTTTTGTCAGTTATAGCGACATATTTAACCCATACCAATACGCATTTCCCAGCTCTAAATTCTCTCTTTACTAGTCCTACAGACGGCTCACTGAGCCACTACTGCATAAGACGCAGGGGAGCATGCCACTTGCGCCTAGCCATTCAAAACAGCCTGCTCAGATACTCCCTCAACAGTGACAAACCTCCCTTGTCTTTTCCGTACAGGACTTTTAGGAGTAGGTAATCATAAAAGCTCCTTCTTGGCTCTGGTAATAGCTACATAGAAGTCTTCTCTCCTCTTTCTGTATCCGACTGCATGATGGCCTAGTAGAGGATACGTCCACAGCCTCAGGATGTCAAAACCTTCTCAAAAACTCTAATCACTTTACAGCCATCATTGTTGAGATTACTACAGCATCTCTGTCGGGTGCTTATTCTTTTCAAACTCTTCCTTCTGCTTCTTATTGAACTCTTCCTACTCTTCTTCCATTCTTTTGAGAGGTGGAATAAAGGCTTCCTGCCTCCTCAATTTCCTCCAATAGTCAAAGAGCTCTTCAGCATCTATAGGCCCTTTCATCTGCGTATTCTGTCAAGAACCTGTCATAGTAATAGCCCTTTTCTTATGCCAGTGGAATCGCGCCAAAGGGAGAAAAGTTCAACTAGCTTTGCCAAATGAAAACTGAAGTGTATTGATTCTTTCAAGCCATCCAGTTCCTCCCCTTATGGGCATCAGTCCACCTTATGAAGCTACACATATTCAACCTTATCTCTATTTAGAGTTACTGCATCAGCAAGGCTTTCCCTTGTCAAATCGCGAGTTTAGGCGGTTCATTATGTTTTCAGAATCTGCTCCTTGACCTGTCTCCGTTAAGCTATTTCAAAGATAGTCCATTATATTCTTTTGCTATAAAATGGATATAAATGCTGGAGCCCATCTCCTTCATGATAAACTGGAATATTATACTCTATAAGCTTTGTAGCTATCTAGGTCTTGCACACATTTGTCCCTATATACAATGGCCATTTCAGAAAAATGGTATTTCCAGCCTCGTGAGACTTTATTATATGCTTCTATGGCTAGTATCTCAGTTCTTCTATCCGAGCTCTTTATCACAGGCAGACTTGACTCTCCTTCTACAGCCACTATTTTTCTTGTCAAAACGCTGTTTATTTTTATGTATCACGCTCCTGCAAAAGTTAAGAATAAGCTTCATACGTAGAACAGTAGTTTTCATTTTAATATAACTTCCTTTTTGCAATTTGGATAAATTCTTTCAAAACCCAGCATAATCTCAGGCTTTGCGCCTCTGAAGCGTATATATCTCTGGTCGTGTCTCCCACTATAAAAATGTTGTTAGAAAGCTGCCATCTTGCAGCTCAAACTGAAGCCTAGGCACATCCTGAAATTCATCCTGCGGGATGTATATAGACTTGCTCTGCCAAGCCTCAAGGATATGAGGATAATCACTAAAAAGCTTGTCACGAGTGTCATCGCTCATCATCAATCAATCAACCCTCTCTCTTTCATAAGCCTCATAAGACCTGAATATCATCCTAAAAACTTCCTCGGACAACATGGAATAATAGTTTTCTATATCCACTCCCTCTGATTTTACCCTGCTTATCTCTCCAATTACATTTTTGATAAAATCTTTTCATCCCCTTCTTCAAGGTCCCAGTGTTCTTATTTTTCTTTTGGAAATTTCTCGTCATTTCCCTCACTAATTATTCAGTCTACTCCGTAACCATGGGACACCCTCAGTATCATAAAAATATCCGAATAGAGGTGGCAAACTGTACTCCTTTGACTCTCCCATTAGCTTTATAAAAGCGCTCCCTCATCTCTGTAGCAACTGCCTTTGTGAAGGGTTATAACAGGGATAGTCTGAGGTGGAACCTTCATTTCCTCAAGGAGATAACGAACCCCTACCTGTATTACAGCTGTTTTTCCCTGAGCATTGCCCTGCAAAAGCACCATCATAGAGGGCCATCTACAGTCTTACTGCTTCTAACTGTGAGCTTACTGTACTCCACACTTCCTCCTAAATTAACCCCTCTACTGCCTTACTAAGCTTTTCTATACCTATTCTGACTCTTCTTAGGCTTTCTTCCTTACCAAATCTCCATTATCTCATAAGCCCCGCCAGGTATCATCTGTTTACCTGAAACAGCGGTTCTTATCGGCCAAAGAGTCTGTCCGTTCTTGATGCCTTTATCACGGGATATAGCCCCCATAAATGAGCCTCAACTCCCTCTCTGGAGTAGTCATTACTTGCTTCAAAGTGGAAGGAGGTCACACGAAGAACTACTAAGCGAGCTTTCAGGGGTTGTCTTCATTTTCTTGTGAGTATACATGGCTATATCGTAATCAGAGCTCCTCAAAGTCAATATACTCCTTAGGTCAGGCGGTGCTCGATTCTTGTCTTCTGAAAGCTCAGCTATTTTCTTAAGGTCGAGGTCTTTTGTAATCACCTCTTTGATGTATGGAAGCGCCATTCGAAAGAACTTCTCAGGTCCATAGCTGTAAGGGTACTCTCCGTTCATCCAACGAAGCTTAACCATGTCAAATACAGCAGGGCGACTTATTAATTCTGGTGTAATCAAACTCTCTGATAAGCCCTTCAGGTCAAATATCTCAGATTCCGCTCTCAGCACTCCAGCCAGAAAGTGCTATAAGTTTACAACTGCCTCAGGTACAAAGCCCTGCTCGATAAGGTCTTCATAGGGATGCTGTCCGCTGCGCTTTGAGAGCTTCTGATGCTCTTCATTGGTAATAAGTGGGCAGTGGATGTAGTAGAGTTTTCCAGCCCGAAATGCTTCGTAGAGCCTGTTGTACTTCAGAGTGTAGATGAAAGATACTCATTGCCACGGACTACATCGTGTGATTCCCATCAGGTGGTCATCTACTACATTGCTGGCGAAAATGTGTAGGTGGGATAGCCGTCAGACTTGATAAGTATCTGGTCGTCAAGCTCTGAGTTTGGAGCTGTTATCTCGCCATAAACCTCATCGCCTTAAATGTGGTAGTACCCTCTCTTGGAATATTCTGTCTTATGACATGAGCTTGCCCTTCAGCAAGATTTCTCTCTATTTCTTCCCTTAGGAAGGTGAGGCAGTGCTTGTCATGACCATAACCTCTTTTCCCGTCTATAGTCTGCTTGAGACTTTCAAGCCTTTCCTTGTCATCAGAAGCAGTAATAAGCCTCTCCCTTCTCTACGAGGTTCTTTGGCATACTTTAGATATATTCCCGTAGCCTGTCTCTCACTCTGCACTAAGGACCACAGTCACCGCCAATATCAGGACCTTCATCATCTTAGAGACCTGTCTCCTTCATTTGTCTTGTAAACATGATATCAAGGGCTCCCGGTACAAATCTTTTCCCTATCTGTATCTTCTATTCTAAGTAAAAATAAGGCCTCCTGCATCTTAGCTATGAAACTCATAAAAGGCTGTTCTTAGGTTACCCTACGTGCATCCTTCCTGTTGGACTTGGTGCGTACCTTTGTTCTTACCTGTTTCATTTTTCTTATCTCCTATATCTAGCGGTTTTGTCCTAAAGGTTCCCTTTTTACTCTTTTTCATCAATAACAGCATCTATCTCCGCAAACTCTACGCCATTTTGTTAAAGGCATCCTCTACCAACTCAAATTCCGTATCATCCTCGATATCTTCTATATTGAATTCTTCATCTCCCAACCAGCACAAATCTATACAGCCATATATCGCTGTCATCATTGTCTTTATCAATAAAGGGCAATATACTGCTTGCCCCCACCGGAAAGATAGCAAGTACTTCACATTCTATCTGGGTTCCGTCTTTCCATATCAACAGGAATCACCATATAAAGGTAAGTTCTCTTCCTTCTCTATACCATAAACACCTCCACTTTATTTAATGCCATGATAGTATATCACAAATATTTGATTTGGAAAATAAAAATCTCAGTCTCTTTACAGCGCTTCTATCTGTTCCTTTGTAAGTCAGTCGCCTTTACTATAATCTCTATATCTACCTTACTATCCTTAAAAATTCTTTGCTATGCGGAATGTCGCCTGTTCTTCACCTTTCTCCATTCCTTGTTTCTATTCCTTTTTCCATCCCTCTTTTCTCAAGTTCGTCTATTCACACATATCAACATTCTCTCCCTTCTTTTTGATTCGGACAATCTCCTTTTAATTTTCTTAAATCTATTATCATCACAATACCGCATCTAGCAAATCTAATACTTCCTCAGGATGCTTTATATCAAGTCATAAGGGAGTCTATAATTTTCTTTTTCTTGGATAAAATTCCTGCAATAAACTTAAAATCATCCCTAAATTTGTCTATCTCTTCATCTGAGAGTCTAGCCATTCAATCAGCTTAAATTTATAATCTGAAACAATATCTATAATTTCAGTAGGGACACTCAATTCTTTCTTTGAGGGTTGTTGGAACCTTCCACTCATTTTTCCCCAGTATGTTACAATTGTAAATACCGGATATATATGTTCATTCCCCAATCTGATTCTTATATAGTCGCTTTCATCATGAAATTACTCTTAATATCATATCCCTATCTAGGCTTGTTTGATTTTCTATGCCAATAAATGAAAGTACCTTTTTCTCCCATAATTTGCAACATCTCATATTTGCTCACGGTGAGTATTTTTATCATCATAAACTGAGTAACCGGATTTGCATCAGTTAAGTCTTCACTCCTTACAATTTCCTGCCCTCAAAGATAGTTCCATTAATGACATCTGCGAATACATCATTATAACTGAGCGGTTTCTTTTTCTGTTATGATCTCTTTCATTTTACCTCTTTTTCGTAGTAATACACAATAAGTTACCCCAAATAAAAGATATTTGGGAAGTTGCTTTCATCTTGGGTACAAAAAAACAAATACGAAATTACCCCTGACATTTCATAATTAATGTGATTTTGATTTCTGATACGAAATCAAAAATAGTCAATTAAAAACAGAATCAAATAACAGTTTAATGATATCATGGTTTTCCATAAAATACAAGAAAAAAGGAAAAAGACTTAGGTCTCTCTCCTTTAATAAAATACAATGTAACTCTATTTTTCCCCTTACTCTTCCTTGCTTCATCAAAAAGCTCGATGTCTTCCCTGGTCCTTTTAACATTGGTAGTTTTGGTGTCCTCACTCGGTTTAGTTATGGAAACCTCAACTATAGTGCCCTCCGGAAGGCCGGTCAATATAACTCTTTTTACAAATTCTGCAGCCTTTGGGTGATTGCCCTCTAGCTGTGATTTATACTTTAACATTGTGAATGGATTCATTCATTCTCCTTATAACTTTAGTCTCATCCGCTGCTCTGCCATAGGTTGCTAGCAGGCTTTTTCATTCTCTTTGCAAGCTTTGCAGTAAAGTCCTTCTTGCCCATTCTCCACTCCCGAGTTACCACCTAGCGTAGACGGAGTATTGATTCTGGCTTCACTTCCAAGGCAGAGGAAGTCCTGCATAGGGATGATGGCAAGATACCCACACTCATATAAGCACTTCTTATAACATCCCATACAATTTCATTTTCATCCTCAGTCCGGATATTAAGATATTCTCTCGTGTAATCTCTTACCTTCTTGGTTAAAGAACAGTACCAGCCAAAGTGGTGTCATTATCGTGAGTTCCTGTATATACAACTGAATTTGCTACATGAGTTATGTGGGAGGTAGGTAGTTTCAGCCCCACCGTAGAACGCTAAGTGGATTACCTTCATTCCCGGATACCCTGTACGCTTCACAAAGCTTTATTACAGAAAGGTGTGAGGGTAGCCAAGGTCTTCAGCTATCACATCCATCTCTCCAAGCACTTCCTTCATCCTTGCAAAAAGAGCAAAGCCTGCTCCTTCTTCCATTTACCCACAACCGCATCTTTTTCTTCCATAGGAATAGAATAATAGCTGTCAAATCCCTAAAAATGGTCTATTCTTACAGTATCGTAAAGGTCAAATGCCCTTGCCATACGCTTCATCCACATTCATAACCTGTCTTCTTGTGATAATCCCAGTCGTAAAGAGATTGCCCCCAGGAGCTGGCCCGTTGCTGAAAAATGCGTCAGGCGGGCGGCCTGACAACCCGCAGTAGAGTATGAATTTCTCATCAAACTGGAAAAAGTTCAGAGGCTTTAAGCATCAGCAGAGTCAAAGGCAACATAGATGGGCACATCACCTATTATCTTAATTCCTTTTTCATTTGCATACTTTTTAAGCTTCTTCCATTGTATATCAAACATCCACTGTATAAATGCGTAGAATTCAACTTCATCAACAAGCTTATCCTTATATTTCTTAAGTGCAGCAGCCCCTACGAAGCCTAAGTCCTTCTTCACTCATTTCAAGCTATACCGCCAAGCAGGTCCTTAATAGCCATAAAAAGTGAATAGTCAGGTAGCCAAAGGCTGTTCGCCTTCTTAAATACTTCAAAGCTCTCTCACCTTCTATCTTAAGTTTACCTGCTTTTAAGAAGCTTCTTAGCATTCTCAAAGGCTATCTTGAGTGCCTTAAATCTTGAGATTATATACCTTCGCACTAGTCTACATACTTGGCATTCTTGCCAAAATTAAACTTTTTAAGTTCAGCTTCTTTTATAAGACCCAAATTCTTAAGCTCTGCAAGGTCTACAAAGTAAGGATTGCCCGCATAGGTAGAGAATGACTGATATGGGCTGTCTCCATAGCTTGTTGGTCCAAGTGGCAGTATCTGCCAGTAGCCCTGTCCTGCCTCAAAAACTTATCCACAAATTCGTACGCCTCTTTTTGAAAAAAACAGCCAATACCGTATTCGGAAGGCAATGAACTAACCGGTAAAAGTACTCCGCAACTTCTCATAAATTGTCCTTTCTCCTATATTTAGCATAGTTTATAAGACAGGTGCCAAAATCTGAAATCCATTTTAACAAAGTAAAACAGCCTTCAAGCTTTTGGCACCCGGTTATATGCTACCTGAAACTATCTCAGTTTCCAGATATCTCTATTATATTCTTCTATTGTTCTGTCAGACGAGAAGAAACCGGCATTTGCCATATTTACAACAACCATTCTCTCCATTTTTCTCTGTCAGCATAATCCTTAAGTATCTCGTCCTTCTTCTCAATATAAGCCTCAAGGTCAAGAAGAGCCATAAACCAGTCCTTATTTATAAGGTCATTATAAAAAGTCTTTCAAGGTTCTCTTTGTTACCAACCTTTGTAACCGTATCACTTACGATGAAGTCAACTGCATCCTTTACCACCTTTGACTTGTTGTACAAATGTCACGAGACACATAATCAGCCTTCTTATAGTGCTCAATTACCTCATCAGACTTCGCACCAAAGATATAGATGTTATCATCTCTACAAAGTCGTGTATCTCTACATTGGCACCGTCATCTGTTCCAGAGTAATAGCACCGTTAAAGCATAAACTTCATAGTTAGAAGTTCCACTTGCCTCCTTGGACGCAGAGAAATCTGCTCAGATATATCGCGAGGCAGGAATAATCTTCTCCACCTAGCTTACATTTGTAGTTTGAAACCATAACCACCTTAAGATATGGGCTAACCTCAGGGATCGCTGTTGATTATCTCCAGCAAGTGACAGGATGAGGTGGATGATGTCGCTAGCTATCACATAAGCAGGGGCTGCCTTTGCACCGAAGA
This sequence comes from uncultured Catonella sp., assembly GCA_916438995.1. Classification (GTDB taxonomy): domain Bacteria; phylum Bacillota; class Clostridia; order Lachnospirales; family Lachnospiraceae; genus Catonella. The sequence continues at coordinate 32,812 of CAKAGA010000006.1, forward strand.
TGCAGGTAACAGGAGTCTCAGGCTTTTTGCCTGCCTTGATCTCAAGGTAGCTTGTGTATGATGTAGAGTGCATTCATCTGCTGACGCTTATACTCAGTGAAGACGCTTTTACCTGCACATCAAATACAGAGTTAGGGATCAATATCCACTCCCTCCATCTTCTTTACATAGTCTGCAAGCGCCTGTTTGTTGGCTTTCTTAACTTCATCAAGCTTGTCGAGGAAGTTCTGGTCATCCATATGTTCTAAGAGCTTCTTAGGATTCAGTAGCATCCTTTCTATAGCCTGTGCCGATTGTCTCATCTAAGAGCCTCGCATAAGCCCATGTTACAGAAAGCATGCCATCTTCTAAAGGTAATACCGATTGGTCTTGTTGTTAAACTTCTCAGGATAGAGCTTGTAGAAATGATTCAGCTCGGAATCCTTAAGAATATCTGTGTGGATGGCTGCAACACCATTGGTTGAGAAAAGCCATAGTGGATGTCAATATGAGCCATATGTGCCCTGTTCTCATCATCTATTATCTGAATAGCAGGATCAGGATTTACTTTTCTTATTCTGTTGTTAGCTCCTTGATAATTGGCACAAGTACAGGCACAACCTTTTCAAAGGTATCTGAGAGGCCATTTTCTCAAGTGCCTCAACAAGGATGGTATGGTTGGTATAAGCACGGGTCTTGCTTACCACTTCAACTGCATCATCCATGGTAAAATACTCTTCCTGAGTAAAATTCTGATAAGCTCCGGAATAACCATAGTAGGATGTATTATCATTAATCTGAACTACAGCGTACTTATTAGAGGTCATGCAAATCATGTCCGCATCCTTCATATCCTTTATAATTGGTCTTGCGGCATTACTCTACCATAAAGTACTGCTGATAGATACGAAGAAGATGTCCTGCCTCGTCTGAATCATCAGGATAGAGGAAAAGGGTTAGGTTTTTCTCTATATTTTTTCCTTATCGAAAGTCAATTCCACTTTTTACAAAGGCTTTCATCCACGGAATTCATCGAATAAATGAAGCTTTCCGATTCCATTTCTCGTATCCAACTACATCTATATCGTACATTGTAGATCTAACTGTTCTGTCACCGAATTTAACATCGAAGCTTAAATCAGTCTTTGTCAGCCATGACTTGTCGGTAATCCACTCATTTTTATTTGCGCACTGAAGGTGATCGTGAAATGACTGCTTAAATAAGCCAAAGTGGTATAGAGACCAACACCGCAACCATTCGGTCCAAGACTCGCAATTGAATCAAGGAAGCAGGCAGCAAGTCTTCCTAGTCCACCATTCCCAAGTGATGGCTCAGGCTCGATATTCTCTATCATAGAGAGGCTCTTGCCTGATTCCTTTAATATGCTGTCTATTTCATCATATACACCTAAATTTATAAGATTGTTGCTAAAGCAGTTTTGCCTATAAAATTCCGCAGAAAGTATGTAGAGCTTCCTTTCTCCCGTAATCTGCTTCTTATCAGCTATAAGCTCCTTTAGTCAGTACTAAAAGGTAGAAACAGCTCTGCCTCTGTACACTGTCTGGTTGGCCTCCCATAAAGCTTGGCTGATAAAGCCTCGAAATCTATTTCTAATTTCCATTGAGACTATTGCTCCTTTCTTTCATTGTTTCTTTACATTCATACATCTTCTTATCAGCACCAGTACAGCCTTTTTCAACAGTGTCAAATGTATCACTGTTATAAATGACCTCAACCATAGCCAATATGTAGGGGGCAAGCAAATCAGGAGACCTGTTAAACTCCCTTTCAAGCTCCTTTAATTTTAGTATGCCTCTCTCATAGATGTATTCTACACCATCTCCAATTACAAAGACTGCAAATTCATCACAATCTACTCTAAAAGCATGCCCACTTTTTCCAAAGGACTGATTTATAATCTCGGCACATTTTATGATGTGGCGGTCACCATAAGTATGTCCGTAATTATCATTAACTTTTCTCAGATCATTTATGTCAAATTTACAGATAAGAAGTTCAGTAATTTCACCTTTATTAAGCCTTTCCTGAATATCCTTTTCTTTTAGCTCGTAAGCATTTCTATTTGGAAGCCCTGTAAGCGCATCCTTGTAAGTGATTTCAGATACTTTACTGATAATCTCATGAGTCTTAATTCCTTCAAAGAGCTTTCTGAGTGAATCAACAGCTAGTATCAATACTCCAATAAGAATTCCTGTTCTCATTATTGAGCCACCGTCTCTAGAGCCGTATTTAGTGTAATAGTTAAACAAATCCCAGATAACACTTATCAAAAATACTCCAAGAGAGAGCATCAATATCTTAGTTTGGCACTTAATTTTATTTTTTTTGCAATATGTAACATTGTCATACATCTGCAAGCAAAATATCAGCAAAAATAGTTACTATAATTCCAATATGAACTATAAATAAAGGATTCATGTGAATCTTTTATTCCAAACAAGCTAAGACCAGTAATTGATAGTAGTTCAATTATAGTTATCGCAAAAGAAATTCTCAAAATCGAATCCCTGCTATATTCCAAATCCTGATATACATAGCTTATAAAAAAGTAAGGCATAAAAATAAGCAGAATAGTGGTTTTATCTCATTGTATTGAACAGAATGGCCAAACATAAACTGTGGCATTAAGGTCTCACAGGTCACCCAAAAGCCAATACAGGCAGCAAACACACCCAGCATCCTATTTCTTTCATTATGTCCAGAATCAATTTTTGAAAGAAAAGAAATCACTATAACTATGATCCCAATCAGTATGATAATTATACTAAATTGAAAAGCCCCAAGTTCTCATCTAGTACCTTTCCCAAAGTAGTCCCAAGGTCCTTCCCAGATATCATACTGGTTATGCGAGCTGCTTCTATCATTATAGATAGGAAAAACCTTCAGACCTATCTCTTTCACCTGCATTATCTGTCACTTCTACCCTGTGAAAATGTAGTTCCATTTCCTCTCGAGAGCGCCTGCTGATCTTTGGGCATGAAAAGCTGTATATTATTTTGTCTCCGATACTAACCTCAAAATTTCTATATTTCTTGGTTCTAAGTTAAGTATTGTATCACTCACTAAGTATGCCGGACAAAGTATGGTAAAGATTAATTTCAGAGTTCTCCAAGAACATTTCCTTAACAGCCATTTACCCTACATCTTCTAAGGATACTTCTTTCACCCATCATCAGTATGCCAAGACTTTGAAAAAAATCCTCAAGGCTTCTTTGCATCCCTAGTCTTATATATAGAGTTGTCTATTTTCATAAAAGCTATAAAGCCAATAAAAATAAACAAAGATTATAACTAGTATGAAATCAAAAACAGCGCTCTTCTCGTATTTCTCACTCTCATCCTCCAAAGTTATAATACATACTTTCTCTTTATAGACTATACCCTAAAATTGATATTTTTATCAAGGTTTTTGATATTTAGCCTAAAAATCTGCAATTTTTCACAAAAACTTCCCTCAGTTTGCAGCCTATTTCGTACTTTTAAACTAATATTTATCTTATTTGTTACGTCTATCTTATAATTGTCTGATATAACTTTGTCTTTAATCCCATCACTTACAAGGAGTCTGTCATCCTTAGTCATAAGCAGGATGTCAAAATTGCTGCCATTCTTCTTCCAGTATTCAACAGCACCTTCTTCACCCATTATAAAGAGGCTTGTAGAAAGGGCATCTGCCAAAGTTCCATCTTTACTTACTATACTGACTGATTTGAGGTTGCTTTCGCTTGGCTTCCCCTTCCTAGGATCTAAAATATGGTGGTAAATGACTCCGTTTTCTTCAAAATATCTCTCATAGCCTCCGGAAGTAATAACTGCACTATCTTCAAGCCTTATTGCTGCCATGTACTTATCAGGTGCATTTGGATCTCTGATTGCAATATTCCAAAGAGAACCGTCAGGTTTCTTCTTAAATCCGAAAACATTGCCACCCAAATTTATTATGGCAGATTCTACCTTTTCTTTAGTTAATATTTTAACCAGTTCATCAGTAATATAGCCCTTTCCGATACCTCCGAAGTCTATCTCCATTCCTTTATTCTTAAATGATATCTCCCCTGTCTTCTCATTAAATATAATCTTATCGGAGCCTACTTTTTCAAGTTTTTCCTCTATATCCTTATCTGAGGGTACCCTGTAGTTTTGGGTAGGAAACCCCATAGCTCCATAAGAGGGTAAATGGTAATATCAAAAGTCCCGTCTGTTTTTATAGATTTCAAGGAGCTCTTTAACGAGATCTAGCTGTAGTTTCGAGAAAGCATGGCCTTACCGCTCTTAGTTAACTTACTTACCTCGCTAGTTTCTTTTCCTGTACTTAAAAGCTCATCAAGCTCGTAGATTTTATCTTCAAGCTTTTTAAGTACCTCTTCCCTCTTACTTCCGTAAACTTTCAAGCTAATCGCAGTATCCAGTGCAAAGATTTCACTCTCTGAAGCTTCCCCTTTATCTACATCAACCACAGATTCGACACCTTTAGTACTAAGAGTCTCACTGCTTTGGCTTAATGCACTATTCTCATTTGCCTTATTTCCCGCCTTTCCACATGAGGTAAAAACCAAGGCTACTAGTACAAATGCCAGACAAGTATGTTTTCTTGACTACTTTCTTTCATCCTAATCCTATCTCCACTCCAACAAAATGTGACAGTATATCAGCGTCTTCATCTGTTCAATGCCTTATACTATCAATAATTGCGCATTTTTGCACAAAATGTGTCTCACTCATAGAGCTTGCGCGTAAAAAGCATGAAAATCCACACTCAGGCAAGCCTGCTCAGATTTTCATGCTTTCTACACTTGTATCATAATTACCACATGTCTGCTAAATCATAGATAAGTCTTTCTGTTTTTTCCCAGCCAAGGCAAGGATCTGTGATTGATTTTCCATATACATGTTCATTTTCCTTCTGACAGCCGTCTTCGATATAGCTCTCTATCATAAGGCCTTTCACGACCTTCTTAATGTCTTCAGATACATTTCTGCTGTGAAGTACATCCTTACTTATACGAATCTGCTCCATAAACTGCTTTCCCGAGTTAGAATGGTTAGTATCTACCACGATTGCAGGGTTTACAAGGTCACGCTCAGCGTATAGCCTGATTACCTCCTGAAGATCCTCATAGTGGTAGTTAGGTATATTTCTTCCATACTTGTCTACAGCACCACGAAGAATGGTATGAGCCAGAGGATTACCTGTTGACTCTACCTCCCAACCTCTATAAAGGAAGGTGTGGGCACTCTGTGCAGCCACTACCGAATTCATCATAACAGTCAGGTCTCCACCTGTAGGGTTCTTCATACCTACAGCCCCTTCTATGCCTGAAGCTGTAAGCCTGTGTCCCTGATTCTCTACACTCCTTGCACCAATTGCAACGTAATTTAATACATCTGAAAGATATCTGTGGTTTTCAGGGTAGAGCATCTCATCAGCACAGGTAAAGCCTGTCTCGACAATTGCCCTTATATGAAGATTTCTAATGGCAATTACTCCCTTAAGCATGTCCTCATCCTTCTCAGGATCAGGCTGGTGGAGCATGCCCTTGTAGCCTGTTCCTACTGTTCTTGGCTTATTGGTATATATTCTTGGAACTATAAATATCTTATCTTTTACCTTTTCCTGCACCTTGGCAAGTCTTGAAATATAGTCTATAACAGGATCTTCATGGTCAGCTGAACATGGTCCGATTACAAGCAGCATCCTGTCATCTTCCCCTGTGATTATGTCGCTTACAGCCTTATCCCTCTTTTTAACTATCTCACCCATCTCCTCAGAAATAGGATACTGTTCCTTAAGCTCCTTGGTACGGGTAATTTTCTCTTAAAATTCATATTCATCTCCATATCTATTTCCTGCCTACGTTTATAATACTGTAAAGAATCTCAGCCCTTGTCGAAACGCCGACCTGGGCTGAGATTTATTTTACTATAACTTACAGGAATTGTATAGGGTTATATTATGTGAAAAATAAGGTCAGGGCTATGAAAGTTTGTTATATATCTTATTTCCTGCAAGCTGTATAAGCTGTACAAATACTATGAGAATCAAACTTGTAATCACAAGGTAGTTCATGTTCCACGCCTGATAGCCGTAGCGGATAGCCACGTCACCAAGCCCTCCGGCACCAAGGGCTCCTCCCATAGCAGAGTATCCTACTACTGATATGGATGTTAAGATAATTCCTGAGATTATACCGGGGATTGCTTCCTTTATGATTACCTTGGTCACTATCTGCATATCAGTCGCTCCCATACTCTTTGCAGCCTCAATAACTCCCTTGTCTACGCTTCTCATGGCTGTTTCTATTACTCTTGCTACAAAAGGTATGGTGGCTATAGTAAGAGGTACAATTGCAGCCGTTGTTCCTATCGCCTTCCCAGCTATAAACCTTGTTATGGGTATCAGAATAACCATAAGTATGATGAAAGGAAAACTTCTAAATACATTTACAACAAAATCCAGTACACCGTACACTACCTTATTGGGCTTAAGTCCATCGCTGGCAGTTAAGGTAAGGATGCCCGCCGGTATGAAGCCTAAAATCACAGCAAACAATGTGGCAAAGAAACTCATGTAAAGTGTCTCTCTCCGCAGGCTTTAAGTATAATATCTAACATCAGATTACCTCCCATTTCACACCCTGTTCTTTAAGGAAGGCAAAGACCTTGTCCTTCTCCTCTTCCTTTATCTGAACAGTAAGACTTCCAAGCACAGTTCCCCTGAAATCGTCAAGCCTAGCCCATATAATAGAGGCTTCCACTCCTAATTCCTTTGCCATCATAGCAATCACAGGCTTATCAGCAGTTTCATTGTCAAAGAAAATATGCATATTTATGCCGCCACTTGGAAGCATGTCAAGGTTTTCTCCAAGAAATGCCTTCACATTCTTGTCAGGATTGATGAAAATATCCTCAGGCCTTCCCTCTGCTACCATCTTGCCGTCTTTAAGAAATGCTACTCTCTCACATATCTGCTTAACCACATCCATCTGATGGGTTACCACTATTATGGTAATTCCAAGCTCTTTATTGATCTGCTTAAGTAAATCAAGGATTTCCCTGGTTGTCATTGGGTCTAGGGCTGAGGTTGCCTCATCACATAGAAGTACCTTGGGATTAAGGATTAGTGCCCTTGCTATGGCTACTCTCTGTTTCTGTCCACCTGAAAGTTCTGAAGGCCTCTTATAGGTTTTATCAGAGAGACCCACGAGCTCCAGCATCTTAGTAACTCTCTCCCTTACCTCAGGAGATTTTTCCTTCTTCCCCTCAAATACCAGAGGCAGAGCCACATTTTCATACACATTTTTACGTGAAAGAAGGTTGAAGTTCTGAAATATCATGCTGACTTCTTTTCTTAGGCTGTTAATCTTTGCAGTATCAAGCTCCTCTATTTTTCTGCCAAGAACCTGTACGCTTCCCGAGCTGAATTTCTCAAGACCGTTAAGACAGCGAAGAAGGGTAGATTTACCTGCTCCACTATGCCCTATTATGCCGTAGACTGTGCCATCTTCGATGTTGAGGCTCACATCACTAAGCACCTTTACATCCCCGTAGTTTTTCTCCAAATGTTTAACTGTTATCATTTTTTCTCCGTCTCTCATGTTCTTTATAATGATTATACTAGCTCCAATAATATGATACAAGTGTCAAAGTATTTGACATCCACATCAAAATGTAAAAATCAAATTAAAGCCTAACTATACTAATAAAGTCATATAGATAGGTCACACCTTCACCGTACCCTTCCACTAAGGAATAGTAGCAGGAGAAAGTATAACCTATCTTTATATATCCCATTATGGGTTTTATTTATCTTTAGAATGCAGGGATTACTGAACCCTGATACTTCTCCTCGATGAACTTCTTTACTTCATCAGAGGTAAAAGCCTTCTTAAGAGCCTGAATCTTCTCTAAGTTCTCGTTACCGCTCTTTACTACCAAATCATTGAAGTACTGCTTGATAGAAGCTGAGTCTGTACTTTCAAGGATGAGGGAGTCACTCTTAGGGTTAAGTCCTGCACCAAGAGCATAGTTACCGTTGATTACGGCTGCATCCACATCACTTAATGTTACAGGAAGACTCGCTGCTTCTACCTCTGAGAACTGGAAGTTGTGAGGGTTCTCTTCAATGCTTGTAAGGTTATAAAGGTCTTCTGTCTCCTTAAGCTTGATAAGCCCGTTATCAGCTAAGAGAGCAAGTGCTCTTGACTCATTTGAGCCATCATTAGGGATTGCAATAGATGCGCCATCCTTTAACTCCTTGATATCCTTGATTTTCTTTGAGTAAAGTCCCATTGGCTCAAGGTGAATCTCTGCTATTGATACAAGGTTAAGCTTTCTCTCTTTGTTATCATTCTCCATGTATCTGGTTGTCTGATAGTAGTTGGCATCAAGTTCGCCCTCCTGAACAGCTGTATTTGGCTGAACATAGTCATTGAACTCTACTACCTTCACTGTATATCCTTCCTTCTCAAGAGCAGGTACTACAGCTGACTTAACTATTTCCTGATGAGGAACAGGGGTTACACCGATTGATATTTCTTTATCACCGCTTTTAGAACCACCTGCTGCTCCACAACCTACAAGTGACACTGCTAAAATTCCTGAAAGAACTAAAGCTCCTAATTTTTTAACACCATTCTTCTTCATATATTCTCTCCTCTTTTCTTTAAGTTTTGCCGCTTTAATCAGCTTTCACAGATACTGGATTGTTAGAGCTTTGCTCTTTCAATCCTTACAAACCTCTTTTTTATTTTTCGTTTGCTTTCTGTGTGACTTATTCTATACTAAAAGTTTTGATATTACAAATACATTAAATCAATACTTGGTTATAATTATTACTTATATCCTTTTCATTTTCATATACAGAAAAGGGATTTTCGTGTATAATAATGAAAATTTAAAAGCAAGCTTCATTTTACGCTTTTAACCTATCTATCATACCAGTTTTAGAAAAGGAGGTAGTCTATTGGCTTATAAACTCAGTATTACACCGGGAATAGAAAGGCTTACCGAAGTTTGTCTTGAGAACTCAAGAATCAACGCAGATTTATACAGAGAGCTGGATATCAAGCGTGGGCTTCGTGATATAAGCGGTGCAGGAGTTAGGGCAGGTCTCACCAAGATATCAACTATCAACTCTTTTAAAATGGTTGACGGAGTTAAAACCCCTTGCGAAGGCGAACTGTATTATCGTGGTATAGATATACATGCGCTTACTGACGGCTTTATAGGCGAGAAACGCTTTGGCTTTGAAGAGATGACCTATCTCCTGCTCTACGGAAAGCTTCCTACACAAGTAGAACTTAGCGGCTTTATTAAGGAGCTGGCAAATCAAAGAGCACTCCCACGCAATTTCGTAAGGGATGTAATCATGAAGGCTCCAAGCAAGGACATGATGAATACTTTGGCAAGAAGTGTGCTTACCCTTTATTCTTATGACTCTCTTGCTGACGATATTTCACTCTCAAATGTAATGCGCCAATGTCTCAACCTCATAGCCGTCTTTCCAATGCTTTCGGTATATGGCTACCATGCCCACAATCACTACAATAACGGAAAGAGCTTGTATATCCATCAGCCTAAGAAGTCACTTTCTACAGCAGAGAATATACTGAGGCTTCTCCGTCCTGATAAAAAATACACCGCAATAGAGGCTACCGTACTCGACCTCGCCCTTGTACTACACATGGAGCATGGCGGCGGTAATAATTCTACCTTTACTACGCATGTAGTAACATCCTCAGGAACCGATACCTACTCAGCCATAGCTGCTGCCCTAGGCTCCCTTAAAGGTCCTAAGCATGGTGGCGCAAATATCAAGGTTATGGGGATGTTTGAAGACCTAAAGAAAAATGTGAAAGACCTTAAAGACGAAGAAGAGGTCGGATTATACCTTAGAAAGCTTCTCCACAAGGAGGCCTTTGATAAAAAGGGACTTATTTATGGTATGGGACATGCGGTTTATTCAATCTCTGACCCGAGAGCAAATATCTTCAAGGGCTATGTGGAAAGGCTTGCAAAATCTAAGGGAAATGATGCTGACTATGCTCTCTACAGTATGGTAGAAAGACTAGCACCTAAGATTATAGGTGAGGAAAGACATATCTACAAGGGAGTAAGTGCCAATATCGACTTCTACAGCGGACTTGTATATCATATGCTAGGCCTTCCTCCAGAACTATATACTCCTATCTTTGCCTGTGCGAGGATAACAGGCTGGAGCGCACACAGACTTGAAGAGCTTATAAATACTGATAAGATAATAAGACCTGCCTATGTAAGTGTTCAGGATACTAAGCCTTATGTGCTTATGAAGGACAGGTAAATAATTCCAATATCATATAAATATTACAGCAAAAATATATTCCTGTCGTTTTTCCGACAGAATTCTTTTAAATAAAATCAAACTCTATTTCTTCATTTATTCTTTTCTATCTCCTTCTTTCTAAGTTCTTCCATTTTTTCCTTTAATGCCTTATAAGGCTCTATTTTGTCTAATAGGACTGCCTTTTCCCCTCTTTTTATAAGATAAGCCTTATCAGCCTGCATAACTAGAACCTTCTCTTCTGCAAGTCCTGCTCTATGTCCTATGTACTCTGCAGTCTTTATGTCCTGTCCTCCAAGGTAGAGGATGTGGTCGCAATTCACTATTATTGTATTTGCTTTATTTTCTCCATACATGGCTGAGAGTTGTGTGAGGTTCTGAACAATAATTGACAATGAAATATTCCTTGAACGTGTAACCGATATTAATTTATCAAAATCTTCAATATACACATTTGATGCAAAATCATCTATTATAAATCTAACCGGAATCTTGAGCCTGCCATCCTCTCTCTTGTCTGCCTCTTCAAAAATATCATTTATCAGCTGGGCATAAAGCAGATTCACAATTCTATCAGCATATCGGTTAACATCACTATTGTTTATGAAGAGAACACTCTTTCTCCTTAAAAATTTCTTTACATTAAAGGCATTTTCATCTGACACAAATATCCTCCTAAGATCCTTATATAAAAAGGCTTCCAGCCCCCCTACAGCAAATTTTTGAATACAGCTCCAAGTCCTCTCTGATTGTGTAATTATTTGACTCATTCGATATAAATCGGCTACATAGCTGCTAGGATGCCTTAGAATCCACATATTTATAATATCCTTTCCACTTCGAGTATCCATTCCTTTTAATATTTCCGCTACAGTCACCATATTATGGTCTTTTCTTTCGAAGGCTTCCAATGTAAATGCTATAAGAAACCCTACTAACCCTCTTGCTGATTCAATCCAAAATCTGTCATCCCTGTTTTTCCCCTCTTCTAAAGGCAGTATCTTACTAACTACAGTCATTATATCAATCTGATTATATCCGTCTTCAGTTTCTCTAATGGATAGCAATGGATTATATCCTACAGACTCTCTCGGATGAATGAAATCTATCTTCATCACATTATAACCTGCATTTCCAATACTGTCTTCATTTCATTGTATAACCTGCCCTTTGTATCTGATACAATCATATTCCCATAAGGGTTTAGGAGGTTAGGTATTACATAACCCCCTGTCTTACCTGTTCCTGAACCTCCTACTATCAGGTCATTATTGTTATAACCTGAATCTATGTCGTCATTTGGTGCATTATACCCCTTAGCTAAAGGCCTATAATAATTTTTATTCATCATTTATACTTCCTTTCTTTTGATTATTTTTGTTGCAATTCCCAGTTTCAAAGCTTCATTTGCATCAAGGAAACTATCTCTCCTTGTTTTTGAGTATACCCGTTTAAGAGGCATTCCTGTACGTTCTGCTATTATCTCAGCTAACAATTTTCTTGATTTCATTAAACTTTCTAATCTGTCTTTTATTTCGAGTGGTTTCATACCTCCCATTGATGCATTTCCATAACTTGGATCATGAATCATTATTTTAGTATGTGGGAGCATCTTCCTTTCTTCACCGGCAAGGAAGATGATAGCTCCCATACTTGCCGCTGTCCCAATACAAACCGTATTCACCTTTGACTTCATCATTCTAATAAAGTCAAAGACGGCTAAGCCTGCTGTCACCTCCCCTCCCGGACTACTTATATAAAGTGTAATTGGTTTATCAGTATCAGTCTTATCCAGGTAAATAAGCTGCTTTAATATGTCTGAAGATGATTTACAATCAATTTCCGTAGTAAGAAATATATCTCTATTCCTTAACAAATCATCTTCTATTCTAATCGCCTGTGTACCTCGAGAGGTTTCCTCAAGAATATTTGGTAGTTCAATATAATTCATAATTGTATTTTCCTTTCGTTTAATTTACTTTAATTTAGTTTTGATATCATTATTTTTTAACATATTCATCTCCTCTTTTTTTAATTAAAAACAGGAGACCGCAGGGCTCATTAAATATATTTCTAATTTAATAAAACATCATATAACTATTCAGATAGCCGGAACTTCAGACGGAACAATGAAGATAGCATTTAATACACAAAATCTGTTGCCTTCATCAAAGGTATCATTTACTATACTTAGGACTTTCCATAATGGCAGTTCTTTGTAATCTTCAATTGCATTTTCAAGCACTTCTTCTGCCTTATGGACTTCACTATATTCTTTTATACGATTTGATAAATAATAAGTAGACAGTAACCGGCTTAAGTAGTCACCCGTTTTTATTTTCATAAACAGCCTTTCTATGGTACTATCACTCACCATGTTTGTTCTTCTCGTTCTAAAACTATCTAAGGTTATTTTTCCTTCATTCATATAACATTATTCCCTTTCATTATTGGTTGTAATAACACAGTTGACTTAATATATGCTTTGTAAATTTATTTCTGGCATCTTTTATTTCCCGTTTCGCTCTTTTTCCCCCGGGTACTTGTTTTCTATACAGTGCAATTAACAATTCCTTAAGGGGAGTATTACTTATCATTTTATCTAAAATGTATGAACGGTTATCAATATCGATACCTTGCCAATTTTCTTCAATTTCTTCATCTGCGCCTTGACTTATCTCTTCCGGAACCTCGATTAACTTGTAAGCAATCAATTTTTCAAAAATATCTTCCAATATTTCCAGTTCATTCTCAAATTTGGCTGTTTTGGCTGTATTTCTCCTCCAAGGATGAGGGAAAAACTTATTCAACAGAGTGAGCTTTAAATATTCACTCATAATCGTATAAACTTCACCCTCGTTGCAAGTTAAAGTATTGTTGCATACATCATTTTTCCATGTAGTTAAATTCATTTTCAGCATAATTTAATCCTTTCTTGTATATATTATTGTGTTTAGTGTTTAATTACCTATGGGTATCTTTTATATCTACCGTAACCCGGAAACATCACTTATTCTTCAGTTTGACCTCCTTTCAACCTTACCGTAATATCTTATAATCATTCACACATATAACAGGCGCTTAAGCGCTTTCCCTTGACCTTATTCACGGTTGAATATTTCATCATATATAGGTCAAACGTGAAACAGAATTACTTATCATCTTGGCTTATTTCTATAATATTCGCATAAATTCAGTATTTATAGTGTGATTACGATACAAAAACCATATTTATATTTGAAATAATGTACAAAAAGAGCTTAGATTAAGCCCTTTTAAAAATCATATTATATCTTCTAATTCCGTAAAGTTAAATTCTACACTTTCAGATTTTTCCTTAAAACAATAGCTGCTAATCAATCCCGACTTTTTGATGCTCTAAAAATTGTAGATATTTTTATCCCATATTCCCTTTTTCTTTCTATTCTCTAATGATTTATTATCAGGAAGTCTGATTCCCCAATATATCAGTCAGATCTTTCGTTCTTCCGTCTTTACCTACAAGTCGGATTATCCTGCTAATCCCCGTCTTATTAGCGTTTTTATTCTTAGATATCAGTATTCTGCTAATCACATAATGTCTTAACATTAAATTTTCTATTGAATTAGGCATATTCTTCATTTCACCAGAATTGCCTTCTGTTTTACTATTATAATCAACAACAGCAAAGATTCCTCTTATACGCCTAGCTATCTGTCCGTTTTAATCGCTCTGCAAACTCATATAACGGAGGTTTTTCTTATCCATAAGCCTTTTTCTTCCCTGTTTCATGAGACAAAAAATTTTTCCTGAAATAGGTTAAATTTTGTATCTTTATATTCCCAAACAATACAAATGTCCGTTTCCATCATTTTTTCAATTCTTGCCCTGATTTCTTTTTCCATTTTTTTCTCTAACAAAGCCCTTTCATTACCCGAGAGTATCTCTATAATATTTTTCAGGAAAAACTTTCGTTTTCCGATATTGTAAATGGAATAAATAGCGTCTGAAATACAAAGGTCAAAATAATCAAGTTCACCATTTAAGACAAACTGAAATCCCTGACTTCTATCCTTATCCAAATAATCCTTATTTTCTTCTCCAACCTTGTATTTGCCCTTGCGGATTTGCCAAGCCGCCTTAGTATTGTTAACAAACAGAGTTTTCGGTTTTTTAAATCCTTTTAAGAGTTTGTCAATACTGTCTTCTATCTCTTCCTTAAGTTCATTATCTACATCATATTTCTCAAAATAATGTGTAATTCCCTCCCATATATCTTTGCTTTCCTTTTTTAATCCTACCTGACACAGATTGTCCATTTTATCAAAACGGATTATATTTAATTTTCTAATGAAATCATGTGATTTTCTATCATCTTGATAAACTAATTTTCTTTGTTTATCCGCATCCTTCTTGCTGTAATACAAGACGCTCTTTGATGGAAGCCCATCTCTACCTGCCCTTCCGACCTCCTGGCAATAGCTTTCGATATCTTTTTGGCAATTCAAAATGTAAAACATACCTTATATCCCCTTTATCAATCCCCATTCCCAAAGGCATTGAGTTGCAACCATAATTTTGGATTTCCCTTTATAAAATTCTTAAATTCCTCTTTTTTATCTTTATCATCCATTTGACCATGGTATTTACTTATCGGAAGCCTATTCTTTCTGAGTTCTTCTGCAATTCTATCTACTGTGTCAGTAAATGCACAGTAAATAATCCCGGCCTCTTCTCTATGTTCGTTTAAGAATTTATATAGTTTTGTTTTCTTTAATGAAGGTTTACTAACCTTTTCTATTTTTAGCTCAATATTATTTCTTTTATTCTCAATACAGAATTCTTTAGCTTTTTCTATTTTTAAAAGACTTTTGATATCTCTTTTTACAAGACTTGGCGCTGTCGCCGTAAATGCCGCGACAACCGGTCGTTTTGCCCTACTCTTTAAGAACTTAATAATTTCCAAGTATGCTTCCCTAAAATTAAACCCATACATCGAAATGCAATGAGCCTCATCAACAACTACAAGGCTAATTTTAGTGTTATCCATTATCCTTAAAAACTTTTGATTTGTAAGCCTTTCAGGTGAGATATATAGTAGTTTTATAAGGCCCTCTTTTAACCTTTTCTTTACCTTACTTGATTCCACTCGGCTCATATCTTTATGAAGCATTGCGGCACTGTTTTTCATTTCAGGATTAATCTTTCCAACTTTTGCCTTAAAATTTCTTACCTGATCTTCCATCAGTGCAATCAACGGACTTACTACAATGGTCAGTCCTTCAAGTTTCATTGCAGCGTACTGGTAACAGAGAGTCTTTCCACCACCTGTTGGAAACAATACAAAACAATCTTTTTTAGAAAGTATGTTTTTTATTATATCTTCTTGTTTTTCTCTAAAGCTTTTTATATCAAAGTATTTATTTACATCAGTTAATAATTCATTCCTCTTCATCTTATACTATATTTCCTTTATTTAGGTTTTCGCACTTGCATAGTTAAATGAAAATAGCTCCATAAATAGTTTTCCTATCTATGGAGCTTGCTTATTTACCATAAATTTAATATTACATATTAAAATCGTAATATTTTAGCTAAGCTCTACCTTAACTGCTTCATAAGGCTTAAATTCATTCTTTAGGTCATAGATGTTATGACCTGTATATTCGCCCAAAAGACGCTCGTTAAGTGAGTAATAACGTACAAATTTCTTGTCTGATACAGAGGTCCAATGCTCAACATTCCAAGTCATATATCCGTCAGGATCTGTCTTCTCTGATTTAAGAAATACATCCACCTGTCTTCCTGCAATTAAAGTGTCGATAAGCCCCTGTTCATCAAGTTCTACTGTAGTTTTGTTTACAGTATCATAAACCTTCAATAATTCCATTTCTCTTCTCCTTGTATTATATTAGCTTTCTTCAACAAATACCTGTAGGCTGTCCCAAAAGGTATCATAGAAATATCTAACATGATACAACTATTTATAGCTAAAGTCAATTACATAAGTCTGTTAACTTCATCTGCTACAAACTGAACCTTAGGTCCGATTACGACCTGAACGGAAGTCTTGCTAGGTCTGATGATACCTGCAACTCCTGCTGATTTAATCTTCTTCTCATCAACTGCTGTGTAGTCCTTAACCTCAATTCTAAGTCTTGTAATACAGTTATCAACTGAAGTTACATTTTCCTTTCCGCCAAGACCTTCAAGGATTACCTTTGCAACCTCTGTAAAGTCACCATTGGCAAGAACTACCTTCATCTCTTCAGCATTGTCTGCATCATCTTCTCTACCAGGTGTCTTAAGGTTAAATGTAACAATGGCAAATCTAAATACCGCATAGAATACTATAGCAGCAGCTATACCTAAAGGAATGATGAGCCAGGTCTTCTGCGCAAGTGGAAGCTGCGAGCTAAATACCAGGTCGGTAAGACCTGCTGAGAATGAAAAGCCTGCTCTAAATCCAAGCGCAACTGTGATTACTGTAAATATACCATAAAGGATAGCATATACTAAGTAAAGACCCGGAGCAAGGAACATAAATGCAAATTCAAAAGGCTCTGTAACACCGCAGATAAATGCACATATAGCTGCTGCGCTTAAGAGTGATAATGCAAATTTCTTCTTTCAGGCTTTGCTGAGCGAACCATAGCAAAGGCTGCTGCAGGAAGACCGAACATCATACAAGGGAAGAAGCCTGACATATACATACCTGTTACTCCGGCAGTACCTGTATTTCCCCAGAAGTTACCAAGGTCGTTGATACCTGCTGCATCAAACCAGAATACTGAGTTAAGTGCGTGGTGAAGTCCAAAAGGAATGAGGAGACGGTTAAAGAATGCGTAGATACCTGCTCCTACTGCACCAAGGCTTACTATTGACTTACCAAAGCCAATGAGTCCACCGTAAATTACAGGCCAGATAAAGAAGAGTATGCCTGATACCACTACTGATACCATGGCTGTAACTATTGCCACCGAACGCTTTCCTGAGAAAAATGCAAGTGAGTCAGGAAGTTTTGTGTTCTTAAACTTGTTGTAGCAAACTGAGCCTATAATACCCGCTAAAATACCTATAAACTGGTTGCTAATCTTACCAAAGGCTACATTTGCTTTGGCCTGTGTCATAATTGCGATTGCATCTGATGAAAGAAGTGTAGTTATCATAAGCCAGGATACAAGACCCGCAAGTCCTGCCGTACCGTCCTTATCATCAGCCATACCTACTGCAACACCAATAGCAAAGAGCCAAGACATATTGTCAATAAGGGCTGCACCTGCTTTGATTAAAAAGAAACCTAAGATTTCAACTGTTCCTGTGATATCACCACCCTGCATAACATGTGGTGAAAGTGCATAACCTATACCCATAAGAATTCCCGCCACAGGGAGGCAGGCAACAGGTAACATCAACGAGCGGCCTAATTTTTGCAAATACTTCATCATAATATTTGTTCCCCTTTCTTAGTTAACCCAAAGAAATATTTAATTAAAAGTTCTCCTTAAGGAAGGATTCAAGCACTGTATAAGCCTCATCTTCATCCTCTCCCCTCTACAGTTACAACAATGCTGTTGCCCTGTTTTACCCCAAGAGCCATAACCGCCATCAGCCTTTTTAAGTTGGCTTCTTTGCCGCTTTCTTCATTGAGTATTGTGATTTCACTCTTAAATGAAGCAGCCTGCTTTACCAAAAGTCCTGCAGGCCTTGCGTGTATTCCTGCCTCTGCTGTGACGGTGTAATTTATCTTCTTCATATTTCCTCCTTCCTCATATATTTCTTACTGCCTTTCTAAGCAAAAGTACCTTTGCGGGCGTGTCCAAAAGCTCATCTATTTTCATATCCACAAAAGTCTTTGTAAGTACTTAATCATTCAAAATGAGGCTATTATCCAAACACAGCCTTTATTCAGTTCTGTTTCAATACTTCCACATAACCGGAAAAAATTATTTGGTGTATTTAATTATTGCATCACCCTTATTCACCGATGTAGGATCTACATACATAATCTTCTTACAATCATCAGGATTGCAGATTATAACAGGAGTTTCAAGTCTGTAGCCGGCAAGCTTGATTTTTTCAAAATCAGTGGCTACGAGCAAGTCTCCCGCCTTTACCTCATCTCCCTCTTTTACCTTTACATCAAAGTACTCACCCTTAAGATTTACAGTATCAAGCCCTATGTGTAAAAGTATATCTATTCCATCTTTAGTGGTAAGGCCTATAGCGTGTAAGGTAGGAAACACTGTGGTTATGGTTCCATCTGCTGGTGAGCAAAGTTCGTTCTCCTCAGGCAAAACTGCAACTCCCTTTCCCACCATTTCCTCGCTAAAGGTCACATCAGGCACTTCTTTTATACTTATAAGTTTACCCTTTACAGGTGATACAATCTCAAGCTCTTTCTTCTTAAAAAACATAAATTCTCCTTTCAGCACAGGACACTTTTCCTGCCTTTACCATATATTAAGCAAATAAATCGTTTATTCTCTTTAACTGAATTGCAAAGTACAGCTTCTCTTCCTCAGTAAAACGGCATTTGTGCTCTTTTATAACATAGTCATTTACCCTCTTAGCCATTTCCCATTCCTTAGGATAATTCTCTTTTATAAAATCGAGAAGCCTTTTATCTCCCTTTTCCCTGATAGGGTGTGCCATAGCCAGTCTATAGCAAAGAAGCTTAATTCCTGCCACAAAGCTCTCAACCTCTACACATTCAGTATTTAAGCAGTCAAACTCTGATGAAATAAGGCTAAGAATATCTCCCATCATCTTGGTTATAATCCAAGTATCTCTTACCTTGATATTGAATTCTGCATTTACAAAATGTATGGCTAAGGCCGCAGCCTCATCCACAGGAAGCTTATATCCAAGCCTTTCATAAATAAGTGAAACTGCCTGAGTTCCAATCTGGTATTCTAAAGGATAGAAACGCCTTATCTCATTTTCCATAGGGATAGGAAAGACCTGTCCCTCTTCTATCCTCCTGATGGCAAAGCTTATGTGGTCAGTAAGTGTCAGGTAAATATTAGGGTGAAGCTCAGTATCAAGCCTTTCTTTGGCATAAGAAATAATTTCGTTTGATACCTGAAGATACTCAAGCGGAATTCCTGTGAGCAGGTCCTTAAACCGCCTAAGGGCTTCCTCATCTTCTATAGTAAATATTTTGTCTGCGTCAGCTTCGTTTAGAGTATCGCCTTTTTTCTTCCCAAAGCCGATCCCCTTGCCCATTACAACTACTTCTTTACCTTCATCATCTTTTTGAGCTGACAACATTATTATTAATAATTCCTTCTATAATCACACCATTTCTCCATTGTATGGAAGGCAAAATATACTTTTAAATATCCTGATTATAAAAAAACCAAACTTCACAGACAAATAATTATTTGTCCGTAAAATTTGGTTTTGCCCTCTCGGTAACAATCCGTCAATATTTATAAAGCGAGTATACTACGGATTATCACCTTTGTCAATATTTTTATATTTTGACGGTTTTTCTGAGATATTTCTACAAATTTAGCTTAATTTATTTATGTTTATATCCTGTATACATAGTTAATATAAAACAAATACAGGTTGCTATTGCCCAAAACTTATGACTTTTCATATCTCTTCCTCCTTTAGTGGTTGATTTTACACCCTTAATTATAGCAGAGAGCTGTAGTTTTGCCAACTATTTAAAAGAGGCTGTATATAGAAAAAGAATTCTTTGCTCCAAAAAAGGAGCTGCCATACTCCTAGCAACTCCTAAAATACTTAATACTTAAATTTAGATACGGCATCCTTGAGGTCAACTGACATCTCTGCAAGAGCTGCTGTAGACTGTGCAATCTCATTCATTGCGGAAGATTGATCCTCTGATATCCTCTTTACGCTGTCAAGGTGGCTTGTAGTATTGTCGGACTTTTGTACTATGTCCTCAAATCCGTTTATAAGAGTTTCAATCTTCTCATAAACACTTCCAACCATATTGGTAATGTCTGTAATCTGCGATACCACAGCCTGTACTTCGGCACTAATTGCACCAAAGGTAGCCTTTGACTCCTGAACTACAGCTACGCCTTCTTCTAACTTCTCGTTGTTTCCATAGTTGAGGTGACAACGCTTTCGATATTCTCACGAATCTCACGAATAAGTCCGTCTATCGAGTTGGTTGAGTTCTTTGACTGTTCAGCAAGCTTGCTAACCTCACTTGCAACTACAGCAAGTCCTCTACCTGCCTCACCTGCTCTTGCTGCTTCGATAGAAGCATTGAGGGCAAGGATATTGGTTTCTTCAGCTATACGGCGGATTGCATGTATAATAGCCTCAATCTCAACTGAGCCTGCACTAAGCTTCTCTATCTTAGCATTGGTCCTTTCTGAGGTCTCCTGAAGATTCATCATCTTCTCTTCTATTCTTGCGGAAGCATCAGCACCTTCATCTGTAGATGTGATAACGCTGTCCATAGACTGATTGATTCTCTTAACACTCTCATTAAGCTCTGTGATTCTGTCAGCCATATACTGTACGCTTGACTTGGCCTCATCCACTGAAGAAAGCTGGTCTTCAGCCAATTCAGTTACATTTACCACATTGCGGTGCACTTCTTCATTGGAAGCTGTAAGCTCCTCACTTGAGGCAGAAATCTGCTCAGATGTACTGGCAACTTCATTTGACATCTTTCCTATTACATTAAACATATCCTTAAGTCCTGTAGAGATGTGGTTAAGGGATTTGCTAGCATACCAATTTCATCAGATCTATCAGTCTCAAAGCTCTGTGTAAAGTCTCCCTCTGCAATCACTTCAGCATCAGCCACAAGTGCAAGAAGAGGCTTGAACATAAGTGTAAGAAGCACCAATACTACTATAGGCACTATTACAAGTATAAGAACAACTACTATGGCAAGGTTTCTAAATGTTGCATTCTCCTTAGCCACTATCTCAGATCTGTCATCAACAAACTGTAGGAAGCCTAAGGTCTTGCCGTCAAATGACTTAAGAGGAAGAAAGAAGTTGTTTGTCATCTTATCCTCTGAGGTAACAAAGAATGCCTCTCCCGAACGGATTTCTTCTAACTTGTCTGGGTAAGCAAAATCAATGGCATCTTCTGATATAGTAGAGGATATAAATGCAGCTCCCTTGTCATCTAATGAATATAACAGAAATTCTCCGTTATATGATTCCTTTAAACTCTGAAGGAAGCTATGCTCAAGGTCTTTACCATACTCAAAACTTCCGATATGATTTCCTTCATAGAATACAGGCATAACTGCTCTAAAACCAAAGCCTGATACACCGCCTTCTATTCCCTTTACTGTCTTCTTAGTACTATTTGCCTCATTAACTGTAAAGCGGAAGTCTTTAAGGCTGTCTCCGAATTTTTCAGGCTTGTTCATACGAAGAAATGAAACTGAATCAGGAAGGTGAAAATGCGCCTGAGGAAACTTATCCTTTACACTCTCAAAGGTAGGCAACATATACTTGTAGAGGGCGTCTCTGTCACGCTTTGCAAATAACTTCTGCACTGTTGGATTCTCCACTACTGAGCGTACATTTGCCTCAGCGAAATCAAGGTTATCCTCTATCTCCTGTGCAATTGCACTTGTAACAATGGTCTCAAGATTATGCTCTGACTCCGCCATAATCTCACTTGTTGATTTGTAGAAATAAGTTGCAAAAAAAGCCACCATAAGAATCATCACAAGCATAAACAACAGGATGATCTTCTTTTTCAATGATAACCTCATAATACCCCTCTCCTTTTGTCATATTTATTAGTTATTTCTTGGAGCACTATTCTATATATCGGAGGCTTTTTTTATTTAGTTTATACCTTTTTTTCATTAATATTATTAAATTTTTAGTTAATTATTTTTTTCATCTAATCTTTATTATGTAATCACGGTTATTTTAGCAAATATGATGAATCATTGAAAATGATTATCATTTGTTTTTATTTGGTTTGAATAGTGAATTTTTATACATTATAATATTCCAACTCTTTCCATAAATTTCTTAAAAGTCCTGCATTACCATTGTACTGATAGCCGTCTATCCCACATTCATAGGCACCTTTTACATTATTTGCCAAATCATCTATGAAAAAGCATTCCTCTGCCTTTAGGTTATAGGTGTTTAGTACATAGTCAAAAAATGCCCTGTCAGGCTTTACTTCCTTGATATCGGCAGACACTATCTTTGCATCCAATAGCTTAAAGGCTTCTATCTTATCTTCGTATTTATGAAAAGACTCAGCCGCATTTGAACAAAGATATAGTTTATATCCCCTATTTTTAAGGTCTTTCATAAGTTCAAGCATCTCTTTATTCTCAGTCTTGTGCACATACCAGGTTGAAAGTACGTCTTTTGCAAGCGGGTGATACTTTTCCTCCAAATCCTTTATGATTTCTGTATATACCTCTTCCTCACTTAGCACTCCCTTATCCGCATCTGCCCAGGCACGGGTGTAGACGATTTTGTACTTTAAATAATTAATCAGTTTCACATCCTTTGTATACATAGACAAAATATAATCAGGTGAAAAATCCATAATTACGTTTCCCATGTCAAATAGCATATTTTTATACATTACATTCTCTCCTTATAATAATTTGGTGTGACTCCAAAATGTTTCTTAAATATATTTCCAAAATATCTCTGGTCTCTATATCCCACCATATAAGCCACTTCAGACACTCTGGTCTGTGGGTCTTTAAGAAGTTTACAGGCTTTTTTGAGCCTTGTTAGAGTAAGTATTTCCACAAAGGTATAGCCTGTCTCCTTTTTGAATAAATGACTTAAATAGCTTTCACTTACCTTCAAATACTCTGAGGTAGATAATATGTTTATCTCCTTCATATAGTTTTCTTTGATATACTCAATTGCTTTAATGATGTTGATATGCTTTGAGTTGACTGTAAGTCTCAGCTTCTTATCTATCTCTTCCATCAGAGCGGCTTTGTCCGTCTCTTTATTTACACTACAAAGTAAAATATTATTATTTACCTTTTCTATGGCTCTTTTAAGTGCCTTATCTAATTGGCCGTCATCAAAAGGCTTAAGAGGTAGTCGCTTACGCTTAAATCTATCCCTCTTTTTGCATACTCAAATTCATTAAAGGCCGTTATCATGATTGTAACAGGCATATAGGTCTCATAGACCTTTTCAATCATTTGTAAACCGTCCATTACGGGCATCCTTATATCAGTAATAACTATGTCCGGCTTCAGCTTGGTTATAAGGCTAAGGCCTTCTCCACCGTTTTTTGCCTCTCCTATGACCTGACAATCATAGCTTTCCCAATCTGTAGTTATTACCAGGCCTTTTCTAACTATTTCCTCATCCTCAACAACCACAATTCTATACATTATTATCCCTTATATCCTTTTTTATCTTAATTTGAATATTGGTACAGTCATCACTTATAAGACTAAGCCCATATTCCTCACCGTAGTAGAGTTTAATTCTCTTATTTACATTATAAAGTCCTATGCTGTTGCTGTCTATATCATTCACTATTTTATCAAAGTCTCCCACAAAGTTATTTCCGTTGTCTTTCACATTAAATATGAGATTATCTCCTTCTTTGCGGCCTGTTATTTCTACAACTCCCTTTTCTATGATAAGCTCCATTCCATGTATAATAGCATTTTCAACGATTGGCTGAAGAAGTAGCTTTGGAATATGATAGTCATACATATCCTCCGGCACATTTAGCTTGAATTCAAATCTGTCTTTATATCTCTCCATCTGAATATAAAGGTAGCTTTTTACCAGCCCCAGCTCATCCTCAACAGAGACTGTAGTTTCATTAAAATTCATATTTGCCTTAAGTATATTGCCAAACTCAGTAACTATCTTCGCTATCTTATCCACCTTATTTAACTTTGCTTCCCACTTTATAGAGTCTAGGGTATTATACAAAAAATGCGGATTTATCTGAGACTGCAATGCCTTAACTTCGATTTTCTCAAGCAGCTCTCTTTTTTCAATATCCTCTTTGTGGTATTTGTCTATTCTTCCAAGTAAATTATAGAAGGCATTTTCTATATTCTGTATTTCTTCTATTTCGTTACTTGCATCTGTCGGTATGGATATTTTGTGATCCATGTCCATCACTTTTTTAGCAAGCATATTGATAGGCTCTACTATTCTGCCCGCAAGTATACTCACAATCACAAAGGCAATTGCCAGAGTGGTCACAAGGGCTGTAAGTACAGTCGCAGACACCATCTTTGTATCTGCCTTCACATATTCATTTCCCAAAAACCCCATTAAAATAACATTTTTAGTTTTATACGTAGAATAGGTATAGGTCTTCTCAATTTCCTTTTTATATTTTTCAAAATATAAAGAATTAATCCTCACATTTTTCCCCTGAAAGTAGGTATCATTATATATCTCAGAATCATTTTCCGAGAAAACCGCAAGCTTTAACATACCTATGTAGCTTGAATCCAAACCCTTGAATAGCTCCTCAATATATTCTCTTGAAAAGTCCACGATGATGAAGCCTACGATTTCATTTTTATCATATATTCTTCTGGTAAGTGAAAATGCATTGGTTTTCCCATCTTCCCACATATACATATTCGGAATTATAACATCGTCTTTTCCTTCTCTTGCGCTCTTTAGCACACCCCACTCTCCAAAACTCTCTAAATCATACATTGCAGGGATTTCATCAGTGGAGTACTTTCTTTTACCGTCTATACTTAGTATATGTACTGCAATGTATTTATACTTATTCCCAAGTCCACCATAGACTTTATCTCCTAAAACTTTAGAGCCGCTATTCCCTCCATTAACCGCCTTTTTCACATCCTCGTCATCAGCTAACATGTCAAGATAGCTTTTCGACTCTGCAACGGAGTCTTCAAACAAAGTTCCGGCTATGTGGAGAATCTCCTCTATATGCTTCATTCCATACATTTTACTGGAAATGCCTGAATATAAAAGAGAAAAAATCCCAAAAAGTATTATGATGATAAAGGCAAAGATTAATATCCAAACCGTTATATATCTCCTAAAACTTTTATTTGGGATTTTTTCTCTAAACATATTTGCTCCTATACTACTGATACTTTACCCTTACTTATTATGTTGAAAAGCACGAAAGAAAGCAAAGTCGCTACTGTGAGTATACTTGCAAGTGCTGCCGCTGTTCCAAAGCTTGCCCTTACTACCTCAGTATATATGGCAACTGATATGGTAGCTGTTTTACCTGTGTAAAGCATAATACTGGAACTTAATTCATTGATGGTGCTTATCCAGCTAAGAATAGCTCCACTCACTATACCCGGCATCATTATCCTTACAGTCACCTTAAAGAAAGACTTCATAGGTGTTTCTCCAAGGCTTATGGAAGCCTCTTCCACACTGCTGTCTATCTGTTGTAATATAGCACTTGAAGATCTTACCGTATAAGGCATCTTTCTTATTATGTATGCTATTATCAAATCAAAGGTGTTCCTGCTATGAGGATAGGTCCTTTATTGTAGGTTATAAGCAAGCTTATACCAAGCACCGCACCCGGAATAACGTATGGGAACATTACAAGTATGTCCATTATTGTTGCAGACTTTCCACGCCTCTTCGTTATTAAAAACGCAATAAGTACGCTTAAAAGTATTATAACAAAAATTGCAATAGTTGAAAATGTAAAAGTATTTACTATATTGTGTCCAAGCTTAAAGAAAATACTCTTATAGCTCTCCAGTCCAAAGCCTTCCGTAAATACAGGTCCGTTTGTGTTGATAAATGAAGTCACAATAACTACAACCTGTGGTAAAAATGTTATAAACGCAAAGACAAACAAGAGTAATGACAAAGCAATTTTCTTAGGCTTAGGCAAATCCTTCTTTGAAGGCGGTCTTAGCGCGCTCATTGTATAGTTTTTACGGCTTACGATGAATTTCTGTATTAAAAGAACTGTAAGAGAGCATAACACGATGATAATACTGAGTGCACTCGCCATGCCAGCATTTCCACCTGTTTCACTCATGTACTCTTCATAAACCATAACCGGAAGAACCTTATATCCCTCACCTATAAGCATCGGAGTACCAAAGTCTGCAAGACTTGACATAAACACCATGATTGCGCCGGCAAAGATGGTAGGCTTTATCACAGGAAATGTCACCGTAAATAATCTTCTAAGCCTGCTGGCTCCGAGATTTTCACTAGCTTCTTCGAGTGATGAGTCTATGCTGTTTAGGGCACCTGCCACATAGAGGAAGATATATGGGTAGAGCTTCAAAGTAAATACCAGGATTATTCCCAAAAATCCATAGATGGAAGGAAAATTAATTCCCAGTACATTGAGTCCCTTTGTGATTACTCCGTTTCTACCAAGCAACATAATCCAGGAATATGCACCTATAAAAGGTGGAGACATAAGTGACATTATTATCATTACATTTATTATCTTTGAGCCATATATCTTATATCTGGAAAACGCATAAGCCAGTGGCACACCGATGATTACCGCAAAAACTGTAGTAAGCACTGATACAGTGAGCGACCTCATCAGGGTACTGTAATAATATTCATACTGAAAAAATGTAGCAAAGTTCTCTAAGGTAAAATTCCCGTCTGAACCAATCACACTCTTTGAGAAAAGCGTGATAAACGGATACATAAGGAATAATGCAAACAGCACAAAGATAACGATGCGGCATATAAACCAAAAATCAAATTTTATCCCTTTATCCATTTAGTCTTGCCTCCCCACTTATGTCAAATATAGAGATGTTATCTGTATCAAAGGTAACTGCTACCCTTCCTTCTTCTCTTATATTCTGTGTGTTCTCAGCATATTCATGGGCTTCTATAATCTCTCCATTGTCAAGCTGTATCTCGTAGTATACATAATCACCTAAAAAAGTAGACAGAATTATGTTTCCCACTATTCCCCTGCTTAAATCTTCAGATATCCTTACATGTTCAGGTCTAACGGATACCTTAACCTTACTGCTATCTGACTTAAAGCTTGCATTAAATTCATAACTGCCTATTCTAAGTGCATTCTCGCCCTTTACCTCTGCTTCTAAAATATTGGATATTCCAATAAAATCTGCAACAAAGGTATTGGCAGGCTTCTGATATATTCTGGTTGGAGTATCAAGCTGCATAATATGTCCCTTGTTCATAACAGCAATCCTGTCGCTGATTGCAAGAGCCTCTTCCTGATCGTGAGTTACGTAGACAGTTGTGATATTAAGCTGTCTCTGTATTTTTTTAATTACAGTACGCATCTCCACACGAAGCTTTGCATCCAGATTGGAAAGTGGTTCATCCATAAGCAGGATTTTAGGTTTGATTACAATAGCTCTTGCAAGAGCAACTCTCTGCTGCTGACCACCTGAGAGCTTATCAGGCATTCTGTCCTTAAGATTCTCTATGCGGACTATTTTAAGAACTTCTTCTATCTGTTTTTCTCTCTCTGCCTTTGGTATTCCTCTTAATCTGAGTCCGTACTCAACATTCTCATAAATGCTAAGATGAGGGAAAATAGCATAGTTCTGAAATACCATTCCTATGTCACGTTTATTCGCAGGGGTTTTATTGATAATCTTATCGTTAAAATATATATTCCCCGCTTCTATGGTATTAAAGCCCGCTATCATCCTAAGGAGGGTGGTCTTGCCGCAGCCTGAAGGCCCAAGAAGTGTAAAGAATTCACCATCCTTTATGGTAAAATTCATTTTATCAATGGCTGTGAAATCTCCATACTTTTTAGTTACATCTTCAATTTTAACAGTTGTACTCATGCATATCTCCTCTTTAAAATTGCTGCCGTAAAATATCTTGTCAGACATCCTACAGCAGCTTAAATTATCTCATATAATAAAAAGCTAATTTTATTTATTTTCCAATAAGTACGTCTTTCCACTTATTAAGCACGTCTTCTTTGTTGGCAGATGCCCAGTCAAAGTCGTAGTCAACAAGCTTAATGTCTGATAAAGGTCCAAGTCCCTTAGGTGCTTCAACGTCATTTCTTATAGATCTTCTGCTAAGCTGAGTGCTCATAATGGACTGTGTTTCCTTGCTTAAGGCAAAGTCTACGAATTTCTTTGCATTTTCAATATTCTTTGAACCCTTAATAATAGCTACACCATCAGGAACTGCAGATGTTCCTTCACTTGGATAAACCATCTTAACCGGTGAGCCTGCATTTACATACTTTATAGCTTCTTTTTCAAGTGTAAGTCCTACAGCGTATTCTCCATCTGCAACTCCCTTATATACACCTGATGAGCTAGACAAAATCTTGCCGTCAAGATTGCTATAGAATTCTTTGATAAAATCCCAGCCGTCATTCTCTGCCTTGTATGCTGTAAGCATGGTAACAAGAATTGTATAAGCTGAACCACTCTTTGCAGGATCTGCCATGGCTATCTTGCCCTTAAATTCAGGCTTAAGTATATCCTTCCAAGAGGTTATGGCATTCTCATCGGATACAAGGTTGGTGTTGTAAAGAAGAACCATCGGAAGAGGGCTTTCTCCTGTCCAGGTATTGTCTTTTGCATAGTACTTAGGATCGATATTTTCTAACTCGCTTGACTTGTAAGGCTCAAAGTATTGCGCATAAGCCTGTAAAGACTCAGCTCCTCCTCCCCAAAGTACATCACCTAAAGGATTGTCTTTTTCTGATTCAACTCTTTTAAGGAGTTCTCCTGTACCTGCCGCAACTATATCAACCTTAATTCCGGTTTTGTTTTCAAATTCCTGAACTAATAGGTTGATGGTTTCTGCAGGGTGTGGTGAATATACGGTTATTGAGTTGCCTGAGCCGGCACCTCCTGAAGCTGTCTGGCTACTCTTACCTGCTGAACTGCCTGAGCAAGCTGTGAGTGAAGCAACGAGTGCAAGGCTCATTAAAGATGTAAAAATTTTTTTCATTTTTCTTCCTCCGTTTGTGCATTTTTTATATTTTCAGCTTATCAGAATATTATTTATCTAACAAGTATTTAAATTTGCATTTTTGTTTTAAAATTCTGCAATCTCTTGAAAATCAATATCTTTCTGATATAAATTAATTACATGCATAAATCAAGGCTTTAGTAATAATATACAAGGAGGATGGAAAATGATTCAGTTTGGAACAGGCGGTTGGCGTGAAATAATAGGTGATAAGTTTACCAGAGATAATATACATAGAGTAGCGCATGCCTTAAGTTCTATGAAGGAAGTAAAAAAAGTAGTTATAGGTTACGATAGAAGATTCTTATCTAAGGAGGCCTGCTTTTGGTTTATAGAGGCTTTGGCAAGCCACAATATTAAATCTTTATTCATTGACGGCTCTTCACCTACCCCTCTCATTATGTTTGCTACTAAGCTTATGGGAGCAGATTTTGGAGTAGCTGTTACTGCAAGCCACAATCCTGCAATTTACAATGGTATAAAGATATTTACTTCAGACGGTAATGATGCCCCCTTAGAAACAACTGACAGATTATCAGAAATTGCAAACAACGTTTCAGAGGAAGAACTAAAAAATACCAAGAATTTTTATGAAATCGAGCACAGTGATTTGTTTGAAAAAATCCATCCTTTCAATGATTATATTGATTCCATCTTAAATTCGTTAAATGTGGATGCCATAAGAAATGCCCATTTAAGAATAGCTATAGACCCTATGTATGGAGTTTCTGAAAGTGCGCTTATAACATTGCTTTCAAGCGTAAGATGTGAAACCACTATAATAAACGGACAGCACGACACTCTCTTTGGCGGAAGGCTGCCAAGCCCCGCTTCAGCTTCTCTCCACAAGCTGATGGACCTTGTACTACAAAAGCAGTACAACCTTGGTGTTGCTACAGACGGTGACGCAGACCGCATAGGAATAATTGATGAGCTAGGCAATTTCATTCATCCTAATACCCTGCTTTGCCTCTTATACTACTATCTTCTGGAGTTCAAGCATTGGAAGGGTGCTGTGGTAAGAAACATCGCCACCACACATATGCTTGATAAAATCGCTGAAAAATACGGTGAAAAATGTATAGAAACCAATGTAGGCTTTAAGTATATATCTGAAAACATGAGAAAGTACGATGCCATAATAGGTGGAGAATCAAGCGGAGGCCTAACTGTAAAGGGACATATTGGCGGTAAAGACGGTATATATGCAGCTGCATTGCTCATTGAGATGATATGTGTGACAAAAAAGAGCATTCATACCCTGGCTAAAGAACTTGAAGAAATGTTTGGCACCTTTTATTTTAGCGAGAATGACTACAGATTCACTCCTGAAAAAAAGGCTAAATTAGTTAAAATGCTTTTTGAAGAAGAAAAAATACCTGCATACGAAAATATAGAAAAAGCTTATTATGCAGACGGGCTTAAGGTGTTATTTAAGGATGGTTCCTGGATTATAGCACGATTCTCCGGTACAGAGCCTGTTCTTAGAATATTTGCAGAAGCAAGCAGCCGTGCTAAGACAGACGAATATGTAAAAATGATGGAAGACTTGCTTGATATTAAGGAAGATGAAAAGATATAAATAAAAATCTCTCCGAGGGATCGCACTACGGCGGATATGTAGATGTCGCTCACGACCCGCCGCAGGCGGTGAATCCTGCGAAGCAGGATTCTTTCTTATTATCTAATTAATAACTACTGTAAATCCAGCTTTTTCTTCATAATAACTATACTGATAACAGATGTAATTGCTGTTCCGATTAGCTCGCAGCCAATTCCTAGGTATGTCAATATGGTTACTGAACCATTGAAGAATTCTTCCATACTAAATAATGTATTTGCAAGCTCAGAGTTTGCAAGTAATACAAACGCTATTACACTAAGTACCTGAAGAATAGTTGTAATTACCCAGTAAGCAAGGATGGAGCCTAGCACCGGATGAGCCTTCCAGTTCTGTCCTATGGATACACAGAGGAAGATGAGGGAGAAGGCATAAAACAGTGAAAGCACTGCTCCAACTCCCATAAGGAAGAGGTTGTAGCCTGTTATATTAAATCTTGCTAATAAGTTCATAGCATCACTAAAGCTTGAACCGGTGGAAACAAGTATCTCATTTACAATTCTTAAGATAGGATAGCCCGTACTTATCACTGAAGTAATGAGGGTTCCAATACTTGATGAGACAAGGATTGCAGCGTAAATAGCTGATTTCTTCACAGGAAGGGTATGTGTGAGGTAGCCTTCAACAGAGTACACCTTCCTGTAGAATCTTGCAGCAAAAATTATAACTATGATTATATTTACCGCAATTATAGAAAATGTATATATTAAACCAAATACTCCAAATATTTCCTGCAATACTGTTCCATTAAATACTCCCGAATTGTACACCTGCTCAAAGACTATCGAAAGCAGATGCATACCGAGTACGATAGTATTAATCAATAAAAAGTAATCTACCGATATTTCTAAATTCATTTTTAACTAGTTTGCCAAACATGAGAACACCTCCCTAAATAATCCGTCTATGGACTTGCCTTCTTTTTCTCTTATATTCTCTGCGCTGTCATTTAGCACTATATTGCCGTCTTTTATAAATACTACATCATCCAGAATCTTTTCTACCTCTGAGATGAGATGGGTTGCTATGATTACGGTTGCACCCGGATTTATATTGTTAAGTATGGTTCTAAGGATGTAGTCTCTTGCCGCAGGGTCAACTCCTGCTATAGGCTCATCAAGTACATATACCTTTGCAGCCCTGCTCATAACGAGGATGAGCTGTGCCTTTTCTCTATTTCCCTTTGAAAGAAACTTAAACTTCTGATTAGGATCTATATCCAAGCTCTTAAGCATTGAAAATGCCTTTTCCCTGTCAAAATCAGCATAAAAGTCTGCAAAAAGCTTGTACACTCATTAAAACTCATTTCATCTCCCAGATAATCTTTGTCAGGAAGATATGAAACCACCGACTTTGTATGTATTCCCGGTAAATCCCCATCTATCCTAAGTTCTCCTGAGGTAGGAGTTAAGAGGCCGTTTAGAAGCTTAATTAAAGTAGTTTTGCCGCTTCCGTTAGGCCCAAGGAGTCCTACTATCCTACCCTCTTCAAAGTTTAGGTTGATTTCATTTAGAGCAACCTTCCTCCCATATCTCTTTGTAAGTGACTTACACTCTATTATATTTCCCATTTTACATTCCTTTCTCTTAAGCCTTGTATTCGGCTATTAAGCTTTGTATCTCTTTCATGCTGTATCCAAGTTCCTTCATATAGGTCATACACCTTGATATCTCACTCTCAGCCATAGCCTTCTTGGTACTCTTTATCTTCTCCACATCTTCTGTGACTGTTCTTCCTGTACTTCTCATAGTAACTAAGAGTTCCTCCCTTTCAAGTTCACTAAGTGCCTTCTGCATCGTATTTGCATTTACCTCAGCTTCTGCAGCAAGCTCCCTCACTGAGGGTATCCTGTCGCCTGCCTTGTACACTTCAGTGACTATCCTTCGCCTTATTTCGTTCATAAGCTGAGGGTA
The DNA here is from genome assembly GCA_916438995.1 of uncultured Catonella sp. Lineage (GTDB taxonomy): Bacteria > Bacillota > Clostridia > Lachnospirales > Lachnospiraceae > Catonella. The sequence continues at coordinate 65,556 of CAKAGA010000006.1, forward strand.
AATAGGCAGGCCTTCATCTAATGCCCATCCCATATGGACCTCCTTTCTATTTCAACAAGTTGCTTACTTCTGTATTTGTCTTGTTGTATTATGTACTTAATACACTACCACAATCACACATTTCTGTCAAGAGGTTTTTTTAATATTTTTTCAAATCATTCTGACAAGGACCTACTCACTAAGTCAAACCCCAAACAAGCCTTTATACTTTTATATCTTCATCATACGATGATGTGGGTAAAAAAAGATACCACATCATTGACATGGTATCTTTTTACTACCCGGTTATTTAATTATTTTACGCAGATACAGACATCAAATGCCATCGATACCCGCGCAGTAATCTTAATCAATCTCATAAAACTCCGCTCTCAAATCTCCCTCTAGCACTATCTTTTTCATAAGGATTCTTAGGATATACAGAGGCTGACATAGGTATGAGACCACCGTCAGCAAAGACTTCAATGAAAGCTGTATCAAATATTATTTCAGTCTTATTATTCGTACAGTCTAATCTTCTTGCCTTTAATATACTGTATTCTTCGCTAGCAAAAACACTATTGAACTCTTTCAATCCTGCACTTGATCTATCAAGGATAATTTCGTTATCAGCAATCTCAACTATTATCTCTTCTCCACTTTCATTGCAAAGCCTTGCTTTACCTTTACCCTCCAGCAAAAGGCCAAAGCAATCTGTGCCAAGTCTGAAGTCTTTCCCTATCTCACGTCTTGAGGTTTTGTACCTGTCAATACCCTGAGGAATAAAACAAAGCCTCAAGCCTTCTGTTGTCTTAACCATTTCTAACTTTCTGGCTAATGTCATCTTACCCCTAAATTCCGTGCTAGGAGTTTCATTTGCATAAGCCCAGTTATCAGCCCACCCCATAATCACCTTTTCTTCTAGATTCTGGAAGGTCACAGGGGCATAGTTATCCGTCCCAAAATCCAGCATCAAAGGCTCCTTACATTTCTCAGTATCTATAAATGTTGAACCATCAAAGTCTCCAATATAATACTGAGTTACATGACTCATAAAGTGTCCGCCTTCAGCTAATGGCTTTCCTTTCTTATCTTTTGGTATAATTATACTTACAATAAGCACCCATTTTGTTCCATCTTCCGTCTCTATAGGAAAACAGTCCGGGCACTCACAGATACCTCCAAATCCATTTACACCAGCCTTAAACGAGCCTGTCTTTTTCCAGTCTCTCAGATTGCTGCTAAAGTAAAAATCCACCTCTTCCCCACCTGCAACCACAAAACTGTATCCTTTCTTCACAGGATTATAAAACACTTTAGGATCTCTGAAATCATTTTTCTCATCATTTACCACGACCGGATTCCCATAGTATTTTTCAAAATGCTCATAATCTGTGCTGTATGCTATACTTTGAACCTCTTTTCCTTCAAGTGAGTGGTTTGTGTAAACTGCAACCAAAGGTGGTTTCCCTTCTTTACCAAAGCCTGATATATTCTCCTTATCATATATCGCAGAACCTGAGAAGATAAATCCCAGTTCATCAGGGTAAAGACCGATTGGTTTATGCTCCCAATGTATCAAATCTTTGGTTACTGCATGTCCCCAGTGCATAGGCCCCCAATTGGCCGCTTCAGGATAATGCTGATAAAAAAGATGATACTCTCCATTAAAATACACCATTCCATTCGGATCATTTATCCAGTTTCTTGGTGCAGTAAAATGTACTTGTGGTCTAAAATCCTTTCCCATAGACATTCCTTTCTTAAAAAAGGGCTATCAGACAAGTTTTACCTGACAACCCTTAATGATTATAATATTGATGTTCTCCATCATTTGGAGATTACTTACTTGTTCTATCCACAGCTGCCTGATAGATACTTACAAGCTCTTCTACTCCAGCAGCCTTAAGTTCTTCAAGATATGAGTTCCAATTATCATCAGTAACTCCACCTGTTACCCACTGGTTGATATATCTGTCAACTATATCAGAGATTGTAGGCTGAATCTGTGCAAGTCTTGAAAGCTCCTCAGTAGTCATAAGAACTCTTGGAATAGTCTCATATTCCTTCATTATTTCCTCTTTACCGTTTACCTTCTGATTCTCAAGGAGCTGAACAGCATCATAAGCATATCCTGCTACTTTATCGTAGTATTCATTAAGAACTATCATAGATCCGCGGCAAGGTGTTGAATTTACACGAGCCTCACCAAAGTTGGTATACTCAGTCTGAGCTACATATCTTCCCTTTTCATCAAGAGGTGTTCTAAGAACTCCCTTATCATCTTTCTTATAGTTGTAGCCTTCTGCTCCCCAGTTAGACTGAATGGATATTGCAGGATCTCCAGCCATGTAATCAACAAATCTTGCAACTACATGTGGGAATTTACAACTTGTTGTAATAGCAGTATCGGAAGAATCCTGAAGTTCTGAGTAGTTATTCTCAAATCCAGTACTGCCCTTTGTTCCCTTAAGTCTAGGAACAGCTACATACTCATCATGTACGTCAAGGTTAGTGATTTCCTGATCTGTCCAGGTACCAAAGCAACCGATTCTTGCAACATCTTCTTTGATAAGAGATGACTGATAAGCCGCACTTGCATCTGATTCAAAAGAACCGTTCCAGATGAGCTTTTCATTGTTCAATGTATTGAAGAAAGCTGCTGTATCCTTGAAAGCAGGATCCATAGCCGTAAATGTAACCTTACCGTCTATGAGTCTTAAGTGGTCTGCATAAGCATTGCCGCCACAGTATGAGTCAGCCTGACCGAAAGCACCTGTGAAACGGTAGAACATATTGTAAGAGCCGAAGGTATCGTTGGCACCAAACCAAGAAGCCATAGGGATTTCATCAGCCTTACCATTTCCGTTAAGATCTCCCCCATCTCTAAATGCCTTGAGACAGTCTACCCATTCATCAACTGTAGTAGGCACTTTCTTTCCTACTTTATCAAGCCAGGTCTTATTGATAAGAAGAGGTCCGCCCGTAAGTACAAGTCCATACATTTCCTCTATATATGGGAAACCATAGGTGTGTCCATCAGGAGCCTTAATTTCTGTCCAGTATGTAGATGAGCATCAAGTATCTTCTTCAAGTTAGGCATGTAGTTATTGATAAGATTCTCTGTAGGTATGAAAATATCCTGATCAGCATACTGAACTACGATATTTCCTGACTTACCATCGCCAAAATTCCAGAATACATCAGGAAGGTCATCACCTGAAGCTAACATAAGGTTTATCTTCTCCTGTGCACCTTCACCCGGTATAGGCTGCCAGTCAAATTCTACACCTGTATCCTCAGCCCATTTTTTAACCATTGCAAGCTCCCCTGGAGCAACAACTCTGTCAGCTGAGTTAACAAGAAGCATGGATATCTTTCCATATTTTTCTTCAAAGGCCTTAGGATCCTTGATTATAGGCAGAGTCCCATCCAAGTTGATGATACCTGCATCCACAGCTTCTTTTTCTTCAGCTGTAAGCTCACCTGACGCTGTGCTTCCTGATGCTGTGCTTCCTGATGCTGCACTTCCCGATGTTGTACTCTTGGCAGCGCTTCCTGAACTTTTTTTGTTGTCTGCAGCACCACCGCCACAACCTGATAACAAACTTACTACAAGTGTCATACAGGTTAACATTGATAATATTTTCTTTCCTTTCATTTCTTCTCTCCTTTTTCCTTACTAGAATATTATTTTATACTTGAACCCTTTCCGGGTTAAATATACAGAGTTTAATTAGCCCTTTACCGCACCTATTGTTACACCTTTTGCAAAGTATTTCTGCAAGAACGGATAGGCTGCAAGCAGAGGAACCGCTGATACCACAACTATACAGTATTTAAGCTGTTCAGCAAGCTTTTGCTTAGTAACCATAGCATCTCCTGACGAACCCATCTGGTTTGCCTGGTTCATAAGAACGAGGTTACGAAGTACAACCTGAAGCGGCATCTTGTCGTCATCCTGCAGATACATAAGCGCATTGAAGAACTGGTTCCACATCGCCGTAGCATAGAAGAGACACATAACCGCAATTATCGTTGTAGAAATAGGAATAGCTATTTCAAAGAAAAATCTAAAGTCAGAACATCCATCCACCTTAGCTGCCTCAAGAAGTTCTCCCGGAATTCCCGCTTCAAAGAAGGAACGGCATACGATAAGGTTGTAAGCGGATACAGCCACAGGAAGTACCATTGCCCATATACTGTTATATATACCAAGATTCTTGATTGTAAGATAAAGAGGTATAATACCGCCACTAAAGAACATCGTAAAGGTAAATACGAAGATAAGTCCTCTTCTTCCCGGTAAATCCTTTCTGGATAATGCATATCCCGCAGGAACTGTTGTTATTAAGGAAGTAATTGAGCCCACAACCGTATAGAGAATTGTGTTTCCGTAAGCAGTCCAAAGAGGCTTATACTTTAATGTAGTCTCATAACCTTTGAGATAGAGTTTTTCTATGAATAACAGTGGTTTACCGGAGTTTACAATAACCGGATCTGTCATAGATGCAATCACAACATAGTATATAGGATAAATAATAATCAGGCAGATTGTAATCATTATGATAGCGTTCACTATCCCAAAAACTTTCTCACCTGTAGACATCTTCATTCTTGTCTTAACAGCACTCATTTCGCTCTCCTCTCTTAGAATATACTTATACTGCTCACCTTTTTAGCTATCTTATTAGCCAAAACCAAAATGATAAAGTTTACAACCGAGTTAAACAAACCAACCGCAGTTGCAAAACTGTACTGTGCAGTCTGCAAGCCTACCTTATACACATAGGTTGAAATAAGTTCACTCACAATTGTATTGGAACCATTCTGCATAAGAAAGGCTTTTTCATAACCTATATTCATTATGTTACCGACCTGAAGTATCAACATCAGAATAATCGTAGGCAATATCATAGGTATATCTATGAAGAGAATTCTTTGAAATCTTGAGGCACCGTCAATCTTTGCAGCTTCGTAGAAGTCAGGACTTATTGCTGTAAGTGCCGCAATAAAAATAACTGCATTAAATCCCATCGTCTGCCAGATGTTTGAGCCTATGAAGAGGGTTCTGAACCATTCAGGGAGTGATGTAAATAAAGTTTCCTTACCTCCCGCACTCTTGATAAGATTATTTACTACTCCATTTGCAGAAAAGAATACAGTTATAATACTTACAATAACTACGTTTGACATAAAGTAAGGTGCATAACTTATTGTCTGTATGGTCTTTTTAACCTTATCTCTCTGAATCTGATTTAACAGAAGTGCAAATATAATAGGTATAGGAAAGGCAATAATAAGACTTTCCAAACTTATAAGTACGGTATTCTTAATAGCATTTACAGCTATAGACGTACTGAAGAACTGAGTAAAATACTTAAAGATTGGATTTGCCCAAGGACTACCTACAATGCCTAATCTTCCCTTATATTCCTTAAAGGCAATAATAAGTCCATACATAGGATAGTATGCAAATACCACTGCCCATATTAAAGCTGGAAGCAGCAAAATATACAACTGCCACGCTTTCAGGACATTTTTGAAGTCAGCTGCTCGCTCTTTTGAGGTCTTTCGTCTCTTTTTAACAGCATTAGAAGCTTCTACTTTTGGACCTTTTTCCATTCCCTCTCTCCTTTTCTTTGTTGTGGAAACCTTTTCATATTTTTATCATAGTCATAATACCCAAAAATGTCAATAGTTTTTTATTAATTATACATTAAAATATTAATGGCTTTTTCTCATAAGCAATTAATTGTGTGCATTGTTGTAATATTTATATCATTTTATACAATTGGTTTGTGCATAAAAAAAGCAAGAGATTTACTCCTGCTTTATATGAAAATATATGGAACACTCATGTTGTTCCTCTTTCTATAAGCCTCACCGGTATCAGTTCCAGCTCAGGCACTTTTTCTCCGTCAACCATTTTTAATACTGATTCCACACATTTTCTAGCTATCTCTGCACAATCCTGCTGTATAACAGTAAGCTCAGGATATGACAGTTCGGTGATTTCAGTCCCATCATAGGCCACAATGCATAAATCATCAGGAATACTAAGTCCCTTTTGCTGTGCAACAGAAAGACAGCTAAGCGCTCCTATATCTGTTGTCATTATCCCGTCAACATTCTCGATAATATCCCAGTATTGGTGTACCATATCTTTGTTATAGCTATAGCTAAGTGCATCCCAGACAGTTTTAATAGAGATGACCTCAACCCCAGCCTCTTCCAGAACCTCTTTCATTACTTCATGCCTTATATTGGCAGTTCTCTTTTTATCAAATCCGGATGCAAACTGACAGACTTTTTTACAACCCCTTTTTATAAAAAGCTCTGCCACCAGCCTTCCACCCATTTCGTGATCGGACCTTACTATGGGAACCCCCGCTTCTGAATTCCTATCTAAGCTTACCAGGACACCTCTTGAATGATTGCTAAAGTCAGGCAACTCATCTACACAGGAAATAATGCCATCTACAGCCCTGCTATCAAGCATATCAATGAATGACTTCTGTCTGTTTACAATGTCAAGAGTATTACAGATAAGGCATTTATAGCCTTGCTTATAAAGTTCATTTTCCAAGTGCTTCATTATTTTTGCAAAAAAAGGATGTTCCTGGTTTGGCACCATTACACCTATAATTCCCGTACGTTTCTTAACCATATTGGTTGCAATTGCACTCGGTTTATATCCTATTTCTTCAACAGCTTTCATTATCCTAAGCCTTGTCTCCTCAGAAACATAGCCACTGTTATTCAACGTTCTCGACACAGTGCCAATGCCCACTCCGGCTCTGACAGCCACATCTCTAATGCTTGCCATTTTTTACCTTTGCCTTCCTGTGTTCCACATGTTTTCATATTCTTAGATGGAATTATACAACATTATTCAGTTTTTTTGAATAGAGTTTTTGTGCAATTTTTTTATTTTTAACATGTTTATTTATAAAACAAATTGGAATCCTTCTGAATCATGAGAAAGTTCAAATTTTTAGTTTTTGAAATTAAATTGTATTTGTATTTAGATTAAATATGTCGAATGTACTTTAATATACCAAATATTAATTACTGTTCTATAAAAAAGATACCACATCATCAGTGACATGGTATCTGGTTATTAAATTATGTGGGTGTCAAAACCATTTGATGACACCCTATGATATGGATTAAAAAACTGACGCACTACTTATACTTGTAGAAGCCCTCTCCTGCATTTATACCGGTCTTACCCTCATCTATGTATTTCTTAAGGATAACTCCTATCTTGGCAGGAATAGAATCAGGGTCTGAAGTAGCAAGCGGATCCATCATGTTTATATTGTACGCAGTAGTAAGTCCTACAATGTCTAATATCTGGAAAGGTCCTAGAGGAGAACCTGTGCCGAGCCTCCAGGTGAGGTCTATGGTAGCAGGATCAGCTACTTCCTTAGCTAAAAGCATCTCGCCTGACTTAAGGAAAGGAACCAGCATCGAGTTAAGTATATACCCTGGCTGCTCTTTCTGGAGCTTAAGTGGAACCATTGCTATGTCCTCTGCAAATTTAGCTACCTCATCGTAAGCTGCCTTATCGGTTCCGTCATGTCCCATAATCTCCGCAGTATTGCTCTTCCATATATTGTTTGCAAAATGAATGGCAAGATACTTTTCAGGTTTGGTAAAGCAGTGCCTAAACTGGCTTGGAATCATTGTTGATGAGTTGGTAGCAACAATCGTTTTATCCTCAAGTACCGCATTTAACTTGGTATAGAAATCCACCTTAGCCTCAGGATTTTCAGCCATCGATTCAATAACTAAGTCGCAATCCTTCACTGCTTTTGCCAAGTCAGTTTCATACTTCAGGTTCTTATAAGCCTCTTCCACCTTATTCTTTAACTCTTCTATACTCTCTGCAGTAGCATTTTCAATATCAGGAATCAGTCCTCTTGAAACCATCGCTCCTTTTACGCCTGCTTTAGCCTTTGCTGCTTCAAGCTCAGTTAGATAAATACCACGCAAACGTTCAATCTTTGGCTTAGTTCTTTCAATTGACTCTACACTTCTAAGCCATAGGGTTACATTGAAGCCTCTGTATGCTGTCTGAAAAGCAATCTGGCTTCCAAGTACTCCTCCACCTGCAACTACTACATTTTTGATACTCATATACATCCTCCTTGCACGTTTTGTTAATCGCTTCACAAATTCAAAGCTATGCTTTGGTATAATAATACTCTTAAAAGCATTTTGCTGTCAATTGTGTAATTTATTAATCTTTTTCATATTTTACTGTAATAATTATATAATTATCAAAAATATTATCAAAGGAATAGATCAGGATCTTTTTCGATATAACTATCACTATGAAATAACAGAACATGTAAGTATAGTAGTAAAACCAGGACGGAAACTTATAGTACGCCTGTATAATAAAAAGATACCACATCATAGACATGGTATCTTTTCGTTAACGGTTCATCAACTCTTCATTTACTTATAGTAATATTATGCAGATCCAAGTGGCATTGACACTTGTAACATTTAACCTTAGCTAATAAACATGGCAAGGTCTTAGCTTGCCTTCACTATATATCCGGCTCTCAACGGTATATCATTTTATCTCATATATCCATCTCTCAGGAGCAGGTATTCTTCCAAGCTGGATGCCTGTAAGGGTATCATAAAGCTTCTTAATAACAGGCCCCATTTCTTCTGCACCGTACTTAAAGGCTATCTCTTTGCCGTGGTCTACCACTCTTGCGACAGGACTTATTACAGCTGCAGTTCCACAAAGACCGCATTCTGTAAAGTCTTTTACCTCACTAAGATATACTTCTCTTTCCTCTACCTTTAGTCCAAGCATATGCTCTGCCACATAGAGGAGGGAGCGCCTTGTAATAGACGGAAGAATAGTCTCAGACTTAGGTGTAACCACAGTTCCCTCCTTTGTTACAAAGAGGAAGTTGGCTCCTCCAGTCTCCTCAACCTTTGTCCTTGTAGCTGCATCGAGATACATGTTTTCTGCATAGCCCTCATTGTGAGCAACTACTATAGGATGTAAGCTCATCGCATAGTTAAGTCCCGCTTTGATATCTCCTGTCCCCCTTGGAGCGGCTCTATCAAAATCGCTTACCTTTATAGATATTCCCTTAGTTCCTCCCTTAAAGTAAGGACCTACAGGTGTAGTAAATACTCTAAACTGATACTCGTCAGCAGGCTTTACTCCAATGACAGGGCTGATACCAAAGGCATAGGGCCTTACATAAAGTGTTGCACCATGGCCATATGGAGGTACATAGGCTTCATTCGCCTTAACTGTCTTTAACACAGCATCTACAAATCTATCCTTGGTAAATACAGGGATTTCCATTCTCTTGCAGGATGCCTCAAATCTTTCACCATTTAAGTCAGGTCTGAAGGTAACTATCCTTCCATCCTCTGTAGTATAGGCTTTCAGCCCCTCAAAGCAGGTCTGTGCATACTGAAGCACTCCAGCACATTCACTCATCACTATTTGGTCATCAGAAGTAAGCTCTCCCTCATCCCAGGCACCGTTTTTATAGTTTGATACATATCTTTTATCTGTTTTCATATAGCCAAAGCCAATATTGCCCCAGTCTAAATTTGCCTTTTCCATATTTCCCTCCGAATATTATGTGATTTTACACAGGAAACCGTCCTGTTTTTGCAGTTTACCTGCTTATGCAGTTCACTTGCCTGTAAGCCCTGCATAGTCTTCTGCAAAATGATATGGCTGTATATAGAATTTTATCTGTTTCACAGTCTAGCACCGCATCTTACCACTGTCAACAAAACTTACGATTTGTTATAGTTAATATAACCTGGAAAAATAACCTTGCTTTTTCTAAGTTCTGTAGCGGTTAAATGGCAGCTAAGCCACTATCTAAGTCTCCTATAATAGCCCTAGCTGACCTGCAACAGCCTTAGGTACGTAGGCCTTTACTTTGATGCCGTCACCCTCATATTCTTCTGATAAGAGCTGGCCTTTCTTTCTGATAACAGATATTTTGGAGGTATCTGCATAGGAAAGAACAGTATCAATAAGCACCTTGCCTTCCCTAAGTATCTCTGTAATCTTACTTAAAAGTTCATCTATCCCTTCTCCTGTCTTAGCTGAACCCTTTACTATAGCATCCGCTTTGATATCCTTTATTATCCTTTCTTTTTCAAGCTTATCCTGCTTGTTTAAGAATGTAATAACAGGCTTTCCAGTCACCTTTAGTTCTTCAAGAGTCCTATACACCACCTTCATCTGCTCATCCACCTCAGGATTTGAAGCATCAGCCACATGGAGAATCAGGTCTGCATATTTCGCTTCTTCCAGTGTGCTCTTAAATGCATCTACCAGATTGTGAGGAAGTTTGCTGATAAAGCCTACGGTATCGGTAAATAATACCTCTTCTCCATCAGGGATTTTAAGGTTTCTGGTGGTAGGATCAAGGGTTGCAAAGAGCTTGTCTTCTGCTAGTATACCTGCATCTGTAATCTTGTTGAGAAAGGTTGATTTACCTGCATTGGTATAGCCTACAATGGCTATCACAGGTATACCGTCCGACATCCTGTGCTTTCTAAGTGTTTCTCTTGAGCTTTCAACCTTTTCTATCTCGCTTCTTAGCTGGCTTACCCTCTCTCTTATTGCTCTTCTGTCAGACTCGAGCTTTGACTCACCGGGACCTCTGGTACCTATACCTCCTCCAAGTCTTGAAAGGTTCTTACCAAGCCCTGTAAGCCTTGAGGAGCGGTATTTTAATTGGGCAAGCTCTACCTGTAGTTTACCCTCACTGGTCTGAGCGTGAGCAGCAAATATATCAAGGATGACCAGAGTTCTGTCTAGCACCTTTATGTCCAGTTCGTCTTTTAGATTGGAAAGTTGAGCAGGAGAGAGTTCATCGTCACAGACTATCCCATCTGCGCCAAGCTCCTCTGCAAGTTCCCTTATCTCGTCCACCTTCCCTTTCCTACATAAGTAGCCTTGTTGATGGACTCGAGATTCTGTATCACCCTGCCTACCGTCTCTCCACCTGCTGTTTCAAGCAGTTCTTCAAGCTCTGTAAGGCTTTCTTCCATCCTGTCCTTGCCTGTTTCTACTCCTACAAGGATGAATTTTTCTTTTATTTCTGATGTTTGTATCATATATTCTCCTACTTTGACTTCCTTGTTGAAAGGAAGATTATTTCTCTTGCCATTTCCTTGTCTTCAGGATAAAGCTTGCCATACTCAAGGGCTGCTTCATAAGCCTTGTCATAGTCGGTAAGCTTTTCATTTAGCACTACCTTCTTTTGCATAAGCTGCTTCATAGCTGATATATCCTCTAAGGCAAGGCCTTTGGTTACATAGGTTAAGGCCTCTTCATATTTTTCTTCTTTCATAAGACAGTCAGCCATGCCGTCATACCAGCCTGAAAGAGTCACTCTTCCCTTATCTTGCGCATATTTTTCAAATAATTCCCCAGCTCCTTTGTAGTCTCCTTCATCCATAGCAATTTTAGCAAGGTAATAAGAGCTTTCGAGTATTCCCTTTGTATAGGCTGTATTTAGATATTCTTTTGCCTTATCATTATTGCCTCTCAAATATTCTAAAATGCCCGCATTGTAGCCACTTAGAGCATCTGTTATCTTGATACCTGCTGCCCTGTTAAGCACTTCCGTAGCCTTTTCTTTTTCTCCCTTTGCAACAAGGACTTCATATTTTCCAAAATACGCGCTGAAGTTAGATGCATCTCTCTCAATCGCATAATCATAGTTTGTCACTGCTTTGACAGCATCTCCCATTGCAGCATAAACTTCTGCAAGTTGGCTATACAGGCTCACATCAGGCTTTTTCACATTTAGCATCTCTTCATATATATCCGCAGCCGCCTGATATTCACCTAGCTTTATATCTGTAAGCGCGATATATTTTTTGATGTCATTATCAAGTGAAGAAGCTTCTTTGATTGCAGCCGCACTTGCAAACTGAGCTAAGGCTTCGTTATATTTTCCAAGCTTAAGATAGGCAATGCCCTTGCCCCTGTGTAGAGATTTGTTGTTCTCTCTTACTATCTGATTGTCTTTAGGCGAATAGCCCTTATCAAAATAATTGATGGCAGCCTCATACTCCTCAAGGCCGATATCAGCAAAGCCTGCCGCTATATAGAATTCAGCCTTATCCGAGCTCTTCCCTATGGCCTCTTCGTAGGCTTCAAGAGCATCCTCATACTGTTGCTTTTCCATCAGCTTATTACCTGTTTTATAATATGAATTAGCTGAGCTCCCACCGCAGGATGTTAAAAATACACTCAGGCAAAGCAGGGCCGTTATTCTTATCTTATCCAAAATCATGACTTATCACCTCCGAATAAAGTTCATCTCAATAGTATTGTAAAACATCAGGGTTGTCAACAAAGTTATCCTCAATTACTCACGAAACATCCTTAGATTATAGTAATAAGACTGCGGGAGACATTGTGATATTTCCTGTATATCGTATAATATGAAGTGTTGTCTAAGAACAAAGGTAGTTATCCGATAAATCTATAGAAAATGAGCAGATAGCAGGCTCTAATCCCCCTGCACAGGCTTAGTCTATGCTAAAAATTTCCCTCTTGACATTTCTTATATATGTGTTTATAATTGATTCGTTGACTTAGGGGATTGGTCAAATGGTATGACAAGGGTCTCCAAAACCTTTAGCGGGGGTTCGATTCCCTCATCCCCTGTACTATAGGAAGCAGAAATGCTTCCTTTTTTTATTATATTTGCATTGAGCTTCTTCTGATGATATCATCTAAATAAAGCTAGGTTGATTGTTTCAGATAGGGAGGAGTTAGTAACTTCTCTCTATCTATATAACGCATAAACTTTGGTTATTTTGTACACTTTTTTGACTTATTTTTGTGCACTTTGCCGTTGTCAAATATATTTGTTTATTTTATAATTTTAACTATCGATGTGAGTTATAATAATATTTTCTTAGCATTTTGTGATTTGCTTGAAATGTATCTGATATCTGGCTGTATGAATGTTGCCTTTCTCCCCAATACTCATTGCAAAATCTTCAGTTTACCGGTATCTAATATCTGGCATTTTAGATTATTCTAACCTCATCCAATTTCTTCAGCTTAAGTATCTAACTCTTACTTAGCAGGAAAATCTATTTAACATTTTAACTTCTTCTGCTATAATAGCCATAGAGGCATTATAGCAAACTCAAAGAAAGAAAGGACTATATGCCTACAAAGAAAAAATTTGAAAAGTATGCAAAACTGCTCAATCCAATCGATGATTTGATGTTTTGCAAGATGGCGGAACACAAGGAGTTCTGCGAAGAGATTTTAAGAGTTATCCTCGAAGATGATGAGCTGACTGTCTTAGAGGCTATTCCTCAGTGGCAGGGAAAGAACCTACTTGGCCGTTCTGTGGTTTTGGATGCCAAATGTGTAACCGGCGATGGACGGCAGATTAACATCGAAGTTCAAAAGGCGAATGACGATAATCATCTAAAAAGAGTCCGCTACAATGCAGCCATCTTAACTACAAATATAGCTGAAACAGGGACTAAGTTTGAGTTCATACCGGATGTCTGCATTGTATTTATATCTAAGTTTGATATATTTGAAGGAGGTCTCCCCATCTACCACATAGACAAGGTAGTTAGGGAAACTGGTCAGGTGATAGAGGATGGTCTGACTGAGATATTTGTAAATACGGTTAATTATGACGGTTCTAAGCCTGCAAGGCTGATGAAGTTGTTTACTGAGAATGATGCTTACAGTGAGGATGAGTTCCCTGTAACAAGTGAACTAAAATCCAGATTGAAGTCAAGTGAAGGAGGTAGCAGGGCTATGAATGAAATCATTGAAAAGCTTATTAGTGATGAGAAGAGAGAAAGTGAATTACTAGGCGAAAAGCGAGGTAGAGAGGAAGGCAGAGAGGAAGGTGCAAAAAAGATCGCCAAAACTATGATTAAAGAGGGACTTTCCACTGAACTTATAATGAGGTATACAGGGCTGCCTGAAGAGATAGTTACTGCTTTACAGAGTTAAGTTTATACTATCTTAACCCACATCAAGTCTTAAGCCAAGTATCTTAGAGGATGCTCTTTAAGGTTAAAATATGTTGAAAATCCCATAAAATAGCTGTTTTACCCTTGCTTTGGCCGAGTTTACGCCTAAGCTAGGCCTTTATTGCATGTTTTATGGGTTTTTAGATTAATTTAGAGGGCTGAAACCTGTAGTTATTTAGCTTGATTTGGGATTATATTACTATTTCTCAGAATTGCAACCCATTCTCAAATCTTTTTTTGGTAAATTTAATTAAATGATGTGGGTGTCAAAAGTATTTGACACCCATTGATACAGGATTGCTACAGCTGCGCTTTTCGCAATCCTTGCAAAAATACTCGTAATCCGCTCATTTTTTTGCAAAAAATGGCTACTTACTCATATTTTTTGCGCGTCAAAAGATAATAAATTCTCTTGCAAGCAAGCTTGCATCGAATTTTTATACTTTTGACACTTGTATCATTAAACTATTGTCAAGAAGATTAACTTATGATAAACTACTTTCAAAAAAAGGAGGAATAGAGATGAAGATTTACAAAAGCAGACCTTTTGCACTTATTTATAATGCGGTTATATATCTCTTTGGTATAGCGGCAGTTCTTGTCATCGCCTGGGTAGTGTCATCAGGAAATGTTAAGATTTCTATAGGTGTTGCAGCTTTAGTCTTCTTACTTATGTTGTTCTCATTTCTTTCCCAAATGAAAATGAAAATAATAGTAAACGGTAATACTGTTACTTTCATCACAAAGAAATCATCAAATACATATAGTATTGATGAGTGTGGTTTCTCTTCAAAAATAGTTAATCATGATGATTTGAATCTGACTGTAACTGACGGAACAAATACCGAATACTATGACTGCTCTTTTTTAGGCTATACCAAGTATATGGAACTTTTAGAAGACTTAAAGCTTACCGGAGATAATCAGAAGTCTATTAAACTTGAAACTAAAAAATAAAACTGATAAAGGAGAAACAAAATGAACGAATTAGTTACCCTGTTAAAAGGACTTCCTACATGGAGCTATTTTGTAGTGGGACTTATATTATTTTATCTGTTATCATTTATATTTTACTCAAAATATTCAAAAAACAGAAAGAAAACATTGATGAATCAAAATCCTGATGCCGCACTAGTATATTGCGGAACCACCCAGTCAGGTATTAAGACTGTAGCAATTAATATACATACTATTGACGGTGTTAAGCATGCTGACTGGTTCAATGAAGGTTTAAATCTTGTCTACTCTGTAACTGCAGGTACTCATACAATAGAAGCTTCTGCTACCACATCAAGACCTGGAATTTTACATAAAACAGTTAACGAAATCTTTGGACCTGCTAAACTTGAAGTTGAAGTTGAGCCTCGTAAAAATACGGCTTAGGCTTCGATGTTAAAGAAAAGAATTTTACTTTTACAGAAATACAACAATAGTTTTTCTTTTATCCAGCTTCTTTCAGATGCGAGGGCGTCACAGGCATCCTTGCCTTCGGCACATCCTTACCACTACCTGGTGGATTCGGGACTGCGCCCGTTAGAAATGTGCGCCGCTAGGCGCACCCTCAAAAAGCAGGCACCTTGAACTTGGTGCCTGCTCTCTTTTATCCCTTATAAAATAATCCAAGTAAAATAAATGCCATAACTATTACCGGAAGGATATAGGTCATATAACCTCTCGTCCAGAACTGAACCTTAAGCCCCTTTCCTTTGCCCACTTCTTTAACGAAGTTCTCAAATCCCAGCCTTATCCGTTCTTATATTTGATAAGTTGGGGAGTTTCTATTGTTTTTTATTTTTCAAGTACTTCATTTATAGCTTTAATAAGCTCATCCAAATCCATCTCCGAACGCTCGCTCATTATCCTCACTGTGGCTTTCGGTATCATAACTCTCCCCATCGGAGAATTTAACATTTTAAACTTAGAGTTTATCTTAGGAAGCTCCTCTTTAAGCTGTGGACAAAATGCTAACAAGTCTGTAAGCTTTGTATCCGGAGTTACTTCTATTTCCCTTCCCCGCTTACAGTTTCATCTGTCTTTTCATCAGTTTTCTCAACATCTGCCACCTGTGCTTCCTCATCACTTCCTGTAGCATCTCCCTTAAGTCCGCCATCCCAGGTAAGTAAAGTTCTTGACCCCTGAAGTTTTCTGATTCTTGTACAATCCTGCATAACCTCGAGCACTCCCTTGAAGTTGCCCTCTTCATCTCTGACTGCAGCATAATATATGTAGATAAACACTCCGGGCTTATTTATCCAGAAATCGGCATGATCCTGCTCTCCGTTTCTGAACTTCTCTACAATCTCTTCTACTATATGCACACTTTTTCTTGGATGACAGTTCTTCACATCTCTGCCTATCACGTTCTTACTTCTTGGAAAAATCCTATGGTCTGTATCCGAATAAAACTTCACTATTTCATTCTCATCCACAAAAGATATATCAAGAGGAAGATTTTGGAATATCATGTTTATCTGATTAAGCGTTAATTTACCGGTAGTTACATCAAGTTCCTCATCATTTCCCGAAGCAAAGCCATATTTCCCAAGAAGGCCTGCAAGTTCACTGATAAATCCCTCATTTACTGCTTTGCCTGAAACATCTTTACTGCCGGCTTCTTTTACTTCCTCTTTGTTGCCGCCCACTCCAAAGGCAAAGCCTATTTCAAGATCTCCGGATTTCATATCCTCAAACTCTTCCTGATTGATAAGCTTAAGAGAGGTTGGATAAAGAATGGTCTCTTCCTTGCTCATAAGGTCTTCCACATCATATACTAAGGTGGTCTGTTTATCTATAAATTCGTCTTCTTTTCCCTCCTCAAGCAAGGCCCTTAACTCCGATATTTCATCTCTTATAAAATCATCAAGAGTCCACATTGTTGTTGTAGGCCTGGTAAAACCCTTTTTCTCAAGCACCGGATATAGCTGATTCTGTTTTCTTGACAGATGAATACGGAATTCTTTGAGTTTATCATAAAGTTCAAACCACTGGTTCTTAATAACAGGGTACTGAACTAAATCTTCAACTGACCTAAGAAGCTTTCTCATTTCATCATTTTCCTCAAAATACCTGAGAATAGGATGAGATTCATCTAATTTAGGACGCCCTGTAACAAGTATGCCATCAAAAAGCTCCATCATTTTTTGTATGTCTTCTTTACGGCATTCATCATCTTCCTCCTCTGTAAGCTCCTGTTCAGCAAGCGCAATCTCTTCAGGGGTAAGAGTTGTCACCTTCTCTTTAAGCAATTTCCTCGCTTCTTCAAGGTTGTACTTTCCGTCATTATAGGCTTTTTTAATTTCAAGTACTGCCGCTAATTTATCCATATCTGCATTTTTTAAATGATTTTTCATCTTTTCGTTATTCATATTTTCATCTCCTTAACCTACTGTTTTGATATGAGTTAGTCTTCACTAAGCATTGTATCAGATTTTATTATTTTTGTCATTGATTGTTTGAAATTACTTATATTTGCATTAAGCTTCTTCTGATGTCGAGGGCGCCATAGGCATCCTTCCCACTACCTGGCGGATTCGGGACTGCACCCGTTAGAAACGTGCGCCGCTAGGCGCACCTTCAAAAAACAGGCACCTAAAATTGGTGCCTGCTCTCTTTTATCCCTTATAAAATAATCCAAGTAAAATAAGAGCCATAACTATTACCGGAAGGACATAGGTCATATAGCCTCTCATCCAGGACTGAACCTTAAGCCCCTTTCCTTTGTTGGCTTCTTTAACGAAGTTCTCAAATCCCCAGCCTCTCTTACTGATACAAAAGATAACAAATATAAATGAACCAATAGGGAGAATAAGGTTACTTACAAGGAAGTCTTCCAGATCAAGAAAGCTTGTTCCTTTGCCAAGTGGCTCTATAAAACTAAGTACATTAAATCCCAGCGCACAGGGAAGTGAAAGTATGAGTACCGCTATACAGTTTACCACACTTGCCTTCTTTCTGTGCCAGCCTGTAATGTCCATAGTGCAGGCAAGGATGGTTTCAAATACCGCAAGCACTGTAGAAAAGGCTGCAAAGCTCATAAATACAAAGAAAAGACTGCCCAAACCCTGCCAAGAGGCATATTGTTAAATATATTCGGAAGGGTTATGAAGATGAGGCTTGGACCGCTGTCAGGCTGTACTCCGTAGGTGAAGCAGGCAGGGAATATGATAAGTCCGGATACGATTGCCACAAAGGTGTCAAGGATAGCAATGTGAACAGATTCTCCCATAAGGCTTCTCTCATTGCCTATGTAGCTGCCAAATATAGCCATCGAACCTATCCCTATACTGAGGGTGAAAAATGCCTGATTCATAGCTGAAACTACAACCTTTGACCAGCCTATTTCACTTACCTTATCCACATTTGGTAATAGGTAAAGCTAAGTCCTTCTGCGCTTCCTTTCATAAGGATACTGTTTAGGGCAAGAATTACCATTATAATAAGGAGACTTGACATCATCCATTTACTTACCTTCTCAAGTCCTTTTTGAAGTCCCAGGGAATTGATGAAGAAGCCGACTATTACTACAACAGCCATATAGCCTACCTGTATGGAAGGAGAGCTAAGCATACCTCCAAAGAGTCCCGTGGCTCCGTCTTTATCAAGTCCTTCAAAATCGCCTCTTGCCATTGACACAAAATACTTAAGCATCCAACCTGCAACTGTGGTGTAGAACATCATAAGTATATAGTTACCTGCCATACATACAATGCCGTGCAGATTCCATTTGCTGCCACGAGGTGCTATTCTCTGATACAGATGAATAGGACTCTTTCTACTCGCCCTTCCCATAGAGAATTCCATTGTCATAACAGGGATGCCGAGAACCGCAAGGAAGAATAAGTAAATCAGTACAAATATTCCTCCTCCGTTCTGCCCTGCAAGATAAGGAAACTTCCACACATTTCCAATACCTATCGCACAGCCCGCACTTATAAGTATGAAGCCAAGCCTGCTCTCAAGTCTTTCTCTTGTACCTTTTTCCGGCATTTGCAATTATCCTCTCTCTCATTTTGTAGTAATATCTAAGCCCTATCGTCCGGAGACTTTATATGCCCGCATTTTAAGAACGGGCTTACCTATGCTTAGTGCTTATATCCTGCGTTTAGAACTCATAGTCATAGCAGATTCTCTCAGCCATAAATGGCTTGATTTTCGCCATACCTACAGCTATGTGGTCAGGATGAGCAGCATAGGTTTTAAGTGCCTCTTCATTTTCAAATACCGTATCAAGAAGTACATCAACTGTTGAGCCTTCCATTCCTTCGGTATTTACCTTGATTTCTACTATCTCTTTAATTCTGTCTTTAAGTCCTAAAAGACCTTCTTTAATCTCCTTTTTACCTTATCTTTCTCTTCTTTACTCAGTTCTTCTTTCAGTTTCCATAAAACAATGTGCTTTTACCATATTTTTCCCTCCTCGTTTGATTTGTTTCCATTTTAACATGGATTTTACTTAAAATACTTTCTTATATGTCATATTAACTATGGCACTTAGGAATGATACCCCCAAGTTTAAAATATATACAAGACAATTTAAAAAAAGAATTTATTCTGACAATATTATGATTTATATGATTTATGCCGATATAATTTACGTGCCTGCGGTTAGCTAAAAAAATAGTATTTTAACTTTCGCAGTCACAAAAAAACAAGTTACTAAAATGATATTTTTTCACAATATTTCGTATAGCAATAGCAATAAATTTAATTTGAAGATGATTTTTGTTATTTTTTTATATTTTTCTAACGAAAATCTGAACAAAATCACCAATGTTGATTGACTATACCTAAGTATTGCGATAAAAATATAAGATAGGTTTTTTTGATAGAAAAATCCTATACTATAATACCCGAGAGGCGGTGATGATTATTGTCAACTGATTCAATCAGCGTTATTCGCGAGGCCGAAAAACAGGCCGAAGCCAGCGAACGTGAAGCAAAAGAACAGGCTGCTGAAATTATTTCAAGAGCCCATTCTGAAGCAAAGAAGTTGTTTCCGCAAAGATTTCTGCTGCTAAAGCTGAAGCAGAAGCTAAGCTTGCTGAGCTAAGCAAAGCTAATGAAAGCTATCTGCAGAAGGCGGAGAGCGAAAGCTCTGAAGAAGTAAAGGCACTTCGTGCTCAGGCAGAAGGCAAGAAACGGGAAGTGGCAGGAAATGTTACTGAGATGTTGTTCTAAATTTCTCCGTTGCACATCTGCTAAAAGGCATTAAAAAATAACAAGAAAGGAGGAGTTAAAACATGTCCGTACTACCTATGAAACGCGTGTTCATAGCTGCCCTTAAAAAGGATAGAAAGAATATTCTCGAAAGCCTTCAAAGACTTGGCGTACTTGAGATAAACACAGATGCAGGCAAAGAAATCTTTACCGGCAAAGACGGCGAAGCAGACACCTTCTTTAAGCAAACTGATACATCCTCTGCCAAGACTACATTTGAGAAAAATGCAAATCTTGCTACTCAGGCGATATCAGTCCTTGACAGAGAAGCACCTGTAAAATCCGGAATGATGGATTCATTTGCAGGCAGAGACAAGATGAGCTGTTCTGATTATGAGGCACTTGTGGCTAAGCGTGACGAGATTATGGATGTGGTCTACGAACTGAACAGTCTTAACAAAAGCAAGGCCGAAGCTGAAGCTGAAATTCCAAAGCTTCTAAATCAAAGAGAAACTCTTGCTCCGTGGCTTGGATTCGAGCTTCCGCTTGATTACAAAGGTACTAAACATACCAAAGCATTCATCGGAACATTTCCTACTGCTTACGATCAAAGCTCTTTGCAGCTTGCATTTGCCGAAAAGGCACCAAATGTACAGAAAGTAGATATCTCCATCATTAGCAGTAACGAGGAACAGACTTGTGTCCTCATTATCTGTCACAACACCGACGCAAAGGAAACTGAGGACGCTCTTCGCGCCTTAAGCTTTGCTAGACCGGCTCTTCCCGGTGTGGTTCCTGCGGAGCAGGAAAAGAGTATTGCCAAGGATCTGGCAAAACAGGAAGAAATCATTAAGACTTCTACAAATAAGATTGTAGAGCTTGCATCAAGAAGAAGTGAAATTACTTTCATGGTCGACTACTTCACAATGAGAGCCGACAAATACGGCGTTATCGGTGGACTTTTCCAGTCTAAGAGAGTATTTTGCATCACCGGTTATATACCGGAAAGAGAGGTCAAAACTCTTGATAGTGCCATCACTTCTAAGTTTGACTGTGTTGTTGAATACAGCAATCCTTCTGACGATGAGGATGTACCTGTTAAATTATCAAACAACGCTTATGCTTCCCCTATTGAGGGAGTTGTTGCTGGTTATGCACTTCCCGGAAAGGGTGAGGTTGATCCAACCTTCATTGCTTCTTTATTCTATTATGGACTTTACGGCCTTATGCTTTCAGATGCCGCTTATGGTCTGATAATGGTATTTGCTACTCTCTTTATACTTACTAAATTCAAGGGCAGACTTGAAGAAGGTACAAAGAGAATGATGCAGATGTTCTTAGGTTGTGGTATAGGTACGACGATTTGGGGTTTTATCTTCGGAAGTTTCTTCGGAGATGCAATACCTAAATTTACAGGAACTTTCTTAGGAAAAGAAGTTAACTTACCTTATTTACTCGATCCTATTAAGGATCCGGTAACCTTACTTGGTATAGCATTCATTATCGGTATAGTCCATCTTCTCTTTGGACTCGGAATTGCACTTTATACCTACTTGAAACAGGGTAAGATAATTGAAGCTGTATTTGACGTAATATGCTGGTATCTTTTCTTTGGCGGTCTTTTGGGACTGTTACTTACTACAGAAATGATTCAAAATATGTTCAAGTTCAGCATTAACTTCCCACAGGCAGTTGTCACACTCTTCACAGTATGTGCCATTGTCGGAGCGTTGGGAATTCTCGTAATGGGAGGCAGAGAGTCGACCAATCCTCTTAAGAGGCTTCTTAAAGGTCTTTATGCACTTTACGGCATAAGCGGATATTTAAGTGACGTACTCTCCTACTCAAGACTTCTTGCTCTTGGTCTTGCTACAGGTGTTATTTCTCAGGTATTTAACACAATCGCAGTTATGCCGGGCGGAAGCTTATTTGGACTTATATTCTTCATAGTAATATTTGTCGTAGGACATACCATTAACATTCTCATCAATGCGCTTGGTGCTTACGTGCATACCAACCGTCTTGAGTACGTTGAGTTCTTTGGTAAGTTCTATAATGGTGGCGGAAAGGAATTTGTCCCTTTCACCGAAAATACAAAATATTTTGTAGTTAAAGAAAAATAAAAACAAACTAATTAAAATTTGGAGGTAATTTTTATGTCAGGTTTAGGTCTTTTCTTTGCAGTTCTTGGTGCTGCACTAGCAGCAGGTGTTGCAGGTGCCGGTTCAGCTAAGGGTGTTGGTATTGCAGGTCAGGCTGCAGCAGGTGTTGTTACTGATGATCCTAGCCAGTTCGGTCGTGTTCTTGTATTACAGCTTCTTCCTGGTACACAGGGTATTTACGGTCTTCTCATTGCCTTCATTGCACTCCTTAACCTTGGAGTAATCGGTGGTAATGTTCAGGAGATTTCACTTGTTAAGGGACTCGCTTATTTTGCAGCTTGTATGCCTATAGCTATTGCAGGCTATGTATCAGCTGTATTCCAGGCTAAGGCTGCTGTTGCTTCTATCGCACTCGCTGCAAAGCGTCCTGACCAGTTCGGTAAGTCAATGATCTTCCCTTCAATGGTTGAGACTTATGCGATCTTAGCACTTCTTGTTTCCTTCCTTGCACTCATCGGTGTTAACGGAATGAATTTCTAACTTCCGCTAAATCATCTTTATAAAGTACGAATTTAGAAATTTAGCCGTTCTTTCAAAGCAAAACGAGGAAGAACGCCCGCTGACATACAGATTGTAATGTCAGCATTTCGTAAAAATAATAACAAGGAGGCAACATGACAGGATTAGAAAAAATCACCAGCGAAATCAAAGCTGATGCCGATAAAAGTATAGCTGCCATCATTGATAAGGCTAATGCTGAGGCTAAAAGCATTCTCGCAGGTGCTGAAAAAGAAGCCGCAGAAGCAATCGAAAAAGTAAATCACGATGTTTCTGTTCGCCTGTCTGCCAGCAAATCCACTGCTGAATCAGCTGCTGCTCTTAAAAAGCGCCGTCTGATTCTTGAGGAAAAGCAAAAACTGATAGGTGAAGTAATAGAAGAAGCTAAGAGTTTAATCTATGCTCTTCCTGATAACGTATATTTTGAAAAAATATTAAAATTAGCAGAAAAGAATGTAAGTCCTGCTGAAGGTACAATCATCTTCAATGCAAAGGATCTTTCAAGACTTCCTGCTGACTTTGAAACAAAGCTTAACGTGGTTGCAGTAGCAAAGGGCGGCAAGCTCACTGTATCTAAAGAAACCCGTCCTATAGACGGCGGTTTTGTACTTCTTTATGAAGGTATAGATCAGAACTGCTCTATAACCTCACTTTTTGAGACAAATATAGAGGCAGTACAGGATAAAATTCAGAAACTCTTGTTTTAACCATGAAAAAACCTGGAGGTAATATGTCAGAAGAATATGTTTATGCGGTCGCGAGAATCCGCAGTGCTGAGCTTCATCTTTTAACAAGCTCGGTTCTCGAATCTCTCCTCGCCGCAAAAAGCTATGATGAATGCCTTCGCCTGTTATCAGACCATGGTTGGGACATAGATGATTCAATGTCTTTATCCACCATACTGAAGAACGAGAGGGATAAGACTTGGAAATTCATTTCTGAGCTTGTTCCGGATCCACATGTCTTCGATGTATTTCTCTATGCAAATGATTATCACAATCTTAAGGCCGCAGTTAAGTCTGCCGCTGAACAGATAGACCGTGATGACATTTACTTAGCAAAGGATCAGTGCTCAATAGATCCTGAAATCATCCGTAAGGCGCTAGTACAGAGGGAATTTTCCTCACTTCCATCTGATATGCAGAAGGTTGCTTGGGAAGCCCTTGATACTCTTTTACACACAGGCGATGGTGGGCTTTGCGATATCATTATCGACAAGGCTGCACTTACTAAAATATATGAGTCCGGCAAAAAATCAGGTAATGAAATACTTGAATTGTACGGAGAACTCACTGTAGCAGCCGCAAATATAAAGACTGCTATAAGAGCTTGTATGATAGGCAAGGATATTTCCTTCCTTGAAAAGGCACTTGCTCCATGTGATTCTCTCAATGTAGACAGACTTGCAAAAGCCGCTACAGAAAGCCTTGATGCAATTTATGAATATCTTTCACACACAGCCTATTTGGATGCAGTTCCTGAGATTAAAAAATCCCCTTCAGCATTTGAACGGTGGTGTGATAATCTGATAATTGCAAAAATACGTCCACAGCGTCACAATCCGTTTTCAATCGGACCTCTTGCGGCTTATATACTTGCGAGAGAAAATGAAATAAAATCTGTGAGAATTATACTCTCAGGCAAGGTTAACAACCTTTCTGATGATTCTCTCAGGGAAAGGGTAAGGGAAACGTATGTCTAGAATAGCAGTTATGGGAGACATAGATAGTATCTATGGTTTCGGTGCTCTTGGTTTTGACACCTTCCCTTTTACCGACCAGGCTGAAGCAGCCAAGAAGCTTCGCGAGCTTGCAGATATGGACTACTCCATCATCTACATGACAGAGGCTCTTGCTGAGAAATTAAACGACTTGATTGATCATTATAGGGAAGAGATGCTTCCTGCAATCATACTCATTCCAGGAGTTTCTGGCAATACCGGCAAGGGAATAGAGTTAGTTAAAAAGTCTGTGGAACAGGCAGTTGGTTCAGATATCATCTTTAATAACTAAGGAGCATAATAATGAATACAGGAACAATCAAAAAAATCGCCGGACCTCTTGTTATAGCTAGAGGTATGGGCGGAGCAAATATGTTCGACGTTGTTCGTGTAAGTGAGCAGCGTCTTATAGGAGAAATCATCGAAATGCACGGTGATGAAGCTTCTATACAGGTTTACGAAGAGACCTCCGGTCTTGCTCCGGGAGCACCTGTTGAGTCAACAGGACACCCTATGAGCGTTGAGTTAGGACCTGGTCTTATCGGAAGTATTTACGACGGAATTCAGCGCCCTCTTGACGATATCATGAAGGTAACAGGAGGAAACCTCCTCAGCCGTGGTGTTGAAGTTCCTGCACTTAAGCGTGAAAGGTGTGGCATTTTGTACCTGCTAAGAAGGTAGGCGACAAGATTACACACGGTGATATAATCGGAACAGTTCAGGAAACTCAGGTAGTATCTCACAAGATTCTCGTTCCACAGGGCGTAGAGGGTGAAATCACTGAGATAAATGAAGGCGACTATAAGATTACAGATATGGTGGCTAAGGTTAAGACTGCAAACGGCGAGACTAAAGAAGTCGGCCTTATGCAGAAATGGCCTGTACGTAAGGAGCGTCCTTACAAGCAGAAACTTTCTCCTGATATGCCACTTATCACAGGACAGAGAATAGTTGATACCCTTTTCCCTATTGCTAAGGGTGGTGTCGCTGCAGTTCCAGGACCTTTTGGTTCAGGTAAGACAGTAGTTCAGCATCAGCTTGCTAAGTGGGCAGAGGCTGACATCGTAGTTTATATCGGTTGCGGTGAGCGTGGAAATGAGATGACTGACGTTCTTAACGAGTTCCCAGAGCTTATCGATCCTAAGACAGGCCACTCTCTTATGGAGAGAACAGTTCTTATAGCAAATACCTCAGATATGCCGGTTGCGGCTCGTGAGGCAAGCGTATATACAGGTATTACCATAGCTGAGTACTTCAGAGATATGGGATACTCAGTAGCTCTTATGGCGGACTCTACTTCCCGTTGGGCAGAGGCTCTTCGTGAGATGTCAGGACGTCTTGAGGAAATGCCTGGTGAAGAGGGTTACCCAGCTTACCTTGGTTCCCGTCTTGCACAGTTCTATGAGCGTGCAGGTAGAGTAAAGGTTCTTGGTGAAGAGGATAAAGAAGGAAGCCTTTCTGTTATCGGTGCGGTTTCCCCTGCCGGTGGTGATATATCTGAGCCGGTTACTCAGGCAACTCTGCGTATCGTAAAGGTATTCTGGAGGCTTGATGCTAACCTTGCTTATCAGCGTCACTTCCCTGCAATCAACTGGCTTGAGAGTTATTCTCTTTATAACTCAATGGACCCTTGGTTTGCTAAAAATATCAGTGAGGACTGGGTTCCTTATAAGAACAGGGTAATGGCTATCCTTCAGGATGAATCAGCCCTTAAGGAAATGGTTCAGCTCGTTGGTGAAGATGCTCTCTCCGCTCCTGACCGTCTTAAGATGGAAGTTGCAAGGTCTGTAAGAGAGGATTTACTCCAGCAGAACGCATTTATGGAGGAAGATACCTATACTTCTCTTCATAAACAGTTCATGCTTATGAAACTTATACTTACTTTCTATGATATTTGTCTTGAGGCTCTTGATAAGGGTGCAAATATCAATAAGCTTATAGCTATGGAAGTTCGTGAGCCTATCGGTCGTTTTAAATATACTGCTGAGGACAAGGTTGATGCAAGATTTAAGGAAATCGAGGCAGCCCTTGCTAAAGAAGCAGATGATGTAGTACAGGAGGTAGACTTCTAATGGCAAAAGAATATAGAACAATACAAGAGGTTGCCGGTCCTCTTATGCTCGTACGCGGCGTAACTGATGTCGCATACGATGAACTCGGTGAAATTGAGCTTGCTGATGGCAGCAGGCGTAGGTGCAGGGTACTTGAGATAGACGATGGTAATGCTCTCGTACAGCTTTTCGAGTCTTCAACAGGTATCAACCTTGAGAGCTCTAAGGTGCGTTTCCTTGGAAGAAGCATGGAGATTGGTGTATCTGAGGATATGCTCTCTCGTGTCTTTGACGGTCTTGGACGTCCTATCGATGGCGGTCCGGAAATCCTTCCTGAGGAAAGACGTGACGTAGCAGGTCTTCCTATGAACCCAGCTGCAAGAAGCTACCCTGAAGAGTTCATTCAGACTGGTGTATCCGCTATTGACGGACTTAATACACTTGTACGTGGACAGAAGCTCCCTATATTCTCAGGTTCAGGTCTTCCACACGCTGAGCTTGCTGCACAGATTGCACGTCAGGCAAAGGTTGTAGGAACAGATGAGCCATTTGCGGTTGTATTTGCAGCTATGGGTATCACCTTTGAAGAGTCTAACTACTTTGTAGAGTCATTCAAGGAAACAGGAGCTATTGACAGGGCTGTTCTCTTTATGAACCTTGCAAATGACCCTGCTGTAGAGCGTATTGCTACTCCTAAGATGGCACTTACCACAGCTGAGTTCCTTGCTTTTGAAAAGGGAATGCACGTGCTTGTTATCCTTACAGATATTACAAACTATGCGGATGCTCTTCGTGAGATATCAGCAGCTCGTAAGGAAGTTCCCGGACGTCGTGGATATCCTGGTTACATGTATACTGACCTTGCTACTATGTATGAGCGTGCAGGCCGTCAGAATGGAAAGAACGGATCTATCACAATGATTCCTATTCTTACCATGCCTGAGGATGACAAGACTCACCCAATCCCTGACCTTACAGGATATATTACAGAGGGACAGATTATTCTTTCCCGTGATCTTTATCGTAAGAAGATTGAGCCACCTATCAACGTTCTCCCATCTCTTTCCCGTCTTAAGGATAAGGGTATCGGCGAGGGCAAGACCAGAGCAGACCATGCAAATACCATGAACCAGCTCTTCTCAGCTTATGCTCGTGGTAAGGATGCTAAGGAGCTTATGGTCATCCTCGGTGAGGCAGCTCTTTCAGATATAGACAAGCTCTATGCTAAGTTTGCAGACGAATTTGAAGCTACCTATGTATCACAGGGCTTTAGAACAGACAGAAGCATCGAAGAAACCTTAAACATCGGCTGGGATCTCCTCAGAATCCTTCCTAGAAGTGAGCTGAAGAGAATTCGTGACGAGTACCTTGATAAGTACTACGATAAAAAGTAAGATACCGCATAAACGACTTCTTAATACTCACAAATGAGTGTAAGCTTGCTTACAAACTCATTTGTGAGATTACGAAGGGTAACGATACGAAATAGCTTACACGCCAGTGTAAGCTATGAGTAGCGTGCGTTTATGCGTAAAACCGCAAACACGAAATAGACTACGCGTCAGCGGAGTCTATGAGTAGCGTGCGTTTATGCGTATCACTTAAACTAATCAATTATCAAGGGAGGTGAAAATTTGGCAACTGTTAATGCAACAAGAATGGAGCTTACGAGACTTAAAGGTAAACTCATTACTGCTACCAGAGGACATAAGCTCCTTAAGGACAAGCGTGACGAGCTTATGCGTGAGTTCCTTGACCTTGTTAGGAAAAACAAAGCTCTGCGTGAAAAGGTTGAAGAAGACCTTAAGAATGCAAATAAGAACTTTGTTATAGCCCGCTCTACTATGTCAGATGAAACTGTAAGAGTTGCCTTTATGGCACCTAAGCAGGAGCTGACAGTTGAGGTAAGCACTCGTAATGTAATGAGTGTTAATATACCTCAGTTTGAAACAAAGACAAGAACCAGTGACGAGGGAGATATCTACTCATACGGTTTTGCCTTTACCTCAAGCGACCTTGACACTGCCGTTCTCTCTCTTTCAAATATTCAGAAGGATCTTATCACCCTCGCAGAGGTTGAGAAATCCTGCTCACTTATGGCTGCTGAAATTGAAAAGACCAGAAGGCGTGTTAATGCTCTTGAATATGTTATGATACCTACCTTACAGGCTAATATCAAGATGATAACCATGAAGCTTGATGAGAACGAAAGAAGTACTCAGATAAGACTTATGAAGGTTAAGGATATGATGCTTGAAGAGAAACATCATTATAAAGAAAGACAGCAGGAAGCTGTGTAACATCTAAATAAGGAGCTACGATTATAATCTAGTCGTAGCTCCTATTTTACTTCTTATCTTGTATAAACTAACTTATCCTCAAGTCCTCCAAATCCACCTTCTATGCTTCTTAGATATACATATTTAATATTATCAAAATTACCCTCTAGCTTATACTTAAATTTTTCCGTCTTTTGTTTCCATTCTATTGAAAAACCATTATACATAGTTTATCTCCCTCTTTTTCATATGTTATTTCTTCACACTCTAGTCTATTAATAGCTTTTACCTTCAACAATTATCACATTATCCGAAAAAAATCAATTTTATCAATGCGAACATCATTAGCAGATAATAAAGTTAAACCTCTTTTTATATATTCCAGAATGTTTTTTTCCCAATCCTACAAAAAGATATAAAAAAACAGACAGGATTAATATAACATTGAACCAAATTAAACTTAAGATTATTTTTACTTTTTGACAATGATTTAAATTTAATTAATAAAATCAAACCTAAAATAATAAATAAGGGTCAAAGAAGCAAAAAAAGTATAATTATTAATTATATTAGGAATTATTCTGTTTTTTTAATCATAACTTCACTATCCTTTTTTTATCTAAAAATATAAAGCTCCTTTATAGATTGATGGACTACCCTGCCCATAATGAAAAATTATGTTCTTTTTTTCTCACCCCAGTTAGATGTTAATATTTTTAATATTATGTGATGAGCCATAAATTTTTGTAACAGTAATCCAATGAGTAAATTTAAATCAGGAATTATCGATAGCTATGTAATTAATAATACAGATTTTTTTCAGTATTTAATGCATGTTCTATAATTTCATACTTATGCACCTTTCGTCATATTAAAGGCTAACCTTTATCTGCTATAGGCTGTTTTTCCACCACCTCATCTGAATTTATTTTTAAACTTATTTCCCGTTATAATACACGTGGTAAAACAGAACTGTAGGTATATTTAGTATCAATAGTATTTTTAATAAAATCACCAATGACAATACTTTCTTTGATATTGTAACTGCAGCAATCTCATTATTATCCTTTGATACCTTATAACTATTATGCGAAACTGATTTATCTGTCTGGGTTATTACCACATTTTTTATCGTTTGAATAACTTATAAGTTTGTCAGTATGATTAACAATGTTGTCGTTTATGTATATACATCCTTCTATTGATAAAGCTAAGAATATAGACGGTATAATAAGTTTTTTTGTAAAATTCTTTTTGAACAGATACGTTTCTGTACTTTGTAAAAATAATATTATTAAGCCAATATATAATAATCCTATCACCCTGATACCTCCTTTTTTCCCAGCTTTAGTCTATAAACTCTGAAAAATCTATATATAAATCCTCATAAATACTAACTTTGATTTTATCATTAAAAGTATAGGCCTCAGCCTTAAAATTTGACTCTTCAAGGTAGTAAACAAAAACACTTGATTTGGCAGGATCTACTATCCAATATTCTCTTACTCCTGCATCTGCATATAGGTTTAGCTTAATTACATAGTCATTACCGGGATTACCGGGGGATACAATTTCTACAATCCAGTCCGGTGCACCGCTGCAGCCTCTATCTGTAAGTTTATCTTCATCACAGATAACACTGATATCAGGTTCAACTATGGTATTCCTATCTTCCCAAAGCCTCACAGCAAATGGTGCAGGATATAGATGGCAAGAGCCTGCTTTGGTCTTAATATAATCCCTTATTGTACCCGCAACTTCCATAAGTATGGTCTGATGTTTTCTGGATGGAGCAGCCTGATTATAAATCAAATCTCCATCTATCAGCTCAGCACGAATATTTTCCGGTAAACTATAGTAATCTTCCTCTGTATGAAGCTTCGATTTTGCCGATTCCATACCTATTTCCATTTCCTTTCACAAAATAAAGTACTAATTTAAACATCTGGTTTATTCTACTATATTCTAATGATGCCTGACTGTCAAGGTTGAACTCTACACCGTTATTATCCCATTATCTGTAATAGTATTTTTCAATAAATGGACATATTTATATTTACATAATGATGTAGGTGTCAAAAGTATTTGACACCGTTGATACAGGATTGCTACAGCTTCGCTTTTCGCAATCCTTGCAAAAATATTCGTAATCCGCTCATTTTTTTGCAAAAAATGGCTTCTTACTCATATTTTTTGCGTGTCAAAAGATAATAAATTCTCTTGCAAGCAAGCTTGCATCGAATTTTTATACTTTTGACACTAGTATCATAAAACAAATTTTAATTTACCAAGCATTCCTTTATCTTATTGTATAACTGACTCGTACTATCCACAGATAATATAAATCATCTTGTTTAACTAAGCAGATAGTATGAAATCACCGGTCTTTTTGAGGAGGTACCATGATGGACGAGAAACAATCAGAACGTAGGCGCGAACCAGCCAAACGCAGGCGGTCCGGCACCAGGAACAGGTAACAATGGCCCTAACTTAAATGAGGCATACAACAAAGTTGGGTTGATGCTGCTAAGGATGGTGGAAAATCATCTCTTTGCCAACATTCTTAACTTGATGTATCGATTTCCAGCAAAGTTAATCAAACTGCCTCATTTCATAATGCTCAGCTGTGATTATAGGTGGCATTGCTGGGTTGATTTTCACGTAACTTTTAAGCAGGCTCAAGTAATCAGGAGTGACTTCTTTACGCTCATCCTTGGGACCAATTCACAAGAGCTAGCAGAGCTTATGGTAGTTGTATTTGAAGACAATGATAACTTCGGTAAAGATTAAGGATTACTTATAATCAGAAATAATTTTTTCAAAGTTTATCTGATAGAGACTGGTGAAATTTCCTGTCAGCAAGCTGCTTACATAAAAAAGTAAGCGGCCTTTGTATCTAAATCAACTAATTCTATGACCTGTATCTGTCAGATCTAGACCATCCTAGGAGTCTGCAAGTACATTCCCTCTTGGATACTGTATTCTGCCTTAGAACTAAGCCCTTTAGAGCCTTCGAACTATCAGTATAGCATATATATCCTGTCACGCCTTATTTCCATTTCTATATGCAAGCTCTTTACCATAAGCTTTTTCTAAAGTGTAAGACCAAGAACTGAACCTGCTACCTGTGCTGAGGTTGGCATCCTTACTGTAGGCCTTCCTTTAAACTTATTAAGAGCGAGTATGACAAACCCCAGTGGATTCATTACGAATAGAACTGTGATAGGTGCTGTCTGGTTGTATCATAGCCATCACCAATATACCTGTTTCAGTTTACCTACTGCTACCTGAGCTATATAAGGCACAAGATTATTAGGTATGCCCTTAGGATCTTCTCCTATAAGTCCGCTTTCATGCGCCCCAATTGGGTTAAAGTATCTTAACAAAATCACGCTAAAGTCATTGTCTGCAACGTGGAAGTCCTTAAACATCTCCTCCTGCATCATCTTGGTAGCTCCATAAGGAGAGGATGCCTTGCCATGAGGCATATCTTCTGTAAGAGGAAGCTTTTCAGGCTCTCCATATACAGTGGCTGAAGATGAGAAAATGATATTCTTTACTCCATGCTTTTTCATCGCTTCTACAAGAAGAAGGGTACCTGTAATATTGTTATAATAATACTCAAGAGGCTTGTGTACACTCTCTCCAACCGCCTTGTAGCCTGCAAAATGTATAACTGCATCTATTTTATTTTCGCTAAATATCTTGTCAAGTGCTGCACTGTCAAGCATGTCTGCCTCATAGAACTTAACGCTCTTACCTGTAATCTTCTCTACTCTCTTAATGGACTCCATACTGGAGTTGTAGAAATTGTCAAAGGCAACTACCTCGTGATCAGCATTAAGCAGTTCAACGCAGGTATGACTTCCGATATAGCCCGCACCACCTGTTACCAAAACTCTCATAATATCCTCCTATACTGGATTACAGCATTTCCACCGCAATCTGATAATATTTAAGAAATTTGAGTAAATCCTCATCCCACAAATTTCCAATTTGCTTACTCATAAGGAAGTCCGTAACGGACACTCCTGTAACTATATTTATCTCACCCTTCTCAAACTTGAGTGTAAAAAACAATCCATAGTCCTTCTCTGCTGCATCCTTTATGCCAAGCTTAGCTGCCGTCTTATCAGTATTTTCTTCTGAAAGTCTAAATACTCCCTTAATGCCAATAGGAACCCTATCTCCCTTTAAGAGCGACGAAATCTTCTCCCTTACTTCCTTCCAGGCTACATATCTCCCAGTAACTTCATCCTCATACCAGGCCTCATTCTTCACTCCGTCTATGGTAATCTTCGCATAGTTAGTTATTTCAAAGGATACAAGAAGGAAATTATCAAATACCTCTCCAATCAGAAGTTTATTCATAAAGTCCTTTACATCCACAATCTTAAAAGCAATCATTCATATCCCCCGACTAAAGTAAAGCAATTATTTCATCAATTATATTATAAAAATTATAATACAGAGCTACTACAACACTCCATTTATACATCTACTAAACATTTTATCATCACATATCCCTGATGTAAAGCCTAATAGTTTCATCTACTACCTTCTTCATTTCATCCCATTTTGCTTCCATATCAGCTACGAGCTTAAACTGAGTTCTAGCCCTGTCTAAGTTATGTCCTTCTCTGTGAACCGCAAAATAGTTGTCCCCATCTATATAGTCCGTTAAGAAACGCAGACCACACTCAAATGTCATAGTCTTTGCTCCAAGTGGAAGATATTCCTTCTCTTCCTTTGTAAGATTAGGAAGTACACTTATATAACCCTTGGTATATATCTTAAATAGATCAAGACTCATACTAACCTTTGACAAGTCCTTCTCATCCTCCAGTGCAGTTGAAGCCCCAAATCTAATGGAATCGCCATAGTCATAGAGGCAGAGTCCCGGCATAACAGTGTCAAGATCTATGACACAAAGAGGTTTTCTGGTCTCTTTGTCAAGGAGGACATTGTTTAGCTTGGTATCATTATGTGTAACCCTATCCGGAAGCACCTTTTCATTTCTAAGGCGCTGAAGAGTTCCCATTTCCTCTTCCCTCTCCAGACAAAACTTAATCTCATCCTGCACAAGAGCTGCCCTGCCGAGAGGATCCTTCTTTAGTACCTCGTGAAACTTCTTAAATCTGTCCGGTGTATTGTGGAAATTAGGTATTACCTCAATCAGCTTTTCTACCGGGAAGTCCGACAAGGCCTGTGCGAAGCTTCCAAAGGCTACAGCGCTTTCATAGAAATCATCATTATTCTCAGGTAGCTGCAAGCAAATTGAATCCTCCACAAAATCATAAGCACGCCAGTATTCTCCGTCTACCTCTACATAAGGCTTATCATCAACTGTCTTTACAATGCTAAGCACCTTTCTGCTATCATCTGTTTTCTTCTTCAAATACTCAGTGACAAGCATTATGTTGTTCATAAGTCCCTCTACGTTAGGGAAAATTTTATTATTTATTTTCTGGAGAATATACTTTTTATTCTTGTCTGTAACTACCAAAAAGGTAGAATTGATATGTCCACTGCCGTAAGGCTCCTTCGTTACAGGCTCTCCGTCAAACTTAAAAGCTTTTAACACTTCACTCATATATTTCCTTTCCTTGACTTAGTCAATCTTTATATTTCGTACCAAATTATCTGGTTTGCCGTAAGCTTTAGCTCAAAAGATGTGCCATCTCCCTTGTAAATGGTGGTTGACTGTGGCTCATAGGTATTATTAACCACACAGTATTTGCCACTGTTAAGGTATGCGTGAACCTCTACATTAAAGTTAGAAGAGAACCATTTTTTAAGCTCTGCCTCTGCACCCGCACTCCACATAATAGCCCTGTATAGAAGTCTGCTGTTTTCAAAGCTGTATCTTAGACCGCTTATATACACACTTCTTCCCTTACCAAAGCTGTTTACTGCAAGCTGTACCTCTTTATCCCTTTGCACAAGAATGTCAGTACCTTCAAAGGCAAATATATTCTTCTTACCCTCTCCAAAGTCAACTTCCTTAGTAGTATCCTCAAGGATGAAATGCTTCTTCTCTTCCCAGTTATACTTGTCATATCCTAAAGTAAAGCCTCTCTCCTCCTCCACTCCGAGGATGTTTGCAAGCTGGAAGAAGCGTCCGTTTGCCTGATGAGCACTAGGCTCACCTACGCCGATGAGGCCACCACCCTCATATACAAACTCTGTAATAGCGGTGATTATCTGAGGATTAGTCCAGTATTCCCCACCGCCATGAGCTGTATCCGCATCTCCTACATTTATAATTACATCTATATCTGAAAGAAGATTCTTGTCCTTAAGTATATCTTCAAAGCTAATGAACCTTACATCAAAAGGAGCACCGGATAAGGCTTCAACTATGCCATAATATGAATAATTCTGCTTCTGATAGAGTGCGTGGTGAACCATATGAATGCCCCAGGCTCTCATCTTGCCCCAGCAGTTAAGCACAGCTACCGTTTTGATTGAGTGTGCCTTGCATCCCTTTATGTTGTCATACAGAACTCTGAATTCATCACATACACTCTCTACATATTCTACAAAGTCAGGAAACTGCATGGCAAGCTTTAAGTAGCCGCCATATCCGATTCTGTCGATTGGTTTTCTAAGAATTGCTCTTCTTGCAGTTACCCAGTTCTCCTTTGCCTCCTTCACAGGATTGCCGCCTTCGTAGAAGGTATCTGGGAAGAAGTAAGGTAAGAATCGTCCTTCGGTGTATTTAACTCCCTCTATATCACTTATAAGTCTCAAGGTGCAGCCATTTCCAACACTTCCTACCACAGCATCAAGCCCTATTGTCTTGAACTCCTCCATAAAAGGCTCTGTTCCTATCCAGTGGTCTCCAAGGAACATCATAGCTTCTTTTCCACATTCATGGCAAATATCCACCATTTCCTTGGCTATCTTAGCTACTTCTCTTCTCTGGAATGCCTGATAATCGCTGAATTCTTTGCTAGGTATCCTATACTGATTGTTATAATAACCCTGGTCAATGATGAATTCAGGTCTGAAGGTATATCCCACTTCTTTCTCAAACTGTTCAAGTATATAAGGGCTTACTGAAGCAGAATATCCATACCAGTCTACGTATTTTTCTCTTGCCATCTCATCAAAAATCAAGGTGAACTGGTGGAAAAATGTAGTAAATCTAAGCACATTTACATAAGGATGATCCTCTATGAATTTGCGGAGCCTTGTCATTGTAAATGCATGGGTTTTTGGCTGGCGTACATCGAAGGTAATCTGATGTTCTACACCTTGCCAGTCATTTACCACTGCATTGTACATATGCACAGGATCCCACATTATATAAGCTAAGAAGCTAACTGTATATTCATGAAATCTATGAGTTTTTATTTCTACAGTTGTAGTAGCTTCATCGTAGCTCCAATCAGCTACAGGTACAACTTCCCCTATTGTCCTGTCTATAACTTCCCACCATCTCTTTATATCATCTCTGCAGTTAGGGGTGAGCATGTCAGGATAGAGACCTTTCATAAGATTAACCTTAAGAACCTCCTCAGTAGCTGTATATCTTGGAGTCATTATATACATCTGCTGGATTTCATCAGGATTTGCCTTAGCCCAGGCATTGTCTTTTCTAGTGGTGTAGTAAGTAGAATATACCTTAAGCCCTTCATCCTTAAGTTCTACCGGAAAGTCTGTCCCGTCGCAGTCTCTGATAGCATCAGCTCCCCATCTCCTTGCTAACTCTTTAGTCCCTTCAATTACATCAATGTCTGTAGGAATAGTTACTCTACCTTTACCGTTCATTTCTTTCTCCTTATTGTTCATCTGATTGCGGGTAATCCTCATCAGTCATTCATTACCTATATTTTCTGTTATACACAAAAAGCACTACAAGCAGGCCTATGAGACCTATTATTTCGTATGTAAAACCTGTCATCGATATATTTTTCTGTCCGGATATAATGAGACCTACAGACAGAATAAAACAAAGTACCAAAACCAAACCAATAATTTTTTCTTTCATCCTGTCCTCCTTAGCCCTTAAGTCCGCCTAAAGTCATACCCTCGGTAAGTCTCCTCTGAACAAGGATGTAGAGTATGAGAGTAGGAAGCATAACTATAACAAGGCCCGCATACATAATTCCGTAGTTAGTTGCTGTCTTTTCAACCGCCATCAGATTCTTAAGTCCCATAGCCAGAGTTTCGTGCTCATCCATCAGGGTATAGGCAATGATGTACTCATTCCAAAATGACAGGAAATTAAATAAAACAACTGTAATTATACTTGGCTTAGCCATTGGTATCATTATCTTAAGCATGGTCTTAAAATGACTGCAGCCGTCGATATAGGCTGCCTCTTCAAAGCCCTTTGGCAAGGTCTTGAAGTACGAGCTTAGGAGATAAATGGTAAAAGGCAGGGCACTAGTTGCATAGATTAGTGCAAGTATAAATCTATTATCCAGGAAAAATGTTACCTTGAGTGCTTTATTTGCATCACTTAACATAAGGAAAATAGGTACCACTATGTAGTTGATATTTACAAATAAGCCAGCCATAAAGCCTATTTCAAGGATTTTCTTGCCTTTGAAGAAAAATCTTGCAAGGACATAGGCAGCAGGAAGTGCAAGCACTAAAAGAAGCACAAGTCCTATAGCTGTAACAATTACCGAGTTTGCAAAGAACTGCCCCATCCCCGCATCATTAAATGCAGTAACGAAGTTATCAAGATTAAGTGATTTAGGTAAATCCCAAGGGCTGATATCTCCACCTAAGAACTCGGAATTTTTCTTAAAGCTCGCCATAAATACCCAGCCAACCGGAATGATGATTGAGATAGCCAGACTTATGAGAGCCACATATACAAATATCTTGTATAAGGTTTTTGTTCCAATTCGTTTCAATGTATGCCCTCCTTCCTAAAACTGATATACTTTTCTCTCTGTAATCTTGTTGACTGTTCCCGCAAGTACAAATGAGAAGATAAATACTGTAACTCCTATTGCCATACCATAGCCGTAAGCACCATTTCCATATGCCTGCTTGTACATATAGTTGAGGAATACCTCTGTCTTGCCGTTAGGTCCTCCGTCAGACATAATCTGTACGAAGAGAAAGCTTAGGTTGATGGTACTGATGATGTAGAATGTAAGTGTAGTTCTGATGCTTGTCCAAATAAGAGGCAGGGTAATCTGAAAAACATACGAACCTCAGATGCACCGTCAAGAGAAGCTGCCTCATAAAAGTCAGGTGGAATCGCCGCCATACTCGCCATATACATGACCATGTAATAACCTATAGCCTGCCAAACCAGAGCAAATATAACCGAATATATAACTATATCAGGCTCTGCCATCCACTGTTTCGCAAGCGAGTCAAGGTGAATAGCCCTAAGAAATGTATTGAGAAGACCACTTGAAGGATCGTAGATAGCACCGAAGATACCTGCTATAACTACGATACTTAAAATATTTGGAATATAGAATATTACCCTAAAGAAATTCTGACCGATAAATTTGCCTCTCTGAAGCAGGGTTGCAAAAAGCACCGCCAAAAATACTGTACATAGAGTAACTATTACTATTATCAATATAGAGTTCTGCATAGCCTGCAAGAAACTCTTATCTCCAAATAAATCCTTAAAATTATCAAAGCCTACAAAGGTCTGCTTGTTGGTTATTCCGCCCATTCTGTATAAGGACATTCTAAATACATTAAATGTAGGAACAAATATAAATAAAATAACTAGTATTACTGCAGGGGCAAGGCAGGCAAAGATGAACCGCCTTTCCGATTTTTTTCTATTCATTAATCTCTCCCTATAGAAACGGCGAGCCTTTTCAGCTCGCCGTTAAATTTTGATTGGTTATCTGTCAAGATTTTCAAGTAATTTAGTCCAAGCCTCTTCAAGCTGTTTCTGATACTGTTCTGCTGTAAGCTCTCCTGTATTAAGTGAATCAATAGCTCCGTAAACTGTAGCCTTCATATCAAAACCATTGATTGGCTTTGTTGTAGCCCATACGCCCGCAACAGCCTCTGTACCACTTGCACTTGTAAGTGTGTAAGAATCCTTAACAGGTCCTGCCTCAAGCTTATCGGAAGCACCCTTTACAGGGGAAATGATAGGTGCAGGAGTCTCTTCCTTGGTCTCTTTATTTACACTCTTGTTTGCAAGCATAAGCTCAACAACTTTGTCAGAGTACATAAACTTAATAAACTGCTTAGCAAGGTCGATATTTGCTGCATCCTTAGGTATCCAAATCTGCTCTGTATAGGTATATACATAAGTCTTCTGGTCTGCAGAGAACTTTGGCTGAGCCATCATTGCCCAGTGGAAATCCTTAGGTGTAGAAGCTGCCATCTCTCCGATTACCCAGTTACCGTTTGGCATAAATAATGCTTTTCCGTCTATAACAGCCTGCTGATTCTTCTTAAATCCACCGTCAGCATTTGCGTTTGCTACTGTATCTGACCAGGTATAGTCCTTAGAAGCAAGCTTTGCTATAGTATCTACTACCTCTTTACCCTCTTTAGAGGTCCAGGTTGAAGGGTCGTAGTTTACAGCCTTGTTGTAGAACTCCATTCCTCCAGCCTGAGCTAACATCTGATACATAGAAGTATCAAAATAGCCTGCTGTCGGATATGTGAAAAGTGCGATTCCATCCTTCTTAGCCTGATCTCCAAGTGCGAAGAACTCTTCCCAGGTAGTAGGAAGGCTGTATTTCTTTCCTTCACCAACAAGATCTGCATTGTACCAGAAACCGGTAGGAACATAGGTCCAAGGTGCAAGATATATCTTTCCGTCTGCATAAGGCTGAGCTGTAGCATTGTCTGTGATTCCGCCTACGAGTCTGTTCTTAAGCTCGTCATCAAATACATCTGTGATATCAGCAATTGCATTTTCCTTGAGCATAGTCTCAGTGAATCCACTCTTTGTACCCATATTGAAGTAAACTACATCAGGGATATCACCATTCTGGAAAGATTTTGTAAGGTCTTTGTCAAGCTCTGATGAGAGATGAAGGTCTACTGTTGCCCCTGTCTCTGCCTCAAAAGCAGCCTTAATCTGATTCCAAATCTCAGCTCCGTTACCGCCTTCAAAAGCAGCAATCTTAAGTGTTCCGCCTGCCTTTGTCTCAGAAGCTGTCGAAGCTGACTTCGCTGATGATGTGGTTGAAGCTGTAGAAGCCTTCATTGATGATGATGCTGTACTTCCGCTTGTTTTTGACTTTGAACTGTCACTGTTTCCTCCACAAGCTGAAAGTGAAGCTGCAACCATTGACAAACTGAGTGCCATCGCTAACATTTTCTTTATTCTCATAATACCTCTCCTTTGTGAAATTTATTCAACTTCTGATGTCATTATATCCATTTATTTGTTTCTTTTTCCACATTTATATTGCTATTTTAGATATATTGCTTTTATATCTCTAAATTTATTAAAAATATATCATGATAAAAAAATGAACGAACTACGAATGTTTTGTAATTACTACTATGGGAAAGGATTATTATGGGATTTTCAAATTATCAGATAGCAGGAAAGCCTGCAGGTGCATCAAAAAGTAACCTAATATATATAACATACACAAAGTACGAGAATGACTGGCCAAGCTTCATGCACACACATCCTTTTACCGAGCTTTTCCTTGTGACAGGAGGTGTGGGACAGTTTTTTGTGGAAAATGATGTATATCCCCTTAAAAAGGGAGACTTCATTCTTGTGAATCCAAACACCTCACACACTGAAAAGTCGGGAGAGGAAAATCCTCTTGAGTATATAGCTGTTGCAGTTGATAACTACAGCCTAAATCTTGATAATGAGGCAAATCACTTTATGTTTAACTGCATACTTAAGAATCCTGACATTATCAAGTACATGGATTCCATGCTTAATGAGCAGGAAAATAATAAGCCTTACTCAGACCATATCTGCCAGAATATACTGGAGATTATACTTATAGAAATTCTTAGAACCACTAAAACAAATGTAGATACAGAACCTACTGTCAGCTCAAGCAAGGAATGCTTTAAGCTTAAAAAAATACCTCGATTCCAACTATTCCTCTAAAATCACCATAGATGACCTTGCAAAGCTCTCAAACCTGAACAAATATTATCTAATCCACTCTTTTAACAGGTATTTTGGCTCTTCTCCCATCAACTACCTCTGCAAGATTCGTATAAGGGTTGCAAAGGAGTTACTTAAAAACAGCGATTACAGCATAGATCAGATATCACAGTCAGCGGGCTTTTCTTCTCAAAGTTACTTTACCCAGTGCTTTAAGAAGGACTGCGGAATGTCGCCAAGTGCGTATAGGCAGAAAGAAAGGATCGGCTAATGAACCGGTCCTTTTATCATTTTATATAAAAATTCTACTTTTAATTCCAAAGCTTTTCAGAATATACTCCGTCTTTGGTAAGCTTCTCTATAGCCGCCTTTACTGTAGGCTTATCTTCCTGATAGGTTACACCAAACCATTTTGCATCTGTGTTAAACACCTTCATGTCTGCCTTGCCGGCACGAATCATGTCGCTGATTACCTTGATATGAAAGAACTCAGCCTTAAGCGGATTGGAAGAGATACCGCCAAGGAAGTCTACAAATCCTTTTTCAAGAGCTTCAAATACCTTAGGAGTAAGCCCCATCATATTCATAGAAGTTACATCTTCAAGGCTTAACTCGTGCTTTTCACCGCTTGCTGTAAACCCTACAGCCCCCTCTCCCTTCTTCTCTACATCAAGATGCTCCTCAATAGATACCAGATATCCGCTATTATCCACGCTACAGATACCTCTGGATACTGAGCCGTTGTCGCTTAAAGTATTCTTAAGCAGGTAGCCTGCCATACCAAAGTGAGCCTTCCCATCGCTTTCATCCACATTTGCAAGGAAATCATGCATAATCTTGTAAGGCTCTCTTCCGTAAAAGTCATCCGCATTTATAGCAAGGAACGGCTCGTGTACAAATTCCTTTGCAGCTAAGAGCGCCTGACCTGTCCCCCAAGGCTTGGTTCGTCCCTCAGGCACCTTAAAGCCCTCCGGAAGATTGTCCATCTCCTGATATACATAGTGAACAGGGACTCCCGCCTTTTCTTCAAGTCTGTTGCCGATGATTTCCATAAAATCATCCTTAATGTCTTTTCTTATAATGATGACAACCTTGTTAAAGCCTGCCTTTATAGCATCGAACACGCTATAGTCCATAATCACTTCGCCTTCAGGACCAAAGGAGTCAAGCTGCTTGATACCGCCGTATCTGCTGCCCATTCCTGCTGCCATCACCACCAATGTTACATCTTTCATAACTACCCCCTAAGTATATTTATTTGTCTATAATCACCTTCCGGATTCTAGGTAAAAATTAACTGCCTCTTCTTTTACTGCACTGTCCTCTGTGACAACGCCTGCAGTAACCTCGGTTATCTCCTTAAAGAACTTACCAGAGACTTCCTCAGTTATTAAAAGAGAGATTTTTACCTTCTCCAGATATTCGGTTTCATGTATAATGATGCCAAGCTCCATACAAAGATGTTGAAGCTTTGGTAACAATCCATAGTCTATAACGAACTCAAATAACTTTGCAGTTGTTACCTCGACTATTTCGGCATTTTTAATGACCTCCGCTGTGGCTCCTGAATAGGCTCTAACAAGCCCTCCCGTACCAAGCTCAGTTCCTCCGAAATATCTTGTAACAATAACTATTACATCTAAAAGCCCTGCTCCCAAAATCACATCCAGTATGGGTTTACCTGCTGTTCCCGAAGGCTCACCGTCATCACTGGAATGTCTAATCCCCCTATCCGAGTTAAGCACATAAGCAGAGCAGCTGTGTGTGGCATCATAGTATTTCTTCTTTGTCTGCTTGATGAGGGCTTCAGCCTCTTCTTCTGACTTTACCTCTGCTATATGCGCAAGAAATTTGGACTTTTTTATTTCCGTTTCTGCAAAAGCATCCTTTTTCACTGTCTTATATGACACTTTTCACCTCTTTTACATTAGCCGTCATTGCCGTCATTTGAAGCACCATCATCTTCGCCGTCCGCACCAATAGCCGAATCTGTCGGAACTACCGGTGTAAGATGTGTGCTGCAAGGTGTCTGTACCTGTTTAGTTAAAATGTAAGGTGTATCGGCCGTATTATAGTGCCTCTTAACTGTCTTTCCATAGGCATCTGTCTGTGTGATTTCCTCATTTTTGATAAGAAATACCTTGCTTATTACTTCAGGACAATAAGGCCCTGCCGCCTGTCCTGACTCCTTACATATATTTAGTTTAACGTGTACATCGCAGCTTTCCTTTGGTACCGTACCAACAGCAAAGTATTCTGTCTTTACAGTTGACCCTCCTGCCGCATGGTCACAAAGCCCAGGCACGGCAAGCTTTCCGGACTTTGTACATATAGTCGCTGTTGTAACAGAATCCGGCTTCTTAAACTGCTTTTGTCTTTAATTTCTTCTTTACATTTATGCCGTCCATTATAGCCTTCCAGAT
The DNA here is from genome assembly GCA_916438995.1 of uncultured Catonella sp. Taxonomy (GTDB): domain Bacteria; phylum Bacillota; class Clostridia; order Lachnospirales; family Lachnospiraceae; genus Catonella. Next base: position 108,907 of record CAKAGA010000006.1, read on the forward strand.
AGGATGATGCCTAAGCTCATAGCCTATCTGCGATGTCTGTTCATCATATCCAAGCCAAACAGTACAGGTATAATATGGTGTGAAACCCTGATATCCAAAGGTCATTGTCCCAGCTTGAGCTACCTGTCTTTGCAGCCTGTCCCATACTTGCATTGGCAAGTCTTGCCCTGTAAGCAGTTGCATCCGTACGTGTAAGAGTATCGTGCATGGCATCAGTAAGTAAGAACGCTGTAGAATCCTTCATTACCTGCCTTGCAACCTTTTTATGCTCCAGGATGACATTGCCATCATGGTCAAGCACCTTGCTATAAAAGCTTGGCTTTATATATATACCGTTATTGGCTATGGCAGCATAAGCGCCCGTTATCTCAAGATTTGTGGCACCCTTTGACAGTCCACCAAGTGCCACTGCAAAGCCATTATCATCTTCAGAAAGTGTTGATATTCCAAGTGCCTTAAGATAAGCCAAGGCTGTAGTAAGTCCAATTGCTTCAAGAGCCTTTACCGTAACTACGTTCATAGAGCGGTAGATACCACGCCTATAGGTGCTAAGGCCCTCATGGCTGTTGCCCCACCAGTTACGAACTTCTTTGTTGGAATTAGGATAGTAGTACATTCCGTCATCCTGCACACTTGCAAGGGTATAGCCTGCAGTATCTAGGGCAGGGAGATAGGTTGAAAGCACCTTAAACAACGAACCCGGCTGTCTGGTAGAATCAGTTGCCCTGTTTAAGGTAAGGTTTCCAGTCTTAGCTCCCCTTCCGCCTACAATGGCTGAAACTGCACCGGTCTTCTGATTCATTACGGTAACAGATATCTGCGGCTCGATTGTGTACTCACTTCTTTCTCCTATTACCTCTCCGCCGCCTTTTAGTTTTGCCTTCTTAAACCGCTTAATGTAGTCATCTGCGCCTCCTTTTTTATTGAACATCATACTGTCTAACTTAAACATCTGCTGAATGTGTCCATCTGAATAATTGAAAGTCTTACCGTCTTTATTCTGAATTGAAAGGGCATATGACAGCTTCCATTTGCCAGGCATTCCTGCAAAATACTTCTCATTTGCGGTTTCAGTGTTACAGATTTTTTGAATGTCCGGATCCTGATAGGTATATATCTTAAGTCCGCCTGAATAAAGAAGATTATAAGCCTGGGTTACTGTATAGCCCTTTTCATTAACAAGATCATCCACCACCTGGCCTATGGTAGCATCCACATAGTAGGAGTTTACAGTAGTATCTACCTTGATTTCTTTATTTACAGCCTTGATTCTTGCATATACATCATCTTTTTCAGCTTCTTTTAGTTCTTTTTCCGTGATATAACCAAGCCTAAGCATATTGCTAAGTACGGATTTACGCCTTGCCGCATTCTCCTCAGGGTGAGTAATAGGGTTATTTCCCGTAGGATTCTTGGTAATAGCCGCAATTACACTTGCCTCAGAAAGTGTCAGCTTGTTCACACTCTTATTAAAGTATCTAAGGGCAGCAGTCTGCACCCCGAGAGTGTTCTGTCCTAGGTTTATGGTATTTAGATAATACTCAAGTATCTGATCCTTGCTGTAGATATTTTCAAGCTGAATCGCCAGATACTGCTCCTGTATCTTTCTTTCAATTGCAGCCATTATAGTCTCTTCTTCACCACCTGCAAAGACCTGATTCTTAAGGAGCTGCTGAGTAAGCGTACTGGCTCCCTGCTTCTTGGAGCCTCCCGACAGAAGCGCTACAAAGCCTGCTCTGAACGCACCTCTTACATCTATCCCTCCATGCTCATAGAAACGCTCATCCTCTATGGCTATGAAGGCCTCCTGAACAGTCTTTGGAATATCTTTTAGCTTCTTGTAGATGCGGTTCGCTCCTGCTCCTACAATAGTTCTTATTTTCTTCCCTTTTGCATTGTAAAAATAAGTCTGAAATCCTGTAGGCATGACATTTACGGAATTCATCTCAGGAGCCTTGTCAACTATGCCCTTCACACTTCCGTACATAAGATAGCCACAGGTTACGGCAAGAGCCACCATGGCTACCATAAATATTCTCACTATCCAAATGAGAACCTTAGATTCTAATTTTCTCGAAACAGAACCATATTTTCGCTGTTTTTCTTCTATCTCAAATCTGCTATAGCTCATGTATCTCCTTTTTAATCTACGACACAAGTTTCAAAAGTATAATAATTCAGCCGGTAACTTACACAGAGATTTATTATATTTGATATAACCATATCTACTCGCTCTTTAAAATATTCAAAAACTGAAATACCGGTTCAGCAATTTGTCCCATATCATTGTAGCAAACCGCTATGCCTCTCTCAGGCAAGTTTTCCTTCATCTTCACCACAAAGAGCTCTTCTTCCTTCTCTTCGTCTATGCAGTAATCAGGAACACAGGCAATTCCAAGTCCTATCCTCGCAAGGTCAATGAGAAGGTCGTTACTGGCAAGCTCAATCTCAGGGATAAGCTCCAGGTGATTCTTCAAAAACAGCTTATGAAGGAATTCACTTGTGGTAGAAGATTTGTCAAGCATCATCATAGGGTACTTCTGTATCTCAGAAAGCTCGCAAACCTTGTTGATGAGCTTAGGAAATGACTTCCTATTTGCCACAAATATATCCTTAAATTCCTTAACAGGTACTACCTTACCGACCTGTCCAAGCGCACTGTTTGGCGTATTTACTACGATAATGTCTACTGCTCCGTTCTTTAGATATTCAACACATTTTAAAGAAGTTCCATTTACTACCTTGATGTGTACATTAGGATATCTTCCGTGGAATTCTTTAAGCATAGGCTTAAGATAGTACCTACAGATAGTATCGCTTGCACCTATACTTAGCTGTCCTCCGTTTAATGACTTCGACTCAAGTATCCTTGTCTCACCAAGGCTTATCAGATTGATGGCAGGCTCAACATGGTTGAAGAGAATCTCTCCTTCCTTGGTAAGTCTCACCCTCTTGGTGCTTCTAACAAAGAGCTTCTGTCCAAGCCTCTTCTCGAGCACCTTGATAGACTGGCTAACTGCTGATTGCGATATAAAAAGCTCCTTGGATGCCTCCGAAAAGCTCAGTGTTTTTGCTACATGGTAAAATACCTTATACAACTCATGGTTAATGTCCATCTTGCTCCCCTTTAACTATACTAAAAGTAGTCCCTATTTACAAAGCCACCTCCGACCTTTGTACAGAAAGGTTTTTTTATTTTTCACGAAAATCAAACTTCTCCAAAAAAGTAAACACTCACATAGGGCACGTTTCTTATTATCTCATTATTTGACTCACAAATCAACTATGTTCACAATATTTTTAAATATTGAAAATAGCTATCATTTAAAAGCAAATACCTCGACTTTATTAGTACGCAATGTTATAATTATGTAGGTTGTTACGACCCTATTGATGTGTTCTTAAAAACAGTAAAACTAACTTATACTAAATGTTATTTAAAGAAAGGAGAATATTATGTCCTGTACTACAATATTAGTTGGCAAAAAAGCCAGTTATGACGGTTCTACTTTGGTAGCAAGAAATGATGATTCAGGTTCAGGTAGCTTTATGCCTAAAAAGTTCACTGTTGTCACCCCTGACAAACAACCAAAGGTATACCGCTCTGTGATTTCACATGTTGAAATCGAACTTCCTGAGAGTCCGCTTCGCTATACCTCTCTTCCAAATGCTGTAGACGGTGAAGGTATCTGGGCTGCCTGTGGGGTAAATGAACTAAATGTATCAATGACAGCAACTGAGACAATAGCTTCTAATGAAAGGGTACTCGGTGCAGATCCCCTTGTTGTCTACTCCCCTGCTAAAGGCAGAAAAGGCAGTACAAATTATTCCCCGGAGAAAATCGGTGGCATAGGTGAAGAAGATATAGTAACCATAGTTCTTCCATACATCAAAAGCGCCAGAGAAGGTGTAATAAGGCTTGGCGGTCTCCTTGAAAAATACGGAACTTATGAGATGAATGCCATAGCTTTTCAGGATGAAAATGAAATCTGGTGGCTTGAAAGTATAGGAGGCCATCACTGGATGGCAAGGCGTGTCCCTGATGACTGCTATGTAGTGGCTCCAAATCAGCTTGGTCTTGACAGCTTTGACTTTGAAGATGCTTTCGGTAATAAAAAGGACCATCTCTGCTCGAGTGATTTGAGGGAGTTCATAGCGGAAAATCATTTGGATCTTTCTCTTTGCAGAACCTTCAACCCAAGGGATACCTTTGGTACACATTCTGATCTTGACCACATATACAACACACCTCGTGCCTGGGTGGCGCAAAAATACTTCAATCCTACCACAAGTAAGTGGACAGGTGATAATGCTGACTACACTCCACTTTCAGACAACCTTCCTTGGTGCAGGGTACCTGAGAAGAAGATAACAGTTGAGGACATTAAGTGGGTTCTCTCAAACCACTATCAGCATACTCCTTATGATCCTTATACAAACGGAGCTAAGGAGTTATACCGTCCAATAGGCATCAGCCGAACAGATGTGCTTGCGCTTGTGCAGATTCGCCCTTATGTGCCTGACGCACTTAAGGCGGTCAAATGGATAGCTTTTGGAAGTAATGTATTCAACTCCTTTGTGGGACTGTATGCCAATATTACTAAGACTCCTAAGTACCTTGCAAATACAACGGGAAATGTTGACAGTCACAACTTCTACTGGGCAAGCAGGCTCCTTGGTGTAATTGCAGATGCCCATTTTAACCGCTGTCTTCCAAATATAGACCACTATCAGACAGCTGTTATGTCTAAGAATCATGAGATTATCTGTAAGTCTGATAAGGAATTTGCCTCATACATAAAGGGAATTAAAAAGGATAAGAAAGCGGCTGAAATTTCATTCTGCGAGAAGGCAAATGAAGAAATAACAAAAATGCTTGAAGCAGAGACCACAAAGGTACTTAACAAGGTGGTCTTCAGTGCAAGCTGCCAGATGAAGAACAGCTTTTCCAGGTCGGATGCGTAATTATCGGTATTTCTAATTAGCATATAAGATACACCATGTTGCATTTAAGTTGAAAAACTATATGCAGCCTTTTGCAGGCATACGCCAAATATCAGCTGTTGCATAATTTCGTACAATATGTTTTATTTGATTTGAGCAAATGATACCGCTTGCCGATGGTGCAGGATAAAAGTTATTCGGTGTGCAGATGATACCGCTTATCGATGGTGCGGGGTATAAATGATTCGGTGTGCAATTCCCTCTGTCGATATGACGGAGGGATTTTTTGGAGGCTTTATTTCGGATGTAACAGATAAAACCCTTCCTCAGATTGAAGACTGGAGGAACACGCCATAAACTTTGGTCATTTTGTACACTTTTTTGTCTTATTTTTGTGCACTTTACCGTTGTCAAATATATTTGTTTATTTTATAATTTTAATTGTCGGTGTGAGTTACAATAATCGCCAAAGTCAGCATTTTCTTTAGTATTTGCGATTTGCGTATATTATGTATTCGATATCTGTCTGTATGAATGTTGCCTTTCTCCCCAATACTTATTGCTAAATCTTCAGTTTACCGATATCTAATATCTAGCAGTTTAGATTATTGTAACCACATCAGTTTCTTCAGCTTAAGTATCAAAGTCTACTTAGCAGGAAAATCTATTTAACATTTTAACTTCTTCTGCTATAATAGCCGTAGAGGCATTATAGCAAATCCAGAGAAAGAAAGGACTATATGCCTACAAAGAAAAAATTTGAAAAGTACGCAAAACTACTCAATCCAATAGATGATTTGATGTTTTGCAAGATGGCAGAACACAAGGAGTTCTGCGAAGAGATTTTAAGAGTTATCCTTGAAGATGATGGACTGACTGTCTTAGAGGCTATTCCTCAATGGCAGGGTAAAAATCTACCCGGGCGCTCTGTGGTGCTGGACGCTAAATGTGTAACCGGCGATGGAAGGCAGATTAATATTGAGGTTCAAAAAGCAAATGACGATAATCATTTAAAGAGAGTCCGTTACAATGCAGCCATCCTAACTACAAATATAGCCGAAACAGGGACTAAGTTTGAGTTCATACCAGATGTGTGTATTGTGTTTATATCAAAGTTTGATATATTTGATGGAGGACTTCCTCTCTACCACATAGACAAGGTGGTTAGGGAAACCGGGCAGGTTATAGAGGATGGTCTTACTGATATATTTGTAAATACTGTTAATTACGATGGTTCTAAGCCTGCAAGACTAATGAAGCTATTTACCGAGAATGATGCTTATAGTAATGATGAGTTTCCTGTGACCAGTGAACTAAAGTCAAGATTAAAATCAAGTGAAGGAGGTAGTAGGGCTATGAATGAGATCCTTGAGAAGCTAATTAGTGATGAAAAGAGGGAAAGTGAGAAATGTGGTGAGAAACGTGGCAGAGAGGAAGGTGCTAAAATGATTGCCAAAACAATGATTGAAGAAGGACTTCCTACTGAACTTATAATGAGGTATACCGGGCTTTCTGAGGATGTAATTATAGCCTTACAGGGATAAGACCGGGAAGACTTGGTTGGCTTATGTTGTGCTAAGCTATTGGTTTTCTTTATTTTCAGTTTTTAAAGAGTGCTGTTACTGCTTTTGTATTTGCTTTTATATCCCATAATGCAGGTTTTCTTTCTATGCTTGATACTGTTATTGAGGAGGTATGGTTTAGATTATCTGTTTTATGGGATTTTTTGATTTCTTAGATACGCTTGCTTATTGTTTTTGGATGCCATTTTAGCCGCACTTTGAATGATGATTTTCAAGTTTCTCATCCTAGCCACGCCTAGAATAATAAATTTCAGACTCGCTCCGGCATCCGCTTCGCTTCGCCTAATGCGTTCGCTTAGAATTTATTATTCTATGCTGTGCGGTTCAGGTACCTTTCTCATATCCAGCTTCTTTCAGTTTCTAGCTTGTCCTTTGCACCCCCTTCTTTTTCTTTTACTTATATTCTTCTTTTAGATCTTTAGTTATTTTGTATACTTTTTCCTCAATTTTTTGTGCACTTTGCCGTTGTCAAATATTATTTTTTACTTTATAATCGTAATTATCGATGTGAGTTACAATAGTCAGCCAAATCACTTCTCTTTTTTTATTGTATTGTTGTTTATTATATGTATTTTATGCTAATTTATCTTAGCTTGCTACAGTCTGCTTCTGACAATTCTTGCCAAAATACTATGTTAACCAACATCTAATATCAAGATGTTCTAATTGTTGTAACCACATCCGGCTTCTTCAGCTTAAGTGTCAAAGTCTACTTAGCAGAAAAATCTATTTAACATTTTAACTTCTTCTGCTATAATAGCCATAGAGGCATTATAGCAAATCCAAGAAAGAAAGGACTATATGCCAACAAAGAAAGAACGAGACGAGTATTTAAGAGGGCTAAACCCAATTGATGACCTTATGTTTCGCAAGATGGCTGAACATAAGGAATTCTGTGAAGAAATCCTAAGAGTTATCTTAGATGATTATGAGCTGGTTGTTACCGATAACATGCAACAGTTTGACCTTAAGAATCTACAGGGGCGCTCTGTAATATTGGATGCCAAATGCATAACCGGAGATGGGCGGTATATCAATATCGAAGTTCAAAAAGCAAATGATGACAACCATCTAAAGAGAGTCCGTTACAATGCTTCAGTTTTGACTGCCAATGTAACCGAGGCTGGAAAACAGTTTGAGTTTGTACCTGATGTCTGCATCATATTTATTTCAGCCTTTGATCTATTTAAGGGTAATCTTCCGCTTTATCATGTAAAGAAGGTGGTTATGGAAACTGAGCAGATAATAGATGATGGTCTTACGGAAATATATGTAAATGCGGCTGTAGATGATGGCTCTAAGCTGGCAAGGCTTATGAAGGTGTTTACCGCAAATAATGCTTATGATGAAGCCGATTTCCCTGTAACCAGCGAAATCAAGTCAAGATTTAAAAAGGATGAAGGAGGTAGTATAAAGATGGATGCAACTTTACAGAAATGGATGCAAGAAAGTGAAGAGATTGGTGAGAAACGTGGTGAGAAACGTGGCAGAGAGGTAGGCATGATGATCGGTATAGAGGAATGTGCTAAAAAGATTGCTAGAACAATGCTTGAAGAGGGGCTTCCTATCGAACTTATAATGAGGTATACCGGGCTTTCTGAGGATGTAATTGCTACTCTACATAGCTAATGATACACACCCTATCAGCTTCTGGTAATATCTTTATATTTGATATTAGAGGTCACTTATAAAGGTTTGTTACAATTGTGTTTTGCTATTAATCCCATAATACTTATTTTCTTTTTTTATTCTTCAGCAAGTTTGCTGCCGAAGTATGGATTAGATTGTTTGTTTTATGGGATTTTTCTATTGTCTGGACACGCTTGCTTGTTTTTAGGAATGTCATCTTAGGTTCGTTTTGGGTAATGGTTTTAAGTTGCCACCCTATGCACGCTTAGAATAATAAATTTCAGACTCTTTTTACTTATATTCTTCATTTAGATTTTTGGTTATTTTTGTACACTTTTTTTCTCGATTTTTTGTGCACTTTACCGTTGTCAAATATTATTTTTACTTTATAATCGTAACTATCGGTGTGAGTTACAATAATCACCCAATTCACCTTTCTTTTTATTGTATTATTTGTTTTATTATATGTATTTTTATGCTAATTTATCTTAGATTGCCACCGTCTACTTCTGACAATTCTTGCAAAAATACTATGTAAACCGATATCTAATATCTAGCAGTTTAGATTATTGTAACCACATCCGATTTCTTTAGCTTAAGTATCAAAGTCTACTTAGCAGGAAAATCTATTTAACATTTTAACTTCTTCTGCTATAATAGCCGTAGAGGCATTATAGCAAACCCAAAGAAAGAAAGGACTATATGCCTACAAAGAAAAGATTTGAAAAGTATGCAAAACTGCTCAATCCAATCGATGATTTGATGTTTTGCAAAATGGCGGAACACAAGGAGTTCTGCGAAGAGATTTTAAGAGTTATCCTTGAAGATGATGAACTGACTGTCTTAGAGGCTATTCCTCAGTGGCAGGGAAAGAACCTACTTGGCCGTTCTGTGGTTTTGGATGCCAAATGTGTAACCGGCGATGGACGACAGATTAACATCGAAGTTCAAAAGGCGAATGACGATAATCATCTAAAAAGAGTCCGCTACAATGCAGCCATCTTAACTACAAATATAGCTGAAACAGGGACTAAGTTTGAGTTCATACCGGATGTCTGCATTGTATTTATATCTAAGTTTGATATATTTGAAGGAGGTCTCCCCATCTACCACATAGACAAGGTAGTTAGGGAAACTGGTCAGGTGATAGAGGATGGTCTGACTGAGATATTTGTAAATACGGTTAATTATGACGGTTCTAAGCCTGCAAGGCTGATGAAGTTGTTTACTGAGAATGATGCTTACAGTGAGGATGAGTTCCCCTGTAACAAGTGAACTAAAATCCAGATTGAAGTCAAGTGAAGGAGGTAGTAGGGCTATGAATGAGATCCTTGAAAAATTAATTAGCGATGAAAAGAGGGAAAGTGAATTGCTAGGTGAGAAACGCGGTGAAAAGCGCGGTGAAATGCGTGGTGCTAAAAATGAAAAGCTAAAAATCGCTAAAACTATGATTAAGGAGGGGCTTTCTGCTGAGCTTGTGATGAAATATACAGGGCTTTCTAAGGATATAGTTTTGGCTTTACAGGGTTAAGATTAAATATGTTGAAAATCCCATAAAATAGCTGTTTTACCCTTACTTTGGCCAGGTTTACGCCTAAGTAAGGCCTTGATTGCCTGTTTTATGGCTTGAATCTCTTGAAACCCTTGAAATTACTGCATTTCTTAGGTTTCATAATAGTGGAGCTGAGAGGAGTCGATACAACAATTTATCCTCTCAAGCTCTCTATTTTAGCGTATCTCAGAAGTTTTATTTGCATTTGACCACATTTTGACCACACTAACTGATACTCAATAAGTTCATTACTTTAGCTTCTTCTTCTTCTTTAACAGAATGAATGTATTTATTCACCTCTTTCCAGTCACTTCCAAGGCTTAAAGAAAGATGTGGTGTATGGAATTAGTAAAATCCGTACTAATATGGAATTTACTTTTTCAAATAACACTTATATTATAAGTCTTTTATATTATTCTTGTAGTTTATGGCAATTTTGTTATAATATTTACCAAGCAAATTCTCTTTTCATATAATCCTTAAACCTAAAAAATGCATACAAAGGCAATGACCAGATATGACTGTCACCTTCCATATTATCTCCAACATTTTTAAGCGAAGATTTAAATGCAATTTTGGGCTTATATCTTCCACAAAATAAATGAAGACTTTTTGCTCGTGTATTATCCGCTGATTTAACCTCTATTGGAATCAACTCACCACCATAATCCGTAATAAAATCTATCTCTGCATCAGCTTTTGTTCTCCAAAAATATGGCATAATTTCCATACATTTTAACTGGATAAAAATGTAGTTTTCAGCCAAAGCTCCTTTAAAATGAATAAATGCATCATTTCCCACAAGAATTGTTCTATAATTGATATTTGCTTTCCTTCTAAGCAAGCCAACGTCAGACAAATATACCTTAAAATAAGTTGAGTCTGCCATTCCTGATAAGGGAATTTCAGGTGTAGATACTAAATCAAGTTTAAGTGCAATTCCGGAATTAACAATCCAGCTCAAAGCATCTTCAAGTTCTTTTGCCCTAGCTCCCTGCTTAACATGAGAAAAAATAAATTTACTGTTATCTCTTGCAATCTGAACAGGTATTGAATCCCAAATCATTTTAATTTTTATAGCTGTATCAGGTGTTGTATATTTTCCAAAATCATCCGCATAGTCTTTTAATATTATATCCTGAACTTCTTCTGCTTCTTTATAATCATGAGTATCAATCCAAGACTGTACCACTTCAGGCATACCACCTATAACGAGATAATTTTTATAATACTTTTCAAGCGGTATAGTATATAATTCAGGTATCTCTCTTTCTAGGTTAAGTTTGTTAAGTCCATCAATATATTTCTTTCCACCATCAGCTATAACAAACTCTTCACAAGCAATGGTTTTCTATTAGTTTTATTTTTTTCCATTTCAACAAATTTTTGGTATGCTTTTTCTTTCCATACTGGCAACTCCTTTGTTTCTATGTAGATTCTGGTATCAAAATATAATAAATCCCAATTATTTATGACATCGATAACAGACCTCTTAAGTATAAAGCAATTTTAATAGTGTATAATATTATAACAAAAATTCGACCGAAATATCTATATCTCTTTGCATTTTTCGACCGAATAAACGTGATATATCTACATTATTCGACCGAATTTCTACCTCGAACAATACCAGAAAAGACAAATTTGATTTTTCATCAAATTAAAACAGCCTGTAAAGCCCCATTCTCCGAGTACCTTCGGTAAAGGGCTTGACAGGCTTTTTCTTGCTTCTTTAGTTACACAATACAATCTTACATTGTTCGTTTTTCATACCCCAGTTATACCCCAATTTATATGGTTCAAACTGGTCTTTTTCGGTCTAAAACAACCTCTTTCACATTTTCTAAATTCCCCGAAACCCTTGTAATTACTGTATTTCTCAGGTTTCCTAATAATGGAGCTGAGGGGAGTCGAACCCCTGTCCGAAAACCCATTCATTGTACTTCTACAAGCTTAGCTAATTGTTTGACATTCCCTCCACCTGACTTGAATCAGCACAATTCAGGCTTTAGTAGACTCTAATACGCCCATAGCACCGAGCCCCTTGCTATGTCGTTTCCTGCTGATTCGATGCCTTAGCCTATTATGCAGGTATAACAGGTAAGACAGCTGCCATTAGGCAGCGTATGCTAAATTATCTTCAGCGTTTGTATTTAATTTTGGATTTAACGCATTCCTGCGGCTTGCTTCTCCAACTTCAAAATTCCCGTCGAAACCGGTACAACCCCGGATTTTTATAAAAAGAAGCCGTAGTCACCTAAGACTACGGCCCAGAACCAGCTATAAATTACTCAGCTATAGAAACATTTACTGCTCTAAGCTTGCTTGAATTCTTAGGATCGGTCTCTGTCTCAAATGTAACTCTCTGTCCTTCGTTAAGAGTCTTGAAACCCTCTACGTTGATAGCTGAAAAATGTACGAATACATCATCTCCGCCGTTGTCATTAGTAATAAATCCGTAGCCCTTCTCTGAGTTGAACCACTTAACTACACCTGTGTTCATTTAGGTATCCTCCCGTAAATAAAAAAATATTAGTTGCGTAATCTTCCAGTTAAAGAGCTTTGAAGCAGATACCTTTCTAGTAGTGCTGCGAGCTAACGAACAAGTTTAGAGAACTGAGTTCGACTTTCTTTAAACTTCAAGAATACGATACTATCTTAGCATAAAAATCACAAAAAGTCAAATATAATAATACTAAACTAAGGTTAAAATCACATTAATAATTAATGATTATGATTAACACCTCTTATATAACCTGTATTAATACCTGCCTAAGTCGGCTTAAGGCACAAATATAGCAAGTATCAATACAGGTGAAACAGTATTAAATGATGCAAGCATCAAATGATAATAATTTCTTTTTCAAGCAAATCCCAATCGAGTGTTATAATTTTGAGACTTATGTCATCAAATTCCCTTAAACCAGAAGCTAAACTCTAACTTCTGATCGTTTTGAATATGATACTCCTTGTGAGGTCTTGCCCCCCAACTGTCATCTCCCCCTATACCCATCTGCATAAGGTCTGCTCTTATAACTGTAAACTGTGGCTTAGGAAGTTCATTTGGATGCGCAGCCTCTTCAAGCTGGTTAGGAGTATAAGGAAGTGCGGAGAAGCCCATATATCTGTCTGTAACTACTGAATTCTCAGCGGCTTTACTCTCTCCCTTGGTAGGATCCATCTGTTTATCGCTTACAAACAATAGTCCTCTGCCCTTTCTGTCTGTTACCTTAGCATATCTTACATTTACCTTGTGACCACATTCCTGAGGTACTATGTAAGGTGCCATATTGTCTTCAACCTTATTGTTAAATAATCCAAGCTTTGCACCGCTTCTCCTATCCTCATAGGTCTCAGAAAAACCTGCCCCATACCAGGTAAGGTTGTCAAAGTCTGCGTCGGTCTTAAACATCATACCAAACTCAGGCATGTCAAAGTTCTCTCCCTTAGTCTCATAGCTTAGAGTAGTCTTTATGAAGCCATCTTCAAATACCTTGTATCTTACAACCGCCTCTTCAAGTCCATCCATACCGAGGGCATAGGTGTAAACCACTTCCACATATCTCTCAGAGCCTGTTTTAGCACTGTTGTCATTTACCTTTACATCTACACACCTAGCGTAATCTCCCGCAAGCTTCCATTTACCCTCCCCTGCAGGCATCTGCGCACCTCTGTCATTGTCCACAGGAGCCCTCCAGAAGTTAGGGCGAGGCTGGCTCTTAATAAGCTCAACTCCTCTTAGCTTGTAGCTTGTTAGCCCTCCGTACATTTTTGAGAATAATACTGCAAAATGCTCTCCCTTAACTCCTACATTGTAGTCGCCAAATACATACTGGAGTCTGCCTGATGCAGGTTTAACTTCCGCATTTTCCATTGAGGAAGCATACATATAATCATACTTCTCATTTCCCTGAGAAATATCCATAAAGTGTCTGGTATCTGCTTTTTTAACTACAGCCTGTCCAAAGGCAACCTCGTGGCCGCACTTCGCATAGTTGGTACAATGTTTAAGTCTTACGGATACTTCAGCAACGAATTCACCCTCGACATCAGGAATTTCGATAGGAAGTTTATATTCTTTTTCGGATAATGGTTCTACATCTGTAGTCATCATCTCCTTAGCATACTCTTTTCCATCTTTGTAAAGAATCTCATATACATTAAATTCAGAGGTATTGGTAAAAAGATACTTATTTCTTATCTTAACCTTATCCCCATTTACAAAGAGCTTGATGCCCTGATAGTTAAACTTAACCTCCTGCATCTTAGGAGATTCTGCTCTGTCAGGTCCTATGGCTATACCATTGCCGCTAAAATTACCGTCATTTGGCCTGTCGCCAAAGTCTCCGCCATATGCCTGGAATTCTGTACCGTATCTGTCTTTTTTATATATAGACTGGTCTATATAGTCCCAAATGAAGCCTCCCTGTGCCCTTGGCTCTTCCTCTGTATATTCAATGTATTTGTGCATGGCACCGTTTGAATTACCCATAGCATGGGTGTATTCGCAGAGGATGAATGGCTTATCAGGAAACTCCTTCAAGAACTCTCTTATTTCAGTCACAGGCGGATACATACGGCTCTCTATATCTGTGCTTCCATCATAGCTTCTATCGTGGAAGACTCCTTCATAATGCACAAGCCTCGTGTCATCAAGTTTTCTGAAAAGCTCTGACATATTGTAGATGACCTTGCCGCCAAAGGATTCATTGCCCAGTGACCATATTATGACACTCGCTCTGTTCTTATCCCTGTGATATGTAGATGTAGCCCTGTCAAGCATCATCGGCTCCCACTCCATATGATCCTTAGGAAGTGAGTAATCCTCGCCATGTGCTCCCTTGCATCCCAGGTTCCATGTGTCTCAAGGTTGTTCTCTGCAATTACATAAAGACCGTATTCATCGCAAAGCTCATAGAGATAATCAGTATTAGGATAGTGACTGGTTCTAACTGCGTTTATGTTATTACGCTTCATGGTAATAACATCCTTTTCTATCTCTTCTTTTGTAATTGCCCTTCCGTAAACAGAGCTGAAATCGTGTCTGTTGGTGCCGTTAAACACAATTCTCTTACCATTTATAAGCATAATCTTATCTTTTATTTCTATTCTTCTAAAGCCGACTCTCTCGTTAATAACTTCTGCGAGTTTGCCGTCTTCATCATACACCTTAAATATAAGGTCATAAAGTTCAGGCTTTTCAGCACTCCAAAGCTTTGGCTCATTTACAGTAAAAGAAAGGTTTAAGCTCTCGCTTATTTCTCTCTCATCAGTTAATATGGTTTCACCCTTATATGAAAGCCTTGTAGACAACTTTCCTTTGCCAAGGAGCAGGCCTTCCACCTTAAGTTCTGCTCTCTTAAAGCTGTCATCAGGCGTAGCCTTTACAGTGTAATCGACAATCCTTGTTCTTGGCAGCACATCTATATATACGCTTCTGTATATACCCGAGAATCTAAAGAAGTCCTGGTCTTCACACCAGCTGCTAATACTCCACTTAAATACCATTACTGCAATTTTATTTATTCCTGCACTTACAAACTTAGTCAAATCAAAGCTTGTGGCTGTAAAGCTGTCTGCAGCATAGCCCACGTATTCTCCGTTTACCCAGAGGGCAAAGGCACTTTCCACTCCTTCAAAGGTCATGATAATATCCTTATCTTTAGCATTTTCAGAAATGTTTAAGGTTTTTACATACATCCCCACAGGGTTGAAGTCGCTAGGAACCCCGTCATGTGCCACATCCTGAACTCCGTCCCAAGGATACTGCACATTGGCATACTGAGGGATATCATAGCCCTCCATCTGCATATTGGAAGGTACGCTTATGCTGTCCCAACTCTTTACACAATAGTCTTTTTTGTAAAAGTCTTTGACTGCAAGGCTTAGATTCTTAGCGTAGGCGAACTTCCAAAGCCCGTCTAGCGACACTCTGAGACTTGACTTTCTCTCTTTTAACTCCTCTTCATTTCCGTATGGAATGAAGGTTGCCTTAGCAGGGAGAGCATTCTCCTTGAAAAAGGATACATCTTTAATTTTGTTGAAATCAAACACCTTTATACCTCATTTCTATATTTGATAATTACTTTATAGCTCCTGTAATACCTTCCGCAAACTGTTTCTGTAGTATGAAGAAGACTACAGCTGTAGGAATGGTTGCAATAAGTACACCCAGCATAAGCATACCATAATCAACTGTATAGCCTCCAAGTAAGTTTGCCACAAGCATAGGCATGGTTGTGGCTTCATTTTTCTGAAAGATTACCTTTGGCCATAAGTAGCTGTTCCAGGTATTCATAAAAGTTACGGTTATGGCAGCGCCGTAGGTAGAACGCATTGTAGGGACGAACATGGTAAAGAATATGCCTACTTCAGATAAGCCATCCATTCTTGCTGCTTCAATGATTTCTTTTGGAAAGCTTCTTGCTGCCTGCCTAAACATCATTATAAGAAACGGTGTAGCGAGGCCCGGAAGCACGAAGGCAGGCCAGGTATTTACCAGTCCAACTTTTGAGAACATGGTAAAGAGCGGAATCATAGTTGCTACAAAAGGAAGCATCATTGCTGTAAGAAGCACAGTGAAAAGAACGTCCTTTGACTTCTGATGGTATACTTCGAATCCATAACCTGCAATCGAGCAGATAACCATAGACAACAGCGTTAGTATAACAGAGTTTCTCACTGAGTTAAAGAAGGCTCTGCCTAAGTTCTGATTGTGTATTAAAGACTTGAAATTTTCAATCAGGTAGCCTCCGGGGATTAGTTTTCCTCTCATTATCTCTACACTTGTATTGGTTGCTGCGCAAGCCATCCAATAAATTGGAAAGATTGAAAGGAGTGAAACTATTGTAAGAAATGTATAAACGAAAATTTTCTGTGTTTTAGTCACGCTTATCACCTACCTTCATCTGAATCACCGAAAGTGTTCCTACCATTACAAGAATAACAACCGAAAGTGCAGCTGCATAAGGGAAATTAGGGCTCGTTACAAATGAGGTGTTGTAGATATAGTGTGACATTGTTATTGTCGCTATACCAGGTCCACCTTTTGTAAGGTTTACTGACTCATCAAATAACTGAAGAGTTCCGTTAATTGACATAATTGCAGTAAGAAGAATAGTCGGTCTAAGTAGAGGCACTGTTATCTTTCTAAAAGACTGGAAAGGAGAAGCACCGTCAATCTTAGCGGCCTCATATACCGAGTATTCTATATTCTGCAAGCCTGCAAGATAGAATACCATGTTATATCCTGTCCACCTCCAAATAAGAGCAATTATGATTACTGCCCTTGCCATCCAGTCATTCTGAAACCAGCCTATTCTGTTAAAGCCGAAGTTAACAAGCACGTTGTTTATGAAACCGTCATTTGCAAACATAGACCTAAATATCATTGAATATGATACAAGGGAAGTTGCACAAGGCAGGAATATCATGGTTCTAAACAGTCCCTTAAATCTAAGGTGCTTGTTATTGAGAATAGATGCGAGTGCCAGTGCTATACCAAGCATTATAGGCACCTGAATCACAAGATAAAATAATGTATTAAATATTGCCTGTATAAACCGCTTATCCTTTAATATTCTCGCATAGTTTCCTATACCGTTCCAAGCCATATGAGTACCAACGCCTTTTTTTAGCGATAGTAATATAGCCTGAAACATAGGAAAAAAGCTAAAGATAACGATAAGCAGAGTAGCAGGAATAACAAAACCCCAGCCAATCATTAGATGTCTTTTGGCAAGGCTAATTCCTTTCTTACCCTCCATAATGGTCTCCTTTCTTACAAAAAGGGCTGCCGCATTAAAGATAAGCACTTATTCTCTCTTTATTGTGACAGCCCGTTCTGACTTATGCTAAAAAGCTAAGCTTTTATCAGCCACCCATATTAAATTCTACTGTTTCCTGAGCTGACTTTAATTCATCTTCAATGTTTGCGCCCTTTTGAAGTACGTTGCTAATAGCTACACCTACAGCATTTCTGGCATCGTAATAATAAGCGCCTGTTTTGTTGCTTGGAATCTTGCCTGCAAATTCGGTAATAAGTGAGTAAATTGGCTCTCCACCGAAGAATTCCTGTGGCTTGCTGTATACTTCACTCTTTCCGGCAGGAAGATATGTAGCAAGAGCTCCTGATGAAGGAAGGATAGTCTCGTAGAACTCTACACTTCCTGCAAAGGTTGCCTTTAAGAAATCAATGGCAAGCTTCTGGTTCTCCGACTTGGTTGTAACTGCCCAAGATGAGCCACCGTTATTGGAATAGTTGGTTGCACCTTCCACATCATCAAGCTTTGGCATATCTGTTATTGCCCACTTTCCTGAAAAATCCTTAGCTGCGGTAATAGATCCGATAATCCAGCAGCCGTTGATAACAGCAGCTGAGCTTCCGCTCTGAATTGCTGCTATATACTGATCCCAGTCTGTAACCTCAACAAGGATTCCTTCCTTGTAAAGCTCCTGATATATCTCAAGTGCCTTTCTAAGTACCCCATTGTCAACTATGTTAAGTGAACCATCATCATTAAATAGTGATGCTCCTGCGGACTGAAGTATCATCATTGCAAGATCATTTGAACCTGCGGTAGCACAAAGTAGAGGTGTGTTGGTCTTCTGTTTAACCTGCTTTCCAAGTTCTATAAACTTACTCCAGGTAATGTCCTTAAAATCATCTATTTTAAGTCCTGCCTTCTCAAGGATATCTGTTCTATAAGCAGCAATTACTGCTCCATTATCAAACGGTACTCCGTAGTGTACTCCGTCAAGCGTGGAATACGCCTGCTTTGCCTCACCAAAGTCCTTGTAGTTAATGCCTGAATCATTGAGTCCTAAGAATACATCGTTAAAGTTTGTAGTGTATTTCTGGAATGAGTTGTCCTGCATAAGGAAGATATCCGGTAAGGTGCTGAGGTCTCCTGAAGTCGCAGCAGTTGTTATCTTAGTTTCTATATCATCTGAAAGAACCTCTTGAATATTTAACTTAAACTGTGGGTCTATCTTCTGGTATACCTTCTCTGCTTCCTTCATAGCGTAGATGTTAAAAGCAGGATCCCAGCACCATACTGTAAGCTCGTGGCTTCCGTTGTCAGTATAGTTTCCGGCAGTTGAAGCCGTTCCCGATGTTCCTGATGCCGTACTTGAAGCCGCTTTAGATGCTGCGGATGATTTTGCTGCACCCGAGCTGCTTCCTCCTGATCCTCCACAACCCGACAATAGGCTAACTCCCATTGCCATTACAAGTGCAAGTGACATAATTTTTCTCATTTTCATACCAATTTCTCCTCCTAAAAATAAGTATTCGGGAAATAAATCATAGTTTTACCCGAGATATATTAGTTGATTTTTAGACAATTTTTATGTACAGATATGTACCCTTGGTAATTTTGTCTAAAAAAACCAACTATATTTATAGGGATATTATAACTAATAATCAAAGCGTAATGTTGCTAATAATTTACAAAAAAAGTGCAATTTCGACCAAATTGCACTTTGCATTTTACCAGCCTTTTTTAGTTGATACACTTGCTTTTAATAGTTTGCTTTCAAAATTGGCAGGATTTCTCTTCCACCTATAAGGAGATTCTCCTATTATTTTCTTAAAGTTCCTGTTGAAAGTAGACATCTGCAAATATCCTACCTTCATTGCAATATCTTCCATTGAGTACATAGTTGATTTTATCAGCTCACAGGCTTTATTTATTCGAATCAGATTGAAATATTCTAACGGGGTACGCCCCATATATGCAGAAAACAGCCTTCTAAAGTTAGTCTCACTCATATTACAGCTATCTGCCACATCCTTTATCCTAATCGGTTTTGCATAATTCTTGCCGATGTATGATATTGCAGCAGATATAACACTCATATCTCTGTACACGGTTTCAGCTGAAGTATCACTTGTATTCTTTCTTGCCACCTCAAAAAACAAAGAATTACAAAGCATGATTGTTTTTTCACAGTAATACGTTTTTTTATTTCTCATCTCCTCAATGATAGACTTTATCACACTGTACAGTTCCGGCTCCTTTTCGCTATGATAAAAATATACCTTACTATTCAGCCTTTTTAAGGTGCTTTCAACAAACGGTCTGTTGTTTGGAAATGCCCTGTTTAAGATGTCTTCCGGATCACAAAATATATATTCCCAGTAGCTTTTAGTTCCTTTTTTACTTACGGTATTATGAGGAAAGTTAATTGGAATAATGGTAAAATTACCTGCCTTATATTTTTTGCTTTCTCCATCAAGTATCATCTCTCCCTCACCTGATATACAGCAGCCTATCTCCATGAGGTTATGAAAATGCAGGTTGTTAATCATTTCACCATTTGTATCTTTCCCGTATTCCCTTATCCAGCTCTCCCCAAGCATGGCAAGCACAGGCTCTTTAATCGGTTTTTCATAGTATCTAAGCTCTATGACAGTATTTTTCTTTTTTGACATAAACCACCTACCCTTATAGTAAAACACCGAAAGTTCCCTCTAATCACAGGTAACTTTCGGCATTCAAGAGTCATTCAAATATACTATAAATCTTTCTTATTCTTTTTCTTTATGTAAAATAAACCAACTGCTCCCCTGCCTCAGCCCTCTTAAGAGGTTCTTTGGCATAGAGTACTATTCCCTTGCCCTTGTAGTCTTTGCAGTATTCAAACCTTGCCTCTGCCTCTACATAAGCCCAGTCTTTCTGTGCAAACTCTGACGCATTGGGTGCGTGGCAGACAAAGCCTATGAACTGTACGTCTGCTGCACAACAGGTCATTGCAAATCTTCCGGGAACCAGCTTATCTTCTGGGAAATTCTTATCCCTGTAGATAAGTGCCCTAAACTTCATAGTCTTTCCCTTATACTTTTCAGGATGATCCATGGCATCCATGTACCAGAGTCCAAAGTCATCATCCTCAAGCTCAATTACAGGTTTATCTGTATCAAATGGCAGGCTCTCCACATAGGCATCATCGAGGTTTCCTTTTTCATCCTCATAGAGGATCTGAGCCTTTCTGTTTAGTGCCTTTATACGCCTCCTATAGCCTCCCCTTACCTCATTGTCAGTAACCCTGTTGAACACTACGAGGTCGGCAGGCTTAACCTGCTCCATAACAAAGCTTCCCATATTCTGTAGGTAGCTCTCAAAGGTAGAGCCATCTATAAGATTGATACACTGTACAAGCATCCAATTCTCAGGGAATTCATCTATAACCTCCTGAGGAATCCACATACCATTGTTCTCGATTACCACCCTGTCAGGGTTATATTCCTTTTCAAGGTTTTTTAAGAATTCCTCAGTTATATCTTCCTTGTCTTCTACTACAACTGTAGACATTTTATTTCGCTTTAAAAGTTTCTCTGACAGCTCGATTTCGCCCTCTTCACACAGTATGAAAAGGGATTTGTTGCCGTCTTCAAACTCACCGCCCTCTAAGGTATCCCTTAAAAATGCGGTCTTCCCACTCTCAAGCATACCCGTAAACATATATACAGGTATATCCTTTTCCTGATTCATATATTCTCCTTATCAGCCTTAGTATATCCACATAATGCCACAAGGCCTATGCCTGTCCTACTTTAGGCTTAGATAATACTCTCTGATTATATAGCTGTCAAAAGCATTGATACAGACACTATAGCTCTTACACTTCAAAAAGAGTCTTAATATCATCTTTTTTAAGTCTTGAGCCTATTACACAGAGCTTACCTGTTACGTCAGGTGCACCATTTCTTACTTCAAATTCTCCAGGTGTAAGGTCGAACTCAAGCCATCCTTCACCCTCTGACTGAACTATACCCTTTGCACGTAGTATGATGCCAAGGCCGTTGCCCCAAGCGAGCTTGTCGAGTATCTTCTCAAGAGCCTCTTTCGTAAAACGCTTAGGAGTTGTGATGCCCCAGCTGTCAAATACCTCATCAGCGTGGTGATGGTGGTGATGTCCACAGCCACACTCGTGGCCGTCTTCATGGGTCTGCTCGTGATGGTGTCCGTGACAGCACTCATGACCTTCTTCATGGGTCTGCTCGTGATGATGTCCGTGACAGCACTCATGACCTTCTTCATGGGTCTGCTCGTGATGATGTCCGTGACAGCACTCATGACCTTCTTCGTGGTCATGGTCGTGATGATGTCCGTGGCAGCACTCATGACCGTCTTCATGGGTCTGCTCGTGATGATGTTCGTGACAGCACTCATGACCGTCTTCATGGGTCTGCTCGTGATGATGTCCACAGCCACACTCATGACCGTCCTCATGGGTCTGCTCGTGGTGGTGTCCGCAGCCACACTCATGGCCGTCCTCATGGGTCTGCTCGTGGTGGTGTCCGTGGCAGCACTCATGGCCGTCTTCGTGGTGGTGATGTTCACAGATTTCAAGCTCTTCTTCTGTAAAGAGTAAGTCCTTCACCTCTCCTGCTGCCTTCTCCATTGTATCAAGAATCTGCTTTCCTGTAAGGCTATCCCAGTCGGTTGTTATGATAACAGCCTTGTCATTGTGCTCCTTTATGGCCGCTACAGCCTTTTCAAGCTTACTCTCAGGAGTCTTTGCAGTACGGCTAAGTACGATAGTGTTGGCATTTTCAATCTGGTCATTGAAGAATTCGCCAAAGTTCTTCATATACATAGTTGTCTTGCCTGCATCGGCTACTGTAATAAAGCTATTAAGGCTCACATCTTCAAAGTCCTTCTTCACATCGGCAACAGCCTTAATTACATCCGAGAGCTTGCCTACTCCCGAAGGCTCAATGATGATTCTGTCAGGAGAATACTTTGTAATAACATCTTTAAGTGCTGCTCCAAAGTCTCCAACGAGAGTACAGCAGATGCAGCCGGAATTCATCTCTGTGATTTCAATTCTGCCTCTTTTAAGAAGCCTCCATCTATGCCTATCTCGCCAAATTCATTTTCTATAAGCACTACTTTCTCTCCACCGAGTGCCTCTTTTATAAGCTTTTTGATGAGGGTTGTCTTGCCTGCGCCAAGAAATCCTGAGATTATATCTATCTTTGTCATTTTACTACTTCCTTTCATACTATTTCGGGTTAGTTATAAGTAACTTTTGAATAGTCACTATAGTACCACAACAAACTTTCAAATTCAACTTTTTAAATCAAAGTAACTATCTCAGAAATGCGAAAGACATATTCTTCCTCTCAAAGCTATTATATAAGTTCAAGCTTTTTAAGCACTTCCTCCATTTTATCCGTATCAAGAGGCTTGTTGGCATAGCCGTCACAGCCAAGTTCAAAGGCTCCGTCTACATAATTCATGTCGCTAAGTGCTGAAACCATGATTATCTTAGGACATTTGTCCTCAGGAATCTTGAGTCTTTTCTCACTCTCCCTTATCCTGTAGAGCGCTTCTATTCCGTCTGTCCCCGGCATCATTATATCAAGACAGATTAAGTCATAATACTCTCCGTCTTCAGCCGCAAATTCAAAAGCAGCCACAGCTTCTTCTCCGTCCACAGTTGCGTCCACTTCTCCATATTTGCTTAGAAAGCTAATACCAAACTTTCTGCTGGCATAATCATCTTCGGCCAGTAAAATTCTCATGTCATCCTCCTTATTATTCAGCAATATGGTCGTAAGGAAGCTCAATATCTACCTCTGTTCCTTCACCTTCTTTGCTTTTTAGCACTACTCTGCCATTTATTTCTTCAATCAGATGAGCTACCTGGTCAAGCCCCACTCCTCTTCCTGAATAATCTCCAATTGTCTTTCTGGTTGTAAATCCCGTCATAAACGGTATTTTCAATATATCTTCCATACTATAGCTTTCTTTTGGATTGAGAAGTATTCCCCTCATCTCTGCCGCCTTAAGTATCTTGTCAGGATTAATTCCCACTCCGTCATCAGAAAAATGAAGCTCTATTCCCTTGAATTTCTCTGATTTTACTATCTCAAGCCTTATATGTCCTTCTTCTTTCTTACCCGCCTTAACTCTTGCAGTCGGTGCTTCTATTCCGTGGTCAACGGCATTCTTATAAGGTGGGTGAGAGCCTTTGACAGATTGGCTGTCTTGTACTTTTCTATATGAATGACATGAGCCTCGTCTTCCAAAAGCTTAACCTCAAACTCAGCCTTCTTGCCTGTGTGTTTAAGCAGGTCTTTAGCTGCAATCTTAGCCTTAGACACAAGCATAGATAAATCAGTCATCCTTGCATCCATTACCCAGCTTTTCACCCCTTTAGCAAGGTTTACAACCTCCGATACTACATCTGTCTTCTTTCCGGCTTTTAACTCATCCGCCAGCTTCTCTAGTCCAATACTTAGCTTCCTTATCTCTTCCATCTTGTCATCAGTAATAGTAAAGCTGATGAGTCTGCTCTTTAGTGAATTAAGGATTTCATTAGGCGTCTTTGGTTTAGCCAGTCCGTCCTCAGATTTTTTATTTTCATCAAGCAAAAGTCCGTCAAACACTCCCTTTTTAGGCGATACTACAGCTGTATCATTTTCAGACTTACTAGGAATATAATACTGCTTACGCCTTGTAGGTGTGGAGGTAGGAAGCTTATTAAAGCCTACTACTCCTGTATCCATGTGGTCGATAAGTTCTATTATCTCACTATTATCTCCGTCAACCTTTTCATTGTGAGTGAGTTTATAAAGCTCGCTGTGAATGAAGACCGAATAAGCATTTAAAACTTCCCTGAAGCTCTCAAAATCAGGACTTTCAGCCCTCACATCCCTGTAGCAGTCCATTAGCTTTTCAAGCTTACCGCTTACCTGGGCTATCCCGTCAAAAAGCAGCATACTTGAGTCCATTCTGATGATGCGCACAAGTTTAGCAAGCTCCACTATTAGCTCTCTTTCAAATTTGCCGGCATTTTCACCTTCGAGCATATATTTATCGAAGGCTTTAATAGAGTCTCCGGCTTCATTTGCAAATATTTCGATTATCGGTTCTTTTTTTGCAACTCCCAAATCTAGTTCCTCCTAATACCACTTTGTATCTTCAAAAATATGTCTACAATACTCGGATCAAAACTCTTCCCTGATTCACTCTTAATTATCTCAATCGCTTCCTCGTGAGTGTAAGCATCCCTGTAACATTTATCTCTTGTAAGTGTGTCATACACATCTACAACAGAGAATATTCTCGCTGACATTGGTATACCCTTACCCTTAAGCCCCTTAGGATAACCCGAGCCGTCCCATTTCTCATGGTGATAATATGCAATGTCTATAGCCATTCCCAGATATCTGCTAAACTCATTGTGGCGGTAGACTTCAGTAAGTGTCCTTGCACCTATTTCAGCATGAGTTCTCATAACAGTCATTTCATCAGGAGTCAGCTTACCCCTTTTAAGAAGTATTCTGTCACTGATAGTGAGGCTTCCTATATCGTGAAGAGGGGCAGCAAGCCCGATATCGTCTATAAAGTTATTGCTGATGTACTTTTCGTATTCAGGAGACAGCTGCAAGCTCTGTGCTAAAAAAGCGGAATTTGCCGAAACATTAAGCATATGTGTGCCTGTCGGCTCTTCCCTTGATTCAGCAAGCCTTACCAGTCCGTATATGAGATACCTTTGGTCATCAGTTATCTTTGCTATCTGGGTATTCATCATCCTATGCAGTCTTTTATTATACTCTTCAAGTTCACGCTGCATTACGAGGTTTTTTATCTGAGTATTTATTCTAAGCCTTACCTCATCAAAATCAAAGGGCTTTACTATAAAGTCCACCGCTCCTACATTATAGCCTTTTTTCCTTGAGTTCACATCATTTAAGGCTGAAACAAATATCAAAGGAATATCCGCTGTCTTTGGATTGGACTTAATCATCTCACAAAATTCATAGCCGTCAATGTCAGGCATTGATATATCCGAAAGTATGAGATCCGGAAGCAGGGCATCTATAGCCTCCATAGCCTGATTTACATTCTGTACAGGTCTTGCTATGTAGCCTTCACTCTTTACTATGTCGGACATAAGTGCAAGGCTTGTGAGCACGTCATCAACAATGAGAATATTCGTTTTCATTTCCCTCTACCCCTTTTAGAATCCTAGTTCGGTAAGCTTTCCCTTAAATGTGTTGTACTGCTCTATAGCTTTATCGTGGTTACCCCTTCGGATAATGAGTTCAAGCCTGAAAGCTTCCTTCTTAAGTTGTTGTTCAGATTCGTTATCAGAAATCAAATTTTTACAACACTGGCAAAATTCTCTGCTTTTTCCCAGTTACCCAGTTCAATGCAGATAAATAGTTTTTCGAGGGCTGAATTTATTTCCTTGATATTCTCACTGGTTCCAAACTGGTATATCTTGTCCGAATTAGCTGTAAGCCTCCAGTCTGAGCCTCCTTCGCCGCTATAGCTTGATTCCTCCTCAGACTCGGTATACTGACCGCTTCCTTCGTAGACGAAGTTTCCGTTAGGAAGTTCTACTCCTGTAGTCTCTTCTGCCTCGTCTGCCTTTCCAAGGATTACATTGAAAGAGAATGAACTTCCCTTACCCGGCTCACTTTCTACCTTGATGTTTCCTCCCATAAGCTCAACTAACTTCCTGCTTATGGACAGACCTAAGCCCGTTCCTCCGAACTTCCTTGTCGTAGATGCATCCACCTGTGAAAATTTCTTAAACAACTTATCCATGTTTTGTTTTGAAATGCCTATTCCCGTATCAACCACCATAAAGAAAAGCTCTACATAATCATCTTCTTCACGAATGAGGGAGGCTTCAACCGCTATATGGCCTATAGTTGTAAACTTGACTGCATTGCTTAGGAGGTTGTTAAATACCTGCATCAGCCTTAGCTCGTCTCCCACCAGGTACTTAGGAATGTCATCGCCCACATGCACAAGAAGTTTTAAGCCCTTTTCATTTACAAGAGTTACATTGAAAGCCATTACATTGTTTAAGAACTCTCTAAAAGAAAATGCTTTCTTTTCAAGCACCAGCTTGTCGGATTCCATTTTTGAAAAATCCAAAAGATCATTGATAATCTTAGACATATTTACGCAGCAGCCCTCGATTATCCCCACAGTTTCAAGCTGGTAGGAATTGAGCTCTGTGTTAAGGAGGTTCTTAGCCATACCCTGAATACCGTTAACCGGAGTCCTTAGCTCATGAGTAATATTGGATACAAATTCAGTCTTATACTTAAGTTCATACTTAAGTTCCTCTTTACAGCTTTTTAGCTCTCTGGTAAGATTTCTTTTTTCTGTTTGATCTATTGCAAATATAATTAATTTATCGTCTTCATAAGGAACTATCTTTAGGTCAGCAGGAAAACAAGTTTCATTTTTCCTGTACACATCTGTCTCAATATGCTCATGTAGGGCAGTTTCTTCCAAAGAAATTTTTGGGAAAGTAATCTCAAATTTTCCTATTTCTTCTTCGGGTAAATACCCCAAACTTTCCCTTGCTTTGTCGGAACAGCTGATACATTTACCATTTTTATCAAAGACAAAAACAAGTTCAAGACATTCCTCCTTGAGAATATTATACAGTTTCATATCAACATTCATAACCCACCCCGCTATACACAATTTGTGTATTTTTTTTGCAATAACGTTTGACATTTAACCTTCAAAACTATATATTAATAGTATGATGTTTGGTTAGACAATATCTATATTTAATATAAATCATTTCAGGAGGTAAAATATGAATTTTCATTTGAGACTTAAACAGCTTCGCCAGAAGAAAGGGCTTACACAGGGCGAACTTGCAGGAATACTGGGACTTAAGCCTACAGCTATCTCAAACTACGAATCAAACAGAAACGAGCCATCCTTTGAAAAGCTGATTGCTTTATCAAAGGAATTTGACGTAACCTGCGATTACCTGCTTGGTGTATCTGATTCTGCACTTCCTATAGGCGGAGAAATACTTGACAAGGAAATAGTTGATTTCTTCCTTGTATATCAGCAGCTCATGCCTGAAAGTGCAGCTTCTATAAGAGACTATGCAGAATACCTCCTTGAGAGACAGGAAAACAAAAAGAACCGTAGGCAGTCTTAATTCGTGCCGCTGGTTCCAAATCCACCCCTGTCCTCATTTTCAAGTGAGTCAACTTCGAGGAAATTTATCTGCGGCTGATGTTTCATTATACGGAATTGGCAAAGCCTGTCGCCTACATGTACCTCTGTGTCACGCATAGCCAGGGCAGGCCATTTCCACTCATCAGCATCTCCTTTGTAGCTCTCATCAATTACTCCCATGTGGTTGGTCTGTATGAGCCCAAAGTTCTTATAAGTCGAACTTCTTGGAACTACATGAGCCTCATAACCTTGGGGCAGCTCCATAGCCACCCCAAGTCTTATAAGTCTGAATTCGCCCTTTTTCATTACCACATCTTCTGCTACTCTAAGGTCTATCCAATCTGAATTGCCTGCTATGTAGCAGAGTTTTTCTATCTTATCTGTAAAATATTTTATCTTAATCGTTTCCATTTATTCTCCTAATAAAGTAAGCATTCTCTTAGCCTCTACCGCTCTCTGAGTATCTCCATGCTTTTCTACAATCTTATTATACCATTCTACAGCTTTAGTCTTTTCTCCAAGTCTATCATAACTTCTGGCTGTAAAGTACATAGAGTCGACATTTTCAGGATTCATCTTCAAAGAGGTTTCAAATGACTTAAGAGCCTCCTTATACTGTCCTCTACTGTAGAGAGTGTAGCCTGCCTGATACAGTCGTGTCGACTGCTCTACAAATACCTTTGCTGAGAGCTGATTATAGAGGTTTAGCATATTTTTATCTTTGAGTGTGGACTTATCTACCTTGACCAAAGCCTCTGCCGCCTTAGCATTATCATCCATTGTGTAATACGCCGCAGCCTCAGCAAGCACTCCAAATCCGTTATTTTCATTCTTCTTGGTGGTTTCGGAAAGCTGTTTATTTTTAGTCTCCAGAGTCTCCACCTTTTTCTTAAGTTCAGCATTTTCACCGGTTACGGTATCAAGCTCAGCATTTGTCTTAGCCATGGTCTCATTGAGGCTTACTATCTCGGTGTTCTTATTAGAAACCGACTTAGCCCTGATTCCGGCACAATGGCAACCATAAAAAATGCCATACCAAGCACTATTCCTGCTAAAAGACTAATCCAAGGCAGAATTCCGTGCTTATTATCTCTGTAGGCATTCATAGGGGCAAAGGACTCTCTTGCATTTAAGACAAGCCTGTTAGCATCATTATCCTCTGTCACATCTTCACCCTGGCTCTTTCCCTTTACCTCGGCCATATAAAGCAGGGTAAGAGGATTCATTTTATCAACCTTGAGTGCCATTTTTAGGTACTTCTTAGCCTGTGAAATATTCCCCGACTTTATATTTAATAGCCCAAGGAGCTGCAGTCCTTTGACATGCTTAGGATTAAGTGAAATCAGTTTTTTAAGCTGAATGGCTGCAAGGTCATAGTTCCCTGATTTTACAAGCTTTAAGGAAGCATTGTACTTCTTTATCACCTGTCCCGCTGCATCAAGTCTGGTCGGGTTGTTTTGAAAATACGACAGATACTCGGCTGCGAGATTATTCTCAGCTTCAAAGTGACTGCTTATTATCCATTCACTAAGAGCATCTACTATCTCCCCCATTTCACTGTATATAAGGCCTAAGAGGTTTCTAGCCTCGGTATTCTTTTTATTTATCTTTAAGCTGTTTTGAAGGCTTATTACCGCACCGGACAAATCCCTTGCCTTAGCCTTTTCGAGGCCTTCGTTGTAGCATCTGTTTGAAATTCTATATAATTTTTTAAATAGCTTTACATCACTGCCACAGTCTTCACAAGTGTCACTGGCAGTTAGTTTAGCCTTACAATATGGGCACTGCATATATTTACCTCATTTCTCTGGTTTCTTTAAGTACTTCCTTAATCAGGTCGGCAACATCCGACACATCATTATGTCTGATAACATCAGCCACTTCTTCTACTTCGAGGCTTGGCTTAAACTTTTCAAGTTCTTTTTCAAAATCCAACATAATATCTCCCTTCAAAATATAACCATATCAAAAATGTAGTATAGGAATAGTTATTCCACCTTAGAATAATACCACATTTTGTAGTCTTATTCAATTAGAAACAATAATTTATATAAGACTTACTTCCTAAATTACGGGAGTTTGACAACCTAATCCGTTATGAGGTTCATCAAAGCCAGATATGGCTTATTTTTTTTGTCAAATCTTAAATTTATGCTTGCACGTTCCACTCCGATACGTTATAATAGTATTGGAGGATAATACTATGAGATTAGGATGGACTACCGGAAAATATTCAATTACCTATCGTGCTGTTAAAACAGTTAGAATCAATGGGAAAAACAAAACTCAGATTGTTAAAACTTTCGGTTCAGAAAAACAAATCTGCGAGATGTATGGCGTGAAAGATGCAAAAGCCTGGGCTAAAGAACAGGTGCGTATTATGAATGAAGTTGAAAAAGAAGATTCCGCAACATTTAATATTGAGCTCTGTGCCGCTAATGACCTTGTTAGTAATGAACAGCATAGGTTTAATGGCGGATATCTTTTCCTTCAGGATATTTATTATGAATTAGGCATGCATAAGATTTGCCGTGCAATCTCTGCGAGACACCCATTTGAGTACGACCTGAATGACATACTTTCACGTCTTATATACAGCAGAATACTTTTTCCCGTCATCAAAAAGGAATAGCTTTTGAAGAGTCAAAGCGCTTTTATTGAACAGCCCTCTTTTGAACTGCATGATGTTTACCGCTCATTATCAGTGATAGCAGAAGAGGCTGATTATATTCAGAGCCGCATTTTTTTAAAAAAATAGCACTGCAGTGCAAAAAAACGAAATACTCAAGTAATCTATTATGACTGTACAAATTTCTACTTTGAGATCGACAATGAAGAGGATGATAAGCAGTTTGGCAAAAGTAAGGAAAACCGCCCACTTCCTATAGTAGGAATGGGGCTGTTTATGGATAGCGATGGTATTCCTATATCTTTTTGCATTTATCCCGGAAACCGCAATGAACAGACCACTATGATTCCACTTGAAAAGAAGATGCTTTCTGGATTTGATATGTCCAAGTTTGTTGTCTGTACAGATTCAGGGCTGTCATCTGCAACAAACCGGGTGTTTAATTCCTACGACAGCGAAAACGGCATGCGCGGGTATATAACAACACAGCCTATCAAAATACTTAAAGACTTCTTACAAGAGTGGTGTATGGCTGATGATGGATGGCTTCTCGATGGTGATAGAAGCGGCAAAAAATATAGGATATCAGAATTAGACAATGAAAAGGATAGAGACAAGATTTTCTACAGATCGCGATGGATTAAAGAGGAAGGTATTGTCCATACAGACAGTGGCGACAGAAAGCAAATAATCGAACAGAAGCTTATTGTTTCATACTCCTTAAAATACCGTGATTTCCAGCGCCATGTGCGTAAAGGACAGATTGAAAGAGCTGCGAAAATGATTGAAAAAGGACGCTCATCGATAGAAAGAAAAAAACAGAATGATCCTAAACGATTTATAAAAACCGACCATACAACAAAGTACGGGGAGATTGCAGATGTATCCATAAACAGCATAGACCAGTCATATATTGAAAATGAAGAAAAATATGATGGTTTCTATGCTGTATGCACCAATCTTAATGACAACATAGGTAGTATAGTCAGGGCAAACAAGCGACGTTGGGAGATTGAAGAATGCTTTAGAATAATGAAAACTGATTTTGAAGCACGTCCTGTATATTTAAACAGGAAAGACAGGATACTTGCCCATTTCATAACCTGTTTTATTTCGCTTATTGTATACAGGTATCTTGAAAAGAAACTTAATAATAAATATACCATAGACCAGATACTTCCTACCCTTCAGGAAATGGATTTCATAAAGTACGAGGGTAAAGGTTATCAGCCCATTTACACCAGAACAGAACTCACAGATGCACTGCACGATGCATTTGGATTCTGTACATCTAAACAGATAGTTCCAATAAAAAAAATGAGGAATATTTTTTCACAAACAAAAAAATAGATAGTGTAACGTGCATATGTAAATTTTCCAAAAGCCCTGTAACTCGCTTCTATAGCGAATTACAAAGCTTTTTCTTAAAAAAAGCTGTCAAAGACGGGATTTTTGTAGTCTTATTCAATTAGAAACAATAATTTATATAAGACTTACTTCCTAAATTAACAGGCTAAATATACTGTTTATCTCTGATATATAAGATTACAAATAAAATTAATAAACATCTAAAGTTTTTAGTCAAAATCTGCCGATATATGCCTATGGAAGTAATGTACCTTAAATATTTTTGACAAATGGAGGGTGCCATGAAAAATAATAAAGAAGTAAAAGCTACCGGAACCAATAGTATTTTCAATAGTTTCGCAGTTAAGTTAGGTCTTATTATTGCAGTTTTTTTGCTTGTCATTTTGGGCGCAAAAGCAGTATTTGACAATAATTACGAAACAGAAACTGCTATCAAAAATATCGAAATTACCAAGCTTGAAGAAGCAAAAAAAATGGCTTACAAGATTGAAAGTCAGTTTGCAGGCGCATATCAGATAGGATATGATGTAAAGGTTATAACTGAGACTGTACTTAAGCAGCTTCCTAAAAGGAAGAGAAGCAGAAAAATGGTTATAAACAGTGCTATGCAAATGTTTGAAAACAATGACTTCATTTCGGGAGTAGGTATTTACTTTATTAAGAACGGCTTTGATGGCAAAGACGCAAGAAAAGGCCGTTTCTCAAAGTATATAGAACGTGAAGACGGTAAAGTCATATCATCAGATGAAGACGACATAGATGATAAGGAATGGTATAGCGAAACTTTATCAGCCAATAAAGCTATGCTTTTAGACCCTTATGTTGATACAGATAATCAGACGAAAACTTCGTACTGCCTTCCTATTACTCATAAACAGAAGGCTGTAGGTGTAGTTGTTGTAGACATACTTTTAACTGATTTACAGCAGGATTTTAAGGACAGCTCAATAGACGTTGAAGACTTCAAGGGACTTCTTACGGACAGTGGTTTCTTTATATCAAACGCCATGGATGATGCCCAGATTGGAAAGAACCTTTTTGAACAGGTTCCAGAAGCAAAGGCAAATGTATCCGAAGCCATTGCAAAGGGCTATATGCAGTCAGTAGAAACCATAGCTGGAACAGACTTAGAGGGTAAAATCACCTATGTATCAGTTTCTTTCCCTGGAGTAGATAAGAAATGGTGCCTTGAGAGCATCATATCCTATAGAAAAGTTCTAAAGCACGCTACAGAGTTTGTCTTCAGCAACATTCTCTATCACGCTGCCATCATTTTAATCATAGGTGGTGTAATTATCTTCCTTATGATTAGCCGAGTTGCAAAGCCTATGGCTCTTATCGAGAAGGCTATGCTTAAGATGTCTAACTACAATCTTGACATTTCCGCAGAAACGGCTCAGGCTATGAAGTACATGAAGGGTAAAGATGAGATTGCAAGCGTAATGAAGTCAATAAAAACTATGACAGAGAACCTCTCTTCTATAGTTAATAACATCTCTTCACACGCGCAGAATACAGCAGCTACAGCTGAGGAGCTTACAGCAACTGCACAGTCTGCTTCCTCTTCATCAAATGATGTATCTAATGCTGTAAACAATATATCCGAGGGCGCTATGAGCCAGGCAGAGGATACTCAGAGTGCTGCAGGCTCAGTTGAGAAATCAGGCGAGCTTCTTGACGGTATGGTAGAGATACAGGAAAAACTTTCACATTCAATGGATCATATTAATAGCCTAAAGGATGAAAGTAATGTGATTATGAATGAGCTTGTACAGATAACCGGAGAGAACAAGGAAATATCTGAAAAGGTATCAGACGTAATTCAGGAGACAAATGATGCTACAGAAGCAATTGCAAGCGCAAGCGAGATGATACAGTCTATCTCAGACCAGACTAATCTTCTCTCATTAAATGCTGCCATAGAGGCTGCAAGAGCTGGTGAAGCAGGGAAAGGCTTTGCTGTAGTTGCTGATGAGGTTAGAAGCTTGCTGAGGACTCTGCTAAGTTCACAGGTGATATTAGAGAAGTTATTGATGAGCTTAAGAAGAAGGCTAAAGAAGCTGTAGATATGATTAAGCTGTCTAATGAAATCATAGACAGGCAGGGAAGCAAGGTTAAGGAGACAGGCGATAAGCTCGCTGAAATCTCTACCGAACTCGAAGATAGTAAGAGAATTGTTGAAAGCATCAACGAGTCTTCCGCACAGATTAAGAAAGAGAATGACAATGTAGTTAAGGTTGTTGAGAATCTTTCTGCTATCGCAGAGGAGAATGCAGCAACAACTGAAGAGGTTGCAGCTTCTGTAGATACTCAGGTACAGGCTATCCAGAACATTTCTCAGGCATCTGAGAGCCTTGCTGATATCGCATCACAGTTACAGTCAGAGGTTTCTAAGTTTAATTTGTAAAAGTTTAACTGCCACTTTAATAATTACTTGTTAAGGTGGCAGTTTTTTCTTGCTTTTTTTTATTTTTGCTGTTAATATAATATCAAATCACGATTTACTAAATCACGATTTGATATTATGGAGGTCAACATGTTTATTGGAAGAGAGCAAGAATTGCAGTTCCTTAATGATAGATATAACGAGAATAAAGGACAGTTAATTGTTCTTTACGGCAGGAGGCGTGTGGGTAAAACTGAGACGCTCCGCGAGTTTTGTAAGGATAAACCCCATGTATTTTTTTCCTGTACTCAAAGCACCGATAAGGCACAGCTAAGTAGATTTTCCTCTATCCTCCTCAAAGAAAATATTCCTGCCAGAGAATATATAACTGAATTTCCAGATTGGGAAAAGGCTTTTCGCTCGGTCCTTGACCTTCCATACGGAGACAGTAAAAAACTAATTATAATTGACGAATTCCCGTATATGTGTAAGGGAAACCCCAGCATACCTTCTATCTTACAAAACCTCTGGGATATAGAATTTAAGGATAAAAATGTAATGATAATTCTCTGCGGTAGCTCTATGAGCTTTATCGAAAAGGAAATTCTGTCAGAGAAAAATCCTCTATACGGCAGAGCTACCGGTGTATATAAAATGAAGGAGATGGGCTTCTATGATGCGATACAGTTTTTCCCTAATTATTCTGAAAGGGATAAGGTATATGCATACTCCATCCTTGGAGGTATCCCACATTACTTAAAACAATTTAATCCTGAACTTCCACTTAGAGAAAATATAAAACGTGGTGTACTTACCAAAGGTTCGGTCTTATACAGTGAGGTAGAGTTTTTGCTGCATCAGGAACTTAGGGAAACTTCCGTTTACAACTCAGTTATAGAGGCCGTTGCCCTAGGCAGCACCAAGCTAAATGATATCAGTCAAAAATCAATGGTTGAAGATACTTCAAAAACGAGTGTATACTTAAAAAATCTAATTGAACTTGGACTTATAAGCCGCGAATTTTCCATTGAATCATCTACAAAGGAAATGGCAAATACGAAAAGAGGTTTATACAGGTTAAATGACAACTTCTTTAGATTTTGGTACGCTTTCGGATACGCAAATATCTCACAGCTTGAAGACGGCGATGTAGAAGGCGTGTATAAATACATAGTAGAGCCTTCTCTTCATGAATTTGCCTCTTTAGCATTTGAAGACGTATGCAGACAGTTTATCATGGAACTTCAAAAGAAAGACCAGCTCCCATTTCGTATCATTAAGCTTGGACGATGGTTTGGAAAGACTACCATACATGATAGCAAAGCCTCAAGCGGACTAAGGATAGCCGAAACAGAGATAGACCTTCTAGGTATAGGAAGGAATAATAAGGAATATCTAGTCGGTGAATGTAAGTTTAAGAATGTCCCTTTTGATTACTCAGAGTATATTAGCACCGTAGCAAAGCTTACTCACGAAAAGGAAAAAGCCAAGTTCTACTATGCTCTTTTTTCAGAATCAGGCTTCGATAAGAAAATACTTACAGAGGCAAAAGCTACTAAAAACATTTATCTTTATGACTTAAATACGATTGTAAATCTATAGGAATTATGAGAGTTGCACTGTTGATAAACTTCATTTGTCTGTTTATCGTTATTCGATGGCTTTTAATTTTAGAAAAAACCTGCACCGATAGTGGAATATCCGTTATCAGTGCAGGTTTTTAATTAGCTTTAAGAATCTGTCTTATATATCTCTATTACCTGGCATCTTTAATTTCAAGTACTTATATACCTTGAGGTTTATGCCCCTTTGGACTTAATTCTAAATTCTTAGTTTTTCTTAAGTCTTCCCAGTTGTTCTTCTACCTGCTTAAGCATCTCAGTATATTTTGCAAGCTTCTCCTTCTCCTCATTTATCTTAGCCTCAGGAGCCTTGGATACGAACTTCTCGTTGCTTAGCATACCATTTGAGCGGGCAATTTCTCCTTCAAGCCTCTTATGCTCTTTTTCAAGTCTCTCCACTTCCTTGTCTATGTCTACAAGGTCGCTAAACGGCATATAGATAACTGCCTGAGATATAACCGCAGATACAGCATTGTCATCAATTCCAGACTTATCTGCCTGTACCTCTACCTCACTTGCATAAGAAAGGCTTGCAAAGAAGCTCTCTCCCCTCCATAAATACCTTTCTTACTTCTTCCTTGTCAGAAACGACTATAACCTTAGCCTTTCTTGAAGGTGGTACATTTTTGTCTGTACGAACCGCTCTTATGCTCTTTACAGCCTCTTTGATAAGGGCAACTTCTGCCTCTTCCTTCGCAAAATCCCACTCTGCCTTAAATGTAGGCCAAGCAGATATCATAATGCTCTCTTCCATAGCTGATTTAACCGCTTCGTTTGGCTCATTTTCACGAAGCGCCTGGTAGATTTCCTCTGTAACAAAAGGCATAAATGGGTGAAGGAGCTTGAGCATATTGATAAGTACCGTCTTAAGTGTAAATAAGGCTGCTGCCTTGGTCTTATCAGTATCGCTGTAAAGACGAGGCTTCACCATTTCGATATACCAGTCACAGAATTCTTCCCAAATGAAGTCATATACCTTCTGAACTGCTATACCAAGCTCAAAAGCATCCATGTTCTCAGTCATTTCTGCTGAGAGCTTGTTTGCCCTGCTAAGTATCCATTTGTCTGCCGGAGTAAGTTCAGAGAGGTCAACGTTGGCAGGCACTTCTGCGGCGTCCAGGTTCATCATAATAAATCTTGATGCATTCCATACCTTGTTGGCAAAGTTTCTGCTGGCTTCCACTCTTTCGTTGTAGAAACGCATGTCATTACCCGGCGCATTACCTGTGATTAGTGTAAACCTAAGTGCATCAGCACCGTATTTGTCTATGATTTCAAGCGGATCTATACCATTACCAAGTGATTTACTCATCTTGCGCCCCTGTGAATCCCTTACAAGGCCGTGGAACATAACTGTATGAAAAGGTGCCTTTCCTGTCTGTTCGTAAGCAGAAAATATCATCCTTATAACCCAGAAGAAGATGATGTCATAGCCTGTTACAAGCACATCTGTAGGGTAGAAATACTTGTACTCAGGGGTTTCATTAGGCCAGCCAAGTGTTGAAAATGGCCAAAGTGCTGACGAAAACCAGGTATCAAGGGTGTCTTCATCCTGCTTAAGGTGGGACTTACCGCACTTAGGGCAGACCTTTGGCTCTTCCTTGGCAACTATAATCTCTCCACAATCACCGCAGTACCAGGCAGGTATTCTATGTCCCCACCAGAGCTGTCTGGATATACACCAGTCTCTGATATTGTCTGTCCAGTTAAAATAGGTCTTGTCCATTCGCTCAGGGATGAGTTTAATCTCGCCTGTCTTTACAGCATTGCTTGCAGGCTTAATCATTTCATCCATTTTCACAAACCACTGCTCTTTGATAAGAGGCTCAACTACGCTGTGGCAGCGGTAACAGGTACCTACATTGTGGCTGTGGTCTTCTATCTTGCCAGGAGTCCAAGGCTGTCAAGCTCCTCAACAATCTTCTTTCTGGCCTCATATCTGTCAAGACCTTCGTACTTGCCACCATTTTCATTGATGGTAGCATCATCATTCATAATGTTGATTTCAGGGAGGCCATGGCGCTTACCTACTTCGAAGTCGTTAGGGTCGTGAGCAGGAGTAATCTTAACTACACCTGTACCAAATTCCATATCTACGTAGCTATCCTCAATCACAGGGATTTCACGCTCTGCAATAGGAAGCCATACTGTCTTGCCCTTAAGGTAGGTATATCTTTCATCCTCAGGGTTTACCGCTACAGCTGTATCTCCAAGCATGGTCTCAGGACGTGTGGTGGCAAATTCAAGGAAGTTGGTTGTGCTTGGCTTCCCATCTTCCATAATAGGGTATTTGATATGCCAGAAATGCCCTGCCTTTTCCTCGTGCTCAACCTCAGCATCTGAAATGGAGGTATTACATACAGGACACCAGTTTACAAGCCTTGAGCCCTTGTAGATTAGCTTCTTGTCATAGAGCTTACAAATACCTCTTTAACCGCCTCAGAGCAGCCTTCATCCATAGTAAAGCGTTCTCTCTCCCAGTCACAGGATGAGCCAAGCTTTTTAAGCTGTGAAATGATTCTTCCGCCGTACTCTTCCTTCCACTCCCATGCACGCTTAAGAAAGCCTTCTCTGCCAAGTTCTTCCTTAGAAGTACCCTCTTCTTTAAGCTTTTCAACTATCTTGGCCTCTGTAGCTATGGAAGCGTGGTCTGTACCAGCCTGCCAAAGCGCTTCAAATCCCTGCATCCTCTTAAAACGGATGAGGATGTCCTGCATGGTATTGTCTAAGGCATGTCCCATGTGAAGCTGTCCTGTGATATTTGGTGGCGGCATAACTATGGTAAATGGCTTCTTGTTAGGATTTACTTCCGCATGGAAATATCCTTTCTCAGTCCAGTTATGATAGATTTTGTCCTCAATCTGCTTCGGATCGTAGGTCTTTTCAAGTTCTTTTTTCATGTAATCCTCCTTTAAAATAAGAATCCTGCAAAGCAGGATTTTTCGCCTGCGGCGGGTCGCGTGAGCGACATCTACATAGTCGCCGCAGTGCGATCCCTCGAAGAGATTTTTATTAGATAGGAATTTTGGAGAAATTTCCTGTCAAATAAAAAAACTCCCACCCCTAGCCTAAGCTAAGGGCGAGAGCATATCCCGCTGTACCACCTTAATTTATGATAAATTTCAAACATTAAGTTCAATTCATTCACACCTCAGGTCACAGACCTCTTTTTAGATAAGTGAATAATTTGAGTTACGTTAAACTCATCACCTTTATCTCCGTAACGGGGAAGCCGTCATCTCCTACTCTGCTTATCGCACTTTCTCAGAGATGCTGTTTGAAAGCTACCTTCATCCCTTCTTCCTAAGACCTTTCACCCACCGGTCTCTCTCTGATAAGAATACGGAACTACTCCTCTTTCGCATTACATTTACAAACATAATAGCGAAATGAATCAGTTTTGTCAACACTCTCCTGAAAGATAAGCCTTAACCAGCTAATTGCCTACCAATATATCTTTTTATTTCATCCTCGGATGTGAGATTAAATCCTTTGAAACTTCACTAAAATAACTCATAATCGCTTCTTTAGTAATTGGTTCATTAGTATAGTCACATACTATATCACCACAATATACATCCGCCCAAGGTGCTTCTCTATGTGTTAATGTAGCTAGTGTTTTACCACTATACATCCCAAAAGTATTTATAACCAAATCAATAATTTTTCTTTCCTCCTCAGTAAGCATCTTACATTTGTCCTTAAAAATCACGAATCTTTTATCGTCAATAGGATTATATTTAAATCCTTTGAACACTTCATAGACCTTATCATATACAGGTCCATACTTCCACGCATGACATTCTTCAATAAACAGAGGC
This sequence comes from uncultured Catonella sp., assembly GCA_916438995.1. Classification (GTDB taxonomy): domain Bacteria; phylum Bacillota; class Clostridia; order Lachnospirales; family Lachnospiraceae; genus Catonella. The sequence continues at coordinate 148,404 of CAKAGA010000006.1, forward strand.
TTTCCATAGTTAACCATAAAAATTCCCTGAACATAATATAAAATCTTTTGTAATGCAAGAGGCGTTATCTCTTCAGCTTTTTCAAAAATATAAGAAATAGTGATAAGCATTTTTTCAGATAAGGAATCATTAAGTCCTTTTAGCCCCATTGCTGCGTCCCAAGCTTTTTTATAAGCTGTTTCACCAATCTTATCTTTATTTTTTTTTCAAACATTCCATCATAAAATCAACATCAGATAGAGCTCTTCTAATCACATTAGAATACTCTAGGGACGGATACTGTCCCTGCAAATATCTGGTAATGGTAATTTCTCCAAACCCTAATGCAAGTGATAATGGAGCTTTTCCAATATTATACACTTCCATTAACTTATTAATATCTTCAATGGATACTAAATTTTCAGTCTTTCTGTACTGTTCATCTATTAATCTGGCGTTGCTATCCATCAAGCCCGGGATGTTAACCTCGGCTCCACATTCTTTACATAGAGCTGCTGCTATGTCAAAAGTGTACTCCTTGCCTTTAATATAATGTGTATATTTCAATTTTTTTATATCATATCCTGTTTCTTTTCTGCACTCAACACAGAATTGTCTTCTCTCCTTAGCCATACCGTTTTCCTCCATTTTCTCTATATCTCTTCTTCTTAATCTTCTTCACTTGAACTTATACACTATCGGATAATCTTGCTTGTGGAAAGATATTACAATTACATAAAAGTTAGCTAATTTATTAAATTTTATGTACAAAGACACTGTCTCCTCATCGCCACCTTGTTTTGGTAACAGTAATACATCCTTACCAAAGATATATAAAATTTCTTCCGGATGTTGTGGATGGTCATTCTGTACTGCTTCCGAAAAATCATCAGCTTCTAAATCCAGCAAAATTTCTTTACATCGTTGCTCCGAAAACACATAATCTATATATAAGCTCTGGTTCTTCGTGCGTGGCGATATTTGATATCGCCCTTCTTCTACAGATTTTTTAACTTCATTCAGGTAGTCTACTACTTCATCTCTAGTAACATCCAAATAATCACCTCTCTTCATGATGGTATTTTCTAATATTACCATCAATATACCACTAATGATAGCTTTTTGTCAATATCCTATCATTATTATCCAGAAAACCAAGTTCCACTCTTTGCTCTTATTTAAAAAGAAAGCAAAGATGTGGAACTTGATATTTAAGTTCGACAGATAAAACTATATACATCAACTACTTGGTTTCATTTGCTAAATTTTCCGTATACCTGCAATCAGGATAGGAGCTGCAGCCAAAAAAGCTGCCAAATTTACCATTTCTAAGCTTAAGAGCTCCTCCACATCTTGGGCATATTTTAAGGGGTTTTGCACCATTTTTTAGCTCCTCTCCCAGCCTTTCAAATACCTGCTGGTTCATCCTACAGTCATTCAAGGCTCTGTGTGCTCCTTCAGCTGGCATCTTATAGTATGTAGCAAGGTCTGTAAGCTTGTGGTGTCCTAAGATAGGCAGACATTTCCTTGCCAGGGGCAGGGTATCTATGTAGTCATTTCCAAGAAAGAGCCTAAAAAATGCCTCACAGTCTCTGTGGATAAACTTCATATCAAATTCATGGATATTGTGCCCAACAAGGATATCGTCTCCTATAAAATCGATAAAATCCTTTAAGACCTCCTCAAAGACCGGCATATCAGCCACCATTTCATCGGTAATTCCGTTTACACTAGATGCTCCGTAAGGAATCCTCCTCATAGGGTTCACAAGGGTCGAAAATTCATCAACCACTTTTCCATCCCTCACCTTGATAGCAGATATTTCTATTACAGCATCTGATTGTGGCGATACCCCTGTTGTTTCAAGGTCAAATACCACATAATCCTTCACATATTTTTCCAGTTTTTCACCGGTTCTAAGACCTAACATTTTAACCTCCGATACAAATAATTACTTATGGTCTTAACTTATATTTATTCAGGGTAGAAAAGTTATGCTTTTTACAATCCCATTGAAAATATTCGTAGTCCACTAATTTATTAAAAATGATTACCAACCTATCTTATAATACTCTTGCCAAAATTACAATAATCAAGCAAAAGAAGAAAGTAACCCCCTAAGAGAGCTACTTTCCCAATTTGTCATATACTTATACCCCGTATATGGCGCTTCCATATTCTATTATTGTGTTGGTTATTACTTACATTTATCTCTTTATAATAAGCCTTTATGCAGGCATTCATAGGATAAGCCGGACCATTTGCAAAATGTAAACTGATTAAAATCCATAAATCCCCTTTCCTTGTCGTAAATGTAAGTTTCTTTTTTTACCTACCTTTGCATTTTTTTACCTTGTCCCATAATATTCTTTTTCCTCGACAACCATATCATACTTATGATCTGGGTCTTCAGCATCTGAATTTCTTGTCCATATACCAACTGCAAAGTCCTTACCCTTTGTAAGGCTTATGGCTTCATCAGCAGGGATATCAAGAGTATGATAGCCTGCATTATCAGCTATTCCAGACAATATCTTATATTGCTGAACCATCTTGTAAAACTTTTCTGCTTCATCTTCATCCAAATCTTTAGCATCTGTAGCAAAGCTATTAAAGTCAGGTATTAAATACACTTCATACTCTGCATTCTTCTTTGTAGTGTAGAAGCCTATCTTCTCTATCTTTGAGTCGCTTTCAGCCTTATATCTGTTAAACAAAACATCTTTTTCATCTGTATCAAAGTTAATTCCTCTTCTGTAGCCTGTCAACGCAAACTCATCGTGCTGATAAATACTATACTGTGGCTCGATTACCTCTGTAAACACATAAGGATTCTCGCCCATAGAAACAGACTGAAATGACACGTAGAAATATCCCTTATCGCCGAAGGCTTCACTCTGCGCATCTCTTACTATCCAAGCTCCGTCTATCTCAGGCTTGGTGGTAAAATTATCCTTTGAAAAATCATCATCCCAGCCAACTATGGTTATAGCGTGATTTGCTCCATATTTTACTCCGTCTGCCTCTTCAGTTTTGTACTTTGATGTCCTGTCACTGCCTTTTCCATCAAAATAATAAGCCTTGGTCTCAGGATTGTAGTACTTTACATCTGTATATGGAAATGTCTTGTTGCCATCGTGAGCCATATACATATCTGCTACTACTCCACCATTCTTAGCAATAGCTTCTTTAATCTGCAAAAGTTCATCATCCTCGGCGGATCTAACCTTTGTTGTATCAACAGTCTTAAGGAAGTCAAAGCCCATAATCTGCTTAACTCCGTCTTTAATAACAGGATTCTTAGCTGCTGCATTTACCTGCTCCTGTGTAAGGTAATTTCCTTCCCCACCTTCACCCTTCATAGGAATGTACGGATCATCTTCTTCTAATATAGGTCCATAGTTTACAAGATAAGGTATATCAGAATTTCTGTTTCTTCCCTGCCTTACATTATTAGTGCCAAAGTAAAAACCATGGCGGTTCTCAAAATTGTTCTCTGAAAGGTCAAGCTCTACCCCTGTTTTAAGCTTGATATGAGACTCCAGCGCACCAAGCGCAGCAAATGACCTACATCCACCATCTCTGAACTGATTCTTTATCTTACTTACTGCTTTCACTTCTCTAAGGTCATACTTTCTATAAACCTTACCATTTGCTTCAAGCTTAGGTTCAGGCTTCTCATCTACAGGAGAGTTATTCTCGCCTTTTTTCTCATTGGTTTCAGGCTGTCCTACCACGTTTCCAACTGTATTTTGAAGAATATTATTGATGTTAGTTCCATCCCCAAGAGGAGTAGTCTCATCATTTAGGCTTACTGTATTGTCTAACGAGTTTTCATAGCCTCCCTTATCAGCTAAAACTCCATTTTTAAGCTCTTTGTAAGCACCACTCATCAGTACTGTCTCATCACCTGAAGCATTCTCTACAAATACTTCTTCCTTTGTTTCATTCTTAACAACTACTTTTGTCTCATTATTAGTAGCCTTTACAGATGAGCCCTCAGCCCCCTTCTTAAATATTGTCTCTGTATTCTTATTTGCTATAAGCTCTACCTGTACACTGCTTTTAACCTTGGTTCCCTCAGCGTTTACAGTTACAGGCACAAGATCTGTCTTTCCACTTAGACTAAGCTCAGCCTTCTTTTCAACTACTAGAATTGTAACCTCGCCCTTTATGCTTACATCAGCCTTAGCACCTGATTTTAGGAATCTGATGAAGGCTACCTTTGCATTCTTGCTTACTTCAATGCTGCTCTCTTTGCTTTTTACCACGAGACCATTTCCATTAGCCTTCTCAACCCACTTCTTGCTGCCTATTTCAATTATCTTAAATCTTCCCTTATTAGTAACCTCTGCCTTAGGGGCATCTATTACGAGCTTAACCTTATTATGGTTTCCCTTGAGATTAAGCTTTACCTTCTTATTTGTTTTCAGGCTAATCTCTGTATTGGCAATGTTCTTAAGTGCCTTGTTAAGCTCTGAAGCCGTTTTTACTACTACTGTAGTCTTCTTCTTTGTAGCGGCCTTCTTTTTTACAGTTGTCACCTTTGCATTCTTAACACCTGCCCTCGCATAGTTTGCAGGCATTGAGCTTATTACAAGTGCTACTGCAAGTATGCCGGATGCTATCATCATATTTTTTCTTTTCATCTTTATTTCCTTCCTAGGTCTTTTATATTGTATCTATCTACTAAGCCCGTTTACAGGAAAGAATCCTGCAAAGTAGGATTCACCGCCTGCGGCTCATCGCACTAGCGACATCTACATATCTGCCACAGCGCGATTCCTCGGAGAGTTTTTATATGATATCCTATAAAGCTTAATAATGTATTCCAAGAGCAAAGCTACGGTAATCGACGCTTCACACAGCTTTTATCCCCGGTATCGAGGCTAAGAGTTCCTTCGTATAGTCATCCTTAGGATTTTCAAATATCTCTCTTGTCGAATTTTCTTCAACAATCCTCCCCTTGTACATAACCATAACTCTGTCGCTAATATTCTTCACCACTCCCAAATCGTGAGAAATAAATATATAAGTTAAACCCTTCTCCTTCTTGAACTTTTCAAGCAGAGCCAAGATTTCAGCCTGTATAGATACATCCAGCGCTGATACAGGTTCATCACAGATTACAAGCTCCGGCTCACCTATAAGCGCCCTTGCTATTACTATTCTCTGCTTCTGCCCCCCTGAAAGCTCGTGCGGATATCTTTCGGCAAAGCCTTCGTTTAATCCTATTTCATACAAGGCTCTCTTCACCCTTTCTTCAGCCTCTTCTCCCCTAATCCCTAAGTTATTAAGAGGAGCGAAGAGGCTTTCTCTTACGGTCATCCTTGGATTTAGCGAGCTGTATGAGTTCTGAAATATGAGCTGCACCCTCTTCCTAAAACACTTCATATCCTGCTTTAAAAGGCTTTCTATCTCTTCGCCGTCAAATACTATCCTGCCTGAGGTTTTCTTTATAAGTTTTAGTATAGTCCTGCTAAGCGTAGACTTGCCACAGCCCGACTCCCCTACAAGCCCCAAGGTTTCACCCTTATAGACATCAAAGGATACCCCGTCTACTGCCGGTATATATTCTGTCTTGCCAAAGAGTCCCTTTCTGCCTGCAAATATAACCTTTAGATTCTCTACAGATAAAAGCCTTATCCCATTAGCAGGTTTTGTCTCTCTAAAGCCTCCCATATCAGGCATAGATGATATTAAAAATCTTGTATAATCGGTCTTTGGCTCGTGAAATATCTCCTCAGACCGAGCCTCTTCTACTATCCTTCCATCCTTCATAACAATCACTTTGTCGGAGACCTCGGCAATTATCCTTAAATCGTGTGAAATAATGATGGCTGCTGTATTAAGCTCCTCACAGAGTTCTTTAATTAAGATGAGAATCTGCTTTTGAGTAGTCACATCGAGAGCTGTAGTAGGTTCATCAGCTATAAGAAGCTTCGGTTTACAGGCAAGAGCCATAGCTATCATAACCCTTTGGAGCATACCTCCCGATAGTTCGTGAGTATACTGCTTCATACGTAGCCTCGACTCATTTATGCCTACCTTATTAAGCATATCTATGGATTTTTCATCGGCCTCTCGTTTCTTTAGTCCTTCGTGCAGGCTGAATACCTCGGAGAGCTGTTTCCCTATTGTATCCGTGGGACTTAAAGAGGCGGCAGGATCCTGAAAAATCATAGATATATCCCGCCCACGAAGCTTTACCATATCCTTTTCGGAAATATCTACAAGATTTTTTCCGTCAAAGTTTACTTCATCTGCACTAAAGAGCGCATTCCTTGGCAAAAGTCCGATAAGAGCTGATACAAGCATAGATTTTCCACTTCCGGACTCTCCCACAATCCCAAGACTGACTCCGGAATATAGTTCAAAGCTTACCCCATTTACTGCGGTAAGCCTTGACTTTTTGTTCACAAACTCTACTGATAGATTTTTTTAACAGAGAGTAATTTTTCCCATATATTTTATTCACTAACCTTCCAAGTATGAATTTCCCAGTTAAATGTACTGAAGTTCTCAGGTTTAACCCCGCTAAGACGCTTATTATAAGCAACTAAGCTGTTAGTTGTAAAAAGATATCCGTAAGGGCTTATCTTCTTCATCTCAACCTGGAACTCATCAAATACAGGCTTTCTTTCCTCCATTGTCAGAAGTGAATCACCCTTCTTCAATAGCTTAATAAGCTTATTATTCTCTTCGATTTTGCAAAGATTAAACGCTCCCGTAAGCATCTCAGAACTCTCACTAGGATTCAATGAACCACCGGAACCCACTATACCAAGGTCCTCATCGCCCTTTTTAGCTGCTTCCATAAATGCAGGGAAGTCCACCTGTACTATCTCAGTCTTAACTCCAACAGCTTTAAGGTTCTCGGCTATGATTGCTGCAGCCTTCTCACGCATAGAGTTACCTGTAGGTACATAGAACTTTAAGGTCTTGTCAAATGGGAACTTAGCTTCTTCAAGCTGCTTTTTAGCCTGGTCTACATCGTACCAAACCTCAACACTTTTGTTGTAGTAAGGGTTGATAGATGAGATAGGTGTAATGATAGGCTCTCCCTCACCCTGTAAGAGCTGCTCTACAAGGCTCTTACGGTCAATAGCCATGCTAAGTGCCTGTCTTACCTTCTCATTTAAGTACTTCTTGGAGCAGTTGAAGATAAGAAGCTGATAGCCCTGACTCTTAACTGAGTCAGTTACAAGGTTTTCCTGCTCCTTAGCAAGCTTAAAGTCATCAAGAGGAACACCGCCGTAAAGCACTGTATCAATCTCTCCATTCATAAGACCTGCAAGTATATTAGCTGAATCAACCACACGGATAACGAGCTTATCAATCTCAGGTGCTCCGTTATAATACTCTTTATTTGCCTTGAACTCTACTCTTTCACCGTCTACCATGCTCTCGTAGATAAATGCACCTGTTCCGTTTGGATTAGCCCAGGTCTCGGCCTTGCTAAGCTCTTCTGCTGACATATCCTTAAGCTTAGTACCTTCTACTATATACACATGGCTTAAATCATCAAGCACTGTGTCTACAAAGGTAGGTTTCTTAAACTTAAATACTACTTCATTGTCACTTTTAGCAGTAACCCCTATAGAGCCCTTTTTAGTCTCTACTCCGCCCTCATCACAGCCATCAAGATATCTGAGGTAATATCTGCTGGTGGTCTTGATATCCGGGTTAGAATATATCTTAAAGCTCTCAACTATGTCATTTGCGCTAAATGCGTCTCCGTTATGCCACTTAATTCCTGATTTAAGCTTAAATGTAAGCTCTGTTGACTCCTTGTTTACTTCCCAGGACTCAGCTATTTCTCCCCTGATAGCTTCCGTCACCGTTTAGTTTGACAAGAGAATCATATACCTGATCAAAAATTATATTGTCATAGTGTGAATCCTCACCCATAGGATAGAGGTCTGACCACTTGCCAGGCATAGCCGCAACTACAGTCTTCTCTCCTGTCTGCTCAGTGTTAGCTACACTGCTTGTCTTGCTTACAGAAGCAGTGCTACTTGCTGTGCTTGCGGCAGATGCGCTTGTCTTAGAGGCACTCTTTGTCTCAGATGTCTTGGTGTCAGCAGGCTTTGAGCAGCCTACCATAGAAATTGTCATGGCTGCCATCAAAAATGCAGCTAAAACCTTTTTCTTCATTTTCCGTTCTCCTTTTTTATTTGGTTTACTTTGATACAGGATTGAATAAGCCTAGCTTCTTCAATCCTAAAATATATATGTAACCTGATTATTCCGTTTTAGCTCATAATATAATCTTTCTTTATCTAAGATAGAAGTATCATCACTTAAACCGATAATCCGGTGGTTACCTGCTTAGTATGCCTTTGGATCAAGCGCATCCCTGAGCCCGTCTCCAAGAAAAATAATACTCATTACCGTAACTATGATGGCTATTCCCGCCGGCACCCACTGCCAGGGCTTACCTATAAGTATGGCTATGGACTGTGCTTCAAATATGATATTGCCCCAGCTTGCCTGTGGTGGCTGAACACCCATACCAAGGAAACTAAGAGCCGATTCGGTGAGTATGGCGGATGACATATTAAAGGCTGCCGAAACGAGTATAGGCGCCATACTGTTTGGAAGCACATATTTCCATATAATCTCGGCACCACCCGCCCCTATTACCTTAGCCCCTTCTACATATCCAAGACGGCTTACAGTAAGTACCCTGCTATAGGTAAGTCTGGTAAAGCCTGTAAAACCCATTATTCCAATTATTATGGAAACTGACCATACAGAAGGTCCTACCAGGGCTACTGCCACAAGTACTAGAATTACACCCGGAAAAGCCATGAATATATCTGTAATTCGCATAATTATGCTTTCAGCAATGCCTCTATAATAAGCTGCATACAGGCCTAAAGGTACTCCTATAACAAGGCTCACTATGGTCGAAAAAAAACCTACAAAGATTGAGACCCTGCCCCCGTATATAAGCCTTGCCATTACATCTCTGCCTATACTGTCTGTTCCCAATATATGTCCCCCTGCTCCGGGAGCAGTTCCAAAGTTGATATTGTCTACCGAATAAGGATCTAACTTCATTATCATAGGAATGAAGGCAACTATAAATATCTCAACTAAAAGAATGATAAGCCCTATAATAATCAGTTTTTCATTTCTAATTTTGTTAAAAGCCCTTTTCATGCCTCTCCTTTAACCTTTGATTCTTGGATCTAAAATGCTGTATAAGATATCCGAAATCAGATTGACTATAAGCACAACCACAGCCGTAAGCACCGTTACTCCCATAATCACAGGATAGTCCCTTGCCTTTATAGCAGCTATAATAAGCATTCCAATGCCCTGCCAGCCAAAGAGCTGCTCCGTAACCACAGCACCTCCTATAAGCCCCGGTATGGTGCCTGTAATGACTGTAAGTACCGGGATGAAAGCATTTTTAACTCCGTATTTACATATAGCTCTAACTCTTGATAGTCCCTTTGCCCTTACAGCCCTCATATATTCTTCCTGTAAGACTTCTAAGAGAGAGCCCCTCATCTGCTTAAACCAACTTCCGATATTCTGTACGGATAGCACTATACAGGGAAGCACCATATGCTTTGCAGCATGAGCACCGTCTTTTCTCCTGAAGCATCATACATTCCACTTGAAGGAAGGAGTTTGAGCTTGACAGATACTGTGTAAATGAGTATGAGTCCTATAAAGAAATTGGGAACCGACATAAGGAAGAAAGCAAGAGCACTTAGTACATAGTCTTCTCCTTTTCTCCACCTTGCCCCTGCCCATATTCCAAGAGGGATAGCTATAATAAATGAGAGTATGAGGGAAGCAAAGCCAAGCATTAGGGTTGCCGGAAGCCTGTCTGCAATGAGACCAAGCACCGGCCTGCTTCCCTGATACGAGTAGCCAAAATTACCCTGTAATATATTTACTAACCAGTGGTAATACTGTACAAAGACAGGTTTATCAAGTCCAAGTGACTCTTTAATCCTAAGAAGTTCTGCTTCTGTGATTCCCGGAACCGAGAGGAAAGCATCCATAGGGCTTCCGGGAGCTAATGACATAAGCAGATACACAACTACCGTCACTCCGAAGAAGGTAGGTATCATAAGCAACAGTCTTTTAAGAATATAATTTTTTCATATTAGTCCACATAATTTAACCCAAATTATCCTTAAAGTGACTCGAATAATTTGGGCCAACTTCTATATATCAATTAGCTATAAATTTAACTCAATAATCGCTGATAATTGTAGTCTTTTTTCTGATAATTTGCAATAATTATACCAAAACACAATAATTATATATATTTATTGCATTATTGAATAATTAAAATTAGCTTCTTTAACACCGCTTTTAACACCGCTATAACATTTATTTGACATATCTACAGTGTAACATCATATCGCTTAAGCTGTAAAAAGTCATTTATATAACAGGCAGTAAGTTTTCACTATTACTGTTTATCCTATAATTTATGGTCTTATATTTTTTTATTTATGTACTAAATATTTTTTTATCCATAATGTCGATATATGAAATGTCAATCTGTTATATATTAACGACTTAAATTGTCAATAATTACTATTGACAAAAATACTTACAATACTGTATTATACGAATGCTATTTATACGTTCGTGAACAAAACACAAATTGTGATTAATTGTGATTATTTAATTTAAAAGGAGAAATCATGAGAGGAAAATTATCATTTAGGCATAAAGCCTGTGGACTTGCTATTGCACTTGTTGCAACCAGCTCACTTTCACTGTTAACCCCATCCTTCTCTTCAGAGGGTTCATCACCTGCAGGCCTTATTGCTAAAAATACTGGTCTCAGTGTAGTTGTTAAAGCAGAAACAGCACCAACCTTAGCTTTAACTGCTTCTGATTTAACTGTAAACGGTGATACCATTACGGGGTTTAGTGCTAGCGGTCTTGCAAAGGTGAATGCGGTTACTATAACAGGGACTTCTATCAAGCTCCCTTCGGATATAGCTGCTACAAAGATTGGAAAGTCAGCTTTTAGCAAAAAGTTCAAGAATAAGAAGGTTAAGATTGAACTTCCTGATAGCATTACAGAAATAGGCGACTCAGCTTTTGCTTCAAATTCAGCTATTACAGCCGTTAAGTTCGGTTCTACACCTACAAGCAGCAAGTTAAAGACAATTGGAGCAAAAGCTTTCTATGAGGCAGGTCTTGCTGAAAATATACAGTTCCCGGATGGTTTAGAGACCTTAAAGGATGATTGTTTTGCAAGAAATGAACTAACTTCTGTTAAACTACCTGACAATATCAAGGAAGTTTGGGGACGTGTATTTTCTTATAACAAGATTACTACTGCTGATTTAGGAAAATTCAAGGATGTTAATGTAAGGATTTGGAGTAAGGACTTAAAAAGTGATCAAAACCCTAAACCAGACGCTAAGGCAAATATGCAAAATGTTGTTCCTTACGGAATATTTGCCTTTAACAACATAAGTAAATTCGAGGATATAAAAATCCCTGCGCATGTTTGGGGAATAGGAGAATCTGCATTTGCAGGAAATAACCTTACTTCACTCCAGTTACCTGCACAGTATACTAACATTTATTTAGGTGGTTTTAGAAACAACACAGAACTTAAGAAGCTTACTTTCTTAACAAAGGACGATGGTAACGGTAATAAAGTCGGCATAAAGCAGATAGATAGAAGTGCCTTCCAAAGTTGTGCTTTAGAAGGACATTTGGAATTCCCTGACAAGGTTAATCAGATGGGGGTTTATTCATTTGCTAACAACAAGATAACAAGTGTTTCTTTTGGTAAAGACAGTGCTGTAAATAATCCTCTTATCGGAGGCGCTTCATTTGCCAATAACCCATTAGTAAGTATCCAAGGTCTTGACACCTGGCAGTTTGAAGATTATGCTTTCCAGAATACAAAGGCACTTAAAAATATAAACTTTGACTACGCAACTCCACACGCTACCTTTAAGAGTATTGAGCCTGGCGTATTTAAGAATGGTCTTCTTAAGAGCTTTAACTTACCTGCATACATAAATAATGTTGCAGACGGAACTGCTGCTAAAAAATATGAAGACGCTGCATTGAAGGGAAATAAAGGCTGGATAGAAGGAACAGAAAAGGTTGCTTTATACAGAGTGGGTGCTGATGGAACTACTTATGTAACTGACAATGCTTTTATAGATAGCGACGCCAAGACCTATGTTGTAAATCCTGTCTTAGTGAAGTTTGTTGCTAAAGACCAGTACGGTAATGTAGTTACCTTAAGCAGCATTGAGATTGAAAGAACCAGAACAATAAAAGGAGCTTCTGAGGCAAAAACTGTTACTTCTACAGCTGTTAACCCTGCTGACTTTAAGTTAGGCGATAAGATTAAGTTTACTATTCCTGCTGCCCCAGAGGGCTATGAAGTAGCAGAAAGCCCTGTTTCAAACAGTGCTATAACCAAAACAGCAGACGGTAAGTATGAGGTAACCCTAGATCCTACAAAGGCTGAAGTTGTTAAAGAGGTTGCTTATGGTGATGGTTACAAGGTTGGATATAAGGAGACTGTGATTGAGATAGGATACAAGAATCTTGCTCCAGAACCTCCAAAGCCTGAAGTAAAGCCTGAAACCCCTGGCACTCCTGCTACTCCTGGAGCAATACAGCCCGAGAAGCCTAGCACTCCTGGAGCTATAACTCCTGAGAGCCCTAGCACTCCTGCTACTCCAGAAGCTATAAAGCCTTCTGAGCCAGCTAAGCCTAGTGAGCCTGTAACTCCTAGCACACCAGGTAACCCAACAACACCAAACACCCCTGTAGTACCTACTAATCCTACAGAACCAACAACACCGGTTAATCCTACAACCCCTACAACTACAATTCCTACAGAGAACCCACCTACCAATGTACCATTTACACCTGAAAGAATAGTTAATCCAAACCTCATCCCAGAAGGCAATCCTGTCTTCAATATTGTGGATGATGATGGTACATCACTTGGTAATGCTGAGGTAAATAAGGATGATGGTACTTATACCTTCGTAAAAGACAAGAGAACTCCTAAGGGAGTTGCTAAGATCCGCAAGGATAATACTCTTGAAGTAGTTAAGGTATTTGATGGAAAAACTCCTCAGGGCAAGCTTCCAAGAACCGGTGGAAGCTCTGAAGAAGGCTTTGTACTTCTTGGAGCTGCAATGCTTGGACTTGGAGCATTTTTCAGAAGAAAAATTAAATAATGATTTATCCTGCTGTCACACCTCTGTGGTGTGGCAGCTTTTTTTACATACTTTCTCGTTGACAAATATAATACACGAATAGCTTACTCATCTCAGGGGGAGGAGTTTTCCTCTCGTAGATTTTAGTCAACAAACTATCATTCTTCATTGAATTTAATTTGAATTTTTATACTATTGATATCCGTTCTCACATCTTAATATTTTCTAAACATTTCCTTAAATTTATTCATTTTAGCCAATTTTAATTGACTTTTGAATTTTTTTATGGTTTTAAAATCCCCTAGACAAAAAGCTACATTTTATCCAATCTATGATACAAGTGTCAAAAGAATAAATATTCGCTTGGGGCTTGCTTGCAAGAGAATTTATTATCTTTTGACATCCACATCAATCTACCCGGATAAAATATCATATTTCAGGTACTTTTATAGTTGGTTTAAGCTGCTAAAGTACCTCATTTCTTTGTCGAGGGTTATTTTGAAAACCGAATTATCCACTGTAGGTCACATAACTCTTATTCTGTATAGTACAGTAGGATAATTTGGGATAAAACATTTACAAAGGAGACATCAAGATGAAAAAATTTAATCACAGACGCACGGCAAGTATCCTCGCTCTTGCTCTCGTTGCGACCAATTCACTTTCACTGCTCACCCCTCCACATAGCTCAAACAGCACGGGTTTTAGTTCTCTAGTTGCAAAAGGTATAAATAGTCCTATTGTTGCAAAGGCAGATGTAAGAGAGGACTCTACTATCACTCTCGATAGCTCATGTGTTGATGTAAGAGATGGGGTTGCATCTTCCAAATATCCTGAGATACGCTTGAAAGTGCAAAATACCGCTGGAAATATTATCAAAGTGAAGTTTGATCCTAACCTTAATATAAAGGGGATTTATGAATCTACATTTAGGAGTGTATTTAAGGGTAAACAATTTATTCTTGAATTGCCTGATACACTTGAAACTATTGGTGATAGTGCATTTGCAGGCTGCGATTTTATCTCAATCAAGTTTAATAGTAAGTTAAAATCAATTGGCAACTACGCATTTAGTGGTAATAAAAGTCTCTCATCAGTCAGCTTGAATTACGGCGTTGAAACTTTAGGCAATCGTACATTTGCAGATGGTTCTATAACATCTATCACCCTTCCAAATACTCTTAAAAGTATCGGTGATAATTGCTTTAGAAGCAATAAGATAACCTATGTTTTCATCCCATCAAGCCTTACAACTGTAGGTATCAATGCCTTTAGAAACAACCAGATATATAGAGTAGACTTTGGAAACTACTACAATGTAAGTGGAAGTCTTAAGGCAGGTAACGGTGAATACTTTCGTCCTGCCAGCAACGGAGGCGATAATCCGGGTGACGCTCTTATGGGCGAAGTTAAGGATAAGATTATTATACCAAACGGAATGTTTGCATATAACAAGCTAAAAAGCTTAGATCTCCCTACAAACATCGTGGCTATAGGTAATCAGGCATTTATTGGTAATGATATAAAAGAAATTACTATTCCTGCCAGCGTAGAAGTTATATACAATGACGCTTTTAGAAGAGACTATGACAATATTAATAGTAACTTCACAGCAACACTTAACTTCGCAAACGGCCGTAAACTTAGAAAAAAATAGGATATGCCGCATTTATGGGCTCCGCAATAGGAGGAGATCTCACCTTCCCAAGCACAGTTGATTTCATTGGTGCTCACTCCTTTGAGTACAATAAGATAACAAAGCTTTCACTTAATGGACTTAGTTCTCACATCCGTGACCGTGCCTTCGGGAATACAACCTTAAAAACCGTAGAAGGATTAGATTTTAAGCCAAGCGACGATATAAAGGTTTTGTCAAAGGAGATGTTTGCTGAGATTGGACCTGATTATGGCTCATTGCATTCGCTTAAAAACGTAAGTTTTGACTATGCTAACCTAGACCCTGGCTTTACAGGTTTAGGGTATAATGCTTTTTATGACCAGCCTATTAGAAGCATGAAAATTCCTGCTCAAATTGTTAACTTTGACAAGGATGCATTTGGCTCCTTAAATGCTTACCTTGAAAACGGCTGGTACCAGTCTACCGAAGACCCTAACGCACGTGATTTCAAAGTTGCCTTATACAGGGTAGATACGAACCTCAATTATGTGACTACTAACGAAGTACCTGATGGAGATACCTATGTCTTTAACCCTGTGCTTTTTGAGCTTAAGCTTAAAGACAATTCCGGGAAGAATTACGCTGATTATGTGACCAATATACAGATTGAGGGTACTAACAGGAAATCCACAATTGCAAGAATCGACAGGGAAGATGCCCGCAACGATGTTGATTACAAGAATTTCAAGTTAGGCGATAAGGTTACCTTTAGCCTTATACAGAGTCTTCCTTCAGGCTACAGGCTTGAAAGCCCAGGGCTAAAGTCACTTGGAGACAACAGATATGAGATTGTGCTTGACCTACGTAGTGGAGCTGTAAATGAAGCTAGATATAATGATTCTGAATACGATGTTGGATATATGAAGACAACCATAAGCTTGGTCAAGCCTACTAAGCCTGTACAGCCAACCCCTCAGCCAACCCCTCAGCCTACTCCACAACCTACACCGCAGCCTACTCCTCAACCGGCCCCACAACCTACTCCTCAGCCTAGCCCACAACCTACACCGCAGCCTAGCCCACAACCTGCTCCTCAGCCTAGCCCACAACCTGCTCCTCAGCCTAGCACTGGCGGCGGTGGCGGTGGTGGCTACATTGTAAGTGAGCCATCAAATAATACTGTAATACCTGAAACACCTTCACCAAGCGAGCCAACAAACGTGGGCATTACAGAGGATACTACCCCTCAGGGCACTGTAAAGCTGTCAGCTTTTGACAAGCTTATAGCAAAACTTAAGAAGGCAGCTGATAAGAACAAACTGAAGGCTATCCGCAAGAAGATAAATGCCAAAAAAGGTCTCACTCTTGAACAGTTTGCAAAGGAACTTGTAAAAAAGAAGATAATCAAAAAGGCCAACAAGAAGGATACAAAGAAGTATCTAAAGGGTGTTAAGACTTCAAAGTGGGCAAGAGCCTATGTAGCCGGCCTTATAAAGACAGGTGCTCTTACCAAAAAGGATATTAAGAATGTAAAGAAGAAGGTTACTGAGAATAATGCAGCTAAAATACTTACAAAGATTTTTTTATCAAAAGTAAGAAGATAAAGAAGTAATCTAAATTTGCAAAGAAAATTTGTCATAAGAATAGAGTGTCAGACATTTTGACATCCTATTTTTATTGTTGTTTGAAATAATAACGAACAAATTTCTTTAACAAGAAAGAATCCTACAGGTTTTCAATTTCCTGCAGGACTTTTTATGTTTATTCAGCATCCCTTATATAGTAAAAGTCATCATTCGGCAGCTCTCCTATAGCCTTTTTGTCTACCTTTTTAAGAGAGCCAAGATAGGCCTTAGCCGCCTTTTTCATGGTTTCTCCCCTTAGGCAGGCTACCTTCCCTGAAGCAATTACCTTAGCCGCCTTATCAGAATCAGCAGCATCATATTCTTTGATTAGCTTCTCAGACTCTGCCCCATTCTCCTTCTCAGTCATCCACATAGCAGAATAACTATAGTCTCCTAATAGAGCGTCTACAGCATGCTTATTTTCCCTTACAAACTTAGCAGTTGTAAAGATACCTGACATAGAATGTTTTTTCCTGTTAGACTTATCCCACTTTTTAGTAACATCAATCACAGTAGTTGCAACCATCCTGATATTACCATCTGTTTCACCATAAAGCTTTGCAGCCGCTTCAATAGGAAGTACTGCCATGTCAAGCTCTCCCTTTACAAGCTTATCGCCAAGTTCCTCAGATGAAGATGACTGACTAAAATCATAGCCATTTACTGTCTTATCCTGCTTTGCATTATCAATAAGCTTAACCAAGCCTACTATATCATTTCCTTTAATTCCGGCTATTTTTACCGTGACACCGCTGTCCTCTATGAAGCCACAGCAGTTATATACTTCCTTTGATGACTTACCTGACGTATCACCCTCTGCGGCCCCGCTTGTTGCCACCTTAGTACCTTCTTCAGTCTTATTCGCATTAACCACAGACACTCCCTCAGAAACATTTGATTCCACTTTGGCATTTTCACTTACTGCCGGCTTATTTTCAGGCTCAACATTAATATTTTTTGTCGCTGTAGCAGTTCCACAGGCCGTAAGTGATAAGCCTAACACAAATACTAGTGCAGTATTAATTATTCTCTTTCTCATAAATCTCCTTAATCAATGTTTTTGTAAAAAATAACAAATTCTCTATCAAACAAGCAAACAATGAATTTACGTGCTTTTGACACTTATCAAAATATATCACACATAAACTTAGCTTACAAGTAGGTTTTAATTATAGCTTACAGCTAATCTAATAACAACTGATAATTATTATCAATATTCCCTATAAATACTTTTAGATTATTTGTTTATTTTTTTAACTATTCTTGATTTTCCTTTAGCTATTTTTGTACAATGAAGTTATCGATGTTAAAACTATATTTGTGAGATATTTTTGAAAATTAATCCATGGTTTTTTGCATATTTTTACAAATGAGTAGTTATCGGTTCGAAAATTATGATGGTAAATCAAAGGAGGTAGTTAAATGAGCCGTTTGGAAATTTTTACGCCGGACAGAGCCACTCTTGTAATTGAAGACTTGTACAGAACTCTGGACAAAAGAATAGAGGCAAGCCCTCCCGGACTCTGTCCTGTAGATATCACAAGAGCATTTATTGAAATGTGCCATGCACAGACCTGTGGAAAATGTGTTCCCTGTCGTGTAGGACTGCTCCATCTAAAGCACATGATGACAACTGTTCTTAATGGTACAGCCACTATGGACATCATCGACCTTATAGAGGAGACTGCCAAAATCAATCTCAGAAACTGCAGACTGCGCTATTGGTTACGAAGCTGCACATATGGTATATAAGACAGTTACTGCTTGTCGTGATGACTTTGAAGAGCATATCAGAAACGGACGCTGTAACTGTATGACAAAGCAGCCTGTTCCTTGTGTTGCTCTCTGCCCTGCACACGTGGATGTGCCGGGATATCTCGCCCTTGTTAGGGAAGAGCGCTATGCTGATGCAATCAGGCTCATAAGAAAGGATAATCCATTTCCCAACTACCTGTGGATTTATCTGTGAACATCCTTGTGAAGAAAAATGTAGAAGAAATATGGTGGATGATGCCGTAAATATCAGAGGTATCAAGCGTGTTGCAGCAGACATGGCAGGAAAGGTTCCACCTCCACCTTGTGCACCTTCTACAGGCAAGAAGATTGCCGTTATCGGCGGTGGCCCATCAGGACTTTCAGCTGCTTACTACTTACAGCTTATGGGACATCAGACAACTGTATATGAAATGCTTCCTAAGCTTGGAGGTATGCTTAGATACGGTATTCCTAACTATCGTCTGCCAAAGGATAGACTTGAGGAGGATACAGATGCTATCCTTGCTACAGGTGTAGAAGTAAAATACGGTCTTAAACTTGGTGTTGACCTCCTCTTACCTGACTTAAAGAAAGAATACGATGCAGTTCTTATTACTATAGGTGCGTCTACCGATAAGAAACTTGGGCTTGAAGGTGAAGATGCTGAAGGTGTTATGTCTGCAGTTAAATTCCTTAGAAATGTAGGTGTTGAGCAGTATGACGACCTTACAGGACAGAATGTAGCCATCATCGGCGGCGGTAATGTGGCTATGGATGCAGTTAGAACAGCAGTTAGACTTGGTGCAAAGAAGGTTAGCTGTGTCTACAGACGTAGAATAGCTGATATGACTGCCCTTCCAGCTGAAATCGAAGGCGCTCTTGCTGAAGGTGTTGAAATGGTTACACTTAAAGGCTCCTTCAAGACTTGAGATTGAAAATGGACATATTAAGGGAATCTGGGTAACACCTCAGATGATATCTAAAATAAGTGACGGAAGAGCCTCTGTAATATCTACAGGAGAGCCTGAAGAGTTCATTCCTTGTGAGACTCTCATAGTAGCAATCGGTCAGAATATCGAGACCAAGTACTATGAAGACGAAGGAATACCTGTACAAAAGGGTAAGATGTTCACTATGCCTAATGGTGGATTTACAGGACTTCCGGGAATATTTGCTGGTGGAGACTGCGCTTCAGGACCTGCTACCGTAATCAAGGCTATTGCCGCTGCAAAGGTTATGGCTGCAAATATTGACGAATTCTTAGCTATAAGCACGATATTACCTGTGATGTCGATATCCCTATTCCAAGTAAGGTAGAGCACTCAGCCTGTGGTAGAGTTGAACTTACGGAGCGTGAAGCTTCTGACAGGGTACATGACTTTAATGGTGTAGAGAATTGCATGAACAAAAAGGAAGCCTGCCAGGAATCAGGTCGCTGTCTCAGATGTGACCACTTTGGCTTTGGAATATTCAAAGGAGGTCGTGAGAATATATGGTAAATTTAACAATAGATGGAAGAAGCGTAAATGTGCCTGAGGGAACTTCCATAATGGATGCGGCTTATAGTGCCGGAGTTCCTGTTCCTCACCTTTGTTTCTTAAAGGAAATCAATGAAATAGCTGCCTGTCGTGTCTGCATAGTTGAAGTAGAAGGCAAAGATAAGTTTGTTACCGCCTGCAACAACAAGGTTGAAGAAGGCATGATAGTATATACCAACAGCCCTAAGGTAAGACTTGCAAGACGTAGAACAGTACAGATGATACTTTCACAGCATGACTGCAAGTGTGCAACCTGCGTAAGAAGCCGCAACTGTTCACTTCAGACTCTTGCAAATGACCTCAACATAACAGACACTCTTTATGAGGAGCGTCTTGAGGTTCAGGAATGGGATAAGACATTCCCACTTATAAGAGATTCTAAAAAATGTATCAAATGTATGCGCTGTGTGTGCAGGTCTGTGATAAGATTGCAGGACTCGGCGTTTGGACTCTTGAGGGCACAGGTGCAAGATCAACCATAAATGTATCCGGTTCAAGAACAATAGCAGAGGCAGACTGTTCTCTTTGCGGTCAGTGTATAACCCACTGTCCTGTAGGTGCTCTTAAAGAAAGAGATGATACCGAGGAGTTCTTAAGAGCCATAGCAGATCCAAAGAAGGTAGTTGTAGTTCAGGTGGCTCCTGCTGTAAGAGCTGCTTGGGGCGAAAGTCTTGGACTTGACCTTAGCGAAGCCACTGTTGGAAGAATCTTTGATTCTCTTAGAAGAATAGGTGCTGACTACGTATTTGATACCGCTTTCTCAGCTGACCTTACCATAATGGAGGAAGCAAGCGAGTTTATAGCCAGATTCTCAAATGGAGAGCTTAAGGATAAGCCAATGTTTACCTCCTGCTGCCCTGGTTGGGTGCGTTTCCTTAAGAGTAACTACCCACACCTTACAGGCCAGCTTTCATCAGCTAAATCACCAATGCAGATGTTTGGTTCAGTTATGAAGACCCACTTTGCTAAGGAAATAGGTGTAGATCCTGAAAATATTTACTCAGTGGCAATCATGCCTTGCGTAGCTAAAAAGGGTGAGCGCAATATGGAATTCTTCCAAGATGAGTATGCAGGACACGATACAGACTGCGTGCTTACCTCAAGAGAGCTTGTTAGAATGATTAAGGCTTTCCATATCCTTCCAGAGACACTTGAAGATTCTGAGCCTGACCACCTCTTCCACGATGTAACAGGCGCAGGTATTATCTTCGGAGCTACAGGTGGTGTTATGGAGGCTGCTCTTAGAACAGCTTACCACTCACTTATGGGTGAAAACTGCCCTCCTGATGCTTTCAAGGTAATAAGAGCTGAGTCACAGAAAACAGGACTTACAGAGGCTACCTTCAATCTCAAAGACATCGACCTTAGAATAGCTGTAGTAAACGGTCTTGCAAATACAAGAAGGCTTATAGATGAAATAGATGCAGGAACTAAGAAGTACGACTTCGTAGAGGTTATGGCTTGCCCGGGGGGCTGCGTAGGTGGCGGCGGTCAGCTATACATGACGGTGAGGAACTTGCTTTTGCCAGAGGAAAGAATCTCTACTTCCTTGACAAGAACTCCAAAATCCGCTATTCTCACGATAACCCTGATATCAAGTCTCTCTATGAGAACTACTTTGGCACTCCTAACTCACATAAGGCACATCATGTGCTTCATACAGACCATTTTGCTTGGGAAATGCCAAAGCGTCCTACAAGAGATAGAGACGGCTATATCATAAGAGAAAGACATTTGATGTAATAATGCTATTTTCACAAATATGAATTAGTACTGCACTTTGAAAAATACAGGACTACAAATATCTGAAACTGATTTAAAT
Source organism: uncultured Catonella sp. (assembly GCA_916438995.1). Taxonomy (GTDB): domain Bacteria; phylum Bacillota; class Clostridia; order Lachnospirales; family Lachnospiraceae; genus Catonella. The sequence goes on from CAKAGA010000006.1 coordinate 169,928, forward strand.
GCACTAAACTGTCCCACCTGCACTATTTACTTAGTGGCAGGTGGGACTCTTATATTTGTGAAATGCTGCTTATGCAGTTGCGCGTATAAAATTCTTAAAGTGATTTCCGAGAAAATATAAAAAATCCTTAATAACAAGTGTATTCTTCTGAATTAATCTCTGTTATTAAGGATTTATTTTATTGTGTACAAAGTTGAAGCTGTACATCCTTTGTAAGGATATCGGTATAGGTGTAAGAAACAGTCTTACCTGCATCTTCCTCACTGTCATTTATTTGAATCATAAACACGTGAGGATAAACCTCTTTAATCACGCCTTCATTCACATCGAATCTATGTCTGCCACGATTGGCCTTGACTACGACTCTGCTTCCAATGGCGCGGTATACTGCATTACGGACTGCCTTTACATCAACTTTCCCATGATTAAGCCTCCCAACTATTAAGTTATCAACCTAACCCTGATATAATCAGGATATGCAACATACATTTGTATACAAGCACGCTTGTACAACTGTCCTCTAATCATACCATGTTTATAGGTAAAAGTCAAATTAAGCTATTTACTCCTTCTCCCTTATCATATCAGGGAAGCTAAACACCGCGTCTTCTCCATCATCTTCAATGTTTATAGTGTAGGTCTGAGTCTCGTAACCGTCCATCTTAAGGGTAATCTCGTGTTCACCTGTTACCTTTGTCATCTCGCAAGGTGCATCTCCTATTACCCTGCCGTCAAAGGAAATGGTTGCCCCTACAGGCTTCCTAAAGAAAATGTTCTTTGTACTGTCAGTTCTTACCTTTATTTCCTTATCCTCATCATCCTCTGTAGGCGTTTCAGAAATACCGGTCTCCTCAGAGTCATCATCAGTTTTTTCTACATCTGTAGACGGCTCTGCCATTCCGTCATCCTTCTTCTCCTCCTCTGCCTTTTCCTTCTTCATGGCAAGAGCAATACTCATCACAGTCTTAGGCTTTGATATGGTCACTACGCTTTCCCAGCCCACATATCCTTCCGCCTTGACCTTAACCAGATATTCGCCGTAGTTTAGCTCAATCGTCTTACCTGCATCCACTTCCTTACCGTCAATGCTTATAGACGCACTGCTAGGAGAAAGAGAGAAAGCCACCTTCGAGGTCTTAGTCATTTCAGCTGTATAGCCAGAGAGCCTTAGTACCTCTGTCCTATCTCTTTTTATATCTACAACCTTATTTACCGTAAGATTATCTTTCTTTAGAATGACCTTATACTGCCCTTCTTTAAGGACGTACTTCATATTTTCTGCGATATCATCAAATACATCGTAGCCTATTTCAATGCTTCCACCAAGAAAATCGTCATAGTCGGCAAACTCAAGTACTCCATGCCCCCTTGTCACACTTAAAGAGAAGATTTTTTCTCCAAGTCCTCTGACTTCCAGAACATCCTTCGTAGGCTCTATATTTCTAAGACTGACATTATCATTCCCACTTATTACTGTAAGCCCTGCATCATAGATAAAGTTAGATTCTCCAATTGTCATCTTGGAGAGCACCTCATCTATCTGGAGGTTCTTTACTCCCTGATAGTCCCAAGCCTCTTTGTTGACCGCTACCTTACTAAGCATACCTGTGTCTTCATTTACTTCGATATTAATAATACTTCCAAGCGGAAGCTCAGGCATCACAAGCTCTCTGTCATTCTTGCTTTTGACTGAGGTCGCCAAATCATAAGAATAACTGGTCTCTCTCATTTCACCCGCAAGGTAGACGCCTATCTTGTTATTTATCCTGTCTATCCCCCTTAGCACAGCTACAGTCCCACTCTGTGTCTCTTCTGTGACAGCCGCAGGAGATACCTCTACTATCTCATTTGGCTTAGGGCTTATAGGTGGCCTTTTATTCTTGGCATTTATAATGGTGTTTACACCTACAAATATTCCGAGTCCGGTTAAGCATAACATAATAATTATGGGCAATAATCGGCTACTCTTCATTCCTCCTCACCTCCAAAGCAGACTTTCCCTTGTGTTTAGCTCTGGCTTCTCTATAACAAGCTCCAAAAGTCTCTCAAGCGTACTCCCTATAAGAGCTCCCTTTGGTATGCCTGCATCCATAAGGTCTTTACCGTTGATATTTAGCTCGCTGATACTGGTGCAATAGCCGTTGTCAATGACGGTCTGATACATCTCTTTATTGTCTTTAAGCCCTTTTGCTCTTCTCATTTCCAAAAGGAGAGGCATCATCTTATGTCCTGCCTCCTTCACTGTTCTCCTCATATCGGTTTCGTTATTCTCTACCTCTCTAAGCGAGAGCCCTAGGAGCTTTTTCACTGTATTTATAGTGTCATTGTCTAGCTTTAAGCGTTTAAGAAGGTTTGCAGCCTTATCAGCCCCCAATCCCTCTAAGAAGATGGCTAGTCTTATCTGATATAACTCTTTCTTTTCCGGAAATGAAGCCTTGCTAAGTGCCTTGGTCGAAGCGGATATCTCACCATTTTCAAAAAGCATTGCTACTTCAGGAGCAATGACTGAGAAGATACCCGTCTCATACACAAGAGCTATGTACTCAGGATTACCCGATAGGAGCAGCTTCTCAAGTTCTTTTGCTATCCTTTCTACACTTACCTTGGCAATGTTTGGGGAAAGCTCTTTTATAGCGTCAAATGTCTCGTCAGCTATCTTAAAGTTTAGCTGGCCTGCAAATCTTATGGCACGAAGCATCCTGAGTGCATCCTCAGAGAATCTCTCACAAGCATCTCCCACAGCCCGTATGACACCGTCCTCAAGGTCTCTTTCACCGTCAAACTCATCTATAAGTCCAGTCTTTCACTGTATGCCATAGCATTTATAGTGAAATCCCGTCTCCTTAAGTCTTCCGTCAAAGAAGAGGTAAAGGCAACCCTGTCGGGATGCCTTCCATCTGTATAATCTCCGTCAAGCCTAAAGGTAGTGACCTCAAAGCCCTCTTTTTCTATGACTACAGTCACCGTTCCATGCTGTAAGCCTGTGTCTATGGTCGCACTAAAGAGCCTCTTAACCTCCTCCGGCTTTGCGGAAGTGGTTATATCCCAGTCCTCAGGACTTCTCCCAAGAATGGAGTCCCTCACACAGCCACCGACTGCATAGGCTTCAAAGTCTGCTTTTTCAAGTTTTGATATTATTTGTTTTACCTTTGTAGGTAATGTAATATGCATTAATATGCCTTTCCCCAATAAACGAGCTTCTTAGCAGGCTTGCCGCAGCAGATACATTTTCCTTCTGAATTGCCGTCCTCAAAAGGTATACATCTTGCTGTAGCTGAAGTATCTTCCTTAATCTTGTCTTCACATTCTCTGTTCTCACACCAATGTGCCTTTATAAAGCCCGGTTTATTAGCAATAGTCTCCTTAAATTCATCATAGCTATCAGCACTGTAGATATGGCTGTCTCTATGTGCTCTTGCCTTTTCAAGCATGTTCTTCTGAATATCCTCAAGGATGACACCAAGCTTTGCCTCAAGTTCATCAAGAGAAACTTCAAGCTTATCGTGATTATCTCTTCTTACCACCACGCATTTATTGGCCTCTATGTCCTTAGGCCCAATCTCCACTCTCACAGGGATACCGCGCATTTCCTGGTCAGCGAACTTAAAGCCCGGTGTCTTGTCGCTGTCATCAAGCTTAACTCTAAAGTCTGCGGACAGCCTTCCCTTAAGCTCATTCGCCTTCTCAAGCACACCTTCCTTGTTCTGCATAATAGGAACTATCATAACCTGTGTAGGCGCAATCCTTGGAGGAAGCACAAGGCCGTTGTCATCACCGTGAACCATGATAAGGGCACCTATCATTCTGGTACTTACTCCCCAGGAGGTCTGGTGGCAGTATTTAATAGTATTGTCCTTATCTGTAAATGTAACATCATAAGCCCTTGCAAATCCATCACCGAAGTTGTGGCTTGTACCTGACTGAAGAGCCTTACCATCGTGCATCATAGCCTCTATAGTGTAGGTAGATACTGCACCGGCAAACTTCTCCTTCTCGGTCTTTTGTCCCTTTATTACAGGGATGGCAAGCTCTTTCTCAAAGAAGTCCACATAGACACCCAGCATCTGGATGGTTCTCTCCTGAGCCTCTTCCTCTGTAGCATGTGCAGTATGTCCTTCCTGCCAGAGGAATTCTCTCGTACGAAGAAATGGCCTGGTCTCCTTTCCCATCTTACGACTGAGCACCACTGGTTGTAAACCTTAGGTAAGTCTCTGTATGAGCGGATGTCCTTTGAATAAAAATCGCAGAATAAGGTCTCTGAGGTAGGACGCACGCAGAGGCGTTCCTGAAGCTCTTCAGAGCCGCCATGTGTTACCCAGGCTGCCTCCGGAGCAAAGCCCTCAACATGGTCTTTTTCTTTATTTATAAGACTTTCGGGAATCAAAAGTGGCATACATACATTTTCTACACCTGTCTCCTTGAACATCTTATCAAGGGTTTTCTGTATATTCTCCCAAATACCAAAGCCATAAGGCTTGAGAACTACAAAGCCCTTCACGCTTGAATAATCTGCAAGCTCAGCCTTTTTAACAACATCGGTGTACCACTGCGCGAAATCTTCGTTCATAGAAGTAATTTCTTCTACCATTTTCTTATCTTTTGCCATTTTCTTCCCTCTTTCTATACATTTTATTTCTCAAATATCTGACTTTTCAGGGTAAATATATCAAAGCCAAATTATTTGCTCCATTTTACAACCCACTACTCTGCAAATTCACCGGGATAATTTGAAGCAAATTTTACCTGCCTTCTTTGCCTGAAAAGCAAATATTTACAGTTGTTTCCTAACTTTATAATTTTAATACAGAGCCCTCATTTTGTCAAACTCTCCCCGAAATATTGACACCTATCCACTTACTCGTTATAATTGAGTGATACATGTGATAATTATATCTTCACATACTCTAATTAATATTACTATACCTTAAAAGACCTAGTAAAGGGGTTAAGATGAATGAATATGTAATCAGAGGCGGCAGGCCTCTCGTTGGCGAAGTTTCTATAAGTGGAGCTAAAAATGCTGCACTCGGTATTTTAGCCGCTGCCATTATGTGTAACGAGCCGGTTAAGATAGAGAATCTTCCTTATGTTAGTGATATACAGGTGCTTCTTAGTGCCATTGAAGAAATAGGGGCCATTGTTGAAAGAATAGATAATCATACAGTTAGGATAAACGGTGGAACCATTACTAACTTCTGTGTAGATAATGAGTTTATCAGAAAGATAAGAGCTTCCTACTATCTTCTCGGTGCTCTTCTTGGCAAGAACAAAGATGCCAAGGTGGCATTTCCGGGTGGCTGTAATATAGGCAGCCGTCTATAGACCAGCATATCAAGGGCTTTGAGGCACTTGGAGCCGAAGTAGACATCAAGCACAGCCTTATTGCTGTAAGAGCTGATGAGTTGATTGGAAACCACATTTACTTTGATGTATCAAGCGTAGGTGCTACTATTAATATCATGCTTGCGGCTACCCTTGCGAGGGGCAAGACCATAATGGAAAATGTGGCTAAGGAGCCTCATGTCGTAGATGTAGCCAACTTCCTTAACAGTATGGGTGCTGACATAAAGGGTGCAGGTACTGATGTAATCAGAATAGTTGGAGTTGAGAAGCTTCACGGAAGTGAATATTCTATTATACCTGATATGATAGAGGCAGGAACTTACATGGTGGCCGCTGCTGCAACAAAGGGTGATGTCCTTGTAAAGAATCTGATTCCAAAACACATGGAAGCAATTACTGCAAAACTGCTTGAAATGGGTGCTGAAATACATGAATTTGATGATTCTATCAGAGTCTGTGCCAAGGAGAGACTTACCCATACTCATGTAAAGACTCTGCCTTATCCGGGCTTTCCTACCGATATGCAGCCTCAGATGACTACCCTCCTTTCTATGGCAAGTGGTACTAGTGTTGTCACTGAGAGTATATTTGAGAACCGTTTCAAGTTCACTGATGAGCTTACAAAAATGGGTGCTACCATCAAAGTAGAGGGAAATAATGCCATTATAGATGGTGTCGAGAAGCTCTCAGGCGCAAAGCTTAGTTCTCCCGACCTAAGAGCCGGAGCCGCCCTTGTGATTGCAGGCCTTTGTTCTGAGGAAGTAAGCGAGGTTGACCAGATAGAGTATATCGAAAGGGGCTACGAGCATTTCGAAGAAAAGCTAAAAGAACTTGGCGCCGACATTGCTAAAATCCCTGTAGATGATGAAAAAGCCCTGATGAAGTTCAAGTTAAGGGTTGGATAAAGTATAAAAGTGATGGAAATCTGTAATTGGAATTTCCATCACTTTTCTGATTTATCAGTCTATAAATACCTGCTTATTTACCTTTGAATGATTTTATTCCGATTGCTCTTTGTTTACCACTAAACTCTTTAATATATCCATTATTTCATTCTTGTGTTTATGTATTAAGGATTTGTCCTCAAAATAGACATTTGCACCATAGTATCCACCCACCTCATCCACATCGTATAATACCATCCATGAAAAAATATCATTACTTTTATATACTTTTCCCTTTATACCGCCCTTAGTAATAAATGTTTCTTTACTATAGCTTTCATCTTCCATGTCATCTTCAGATACTTGACTTACACTTCTAAATATATATATTCTTTGATTCTCATCACTACATTCTTTAGGGTAAATATATAAACCATCACTCACCCAACTTTCCCCACTTGGGGCATATTCCTCCCTATCTTCTCCATCAGCTTTCCATCCATCCGGAATTGTGACTTTAAAATAAGCATTACCGACTTCACTCTCTTTTTCAGATCTTATAATATTGAATATAAAAATTCCCACTAGTATTGCCATTATGGTAAAAGCAATAATTATCGTTATGGCTATAGCTATTATAGGTTTAATTCTCTTCTTCATAATGCCTCCTCATATAACCCAGGGTACACTTCATTTTTAGGAAAATTCTAAAGCTGGCTTTAGATTATCCTAAAATATAGAAAGGTGTCAATTCGATACTACCCTCTAATCGCTATAAATCCAAAGCTAAGAATTAACAAATACATCCTTAGCATATACATTATATCGTGAGAATATTCTTTCATTACTAAAATCAATATTACATGTGGAATGAACAATATTATCATTATTATCCATTCTAAAGTCTGCTTCTTTATGAAAAATCCATATATTATTAACCATACCGACAATCCAAGTGCTCCTACCAACAGCCTTTCTCTTATGCTAAACTCATAATTTCCCAGTGCCGTGGATAAGATTCCTGAGTCTACCACTTTTCCTGGCGGGAATAATGCTATCAGTAGCATTATCAAAGAAACTGCAAGCAAAATATAGAATACTGTTCTTTTTGTTATTTTTATGCTTTTCATAATACCCTTACCTCTTTCTCTGTGTAGTTTTTCGCAAGAGAATTCTACAAAATAACTATAGTCACTTTAAATATAACACTTTCAATTATATCAGTCAAGTTATTATCAGTTTTTTTCTATTACGCATACAATATTGTCAGTATATTTACGCTCCTCTTTTCTCCTAATGTTTATATTAATACCCAGCGGTATATGATTATAAGCAACAAAATGACAGGCTTATTATCCCACTTGACATAAGCCTCATTTTCACTATACTATTACTACCATGCAGCCGGGGAGATAGCGGTGCCCTGTACCTACAATCCGCTCTAGTAGGGGTGATATTTTGTCTGAGGGACAGTCTTTGCAGAGCCGCCCTAGGCGGAGGATGTTGAAGTCTTGGTCTTACGCAATGAGAGCTTGTGAACCGTGTCAGGTTGGGAACAAAGCAGCACTAAGCAAAATCTTTCATGTGCCGTAAGGGAGCCTGGGCTGAGTTCTTCACTTAGGTACCGTCTGTGAAGCTGTTTCGAAGCAAAATGCATGGCTTTTTTTCGCCCTTAGTCCTCTAAAGAATTCACTCATCATCTCTGCACATTCATCCTCAAGTATTCCCCTTGTTACCTCTGCCTTATGGTTGAACCTGTCCTCCTCAAGGAGATTAAATATAGAGCCTGCGCATCCTGCTTTTTTATTCATAGCCCCTATGACAACCCTTTTCACTCTAGACTGCACTATGGCTCCGGCACACATCTGGCAGGGCTCAAGAGTTACGTAGAGAGAGTACATTCCTCGAGCCTCCAGTCACCTATTTTTTTGCAGGCTTTTTTTATTGCCATCATTTCTGCGTGTGCAAGCGAGGTATGGTCAGTATTTCTCCTGTTATATCCCCTTGCAATAATCTTATCATTATGAACTATAACGCAGCCAATCGGCACTTCTTCAAGTTTCAGAGCCTTTTTTGCCTGATTTATAGCCTGTCTCATCCATTTCTCATCAGTAGTCATTTTCACCTCTTCTATCTTCTGCTTTGTCGCATCCCCATAGCAAACTGGCGGGAATATGATGATATTCATTAAACCACAATTATATCCACTTCGGCATATTGCCAAAAAAACACTTTATTTCGATTTATATATTGACTATTGTCTAAATATCGGCTAATGTTTAAACATATCATTTTTTTGAATGGATTGCGGGAAGTAAGGCTATGCAATCCTGTATCATTTACCATTATAATAAGGATAGGGGATTTAATGAAAATTGCAATAATATCAGATAGTAATGCAGGAATTTCTATGAAAGAAGCAAAGGAAATGGGTGTATTCATCCAGCCATCTCCTTTTTTTATAAATGACAAAATAGAGTTTGCCGGTGTTACTATGACGCATGAGCAGTTTTACGCTGCCCTTCAGGATGATGCTGTAGATGTAAAGACTTCGATGCCATCACCCGGAGACATGACAGATACCTGGGATGAACTCCTTAAAACCCACGATGAGGTTCTATTTATACCTATATCAAGTGGACTTTCAGGCACAGTTTCAACTGCTGCCATGCTCGCAGAGGACTTTGACGGCAGGGTTCAGGTAGTAGATAACAGAAGAGTGTCCGTCACCCAGTACCGCTCCATGGTTGATGCTCTTGAGCTTGCGAAGATGGGTAAGAATGCAAAAGAAATCAAGGAATACCTTGAAAGAACAGCAGACCGCTCAGCTATCTATGTATCTCTTGATACCCTCAAATACCTCAAAAAAGGCGGGCGAATCACACCTGCTGCCGCAGCTATAGGAACTCTGCTTAACTTAAAGCCTGTGCTTCAGATTCAGGGAGATAAGTTAGATGCTTACGCAAAATGCAGAGGTAAGGCACAGGCTAAGAAAACCATGATAGATGCTATTAGAAAGGATATGGAAGGCCGCTTTAAGGATGCAGCCACAAAGAAAAATCTTCATCTTTTAATTGCCTACGGGGCTTATCTTGATGATGCTTTAGAATGGAAAAAAGAAGTCGAGGAAGCCTTCCCCGGCTATGAGATTGAAATGCAGCCGCTTTCACTTTCAGTTGCCTGCCACATAGGCCCCGGAGTGCTTGCCATTGCCTTAGCAGAGGGACTTGATACTTCATTACTATAACAATTTGTAAAATGCCCTTACGAGCCAACGGTTATCTTTAAAAAGCCTGCTGATATGATGTTTTTAAAGGCTAGTCTTATGCAAAATGAAACTTATAAAAGTCTATAAAGGGGCTGTCACATTTAGAATAAACACATATCCATAGATGTTTTCCACTAAGAATACACTATGTTTTTAAGCGTTTATCAATGTGACAGCCCCGTTTTTATACAGCCATCTCATATATCTTCTTTATATCATCTTCAGTCAGTGTCTTAAGAAGTCCTATATTTCTGCTGTGATTAAAGGTACAAGTCCAAACACCCTTGCTCCATAGTAAACAAATCTCGCTACATCAGTTTCCAATACATATCTCGCCCAGCTTCCCCTACCGTTTTTCTATAGAATATAAAATAATGGTACGGATGGCCACTTTTTTTCTCTTATAGCTTGATTTTCATCTGAAAATAGCTTAACATTATAAGTTGCAGACATGTACCTTACGGAAAGGAAGTAAAATATATGAAATTTAGTGAAATGCCTTATAAAAGGGCTGATATCGAAGAAGCTAAGGCTGATTTTGCGAGATTGATGGAAGGCTTTGATGGCGCCAAGTCAGGAGAAGAACAGTTTGAAGTACATAAACAGTATTATAAAACTGTGAACCGCATATTCACACAGATGACACTTGCCCAGATCCGCCACTCAATAGATGTGACAGATGAGTTCTACAGCAAGGAAAATGATTACTATGACGAGAACGGTCCTGTTCTTCAGTCATTGCTTGTTGAATATGGCAAGAAGCTCTACAACTCAGAGCATCGAAGCTTCTTAGAGAGCAAGATAGGAAAGGTTGCTTTTAAGAACCTTGAGTTAGCTATGAAATCTGTTGACGACAAAATTGTGCCTCTTATGCAGGAGGAGAATGCCTTAAAGAGCCGCTATGACAAGCTCCTTGCTACTGCCAAGATAGATTGGAATGGTGAAACTCTCAATCTTTCACTTATGGCTCCATATCTCAACAACTGTGATAGAAAGATTCGAGTAGAGGCATGGAAAAAAATATACTGACTTCTTTACCAACAATAAAGAAGAACTTGATGATATCTATGACCAGCTTGTAAAGAACAGAACAGCTCAGGCTGAAAAGCTTGGCTATGAGAACTTCATTCAGCTTGGCTACTATAGAATGAACCGTAACTGCTATGGCAGAGAGGATGTAAAACGCTTTAGAGAGCAGGTTAAGCGTGACTTCGTACCATTTGCGGAAAAATTACACGACAGACGTAGAATGAGGCTTGGACTTGATAAGCTTCATTTTGAGGATGAGGGTGTATACTTCAACAACGGAAACCCTGCACCTATCGGCACTCCTGATGATATCCTTGCCGCAGGAAGAAAGATGTATAATGAGCTTTCACCTGAAACAGCTAAGTTCATTAACTTTATGTGTGATAATGAGCTTTTCGATGTACTTGGAAGAAAGACTAAACAGACAGGCGGATATATGACCTATCTTCCTGATTATAAGTCTCCTTTTATATTTGCCAACTTCAACGGAACCGCTGATGATGCAGATGTAATGACTCATGAGTGCGGACATGCCTTCCAGGGCTTCTGTATGGTGGATGATCCTATCATTGAGCATAGCGAAATAACTATGGAAACTGCGGAGACACATTCGATGGCTATGGAATTCTTTACCGAGCCTTGGATGGAGCTTTTCTTCGGCAAGAGAAAGCAGGACTATATAGATATGCACCTCGAGTCCGCCGCAGCCTTCATTCCTTACGGAACCATGGTTGATGAATTCCAGGATATCGCTTATACCAATCCGGGACTTTCTCCAAAGCAGCGTAATGAAATGTGGAGAGAGCTTGAAATGCAGTATAAGCCACATCTTGACTACTCAGGAAATGAGTACTACAGCGCAGGTGGTTTCTGGCAGAAGCAGCGTCATATATACGACAGCCCATTCTACTACATTGACTATGTACTGGCTCAGACCAACGCTTTCCAGTACAAGGTAATGATGGACAATAACTACAAGGCTGCCTGGGAGAGCTATCTTAAGCTTTGTAACCTTGGTGCAAAGGACTTCTTTACAGGTCTTGTGGGACAGGTTGGCCTTAAGAGCCCATTTGAAGATGGTACTCTTAAAGAGGTAGTAGGTAAGCTTCAGGGAGCCTTAAAGCTGTAAGATTAACATTATATGGTGTCCTACTCTTAGGCACCCATATCAATTATTTTAGAGGGAGGTGAGCTTGTGCATAGCTTTTTACGAACTGTAGGATTTTCAAATATTACTTCCAGGAAGGAACTTGATAGGATACTGGGGCTGGTCATGACTCACCCAACCCTTGATAAATACGCTTTTTCATCGGATAGCAGCCACCACAAGATAGTGGAAAAGAGCCTTGATTTCTCTGAGAGGATGGGAATAACAATCCGCGGAGAATACGATGACAAGGGCTTCTTTCATTTGGAGCATTATTTCCCATATCTAAGAGGGAAAAAGCCCGGCTGTTATCAGGATGTATCCATTTTTAAGAGGGTGGATACAGATGCCTATACAGGTATGTGTGACGATTTGCATTTTGGTGCTTCTCTCATATTTTACCTGCAAAACTCCGTTGACTATCTTTCGTCAAAGGAAACTTCAGGTAAAGAACTGCCCCTTACCCTCTCAGGTCTGTCTACTTCAGGAAAAATTCTCCTGCCTATAATGAAGACAGCCGAACAGGTGAGGGCTCAGGCAGAGGATTCTGAACAGCACGACAGCCTTTTACAGGCTGCCAGAGATGGGGATGAGAACGCAATCAACACCCTTACTTTACTAGACTTTGACACCTATTCAATGATTACAAGACGAATTCAAAATGAAGATGTATATAGCATAGTTGAGACCAGCTTCGTACCGTTTGGTTCGGAGTCTGACAATTACACAATGCTTGGAATAATAAAAGAAGTGATTCCACATACCAATACCCTTACCGGGGAACAGTCTACAGAAATGCTTTTAGACTGTAATGGGCTTGACTTTTATGTAGCCATAAATAATGAAGATTTGCTTGGTGAGCCTCAGGTCGGTAGAAGATTTAGAGGACAGGTATGGCTGCAGGGAACAGTGGAATTTGGAAAAAATAAAATTTAGAATTGAGAGGATTTATTGACAAATGAATAACGAAAACAATCAGGAAAATAACCTTGACCCGTTTGGCAGGGATAATGAGAGAAGTACTTTCTCAGGGAAGCTCGGCTATGTGCTTGCTGTAGCAGGCTCCGCAGTTGGACTTGGTAATATCTGGCGTTTCCCTTACCTTGCTGCTAAGTATGGTGGAGGTATTTTCCTCCTTGTATATCTCATCCTTATGCTTACATTTGGATATGTACTTATTGTATCAGAGACAACCCTTGGAAGACTCACAAGAAAGAGCCCTGTAGGTGCTTTTGGTGCCTTTGGTAAATCTCTTCCCTTTAAGATAGGTGGCTGGGTGAATGCCATCATACCTATGCTCATCATCCCTTACTATAGTGTAATCGGTGGCTGGGTATTTAAATATTTATTTGAGTATATCCGTGGCAACACAGATACTCTTGCAGAAGACAGCTATTTTACAGGCTTCATTACAGCAGGGGCAAGTGTGGAAGTGTGGTTCTTAATCTTCTCACTTGTAGTACTTCTCATAATAGTTGCGGGAGTTGAGCACGGTATTGAAAAGGTTCAAAGATGATGATGCCTGTCCTTGTTCTCCTTGCTATCATAGTTTCAATCTACTCAGTGACAAGACCTGGAGCCCTTGAGGGAGTTAAGTATTTCCTCATCCCTAACTTTAAGAACTTCTCCTGGATGACAATAGTTGCTGCCATGGGGCAGATGTTCTACTCCCTTTCCATAGCGATGGGTATTCTCTACACTTATGGCTCATATATGAAGAAAGATGTAGACATAGAGCAGTCTACTTCACAAATAGAGATTTTTGATACAGCTATAGCCTTCCTTGCAGGTCTTATGATAATACCTGCGGTATTTTCCTTCTTTGACGGAGACCCTGAGAAGCTTAAGGCAGGTCCTTCACTTATGTTCATTACCCTTCCTAAGGTATTTGCAAGCATGGGCATGGGAAGAATCATCGGTATAGTATTCTTCCTCCTCGTACTTCTTGCAGCCCTCACAAGTGCTATTTCACTTGCTGAGTCCTGTGTATCTACCATAGAAGACCAGCTTGGCTGGAAGCGTAATATAGCGAGCGTGGTCATAGGTATCATCATAGTGATACTTGGTTCATTCTCAGCTCTTGGCTTTGGTATGCTTGACTTTGTACAGATACTTGGAATGTCAATCCTTGACTTCTTCGACTTCCTTACAAACTCACTTATGATGCCTATAGCCGCCCTCTCAACCTGTATCCTCATCGTATATGTAATAGGTGTGGATAAGATAATTGAAGAGGTTGAACAGTCTTCTAAGTTCAAGCGCAAAGGACTTTACAAGTTCTTCATCAAGTATCTTGCTCCTATATGTATACTTGTAATCCTCATAAGCTCAATTGCAAGTGTATTTGGACTTATTAAGTTCTAGCTTAAAGGTGCGGGTGTTAAAAGCATAAGCAAATAGCCATTTTGGTATAAGAATGAGTGCATTTCAAATATCGTCTAAATCTCCGCCACAGTGCTATCCTGTTCGGAGAACTTCCTAATGTCGTAGAAGATTACATCGGGATTTTCTATGACACAAATAGGCTGTTACCCTAGGAATAAACTGTTCTTAGGGTGGCAGCCTCTTTTTATATACTTTTTATAAATTTTTATATGCTCTTCCTATACTCTTCCTACAAGCTTTTGTACGTCATAAGCCACTTATATCTTCATTTTTCTTAACCTTTTCTCCTGATATATCTTATCCTCTGGCTATAATGTATTTCTTATTCATAAAGAACTTCCATAATACAAGGTTGGCTAGTGTCATTACCGCTATACCGATTAGCTGCAGTCCCAGGGTATTAAGCAACATTATTTGTGTTCCTCCAAATACTGCAAGCATAAAGAAACTAAGGAAAAACATCAGCACTCCACTACCTGCATTAGCAAGGTCAGCTTCATGAGAAAATGGTAATACCCACGAACCCATCCTTATCATAGAGCCTGTTACGAAGATAAATGACAGATAGGCAATTATCAAATCAGGTATAACTCCAAATCCATACACTCCTAACAGGATGGCTGACAGAGCCACAAATATAGGTGTAAGATAGCGAAACAGCACCACCTTTACCCCTGCCCTTATACATTTACTTAGATTCTCAATCGGAAGAATCTGATAGAACATTATACTTTCTGCATTTTCAGACTGTCCTATTATAGCATAGATATAGGCAGAAGTAAGCCCTGTAAAATAAAGCAGAGCCAGTCCCCATCTTCCTTCTCTGAGATTTTCTATAAATCCGGCAAGCCCCTTCTCCCTCGTAATCTGTGGCAGAACCATTATTATAGGCAGAATAAATACATTGGCAAGCTGTGGGTAGAGCTTAAGCTTCATATCCCTGTTTCTTGACACCTGTATCAGCACCAGCTTCATAAAGGCATTTTCCTGTTCATC
The DNA here is from genome assembly GCA_916438995.1 of uncultured Catonella sp. Classification (GTDB taxonomy): domain Bacteria; phylum Bacillota; class Clostridia; order Lachnospirales; family Lachnospiraceae; genus Catonella. The sequence continues at coordinate 184,980 of CAKAGA010000006.1, forward strand.
CTTTGAAAGAAGCTTACACATAAGCTTTGAAAATGGTGAAAGCGTCTTATTTTCCTTGGCTGTTTCCGTAAGCTTGTCAAGCTCTCCTTCAAACTCCGGCATTACCTTTTTCTTATAAAGCACCTCAAGCAAGATAACGGCAGGTACTGTGATTCCTGCAAGCACATATAAATACCAGACTTTTATAGTTCCAAATAAAATAGCGATTATAGCTGCAAACCAGGTAGGGGGCAGAATAAAGTAAAATGGTGAAAACACAAGTTCTTTATCCGAAAAATCAGCCATATTTATGATTTTGGGTACAATCTGATATGAAAGTATGACAGCTATTGCCATAAATACCTGAAAGCCGCTTAATATGTCCTTTAGCTTCTCTCCAGAAAATACCTTGAGTAGAAGGTAGTAAATAACTCCTGCAAGGTGAAGGCAAACTACAACAATCGCAATCGACACCAGAGTAAATACAAAGCCATACAGAATTCCTCTGAAAATAAAGCCGACAACTATTGAAGGCAGCATCATAGCAGCTGCTATAGCTCCTATATAATAGGCTATATGTATGTTTTTTGCCGTACTTATCTCACTTCTACCAATCGGAAGAGCCCCGTAAAATGATTTTTCAGTAGTATCTAGAAGTACAGCTGAATATTCGCTGATATAAACTGAAAATAACATAAATATAAGCATTGCAAGCCTATTGAATTCGCACCAAAAACATTTGATAAAATCTGAGTCGGTGCTATCATAAATCCTAAAAACAGATATATCAGACAGGTCAAAATCATTGATCTTTTAGGCTCTTTTTCCGACTTTTTCTTATTATTTTGAAATGTAGGTGGAACTCTTCTACTATCCATAATTAGCTTAAGCCTTAGCATTTCCCTAATCTGGCTATAGTTTAAGTCCTTGCTTAAAAATGGCTTCACAAATTTATCAACCAGTTTTAAAGCAAAAGGTTCGCTATTTTTCATCTTCAATAGTCTCACCTCCGGTCAGTGTGTCTACAAACTTGGCTGCAAGGTCGTGTCCCTTTGTAAAGCCTGTAAGGTCGTTGAAAATATCCTCCATACTGCTGCCTCTTCTGTTGTTTTTCAGCTCTTCAACTGTTGAGTCTGCAATCACAGCACCATCCTTAAGGAGGATAACCCTGCTGCTCATCTGCTCCACCACTTCCATAATATGTGAGGAATAGAATATAGTCTTACCCTGTTTGGTGAGTGTCTTAAGCACCTCCTTAAACACAGCTACGCTATTTGTATCCATGCCGTTAAGAGGCTCATCTAGGAAGAGGATGTCAGGATTGTGTATAAGGCTTCCTATGATAGCTATTTTTTGCTTCATACCCTTTGAATAGCCTGAGATACGGGTGGTGAGTGCATCATTTATCTGAAATATCTCCGCCAGCTCTTCCATCCTGCCTCTCCAGTTACTAAGCTCGTAGACAGAGGATAAGAAAGAGATATATTCTTCCCCTGTAAGGCTCTCATAGAGTGAGAGTATCTCAGGTACATAGCCTATCTTCCTCTTGTAGCTTACCAGATCTTCTTCGATATTTTTGCCAAATACCTCAATTGTACCTGTGTAGCCACCAAGGATTCCAAGCATCAGCTTGACAGTTGTGGACTTGCCGCTTCCGTTTGGCCCTATGTAGCCGATAAGCTCTCCCCTTCCTGCGGCAAAGCTCACATCATGTAGAACATGATGCTCTCCAAAGCTCTTATTCACATTCGTAAGTCTAAGTACCTCTTCCATGTAATTACCTCCGTACAAATCTTTCATCAGATTAATTTTTATCATATAACAATTTGATTATTTTGTAAATTTTATTAAAATTTTCTTTCAGTTTTATTTCATATTTAATGGAATAAAATAGGAACAGGTTTATTTAGTTAGTGTATAATTATCATTGGCAATAGCAAAAAAAGAAGGGGTTGCCCCCTTCCCAATCATACAGTTTTATTTTATTATTGATTTGAGAAAAAAATAACATAAAGGAAAAAAACTGTATGACTAATGCTATTGTAAAAGAAAAAAAGATTTCATTCAAGACCTTAGAGAAGAAAATTTTTGAAGAGGCCTGCAAGCTTGCCAGGGAACACACTAAAATCATACTTGAAAACTATGATGATATTCTTTCAAAAGAGAGGATACTTCTAAATATAGGAATAAAGGAAAGAGAAAGACTTCGATAAGGACCGTATATGGAGATGTCGAGTATGAAAGAAGGGTGTACCAGACAAGGCTTAGAGATGGAACGAAAGCCCATGTTTATCTTCTTGATGAACAAATGGGTATGGAGAAGATAGGCTTAATATCTACTAATCTTGCAGAGAAGATCGCCAATTCAGTTACGGAACTCCCGTACAGGGCATCTGCTGAGATGTTAAGCTCTTCTACAGGACAGACCATAAGTGCGGGAGGCGTATGGAATATATCCCAGAAGATTGGTCAGAGGATAACATCAGAGGAAGACCTTGATGTGAAGAAGATGAAGGCGGGCATACCTGATGGAAAAAGGGAAATCGGTGTTCTTTTTGAGGAAATGGATGGAGTATGGCTTTCGATGCAGGGCAGAGGGCATAAACGCATGGGTAAAAAGGAGATGAAGGTCTTTACCATGTATGAAGGCTGGGATGCGGAGAAGGAAAAGGAAGGGCGCAGCACTCTAGTGGAGAAAGTGGTGTTTGCAGGTATGGATGGAAGCAGCGGATTTTACAATAAAAGAGAGGCTGTGATACAGAAGAAATATAACCCTGACGAAATAGGCAGGCGTATCTTAAATGGAGATGGTGGCAGCTGGATAAAAGAGCCTTATGATGATGAGGCGGTGTTTCAGCTTGACAGATACCATATTTATCAGGAAATTTTAAGGAAAATAAGCAGTAAAGCTGTACAAAAGGATATACGAAGGCTCTTTGATTCTGAGAAGATTGAAGAAATGTTTGATTATATACGTGAGTATATAAGAGTAAGTAAAAGCGAAGATGAAAACGATAAAACCAGTAAAAAAGCCGAGGAGCTGTACGCCTACCTTCACAATAACAGAGAAGGGCTGCTGCCGTACTACAAGCGGGGAATAAAACTCCCAGAACCTGTAGAAGGCATCATTTATAAAAACATGGGTATACAGGAAACACAAAACTGTACACTGATAACGCTGAGAATGAAGCACAGGCGCATGAGATGGTCAGAATCAGGAGCTGATAACCTTGCGAAGCTTCTGTGCAGGAAAGAAAACAAAGACCTTATAGAGACCGTCTGCCGTTACTCTGGGGAATTGATATTTGATGAGAGCCAGAGCGAGATAAAAGAGCCTCTCAGCGCTTCAAAATCACCGTCACGAGACGGTAAAGGACTTCCATATATGGAAGTAGGCAGAGGAAGCCTTCCACTAACCGGTACACCATTAACAGCAGGTAGAAAGGCATTAAGAAATTTTATACTTGGCAACTAAAGAAAAATATCTGTTCAGTGCATAACCTGGGCTTGTTTGTGATACAAAAAAATAAAAAAACAATGATAAAAGAAAAAGGTAAGGAAATTTGCCAACGAGTACTTGACACAAACGTTTATTTATAATAATTTGACAAACATTCAAATTTACCGTATAATCAGGTTAGCTAGTTATTTGGAGAATAAGACAAGCTAACTAGAACGAACCCCTAAGAGCTGCGAGACATCCTAGGGGTTCTTCTCTTTATAGTTGAGTAAACTTACGTGCAATGCTAATTGTCGCCTTTATCGCCGTCTAGCCATTTGCAAATAAGGTAGCTAACCAAATCTGCTGTAACGGAGACAATTATTTGGAGAATAATATCAGACAAACTATCACCTCCCTTCTGCTGTCAGATTGGGAGGGCGACAACATAAAAATTATATCAGATTACTGTTCCTTTTACAATTAATCCTGCCATCTATTTACTTAACTTCATCTAAAATTCTTCTCATGCAACTTTCTACAGAAGTAGTATCAGCATCAATAACCACATCTGCATATTTTTCATAGAGAGGACAGCGCTCTTCATAGAGGTCTTTAAGTGTCTGACCTTCCTTTAGAGCTACTCCTCTGTCCTTTAGATTGCCAAGTCTTTTTTCCACCTTTTCGTAAGGGAGTTTGAGATAGACTACAGTAGATATCTCCTTTAAGTGAGCCATTGCATTTTTGCAGTAGACTGCGCTTCCTCCTGTGGAAATAACTGATTTCTCACAGGTTAGGCCTGCATTTATCTCATCTTCCACCTGAAGAAAGCCTTCTGTGCCTTTTTCAGCTATAATCTCAGAAAGCAGCTTTCCTGTTTTTTCCTGTATAACCAGGTCGCTGTCTACAAATCTATATCCCATCACTTTGGCAAGCACAACTCCTACCGTACTCTTTCCTGCGCCGGGCATGCCGATTAATGTTATGTTATTTTTCATGTATATACTACTCCTATATCTTTTGCTCAATATTTAGGTTATCTTTATATTCCTATCTAAAAGCCTACTTCTTCCTTCTATCTGCTTTCTGCCTGCTCCTCATCTTACCGGTTCCAGTAGATTTATGTTTGCTTTCTGCCTTCTCAATTTTTTTCTCAGACAGTGATTCTTTGCTTTTATTATTACTCTTATTTCCCTTCTTTATTGAATATCCAAAGGAGCCAAGTTCTTTCCCAAGCTCATAGTATCTTCCATGGGAATAAGCAATAAGGTCTGCTGCCTTTAGGTTGAACCTTCCCTTATCATCCAAATATTTCCCATCCACTCTTACATTTACTACATCGGCTATGAAGAGGCTGTGGCTTCCAAGCTCCATTACCTGCCTTAACCTACACTCTATATTCACAGGGCTTTCTCCTATGGATACGGCCTTCACCTTCTCAGACTCAAGCTTTGTAAGTTTCATTTCCTTAAACTTATCCACATCTCTGCCCGACTTTACCCCACAATAGTCAGTAGCCCTAGTAAGTGCCTTGGTTGTAAGGTTAACTACAAACTCTCCCGTCTCCTTTATGATGTCATAAGAATATCTCTCAGGCCTTATGGATACAGAGAGCATAGGTGGATTGGTACATATAGTTCCGGCCCAAGCAAGGGTGATGATATTGCTCCTTCCCTCCTTGTCGGTGAGACTTACCATAACTGCAGGCAGGGGATAGAGCATATTTCCTGCTTTCCAGGATATCTTTTCATTCTCTTCGTTTTTATCCACCTTATCCGGCTTTTTTGTATTTTTATAATTATTTTCTTTTTTTATCATATACTTCCTCTTTATGATGATGCTGTACTTTTTTCTTCATACCGCTACCGGCTTCTTTATAGCCCCAACATCCATTTGATTGCAGGTTCAAGATGATCGCGCCAGTATTTCCAGTCATGAACTCCACTACTTTCCTCATAAGTAAATGCTACATCTTCCCTTGATAAAAAGTCTCTGAACTCGCGGTTTTGTTCAATCAGGAAATCCTCTGTCCCACAACTCATATAAATGGGTGGGATTTCTCTACCTTCTTCTTTAAGCCTCTTCACAAGGTACTCAGGATTGACCTCGCTGGTATCAAGTTTTGCTAGTTCGCCAAACATTCTGGAATAAGTATCATAATCCGCCATTTCATACTTCATCCCCGGTTCCAAGCCTTTTATTTTGTTTATTATAAGTCCTGATGAAAGTCCAAATGCACCTCCAAACTGTTCAGGAAAGGCAAGAGCAGTATGTATGGCCCCAAAGCCTCCCATTGAAAGGCCACCAACAAATACATCTTCCTTTTTATTTGATAAGCCAAAGGTCTTATGCACATAGTTCACTAAATCACGGCCAATGAAATCCGCATAATTACTGCCCATTCCCTTTGAATTTACATAAAAACTATTCTCTCCTGATGGCAATACTATTGCAATGTTGTACTTTGTACCCATTTCTTCTGCAAGCCCTCTATGTGCCCAGTCTAAGGAACTGCCAAAAAACCCATGCAGAAGATACAGGGTTTTCATCTCTCTTTCATAGTTTTTATTTCCTTCTATTGACATCTTCATACCGTCATTGGGTAAAATCAAAGAAAAGGTTGTTGACCTTAGCAGTGGTTCTGCAAAATAAGTAACTTGTAAATATGCCATTTTACACCTCCATATTGTATATAATTTAAGCTTTATCTATTAAAAAAACAGCCTTAAATGATAAGTCCGTTTTCAATGTATGGTTTTATCATCTAAGGCATTGCTAAATAATACAATTATTAATTGTACATTTTATCTCTGCAAATCATTTTTAATCTGAGTTGTAGATATCTCAGGAGTTCTAGGCAAGTAGACTACTTCGCAGTATTCCTTTAGGAAATCAAACTTTCCCTTCCAATCATCTCCCATAACAAAGGTGTCCACCTTGTAGAGCTTCACATCTTCTATCTTCTGATCCCAGCTTTCCTCAGGTATCACAAGGTCAACATAGCGGATGGACTCAACAAGCTGCTTTCTCTGTTCATAAGAGAAGTAGCATTTTTTCTGCTTTTCATTCCAGTTGAACTCATCAGTAGATATAGCAACTATGAGATAATCTCCATATTCCTTAGCCCGTCTTAATATGTTTACATGACCATAATGAAGCAGGTCAAAGGTTCCATAAGTAATTACTCTTTTCATCATTCCACCTCCATAAGCTTCTTAACTGCTTCATATAGTCTCTTGCCTGAATTTCTGTCGCTTTGTACAAGAAGCTCTCATATCTGTTTTTGTATCCTTCTTTGATTTTACAGTCATTTTCAATATATTCACAAAGTATCTCTGCCAGCTCATCCGCAGATTTACATATTTCTCCGAAGCCTATATTTTCGTAATCAAAATTGGTTATTCTCCAGTAAGGAAGCACAGGATCGTGGTAATATACCACAGGCTTTCTCATATAGGCAAAGTCATACTGAACACTGCTAAAGTCAGTTACCATGAGATTACTTTGCTTCATTATGGTTACATAGTCCATATCCTCAGTTGGACTTAGAGCTTCTACTACATCTGTAGTCTCAAAATCAACAGTCTGAGCCTCAAGCTTCGGATGAAAGAAAAGCTTAATCTTATAACCCTTTCTTCTAGCCGTTTTAAGCAGCTTTTCGTTGGTAAGAACCTGGTTGTAAAGTTTATAAAAACTGCTTTCCTTAAATTTAGGATTATAGTCTGTTTTACCGTTTGGAGATGTTTTACCTACAAGGGCAGGCCTCCATGTAGGTGTTATCAGTATCTGATTTCTACTATCGTCTATTAGATCATCATACCTTGGATTACCGGAAGCTATGATTTGATCTTCTCTAAAACAGTTATCTTCATTGGTATATAGCTCTCTTTCGTAGTTAGAGGCTATCACCACCGCAGCCGCATTACTTTCCATCTGAGCATAAGACGAGCTTCTTGTAATCGGATAACCATGGTACATCCTTATTATCTTAGGCTTTAACAAATCCCTGAAATATGCCAGATTTTCCTTTTTGAAGCCAAGCTTGTGGAAAGGAGGTATGTGAGTCATAAATATAACCTCAGCAAACAGCGCATAGAGGGCACCCTCTTCACTTCCCGGCTCTATTACTTTATAGCCTTCCTTTATAAGCCTTTCTCCGTCTTTGGATGATTTCTCAATGTAGAATACTTTTTCGATTCCATCATCTACTGTACTCGCATATCTAAGAGCATATTCTCCGTTGTCCCCCGCCTTATAGCTCTTGTCATAGTATATCCAGATTCGCTTTAGAAAACTCATCATAATTTTCGTAATACTCCTTCCTCCACCTAAGAACGTTTGTTAACATCTCTCTTTCCTCTGACTCAGGCTTCGTTTCGCCAAGCTTAGCCTCAATATAGCTTATATATCTCTTCTCTGCTTCTTCCTTAGACTTTTCATCAGCCTTTGCGACAGTCAGGCTCTTTCCCTCTTTTCTAGCTATATACCCATTAAAGTACCAGTATTTAGCCTCATTACCATTTTCAAGCTTACTCTGCCACACATCTTCAAAGTAGAGATTAAGCTCGTATTCATCATCTGATATAAGCAAATGAAGATTTATTTCCTGCTTATTAGAAGCATTAAGAGGCACAAAGGCTTCATAGGCATCCCTTCTAAATATTTCTTTATCAAAGAAGGTCGTAATGGCCGCAAGCTCAGTAGTTCTCTTTACATCCACCTTTACTCTGCCTTCTTCACTGCTTCGTATAAAATAGAAGTTACAATCCTTTGAAGGCATATAGTCAGGAAGGCTGAATTTGATAAACAGCCCTTCTTTGCCCTCTTTATGTCTGTATTCCAAGGTATTAATCAGTGGACGTAACCTGCTTATCTCATTTACTATACCGCCTTCTGAGTCTTTAAGCCTTATTACTCCCTTGTTGTCAAGCTTTATACTCAAGCCTGGCCTCTTTTTCAGGATATCTAAGCATTGCAAAGTATCTTCTAAGGTTTCTGTCAAGTTTAAGTGCATTTGCCCTCATAAAGAGTATGTCATCACTTACAAACCTCATACCCTCTCCAACTTCGGCAAGGTATTCTTCTCTTTCTTCATCGCTGTCAAATACAAGTTTAACGTTTTCATTTTTATTTGAGAGAAATCTGGTACAACTTATGTATAAGAATCCAAACTGAGCTATTTTAGATAGCTTCCCATCTTTAATCAGATTGTTTAAATAACCTCTGGTGGTTGCAAAATACCAGCTCTTGTTGTGACTCTGCTCTGTTTTGGCTGAACTTTCATCAAGTCCCCTGCCTGTAGTGTAGCTAAGCTTACTTACTATAAGCCCCTTAGATGACTTTTCCATAAATTTTGTGGCAAATAGCTCCGCCTTACAATAAGCCATATCTTCATTGAATCTAATGTTATTATTTTTAATTACATAAGTTCTGCAAAGAGTTCCGATAAGAAGAGGCGCTCCCATCACTTCCTTCTTTACGTCATACCTATATATCTCCTTGCTAATACTTCCAAAGTGATTAACAGGCTTGCCATTTCTTGCATTTAACCTGCCTGTGGCATATCCTGTATCTGGATTCTTCTTCAGTTCATCCCGTAATTCCTTAAAATAATCCTCAGCAAACACAGCATCTGTATCATAAAATGCCACAAACTCTTCCCTTGCCTTACTAAGCTTTCTGTTTATCTCATCAGGCTTTAGGTTTAGGTCTATCATTAGAATTTTAGAGTTCTCAAGTAATTTCTTTGTAATTTCCTTCTTCTTTTTTCTATAAATGCTTTTTGTATAAGGTATAAGCCCGCCTTTTTTAATAGCATTCAGCACTCCACCTACGTTCACTATAGAACATCCTCCCATCTTAACTCACAAAGTGCAGGATCATAGCGTTTACCGCTTTCCGACCTTATAAGTGCAATTATTTCATCATCAGTTAGCAATCCTACTATCTCTTTATGTGTTTTTAAGTAATGAATATCATAGATCATCCTAAAAGATCTTACCTCAAGTGGAATCTCATCTCCAATTGTATTGTATCTTTCACCGCTTCCGTCCCAGTTTTCATTGAGTAGGAAGAGTTCTTCAGTAGTTACAATATTATTCTCTGAATGACTGATGATGTTTAAGATAACTGAAGTATTTTCAAGTAACCTCCTTGAAAATCTAAGCATAGATATATTTTCACCCTTCATATCCCAATCACTTCGCGGTGTTATAAGCTTTCCAATATTTACATAGGTTATCAGCTTATTCATCTTCTTTTCTACTGCTGGCTCACAGTGATAAAGCTCGCAGAACTTTTCAGACATATTGCGAAGTTCCTTCTGGCTTTCGATTTCATCAGGACTGATTTCATAAAGCTTATCAAGCATATTGTCAAGGAAGACCTTCCTTGTTTTTTCCCTTGATACAGACTTATTTATATACATCATTGCATCAGCACTCTTAACTATGCTCTCAAATTCAATTTTATCATCTATACTTTTCTTAACTGCGTAGCCCATGGCTACTGATGGTTTAACCGAGTCATAGCCTTCTCTGTCAAGTTTTTTATTTATTCTCTCTACTAAGGATGCAGCCAAACTTGCATCTGTATTGGTAAATAATATGGCAAATTCATCTCCGCCTACTCTGGCAACTATATCGCTATTTCTACAGCAGCTGCTTAGCACGGAAGATATCTTTACTATGAGCTCATCTCCCTTAGCGTGGCCAAAAACATCGTTTGTAAGCTTCAGTCCGTTGATATCAGCCATCAGATAACAGATAGGATAGCTTTCAGGGATTTGAATTATTTTACCCGTAACTTCATTAAAGTACTTCCTATTTGCCACATTGGTAAGTTCATCATATCTTGCCTTCTGAAGTATCTCATTTTCACGTACTTTTCTTATACTGATATCTCTAGCAGACATATAAATAAACTCATTGCTCGGGGTTTTAAGTTCTATCATAAATACTTCGATATGAACATTGGTAAGGTCTTTTGTCTCAATACGCATTTCTTTCTTGATAGTTTCGCCCTCAACAACTCTAGCAAACACTTCATTAATATCTTCTGTCCTATCATCACCACTGCGCTTCAATTCCATAACAAATCCAGAGAATTCTCTACCTAAAACTTCTTCACTTCTATTGTAACCTAACATCTCAATTCCAGCTTTGTTGATATCAGCTATTTTATTATCTTTAATTAGGAAAAATAGCTTCTCCTGAATGATAGAACATTGTCTTGAAGTGAGCTTCATTCTCTTTTAACTCATCCAACCTTTTTTTGAAGTTCATTATTCATCCTTTTAAACTTTTCGTCACTTCTATAAAGTTCAAAAATTAGATTGTTGCTCTTTTTAATTGCACATATAATCTTAAATACAGAAATAGAAAATAAAGGATATACAAACATCAGCATAAATACAGCGGTTAGCATAGTTTTAAATGTTGTTGCTCCCATTACGAAGATACCAATATTACTTATAAGTCCAGTAATAAATGTCAATATCGCAAAATCTAAAGTCCTCAATCTTCTTCCCTTTATCTTTAGATAATACAAATAAACGATTTCCATAACGTATGCAGACAATATACAGATAACTGGTATAGCAGAACTATATGGATTATTTACAATTCTAGCCATTACACTAGCGAGTGCTGTAATTGAAACAGCTATAGGTCCATATACAGTAGAGAGATTAAGTATGACCTCTCTCGCATCATAAATAATATCTACTCCAGCTAGTCCTTTTATTGTTATGGAACTGTCCAGATAAATAAAAAATGCAAATAGCATGCCCTGTATAAACTGAGCTATAATTCTATCCGAGGGTGCCTTATAATCTGTTTCTTTTTCATAGCCATTTAAATATCCAGCACTTATAAAAGTCTTCGACTCCCTATTAAAGCTAATATACTCCTCAATGACTACTGAAACAAGTATGAGCACAAGAACTACACAGACTTTTGATATAAGTATAATCATCTGTTCCATAAGTATATCTCCATGTTAAAGTATCCCCATAATGCTGAGGGCGCCAACAGTCCTTGGCACCCTCAGCATATACCTCTTTTAAGTCTGTATTAAATATTCTCAACTTTAATAAGATTAGTACTTCCTGTCATTCCGTTTGCTATTCCACCTGTAATTACAAGCTTATCGCCTTTTTCTAATTTAAGAGTCTCCTCTGCTACCTTCTTTGCAGAGTAGAAGAGTACATCTGTTGACTCAAATCTCTCACACATCTTAGGAATTACTCCCCAGGAAAGTGCAAGCTTGCGCCAGGTCTTCTCATCAGTTGTAAGACCTATTATATCTACAGGTCCTCTAAACCTTGAAACCAGTCTTGCTGTAATACCTGAGATAGTGCAGACAACTATTGCCTTTGCCTCTATATCAATTGCCATACCGCAGGTAGCGTGTGAGATTGCATCCGGCTCATTCTTAATAATAAAATCGCCAACATAAAATCTCTTTTTATAATTAATATTCTGTTCTGTATTTTCTGCAATTTTAGACATGGCTTCAACAGCCTGTATAGGATAGTGTCCTGCTGCTGTTTCTCCTGATAACATAATCGCAGAAGTTCCGTCATATACTGCGTTTGCCACATCAGATGCCTCAGCCCTTGTAGGACGAGGATTATTTATCATAGATTCAAGCATCTCAGTAGCTGTAATAACTCTTCTTCCAAGAAGTCTGCACTTGGTAATAAGGTCTTTCTGGATAGCAGGAAGTCTCTCATAAGGAATCTCTACACCCATATCTCCTCTAGCAACCATGATTCCACTACAAAGCTCACAGATTTCCTCTATATTGTCATAACCTGACTGATTCTCAATCTTAGCGATAAGGCTGATATCACTTCCTCCGTTTGCATCAAGGAACTCATGAACTGCCTCAAGGTCCTTCTTTACAGATACAAATGAGCAGGCAATGAAATCAAGATCATTTTCTATAGCAAATAAAAGGTCTTCTTTGTCTTTTTCTGATAAATACTCCTGCTTAATATGCTTACCAGGGAAAGCCATGCTCTTTTTATCTGAAAGAATACCTCCCGTAATAACATCACATTCGATTTCTTCGGCTGTTGTCTTAACTACTCTCAGTTCAATGAGACCGTTATTTACAAGAATTGTATCTCCCTTTTTAAGCTCTTTGCAAGGTTTTTATAGCTTACGGAAACTCTAGTCTTGTCTCCGATTATTTCCTCTGTAGTAAAGGTAAAGGTGTCACCTTCATGAAGCTCTACCTGATGGTCCTCAAATACCCCAATTCTGTACTCAGGTCCCTTTGTATCAAGCATAATTGCTATAGGGAGGTCCAATTCCGCTCTTAACTTTTTAATCTTTTCCACCCTTGCCTTGTGTTCTTCATGGCTTCCATGTGAGAAATTAAGCCTTGCTACGTTCATACCTGCCTTGCAAAGCCCTCTAATCATCTCTTCACTTTCACTTGCAGGTCCGATAGTGCAAATAATCTTAGTCTTACGCATAAATCTCCTCACTTTCTTATCATATATTTATATGTAATACTGCAACCGCTATTGTAAAATAAACTGTCAATGATACCGCATCTACTATGGTTGTAATCAAAGGACTCGCCATAACCGCAGGGTCAAAGCCTATCTTCTCTGCAACCAAAGGAAGAACGCATCCGATAAATTTAGCAAATATCACAACTACTATAAGTGTTACGCAAATGACAAAGGCTACAGGAAGTGCTAATTTATCTACAACCAGCAGTTTAACAAAATTGGCTCCCGAAAGCGTCAGACCGCATAACACAGCAACTCGTATCTCTTTCCAAATAACCTTAAATATTTCCTTGAACTCTATTTCCCCTAGGGAAAGACCACGGATAACTGAAACACTTGCCTGAGAACCGGCATTTCCTCCCGTGTCCATAAGCATAGGTATGTAGGCTGTGAGTATTACATAGGATGCAAGCGCATCTTCATATCCTGTTATAATCGCTCCTGTGAAGGTAGCAGATATCATAAGGAAGAGCAGCCAAGGCATCCTCTTCTTATAAGTCTCCCAAGTCGTCATCTTGTAGTAAGGTTTATCAGATGGTAACATAGCTGCCATCTTCTCAATATCTTCTGTTGCTTCTTCCTGGAGGATGTCCACTACGTCATCCACTGTGATAATTCCGACCATTCGGTTTTCATTATCTACTACAGGCATCGCTGTAAATCCGTACTTCTGTATGGTAAGTGCAGCCTCTTCCTGGTCTTCCTGAGTATTGATGCTTATGACCTTTGTATTCATAATGTCACCAATCAGTTCACTAGGTTCTCTTAAGAGAAGATATCTAAGTGCTACGGTTCCCTTTAATATACGCTGGTTATCAACTACATAACAGATATTTACTGTTTCAGAGTCAAGTCCTCTTCGCTTTATCTTAAGTATGGCATCTTCCACTGTCATCATTTCCCTAAGGTCAATGAACTCGACAGTCATTATACTTCCCGCACTATCCTCAGGATAGCGAAGAAGGTGGTTTATATCTGCCCTTGTCTCTGGGCTTGCATTTGAAAGTATCTTCTTTACTACATTTGCAGGCATTTCCTCAAGGAGGTCTGTCGCATCATCCGCCATGAGGTTCTCAATTATATGTGATGCCTCAGTATCAGACATAGATGCAATTATGTACTGCTGGTCATCAAGTTCGAGTTCGGCAAATACATCAGCCGCCATATCCTTTGGCAGTATTCTAAAGAGCTTTAATGACTCTTCATCCTCCATTTCATCCATGACGAAGGCTATATCTACCACGTTCATGTCTTCCATCTTTTTTCTTAGGGCTTTATAGTCTTTAGCCAGAAGCAGTTTTTCAAGCTCTTCCCTGTAGTTCTCCTCTAAAATATCATCCATGCCTGATTCCTCCTTCTTTTACTCTATATTTTATCGATATTAAGATTGTTTCATTTCCATAAAGCTCTCAAAATATCGAAGCACTCTCTATTTAAATAATCTTTACTTACATTTTTAACGCGCCAAAAGATAATAAATTTTCTTGAAGACAAAGCTCAATCCAATTTATTATCTTTTAACACTGTTTCAGTCCCTGATTATTCACTCCAAATCTTACAAGATATTTTGTGAATAAGTTTGGTTAAATTATAATTCCTTCAAGGTGGTCACACTCATGCTCGATAATCTCAGCTATATAACCACTGTAGAGCTTGATATGTTTCTTAAATTCCTCATCATAGTACTCGATGGTAATGTTTCTATGTCTGGTTGCCTTTCTTTCACCCTCAAGACACATGCAGCCTTCCTCTGTCTCATAAGCACCGCTTTTCTTGATTATCTTAGGGTTAATCATAACAACCATTTCATTGCTGTTCTCAGGCTGAATGGCTATCACTGCTTTATTTATGCCTATCATATTGGCGGACATACCCACGCACTCATCTGCGTAGGCTCTTAGGGTATCCTTAAGATCCTCCACTACAGCCATATCATCCTTAGTCATTGGCTCTGATTTAAGCCTTAAAAAAAACTGATCCTTTACTAACTCTCTTACCATATATTCTCATCCTTTATATCCTAAATTTTGCAACCTCTGCCCTAAGCATATCTGCAATATATGCCAGCTCTTCTTGGGCTATCGCAATGTTATTCATAGCATGCGCCTCTTCATCTATGGTAGCATTTACTTCCTCTGTTGAAGCCGCATTTTCTTCCGAAATTGAAGAAAGGCTCTCTACCATTTCTATCAGATGGCGGTTTTCGTTCTCAAGAACAGCAGCAGAGTCTTTAAGCTCATTTGTTACTGCGTGTCCTATCTCCACCTCTTTAGCTATCTCGGTAAACTTACTATCTGTCTCAGCTCTGATTATAGTCTGCTTTTCTATCTCAGAATTAACCTTTTCCATCATAGCCACTGAATCCTCAGACTTCTGTCTAAGTCCTTCAATAACCTCTCTGATATCCTTTGTAAAGGATGCAGACTGTTCCGCAAGCTTTCTGATTTCCTCTGCCACAACTGCAAAGCCCTTGCCTGACTCTCCTGCTCTTGCAGCCTCTATAGCCGCATTGAGGGCAAGAAGATTGGTCTGAAATAGACTGAATCATCTCACTCGCCTGCGAAATCTTAGCTACGCTGTCGCTGGTCTCTCCTGTCATCACCTTCATAGCGCCAAAGGCTTCAGAACTGTTCTTTCCTGCCGCATTTAATTCAGCAAGGAGCTTCATTCCTTCATTTTTCCTATCATTTATTGCATTGATTGACTCATCAAGTTTTACAAGTATCTGGGCTATGCCTCGTATTATCTCTCCTATCTTGCCGGTGGCTTCTGCCGCCTCTGCTGTATTTTCAGCCTGTTCTACGGAGCCCTGTGAGATATGTGACATAACTGTAGCTACTTCTTTTGTCATCTTGTTGGTATCATTTACTGTTATTGCCATACCTGCAGCTACATCTGCCACCTTACCCGCATTATTTGAAATGTTTCTAATCATTTCCTCAAGATTGCCTCTTACAGTACACACCATTTTCAGCAATCCGTCAAGCTCGCTAGGTTTTCCCCTAAATGATGGGAGCTCACATTCCGAACCTGTTAGGTCAAACTCTGAAATCTTCTTTGCAAGTGCCAGAGTCTTATCTACCTTCTTTGAAATGATATTTCTAAAGACAAAGCTAAGTACAGCTGTGATGAAGAGAAGAATAGCAGAGCTTACGAGAATAATCCCCACAACTCCTCCGATTGTCTTAGAAGTTGCTTCCTTTTCTGCTGCCACTACCTTCTCAAATTCATCAACATAATTTCCTGTTCCGATTATCCAGTTAAATGGCTTGTATATCTGAACGTAAGCCCTTTTCTGAGATGGCTCCGTCTCATTAGCCTTTGGGAAATAATAATCCAAGAAGCCTGAACCCTCGCCATTTCCTATCTCAAGGAACTTTTCAACAATCTTGAAGCCATTGTGGTCGACAAGTCCTCTTCTGTCCGTTCCTTCCACAGCGCTTCCAAGGAGAACTACATTGATACCCTCCGTGGTATCCGCCCAAAAATATCCGCTCTCAAGATATTTTGCGCTTCTAATGAGGCTTGCAGCTAACTCCTTACCATCTTTTTCGGTAAGTTTGCCTTCCTCTATCTGCTTACTAATCGGATCCAATAAGCTGACTATTGACTGTACCTGACCTTTAATCATCTCATCATAGTCTTCCCTCATCCTGTCTTCCATAGAGACAATCTGCTTATTGGATATACCGTAAATATTGGTTACTGATAGCACTCCAAAAAATCCTATTAAAACAATTGAAATGCTCAAGCACATAAATAAGACTGTAGTTCCTATCTTCCTATACTTTACCATTTGTTCATCCTCTCTGATTATTGATATATTATTTTGGTAAATATCGCAAGAATAGTTCTCTCAGACCCTTATAAAGCCATTTCTACATATTTTCAATCTACTTGATTACTTCTTTTACGGTCTTTACTACGTTCTCAACCGTAAACCCGAATTCCTTAAAGAGTACATCAGCAGGAGCGGAAGCGCCAAATCTGTCGAGGCATACTGTCTTTCCGTCAAGTCCGACATACTTGCCCCAGCCAAACTCTGAAAGGGCTTCAACAGCCACTCTTGCTCTTATAGCCTTTGGCAGCACCTTTTCCTTATATTCAAGGGGCTGCTTCTCAAAGATATCCATACAAGGCATGGATACGACTCTTACATCAACACCTTCCTAGCGAGGGCATCCTTAGCTTCGATAGAAAGGCTAACCTCTGAACCGCTTGCAATGATGATTGCATCAGGAGTTTCCTTTGAAGAATCTGCTACTATATAGCCTCCCTTAAGCGCTTCCTTTGAAGAGCCTGCAAGCTGTGGAAGATTCTGTCTTGTAAGTACAAGGGCTGTAGGTGTCTCTTTTGAAGTAACCGCACTATACCAAGCCGCTATTGTCTCAGTTGCGTCGGCAGGGCGAAATACATTGAAATTAGGCATGGCTCTAAACTCAGCAAGCTGCTCTATAGGCTCGTGAGTAGGTCCGTCTTCTCCTACACCGATAGAATCGTGTGTAAGTATGAAGGTAAGTGGTATCTCCATAAGTGAGGCAAGTCGTGCCATAGGCTTCACATAGTCGCTGAATACAAAGAAGGTGGATACATATGCCTTAAGTCCGTGAAGCACAAGGCCATTACCTATACCTGTCATCGCAAGTTCTCTTACGCCAAAATGTACATTTCTTCCGGCATAATTCTCTGCAGAATAGTCTCCTGCGCCGTTAACATAGCTCTTGTTAGACGGAGCGAGGTCTGCTGAACCTCCAAACAGGGTAGGGAGTTTGGCGGAAAGCTTGTTAAGCACCTTCCCAGAAAGGTTTCTGGTTGCATCAGCCTTCTCATCATGACTCCAGAAGTCTTCATCATCTAATAACTTACATGCCTTGGTCTCATCCTTAAATTCATCCCAAAGAGTCTTCATCTCAGGGAATTTATCACAATAATCCTTAAAGAGCTTATTCCACTCTTCTTCCTTCTTCGCTAAGTTCTCCGCCTTAACCTTATAATTCTCATATACCTCGTCAGGTACAAAGAAAGGTTCCTCACTTGGCCAGCCGAGAGTTTTTTTCATTGCAATAATATTATCGGCACCAAGTGGCGCTCCATGAACATCTGCTGAACCTTCTTTTGGAGAACCGAAGCCTATTTGTATTTATCTTGATAAATGAAGGACTTTCCTTATCCTCCTTAGCCTCTTCTATAGCCTTTCCGATTGCAGATATGTCATTTCCGTCTTTTACTTCAAGCACCTTAAAGCCCATAGCCTTAAATCTTGCAGATACATCTTCTGTAAATGCTATATCAGTATTTCCCTCAATAGAAATATTATTTGAATCATAAAGTACAATGAGCTTGTTTAGCTTAAGTGTGCCTGCAAGTGAAAATGCCTCGTAGTTGATGCCTTCCATCATACAGCCGTCACCACCGAGTACATAGGTGTAGTGGTCAACCACAGGATAGCCTTCCTTGTTGAACTTAGCCGCAAGATGAGTCTCAGCCATAGCCATACCCACCGCCATAGCCATACCTGCTCCAAGAGGGCCTGTGGATGCTTCTACTCCTGTAGTAACACCATACTCAGGATGACCCGGAGTCTTAGAATCCCACTGACGGAAACTCTTTAAATCATCAAGAGTAAGCCCATATCCAAAAAGATGGAGCAATGAGTAAAGGAGAGTTGAGCCATGTCCGCCTGAAAGTACGAATCTGTCTCTGTTCTCCCAGTTAGGATTCTTTGGGTTATGGTTCATGTGATTGGCCCAAAGCTCGTATCCTATCGCGGCCGCACCAAGAGGAAGTCCAGGATGTCCTGAATTCGCCTTCTGTACAGCGTCAGCTGACAATACTCTGATTGCATTTACTGATAAGTTATCGATATTACTCATTTTGTCCTCCTAAATATTTATTGTCTGTTGATAATTAATTCCTCAGCATAAGGGAGTGTCTTAATCCAGTCGCAAAGCACATGCCATTCATCTAGCTTATGAGCCTTTCTCGCATAGTAAATATTCGAAAGGGTTTCATAGTTTAAGGTACAGGTTCTAAGCTGGTTGTAGCTTGATGGAAGCATCTGAATAAGGTCGTACCAGTAAGTCTTATTTTTAGTCTCTACGTACTTCTTTCTTACCTCTTCCATATAGTCCACAAAGGAGAGAAAGTGTTTTCTTGATTCCTCTGTCAGATGGTCTGTAGAAAAATCTGCCTCTTCAAAAGCTTTGGAGTGAATCTTATGCATGGTACTTGTGGAGTTGGCTACAGTACCCACCTTGTAGGTATCATACTCCTTCCACCAGTAAAGCGGTGCGGTTATGTCAACCGACACAAATATCTGCCTTATAAACTTCCTGTGGTCAGGCCCTGCCTTAGCAAGCTTTGTAGCAAGACCAAGGTCATTTTCGCCTAAAATGTAGTTATTGTTCTCATCATAATAGCTATCCGTTCTATCCCAGGAATTCATAGGGTTTCTTGCACCCCTCATAGCATTCTCGAGGTTGAGGACGGATGTTCTCTCAAGTTTTATCATAATCTTTTCACCTTTTTATATTTTTTCACATTAAAAACCATTATCAGTTTACCACATTTTCTGCCCACTTATCAATAGTGAAACTAGATATATCAATAATCAGTTTCAGTGATTCTAAAATACTCCTTAAAACATTTCACAATCGAAATATTATACTTTTAACCCTTGTATCAGTTTATACTTTTACGACAAAAAAACTGTTACATCAGAATGAGTATACACCAATAAGTTACCTGGTCCTACAGACCACCTATCAGGTATTTTTCTTTTGTAACAGTCCTTTTTTGTATTACTTTTCTGTATCACCGGCATTTTCAGTAGTGTTTTCGACTACTTTATCTGTACTTCCATCCTTTGCAGGATTTTCAGTAACAGCATTCTCTGTTTTTATCTCCTCTGCCACAGCCACATTAGCCTTATTGTCACCAGTCTTGTTAGCTTCAGCTTTATCCGCCTTTTCATCCTCAGGCTCAGGGAGTCCCTTTATCTCTCTGTACATCTTGATAAATTCTTTACCTGTGATGGTTTCTTTCTCAATAAGGTATTCAGCTATCTTATCAAGTGCATCTCTGTTCTCCTTTATGATATTTACAGCCTTCTCGTAGAATTCCTTCATACGATTTGCAACTTCTTCATCTATCTTAGCAGCTGTCTCATCTGCACAGTTAAGCACTGCCCTTCCGTCTAAGTAACGGTTTTCTATAGACTCAAGGCCTACCATGCCGAATTTATCCGACATACCGTACTGGGTAATCATAGAGCGAAGAATGGCTGTAGCCCTCTCTATGTCATTGCTTGCGCCTGTAGTAATAGAGTTAAATACCACATCTTCAGCCGCCCTTCCTCCAAGGAAGGTAATGATGTCTGTCTCAAGCTCTTCCTTACTCTGAAGGAATTTTTCCTCCTTCGGAAGCTGCATAGTGTAGCCAAGTGAACCCATTGTTCTAGGCACTATCGTTATCTTCTGCACAGGATCCGCATTCTTCATAGAGGCAGTTATGAGAGCATGACCTACCTCATGGAAGGCAACTATACGCTTTTCTTCCTTACCAAGTATCCTGTCTTTCTTTTCTTTTCCGGCTATAACCACTTCAACCGCTTCAAAGAGGTCAGCCTGTCCTACACTCTTTCTTCCTGCCTTAACCGCCATAATGGCAGCTTCATTTATCATATTGGCAAGGTCTGAACCAACTGCTCCTGCCGTAGCCATCGCAATTGCATCCAAATCCACTGTATCATCCATAAGTACATCTTTGCTGTGTACCTTGAGGATGGCCACTCTTCCCTTAAGGTCAGGGCGGTCAACTATAACTCTTCTGTCAAATCGTCCCGGACGAAGAAGAGCCTTATCAAGCACATCAGGACGGTTTGTAGCTGCAAGTATAACCACTCCCTTTGACTTGGCATCGAAGCCGTCCATCTCAGCAAGAAGCTGGTTCAAGGTCTGTTCACGCTCATCATTGCCACCACCATACTTAGAATCCCTGCTCTTACCTATGGCATCTATCTCATCTATGAAAATGATACAAGGTGCCATACTATGTGCCTGCTTAAACAAATCTCTTACTCTTGAAGCACCCACACCTACGAACATTTCCACAAAGTCAGAGCCCGAAAGCGAGAAGAAAGGTACATTTGCCTCTCCTGCAACTGCCTTTGCAAGCAGGGTCTTACCTGTTCCCGGAGGTCCTACAAGGAGGGCACCCTTAGGAAGTTTGGCTCCTATTTCAGCATATTTCTTAGGATTGTGAAGAAAGTCAACCATTTCACGAAGTGAATCCTTGGCCTCATCCTCACCCGCTACATCTGCAAAAGTAATGCCCGTGCGCTTCTCCACATAGACCTTGGCATTGCTCTTGCCTACTCCCATCATACCGCCCGCATTCTTTGAAAATGAACGGTAAATGAGGTACATAACTACCCAGATTCCTACAAGAGGAAGGATATAGATGGCAAAGAACTCCAGTATACCCTGAGAAGCATCTGCCACAGGGGAACTAACCTTAACATTAGCCTTAAGAAGTCTTTCAGCAAGGTCATTATCACCAATATAGCCTGTGTAATAAGTTGGCGTGTATATGTTGCCGGCTGAACCCTTAGGTGTGATTTCAATCTTACCCTGCTTAAGGACTACTGATTCCACCTTGCCGTCATCTATCATCTTAACAAACTCGTTATAGGTTATCTCTTTGTTGATTCCCTGCTTTAAAAGCTGCATTCCATAGATGAAGGTTAGAAATATGATTATTGTTGCTATTATGGTGATTATTCCGGCTTTTTTATTCATTCCCCCTCCGGAATTGTCATCACCCGTTTTTTTATTCTTATTCTCGTCCATTCAACTTCCTTTCTCATTTCATTCTTTGCTTATAGGATAAAAGTGCCCAATATATTTGACACCCAAATCTTTATAAAAAACGAAGTGTTATTGCACAATTTCATTGTATGCAATTATATCTAAATACAATCAAAATTGCAAGCATTACACAATTAATTCACCAATTCTTACTTTCTGTTCTTCTCATAAATGAGGCCAAGTCCCTTTATTAAAAGTGAATCATCAACCACTATCTCCTTCTTGCAATAAGGCACAACCAGCTTTGCCAGTCCTCCCGTTGCTATGGTTAAAAGCTCTCTTCCCATCTCTTCTTCGATTCTCTCAATCATTCCGTCTATCATTGCGGCATTGCCGTATATGGTTCCGCTCTTCATACTGTCTATGGTATTGCTGCCTATAACCTTCTTCGGAGCTTCAAGGCTGATTCTTATAAGCTGGGAAGTACCACTTACAAGGGAGTTTAGAGCAGTTACAACACCGGGCATTATTGCACCGCCCATAAACTGTTTCTTTTCGTTTACATAACTGAAAGTTGTCGCCGTACCCATATCTATAATGATGAATGGAGGCTTGTACTCGTTAAGGGCAGCAACTGCGCCGGCTATAAGGTCTGCCCCAAGCTGTGCGGGATTGTCAATAACTATATTTATTCCGCTTTTTACTCCAGGTCCCACTATGAGAGGAGCCTTGCCACATACCTTGTTAACCGCCTCGGCTATAGTGTCCGTAAGTTGCGGAACTACTGAGGAGATGATACAGCCCTCCACATCTGTAGGAGTTTTACCATAGAGTTCAAAAAGATTCTTAAACATAATGGCGTATTCAAGGCTGGTTTTACCCATATTGGTAGCAAGTCTCTCTTCAAAAATCAGCTCTTTTCCCTCAAGACAGCCCAGAACTATATTGCTGTTTCCCATATCTACTGCAAATATCATAAGTCTCTCCAATATATAATAATGAGGACAGGAACGCTCCTTTCGTCACGAACCTGCCCCACAAATTTTGGGTTTAATTTTCTTCTATAATGCTCTTTGCCTTGTCAGGATCGGCTGATACTGAAAGGTAAACATAGTTTCCTTTGCGGATAACAAAGGCATTCTCAAGACGCTTAAGCTCTTCAGGTACATAGTTCTTAAAGCTTGCCTTCTGAGTTTCAACTCTTTCATTAAGCTTAGTCTCAATCTCCTTAGCGGCCTCTTCATCATTTGCCTCAAAAGCAGCTATCTCTTCAGCAGTACCACCTGAACTTGATACATATATCTTCATAGCCTTTATCTTATCCTGTGGAAGTCCCGGATAAATGATATCAATTGTCTCAGCTTCAGGCTCAGCAAGCTTATCATCATACTTTATTTCATTTAAAAGTCTGTCAGCCACCTTTGTTACATCAACTGCAGCGGCCTCACTGCTCTTTGCCGATGAAGCCTTTGCAGTACTTGCAGCAGAGCTTGTCTTCTTTGCATCGCCGCTTCCTCCGCAACCATAGAGTACAGCGGAAGCTGTGAGTGTTACTATGGAAAGTGCTGCTAACATTTTGATTTTACTTGTTCTCTTTTTCATTTTCTTAACCTCATTCTTAATAATTCATATTTACAATATAAGCAAGTATTCTCTTGCAATATTCCCTATTCATATGTATTCCGTCAGGAGTTACATCGCCCGGAAGGAAGCCCTTGCTGTTTGATACTGCAGGAGAGTTATCCACATAAGTCTCGCCGTTATCCTCAGCCATTTTTTTGATTACCTTGTTGAACTTCTTCACATTCTTCATATTGAAAATCTTGTCTGCCTTTGACTTCTTCTCTGTTACAGGTAAGATGCCCTGAACAACCACCTCAGCATCAGGCTGGATTTTCTTGATAGCATCTATGGTCTTTTGGTATTCATCCGCGAAGATATTGGTATATGGCCAGCCCAGTTCATTTATACCAAAGCAGATATACACCTTTTTATACTGCTTATCTTTTAAGGCATCTATTACAGTTACAGCTTTTCCTGCCGCATTTTTAACTACCTTTTCAGTACGGGCATTTTTTACATTTAAACCTCTTCCGGCGAAGAAATCAGGGCTTTTAAGTCCTGCATTCATCTGGAGTCCCTGAGTCCTTGAATCTCCTATAAAAACTGCATCCTTATAGTACTCTTCCTGAGCTTCTTTAGTCGCTGTGACAAGCTTTTTGATATCGGTCTTTTCCTCTGTCTTCCCCTTTTTATCTGTCTTGGATGGGGCAGTCTTAGTATCTTCGTTTTCTTTGCTAGCATCACCGCTTGACGCATTGGAAGATGTCTGACTTGAAGATGTGGTGCTGCTTGCCAAGGCATTTGAAGCAGTGGAGGAACTTCCATTCTCAGCTACATTTACGGCAGAGCCTGTGGCAGCCACGCTTTTAGGATTATTTCCACTATCTCCGGTAAAAAGGCTTATAACTCCGTATGCTCCCATTATACCTGCAGCCATGATTGTGACAACAACTACGGCAACCAGACCTCTATGCTCATTCCTTCTTTTTCTTCTATAAGAATTTTTGTTGTTTCTGTATGAATTACGACTCATTCCTACCTCATTTCAATCACCATTTATCTGCTACATCTGAGCATTTTTAGCACTCAGCAAAATGAGTATAAGTTCGGAAATATCAATTGTCAAGCGTATTTCACTTAATTTTTGTTTTTTAAGATTTTTGTAAAAATATAATTAACTATTTTTGATATATATTCGTAATCTTCTTCATCTGCATTGGCTACAATTCCAAGTATCATTTCTTCCTGAGTACTGTCAAATTCTTTTAACAGCCTGCTTCCCTTAAGACTAATACCATAACCGTCTGATGTAAGCCTGTCCCCATAGGAGCCGGTATCGTGAATTACCTCCGACACCTTCATAAAAGTACCGCTTTTAGCAAATTCATCAAACTTTTCCTTATCAGCTACTATTACATTGATATCTTCTGCGGTAATCTTTGCAACCAGCCTCTGCGTGTTGGCTATTTCATTGCCCATGCCGGACTCTTTGAGGTAATAGCTGTCATCAATCTGGATTTCCTGCTTACCCTCATAAAGACCAAGCAGTTCTGTCATTTCTTTCCGAACCTCATCAGTCTTCACATCGCTCCAATAATCATTTACTACAGCGATAGAAACAACTACATCGGGTCTAGGAGCTAAGACAGTATACAAAAATGACACAACAAAACCCAGGACAATTATTCCTATAATTACCTTATTTCTATAGTAATCATTGAAATAAGCAAGCTTTTCCTGTTTGCTCATTTTCTTCCACTTATCGCTCTCACTCTCCTCAGTGCGGCGATTGTAGATGTAGGCTTCCTCATCCAAAACACTGTTTTTCTTCATAATTGCTCTTCTATAAGCTTGAATTTTTTAAGCATAGCCTCAAGCTTATCCTGATTAATAGGCTTTCCTGCATAAGCTGTACAGCCATTTTCAAATGCCTTGGTCACATGCCTGGTTTCACTGAGGGCAGTAGTCATAACTATTTTAATCCTGTCATCCTCAGCAACCCCATTTTCTTCTTCTATCTTTCTGATAGTCTTAAGTGCCTGATGTCCATCCATCTCAGGCATCATTATATCCAAACAGATAAGGTCATAAGGCTCGCCACATTCAACGGCCATTTTATACGCTTCAACAGCTTCCTTACCATCTACTGTTACATCACATTCCCCATATTCCTCAAAAAATCTAAGCATGAACTTCCTACTCGCGAAATCATCCTCTGCTATAAGTACTTTCATTTTTACCTCCAAGAATAAATATTGATTTGCGTTTCAAAAAATAATTAATCCTCATGCAGGCAAACCCCAATCGAATAATTATGATTTGACATTGTATGGTACAGGATTGTGGCAGTTTTGCTCACGTAATCCACATAAAAATAATATGTACCTTTTGAAATTTTATGTTATCATAATGATAGATTAGTGTCAAATGTGAAAGTGTGGTTTTTTTATGAAAACTTATACTAAACTTATAAAACCGACTACGAAAGCGAGGTATCTATGGTTTCAGATAAAATGAAAAGTTTGCTGGCAGGAAGTTCTGTTATCAGGGCTATGTTTGAAGATGGTAAAAGACTGGCTAAGGAGTATGGAAGTGAAAATGTATATGACTTCAGCCTTGGCAACCCCTTCTCCTACCCTCCAGAAAAACTAAAGACTGTAATCAAGTCCTTAGTGGACGATCTGAATCCTACCTATCTTCACGGATATATGAATAATTCAGGATATGAGGCTGTCCGTGAAAAGATAGCTGCCTCCCTTAACAAGAGGTTTGGAACTGACTTTTCATTTAAGAATATAATAATGACTGTTGGCGCTGCAGGAGGCTCAACGTGGCTTTTAAGACCTTATTAAACCCTGGTGATGAGGTCATTACCTTTTCACCTTATTTTAGCGAATACAGGCATTACGCGGAGAATTTTGGTGGAAAGCTTGTAGCCCTTAAGCCAAATGATAAAGGTGCCTTTAGACCTGATGCAGGCGAGCTTAGGAAGGCAATCACCACCAATACCAAGGCTGTAATAATAAATTCTCCTAACAATCCTACAGGTGTAGTATATTCTGAGGAGGATATTAGAAGCATAGTGAATGTACTTAGAGAAAAGAGCGCAGAAATAGGACATACTATCTTTCTTATCTCCGATGAGCCTTACAGGGAGCTGGTCTACGGCGGTGTAACTGTGCCTTATCTTACTAAATACTATGAAAACACCATGGTCTGCTATTCTTACAGCAAGTCACTCTCCCTCCCCGGCGAGCGTATAGGCTACCTCGTCATCCCTACTGAGATTGAAGATTTTTCTGACATGGTCGCTGCCGCAAATGTTGCTACTAGGATACTTGGCTTTGTAAATGCTCCGTCCCTTATGCAGCTTGCTATCGCAGAGTGTCTGGATGAAGGTGCTGATATATGCGTGTATGAAGAAAACAGGAATAAACTTATGAAGATGTTTGATGAAATCGGCTTTTCCTACATAAAGCCTGAAGGTGCTTTCTACCTTTTTATGAAAACGCCTGAGGATGATAAGTCCTTTGCTGAGAAGGCTAAGAAGGAGAGAATCCTCTTAGTTCCGGGCTCCGCCTTTGGCTGCCCGGGATATGCAAGGATAGCTTATTGTGTGGATACTAAGGTAATAGAGAGGTCTTATGAGGGGTTTAGGAGGCTTAGTGAGAGATATAGGGATAATATAAACTAACCTAGTTGACGCTTTGTTTACGAAAAATTAAGGTGGAATTCCACCTTTTTATTACGTGTTTATTTTAACATAGATTTGCGGGGGAGGCAATGGGGTGTGCAGGGTACAGATGCCTGCAAATCCAAACTTTTTGTCTTGATAGATTACATACGATAAATTTTTAGTGCAGGCGGGAATCCCATAATTTGAAAAGCTATCAATATTTAAATATAGCAGTTTCTGTACTACCTGTTTTTCGTGTTAGCATTTCTTAAACAATTCAGAATGCGTACCAAGTCGATAAAGCATCAAGACAAGCACATTGTCTTTAATTTCATAAATAAGTAGCCAATCTGGTTCAATGTGACATTCACGACTCCCCTTATATTGACCTGTCAAATAATGATCTCTATATTTTGCATCTAGCTTGCCCCCGATAGCTAAAATATCAATTACCTCAAACAGTTTATCCAAGTTTTTATTTTGCTTTTTTGCAAGCTTTAAGTCTCTTTTGAACTGGTTTGTAAACTGTACATCATACCTCATACTTCCAGTGCCTCCTTAAGGGCCTCAATACTGGAGTAGCGGGGAGTAGAAGGATCAGACATCATTCTCCTTCCTTCTTCAATCGCAGCCAATGTCACATCATTTGGAACATCCAACTTCAACTCAAATGGTATCCCATGTTCTCGTATAGCAGTTCTTAAGAACATATTTATGGCTGTTGTCATATTCAGCCCCAGCTCACTGAAAATTTCTTCTGCCTGCACTTTAATTTCTTTATCGGTTCTAATATTCAAATTTGTTGTCGCCATGTATAATGCCTCCTTTGTATATAGCATACCGAAATATTTGTCTTATGTCAATACGTTGTCATTATATAGTACAGTGAAATGACATAAATATTTTCTTGACTCTAAGAGTTCCATAAATTTCTACATTCAAGAGTAAAAAGAATGACTAGCCATAATCATTCGGTTAGTCACTCTTTTTAGTTACTATAATTTATCCTAGCTTGACTTACTGTATAAGCCCATTTCTTTTCATATATATGGGTTGAGTTGTCACCCCATCAATTGAATATAGCTTTACATTTCTCATATTTCCATCAAAATATCCCTCTTTGACGGCAGAAATCGTATGCTTCCCTTTCTCAGATACAACTTCAAAATAACCTGAATTATTGGTTTTTAAATTTGTATCATGCCCATCAACAAGAATTGAGGCGGATTCTATTGGATTACCTTCCTCATCAATAACCTTACCGCAAATAACATCATCACTAATTTCCTTTAATCCCGTAGCATTTAGTTCTATAACGGTCAAAGATAGCTTTGGTAATGAGTAATTAAATCGTTGCCTAACCCATTAATACTCCTCTCTTCAATTTTTATCTTATCCGGTTCCAACCATGAATTTTCATCAAGAAAATCGTTTGAAGCCACTGTGTAAACCCTCCCATAACTTGAAACCTTGCAATTTTTAATGCTTATAGGAATTCTATAAGAATCGGTATCACTTCTATTCAAAAGTGATATGTATATCTTGTTTCCCCTTTTATTGCGTGTAACTAGTTCGTCTAATAATTTGGCATTAGTTATTGCTGGTGTGTTACCTATTTGCAAACTCTTCATAGTTGGCGAATTTAGATGTGACATTATCTTCATTTCGCCTCTTTTATTGCTGTAAAGATTAAGAATATCATATGTTGGAGTGGTATAAAGCCCCTTTGTCCCAAATCTTATACAACTTCCATCCCAAAATTGAGCCAAACACGAATAGTCATTATGGTCTGTCATTCCTGGATAGCTCAGAAATACATTTAATAATCCCGCCACCTGTATTGCAGCTTCCATGCTCCTTGTTCTGTGCCTTAAAGAATGAAAATACATTGCATTATATTCTGTAACAGCTATTTTGATATCATATCCTATTTTGGATATAAGCTTTTGTGCCTCGGTAATTCTTTCCTTAACAGAAATCGGAGAAAATACTGATGCTTTAAAGACGTCTGTGTCCGAATAACCAACAGGCAAATGCTGTGGAGAATAGTAGTGAATAGATATTCCATCCATCTTATTCCCCGCCTTATCTATTATTTTTTTGTTCCAGTCTTGGTTATAACTATTCCCATCACCGCCTTCTCCAATACAACAAATACTATTATCTATTTCCTTCATCTTAGTATAATATTCAATATAACCATCTGAAAATGTCTCTGCGTCTTCAGGATTGGGCACCCAAGAGCCCCACGTTTCATTTCCTATTTCCCAATATACAATTGAGTATGGATTGATAACTCCATTCTGAGCTCTCTTATTTCCCCATTTTGTCATAGCAGAGCCATTAACATATTCTACAAATCGGCTGCATAAAATGGGTCTTTAATAGCATAATTTACATTCAATACTGGCGAGATCGATAATTTACTGCATAAATCTAAAAATTCATCAATACCAACATCATTATTCATCCAACTCGCGTTCCATTGAGCAAAATATAAAGGGGCGCGTTTATCTCTCTCACCTATACCTCTATCCCAATAATACCAATCCGATATAATTCCTCCAGGCCACCTTAGTGAACCACACTTCAAATTCCGAAGTTTATCGACAAAATCTCTTCTCCAACCTCCATAAACTACATCAGATTCTTCTAAAGGCATGACTGATACTTGATCAACTTTACAATTCCCAACGCCACATACACCTATGAATAGTTTTGCATTTGAATCGGTTTTATTTGGTATTAGTGTAAAAGTATATTTTTTCATCACGCTACTTAAATTCGAATTTTTTTTTTTTATTTGCATAAATATCTCTCTTGCTAAAGCCATTATCATCTGAAATAAGGGAAAAATCTACACCTGTTATTTCTCCTTCAGCCTTTATCCATGCACTAATTTCATATTTATGACCATCAATAATGTCTATACCTCTCTGGCTAATTCCTAATTTCCCATTGTTTGACTTGTCAACTTTAATATTACACAAATACCTTCCAGAAATAGCTTCCGAATCTTCATCCTGTACTACTGTTCCCCATGCATTAGTTCCATCAATTTCCCAATTGCTTATTTGATATCCATCAACATAATCCCACACCGTAGTGGTATCACCATATCCGTAAATAAATGCCCTGATTTCCTTATTTTCTAAATACGAATAATTATCCATCGTATAAACCGGCTCTCCATTACAGATAAATACCAAATCTCTTCTACCCTCTTTACTAGGATAAAGTTCGATTTCTAATCTAACCGGCAAATCAACTTTATTTCCAGTCCAAGATCCAGCTGGGGTAAAAATCTTTAAGTTCCCATTTTCTACACCATACTCTAGAAAATTGATAAAGTCGCCGTGGTTCGCTTGTTGTCAGATGAAGTAGACCATTTAGTCCTATTACCCTGTCTAATTTTGCAACAAATTTAAATGGTTTTATATCACTATTTTCATACGACATTGTACCTACACCAAATCTTGAGCCTTCTTTTCCATGTATTTTACAAAATCCATCGTGAGAATCTACTATGCCAAATTCACCATGGTTTAGGGATGAAATTTCCCAATCATTTGGTAATGTTCCTCCTTCAAAATTGGGACCTGCTACATCCGTAAAATGTTCTTGCCTTAGCTTTATCCAATCCCACTTAGTTACAGAATTTCCATATCCATACAAAAATAACTTATAATCTTTCTCTTTAATCTCTTTGTTTTCCCATAAAGCATAGACCAGTTCATCATTACAGTAGAAACGGATGTTTCTACCATTAGCATAATATGGACTTGTTTCAACTCTCAAAGCGCAAGGAAACTGCACATTTTTCCCTTGCCAGTTTCCTACCCCACTCGCTGTGAATACTTTCAACACACCATCTTCTATACCAAATTCTACAAAATCTTGCATTTTATTCGTATCATTGTCTGATATATGTAGTAGTCCGTTCATGCCCGAAATACTATCTATTTTGGCTTCTATATAGGTCCAGTTAGTAGAAGAGTTATGTATTGTATTTGACATTAACCCGTATCTTTTACTGTTCTTACCATCAATAATAACTTTACTTTCTTGATAATTTACACTACCTCTATCCTTTCCATCAATTGTATCTTCGATAAGATTATATGATTTAACATCAAAATCCTCATATACATTCCCGAAATAAACTGATATTGTATCCCATATAGTTTTCCCTAGTCCCCATCCATATAAAAATACGTTAAACTTTTCTCCAAGTCCTTTAAACCCTTGAACACTATATACTATTTGATCATTAAGTAAAAAGGAAATATCTCTCTCATTGCCTTTTAAATGGCTCACACATATTTTTATTGTAGCAGGAAGTAGTGTTTCCTCTCCAACAAAGGTTTCTATTCCATCTCCAAACACTTTTATCCTTCCGTCATCAACTCCAAACTCTATATTATTAGTAAAACCTTCAGAATTATTCGGAATAAGTGATAACATTGCATTTTTGCCTGTGCACTCTAATATATCTACCTTTATTATTATATCAGCATTATTTTTGTTATATATTGATCTTGATAATGCACCAAAGCGAGCATCACTAACTCCTGTTAGAGTCATATGTGAATCGTTAACCACACACTCCCCACTTAAATTTGAACCGAATGTTTTCGTAGTCCATTTACTATGATTAAGTGTATCATCTGAAAAGTTATCATATAATGGTGAAGAGAATTCTCCGAACACATCTGTCTCAAAGTTACGATTTGTAACTTTCTGTGCCCAGGCACCATTCATATAGTCGCTTGCCCACTCAAACATATTACCCAAGATACTTTTGCCATAGATACCTTCATCTTTTGAAGCATCGATTTGAAGTGATGGCGTTTCTGGAATATTCTTATTATCATTTTTTGATAGCATAACGTTATAACAACTCTCGTTAATCTCTGATGCCTTAACACAATATATTGGCATAGATGTTAATGTAATGCTCATAATGCATATTAATTTCAAAATTGCTTTGATGTTCATTATTCTCCCCCTCACTTATTATACAAAATTAATCTTATATATAGAGTGTGGTAATAAGCTAATTCCATCACCACTTCCGGCTACTCTAACCCTCTCTATATTATATTCATTATCCATTATGTTTTTTTTATGTATGTCATCCGCCCAAATATACTCAAAAAATTTAATTTTTTTGTTTGGCATTTCAAGTAAGTATGATTCATTTTAGACTCCTATTTACCGCAAATACCACTAATTCACCAGATTTATTCAAGCAACTTAAAAATATCTACATATTGGATATTCTTCATCGCTTCAAGATTACCTGTTTTTGAATGTTTCAAATTTGTCACATTCATATTTACTTTCTAATATCCATTCGATTTCAGCTTCTAAATATAACTTCAATAATTCATATGACAACGTTTTAAGTGCTTTTCCATTATTGCTTCTGATTATTCCACCTGCCCAACCATTGATTAAATCAGAAATAATACACATATTCAATACATTGATATTTCTTAAAAACATATTAATTGAACAACTGTTGGATATCGCCGATTCTAGACTCTGCTCTCTGTCAGAATTATCCATATCACCATAATTGCAATTCCATTCTGTTACAGCAATAGGCACTTTTAATTGTGTTTTCTCCATTGAGTCACTAGTTAGTTTGATTACTCTATTGAATTTTTCCGCGGCTGATACCACGGAATAATACATCTGCTTATCATCTACTTTTAACGTTTCTACTAGTGGCGCATAAAAGTGCATTGATAAAGCATCAACATACCCCTTCCCGCGAGATAATACGGTTTCGTTCCAACTCTGTTCAAGACTTCCACCATCACCGCCACAGGCCAGAAGAAATATTTCCGGATCCTTTTTCCTCATCTCTTTAGCAAAAAGTAAATATTTTTTAATGTATTCATCAGCACTACAATGTCCAATCTCCCAATTCCCAAAAGCTTCATTGCCAATTTCCCAATATTTAATACCATACGGTTCTTTATGCCCGTTTTCAGCTCTCATCTTCCCATATTTTGTTTTATCATCTCCATTACAATATTCAACCCAATTTGCAGCATCTTGTGGTGTTGATGAGCCAAAATTTACACAAATCAATGGCTCAGCTCCAGTTTCCCTGCATAATTTAACATATTCATCAGTTCCAAAGTTGTTATTTTCTATTCCACCCCAATGTTTATTCACAGTGCATGGCCTTAAGTCCCTGTCTCCTATTCCATCCTCCCAAAAATAGCAATCTGCAACACAGCCACCTGGAAATCTCATCACCGCAGGTGAAAGTTCTTTAACTTTAAACAACACATCATTCCATATGCCATCTCTAGCACATTGAGGCATTAGTGAGGCCTGATCTAGCCATATTTCACTCTTTTCAGTTGTATAGAAGCATATACTAACTGCAGCACTAGTATAATCATTATAAAAATCAAATTCTACTTTTTGCCACCTACCCGGAAGTAATTCATATGAATCTATAAAAATTACACTATCATTATAAACTTTTATAAATAGATTTACTTTTTTATCGCAATACGCCCACACATAGCCTTTATACTGTTCTCCTTTATTTATCCATATATATCTTTGTTTAATACCTGCTTCATCATCCGCATTATTAACAATGTGAACTGAATACATTGGCGCATAAGTCCTGTCTTTATCTAATTCGCAAATAATATTCATTCCAAACTTTTCCCATGGAAAGAAAGTTACTTCACTTAAAGAATTTATGTTTTCAAAACTTCTTGCTTTTAATAGCTGAGCCCATAGACCAGGATCAATACAGTCATGCATGTATTCTAAAAAATGTCCAAAAAACTTATTAGGCACTTGTCCTATCCGATTTCCTTCATACACATTTAATACTATTTTCTTCATAACTTTACCCTTTCATCCCTGTCATTGCAATACCTTGGACAAATACTTTTTGTGCTAAGCAATAGAATACAAAAATTGGTATCAATGCCAAAACAGCTCCTGCCATAAGAATTCCATATTCTACTACATGAGTGCCCATAAAAGATGCTAACCCAGCTGATAAAGTCTTCATTTCTGGTTTAGTCGCTATAATTAGTGGGTATAAAAGATCGTTCCAATTATACATAAAATGAAAAATAATAAGCGTAATCAATGCCGGTTTACATAACGGCAACATAATTATTCTATAAATTTGAAATTCGTTACATCCATCAATTCTAGCTGCTTCCTCCAGTCCTTTAGGAAGGGAAACAAAAAACTGCCTTAACATAAAGATACCGAATGCATTCGTTGCCCTTGGCAAGATAAGTCCCCAATAAGTATTTAGCATTTTAAAATGATACAATTCTGAATAAAGAGGTACCATTATTACTTGAAATGGTATCATCAGTGTTAAAAGTACCAAGATAAACAACAAGTTTCTTCCTTTAAACCTCATTCTCGCAAATGAATATCCCTGCCATCTTTATCCAAAAATATTGAGCACATCGTTACAAATCCTGCAAATATTAATGTGTTTTTATAATATGCCAAAAAAGGAATTCGACTCCAAATATTAACATAATTATCTAATGTATAATTACCCGAAAATAATATTGGAGGAAAACTTCTTATATCTGATTCATTTTTAAACGATGTAATAAGCATCCATAAAAAAATGGATAAATCATAATAAATACTCCAATCATTAAAACTACTACAGCAATAATATTTGTTACTTTAACTTTATTTTTTTTCATCGTTGTCAGTCCTTCCTATAATAACGTTTCATCTTATCTAAGCTCGTTTTCATTGCGTTTCATTACTCTAAATAAAGGAACTGAAGCAATCAATGTTATAGCTAAAAGCATTGTTGCTATGGCTGATGCATATCCCATATTTGACTTCTCAAATGCATTTGAATATACATATTGTACCAACGTTTCAGTAGAAAACAGGGGGCCCCCTTTAGTTATTACATATACTTGATCAAACACTTGGAAGGAAGAGATTACAGAATCAACTGTAACAAAGGTTAATGTCGGCATAAGCATCGGGATAGTAATGTATTTTAGGTTATTGAAAGGTGTTGCACCATCTATTCTAGCAGCCTCATAATAAGTTTCTGAAATACTTTCAAGTCCGGCAATTAAAATAATCATTTTAAAACCTAAGTTTTTCCAAATTCCTATCAGTATCATAGTTGGCATCGCCCATGTCGTACTGTTTAGTAGATTTGGAATATTAATCCCGATTTTTCTAAACCAGTATAAATATATTCCATAATCATTATTAATCAAAAATGACCATAAAATTGCCACTATAGTCATCGATGCTATTGCCGGCAAAAAGTAAACTGAACGCACAAAAATTCTAAATCTACTCTGTTTTTGTAACAGTATTCCTGAAATAAGTGCAATAATAACTTGTAAAGGAACTATGCAAATCGTATAGAATACAGTATTTTTAAGTGCATTCCAAAATCTAGAATCATTGATTAACTTCAAATAATTCCCAATACCTATAAACTTTGTGTCTGTGAACATCATATTAAAAGTTTTCGTACTATATATAAAAGACATAATAAGCGGTAAAAAAACAAATACAGCTAATACTATCATAGAAGGCAAAATGAATAAAATACCTGCTATTCTTTGTTTTTAAAAAGTATTTTTCCGAAATTACTATTTGTCTTAATTTTCATAGCTGGTCTCCTTTTATAAAATAACAGAGAAATGCAATTTCTCTGTTATTTTTAGTATATCAAATTACTTTAGTAACTCATCCATTTTACTTGATGCCTCGTTCAAGGTTTCTTCTATATTAGCTCCTTCCAATAATATTTTTTTCAATTGCAGGAGTAATAACATCTGTATCTATCTCATTAAAGTTCGTAAGCTGCTGAAGATAAAAATGTGCATATTTTACTTGTTCACTAAATAAAGCTACTGCCTTATTATCTTTTAACCTATCATCTTTCGCTGCATCTAAGTTAGATACTGGATAACCAACACTACCTGACCACTCTACCTGAGCATCAGGACTCTGCCAGTATGCAAAAAAGTCATAGATTGCTTCTTTCTTATCATCAGAAGCACTTGAAGTCATATACATACCTACTCCCTGTGCAAGCGTTGCTTTTCCAGCTGGACCTGCAGGCACTCCGGCCATACCATAATTCAATCCCGCTGCATCGAAGATGCCTGCTGCCCAAGGCCCGCAGAAATACATTCCAAGTTTTCCTGTTGAAAAAAGTGTATCAATTTCGGCACCTGTGCAAGTCTCAGGCCCTATTTTATTATTTCTTATTAAGTCTGACCATCTCTTTATAGTGTCGATATTTTCTTTACTATTGAGTACCGACTTTCCGTCTTTTATAAAGTCTCCTCCACCTGCCCAAATCATTATTGGCCACATCTGTATAGTATTATTTGTTGCCATACCAAAACCATATTGATGTTCACCATTTATATCTTTCGTCATTTTTAATGCCGCGCTTTCTAAATCATCCCAAGTCCATGAGTCACTCGGATATTCCACTCCTGCTTTATCAAAAATATCTTTATTATAATACAAAACTAATGAGGCAATATTTACAGGAACTCCATAATAATTCCCTTTGTACTGAAGATTATCATTAAATACCTCAGGAATTTTAGAACTATCTACTTTATTACTAGAATATAAATCATCTATTTTTTTTATTGCACCTGATTCTGCATAACTACCAATTCTTTCTGTTGCAAATGCAGTAATGTCTGGTCCTTCTCCAACTGGCAAAGATGTTGCAAGTTGTTGGTACAATGTATCCCAAGAAACTCTTTCCATTTGAACTTCTACATTTAGTTTGTTTGACGCATTGTATTCATCAACAATCTTTTGCATTACTTCACCGTCTGTTCCAGTAAAGCCGTTCCAATATTTTATCACAATTTTACCACTGGTATCAGACTTAAATCCGGATGAACTCACAGACACCTTTTTTTCACTATTAGCACTCGTACTATTGCTTTTTGTAGATTCAAATTTTGAACCACAAGCGACAAGACTTATACTGACCGTTACTCCCAATAATAACGACATTAATTTTTTCATACCTTTTTTCCTCCGTTTTTTCTTTTATAATAAACAATGTGGGATATCTCCACATATTGTTTCCAAAATTGTATAATCTAGGTATATAATATCCAACCTTCCTTCACTAATTAGCTTTATAGATTCTGGAATTATATGGTTTTTTTCTTCAAGCCATTCTTCCCCTTTCTTGATTTTTTTATCCAATTATCAAAAAAACATAACTCCTATTCTTTTGCCAATAATCACCTTCCTCTATTTCTATTTTCTTTTCTTCTCCAGCATTAGTCGTAATTATTATCTGTGACTTATTAACAGTAGATTTAAAGCAGCCCTCAATATAAAATGATTCTTTTACAGGAAGCTTATACTCATACTCACATTCGACCATGGTTACTCCTTCTTCATTATTCTTACGCCTTTTAAAATAACTCTCATTCAGTAATTCAATGTTTGGCTTAGGAAAATTTTGGGGTTCATTTCCTGTCGGAGCATTGCTTTTTAGTATTTTCCCTTCTCTCCATATTCTGTCCATAAACAAAACTCTATCCTCATCATCATTTACACCAATGTCCATTCTTCCATGGTAAACAATTATTGGAGTTATATGATCTGGTGCTTGTGTTATACTGTTATGTCCGGGTCCCTTAACCTGTTTGCTTGCACTTACAAATGGTTTGCCATCCGTTGCAAATGGACTCTTATAGTATTTATTATCTGTTTGATCTTCCCACGCATAATTGATAAAATAATTGGAACTCGTGTATGCATTACCACTATACATAAGCCACCCACTCTCACCATCCGATAAATAAAATGGGCCTTCTAACGTATGCCAATCTTTTCCATCTCCAAATCTATTTCTTTTAAAAATCTCACGATCAATACTTGGATAAAGAACAGGGTGGCCCATTTCTAAGAGTTCAACCGGTGTCTTGAGCTCATCCATCCATATCGTTGTTCCTATCCTGCCGTTTATCGGATTTTCCTCAATATTAGCCGCATAAAAAATGAGCATCTTATCATTTTTAATAACAACGTGTGGATCAATACAAAATTCTTTCTTTAGTATTACACATTCTTCAAATGGCCCCAAAGGGTCATTGCTAGTCACAACTTTTAGAAAGTGTTTATGGTCATCTGATTCACCTTTTAATAAGGATGAATAGTACATATAAAATGTACCTCTTATTTCGATAATACAAGGTCCCCAGTAACTATGTTCTTCACCACTAGAGTAAGCATATCCACAATCTGTAAACTTACGTAAGTCTTTTGAACATCTAACTTTAATGCCACCTTCACCTGAACAATAGCAATAATATTTATTTTTCCAACGAAATACAAACGGGTCAGGACAAATAAACATTTCCTGCTTTTTACCATTGCTTTTTTGTAATTCATCAATTATCATCAGCATATTCCTCTATTCTTTACATCACCGTTATACTTTGTAACGTTACGAATTTAGATCAAAATATAAAGAATGTAGTAAACGTATATCTACAAACTTTTCCTTTTAACTATTTTACACTCTATAAGATATTCTGCTTTACACTCTCTATCGCTTTTTATTATTGATCTGAGATATCAAAAAGTTCCATGAAACTTTTTCTACCCTTTTCAAAGAATGGTTGATGTACTGTTGTTAGAATATTTTTCCCAGTATTAGGTACAATATCATCAAATCCTGTAATACATACTTGCTCAGGAACCTTTATTTTTCATATCCTTTAATATATCAATAATAGTATATGCTAGAATATCATTCCAACAAATAAAACAAGTAACACCATTATCTATACTCTTTTCTACTGTTTTGACAATACTACCTCTATCATATCCACAAGCAGTAACCTTAACTTCGTTAATTCCAGTTTCACTTAGCGCATCACTAAACCCTAAGCTTCTAAGCTTTTCCTCTTCTGTAATAAGTTGATATGTTAAATATTCTAATTCTCTATGGCCTTTGCTTACTGCTAGTTTTGTTATGTCATAAATTCCTTTCCTTCCATCACAATTTATTTGGACAATATTCTTGTCTGAGTGTGATGATATAAGCACTCCACATGACTTACTCTCAACAAAATATTGTAAATATCTATCTGGCAGATTTCCCAATAGCAAAAAACCATCACTTACTCTGTTGTTAAAAATTGATTTTATAATATTTGTCGAATTTTCTTTACTGTCAACTAATTTCACCAGCACGTCATAGTGTCTTGACCTAGCCTCAGCAAGTATTCCAAAAAACTCACCAGTAAATGTATTCTCACTTTCTATTGCCTCATTTGTGATTACCGTAATAGTATTCGTTTTCCCATTGCGAAAACTTTGTGCAAGTTTATTAGGAATATAGTTCAATTCTTTAGCTGCTTTTAATACACGTTCTCTTGTCTTTTCTTTAACTTCTGAGCGCCCATTTAATGCATATGAAGCCGTTGTTGGAGAAACTCCTGCTTTTTTTGCAACTTCTGTAATAGTTACCATTTGTTATTATCACCTTTCGTAACGTTACGTTTTATTTTAAATTAGCACTTTTCAACAATCTTGTCAAAGGGATTAAATAATTTTTTTAGATTTTTTTATTTACAGTTTGTTCGTAGCTTCACACATCTGATTATATTTTACCCGCAAAAACGTCTTATTAATTTCGATGCCAACTTATCAAATCAAACAGAATTTCATATTCCTGCTTACCTGTTGCCACATATAAAATACATCATATAATTTTATCTTCAGTGTTTTGCTTTATTCAGGTGGCAAACTTAAAGTTGTAAGGCTAATGTTCTGTTTTATCTTACTAAGTTACGCTCCACCTCTTTATACTGCTCATAGTCTTAGCTGCTTTGCAATGCAATAGTTGGTATTTTCTCTCTACTTTCCGCAGTCGCCTTCTCCAAAATATCCTTCCACATTTTTGTAGAATATCCTGCATTTTTCATTTGTAAATGCCTGAATAATGCCGTTTGTAGCCCATAAAACAGGACTTTGAAAATTCCTTTCCTCAAATTCAATATCACTGCGATAAAAGGTATTTTGTTCTAATTTTCCCTCCCGAAATACCTCATTTTGTTTAGTTTGAGTAAGCAGATTATAGCTCTAATTTTTTGATTGTGTTTAAATCCTTTGTAACTATCGCTGTATCAAATCTTACTTCAAATAAAATCAAGGATTCCCCTGCATATTCAATAGTATCTTTATAGCCTGGAATTTTAGCAATAAATTGCTCTGCAACATCAAAAATT
Organism: uncultured Catonella sp.; assembly: GCA_916438995.1. Classification (GTDB taxonomy): domain Bacteria; phylum Bacillota; class Clostridia; order Lachnospirales; family Lachnospiraceae; genus Catonella. The sequence goes on from CAKAGA010000006.1 coordinate 225,253, forward strand.
GTTTTGGAACTTTTTTTGGCCATCCCCTTAGCTTTAACATGTTCATTTCCTGAGTGAGGAATTGTAGTAAATGCCACATAAGGATTTGAATTTATTTCCTTGATTTTATCGTTTCCCTTAAAAGAAGAAAAGTAAAGTATATTTTCAGCTGGCTCAAAATAAAAATTTACTATTCTCACATTAGAATATTATCTACAGATGTTGCTAAGGCTATCTCTGTTTGTTCAGCCATGATTTTTAAAAATTCTGTTTTTATGTTCATTTAAGAAGTCCTCCTCTTTTGCTATTGCCAATTATAATTATGCACTAACTATAACAACAACACGAAAAATCTTTAGAGCTACTCAATTGTGCCGACAGTGTCGGCACAATTGCAACATCCTTTAGTTTAAGATGTCTTCTGACTACCATTAAGCTGGATAGTAATGTGCTATTTTATCTTACAAAGTCTCACCCCGATTTTGCATTATAATAATCCACTTACCAGCTTTATTGCCACCCCTACGTTCTATGACATTCTTCTCTTTTAATGCTTTAAGCATTTTTCTAATGTATCCATCAGAGTATCCACTTATCGCAACCAATTCTCTTATCGTAATACTGGAATTTTTGCTTATATAATTGATAACACGTTGTTCCGCCTCATTAATACTGATTTCATTATCAACATCTATTCCTATAATACTATTTTTTTCATAGTTAAAAGGAATAGTGACATTAATATAATTATCCATGATATCAAAAGCCTGTTTCCCATAATTATTGATTATGATAGGTACGCCATGTCCGGTTTGTTCCACATACCCTAATTGCCCAAATATCTTTTGAAGTTTGGAATTCACCGGTTTACTTATCCCTTTGTAAAACTCCTCCTTATTCAAATCTACCGGTAGTCCTCCCGTAGATATTATTTCTATTCTGTCAGAAAAAATATAAACTGCCGGCGGATTCCCTTTGTCCCATTTAGTATGAATACAGGCATTTTGCCAGGCCTCTTTAAAGCTGGACATGTCAAATAATTTTTCTTCTGTCCGCCTATGATTTCCCATCGTAACCTTAGTTTCATTAATAGATTCCATATAATCCAACACTTTGTCTATTGCTGTAACAAGGGATGTTCCTCCATACTCATTTCTCTTTATAAGATCCATTTTATCTTTTCCCGCAAATGTAACGACTTTTATCGAAATATCATTTTCGTCAGCAAGTAAGAATGCCATCATGTTATATTTTCCGTCTCCATTCTTCAGCCCTGTATTATCTTCAAAGTTTGCCTGTTCAACTGTCAGACCAGCTGTTACATATGCAATTTTAAGTTTATTAAATGTAAGCGCCTGTACCGGTGACGGAATCAACGTCAAAATATCTGATGAGGATTGCCTGTCCATCAACTCTTTTAGTGCGGTTGGGCTTAATTCTCTATCTTCATCTGCAGATCGCATATAGTAACGTCCGTATGCCGAGTATGGTTTTTCTGAACCACGCACTTCGATTTTTATTACGTTCTTGTCATCAACTAATTCATGTTCTATGGTTGGTATAACCTGTGGCTTAATAAAATTTGCTATTGACTGGGATATTTCTCTAAGTGTTCTGTCTCCAATTTGCTGACCAACAACATCCCCATTGTCCTTAACTCCAAAATACAAAACTCCATAGCCGTTCTTATTGAGCATAGAAGCCAATGAAGTTATTCCTTCTCTGAGTTCACCAGTCGTTTTCTTAAATTCTATTTTTTCTGTCTCTACTCCTATATTCATAGCTTCACATCTCCTAAGCACGTTATTCTCATTGAAAAAGTTTTTCTCATTTGCTATGTTACTCTCTACTACAATTAATTATACTCTATTGTTTTCTTTTTTGCTACTTTATTTGCTACTTTATTCGCTACTTTATTTGCTACTTTATTTGCTACTTTATTTGCTACTTTGTGATTCAGCTTAAAAGGCATAAATGGCGTGGAGATACCATCAGTTTACTTGCCAACTTGTAAACCTGTTTTATCTCTTTACTTTCTAATTTCCACCTATCAAGCTCAAGTTTAATCAACTCTGGAAATTTCTTACTAATATCCCTTAAAGCATTTCCAACTGATTTCCTAACATATTCGCTTGCATCTTCTTTTAAGTTTGCAATTCTTTCTATAGCTTCATTCGGATTTTCCTTGAAATATGGTCTACTCGTCCATATTCTTAGTCCCTCCGTTACGGCTCTCCTTGTATTAGGATTATTGTTTTTTAACCATTCATCAATTGTTGGAAGTGCTTTTTCATATCCTATTTTCTTACAAAATTCATCAAATGCCTTTGCCAATACTTCCTGAACTCTCCAATTGTCATCTTTGGAAACTTCATCTCTCATAAATGCCAGAACATCATTTTGTTCTGATAAATATCCAAAAAGAAATACACCATACATCCTTACTTGATATGTGTCAGATTTATATGCTAAAAATGCCAAGCTCTTAGCATATTCATTATCATTAGATTTATAATCAGTTAAGGCTCTTTTCTCTTCCTCTTTGAAACCATTTTCTATCAGAGAAAATTCCTTTTCTAAACTCGCAATATATTCTTCCAAGTACGCTTGCCTCCTTTTCGTGCATATACTCACAATTACTTCTTATCTAGTTTTGATGTCCTCTAACCCAATCAAGCAGGTCTTCATATTCCTGCTTACCTGCTGCCACATCTAAAATCACCTCATACAATTCTTTTTGTGTGTACGAAAGTTCAACACCATTTAGCGCAAGAAGCACTAACATCGCATGGGCTCCTATTCTTTTATTTCCATCAACCATACAATGGTTTTTAATGAGCCCATATCCTAATCTTACCGCCTTCTCCTGAATTGATGGATACAACTCTATACCTCCAAAAGACTGAAAAGGAGTCTCTATCGCTGATTCTAGAAGATTATTGTCCCTAACTCCATCACTTCCTCCCGTCTCTTTTATCAGATGAGAGTGCAAGATAAGAATTTGCTCTTTACTTAATCTTATCATTTAGCCAGTACCTCATACGCTTCTTTGTTTTGAGCTATCAGCTTCTTTGAGATACTAAGCACATCATCATCAGATGCGACAATATCCGCATTAGCCTTACTAAAATCTATAACAAGATATCTTGGAACATTATTTTTTAAGATTACAGCCGAACCTTTCTCATCTACCAGTCTTGCTACCTTAGAAAAATTCTGATTTGCTTCAGAAATTGACACCATTGTATTTGTATCTATAGTCATATGAATACCCTGCATAATGATCGCCTAAGAGGTTCATTACGCATTTTCCTTTCTTGTTTGTTTTCAATTAGTATACATAAATTATAGGATATTTTCAACCTATTTTTGATAGTATAAATTATATTGCGTATCAAAAGAATATTCTTCGTGATTCTGAAGCTAATGAATTTACTAAGTCTCAAACATAATGAACCATTATATTTTACAGCTTCCTATTTGCAAAAAAATCAGGCGGAATTCCACCTGATTTTTACTATTCTTCTTTTTTTCATCATAGCCCTTAGTAGTATGTGATGATTAATTATACCAAATTAAACAGTTTATTTCATTAGCTATTTTTCTTCTTTAATCAGTGAAACCATATAATAACCGGCCTTGGGATACCACCTACCAGCATATACTGCTTAATTTATTTGATTATACGCAAGATAACATTGTGCGATTTTTTTGATTATGCGCAGTTATCTTCTGCTATACCCTTATCGGCTTTATTGCCACCCCTACATTCTATGACACTCTTTTCTTTTTTGCTACTTTATTTGCTACTTTATTTGCTACTTTATTTGCTACTTTATTTGCTACTTTATTTGCTACTTTATTTGCTACTTTTCTTACAAAAATTTATGATATCAGCTCCGAATGATAAATTCTAAGCGAGCGCATTAGGCGAAGCGAAGCGGATGCCGGAGCGAGTCTGAAATGTTATCATTCGGAGCGTCACTTAGGCTAGTTTATATAATACGACAACTTAGAATTTACTTCAAAAAATTCAATCATTAGACATCCACACCTTCCTGAGTACGAAAAAAACAGGTGGAATTCCCCCTGAATTTTTCGTATTATAAGTTTTATATTTTACCCTATTGATATGTACTCTCTTCCGCAACTAAAGGGAGGCTTTCCATCATTTGACCAGTATATGTATTAACTTTTTCATCTTTATCAAAACTATAATTATCAGTCCAAAGCTCACACTGCATCATGACTGTTTGCACTGCATCATCCATTCCTTCTGGTGGGTATTTATGTTTTTTCAAAAGTTTTTTGATAAGCATACGCATTTTGGCTCGTGCAGATTCACGCCTCTGCCAGTCGATAGTTTTATTCTTTCTAAGTGTATCTGCTAATTCTTTTGTTATTGCAATCAACTCTTCATTTTCATAAAAGTCTTTAATTGCCTGAGGTTTTGTCAATGCGTCATAGAATGCAAGTTCGTCAGCAGTTAGTCCAAGTTTTTCTCCCTCTTTTTGAGCCTCTGCTATCTGTTTTGCCAGTTTCAACATCTCCTCAATAACTTCTTCGTTGGTTAACATCCCATTAAGATAAGCATTAATGGAGCGTTGCATGATTTCACTGAACTTCTCAGACTTAACCACATTAGTTCTTCTATAGACGAAAACCTGTTCTGCAATCAGCTTTTTCAGGAGCTCAACTGCTAAATTCTTTTCCTTCATATTGGCTACTTCTTGCAGAAATTTTGGATCAAATAATGAAAACTGCTCTTTAATGTCGGAGAATAAGTTTATAACTCCCTCACTCTTGATGCTTTGTTTCAAAAGCTCATTTATCCTTGCATTTATTTCAGGCAACGAGATATTCTTACCCATTCCAGTATTAGTAAGCCTTATCACAAGAACTCTAACTGTCTCAAAAAATGCAGCTTCAAATCTACTGTTTTCGTCAACCATAGATGAACAAAGCGAAAGTGCCTGATGGAGCATAAGCGCTTCTTTTACAAAAGAATCTCTATCATCTACTTTTTCTCTGGCTATTATAAAGTTCACCGCTCCACTTATAGTTTTAGCTCTTTCAAGCTCTGTACCATTTTTAAATTTAGAATAATCATATCCATGAAACTTATCTCGGCACACAGATAATTTCTCTAAAAACTTAGGATATGCAACCTTTGCGACATCTGTATCGCCATAGTTCTTTTTATCACGAGATGTATAGTCATTCATTGCTCTCTTCAAGGCAGAGGCAATTCCAACATAATCTACAACAAGACCACCTTCTTTATCACGAAATACACGATTTACACGGGCAATTGCCTGCATAAGGTTATGTCCTGACATAGGCTTATACACATACATAGTAGCAAGTGATGGAACATCAAACCCAGTAAGCCACATATCTACAACAATTGCAATCTTCATAGGACTGTCATTATCTTTGAATCTCTTTGCAAGCTCGTTCTTATGATGCTTATTACCTATAATTTTGTACCATTCCTCCGGATCGTTGTTTCCTGATGTCATTACTACTCCAACTTTTTCATCCCAATCCGGGTGGATTTCCAAAATTTTCTTATAAATCTTCATCGCAATGGGACGCGAATACGCTACAATCATTGCTTTTCCTGTAAGCAGATTCTCTCTGTTATTCTCATAGTGGTCTAGAATATCACCAACAAGCGAATTGATAGTATTATCATTTCCAAGAACTGCTTCTAACTGTCCTAATTCCTTCTTGCTCTTTTCAATAACCTCTGCCTTAGCGTCAAGAGCCATTAAATCATATTCATTGTCTATCAGCTTAAGAGTTTCTTGATCAAGATTTAATTTAATTACACGACTCTCGTAATAAACCGGACGTGTTGCACCATCTTCAACTGCTTGTGTCATATCGTAGATATCGATATAATCTCCAAAAACCTCACGAGTACTGCGGTCTTTTGAGGAAATAGGTGTACCTGTAAATCCAATATATGTTGCGTTTGGAAGAGTGTTACGAATTATCCTTGCAGTGCCAATTACTCTCTTTGCAATGTCATCACCATATTCGTTCTTAGTAATTTTTATCTTTTCAGCAAGCCCATACTGTCCTCTATGTGCTTCATCAGCCATAACTATAATATTGCGGCGTTCAGACAGAGGTTCGTCAGACTCTTCAAACTTCTGCATAGTAGTAAAAATAATGCCATTTGCCTGTCTTCCTGCGAGCAGTGTTTTCAGATTTTCTCTACTTTCTGCTTGAACCGGTTCCTGTCTCAAAAAGTCCTTGCACTTTGCAAACTGACCATAAAGCTGATCATCAAGATCATTTCTATCTGTGAGAACTACTACAGTAGGACTTTCCAATGCTTCTTGTAATAAATGCGCATAAAATACCATAGAAAGAGACTTACCACTCCCTTGAGTATGCCAAAAAACACCACCCTTACCATCAGTAACAGTTGCCTTTTTCGTCGATTCTATAGCCTTTCTTACGGCAAAATACTGATGATATCCTGCAAGAATTTTGAAAATATCAATACCTTCATTTGAAAGCAAATAAAGTTTTTAATTATATCCAGCAGTCTATCCTTTTGAAATATACCCTCAAAAAAAGTGTCAAATTGAGCATATTGAGTGTTCTCATAATTACCATCTATAGTTTTCCACTCCATAAACCTATCTTCGCCTGAAGTGATAGTGCCTGCTTTAGATGTCAGCTGGTCACTCATAACACAGATGGCATTATAAACGAACATGGACGGAATTTCATGCATATAATTACGAATTTGTCTATAAGCTTCAGATACATCCGTTTCTTCACGAGAGGGTGATTTAAGTTCAACTAAGACAATCGGCAAACCATTAAGAAACAAAATAATATCCGGACGCTTGTTACTATTCTCAATATAAGTCCACTGATTTGCTACTATAAACGAGTTTTGGTCAGGATTCTTATAGTCTGCAAGATAAACAATTACAGAACGCTCCTCACCATCAACAAAATACCTAACAGGTATACCATTTTGCAAATATTCCATGAATACAGAGTTCTTCTGCACAAGCTCTCCATTTTCAAAGTTTTTGAGCTTGTATAATGCTTCCTGAATAGCATCATTAGATAAACCTCTATTTAAACGATATAAAGATTCAACAAGGACTTCTTCATATAGCGGACTATAAAAGTCTCTTTCAACATCTGGACCATATACATAGTCGTAACCTAAATCGTTTCTAAATAGCTCTATTGCCGAATTTTCATAATCAGCTTCTGTGTAAAATGCAGGCATATCTTCCTCCTAACTTATTCATTTTCTCGTTCAAAATGAATTCTCCATAGTTTCTCAATATCACTATAATTAGCGTTCTCAGTTTTAGGAGTGTTTGTATCTCCCACACGAGTATATATTTTATAACTATATACTCCTTTATACTCTTTTGTTAAGAAGAATGGTACAAATTTTGAACTTTTACAAATTATTACGCCAATATTATAATGTAAGTATAACAAATTTTTTTAACTTCAACATCAGGCATATGGGCACCTGCAAAAATTTATGGTTTTGAGAAAATCTAAAAACACGATTAGATTGCAATTTATCTTTTATACCCACGACTTCACAATCATCAGTAACTCCAAAAAAATCAAATAAGAATCACAATTATCCGTATTATTGGATAAACACAAAATATCATCTAATAAATCTGACATATTTTTTTATAATATTCCCTTTTATAATCATAAAAAAATATTTTTTTCATTCTTGTTATTAATTAAATCAACTATTACTTTATTAATAGGTTCAATATCTAATTCTTTGCACTTCAACCCATCGATGATTCTTTTTTAATTGTTGTTTTTCGTTCTCGTCAGCCTTTCCATTAACCACAGAATTCTTCTTTATGTTTTGTATCATAAATAGTTACAATTGCCCTCACTATTAGAAAAACTTAATTTGCCAATTTTTACCGTTATTTTTCTCTTTCAATACAATCACTGATTTTTATAT
>CAKAGA010000007.1 GCA_916438995.1 uncultured Catonella sp.
GGCCATGTATTGCTTCAGTCTGTACATACCAAGGCGGTTACCAAATGTTCCTGAATACCAAGGCTTGAGAGCCATCTATACCCGCATCACATGGAGGGAAGATTTGTGGCAAATGAAGAATGGTTTAAGAAGCTGTCCGCAAATGGACAGATTGCTTCCAGGTGACGCAGGCGTAACGTGACGTTGATTGTGTCAACCAAATGGCTCTTACAATGCAGTTGAAGGTATCATCAGCCCCTGACGGCAGGAGTTGCAAGATGTGCCACCCAGAGAATTGGTAGAAATGTTGCTATCAACATAGTCGGAGAAAAGATCAGGTATATTTGAAGTATACCAGATAGAAAGTGATTATTATGATGTGGTGTCAAAAGTATTTATAATCTAATGATAAGCAGGTGATTGGGCGTAGCTTTATATATCCAGAAAAATAGTCGTAATCCGCTCATGCAAAAATGGTTGCTTACCTTGTGTGTGCGTAACAAAAGATAATAGCCTCCCCACAAGCAAAGCCCCTCTCAAATTTTTATACTTTATTTGTTTGAGACTTGACGTGGTTGAGCAGCAGAGTATAGTACTCCTTTAAAAACCGGCTCGTTAAAAGTCCTGTTACCGGTTTAAGACTATCGCTGTCAGTAAAGCCTCTAGAGAATGATCCTGACGTTTATTTTATGAGCAGTCTTTTCCCAAAGTCCCGATATCCGAAGCTGATATTCTCCACACCACCGTCCTTTTTAGCACAGCGTTAGGCTGGAAGTAGACAGTGCCGTTAAATGTGTTGTAACAAAAGAATAACAAATGGCCAGACGGCCAACATATGACATATTTCCGATGTCTTTTCTTCGATCAAAGAGGTGTCACCGATTATGTCTCCTGCAAAGGCAGGTGCAGCCAAGTCTGTAGGTGAGGCCTATTTTCGCCCGCCTCTCCTGAGGTGCAGAGGGTCTCCTGTGCAGCATCCTCAACCACATCAGGCATGTGGCAGGCAGCACTTATAACGTTAACCGATTTGTACCGTCTCTGAAGTGGTTTTATCAAGTATTGTGGTTACAGAAGCCTGTATTAGAGTGACAGCCTCACCCATTCAAGATAGATTCCACATCAATGTATCACTTCGCTGGTACACTCAGCCAAGAGTCTCTGTTATAATCCTCTCCATATATTCATTATCATAGATATTTCCAAAATTTTATATTAACAACCTCCAGCATCCTCAAAGGCTCTGCCCCACCACAAAGGTGTGAAAATGAAGTCCGTCAACACTCTGAAGCATCTTTATAAGAGCATTTTCATGGTACTTAGGGTGATGCCGTCGCTTCCACCGGCGCAGGGATCGTAGATTTATGTCCTTCTTGCGTGAAAACCCCAGATTTATTCATTCAAATGCCGACAATTCCTGTTCAAGCAGTAACTCTCATATTTGCTGATTTTGTATAGAGTTAAAATAGTCGCAAACTTGTAATTTCCCATGTCCTCGTCTCATAAGCAGGAGAGAAGATATGATTCTCTTTTCATTTCCTCGGCAACTGCCCAGCCTCAAAAAGCCCACTGGCAGTAGCTCCCTGCGTGAGAGATATTCTCCTATGAGAGGTAAAGCTTGTGAAAAATGCTTTCTGTGTGCTAAAAATCTATGCCTGTTTCATCCATTATTCCTTTTGTGAATCTGCTTTCCTTATCTTATTTCCTATCTATGACATAGCAGGAGTTTTAAGCCTTCAAATGCCTTTAACCTTGATAGTTATTTGAAATCAAGTTAAACCCTTTTTATGATATCTTGACACAGAGAGGTTTCATCTCTGTGTCTGATAACCTCTTATGGTACGGAGAGGACAGGATCTCCTCAACCCGCCAAGGAAGTCCTACTTATTACATAGAGCCCATATGGATCAGATCAAATTTCTGTGGTTTACACCAGGTTTTCCAAAGTTCGTTTAATACAAGATGGAGCCTATCACAGGAATATAGTATAGCTTACAGCCCGATCACTTTGTGTGGTAGCAAGCTCTGTGGTCGCAGATGTTGTATATGTAGATGCCTTCTCGCTGTCCTACTCCGTGAAAATACATGCCGATATTGGTCTTCCTTGTACGAGGACCGTGAAGCTGTGATCAGGGAGGAGCCTTAAGGAACTGAATAGTGTACTATTTCTTTTCCTTCATATAATAGGGGCTGTAGAGAGCATACCCATTCTCGGCGGTAGTTCATATGTGGAGATAGTTTTGTCCAATGTTATGAAGAAGCGGGATGCGCTTAACCTCAGGCATATTTCGCCGTGCTCGAAGTTCCTCGTGTGTGTGGTGAAGGAGATATTATCCTTTTCGCCAACTTTTAAAGTTATACTCACGCTTTGTATGCTCATTGCAGGGATTTCAACCCACTACCATTTTCAAGGTAGCTGCCAGGTGCAGATACTTTCACGAAGGTTAATCCCAGGGCTGAAGGTTGAGCAACATGCTAGCCATGGTCACCACCGTGCCGCAGCGTCAAGTGATATCAACCGGTCTCTATCCTGTCAAAATAATGCTTTCTTTATGCGTAGGTGGTAGCAACAGGCTGCTGGTCTGCTAATTGTGATCAAAACCTGTACCAAGAAGGGCTGTAAGTCCTGCGTCGTACTTCTCAGTCTATAAGCCCACTGATAGGAATAATCAAAAGTGCTGAAAATCCTCTTTACACCAGCTTCGTAAGCAGCCTGCCCACTCAGGCTCTTCTGCATCCTCAGGCTCATAGCGTTAGCTGTAATCGATGTAATGTACGATTTTGCAAGAAGGCAGGCAATCCATAATGACGAAGATCCTGATACAAGGAAGTGCAACATTGAGTATCACGTCAGGTCTTGTAGCCTCTTATAAGCTCACACCGTCTTAGCTACGTCCATAGCATCTTAGTATCTCGCAGTAGTACACGGTCTTTTTGTCTTGCTCCCTCGCCGGAGCCTTATTAGCATCGCATTTTGACTTGTACTTGTTGTCCACAGATCTTCTGTAAAAACTTCGCTGTTCGACAGCATTTGTGGATTGCAACCCGCGCAACCCGCCGCAAATCACGATAACAACAAGCAATCTTGACATTATTTCTCCCTATTTTATATTACCACCTATCCCGCCATTCAGGAGCGAAGAACCGTCCGATGGGTTATATGAACCTCTCATCATCAAACCCCTTTATCGCTGCATCCGAAAAACTCCCCACAAAACCTTTCAACGTCCATTTGCCTCTCCGTCAGGCTCTGCGGCCCCTGTCTGCTCTATCTCGATATGCAGTCAGCCTCACACCTCCGTCACCTGCCCACAGGCACCCCCGGCGCCAGCTCGGATAGTACGTGGGCAACTATTCTGTTGTACAATCTGTCTGCTTCTGAGAAGATTATATTCCGTCAAGCATCAGGAACCCGTTGAACTCGTGGATTGAAAGGCCTCTCATTTTCTGGAATTGCTGGCGCTGTATATAGCTAGTTTTTCGACACCTATATCCATACTACGTTGTCGGTAAACTCTTCAAACGTGGATGTTTGTACATCGGACATCTTCCTCCTTTCTTTCAGTGGCAAGTGTCAATGGTAAAAATATTTCGTTACTATCAGCACTTCCAACCTCAACCCTGGTATCTTGTCACAAAATTCCTAAACTTTTGCATAGAGTATTGGTCAACAATATCTCTTTGTAATGAGTAAGCTCCTGAGCAAGTATAGAATGCCCTGTGGATATGCCATAACGACTCAGTCACCCTGCTGTACGCTTCCTTTACAGGCATGCAGACTCTTTCGGCGTGTATCGAATTGTGACTGATCCGTACCTTTGGGATGACTGCAACCACAAAGGCAAGACCGCTTTCTCTCTCTGGCATACAGCCCTCTGATATCTTCGAGCACCTACAAAACTGTCTATATCCTGCAGTTTCGTCGCCGCCTATTGAGATATAAGCCATCATATTCCATATCGCCGATAATTTCTATCTGTATATCGTATTCATCACTGAAGTAACCAAATCGTCAATTCACCCTGCAAGCTCTATATCCTTGTGTACACACAAAGCTTGGCAGTTACATCAAAGTCATAGACATTCTTTCCGTCTATGAGCTCTTTTCTTCCGTAGGCGTAGTAACCTGCCCATACTGCTTTATCTCTATTTCTATGCGTACTCCGCCATAGTTATAACCTTTTGCAAAAGCTCATGCCTCTAAGTGCGTATGGTTTCTTTTCTTGAAAGGTCTAGACTTGAAAAGCAGGAGATAAGCAGCTAGTGAGGCAGTCTGCAAGTCCTAGGTATTATCTGTCCTACATGACCCACATCTCAGGCTTTTCACCTGTTAGTAGGATGGAACTCTGCGTGAGGCTGCCACCCGATTCTGTGCATAGAAATAGCCGCCATAAGTCAGCACCTGCATCGCATTCCCGCGATAGAAGATACTAGAACCGAAATAAAGCTGGGTTCCGTGTGCCCCATCTACGCGTGATCACCCTTGGAGCCCTCGAGGGCATGTCGGTACGCCGCTCTTTAAGGTCGGAGCAGAGTACCGTAGTAGGTCGGATTATTTACCAGCACAGCCACCGGTCATCGTGATTATCTACGCTGTATCTGCGCGTCCATACCGAGAGCGCAGCATCACAGGATGAAATCTCAGGCTGAGTTAGACCGCATCGCGCCAGTAGAGCATGAGGGCATTGATTGGACGCCTGTGCACACTTTCTTGGGAGATACACCTTGTCGCCCGCCTCGCGAGAGAAAGCACCATAGCTCGGTACTGAAGCAGTGGGTTCCACCCACCATAAGAGAAAGGCAAGATGAGCGCGGCACCAAAGGCCTCGGGCCATAAGGTCTTCAGCCTCTGAAATGACGGAAACAGGGTCTGAGAGGTTATCAAGGCTTCCATACTCGTTTTACATCATGGAAACACATTGTGCGCCACGAAGTCTCACAAGCTCAGGGTTTCCACGTCCTCTTTATGTCCTGGCACGTCAGGGCACAACTCTCTCTCTTAAATGTTTCAAGAGCCCTGCACAAATAGGAGCCTCTCGCTATCTGCTAACGTCTCATCTCATTTTCCCTCATAATCTATAATATATGTGCGTACTGTACAGCTTCGCGCGCGATGCGCGCCAGCAACCTCTGCCGCGAGCCAGGCAGTACTCAAGAGATTTTATTTGACAGTTAATTTCTGGAGAGAATGTCAACAGCAGCTCAATCATCTTGAGCCGCACGTAGCTCTAAGAACAGAATAAGTGCGTAATAACTTCATTCAGAGTAGTCCAGCGTCAGGTTGCTGCCTTTCATTGACGTTTCACAAGACGATAATGATTGTAGAGTAATCAACTTTATAAAAATCCGCTTCAAACCCTATCAATACTGTGGAATAACCACCACGGCAAAGTGACCGCCTGTCCGTAGGCAAAAACAAAACTTTGGTCTGATATTTAGCATGACGAATCACGCAACTATGTAGAATAATCATAACATCAAAGGAACTTAGTGTCAATAGTAACGCCAAATTTATGTACTGAGAGTCCATAAAAGCTTGAGCGAAAACTTGGTAAAAATTTGAGGTGATAGTCTAAGAAAACAGGAAAGTTTGAAAAACTTAAAAGCTCAAAAATCTTCTTGACAATGGAAGAAGTTTGACCAATGACAGGCACATATAAAATTATATAGCATTCTTCAGGGCAGGGTGTAATTCCTGACCGGTAGGTAGCAAGTCTGCGAGCATTTGCAGAACTCGGTGAGCCTCGGTACCCGAATGACCGATAAAGTCTGGATGAAAGAAGAAATAATAGGATATTAACTTATCCTATATGTTTTCCTGTAGTCATAACCAGCCCCTGGCTCAACGGTCAGGCTCCTTGTCAAAGAATGCGGGAAAGGAGGAAAAATGATTTTATTAGGCGGTTTTGAAAGATGCAGCAGTTGGAAAATTGCATGGCTGTCATGTCACCCTGGCTGTGGTGGCTTTTGCTTCTGTACCGGCATTTGTTGCAGAAAGGGTCTTGGAAAGAAAGATGAGGCTGGCGGGTCGTTAAGGTAAGGAAACTCTGCACTTGCAGCCGAGTGTTATCAGCCATCTCTGCTGTGCTTATGCTTTTTGAGCTTTCCATGCACCATTTATTGCGCCAGGCTTTTTACAAGAGATTGATCTCTCAAAGGAGGTGCCCGTGATTATTGGTGCTTAGATGGGACCCGTGGCAGGCGTTGTTATAGAGCTTGTAAAGAGAGTTAATTTATTTATAAATGGCACATCATCTGCTCCTTTAGGAGAATTGTATTTCGTTGTAGGCTCTGCCTTGTGATACCTGCGTCCATTATGTACTTAGTTAAGAAAACCAAGAAAAGGGCTATAATGGGGCTTTCGTAGCAGGAGTAATTACTACTAACCGTAATAGGCTGTCTTGTAAATGCTTTTGTGCTTTTTCCCTTTTATGGAGCTGCCTTGGAGTGAATAGACAGATTATAGCAGCTGGAACAGCAGTAAACCCTGCGGTTAACATGTGTTTGTCCTTTTGTCTCATCATAGTAGCTCCATTCAATATCATTAAATTCAGTATTGTTTTCGGGATAACTGTGCTTATTTATCACAAGGTCAGTTATTTCGCTCAAATGGGGGAAATAATTGATGAATGGCGCTAGAATGTGTTAATTTGTTTTTGACCTAAGTAAATAATTGTCGCAGAAATTTTAATTTCACTTAGTCTGAATTCTATCTGGAAATTGTGGTAGAATGCTGGAAAGATATGTTTTGAAAAGGAGAGATGGTTATGTCTACATTAAGTGATTGTTGTTAAAGTTATGTGCTGCATTTTATGCATTGCACCTGCGGCGCAGTACCTTTACAGCTATAGCGAAAGCAGCAGGGACTTGGAAGCATCGGCGGTATGGGCTGATACCCACTGCGCAAGAATAAGGCCGTTCACTGAAGGTAATCTGGCCAAGCACAGCATTACAGTTGTTGCCCCTCGGCTTTATAGATGCTTCTTCATTTGCACTCACATGGTAGTGGTAATAAGTAGAACAAGAATGTTGTGCCTTAACTGTTGCATAGTATGTTGTTTCAGGTCTTATCCTGCCTCACGACACTTTGTAGCAGTTTTTCTCGCTATAATTATATATTAGATAGACAAGGGGTGATAGAGAGGTGGCTAAAGAATATACTTCTGCTAAGAAGATGAGGGAGAGAAGAGAACTTCTTTGCAGTTCTTGAGAGGAAAGACTACATGTCCCTATGAAGTTTAGGATATTGCATCCTTGTTTAGTAGCGCCTAAGGCTGAAAGAGGGATTTGCAGCTTATACTAAATGACATAATAAAAGAGGGAAAGCTTGTAGAAAATGGCGAGGATGCTACACAAAGCCTGATGCCGACCCTCGTCTCATGGAACATTTATGTCTACTGCGAAGGGCTTTCGCCTTTCTTAGAACCGCTGGTGGAGGATGGAGGAAGGATGTGTTCATTCCTGCCTCAGAAGTCTGGCAATGCCTTTGAGGGGATACTACTGTTGTTAAACCTCTCTTTAGCCAGTGCCAGGGAAAGAGTAGAGAAGGCAAGGTTGTTAAGGTAATTGAGCGAGCTTTACTACAGTTGTAGGCACACTTGAAAAAGCAAAATTTCGGCCTTTTGTAGTGCCCGTCAACACTACAGATTATTTCTCTGATATTTATGGCACCCAAGAATGCCTGCAAAGATGTGCCTAAGGGGTGTAGCGTTGGTGGTTGCAGAGCTTACAAGCTACGTGCGACGCTAAGGCATAGCCTCCTGAGGGTAAGATAATAGAGACTCTAGCTTGAACATGATGTGTTGGATACTTTCATTGCCAAGTGCTTACGGCATAGAGGTGGATGAATTTCCGAAGGAAGCGTAAGCTTGAAGAAGTGAAAGAAGGTCCTGCAGCTGTCATTAAGACTTACTGTTAAGAACAGGCTTTGACCTTTAGAGGAAACAAGAGAGCTACCATAGACGTGCTGTGAGTGACGCAAAAGACCTTGATGATGCTTGTGTCTGCGACTAAGGAAGTGCACAGGCGGAGAGGTTATCTCACCATTTGGGAGTGCATATTGCTGATGTTACCAATTATGTGAAGGAGGGCTCACAGCCCTCTGATAAGGAAGCCATTGCGCGCGTACAGTGTGGCTGCTAAATAAGGTAATACCGAGCAGCCCTATGGCGCTTAAACGGCATCTGTCTCTGTACCGAAATGTGGACAGACTGACGCTTTCCTGTCTTATGGATATAAATGAGAAGGGAGAAGCACCCCACGAAATAGCAGAAACAGTTATTAGGGACTGCACATAGGATGAATTATTCTGATGCAAATGTGCTTATTACAGGTGAGGGCGGGAGACTTTACTGAATTAGAGAAAGTATGAAGATGTGTACGAAACGCCGATAAATGCAGAGGAACTGGCGCTAATCTCTGTGAAAGAAAAATGGGTATAGAGACGAGAGAGGCTCTGACTGACTTTGACTCTTCCGAGGCTAAGGTAGAGGTTGATGACATGCCGAAGAGTTGTGAGATATATGGCTAATGATAGGAATGAGGCCACTCAGGCTGATTGAGGATTTGTCGGCGTTTATTGCCACGAAATCACAGGTGGCGGAAGACAGCTTCTAGCAGGAACTTCCTTGTGTGTACTAGAACCCATGAGAATCCGGATGAAGAAAAATTAGAGAATTAAGCATATTTATTAATAATAATTTGGGTAATAATATAGGAAGGGTGGAAAGAAAAGTCAAAAGACGGAAATTCACCCAAAGGATATTCAGAAGCTTTTAGCAAGACGAGGGGACCCTGAAGAGATGCTGGCCACAGGATGACCACGAAGTCTGAAAGAGGGCTACACACGACCTCCTGTGAGGCATTTTGGACTGTTGCTAAGTATTATTGCCAGTCTTTACCCTCCCCTATAAGGAGACATCCTGATTTACGATACTGCGATAATAAAGGAGGAATCCTAAAACGGCAGGCTATACAGACAAGAGGGCAACGCATTATAAGGTTGTCTTTACGATATAGCGCGCTTCGCCCGCGTGCGATGGAGAGAAGGGCTGATGAGTAGCAGAGAGAAGCGGATAAGATGAAGGCTGCATGAGTTTATGTCCGTTAAAATAGAAGGAAGAATTACGATGGCGTAACTGAGGGGTTACAAGCTGGCATATAAGTGCAGAACTTCCAAACACTGTTGAGTATGGTTAAAATCAGCAGTATAAGAGGATTACTATGAATTTACCGCTGAAAGAATGGAAATTAGGGAACATACTAAAAAGAAGTTTAGGCTTGGGTCAGTAGGTAAGAGTGCCCGGTAGTAGAGAGCAGAGGCAAGCAGATGAGAACCATAGATTTTAGGATGTAGAAGGAGAGAAGGATGTCTAAGGACAATTATAAAGTAGTGGCACAAATAAACAAACAAAGGCTAGTTTTTGATTATTTACAGAAGAGAGGTACGAAACCGAAATTACTCCTGCAGGTACTGGAAGTTAAGTCGTTAGAAATGGGCAAGGTCAGCATCAAGGAATCATACGTAAGCAGATAGACAAAATGGCGCGAGGTTATCATTGTAGGTATGCACATCAGCCCTTAAGTGAGAAGGGGGAATATTTCTCAACAAAGATCCTTAGAATCCATAGGAAGTCTCTTATGCACAGGGCTGGGATAAATAAGCTTGTGGAAAGGTAAAGATCGCAGGCTACACCCCTGCGCCTCATTAAGGCTTTACCTTAAGGGGAGCTCCTTGTAAAGGTAGAGATAGGTCTTGCAAGAGGGAAGAAGAATTATGACAAGCGTCAGGACATACAGAAAGACCAGAGAGGCGTGAGGCTGAAAGAGAGAGATTATACAGGTGGAGGACCTGGCTACGAAAGCTAAAGGAGAGGCTGTTATGAATGGTGAAAACTTTTAGAGGAATTATCAAATGGTATAGTTGAAATAATAAATAGTAATATTGGAAAGTAGGCTATATGGTTCAGTTGCAAGAGGGACAAATGATAAGGATTCTGACGTAGATATAATGGTTATATAGTAAAAATGAGCCGATAAATTTCTATCGAAGATAAATTATATCGGATTTTTATCGTTGACATGAATTTGAAATATGGATAAAGTGTTTTCTGTCATTGATGTAAATGTACGATGGAATTTATAAAATGGGCTGACACTTTGCTGTTTTATAAAATGTAAACAGAGAGGAATTGTAGCATGGGCAGCAGCTAATTGTTAAACACTGTAGATACGTAGTGACACGCTGGAAACAGTGATGAATTTGTGTTTAGCCATAGAAAGGTTGATATATGACTTTACATAAGGATACAAGGTTAATAAAAAGTATTTAGAAACTCTCAATGTATGTGATTTTACCTGCGTAGGTTATCTTTCATTACAGTGGTTACGGACCAGCTTCCTCACCCTGGTAAAAGACCGTGGGGCAGGTTGTATCGTGGTAGGAGCAATCTATGCCCGTAATCATAGGCTGTGTCATAGCCTACCCATTGTTTCCTGGCGCGAGAAGATAGAGCCTGCTTCAGAAGATAAAACCTCTTGTGAAAGAAGAGCGTTGCCAGGAGGTCCTTGCGGTAGCTCCAGGGAGTCGTTATTCGATTGGCATTGTTTTTGTTGGTTTTCCACCACTTGCTCTCAATCATTACCAAACAGGCAAGGGCGGCTAACTCCAGAGGACACATATCTGAAGGTATTAAGACCTACGTAAACTCTATAAAATTCGCTGTACTGGGAGCTTATGGATAGACTTCGACAAGATGAATATAAACTCAGCTGAGATAAAATCAAGTGTTGATACTTTGGCGATCAATATAGGAAAGTATCTTTTAACTTATCCAGTCAGGTTTCAGCAATATTGCAAAGCAACTTAAAAGACGGAGTTGCAACAGGATGCCCTCATCTCTCAGTGCATTTACCTCCTGCTTCGATATGCCAAAAGCTAAAATATACGGCAGGGTACTCTACAGCAATTCTACCCAAGAGGCAAAATCGACTATAGATACTCTGATAACCGATGCAGGATAGAGCGTTCTCTGGATATATCAGAGGACAGGCACAGATGGCGTTTATGCTTGCGTTGTGGTGTGTACAGGATGCTTTCATTAATCGACCGTGTACAATATGCTACTGTGATTGACTTCTCACTGGGACAGGTAGCCTATTCTAGGCGCGCCTATGGCTGGCTACGCTTTCCGCAGTCGCGTTGCAGGTATAGCCACAGGTGATTATGGCAGAGATGATGAGGTAGCCGCACTGCTCTCACTACGTATGACGAAACTGATAGATGGTAATCTCCATCTCATCCGGAAGCTTTAAGCTCGAGTGTAAATATTATTCATCCAGTCGATAGTAATCATTTCTCTACTGTAGGGAGCTAACACGCGTTGGAGGACTTTTAGAATGATAGTTGCAGTCCCTTCAGGGGCTCTGGCAGGTATGGTTTTGAAAGGCTTGGCTTAACTTAAAAAGAGAAGAAAAATGAAGCTAAAGAAAACACAGAAGAAAGTACAGCGTAGAAAAACAGACACGGAGGGAATAAGGTGAATAAATGGATGCGTTTGAAAAGATATTTAATACGAGCTTTGAACAGGCAATGCTTTATATCGCTAAGCCTCGTATTAATCCCTCATAGTTTGTAAAAATAGTAGTAACCATATTGTGCTTAAGGTTTTGTGACAAAGTCTTTCTTACCCTGCTAGAGAAATGGTATGAAGGGATTCCTTCAAGCCAAGTTGCAAGAATCTATAATCGGACATCATCGGAATAATTATGGCAGCACAGGCGCTGCGATACAACATCTCCTTGTAAACCCTATTGGGAGTGGTATCTCTTGCCTTTCGCTATCGCTTCAGAGTATTCTTACCAATATGTACCTCAGGTATTATGCTCTTATAACCAAGCTTGTACATGGTGACTAGAGGAGAGGCTTTCCGGAGTGGCTGGCATAGCATCAAGTATGGACCCTGATAAGCGTACAAGGATTCGCAACAGTTGACAACAAGGTGGAGCCCATAATTTCCATCCAGATGTGGCTTTCCTGGAAAGAATCTCTTTAATTACACTGGTGAGAAAACAGGAAGAAGGGTGGACGATTGAGACTTGCTGACTATAATGCTTCTACCGAAAGAGGCAGTAGCAGCAATAAAAGTGCTGTGGTGGAGGGCGATGAGAGGATATCAAAAGAAGAAACCTATATTCCTGTAATAAGGCTTTAGATTCAATGCAAGTGACATGGCAACCTATGCAGGCGTCTGGGTGTGAAACCCTGCTTTACTTGGATGTTTATTTTGATTTGATGGAAAACATAAGAGAATCATTTAAGGAAAACGGAATTGAATCTCAGCATATCCACATAGAATTGTCCATATGACTCTATAAAATGCGTAATTTTACCCATAGACAAACTAGGTAAAATTGAGTACAATATAATCTCATAAAATATTTTGTCATTTGTAAACGATACAATGGACTCTAATTACGGAGGAAATATGAAAAGAAAATTATTAGACTTTATATTAGCGACATCATTAGTGATTTCAGCTTGCGGGAAATGGTGGCAGCTCTTCTGCTGCTGAAAGAGTGGGTCTAGCCCATGCCATCAGGAAGTGCTGCGGGTAGGAAAGTAAGACATCATCATCTAACAGTGGCTCATCATCTGCTGACACAGCAAGACATCATCATCTAACAGTGGCTCATCATCAGCCGCTTTCTTCTGCAAAAAGAAGGAAGCACTTCTTCAGCAGGCACAGAGAGGGAGGCACAGAAATTCCTGCATTTGAAACAACGGATACCAAGGGAAACAAGGTAACTGAGAAAAATCCTTTTGCTGACAAAGACATAAACTATGGTAAATGTATGGGAACCTTTTGCGGTCCTTGTATCAATGAAATGCCTGAACTTGAAGATATATGAAAAGCCTTCCTGAGAATGCCAACTTATTGAGTTATAGCTGACGTTCCTGAAGGAATGAAGGACGGAGTTGACAATGCTAATTATATTGAAAAGCAGACAGGAGTAAAGTATACCAACCTAACACTCAGTGATTCGCTTGGCAGCTTTTGCAAAGGAGATTCTATGCAGTTCCATCCACAATCTTCGTAGACAAGAACGGAAACATCATCGGTGAACTTGTAATGGTGCCGATATTGATGCTATGTGAGAAACTTACAGAATGTGCTTACAGATTGGAAATATGAGTCTTAACATCGAAAAGCCCCTGCTGTCTTGACAAAATCTGATGATGACATGTAAACTTCTGTATATGGCATAGATTTTGAGGGATAATGGCAAAGGAGTACAATTCAAGGGAAAAATGAAGTAATCATGTATCTGAAAGCTCATAATGAGCATAGACTTACAGTTGCTGAGATTCTGGACGGACTTAAGGAAGAGGGTATAAGTATCAACTGCTCGACCATACAGAAATCTCGATAAACTGGTGGAAAAGTGGTGATATACTGGTTTTCAAGGAAATGACAGTGAGTCTGCATTTTACCAGTATTCGGAGAGCACAAGGAACTGTAATGCCCATCTTCATTTGCAGTGCAATTCCTGGTGAGAAAATATTTTCATCTTGATCTATGACTTTGTGGATGACTTATGGAGAGGCTTCCAAAAGCACCTAAGATGGGAGCTTGATGTCTCAAAAGACCATGACGTTGTAGGAACCAGAGAAATGTCTGCAAGTAAAGTTGATATGTAAATAAGGCATAGCTTTGCTGCGACCAAAAGCTGGACTTGTATCTAACGTTTGAAAGCGGCACAGGGCTGTGCTAGGCATATTTCACGTGTTTTATAACAACAAGGCAGATTTTATCAAATTTTGGGAACAGACGATTGATTGTAATTTTTGAACCACAAAAGACAATTATAGAACTGGTTTTATGGTTTTGAAACTTGGTGAACTATGTTATAATTAGAGCGGGCATAGAGAATTATGTATTTAAGAAAGAAAGTTACGACATTATGAAAAAGATAACTACACGAGAGGAGCAACCTATGACTTTACAGCAGTTAAGATATGTGATAGAAGTAGCCAGATGAGGCTCTTAGGAATGTAGCTGCAAAAACAGTTTTGCAGCCAGCCCAGCCTCTCACTAATGGCTATTGGGGAGCTTGAGAATGATGTGTACTATCTCTATATTTGAAAAAGAACCACAGGGAGTGGTAATCACTGCCGAGGGAAGAAGAGTTCCTAGGCTATGCCAGACAGATTATCAATCAGGTGGAACTCTTAGAGGACAAATACATAGAGGCAGGACAGATAAAGAAGAAATTCGGAGTATCGCCCAGCATTATTCATTTGCCGTAAAAAGCCTTTGTAGAAATGGTAAAGGGCTTGATATGGATAAGCATGAGTTCGCCATAGAGAGAGGCAAGAACCCACGATGTCATCCACGATGTGGTTACAGGAAAGAGTGAAATAGGTATACTTTATACCAATGATTTTAATGAAAAGGTGTTAAACGAGAGATAGCTAAGGATAATCAGCTGAGTTCGTTCATCTTTTTCACCTGTGAGGGTTACGCCTATCTTTGGACAAAGAATCATCCACTGTGCAGGAAGAAGGTCATAGATCTTGAGGAACTCGAGGACTGTCACCCGTTTTCGTTTGAGCAGGAGACAATAATTGTTTTATACGGAGGACACTTTGAAAATACGATTTTAAGAAGACTATTAAGTCAATGACAGGGCTACCAATTTGAACCTTATATGGGGCTACAACGCTTTTACTCGATGTTCAGGTCACTCTGCAGGAGCTAAATGGCAGTGGATTATATTGCGGTTAGCCAAAGAGGTGACTATGGATATTGGATATATCAAGAGGGCTCATATGAATATATGAGAGGAGATAGGGGAGCTTTTTACATTAGAAGAAAATCAAAAGTATGTCGGCTAAATAACAATTTAACAGGAGAACTTATTTGATGAAAAGGATAGAAACAGGAATTGATGGGCTTTTTGTGGTGGAGCCTGAGGTTTTTGGAGACATAGAGGTTGGTTTATGGAGGCTGGTCAAGAGAAATTGAGAAATCGGGATTGACTGCGAGTTTGCTAGAGGATAATCATTCATTTTCAGAGAAAAAGGCACCTTAGAGGACTGATATCAAAAAGGGAGAATATGCTCAGGCTAAGCTTTGTAAGGGTGCTAAGAGGCGGGGTTTATGATGTGGCTGTGACCTTAGGAAGAGCCTGCCCTTTCTTAAGTGGTTTTGGGGTAGAGCGAGTGAAGAAAAATAAAAGAGAGAGCTTTTTATACCAAGAGGTTTTGCCTATGGATTTTGACGCTTACTACAATGTAGAATTCTTATAAAACTGATAATTATTATAACAAAGAGTCCGAGGAGCCATCATCTACAACGATGAAAGGATAGCTGTGGGACTGGAGGCTTGAAGGCTTGGAATAGATGAGGTTATAGTATCTGATAAGGATGAAAATGGTGCCAAGATTTTGAGGGAGTGGATGAAAGTTGTTTTACATTTTTCATAGAAGTCTACCGATTTTTCTGCAGCATAGATGCTCTGAGTAAGAAATTTGAACGGTTATATTGAGATATATACCACCGCAGTAGAAAGGTGAAAAATGAAAATAATAGTAACAGGTGGGGCAGGCTTTATAGGAAGTGTATATTATGTACTTAAAAACATCCTGAAAACGAGTATATTTGTTTGAGGTTAACCTGTGTGGCAATCTTTTCTCAAACCCTTTGAAGAACTCTTTAAGAATCAAGCTTAGGTTTAGGGGTGAGATTGTTGATAGGGACTTTACTGTTTGCGAAGAAAAGCCTGACCAGGTGGTAAACTTCGCCGCAGAAAGTTTCATATAACCGCCCAGTGTGTTCCTGATGCCCAAGAACCAATATTGCAGGGGTGGGGATCCTCCTGATGCCCGCAGCACGCGGATCAAGGCCATCACAGATGAGGGTTTATGGAGACCTTTGCTCTGAGAGAGGACTTGTGCATTGAGGATACCCCTCTTAATCCCATCGAGGTCCTGTTCATCCTCGCAAAGGCATCGCGTGTCATGATAGCCCCTCGTCACCACGAACCATGGACCGCTGCTGACCATATCAAGATGCCCCAACAACTACGGCGCTTAGCGCTTCCTGAGAAACTGATTCCTCTGATGACATACAATGCTAGCACGATAAGGAACTACCTGTACGCGTGAGGGTATCAATGTTAGACCGGCTCTGAAGAAGACCATTGTATAGCCATTGACCTGATACTTGAAAAAGGGCAAGGTTACGAAGCATATAATGGGCGGGCATAACGAGAAGAAGAATACAGAGGGTGGTTAAGGCCATCTTGAAGGTTCACGGTCCCAGAGCCTCGATTAAATCACGTGTAACAGACAGACCAAAGATGACACTAAGATACGCCATAGACCCGAAGAAGACAGGAAAGGAGTTGGCTGAAAGCCACTTACTCCATTTGAAAAAGGGTATTGAATACACACATAAAATGGTATTTAGACAATGCAAAGTGGATGGAAGACATAATGAGTGGAGACTATGAAAAATACTACCAGAGGTGTGTACATAACACGTGAGAAGATGGCAGGTAAATGAGAATACTTGTAACCGGTGCAAAAAGGACAGCTGGGTATTGCTGTTATAAGAGATTGTTAGGAAAAACAGAGATTGACTTTAGGCTTGTGCTCACGGTATCTAATGATGCTCTTGGAATTCCTGTACAACCTAATGAAAGATGATGGTCTCTTAGATGAAAGAGCGGAGATTGGCAACCTGATATAAGAGATTATTATACGGTTAAGGCAGCTCGTTTTGGTTTCTTGCCGGACGTTTGTTATCAACTGCGTGGCCTATACTGCCGTGATGATGCGAAGACCGCGAGGAGGAGGCAAGGGCTGTGAATGAAACAGGAGGAAAAACTCGCCCTTTGTGGCAGGAGAAATGAGATGCCGCCTTGGTACAGCATTTCAACGGATTCGTATTTGACGGCTGTGGTACAAGGGCCTTATACAGAGGGTGACAAGCCAAATCCAGTAAGTGCCTACGAAGAACTACAGGCTTCGACGAGAAAGACAAAAAGGAAAACCTTGAGAAGTACTTATTATAAGAACTGCCTCGCTCTTCGGAGAGGGAAAAACTTTAGTAGGGACTATGATTTCACTGTCAGATAAAACTCTTCGTGTGGTTTCTGACCCGGATGGGCTCTCCTACCTCTGCAGCGAGCTTGCAGGATTTATAGTATATCCTATTCAGACTGATAAATACGGAATCTGGGTATGGAGTTTGTGACGGAAGCACAAGCTGATATGAGTTTCCAGTGAGATAATTTGAGACTCATAGGAAGAGAAGAGGTGGAGGTAGTGCCTATAACTACGGGGTGAATATCCACAAAAGGCGTAAACGCCTACATTTTTCTGTGGCTTTCAATGAAAGCTGCATAGAAACGGATCTCAGATTAAATCCTGAAGAGGCGCTTGAAAGAGTATCTCCCAAACCAGACGACAAAGCACCAATGAGGCTAAGAAAGTATTAACATATAATTACAACATTCTTTAAGATTTGATTACAAATGTTTGGCAGCCTGTTTACGTTGATTTTACAGGAGTTAGGTATAAAATATAGTCATAATATTACTATGAAAGAGAGGACTTAAATTGAACAACGAGAACGAAAAATATTGGAAAAGGGTAGAGCAGCTTGAGGAGGCTGCTGAGAAACTTGAGAAATGTATAACCGCAAGACTTGAAGGTCTGGCTGAGAAATGGAAGAGATTGGAAAATGAGGCAAAAAGAAGAGGGTCTTTTAAATAAGATACTGCAAAGAAGACCTTGGCAGCATCTTAGGATGGGGATGCCTTTGTTATAGTATCGTTAATAGCCCAGGAAACTAGGATAGCATTGATTAGGATGCTGCACACAGGCGATGGACCGAGTACCTGCAATTATGACTTATATTGTATCATTTTTCCCGCTGTACTTTATTGCCTTTCCGGTCCTTTTAATCGTTATCAAAAAGCTCCCTAATGACAATAGGGAAAAGGAGGTCTAGGGTTTTCCAACTTTGTTAAAGTGACGTTTTTGTATGTGTATACCACTATGTATCTTGGGAATATCTTAGGAACGGACTTTTCTGAGGTAATCGGAGGCTTTTGGCAAGACTTCAACTAATAATCTTGCTAATCTAATTACAAATGCTGACCTTACAGGCACAATTATCTTTGTTGTTATTGTTGGCCCTATAATGGAGGAAATAGTATTTAGAAAGATACTTATCGACAAGACTGTGAAGTACGGTGAAAAGAAATGCAATGATGCTTTCTGCGCTTATGTTTGGACTTTTTCGATGAACCTTTTCCAGTTCTTCTATGCCTTGGTATAGGGTCTAATCTTTGCTTATATTTACATAAAGAGCAGAAAGATTGGATATTCAATAGCTTTTCACGATGATTATAAAACTCTATGGGTCTGGTTGTTGCAGTGCTTGTGTCTAAGAACTTCACCGAGGATGTGATAGTCAAGCTTCAGAGTGGCAATCCTGAACTTATTTTCTCAGGCCCAACCCCTGGGATTATAATGTCTACTGTATATCATTTACTATTATTATCATTTTCTTTGTAGGACTTGTTTTACTCATTATCGGAAGAAAGAACATGAGACTTGATGTAAACGGCGCACCATTTACAAGGAGAGAAGAAAAAGGCCTTTGATGGGAACTTTGAATGGCATTTTTATAGCTGCCTGCATCAATGATGGGACTTTCAACGCTTGCGCAGCTAAGCTAGGAGAATATGAAAGAAGAAAAGATAGTTTATGTAATAGGCCATAAGAATCCCTGATACTGATTCAATTTGTTCTGCCATATCTTATGCGGAGCTAAAAGAATCTTACTCAAGGCGGAATTAAATATGTTCCAAAGAGGGCAGGTCAGATAAATGAGGAGACAGAGTATGTCCCAGGCTTGGGATAGAGCCGCCCGGCCAAGATGCCTGATGCTGGGACTCAGGTAAGGGATATGGAGATTCACAAGACTCTTTTGCTGACTCAAGCCTTACCATCAATGAGGCGTCTGGGAGCTTATGAAAGAGGCTAAGGCAGCTTCTTTACCTATTACTGACAGCGAGGGACGACTTGAAGGCATAATAGCTATAGTGATATTGAGAAGTATTTTTATGGAAGTGCTGATGACACTATACTTTTCAAAGGCTAGAACTCAGTACAAGAGAGAATGGCGGATACTAAATGGAAGGCTTGCGCTTTGGTAATGAGATGGATACTGCATAAAGGGTCAGGGGTTATAATTGGTACTGATGATCCCAAACTCCTTGCATCCAATATGGCAGCAGATGATTTGGTTGTACTGGGCAATCAGGAAGGATACAGCTTGCTGCAACTCAAGGGCGGATGCCAGCTGTATAGTGACAAGTGGCGGACACACAGCAGATGAAGATGTTGTACTAGCGGCAAGAAGAAGAGCTGGTGTCATCATAGAAAGCTCATGGATACCCTATACCATAGCATACTTTTATCAGTCATAGTGAGGCCTGTAAGATATCTTTGTGAAATGTGAGGGATAGTAACCTTCCATTCGAAACTGATTGACAGACGCAATCAGGAAACCATGGGTAAGTACCGCTACCGTGACTTCCCTGTAATAGAGATGCAGACGGACGCTGTCTCTGGCACAATTTCCAGAAGAAACCTCATCAATGTAAGGAAAAGCAGCTCATCCTTGTTGACCACAACGAGCGTACTCAGACAGTTGACAACATAGAAGAGGCGAGAAATCCTTGAAATAATTGACCACCATAGAATAGGCTCCTCTTGAGACCATGGGACCGGTTATGTTTAGAAATCAGCCTGTAGGCTGCACCGCAAAACCATTATATATCAGATGTGTAATGAAAGAGGAATAGAGATACCTAAGAAGAGTAGTAGGGCTTCTCCTGCTGCAATTATCTCCGACACTTTATGTTCCGCTCACCCACCTGTACAAAAGCCTGACCAGGAGGCTGTACAGTGCTTGCGGGAATTGCAGGCATAATCATAGAGGACTTTGCCAATGACATGTCTATGGCGGGCAGCAATCTCCCAGAAAAGCTCCAGAGGAGATATTTCTATCAGGATTTTAAGAAATTTCATGGCTGGTGAGACTGCTTTTGTGTGGGACAGATTAACTCTATGGATTCAAAATCACTTGCACAATGCTGAAGAGAAAAATCAAGGCCTATATTGCGAGAGTGAATGGTAAAACGGTATGTCAATGGCATTCTTTATGCTTACCAACATAGTCGAGGAATCCACAAAACTTCTTGCTTTGGTGACGTGAAGTGAAAGAATTGTAGAAAAGGCTTTGATGTGAAAGTCTCATAAGGATGCGGCTACCTAAAGGGAATAGTATCTAGAAAAAAAGCAGCTAATACCTGCTATTATGGGCGTATTCAATGCTTAGTATTATACCTTTTTACTTGAAAATATGATAATGTAATGGTATAATTCTCAGTAAGAAATTTTCCCATCGGGTGAAGAATAATTGTAAATACGGAGGTATAAAGATGGCTTACGAAAAAGAAAATAAGTGACTCACATTGGAGAGTCATAAGGAAGAGATGTTAAACGACCTTATGGACCTCATATGATTAACAGTGAAAAAGGAGAAGAAAAAGCCTGGTATGTCTCTTACGGTGAAGGCATCCATAAGGCCTCTTGAGGCCGCAAGTAAGCTCCTCACGGGCTATGGCTTTAAAGGTAAATAACTACGACAACAGAGTAATTACAGCTGACTCTTATGATTTTACCTCACCAGACTTGATATACTTAGCGCACCTGGATGTAGTGTACGGTGAGATGACTGGACAGTTACAGAGCCTCACAACCTGTTACATGAGGACGGACCTCTACGGAGGGGAAGCTGTGATGACAAAGGACCTGCGGTTGCAGCCCTCTGTGCAATTAGAGCAGTCAAAGAGCTAACATACCACTTAAACACAATGTCCGCCTCATCCTTGGTTCAGACGAGGAATGTGGCAGCAGTGATGTAGAATACTGCTACACCGAAAAGGCGCGCACCTAGTGACAATTACTCCTGATGCGTCCTGGCTCTTATCAATATAGAAAAAGGGCGGAATCAGCAATGAGTTTACCACTCGAATACGAAAAGACCGACAAGACTCAAGCCTTGTGTCCTCTAAAGGGCGGTATCAAGATAAATGTGGTTCCAGGCAAAGGCTAGCAGCAGTAGTAAAGGGGACTTAAGAGCAGATGTTAAGGAGATAACCAAGAAATTTGAGGAAGAAACGGACTTAAGTTTGTATTTTGAGGAAGACGGGGATAACCTTAATATCAAGGCTATAGGTGTGTAATGCACACGCTTCCTACCACATATGGGCAAGAACGCCATCCAGGGACTTGTCACTTTTGTCTCAAGTTCCCTCTGCTGATGCCCTGTAACAACTATGTGAAAGCGCTTAACAATATTTTTCCTTATGGCGACTACAATGGTAGAACAATGGGTGTTGACCTTAAGGATGATGTCTCAGGCGAGACCACAGTCAGCTGACATCCTTGAAATCACTGAAACACATTTTAAGGGTGCTTATGATTGCCGTGCAAGCATAGTAGCTAACGATGAGAATACAGGCAAGGTAATGGAGAGAAAAATCCGTGAACAGGGCTTTACCATACCTGAAAATGCCCTATGTTTGAGCCTCTGTATGAGTGAGACGGTGATTCAGAGCTTGTGAAAGACCCCTGCTTAAATGCTATGAGAAGGGCTTTGGCGTTACAAAATGCTGCCTCATAGCTGTAGGTGGAGGTACCTATGTCACACCATAGTTGAAAATCGGAGTAGCTTTTGGCTGTGAGGATCCTGAAATTGACAACCATATGCATGGGTGCAGACGAGTCTATATGGTTGAGAGCATGATAGTGAGAGCATGAAAGTATTTTGCAGATGCAATAGTGGAGTTGCAAGTAAATGAAAATTATTAAAAGATTTATAGGATATACAAAAATATAACCCTGACGAATCCATGTTAGGTACTTAAAAGGCATATTGGGCAGGTTATACTGCCCTTATGCTTTCTCTGTTTGTTGTAGGTGTTTTCTGCTTTGACGCGGGTCTCACACAGTTTAACACGGCAAGGACTTTGAGAAAGCTGTTTTATACAGATGATTTTGATAATTTAATATGGGGGAATGGTTCATTTTAATTCCTGTATTTTTATGTATATACGCCTCTTTTCGTTTTGGTGGGTGCACCAAAGGAGAATAAGCTGTAAAAAGAGGAGAGAATTCTATCCTCACCCAGGTAATTATACTTATTTCTCTTTGGGTGGCAGGCGGAATTCTAAGACATGAGCATAAAGATATTTACGGCCTTGTAAATAAGTTCATAATAAAACAATGACGGAACAGCCTACCTTAAATTCATAGGTATAGTACTTTTGGTTACCTTTCTGGTAATCTGGGAAAAAGCTAATATATATGGCTGAGGTCAGGAGGGCTTACAAGCATCCTTAGTTTATCAAGTGGTTTATGGCAGGACTTACGGGAGTTATGGGCTTTTATCTGGTTGAAATGCAGATGGGAACCCCTCCGAATGTCATCGTAAAAATGATGTTTCTTTAACATAATGTACTGGGTTATCCTCTATACCTTTTTATATGCAGTATTTAGAGAGATTAAGACACCTGCCTTTTATCTGCATCATCCTGGCCTATCTGGTGGAGTTGCCAACTCACACTGTGCTTCAGTTTAGGGAAACCATACTATGTTTGGGCGACCTTACTAGTTATAGGAACTGCGATGGAAGTGCAGGCAGGTACAAGCTGCATCCCTGATATGCCTTTCTTTGTTGCAGGCATATTTGTAATCTTTTTCATCATACTGCTGCTCATGTCCACGGCTTAAGAAGAATAAAAATTGGGACTGTAAGAAGAATAATAACTACACTTATAGCACTCGGTTGCCTATCTGTGGCTTGCATTTGGTCTTTTCAGGATGGACCTTCTCACAACTATATTTTCGGCCTTTCCTGGAACTATAATGAAAATGCAAATGATGAGAGCTATTTGGCGTATCAGCAATATGCACGCAACAAGCGGTGTAAAAAGTCGAGGGCTACAGTCCTAAGGTGGCTAGGAAGCTGTAAAGAGGTGCTTGATTCACCTGATAATATAATGAAAGATTATAAGGACGGAGTACGCTATCCTACCATCTTAGTCATTCAAAAATGAAACCTTTTGCAGACCTTTCGGTTCTGGTGGACATTAAGACAGAGTACCTGTTATGCCTTATATAAAAAGAGCTGCAGGAAAATACTATCAAAGGCTATGTAAATATGAGTGTAACGGGAGGGCCTCACAGCCAATACTGAATTTGAATTCCTCACAAGAAGCTCGATGGCATATATGCCGATCAGGCTCAGTGCTCTTATACCCAGTATCTTAAGCAGAACGTACCATCGGTGGTAGAGGTTCTTAAAAATCAGATAGCCTTACAAGACAAATTGCCTTTTCCACCCTTATTATTCATCAGGATATAACAGGAGGAGTGTGTACAGTATACAGGCTTTTGAAGATGCTGTATTCTATGAGGAATTTAAGGGCAAGGAACTATAGAGGGCTAATTACCGATAAGAATGACTACAAAAGAACCTGATTGAAATGTACGATAAAAAGCTAACAAGGATCAGCCACAGTTTTTCTTCAATGTAACCATGCAAAAACCATGGAGGCTTTTTCGAATAACAAGGTGCATTTTTGACGAGCCTGTCAAGATAACCAACTCATAGGCAGTTCAGGCTCTTGATAAACTCAGGTTTCCCTTATGAGGACAAGTGATGATAGCTCTTAAAGACCTTTGAGGGTATTTTAAGAAGATGGATGAGCCTGTAATTATACTTTTACGGTGACCACCAGCCTTCATCTCGGATGATGCAACAAAGCAGCTAAACGAGCACAGCCTCTATAAAATGACAACGACAAGAGACCTCAAAATTCGTAGTTCCTTATTTTTATCTGGGCTAATTACGACATTCCTGAGTATGATGGAATGGCATGACGGAGGGCTTACAGGAGAGTTAATACGGTTTCAGTCAACTACTTGGCTTCACTTCTCTAAAATACGCAGGGGTAGAGCTTTCTGACTACGATAAATATCTCTTAAACCTTCAGGAGTACATACCTGCAAATGTCGGCGCTTGCTCATTGGGATGGCAACGGGAAAAAGGCTATTCTCCACTATGAAAACAAGCCACAGGCAACTGAACTTTGGAGCAAACATGAGGCACAAGCAAAAAGAAGGTGGATGAGAAAGAAGGCTGAGAAGCTAAAAAGAGGCTATGAAAATGTACAGTACAACCTAATCTTTGATGCCAAAAGACAAGCTCTGGGATGTATTTTTGCCGTAAACAGACAGGTAGAATAATTTGAAAAATCCTATTTCTATGGTAAAAATCAACTGATAAAATGTGACTAAAACAGGAGGTTCTGATGGGTGAAGGTGATAAGAATAAACTTAATGCTGCTTTTTAGCAAAATTGAAAACTAAAAACCATCTTTATATTATAGCTTATACATTGTTATTCTTGATTGCTTTTTAGTTTTTATGTTTATAACTTTCATTTTAGAAGGGCGGAGTTTTGTATGGGAGTCAGACGGCTATACCCAACATTTACCCTTATGTACATTAGAAAAATACTATACTGAAGCTATTGCATCAGTGCAGCTTCAAGCTATGATTTTAATTTGGGTTTTGGTGGAAATAGTTTTTACAACTCTGACTTATTATGGTTTTCGATCCTTTAAACCAGATTTCCATTCTTGTACCTTTTAAGTTTACAGATTATTTTGTATAGCTTTTAGTTGCCTTAAGAGTCTATCTTTCGGGACTTTGCTTTTATATGTGTCGCTATTTTGGGAAAAAGAAGGTTATATTCTATAATCGGTGCTTGGTATATATTAGTACATCTTATGTGTTTTTGGGAATTACACCCTTTTTCTTAAATCCTATGATTTATCTTTCCTGTTTTAGTGGTTTGGACTTGACCTTATACTGCGTAAAAAGAAACTTATATATTTATATTTGGCATTTTCTTTATCTGCGTTAAGTGGTTTCTATTTCCTTTATATGATGACTATAATGCTGTTTTTATATGCTAGAATGTAAGGTTTATGGAACTCATAAATGCTCTGAACATAAAAGAGGCATGGAGCTTTTAAGGGTATTTGCAATGTACATGTTTGGGAATTTCCTGTATTATAGTATTATTGCCTGCATAAATATGGACCTTTTTAGACAGTAATCGAGTGGGAAATATAGAAGATTATTATGGCTTTTTGATTTAAAATACTTAAAATTTATGCTGTCACTTTTTTATGCAAAGCTCAAAATTATGACTTTACTATATCACCACTGGTATTTTTACTTTAATTATTGCATAAGTATCAGTAGAAAACCCCTTCTGTTTTGACGGGTTTGTCTATAATTTGTCTTGGGATGCCATTTGCAGGCAGGATAACGAATGGTTTTTCTTATGCTACAAACCGCTGGATGTTTGGTACAGGGCTGCTTCTTTCATATTTGTTTGTAGATACAATGGAAGAATTGATGGAAAGAGTTATAAGGTTTTTATTATCAAAAATTTTGGTATTTCTAAATGTTCTATGCTTTGTTTTTATATTATAGGTGTGCAATAAATATCAATTGATTGGTTTTAATCCTAGTAGATATTGCGTTTTTCCTGGTATATGAATGATTATATTGAGAAAAACTCTCATCTCATCAGTAAAATGGGAAGTTTAATGATTGTTGTTCTGCTGATACCTGCAAATGCCTGTAAAGTTGTTGGAATTACGTGACTTATTATGACACAGGTTATATTGAAGAACATAGAAAGTATGATAATTTCTCAAGATATGAAAAATAGTCAGGAAGTATTTTTAAGAACTCAGAGTATGTTTCTAGCGAAGAGTATTTTAGAACAGATGGAAGCAGCTTCACACAGAATCTTGGGATGATAGCGGATTTTGAACAGCTACCTATGTTTAGCATTATCAATCCGCATATAGGAGAATTATTTGATGAACTAGAGATTGCTGACCATAGAGCAAAATCTTTTGCTGGGTATGGATGGCAGAGCTGTTGCAGGTAATTTGGTTTCTAACAAGTACTCTCTTTCTAAAGGAAATACAAAGGAGAGAGGTTCTTTATGAGTTATGACCTTAAAAGCGCCAAATGGACAGTATAAGATATATGAGAATAAGTATTTTTCACTATTTGCCATACATACTGACAAAGTACACAACTTATAATGAAATTATGATGCTCTTTGGATAAAGAGGCAAATATGCTTGATATGGTTTATCTGGAGGAGAAAATTCTGATATAGAGCAAGGCGTACCTATATTATAGCGAAATTCTTTATAAGGTGGAAGTTGAAACAGAGTTAGGTATAAACCTAATAAATAT
This sequence comes from uncultured Catonella sp., assembly GCA_916438995.1. Classification (GTDB taxonomy): domain Bacteria; phylum Bacillota; class Clostridia; order Lachnospirales; family Lachnospiraceae; genus Catonella. Next base: position 26,417 of record CAKAGA010000007.1, read on the forward strand.
ATAGATTTTTCTTATGATAATCAAAGTGAAGATGGAAAGAGAATAAAAAGTTAAATCTATCCGGCAAATACTAGGTTTTGTTTGATGATGATAAGAAGAAAGAAACTTACCTTTATTTGAATCGCTCTTTTTGAATGAGCGTTTTTCACTTTCTAAAATTGGCATTTCGTATCAAATTAAATAAAAAGGATATTGTAAGAAGTAAGAGAAATACATCTTATTTCGGGAGAAACAATTTTTATTTAACTTAGGGAATGCAGGTAAGAAGAAAAATGGGGAAATTATATTTCAGAGAATATCCACTTGCTGATATGAGAGTTTTCTCAGTTTCGATGGAGGGAATTCCAGCTAAAAATAAACGAGTTAAAGGAAACCACCTCACAAATGTAAGGTTTGGAATAGATGAAAATTTCCGGAGAGATTAGCTTGGATAAGCCTAAAATATTGACTATGAGCATTCCATATGAAAAGGGCTGGAAAGCCTATGTTAATGGGAAAAGAAGTGCCAATACTTAGGGAAACTATATGTTTAGCTGCCTCCTCTGGAAGAGGAGATTTTAACATTGAGCTGAAATATCGCCACCAGGCTTACAATCTCAATGCTATGCTTTCAGTAGCATCATTTATTATCCTTGGAGGATGTTTTGTATTAGATTGGAGGAAAAGGAAGAATGTTGGTATCAGTAGTAGTGCCTTGTTATAACGAAGAGGCTGTAATCAGACTTTATTATGAAGAAATGAACAAAGTTGCGGAATTACTAACAGACTATGACTTTGAACTTATTTTTGTAAATGATGATCATCGGATGGTACCCTTGGTATTTTGAAAGAATTTGCTCTAAAGACAATAGAGTCAAGTTTATATCATTCTCAAGAAACTTTGGTAAAGAATCCGCTAGTGTACGCAGGACTTAAAAATTCAAATGGTGATTATGTTGTACTAATGGATGCAGATTTACAGGTGATCCTCCTAAACCTTGATAGATATGTTAAGGATTGCGACAGAAGAAGGGTATGATTCGGTCGCAACATGAGAAGAATTACGAGAAAAGGTGAGCCGCCTATGACGTTCTTTTTGCAAAGAAATTTTTACAAAATAATGAATAAAAATATCAAAAACAGATATTGTGGATCTAGCAAGAGATTATAGGTTAATGAGTGAAACTTTGTAGATTCTCTACTTAGAATGAGTGAATATAGCAGATTTTCGAAAGGACTTTTCGGCTGGGTAGGCTTAAGACCAGGTGGATAGCTTATGAAAATGTGAAAGAGCCGCTGGGGAGACTATGAGCTGGAAACTTCTTCTTACAGCATAGAAGGAATAGTTGTCTTTTCAACCCTTCCCCTCAGCATTTCGGTGTTTTTGGGATTATATCGGCTCTTCTTTCTTTCATCGGATTGGTCTTTGTTGTGATAAGGGCTGCTATATGGGGATCCTGCTAGCGGGTTGGCCTCATGATGCTCTATTATCCTGCTAGTAGGAGGAGTTCAGTTGATTTGTATAGGCATCCCTCGAATTTACCTTTCAAAGGTTTATTTAGAAGTAAAGAAAAAGACCTATTTTTATCTGTTCAGACAGCAAATATAAAGGATATCAAGCTATGATATTATCTTTGTTTGATGGGAGGATGATAAGGTCTCATTGTTGTTGGAGTTATTAACACTGTAATAGGAACCACAATAATGTTTGAAATGTATAATTTATTAGGTATAAAATTATTGATATCGACTGCCAGCAATTACATTTTGGTGAGCATTTTAAGCTATTACCTCAACAAACATTTTACCTTTAAGAATAAAGAAAAATCATTTTTACAGGTGGTGAAATTTGCCTTTAAATATAGCCTTTGTTACCTCCTGCCTATGGATAGCTAAGCCTGTTACAGTTTTAATTCTCTCAGGTCAGGAGGAAAAATTCAAACCAATATTGCGATGTTGGTGGAATGGTATTTTTACAGGCTTTTAATTACTTAGGACAGAGGTTCTTTCGCTTTTAAAAAGTGAAAAAGACTGAGTGATTTTAGCGATTTTTGTCTAATACATTGCAAAAATATTCATATATGGTTATAATATGGAGAGAAAAAAACTATGGAGTTACGGACAAAATCTGTCGCCAGAGAAAGATAAGTCGTTACTTAAGGAGGTTAGTATGAATACAAAGGAAATTAAAAATATTGGTGAGATTTACATAGCAGATGAGGTGGTTTCTGCGATTGCAGGGCTTGCAGCTCTTTGAAGTAGACGGAGTAGAGGGCGTTGCAGGCAAGCCTTCAGAGAATTTTTAAGTCCAAAATGCATATAAGAAGGTAAAAGTTCAGTGTAGTTGGAGCCTTTTGTTTATGTAGATATGTCAGTTGATATTAAATACGGCTACAGCATACCAAAAAGTTACCAGACAGATACAGGAAAAGGTAATTACAGCACTTTCGAATATGATAGGCTTAACCTGTAAAGCAAAGTTAATGTAAAGGCTAGTGGTTGCACCGGATGCAGTATAACCTGCATTTGTAAGTGACCACCTTACTCAGTTGATTATTAAGAATCTCCTTTAAGCGTGTTTTTCTTGAAGGAGATTCTTGTGCATTGGAAATAATGAAAGGTTTTATATGACAAGAAGAGAATTTAGAGAACACACAGCCAAACTTACCTTTGTCTTTGAGTTTTTATCCGAAGACGAATGGAAAGAACAGTTTGAGGCTTATGCTGACTATGCGGGAAATAAAAGAAGAAGAAAGAGAGAGTCTGTGGAAGAGGGTTTTAGCTGTAGAGGAGAAAAAGCTGAGATAGACAGTTTTTATAGACTGGAGCCAGCAAAAATGGAGAATAAACAGACTTTCAAAGACTGACCTTATGCTGCTTCGTGGCTGTATATGAGATAAAGTTTGACTCAGAAATCCCTGACAAGGTATCGGTAAATGAGGCGGTTGAATTGGCTAAAATCTATGGTGGTGACGAATCTCCGCATTTATAAACGGAGTGTTACAACTTTATGACAGAGGATAAGTCCGGGGAAGAAAAATAATATGGCTGAAAGAAAAAGTATTTTTCGGTACTGGAAATCACCAGATATATTAAAAAGCAAGCTTGAGGGAGACTTTTGCCCTAGAAATGTCAAGATAAGTGGGTGAGGTCTCTGATTGCAAAAGAAGACAAAAGGGGCATATATACTTCACCATTAAAGACGATGCAGCCATTATGAGCTGTGCTTATGTGGTCTCTCAAAGAGAAGTGTGGGACTTGGTTTTTAAGCTTGAAACAGGACAGCACATTGTAGTAACCGGCAATATAGGTGTCTATGAAAGATGGGGAGATTACAGGTTTTATGCAGATAAAATAGAAAAAGAGGAGTAGGAAGGCTCTTCGAGGAGCTTGAAAAACTAAAAACTTAAACTAAGAGCCGAGGGACTCTGATGAATCACATAAGAAACCTATTCCCTAAGTATCCTAAGAAAATAGGATAATAACCCAAGAACAGGTGCTGTCATAGAGGATATAAAGAGAACGGCAAGGGAAGCCAATGCCCATGTTCAGCTCATATCTCTATCCTGCAACAGTTCAGGAGCAGATGCAGCTGCCAAATTTTTATAAAGGAATTAAACGCTTGAAGAAGAAGGCGTAGATACCATTATCATAGGCAGGGGAGGGTGGTCTCACTGAAGACCTGTGGTGTTTCAATGATGAAAAACTGGCAAGAACTGTTTACAACTGTAGAATACCCGTGATATCGGCGGTGGGACACCAGACTGATAGGACGCTGGTTGATGAGGTATCCGACCCAAGCGTGGCTACTCCACGGCAGCGGCCATGGAACGCAGTACCAAGCCTCACACTGGCATTTGCTGAACTTGATGCCTTTTAAGGACAGTATAACAAATAAGCTGCAGCTAAGAATAGATCAGGATGAAGTCTTCTATTGACAAGTTTTGAATATGCCATAAGAAGACAGAGCCCTCAGATGAAGATAAAAAGAGGTGGGCAGACAGATAGAGAATTATTCGCTAAATTATAACCGCCTACTAAGTGCTAAGCTTGATAATTATGATAGAGTGATAATAGGCAGCAAAACAGCAGCTTGACCGTCCTATGAGGGCATCTTATGAGGCATTAAACAAGAGGTTCATCACAATTACTACAGAGATAGAAGGAAAATCTCCCTATGAAGAGGCTGATGGGAGGATATTCTTATGTTGAGAATGAAGCAGGAGAGAATATCCGCAGCATAAAGAGCGTAAAGCAGGGAGAGAGGCTTAATCTGATACTTGCAGATGGCTCTGTAAAGGCTAAGGTAGAGGAGATAAATAAGAAAAATGGCTGAGAAAAAGAATAAAACAATTGAAGAAAATATGGCTAGGCTAAATGAGATAAACTAATCTTATGAGTGACTCTCTATAAAGCTTGAAGAATCATTTAAGCTATATAAAGAGGAGTGGAATTGGTTGAAAAACGCAAGAAACAGCTTGCAGATGTAGAGAAACAGATAGTTATCTTAGAAGAGCAGGGAAGTGTCAATGAATAGCGGATTTAGAGATAGGCTTAATATAAAAATCGCAGAGGTTGAGAAGGTTATAGAGGAGTATTCTCCAAAGCTTGGAGCAGATGATGAGCTCCTTTTTGAAGCTATGAATTACAGCCTTCTTGCAGGAGGTAAAAAGGCTTAGACCTCTTCTAATGCTTGAAACTTACAGGCTTTTTAGGGGCGGAACTAAGGAAGAACTGGTACGCCCTTTTGCAGCTGCTCTAGAGATGATACACACCTATTCCTTGATTCATGATGACTTGCCTGCTATGGATAATGATGACCTAAGGAGAGGAAAGCCCACCAACCATAAGGTATACGGAGAGGCAGTAGCCATACTTGCAGGAGACGGATTGTTAAATCTGGCGGCAGAAACTGTCGGCAAGGCCTTTCACTACTGTGAGACCATTGACGAGTATCAAAAGGGTTGAATGGCCATCTCTGCCCCTGTTTTCCTATTCGGGTGCAGATGCAGCATGATAGGAGGACAGATTCTTGATATGCTTTCAGAAGAGGGCAAGAAAGAAAAGAACGAGGACTTTTTTTCCTGACTATGTATGACCTAAAAACAGGGGGACTTATAAAGGCGGCCTTTGTGATAGGAGCTATCCTCGCAGGAGGAAGTAAAGAAGAGATAGCTGCTATGGAGAAGACGGGAAGGGCACTAGGACTTGTCTTTCAGCTTCAGGATGATCTCTTGATATAAAGGGAGATGAGGCAAAGCATGGCCTCTCTTCACAGTGATGAAAGAAACAACAAGCTCACATATCTAAAGCTGCTAGGTGAAGCTAAGGGCTTTTGGAGATAATGGAAGCTAATAATAAAAGTATTTACAAAAACTTAGAAAAATATCAGCCACAAAAACTGTAGTTATGACGGCTTTATACTTGAATTTTTGGAGTATTTAAAAAGCAGAGAGAGTTAGACAAATGGGGGTGGAGTTATGCCTTTACTTGACAATATAAATAAGCCTAACGATATAAAGAATATACCGGAGGATAAACTTTATGAACTTGGCAGGGAAATAAGGAGATACTTAATTAGGACTGTCTCTGCAAATGGAGGGCATCTTGCCTCAAACCTCGGTATAGTGGAACTAACCATGGCTTTTGCACCGCTACCTTGATTTTTCCAAAAGACAAGTTAATCTGGGATGTGGGGCATCAATCATATGTCCACAAGATTCTTACAGGAAGAAAAGAGGGGTTTAACAGGCTTAGAAAGCTTGACGGACTTTCAGGCTTTCCCAAAAGAAACGAGAGTGACTGCGATGCCTTTGGAGCAGGACATGCTTCAACCTCTATCTCTGCGGCTCTGGGCTTTGCAGCCTCAAGAGACCTTTTAGGCAGGGATGAAAAAGGTGGTTGCAGTCATTGGTGACGGAGCTATGACAGGCGGTATGGCACTTGAGGCACTTAACAATGCAGGCACACTTAAGTCCAATCTTATAATTATACTTAATGACAATGAATGCTCCATATCAAAGAATGTGGGTGGAGTAGCCAGATATCTTGATGGAATAAGGACAAACAGAAAATACCTCAAGCTAAAAAGCGGTGTAAAAGAGACCTTAATGGGCTCCCAATATCGGAAACAGGCTCTTTCGAGAAGCTAAAGGTCTCGAAAGACGTAATTAAGCTGGCTGTTTGTACTCGGCATGTTCTTTTGAAGACATGGGACTTACTCTACCTGGACCTGTAAACGGCCACAATATGAAGGAGCTTTGAGGCTGCCCTTGAAAATGCAGGGAGGGTAGAGGGTGCCGTCATTGTACATGTCATCACCAGAAAGGGCTTAGGCTATAAAAAGGCTGAAGAACATCCTGCTAAGTTCCACGGAGTAGATCCCTTTGACATAAAGACAGGAGAGAGCTTAAGTGTAAAACCCGGAAAGAGCTATACATCCATATTTTCAGACACTGTCATAGAGCTTGCGGCGAGTGATGATAAGCTTGTTACGATAACAGCTGCAATGCCTTTTGGTACGGGACTTTACAACTTTAATCAGGTGTACCCTAATAGATTTTTTGATGTAGGCATAGCAGAGGAACACGCAGTTACCTTCGCAGCAGGTATGGCGGCTTCCGGGCTAAGGCCTGTGGTAGCCATATATTCCACATTTTTACAAAGAGCCTATGACCAGATTATACATGATGTCTGTCTTCAGGAGCTGCCTGTAGTATTTGCAGTTGATAGGGCAGGGCTTGTAGGCAGTGACGGAGAAACCCATCAGGGCATCTTTGATACAAGCTATCTCTTCAATCCCAGGTCTAATGGTTTTTAAGTCCAAAAGACGGAAGAGAGCTAAGGGAGGTGCTAATCTATGCTTATAACCTTAACAAACCTGTAGCTGTCCGTTTCCCTAGAGGGATGGCAGATGAGTTTACAGACATAGAATTTAAGCCTATAAAAGCCTATGAAAATGAGGTAATTGAAAAGGGTAAGAATGTAGCTGTCTTTGCTACAGGAAAGACAGTTAAGCTGGCCCTTGATATAAGCAAAATCCTTAAAGAAAGTAAAATTCTTCCTACTGTGGTAAATGTCCGTTTCCTAGACAAGGCAGACGGAGACCTCCTTAAAGAACTTAAGGATGACCACTGGGTTGTAGCTGTGGTTGAGGAAAGTATAAGAACAGGAAGCTATACTGAGAGGCTTATGGCAGAGTCTGCAAGGCTTGGACTAGGTTATCACTTCATACCCGTAACCCTTCCGGATAGCTATATAGAACAGGGAAGCGTAGATGAGCTATGGGATAGATATGGACTTAATGCCGAGGTTATCGCAGAAAAAATAAAAGAAGAGGCTCTTACTAAGTTAGATGATGAGCTATTTAGAAGGTAGTTGAGAATGAAAGAAAGACTGGATGTGCTTATTACAGAAAGAGGATTCTTTGAATCCAGAGAAAAGGCAAAAGCCGTCATTATGGCGGGAGAGGTCTTTGTTAACGGTCAGAGAGAAGATAAGGCCGGGAGTAAGTTTGACAGGGAAGTAGAGATAGAAGTAAAGGGTAAGACCTTAAAATACGTGAGCAGGGGAGGGCTTAAGCTTGAAAAGGCTATAGAGGTGTATAAGCCCGTTCTTGAAGGTAAGGTATGTATAGACATCGGCTCATCTACAGGAGGTTTTACTGACTGTATGCTCCAAAACGGTGCTGCAAAGGTGTATGCAATAGATGTTGGTACCAACCAGCTTGTCTGGAAACTAAGAGAAGACCCAAGGGTAGTCTCTATGGAAAAGACAAATATACGCTATGTCACAGAGGATGATTTGCCTGAAAAGGCTGACTTCGCTTCAGTAGATGTGTCTTTCATCTCTCTTACCAAGGTTCTTCCTGCTGCAGTTAACCTCCTTAAACCAGGGGCAAAAATGGTCTGCCTTATAAAGCCACAATTTGAAGCAGGCAGGGAGAAGGTAGGTAAGAAAGGCGTAGTAAGAGACTTCAGTGTGCACGAAGAAGTAATCGAGAAGGTAATTAGATTTGCGGGGGAACTTAATTTCATCATCAAAGGGCTTACATTTTCGCCTGTTAAAGGGCCTGAGGGAAATATTGAATATCTTTTATACATAGAAAAAAGTGAAGCGAAGCAGGATGAAGCAGGAATATCAGACATCCTAAATGATGTAAAAAAAGTAGTTAAAGAAGCTGAAAATACCCTGAATAAGGGGGAGGAATAATGATAAAGATAGGAATTATAGTTAATCATTCAACAGGGCAGCCGAGGTAGACATAGATAAGATATGTGCCTATATTGAGGAAAAGGGAGGGAGTTTTCATAGGCTGAAGGTAAGGAGAGGAAGTGCCGAGCTTATGGAGAACTTTACTGATATAACTGACCTTCCTAAGGATGCAGACTGTGTGATGGTTCTTGGCGGGGATGGAACCATCATTCAGGCAGCCAGAGAGCTTGCGGAGACGGGGGTACCTATACTGGGAGTAAACCTTGGTACTGTGGGTTTCCTAGCTGAGGTGGAGCTTGCACATATTTACAAGGCAATAGACGCTGTAATGGCAGGAAAATATAAGCTTGAAAAGAGATTTATGCTAAAGGGAAGTGTGATTAAAGACGCTAAGATAGTCTATGAAGCCAATGCACTTAATGATATAGTGGTAGCAAGGGGTAATCTCGTGCGAGCCATATCCACCTCGGTTTACATAGATGGCAATCAGGTGAGCTCACTTCACGGAGACGGTATCATAGTGACTACTCCTACAGGCTCAACAGGCTACAACCTCTCAGCAGGAGGAACCATTATTTTGCCTGATGCAGAGGTCTTTGGCATCCATCCTATCTGCCCTCACAGCTTAAACTCCAGAGGGGTGATTACTTCTTCTGCATCAAAGATTGACATAGATGTTGAATGGAATAAGAGGAGTGAGCCTGATGAGGCCATAGTGAGCTTTGATGGCAACAAGGGGATAAGGCTTATGCCTGGTGACAAGGTTCAGGTAATGAAGTCAGAACTTACGGTGCCATTCCTTAGGATAAATGATTTCAATTTTTTTGAAAGCTACAGAAAGAAGTTCTTAAGCTAAATTAAGTTTAGTATTATTATCTTAAATGAGTGAGGGAGTTATGAAAACAAAGAGGCATAATGCAATAATTGATTTTGTCAAAACCAGAGAGATAGGTACACAGGAGGAGTTGTTGGATTTGCTTAAGAAAAGCGGATTTGATGTGACTCAGGCAACTATCTCAAGGGATATCAGAGAGTTGAATTTAACCAAGGTAAATGCAGGGAACAGGCAGAAATATGCAGTCATCCAAAATGAAGAAGGTGTAAGTGAAAAATATGTAAGAGTACTAAGGGATGGCTTTGTATCAATGTTTTCCTCGGGCAATCTCGTAGTGCTTAAGACTGTAGTCGGTATGGCAATGGCAGTTGCTACCGCCATAGATGCGCTTGAAATAAATGAGATTGTAGGCTGCATAGCAGGGGATGACACCATTTTTATTGCAGTATCCGAAAGCAGCACAACCACAGACGTAATAAAAGAGTTAAGAAACTGACAAAAGAAGACTGATATTGCCCGTAATTGTGTATTATTGTCCTTGAAAAATTAGACAACATAGAAAAGAGGTCGATTATGGAGACAGTTAAGAATTTAATCATTGGTTTTGGAAAAGCAGGGAAGACACTTGCGGGATTTTTGGGAAGCAAGGGAGAAAGTGTGATTTTAGTTGAAAAGGATAGGAAGATGTATGGAGGCACCTGTATAAATGTAGGCTGTATACCATCTAAGTTTTTATCCAATAAGGCTACACTTAGAAAGGTGTCATCTCTTGATAACGAGACCTACTACAAGCAGGCTGTTGAGGCTAAGAAAGATCTTATAGCAAAGCTTAATAAGGCGAACTACGATAAGGTAGCGGGAGTTCCTAATGTAAAGGTAATTGATGGAACTGCCTCCTTTGTTAGCGCTAATACAGTAGAAGTTAAATCAGCTGAGGGAAATTTAGAGATTCAGGCTGAGAGAATATTTATAAATACAGGACTGGTACCTGTAGTGCCTAAGATAGAGGGACTTAACTTATCTGAACGCATCCATACCAGTGAAACCATTATGGACTTAGAAGTCTTCCCGGAAAGCCTGGCAATCATTGGAAGCGGTTATATAGGACTTGAATTTACCAGCACCTACTCGCTTTTTGGAAGCAAGGTTACAGTATTTGGTGACAATCCTAAGTTTCTTCCAAGGGATGATGAGGATATCGCAGGTCTTGTAATGGATGAGCTTAAGGCTCAGGGTGCTGCATTTTTACTTGGCACAAAGGTAGTCAGGTTTGAAGAAGTTTCTGACGGAGTAAATGTGTACTTTGAAAATGCAGAGGGCAGAGAGGAAGTGAAAAAGTTCTCCGCTGTGCTTGTGGCTACAGGAAGGAGGCCTGATACTTCGGAATTATCCCTTGATAAAGCAGGAGTAAAGGTAGGCGAGAGGGGAGAAATCCCTGTAAATGACAGGCTTGAAACCAATGTGCCAAACATTTACGCTCTGGGTGATGTACACGGAGGACTGCAGTTTACCTACCTCTCACTTGATGACTTTAGAATCATAAAGAGTGTGCTATTTAACGATGGAAAGTACAACCTGAAAGAAAGAAAACATATTCCTTTCAATGTATTTGTGGTGCCATCCCTTGCTAAGGTAGGTATGAATGAGATGGAAGCTAAGGCAGCAGGAGCATCCTATAAGCTTGCCAAACTCCCTGTAATGGCGATTCCTAAGGCAAAGATTTTAGGCAATCAGACAGGACTTTTCAAGGTACTCATAGATGAAAAAACAGGTAAAATCCTCGGAGCAAATCTTTTTGGAGTAGAGGCGCACGAAGTAATTAACCTCTTTACCCTTGCCATGAATGAGGGTATAAGCTATGATAGCTTGAGGGATCAGATTTATACCCATCCAACCATAACTGAGTCATTAAATGACTTGTTAAATATCGGTTAATCTTTACAGATAGCTTCTTTAGTGATAAAATGACAAGATGTGGTTGTCAAATGTGCTTGACAGCCACATTATATAAATGAAATGAGGATAAAAAGATGTCAGGACATTCAAAATTTGCCAATATCAAACACAAAAAAGAAAAGAACGATGCAGCAAAGGGTAAGATATTTACCATTATTGGAAGAGAAATTGCAGTAGCTGTAAAGGAGGGAGGCGCAGATCCTGCCAACAATTCAAGGCTTCGTGATGTAATTGCCAAAGCCAAGGCTAACAACATGCCAAATGACACAATTGACAGAGGCATTAAGAAGGCAGCAGGAGATGCAAATTCAGTAAACTATGAGCGTGCTGTGTATGAGGGATACGGTCCAAGCGGAACAGCTATTATAGTTGAAACTCTTACAGACAACAAGAACCGTACAGCTGCTAATGTAAGAAATGCCTTTACAAAGGGTGGCGGCAATGTAGGAACTCCGGGCTGTGTATCTTATATGTTTGATGAAAAGGGACAAATACTTATAGATAAAGAGGAATACAGTGCTGACCCTGATGAATTTATGATGACAGTTATAGAGGCAGGTGCTGAGGACTTCATTGATAATGATGACAGCTTTGAAATATTAACTGCACCTGAAGCATTTTCAGAGGTCAGAGAAAAGCTTGAAAAGCTAGGTGTACCAATGGCTGAGGCAGAAGTAAAGATGATTCCTCAGAATTATGTTACACTTTCTGATGAAGATGATATTAAGAAAATCAACAAAATCTTCGATTTATTAGATGTAGAAGATGATGTGCAGAATGTATTTCACAACTGGGATGAATAAGTATACAACCATATCGTTTGCGCAAGTAAGTGATATGGTTTTTTAAAAGTGACACATAACTGCCAAAGGATTGGGATAGCATTGAAATATTGTTTAGTGCTAATTAGAGGAGGAAATCCATGAAGGATAATCGCGTGAAACTATTTAAAAAATCAAGAGGTAAGACAGCCTTGTTTTTAGCCTTGCTTATGGTGCTTAACCTCGCACCCCTGCCTGAAAATGCAGGTGAGGGCTTAATTCCGGGATTTGTTAAAACTTTGTCAAATATTCAGAGAATAGCAGGCAATAGTATAAACAGCGTACTTGCAGCTGATGACAGGGATTACCTGCTTAAAGAGGGTGACTTTGAAGTAAATCTTGCAACCGGTGGCTCAAGGGAGCCTTATACACTTATTCAGGATACTAACACCTTGGTGCTTACAAGTATATTAAAGACACCGCCGAAGACCTCACAGGCTGTAAGCGGTGCTAAAATAATTCTTAACGATACCTCTGAAAATGTGGTCAAGGCTGAGGTAACTACCGCAGCAAACGGAGACAGCACAGGCATCAAGTTCACCAAGAAAGGTGCGGGAAGTAAGCAGATATCAGGTAGTGTTCAGATTGCAGGAACTAACTACAACTTCAGTTTCTTTGTAAAGGTAGACCTTGAGATAGACAAGACCAATACTACTACAGATGTCAATAAACCTAAATACGAGACCGTATTCTCTACAGATAAAGGACCCGGTACCCTTGTAATACCTGTGGTAAATGACAGCTATCAGATTAAGTTAAAAGGTTATAAGACCTCTACTGCTGACGGCTACCTTGATTATAGAGGTTCAATCCTCAATTGGTCAGTATCCGTAAATGGGAAAAATAACGATAACTCAGTGCTTGAAATAGACCAGAGTAACGGTGTAGTAAAAGCTGTGGGTGCTGGTGTAGCTGAGGTGGCTGTAGCTGCAGGAGAAGATCCTACAGGTAAGGTTAAAGAAACCTCTACAAGAGTCATAGTTCCATTTAAGCTTTCGCTTGCCAATGCTGCAGGAGGAGTGTATACAAACTTTAATTCAATTGGCAGTAACGATGTAATTACCTTAGAAGGTGGCAAGAAGGCGATTTACACCAATGTAATGGATCCAAACGACATAGAGTGGGAAGTAAAGAAAGACGGAAAAGTTGTAAAGGACATCCTCTCATTTACCAATACGAGAACAAAGACTAATGATTCTGCTGCCAACTTCCTGATAGAGGGCAAGAGAGCGGGTACTTACGAGGTAACGGCAAGGCTTAAGAATGTTAAAAATGACTACAAAAACCTTAACTATGCAAAGGTTTCATTCAAGGTAAATATACCTTTAGCAACTTCAAATGCAACCGTATACATGAATGTGGGTGATACCTATGACATATACAATAATTCAAATATAGGAAGCATCAAGGAATTTACTTTTGTAGCTGATGGCTCAGGTGCGGTAAAGGTAAATAACTCCACATCTGTTATTACAGCCATTAAGACAGGAAGAGGTACTGTTACAGTAAGCAACGGAAGCAGCAGCTTTGTTGTAACTGTTGTAGTAATTGATACCATAGCACTTAGTGCAAGCAACCTCACTATTCCTGTAGGCGGCTCTGTCGACCTAAGTGCAGTGGCAACAGATGTATCCACCAGCGATTCGTGGCAGTGGACATCTGAAAATACAAGCATTGCTACAGTGGCAGGTGATGGAGTCAGTGCAGTAGTAAAGGGTGTGGCAGCAGGCGAGACTACAGTTACAGTTGAACACACAGTGGGAGGAATAACCAAGAGAGTCTCCTGTAAGATAATCGTAACTGCAGCTGTGACCAAGATTACTCTTACACCTGAAGAGACAGTTTTGGAAGTAGATAAAATAGCTTCAATCAGGGCTGACATTACACCTAAGACTTCAGCAGGAACTTATCTGTACTGGAGAAGTTCTAATCCTGAGATAGTGAAGATAGATGATGAAAATAATCATTCTGCTGTAGCTTCCGTAACCGGTGTGTCTCCGGGGTATAGCCATCATTATGGCACTTAATAAGGACAATGTGGTACTTGGTTCTGCAAAAGTTGTTGTCAATACAGCAGTTACAGGCATCATACTTTCACAGAGCGTAGCAGAAAAGCCGCTCAGTGACAAGACTTTCCAGCTGTCAGCGACAGTCACTCCAAAGGACGCTACTAGTTCGAAGATTAATTGGAAGTCAAGTAATGAAAAGGTAGCAACGGTAGATGCCACAGGTCTTGTTACCTTTAAGTCAGCAGGACATGTGTAAGCATTATAGCATCATCAGATACTAACCCACAGGTTATGTCAACCTGTGATTTGACCATAATCAAATCAGTAGAGGGAATCAAGCTTGAGAAAAATGAGATTTCTCTTGCAGTAGGAGAGACATATAAGGTATCTTCAACACTTACTCCAAGTGATGCATCTAACCAGAACCTTGAATATAAGTCAATGGATCCCAAGATTGCAGATGTAAGCAAGACAGGACTTATTACTGCGAAGCAGGCGGGTGTGGCTTATGTTATAGTTTCTACTCCGGATGGAAAGGTAAGTGTTACCCTGACTGTCAAGGTGACACAGCAGGCTACCGGAATGAAGCTCTCAGCGGCTTCGCTTATCCTTGATGTGGGTGAGAGCTATACACTTGAAGCTACATTTAATCCAAAGACAACTACAGAGACCAAGGTGCTTTGGTCTGTGGCAGATAAGTCTGTAGCAAAGGTAGATGCCAAGGGTAAGGTAACTGCGGTATCAGCAGGAGACACAATAATTACAGCAAAGAGTAGCAACGGACTCACTGCAGTATGTACGGTTAAGGTCAATCAGCCTGTTGGCAGCATTGAGCTTAATTATACAGAATATGACCTTGCTGTGGGAGATGAGCTTGAACTTGAAGTGACCTTTGACTCTGAGGATGTTACCAATCAAAAAGTAAAGTGGAAATCATCCAAGTCATCAGTAGCAAGTGTAGATAAACGGTGTTGTTAAAGGTAAGAAGGGCGGAGTTGCCATCATTACCGTAACAGCTGATGAGAACGGTATGCAGGCTAACTGCGTGGTTACTGTACAAGAGCCTGTATCTCAGATTACACTTAATAAAACAGCCTATAATCTGGGCTATCACAAGAGCTTTTTGCTTAAGGCAAAGCTAAAGACCAATTCTGCTACGAATAAAAAGTTAAAATGGACAAGCAGTAAGAGCAGTGTGGTATCTGTCAATAAGTCAGGTATGATATATGGTAAAAAGCCGGGATATGCTACAATTAAAGTAAAGGCTACTGATGGAAGTGGTGCTGAAGCCAGCGCAAGAATAAGGGTAGTAAGAGAAGTAGGCTCCATAAGCGCCAATCCGTCCTTCCTTTCTATGATAGTAGGAAGAAGAAAGACTATCAAAGTTAAAATAACACCTAAGAATGCTACCTACAAGACAGCTAAGTACATATCTGACAATACTGACGTTGCCATGGTGGACTCCAAGGGGAAGGGTGACAGCTCTTGCCGCAGGAAAGGCGAAGATAACTGTTGCCGCAAAGGATAACAGCAAGAAGAAACAGGTGGTAGTGGTACAGGTAAGAGAGTATGTGCCTGCTACAGGGCTTACTTTGTCCAATACAACACTCACAATGGGTGTGGGCGACAAGCAGAGTACAGTTTATTCAATCAGCCCAAGTGGAACAGATGATAAGGTTAAGTGGGCTACAAATAATAAGGCTGTAGCGAAGGTGAATAAAAAGGGCCTCATAACCGCAGTTGCACCTGGAACAGCTATAATCACTGCATCAACAACAAGTGGAAGAACAGCTCAGGTTTCTGTGACTGTTGTAGGTCTTAACTTCTACAGACTTGACCTTGAACAGTACGACACCTATTCATTATCGGTGCTTGGAGATGTAAAGAATGTATCTTGGGATTCAGAGAATCCTGATATAGCAACAGTAGCAGGCGGTCTTGTTACTGCCAAAAAAAGCCGGAACAACCTACATACTTGCAAGGGTGAACGGTGCAGTACTTCGTTGTAGATTAGTAGTAAAGAACATAAAATAAGGGGGATATATGCTGGAGGGACTTCATGTTAAAAATCTGGTAATCATAGATGAGGCTGAAGTCTCTTTTGGTGGGGGACTAAACATCCTTACAGGAGAGACAGGTGCGGGAAAATCAGTAGTAATAGGCTCTATCAACCTGGCGCTGGGTGCCAAAGCAGGTAAGAATCTGGTTAGGGCAGGCAAGGAGTCAGGCTTTGTAGAGCTCATATTTTCCGTAAATAATGATGTTGGGGATAAGCTAAGGAGGCTTGATATCATACCGGAAGACGGACTGGTGGTAATCACCAGGAAGTTTACGGGGGAGAGAAGTGTAAGCAAAATCAATGGGGAGACAGTTACCCTCTCGAAGGTAAAAGAGGCAGCAGCCCTCCTCCTTGATATCCATGGGCAGACAGAAAATCAGACCTTGCAGCTTTCTAAGAATCATCTAGAACTGCTTGACAAATATCTCAAAGATGAAGTTAAGCCTTATAAAAAAAGGCTGAAAGATCTTGTAACTGAGTATAGAAATAAGGAAAATGAGCTTCTTGAATATAGTGCTGATGAAGCTTCCATATCAAGGGAACTTGATTTTCTTAAATACGAATGCAAAGAGATAGAGTCAGCGAAGTTAGCAAAAGATGAGGAAGAGGAGCTTGACAAAAAGGTTCGTAAGTACTCTTCTTCAAGCAAGATAGTAAGTCTTATAGAAGAGGCAAGGAAGAACCTTTCAGATAATGGTGGGGCTGATGACAGCATTGGAAGTATAGTAAGGGCTATGTCAAGGCTGTCTGATGTGGATGAGACTTCTGTAGAATTGTTGAATCAGATATCAGAAATAGAAAGCCTCTTAAATGACTTTGAGCGCTCACTCTCTGATTATGCTGATGACAATGTATTTGATGAAGCAGATTTTATGCAGTCTGAGGCAAGACTTGACAAGATAAGAGGGATATATGCTAAGCATGGAGGCTCTTATGAGACTACAATTGACTTCCTTGATGCTTCTCTTGCGCAGATAGAAAAGCTTGAGCATGCCTCAGAGTATAAAGAAAAACTTTCTATGGAAGTAGAAAAGCTAAAGAAGGTGATTCTATCTGAGTGTGATGAGCTTACAAAGGTGCGAAAGAGGGGTGCGCTTAAGCTTTCAAGCTTGTGAAGCAGTCCCTTATAGACCTCAACTTCCTTCAGGTAGAGTTCGATGTGGAATTTGCAGGGTCCAAAGATTTTACTTCCAAGGGAAATGACGAGATTATATTTAAGATATCTACTAATCCGGGTGAGCCTATGAGGTCGATATCTGAAGTTGCCTCTGGCGGTGAGCTTTCAAGAATAATGCTTGCTCTCAAGTCGGTAATGGCGGATACAGATGAGATACCTACTATGATTTTTGATGAGGTGGATACAGGTATAAGTGGCAGAACGGCTCAGATGGTAGCTGAAAAAATGGCTCTTCTTTCAGCCAAGAGGCAGATTATAGCCATTACCCATCTTGCACAGATAGCGGCTATGGCAGATAATCATTATCTCATTGAGAAAAAGGCTGATGATAATCATACCGCTACAGATATCAGAAGGCTTGATGAGGCTGAAGAGGTTAGCGAACTTGCAAGGATATTAGGTGGAGTTGCAGTTACAGAAAATGTGATAAATTCTGCGAGAGAAATGAAAAAACTTGCAACTGATACTAAAATAGGGCTTAAGCAGGGGTAAGGAAACTTTGTTAGTTTTGGCTAATATTGTTGAAATCTTAGAACAAACTTTGTATAATTATTATAAGGTTTGTTCTTTTTTATTTAAGGAGGAGTTTAAGTATGGAAAAGGAGAGTGGCACTTTTAAGTATTATTGTGGATGAGAAGGATTCCGTTGAGAAGCTGAATGCTCTTTTACACGAGTATGGAGAGTTCATTATTGGAAGAATGGGTATTCCTTACAAGAGGCGTGAGATTAATATTATCAGCATTGCCATGGATGCACCTCAGGATACTACATCAGAATTAGCGGGGAAATAGGAAAGCTTGAGGGGGTTAATGTTAAGACTTCTTTTTCAGGCGTGATTTCTAATGATGAATGATGCTAGAGAGTTAATAGAGAGGTTAGGGGAGAAACATAGTTTAAGCGTTTCAGAATATGAGACACTTGTAGAAAACTTTAATGAAGAAAACGCTGAAATACTCAGGAAATATGCGGATAAGGAGCGAAGAGCTCATTATGGCAACAAGATTTTTATAAGAGGTTTGATAGAGGTAAGTAATATTTGTAAGAATGACTGTTACTACTGCGGTATAAGAAGGAGCAACAGAGAGGTTGACAGATACAGGCTTACAGCGGATGAAATCCTTGAATGTGTGGATGCAGGCTATGGACTTGGCTTTCGCACCATTGTTATGCAGGGTGGAGAGGATGCGGCCTTTAGCGATGAATTTCTGGTAGAGGTAATCACTGAGGTTAAGAGAAGATATCCTGGAGTCGCTCTCACACTATCCTTGGGAGAGAGAAGCAGAGAAAGCTACCTGAAGTTAAAGGCAGCAGGGGCTGACAGATATCTGCTTCGTCACGAAACTGCTGACTCTTTACATTATTCAAAGCTTCATCCGCCTGAACTTACCTTATCTCACAGAATGGACTGCATTAAAAGTCTTAGGGAAGCAGGCTTTTATGTGGGCTGTGGTTTCATGGTAGGCTCACCGTATCAGACTGCAAAAACTATCGCAAAAGACTTAAAGTTCATCGAGGAGTTAAGACCTGAAATGTGTGGAATTGGGCCATTTATTTCGCAAAAGGATACTCCTTTTAAGGATATGCAAAACGGAAGTGCAGATTTTACCTGTTATCTGCTATCCATAATAAGACTGATACACCCTCCTGTTCTCTTGCCTTCGACCACAGCTCTCGGAACTATTGATAGCTATGGAAGAGAAAAAGGGATACTTGCCGGGGCAAATGTCATTATGCCTAATCTTTCTCCAGCAGAAGTTAGAGGGAAATATGCCCTTTATGACAAGAAGCTATGTACAGGAAGTGAGGCTGCAGAGGGGCTTAGAGAGTTGAAAAAGAGAATGTCTGCTATCGGCTTTGAAATAGTAAACGAGAGAGGCGACATTAGTACATCTAAAAGGGAAGATTAACTGACCTTAAGAAAGGGGGAATTATATGTACAAATATGATGTAAAATCGCTTAAAGCTGAAGAATTTATCAATAACGAAGAAATACTTGAAACTCTTGCTTATGCAGAGGAAAACAAAAACAATCTGGAACTTATTCGAACAATCTTAGAGAAGGCTAAGCCCGTAAAGAAAGATAAGGGCTATGTCTGTAATGGTCTCTCCCACAGGGAGGCATCTGTACTTCTTGCCTGTGATATCCCTGAAATAAATGAAGAAATCAATAAAATTGCAGAGGAAATCAAACTTGCTTTCTATGGCAATAGAATAGTTATGTTTGCACCTTTATATTTATCAAACTATTGTATAAATGGCTGCGTGTACTGTCCTTATCATGACAAGAATAAAACAATAGCAAGAAAGAAGCTGACTCAGGAAGAGGTTAAAGAACAGGTAATTGCGCTTCAGGATATGGGACATAAGAGACTTGCGATAGAGGCGGGAGAAGATCCATTTAATAACCCTATCGAATATATTCTTGACTGTATCAAGACTATTTACAGTGTGAATCACAAGAATGGAGCGATAAGGAGGGTTAATGTAAATATTGCTGCTACAACTGTAGAGAACTACAAAAAGCTTGCAGATGCAGGCATAGGAACCTACATACTGTTTCAGGAAACCTACAACAAGAAAGCTACGAGGAGCTACATCCAACAGGACCAAAGCATGACTACTGCTATCATACAGAAGCTATGGACAGGGCTATGGAGGGTGGCATTGATGATGTAGGACTTGGAGTGCTCTTTGGGCTTGAGGGATATAAGTATGAGTTTGCAGGCCTTCTTATGCATGCTGAGCATCTTGAGGCGGTTCATGGGGTTGGGCCTCATACTATAAGTGTACCTCGAATCAAAAAGGCAGATGACATAGATCCAAATGCCTTTGATAACTCTATTTCAGACGATATATTTGCGAATATTACAGCCTGTATAAGGCTTGCAGTTCCATATACGGGAATGATAGTTTCTACAAGAGAATCTGAGAAAGTTAGAGGAAGGCTTCTAAACCTCGGTATTTCTCAGATTAGTGGAGCCTCAAGAACTTCTGTAGGAGGTTATGAAAAGGAAGAAAGAGTGCATGACAGCGAGCAGTTTGAGGTTTCAGATACCAGAACCCTTGATGAGGTAGTTGGCTGGCTTATGGACAATGGGCACATACCTTCATTCTGTACAGCTTGCTACAGAGAAGGCAGAACCGGAGACAGGTTCATGGCTCTTTGCAAAACCGGGCAGATACTTAATTGCTGTCATCCAAATGCCCTTATGACACTGACCGAGTTTCTTGTGGACTATGCAAGCGAGGGAACAAGAAAAAAAGGCTTTGAAATGATTGAAAGAGAGCTAAATAAAATACCTAATGAAAAGAGAAGAGAAATAGCAATAAACAACATAAACGACATCAAGGCATCTAACCGCAGAGATTTCAGATTCTAGGAGGGCTTAGTATGGGATTAAACCAGACGGTTTCGGCTGAAAGAGTACATATTGCCTTTTTCGGACTTAGAAATGCAGGTAAGAGCAGTCTTGTAAATGCGGTAACAGGGCAAGAATTAAGTGTGGTCTCAGACGTGAAGGGAACCACTACAGATCCGGTCAAAAAGGCTATGGAGCTCCTTCCTCTGGGACCTGTAGTTATTATAGATACGGCGGGGATTGATGATGAGGGGGGAACTTGGCAGTCTCAGGATACAAAAAAGCAAGGAAGTCCTTGATATTACAGATATAGCCGTGCTTGTGACTGAGGCTGACAGAGAGCTTACAGAGCTTGAAAAAGAGCTGGCCTACACCTTTAAGAAGAAGAAATTACCATTCATTATTGTGCTTAATAAGGCGGATCTTGCTCCACACAGAAAAGAAAAGGATAATGAAATCTTAGTCAGTACAAAAGAAGGGACTAATATCTTAAAGCTGAAAGAAAAACTAGCAGGACTTATTCCTGACAAGGGCGAAAAGTACATATTAAAAGATCTGGTAAATAAAGGAGATACAGTAATTCTCGTAATGCCTATAGATGAATCTGCACCGAAAGGAAGGATAATCCTGCCTCAACAGGAGGTGCTTAGAGAATTGCTTGAGATAGGCTGCATTACAATCTGTGTACAAAATAGTGAGCTGAAAGAGAGCCTCTTAAAGCTAAAATCTCCACCAAGTCTTGTAATTACAGACTCACAGGTATTTAAGGAAGTAAGTGAAATTGTTCCTGAAGACATTAGACTAACCTCGTTTTCTATTCTATTTGCAAGGTACAGAGGTGGTCTTGCCAAAATGTTAGAGGGTGCAGATACGCTATCAAAACTAAAGGACGGAGACAGGGTTCTAATAAGTGAGGGCTGTACTCATCACAGACAGTGCGAAGATATAGGTACGGTAAAGCTCCCAAGATGGATAAGGGAATATTCCGGTGCCACCCCTCATTTTGAATTTACCTCAGGAGGAACCTATCCTGATGACCTGACTTCTTATAAGCTTATAGTCCACTGTGGAGGCTGTATGCTTAACGAAGCTGCTATGAAGAGCAGAATCGGAAAGGCTGTTAATCAGGGTGTTCCCATAGTGAATTATGGGATGGCAATTGCTGAGATGACAGGCATACTAAAAAGAGCAATGAAAGCACTATGATTTCAACAAAATAAGAAAGCCGGAGCTTATATAGGCTCCGGCTAAATATTTGGCATCAACCAATATTAGTTAGATAATTCCAGCAATTTCCGACAATTCAATAATAGATCTCTTCGACACCTTATTACCCTTGTATTCAAAATAACATTCATCATAAGCAATATTTCCAAATACATCGGGATTGGTTTGCTTCCTAAGTATGATGCTATTACCGTCGCTTACTACTTCGAGTTCCTCCAAATCAGCCAGCTTTAAGGCTTTTCTAAAATCTGAAGGAAGAGTGATTCTTCCAAGTTTATCTAATTTTCTTTTTAAGGTTCTGGTTTTCACTAAATACTCCTTTACAAAAATATATTTTTATGAAATATTTTTTTGTAATACGTAACTATCTTACTAAAACAATCTATATAATAAGAGCATAATCCTTCTTTAATCTCAGCGCTTTTAAGCATACATCCGTGTAAAATATTATCCAATCTTTCGGCACCTCCTTCATAATTTTTTCTTTAATTTTTCCCTCTCACTTATATTGAAAAAAGTTTTATATTATAAGTGTAACCATACAATTAATTTAAAAATCGTGAGAATAACGCGTATTACAAACAATATTTACTAGTCTCATTATAGTATATTTTAAAGCTTTTAGCAACGGCAAAAAAAACATAAAAACGGTTACAAAATGTACAAAATAAACAAAAAACTGACCTTGTAAATTTGTAACCGTTTTTTGTTTACATAGACCAAGGCATTCACAGCCTAGGTTGCGATATATTAACCCTCTAAAGCAGCAACAGCCTCCTCAGAAAGCCCTGTAAATCTGGCAATAAAATCAAACTCGAGTCCACTAGCTTTCATGTCTTTAGCAATTCTTAGTTTTTCTTCGTTTGCCCCTGCGATTTTACCCTCTTTTCTACCACGTTTCTCACCACGTTTCTCACCACGTTTCTCACCACGCTCTTCACCCTCGCTTATCCACTCATCTCGCCATCTCTGTAAAGTTTCATCCATCTTTATACTACCTCCTTCGTCCTTTTTAAACCTAGCCTTAATTTCACTGGTGACTGGAAAATCGGCTTCATCATAAGCATCATTCTTAGTAAACACCTTCATAAGCCGTGCTAGCTTTGAGCCATCATCTACAGCAGCATTTACATATATTTCCGTAAGACCATCATCAATTACCTGCCCTGTTTCTTTAACTATTTTTATCACATGATAAAGCGGAAGATTACCCTTAAATAAATCAAAGGCTGAAATAAATACGATACAGACATCAGGTACAAACTCAAACTGTTTTCCAGCCTCGGTTACATTGGCAGTCAAAACTGAAGCATTGTAACGGACTCTTTTAAGATGGTTGTCATCATTTGCTTTTTGAACTTCGATATTGATATACCGCCCATCTCCGGTTATGCATTTGGCATCCAATATTACAGAGCGTCCCTGTAGATTCTTAAGATCAAACTGATGCATGTTATCAGTAACAACCAGTTTCTGATCATCTAAGATAACTCTTAGGATTTCTTCACAGAATTCCTTATGTTCAGCCATCTTTCGAAACATAAGGTCATCAATAGGGTTAAGTCCCCTTAAATACTCGTCTCGTTCTTTCTTTGTAGGCATATAGTCCTTTCTTTCTTTGGGTTTGCTATAATGCCTCCATGGCTATTATAGCAGAAGAAGTTAAAATGTTAAATAGATTTTCCTGCTAAGTAGACTTTGATACTTAAGCTAAAGAAGTAGATGTGGTTACAATAATCTAAACTGCTAGATATTAGATATCGGTAAACTGAAGATTTTGCAATAAGTATTGGGAAGAAAAGCAACATTCGCATAGGCAGATATCGAATACATAATATACGCAAATCACAAAATACTCAAGAAAATACTGACTTTGGTGATTATTATAACTCACAACGACAATTACGATTATAAAATAAAAAATAATATTTGACAACGGCATAGTGCACAAAAAATCGAGAAAAAAGTGTACAAATTAACCAAAATTCAATCAGTAAACAAATAAAAAGGAGACGGCCCCATAAGGGACTATCTCCTTTAATTAAAAACGTTTTAACTTCTAAGAAGCTCGTTCTCAGCAGTTGCAAGCATAAGCTTAATACGGTTAAGCTGATTTACTTCACTAGCACCCGGATCATAGTCAACGGCTACGATATTGGTGCCGGGATACTTAAGCCTTAACTGCTTGATTACACCCTTTCCTACAACGTGGTTAGGGAGGCAGCCAAAAGGCTGGGTACAGATTATATTGGTTGCACCGGACTTAATGAGCTCTATCATTTCTCCTGTGAGGAACCAACCCTCACCTGTCTGATTGCCAAGGGAAACTATTGGCTCTGCAAATTCAGCAAGTTCCTGGATGTAACTCTGTTCCACGAAGTGCTTACTCTTTCTTAGAGCCTTTCTGGCCGGCTTTCTAAAGAACTCAATAAGGTCAATTGCCCTGTTGCTTATAAAGGCATTTCTCTTACTTTTGCCAAGGGTTTCAGCCTTGAAGTTGGTATTGTATGCACTGTAGAGGAGGAAGTCTATAAGGTCAGGGACTACTGCCTCAGCGCCTTCATTTTCAAGGAGCTCTACTACACCGTTATTAGCACTTGGAAGGAATTTGACAAGGATTTCTCCAACTATACCTACCTTGGTCTTGGTTAGGCCTTCTACACGAGGGAGAGTATCAAAGTCTGCAACTATCTGCTTACAGTTTTTGTTAAAGGTTATCATCGAAGCCTTTTTAAGACTTTCTATACACTTTTTCTCCCACTTCCTGTGAAGCTCATCGGCTGAGCCCTTCACAAGCTCATAAGGTCTGGTTGCATACAACACCCTCATGAAAAGGTCACCGTACACAAGAGCCTGAAGACAGCGAAGAAGGATAGGAGGGGTAGCGCTAAAGCCCGGGTTCTTCTCAAGTCCCTGAACAGAAAGAGAAATAACAGGGATATGTGCAAGTCCTTCTTTTTTAAGAGCCCTACGGATGAAGCCTATGTAGTTGGAAAGCTCGGCAGCCTCCGCCAGTCTGACTTATAAAGATTGCAAGTTTGTTTACATCGTATTTGCCTGACTTTATTGCGCTCATAATCTGACCAACAACTATGAGAGAAGGGTAGCAGGCATCATTGTTCACATATTTAAGTCCGGTATCGATTACAGAATGTTCATCTGCAAGCAGTTCGATATGGTAGCCTCCCCATTCGATAGCAGTTTTAAGCATCTCGAAGTGAATAGGTGACATCTGTGGACAGAGAATAGTATAATCCTTCATTTCCTTTTCAAATACAGCCCTATCAGTAGCAGAGGAGATATCAAGTTCTGCATAGGATTAGCTTCCCTGTCCTTTACCGCAGAAAGGAGAGAGCGGATTCTTATCCTAGCCGCGCCAAGGTTATTTACCTCATCTATCTTAAGTACGGTGTATATCTTTCCTGCGCTCTCAAGTATATCACTTACCTGATCTGTAGTTACCGCATCCAGTCCGCAGCCAAATGAGTTAAGCTGAATCAAATCAAGTGCAGGATTGGTCTTTACATAGCAGGCAGCCTTATAAAGTCTTGAATGATACATCCACTGATCCATTACCACAAGAGGACGTTCAACCTGACCGAGATGTGCAATGGAATCCTCAGTAAGCACAGCAACGCCAAAGGAAGTAATGAGCTCAGGAATACCATGGTTAATCTCAGGATCCACATGATAAGGTCTTCCGGCAAGCACTATTCCCTTCATTCCTGTTTCTTTAAGGTGGGCAATTACTTCCTCTCCCTTTGCCTCTAAGTCCTTCTTAGACTGGAGAAGTTCGTTCCAAGCCTCTTTTGCCGCAGCCTTTACCTCGGCCTTTGGGATTCTTCCCTCAAATATCTTCACAAGCCTGTCAGTAAGTATTTTTTCAGACTCAAGTGAGAGGAATGGATTCTCGAAGGTGATGGAAGGGTCATTAAGCTCTTCCATGTTGTTCTTAATATTCTCACCATAAGAGGTAACAATAGGGCAATTGTAGTGGTTATTCGAGTCAGGTGTCTCATTGCGCTCGTATATTACACAAGGGTAGAATATATGCTTCACGCCCTTTTTGAGAAGCCACATAACGTGGCCATGTGCAATCTTAGCAGGATAGCACTCTGACTCACTTGGAATTGACTCAATACCAAGCTCGTATATACTTCTGCTTGAACGGGGAGAGAGCACAACTCTGAAACCAAGCTTGGTAAAGAAAGTAAACCAAAGAGGGTAGTTTTCATACATATTGAGCACTCTTGGAATACCAATAGTGCCTCTTGTGGCTTCTTTCTCAGTGAGTGCCTTGTAACCGAAGGTTCTCTGCATCTTATACTCAAAAAGATTTGGTATATTGTCCTTATTCTTTTCAAGCCCCAGACCTCTTTCACATCTGTTACCTGATATGTAGTTTCGTCCGCCTGTAAATGTATTAACTGTGAGCATACAGTGGTTATTACATTTCTGACATCTCTCCATACTTGTTTCATAGCTAAGATTCTTTATCTGCTCGTAGGAAAGGGTGGTAGTCTCATCGCCCTTTCTATAATGCTTTCTTGCTATAAGGGCAGCACCGAAAGCACCCATTATACCTGCAATGTCAGGCCTTATAGCCTTGGTACCTGATACCTTTTCAAAGCTTCTAAGCACGGCATCATTGTAGAAGGTTCCGCCCTGAACTACTATATTTTCACCCAAATCCTTAGGATCTGTGAGCTTAATAACCTTCAGAAGGGCGTTTTTAATAACTGAATAAGCAAGACCGGCAGAAATGTCTGCTACACTTGCACCCTCTTTTTGCGCCTGTTTAACCTTGGAGTTCATAAACACAGTACAACGGGAGCCAAGGTCAATAGGGTTCTCGGCAAGAAGTGCAACCTTAGCGAAGTCTGCAACCTCGTAGTTAAGGGACTTAGCGAAGGTTTCTATAAATGAACCACAGCCCGATGAACAGGCTTCGTTAAGCTGAATGCCGTCAACTGTGCCGTCTTTTATCTTGATACACTTCATATCCTGACCACCGATATCGAGGATACAGTCTACCTTTGGATTGAAGAAGGAAGCTGCTGTATAATGAGCAACAGTTTCAACCTCACCCTCATCAAGAAGGAAGGCAGCCTTAAGCAATGCCTCGCCGTAGCCTGTAGAACAGCTTCTTGCTATCTTACAGTCCTTTGGCATAAGCTCATGTATTTCGTTAAATGCTTTTATGGAGGTCTTAAGAGGGCTTCCGTTATTACTGCTGTAGAATGAATAGAGAAGGGTTCCGTCTTCAGCTACAACAGCGACCTTGGTGGTTGTAGAGCCAGCATCTATACCGAGGAAGCACTTTCCGTGATAATCTGCAAGATTTCCCTTCTTTACTTCAGCCTTCTTATGTTCAGCCTTAAAAGCCTCGTATTCTTCCTCGCTGCTAAAAAGCGGCTCAAGTCTTGCTACCTCAAAATCCATACTTACCTTGTTGTGAAGAGTATTGTGAAGCTGGGAAAGAGTCGTAGCCTTCTCATACTTAGAGCTCATAGCAGCGCCCATGGCGGCAAATAGATGTGAACCCTCAGGAGCAACTATGTTCTCTGGTCCTAACTCAAGAGTTCTTACAAAGGCAGCCTGTAGCTCAGTAAGGAAGTGTAAAGGTCCGCCAAGGAAGGCTACATTTCCTCTGATAGGCTTACCACAGGCAAGACCGCTTATGGTCTGATTTACAACAGCCTGAAAGATAGAAGCTGCAAGGTCGGGCTTGGTAGCTCCGTCATTAATAAGAGGCTGTATATCCGACTTTGCAAATACTCCACAACGGGCAGCTATCGGATAGATGGACTGATAGCTCTTAGCATATTCATTAAGTCCTGCGGCATCAGTCTTTAAGAGGCTTGCCATCTGGTCGATGAAGGAGCCTGTACCACCGGCACATATACCGTTCATTCTCTGCTCGATTCCACCTGTAAAGTAGATGATTTTGGCATCCTCACCGCCTAACTCTATTGCTACATCGGTCTGAGGGGCAAAGGTCTTAAGGGCCGTTGCCACCGCAATAACCTCTTGAACAAATGGGATGTCAAGATGTTTGAGAGGGTAAGACCGCCTGAGCCTGTTATCATTGCATACACGTTAGCATTGCCACAAGTCTTGATTGCATCATGCAAAAGAGAAGCGAGAGTCTCCTGAATATTGGCATAATGCCTTTGATAGTCTGAAAAGAGTACTTTCAGATTATCGTCTATAAGAGCAACCTTAACTGTAGTAGAGCCTATGTCTATACCTAGGCGATACTTTGTTTCTGACATAAAATATTCTCCATTCTAAACGAAGACAAGGCATATATAAGCCTTAACTTCGTTGAAATATATTTGACGCAATTAGTTTGAATCCACGATATTATACCACAACGAAAAAAAAAGGACAGTAGAAAATTTTTACAAAAATGTGTTTAATTAGATACATTTTCCCTCAAATATTCACGAAATAGGACATAACACAGAATTAACACATAACTGTATTATCCTCTCTTGCACAGATGTTTAGTAATTTGTTGACAAGGGTTTTAATAGAATTTATAATAGCATGGTATATCCTTTAAGGATATGAGTATAAAAAGTTTTAAAATTCGTGGCAGGCTTGCTTACTAGCGAATATATTATCTTTTGATACACTGGAAAATAGGAGAATATTAATGAATAATTTTTTGGATAAGATGGAAAGGAAGTTTGGAAGATTTGCGATTAAGAATCTCATGCTCTATGTAATCGGAGTATATATAGTGGGTGCCTTGATTTCGACAGTCAATCCGCTCTTCTACATTTCCTATCTTTCGCTGAATGTAGAGAAGATTCTGCAGGGACAGGTGTGGAGGCTTGTTACCTTTATATTGGAGCCTATGTCAAGAGTTAGTGGAGGAGCTTCCATTATCTTCTTTTGCATTACTCTATATTTTTACTGGATGCTGGGAACGAACTTAGAATATGCTTGGGGAACCTTTAGGTTCAATGTTTATTACTTATCGGGTATAATCTTAAATATACTTGCTGCGGTTATTACATATGCAGTGACAGGGGACGGCTCTTCAGGAATGTATTTTGGATTGAATTATATAAACGAGTCACTTCTCCTTGCATTTTGTGCAATGTATCCTGATTATCAGGTCCTGCTTATGTTTGTGCTTCCTGTTAAAATGAAGTATCTTGGTATCTTCTACGGAGCCTTTGTAGTCCTTCAGGTGGTGCAGAATGCTGCAGCCGGCAATTTTATGTTTGCGATTGCAATAATAGTAGCTATGCTTAACTTTATATGGTTTTACTTTTCAACAAAGAATTACAGAGTAAAGATTAATAGCAAGATTAGAAGAATGAAGTTTGAATCAGGAAGCAAGACGGTTGATAGGAGCTTCCGTACGGACAATGGGGTAGCCAGGCACAAATGTGCCATCTGCGGAAGGACAGAGCTTGACAATCCTGACCTCGAATTCAGGTTCTGTTCAAAGTGTGAAGGGAACTACGAATACTGCAATGAGCATTTATTCACACATCAGCATGTAAAAAAAGCAATAATTTTTATCTTTTAATAAAATATAAGTGAGGAAATTATAATGAGTAAGAAAACAAGCGCTATGTTGGATATTAAGAAGGGCAAGAACCTTGAAAGAAGCCTTCCTGCCTTTGCAGACGAGCTATCCGCAGTTTATGGGAAGGCAGCAATTCTTAATCTCTCAATGAACTATGCAAATTATTTTGTAAATACAAAGGAAAAAGAAACCGACAGAAGCTTTGATGGGGCAAAAGAGAAGATAAATGCTCTTATTAAGTCTGTTATAGTTGAAGGTAAATTTTCCAAGGAGAGCATTGAAGAAGTTGAGAAGATAAGGGAAGAGGTTAAAGAAGGAGTGGATGCAGCGACTGCTTTTTTAAGTGCCTTTGAGAATTTTAACTACGTGCTCTCACGAAAGCTTCCAAACAAAGAATATGATGGGAAAGAGTTTGACACAGATGAAGAGGCAAGAAAAATCCTTGCTTTTATCTTTGAGGATGATGACAATATTGCTATCAATTCAAAGATTCAGAGAGTAATATCAGAGCTTCCTATCAGATATACAAAGGGTAAGTTTTTCGATATAATAGAGACCTCAGTAGACCGTTACACAGGCGGTCAGAAGAAGGCTCTCAAGGCATTTGCATACATGGTTAGGCAGGCAGGTATGATTTATGACCTTGGCAAGATGCAGAAGCTTTACCCTGATATTGCAGATGAGTTTGAGTATTTTAAGAACTATGAATTTGACAAGGCTACAGAAAAGAAGCTTCTTTCTGAAAGCCTTAAGCTAAATTCCGTCATTGCAAGGTGTTCAGAGCTTACAGATGATGGCATCTTAGTTATGGAGGTAGTAAATGACCTCTACGCGGTTTTACTTAACTGGGAAAGTATAGATATGTCAGCTGCAGAATTTGAACTTGAAATGATTAAATTTACAAATGAGAGCTTTGCAAATGAAGACATGAGCCTTGATGAATTCGATGTGAAGATGGCAGAGATTTTCTCAAAACTTGAGGGTAAGCTCGAAGATGTATATGAGGAACTTTTAGGCTTTGAAGGAACTCTTTTTGATGTATTAAACAGATTTGCCAAGGAAACTTCAAACTTTGGTTTAACTGATAAGTACGAAGACCTTCATAAATGCAGCATCTTAAAGCAGGGAAGCCTTTTTGCAGACCTCACAGACCTTGAGGAGACAGGAGTTGTGGAAGGTGCTGATTTAGAGGGGCTTAAAGAGAAGCTTAGAGCAGAGTTTGAGAGAATATTTGAAGAAGTTGACAGAAGCGTAAGACGTGGAATTATGGCACAGGTAATAGGCAGTGTTCCTGTTTATTTTGAAAATAGAACTGAGGTTATGGATTATATAAGGTCATCTCTTGCTTCCTGCAACAGCAGGGAAGAGCTTGTGGGAACTATACACGCAGTTACTGAGATTATTTGTGAATAAATGGTGATATAATGATAATAATAGGCGAAACTTTCATTACAGAAGGACTGATGAAGTCTGATATGATAAGGGAACAGGTCATATCCTCCCTTAGGAAGGGGAAGTTTTCGCCTATTGGTGCATTTGGAGTCTTTGAACCTCAGAACCCTGCTAACTTATACGAGATTATTGCTCTCAATGAGTTTAGGAAGAGTCCATACCAAAAAGGCTGTTATAAGCTGATTGGGCTTACAGGCTCAAAGTCAGAGGCAATTATGCTTGTCGCTAAGCTTTGGCTTAAGAAAGAAAAGCGAAAGAGGTGAGTATAATGGGGATTATCGGTGTTTTGCTTGCCATACTAAAAGTGATAGGACTTGTTTTGCTAGGCTTACTGGTTTTTCTTCTCCTAATAGTTATACTCTTTTTGTTCGTTCCATTTGTGTACAAAATCAGGGTAAAATATGTGGAAAAGCAGTTTGAGGCAGACGGAGAGGTTAGTTTTTTATTTAGGCTTCTAAGAGCAGGATTTGCTTATAAAGAAGAGCTAAGCTATGATGCGAAGGCTGCATTTTTTACTCTTATATCAAGTGAAAAAGCCGGTGAAGATAAAGAGGATAACAAGGCGAAGGATACAAGTTTAAAAACAATAGAAGCTAAAGAGGGAGAAGGTGTAACATCTACAGGGGTAACAGAGCGTGAAACAGTTAAGGTAGAGACAGAAACAAAGGTAGAGCTAGAAACACAGGTGGCCAAGTCTACAGCAGTAGAACGAGAGGCGGAAACAGGGGTTGATGGTAAGCCGATAAACAGTAGACAGGAATCTATTAAGCAGGAAGATAGTAAGATAGAAGACGACACACAGGTAGACTGTAAACAAGAGGTGTGCAGGCAAGTAAGCGAAGAAAATAAGACGGGCAAAAAACAAAAAAGCAAAAAAAATAAAAAAGAAAAAAGTAAAAAAACCAAAAAGAAAAAAAGTTAAGTATCTTTTGCTAAAATAGAGGAAGTAAAGGGAAAGGCCAAGAAGAAATGGGAAGCATTTAAGGAAACCTTTCTTAGCCTTAACGATAAAGGACGCTGTTCTAAGGTTTATAAATGCAGAAGGCACAGCAGAAGGGATATTTTACCTTCTGGCTCAATCCAAGATACTGCTCAAGATGATATTGCCAAAGAAGATAAGAGGATGGTTTAGATTTGGGACAGGAGATGTATACACTGAAGGTCAGTATCTTACTTATCTTTGCTGTTTATATCCACTCTATGCCGGGAAGCTTGAAATTATTCCTGAATGGGAAGAAGAAGTGATTGAAGTGGATGCTTCATGTTCTGGCAAAATAACGATGTTTGTTGTGCTTTTGATAATTTTAAAATTGCTTTTTAGTAAGAAGGTTAAGTCGTTAAGGAAAAATTTCAACAGATGCAAAAAGAGTTTTGCTAAGGGTTAAAGGAGGAAGTGATGGCCAGTAATAATTTTGATGAGACAATGGCTGCGTTGTTTAAGGGGATGGATGGTTTTATAACCAGTAAGACAGTAGTTGGTGACGCAATTAAATTTGAAGACGGAACCACCATTCTCCCGCTTGTGGATGTGTCTTTTGGTGCAGGAGCAGGAGCATTTGCAAGTGAATCCAAGAAAAAAGACAATGGGGTAGGTGCTATGTCGGGCAAGATTACACCTAGCTCAGTCTTGGTTATTAAAAATGGAAATGTGAAACTGGTTAATATTAAAAATCAGGATACGATATCCAGGCTTTTAGACATGATACCTGACCTTTCAGAGAAGTTTTCAAAGATGAAAAATAAGAACAAAGAGGAGAAGGCGGTTCAAAGCAGTGCAGAAGAGAAGATGCCTGAAACTGAAGAAGAGATAGCTAAGAAGTTGAACAAATAAACAATATTAACAAAGGTGAAAGAGGTTGAAATGGTAGAAAATCTTACGTTACTTACAGACTTTTACGAGCTTACAATGATGCAGGGATATTTTAAGAACAAAAAGGATCCTGTGGTGGTTTTTGATATGTTTTACAGACATAATCCGTCTGATAACGGTTTTGCTATAGCGGCAGGTCTTGAGCAGGTTATAGATGTTATCAAAAATCTTAACTTCAACTACGAAGATGTTGAATATCTCCGTTCATTGGGGATGTTTGACGAGGATTTTCTGGATTATCTTTCAGGCTTTCATTTTACGGGAGATATATATGCAGTACCGGAGGGAACTGTAGTCTTTCCTATGGAGCCTCTTGTAAAGGTGGTTGCTCCTATTATGCAGGCTCAGCTTGTGGAAACCGTAATACTTAACCTTATCAATCATCAGAGTCTTATAGCAACCAAGGCTGCAAGAGTATGCTATGCTGCTGAGGGTGACTTTGTTATGGAGTTTGGTCTAAGGCGTGCGCAGGGGCCTGATGCGGGTACTCTTGGTGCAAGGGCGGCCGTTATAGGAGGCTGTGCAGGCACAAGTAATGTAATCTGTGCTAAGAAGTTTGGAGTTCCTGTTCTTGGAACCCATGCACATAGCTGGATTATGAGTTTTCCTGATGAATATACTGCATTTAAGGAATATGCAATGCTTTATCCTGACAACGCTATTCTTTTGGCGGATACCTATGATACACTTCGCTCCGGCGTGCCAAATGCAATCAAGGTATTTACCGAAATGAAGGAGGCAGGAGTAAAGTTTGGAAGATACGGTATAAGGCTTGATAGCGGTGACCTTGCCTACATTTCAAAGAAAGCAAGAAAGATGCTTGATGCTGCAGGTTTTAGTGATGCAAGCATAGTAGCTTCCTCTGACCTTGATGAAAATCTCATCTCTTCCCTCAAGCTCCAAAAGGCTAGTATTGACTCCTGGGGAGTAGGTACCAAGCTCATCACAAGTGCGGATTGTCCTGCCTTTGGTGGAGTGTATAAGCTTGCTGCTATGCAGAATGAAGATGGTACCTTTGAGCCTAAGATTAAGCTTTCAGAAAATACTTGGAAGATAACCAATCCGGGCGACAAGACCATATTTAGAATATATGACCTTGAAGGCAAGATTAAGGGAGATCTTATAGCATTTTCTGATGAGAGCATATCAGAAGATGAAGAATATATGATGTTTGACCCTATAGAAACCTGGAAAAAGACCCGTTTGATGCCGGGAGAATTCAAGGTGAGAGAACTTCTGAAACCAATTTTTATCAAGGGACAGTGTGTCTATACCTCTCCTAGTGTAATGGAGATTAGAGAATATTGTGAGAATGAATTGAATACACTTTGGGATGAAACAAGGCGTCTTGTCAATCCACACGAGGTACATGTTGACCTTTCACAGAGAGTGTGGGATGCAAAGAAAAAGCTCTTAGATGATTATAACAATGCTCTTCAGACCAACAAACAGGCGACAGAGCTTAAATAGGAGACAGGATGAGAACGATATTAGTATTTCTATACTTGACTTTATTTGGCATATTTAGTCTGATAGCCTTACCTCTTCTTTGGCTGGTCGGCAAATTTAATGAGGGCTTAAAACAAAGGATTAGCCAGAGAATAGTTAAGTCTGCCTTTGGGAAGGTGCTGTTTTTCTCAGGAATCAAGAAGAAAGTCATAGGAGTCGAGAGGATACCAAAGGATGAATCCGTACTCTTTATCTTTAACCACAGAGGCTTCTTTGACATCATCCTTGCTTATTATACAGTTCCTGTACTTTCAAGCTTTGTATCAAAGAAAGAAATAGCTAAGTTCCGGGACTTAGGCTGTGGATGAGGAATATCAAATGTGTATTTTTAGATAGGGAGAATCCTAGAGAAGGAATAAAGGCTATACTTAAAGGTATCGAGAATATTCAAAGAGGAACTTCAATGTTCATATCACCTGAAGGTACAAGAAACAGTGGTGAGGGCTTGCTGCCATTTAAGCCAGGCAGCCTTAAGATGGCAGAAAAAGCAGGCTGTCCTATAGTTCCTGTTGCCATAACCAATTCGGACAAGGCTTTTGAGAACCATCTGCCTTGGATTAAAAGTACCCAGATGACCATAGAATATGGAGAACCAATTTATATTCACGAGCTGCCTAAGGAAGCAAGGGCTGAGCTCCTTGAGATATCAAGGGAAAAGGTGCTTCGCCTCTATGAAAGCAATATATAATTGGCACTATAAAAAAGTTAAAAACTGGATGTTTATTACATGGCCAAAAATCCTTTATCATATAGACACTAAAGATGATAAAATCTTCAGGAAGAAAGGAGTTTTGATATGAATAATGTGGGAAGAGAAACGGTTAAAGCAGGAACGGATGACAGGGTAAAGAAGCTTGCCTTGGCTGCTCTATTTGCAGCCTTATCCTATATAGGTTTTCAGGTATTTAGATTTGATATACCGGTAGGTACAGAAAAGACTGCATTTCACCTCGGCAACACCTTCGTGGCACTTGGAGCCCTCTTTATAGGAGGAGTCATGGGTGGCTCTGCTGGAGCGGTAGGACTTACAATAGCTGATCTTACCAGCGGTTATGCTACTAGCGCACCTAAGACCTTTGTACTCAAGCTTCTTATCGGTCTCATAGTTGGAGTTGTAGCACATAAGGGATTTAAGATTAATGAAATCAGTGAGAAGAAGAAACTTTTGATTGCTACAGTTTGCTCAGCATCCTGCGGATTACTTTTCAACATAGTAGCCGATCCACTCGTAGGATATTTCTACAAACAGTATGTGCTTGGACTTCCGCAGGAAATATCTGAGGCCTTTGCAAAGATGTCAGCAGTTACAACCTCAGTAAATGCCGTTGCTTCAGTAATATTTTCTACTGTGCTTTATCTTGCGCTTAGACCTGTGCTTAAGAAGGAAGGCTTCTTACGCTAAGAAGATTTGTGCTTTATAGAGAATGAAAATCAAGAAATTTAACATTCAATATTATACTCACAAAAATGCCTGAAGCGGTACGTTTACACGACCGCCTCAGGCATTTTTCTGCTTTAGGAATTTATAGGAGGATGGTAGGTATCTATGGTAAAAATAGGTTGTCTTTTTCCATACTTTTAAGTATTATGCTGTATTCCCTTTCGTCTAAGTCATAAAGCTTTGCTACCCTATGGTCTAATTCATTATAAAGTTTAATCGTCCTAAAGGCATCGGCTTTTACACCCAGTCCCAGTATCTTGTCAACAACTTCAATTATCTTTTCCTGCTCGGAAACACCCACTACAGGGATAGGAATCCTCTCAATATGTGACCTGAGAACCTTCACCGAGTCAAACATTTCCTAAAGTAAAACTGAGCAATCCTGGAGTTAAGTATTCCCATTACATACTTGATGAAAAGCCCTGGAATTTGTGGAATCAGTACGTTACAGCTGTTAAGAGTAAGAGTATTTTTGTTGTCATAAGCCATAACTATCTGATTGCAGATGAATCTGTATATCAGTTTTTCCTTGACTCTATAATTCTCTGTTGGTGCAACCTGTTGATAAAGTTCAGGCTTAAACTCTATGTATCTGTGTGAGTTTTTTGACTTGAACTTAAATACATTGCTACCGCTAAGTATCTGCTCGTTTTTATCGTTTTTTTCATCTGTGATAAACCTCTTGTTATCGCCGGTAATTATACCGAGGGCAAAGGTGGACTGACCTGCAAGGGTAGTATGTCCAATTGTATCCTCTATTTTTTTGATGATAAGATATTCTTCGTCTGTGGTGTTAAAAGTACAACAGTCGGCACTAAGAACCCTCTCGATGTCTATGGTATATTCCCTTTTCTCTTCCTTAACTCTCATTCCAAGTGCCGAACATGGGAAGTCTGTGTACTTCATCTGCAAAATTACACTTGGACAGTGTACATTGTCAAAGGTCTTACTTAGAAATTCTATATAATCAAAGGAGCATTTTTCTAAGATTAGTTTCCTTATTGGCGTGTGAGACCTTACATTTAGTATCGCTTGTGGAAGTATGAATGAAAGACTTCCATTTGTTTTAAGGTTCTTTAGTGCCTGTTCAATAAATATGTCATAGGATTCAATGGATAAAGTGGTTGCGCATTCAAATTTATCACGAAGCTTAAGCTTTTCTTCGTGTGAATAGTGATAGCCCCAAGGTGGATTGCCGAGGATGTAGTCAAACTTCCTGTTTTTTGGAAAATAGAGATAATCTGTCTCGGTAATATGGTCATAAATAAGCTTGCTATCGCTTACCTTATATCGTAGAGCATAGTTTATACGGGTGAGCTTTACACTTAAGCTGTCAATATCGTTAGCATACACATTTTTATAGTCAAAGCAGTCGGGAATCTGTAGAATAAAGTTTCCCGTTCCGCAACAAGGATCCATTATCTTTCGGCTCTCCATCTTATCTTTAAGAATCAGGTTGTCACAGAGCCTTTTTGCCACCTTTGAAGGGGTATAATAACAACCTTGAAATTTCCTGTCCCTTGAACTCTTAAGGGATATGTATAAGAGACCTATGACATCGACTGCTTCTTCATACACATAGTCGGTCTCAAAAAGTTCAGGATAATCATCTGCAATGTCCTCGATTCCCACCACTCCATCTATAAGGTTATCTATCAAGAATGAATATGGAAGACTTGTGTACTCCTTATTTAAAAAGGCTTTAAGCACAAGGGAGTTCGCCTTTTTGCCAAGTCTTGAAAGCATAAGTTTTATGGCGCAGTCAGCGAGGACTGATAACAAAATATCGATTGTAACTTCGATCTTATTTTCGTTTACGACGCTTAAGATGTAGCGAACTGGCTCCAAATTTACAGAATCCCCCGGAATATAGGAGTCATATAGGCTGATTCCGGATACAAAAGCCTTGTTTCTCCTGCTTTTGAGTGCAGAATTATCCCCACTCTCGATGTCGAATTTTAGTTTTTGAACATAATCTATTGAGAAATATGTTGTGCCTGATTCAGCAGGAATGAGCTTCCCGAGCTTTACCCAGTTCTTCGCAGTAGCTTCTGAGATGGATAATTCCCTGCATACATCAGCCAGAGAAAGCATATTCCTATCAGACCTCATTTTCATGTCAAACCTCCTCCGTATAAGCTGTTATCCCTGAAAAAAACAAATTAATTCTTTTCTACCCTTATTATAGTCTTTAAAATGACAATTGTCGATATAAATATAATATTTTTAAATGTAAAGTTTTTTAAGACGATCTTTAACGATGCAAAAATTGTATCAAATATTACTAGAATAATAATAAATTACAGGTTACATAGAGGATTGAAATGTAGTATAATCCCATCTTTGACACTTGTAACAATCAAAAAGGCTCTAATCCATTTTATAATCTGGGTTTTAGAGCCTTTATATATGCAAGAAAATGTGGCTATTTTTCTTCTTTTTTCATCTTTGTAAAAATTTTTTTCATATTTCTGTTTGACACAATCTCTAAGTCAGTTCTGAAACCTGAAATTTCATGTAATGCATCTGTAAGGTCTGTTCTTTCATAAACGGGAATATATCCATCACCCAGAGATACCAGCATGTTCATATTTCTAAGTGTTTGTATGATCTCATGACATGAAAAGCTTACTTCAGGGGACTGCGCTGTAAGCCTCTTCTCCAGAATCCGATATAGTACAAGGGAAGCATAACAAGTTAGGAAATGAGCCTTAATTCTGTCTTCTCTTGAGAGGTAAACAGGCCTTGCCTTTAAATTCGGTTTTCATAATACGAAAGCACTCTTCGATTTCCCAGCGCTTGTGGTTGATTCTAACAATAGATTCTGCATTGTCTTCAAGGTTTTGTACATACAGCATAAAAAGCCATCATACAGTTCTTCCTCAGCGATCTTCTTCATATCTAACTTTATGAGGGATTTTTCTGCCATCTCCCCATGCCTTGTGATATGCTCTTGTGATAATAGGCGTTTATAATCGTTTGCGGACCTTTTTTTGTAAGGGTTGAAGGGTGGTCAAGACAACTGCTCGCTTTTTTTCAATCTGTCTTCCTCGTATTTTTTTCTCTGGTAAGCCTGGTATTTTTAGAGAAAAATGTAATAATAGATGCTGTTCAAGGCCGTCTTCATTAATCCACCTGTCTTTATAGAAGGTAGTATGGTAGTCTTCTACAGGATCAAGCTCACTTATTCTGTAAGTTTTTTTACTTCCTGTCTTTCTCCACCCCTCATCTGAAAGGCAGAACTCTTTTAAGAAGTCTTTTAACTTTTTAATTGACTGCGTAGTGATAAACTTTCGCTTTTTTGTATCATTGAATCTCCTGTTTGGTGCAGACGAGAGACCAGAGTCAGTACATACAACAAGTTTATCGATACCGAAATCTGATATGATCTTCTTCTCTAAAGGTGCAAGAGACGGCTGTTCGTTCTGGTTGCCTGGAAACATGGAGAAGGCAAGTGGAATGCCGTCAGCATCCATAAACAAGCCCATCTGAACAATAGGGTTTGGTCTGTGTTCTTTGGAGATGCCATATTTCCGAAAGCCATCTTCTTCCTCTGTTTCAAAATAGAAGTTAGTACAGTCGTAGTAAAGGATATGTTTATTTCTCTCTATAACGGACATGGAGTTTTTCATAAAAGTTTTTGTATCAGGTCATTTTTCCTTTGCAAGAACTTCAAGAGCACGATAAACCTGATGAAGGTCAAAGTTCCTCTTCCCCAGGAAATTTTCTGCATAGTGGAACGAAGCTTCCTTTGAAGACGGTGAAAGAATTCTTGTATAAAGGAGGGAAGAAAAAATGTCATCTAAGTCATATGTTATCTTATATTTCTCAGATATTTCCTCTACTACTTTAGGAAGCCTTAGTTCGTTGTAAATCTTCTTTTAGGAAAAGATAGCCCACATTAACAGATTTCCTGACATTTTTATCAATCTGCCTGCTTCCGAGTACTTAACGGTGATATCTTTCCTAGATTCTTTTTCAGAAAGGGTAAGTTTTTTAACATACTCCTTTGCCCATTCAATAGGATCCTTATCACCCGCTCGAGCCTTTAGCTCTTCAATAGAGCCAAGGCGTTCTACTGTCTTTGTGGATGTTTTATCACCTATCCTATATGACTTTTTGAACATAGTATGTAGTTGAATTTTTTGAAGAAGACTTTGTAAGTTTCATAGTATCATACCTCCACCTCCCATTATATCATATATAGACACATATAGCCACATAAAATTTGAAAAAATTTGACAAAAAAATAAGCCTTAGTTGGCTTAAATAAAGGATTATTTAAATTTGGTGTTATGAGTAAGTGTCAAACTCCCGGCTCCAAATTTACAGAATCCCCCGGAATATAGGAGTCATATAGGCTGATTCCGGATACAAAAGCCTTGTTTCTCCTGCTTTTGAGTGCAGAATTATCCCCACTCTCGATGTCGAATTTTAGTTTTTGAACATAATCTATTGAGAAATATGTTGTGCCTGATTCAGCAGGAATGAGCTTCCCGAGCTTTACCCAGTTCTTCGCAGTAGCTTCTGAGATGGATAATTCCCTGCATACATCAGCCAGAGAAAGCATATTCCTATCAGACCTCATTTTCATGTCAAACCTCCTCCGTATAAGCTGTTATCCCTGAAAAAACAAATTAATTCTTTCTACCCTTATTATAGTCTTTAAAATGACAATTGTCGATATAAATATAATATTTTAAATGTAAAGTTTTTAAGACGATCTTTAACGATGCAAAAATTGTATCAAATATTACTAGAATAATAATAAATTACAGGTTACATGAGGATTGAAATGTAGTATAATTGGAGTATAAGTAGTAAAAGCACTATTTTATGTAACAAATAACCAGTACTAAAGGAGGAAAGAATGGAAAACTTCGTGCACTCAATACCTACCAAGCTATACTTCGGTAAAGGCCAGATATCACAGCTTGCAGGCGCGCTTAACCAGTTTGGCAAAGGGTACTTCTGACTTATGGTGGTGGCTCTATTAAGAAAATAGGACTCTATGATGAGGTTATGAAGATACTTTCTGAGGGTGGATTTACAGTAGTTGAATGTGACGGCATAGAGCCTAATCCAAGGATTGAATCAGTTATAAAGGGAGTTAAACTCTGCAAGGAAAACAACATAGATGTTGTACTTTCTGTAGGTGGAGGAAGTACGCTAGACTGTTCTAAGGCCATAGCCTGTGGAGTGTATTTTGAAGGTGACGATCTTTGGAAGATGGTTAAGTCTGAGTGGAAGCTAAAAAAAGCCCTTCCTCTGGTGGATATCCTTACCCTTAGCGCAACAGGCTCAGAGTTTGACGGAGCGGGTGTTATAAGCAATATGGCAACCGATGAAAAGATAGGTGCAATGTTCACCTATCCCGCAGTATCCATCTGTGATCCAACCTATACATTTAGCGTATCAAAATACCAGACCGCTGCAGGATCAGCAGATATTATGAGTCACATCATGGAGGGGGTATTTCTCAAGAACTGATGACTGCGATATATCAGATGGAATTGCTGAGACTGTGCTAAAGACTGTCATTAAGAATCTCCCTATAGCACTTAAGGAGTCTGATAATTACGCCGCAAGGGGCAATCTTATGATGGCATCGTCAGTAGCCTGCTCCGGCATACCCGAGTACGGAAAGCAAGGTACAGGCTGGCCTTGTCATGGCTTAGAGCACGAACTTTCTGCCTTTTATGATATTACCCATGGAGTAGGCCTTGCCATACTTACTCCTAGATGGATGAGGCATATACTTAAGAAAGATCCTTCAACTACAGCCAGATTTGTGCGTTTTGCTAAGAATGTATGGGGACTTTCGGGTGGCAGTGACGAGGAACTTGCCCTTAGAGGAATAGATGCACTTGAATCCTTCTTTAAGGAATCAGGTATTGCTTCTAATCTCACAGAACTTGATATTACTGAGGAATACTTTGAGAAAATGGCGGAACACCTCGAAGTGGAAGCAGACCTAAAGAATGCCTATGTACCTTTGTTAAAGGAAGATATAATAGAGATTTACAAGGCTTGTCTATAGTGGATTAAACTAAAGCAATGAGGCCGTAACAATCTGTCTAAGGTTGGTACGGTCTTTATTTTTCCTTAAGAAATTGTTTTTGAAAAAAAGTAAACACTAATTTTAAAAATAAGCTATAATAGTATTATAAAAGACGATTTTTCTTGAATTTACAGCCGTTAAATTGACATAATATTAACAAGGAGGAAGATTATGGATTTTCAATTTTGGCTTATGGCATTTATAATACTTGTTGTGACGGAGTTTCTTACTATGGGACTCACCACTATATGGTTTGCAATAGGCGCCCTTGCATCATTTTTTGCAAGTCTCTTTGGAGCCAGTGTTTGGATTCAGATTGTCTTGTTCTTAGTTGTTTCCCTTGTCGTCCTTGTTGTTTACAGGCCTCTTGCAGTTAAATACGTCAATTCAAGAAGGACAAAGACAAATGTTGACGACCTTATAGGTAGGGAAGCAAAAGTAATTGAAAGAATTGACAATCTAAGTGAGACAGGAAGAGTTATGCTAAACGGCATTGACTGGTCGGCTAGGTCAACCTTAATAGGTGGTGTCATTGATGAGGATACCATAGTTAAGGTAAGAGAAGTGCAGGGAGTAAAGCTTATAGTAGAGCCTGTGATTACTGAAACTATTCAGAGAATGGCTCATGGAGGGGATTTGCAGGAAAACTTTAATTAAAGCAGTATGTAATGGGGATAACCCTTTACGGATAATAAATAAAAAGAAAAGAGGTATATTATGGGAGGATTATTGTACTTAACTAAACCGATGGCGGCTACCGGAGGACTTATAAGCGGATCATTTTTGGCAATGGCGTTCCTAGCTATTGTAATCATTTTGATTTTTGCTTCCTGTATCAAGATAGTACAGCAGGCAACAGCCTTAGTTATTGAGAGACTTGGCGGATATCAGGATACCTGGCATGTTGGTATTCATGTGAAGTTACCTTTTATTGACAGAGTAGCAAAGAGAGTTACCCTTAAGGAGCAGGTTGCGGACTTCCCTCCACAGCCGGTTATTACAAAGGACAATGTTTCGATTAGAATAGATACAGTTATCTTCTATCAGATAACAGATCCTAAGCTCTATGCTTACGGTGTTGAGAACCCTATCTCAGCGCTTGAGAATCTTACAGCTACTACACTTCGTAACATCATTGGTGATCTTGAACTGGACGAGACGCTCACATCTCGTGAGACCATCAACACAAAGATGCGTTCTACACTTGATGTAGCTACAGATCTTGGGGAATCAAGGTAAACAGAGTAGAGCTTAAGAACATAATGTGTCCTCCTGATATTCAGGGTGCAATGGAGAAGCAGGCTAAGGCAGAGCGTGAAAGACGTGCTGCAGTTACAAGCGCAGAAGGTGAGAAGAAGGCAGCTATCCTCGTTGCAGAAGGTAAGAAAGAGTCTACCATTCTCGGAGCAGAGGCTGAAAAAGCAGCTCAGATTCTTCGTGCTGAAGCTAATAAAGAAGCTACCATTCGCGAAGCAGAAGGTCAGGCACAGGCTATACTTGCAGTTCAGAAGGCTAACGCAGATGGTATCAAGCTCCTCAATGAGTCTGCTCCTTCTGGAGAGGTAATCAAGCTCAAAGGACTTGAGGCATTTGGCAGGGCAGCGGACGGTAAGGCAACCAAAATTATCATTCCTTCTGAGATTCAGGGACTTGCAGGGCTTGTAAGCGGTATTACAGAAGTGGCTGCCCAGGCTAAGAAGCAGATGGAGGAATAATGAATATAAAACTACCTGAAAAATTTCTGCCAAGACTTATAATGACTGTGTTTGGGGTTATAATATGTGCAATAGCTGTTGGATTTTTTAAGAATTCACTATTCGGTATAGATCCCTTCCAGAGCTTTGCACAGGGGTCTCACGAAAGACTCTTTTCAGGAATTGCTTATGGTATTTATTATATGGTCATTAGCTTTATGATGCTTGTTGTAGTCCTTGTCTTAGACAAGCATTATATTGGAATTGCAACCATATTGAATCTGTTTTTTTCAGGGCATATAGTGGACTTTGCAAATAAATACATAGCCGTGGCT
The DNA here is from genome assembly GCA_916438995.1 of uncultured Catonella sp. GTDB lineage: Bacteria > Bacillota > Clostridia > Lachnospirales > Lachnospiraceae > Catonella. Next base: position 69,965 of record CAKAGA010000007.1, read on the forward strand.
GTACCTGATCCAAGCCTTGCAGTGAGGGCTGTTATGCTTGTTGTAGGTGTGGTTGTACTTTGTTTTGCGTCTTCTCTTTATATGACTTCAGACCTTGGGGTTTCGGTTTATGATGCCATCCCTATTATCATATCAAAGAGAACAGGGAAGCCGTTTAAGTACTGCCGTATAGGCTGTGACATAATCTGCGTCATCATAGGAGCCTTGTGCGGTTTACTTCCGGGGCTTGGAACTTTGGTTACTGCCTTCTTTATGGGGCCGCTTATAGATTTCTTTAACAGAAAATTCTCCAAGCCATTGCTAGACAGATTTAAGGCTTAGAATATAGCCATACAGGTGCTTGAAATATAGCTCTGTATGGCTTTTTTGCGCATTCATAGGTGCGAAACGGTAATAAATTAGAATTTAGACTTTGCCAAAACGGTAATAAATTAGAATTTAGACTTTGACAGAACGGTAATAAATTAGAATTTAGACTTTGACAGAACGGTAATTTATAGATATAATAACTTTGACAAAACGGTAATAGAATAAAATTAAACCGTAAATAAGCGGTATCTGCCTATTGTGGAGGTTAAATATGTTTAAAAGGAAAGCGTTTGAAAAGTTGAAATATTGGAAAGAAAAAAAGGCTCCTAAGTATGCTGTACTTTTGGAGGGAGCAAGGCGAGTGGGTAAATCTACAATTGCAGAAGAATTTGCAAAGCAGGAATATAAGTCATATATAAAGATTGACTTTGCTAATGTAAGAAAAGAAATTCTTGATGTATTTGAGGATATTGCAGAACCTGATATATTTTTTCTTAGATTGCAGACTGCGACAGGTATTACCCTGCACAAAAGGGAATCCGTAATTATATTTGATGAAATTCAACTTATGCCCAAGGTACGCCAGGCTATCAAATATCTGGTGGCAGATGGGAGATATGATTATATTGAGACAGGCTCATTGATAAGCATAAAAAAGAATGTTAAAGACATCGTTATTCCTTCCGAGGAGATAAAAATACAGATATATCCTATGGATTATGAAGAATTTATGTGGGCAACCGGGAACGAAACCTATCAGGTTTTGAAAGAGCTATACAAACGAGGAAAGGCAGTTGGAAATTCTCTAAATAGAAAACTAATGCGGGATTTTAGGGTGTATATGGCTGTAGGGGGAATGCCACAGGCGGTAGCAGCGTATGTAGAAGGGGGAAATTTTACTGAAATAGATGAGGTAAAGAGGGAGATAATCAACCTTTATAAAGATGATTTTTTTAAGATTGATGGTACAGGATTGATAGGGAGAATGTATGAGAGCATTCCTACACAGCTTGCAACAGATAAGAGAAGTTATGTAATATCAGCTGCTACGGGCAAAAAGAAGGTTGATAAAGATATAGAAAGATTGTACAACATGCTGGATTCAAAGACAGTTCTGCCTTGTTACAATGTTCTTAACCCAAGTGTTACGCTATCTCAAACCATGGATAACCAGACATTTAAGTTATATTTGGCAGATACAGGGCTGTTTACAACTATGATATTTAGTTCATCAGGAGAAACTGACGAGAATATTTACACAAAGCTTCTAAGCGATTCTCTTCCGGCGGATCTCGGATATCTATATGAGAATGCAGTAGCTCAGGTAATAAATGCCGCAGAACGACCTCTTTACTACCATACTTGGAGAAAGGATAATGTTACGCGTTACTTTGAAATTGATTTTCTTGTTGCATCAAAAACAAAAATAGTACCTATTGAGGTCAAATCTTCCGGACTTGGAATGCACAAATCAATTACAGAATTTCAGAGAAAGTACTCGAAAAATACTGCGGCGTCAATTTTACTATCGCAAAAGGATGTAGGTCAGGTTGAAATGTTGAAACTGTATCCAATTTATATGTTGCCGTACATACTTGAAGACTTATAAATACAGTAATAATAGCTTAATGCATACTCGAATAACTTGTGATATTTACAACAAAGTTTGATGTGTGATATTATAGGACAGAAATTCACGCACTCTGAATATATGGGACCGCTATGGACTGTCTGGCTGATAGGGCAAATCATAGGAGATGCGTAATAATTTGATAAAGATTTAGGAGATAATATGAATCTACTTACAGCAGAAAATTTATCGAAAAGCTACAACACCGATAAGATACTTTTTGATAATATTTCTTTGGGCATAAACGAAGGCGACAAAATAGGCCTCATAGGCATAAATGGAACAGGCAAGTCTACCCTTCTTAAGATACTTGCAGGAGAAGAGGAGGCAGATAGTGGAAAGCTCACCAAGGGTAATTCCGTCCGCATAGCCTATCTCCCGCAGAATCCTGAGTTTGACGAGGGTGAAAGCGTTATTTCGGAGGTAATAAAGGGGAAAAAGGCTAAAAATGAATTCTGGGACACCGAGGGAGAGGCAAGGAGCCTGCTTGCCAAATTTGAAATAGAGGATGTAGAAGCGAAGGTAGGCACACTTTCAGGCGGTCAGAAAAAGAGGGCTGCCCTTGTGCGCACCCTCCTTGATGATGCAGACATCCTCATCCTTGATGAGCCTACCAACCACCTGGATACAGCCATGTCTGAGTGGCTTGAAGACTATCTTAAGAAGATGAAACAGGCACTCCTCATCATAACCCACGACAGATATTTCCTTGACCAGGTGACAAACAGGATAGTGGAGCTAACTCATGGGAAGCTTACTCATACGTAGGAGGCTATATGAAGTACCTCGAGCTTAAGGCGGAGCGTGAGGAAATGGAGATAGCCACCGAAAGGAAGAATGCCGCCATCTTTAAGAAAGACCTTGCTTGGATGATGAGGGGTGCAAGAGCCCGTTCAACCAAGCAGAAGGCTCACATAGAGCGTTTTGAGGAACTTAAAAACAGGGATAAGATTGTAGTGGATAAAGAAATTGTGGTTGATTCGGTATCAAGCCGTCTCGGTAAGCAGATAATTGAGATTGAAAACATATCAAAAGCCTACGGTGAGAAGGTTTTATTTGAGGATTTTACATATTTATTTAGAAGAATTGACAGAATAGGAATTATTGGGAAAAATGGCTCAGGCAAGTCAACCCTTCTTAAGACTATATTAGGAGAAGTAGCACCTGACAGTGGGAACATTATCATCGGACAGACAGCGAAGATAGGCTATTTCTCTCAGGATTCAGGAGAACTTGACCCATGTCAGACTGTAATAGAGTCAGCAAAAGACATAGCAGAGTATGTGCAGACAAAGGATGGCACCATATCGGCTAGCAAGATGCTTGAACGCTTCCTCTTTGAAGGTGCAATGCAGTATACGAAAATCGAGAAGCTCTCAGGTGGAGAAAGAAGGAGACTTGCCCTCTTACATACCCTCATTTCTGCTCCCAATATACTTATCTTAGACGAGCCTACCAATGACCTTGATATCACTACTCTCTCAATACTTGAGGACTATCTGGATGGCTTTGACGGAGTGGTTATAACAGTTTCGCACGACAGATATTTCCTTGACAGGGTTGCAAACAGGATATTCTCATTTGAAAACGGTCAGATTAGGATATATGAGGGTGGTTACAGTGACTATCTGGAAAAAGCAGAGCCACAGTTTGAAGAGATAAAGTCAGAGAAAAAGGAAAGCGATGCGAAGAAAGACTGGAAGGCAAACAAGGCGCCTAAGCTTAAGTTTACCTATGCCGAACAGAAGGAATTTGACACCATAGATGAAGATATTGAAAAGCTTAATCTTGCAATTGAAAAACTTGATGAAGAAATAGCAGAAAATGCCTCAAGATACAGCAAACTTGAGGAACTTATGGCTGAAAAAGAAAGCCTCACGAAAGAGCTTAGCCATAAGGAAGAAAGATGGCTCTACCTTAGTGAGCTAAATGAGAAGATAAGGGCAGGAGGTAAATAATATGCAGGTAACATCATTTGTGCTTAAGATAATTGCGATTATATCTATGCTTATAGACCACACAACTGTTGCTCTTTATGAGGTTATTCCAGGCGACATGTGGGACATTTATGATGTTGGCAGATGGATAGGAAGGACTGCATTTCCTCTATTTTGCTTCATGATAGTTGAAGGATATTATCATACAAGGAATAAATGGAGGTATTTAGGCAGCTTAATTTTTCTTGCAATTATCTCAGAGATACCTTTTGACGCATTGATAACCAATAACGGCTTCGTCCTAGAATACAGCTCGCAAAACGTGTTTTTCACCCTTGCCCTTGGACTTTTTGCCATTATTATAATTGACGGAGTAAATGAGAAGGTTAAAAATATCTTTTTAAGTAAAGTACTTCAGTTTGCGGCTGTCTTGGTGATTCTTGTCAGCTCGCTTCAAATGTCCGCTGACTACGGTATAGTAGGGGTAGTGCTTATTTTATTCATCTATTATTTTGAAAAGATGCAGGCAGGTCTTGCTAAGATAAATGAGAAATTTGCCTCTGATAAGACTAAATTCGTACTTGCGGGAATAGCTGTTCTTATCTGGCTTGTCAGTTACGACTTTCTTGCAGGAAGGGTAAGTGAAAGCTTTGGCTTCCCGGCTGTTGTCCTTATTATGCTTTACAACGGGCAGAGAGGGAGCTACAAGATACCTAAGTATGTATTTTACTTCTTCTATCCTGTCCACCTTATAGTGCTTTGTCTGATTAGAAAAGCCTTGGTTGGATACTAACTATGGGAAATGAACTAAAATTCGTGCTCGCCTCTCTTAGTGGCCTGCCTGAAAAGGAGAAGGGCTTTGTCAGGAAAATACTGGATGATTTTAGGAAAATGGGTATTAAATCTGTAAGGGATGAAACCTTAGATGTGAATTATCCTGTAAAAAGTTCAATAAACCCTTATAATGAGATTAAAAAAAGCTATTTGGATAGTCCGCCTGAGCTTGAAAAAATATCTACAGACTCTGTAGATAAGCCAAATATGGCTTCTGAGATTGGCAGTATACATTTGACAATGAAAAATGCCCAATATAAACCCCAAGACGGCTTAATTATAACTTCAGCAGCCAACTTTAATGAGAGCCTGCTTGTCCCTGGCTTAACTACGGTTGTTTATGATAAAAACCTTGGAAGCGACTTACCCTATGGCTTTGACCTTATAGTGGACAGCTTTGAAGATATTGATATAGACTTCCTTATAAGGCTCTTTAAGCATAGAAATAAAATACCTTGTCTTATTGCAGAAACTAAGAGAACTGTCATCAGAGAGCTTTGTGCACAAGATATCGATGAAGTCATTAAAATAAGCAGAGAAGAGCATATACTAAAGTTCGTAGAAGATGGCAGAGTGCCTGAAGAAGAGCAAAAAGAGAAACTTCTTGCTTACATTGATAATATTTACAGCTTCTATGACTATGGTATCTGGGGAATATTTGATAGAGTAGATGGCAGCCTGATAGGTCTTATCAGCCTTGATTTGCTAACAAGTATCGAAGAAGCTCAGTATGAAATAGGCTTTTTCATTAGGAGGGAAAGACTGGGACAGGGCTTTGCAAAAGAAGCCTTAGAAATGGTGATAAACTATGCGAAGAATAAGCTGTCGGCCTCAGAACTTATAGCGGTTACAGATTATGAAAATATGCCTGCCAGGTTTTTACTTGAAAAATGTGGATTTACAGTGGCAGGTAGTAATGATAAGATGATGTATGTAAAACAATTATAGGAATAGGAGAGTGGAATATGGAATTGCCAAAAGATGCAGCCATGCTCCTAAGCTTTGTAAATACTAAGCTTAGGGATTATTATAGCAGTCTTGACGAATTCTGCAAGGCAGCAGGAGTGGAAAGGGGCTATATAGTCGAGAAACTTGGGATGATTGACTATGAGTATGACGAAGGACTGAATAAATTTGTGTAAAAGCTGACTTGCAAAGAATATCTTTTTATTGTATAATTGACTTTGATAAAGGAATAATGTCATGATAACATAACCCCCTAAAGAGTTGCAGCTCTTAGGGGGCTTTGTGCATTTAGGCTAGTTGTCATTACTAATTCTGTCTAACCATTTGCAGATTAAATAGCTAGTTACATCTGCCATGACAGAAATGATAAAAGGAATAATATGCATGATAACACCTCCTTTCCGCTGTCGGTCTGGAGTATGACAACAACATAATTCTATCTAAAAAAGCTTTGACAGTCAACTGCTCCATAAGTCTTTAAAAAACTTTAAAAACTGTAAAGAACTGTAAAAATCCACTTTAAATATGTGGCTTTCTATGCTATGATATGTAGTAATCCCGTCTTTGACAGCTTTTTAAGAAAAAAAGCTTTGTAATTCGCTATAGAAGCGAGTTACAGGGCTTTTGGAAAATTTACATATGCACGTTACACTATCTATTTTTGTTTGTGAAAAATATTCCTCATTTTTTATTGGAACTATCTGTTTAGATGTACAGAATCCAAATGCATCGTGCAGTGCATCTGTGAGTTCTGTTCTGGTGTAAATGGGCTGATAACCTTTACCCTCGTACTTTATGAAATCCATTTCCTGAAGGGTAGGAAGTATCTGGTCTATGGTATATTTATTATTAAGTTTCTTTTTCAAGATACCTGTATACAATAAGCGAAATAAAACAGGTTATGAAATGGGCAAGTATCCTGTCTTTCCTGTTTAAATATACAGGACGTGCTTCAAAATCAGTTTTCATTATTCTAAAGCATTCTTCAATCTCCCAACGTCGCTTGTTTGCCCTGACTATACTACCTATGTTGTCATTAAGATTGGTGCATACAGCATAGAAACCATCATATTTTTCTTCATTTTCAATATATGACTGGTCTATGCTGTTTATGGATACATCTGCAATCTCCCCGTACTTTGTTGTATGGTCGGTTTTTATAAATCGTTTAGGATCATTCTGTTTTTTTCTTTCTATCGATGAGCGTCCTTTTTCAATCATTTTCGCAGCTCTTTCAATCTGTCCTTTACGCACATGGCGCTGGAAATCACGGTATTTTAAGGAGTATGAAACAATAAGCTTCTGTTCGATTATTTGCTTTCTGTCGCCACTGTCTGTATGGACAATACCTTCCTCTTTAATCCATCGCGATCTGTAGAAAATCTTGTCTCTATCCTTTTCATTGTCTAATTCTGATATCCTATATTTTTTGCCGCTTCTATCACCATCGAGAAGCCATCCATCATCAGCCATACACCACTCTTGTAAGAAGTCTTTAAGTATTTTGATAGGCTGTGTTGTTATATACCCGCGCATGCCGTTTTCGCTGTCGTAGGAATTAAACACCCGGTTTGTTGCAGATGACAGCCCTGAATCTGTACAGACAACAAACTTGGACATATCAAATCCAGAAAGCATCTTCTTTTCAAGTGGAATCATAGTGGTCTGTTCATTGCGGTTTCCGGGATAAATACAAAAAGATATAGGAATACCATCACTATCCATAAACAGCCCCATTCCTACTATAGGGAGTGGGCGGTTTTCCTTACTTTTGCCAAACTGCTTATCATCCTCTTCATTGTCGATCTCAAAGTAGAAATTTGTACAGTCATAATAGATTACTTGAGTATTTCGTTTTTGCACTGCAGTGCTATTTTTAAAAATGCGGCTCTGAATATAATCAGCCTCTTCTGCTATCACTGATAAAGAGCGGTAAACATCATGCAGTTCAAAAGAGGGCTGTTCAATAAAACGCTTTGACTCTTCAAAGCTATTCCTTTTTGATGACGGGAAAAGTATTCTGCTGTATATAAGACGTGAAAGTATGTCATTCAGGTCGTACTCAAATGGGTGTCTCGCAGAGATTGCACGGCAAATCTTATGCATGCCTAATTCATAATAAATATCCTGAAGGAAAAAGATATCCGCCATTAAACCTATGCTGTTCATTACTAACAAGGTCATTAGCGGCACAGAGCTCAATATTAAATGTTGCGGAATCTTCTTTTTTCAACTTCATTCATAATACGCACCTGTTCTTTAGCCCAGGCTTTTGCATCTTTCACGCCATACATCTCGCAGATTTGTTTTTCTGAACCGAAAGTTTTTAACAATCTGAGTTTTTGTTTTTTTCCCATTGATTCTAACTGTTTTAACAGCACGATAGGTAATTGAATATTTTCCGGTAGTCCATCCTAATCTCATAGTATTATCCTCCAATACTATTATAACGTATCGGAGTGGAACGTGCAAGCATAAATTTAAGATTTGACATAAGCCATATCTGGCTTTGATGAACCTCATAACGGATTAGGTTGTCAAACTCCCGTGACAACAACATAATTCTATCTAAAAAAGCTTTGACAGTCAACTGCTCCATAAGTCTTTAAAAAACTTTAAAAACTGTAAAGAACTGTAAAAATCCACTTTAAATATGTGGCTTTATGCTATGATATGTAGTAATGAAAACTACATGTAAGGAGAAAGTAATGTCATACTTAATTTTATGCGACAGTGGTACGGATTTTACCAAAGAATTGAAAGAAAACAAAAATGTAATAAAGGTACCTTTGACCTTAACTCTTGGAGACGAAAACTTTGTAGATGATGATAATCTTGATGCCCTAGACTTTCTTCAGAAGATGAAGGCCTACCCTGATACCCCAAAGTCAGCCTGCCCTTCACCTGAAGAGTATATGAAGCATTTTGACAAGGCGGATGAAATATATATAATCACCATTTCAGCTAAGCTTTCAGCTTCCTATAACTCAGCCAAGATTGCCATAGACATGTACCGTGAAGAAAACGGTAAGAATAAGGTGCAGCTCATAGATTCTTACGGAGCAACAGCTTCACAGACCTTATTAGTAAATAAGCTGATAGAGCTTAAGGAGTCAGGCCTTGACTTTGACAATACCGTAAAAGAATTGGAAGCCTTTAACGAGACAAAGAGATTTACTTTGTGCTCGAAAGTCTCGAGAATCTTAGGAAAAATGGCAGACTTACAGGTATACAGGCTTTTATTGCAGGAGCTCTTAACATAAAGCCTGTTATGTCAACAGACGGTAAGGGTAGTATAATCAAATTAGACCAGGCCAGGGGAATAAACAAAGCTTGCAGCATCCTTGCGAACTTGGTAGTTGAGCATGCTGATAAAACAGGAAGCAAAAAGATGGTTATATCCCACTGTAACTGCCCTGAAAGAGCTGAAAAGATTAAGGAAATGATTGAAGAGAGACATAAATTCGAGAAAGTAGACATAGTTATGACTGGCGGAATTGCCACCCTTTATGCAGCTGATGGCGGAATTGTAATATCCTGCTAATGCGCTATGGCAGTTTAATCTGCATTTTTCAAGTAGATTTGCAGCAGCCTTGCCTCTTTTATTTTCGCTAATTGGCAGGGATCTACTGCCTGCTTGCAATAGCATTTGTATCTCTACATAAAAAGACTTGTCTAGTATGTATGCTAAACAAGTCTTTTTATATTAGGACTAAAGAGGCTACTGATCGGACTCGAACCGACGGCCTGCTGATTACGAATCAGCTGCTCCACCAACTGAGCTACAGTAGCGGATTGCCCTGCCATTATACCTTATAAAAGTAAAAAAGTAAATAGTATAATAGCTTTACAAAGAATTATAACTATGATATAAAACTATATATGCGCTTGTAGCTCAGCTGGATAGAGCACCGGCTTCCGAAGCCGGGTGCCGCAGGTTCGAATCCTGTCAGGCGCATTTTTAAATTTTTTTATCTTGGCATAGGAGTGCAACAACTGAAACTTGTATGCTAAAAATATAAAAATTCACAAAACTTTGATAAATAAATGTCGAAATATAGCGAATTGACACTTGATATTTTCTTTCGTACAAGTTAGAATAAGAAGGTAGTGTAGTGTACAAATATCAACATATAAATTAGGAGGATTTAAAAATGGCAGTTAAAGTTGCAATCAATGGTTTTGGTCGTATCGGTCGTCTTGCATTCAGACAGATGTTCGGACATGAAGGTTCTGAAATCGTAGCTATCAACGATCTTACAGATCCTAAGATGCTCGCTCACCTTCTTAAATATGATTCATCACAGGGTAAGTACGCTCTTGCTGACAAGGTTACAGCAGGCGAGGACAGCATCACTGTAGATGGCAAGACAATCAAGATTTACAAGGAGAAGGATGCTAACAACCTTCCTTGGAAAGAACTTGGAGTAGACGTTGTACTTGAGTGTACAGGTTTCTACACAAGCAAAGAAAGTCACAGGCACACATCAATGCCGGTGCTAAGAAAGTAGTTATTTCAGCTCCTGCAGGCAACGATCTTCCTACTATCGTATATAACGTAAACCACGAGAACCTTAAGGCAGAGGATGACATTATTTCTGCGGCTTCTTGTACAACAAACTGCCTTGCACCTATGGCTAAGGCACTTAATGACTTCGCTCCTATCCAGAGTGGTATCATGTCAACCATCCACGCTTACACAGGTGATCAGATGACACTTGACGGCCCTCATCCAAAGGGAGACTTAAGAAGAGCAAGAGCAGCAGCAGCTAACATCGTTCCTAACAGCACAGGTGCAGCTAAGGCTATCGGTCTTGTTATTCCTGAGCTTAACGGCAAGCTCATCGGTTCTGCACAGAGAGTTCCTGTTCCAACAGGTTCAACAACTCTTCTTTATGCAGTAGTTAAGAGTGATAAGGAAATCACAAAGGATGACATCAACGCAGCTATGAAGAAGGCTTCTGATCCTGAGACCTTCGGATACAACGAGGATGAGATAGTATCTTCAGATATCGTAGGTATGACTTACGGTTCACTCTTTGATGCTACACAGACCATGGTATCAAAGGCTGGCGAGGGACTTTACCTTGTACAGGTTGTTTCCTGGTATGACAATGAGAATTCATACACATCTCAGATGGTAAGAACAATTAAGTACTTCGAGAAATTTGTAAAGTAATGATACAAGCTGCAAAGACAAGCACCAACTGCAAGCTTGCTTGCAAGAGGGTGCCTAATCTTTAGATGCGCAAACAATATGAGTAAGTAGCCGTTTTTCGCAGAAAAACGAGTGGATTACGAATATTGTTTAGGGATTGCGAGAGGCGAAGCCGTAGCAATCCTGTATCATATGAAGACATAGTATACACGCGGTTAAGCCGCCGGGGGCAATGGCTCTCGGTGGCTTTTTTTAGAATAATAACTACAATAAGGAGAAATAATGGCGGGATTAAATAAGAAAAGCGTTGACGATATCAATGTAAAGGGAAAAAGAGTATTGGTTCGTTGTGACTTCAACGTACCACTTAAAGATGGAAAGATAACAGACGAGAACCGTCTTGTAGCAGCACTTCCTACTATCAAGAAGCTCATAGCTGACGGAGGCAAGGTTATACTCTGCTCACACCTTGGCAAGCCAAAGGGAGAGCCAAAGCCTGAGCTTTCACTTGCTCCTGTAGCAGTTAGACTTGCTGAGCTTCTTGGTCAGCCTGTGAAGTTTGCGGCTGATGATGAAGTAGTAGGAGCTAACGCTAAGGCGGCAGTAGAGGCTATGAAGGATGGAGATGTTGTTCTCCTTCAGAACACCAGATATAGAGCAGAAGAGACCAAGAACGGCGAAGAATTCTCCAAGGAACTTGCTTCTCTTGCAGATGTATTTGTAAATGATGCCTTCGGTACAGCCCACAGAGCACACTGCTCCAATGTAGGTGTAACACAGTACATTGATACCTGCGTAGTCGGATACCTTATGAATAAGGAAATCGAGTTCCTTGGCAATGCAGTTGAGAATCCAAAGCGCCCATTTGTAGCCATACTTGGTGGTGCTAAGGTAGCAGATAAGCTTAACGTAATCAACAATCTTCTTGAGAAGTGCGACACCCTCATCATCGGAGGTGGTATGGCTTATACCTTCCTTAAGGCTCAGGGCAAGGAAATAGGACTATCACTTGTTGACAATGAAAAGGTTGATTACTGTAAGGAAATGCTTGCAAAGGCTGAAAAACTCGGTAAGAAGCTCCTTCTACCTGTTGACTCTGTGACAATAAAGGACTTCCCTAATCCTATAGATGCGCCTGTAGAGGTGGAAGTGTATGATTCAGACCACCTTCCGGCAGATAGAGAAGGCTGCGACATCGGCCCTAAGAGTGCTGAACTTTTTTGCAAATGAAGTGAAGACCGCCAAGACAGTAGTATGGAACGGACCTATGGGGGTATTTGAGAATCCTACACTTGCAGCAGGTACACTTGCAGTAGCCAAGGCACTTGCAGAGACAGATGCTACTACCATCATCGGTGGCGGAGATTCTGCAGCTGCAGTGAACCAGATGGGATTTGGTGACAAGATGAGCCACATATCCACAGGCGGTGGTGCTTCCCTTGAATTCCTTGAGGGCAAGGAGCTTCCAGGTGTAGCGGCAGCTAACGATAAATAATATTACTTTGAAAGGTTAACACAATGAGAAGAAAAATAATAGCAGGCAACTGGAAGATGAACAAGACTCCTAGTGAGGCGGTTGCATTAGTTAATGAATTAAAAGACTTAGTTAAAAATGACGAGGTAGATGTAGTGTACTGCGTACCTGCTATCGACATCGTTCCTGTAGTAGAGGCAGTGAAGGGAAGTAATGTTAAGGTTGGTGCTGAGAACATGTACTTTGAGGAGAGCGGTGCTTACACAGGAGAGATATCAGCAGCCATGCTTAAGGATGCAGGCGTAGAATATGTAATCATCGGTCACAGCGAGAGAAGAGACTACTTTAAGGAAGATGATGTCCTCCTTAACAAGAAGGTAAAGAAGGCTATTGAGGCAGGCATCACCCCTATACTTTGCTGTGGTGAGACTCTTGAGCAGAGAGAAATGGGCATAGCGGTTGACTTTATCAGACTTCAGATTAAGTCAGACTTAAAGGATGTGGCAGCCGCTGATGTAGCTAGCTTGTAATAGCTTACGAGCCTATCTGGGCTATAGGTACAGGAAAGACAGCTACAAGTGACCAGGCTGAAGAAATCTGTAAGGCTGTTCGTGACTGCATAAGAGAGATGTATGATGATGCTACAGCTGAGAAGGTACGTATCCAGTACGGCGGCTCTGTAAATGCAGGCAATGCAGCAGAGCTCTTTACCAAGCCAAACATTGACGGAGCGCTCGTAGGCGGCGCAAGCCTTAAGGCTGACTTTGGCAAGATTGTAAATTATAAGTAGGGTGCTCTATTCTGTTATAATAGCAACGCTTGACTTTTTACATTGCTGTGAGATATAATCCCATTTTCGACACTTAAAAAAGAATAAAGTGGCGGTAACCCTTGTATCTACTGGGTTTACGCCACTTTCTATAACTAAAAAAACGTTGTATGGAAATGCTACTTCAAAATATTTCTAATTTTTTTATTTAATTCTTTTGGTTCATAGTATTTTTTATCTAATCCAAGGCCGGTAATGGCATTTAGAGCAGTACACAAATCTGAGCTTGTGTAGGTTGACATATAGCACATATCTTCCAGATTAGCCACATTCATATTTTTTAGCGTTTCTATTGTGTTCTCTATTGTAAAATGTGTGCCATAATTATCAAGCTTCTTCTCAAGAAGACGGTAGATTAGCAAGGCTGTGTAACAAATCATAAAATGTGCAATTATTCTGTTTCGTTTCTGATGGAAAACAGGGCGTGCAGATAAATTTGTTTTCATTACACGGAAACAGTCTTCAATCTTATAGCGGTTTTCGCTTACTGCCAGTACGTCTTTTGCTGAATCCTCCAGGTTTGTTGCAACAGCGTAGAAGCCGTCAAATTTTTCTTCCTCATCAATAACTGACTGGTCAAGTACATATGTATCAGTAACATTTTCCCCTGATTTTGACCTTGATATACGCTTAATAAAGCGTGTTACATCATTTGGACCTTTCTTATAGGTTTCGGGGTCAATATTTTTTAGAAGTTTTTTTGCACGTTCAATCTGACGGTTCCTTATATTTCTCTGATATTCCATCATTTTTCTTGAAAATGAAACGATAATATTTTGAGGAATTACCGCTTTTGATTTCACTTTCTTAACTGCACCGTTTTTACATACCTTTTCCTCATAAAGCCCCAAATCAAAAGCTTTATCAGCAGGAATAATCTTATATATTCTGTCGTTATACAGGCTTATATTTTTTTCATCAAACCTGTCAAAGCTCTTCATAGAGTTTATGCTTGCTGGCTTATCAGTTGACAGCAGGCGGTAATCACAGTCGCTAAATACGGCCTGCTTAAGCTGTTCAGACAGCTTTTTAATTGACTGGGTTACAATAAAAGCCCTTCCACCCATAGAATTAAAGCTGCGTATGTTCAACGAACCAAGTCCTGCGTCTGCGCAGTAAATGAATTTTTTACCCTTAAACATCTTTGTCAGTTTGGTTTCAAGTGGTATAGCTGTAGTCTGCTCATTGTCAGAACCTGATGTAATACACATGGACAAAGGGATTCCGTCTCTATCCATAAACAGACCCATCTGCGCAATAGGATTAGGGCGGTGTTCTTTGCTTGGGCCATATTTTCTAAGCCCCTTTATAAACTCACCGGTTACCTCGTCTACATAATCCTCATCATCAGTTTCGGTTTCAAAGTAATAGTTTGAGCAGTCATAGAAGCAGACCGATGTATCCCTTTTCACAATCTTACAGCTTTTTTCATAAAGATGGCTGATATACTCATCATAATGCTCCTCTAAAATATCCATAGTTGCGAAGAATATGCACATAGTCAAAATCAGGCTTTTTCATAATACCTGCTAAGGTTCTGATGTGTTCGAGTTTTGAATCAGGCTCAAGAATGCGTGAGCAGGTAAGAAAGCGGTTAACCAGGTTTGGGTCAAACTCGTTTTTCATATCAGCAGTAACCGTTTCAAAAAAAGATGCAATCTCAAGATCCTTATAAAACTTTTTGAAGGAAAAAGGTAGCCAATATTTAAAAAGGGTGCTCTGCGAACAGGTTGAGCTTGAAGACTTTATTTTTTTCAGCAAAATCAACCTTAATCTCTAAAAGATACCTTGTTTTCCTTTCTATAAACCTCATTATATTTATTAACCTCGTCCTTTGCGTATGCAAGTGGGTCGTCGGTAATCTTTAGAAGCTCAGAATGCTTTCCAATACGTGCTACATTTTTTGTTGTTGTTTTCTTTCCGTTACGGATACCAAGCTGTATAAAGTAGGTTGGATCCTTGGATTTTTTATCATACCATAGTTTCATGCATCTATTATATCATACTTTTAATAAGAATACAACACCATACAACGAATAAATTTAAGAAATTTGACAAAAAAATACCGCATTTCTGCGGTTTATAGAGTTTTATGTAGTTTTAAAGTGTCGAAAACCCGGCTTGACTTTTTACATTGCTGTGAGATATAATAGACATAGGCAAAAAGAAAATATGTGTCCAATAAGACGCGACCCCCCTAGAGCTGCAACTCTAGGGGGGTCCTGATTCTTGATATTAGCAATACTTGACTTTAAGGACGGTTATGAGTTATAATATATGTGCATTAGAGTTGTAACGAACCCAATGAAATTCAAAAAGCGAACACCCTAGAGCTGCAACTCTAGGGTGTTCTATTCCGTCAAGGTGGCTTAGTCCTTTTTAGGCTGGTCGCCTTTCTTCTGTTCTCTGTCCAGCCATTTGCTTATATAGTTAGCTACTATACTCGCTATGACAGAGATTAAAAATGATGTAACGATTTCCAATGAAATTCACCTCCCTTCTATGCCTAGTGGGAGAGGCAACGAACATATTATAACACATATGTTCGATTTTGTCACATGAGATAATGATTTGACTTCTTAACCTTAATAGGTTATAATTTTGACATAAAAGATTATTAAGTGTTCCATGAGGTTTCAAAAAGCGAAAAACTCGAAGCCCGTAGCTTCGAGTTTTTTTCGCTTTTTAACTATAGGAATAGAAAAACCCGGAGGTCCGCAGCTTCCGGGTTTTTCGAGTTTCAAGGAACATATAAAGCTGTCAGCTTTACGCCTGCTTATATTATAAGTCATTGTAACTTAAAAAAAGTCAATAGTAATTGTAAACAAGGTAATTTACGAGAGTCTGCGTTTATGCCCCATTATAATAAAATAATATCAGGATTATTCCATATCTATCTTGCCAATTCCCCTCATAAATGCTATCATACAAGACAAAATAAGGAGGTAGAACATGGATATCAAATACGTTAGCACCAGAGGAGATAAAGAAAAGGTCACAGCCTCACAGGCGATCCTACGTGGAATAGCACCTGATGGCGGCCTATATGTACCTGAGACCTTCCCAAAGCTTGATAAGAGCCTTACGGAGCTTAAAGGACTTAACTATAGAGAAATAGCCTACGAAGTGATGAAGCGGGAGTTTGACACTTACTCATAACACCAAATTTAAATAATCCTTTATTTAAGCCAACTAAGGCTTATTTTTTTGTCAAATTTTTTCAAATTTTATGTGGCTATATGTGTCTATATATGATATAATGGGAGGTGGAGGTATGATACTATGAAACTTACAAAGTCTTCTTCAAAAAATTCAACTACATACTATGTTCAAAAGTCATATAGGATAGGTGATAAAACATCCACAAAGACAGTAGAACGCCTTGGCTCTATTGAAGAGCTAAAGGCTCGAGCAGGGTGATAAGGATCCCTATTGAATGGGCAAAGGAGTATGTTAAAAAAACTTACCCTTTCTGAAAAAGAATCTAGGAAAGATATCACCGTTAAGTACTCCGGAAGCAGGCAGATTGATAAAAAAATGTCAGGAAATCTGTTAATGTGGGCTATCTTTTCCTAAAGAAGATTTACAACGAACTAAGGCTTCCTAAAGTAGTAGAGGAAATATCTGAGAAATATAAGATAACATATGACTTAGATGACATTTTTTCTTCCCTCCTTTATACAAGAATTCTTTCACCGTCTTCAAAGGAAGCTTCGTTCCACTATGCAGAAAATTTCCTGGAGAAGAGGAACTTTGACCTTCATCAGGTTTATCGTGCTCTTGAAGTTCTTGCAAAAGGAAAAATGACCTGATACAAAAAAAACTTTATGAAAACTCCATGTCCGTTATAGAGAGAAATAAACATATCCTTTACTACGACTGTACTAACTTCTATTTTGAAACAGAGGAAGAAGATGGCTTTCGGAAATATGGCATCTCCAAAGAACACAGACCAAACCCTATTGTTCAGATGGGCTTGTTTATGGATGCTGACGGCATTCCCCTTGCCTTCTCCATGTTTCCAGGCAACCAGAACGAACAGCCGTCTCTTGCACCTTTAGAGAAGAAGATCATATCAGATTTCGGTATCGATAAACTTGTTGTATGTACTGACTCTGGTCTCTCGTCTGCATCAAACAGGAGATTCAATGATACAAAAAAGCGAAAGTTTATCACTACGCAGTCAATTAAAAAGTTAAAAGACTTCTTAAAAGAGTTCTGCCTTTCAGATGAGGGGTGGAGAAAGACAGGAAGTAAAAAAACTTACAGAATAAGTGAGCTTGATCCTGTAGAAGACTACCATACTACCTTCTATAAAGACAGGTGGATTAATGAAGACGGCCTTGAACAGCATCTTATTATTACATTTTCTCTAAAATACCAGGCTTACCAGAGAAAAATACGAGGAAGACAGATTGAAAAAGCGAGCAGTTGTCTTGACCACCCTTCAACCCTTACAAAAAGGTCCGCAAACGATTATAAACGCCTATTATCACAAGAGCATATCACAAGGCATGGGGAGATGGCAGAAAAATCCCTCATAAAGTTAGATATGAAGAAGATCGCTGAGGAAGAACTGTATGATGGCTTTTATGCTGTATGTACAAACCTTGAAGACAATGCAGAATCTATTGTTAGAATCAACCACAAGCGCTGGGAAATCGAAGAGTGCTTTCGTATTATGAAAACCGAATTTAAGGCAAGGCCTGTTTACCTCTCAAGAGAAGACAGAATTAAGGCTCATTTCCTAACTTGTTATGCTTCCCTTGTACTATATCGGATTCTGGAGAAGAGGCTTACAGCGCAGTCCCCTGAAGTAAGCTTTTCATGTCATGAGATCATACAAACACTTAGAAATATGAACATGTTGGTATCTCTGGGTGATGGATATATTCCCGTTTATGAAAGAACAGACCTTACAGATGCATTACGATGAAATTTCAGGTTTCAGAACTGACTTAGAGATTGTGTCAAACAGAAATATGAAAAAAATTTTTACAAAGATGAAAAAAGAAGAAAAATAGCCACATTTTTCTTGCATATATAAAGGCTCTAAAACCCAGATTATAAAATGGATTAGAGCCTTTTTGATTGTTACAAGTGTCAAAGATGGGATTATAAGTCATTGTAACTTAAAAAGTCAATAGTAATTGTAAACAAGGTAATTTACGAGAGTCTGCGTTTATGCCCCATTATAATAAAATAATATCAGGATTATTCCATATCTATCTTGCCAATTCCCCTCATAAATGCTATCATACAAGACAAAATAAGGAGGTAGAACATGGATATCAAATACGTTAGCACCAGAGGAGATAAAGAAAAGGTCACAGCCTCACAGGCGATCCTACGTGGAATAGCACCTGATGGCGGCCTATATGTACCTGAGACCTTCCCAAAGCTTGATAAGAGCCTTACGGAGCTTAAAGGACTTAACTATAGAGAAATAGCCTACGAAGTGATGAAGCTCTTCCTTACGGACTTTACCGAGGATGAACTAAAAGCTTGCATAGACTCAGCCTATGACAGTAAATTCGATACAGAAGAAATAGTTCCTATGAAAGAAGCAGACGGACTTATATATCTGGAGCTGTTCCATGGGCCTACCTTAGCCTTAAGGATATGGCACTCTCCATACTTCCATACCTTATGGTTACCTCAGCAAAGAAAAACAATCTAAAAGAGAAAATCATCATCCTGACAGCCACCTCAGGAGACACAGGAAAGGCCGCCCTTGCAGGCTTTGCAGATGTGGAGGGCACAGGCATCATAGTATTTTACCCAAAAGACGGTGTCAGCCCCTTCCAGAGACAGCAGATGGTTACTGAAAAAGGGAAGAATACCTCAGTAGTAGCCGTAGAGGGCAACTTTGATGATGCGCAAAACGGAGTAAAGGCCATCTTCTCCGACAAAGCCCTCGCAGCAGAGCTAAAAGAAAAGGGCTATGTATTCTCATCAGCCAACTCCATAAATATAGGAAGACTCGTACCTCAGATAGTCTACTATGTATATGCCTACGTGAAGCTGCTTAATGAGGGGAAGCTTAGTCCGGGTGAAATCCTTGATGTCTGCGTACCTACAGGCAACTTTGGCAACATCCTTGCGGCAAGCTTTGCTAAAGAGATTGGACTTCCCCTTGGCAAGCTCATCTGCGCCTCAAACACCAACAAAGTACTCTTTGACTTCTTTAAGACAGGCACCTACGACAGAGACAGGGAGTTTACCCTCACCATATCTCCAAGTATGGACATCCTCATATCAAGCAACCTTGAGAGGCTGATATACAAACTCTGCGACTGTGATGCGGCTAAAAACGCTAAGTTTATGAGTGAGCTTGTAAATAGTGGCAAATACACCATAGACAAAGCCATGGCAGATAAGCTTACAGACTTTGAAGCAGGATTTGCCACAGAAGAAGATACACTTCATACAATTAAAGAAGTATTTGACAAGACAGGCTATGTCATAGACACCCATACAGCAGTTGCGGCATTTGTGGCAAATGAATATAGAAATAAGAATACTTCACATAACAAGATTCTCATAGCCTCCACAGCAAGCCCATTCAAATTCGCAGGAAGCGTACTAAAAGCCCTGGAAAATGACAAAGTAGAGAACTTTACATCAGAATGGGACAAAATAAGAGAACTTGAAAGACTATCAGGAAAGAAACTCTCTGAGGCGGCCGGTGAGATAGAGAATGCTAAAGTCATCCACAAAGACATCTGTGCCAAAGATGAAATGAAAGCCCTTGTAAAAGAAAAAATATTAAAATAAGCCAAAAAAAATACAATATTGACATAGACTTGCCACAAACAGGGTCTATAATCCGAGTTGTAAACAATATTTAGTCAGTAATCTTTTTAACATAAGATTATAATTTAATAAAAACTTAAGACAAGAATGCTTGACCTTTAGCGAAATTATTGTTATAATCGTTGTGTTATTGGAAAGATTATATCCTGAATCAAGAATCTTGCAGTAAGAAGCACCGCTTAGTACCGGCTATGCGACTGAAAGTAAGGCTTTTGAAGCAGGACATAAGGAAACCCAAATTTAAGGAGGAAGAAAAAAGATGAAGAATTTCAGTAAGAAACTCTCATTCGTAATGGCTACCGCTATGGTGGTAACATCCCTTTACGCACCACAGGGAGCAGAGGCAGCTACAAAGAACATGATTGTAGAGAAGAACAGCAAGAGTGCTGTTAAGAGAAAGAATATCTACATCGGCGGACAGGTTGTAGATTTCGATGCTGTAGTTAGGGAAAAGTTGTTAAGGATTCTAAGGGTACTTGGAAGTCAAGCGACTCTAAGATCGCATCTGTTGACAAGAACGGTAAGGTAAAGGCTCGTAAGAATGGTAGGGTTACCATTTCTTTCAAGACAAAGGCTACAAAGAAGACTAAGTCTGTTACCGTTAAGATGACAATCGACGCTAGAACAAGAGCATCTAAGATGACTCTTACTCCTTCAGCAGTAGTTGTTAAGGAAGGCGAGAAGTCAACAGTCGGCGTAAACTACGAGATCTCAAAGAAGATTCAGGCAGCTGGCGGCAAGGCAACAACTTACAAGCTTTTTGTTGAGTCTTCAGATGAGAAGGTAGCAAAGGCTTATGTAGAAGGCAATAACAAGATTGTAGTAGAGGGTGTTGCTAAGTCAGCTACTCCTGTATCAATCACTGTTTATTCAGCTCAGGTTTATAAACTTGAAAATGCTAAAAAAGTAAAATATAAGCTTACAGAGAAGTTTGAAGTTAAGGTAAACAGCAAGCTTGAGGCTAAGCAGACAGGCGCTAACAAGATTACCGTTATGGGTAGCGATCTTGTAGCTAGCAAGGGTGCTTTCGTAATCAAGAATTCAAACGGTGTTGAACTTCCTATCAAGGATCATATTAAGCTTAACGATGCTAAGACAGAAGCTGTACTTGAGGGAGATACAACTCAGATTCCTGTAGGTAAGTACACACTTACATACAACAACGGCGATACAGTTGAGTTCGAAGTTGTTAAGGCAGTAGTTAAGAGAATTGAGATTGTTACTTCTGGTAAAGCTATTATGGGTAAGCCAGAGACAACTCCTTCTGGAACTAACGTAGTTAGAAAAGCTTATGCATACTACAAGGTATTTAACCAGTTTGATGAAGATGTAACAAAGACTCCTTTAGCGGCAAAGATTCAGGTTTCAGGATCTGATGGTGCTAATAAGATTCAGAATGGTAAGATTGAGTTTACCTCTACAAGTGTAAACGGATATCAGCTCAACCTCAGCCAAATTAGTGTAGCTATTGTTGATACTGAAACAGGTGTAAATACTCAGGCTATACTTACTGCTGGAGAGTCTTCAAAGATATGGGAAGTTGAGTATAAGGGACTTTCGATATTACAAAGAGAAAGTTCGTAGAAACAATTACAGATGCTGATAAGTTAGCAAACTATGCAGTTCTTTTTGCTGCAAAAGATCAGTATGGTGCTCCAATTGCAAGCGAAGACAGCTTTAATCAGCTTCAGGTTAATCTTATAAGCATTACAGGTGTTAACGCTGGCGCTAAGAAGATTGTGACAATTGGTGAGGATGATTATTATGCGTTCCCACTTAAGGGAACTCAGAATGGTCTTGAAGCAACTGCAGACAGACCTGGTGAAGTAACTGTGCAGAGCGTTGTTACTAATAATGGTAAGATGGGAAGCAACAAGTTTAACGTTGTAGCTTCTACAAAGGTTGATACACTTACTGTAAGAGCAGGTGCATTAGGCGTATATGAAGGACAGGATAACTGGCTTGAATTTACTGCACTTGATGCTAATGGTAAAGAGATTACTAGCTGGGATGCTTTAAGAGAACTTAATGACTCAAAGTATGTTCAGAATTTCAAGATGCCTGATACTAGTGGTGCTCAGCTTAGATTTGTTAAGAAGTCTGATGGCAAGGTAGGTCTTGTATATAATCCAGGTAACAGTGTAGTAGGAAGCAATTTAGATACAGCTTCTGTTACACAGATACTTACTTTCGTTAGCCAGACAAATAAGTTCTCTCAGGCTAATATAACAGTAAGCAAGAAGAGATTCCCTGTAACTATAGTAGGAATTGCTTCAGATACAGCTAGAGGTGTTACTGCAACTAAGGCTAATCGTGACTTTGTAATTAAGGCATCAAAGGTTAAGTTCCAGGATCAGTACGGAAACCTTATGACTGCTGATGAGATTAAGAAACAGGAGTAAATTATAAGATTGGAGTTACTCTTGAGAATAAGAATCTTGATAATGCTGAAGGTTTCAGACCTTGGGCTTCATCAGGTGCTTCTGTACAGACATGGCCTAGCTATACACAAACTATTGATTTAAATGCAAATGGCGATGGTAATGGTACCGAGGTTATTAGTTTTGCAGCTATTAAGGTAGACACTAGTAGTGTAGCGACTGGTTCAGCTACAGGTGTTTCAAAGGTTACTCTACAGCTCTTGAATTCAGCTGGTACTGCTCCTACATCAAGTGAGAAAAAGAGTTTTGAGATTTACAATGCTCGCATTAAGGATATGTCAAGCTTTGCAATTGAAGATCCTGAATTAAGAGCTGCATCAAATCTTGATGCACCAGAATATGATCCTACTAAAACAATTGGAAATTCTGATTTAGGATTTAAGCCAAGTGTTGTAGGTTACTATGCCGGCGAAAAGATTAAGCTCGTGGCTAACACTGGAGATGTTGACAAGGATGATTTCGTGGTATTTGGTGCTAAGAAAAGAAAATCTCCTAATGGCAAGGATACAGATCTACTTTTTGCACCTGTTCCTACAATCGACCCTAATCTCAAGAATACTGTAGTTGAGAAGGCAAGGGTAAGAGTTATTATCGGGGATGGTAAGGGAACTGAAGTAGAAAGAGAGTTCTCTTATTCAAATGAAGCTCGTAAAGTGGCTGCTACATCATTTGATAATACTACAATCGTAGTAGGTACATCTGCTGCTAAAAATTGGGCTGCACTTTCTCCATTATTTGGTGCTGAAATAACAGATCAGTACGGAGATGATAAGGAAATTGCACCATATGTAACATTTACTGATTTGATGCTAAGAAAGACGGTGTTATAGTAACAGATAATGGTACAAGAAAGACTCAAATTCAAATTACTAAGGATGTAACACTTACTATTAAGCTTGCATTCCCAGGATCAAGCTATGTATTTGAAAAGGTTGTTACACTTAAGGCAAGCTAATATGTTTTAAGCTGTTCAAATACTAGATTTTTGCTCCCACTCTCTGGAAACAGAGGGTGGGAGTTTTTGTATATCACAATAAAAATAAACCACCGGGTATGCCGGTGAGTTCCCAAATAGCTTTAGCTTCAAGAAAAGAGATCTTGTAATTGTAATATACAATGAGTGCACCTAGCGGCACACAATTCTAACGAGTGCAGCCCCGAATCCACCCGGTAGTGGGAAGGATGCGTTTAAGGCAAGGATGTCGAGGATTACCTCGAATCTGAAAGAAGCTGGATATAAGAAAGGTACCTGAACCACACAGCATAGAATAATAAATTCTAAGCGAGCGCGTTAGGCGAAGCGAAGCGGATGCCGGAGCGAGTCTGAAATTTATTATTCTAGGCGTGACTAAAAAAGAAAACAAGAAAACCATCAATCAAAGTGAAAGTATCAGAGGTAATCAAGCGGTTCCCGTAGCGAGTCTGAAATTTATTATTCTATGCGTGACTAGGATGAGAAACTTGAAAATTATTGTACAAAGGAAAGTATTAGAAGAATGAAGCGGACAGCGGGGCGAGTCTGAGGGTTACTATTCTAGGCGAGACTAGGATGAGAAACTTGAAAATCATTATTCAAAGTGAAAGTATCAGAAGTAATGAAGAGGATAGCGGGGCGAGTCTGAAATTTATTATTCTAGGCGTGACTAGGATGAGAAACTTGAAAATCATCAATCAAAGTGAAAGTATCAGAGGTAATGAAGCGGATAGCGGGGCGAGTCTAAAATTTATTATTCTAGGCGAGACTAGGATGAGAAACTTGAAAATCATTATTTAAAGTGAAAGTATCAGAAGTAATGAAGCGGATAGCGGGGCGAGTTTGGGGGTTATTATTCTAAGAACGTAGAAAAATTGCAATAGTATACCGCATAAACAATAATAGGTAAAAACAGTATTTATAAAAATAGATACAGAAGTATTTTTTGGTTGAGAGCAGGTGCATAAGTTTTTTACATATACAAATCCTGAATCATTAAAATCAGATGTGAAAAATGGAACAAGAAAGCATACAGCATAGAATAATAAATTCTAAGCGAGCGTGTTAGGCGAAGCGAAGCGGATGCCGGAGCGAGTCTGAAATTTATTATTCTAGGCGTGGCTAGGATGAGAAACTTGAAAATCATTGTACAAAGGAAAGTATTAGAAGAATGAAGCGGATAGCGGGGCGAGTCTGAGGGTTATTATTCTAGGCGTGACTAGGATGAGAAACTTGAAAATCATTATTCAAAGTGAAAGTATCAGAAGTAATGAAGCGGATAGCGGGGCGAGTCTGAGGGTTATTATTCTAAGCGAGACTAGGATGAGAAACTTGAAAATCATTATTCAAAGTGAAAGTATCAGAAGTAATGAAGCGGATAGCGGGGCGAGTCTGAAATTTATTATTCTAGGCGTGACTAGGATGAGAAACTTGAAAATCATCAATCAAAGTGAAAGTATCAGAGGTAATGAAGCGGATAGCGGGGCGAGTTTGGGGGTTATTATTCTAAGCACGTAGAAAAATTGCAATAGTATACCGCATAAACAATAATAGGTAAAACAGTATTTATAAAAAATAGATACAGTAGTATTTTTTGGTTGAGAGCAGGTGCATAAGTTTTTTACATATACAAATCCTGAATCATTAAAATCTGATGTGAAAAATGGAACAAGAAAGCATACAGCATAGAATAATAAATTCTAAGCGAGCGCGTTAGGCGAAGCGAAGCGTATGCCGGAGCGAGTCTGAAATTTATTATTCTAGGCGTGACTTGAATAGGAAATCGGAAAATCATTGATCATAGTGAAAGTATCAGAGGTAAGAAACGGAGGTGTAGCAAGTTTGAGGGTTATTATTCTAGGCGAGACAAGTAGGGGGTATTTATGAGACAATTAAATAATGCCAAGATAAGACAGCCTAATTTTATCCTATCTTGGCAGAAAGCTATATCAAAAATAGAGAAACAGCTGGCTTAGAGCCATCATAATTAACCGTATTTACAAATATCTCAGTCAGACCATCCTCAATAACCTGACCAGTTTCTCTAACTACCTTGTCTATGTGGTAGAGTGGGAGACCTCATTCAAATATATAAAACTTAGATATGAATACAATGCAGACATCCGGTCTGAATCAAAGCTTAGCCCTGTAAAGCCAAAACAACATCTTCAGAAAGCCCGGTATATTTCATCACAAGCTCAGCAGAAAGTCCCTCTTTAATCATCGTTTTGGCAATCTTTTTTGCACCTTCTTCCCTGCCTTCTTCCCTGCCTTTTTCCCTACCTACTTCTATACCTTGTTCTCTACCACGCTTTTCACCTAGTAATTCACTTTCTCTCTTTTCATCGCTAATAAGCTTCTCAATGATTTCGTTCATAGTTCTATTACCTCCTTCGCTAGACTTTAATATTGACTTCAGTTCACTAGTTACTGGGAAATCATCACTGTTGTAAGCACCATTCTCAGTAAACAACTTCATTAGCCTTGCAGGCTTAGAACCATCATAATTAACAGTATTTACAAATATCTCAGTCAGACCATCCTCTATAACCTGCCCGGTTTCTCTAACTACTTTGTCTATGTGGTAGAGAGGAAGTCCACTGTTAAATATATCAAATTTAGATATAAATATAATGCAGACATCCGGTATAAACTCAAACTTTTTGCCTGTTTCAGATATGTTAGTGGTTAATACAGCAGCATTGTAGCGAACTCTTTTTAGATGATTATCGTCATCTGCCTTTTGCACCTCAATGTTAATCTGCCTTCCATCACCTGTTACACACTTAGCGTCTAATATCACAGAACGCCCTGTTAGATTCTTTCCCTGCCATTGAGGAATAGCCTCTAAGACAGTCAGTCCATCATCTTCAAGAATAACTCTTAAAATCTCTTCGCAGAACTCCTTGTGTTCTGCCATCTTGCAAAACATAATATCATCTATTGGATTGAGTAGTTTTGCGTACTTTTCAAATTTTTTCTTTGTAGGCATATAGTCCTTTCTTTCCCTGGGTTTGCTATAATGCCTCTATGGCTATTATAGCAGAAGAAGTTAAAATGTTAAATAGATTTTCCTGCTAAGTAAGAGTTAGATACTTAAGCTGAAGAAGTAGATGTGGTTACAATAATCTAAACTGCTAGATAATAGATATCGGTAAACTGAAGATTTTGCAATAAGTATTGGGGAGAAAAGCAACATTCATATAGACAGATATCAAATACATAATATACGCAAATCACAAAATACTTAAGAAAATACTGGCTTTAGTGACTATTATAACTCACACCAACAATTATGATTATAAAATAAAAAAACAATATTTAGCAACGGCAAAGTGCACAAAAATAAGAGAAAAAAGTGTACAAAATAACCAAAAATTAAGCTGAAAGCGAACGTATATTGCGATAAGCTAAAGCTTAAAAAAATTGGATTTGAGAAAGATATCAGAACCACACAGCATAGAATAATAAATTCTAAGCGAGCGCGTTAGGCGAAGCGAAGCGTATGCCGGAGCGAGTCTGAAATTTATTATTCTAGGCGTGACTAGAAAAGAAAGCAAGAAAACCATCAATCAAAGTGAAAGTATCAGAGGTAAAGAAGGGGATAGCGGGGCGAGTCTGAAATTTATTATTCTAGGCGTGACTAGGATGAGAAACTTGAAAATAATTAAACAGGACACACTTAGAAAACTAAAAAATCCCATAAAACAGATAATCTAAGCGACACATCGTCAATAACAGTATCAAGCATAGAAAAAAAACCTGAATTATGGGATATAAAAGCAAATACAAAACCAGTAACAGCACTCATTAAAAACTGATAATAAAGAAAACCAATAGCTTGCCACAACATAAGCCAACCCAGTCTTCCCTGTCATATCACTGTAAAGCTATAATTAAATCCTCAGAAAGTCCAGTATACCTCATTATAAGCTCAGTAGTAAGTCCTTCTTCAATCATTGTCTTTGCAATAATTCTAGCACCTTCCTCTTTACCGAGCATAATACCTTCCTCTCTGCCACGTTTCTCGCCGATCTCTTCACTTTCTTGCATCCATTTCTGTAAAGTTGCATCCATCTTTATGGTACCTCCTTCATCCTTTTTAAACCTAGCCTTGATTTCGCTGGTCACAGGGAAATCGGATTCATCATATATAAGGCTTTTATCAGAAACTGATATGGTGTGAACATTAGCCCTGCAAAGCAGCAACAGCCTCCTCAGAAAGCCCTGTCAATCTAGCAATAAATCCAAATTCAAGCCCACTGGCTATCATATCTTTGGCGATTCTAAGCTTTTCCTCGTTAGCACCTTTAATTTTACCTTCCTTTACGCCCTCCTTTCTGCCGCGTTTCTCACCGCGTTTCTCACCTATCTCTTCACTTTCTTGCATCCATCTCTGTAAAGTTGCATCCATCTTTATGGTACCTCCTTCATCCTTTTTAAACCTAGCCTTGATTTCGCTCGTTACAGGGAAATCGGCTTCATTATAAGCATCATTTTTGGTAAACACCTTCATAAGCTTTGCAAGTTTGGATCCATCATCTACAGCCGCATTTACATATATCTCAGTAAGACCATCATCTATTATCTGATCAGTTTCCATAACTACCTTCTTTACATGGTAGAGCGGAAGATTACTCTTAAATAAATCAAAGGCTGAAATAAATATGATGCAGACATCAGGTACAAACTCAAACTGCTTTCCAGCCTCAGTTACATTGGCAGTCAGTACGGAAGCATTGTAACGGACTCTTTTAAGATGATTATCATCATTTGCTTTTTGAACTTCGATATTGATATACCGCCCATCTCCGGTGATACATTTGGCATCCAATATTACAGAACGCCCCTGCAGATTCTTAATGTCGAACTGCTGCATGTTATCAGTAACAACCAGTTTCTGATCACCTAAGATAACTCTTAGGATTTCTTCGCAGAATTCCTTATGTTCAGCCATCTTTCGAAACATAAGGTCATCAATAGGGTTAAGTCCCCTTAAATACTCGTCTCGTTCTTTCTTTGTAGGCATATAGTCCTTTCTTTCCCTGGGTTTGCTATAATGCCTCTACGGCTATTATAGCAGAAGATGTTAAAATGTTAAATAGATTTTCCTGCTAAGTAGACTTTGATACTTAAGCTGAAGAAGCTGATGTGGTTACAATAATCTAAACTGCTAGATAATAGATATCGGTTTACATAGTATTTTGGCAAGAATTGTCAGAAGCAGACTGTAGCAATCTAAGATAAATTAGCATAAAATACATATAATAAACAAATAATACAATAAAAAGAAAGGTGAATTGAGTGATTATTGTAACTCACACCGATAGTTACGATTATAAAGTAAAAAATAATATTTATCAACGGTAAAGTGCACAAAAAATCAAGGAAAAAGTGTACAAAACAACCAAAATTCTAAACGAAGAATATAAGTAAAAGAAAAAGAAGGAAGTTCCTAATCAGTTAGGAGCAGAAAAGAAGTGCAAAACTTAATGATTTCGGGGATAAGCTCGAATCTAAACGAAGTACTGTACGATACTCATTATGAGAAATAAATCAGCATAGAATAATAAATTCTAAGCGAGCGCGTTAGGCGAAGCGAAGCGTATGCCGGAGCGAGTCTGAAATTTATTATTCTAGGCGTGACTTGAATAGGAAATCGGAAAATCATTGATCATAGTGAAAGTATCAGAGGTAAGAGACGGAGGTGTAGCAAGTTTGAGGGTTATTATTCTAGACGAGACAAGTAGGGGGTATTTATGAGACAATTAAATAATGCCAAGATAAGACAGCCTAATTTTATCCTATCTTGGCAGAAAGCTATATCAAAAATAGAGAAACAGCTGGCTTAGAGCCATCATAATTAACCGTATTTACAAATATCTCAGTCAGACCATCCTCAATAACCTAATCTGTTTCCCTGACTACCTTGTCTATGTGGTAGAGCGGGAGACCTCCGTCAAAAACATCAAACTTAGATATAAATACAATGCAGACATCTGGTATGAACTCAAAGCTTAGTCCTGTAAAGACAAAACTGCATCTTCAGAAAGCCCGGTATACCTCATTATAAGTTCGATAGGAAGCCCCTCTTCAAGCATTGTTCTAGCAATCTTTTTAGCACCTTCCTCTATACCGATCATCATGCCTACCTCTCTGCCACGTTTCTCACCGCGTTTTTCACCTAGTAATTCACTTTCTCTCTTTTCATCGCTAATAAGCTTTTCAATGATTTCGTTCATAGTTCTATTACCTCCTTCGCTAGACTTTAATATTGACTTCAGTTCACTAGTTACTGGGAACTCATCACTGTTGTAAGCACCATTCTCAGTAAACAGCTTCATAAGCCTTGCAGGCTTAGAGCCATCGTAATTAACCGTATTTACAAATATCTCAGTCAGACCATCATCTATAACCTGACCGGTTTCCCTAACCACCTTGTCTATGTGGTAGAGAGGAAGTCCTCCATCAAATATATCAAACTTTGATATAAACACAATACACACATCTGGTATGAACTCAAACTTAGTCCCTGTTTCGGCTATATTTGTAGTTAGGATGGCTGCATTGTAACGGACTCTCTTTAAATGATTATCGTCATTTGCTTTTTGAACCTCAATATTAATCTGCCTTCCATCGCCGGTTACACATTTAGCGTCCAGTACCACGGAGCGCCCGGGTAGATTTTTACCCTGCCATTGAGGAATAGCCTCTAAGACAGTCAGTCCATCATCTTCAAGAATAACTCTTAAAATCTCTTCGCAGAACTCCTTGTGTTCTGCCATCTTGCAAAACATCAAATCATCTATTGGATTGAGTAGTTTTGCGTACTTTTCAAATTTTTTCTTTGTAGGCATATAGTCCTTTCTTTCCCTGGGTTCGCTATAATGCCTCTATGGCTATTATAGCAGAAGAAGTTAAAATGTTAAATAGATTTTCCTGCTAAGTAGACTTTGATACTTAAGCTAAAGAAATCGGATGTGGTTACAATAATCTAAACTGCTAGATATTAGATATCGGTTTACATAGTATTTTGCAAGAATTGTCAGAAGCAGACTGTAGCAATCTAAGATAAATTAGCATAAAAATACATATAATAAAACAAATAATACAATAAAAAGAAAGGTGAATTGAGTGATTATTGTAACTCACACCGATAGTTACGATTATAAAGTAAAAATAATATTTATCAACGGTAAAGTGCACAAAAAATCAAGGAAAAAGTGTACAAAACAACCAAAATTCTAAACGAAGAATATAAGTAAAAGAAAAAGAAGGAAGTTCCTAATCAGTTAGGAGCAGAAAAGAAGTGCAAAACTTAATGATTTCGGGGATAAGCTCGAATCTAAACGAAGTACTGTACGATACTCATTATGAGAAATAAATCAGCATAGAATAATAAATTCTAAGCGAGCGCGTTAGGCGAAGCGAAGCATATGCCGGAGCGAGTCTGAAATTTATTATTCTAGGCGTGACTAGGATAAGAAACTTGAAAATTATTATTCAAAGCGCGACTAGGGTGGCACCAAAATAATAAGCTAGCGAATCAAAAAAATTAAAAAAATCCCATAAAACAGATAATCTAAACCATACCTCTTCAATGACAGTACCAAAGTATAGAAAGAAAAACTGTATTATGGGATATAAAAGCAAAATACAATTACAACAAACATTTATAATTGACAAATAATATCATATATAAGGCTTTTACCAGAAATTGATATGGTGTGAACATTAGCCCTGCAAAGCAGCAACAGCCTCCTCAGAAAGCCCTGTCAATCTAGCAATAAATCCAAATTCAAGCCCACTGGCTATCATATCTTTGGCGATTCTAAGCTTTTCCTCGTTAGCACCTTTAATTTTACCTTCCTTTACGCCCTCCTTTCTGCCGCGTTTCTCGCCAATCTCTTCACTTTCTTGCATCCATTTCTGTAAAGTTGCATCCATTTTTGCACTACCTCCTTCATTCTTTTTAAACCTAGCCTTGATTTCGCTAGTAACCGGGAAATCGGCTTCATCATAAACATCATTCTTAGTAAACACCTTCATAAGCTTTGCAAGTTTGGATCCATCATCTACAGCCGCATTTACATATATCTCAGTAAGACCATCATCGATTTCCTGCCCTGTTTCTTTAACCGTTTTTACCACATGGTAGAGGGGAAGATTACTCTTAAATAAATCAAAGGCTGAAATAAATATGATGCAGACATCAGGTACAAACTCAAATTGCTTTCCTGTCTCTGTTACATTCGCAGTCAGTACGGAAGCATTGTAACGGACTCTTTTTAGATGGTTGTCATCATTTGCTTTGAACTTCTATATTGATATACCGCCCATCTCCGGTGATACATTTGGCATCCAATATTACAGAACGCCCCTGCAGATTCTTAATGTCGAACTGCTGCATGTTATCAGTAACAACCAGTTTCTGATCACCTAAGATAACTCTTAGGATTTCTTCACAAAATTCCTTATGTTCAGCCATTTTTCGAAACATAAGGTCATCAATTGGGTTTAGTCCCCTTAAATACTCGTCTCGTTCTTTCTTTGTAGGCATATAGTCCTTTCTTTCTTGGATTTGCTATAATGCCTATATGGCTATTATAGCAGAAGAAGTTAAAATGTTAAATAGATTTTCCTGCTAAGTAAGAGTTGGATACTTAAGCTAAAGAAATCGGATGTGGTTACAATAATAAGAACTGCTAGATATTAGATATCGGTAAACTGAAGATTTTGCAATAAGCATTGGGGAAAAAGGCAACATTCGTATAGACAGATATCAAATACATATTATACGCAAATCACAAAATACTAAAGAAAATACTGACTTTTGTGATTATTGTAACTCACACCAATAATTATGATTGTAAAGTAAAAAAATAATATTTATCAACGGTAAAGTGCACAAAAAAATCAAGGAAAAGGTGTACAAAAATAAACAAAGATAAAGCAAGGAGCTAACAGGGAGATGAAGCAGAAATCAAACAATTATAAAAAGCATGCCTAGTGAATAAAGAAGATATCATTATACTAGTCTGCTTAAGTAAGCCTATACCAGCGCCTGATAAAAACATAAACAAGCCTATAAAAAATCTACCAAAAACTGCAGAAATATGATAAAATAAGCTAGTGTCAAGAGATAAATAATGATGACCTTTAGAAAGGTAAAACTTATGAAAAATATACTAATGCTAACAACAGGAGGAACTATAGCCTCTGTAAGTACACCGTATGGGCTTATTCCTACTCTCAGCTCTGAAGAACTGCTCTCTTACCTTCCGAGAGTGGAAGAAGATATAAAGATAGATACCAGAGAACTGTACAGCATTGATAGCACCAATACTAGACCTGAGCATTGGAAACTGATAGCAAATGCAATTGAAAGCGAATACAACAACTATGATGGCTTCGTTATCTGCCATGGTACAGATACTATGGCTTATACAGCCTCAGCCCTATCGTATCTCATTCAGAATTCACCAAAACCAATAGTACTTACAGGTGCACAAAAGCCAATAGGAATGGAGATTACAGATGCAAAGTCTAACCTTCGTGACAGTATAATCTACGCTGCTGACGAGCTCTCCAGTGGTGTTCAGATAGTATTTAGTGGGAAGGTAATTATGGGAACTCGTGCTAAGAAGACCAGAACCTTTAGCTTTGAGGCATTTTCAAGTATCAACTATCCTTTTATAGCTGAGATATACGATGGCAAGATTATCAGATACATTGTTCAGGATAAAGAAAAAATGAAGCCTGTATTCTATAGCGAACTAAATGAAAAAGTATATGTGGTTAAGCTGATACCGGGCGTTTCAGATAACCTCATACCTACCATATTTGAAAACTATGACGGCATTATCCTCGAGAGCTTTGGCACAGGTGGAGTTCCTGACAGCATACAAAAAGCTATATTTGATAACCTTGACAAATACGAAGCCAAAGATAAGGTGCTTGTTATTACTACTCAGGTACAAAATGAGGGAAGTGATACCGATATCTACGAGGTGGGTGCTAAACTTAAAAAGTACAAATACCTTGAAGCTGCTGATATGACCTTAGAGGCGACTTTAACCAAACTTATGTGGATACTTGCAAAAAAGGACAGAACCTGGGACTATATCGAAACTAATTTCAAAAAAGCTATAAGCTTTGACAGAGTTAGAGGTTAGAATTTCAAAAGTAGATAAAAATCACACATTGACAAAATAATGATAGTATATATAATTAAAAATAGTATAAGCAACAATTTTCATTAAACATTTAAGTTGATTATACAACAACTAGAGTTAACTATTATTAGGTTAAGATGTGAGGAGGGTAAGAAATGGCTTTGAATTTACAAAAAGGTCAAAAAATTGATCTAACAAAGGGGAATCCGGGACTTAGCAAGTTGCTCATAGGTCTTGGCTGGGATACTAACAGATATAGCGGAGGAAGTGATTTTGATCTTGATGCTACTGTTTTTCTCTTAAAAGGCGACAACAAGGTTAGTTCAAATCAGGATTTCGTCTACTATGGTAACCTTAAGCATTCTTCAGGAAGTATTGAGCACATGGGAGATAATTTGACAGGTGGCAATATAGGAGATGATGAACAAATAAAAGTAGAATTGAGTCGTGTACCTAACAATATCGAGAGGATTGCAGTAGCTGTAACCATCTATGATGCAGAGAAAAGAAATCAGAATTTTGGTCAGGTCAGTAACGCCTATATACGTATTGTAGATTCAACAACAAATTCTGAAATCCTGAGATATGATCTGGGTGAGGATTTCTCTTTTGAAACTTCTGTGATTGTAGGCGAGATTTATCGCTACAAGGGAGAGTGGAAATTCACAGCTGTAGGAAGTGGCTTTAAGGGGGGCCTCAAGTCTCTTTGTCAAAATTTTGGGGTGAATTTGGAAATAAAGGATAGAAATAGTGGGGCTGTAGTTCTTGAAAAAGGCCAGAAAGTGAATCTTACAAAGGGTAGTGGAGAAATCCTGATTAACCTCAATTGGAGTCAGCCTACAGGCTGGGGTTCTTCTAAAGGAATTGATTTGGACTTAGGCTGTCTTTACGAGCTTTATGATGGAAGTAAAGGCGCAGTACAAGCACTTGGCAACTCGTTTGGAAGTCTCTCTAATCCTCCGTATATTTCCCTTGATGGAGATGATAGAACAGGAACAGCCACAGATGGTGAGAATCTCAGAGTCAATAGTGCTATGATTCCACAGATAAAGAGAATACTTGTGTATACCTTTATTTATGAAGGGGCTGCAAATTGGAAAGAGGCTCAGGGTATCGTTACTGTAAAATGTCCGGGAAGCAGGGATATTATCGTGAAGATGGATGAGTATGGATCAAACTCGACGATGTGTGCCATAGCACTTTTGGAAAATCGTGATGGACATTCACTTTCTATGGAAAAGGTGGTTAGATTTTATAATGGCCACAGGGACTTAGATAACGCATTTGGTTGGGGCTTAAGCTGGGTTAGAGCTTCAAAAGACTAATAGTTGAGAAACACCTTTGAAGAAAGATTAGTTTTCTTCAAAGGTGTTTTAATATCTGCTCTTAAAATAGTGTCAGCTTTATCAAAGATAAATCATATCTCTGTAAGGTTATTAACACAGATATCATAAAATAAAATATATACTGGTAGCTATAATAAAAATGTGATATACTTTACAGATACTAGAAGTTAAAAATTTGGGAGGACATTATGGAACTTATTTCAGTCAGAGAGCTTTTCAAAGAAAAAGAAAAATTTGTGGGAAAAGAAGTGACCGTAGGTGGATGGATTAGAAGTGTCAGAGATTCTAAAAGCTTTGGCTTTATAGTGCTTAGTGATGGTACATATTTTGAGACATTACAGATCGTATATCACGATAATATGGAGAACTTCGCAGAAGTAAGCAAGTTAAATGTTGGCTCTGCAGTCATTGTAAAGGGTGAGCTGGTACTTACTCCTGATGCAAAACAGCCATTTGAGATACAGGCAAGCGAGGTAGTTGTTGAGGGTAAGTCTACCAGTGATTATCCTCTTCAGAAAAAACGCCACAGCATGGAATATCTTAGGACTATCTCACATCTTCGTCCAAGGACCAACACCTTCCAGGCTGTATTTAGAGTGCGTTCCCTCATAGCATACGCTATACACAAGTTTTTCCAAGAGAGAGACTTTGTATATGTACATACACCAATCATCACAGGCTCAGATGCAGAGGGTGCAGGAGAGATGTTTAGGGTGACTACCCTTGACCTTGAGAACCTTCCTCTTGGTGAGGATGGAAAGGTGGATAATAGTAAGGATTTCTTTGGCAAGGCTACGAACCTTACAGTTAGCGGACAGTTAAACGGTGAGACCTTTGCTATGGCATTTAAGAATATCTATACCTTTGGCCCTACATTTAGAGCAGAGAACTCCAATACTACAAGGCATGCAGCAGAGTTCTGGATGATAGAGCCTGAGATAGCCTTTGCAGATCTTGATGACGACATGGCTTTGGCGGAATCAATGCTTAAGTACATCATCAACTATGTACTTCTTAATGCCCCTGAAGAGATGGCTTTCTTCAACCAGTTCATCGACAAAGAGCTTATAGAGAGACTTAAAGGCGTTGCAGGCTCTGACTTTGGCCGTGTAACATATACAGAGGCTATCGAGCTTCTTAAGGAGCACAATGATGAGTTTGACTACAAGGTTAGCTGGGGCTGTGACTTACAGACAGAGCACGAGCGTTACCTTACAGAGAAAATCTTCAAGCGTCCTGTATTTGTAACAGACTATCCAAAGGAAATAAAAGCTTTCTATATGAAGCTAAATGATGACGGCAAGACAGTTGCAGCCATGGACTGCCTTGTTCCCGGCATTGGCGAGATTATAGGAGGCAGCCAGAGAGAAGAGAATCTGGAACTGCTTACAAAGCGTATGAAGGAGCTGGGTCTTAACGAAGCAGACTATGATTTCTATCTTGACCTTAGAAAATACGGCTCAGCAAGACACGCAGGCTTTGGCCTTGGTTTTGAAAGATGTGTAATGTACCTCACTGGAATGGGCAACATCCGCGACGTAATTCCTTTCCCAAGAACAGTAGGAAACTGCGAATTATAATTAGAGAATAAATAGATAATGAATAACTTTTCTATCAGAGATAAAAGCTGTCAATTAAAGTAAGGCTATATCATTAATCCTGAATTATTCATGAACATATAAAAATGCTCGATATTACAAATCCTTGAACCGGTTTCCGTGAAATCAATCGATTTATCCACAAAAATGGGTAGACTATCCCCTTGAAATCCGATTGAGTCATTTTGAACTGTCAAGGTACGTTAATAGTTGCTATTCCAACTGTACAGTCAGCTGCTGGATATTCTTCAGCGTCCTGTAGAACTCCTCTTTATAAGGACAGCTACTGCATAGTTTGAATGTTATATATCTTGCTGAACGGACTGCTCTTGCAGCAATCTTTATCAGCTTTAAACGAATGGTATCCACCTGTTGTTTTCGCATATTTGCAGGGAGTACCAGTCGCCTAAACCAATTGAATAAGTTGTAGGCAAGCATATGAAGTCTCATGCGGTTGGCATTTACTACTTTGGAATGACTGCTGACAGCAGCAAAGTCAAATCCACCTTTGCCCTCTTTTATGAAATTCTCCATCTTGCCACGCCCACAGTAAAACTGGATGACCTGATAAGGTTCCATATCCATGTTTGTAACAATAAAGGTGTACATATGCGTCAGCTGACCGTATGGTTTTTCAATCTTGAAAACCACGCGCCTTGGATAATCCCAGGAGCCGGCCTGATACAGAAATTCACCATAAGTTACAGCATAGCTAATCTGGTCCTCTTTGGTTGCTTTGTATAAATCTTCATCTTTATTCGAAGCAAGAGCCATGAGTGAAGAATTCTGTTTTAAGCGGATGGCATAGGAACAGCCATTCATCTCACAGGTTTTATAAAGTTTGGGAGATGAGAATCCACTGTCACCACGAAGGTATGTTTTGATGCCTCTTTCCAGATATTCCTGAAAAAGGGGTTCCATAAATTTATCTGCATCATTGCTGCAGTGGAGTGTTCCATCACGAAGTTCAGCCTTCAGCAGATCCCCGGTCAGACCATCATAGCAGAGCAAAGGATGGTATCCGTGTGCCTGATAATGGAAGTTGAAGCCTTCCCCTTCCTGATTGCCGTAGGTGCCAAATAAAGTGCTGTCCAGATCCAGAAGCATATGCTCCGGACACTTTATGGAATAGATGATATCCCTAAAGCTTTTATCAATGTCATCAAACTGCAGGAGTGTATCTTCATCCATACGGTTGAAAAATCTTGATAGTGTTGGCTGTGAAGCCAGACTGTTCTTTTCAAGAATGGCATTGAAAACAGGATCAATGGTCAGTTCATCCGCACAGTCATCTTCGAAATATGCAGTGATGATCTGATAAATCATCTGCATCAGGTTTTCATCGTCTTTGTGGAAACGGACTGATGTATCATTGGTTTTAAATTTCTTTTTGATCAGCTTGGTGAAGCCGATCTTTGCAGCGAATTCTTTTATCAGGAGAAGTCCTGCATCGGAGGATAAATCGCCTCCGTTAAAATTTATTTTAATCTGTCTATTGCTTTTCAGTGTGATGGTGTTTAAAATATCCATAGAGACCCTTTCTGCGGTATTTATTTGGATTCGGCACCTAAATTTTACCACATATTGGGTCTCTTTTACTATTCACTTATTAGATGAAATGCAATAAGCAGCTTAAATACAGTAACTATGTGGCTTTCAGCCACTTTCACGGCACTGCTGTGAATAATTCAGGTTAATTAATGCAGTATAATAAGGCTAAAATGCAGATTATTAGTGAATGTCTGATAAATATAGTGCTTTTTTATAATAATACCTGGCTCATCATCTTTAGACTATATAGGTAGATGAGTCAGGTGTTTTTATTTGTATAAGTTAGACAAAAACTAATCATTGAAAAACAAATAAATATTATAAAATATAGAATATTTCCATAAAAAAATCTCTTTGATTTGGGTTGAATATTGTCAGAATTAACCTATAATTATATTTAGCAGTTTAATCCGGTCTCTAAATTGCAGATATATTCATTAAATACTGTATTTTAAGATATAAGTGACAAAGATGCGATATACAGTCTTTTGATAAGCCATTTGGTGATAATTGCCTGTCTTTGGATGTCGCAAACTTTAATTCAGAAATACAGAGATATGTCTTAGCAGGAGACTTGGGCAACAACATATTTATAGGAGGGTTTATTTATGGCGGATTATGAGAAAATGTGGGAAGAACTGGGGATGAATATGGAGCTTCACGACCAGCTCTGTCAGGTGCTCCCAACTGCTTTTGGCGATGTTTACCTTTCACAGGAAAACAGGCCTGAGGGTATGGGATTTTGGGACTTTGTTGTATCAGGTATTCACGGTATCAGACCTGCTGAGCTTATCGAGGCTCAGAAAAACGGTCAGAAGGTATTTGGTACCTTTTGTGTCTATGTACCTGATGAGGTGGTTATTGCTGCCAAGGGTATAGTTACAGGACTTTGCGGTGGCTCACAGTTCTGGGTACCGGGTGGTGAGAAGGTGCTTCCAAAGAGTACCTGTCCTCTTATCAAGGCGTCTGTAGGAGCAAGGCTTGACAAGACCTGTCCATTCTTTAGGATTGCTGACATGTACGTAGGTGAGACTACCTGTGATGGAAAGAAGAAGGCCTGGGAGATACTAGGCGAAGATGTACCTATGCACATAATGGATGTGCCACAGATGAAGCGTGAAAAGGACATAGTGAAATGGGCAGGAGAGATAGAGGAATTTAAGAAAGTAGTTGAGGATTTCACAGGCAATAAAATAACAGTTGAAAATCTCAACGAAGCTATTAAAATAGTGAATAACAAGAGAAGGGCTCTTGGCAGGGTATTTAACTGCAGAAAGGCTCTTAAGTCACCTATTAGCGGGAAAGATGCCCTTCTTATGATGCAGATAGCTTTCTTTGACGATCCTGTGCGCTGTGCTGAGATGTGCAACAAGCTGGCAGATGAGCTTGAAAAAAGGATAGAGGACGGAGTTTCAGTCTGTCCGGAGGGAACCAAGAGAATCCTGGTTACAGGTACGCCTCTTGCCATCCCTAACTGGAAGCTCCACCACATCATTGAGACCAGCGGTGCTATCGTGGTTTGCGAAGAAATGTGTACAGGAACAAGGTATTTTGAAAATATCGTAGAGGAAAATCTCCCTACGCTTGAGGCACAGTACATGGCACTTGCAAGACGCTATATGAAGACTAACTGCGCCTGCTTCACACCTAATACAGCAAGGTTTGATGACATTCTTCGTATGGTTGATGAATATAAGGTTGATGGAGTTATAGATGTAAGCCTGAAGTTCTGTAACCTTTACGATACAGAGGGCTTCCTTCTTGAGCGTACACTTAAGGAAAAGGGCATCCCTGTGCTTGGTATTGAAACTGATTATACAGATGCAGATGCAGAGCAGCTTAAGACTCGTATCGGTGCATTTATAGAAATGTTGGGATAAAATGAAAAATTATTATATCTTATTCGCCAATTATACAGAGGGGCTCTTATTGCAGGATATACTAAAGGCAAACGGTCATAAAGCGAGGATATCCCCGACTCCAAGGACAATACAGGGCTCAGTTCCCTGTGGTATGAGCCTTCTTGTAAATGAAGAAGACATAGAAGGAGTGAGAGCCTGCATCAGGGAGAATAAGGCGGCCTATACCAACATAGTTGAAACAGAATGTCAGATAAATGCAGGAAGAAATAAATTTTGTTAGAAGTTAAGGAGATGTTATGGCAAGGATAAGTTTTGGTCTTGATTTAGGCTCTACAAGCACAAAATATGTGGCTATGCAGGACGGGAAGATACTCTATAAGCACAGGCTTCCTACAGGCTGGAGCTCTAAGGAGGCTTCTCTGAATGTAAAGGAAGACCTTATCAAAAATGGTTTTTCTTTTGATGATTTCCGCTGTGTATCCACAGGCTATGGACGGGTAAGTGTTGATTATGCAAACAAGAATATTACGGAGATTACCTGTCACGCTAAAGGCGCAGAATATCTCTTTAACGAAAGGGAAGTCGCAATCATCGACATAGGAGGGCAGGATACGAAGATTATCGTGCTTGAAGACGGTCAGGTGAAAGACTTCATTATGAATGACAAATGTTCTGCCGGTACAGGAAGATTCTTAGAGGTAATGGCAAATGCAATGGGCTATGACCCTGCCTCCCTTTGCGAGCTTGCAAGAAAGGGAAAGGGAGTGAAGATAAGCTCCATGTGCACTGTATTTGCTGAGTCCGAGGTTATAGGGCTTGCGGGAGCAGGCACACCTAAGGAGGACATAGCCTTCGGCATAGTCGAATCTATTACTGAAAAGGTGGTGTCTCAGTGCAGGAATGTCCCTGAGGACTTCAAGGTCTTTCTTACAGGAGGGCTTTGTGGCTGCCCATACATCTTAGAATCCCTGTCGGATAAACTGGGTAGAAAGGTAGAAACTCACGAGGCTGCAATGTACGCAGGTGCCATTGGTGCTGCTGTATTTGCAGAGAAGTTAAAATAGCAATAATTAAGTATTGTAATCAACATCAAAAGAATCTAAGTGTAATCAAAAGAAGCTTATATAGTTAAACGAGTAATGTAAAAAGCCAAGGGAAGTCATTTAACGACTATACCTTGGCTTTTTATAAAAATAATACAAAATCTCAATAAGCTAATCCGAACAAAGTCCTACGAAATTCTTAAATCATAGGAACTTTATTCTACACAAGTCTATCACGCAAAAAAACTCCTAGAAAATTACTAACAAAAGTCTATTATACTTTAAAAACCTTATCTCTTATTGGGAAAAGAGCTGTAAGCACAAGCAAACCAAGTATTCCACAGGAAATCACCTCTCCGGCACCTACAGTAAGCATAAGGAAAGGTATGCCATCCGGTACATGATAAGCATAGGCAAGCACGAACGGAACTATTATAGTATTTGCTATGATTGGAGGAAGTGGGGAAAGGAATTTGAGGATGTTTTTCCCGGTCTTCCTAAAGAGAATTCCTATGTACCAGGTTCCGACTGCTCCTATGAAGGTAGCAAGGGTTCCAAAGATGATGTCAAAGATATCGCTGCCTATGACGATGTTTGACACAAGACAGCCAATGGTCACACCTGGAACGCCTGCAAAGCTAAAGAAAGGGAGGATGGTGAGTACTTCTGAGAATCTTACCTGAATTGCTCCACTAGCAAGGTTAAGACTTGCAGCAAATATGGTAAGTACAGTGTAGAGAGCAGCTATTATAGCCGCCTGGGTGATAACGAGGGTACGTGACATACCCTGAACGCGCATTGCTTTTAATTCTTCCATTATTTTATTCTCCTTTAGTTTTTATACGAGTGGGAAGGTTTAACACTCGGCTTCTTAGTATAGTACAGGTGAAAATATTTTGCAAGGGCAAAATTTTGACAAAAATATGTGGTATAATGATAGCTTAGTAAATCTTAAGAATTAATAACTATATTTTTAAATAACTTGTGCTACAATGAGTCAAAAGGAGGATTAGATTTTGGCTAAAAAAACAAAAAAACAAAAAAAGCAGAAAAGTCCTATAGGAAGAGCCATAGGGATAGTGCTTAAGATTA
Source organism: uncultured Catonella sp. (assembly GCA_916438995.1). Lineage (GTDB taxonomy): Bacteria > Bacillota > Clostridia > Lachnospirales > Lachnospiraceae > Catonella. Next base: position 111,999 of record CAKAGA010000007.1, read on the forward strand.
TTATAGCCCTCTTGCTTGCCATAGTTGTCATAGGTGGAGTTCTCCTATATATGAAGTATGGAAAAAAGGTTCTTGCTATGGAGAGCGATGCTAAGAAGATAGTGTCAAAGAGTACTCTGGAGACCTTTAGGCAGAATGAAACCAGTATAATATATGATGCAAAAGGCAATATTATGTCTAAGCTAAAGGGTGAGAAGGATGTATATTATATAAAGTACAGCGATATACCTCAGGTGGCAGTGGATGCTATAACAAGTATAGAGGATAAAAACTTTTTTAACCACAAAGGCTATGACCTTAAGGCTATAATGAGGGCTGCAGTGGCCTATGTGAGGAACAAGGGGGTAATCACCCAGGGTGGTAGTACCATTACTCAGCAGCTTGCGAGAAATATTTTCCTCTCGTTTGAGGAGAGCTGGCAGAGAAAGGCAAGAGAGATCTTCATTGCCATCGAGCTTGAAAAGAAGTATACAAAGAAAGAAATAATGGAGTTCTACCTGAATAACATTTATTTTGCAAATGGATACTATGGTATACAGTCAGCGGCTCTTGGCTACTTTGGAAAGGGAGTCAATTCTTTGTCCCTTTCACAGATTACCTTCCTTTTGAGCATTCCTAACAGCCCTACCAGATACAATCCTTATGAAAATATTGAGGGAACCCTTGCTAGAAGAGACCGTATCCTTGACCAGATGGTGCTTGATGGCAAGATTAGCGAGGCAGAGGCTTCTAAGGCTAAGTCTGAGGAAATAAAGGTAAAGGAGCCTAAGGAGCAAAAGAGCAGCTACGCACTTACTTTGCGCTTGATAGGGCAGTAAAGGCTCTTATGAAGTCTGAAGGCTTTAGTTTCAGATATTCATTTTCTACAGATGAGGATAGAAAGGCCTACAACGAGAACTACAGTGAGGTGTATTCAAGCTGTCAGACCAGGCTTTACTCAGGCGGTTACAGGATATATACCTCCATTGACCCTGAAAAGCAGAAGCTCCTTCAGGATACGGTTGATGGCGGTCTAAGTGTCTCAAGTGAGAAAAGCAAGTCTGGTATATACAGTTTACAGGGCTCTGCAGTTACCATTGACAATGGAAGTGGAAGAGTAGTTGCCATAGTTGGAGGAAGAAGCCAGAAGTTAAAGGGAAGCACCTTTAACAGGGCGTATCAGAGTTTTAGACAGCCGGGAAGTACAATCAAGCCCCTCATTGTATATACCCCTGCATTTGAACAGGGTTACACACCGGAAAGTATAGTAAAAGACGAGAAGATAGAGGGTGGACCTGCGAATGCGGACGGAGTATTTAGTGGAGCTATGACTATCTTAGATGCACTTGCAAAGTCTAAGAACACAGTTGCCTGGAAGCTATTCACTGAGATTTCACCCAATATAGGAATTGGTAAGCTCCTAGATATGGGTTTTTCAGCTATAACTGACACAGATTACTATCCTTCAGCCGCTCTTGGAGGCTTTACCAAGGGTGTGAATGCCGTAGAAATGGCGTCTGCCTATGCAACCATTGAAATGGAGGAGAGTATAGAGAACCTACCTGTATAATGAAGATGACTGACTCCGAGGGAAATGACATAGTTGCAGATGGTTTCTTCCAGAAGGGCACAACAAAGTACATTTACGATGAAAATGCATGCAAGATGATTACTACCTGTATGGAAGCAGTTATGACTAAGGGTACAGGTGTAGGTGGAAGGCTTAGCGCCATGCCTTGTGCAGGGAAGACAGGAACCACCAATGATAGTAAAGATCTGTGGTTTGTGGGCTTTACCAAGTATTACACCACAAGTGTATGGGTAGGTTATGATATACCAAGAAGCCTTGCAGGACTGGCTTATAACGCAACACCTCTAGGTATCTGGAAGACCTATATGGAGAGCCTTCATAAAGGACTTCCTATAGCAGCTCTTAATGATTACAAGATAGTGGTAACTCCTACCAAGGAAGAGTCTGAGGAGATAGAAGAAACTGAGGAGGAGACAGAGGAAGAAAAACAGCTTGAAGAGGAAGAAAAGGCTAAGGCAGAGGAGGAAAAGGCTAAGGCTGAGGAAGAAAAGAAAAAGGCTGAAGAGGAGAAAACTATAGATACCAACACAAATACTCAAGATGAAACCACAGTGGATGAAGGAGAGAATCCTGAGGAAGGTACGGTAGAAGAGGGAACTGCGTCAAATGAGGACTCTGAGAATACAGGAGGAACCTCAGATACTAACACCGACAATGGTCAGACTGAGGGTGCTACCGAGAACTCAGATGGTACGGCACAAACACCTTAACCCCTCCTTGACTAAGTAGTCTTCGTAGCTTATAATTATGTGAGTGTCAGGTATACTGCACTCACATTACAGTAAAATTAGTTTTGAAAGAGGTAAAAACATGGCAGAACAGAAAATAACAAAGGATATGATAATCGCTGATATTCTTAAGGTAGATGAAGGACTCATCCCTGTACTTCTCAATGCAGGAATGCACTGCGTAGGCTGTCCATCTTCTTTGGGAGAAACACTTGAGGAGGCGGCAGAGGTTCACGGAATTGATGCTGATGAGCTTTGTGAGCTTCTTAATGAGTTTGTAGCTTAATAAGAATATAAAAAAGAACCGTAACGTGTATCCGCTACAGTTCTTTTTTATTTATTATGATATTTTTGCAAGAACCTTGCTAAGTGAAGCTGTAGCAATCCTGTATCAATGGGGGTAAAATAATATTGATGCCCATATCATTTTATATGCTGCATACAATTTATTACACTTCGATTTATTCTTTGTCACCACTTAAACTTTGTAATCTAGTTGATTGCCGCAAGTATGGTAACAGCGTCTGAGCCTATTATCTTTTCACAATGTTCATTTATCACAGAGGTTGTAGCATAATTGCTCCTGCCCTGAGTAGAGAACTCTGAAGCTATGTTGCATATCTTACCGAAGGTTTCCTTGTCTGAAAGACTCTTCTCCAGTATGAGGAAGTATAACTTGCTCTGGTTACTCTTAAACAGAGAACTCTTGCCATTAAAGATATCCTTTATATGGATGCATAATTCTGTAACTGCATCAAGTGTGTTAAAGACAAAGATTTTCGCATTTCCGTCTTTTAGAGGCATCTTTTCTATTAGGGCTTTCTCGATAGCCTTGGCTTTTTTTTCGCTTTGTCCTGAGAATTTGAGCATATCTGTGAGTGGGATAAACTCATTGTCACCCTCTTCCTCTCCCAAAATATCAGGGGAAAATCTTGAGAACCTTGTATCAAGATCGTCTGCTGTCTGATTCTTGGTTATGAAGATAACGAGATTTCCCTTGGATGTAGGTATTGCCTCAATCACCAGGGCTCCATCTTCGTTTTCAAATCCAAACTCATTTAGAGCCTGGTCTACAAGTTCGTTATATAATTCCTTGGTCTTAGGAGAACCATAAGACAGCTCGTTTAGAGCAAGCCCTCTTATACTAAGATCCTCAGGCGCCAAGGTTATTTTAAGTTGATTTTCATTTAGTTTTTCTATTTTCATAAACTGACCTTTCTGCCTATTGCTTGTTATGACTTTCTAAAAGATTAGTATAGGATAAAAGAGAATTATTGTCAATCTTTAGGTGGCACGTACTTTTTGTCGTGGTTTTTCGATTTAAATCAAAATTTTGGTTATTATGCCGAAAAAAGTCTCGAAATTTTGGTTAAAATGACATTGAAATATTTTGCGTAAACAGATACAATATAGACACATTAATGTTAGTTTTGGAAATTTCCTAAAGTGAAAGGAGATGATATGGATTAACCTATGGTTAGGTAAATACCATATTCTCTCTATTCTGGATTCCCTAAATCCTAATCCGCACGTGTTTCTTGCCTCACATGTAAGGCCGGGTTTTCGACACTTTAAAACTACATAAAACTCTATAAACCGCAGAAATGCGGTATTTTTTTTGTCAAATTTCTTAAATTTATTCGTTGTATGGTGTTGTATTCTTATTAAAAAGTATGATATAATAGATGATGAAACTATGGTATGATAAAAAAATCCAAGGATCCAACCTACTTTATACAGCTTGGTATCCGTAACGGAAAGAAAACAACAACAAAAAATGTAGCACGTATTGGAAAGCATTCTGAGCTTCTAAAGATTACCGACGACCCACTTGCATACGCAAAGGACGAGGTTAATAAATATAATGAGGTTTATAGAAAGGAAAACAAGGTATCTTTAGAGATTAAGGTTGATTTTGCTGAAAAAATAAAGTCTTCAAGCTCAACCTGTTCGCAGAGCACCCTTTTAAATATTGGCTACCTTTTCCTTCAAAAGTTTTATAAGGATCTTGAGATTGCATCTTTTTTGAAACGGTTACTGCTGATATGAAAAAAACGAGTTTGACCCAAACCCTGGTTAACTGCTTTCTTACCTGCTCACGCATTCTTGAGCCTGATTCAAAAACTCGAACACATCAGAACCTTAGCAGGTATTATGAAAAGCCTGATTTTTGACTATGTGCATATTCTTCGCAACTATGGATATTTTTAGAGGAGCATTATGATGAGTATATCAGCCATCTTTATGAAAAAAGCTGTAAGATTGTGAAAAGGGATACATCGGTCTGCTTCTATGACTGCTCAAACTATTACTTTGAAACCGAAACTGATGATGAGGATTATGTAGACGAGGTAACCGGTGAGTTTATAAAGGGGCTTAGAAAATATGGCCCAAGCAAAGAACACCGCCCTAATCCTATTGCGCAGATGGGTCTGTTTATGGATAGAGACGGAATCCCTTTGTCCATGTGTATTACATCAGGTTCTGACAATGAGCAGACTACAGCTATACCACTTGAAACCAAACTGACAAAGATGTTTAAGGGTAAAAAATTCATTTACTGCGCAGACGCAGGACTTGGTTCGTTGAACATACGCAGCTTTAATTCTATGGGTGGAAGGGCTTTTATTGTAACCCAGTCAATTAAAAAGCTGTCTGAACAGCTTAAGCAGGCCGTATTTAGCGACTGTGATTACCGCCTGCTGTCAACTGATAAGCCAGCAAGCATAAACTCTATGAAGAGCTTTGACAGGTTTGATGAAAAAAATATAAGCCTGTATAACGACAGAATATATAAGATTATTCCTGCTGATAAAGCTTTTGATTTGGGGCTTTATGAGGAAAAGGTATGTAAAAACGGTGCAGTTAAGAAAGTGAAATCAAAAGCGGTAATTCCTCAAAATATTATCGTTTCATTTTCAAGAAAAATGATGGAATATCAGAGAAATATAAGGAACCGTCAGATTGAACGTGCAAAAAAACTTCTAAAAAATATTGACCCCGAAACCTATAAGAAAGGTCCAAATGATGTAACACGCTTTATTAAGCGTATATCAAAGGTAAAATCAGGAGAAAATGTTACTGATACATATGTACTTGACCAGTCAATTATTGATGAGGAAGAAAAATATGACGGCTTCTACGCTGTTGCAACAAACCTGGAGGATTCAGCAAAAGACATACTGGCAGTAAGCGAAAACCGCTATAAGATTGAAGACTGCTTCCGTGTAATGAAAACAAATTTATCCGCACGCCCTGTTTTCCATCAGAAACGAAACAGAATAATTGCACATTTTATGATTTGTTACACAGCCTTGCTAATCTACCGTCTTCTTGAGAAGAAGCTTGATAATTATGGCACACATTTTACAATAGAGAACACAATAGAAACGCTAAAAAATATGAATGTGGCTAATCTGGAAGATATGTGCTATATGTCAACCTACACAAGCTCAGATTTGTGTACTGCTCTAAATGCCATTACTGGCATTGGATTAGATAAAAAATACTATGAACCAAAAGAATTAAATAAAAAAATTAGAAATATTTTGAAGTAGCATTTCCATACAACGTTTTTTTTTTAGTTATAGAAAGTGGCGTAAACCCAGTAGATACAAGGGTTACCGCCACTTTATTCTTTTTTAAGTGTCGAAAATGGGAGTATAGGATAAAAGAGAATTATTGTCAATCTTTAGGTGGCACGTACTTTTTGCTACGATTTTTCGGTTTAAATCAAAATTTTGGTTATTATGCCGAAAAAAGTCTCGAAATTTTGGTTAAAATGACATTGAAATATTTTGCGTAAACAGATACAATATAGACACATTAATGTTAGTTTTGGAAATTTCCTAAAGTGAAAGGAGATGATATGGATTAACCTATGGTTAGGTAAATACCATATTCTCTCTATTCTGGATTCCCTAAATCCTAATCCGCACGTGTTTCTTGCCTCACATGTAAGGCTTAATGAATATCGTGTAATCAAAAAAATATCAAAAACCAATCCATTTTTTAATCAGCTAAAGACGGAGGCCAATTTTCTGTCTAAGTATAGTTCTAAGTTGATACCTAAGTTATATGATGTTGAGGAAGATGGCGAAAACCTGTATCTGGTTGAAGAGTACGTTGAAGGAGTTAGTCTTGCATCAGAAGAATTCTTGCGAAATTGTCTAAGTGAGAAGGAACTTAAAAGTATAGTTAAAGGAATATTTGACTTTCTGCAATATATTAATTCTTTGGAAGAATCTTTGCTTTACATCGATTGGAAACCCGATAATATTATCCTTTCAAAAGACGGAATTAAGGTAGTAGATTTTGGTTCAGTGATTTATATGGAAGAAAATGCCGGTTTTACACCACTTGCCACAGCAGGCTTTGCAGCTCCCGAGCTTATGAAGGGGACTGTAGCAGGAAGGGCGACAGACATCTATGGTTTTGGCTCTTTAGTAAGGTATCTGGCTGGCAATACAGTCCGGGAAAGCGGCTTATTTAAAAAGGGTATAAGGGAGAAATGTCTGAAATTATCAGGTCTATGTCTGAAAGATAAGCCTAAAGACCGACCTTATATAAAGGACATTGAAAAGGTTGTAAAAAAACTCTGTAAAGACACATCGTCAAGGCCTGAAATAAACAGGGGAAGAGGCATAATTAGGGATACAGCCTCTAAGATGATAGCCGTTTGTGGGGCAGAGAGTGGAGTAGGCACCACTCATATTGCACTGCTTATGGCAAAGGAGTTAGCGGCAAAGGGAAGAAAGGTAGCATTTCTATCTTTAATTAGGGATGAAGATGGGTGTGAGACTTTTCTTGGCAGCGCAGCTGACTTAAAAAACATCAGAATGTATAACTCTGTGGCCGAGGAGGATGTGGCTTATTTTCTAAAACAAGGTTTTGACAACATTGTTCTCGACTTTGGTAGAATAGATGAGCTTTCTCTTTTGTTCTACAGCTGTGATGAGAAAATTGCCGTCATACAAAATAACCTTATTAAGGGAAGAAGGTCTGAGGAATTTTTAATCAATCATAGGGAGGACATAGGGGAAAAGGATTGGACAATAATTGATAATTTGACGGATGAAGCAGGACTTAAGTGTACAAGGGAATTGCTTAAGAGACTGAAGCTAAAGGTAGAATGTAGGGGAATAGGAAGAGAGAGGATATAAAAGAGGAGGGTTTATGTTTATTAGTCAGGAAGAAGCAAAACTATTATCTGATGATGATTTTGAAAGAATTGGCAGAAGAAAAAAACTGGCAGTATTAATTTTAATAATGCTGGCAATTACAGTAACTGCAATATCGGCATTTGTGCTGTTGAAGAAGGAATCAGATAAGAACATTAATGTAGTACAGGAAACTCCCGTTGTTACGCAAGAAGAACAAACAGTGGACGAGACTGTGATGACTGAAAGCGAAATGGAGTTAAAAGAGGTTACTCATAATGAAATGTCTGAGAAAGGCAATAATGAGCTATCTCTGCCTGTAGGAAGAAAAACAGAGGCCGGAGAAAATGAGTTTATATGTGAATACTCAGATATCCTGCTTCCGGAGCTTCTAAGAGTGGGAGATTATGCAGATGTCAGGCTGTCTTTGGCTGACGGACGCAATTATACAGTAGTATCCGAAAAGAAGATAATGGACTTTAATAAGTCTAAAGAAAAGTCATTGGTATATCTGGCACTTTGCGAAGAAGAAATAATAATACTTGAAAGTGCGCTTTCCGATATCAAATTATTTGAAGGGGCAAAGCTCTATCTTACTATCGGAAAGCAATCAGAAAGACACAAGGTTAATTATCCTGTAAATAAAAGAGCCGCAAAGCTGTTAAGTCCAAAGAAGATGACAAACAATCTTTCGGGATACGAGTATGAATGAACATTGACAAATCACTTGAAAGTGAAAGAATGAGGCGGAGCAGGGTGCTGGCCGGTCAGGATGAAGAATGGAAAGAAGCTGCTGCCTACTGGAATAAGAAGGATTGATTACATCACGGATTTTTCTTATTGAATGATTCCGGACTTTCTAATAAGGAGAGTCCGGAGGTTTAAGGTGTTATAAAGGAGCTGTTGGCAATACCTGCAAGTTGTAAAGGTATATGAATTTTGTACTTAATTTGAGACTATGAGCAAAAAGATATGGATTTTAAGTTTAACAAGGAAGTGAGTGGGAGTTAATAATGAGATTTTAAGTATTTTGGGAGAAGAGTATGAAAAATAGAAATAGTGAAGATGCTTTAATGATTGAAATGAAAAAGTTTTGGCAAAGGGGAGTTAGATTCTTCTGTGGAGACAGGCTTTTGGAGGATTTTGGGTTAGCCCAGGCACTGGCTGAAAATGAAAGATATATGCTGGAATTTGATATCAACCTATTGGGAGAGGTTGAGAAGGTAAATTTTCAGGACATAGGAATGTAAAAATAAATGACAAATAAGGTAAATAGTGGTATCATAAATAGGATGATTATTTTTCGGAGGTACCAATGATTAAGAAGTTAAATCCTATTATGATTATTATTCCGGTAGTTGTAATAGCAATTATATCAGCCGCTGCCCTTGTTTAGGTAAGAAACTTGATTTTAGCGGCTCTAACAAGACGGAAATATCACTAACTGATTATTATAAGCTGCCTGAGGGTGAGGCAAGGCTGGTGGTTGACCTTATTAAGTCAGATGAGAATGCCATTATAAAAGATGGCAAGACTTATCTGCCATATTCTGTGGTCGTAAAGATGTTGCCAAGGATATTTTACGATGCCTTTGAAGATGTAGTGGTCTATACAACTGCTACTGAAAAATACATCTATAATGCAGGCGAAAAAGAATATCAGCTAAATGGCAGAAGAGAGACAGAGGATGTGGCAAGCTTTATTGAAGAGGGTGGCAACCTCTATGTTTCTCTGAATTTTATAACAAAATGGCACGATATGAAGGCTGATGTTTTTGAAAATCCGGGAAGAGTTGTTATATTTGATGAAAATAATGTTGAATACGAGTATGCGGGAGTAAAAAGTGATACTGCGCTAAGAGAAGCCGGAGATAAAAAAAGAGGTTATCTTAAAGAAAGTAAGTGAAGGGGACAAGGTGTATCTCCTTGAGGGCACAGGTAATGAATATACCAGAGTATTTACCGAAGATGGGGTTACAGGTTATATAAAAACCTCTGAGCTTGATAATATCGAAAAGAAAGAGTACAGCTTTGACAGAGAAAAAGAGGATGCAGGCTATACAAGTATAACAAGGGATGAGCCTATAGTCCTTGGTTGGCATCAGGTGACAAGTACGGCTGCAAATGCAGGCTGGGCTACTGCCCTTGCCAAGGCAGAAGGGCTCAATGTAATATCACCTACCTGGTTTAGCGTAGCCGATACAGATGGTGAGCTTACTACCTTTGCATCAAAGGATTATGTCACTAAGCTTAAAGGAATAAATGTGGATGTATGGCCTTTAATCAGTGACTTTAATAAGGATGTTGACTATAACAGGCTGTTTATGAGTACCACTTCGAGAGGGAACTTAATCAAAAATATTATATATTTTGTTGAAGAATATGGTCTTGACGGCATAAACATAGATTTTGAGAATATAAAGGCTTCTTATGCAGGTGGTTACATACAGTTTTTGAGAGAGCTTTCCATAGAAATGAGAAGCAGACAGAAGGTGCTCTCTGTAGATAACTATATTCCGCTTGAGTTCAATGCCTTCTACAATATTAAGGAACAGGGTATAGTTGCGGACTATCTCTGTGTGATGGCTTATGATGAGCATTATTCGGGCTCTTCTGAGGCAGGCTCAGTCTCAAGCCTTAGCTGGGTGAAAAACAGCATCGAAAATACAGCTAAAAGTGCTCCTATGGAGAAGCTTATAGTCGGCTTGCCATTTTATACCAGACTTTGGAGGGAGGCACACACCGGGAAGCTTACAAGCAAGGCTTTAGCGATGGACGGAGGTTTAAGCCTTGTAAACAGCAACAAAGCAAAGAAAGAATGGGACAAGGAGACAGGGCAGTACTACTCGGAGTGGAAGGACGGAAAAGACAAGATGAGAATCTGGCTTGAAGAGGAGAAGTCACTTGCTGCAAAGCTCGAACTGGTGGAAAAGGACAAGGTTGCAGGAATTGCATTCTGGAAACTTGGTCTTGAAAGAAAAGAGGCTTGGGAGAGCGTAACAAACTGGCTTAGATAACTATTATTCAAACAAATGAGAAAATTACGGGGATATTTACAAGGGGCACAAATAAATTTAGTTATGATTATTCTTAGGTGGTGGGGTTGTTTACAGCCTCACTATTTTTATGTGACAGGAAATTTCTCCGAAATTACCTGTCACATAAAAATCTCTCCGAGGGATGCACAGCTCGCGGCAGGGGAATTTGCCTTACGGCACCGCTCGCACGCGAAGTGTGTGCGAGCACACACTTTTTTATTGTATACCACAATTATAGTGTTTATCTATAAATAAGTAATTGATTTTAATTATCAATTTTGCTTGACAAATTATTGTCCTTAGGTTACAATATAAAACCGATGAAACAAATCAACATAATGTATTGAAAGGGGTTCTTTTATGAGTGGCAAAAACAAGATATCTGCATTACTTTCTGTAGTTTTGCTTGCACTTAGCCTTGTACTTGCATTTGGAGTGAAATATGTATTTCATTCCTGCCCTGTAAGCATGGAAAAGGGTGCAATGATTATGCCTTGTCACTGGGCTGAACAGGCTATATTTGCTACAGGAATAGCTCTTGCAGTTATGTCGGTATTGTTGTTTGTATTTAGGAAGGCAGGAGAGAGAGCGGCTTTGTCCACAGCTATGCTTCCTGTTACAATTATGGCTATGCTGTTTCCTCAGATTATCATCAAAATATGTATGATGCCTGATATGCACTGTAGAACAACAATGCGTCCTGCGGTTATAGCAGTTACGGCAGTTTTATTGGTGGTAGAGGTCATAAACATAGTGATTAACCTAAAAGAAGCTAAGAATGAGAAATAAGAGGTAAAAATGTCTGTTTTTAATAGTATTTCATATAAAAACATAGCAAGAAGACCGGGCAGGACTTTGATTTTAGTCCTGCTTTCTGCCTTGTTATGTTTTTCTGTTACAGGGGGTTCACTTGCAATCACAGGACTTAAAGAAGGACTGATATCGCTTAAGTCCAGACTTGGCGCTGATGTCATGGTAGTTCCTTATGAGGCCACAACCAAGACAAATTTTTCCAATATTATATTGCAGGGGAATCCCGGGTATTTCTACATGGATAGAAGTATCTTAGATAAGATTAAAGATATGGATGGCATAAAGGAGATATCAGAGCAGTATTTTCTCGCATCCGCAAAGGCTGGCTGCTGCTCGGCTAAGCTTCAGATTATAGGCTTTGATCCTGAGACTGACTTTACCATTAAGCCTTGGGTAAAAGAATCTTATCATGGGGAGCTTGGCGAATTTGAAATGCTTGTTGGTAACGACCTCAATGCATTTGCAGGAGACACCCTTACCTTTTACGGCAAGGTGTGTACAGTAAAGGGCAAGCTTAAAAAAACAGGCACCTACCTTGATACTGCCGTATATCTAAGCATTGATTCAGTTAAAAAACTACTTAAATCAGCGGAAGATACAGGCATGGTTACAAACGGCAACGGTGATCCTGACAAGCTTACCTCCTGCATCCTTATAAATGTGGCTGACGGACATACTCCTCTTGAGGTAATGAGTGAGATAAACGTAAAGACCAGAGGAGTTGAGGCTATTCAGACACAGGACATGATATCGGGAGTTTCAGGCCAGCTTGAATCCGCATCAAAGATAATAAGTGTACTTATAATTGCGATTTGGCTTCTCGCCATACTTATTCTAATGCTTGCCTTTACTATGATTGCCAATGAAAGAAAGAAGGAATTTGCTATACTTCGTGTGCTTGGTTCATCTAGGAAGATGGTTGCAGATATCATCCTTAAAGAGGCATTTATGGTGAACTTCATAGGGAGCGTGATAGGGGCTGTTACAGCAATAGGAGCTGTTTTGCTGGTAGGAGGTGTAAGTCTTACGAGCTTTGACCTTCCGTTTCTGCTTCCCGGTGCAGACAGGGTAGCCCTGCTTGCGGTTATAACAATCACAGCTTCTGTAGCCGCAGGCTGTCTGGCATCATCACTTAGTGCACTTAAAACATCTAAGATAGATACTGCACTTATCCTAAGGGAGGGCAACTGATGAAACTTAGAGCAAATAAAATAAGTAAATGGTTTCTAAGAGACAGGGGAGGCTCAAATAAGTTTTTTGCCTTAGGTGAAAATGATTTTGAGCTAAATACAGGAGAACTGGTGGTACTTTATGGACAGTCAGGAAGTGGCAAGAGTACTCTGTTAAATGTATTATCAGGGCTTCTTACACCAAGTTCCGGTGCTGTAGTGGTTGGAGATACCGATCTTGGCAAGCTTGATGATGTAAGCCTGTCAAAGTTTAGGAATAAACACTTTGGTATAGTTCTTCAGGGACAGTCAGCCATAAACACGCTTACCGTACTTGAAAATGTCCTTCTTCCATTTAACTTATATGGCAATTTGGGCAAAGACAAGGTAGATAAAAAAGAGGTTGAAGCAAGGGCAATGGAACTCCTTAAGGAAACCGGAATAGATGAGCTTGCATCGGTTATGCCTACAGAGCTTTCAGGAGGAGAGCTTAGGAGGATGGCTATATCAAGAGCTCTTATCAATGAGCCTGAATTCATACTTGCTGACGAGCCGACCTCTGATTTAGATGAGGAAAATACAGAGACAGTACTTAAGATATTTAGAAGACTTGCAGATGGTGGGAAATCAGTCTTAATCATCACTCACGATAAGGAAGTATTTAAGTATGCAGATAAAATTTTTGAAATGAAAATGGGTATCATACTTGACAAAGATGAAAATTTGGGATAATTTATATGTGGTTAGTGAATTCTAATCAATGATACAACATGAATACATAACAGTTCGAACAAGCTTGCTTGGGAATTGTGATTCTGTATTGTAATGTTTTAAAAGTAATAAAGAGAGGCAGGTATTAATGTTTAACAAGAAAAGAAGAGTATTACTATCAAGATTTTTTATGGTCTTATTTGTATTTTTAGCAAGCTTTGGATTTACTTCCATAGCCAGGGCTGAGGATGCTTACTATCCTACCTGGAAGGAGTACCAAGCAAGCGGCGCACCGACAAAGACCTGGAATGATGTAGCTGATGCTATGGATAAGGTTTTTGAACATGCCAAAGAGGTATATAAGTCCGGAGATGCCAAAGAAGCCTATGATACTGTAAATCATGGCTACTATGGCTACTACGAGACTACAGGCTTTGAGAGACTCACTCTTGGTAAGATATCAGGAGCCAGAAAGTCTGAGATTGAGCTTCAGTTTGCAGCCTGCAAGGCTGTGACCAAAAATGGAGGTTCTACAGACGAATTTAACAAAGAAGTAGACAAGCTTAAGTCAATGATTCACAATGATGCGAATATTCTTGACGGTAAGAGTCCTACATCTTCAGCTAAGACAGATGCGAAGGCCGGAAGTGCAGATACTGCTACTATAAGACAGGTAGTTGAAGAGGTTCTCGCTGAGCAGTCAGGTGGAGGCAGAAGTGCAGCAGCGGCTACATTTATAGCCTGCTTCTCTATCATTCTTAGAGAAGGTTTTGAGGCTATACTGATAGTTGGTGCCATCATAGCTTACCTTGCCAAGGCAGCAGGAGATGATGCAGAAAGAAGAAAGAAACTGACAAGACCGGTATATATCGGTTCTTTGGTTGGTATAGGTGCAAGCTTCGTTCTTGCCTGGCTTTTAGAGGCACTTACGCTTGCAAATAGTGCTTCTCAGGAAATCATAGAAGGTGTTACAGCACTTACAGCTGTTGTGGTTTTGTATTATGTAAGTAACTGGATGTTGTCTAAGTCAGAAAGTGATGCTTGGACAAACTATATAAAGAGTAAGACAGAGACCAGCGCCAAGACAGGAAGCACCATGGCACTTGCATTTACTGCATTCCTTGCAGTATTTAGAGAGGGAGCTGAGGTTGTGCTTTTCTTCCAGCCTATGCTTAAGGATGAAAATATAAGCATGGTTTGGGCAGGACTTGTAGTTGGCTTTATTGCACTTATCTTTGTGTACTATGCAATCCATGCTTTCAGCTTAAGGATACCTTTAAGACCGTTCTTTACAGCAACAAGTATATTGATGTTTATAATGTCTATATCCTTCCTTGGAGCAGGTATAAAGGAGCTTATCGAGGGCGATGTACTGGTTATGACTTCACCGGATTGGCTGGCGGCCATCATTCCTTCAACTGAGATATTGGATGTACTGGGTATATATCCTATACTTGAAACCCTTATCCCACAGCTCATTCTTCTTGTGGTGACAGTAATTGTATATCTTCACTGGAGAAAGAAGAATCTTGCAATCCGTGCAGAAGCTGACAAGAAGCGTGCTGAAGAAGCTGCTAAGAAAGAGGCTCTTGCTAAGGAAGAAGAGGAAAAGAAGCTTAGAGAAATAATTAAGAGTGTGGTTAAGGAAGTATTACAGGAGAACTCTGCAAGTAAGGCCTAGAAATGCCTTAAAGGTAGTGTCCACAAAGTAATATAATTTGGCTTTTGTTGTAAATGACAAAGCCGTGAGGGGTAATAGAGTTGATAAATGAGAGCCTTAGCTTTCATTATCATATATATTTATTTTTTTCTTATAGGAGGAGAATATGAAAAAGAAATTATTATCACTTGCTCTTGCCGGAACATTTGCGGTAACAGCGGTAACAGGATGTGGTCAGAAGACAACAACTACTACAAGCAAGGCTTCAAGTGCGGCTGCAAGCAAAGCTAGTGGTGAGAGTGTACCTGCAAGCAAGGTATCAAACATTGTTGCTGACAATAAATCAAGTGCAGGAAGTGCAACAGCGCCTGGAGATGCAGCAGGATTTACTGAGATACCAATCTTTGAAGATGAGAAGGTAGAGTTTATCAATGTATCTGCAGTATACTTCCAGCCTGTACCTATGGCTCCCGGTCAGGAGACAATTGACAAGGAGAATGAGATTCACCTTGAGGCAGACGTTTCAGCTCTTGAGAACAAGCTTGGCTATGGTACCGGTGACTGGGTTCCATACCTTACTATTGATTATTTAGTATCAGATAAGGATGGCAAGGAAGTAGCTAAGGGAACATTTATGCCTATGAGTGCATCTGATGGTCCTCACTACGGTGCAAATATTAAGATGGGTGAGTCAGGCTCATATAAGCTCAAATTCACAATTCATAACCCTGCTGAAAACGGATACTTAATCCACAGCGATGCTGAGACCGGTCCTGGAGCAGTTCTTGAAGACTACTTTAAGAATGGCAATCTTACAGTTGAGAAAGACTGGGATTACGTAAAACAGAGCTGGTAATCAAAAACTAATTTCATTTCATTGACAATTCGCTGCATTGGGCATTTCAACCCGATGCAGCTATTGTAATGTATGATATACCATATTGTACTAACTTCGTATAATCTACATCTGTATATAGCATGGCATGAGAGCCTTGTGTTTTGCTATATACAGATGTCTAACTAAAGTTTGGATTATAGATAAGGAGAAAGACGTGCTTAAATATTTGTATTGTCTACAGAACAGTTGCTGCCTATGATGCTGCTTGTGGGGCTTTTGCTTTCAGGTATCAGATTTGTAGGTGGAGAGAATTACAAGAGATTTCAGTGGGCTGCAGTCATAGTAGGACTTATAAGTGCCATAGTTATGACGGTATTTAAAACCACAACCAACAAGATAGATACAGGTATGTGGAATGTGAGAATATATACTATCAATCTTGCTGCCTTCATCCTATTCGTGCTTGTAAGCCTGATTCTCAGGAAACAGACTAAGGTAAGGAGCATACTTTTGTCAGTGATGTTATCTCTTATGGCAGTCTCCATGCTATTATATTTCCTGCCTCCGTTTTTTGAAAATCCTCATGCGATATTATTTGCGGAGCAAAGCGTACTTTCAGCCAACTTTTTATACAGCATGGTAGGTATGTGTTTTGGGTTCATTCTTAGTTTTGTTGCGGGGCTTGCTGTGTATAAGGGCAATGTGAGGCTTAGTCCAAAGCTTGGCTTTGCAGTCATTTTCATCACAGTTATTATCAACCTGGTAAATGAACTTGGCGATGCCTTTGGTGTATTCCTTGCAAAGAGGATAATCAAGACCAATCACACAATATTTACCTTTGCGGTATTTACTTCAAATAATAAGATTATGTTTACCTTAGCCATTGTTTTGGTATGCTTAGTCATTCCTGTGGTGCTCTTTGCAAGGAGCCGCCATGTAAATGAGCCTTATGATAACAATGCAGAGCATAGAAAAATCAAGGCAAAATGGAGAAATATCAAACGTTGGAGTACGACAGCTGTAGTATGTGCGGTATTTTCCTTTGTTACCCTCACAGCACTGAGAGTTTATGCCAATCAGGAGATTGAGATATCTCCTATAGAGGAAGCTAAGGTAACAGATGATAGTGTAATTGTTACCTTTGAGCAGGTAGCAGACGGGCATCTTCACAGATTTGGCTACACTACTAAAAATGGTAAAACAGTTAGATTCATAGTGATCAAAAAGCCTAACTCAAGTGCTTACGGTATAGGTCTTGATGCCTGTGATATATGTGGAGAGACCGGATATTATGAGAGAGAAGGACAGGTAGTCTGCAACCTCTGCAATGTAGTTATGAACATCAATACTATAGGCTTTAAGGGTGGCTGTAACCCTATAGTTATAGACTATAAGATTCATGATGGCAACATCATTGTTCCTATAGCTGAACTTGAGAAACACGAGGATATTTTTAAGTAAGGGAGATAAATATGTTTTTTAGAATGGTAAAAGGGACTCTTATCCGCCAGTGGAAAAAAATGATTCTTATTGCCTTTACTATCGGACTTGGAGCGTCTCTTGCGACTGCTATGCTTTGCGTAGTATTAGATGTAGGTGATAAGGTAAATAAAGAGCTTAAGACTTTCGGTGCCAACATTACTGTTATGCCTAAGAGACAGAGCGTGGTAAGCGACCTCTATGATGTAAGCGGTGGGAAGTCAGGTAACGCCTACCTTAAGGAAGATGAACTAGGTAAGATTAAGACCATATTTTGGGCATTCAACATAGTTGACTACACTCCTTTTGTAAAGAGCGGTGCAAAGCTTCCGGATGGATCAGATGTACTTGTAGTGGGAAGCTGGTTCAATCACCATATGGATTTGCCTACAGGAGAACAGCTTGACGCCGGTATCGCAAGTCTTAGAAGCTGGTGGGAGATAACAGATGGAAAGTGGATAGACGAGCAGACCAACCCTGATGAAATGCCTGCATGATAGGCGATAACCTTGCAGGGAAACTGAAGCTTAAGTCAGGTGACAAGATAAAGGTTAAGGGAAGTAAGGAAGAGAGAGAATTAAACATAGTTGGTGTATTTTCATCAGGTGGAGATGAGGATGACCGCATATTTACAGGACTTAAAGCTGCTCAGTCTCTTAATGGGCTTGAAGGAAAGATTGACACCATAGAAGTAAGTGCTCTGACCACTCCTGACAATGAGCTTGCAGTTAAGGCAGCTAAAGATCCTCAGTCTCTGACTGTAGCCCAGTATGAAATCTGGTATTGTACAGCCTATGTAAGTTCAATCTGCTATCAGATTCAGGAGGTTATAACTGACTCTGTGGCGACACCTGTAAGGCAGGTAGCTGATTCAGAGGGAGCCATCCTTGATAAGACGCAGCTTTGATGCTTCTTATAACAATCTTAAGCCTCATTGGCTCTGCCCTTGGTATATGTAACCTCGTTACTGCTTCAGTTATGGAAAGGAGCAGTGAGATTGGACTTATGAAAGCGATAGGAGCTCATAACTCTGCCATCACAGGGCTTGTATTAACAGAGATTATAATTACAGCCATCATAGGCGGTACGGTAGGCTTTGCCTGTGGTATAGGCTTTGCACAGATTATAGGTAAGACGGTATTTGGTTCACTTATTACACTTAGACCTATGGTGATACCTATAGTTGGAATTCTTGTAATTATAGTTACTCTTATCGGAAGCATACCTGCCATAAGAATGCTTCTTAAACTTGAGCCTGAGGCAGTGTTACACGGGAGATAATGATGAAAAATAGAAGAATGTTTTTAAGAATGATTACTGCCCTCTCTTATGAGGCGAAAGTCCAGAATGTTAATTGCTCTCTTAGCCATAGCCATAGGTGCAGCCATTCTTTCAGGACTTGTAACCATTTACTATGATGTGCCCCGCCAGATGGGGGCTGAGTTTCGTAACTACGGTGCAAATATGATACTAACACCGACAGGGAGCAGATTCACCTATGATGAGCTAAAGAAGGCTACAGACCTTATAAAAGCCAATGAACTGGTAGGTGCTACACCATTTCGCTACGAGACGGTAAGAATGCATGAACAGCCTATACTGGCTGCGGGAACCAATATGGAGGATGTAAAGAAAACAAGTCCTTATTGGCTCGTGGAAGGCGAATGGCCTAAACAAAGCAGCGAACTTTTGCTTGGTAAAAATATCTCAGAGAGCCTTGAACTGAAGGTGGGAGACAGTGTTACAGTGAGCTTTACTCCTGAAAATGTAGCCGCTGATCAGGCGGATAATACACTTGATGTTAAGGTAACAGGAATTCTTAGTACAGGTGGAAGCGAAGAGGACTATGTGTATATGTCGATGACTGACCTGGAAAGCCTTGCCGGGGCTAAGGGCAATATTGATTTAGCGGAAGTCAGTATCTCAACCTCAGGAGAAGGACTTAACAAGTATGTTTCAGAGATAAATAGCAAGGTAGATGCTCTTAGTGCAAGCCTTGTAAAAAGGGTGACAGCTTCTGAAACCACTGTACTTTCAAAGCTTCAGGCTCTTGTATTTCTTGTAACAGCCATAGTGCTTGCACTTACCATGATCTGTGTTGCGACTACTATGACGGCTGTAGTAACAGAGAGAAGAAAAGAGATTGGACTTAGAAAGGCCATAGGAGCTTCTGATTCGAGCATAATCAAGGAATTTATGGGAGAGGGAATCATGCTTGGAGGTCTTGGCGGAGTGGTTGGCTCTATAATCGGCTTTGCCTTCGCACAGACAGTCAGTGTGAATGTATTTGGCAGTTCGATATCTTTCAGGCCTCTGTTAGTGCCTATAACCATAATCGTGTCGATTGCAGTTACAGGTATTGCCTGCCTCATTCCGATAAGGACAACAACCAAATAGATCCTGCATTAGTGTTAAAAGGAGAATAAAAAATGAGCTTGTTAGAGTTGAAAGATGTATATAAAATATATGGTGAACTCCATGCCCTCGACAATGTAAACTTCAAGGTTGAAAAGGGCGAATGGGTGTCCATTATGGGGCCTTCAGGCTCAGGTAAGAGTACGATGATGAATATAATTGGCTGTATGGATAAGCCAAGCAAGGGCTCAGTCCTCTTAGATGGAGTAGACATAGCAAAAGAAAGTGCAAAGAATCTTACCAACATCCGTAGAGACAAGATAGGCCTTATTTTCCAGCAGTTCCATCTTGTAAACTATCTTACGGCCCTTGAAAATGTAATGCTTGCACAGTATTATCACAGCATTACAGATGAAAAAGAGGCTATGGAAGCCCTTGACAGGGTAGGACTTGCAGACAGGGCGAAGCACCTTCCAAGCCAGCTTTCAGGTGGAGAACAGCAGAGAGTATGTGTGGCAAGAGCCCTTATCAACCAGCCTGAAATTATCCTTGCAGATGAGCCTACAGGTAACCTTGATGATGCGAATGAAGAGGTGGTAGTTGAGCTCTTTAGAAAGCTTCACGGCGAAGGTACAACTCTCATCGTGGTTACTCACGATATAGAGGTGGCTGAGGTTGCACAGAGGATGATAGTGCTTCGTAATGGCAAGATATCAAAGGAAAGCGTAAACAGTAACTTTACAGGACATATAAGGTTTCATGAGTAATAAATGACTAAGTTACGTCTACGCTTATAAATGTCCGGACTCGCTACGGTTTCTGTAAGTCAAATTCACCTATAATTTTAACTTGACGAAAAACCTAACGCGCTCGCTTTTTGGCGGTGACTCGCACTTTGCGAGTTGCGAAGCAGCGAAGCAAGGCGCGTTAGTTCTGCATATATAATAGCTGTCCGCAACCTACGAGTGCGAAGCCGAAGTCAGAGCGGAAGCAGCGAACTATGCGGCATTATCAGCTACGGCTATATTATTGAAAATCATAATGTAATAATTATATACATAATAGCCGTATATGGTTGACTTTATAAGCACGAAGTCAGAGCGTAAACAGCGTACAATGAAGCATTATTAATTACAGCTGTTAATTATGACTTTGGCAAATAAGAGTATAGGAGGGAGTAAAATGATGAAAAAGTATATGAGAATTGTGAGCTTTGCAGCCATAATGGCTGTACTTACTGCCTGTGGCGGCAGTGTGAAGCTCGCTGACGGAAGTTATGAGGGTACCAGCTCAGTCTATACCAATCCTGATGGCTCAGATGCAGGAAACGGTTACGGTGTGGTTAAGCTTACAGTGAAGGACAATGCGATTACTGAGTGCAGCTTTACGACCTACGAGCCTGATGGCAAGGAGAAGGATGCTGAATACGGCAAGAAGCAGGGAAGCGTAGCAAACAGAGATTTTTACAACAAGGCACAGAAGGCTGTTAAAGCCTGCGATGAGTATGCAAAGCTCCTTGTACAGAGCGGCAATCCGGATGATATTGATGCAATTTCAGGTGCAACCATTAACCATGACCAGTTTGTTGAGGCAGCAAAGATTGCTCTTGACTCAGCAAAAGCGAAATAATGATGAGAATAATTAAAATATTAAAGCATCTTCTTATAGTGACAGGTGCGTTGTTTTTAATAGTAGGAGTCCCTTTAATGATGACAGATTATTGGAGGGGGCTCCTATCTTCTAATGAGGCTGATGCTGTCTCAAGCCCTTCAGTTGTGATAGATAAACCCTCTGGAAATTATATAGTGCTTATCAATACGGAGCTTCATAAGGATACAGAGAAGCTAAACCAGTGGATAGATTTTTTTAATGGGAAGGAAACAGACATTATCTTTGAAGATATAGCCTGTAGCGTAGCTGAGAGCGATGTTATGGGAATAGAAATGGCAGAGAGCTTCCGCTCAAAGCTTCCCGAGAATCAGATGAAGATAAAAAAAGAAGAAGCCATTTTGGTTGTTTCAAGAGCTGAAGAAGGAAGGTTCGATGTTTTGCTGATGTCGAAAGAGTTTGCAAGCTCATATAAGCTTAAAGAGAAAAACAGAGCTTATATCGAAGCTATTAATCTAAGCGAGGAGAAGAAGTCTGAATGAGAAAGTGGAATGCTATTATCAGCTTTATTTTAATAATATTATTTTTAATTCATGCTATAGCAGGCTCATTTCAGCTTATGAAGATAATACCCGGTGGCAATTCTATGATGAAAACCATCTCCTGCATTTTAATGCTGTTTTTAATGGCCCATATAGTGATAGGAATAAAGCTTACAATTGACTCTGTTAAAACCGGAAAAAGAAGTGGAAAATTCTACCTAAGGGAAAATGCAGTATTTTGGACAAGAAGGATATCAGGCTTTGCCATGATTCTCCTTATTATCTGCCATGTAATCCTGTTTTCAAACAAGGGAGATGTATTCAGACTGAAAAATTTTAATGAAGTTCAACTCGTCTTCTCTATTCTTTTAGTGCTCACTCTCTTGGTACATATATTATCCAATATAAGACCTTTGCTTATAGGCTTTGGTATAGGGGGCTTTAGGGCTTATGTCAAGGACATCATGCTTGTGCTTGCTGTGATTCTTTTCATATCAACTATTGCTTTTGTTATTTATTTCCTTAGGTGGAATATAATGTGGAGGTACTAAAGGTGGTAAATATAATAGGTGCGGGACTTGCAGGGCTCTCAGCTGCCACTACCCTTGCGGGGAAAGGCATAGGCTGTAACCTCATTTCCAATTTTCCTTCTGAGAGGGCTCAGTCAGTTATGGCAGAGGGTGGCATAAACGGAGCCTTAGATACTATGGGTGAGGAAGACAATGTAGAGAATCATTTTACAGATACAATGAGGGCCGGATGCGAGATAGCTGATGAGGCTTCTGTTCGTGGCCTGACTAAAGCTGCACCGGAGATAATAAGGTATCTTGGACGTGTAGGAGTGCCTTTTAACTTGAAAGACAATCTCATACAGCAGAGAAATTTTGGCGGTCAGAAGAAGAAGAGAACAGCCTATGCAAAGAGCAGTACAGGCAAGGTTATAATGACAGCCCTTATAGATGAAGCAAGAAAGTATGAGTCTTACGGACTTATAAAAAGGTATAGCCATCACGGGTTTTTACGGCTTAGACTTGAAAATGAAAGTAAGGTCTGTAAAGGAGTAGAGATAAGGGATAATTACACCGGTAAATCTTATTATTTAGAAGGTATTGTAATACTTGCCTCTGGCGGACCGGCGGGTATCTTTGCGGGAGTTACTACAGGTACAACTGCCAATACAGGGGATGTGACAGCCAAGGTATTTGCGCAAGGAGTGAGGCTTAGCAACCTTGAAATGATACAGTATCATCCTACAACTGTAGAAATTGCAGACAAGGTCTGTCTGGTATCCGAGGCTGCAAGGGGAGAGGGAGGAAGGCTCTTCATCTACAAGGATGATAAAAAATACTACTTTATGGAGGAAAAATATCCTGAGTTTAAGAACCTTATGCCAAGGGATGTGGTTTCAAGGGAAATGTACTTTGTAAGCAGGGATAATGGAGGAGCTCAGGTCTATCTTGATATGACTGAACTTCCTAAGGAGGTCTGGAAAGAAAGGCTTCCTGATTTGAGGGAAGAAATCATCCACTATCTGGGTATTGATCCTAAAAATGAACCTATTCCTGTAAGACCCGGTATCCACTATTTTATGGGCGGAATAGATGTGGACATAGATCATAAGACAAATGTAGAAAACCTCTTTGCTGCAGGAGAAGCCTGTTCGGCCTATCATGGGGCAAACAGACTTGGAGGCAATTCACTTCTTGGAGCAATCTATGGTGGTAGAAAGGCTGCAGAAAGCGCAGCTAAGACGGTGGTAGGTTTAGACAGCTTATCTAATACTACAGAAGGAGTAACTAGGGCTATAGAAAAGCCGTTATACACTACAAAAGTAGTAACAAATCAGGTAGAAAAGAATAGAATTCCTCTTGAAATAGAGGCTTATAATGAAGAGTATGAAGATGCTCGTGAGAGTTTTATAATTGAGGTGAGGGATATTTTACTCTCGTCTCTTGGGATAGTAAGAAATGAAACCCTGTTAAATGAGGGGATTGCTGCTCTTGACAAGTTGGCACTTAGACAGTTAAATGAGAGAGAAAAGGAGAGGCTCACCCTTGCCAAAGCACTTATACTTAGTGCGCTTTGTAGAAAAGAAAGCAGGGGAGCAAACTACAGGGAAGATTATCCTGATAGAAATGATAAATTTAAGGGCTTAACTAAGGCCCACTTAAATGAGGGAAATATAAACATAGAGATATGGAGAGCAGATGGAAGTAGTAATTGAGATAAAAAGGCAGGAAGATGCTAAGAGCAGTCCTTATTTTCAAAGTATTAGGCTCAGTCCGGGAAAAGGAAAATCTTACAGTGGCAAGCCTGCTTCGTGCGATAAATGCAAGTCCTGATATAAGAGATGTGGAGGGGAAGGAGATTCCCCGTATAAGCTGGGAGTGTAGCTGTCTTCAGAAGAAATGCGGAGCCTGTGCCATGCTTATAAATGGAAAACCAAGGCTTGCCTGTGATACATTTTTAAGGGATAATATGAAGGCGGGCAAGCTTGTCCTAGCGCCACTTAGCAAGTTTCCTGTAATAAAAGATTTGATTGTGGACAGAAGTATAATATATAATAATCTTAAGGATATAAATAACTATCTTGAAGAAGAAGCTCATCTTACAGATAAAAATACTGATACTGCCTATGAGGCTTCAAGGTGCCTGATGTGTGGCTGCTGTCTGGAAGTCTGTCCAAACTTTTATGTGGGTGGAGATTTTTATGGTGCGGCATCCTTTGTACCTGCCACAAGGCTGATAACTGCCACTGGGGCAGGAGGAGCAGAGGAATTAAAAAGAGAGTACAGGGAGCATATTTATAAGGGCTGTGGCAAGTCTCTTGCCTGTAAGGATATATGTCCTGCGGGGATAGATATGGATAAGATGCTTAGTAAGTCAAATGCGGCAGCAGTTTGGAGGAGGCATTATGAATAGTATTGTATGCTTAGATATGGAAGGGGTACTTATTCCCGAGATATGGATAGAGTTTGCAAAAGAGACCGGGATAAAAGAGCTTAGGCTTACTACCAAGGATGAACCTGATTATGATAAGCTTATGAAAATGCGTCTTAGGCTCCTTAAGGAGAATAATTACGGAATAAAAGAAATACAAAAGGTGGCAGATACGGTTGAGCCTTATGAGGGAGCAAGAGAATTCTTAGACGAGCTTAGAAGCTTTACTCAGGTGATTGTTATAAGTGATACCTATAGGGAGTTTGTTCTTCCTGTGATGAAGAAGCTTGGCTATCCAACTCTTTTTTGTCACGAGTTAGAGATAGCTGATAACTGCGAAATAACGGACTACAAGCTTAGAAAAAACGGAACTAAGCTAGAGACAGTAAAGGCCTTACAGAGCATAGGCTTTGAGACCATAGCGGCGGGAGATAGTTACAATGACCTCGGTATGATAAGAGCGAGCAAAGCAGGGTTTTTATTTAGAAGCCCTGAGAGAATAAAAAATGAAAACAAGGATGTGAAGACCATAGAAACATACGAGGAATTACTCTCTGAAATCAGAAAAGCTATAAGTGCAGTAAGGTAGCTAAAAATAAAGGTGAATTGCAAAAGTAACTTCCACACGTAAGTTTTAATTTTCTATTATAGATACGGTATGGAAGTTACTTTTTATAAATTTTACATAAATTAAGAGCTAGATGTATACGTTATCTGAAAAAAATGCTATAATTGGCCTTACAGGAAGAACGTGACCTATTTTTTTCATAGCAAACAGGAGTCGAGTTTACTTTTCCAAAAACCAGGAAAAAGTAAAATCCATACTAATGTGGAATTTACTTTTTCAAATAACACTAAAATAATACAAGTGCAAACAGCGATTGTTAAACAAACGATTAATGAGTATAATCCTATTTCGCGTACTATTAAATCATATCTTCGATATTCTTTTGACGATTTCTACAAAATAAAAGCAAATTGAAATTGATTTAAGATTAAAAAAATATGTTACATTACAATTAAAGACATAATAAGGAGTGCATCAAATAATTTATCATTAAACTAAGAATGACAATATGAGATAAGTGAAAATAAAGAATGTTAACAATGGGGCTTTAAGGTTATTGAAAGGGTAATGAGGAATGAAGTTATAAAGAGTGCAAGCAAGTATCCATCTATATGTTTAGGTATATTGCATCAGCCTAAACGTCCTATAAACCAAAAGAAAAAATGATTGGAGGCAGGTTATGAAAAGACTTAATCCACAGAGGTATAAGAATGGAGATACTTAACGAATTTTAGTTCTGCTATCTTATATGTAGAAGAGCATAAAACATATTAAAGGATCTAAATGAACTCTCGGAATCTTGAGTAGTTCATGCAAACCAAACTCTAGCAAATACCTTGAAAAGTAAGTATTTTCTGAACAAGGAAAAATAAGTGAGAGAAACAAACATAGCTTTCACTATGTTTCAAAAAGAGAGGTAACAAATAAAATCGCCTCCAATCGAAAAATATGTCTTATAAATAAGGGCGCGTAGCGCCGCATTTTTCGATGAATTTGTTAAGTGTTTTTGGCAAAAAAAGTGGGGGATTTTAATAAAAAAGGAATCTGAAAGCCTTATATTTACTGGCTTGAGATTCCGAGAGATTATTCCAATTTATAGGAGGAAAAAGGAGTATGAAAACTAAGAGTGTAGTTAAAAGATTGTTTGCTGTTTTATTAAGTGTGACCGTCACAGCTGGATTATTCTCTACTATGGCATATGCGGATACAGCTTTAATAGAGGAATCGGAAGAAAAATGGAATGAATATAAGAAAGGATTAACTGTTGAGTCAGAGCTTAAAAGTAATAGTGAAGAGGCTCTTGACGTTTCAAGTTTGGATGGGAAGCTGTCAAATGAATACATTGAATGTGTAGTTAAGAGTTACAACGGACGTTTTACAATAGGAACAACCGGTGGAAATCCTTTTGTAAATTCAGATGATAATAAAGCTGACTTATGGACATCCCGGTTCTGACACATCATATACTACCATATTTACAGATGGTAGCCTAATATATATATGGTAAGAGTGGCTTTGTAACGGCACCTCATATATCAGGCAAGTCTAATATTTCAGTTGCCAGATATGGAGATATAGAAGTCAAACAGATACTTAGCATTGTAAAGAATACTGCAACAGGGAGAGAAGATGTTATTGAAATAAAATATGCAGTCAAAAACAATTCAAATATCGTCAAGCAGGTTGGTGTAAGGGTAATGTTAGACACAATGCTTGGTTCCAATGATGCAGCACCTTTCAGGATACCTAAGGTAGGTGAGGTTACTACAGAAAGAGAATTTACGGGCAATGATATTCCGAGGTATTTTCAAGCCTTTGATAGTCTAAGCTCCCCAAACGTTGTATCATACGGCAGTTTTTTGTCAGGGGAGCATAAGACCTGATAAAGTACAGTTTGTAAATTGGGGCAGAATTAGCGGTAAGCAATGGGATTATAAGATAGCAGCAGGACAGAGCAATGGAGACAGTGCTGTCAGCGTAATTTGGGACAGGAAGATTCCTGCCGGCAAGGAAGAGACTTATATTACCAGATATGGATTGAGTGAACTGGTGCAGGATTTAAGGCCACCTTTAGAAACTACCTTGTCAGGAGATTCAGAGGTAAGCATTGATAATGAAAAAATGGAATATGCACCTTATCCGCTTACTATAGATATCCAAAATATTGGGAAGGCAGATGCTAAGAATGTTACAGTAAACATAGAACTTCCTAATGAATTAAAAGCCACAGGAAATGAAAGTTTACAGGTTAAATTACCTGAAATTAAGGTCGGGCAGACAGTAAAGGCATACAGACAGTTTAGGGTCGAAGCAAATTTATCTGAAGAAAAAACTGTAGGCATTAAGGTTACAGTTGATGCTGATAATGCAGCTAAGAAGACATTATTTAAGAATATAAAAATTCCTAAACTTCCTAGAAATGCTATAATAGTTTTGCCGGGAATTGCAGCTTCAAGATTGCATAAAAATGCCAATAATAAGACTGGGGATATGTTGTGGGAGCCTAATAGGAAAAATTACAAACTTAATATTCCATATCTGGCTTGTGATGAAAATGGTAATTCAATTAACAAAGTGATTCCAGAATATTCAGAAATTGATCAAAATGGAAATAGAATAGTAGAAAAAAATAAGTCATGATAAGCAGCAGTATGGGGCACAGGATACATATGGAAACTTGGTGAACTCGTTATATAATAAATTTGGCAGACAATATGATATTTATTTTTACTCTTATGATTGGAGAAAAAGTAATGCTGAAAATGCTGAACACTTGGAAAGCTTCATAAATGAAAAGGGATATAATAAAGTAAATTTTGTTGCCCACAGTATGGGTGGATTGCTTGCTTCTGAATATTTAAGAAGAAGTAGGAAAAATGTAAATAAAGTAGATAAATTGATAACTTTAGGAACACCATATTTAGGTGCCCCTAAATCATTATTTACACTTGAAACAGGAAGTTTTTTTAAGTAATTGGCAAGATTATTTTGTCAAAGAATACTTTAAAAGCTGTAGTTAATAATTTTTTTCAGTATATGAATTATTACCAACAGAAAAAAATTTTTTTGAACTAGGCGGAACTAAATACATTAAAAAAACCGATATAGATATGGCTTCTATCAAAAGCCGGCTTAGCGGGAAAAACAAGATAAGTAAACTAAATTATAATGAAACTTATAATTTAATATCTACTAGAAACTGGGCTAGAAATAGTGTTGATATATTAAAGCCAATGTTATCTAATGCAGAAAAAAATTTCATAAGGGTATTTTTGGTAATAAACATATAATTAGTTCCGTTGATTTTTATGCAGTAATTGGGCATAATAAGAATACTTTGATGGAGATCGAGGAATATTATACTAATGGCAAATATAAATTTGCTAGTAATCTTGTTACTTCCAATATGGGTGATGGTACAGTACCTGTAATAAGTGCCACCATTGGGAATACAATCGATAAAGACAGAGATTTTTTTATCAATGAAGAACATGCTAAACTTGCAGGAAATCAGGATGTAATAGACTTTGTAAGTAATATACTAAATGGTACAACAGCTCATTCTAAAAATATTTTAGATGATTTGCCAAAAGCTATAAATGCAACACGCTGGCTTGAACCTGCACAGAAATATATCAAATTAAGAGTTGCCTGCCCTGTAAATTTATCCATGACAGATTCAGATGGGAATGTATGGGCAGAAGTTACTAATGAAACTACTTATAACAAAGATTATGAAAAAGGTGATTTCTATAGCTTAGGAAAAGATAATGACATAAAAATTGCATATTTAAATCAACAGAATAACAATGTACTGCTTACAGGTACAGATAACGGAGTTATGGAGTATACTGCCTCCATATTTGACTCAGGTTATGAAATTAAAAGAGTAGTCTTTAGGAATGTACCGATAACCAAAACAACTAAGATATATACCGATACTGACTTTAATGGCGGACTAAATCTTAAGTTAGATGAAGATTCAGACGGAAATATTGACAGAATAATTAAGCCTAGTAACATATATGAAGGTAAGGACTTAGAGGAAGAGCTTGATTATGATTCAAGTTATTTTAGTAATTATGGTCTGGTTTCAAAAAACAGACTGTTATCAACCAATCTTGCTTCAAAAAACCTGACTGTTGATACCAATATATCATCAGGTGGTTTGCTAAGTGTATTAAGCAGTAATTTTAATGCAAATGGTATATTTAATGCAAAGACATATCTTAAAAATGTAATAAAACAGAAAACAGATAATATAAATTTAGAGGAGAATCTTGAAGACAGACTGTCAGAATATATAAAAGCATATCTTCCGGTTACAGAGTTTAAGGATATAAAAAATCGTACAGTGATTGGCAATACCTGCTATGTTAAGCATAAAAACTTTGTGTTTGATAAGTCGTTAAATGTGAGAAAACATCTGAGATATAACACAAAAGAATTTATCGCTAAAAAGCCTGTAATACTGACTTCAGAAAAAGGAGATATAAGCATAATAGCAAATAAAAAAATTTGACTTTAACGGTATAATATATGCTCCAAATGGCACAGTTACAATAACAGGTTATGATGTTAAATTCAACGGCATAATAATAGCTAATAAAATATTTATAACAGGAACCAATACTGAAATTACTAATACCGTTGATTTAAGTAAGTTGGAGGGGTAAGTATGAAATTTATAACTAAGATAGGTATGAATGTTGGAGCTTGCTACCTTTTGATGATATTGTGTGCAGGTATAACAAGAGAACTTTTAGTTAGTGGAATGTTTGGTGTTTTTCTTTATATGCTATTTTTAAATTTTGTTTTGCTATATATAGTTAATTTGTTTTTTTATAAAATAGCATTTTTGAAGTTATCAACTGATAAAAATTTATGGAGCATTACATTAGGTGTTTTAATTTTTAGGTTTATATTTTTTTGGTGCAAGGTAATATTTTTCGGATTATTTTTTTATCATAATGGCATTGTAGCCAGTGTTATTGAAAAGGATATTGATAATCTTTTGGCGGTTGACTGCTTAATAATGTTTATATTAAGTATACCGTTAAACATTATACTTAGAAAATATAAGGTCAAATTTTTTTACAATATTGAAAGTAAGAAGTGTTTAGAAGCTAGAATCTACCTATGAAATGTACTTAGGGGAATGGCAAAGCTGCTGTTCCCTTTAAGTAAAGAAAGAGATGAAAGCAAAACTTTGTTTGATAATTTTTGATTTATGGTATAATCGGCTGTAATAGTTAAAATGACAAGTTATGATGTTAAATTTGGCGAATAATAATAGCCAATAAAAATATTTATAACAGGAACCAATACTGAAATTACTAATACCGTTGATTTAAGTATGCTGGAGGAGTGAGTATGAGATTTGTAATAAGAATAGGATTAAATGCTATAGCAGGTTATTCTTTATTCATGCTGTGCCTTTTTATAATGGGAGAAATTGCAGTTGAGGGTATACTAGGCGAAAACATTACGATGCTGCCTGCACACTTTTGTTGTTATATTTCGTTAATATGATTTTTTTAATAAATTTATATTTTTTTCAATTATCAAGCAGAAAAAAATTTATGGAGTATTACATTGGGTATTTTAGTTTTTGGGATTATATTTCTATATAGAATATTATTTCCTAATTATTCTAATGTTAGTGGTATTGTTGCTAGAATTGCCCTGAATATTGCTTATAATATTTTTTTGCAACAAACTGTTTGATAATGTTTGGGCTTAGCATACTTTTAAACATTATCCTTAAAAGATTTAAAGTATAAGTTTAGAGGTATTAAAGGAATAAAGCGCAAAACCTAAACTGTAAAAAGACACTTGAGGGAATGGCAAGCTTGCTGTTCCCTTTTTAAGTAAAAGAAATGAAAGCAAAATTTTTGTTTAATTATATTTGATTTATATAAAATCGGATGTAATAGTTAAAAATGAAAAGTTATGATGTTAAATTTGGCGGATAATAATAGCTAATAAAAATATTTATAACTGGTACTAATACAGAAATTACAGATATTGTTGACTTGAGTAATCTGGAGAGATATGTATGAGATTTGTAGCAAGGACAGTAATTAATGCAATAATTTGAATGTCAAGGAATTATAAGTTGTAAAATAAAGTGTCCACTTAAAAAGAAAATAAAAAGCATCGAGTTACCATATATGTTATAATTGGATTTGCGAAAAACAAAAAAACGAAAAGTAACCGATGCAAGCTTGTTATAACAGAGAAAGAAAAAAAGTAAACACTTAACACTAGTAGAAAGATGTATTATAGAAGCTAACTTAAAAGAAAAGAGACACATAAAGAGATAGCTGAGAGAATAGGAGTTTCTACAAAGACCATACAGAGAGAAGATAAAAGAGGTACGGTGGAACTGCTGAAATCCGATTTAACAGTCAGAAAAGAGTATGTGGCGGAGTTTGCCCATCAGAAGTATAGAGATAAACAGAAGGCAAAGGAAGGTAGCTAAAAATAAACCTTCGTTAACTACTTGACAAAACTAATTGTATGCAATATAATCATACGATAATAAATAGCTTATGTTTACATAATTCACTTATTATGTTGCTTGTTTAGTGAAGGGTGAGAGATATGGAAATTTATGATTTTAAGGTAAGGCTGCTAAACGGTCAGGAAAAATCACTTGAAGAATACAGAGGTAAGGTGATACTTATAGTAAATACAGCAAGTAAATGTGGCTTTACTCCACAGCTTACGGCTTTAGCCAAACTCTATGAAAAGTATTCTGACAAGGGATTTGTGATACTTGGTTTCCCTTGCAACCAGTTTGGGAATCAGGACCCTGACGGTGAGGCACGTAGTGCTGTCTCATTAACTATGGAGTAAATTTTCCGATGTTCGAGAGAATAGATGTGAACGGAGCCAATGCCCACCCGCTGTTTAACTTTCTTAAAGAACAGGCTTGTGGGATATTTGGTAACAATATCAAATGGAATTTCACAAAGTTTTTGATTGACAGAAATGGTAAGGTGGTAAAGCGCTTTGCCCCTGTGACTAAGCCTATGTCTATGGAAGAAGATATAACTAAACTATTGTAGTTATTAGAAAATGAGGTAGAATGAGCAGATATGACATTGCGATAGTAGGAACAGGTCCGGGAGGACTTGAAGCCGCTATTACAGCTAAATTAAGAAATAAAGACATCATCTTGTTTGGTAATAAAGAACTAAGCCACAAGATAACAAAAGCAGTTGAAATAAGGAACTATCTCGGTTTGCCTGACACAACAGGTGAGAAGCTTGCAAAAGCATATAATGACCACCTGGATGCCATGGAGATAAAGATAAATGAGACAAGAATCAATGCGGTATATGCGATGGGAGATTATTTTGTGCTCCAGTCTGCAGATCAGATGTTTGAATCGAAGTCGGTGATTATCTCTACAGGAGTAGTAGCGGGAAAGTCTTTTCCGGGAGAAGATGAGAACCTGGGAAGGGGAGTTAGCTATTGCGCTACCTGTGACGCTGCCCTTTATAAAGGAAAAGAAGCGATTGTTATCGGCTATTCCGCAAGAGAAGAAGAGGAGGCTAACTTCCTTGCTGAAAAGGCGGATAAGGTAACTTACATAGCCTTGTACAAGGATGTGTCAAAACTTGCTCACAACATAGAGGTTGTAGTCGGCAATGTTCCAAAGGAGATAATAAAAGAAGGCGACAAGATGACCCTTGTGACTAACAAAGATAGGTTCAGTGTAGACGGCATATTCATTTTAAGAGATGCTGTCTCTGCTGATAAACTGGTGCCGGGACTCCTTATGAAGGATGGACATATTGTGGTCGAAAGAGACATTGAGCACCAATATTGAGGGGGTATTTGCCTGTGGTGACGTGACAGGCAAGCCTTATCAGTATATGAAGGCTGCGGGAGAAGGAAATGTAGCTGCATTGTCAGCGGTTTCCTATCTTACAGTAAAGAAATAAAGTTTAATAAAGTTAAGTAACTCTTGTAGTTATATGATAAATTCGGTGTTATCACCGGGAAAGAGGATATTATGGTTAAGAAGATTAATGAAGCAGAATTTTCAGAGGTTAGTAAAAGTAAGTTTGCAGTTGTAGATTTTAACGCTACCTGGTGTGGACCTTGCAAGATGTTAGGTCCTGTACTTGAAGAGGTATCTGAGGAGCTTGCGGGTAAGGCTGAGTTTTTCGCTGTTGATGTAGATGAGAATCAGAGCCTTGCTATCAAGAATAAGATTCAGAGTATACCTGCAATTGTGATCTTTAAGGACGGAGAGCCTGTTGACAGACAGATTGGCTTCATTCCAAAGCCACAGTTAGTTGAATTCATCAATAAAAGCATAGGTTAATCAATAAAGGGTGAAAAGATGCAAAAAGAAGACAAATATAAAATGTTGAGGCTTTCCAGCCAGCTTTGTTTTCCTCTTTATGCCTGTGCTAAGGAGATAGTTAAAAAATATAAGCCTTTTCTGGATGAGCTTGACCTCACATACACTCAGTATATCACTATGATGGTAATGTGGGAAAATGAGAAAGTGAATGTAAAAGAACTCGGAGAACTTCTCTACTTGGATTCGGGTACTCTTACTCCTGTGCTTAAGAAGCTTGAACAGAAGAAGTTTATTGACAGAAGCAGAGACAAGGATGATGAGAGAGTACTCAATGTGACTCTTACAGACAGCGGCAGGGAGCTTAAAGATAAGGCTCTTGACGTGCCTAAGAAGATGGGCGCCTGTCTAAGGCTGACAGAAGAAGAGATGACAATTCTTCACGAGATGCTTGATAAGATGTTGAAAGAGTTTTAATTTTGTATTTTAACTGAAGTTTCTCTTTATTTAACTGATATGGATATCATTTAATTAAGAGGAGAAAATGGCTTAAATTGATGGCTTTGCATAAAAAAAAGGGCTGAACAGCTTATGTGTTCAACCCCTTTTTTATTTGATAGGAAATTTCTCAGAAATTCCCTATCAAATAAAAAACTCTCCCAGAGATCGCACTGCGGCGGATATGCAGATGCCGCTAGCAAGACCTGCCGCAGGCGGTGAATCCTACTTTGCAGGATTCTTTCTTATATTTTAAATATATACGGAATCTCAGGTGTAGACATCTAGTCCTCTTTTTCATTCAAGAATTTCTTCATAGCGGCAAAGCTCTCCTTGCTGATGACATGCTCAAGTCTGCAGGCATCTTCAAGTGCTGTCTCCTTGTCTACCCCAAGGCTTATAAGCCAGGTAGAAAAGAACTTGTGTCTTTCATATATCATATCAGCTACTTCTTTTCCAAGCGGAGTGAGCCTAATATAGCCATTTTCGTCAACTACTATATGCCCGGTGGTACGTAGATTCTTCATAGCCACGCTTACGCTGGATTTCTTAAAGCCCATTTCGTTGGAAATATCTACAGAACGAACATTTCCATTTCTTTCGGTAAGCATAAGTATCGTCTCTAAATAATCCTCAGCAGATTCATGTATTTCCATTAAGTGCCACCTCCAAGCTTTATTTGTTTTCAGTATAACAAAGATTGGCAGGGTACGCAAGAGTGAGTAAATACTTTTGACAGCATCACCTATTTAGCCAAAGAATGGGGGATTTGTTTCTGATAGCAGTACTTTAAAACTGCACAAATGAAAATAATAATAATTATCAAAATCTATTGACAAAACGACAAAAGTTTATTATCATCATAATCAGTTAGCAAACCCCTAACTTAATAAAAATTCGGAGAGGTGCTATGAGTTTTGATATTGTTGACATCATAAAAAGAGATGGATGCACATTCAGTTCCGCTTCAACTGGCGCTCCAGTGTGCTCCGGTTATTTCGGGGATTAAAATATCCAATTTACTCACAATACCGGTCAAAAACCTTAAGGAGTTGTCGGCGGTGCTTAAGAAAACCGAGCTTTCTTTCAGAATTTTATATCCCGGCAAGGAAAGGCTCGTAATCTTAATTTACAGGGAGGCTGAACTAAGGGAATACTTGGAAAGAGATGAAGTAAGAGAGTTTATCTACAGTTGTGGCTATGAAACTTCTGATATAAGTAAAATCTTTCCAATATTTGTAAAACGTTATATGAGATACATGGAGCTAAAGCAGGATTTCCCGCACGAACTTGGATTGCTCTTAGGCTATCCTATAGAAGATGTGGAAGGCTTCATAGAAAATCACGGCAAGAATTTTCTCCATAGCGGATACTGGAAGGTCTACAAAGACGCAGAACATAAGATTAGGCTCTTTAAGAATTACGAGAGAGTTCAGACGGAGATAGTGAGGCTGTTATATGAAGGACTTGGAATAACAGACATTATCACAAACTACAGCAACATAGGTCATAGCAGAGCGGATTATTCTGACTGCGTGATTTGTGCATAGAAAACAGTGTATACACACAGAAAGAGGTTATTATTATGAGCAAAATTAGCGTAGTTTACTGGTCACAGACAGGCAATACTCAGGCGATGGCTGAGGCAGTTGCAGAGGGTATCAAAGGCGCAGGAGCTGAGGCAGAATTACTTGAGGTAGGAGCTGCATCTGTAGCCGCACTTAAGGAAGAAAAGGCATTTGCACTTGGATGTCCTGCAATGGGAGCTGAGGTACTTGAAGAGAGCGAGATGGAGCCATTTGTAGCTGAGCTTGAGCCACACGTATCAGGCAAGGTTATAGCGCTTTTTGGTTCTTATGACTGGGGCGATGGCGAATGGATGAGAGACTGGGCGGACAGGATGAAGGCAGCAGGTGCCACAGTTGTGGGAGATGAGGGAGTTATCTGCAATCTCGAGCCTGATGCTGAGGGACTTGAGAAGTGTAAGGAACTTGGAAAGAAGCTGGCACAGGCTTAATTAAGCCTGGTGATTAAGGGTTATAGCCTGAAGTTTTAAGTTACAGGCTGTTTCGTGGTTGATTTTTGCAAGGATTGCGGGAGCATAGCTATAGCAATCCTGTATAAATGGGTGTCAAATACTTTTGACACCCACATCATAATATAAGGGGTGCACTATGAGTGTGGTTATAGTAGGCGGTCATGACCGTATGGTTTGTATGTATAAGAAGATTTGTAAGGAACATAAATGTAAAGCAAAAGTATTTACGCAGATGTCTGCTAATCTTAGCGGACAGATAGGTTCACCTGACTTGTTGATATTATTTACAAACACTGTATCACACAAGATGGTGCGCACAGCCCTTGCAGAGGCTGAAAAATGTAAGGCAAATATTGTAAGAAGCCATACCAGCAGCGGAACCGCTCTGAATGAGATTCTTGACAATGTAATGCCTGCAATGGCTTAGTTTTAATTGACTTTTTTCTGCTTTAATGATAATGGAAACTAATATCCTACAATAATGAAAGTCAGTCTTTTTTAGAGCTGTTTTATTGCAAAATTTTCTCAAAAACTGCAAAAAAATAATTGAAATCGGCTTTGTCTATTGCTATAATCATTAAGGAATTGATGTGAAACAGGTATAACTCAAAGCCGCCACTCATTATAGCCTAAGAGCCATTATTTTTGCCAAAGCAATATAGTTCGTTTCGTGTAGGACTTAGGTTGATAATGTGGTTAAAGATTAGGGGGCAGTTTGACATCTTAGAATATCTTATTATCATGTTAAAAGGAGGTCCTGAGATGTGGGATAAAATTAATTGGAAAAAAGTTGGGATATTTTTTGGTGGTTTTGTATTCGGAACAGTAGGCCTTAAGGCTTTGTTCAGCAAGGATGCTAAAAAATGCTACACACAGGTAACAGCTGCGGCTCTCAGAGTTAAGGATTATACCCTTAAGCGTACAGAGACACTTAAAGAGAATTGCGAAGATATCTATGAGGATGCTAAGGATATCAATGAGGATAGAAGGGCAGCAGAAGAAGCTATATTTGAAGATACTTCCAAATGTTACAAAGAAGTAGAGAGCGTTGAAGAATAAAATTCTCGGCCTGCAGGGAGTAAGAGGTTAGTTGCCACTCCCTACAGGCTCTTTCTTTTCTTAAAAGAGTTCGTGTGTAAATTATGAGGTTGGATATCTCATTAGAAATTAGAGGTAGGATAATGAAATTTAAGATTATGTCTGAATCAAACGGCAGGCTCAGGATACGGATATTGCAAAGATATATGAGCTACGAGCAGGCGGATACCCTGTTTTATTATGTGAGGCATCTCGCCGGAGTTACGTTTGCGAAGGTATCCGATAGAACCTGTACGCTTACTGTTAAATTTACGGGAGATAAATGGGATATAGTAGATGCCATCCAGAAGTTTGACTA
The DNA here is from genome assembly GCA_916438995.1 of uncultured Catonella sp. GTDB lineage: Bacteria > Bacillota > Clostridia > Lachnospirales > Lachnospiraceae > Catonella. Next base: position 149,428 of record CAKAGA010000007.1, read on the forward strand.
TGAGAGGTTTGCTGCTCCGGAAGAATTTATAGCCAATTCCAGCAGGCGCCTTAATGCTGCCTATCAGGACAAGCTATTTATAGCTATCGCAAAAAGGCTGGTTACAGTGACTGTTACTCCTATACCGGTAAGGGTTGCGCTTACCATAGTAAAGTCACTCAAGTACATAAAAGCTGGTATAAAGAGCCTTGTGAGCGGGAAGATAGAGGTTGCCCTTCTTGACGGCGTGGCTGTAGGTGTGTCGGTGCTTAGAAGAGACTTTAATACTGCCAGCTCCGTTATGTTCTTGCTTGGAGTGGGAGAGCTTCTTGAGGAATGGACTGAGAAAAAGACTACTGCAGACCTTGCAGGCATACTTTCGCTAAACATCAGCAAGGTATGGCTTAAAAAGAATGGTACCGAAGTCTTGTGGACTACGCTGAAATAAAAGAAGATGATGAGGTTGTTGTACATCTAAGCGGTGTTATTCCTTTTGATGGCATAGTTGTAGAGGGCGAGGCTATGGTAAATCAGGCTTCAATGACGGGAGAAAGTGAGCCTGTAAAAAAAGAAGAGGGAAGTACTGTATTTGCGGGAACTGTAATCGAAGAGGGAGAGCTTACCTTCAGAGTGAAGAAGGCAGGCGGACACTCCAAATTCGAGAAAATAGTTAAGATGATAGAGGAGACTGAAAAGCTAAAGTCAGGTGCGGAAAGCTCAGCACTTAAGCTCGCAGACAGGCTCGTGCCTTATACCTTGGTGGGTACGGGACTTGTATATCTCTTAACCCGCAATGTTACCAAGGCACTTTCCGTGCTGATGGTGGATTTTTCCTGTGCGCTAAAGCTTGCTATGCCGGTGTCTGTCTTATCTGCTATCAGAGAGGCTTCTGAGCATGGAATCACTGTAAAGGGAGGCAAGTTCTTAGAGGCAGTTGCAGATGCTACGACTATAGTTTTTGATAAAACCGGTACACTTACCAAGGCAGAGCCTGTGGTTACCTCTGTTATATCCTTTGAGGACAGGGATGAGGATGAACTCCTTAGAATAGCTGCCTGTCTTGAGGAGCATTTCCCGCATTCCATGGCAAATGCAGTTGTAGAGGCTGCAAGAAAGAAGGGACTTAAGCACAAAGAGATGCATTCTAAGGTAAACTACATAGTTGCCCATGGAATAAGCAGCAGTATAGGCGAGAAAAAGGTAGTTATAGGCAGCCACCATTTTGTATTCGAGGATGAGGGTGTGGTTGTACCTAAGGGACTTGAAGAGAAATTTGAAAATATCCCTGAGGAGAACTCCCATCTTTACATGGCTATAGACGGACAGCTTTCAGCGGTTATCTGCATCTCAGATCCTGTGAGAGAAGAGGCAGTGGAAGTACTTAAGAAGTTAAAGGAACTTGGAATCAAAAAGGTGGTAATGATGACAGGTGACAATGAGCGTACAGCGAAGGCTGTAGCAGCGAAAATTGGTGTAGATAAGTACTATGCTGAAGTCCTGCCTGAGGACAAGGCTAGATTCGTAGAAAAAGAGAAAGCGAAGGGAAGAAAGGTAATCATGGTCGGTGACGGTATCAATGATTCTCCTGCACTCTCTGCGGCTGACTGTGGCATTGCTATCAGCGGTGGCGCCGAACTAGCCAGAGAAATAGCCGATATTACCATAGTTGCCAACAATTTGCACGAGCTGGTTAAGCTTAAAACACTTTCCAACCTTCTTATGAAGAGGATAAATGGCAATTACAGAAAAATTGTGGGTATAAACGGCGGTCTTATAGGACTTGGTATTTTTGGAGTGATTCAGCCTGCTACATCGGCTCTTGTACATAACCTCTCGACCCTTGCCATAGTCTTTCGTCAACAACCAACCTTATGGAGTAGCTATGATAAAAAAAGCTGGAGTAAAAGACCTGCCAAAGCTAAGTGTGCTTTACGAAGCCGCAAGGCAGTATATGAGGGAAAATGGCAATCCCGACCAGTGGGGGATGAGCTATCCCGGTGAAGCTATCTTGTTAAATGACATAGAAAACGGTGTACTTTATACTGATGGAGACTATAACTTTGCCTTTGTGCTAATGGGAGAAGAGGAAGCCTACAAAGAGATATATGATGGAAGCTGGCTAAATGAAGAGGACTATCTTACCATACACAGAGTAGCCGGCAATGGAAGGGTTAAGGGTGTATTTTCAAGGGTATTTGAATATAGTCTAATGAAGATGAAGGAAGCGGGGCTTTCTAATATAAGGATTGATACCCACGAAAAAAACCTTACCATGCAGAATGCTATTGCCAGGCAAGGTTTTGTAAGATGTGGACTTGTTAGACTTAGAGAGGGCGAAAGAATAGCCTATCAGTATGTGGCTAAATAAAAGAAAAACTATCAAGCAGGGCTTTGATGTCACAGGCTTTAGCCTCTACAAAGCCCTGTATCATTTCTTTTTTGCCGCCGCCTTTAGCGCCAAGGCTTTCTCCAAGCCTTTTCCCGATTAGAGTAGAATCAAGGCTGTTGCTGCCTATCAGGTAGGAATAGCCTTTTTTGTCGTCTCCAACCAATATACCGCAGTAATTATCCCTTCTCTCTATGAGGTAGTTAAGAGCCTCCCTCTGGCTCTTTGCATCTATTTCATCTATGAAGATAAGAGCCTTATAAGAGTCTGATAAATTGTCGATTTCACTTATCAATTTTGCTTTATTTGCTTCTCTTAGCTTTATTCTAAGTTCATCCCTCTCGTTCTTAATAGTGGTTACATTGTTTACAACCTCGCTTAGCTCTGAGGAAAGTAGTACTCTTAACTCGTTCATATCTGCCTGAAGTGAATTAAAATATTTAAGTGCCCTATAGCCACAGAGGATTGACAGTCTGGTACCGCCCTTATACTTATGGAGGATATTACCTTAAGAAGCCCTATTTCCCCGGTTTTTCTGACATGTGGGCAGCAGCAGGCACAGATATCTACTCCGGCTATTTCCACTATCCTTATGTCTCCTGCTAGTTCTCCCTTACATCTATAATCGATGGAGACAAGCTCGCTCTCTTTAGGGAAAGAGCAGGTTATATCTACATTTGATACTATGACCTCATTCACAAGAGCCTCGATTTCAGCCACCTCATCAGGACTTAGTATGCCGTTATAGTCCATAGTTACGCTGTTATCAGAGAGGTGGAAGCCCACATTTTCATAGCCGTATTTTTCGTGGACTATGCCTGAGAATATATGCTCTCCGCTGTGCTGCTGCATATTTGAAAAACGGTGATTCCAATCAATCTTTCCCTTTATTTTCGTGTTTACAAGGTTTGTAATATTAAGAGGGGAGGATGAATATATATAATGGCTTATGATTCCGTCTTTGTCTATCTGTACGCTTTCTACAGTGGCAGATGTATCGCCTATTAGAATCTCCCCCTTATCGCAGGACTGTCCTCCTGCCTCAGGAAAGAAAAGGGTTTGGTTAAGTATGACCTTATAAGTGTTTTTTTCAGAATCACAGATATCAATACTTATGATATCTGCCTCAAAATCTGTGTTATATGGATGAGCGTAATATAGTTCGATAGTTGACATAGCTTCTCCTTTTTATATCCCTTCTGCAAAAAATGATTTGGCATTTATAAGAAGAGAAAGTATTTGTATAAAACTGTATCAGTCATTGCTAAAAAGCAATTATAATGGTATAATTAATAAAAAAAGCCAGCGATTTTGGAGGGAAAAATGTTTGAAGAATTAAAAATAAATGGAAAAGAGATATTAAGATATTGTGTAAACAATCCGAAGTATATTTTGGTACAATTCATTGACAAAAATGACGAGGGGGAACTTGAAGAGGAAATAAATCTGATAGAGACCTTTACCGACAAAACCTTTGCTTTCGTGGGAATTAGGGCTAAATGCTGGAATGATGAACTATCACCTTGGGAGGCAGAGCCTGTATTTGGCAGGCAGGGTTTTGGTGGAGGAGCGAATAAGAACCTTGACTATCTTAGGGAAAATATAGACGGCATCAAAAAACTATGTGGACTTGATGCCGCTGTCCCTGTTATTCTTGGAGGTTATTCACTCGCAGGGCTGTTTTCGCTATGGGCAGGATATGAAAGCTCTATCTTTAGCGGGATAGTTGCGGCTTCTCCTTCGGTGTGGTATAGGGGCTGGACTGATTACATCCGTGGGAAAGGGATGAAGTCTCAGGCAGTTTATCTAAGCCTTGGTCTTACGGAATCAAGAACTTCAAATAAAAGGTTGTCTGAGGTTGAAAATTGTATCAAAATACAGTATAATGAATTTTCAGAGAAAAACCAATTGAAGCATATATTAGAATGGAACGAGGGAAATCATTTCATGGATGTTCCGCTTCGAATGGCTCGTGGTTTTGGCTAGGTTTTGAATAATATTTAAAACATGGTTGCTAAAATCAGCAATTCCTAGTAAAATATATAGTGAGTTGTTGGAATAGTCTTCTGAATTCAAATCTTTAAAATAATGCGTGAAAGGGAGTATAATAATGGCTAAGAAAGTGTTGGTAGTAGATGATGCGGCTTTCATGAGAATGATGCTTAAGGACATCCTGTCAAAGAACGGATATGAAGTAGTAGGTGAGGGTGTTAACGGAAATGATGGATTTGAAAAATATAAAGAGTTAAAGCCTGACATCGTTACTCTTGATATTACAATGCCTGAATGTGACGGATTACAGTGCTTGAAGAAGATTAAGGAGTTCGATGCTGCGGCAAATGTAGTTATGTGTTCAGCAATGGGACAGCAGGCAATGGTTATCGAATCTATCCAGAGCGGTGCAAAGGACTTCATCGTTAAACCTTTCCAGCAGGACAGAGTATTAGAGTCACTTGCAAAGATTAAATAAGATTTGTAAAATCTATGAGATTTAAAATATACGAATAAAGCAAACTAAGACTGTTTTCTGAGAATGAGAATGGTCTTAGTTTGTTGTCTTATTGAAGGTGATTTACCAATAATAAAAAGCAGATGACGGGAATCGAACCCGCCTCTCAACCTTGGGAAGGTCGCATTCTACCGATGAACTACATCTGCTTAATTATGGGTCAATTATACTCCTATAAGATTGGCTTGTAAAGTTAAAATTTTGCTGTAGAATTCTACAAAGTGTGGAAATTAGTTTTATAATAATTATTGTAAAAGGAAGAGTGATGAAGGGTTATATCGTAAGCTTTGCTCCTATGGAGGGGATAACCGGCAGGATATTCAGAAAAGTATTTGATAGGAATTTTAAGGGTGTAACTGATTTTTACACCCCGTTTATCACTCCCAAGGAAAAGCGGGGGATTGACAAGAAAGATATAAAAGAACTGCTGCCTGCTCACAATGAGGGGATAGAGATAGTACCTCAGATACTTACAAGTTCCGGAGATGCCTTCAATCTTACGGCTTCTAAGCTTATGGAAATGGGCTATAAGGAGGTTAATCTAAACCTTGGCTGTCCTTCAGGAACTGTGGTAAACAAGGGGAGAGGCTCGGGAGCCTTAAAGAATCTTGATAATCTAAATGAGCTGTTAAGCTGTATCTTTGACGAGGCCGTACACACAGGACTTAAGATATCGATAAAAACCAGAATAGGCTATGAGGATGCTTCTGAATTTGGTGATATCATTTCCCTATACAGGCAGTTTCCTCTAGAAAAGCTAATCATTCATCCAAGAACAAGGATGGAATTCTACAAGGGTAGTGTGCATAAAGAAAGCTTTGAATATGCGCTAAAGGAATACTTAAAAACAGGCGAAGAGGACAAACTCTGCTTCAATGGAGAGCTTAAAAGGGTAGAGGATGTAGACCGGATAGAAAAGGAGTTCCCTATGATAGACCATATTATGATAGGGAGGGGGCTACTTAGACATCCGTTTTTACTTGAAGATATTGAGGGGCAAGAAGTCTATGACAGGCAGGAGAGAATAAGAAACTTCCTTGAAGAACTTTATCTGCCTATCTTGAGGAGTTTAATGGAGGAGCTGCAGCTGTACTTAAGTTAAAAGAAATATGGTTTTACTTACAGGATAGCTTTAATGACTGTGAAGCCTATGTGAAAGATATAAAAAAAGCTAAAGGAGTGGCTGAATATAAGGCTGCGGTAAATGTGCTCTGTTCTAACTGTAAGGTAGTGTAGAAGATTGCAAGAGGCAAAGGTGTGTAGTCCTTTATCATAGATGCCCACAGCATTGTATTTCTATATAAGTTTGTTTACAAAGTATTTGCCATCGCTCCCTAATTGTGATAACCTTATAAAAACGTGGTATTACAAGTTTAGATATAGGAGGCATACTATGGCAAAGATAGAGATGAAGACTCCCCTTGTTGAAATGGACGGAGATGAGATGACAAGAGTCATTTGGCAGATGATTAAGGATGAACTCATCCATCCTTTTATTAACCTAAAGTCAGAGTACTATGATTTGGGGCTTAAATACCGCAATGAAACGGATGATAAGGTTACAGCAGAGTCTGCAAAGGCTACGCTCAAGTACGGTGTTGCAGTCAAATGTGCTACAATTACGCCTAATGCAGCAAGAGTCAAGGAATACGACCTTAAAGAGATGTGGAAGAGTCCAAATGGGACTATTAGGGCCATACTTGACGGTACGGTATTTAGAACTCCTATTCTGGTGAAGGGGATTGAGCCTTATGTACGCACCTGGAAATCGCCTATTACCATTGCAAGGCATGCTTATGGAGATGTGTATAAGAACGCTGAAATCAAAGTAGGCGGTGCAGGGAGAGCTGAACTGGTATTTACAGCAGAGGATGGAAGCGTGACAAAGGAGCTTATTCACGAGTTTAAGTCCCCGGGTGTCATTCAGGGTATGCACAATCTGAACTCGTCCATAGAAAGCTTTTGCAAGAGCCTGCTTTTGAGTACGCACTTGAACTAAAGGTTGACCTTTGGTTTTTCTACAAAGGATACCATTTCAAAGAAGTACGACCATACCTTTTAAGGATATATTTGCAGAAATCTACGAAAAGGACTATAAAGTAAAATTTAAGAACAAGGGAATCACTTACTTCTACAACCTAATAGATGATGCGGTAGCGAGAGTGATAAGGAGTGATGGAGGCTTCCTTTGGGCCTGCAAGAACTATGACGGTGATGTAATGAGTGATATGTTAGCTACTGCCTTTGGCTCTCTTTCGATGATGACCTCGGTGCTTGTGTCTCCTAAGGGAGTGTGGGAGTATGAAGCAGCTCATGGAACAGTACAGAGACATTATTACAAGTATCTTGAGGGTGAGCCTACTTCAACCAACTCTATAGCTACAATCTTTGCCTGGAGCGGCGCCCTTAGAAAAAGAGGAGAACTTGATGGGCTAAGTGACCTTGCAGCCTTTGCAGGCAAGCTTGAAAAGGCGGTTATAGACACAGTAGAAAGCGGCATTATGACAAAGGACTTAGCTGAGATAACTACTCTTAAAGAAGTAAAGACAGCAGGCACTGAGGATTTCATAAAGGCTGTAAGAGAAAGACTTGAAAAGAGCCTGTAAGGCATCAGCAAGACATATACAAATCATTATAAGATATAATTAAAACCTCTTGATGATTTGAAGCTTGATGTACTTTTTACAAATGGCATACACAAAATATATGATGTTAAAAAGGCTATGACTTACTATGAACCATTCAAAGAGCTGGAAGATAATCCTTATCTTTTCAAACAGGCAAAGGTTGACTGTGGAGGCTGTGCAGTATGTTGGAATGATGAGATAGATGTTACCGAATGGGAATTATGGGAGATGGGGGAAAAATAATTACTGCTCCTAAAACAAATATTAAAAATATTTGTATTTTATATTTACAAACATAATAATATTTGTTAAAATATTTATTGTCAGGAGGGTGATACATGAAAAGTTATTCATCAAGGCAGATAATTGCGATTTTAGAAAAAGACGGTTGGTATAGGATCAAAGGTTCAGGCTCAAGCCACCAGCAATTCAAACATCCTGTAAAAAAAGGGAGAGTTACTGTAAAACATCCTTGTAAGGATATACCGCCTGATACTCTAAAGTCAATATTACGTCAGTCAGGGCTTACGCTTAGTTAAGCCCTCTCCTGATAATTATAAACATTGATTATGGAGGTTTGCTAATGAAAAAAACAGAGAGATATTTTTACCCTGCTGTATTTGTATATAACCCTGACAGTGAAATTGCAGTGCTTTTCCCCGATTTGGACTGTGCCACGAGTGGAGAAGATGAAACAGATGCCCTGCTGTCCGCAAGGGATTTACTTGGCTGTGTTCTTTGCGGTCTTGAGGAAGATGGCGAACCTATACCAAAAGCAAGCTCATTAAGTACATTAGAACTGAAAGAAAATGAAAAGGCTGTATTGGTAGATGTTTACATGCCTTCATTTCGCATGGCAAATGTCAATAAAGCAGTCAACCGCACTGTTACGCTCCCAGCCTGGCTTAATGCATTAGCCATTGAACATAAAATAAACTTTTCACAGCTTTTGCAGGATGCCATCAAAACACAGCTTCATATTTAGAATATCAAAAGTGAACAGTAAACTATCAGTTAACAGCTGGAAATTAAAAAGCCCTCCTGCGCCAACAGGAGAGCATCCATCATCTACTGGGCGATAACCAGTAAACAATTTATTCAACCGTTTAAATTTTGGCATATCGCCCCGTAGATTGCAATATTTACAGGGTATTTTTGTGCCCAAAATTCAATTGTGTAAGTGTTGTGTTAGAGTTAATAAAGGTGCAGCACCGCACCTGTGAGTAGTCTGAGACAACATAAAAGAAAACTCCCGCTTATAAATCCTACAAGATTTTAGAGCGGGAGTTCTTGGTTACGATGTTGTCTTATTAAAACAATTAAATTTAGAAGTTCTTGTCAAGTGTAAAGTTTCCGTCGTAATCTTCAAGAGATTCTTCTGTGTACAGGTTATTTAATTGGAAGTTTAAAAAGCCGTCATATAGGGATTATCCCTGATATGACGGCTTTTGTGTGGCTTGCACACAACTTTATATTTATGTATAGGAGTGATGAAAAAACAAAATTACAAAAGCTTCTTAACGTAAGAGTCCATTTCCTCGCTGGTTACAGTTGGAGAGAATCTCTCTACTACATTTCCTTCTCTGTCAACTAAGAACTTAGTAAAGTTCCAGTTGATTTCTGCTCCGGGAAATACCTGTCCGAGGCTTGCAAGCTTCTCAAGAAGTCCTGCTGAAGCAGAGTTGGTAACTTCCTCAGGCTTCTGCTCTTTAAGATACTTAAAGAGAGGATCTGCATTAGGACCATTTACCTCAAGTTTCTCGAAGTTCTCAAAAGTAACACCGTAGTTTACCATACAGAACTTAACGGTTTCTTTTCCGTCCTCAGGATTCTGATCAAGGAACTGTCCGCAAGGGAAACCGATGATTTCAAAACCATCCTTGTTGTACTTCTGATATAACTTCTCAAGATCCTCAAGCTGTGGAGTAAGACCACATCCTGTTGCGATATTTACTATGAGAAGTACTTTACCCTTATATTCTGAGAGTGAAGTAGTGCCACCCTCAACATTCTTTACACTGAAATCATAAACACTCATATTATCCTCCTTCTTGCCATAAGGCAAAACTAATTATATTATTCACAAGATATTTTGTGAACAGCTTTGGCTAAACTTGATGATATGATGATAACATTTTGAGGGAATTAATGCTACATGTAAAAATAACCAAAATTGTGCACAATTTAATTGAATACTTTGTTTATATTTAAATACATATAATTTATGATAAACTATAAAGGGCGGAGAAAGCCGATATAATATATAATGATATAAGTGTCAAATGTATAAAAATTCGGTTGGGGCTTGCCTGTGGGAGAATTTATTATACTTTGATATGGTCACAATATGATTAGCAGCCATTCAAGGTTTAGGCTTGCTAAACTTAGGAAATCTACCTATAATGTTATTAGATGGTTATTTGATCATGATAAGTTTAAGAAAATAGGATTGCGTGAAACAACCGTAAGCAATCCTTTGTTGTTGTGACTAAAATAATAAGGCTTAAGGATGGTGGCGTATGAGCGAAGTGATATTAAAAGAACTGGATATGTTAAAAAAACTGATAAGTATAAGCATGGAAAGCAGTAGCGAAGAGGCTGTTATGGAGTATATACGCTCTCTTTTTGCTTGTGATTTTATATTTTATAACTATATAAATAACAGAAGAATAATAATGGGTGAGGAAAAGAATGTTAACCTTTCGGACTGCTATGAGTATCAGATTGGATTAAATGAGGAAGTTCTTGGCAAATTTTCCATGAACATTTCTGAGGAAGATATTACGGAAATGCAGAAGAAGGCACTTGGATATGTGGGTAATCTATTTATTATTATGCATAAGGAAAAATTCTCGGAAGAAAGAGTGGATAAGGACCTTAAGCAGGAACTTGTGCTTGATATATGTACAGGCAATATCAAATCCCGTGAAGAGTTCAACATAAGGTGCAAGCTAAACGGCTGGGATATAAAGGATAATGTGGTTGTAGTTATCTTTGACCTTGACGAGTATAAGAAGAAAACAGTTGACCTAAAAGAATCCAGTGGAAAAATAGAAGTAGTCAAGGAAAAAATGTTTAGGGATCTGAGAAATAAATTTCTAAATGCAGGTATAACCTTTTACTACTATCCAAACAGTGACAGCATCATATTTTTATTTGAGTTTGACAATAATTATCTGCATAACAAAGATAAGGTATTTAAGCAGGTTATGACGGATTCTAAGGAAAATTATGGCTTTACTTATACAATTGGTATAGGAAGAACTATAAATAATATCTTCGATACGCCGATATCATATACAGAGGCAAGAGAAGCAGTTAAAATCGGACGTAGTATGCTAGGACTTGGGATGATACATGAATACAAGGATTTGGAACTTTTCTCACTTCTTAACAATGCTGTAAATAAGGATATACTGGCAGGCGAGCTTATGAGTCCTATCAGAAAACTTATAGAGTATGACAGAGAAAATGAGACTGAGTATTATATCTTCCTTAAAGAGCTGATAAATGCAAACTGGAGTCTGACAAGAGCTTCAGAAAATAACTACATCCATTATAATACTGCGAAATACAGGCTTAAAAAGACTGAAGAAATAATGGAGTTACAGGCGGACAGCGCCAACGCCAGATTTAAGTTAGAGCTTGCCCTTAGGCTGTATGAATTAAAAAATATGGTATAAGCAGGTAGTTCTGCTTTAATGGAGATAATAATGGGACTGTATAAGAAACTAAGAGGAAATAAAGATAGTGGTTGGAGTGTGAGTACTATCGGTACAAAAGTTGTTGCAGCAGGAATTCTCATTTCAATTATTGTTGTATTTTTCGTTAGCTTTGCTGTGTCCGGAACAATTAGGAATCTTGAAGAGAAGCTCATTGGCAGCAGACTTGATTCTGATATGAATTATGTAAAAGATTTGATATCAAATCACAACTCTAGGGCGAGATGGAATGTAAGCGGGAATACCATCTTCTTTGGGGATGTAGAACTTGGTGATGGAACACCGGAAAAAGCAAATCTGGGTCCCTTTTTGGAGCATTATGCAAAAACAGAAATTCTTGCTTATGTATTCCTTAAGGTAGACGACAATGATCCGAGACTTTTGGCTGCACGGGAGCAAAGGCTTTCGTATGAGCCAGGACATTATTTAAGAGTCTCAGGTAGTACCCGTGGTGAAGGAGGTAAATCCATCATCGGTACATTTATGGCAAAGAATGTGGCCGACGAGCTGGATAGAGTCGAGGTCTACAAAGGTGAAGCAAATGTTTCAGGAAGTATAATATACTGTCTCTACAGAGTACTTAAAAATAATGATGGTGATGTTGTCGGTGCCATGGTAGTTGGACGTGGCATAGATGATATGAACCTTGAGATTAAAAAGGCTGTGACAAAGGTAGGTCTATTCACCCTTTTGGTTGTATCTATAATAATCGCAGTAATTTTTGCGGTGATTTCTAATTTCTTAAAAACAATAGATTGCATAGCCTTCTATCTCAGACAGCTTGAGGTGGGCATCATTCCTGAAACAAGGCTTGAGGTAAAGTCATTCAGAGAAATGAATATGGTGGCTGAGAATGTAAACAACCTCGTAAAATATATGAGGGAGAACAGTGCTCTCCAGAAGAAATCACAAATAGATGCTCTTACAGAACTGCCTAATAGGATGTCCTATGATCAGTACTCAGCGGATCTTGAGAAGTATCTCCGTGCCAATCCAAGAGCGCTTGGAGTTGAAATACTTGATATAGATTATTTCAAGCAGTTCAATGATAATTACGGACACCAAAAGGGAGATGAGTGCGTACGTATGATTGCAAGTGTTCTACATGAACTGGTAGAAGACCATCCTAAGGTGTATGCTGCGAGATATGGAGGAGATGAGTTTGTCATCATCTATCCGGGCTGTATACATAGTGAAATAGAGGCTATGGTAAGAGAATTAAAGAAGAAAGTTCAGTTGAATGCGTTTGAGCACAAGTATTCTAAGGCTTCTGAAGTAGTTACTATTACTCAGGGAGTTTGCTTTGATATATTCTCGTCTTACTCCTCAATTGCAGATTTCCTTAAGAGGGCGGATGAGGCTCTCTATGAGGAAAAGAAGATTAGAAGGAATAGCTTTAGGATAGTGCAGCTCTAAAAGACTTGACATTCATTTGATAAACATATATCATTTATTTTATGAAACAAGTATCAAAGTATAAAATTCGTTGCTTGCTTGAGGGAGAATTTGTTATATTTTGACACTCATATAATAAAGACTATGAAGGTGCAGCCTTTGGCACAGGGAAAGGGAGTCATACAGAGAGAGGAAACACTTGCTGGAAGTTTTCTTATGCAACCCCGATTCTGACATTCACACCTGAGTTATGAGGCTTAAATCATAGAGAGTAGGCTTCATCGGCAGCAGCCGTTATCTGCAAGAGAGTGCCTATTTAAGGATAGGAACCAGGGTGGTAACACGGATAATTCGCCCCTGCTTTAAGCAGGGGCTTTTATTATTTAATAGGAAATTCCTACGGAATTTCCTATTAAATAATAACTCTCCGAGGATGCCACAGTTTATAACACGATATGGAGGATAACATGAAAGAGAAATTACAGGAAATTATGGAGTCTGCCCTTAAGCAGATAGAAGAGGCTGTGGACGGCGAGAAGTTAAATGACGCCAGAGTTTACTTCCTTGGTAAAAAGGGTGAACTTACACAGGTATTAAAAAGTCTCAAGGATGTAGCTCCTGAGGACAGGCCGAAGGTAGGACAGCTCGTTAATGAGGCAAGAGAGGCTATAGAAAAGAGACTTGAAGAGCGTAAAAAAGAGTTTGAAAAGAAGATGTTAGACCTTAAGCTTGCCACAGAGACTATAGATGTTACCCTACCTGCGAAAAAGCCTATGATAGGCCATAGACATCCAAACACCATAGCCCTCGATGAGGTTAAAAAAATCTTTATAGGTATGGGTTATCAGGTAGTTGACGGCCCTGAAATAGAGTTTGATTATTATAACTTTGAGGCTCTTAACATTCCTGCCAACCACCCTGCAAAGGATGAACAGGACACCTTCTATATCAATGACAAGCTTTTGCTGCGTACCCAGACTTCATCAGTTCAGGTACATGTTATGGAAAAACAGAAACCACCTATCAGAATAATTGCACCTGGCAGGGTATTCCGTTCAGATGAGGTGGATGCGACACATTCTCCTTCCTTCCACCAGGTAGAAGGCCTTGTGATTGATAAAAATGTTACTTTTGCAGACCTTAAGGGAACTCTTGCTGAGTTCGCAAGAAGGATATTCGGAGAGGAAACCAAGGTTAAGTTTAGGCCTCACCACTTCCCATTTACAGAGCCCTCTGCGGAAATGGATGTTTCCTGCTTTAAATGCGGTGGCAAAGGCTGCCGATTCTGTAAAAACGAAGGCTGGATAGAGATTCTTGGCTGCGGTATGGTACACCCTCATGTACTTGAGATGCGTGGTATAGATCCTAAGGAATATCAGGGCTTTGCCTTTGGTATGGGACTTGAGAGAATTGCTCTCTTAAAGTATGAGGTTGACGATATGCGTCTTCTCTATGAGAATGATGTGCGTTTCTTAAGGCAGTTCTAAGCTAAGGCTAAGCTGGAACAGTAAGAGTGAAAGCTTAGGCTATTAATGCTATATAGAAAAGAGCTTTAATTATAAAACAGGAAACAATAAAGATGATTATTAAAAGACTATTATATCTGTATGATACTATGTTTATGAATAATCATTATTTAGGATAAAGTCTAAAAGTAAAAAGCCGGAATTTTGCACAGTGTGATTCTACAGCTGTAGGATGTGCGGATACGGCTTAAAACAGGTAGGAAGAGGAGAATAACATGAATACACCTTTATCATGGATAAAAGAAATGGTGCCGGAGCTTGACTGCACACCGGTAGAATATATGGATGCTATGACTCTTAGCGGTACCAAGGCTGAAAGCGCCCAGTACTTTGATAAGAATCTGGACAAGATAATTGTAGGCAGGATAAACAAGATAGAAAGACATCCTGATGCGGATAAGCTTGTTATCTGCCAGGTTCAGATTGATGAGGACGGCAAGAGATTCAGATAGTTACAGGAGCACCAAATGCTTTTGAAGGGGCGGTAGTTCCTGTGGTACTTGACGGAGGAAGGGTAGCCTGTGACCACTCAGGAAATAAGACCGCAGAAGGCTTTGTCATCGAGGCGGGTAAACTCAGAGGTGTAGATTCTGCCGGCATGATGTGCTCAATAGATGAGCTTGGCAGGGATAAGACCTATTATCCTGAAGCAGACGAGGAAGGACTTTACATTTTCAATAAAATCGAGGGCGGAAGCGGACTCAAGCTTGGAAGCGATGCCCTTATTCCGCTTGGACTTCGTGATGCCCTTGTTGAATACGAAGTAACCAGCAACAGAGTGGACTGCTTTGGTATGGAAGGCATAGCAAGAGAGGCAGCAGCTACCTTCTGCAATGAGTTTAAGCCTCCTGTGATTAAGGAGGTAGGAAATGCTGAGAAGGCAGAAGACTATATTTCAGTTGAAATAAAAGATAATGAACTTTGTAAGCGTTATGTAGCGAGGGTGGTTAAGAATGTAAAGATTGCCCCATCCCCACTTTGGATGCAGAGAAAGCTCCAAGCAGTAGGCATCCGCCCTATCAATAACATCGTAGATGTCACCAACTATGTGATGACTGAGCTTAGCCAGCCTATGCATGCCTACGACATCGACACTATCGAGGAGAGAAGGATAGTGGTTGAAAGGGCAGCAAACGGAGAGAAATTTACTACTCTTGACGGAGTAGAAAGAGAACTTGATGACACCGTTTTACTTATAAAGGACGGCAAGAAGGCTGTAGGCATTGCAGGAATCATGGGTGGAGAGAATTCCAAGATAAATGATAATCTTAACACAGTTCTCCTTGAGGCAGCCTGCTTTGATGGCACCAATATCCGCCTTTCAAGCAAGAAGGTAGGACTTAGAACTGATGCTTCAGGCAAGTTTGAAAAGGGACTTCATCCTGAGACAGCCCTTTTAGCTATGAACAGAGCCTGCACCCTCATAGAGGAGATAGGCGCAGGAGAGGTTGTTGGGGGAGTGGTTGATGTTTATCCTGTTAAAGAGGGCGACAGAGAGGTAGAATTTGACCTTGATGCCTGCAACCGTCTGCTTGGAACGAACATCAGCCTTGATGAGGCAAGAGAATATTTTGACAGGCTTGGTATCAAGATAAATGACGATTTAAAGAGCGTAGTAGTACCTTACTTTAGACAGGATTTACTGCGCAATGCAGACCTTGCGGAGGAGCTTGCAAGATTCTTTGGCTATGACAAGATACCTACCACCCTTCCAAGTGGGGAGTCCACAGCCGGTGGAGAGACCTTTAGCATGGAGATAGAGGGTAAGGCCAGGGAACTTGCTGAGCAGTTTGGCTTCTGTGAAGGAATGACCTTCTCCTTTGAGAGCCCTAAGGTATTTGACAGGCTTTTACTTCCGTCTGATGCAAAGGAAAGAGAAACAATAGAGATAAAGAATCCGCTTGGAGAGGATTATTCCATCATGCGTACCCAGATAATAAACGGTATGCTCACATCGCTTGGAACCAACTCAGCAAGAAGAAATAAGAATGTAAGGCTTTATGAGATATCCAACATTTACCTTGCTAAGGAGCTTCCTCTTCGTGATTATCCTGAAGAGAGAAAGCAGTTCTGCCTTGGTATGTACGGAGAGGGTGATTTCTTTGTGCTTAAGGGAGTGATAGAGGAATTCTTATACAAGGTAGGCATGAAGAAGCTTCCTTCCTACAACGCTAAGGCAGGCAAGACCTTCCTTCATCCGGGAAGACAGGCTGAGATTATCTATGATGATACAGTGGTAGGATATTTTGGTGAGGTACATCCTCTTGTTCAGGAGAGCTACGGCATAGCTGAGAGAGCCTACATTGCAAATATTGACCTTGGAATAATTTGTGATAAGGCTAATTTTACAGTAAAATACGAGGGCATAGCAAAATTCCCTTCAGTTGTCCGTGACATAAGTCTTGTAATGGATAAGAGCCTTACAGCAGGCGAAATAGAAAAAATTATAAGATTTGAGAGCGGAGCTATATTGGAAAGTCTCGAACTCTTCGATATATATGAGGGGGAGAGAATTGGGGCCGATAAGAAATCGATGGCTTATTCAATCACCTTTAGAAATAAAGAAAAAACCCTTGAAGAATCAGAGATAAGCAGTGTTATGGAGAGGATTCTTAAGGGCCTTAAGAATATAGGAGCAGTACTTAGAAGCTAAGTTTATGGTTGCAAATCATGCCAAAATAGTGGATAATGTGATTAGATTAATAGTATAGGGAGAAGAAGGCATGAATAATGATTTTAAAGCACTTAAGCCATACCTTGATAAAGTCTTAGCTATGGATACTGCTATGGGCTTGTTTGAATGGGATACAGAAACTCTTGCTCCAAAGGCTGCTGTTGACCAGACTGCCAAAGTTTTAGGGGTACTTGCAGAAGAGTCCTACAATGCGATTATGAATGATGAAGTAAAGGATATCGTATACAGACTTTCAAAGAACATTGAAGATGGAAAAGACGAAGGACTTAGTGAGGTAGAAAAGGGAATCATCAAACAGCTCAAAAAGGAATATGAAGTGCTTGAAAAGATTCCTGCGGATGAGTTTAAGGCATTTTCAGAACTTCAGGCTGTAGGAGCGTCAAGATGGGCAGAGGCCAAGAATGCTGATGACTTTGAGAGGTTTCTTCCTACGCTTAAATCACTTATTGAATATTCAAGAAAGTTTGCAGGGTACAGAGTAAAACAGGGTGAAAAGCCTTATGATGTACTCCTAGATGACTACGAAGAGGGATTTAACCAGGAAATACTTGATAAATTCTTTGGTAAGCTTAAGGAGGCAATTGTCCCTCTTCTTAGAAAGATAAAGGAAAAACCACAGGTTGAGTATGATTTCCTTTTTAAGAACTACCCAGTGGATAAACAGAGGGAGTTCTGCAAATACTTAGCCGAATATATGGGCTTTGATCCTGATAGGGGAGTGATTGCGGAAAGTGAGCATCCTTTTACCAATAATCTTCACAATAAGGATGTTAGAATTACCAATCACTATCTTGAAAACAATTTGGAAAGTGCTATCTTTTCGATTATTCACGAAGCAGGACATGGTATTTATGAAATGAACATTCCTGATGAGCTTACCCAGACCTTGGTTGGAGGAGGCTCATCCATGGGACTTCATGAGTCACAGTCAAGATTCTGTGAGAACATTATCGGAAGAAGCAAGGCTTTTTGGGAGCCTATCTATGGGAAGCTTGTCGCTACCTTCCCTGAACAGCTAAAAGATGTGGACCTTGATAAATTTATAACAGCTATCAACCGTACAGAGCCTGGGCTTATCCGTACAGAGGCAGATGAGCTGACCTACAGCCTGCACGTGCTTGTACGCTATGAGGTGGAGAAGAAGATATTTAACGAAGACTACCCTGTAGAAAAGCTGCCAGAGCTTTGGAATGATTTATATGAAGAATACCTCGGAGTACGCCCTGATACATATAAGGAGGGTATTCTTCAGGATGTACACTGGTCGGGTGGAAGCTTTGGTTACTTCTCAAGCTATGCCCTTGGCAATGCAATCGGAGCAGAGCTTTACCACCAGATGAAGAAGGAACTTGATTTTGACGGCCTTTTAAGAAAGGGCGAGATATCAAAGATTATGGACTGGCTAAAGGATAAGGTTCATAAATACGGAAAACTTAAGAATACAAACGAAATACTTCTTTTAGCTACGGGTGAGGAATTCAATGCGGATTATTATATTGATTATCTCACTGAAAAGTTCACAAAGGAATACGGACTATAAGGATGTATAATGAAAAAATTCATTGAGAAGAATAAAAATCTGATTATAAGCATAGTATTTATTGTTTATCTGCTTGCCCTAGGCTATCACTTATTCCTTGGTGACAGCCTTGGCAAGAGAGAAACCTTTGATTCTTACAGATACAATTTTACTCTGTTTCAGGAGATTGTCAGATATATAGAGAACATCAATGTTATCGGTGCAAGGCTTGTTATCCTTAATCTTGCGGGAAATGTATTTGCCTTTGTGCCGTTTGGGATGTTTGTAGGTTATTTTTTAAGGAAAAAGAAGTTTACATTTATTAAAACAACCCTGCTTGGCTTTGCCTTTACAGTGCTTATAGAGGGGATTCAGCTTGTAACTAAGGTTGGAATCTGTGACATAGATGATGTGGTATTAAATACAATCGGAGTATTGATAGGTGCAGCGGTGGCTAAGCTCATTTTTAAGACTAAAAGGCTGTCTTAGATGTTTAACTGTATTGCCTACGCATTTATAAAGGCAAGCTGTTAATTTATAGCCGTACTTTGTTAGAAAGTTGTTAATTCCTATTAAACAAAAAAGGTACCGATTAACGGTACCTGATATGTATGTGACAAGATTCGAACTCGCGACCTTCTGATCCGTAGTCAGACGCTCTATCCAGCTGAGCTACACATACAAAATTGTCGAACGAGTAATATTTTAGCACAATGATTCTTATTTGTAAAGTAAAAAATTCATTTTGAAAGGAAACATAAAAATGCTAGCAACATTAATACCTTTATTCGACAGTAAAATGGAAGTCTGCGCTTATTCCGTTTTTGCGCAGAGAGAAAATTTTCTGGTTCATCCATCCCTCTTGGGAACAGGCAGTTTAGATGCTGCGGCAGGCATATTGGGACTGGACATCGTGGAAAATATGGGAATTGGAACCCTGGCAGGCGACAAGGAGGTATTCATAGAGGTAAACAATATCTCTCTTTTCTCCAATATCGAAGAAAAGTGCAGTGCACCTGCTGAAAGGGTGGTATTACTCATTGATTACAGGATAAATACTGAGCAGATGTATGTGGACAGGCTTACTGACCTAAAGTCTAAGGGCTATAAGTTAGCTATGAGAAAGCTAAATATAGACCAGTTTGAAGAGTATAAGCCTGTACTTAGTCTTATGGACTACATCCTTCTTGACCACAAGAAGATTAAGATAGACAAGGCTAAGGTTTACTTTGGACAGGTATATCCTGATATCAAGCTCTGTGCAGTAAATGTAGACTCTAAAGAGGACTACGAGAGGCTGCAGAGGATGGAGGCTACTATCTCTTTGAGGGAGATTTCTTTAGAATGCCTGCCATTTCAAAAACAGGTGAGATTGCTCCTCTTAAGATGACTTATATAGAGCTTCTTAACCTTGTAAATCAGCCTGACTTCGACCTTACTGAGGTGGCTGATGTTATCTCAAAGGACACTGTACTTGCGGTAAATATGCTTGAGATAGTCAACAAGCTTGCAAGAAATTCAAAGATAACCTCTATAAGAGCCGCTACAGCCATGCTTGGTCAGAAGGAAATAAGGAGATGGGCTAGTACCGCCGCAACCAAGTCGCTTTGTGCGGATAAGCCAAGTGAAATAATGAGGCTGTCTCTTATTCGTGCAAAATTTGCGGAAAATCTTGCTTATTGCTTTGATTTGGGAGCTGTAACTTCAGAACTCTTCCTCATGGGACTCTTCTCGGTAATTGATGTTATCCTTGAAATACCTATGAAACAAGCTCTTGAAATGGTGAATATAGCCGAGGACATAAGTCTTGCCCTCCTTGAAAGAAAGGGAAGACTAGCACCTTTACTTAATTTCATGCTTCATTATGAAAATGCCGATTGGCATGAAGTAAGCAGAATAATGACGGTGCTTAACATAGATGTAAAGCCTGTAAGTACAGCCTATATAGACGCTTTGATATGGTATAGGGATATGTTCCTATAAATAAGAAGAGATAAAATTATTCCTCTTGACTATGAAAGTCAAGAGGACTATAATACGAAAGTCGATTAGGGTGTCAAATATGATAAATTATCTTGCAGGAAAAATTGCACAGATGTTTTACTATTGACACCCATATCATAATTTTAAGAAAGGAGCGGTAATGGGAGATTTGGCTGAACGGCTGGCTGAAGAGCTGAATGTCGAAACGGTGTTTGAAGTTCCGTTTTTTGGAGGTATTTCAGAGTCAGTTGTAGTAACTTGGATAATTATGGCCGTAGTTCTTCTTGCTTCTATATTACTTACCCGAAACCTAAAGGTTGAGAACCCCGGTAGAAGACAGCTGATTGTTGAAACGGTGGTAACAAAGCTTCAGGAAGCGGTTGTCAATATTGTAGGAGAACACGGGAGGGCCTATGCCCCGTATCTGACCAGCATTCTTATCTACATAGGAATTGCAAACGTTGTCGGTATACTTGGATTTAAGCCTCCTACAAAGGACTTAAATGTAACCATAGCACTTGCAGTATTCAGTATATTTATTATTGAATATGCGGGTATACATAAAAAAGGTGTGGGCAAATGGTTAAAGAGCTTTACTGAGCCGATGGTAGTTATTACCCCAATCAAAATCCTTGAGGTATTTACAACGCCGTTGTCTCTATGTATGCGACTTTTTGGAAATGTTCTTGGAGCCTTTGTAGTTATGAAACTCATAGAGTTCGTACTTCCTGTGGGACTTCCTGTAGCATTTAGTTTTTACTTTGATATATTTGACGGATTGATTCAGGCGTATGTATTTGTGTTCTTGACGGGCTTATTCATAGGCGAACAGCTTGAGTAGGTCAGTTTAATTATAAGATAAGGAGAAAAATTATGAATTTATTAGGAATTGGCGCTGGTATTGCAGTTTTGGCAGGCTTAGGAGCAGGTATCGGTATTGGTATTGCAACAGGAAAGGCAGCGGATGCTACAGCAAGACAGCCTGAAGCAGCAGAAAAGATTCGTAGTGTGCTCATCCTCGGAGCAGCACTTGCAGAGGCAACAGCTATTTATGGTTTCGTTATCGCAGTCCTTATAATAATGATGCTTAAGTAAGACACACTTAAGGAGGAATAATGCTTAAAGTAGATTGGAATCTCCTCTTTACAGCAATTAACATTGTGGGTTGGTATATAATAATTAAATTATTTTTATTTAAGCCTATTAACAATATTATTGACAAGAGAAGAGATGCTATAAACGGGAAATTCAATGAAGCAGAGTCAGCCAAACAGGATGCTTATGCACTAAAAGCAAAGTATGAAGAGGCTATAAGCAAAGCTTCAGATGAAAGACAGGATATAATCGACAAGGCCAGAGCAAGTGCTGATGAGGAATACAGACGCATTCTTGATGAGGCAGATGTAAAGGCAGGAACAATAGTAAATAAAGCTAAAGAACAGGCAAAGGATGAACATCAGAAGATAATCAGAGAGGCAGACATGGAAATTGCCCGCCTAGTTATGGATGCTACAAGTAAGATAATGCATGACAGCAGCAACGGTGAAAATGATAAGAATCTTTATGATGAATTTATAACAAAAGAGGGTAAACACAGTGAATCTTGATAATAATAAAAAAGAACTAAAGGTGAGCCTTTTTTATGTTACGCCGCCGGTTGACTCCCAGCTAGACAAAATCAAAGACTTTGTCGCTGCTAAAAAGGGTGTAAATAAAGATGAGGTAAATATAGAACTCGTAGAGAAAAAAGACCTGGTAGGCGGCTTTGTGCTTCGTATTGGAACTCATGAGTATGACTGGAGTACGAAGGGAAGACTTGACCAGCTTATGTCTGAACTTTTAAGCTCAGATGATGGCAGTACTGAGAATTCAGATGTAAACTATCTTGACGATGGACTTGATGCTGCCAAAATCGCTAAAGACAGATTATCAAAGCTAAGAAACAGTATAGAGAGCTTTTCTCCTAATAACGAGGAGCAGGAAGTCGGCTTTGTTACAGCTGTCGGTGATGGTATTGCAAGAATACAGGGTATCGACCACGCTATGTACGGAGAGATAATTGACTTTGAAAATGGAGCCAAGGGTATGGTGCAGGATATAAAGTCTGACAGCATTGGCTGTATCCTTTTCAATAAAGAAGACTCAGTGATGGAAGGCTCAAAGGGTTAGCCGTACCGGCAAGAAGACAGGAGTGCCTGTAGGTGAAGGCTTCCTTGGAAGAGTAGTGGATGCTCTTGGAAGTCCTATAGATGGAGGCGGAGACATCATTTCTTCAGACTTCAGGCCTGTAGAACACGAGGCTCCGGGCATAGTTGAGAGAAAATCAGTATCAGTACCTCTTGAGACAGGCATACTTGCTATTGACTCTATGTTCCCTATAGGTAGAGGACAGAGAGAGCTTATTATCGGTGACAGACAGACCGGTAAGACAGCAATAGCAGTAGATACCATCATCAACCAGAAAGACAAGGGAGTTATCTGTATCTATGTAGCCATAGGCCAGAAGGCTTCTACAGTTGCAAAATTAGTTAATACCTTAGATAAACACGGAGCACTCCCGTACACTATTATTATGGCGGCAACAGCTTCAGACTCATCTGCGCTTCAGTACATCGCCCCTTACGCAGCTACCTCTATGGCTGAGTACTTTATGTACAAGGGTAAAGATGTCCTCATCGTGTATGATGACCTCAGTAAACACGCAGTTGCATATAGAGCTTTGTCTCTGCTCCTTGAGCGTTCTCCGGGACGTGAGGCTTATCCGGGAGATGTATTCTACCTCCACTCAAGACTTCTTGAGAGAAGCAGCCGCCTCTCCGATGAGGCAGGAGGAGGTTCGATTACAGCCCTCCCTATCATAGAGACACAGGCGGGAGATGTATCAGCCTACATCCCTACCAACGTAATATCTATTACAGACGGACAGATATTCTTAGAGAGCAGCCTTTTCTTCTCAGGACAGCGTCCTGCGGTAAATGTAGGTCTTTCCGTATCCCGAGTAGGTGGTGCGGCTCAGAGTAAGGCTATGAAGAAGGCATCAGGCTCTATAAGAATTGACCTTGCGCAGTATCGTGAAATGGAAGTATTTACGCAGTTTTCATCTGACCTTGACCAGGTAACCAAGAATCAGCTTACCTATGGTAAAGGACTTATGGAGCTACTTAAGCAGCCTCTTTGCAGGCCTCTTTCACTCCACGAGCAGGTCATCACCCTTGTGGCGGCTACCAAGAAGGTTATGATGCTTGTAGAAAGCCATCAGATTAAGGACTTCCAGATGGAAATGCTTGATTATTTTGAAACACACCATCCTGAAATTATCAGGGAAATAGAGAACCAGATGACTCTTTCGGAGGATCTGACAGAGCGTATAGTAGATGCCGCTACACAGTTCCGTAACTTTTATCTTGGTGCAAAAGAAGGTAAATAAATATGGCTAATGCAAGAGAGATTAAGAACAGAATCTCAAGTGTTAAAGATACGGCGAAGATAACCAAGGCTATGTACCTGATATCCTCTACAAAGCTTAGAAAAGCCAAGAAGAGTTTGGAGGATACCGAACCGTATTTTTACAATCTCCAGATGGCAATCGCAAGACTCTTAAGACACATGCCTGATATGCACCATGTTTTCCTTAAGAATCTTAGCGAAATACCTCCTGAAAAAGAGGAGAAGAGGCCTCATCATAGTTACTGCAGACAAGGGACTTGCCGGAGCATATAACCACAATGTTATCAAGTGTACGGAAAAGTGGTTAAGCGAACCGGGCGAACATTCTTTGTTTGTTGTCGGAGAGCTTGGAAGAAGTTATTTTTATGAATAAGGGAATGAATATAGATGCGCATTTCCGCTATACCACCCAGAATCCGTCTTTACACAGGTCGCGTAAGATAATAGGCTCTGTAGTAGACAAATATCAGGCAGGGGAACTGGATGAGATTACCATAGTCTATACCAGAATGGTAAACAGCATGGTTACTCAGGCAGAGGTAGTGCCCCTATTGCCGCTTGATAAGAAAAAGATTATGGGAAATATTCCGGCAGGCTTCATCACTGAGCAGGATATAACCATGCTTCCTTCCCCAAAGGAAGTACTTGATACGGTTATTCCTAACTATCTGGTGGGCTTTGTATATGGAGCGCTTGTAGAGTCATTTTGTTCAGAGCAGAATGCCAGAATGATGGCGATGCAGGCGGCAAATGACAATGCAGATGAAATAATAAGAGATTTATCAATACAATATAATCGTGTAAGGCAGGCTGCGATAACTCAGGAAATAACCGAAGTTGTGGCGGGTGCTAAGGCACAGCATTTGAGGAAATGAGAATGAAGAATGGTAAGATAATACAGGTAATGGGACCGGTTGTAGATGTCCTGTTTCCGGATGAAGATGTACCTAAGATTAAAGATGCTCTATACGTAGACAACCATGGTAAAAAGTGTCTTATGGAGGTTTCTTCACATCAGGGTGGGAACATAGTCAGATGTATCATGCTCACAGCCTCAGAAGGACTTAGCAGAGACATGGAAGTAGTGGCAACAGGTGACGGTATCAAAGTTCCTGTTGGAGAGGCTACACTTGGCAGGCTTTTCAATGTATTTGGTGACACAATAGATGGCGGAGTTAGCCTTGAAAATGAAGTACACTGGACAATCCACAGAGAACCGCCTAAGTTTGCGGACCAGAGCCCTGCAGTGGAGATACTTGAGACCGGTATCAAGGTTATTGACCTCCTTGCACCTTATGCAAAGGGTGGAAAGATCGGTCTTTTCGGAGGTGCCGGTGTAGGTAAGACGGTACTTATTCAGGAACTTATTAGAAATATAGCTACTGAGCATGGTGGATATTCTATATTTACCGGTGTAGGTGAGCGTTCAAGAGAAGGAAATGACCTTTGGACAGAAATGAAGGAGTCAGGCGTTATAGCTAAGACTGCCCTAGTTTTTGGTCAGATGAACGAGCCACCCGGAGCCAGAATGAGGGTGGCAGAGACAGGTCTTACTATGGCGGAGTATTTTAGAGATGAGAAAAATGCGGACGTGCTTCTTTCATCGATAACATCTTCCGTTATGTGCAGGCAGGCTCAGAGGTATCAGCCCTTCTTGGCCGTATGCCTTCAGCTGTTGGTTATCAGCCTACTCTTGCAACCGATGTAGGTGAACTTCAGGAGAGAATCGCTTCTACCAAGTCAGGCTCAGTTACTTCTGTTCAGGCGGTATATGTGCCTGCGGATGATATCACCGATCCTGCTCCTGCAACTACATTTACTCATCTTGATGCAACAACGGTGCTTTCCAGAAAGATAGTTGAGCAGGGTATTTACCCTGCGGTAGATCCTCTTGAGTCGTCTTCCCGTGTTCTTGAGGCGGATGTAGTAGGAGAGGAGCATTACAACACAGCAAGAAAAGTTCAGGAGATGCTTCAGAAGTATAAAGAGCTTCAGGACATAATTGCCATCCTTGGTATGGAAGAGCTTTCTGAGGCCGACAAACAGACTGTTAACAGAGCAAGAAAGATACAGCGTTTCCTTTCACAGCCTTTCTTCGTGGCAGAGACCTTTACAGGCGTTCAGGGCAGGTATGTGCCTCTAACTGAGACAATAAAGGGCTTTAAGGCTATAATTGATGGTGAAATGGATGAATATCCTGAGGCAGCTTTCTTCAACGTAGGAACAATTGATGAAGTTAAGGCGAAAGCCGAAGCTATGGAGCAGGAGGCCGTATAAGTGGCAAATAGAACATTTTATCTTAAAGTATATGCAAGTGACAGAATTTTCTTTGAAGGACAGTGCCAGATGTTAGTCATACCTCAAAGTGATGGACTAAGGGCTATACAGGCACACCACGAAGACATGGTGCTTGCAGTAGACATAGGAGAGGCTCATATAGTAGAGGAAGATGGAACTGTTACCTATGTGGTAGTCGGAAGTGGCATGGTTCAGATTTTCCATAACAGAGCCATTATGCTTGTGGATACGGCTGAGCTTCCTGATGAAATTGACTCTAAGAGGGCGGGAGATGCTCTTGAAAGAGCCAAGGAACAGCTAAGACAAAAACAGAGTATCCAAGAACACAGGATTAGTCAGGCATCCCTTGCAAGGGCTCTCACCAGACTTAAGGAGTGTTCAAAGTACAATTCCTAATTTGGATTAAATAAAAAACATGAGAAACTAAACTTAGACTTTAGTTTCCCATGTTTTTGTTGTATAATATGATACGATGTGGAAAGTGTGAACTAGATAGAAGCTATAAGAGAATGTATTTTCTTTTATGGCATATCGAATCATTAATAAAAGTGCTACGAAAGGGGATAACCTAATGAAGTGTACCAGACAGATAACGGACGATTTATACTATGTAGGCGGAAGCGACAGAAGAATTGCTCTTTTTGAAAACTGTTTTCCGGTAAGAGACGGAGTAGCTTATAATTCTTATCTCTTAATCGATGAAAAAACAGTGCTGTTTGATACGGTGGATTATGCTATAGGAAGGCAGTTCATAGACAATATTACCTCTCTTCTTGACAACAGGAAGCTTGATTATCTTGTAGTAAATCACATGGAGCCTGACCATTGCGCCCTGATTACACAGCTTGCTTCTCTGTATCCGGAGATGAAGATAGTGGGAAATAAAAAGACTATCGGTCTTATTTCACAGTTTTACCATGTAGATATGACAGAACATTCAATCCTTGTGAATGAAGGAGATACTATATCAACAGGAAAGCACAATCTGAAGTTCTTTATGGCTCCTATGGTACACTGGCCTGAGGTTATGTTTACCTATGACGAGACTGACAAGGCTCTATTCTCTGCAGATGCCTTTGGTACTTTTGGGGCACTTGACGGAAGAATATTTAATGATGAGCTTGATTATAGAAATAATTTCATGGATGAAGCAAGAAGATATTATGCCAATATAGTAGGAAAATACGGTGCTCAGGTCCAGGCGATATTTAAGAAGCTTCCAGCTGAAATAGCTTATATCTGCCCTCTCCACGGACCTGTATGGAGAAAGGATATTCCTTTCTTCTTTGAGAAGTATCAGGCTTGGAGCACCTATACCCCTGAGGAAAACGGAGTATTCATAGCCTATGCGTCAATGTATGGCGATACCGAGCTTGCAGCATCTGTACTTGCTACAAAGCTTGCAGAGCGTGGAATAGTAAATATGAAGATGGTAGATGTTTCTTCGCATCACTATTCATATCATATAAGTGACATCTTCAAGTATAGTGTGATTGTACTTGCAGCACCATCCTACAATATGTCTGTACATCCTAAGATGAATGAACTTCTTACTGAGATGAAGGAAATAACCGTTAGGAACAGGGCTTATGCTGTCATCGAAAATGGTTCTTGGGCACCTAGT
Organism: uncultured Catonella sp.; assembly: GCA_916438995.1. Taxonomy (GTDB): domain Bacteria; phylum Bacillota; class Clostridia; order Lachnospirales; family Lachnospiraceae; genus Catonella. The sequence goes on from CAKAGA010000007.1 coordinate 177,138, forward strand.
GCAGGTAAGACGATAAAGGCTGTTGTAGATGAATTGAAGGATATGAGACAGATAGGTGAGACTCTTACAATCAAGTCAGCCATTATGGAAGAGCAGGAAGAAAAACTTGATGAACTCGCAAGACTTATTGCAGAAGAAGTAGAGGACTAATAAGTATATATCGGCAGGAAGGCATTATAAATTAATGCCTTCCTTTTTCTTTTTGGTGAAATAATAATATAAACACACAAATTCGTAAATAAGCAACAAAATTAAGCAAATTCTAAGCGAATTTTCTACTTGCCAAATATACGCTTTGCTGATATAAATATCTAAAGGCAAAATGCTGTTGTTCCCACAATTTGTATTTCTCCTATAATGAGAGGGAGAAGATGTGTCGATATAATATGTGAGCACAATGGCTTAGTGCTATATAGAAGCAGAGGGGAATTGTAATTCTTCTTAAAACAATCAACAAAACGACCCAAAGGGAATTGGAGTCAAAGAAGAAGGAGACAGATTATGTGGAAAAAACAAGGTTCTGCTATACTTGCTTTGGTACTGACAGTAGCGCTCTTCCTTACAGGTGTTAGGCTGCCGGGCAATGTATTTGCAGCAGGAAGTGACAAGACTAGCTTTGGTAAAGGATGTACCAACTACGTCAATTGAGTTTAAGCAGGGAAAGAATGGCGGTAACAACTATGAAGATGTTATCACTGATTCATCCCTAATAGACTTATCAAGAAACATCCTGGTAAATATCGCCTTTACAGCCGTATTTGAAGGGGCTGAAGGCTCAGAAAACCGTATTAAAAAGAACGATTTTGTAGAGTTTGACCTAGGTGATAATATCAAGCTTGCAGCAGGTACAGTTAAAAAAGTTGTACCTGTACTTGATAATGATACCAAACTCAAAGTCTGTGATGCAATCTTTACAAAGAATGCAGATGGAAGGCTCGTTGCAAGGTTTGACTTTTCAGACACAGATGATAAGGTATTTAAGCAGAAAGATGCCAGAATCGGCGCATCTATGGAGCTTAAAGCAGATGCAAGTAAAATCAACTTTGAAGAGAATGTACTCAAAATCATCTTATTTGGAAAAGAGTATGAGATTGGAAAAATTGATAGTGCTGTTAAGGTTAAAAAAGTAGGTGTTTTTGACCCAAAGAACAGCAAAGTTGACTGGACTATAAAGTTTGAAAGATATATCAAGGACACAAATCCTGTTAAGTATCTCAGTCTTGAGGGCTTCAGCCTTGTTGAAGGACCTACCATTCATCCTGCTCTCGGCGGTGATTATATACCTGGCTCTCTTAGGATAAACAACAAAAATGTGGGTGACTTCGAGGAGTACCTAGACAGCCACATCAATGAAAAGATGTTTAGATATAAGTTAAAGGCATCCGATTTAAATCCTGCTAATCCCGGAGTTGCGGTTGCGACTGTAAGTACTAGAGTAAATGCGGTAGGATTTTATAAGCCTGGTGATAGACATGTTACCTATCAGAATACTGCAAGAGTAGTAAAGTTCCCTGAGAATTCATTTAATTCATCAGGTGCTGCGTATGACACTGCATCTGTTCAGGTGAAAAAGTTTGGTGAAAAAACAGGAGATCTTGACAATACAGGAAAGAAGATTACCTGGAAAGTCACATTAAATGAGCCTGACTATGAACTTGGTGACATGGTAGTAGAAGATGAATTACAAAGTGACAGAACAGGAAGACTTGCACAGACCTTCGTAAAGGCAACTATCAGAACCTGGGATAAAGTGGGCAAAAAGTGGATAGGTGAGCCTACTGCAATTGTGCCTACACAGTCAGGAAATAAGTTAACTTTCAATATTCCTAATGTAAAAGAAAAGAGAGAGAGCTTGTTATAGAGAGCACCATCGAGCCTGACAACTACATGGCAGTCTTTGACAATGATGCTTATGCTTGGTGGAACAATAACACTAAGAACAAGGTAAAGCTCCATGCTTATGTATATACAAAAGAAGTTGGTGATAAGCCTTTCGGAAAGATAAGGAAGGAAGCTGACTATCGTAATGTATCTCTTGAGCAGGCTAAGGGCATTAGCTCTAGAACAGGTCAGTTCGTAGGAAATGAGCCTGAGTGGGTAATAAATGTTGATAGAAACGCAGTTAGTTCACCTGGCACATATAATCTCTATGATGTATTTATTTTTGATAACAATACTGAGGTAAGCAGAGATGTTGTAAATGAAGGAAATGGCTACTCTGTAAGAAAGGTAGGAGAGAATTCAGTTACCTCTCTTGCAAATGGAACTAAACTTAAGGATATAATGCCAGAGAAGGTAAAGCATCAGAAACTCCTTAATCTTACTTCTCCTCTCACATCGGCTACAGAAGGCGTTACAAGCAATGTGTATGAGATTGTTAAGGATGGTAAGGTAGTAGGTCATGTACTTGAGACTAAGCTTGTAAATGATAAGGTAAACTTTGTAAAGTTCAAGTCAAGAATAACTGACCGAGAAGTAATTATGAGCGAAGCCACTAAGGTAGATAACTACGCTGTTCTTACCAAGGGAGCTCATCCTGTACTTTCAGATAAGGCTGAATACAGATATTATGGAAAGATGCTCTTAAAGCAGACAGTTTCAGCAGAGGCAGCTAATAAGCTTTTAGCAGACTTTAACGCTGAGGCTGTAAATGATGATGTAATCAACTCAGCAAATGAGCTTATCAACAACCAGGATACAACTTTCGACAGAAAGACTAAGTCCATAGTATATAAAATCAGCGTAAATGCAGCTGACTTAAAAGACGTAGATGGAGATGTAGGTAAGTTCATATTAAGAGAAGTTGTGCCTGATGACAGATTTATGCTTGTTCCTATAGTCGAGGACAAGGAAAATCCTGCAAATGATAAATATTTCGTTATGTACAAGGGAACACCGGCTGTTAAAGAGCCTGGTGAGACTGTAGGCGATGCAGGATCTAAGATTGAAGAAGTAAATGCTTATGGCAAATACCTTACTGATGATGAACTTAAGGCTAAGGGCATTAGCTCTGAGTACATCACAAAAGGTTCAGAGAAGCTTGCTCTTCAGATTAACTTTGAAAAGCTTGACTCTCCTTACGCTGTATTTGTTAAGCTAAGACTTAAAGATGTAAACATCAATGAGAAATTTATGAGCAGAAACAATGCTTACCTTGGTCTTGAAGGTTATTCAACCTTCGGCACAAATCTAAGACAGAACGATAAGGTATTTATGAGCCTTGCTTATGCAAACTATGATAACAGATACCTTTGGAAGAATTATGATGGTCAGCAGGACAAGGATAAGGTCTACATTGATGAAAAGGGCTTTATCAACTGGAATGTACATTACAGACCATATAGAATATATGAAGATAGCGAGAATACCGAAGTGTCACTTGTAGATAAGCTTGGTGGTAACGTTGTTCTTAGAAAAGAAAAGGGTAGTGATAAGCTCATCTTTGAGGGTGACAACTACAAGATAGTTAAGGGTACATTTGATGAAAAGGGTAACTTTATCGCAGAGAAAGAAATAACAGAAAACCTTGACAAGATATTTACTTATGATATCAAGACAGGACAGCTTGTTGTTAAAATACCTGATAGAAACAGTACTTATAAGATATCTTATATTACCGATTTTGCTGATGAGGCAAAGCGTGGAGACGAGCTTAGCAACTCAGTAGCTCTTTACGAAAACTCTGTTCTTAAGGGAAGCCGTATAAGTGTTAAGCATAATGTTACTGCCAATGCATTTGCCCGTATAAGGAACAAGATTTATCAGCGTCTGAACATAGTTAAGACTGATGCAGAGGGAGCAAGACTTTCCGGAGCTGAGTTTAGCTTTAAGAAGATTGCAAGCGGAAGCGCTGCTGAAGTAAATCTTGGAACATTTAAGACAGGAACTGATGGAGCTATCAAGATAGAAGAGCTTTTAGCAGGAGATTATGAACTTGTTGAAACCAAGGCTCCTGAGGGATATGTATTAAACAGTGAACCATATAAGATTAAGGTTGTTGAACTTGAAAGTGGTTTCAAGGTAGAGTTAGTCGGAGACTATGAGGGTAAGGCTACACTCTTACAGAACGAGATTAAGGTAATCAACAAGAAGAAGGGAGAACTTCCTCCTGCAGTGATTACCCCAAGTGCAATTGTGACTCCAAGTGCAGTAGTAACTCCAAGTGCAGTAGTAACTCCAAGTGCAGTAGTAACTCCAAGTGCAGTTGTAACTCCTAGTACGATAACAACTCCTGGTGCAGTATTGACACCAAGTGCAGTATTAACACCAGGTGCAATTGCAACACCAGGTGCAGTATTAACTCCAAGTGCAGTTGTAACCCCTGGTGCAGTAACAACACCTGCGGCAGTTGTAACTCCTGGTGTGGTGACTCCTCCTGCTCCTGAGAATCCAACACCTTCCGTTCCGGTCATTCCTACAACCCCGGAAACACCTAATCCAACCCCGGTTATCCCGGTTACACCAACACCTACACCGCTGGTACCATCATATCCTATAAATGACACTCCTGATCCAAATGAGCCAAACAGTCCAGATGAATTCGAGGTTATTGGTGATGATGGAACTCCACAGGGTAAGGTAGTTAAGAAGACTAAGCCAAACGGTGAGAAAGAGTATGTTTTTGAAAAGGATGGTACTCCTTTAGCCGGATTCAAGGCTAAACATAAGAAGACTCTTCCTAGAACCGGTGGCGCTGCCACAGTTTGGTATTATGTAGCTGGTATGAGCCTTGTACTTATGGCAGGCTTAACATTTAGAAAGCGTAAAGAAGAAGAGATCTAAAACAAAACGCCTCTTAGAACGTTAAGTAGGTGATTGCCCACTCCTTCGCCAAAGCTGGTGAATGGGGTGGGCTTTTATTAGTGATTGTAAATCTACAAAAAGCGGTAAAATAGATGGATAATATTAAAATTTATTGAAAGGACTTGTGACATAGATATGAGACATGGATTTGTAAAGGTTGCCGCAGTTACTCCTGATATAAGGGTTGCAGACTGTAACTTCAATGGAGAGAGCATAATAAAGGAAATGAGATATTGTGCAGAGAATGGAGTGAAGATAGCTGTATTCCCTGAACTTGTGATTACAGGATATACCTGTGGAGAACTCTTTCTTCAGGAGAGGCTGTTAAGCTCGGCTGTAACTACACTTAAGAAGATAATAAAGACTAGCGTTGGGCTTGATATGCTTACCTTTGTGGGACTCCCATTTGAAACTGACGGTAAGCTTTACAACATAGCTGCTGTTTTCAAAGACGGAGAGCTTTTAGGTATGGTACCAAAGGTATTCATCCCAAACTATTCAGAGCTTTACGAGGCAAGACATTTTGCTCCTTGTGTAGGGGAAAACAGACTTATAGAGTGGGAAGAAAACAGCTCAGGATATACTTATTTTGGGAATAAGCTGATATTTGAAAATAAGGATATGAAAAATCTAAAGGTGGCTGCTGAAATCTGTGAGGATTTGTGGGTGGTTATTCCACCAAGTAATTACCATGCCATGGCAGGAGCAACCATCATTGCAAACCTGTCTGCAAGCCCTGAGATTATGGGTAAGCAGGAGTATAGAAGAAATCTCGTTCAGGGACAGTCAGCAAGACTGAATGCAGGCTATATCTATGCTACAACAGGAGAAGGAGAGTCAACCACAGACCTTGTATTTGGCGGACATAACCTGATATGTGAAGATGGTATCATTCTTGCAGAGAAGCCGAGGTTTAAGAATGGAACCATAATTACAGAGATAGACCTCAATAAGCTTGCTTATGAGAGAAGAAAGATGAATACTGTGAAATCAAGGGTTGGGAGAGCTATGATTACATTGATTTCTCCTATGATAATGTATACACCACAGAGAATAATTCTGAGGGAATACCTGAAAAAAGGCTGATAGAGACCCCACTTCTTAGAACCTTTCCAAAATCACCTTTCGTACCTGAGTGCAAGGAGGAAAGAGACAGTAGTTCTGAGGATGTAATTACAATCCAAGCTCTTGGACTAAAGAAGAGAATGGCTCATACAGGCTGTAAATATGCAGTTGTAGGCCTTTCAGGAGGGCTTGATTCTACCCTTGCAGCCATTGTTGCCACAAGGACTATGGATATGCTTGGACTTAGCAGAGAAATGTAATAGCAGTAACCATGCCTTGCTTTGGAACCACGGGAAGAACATATAAGAATGCCCTTGAGCTTGCAAAGGGACTGGGGATTACACTCCGTGAAATAAATATCAAAGAGTCTGTGCTTTTGCATTTAAAGGATATAGACCATGATGTAAATGATCACAATGTGACCTTTGAAAATGCACAGGCACGTGAGCGTACTCAGGTGCTTATGGACCTTGCCAATGAGTATGGTGGTCTTGTTATAGGAACAGGAGATATGAGTGAGCTTGCGCTTGGATTTGCTACCTACAACGGAGACCATATGTCAATGTACAGTGTAAATGCATCCATTCCTAAAACCCTTGTTAGGCAGCTAGTCAGATATTCTGCCGAATGTGCTCTTTCTGAAGGGAAAGAGGAACTTTCAGCTGTGCTTACGGACATAGTTGAAACTCCTGTAAGTCCAGAGCTACTCCCTACCAATGATGACGGAGAGACTGAGCAGAAGACTGAGGATATAGTAGGTCCATACGAATTAAATGACTTCTTCCTCTACAACATGGTAAGATGGGGAATGGAGCCTGACAAGCTATATAGAATAGCCTGTCTTACATTTGAAGATGAGTATTCAAAAGAAGAGATAGAGAAGTGGCTAAGGAGCTTTTACCGCAGATTCTTCGCTCAGCAGTACAAGAGATCCTGCCTTCCTGACGGACCAAAGGTAGGCTCAGTAACACTGTCTCCTAGAGGGGACTTTAGGATGCCTTCAGATGCGGTAGGGGATTTGTGGCAGAAATAAGCAATTTTAGGAGGGGGATATGATACTTGGAATATATGGATATGGCGGGCATGGACTCGAGGTAGAAGAGCTTGCAAGGGTGATTAACGAAAAGGAGAACAGGTGGGAAAAGGTCATATTTATTGATGATGCCACCGAAAAGACAGACGGAGAGAGGATTATTACCTTCAATTAGGCAAAAAGCAAATACAGTGCATCAGAGATTGAGTTTATGACCGGCATAGGGGAGCCTGTAGTAAGGGATAAGATATACAAGAAGGTTAAAGAGGCAGGTTATAACTTTACTACCCTAATTCATCCATCAGCAGTAATTGCCGCAAGTGCAAGGCTTGAAGAGGGAGTTATGGTAGGATCTAATGCCTTTATATCCGCCAAAACTCATTTACAGGAAAATGTGCTTATACAGCCTTTGGCGGCAGTTGACCACGAGTGCACAGTAGGAATGAACTCAGTTGTATCCAGCTTTGTCGGCATGGGAGGAGGTGCCAGCCTTGGGAAGAACTCGTTTATTGGGCTAAATGCTTCCGTGAAGCAGGGAGTAGCATTGGAGATGGCTCTGTGGTTGGCATGGGCTCAGTAGTCATAAAAGATGTAGATGACAGAGTGATGGTAGTGGGCAATCCTGCAAGGAAGATAAAGATGGGCGATGTAAGGGCATTTTACGACATTAGAAAAGGTAAATAACATGCAGATATTGTTTCTAACACTTATGAAAATATACTCTCTCTCAGATGAGGGGATATATATGGATTTGATGAAATGCTTTGCAGAGAAAGGCCATAAAGTCTCTATAATATCGCCTCTTGAGAAGAAGGAGGCGGGAGAGGAAGAGGTTATAAGTGCTCACAATATCAGCCTTGTAAGGTGCAGAACAGGAAACCTCTTTGGAGTGAGTATGCTTGAAAAGGGGATATCTCAGATGAGGCTTGCCTCTCAGTACTTAAGGGCTATAGATAAGTACTTTCCGGGGACAAAGTTTGACCTTATACTATACTCGACTCCTCCTATCAGCCTGGCTGCTGTGGTAGAGAAGATTAAGAAGAGTACCGGAGCAGCGACCTATCTTTTGCTAAAGGATATCTTTCCACAGAATGCTGTGGATATAGGTATATTAAAGCCATTTATGGCGAAAGCACTATTTAGAAGCAAAGAAAAAAAAAGCTCTATGAGATATCTGACTATATAGGTTGTATGTCTCCTGCCAATGTAGACTACCTGCTTAAGAATAATGAAATCGACAGTAACAAGGTGGAAGTCTGCCCTAATTCTATAAAGGTTGAGGTGGATATCAGTGTAGCATTAAGTGCTGATGGTATCGCTAAATCAAGGGAAAATGATAGAGAAGAGCTGTTTGCTAAATACGATATCCCTGTAGACAAAACCATATTTCTCTACGGAGGAAATCTTGGTAAGCCTCAGGATATACCTTTCATCATAGAGTGTATTAAGGAGGCTTCCACAGTGGAGGAGGCTTACTTTGTAATCTGCGGTGACGGGACCGAATACGGAAAGCTAGAGGCATTTGTAAGTGAGTATAAGCCAAACAATCTCACCCTGATTAAATCCCTCCCTAAGGCTGATTATGACAGGGTAGTGGAGGCTTCAGATGTGGGGATGATTTTCCTTGACCATAGGTTTAGTATACCAAACTTCCCGTCCAGGCTCTTATCCTACCTTAAAGAGAAGATTCCTGTCCTTGTCTGCACCGATAATAATACTGATATCGGAAGGATTGCAGAGGATAATGACTTCGGGCTTAGCTCTATAAGTGATAACGTGGAAGACTTTATCTCAAATGTAAGTAAGCTTACGGATAAAGGGCTAAGACTCCGCTTGGGAGAGAACGGATATAGATATTTACTTGAGAATTATACGGTGGAGAAAAGCTATGAGATAATTATGAGGCATTTTAAATCTTTGTAAAGTTATTAAAGGTGCAATTATTGATATTACCCATTAATTATGTTAATATTGATACTGGAGAGTATCAGGAACGAGATGAAAAAACTCCCTAAGTATAAACCGTTTACTCGGAATAATACGAAGGGAGGTGGTGCTAATGACTGCTTATGAAATCATAATGATTTTCATAGGGATAATAGCTTTGCTAATATCCTTTGGCGGTTTGTTAATCGCCATTCTTACTTATCTTGGCAAGAGAAAGTAAGATTTCGTACCTCGTTACCCATACGAGATAAGTAGTATCATTTTTGATTCTACAAAATCTTAGGGAGCATTCATTTTGCAATGGATACTCTCTTCTCCGTAATTGTAGCACACATCTAGATAAAATTCAAGTTATATAAATACATTGGTTCCGGTTCTCTCTGACTTTCTTCTACTAAGCCTCTCATGGCTTCGGTAGTACTGCTCTTTATCGTAATACATATTCGTATCAAGCCTCTTTACAAATTCATCAAAGCTCTCAGAAGCAGGATCATACAATCCCAATCCAAAGGAAAGAGACAGCTGATACTTTCTGCCCGGCTGTGAATTAAGCTTACTAAGCTCCTCGATAATCTTGTCTTTTATCTGTAATAAAATCTCATTTTCAGCCTTTTCCACGAAGATAAGAAATTCATCACCTGCGTATCTGATAGCAACTCCCTGCTCACTAGTAGCCTCAGATAGGATATTTGCAACCTCTTTTAGATCAATATCACCTGTGTCGTGGCCAAAGGTGTCATTTATTGACTTAAAACGATTGATATCCAGCATCATGCCACCGTGCATTGATTCATAAAGCCTGCTGCTAAAGAGATAGGCTCTGTTTAACAGTCCTGTAAGGCTGTCGATGAAGGCGCTTTCCTTTTGTATACTCATGAATGCACTGGAGAGCCCTATAGCTGCACCTACCCAGCCCGTAGCAAGACCATAGAAAAGAATCTGTGCAATAAAGCCTATAAGTACAGGAAACAAAAACACCCATATCGGGAAGAATCTTACATGCTTTTTATTCTTAAAAGTAGTGTGTATGTATGCACTGTACAGGATGTAACAAAATGAAATAAGTACATAAGCATAGGATAAAGGAGTTCTTTTGTATATATTATTTTCGTCTATAGTAAATACTATAGGATAAAACATATTAATAATGGCGCTAAGGAAAAGGATGACAGCCGGTATGGAGATAACCGTCGACCACTTCCTTGCTTTTGATGTATTGCCGTACAGGTGGAAGATTACAAATATATCCCAAAGCAGGCATAGTGATATAGTTGCCATGTATGCAACTGTATTACCAATCGTATTGGCTATCCTACAAAGGCTGTTTGGATGACCGTCTGCAGTGAAAACTACAATATCAAAAAAGCAGGAAACACCAACTATCATAAGCATGTATCTAAGCATGTTGTAATCAACCTTATCACTCTTTAGTATAGACTGATTGCAGGACATGATGGATATAACCAACGCTATACCTACTGCACTTGCGACATATATATGTGTGAGTCCCATATTTGTACCTCATAAATTTCTGTTAAACTAAGCGGGTGTCAAAAGTATTTGAAACTTATATCATATTAAACTAAAAGTTCATTATCAAAAGCAGTTGCTGTATTTTGTATACACCAAGTTTAATTATTACACATTTCTAACTTCAATAGGGAAAAGTGATGAAATCAAGATTCTGCAATATATAAAGAGTTAATTTGATTGAAAATGTCAGCCTGCTATGTTAAAATGTTTTTGTGGAGAGTATCTGCGACAAAAAGGAAACTCCCTAAGTATAAACCGAGAAATCGGAATCATACGAAGGGAGGTGGTGCTGATGACTGCTTATGAAATCATCATGATCTTCATAGGGATATTAGGTCTACTAATATCTTTCGGCGGTTTTCTAATCGCCATTTTTACTTTTCTCAATAAGAGAAAGTAAGCTACCTGCTTGTCGCAAGCAAGCGAGGTAGTCTGTAAAAAGATTTACCAAGCTTAGGGAGTACCATATACGTGGATACTCTCTTCTCCATAACTATAGCATATTATGATACAGGTGTCAAAGGGATATACTATGTATCAAACAATAATTATAAATATATTAGCATACAGAAAGGCAATTATCATGGGTATATTTACAGGAAAAACCCTGCTTATTACAGGTGGAACAGGTTCATTTGGACACGCGGTTATGGACAGGTTTCTATCGACTGATATCGGAGAGATAAGAATATTCTCAAGGGATGAGAAGAAACAGGATGACATGAGACACGAGTATCAGGCGAAGATGCCTGAGGTGGCTGAAAAGATTAAGTTCTACATAGGAGATGTGAGGGATATCAATTCCGTTAAAAATGCCATGAACGGAGTTGACTATATCTTCCACGCGGCAGCACTTAAACAAGTACCTTCTTGCGAATTCTTCCCTATAGAGGCGGTAAAGACCAACGTGCTTGGTACTGAAAATGTGTTAAATGCGGCCATAGAAGCAGGAGTAAAGAGCATAATCTGCCTTTCCACTGACAAGGCTGCCTATCCTGTAAACGCCATGGGAACCAGTAAGGCTATGATGGAAAAGGTAATAGTGGCTAAGTCACGTACCGTAGACCAATCAAAGACCAAGATATGCTGCACCAGATACGGCAATGTTATGTGCTCTCGTGGCTCGGTTATCCCTCTTTGGATAGAACAGATAAGGGCGGGGAACCCTATTACAGTTACAGAGCCTACTATGACAAGATTTATAATGTCGCTTGAAGAAGCGGTCGACCTCGTTCTCTTTGCATTTGAAAATGGGGAAACAGGAGATATACTGGTACAGAAGGCTCCTGCCTGCACTATAAAGGTTCAGGCGGAGGCGGTTTGCGATTTGTTTAACGGTGACAAGGCTGCCATAAGACAGATAGGTATAAGACATGGTGAAAAGATGTATGAAACCCTGCTTACCAATGAAGAGTGCGAAAGAGCTATCGACCTTGGCAAGTTCTACAGGGTGCCTTGTGACAGCAGAAATCTAAATTATGATAAATATTTCACACAGGGAAATATTGAAAGAGCTAAGCTAACAGAGTTTAACTCCAACAATACTGAGCTTCTTGACGTGGAGGAAGTAAAGTCAAGCTTATGGAGCTTAGCTATATTAGGGAAGAGCTTGAGAAGTAAACGCGGTTTTTAGGAAATGTGTTAAGCGTAAGATGTTGTAAGGCTAGAGAAACTAAGCTTTAGCAGTCAAATGTCAAAGGATATAGGATGATTTTGATGCCAGGATTATGAAAATAGCATTGGAAGAGAGAAAAATGCCTGAATGAGGCAAGAACAGGATTGGATAACGATATGAATATACTTGTTACCGGTGCAAAAGGATTTGTGGGAAAGAATCTTGTGGAGAACCTTAGGTGTATAAAAGACGGGAAAAATACCACAAGACCTGAACTTAGAATAGATGAAATATATGAATATGATGTAGAATCAGATACAGAACAGCTCTTTTACTATTGTGAGAGGGCTGACTTTGTATTTAATCTGGCAGGAGTGAACCGTCCTAAGGATGATGGGGAGTTTATGAAGGGAAACTTCGGCTTTGCTTCAGAACTTTTAGAAACACTTAAAAAATGTAAGAATACCTGCCCTGTAATGCTATCTTCTTCAGTACAGGCAACTCTTGCAGGGAGATTTCAGACTTCAGAATACGGAAAGTCTAAGCTTGCAGGCGAGGAGCTTTTCTTTGATTACAGTAAGGAGACAGGGGGGGAAGGTGCTGGTATACAGGTTTCCAAACCTCTTTGGTAAGTGGTGCAGACCCAATTATAACTCAGCAGTCGCCACCTTTTGTTATAATACAGCCAACAACCTGCCTCTACAGGTAAATGACAGAAATACTGTGCTCGAGCTCTTGTACATAGATGACCTTGTAGAAGGCCTTTTGGATGCGCTTGAAGGTAAGGCACAATACTGTGAATATGAGGGAGTAGAGGCAAAAGGAGAGAAAGATGGCAGGTATGCCTACATTCCTGTGACTCACAAGGTGACTCTTGGGGAACTAGCTGATACTTTAGAGGAATTTAAGACTCAGCCTGAGAGCCTTATTATGCCTGAGATACCGGCTGGAAGCTTTGCTAAGAAGCTCTATTCCACATATTTATCATATTTACCAAAAGAAAAAGTAAGCTTTCCGCTTAAGATGAATGTGGACAACAGAGGGAGCTTCACAGAGCTTCTTAAGACCACCTCCTGCGGGCAGTTCTCGGTAAACATAAGCAAGCCCGGTATAATAAAGGGAGAGCACTGGCACAATACCAAGTGGGAATTTTTCATTGTAGTTAGCGGAAGGGCTCTTATACAGGAGAGGAAGATAGGAACAGATGAGATTTTGGAGTTTTATGTAAGCGGCGAGAAGATTGAGGCAGTACATATGCTGCCGGGATATACACATAACATCATCAATCTCTCAGATACAGAGGATTTGATTACGCTTATGTGGGCCAATGAAAGCTTCGATAAAAACAGACCTGACACCTTTTTTGAGAAGGTTGATAGGTGATAAATAAGAACACAGTAGATGAAGTTCTGATATTTTTAGAAATCCAAGTCATTGATAGAAAAATTAATATTTTATACAAATCTAATTAATATTTTTACAGAATTTTGTAACTCAGACATCGTTTGAAGAAGTAGCAAAGGAGACTGTGGGATGAGATTCAAGGCAGTAGGAACCATATAGAAAGTGGTAGAATTATGTTTTTGACAACTGTTCCTAAAGTGGGTAAAGAAAAATATAGATTCAAAAAAATGAAAATGAGGAAGAATGATGAAGACAGATTACACGGATGTGAGTTTTGTAAATAACGGCAAATTGAAGTTACTTATAATAGTTGGCACAAGACCTGAGATAATAAGGCTTTCAGAGGTTATAAAGAAGTGCAGGCTGTATTTTGACTGTATCTTAGCCCATACAGGCCAGAACTATGATTATAACCTAAATGGTATCTTTTTTAAGGACTTAAAGCTTAAAGACGCTGAAGTATATATGGATGCGGTAGGAGCTGACCTTGGAGAGACAGTTGGCAATATTATAGCTGCGTCATATAAGCTGATGGTAAGCCTTAAGCCTGATGCCCTTCTTATACTCGGTGATACCAACAGCTGTCTCTCTGCTATATCAGCAAAGAGGCTTCACATACCTATATTTCATATGGAAGCGGGCAACAGATGTAAGGATGAATGCCTGCCTGAGGAGACAACCGCAGGATAGTAGATATAATCTCGGATGTGAATCTGGCTTATTCTGAGCATGCGAGGAGATACCTTGCGGAATGCGGTCTTCCAAAGGAGAGAACCTATGTGACGGGCTCCCCTATGGCTGAGGTGCTAAGAGCCAATCTTGCCGAAATTAAGGCAAGTGACGTACTTACAAGGCTAAGTCTAAAAGAGGGCAAATACATCCTTTTATCTGCTCACAGAGAGGAAAACATCGACACTGAGGAGAATTTTACCTCCCTTTTTACCGCGGTAAATAAGCTGGCAGAAAAATACGATATGCCTGTGCTGTACTCCTGCCACCCAAGGAGCAGGAAACGCCTTGAAGAATCAGGCTTTCAGCTTGACAGCAGAGTTATAAGACAGGAGCCTCTAGGCTTTCACGACTACAATAAGCTACAGATGTCTGCATTTTTGGTGGTATCAGACAGCGGTACCCTCCCTGAGGAGAGCTCTTTCTACATAAGCGAGGGCAGTCCATTCCCAGCAGTCTGCATAAGAACCTCTACCGAAAGACCTGAAGCCCTTGACAAAGGAGACTTCATCCTTGCAGGCATAGATGAAAAGAGCCTCTTGCAGGCAGCAGACACAGCAGTAAACCTGAAGCTAAACGGAGACTACGGCCTCCCTACACCTGACTATATGGATGAGAATGTAAGCGATAAGGTGGTAAGGATAATCCAGGGGTATACAGGGGTTGTGAATAAGATGGTGTGGAGGAAGTAGGAGTAGTCATATTGAAGGAATAGGTAAATAAATATAAAATATGGTAAAGCAGTAAATAATAGTATTTACCGGATAGTAAAAATTCAGGAGGTATGCCTATGACAGAGAAAAGATTAAATAACAGCATATTTCTAATGTATCTTGTATCAACAAATTATATGAAGGCTCATAAAATGACAAAGGGAGACTTTGAAAAGCTGGACAAAAAGTATGAAATACTAAATTATATTGCGGAATGCCCAGACATTTTCGATAGTCTTACAGAAGAAGAAATGGTGGAGGAGATTGATAACTATGTTGCAAGCTGATTGTGAATGCTTCCTTTATCATGGAACTGTATCTGAAATAAAGCAAGTTGATGTGACGAAGGGAAGAGGACGGAAAGATTTTGGAAAAGGCTTTTATGTAGCAACATCTAAAAAACAGGCTATAGGTATGATGCATAAGAAATACAAAGAAATGCTACGTCGTAACAGGAATAAGAGTACTACTGATGTTAAAGAGTATTTGTATGAAATTGAGTTGGATAAGGAGTATTTAGAGAGTCTTAATGTTAAACAATTTTATACACCTAATCTAGAATGGTTGGATTTTATTCTTCGTTGTAGAGAACATGGTGGTACACCACATGACTATGATTTGGTAATAGGACCAACTGCGGATGATGATACAATGATTTGCTTAAGAGCATATTGGGATGGACTTTATGGAAAAATTGGGACACATGAAGCCAAAAACATACTGTTAAATAATTTAGAGCCGGAAAACTTAGGAGTTCAGTATTTTATTGGCAAGCAAGAAGTGGCTGATAGATTGATAAAATCTATGAAAGAAATAGATTGGAGATGATTTAATGTCTGAGAATAAAATTGAAACAATTAAAGGTCTATGTGTGGTAAATATAACTAAATTTATCATGACTAAATTAGGGCTTAGTGCGGATGAAGCTTATGCTAAATTTATGCAAATGGAAATGTTTGACCTGTTAATGGATACAGACTCTGGGATGTATTTGGAGCAGAATGAATTCCTCATTGCATGTTGCGAAAAAGAAATTGAATATGGAGTGGAAGAACTTTATAAATTCTTAGAAGTTGCTTAGGATGAACCTATTACAGGCAGCAGACACAGCAGTAAACCTGAAGCTAAACGGAGACTACGGTCTTCCTACACCGGACTATATGGATGAGAATGTAAGCGATAAAGTGGTAAGGATAATTCAGGGGTATACAGGGGTTGTAAATAAGATGGTGTGGAGGAAATAGGGTGAATAAGTTTTTAATTATAACTAACAATAAGTATATATGAACTGTGGGAAGTTAATTATGTTATAATATGATTATCTATATTGATGACATTAAAACTCGTAGTTAAATAAGGAGAAGAATATGATACTAGCTATATATGGCAATGGAGGTCATGGACTTGATGTGGAAGAACTTGCAAAGGTTATAAATCAGAAAGAAAATAGATGGGATAAGATTGTATTTGTTGATGACACACCTGAAAAGATTGATAACGAAAAAGTGTATTCGTTTGATACTATCTGTAGTTTATATAAACCTAAAGAGATGGAGTTTATGGTTGGTCTGGGTGAGCCTATTCACAGAAAAATGTTATTCAACAAAATAAAAGAAAAAGGTTATAATTTGGCTACACTTATACATCCTCTGGCTTTTGTTGGCAGTGATGTAAGGGTTGGAGAAGGCTCTATGATTTGTTTTAGTGCATATGTTTCAGTTCAGACATATTTGGGTGAAAATGTACTTATTCAACCTATGGCAACAATAGGACACGAATGTAAAATTGGTAATAATTCAGTAGTATCCAGTTCGGTGTCTATTGGTGGTAAGAGTAGTCTTGGTGATAACTCTTATATTGGGTTAAATGCCTGTGTAAAAGAAAAAATGAAAATAGGAAGTGGGACTGTAATAGGACTTGGTTCAGCTGTGGTACACGATATACCGGATGGAGTATTAGCCGTAGGTTATCCTGCAAGGCCGATAAAGAATGAAGATGTAAGAGCGTTTTAGGTGTTTTATAAACAGTAATATTAAAGGTGTGCTAAATACTTTTGACACCCTTAAAATGAAGTTTATGAGATAACATATTAGAATTATTAGGAGTAGCTATGAAGGTTCTTATGATTAACTCGGTTTGTGGGATAAAAAGTACAGGTAGAATAGCTACTGACCTTGCGGATATGCTGACGGAGAAAGGGCATACAGTTAAGATTGCTTACGGCAGAGAAGAAGTACCTGAAAAGTACAAAGAATATGCTGTTAGAATTGGCAATGAATGGGATGTGAGATTACATGGACTTGAAGCAAGGCTTTTTGACAATGCGGGATTTGGAAGCAAGAAGGCCACCCTTAAGTTTTTAGAATGGGTAAGAGAGTTTGCACCTGATATCATTCATCTTCACAATCTTCACGGCTATTATATTAATGTTGAATTATTATTCAAGTTCCTAAAAGAGTATAAAAAGCCGATTATATGGACTCTTCATGACTGTTGGGCTTTTACTGGGCATTGTGCTCACTTTGACTTATGTAAATGCTATAAGTGGAAGACAGAATGTGGTAAATGTCCACAGAAGAAAGAATATCCTACAAGTATTTTCTTTGATAACAGTAGGAAAAACTACAGAAATAAAAAGGTAGCATTCCAAGGTGTTGATAATATGGTAATTGTAACCCCTTCTAAATGGCTTTCTGACCTTGTCAAAGAATCATTCCTACAGGAATATGAAACTAAAGTTATAAATAATGGAATAGACTTGACCCTGTTTAAGCCGACTGAAGGGGAGTTTAGAGAAAAACATAAACTGGAAAACAAAATTATAGTTCTGGGAGTTGCCAGTGCCTGGGGAGTAAGAAAGGGCTTGGTAGACTTCATAGAACTTAGAAAACAGCTTGATAGAAGATATGAGATAGTATTGGTTGGAGTAAGTGAAGAAGATAAGAATATCTTGCCGAATGGAGTGCTTGGGATAACAAGGACGAATTCGGTAAAGGAACTTGCAGAGATATATACTGCAGCGGATATATTTTTGAATCTAACTTATGAGGATAATTATCCTACAGTAAATCTTGAGGCACAAGCTTGTGGAACGCCTGTGATTACATATAGGACAGGAGGAAGTGTGGAAAGTGTACCTAAAGAACAGGTTGCTAATCAGAGTGATTTAAAAAGAGTGGTAGAGCTGATTGTGAAGTATGAAGGGAAAAAGACATCAGTTCAGAGTTTTTATGACAAGAATGTGGCCTTTGAAGAATATATAGAATTATATGAGGAGATATTGTGAAAAAAAGAGTATTATACCTAACTAATATTCCATCCCCCTACAGGGTAGAATTCTTTAATGAGCTTGCTAAGTATATGGATGTCACAGTGGCATTTGAACTAAAGAATGCTAAAAACAGGGATGAGGCCTGGCAGAGCGGTGAAAACTATAAGTTTAATCCCATATTTATGAAACCTCTTATAAAAAGGACTGAGACAGCCTACTGCCCTGAAGTTTATAAGCTAATAAGGGAATTTAAGAATGACATTATCGTAGTGGGGGGATATGCTACACCTACAGGAATGGCGGCCATTCTCTATATGAGAGCAAAAAAAATACCGTTTTTTATTAACTGTGATGGGGGCTTTATAAGCAACGACAGCAGGTTCAAAAAGAAGATTAAGACATTTTTTATTGGTTCAGCAAATTATTATCTTAGCCCTGGAGAAGGAGCGGATAAGTACCTTGTGTATTATGGAGCAAAAAAAGAAAATATATTTCATTATTCGTTTTCATCTCTTAGAGAAGCTGACATAGCGTATGATATCTGCACTAATGAAGAAAAATTAAGCATTAGACAGAAACTTGGTATAAAAGAAAGCCACATGATAATATTTGTAGGGAGTTTTATACCAAGAAAGGGAGTGGACATCCTTCTAAAAGCCTGCAAAGATATGGAGGATACTGCTGTTGTGCTTGTAGGAGGAAGTGACCTGTCTCCGTATCAGGATATCATATCTGATGGAGTTAAATGCCATATATACCCTGTGGGCTTTAAGCAAAAAGAAGAAATAAAGCAGTATTACAGGGCGGCTGATGTTATGGTCTTGCCTACAAGAGAGGATATATGGGGCTTGGTTGTAAATGAAGCCATGGCGGAAGGCCTTCCAGTCGTTACAACCAATCGCAGCCTTGCAGGGCTTAGCCTTGTGAAAAACGATGAGAATGGCTATATAGTTCAGGTAGATGATGTAGAGGCGACTAAGAAGGCTATAGGAAGGGTATTTGAAGTTGATAATGTGATTCGCTTTGGTAGGAAAAGTCTTGAGAAGATAAAGGGCTATACTATTGAGCAGATGGCAAGAGAGCACAGGGAGGTATTTGAAAAGCTGTAATGTTGTTGTGAAGTTGCTTAAGCTGATTATATATGATAGAATAAGATGTTTGGTATTTAGTTTTCAGCAATTAATTATAGTATATGAGGATGGTTTTGCATGAGAGTAATCTATGTGTCTAATCTATGCTTGCCAAAGGTATATGAAGGCTTATTTGAAGACAAAAGGCTTAAGTCTTCAGAGGCTGTACAGAAATACCATCGCATAATGGCGGAGGGATTTGCATTAAATGGTTGTGAGGTTATATCATTGGGGGTGGTTCCTGCCAACAAAAACGTAAGGAAGAAGTTTATTTCTCTACCAAAAGGGAAATTAAATGGAGTAAAATATAAGCATTTGCGGACAATTAACCTGCCTATAATCAAGCAATTGTTTAATGCTGTGGGTGTTTATTTTAACGTACTAAAGTATGGAGGTAAGGAGTCATTTGTTATATGTGATGGACTAAGCTATCTTGCTTCAAAGGCAGCAGTTCTAGCCTGTAAGTTAAAGAGACTGAAGTCTGTTGTTATAATTACTGATTTGCCTGAGTTTTTTGCAGGTACAGATGAAAAAACAGTTAAAAGATATAATGCATTATTTGATAAATTTACTGCTTATGTTGTATTAACTGAGAAAATGATTGAAAAACTTGGTTATATCAACAAGCCTTATGTAGTACTGGAAGGACAGGTAGATAGTCTTGAGAATAAAATACAGAAAATACATAAAAAGGAATCAAAAAGAGTAATTATGTATGCGGGTACAGTGCAGAGTCAATATGGACTTAAAATGCTTGTGGAAGGTTTTATTCTAGCTAATTTATCTGGATATGAACTACATGTTTATGGTAATGGAGATTATGCAGAAGAAATTGACAGGATAAGCAAAGTGCATAGTAATGTTAAGCATTTTCCGTCTCAACCCAATGATGTTATAGTTGAAAAGGAAAAAGAAGCATATATCTTAGTCAACCCACGTCCCACAGATGAAGAGTATACGAAATATTCATTTCCATCTAAAAATATGGAATACATGGTTTCGGAAACAGCAGTGCTTACTACGTCTCTTCCTGGAATGCCTGAAGAGTATAAACAGTACGTTTATCTGATAGAGAATGAGACTGCAGATGGGGTATGCAAGGCTATTAAGAAAATATCAGAGCTAAGCGAAGAGGATATTATCAGTAAAGGTAGGCTAGCAAGAGAATTTGTGCTTTCTAAGAAGAATAATAAGATGCAGACAAATAGAATTATTGAGCTTATAACAGCAAATTGTTAAGGAGAATAAATGATATCTGTAATAATACCTACTTATAACCGACCACAGAGTTTGGATAGGACATTAGAAGGAATATACAAATCAAAGGTTAAACCGAAGGAAGTAGTTATAATTGATCAGTCAGAAGATGAAAATATACATAAAGCTTATGACGATGTTATTAATAAATATACGGATAGTAATATAAGTATTGTCTATTTTAGACTTAAACCAGCTTCATTAACTGCAGCTAGGAATGAAGGTGCTAGAATTGCTAAAGAGGAAATTTTTATTTGTATGGATGACGATGTAGATATAGATGAAGGTCTTATTGGAAAGATTGAAGATATCATGTCTGATAAAAACATAGCTTTAATTGCGGGGCTGGATAAGTTGTCTACTGAAGGAGAGGACAAATTTACATCATATTTCTTTTGCACTAAAGATAAGAAAAAAAGTGGGACAGGATATGTAACAAAGTCCATACTTGGCCGCTACCCAATGGCATCTGAGATAAAGAAAGAAACACCCACTGAATGGGCAATGGGCTATTTCTTTGTAGTTAGAAAGAGTCTGATAGATAAGTTTGATATAAGATGGGATGAGAATTTGAAAGGCTATGCCTATGCGGAAGACCTTGACTTCAGTGTGAGATATTGCCGTAGAGCTAAGGAAACAGGGTATAAGTGCATAATTAGCCCACAAATTATAGTTGAGCATTTGGCAAGTAAAGAGTATAGGATAGAAAAAGAAGAACATATATATAAGTATATAGCTAATAGAGAGTATATATATAATAAAATATATAAGGATGAATTTAGTAGATTCGGAAATGTATTGACAAATTTTTGGATGTTGGTGTTTAGACTAGTGAAGCGGAATAATGCTAAAATTTTTCTGAAGGCAATGTGCTTGGTAGGAAAAAATAGGAACAATGTGGATAAGGGATATTCTAATATGTAAGTTAAAGGAGTTAAGGTGGGGACTAAAAAGAGTATGTATACTCCACCATACCGGTGGGTTCGGTGGAGGAACTAAGTCGTTTATAGATATAATAATAATGTTGAAAAATAAGTTTGAGATAATAGCCTGCATACCAACAGGGTCTAACGAATTGTGCGAGAAACTGTCTGATATTGGTGTAAAGGTACAATACATTGAAACAAAGTTTCCTGTATTTCCGAGTTATTCAGGGGGGAATGCGATTTTTTCTAGAACAATGCTTATGGAGCTTCTAAACTGGAAAAATATGGGTAAGTTTTGTGAAGAAATAAACAGTCTTAAACCTGATGTGGTTATTTTTAACTCTATTATTACGATAGTATCTGCTGCAAAGTTGGATAAAAAAATTAAAAAAAGATTTGCTTTTATAAGAGAAACAATTGTAAGTGGTATTGCAAAAAAAATATTTGGAAGTATATTAAATAAATATTTCATTGCTGCCTGCTTTTTGGCTAAGGCGGAAGAAAAGAAATTTAAACTTGATAATGTAAAGACGGTTGTTATACCTGATTGTGTTCCTAAAACAGACATCATAGTGGAAGATAGTTTGTTCGTTAGAAATAGACTAAATATAAAGAATAATGATTTTTTTGTGTTCTGTATATGGGGGAGACGATTTAATAAAGGGACCTTTTGTCATTTTAGAAGCAATGAAGAGATTGGGTAAGGGTTATACTCTGTTTGTTGCAGGTGGTTTTTCAGAAATTAAATTAGTTGTAAAGATACGTTTAGACATATTTTTTTCAATAAAAATATACTTATAGAAATATAAGGTTAAGTAAAGCATATAAAAGTATTATAAATCTTGGAAATGTAGAATTTCTGGGGTACATCCATAATATTTCTGATTATATGAATGCAGCAGATGTATTAGTTTTTTTCCTTCGGTATCTGTTCATCAGCCGCGTCCATGTATTGAAGCAGGATATCATCAAAAACCGGTGATAATCTCTGATTTTGAAGAAACAAAAGAGTATTTTATTGATGGCTATAATGCCCTTACATTCAAAACCGGGAAGTAGTAAAGAACTTGCGGATAAGATAAGATTTCTTAGCAGAGACACTAAGTTGAGAGAACAGTTGGGAATGAATAATTATAAGGAAAGTATGGGCAAAACATGATTTTTGAGTCGATAAATAATATGTTGCAAGAATTTTTATTTATTCATATTCAATAATGCAATTGAGTTATATCGAAATAAGGTATTATAGAAACTCGATGGTTATTTGATGATTATGAATGGAAAGTTGAGAATTTTATGGAAGTTAAGAACTATTGCCCGATAATTATAGCTACACTTAATAGATTTGAACATTTTAAACGGTGTGTAGAATCTCTGCAACAGTGCAACAATTCTGACAAGACAGAGATATACATATCTGTCGATTATCCATCAAAAAGAAGCTCATAAAGAAGGCTATGAAAAAAATTATACATTATCTAAATGATAATCCTTTAACAGGTTTCTAAAAGGCACATATTTATTACCAGGATAAAAAAATCTTGGTGTTACTAATAACTTCGAGTTTTTAATTGATAAGTTATCAGAAAAATATGAGTGGTATATTCTTCTTGAAGATGATAACGAATTATCTATAGGATTCTTGAATTTTATCAATGCAACTATTGAAAGATTTAAGGATGACAGAAAATTTTATGGAGTATGCGGATATTCAAGGCTTAATAATTTCAAAGAACAACATTGGTATAAAAGTGTTGAGGCAACATATGGAACAGCTCAAGCAGTCAAGTTATGCAGAGATGCTACAAAGGAAATAAATGAGATTTATGGAAGGGTTTTATCAGTAAAAGAATTGCTAAAAGTATATAGGAGATGTATCTCATATGTAGAAAACTATGCTGATTTTTTAATTCATAACAATAGCGTGTATTATGCCCCAGACGGGACTATTCGTCCGATTGACTATACAATTGGTTTGTGGTTAACATTGAAAGATAAATATGTTGTACAGCCTACAATTTCTTATGTGAGGAATCATGGATGTGATGGTTCTGGTGAAAATAGTGGGTTAAATGCTGAAATAAATAGAAGAGAACTTTCTAAAAAGATGTATGATAAAGATGATTTTGTTTGTGAAAAATATGAAGTTTCATTAAAGTGTATTAATAAGTTGAATAAAAATTTGATATCTCTACTGAATAGTTATAAGGGCTGGATAAAAATAATATTGATTAAGTGTTTTGGATTGAACCTGGTGCGTAAAGCATTTAAGATTAAAAATAATATGGTGCTTAAATTGAAAAAAGAAGGGTAATACTATGAAAATAAATGTAACACGCTCATCAATGCCTCCTATTGAGGAGTACATAGATGAGATAAGAGATCTTTGGGATTCACATTGGCTCACTAATATGGGAGATAAGCATAATGAACTCCAAAGTAAACTTGAAAATTTTTTGGAGGTTCCTAATGTAGTTTTATATGCTAATGGACACCTTGCACTTGAAAATGTAATTGCAGCTATGAATCTCCCGAATGAATCAGAAGTTATTACAACACCTTTTACATTTGTTTCTACAACACATGCAATTGTTAGAAATGGACTTTTGCCAGTATTTTGTGATATTAATGAGGATGATTATACAATTGACGTAAATAAAATTGAATCATTAATTACTAATAAAACCAAAGCAATTATTCCAGTCCATGTGTATGGCAATATGTGTGATGTTGAAGCTATTAGAAGAATTGCTGATAGACACAATCTTAAGGTCATATACGATGCGGCACATGCTTTTGGTGTGAAGTATAAAGGGGAAAGTAGTGCAAGATTTGGAGATGCTTCTATGTATAGCTTTCATGCAACAAAGGTATTTAATACTATTGAAGGAGGAGCTGTTTGCTTTAATGATAGCAATTTGGTTCAGGTGTTAAATGATTTAAAGAATTTTGGGATAAGGGATGCGGAGACTTGTAATTATATAGGTGGCAATGCTAAAATGAATGAGTTCCAAGCTGCAATGGGCTTATGTAATCTTAGGCACTTAGGAGAAGAAATATTAAGAAGAAAGCAAGTTGCGGAGTTATATAATAAAAGACTGAGTGACATAAATGGAATCAGATTGAATCGTATGAATAATGACACAGACTCTAACTATGCTTATTACCCTATTCTAATTGATAATTATAAGTATACTAGAGATGAAGTGTTTGGAAGATTGAAGGAGAATAATATAATTGCAAGAAAATATTTTTTCCCGCTTACAAGTGAACTTGAATGTTATAGGAACTCCAAATGTGGTGGAGGTCATAGGACTCCAGTTGCAAAGAAGATAGCGGAGAATGTATTAACACTTCCAATATATGCAGGTTTAGAATTAGATGTTGTAGAAAAAAATATGTGATATTATAAAGTGCTAAAACTTTTTATTTTGAGCTTGCTTGACTTCTTTAGAAGAATTGAAACTTGATTAATTACAAATAGGAGAAATTTAGAGATGGTAGTGAGAGTACATTCAGGCTTTGATGAGTAGAATTAGAATGATATATGATTCATATATTATTGCAAAAAAATATGAAAAAACCTAAATTGATAATTTTATGGCCAAGAGAAGCTGGCTGTAATATCAAATACTTTGATGTGTTTGACAAAGAACAGTTTTTCGGATATTGAACTTAAAATTGTTGAGATTAATAAAAATGGGTATTGGGAAACTAAAAACATATATGAATTATTTAAAATGATGCTAAAGTTGGAAGAGCTTTTTAGAAGTGCTTCATAGATTATATTTTAAGATACTTTTTAAGTATTATTCAAAGGGGTGCAAGTAGTAAAGTATAATGACGCCCCTAGAAGTTATAAACAATGGCTTTTTCTGAGTATAATAGATGGAAAGAAAGCAAATGGGCACATATTAAAAAAATTTGTGAGGAGCACAGAAATATATACATAGATGGTTATGAGAGCTTTATTATTCCCTAGGGATGTCACGGGATTTATAATGTTATTAAATTTAAGAGTGAGTATGTTTCTACCGCTGACAAAATTATTAATGGAGATATGGTTGGAGTTCATATTAGGAGGACTGACCACAATTTAGCTAAGGAACTAAGTCCTGTTGAGTTGTTTGTGCAGAAAATTGATGACGAAATAAATAAAAACAATTCCATTATGTTCTTTTTGTCTACAGATGATCAAAAGGTAGAAAATGAGTTGATTTTAAAATATGGAAAGAGGATAGTAACTCAGAAGAATAAAGCTTGGGGTAGAGTATCAAAAGAAGAAATGATATCTGGAATCATTGATTGCCTATGTCTTTCAAAGTGTAAGAAGATATATGGTAGTATTTCGAGTCAATTTTCAGGCTTTGCTGCTGAATATGGGAATATCCCCATTGAAATAGTAAAAAAGTAAGGAGAGATAACATGAAGAAAGGACTTATTACGGGAGTTACCGGGCAGGATGGATCTTATTTAGCAGAGTTTTTATTAGAAAAAGGCTATGAGGTTCATGGGATTGTAAGAAGATCTTCAATAGAGAAAAAAGATAGGATAGATCATCTTTTAGGCAATAGTAAATTTTATTTGCACCATGGCGATTTAACGGATTCATTGAGTTTGGTTAAGACTATTTTGGAGGTTGAACCGGATGAAATATACAACCTCGCAGCACAAAGCCATGTTGCAGTATCATTTGAAGTGCCGGAATATACAGCAGATGTAACAGGAACTGGTGTCATAAGGTTACTTGAGGCTATACGTAGCTGTGGACTTGAAAAGAAATGTAAGTTCTACCAGGCTTCAACTTCAGAGTTGTTTGGAAAGGTGCAGGAAGTACCACAAAAAGAAACAACACCATTTTATCCTTATTCACCTTATGCTGCAGCTAAACAATATGCATATTGGGTAGTTAAGAACTATAGAGAGGCATACAATATGTTTGCTGTAAACGGAATTCTTTTTAATCATGAGTCTGAAAGAAGAGGAGAAACTTTTGTTACAAGAAAGATAACATTGGCTGCTGCTAAAATTGCTGCCGGCTTACAAGATAAGTTATACCTTGGGAATTTGGACGCACTTAGAGATTGGGGCTATGCAAAGGATTATGTTGAATGTATGTGGCTTATAATGCAACATAAAGAGCCAGATGATTTTATTATTGCAACGGGAGAACAGTATTCTGTAAGAGAGTTTTGCGATAGAGCGTTTGAACATGTGGGGATTACACTTTGTTGGGAAGGAAAAGGAGTGGATGAAAAAGGAATTGATGAGAAAACAGGTAGGATTGTTGTAGAGGTTTCACCTGAGTTTTTTAGGCCTACTGATGTAATTACACTTCTCGGAGATCCAACCAAAGCGAAAACTAAGCTTGGTTGGAATCCGAGAAAGACTTCCTTTGATGAGCTGGTTAGAATTATGGTTGAACATGATATGAAATATCTTAGTAATGAATAAATGGAGTGTGGAAATGGAGTATAGATTATCAGATAATACCTGGAATGAAGATGAATATAAGGCAATAGATAGAGTTATTAAAAGTGGTTTTTATACGATGGGAAAGGAAGTTGCAGAATATGAGGAAGAATTTGCTAAGAAAATGGGAAGCAAATATGCAGTAATGTCGAATTCTGGCTCATCAGCAAACCTATTAATGATTGCAGCTCTTTGCTATTCTAAAAGGTTAAATACAGGAGATGAAGTGATAGTTCCGGCAGTATCTTGGAGCACTACTTACTTTCGCTTGCTCAATACGGTCTTAAATTGAAATTTGTAGATATTAACTATAATACATTAAACATAGATTTAGATGAATTAAAAAGCTATTTCTGGCAAAAACAAAAGCAATAATGTGTGTAAATTTACTTGGTAATTCAAATGAATATAAAGAAATTATAGAACTATGTGAAAAGAATAGTATTTATCTCCTAGAAGATAATTGTGAATCTTTAGGTGGTGAGTATTTTGACAAAAAGTTAGGAACAATAGGTTTATTAGGTACATTTTCAACCTTTTATTCACATCATCTGTGTACGATGGAAGGCGGTGTTACCGTAACGAATTCAGAAGAACTTTACCACTATATGCTTTCTATACGTGCACATGGTTGGACAAGAAATCTTCCAAAGACAAGTAAAATTTACAAGAAAAGTGATAATGATTTTTATGAGAGTTTCAACTTTATCATGCCTGGCTACAATCTAAGACCCCTTGAGTTAGAGGCAGCAATAGGAAAAGAACAGCTAAAAAAAATGGATGATATAATAAAGACACGTAGAGCAAATGCTAGATATTTTGTAAAAAAAATGGGAGAATTAAGTGAATACTATAATGTTCAAAAGGAATGCGGTAAGAGTTCATGGTTTGGGTTTGCAGTTATATTAAAGAATGAGTTAAGTGGTACTAGAGACCGACTTGTGAGATTATTAAGAGATAATGATATAGAGGTACGCCCTATCGTAACAGGTAACTTTACAAGGAATACAGCTATATCATATTTGGATTATGAAATCTCGGGTAAATTAACTAATGCAGATATTATACGATGAAAAATGGATTTTTGTAGGAAATCATTGTAAAGATAATAGTAAACAAGTTGATTTGTTTGTAGAACTTATTAAGGAGTATGCAAAAATGTTAACTGACTCGAAAATATTTATTGCAGGTAGGAGAGGTCTTGTTGGATCTGCCATAGAAAGAAAATTTCGTGAAAATGGCTACAATAATATTGTAGGATTAGGTTCGAAAAGAATTGGATTTAAGGAAACAGAAAGAAGTTTTTGAATATTTTAAAAAGGAAAAGCCAGACTATGTCATATTAGCAGCAGCTAAAGTAGGAGGGATTATGGCAAATATAAAAGCTCCTGCTGAATTTTTATATGATAATTTGGCTATTCAAAATAATATAATAGGTGCATCATATGAAAATGGAGTAAAAAAGCTACTGTTTTTGGCATCATCTTGTATATATCCAAGAGAGTCACAGCAACCAATGAAAGAGGAATATCTTCTTGAGGGAAAGCCTGAACCTACAAATGAAGGATATGCATTGGCAAAAATAGTGGGCCTGAAACTCTGTGAAATGTACAATAAGCAGTATGGCACTGATTATATTAGTGTTATGCCATGCAATATTTATGGTACTGGGGATAATTTTGATCCAGAAAAAAGTCATGTTGTAGCTGCGCTTATAAGAAAGTTTCATGAAGCGAAAGTGAATGGTGCAAATAAAGTTAGTATTTGGGGCAGTGGAAATGCTAGAAGAGAGCTAATGTTTGTGGATGATCTTGCTGATGCTTGTTTCTATCTATTTAATAATTATAGTGGTAATGAATTCTTTAATGTTGGTACAGGTATAGATTACTCTATAAAAGAAATTGCTAATTATATTTCAGATGTAATAGGATATGAAGGAGAAATTGAATTTGATACATCAAAACCTGATGGAATGCCACAAAAATTAATGGATATTAATAAACTAAAAAATAGAGGTTGGACAGCCAAAACTGACTTAAAAGATGGGATAAAGAAGACATATAAATATTATATTGAAGAGGTTGCTAATAAAATGAAAAATTTTTACTTTCGAGTGGTTCAGGACAGAGGCTTTGGCCTCTGTCAAATGACTTTTGTTCTAAGCAGTATATTAAGGTGCTTTCAGGGGAAGAGGGAAGACAGTCGATGTTGCAGAGAGTATTTTCTCAGCTAAAAGAGGTTGGGAAGGCGGAAGATGCTGTCATAATCGCAAGTGAAGCACAGAAGGACATTATATACAGTCAGTTAGGTAGTGATACTAAGATTGCCTTTGAACCCTCAAAAAGGGATACATTTCCTGCCATACTTTTGGGATGTTCGTGGCTTTATGAACAAGGCGTTGATGAAGATGAAATTGTAATAGTAATGCCAGTTGATCCCTTTGTTGAAATAGAATATTTTGAAAAATTTGAATTATTGTCGGAAGTTCTTATTAGAAGCAATAGCAATATCGTGCTTATGGGCGCAATTCCAAGCTATCCATCAGAAAAAAATATGGATATATAATTCCGGGAATAAAAAAAACTCAATATTTTGAAATTGAGGGCTTTAAGGAAAAACCGACACTGAAAGAGGCTAAAGTCTTGCTTGAAAAGGGTGCGCTATGGAATTGTGGTGTGTTCTGTTTTAAGTTGGGATTAATGAAGGGATATTGTGCAAAGTATAATATTAACTTTTCTTATTTAGAGATTAAAGGAACAGTATGATAGATTGCCAAAGATTAGCTTTGACTATGAGGTTCTTGAAAAAATTGATAATAGGGTTGCAATAGAGTATAATAGGACTTGGAAAGATATAGGAACATGGAATACACTGACTGAAGAAATGGATGTCAACAGTATTGGTGATGTTTATATAGATGAAACTTCAAAATCAACACATGTAGTCAATACGCTTGATATTCCTCTGATTGTTATGGGGACAGACAATATAATAGTTTCTGCCACATATGATGGCATACTTGTGGCGGATAAAGAGAGAAGTTCGTACTTAAAAGATAGCCTTAATAAGATTAAAATATCGCCAAGGTATGAAGAAAGGCGCTGGGGCACAATCAAAACCATAGATAGGTCAGAAGAAGACGGAAGAGGAGTTTGTACCAATAAGGTCAAAGTAGTATCACAAAGACACACATCGTTTCATAAGCATAATTCTCACGGTGAAATTATAACAATACTCTCGGGAGAAGGTCTGCTTGTGATGGAAGACTGCATTATGAAACTTACTCCAGGAATAACAGTTACAATAAAAGCAGGTTGCTTTCATGCAATTAAAGGGAACACGGATTTGGTTTATATTGAGGTTCTTTTGGGAAACTTAGAAAGAGACGATATTGAAAGAACCCTCTATGATTGGGACGATATCATGGAGAATTATTTTAATACAAATGCTAGATTATTATAATAGCCTGAATGGAGCGGATATGTTATCAGTATTAAAGAAATTTAACAAATTATTGAATATTAAACAGAAAAGCCGTTTGGCGATATTGGGTTTAGTGACTGTGATAGGTGCATTCTTAGAGGTAATAGGGGTATCACTCTATGTTACCTCTAATTACTGCTATTATGAAGCCTGACATAATAACTACTAATAAATACATAGCTTATATTTGTAATATTTTTAGATTTACACTGCATAGAACATTTGTAATTGTATGCATAATAGTAGTTGTGTTTGTTTTTATTTTCAAAGATTTATTCTTAATTATGCAATACTATATTCAGGCAAGATTTATATTTAATAATCAATTTGCAACTCAGCAGAGGATGTTGAATGGTTTTTAAATCGTCCATATGAGTTTTTATTAATGCAGAATCAGGCGAAATAATTAGAGTTATCCAGGCAGATGTTCCAAATACATATGCACTTTTGTCTACTATACTTGGAATGTTTACTGAATTAGTAGTTTCGCTTGCAATAACGATAACTATTTTCGTTATAGATCCGGTGATGACTGTATTCGTCATTATTATGTTGGGTACTGTTATGCTAATAATATCTAAATTGATAAAGCCTGTATTAAAAAAAGAAGGGTGAAGAACGTTATGAACATGCATCGCTTATGTATAAATGGCTAATACAAAGTATATCTGGAATTAAAGAAGTTAAGGTCTGTGCTAAAGAAGGTTTTTTTGAAGAACAGTTTAATATAAGCGGGAAGAAATATATTAGTGCAGATAAATGGAATACTGTTTTTTCGAGTATTCCGAGACTTATGATTGAAATGGTAACAGTTTGCTCTACGCTTTCATTTATTGCTTTTATGATATATAAAGGAAAAGATATAGAAACTCTAGTTCCTACGCTAGGAGCGTTTGCAATGGCAGCAATGAAATTAATGCCGAGTGCAAACAGAATAGTCGCAGCAATTAATCAAATAGTATTTCAAGAACCGTCACTTAATAAATTAATATCAGATATATCTCTTTTTGAGGAAGATGAATTAGAATTTGCAAGATATAAAAACAGAATGAAATTACTGTAGAAAAGAAAACTAAGTTTCTAAAGATAAAATTGAATTAAGAAATATAAGTTATAGCTATCAGGATCAGATAAGTTGGTACTGGATAAAGCAGATATGGTGATACCTATTGGTAAATCTATCGGGATCATTGGAACTTCAGGAGCAGGAAAGACAACTGCAGTAGACATACTGTTAGGAGTACTTAATGCTAAGAAAGGTGAAATTCTAACAGATGGTATAAATATAATGGAAAACTATGGTGAGTGGCTTTCGCATATAGGGTATATTCCTCAGAGTATATTTATGATGGATGATGACATAAAGAGTAATGTAGCATTTGGAGTACCTAGAGAGAATCAGGATGAAGGAAGAGTCTGGGCAGCCTTAAAAGAAGCCCAATTAGAAGAATTTGTTAAGGGGTTAAAAGATGGTATTAAGACTCAAATAGGAGAAAGAGGAATGCGGTTGTCAGGAGGGCAGAAACAGAGGCTGGGCATTGCGAGAGCATTGTATTCTAATCCGGACATACTGGTATTCGATGAGGCAACTTCAGCTCTTGATAATGATACAGAATTTGCAGTTATGTCTTCAATAAATAGATTGCATGGCAAGAAAACTATGATAATTATTGCGCATAGAATACAAACTATAAAAGAATGTGATTTAGTATATAAGGTTGAAGGTGGTAAAATATTTCCGGTGAAAGAAATAAATAAACTATGAAAGGATTAATATATAAATGTTTTTTAGGGATAAGATTGATATTTTATTGAATTATAAAAATAAACTTGGTCTAAGGCATTTAGGTGCATATTATAGATTGTTTTTTTATAGAAAAGAATTTGAAGTATAATGGTGATTTAAAAAGATAAAGTTTTTTTATGTGATAAGAGTCAGACATAATGATGCAGGCGTTATGGCATATGCGAGATGGGTAACATACAAATGTAATGAAGCTTACGAAAGAAAAATGATTCCAGTGGTTGATATGCGAGATGGTTTGAATACTTATATTGATAAAACAGAGATAGGAAAAATCAATATCTGGGAATGCTATTTTAAGCAACCAGGGGGATATACACTAGAAGATATTAAAAACGCAAGTTGTGTTATATACTCATCGTTAGATTTTAATTCTTATGCACCGCCATATAGTTATTTAATAAAAACACAGCTAAAAAATACATTTCTTTTTCTGATAAAATAGATAAAGCTGCGGATGATTTTATAAAAAGATACAGAGGCGATGACAAGAAGATAGTTGGGCTTAAATTTAGGGGAACTGATTATACTATGTTACAACCACATTCTCATTCAAAAACAACTCACGCCTGATCAGGGCTAGCTGATTTTATCAAAGAAGCTTTTACTGAAGAATGAATCCAACCCTGATTATTTTTCTTAGCTACTGAAGATGAATTAATTATTGATATTTTTAAAAAGAGAATTTAGAAATAAAATTATTTTTGACGGATATACCAAGACTTAGCCATTATGATAGGTGGGAAAAAAACGGAGTATTTTCTTTCCGATAAGATAAAAATGGGGGAAGACTACGCATTAGATATTGCGATTCTAGGTAAGTGTGATGCTTTAATTTGTTCGGGTTCACAAGGCACTTGGTTAAGTGTAGCATTTAATGAGGATAAGTATAGTTATATTGAAATGATAGACTTAGGAGAATATGAATAGAAAGTTTTGTAATAATATCATAAAAATAATAGATTTAATATTTATCATTATGAAAGGCATAATATTCGTCTAGAAATATAGAGAATGAAAATTGAGGCAAATAAATAGTGTATAATTATCTGAAAGTGATCCAAAAACTATGAACAACTATTCAATTAAAGATCTTTCCATAGGTCATAAAGAGTCATTCACGACTGAAATTATCTCAGAAATGTTTGATAAGTTTAGGGAAATAACAGGAGATATTAATCCACTCCACAACGATGAAGAATTTGCAAAGGATTTAGGTCATAAAGGAAGGGTGACTTTTGGTATGTTAACGGCATCGTTTTTATCGACTTTAGCAGGTGTCTACCTGCCGGGTGAGCGAAACCTCATCCACTCAGTTGAAACTAAGTTTACAAAACCTGTATACATTGGTGATGTTTTAACTGTAAGTGGAGAAGTTGCTGAAATACATGATACTGTAGGCCAGATTGTATTAAAGGTAGAAATAAAGAACCAAAATGGTGAAAAAGTCCTTAGAGGAAAGATGAAAGTGGGGTTTTTAGATGAAAGAAAGTAAAGTATTACTTGTTACAGGTGGCTCATCAAGTGTTGGTCTGGGGCTTATTGCTGAAGTTGAAAAAGAGTATACTACTATCTGGGCACACTATAATAATAGTTCAGCTAGGGTAGATGAACTAAAAGCTAGATTTGGAGATAAAATTAGGCCTGTAAAGGCAGATTTTTCAAAAGAAGAGGAGGTAGTTGAACTAATAAATACAATCTCTGATTTCAAACTCATCCCTGATCATATAGTTCATCTTGCAGCAATTAAGAGTGAAAATAAAAAGTTTCACAAGTTTAACTGGAGTGAATATCAGGATATGACGGATACCTCTCTCAAGCCAGCAGTTATGATTTTAAAGAAATTTCTGCCTTCCCTGTCAAAGAACAACTATGGTAAGGTGGTATTTATGCTCTCTTCCTTTGTAAATGGGGCAACGCCTAAGTATCAAAGCCCTTACATAGTGTCAAAGTATGCACTATATGGTCTTATGAGAAATCTGGCAGCAGAGTACATAGAAAAGGGAATTACTGTAAATGCGGTCTCTCCCGACATGATGGAGACGGGTTTCATTGGCAACATACCTGATTTAGTCAAGGCTCAGAATGCAGAAAACAGTCCTATTAAAAGGAACCTTAAGATTGAAGATGTAATTCCAACCTTTAAGTATCTGCTCTCTGATGGAGCTGATACGGTTTATGGACAGAATATTGTGATTATGGGAAAGTTATAGTTAACAACCATTCTGTATTTGAAAGGAGCCAGCCATGAATGATATGCACCCACTTGCTTACCCCTTCGATGAGAACTATATTCTCTCAAAGAAGAAGAAAATAAAAAAGGAACTCTTAAGCTCCGGGGTCAACTTCACCGACACTAAAGTCGCCATCTTAGGCGGTTCCACCACCAATGACATCAAGCTTGTTATGGAGCTTTTCCTGCTAGACTACGGCATAAAGCCTTCATTCTACGAGTCTGAGTACAACCGCTATTATCAGGATGCAGTATTTCCTAATGAGGAGCTTGAAAACTTTGCCCCTCAGATTATCTATATCCACACAACCAACAGGAATATCACTGAATATCCTAAGATAAGCGATTCTCCTGAAGCCATAGACGAGCTTATTAAGAGTGAAATGCTAAATTCACCTCTATGTGGGAGAAATTAGAGGAGAAGTATCATTGCCCTATTATTCAAAATAACTTTGAAATGCCTCTCTACCGCCTTATGGGCAATAAGGAAGCAAGTGACATACATGGTAAAATCAACTTCATCAATAGGTTAAACGAAGAGTTTTATAAGTATGCGAGAGAGCATGATAATTTCTACATTTGCGATATCAACTATATATCTGCGGACTACGGCCTTAAGAAATGGCAGGAGCCGTTTTATTGGTATATGTATAAGTATGCCCTAAATGTAACTGCCATCCCTTATCTTTCTTACAATGTGGCAAATATAATAAAGTCTCTCCTTGGCAAGAACAAAAAGGGCTTTGTGCTTGACCTTGACAATACTCTTTGGGGAGGCATAGTAGGTGATGACGGAGTAGACAACCTTGAGATAGGACCTGAGGAGTCAGGCGGTCAGGTATATAGCGAATTCCAGAGCTATATCAAGGAGCATAAGGACCTTGGTCTTGTGCTAAATGTTGCATCAAAAAATGATGAAGAAAACGCCATTGCAGGGCTTAACCACCCTGATGGTGTGCTAAAACCTGATGACTTCATAGAGATAAGGGCTAACTGGGAGCCAAAGGACAGGAACTTTGCTGCTATAGCTGAGAGCCTTACTTTACTTCCTGAGAGTCTGGTATTTGTAGATGACAACCCTGCCGAGAGGGCGATAGTCGCAGGAAACCTTAAGGGGGTGAGGGCTCCTGAGATAGGTGAGGCTCATAACTACATCCAGACCTTAGACCGTTCAGGCTTCTTTGAGGTAACTAACCTCTCAAAAGACGATTTAAGCCGCAATGAGATGTATAAGGAGAATGTAAAGAGGGCTAAGCTTCAGGCATCTTTGAGAACTACGAGGATTATCTCATCTCCCTTGAAATGGTGGGAACAATTAAGAGATTTGAGCCTATATACACAGCGAGAATCTCACAGCTTTCAAACAAGAGTAACCAGTTCAACCTAACAACGAAGCGTTACACCCAGACTGAGATTGAAGCAGTTATGGAAGATGAAGCCTATATACCTCTTTATGGTAAGCTTGTAGACAAGTTTGGAGATAACGGATTAGTATCCATTGTCATCGGTCATGTTGTCGAAGAGGTCTGCCACATAGATTTATGGCTTATGAGCTGCCGCGTCCTTAAACGTGATATGGAGTTTGCCATGATGGATGAGCTTGTTAGGCTATGTAAGGAAAGAGGAGTGAAGCAGATTAAGGGTTATTATTACCCTACAGCGAAAAACAACATGGTGCGCGATTTCTATGAACTTCAGGGCTTTACCAAGATTTCCGAGGATGAAAATGGCAATACGGAGTGGATTTTTGACATAACTAATGACTATAAGAACAAAAATAATGTGATTACATTGCAGTAGTAGTTTGACATTATTTTAAAATACGGTTATCCTTGTAAGGATAACCCTGGGGTAAAACAGGGCAATCCTATATCTATGGGTATCAATCAATCCTTAGTAGTTATAACAAAATTTTATAAATGGAGGAAAATAAGATGACCAGAGAAGAAATTTTTGAGGGATTAAATGAGGTATTTAGTGATGTGTTTGATGAGGAGATAACAGTCACAGACGCAACTACAGCAGATGATATTGAGGATTGGGACAGCCTAGAACATATCAATCTTATAGTGGGCGTTGAGACCAAATTTGGAATAAAATTTAATATTGGTGAAGTAAATAAGATGAAGAATGTTGGAGAAATGGTCGATATAATATTAGGCAGGCTCAATTAATCGGGCAAACGCTTGAAATTAGTGGAGTTGCTTATTCTTAGGATAGGTATGTTCCGCTTTTTCCTTGCTTTCATCTAATTAATGGTATAGAATTAGCATGTATGTTTACCTGACCTGAAGCTGGCTAAATAATATTTAAGGAGAATAATATGTCTAAGACAATAGTATTTTCGCCGGAAGAAATTTCCATTTTTTGTGATCAGATTGCTATGATACTTAATGGTGGTATTCCTATTTATGAAGGAGCTTATATCCTTTATGAGGAGATGGATGAAGGTAAGACCAAAAATGTATTGAAAAATGTTGCTGAAAATGTGAAGTCGGGTATGGCTTTTAGTGAAGCCCTCAAAGAAAGCGGCTCATTTCCGACCTATATGTGCGAAATGGTTAAAATAGGTGAGATGACTGGTAATCTTGAGGATATTATGCACTCGCTGTCAGATTACTACGAAAGAGAGAATATCGTTAAGAACAGTATTAGAAGCGTAATCAGTTATCCAACAGTTCTTCTTGGCATGATGGCTGTTATCCTCATGGTTTTGGTATGGAAGATTCTTCCAATGTTTGAGGATATTTTTATTGAACTTGACGGTGGTACTGGGACTACAGTTGGACTTATGAATACAAGTATTCTCGTCTCAGAGATTATTGCTGGAGTTGTGCTTCTCCTTCTTGCAGCCCTTTTAATCATTATTGTATGGTATAAGTTTAAGGGTGAAAGTGCTATTATTACCAGTATTTTAAATAATAATCCGCTGACATCAAGACTAGCTGATAGAATTAGTGTAGGTAAATTCCTTGCTACCCTTGCAGTTATGAACTCTGCTGGTATGGAAATGACAGAGGCTGTTAAAAAGGCTTCAAAAGTAGTAGAGAATAAAAAGACTTTATCAAAGATAGACAAGTGTATTCAGATGCTTGAGGCAGATGAAAAGCCTGAAGAGGCATTTAAGAAGTCTGGGCTTCTTAGTTCCCTTCACTCCAAGATGTTTGGAGTAGCGAGAATGAGTGGTTCTGGTGATTCTATCCTCTTTAAGCTTGTAGGCAGATTCGATGCAGATATTAACTCAAAACTCAACTCACTTGCTTCAGTTATAGAAACTGTTCTTGTAGTGGTACTTTCTGTAATAGTTGGAGCAGTCCTCATATCGGTTATGATGCCACTTATGAGTGTTATTGCGTCTATAGGCTAAGGAGAGAGATATGAAGAGTTTTGTAAATGTAAAGGTAAGAAATGCAGAAAGGCTTGGAATAATCAAATCAGTATTTTTTGTGGTAATTATTTCAGCTATTTTGGTTTTTGGTATTTATTACATTAGTAATTTGGGAGAAGAGCAGGGTATTAAGCTTACCAGAGAAGCTGCAGTAAGGACTGCAGTGCAATGCTATTCTATAGAGGGGATTTATCCTCCAAATGTTGAGTATATGGAGACTAATTATAAACTAAAATATGATGATTCAAAGTACTATATACACTATGACGCATTTGCATCAAACATTATGCCTACCATAGAGGTGTATGAGAAGAGGTAACATGGAAAATAATAAAAGTGAAAGAGGGCTTGTTCACACTGTCTGTGTGCTTGTAGTTATCTGCATGTTTGGGATATCTGCTATGATGCTTGGCAGTGTGGGAGCTTCTGTTTATAAAAATATAGCGGAAAGAAACCTTAACAGCTTTGAACTTAGGACATCGCTTTCTTATGTTAAGACAAAGATCAATCAGTTTGATGAGACAGGTAAGATTGCGGTTGAAGAAAGAGATGGTTTAAAGATGCTTATTCTCAGTGAGGAAGTTGAGGGGGAAATCTTCGATACAGCAGTTTATTTCTACAATGGAAAACTTTATGAAATAACAGGTGCGAAGGGGATGAAGTTTAAGCCTGAGGACGGATTTTCTATACTCAGTGTAGATTCATTTGAGATTGCAGAGAAAAATGGTCTTGTTAAACTGGTTACTACAGATGACGGTGGTGGAAGTGAAATCCTGTATGTAAAGATAAGA
The DNA here is from genome assembly GCA_916438995.1 of uncultured Catonella sp. Classification (GTDB taxonomy): domain Bacteria; phylum Bacillota; class Clostridia; order Lachnospirales; family Lachnospiraceae; genus Catonella. The sequence continues at coordinate 215,735 of CAKAGA010000007.1, forward strand.
ACCAGTTAAAACAGGCTGTAAGGAGGAATAATGAATTCGTTTAGAGTGGACAGTGCAAAGGAAACAAGGTCCGGGATGGGAGTAATGCTTCCTGTAGTTGAGCTTGTTATTGCAATTGGACTATTTACAATTATAAGTATTTTTTTGATAAGATTCTTCACGTCAGCCAATACTATGAGTAAACAGGCAGATGATTTGAGTAATGCTCTTATTAAAGCAGAATCTGCAATTGAGCTTTCAAAGACTTTTTCTAATGAAGAGATTGCAAATGAGCTTGGAGGAAAGCTTGCTGAGAATGAAAAAGGTGGAGTGATAGAGGCCTACTACGACAAGGATTGGAATCAAATAGGAAATGCAGATGAATACAAATATCTGCTTGTCTTAACAATTACTGATTCGCCTAATGAGAATGGTGTGCTTAGCAATTTGCAGACTGTGATTTATAGAAAAGAAAGAGATAAAGATAATACTGTGATTGTAGATTTAGAAGGAGCTAAATATACAAAAGGTGGCAAATAATGAGAAATAATATTAAAAACAGGATAAATTCAGGTGGAGCTCTGGTTATATTGGTTATACTTGTTGTTGCTATGTCTTTGTTCGCTGTACTTGCTATCCAGTCTTCTTTGAATGAAAAGAAGCTTTCGGCAAAGACTGAAGAGAGTATAAAGAATTATTATAGATTAGATGCAGAAGCAGAGAGAGTCTATGCTAATATCGATGGCATAGTGGCTAAAAGCAATAATGTATCCTCTGAGTTGACAGAGCTTAAGGGAAAAGAAGAAGCTAACAAAGATAATAGTGGCATTAAAGTAGAAATTGCTGAGATTGAGTATGACGGCGAACTTCCTTCTCTTATCAAATACAGTGTGGTTAAAGGAGAGAGAAGCTTAAATGTTGAAATTGGTGTTTCGGGTAGAGAAACAACTATTAACAGATGGAGTACTAAAACAAAATCGGAAAACCTGGTATATGAGCTTGAAATAACCGATTAAATTTTTTGATATAATGGGAGGTCTAAAATGGAGTTAATGAATATCCTTGAACAGGCGGTAAAAGAAGATGCGTCTGATATCTTTTTGGTAGTTGGACAGGCTGTTTCTTTCAAACAGGATGGTTCAATCAGAAAGTTGGATGAGACAAAGCTTATGCCGGTTGATACGGAGAACATTATTACCAGCATCTATGATAAGGCAGGGCAGAAGCCTTTCAGCCATTTCATGACCACGGGGGATGATGACTTTTCTCTCTCAATTGCCAATCTTGGACGTTTTAGATGTAATGTATTTAGACAGAGAGGTACTTTCGGTGCGGTTATCAGAGTGGTTCACTTTGAACTGCCTAGCTACAAGGATATGAGAATCCCTGAGAGTATAATGAAGCTGTCAGAACTTAACAAAGGCCTTGTTCTTGTAACGGGAGCCGCAGGTTCGGGTAAAAGTACTACAATTTCTTATATCATTGACAGAATCAATGAAAACAGAAACTGCCACATCCTTACCCTTGAGGACCCTATTGAATTCCTTCACAGACATAAAAAGAGTATAGTGAGCCAGAGAGAGGTTAAGATTGATAGTGAGAGCTATTCAGCAGCTCTAAGAGCTGCTATGAGACAGTCTCCTGACGTTATCCTTGTAGGAGAAATGAGAGATTATGAGACTATTGATATAGCCATGACAGCGGCTGAGACGGGACATCTTGTGCTTTCAACCCTCCATACAATTGGAGCTGCCAACACAATTGATAGAGTTATAGATGTTTTTCCAGCTTCTCAGCAGCAGCAGATAAGGGTTCAGCTCTCAATGGTTTTACAGGCTGTTGTATCACAGCAGTTGATACCGGGACTTAACAATGAGTTACTTCCTGCCTTTGAGATTATGAAGGCAAACAGTGCGATTAAGACCATGATTAGAGATAATAAGATTCATCAGCTTGATTCTGTTATATATTCATCAGGTAAGGAAGACATGAGAACCATGGATTCTAGTATACTGGAGCTTTATACTCAGGGGCTTATCGACAGCCAGACTGCCCTCAACTTTGCTACTAATCAGGAAATGGTTGGAAGGGCTGTTAACAGGTAAGAGACTTATGGAAATAAATCTTGATGATGTAGTTACCTTAAAGAAAATACATCCTTGCGGTTCTTATGACTGGAAGGTTATAAGAACTGGCATGGATATCAGGCTTAGTTGTCTGGGTTGTGGCAGGCAGGTTATGCTTCCCAGAAAACAGGTCGAAAAAAGCATCAAGAAGCTGGTAAAGGCGTCAGATGCTTGAAGTAGAACCTAAGTATATATCCGCAGTCTTGTCACAGTGAGGATAAAATAAGCTTGAATTCCAAGGCAAGTGTAACACTTAAGGATAAAATAATTGGTGAAAAAGGATTTTAGTACTTGCAAAATCCTTTTTTTTATGTCATAATAGATATTCGTGATGTAAAAATATATCCTTGCTCTTTTAACACTACTCGTCCTAGTGTAGAGAAGGGCCAAAAAAAGACCAGAAGGAGGAGCAGAGCAACTATGAACAAATATGAATTAGCCTTAGTTGTTAATGCAAAAATCGAAGACGAGGCAAGAAACAAAGTAGTAGAAGATGTTAAAGGCCTTGTAACACGTTTTGGCGGAACTATCACCGATATCGATGAATGGGGAAAGAAGAAACTCGCTTATGAGATCCAGAAGATGAGCGAAGGTTTCTACTATTTCATCCATTTTGAAGCTGAATCATCAGCTCCTGGTGAGATTGAAAGCCGTATCCGTATTATGGAGAACGTTCTTAGATTTTTATGCGTTAGACAGGAAGCATAACTAAGAAGGAGGTTTTCCTTTATGAACAAAGTAATTTTAATGGGCCGTCTTACAAGAGATCCTGAGGTTAGATATTCCCAGGGAGACAGCCAGATGGCTATAGCAAGATTTTCACTTGCAGTTGACAGAAGATTTAAGAGACAGGGAGATACAGTTACCGCTGATTTCTTTAACTGTACTGCTTTTGGTAAGCAGGGAGAATTTGTAGAGAAGTATCTTAAGCAGGGTACCAAGATAGTAGTTACCGGACGTATCCAGAATGATAACTATACAAATAAAGAAGGTCAGAAGGTATACAGTGTTCAGATTATTGTAGAAGAAATAGAGTTTGCTGAAAGCAAAAATGCAGCAGGTGGTGGAAGTTCCTTCCAGAATGCTCCTGCAGGCGGTAATCAGGAACCAATGATGCCTGAGGATGGCTTTATGAACATCCCTGATGGTATCGACAATACTCTCCCATTTCAATAATATTAGGAGGTAGGAACTATGTCATTCAATAAGGACAATAAAGGTTCTAGAGAAGATAAAAGCGATTTCCCACGCAGAAGACCAATGCACAGAAGAAAGAAAGTATGTGCTTTGACACCTGAAGAGCTTGACAACCTTGATTACAAGGATGCAGCTAAGTTAAAGAAATTCATCTCAGAGAGAGGTAAGATTCTTCCTAGAAGAATAACAGGAACAAGCGCTAAGCACCAGAGAATACTTACAACAGCTATTAAGCGTGCTCGTCACTTAGCTCTTATCCCATACGTTTGCGAATAAAATGAAATAATTAAGCTCCATCGTTTGAAACATCAGACGGTGGAGTTTTTTTGATGTTATGAGATTATTTAATTTCCTCTGCAGATAAAAATTTTAATAATAACTTCTTTAAATTCATAGTTCAATAAAAAGCCTCTTTGGGGGATTGCAATGAATATTCCGATTTAAAAGAAAAAAATCCAAGGCTTGACACCTTGAAAAAATGATATTATAAAAAAATGCACTATTATGTTTGAAACATGGATAACTATGCTTATTATACCATAAATCACCTAAAAAAGTGCAAGCATTTGGTTGCAGTTCTTGAATAAATTACTTTAAATTTTTGTTTAAAATCCTGAATTTTAAATGATTGTCTAACTATGCCTTCAAGATGCTGTAACGGTAGTTTAAGTAAATACCGAGAATCTCTTCACAATAGATTATCGGAAGATTTTAGAAAATATCAAGGGGTGAAAACGTCAATGAAGAAAAACAGAATTCGTCCGATTAAAGCAGGAAACGGAATTAGAATGAGTTATGCCAGACAGGAAGAAGTTCTTGAAATGCCTAATCTCATTGAGGTTCAGAAAAACTCATATCAGTGGCTTCTGACTGACGGACTTAAAGAGGTATTTGACGACATCTCTATGATTGTGGATTACAGCGGGCGCTATGGTTTAAGGTTTGTAGATTTTACCCTAGAGCCAAAGGAGAATCATACAATCGAGGTGTGCAAGGAAAGAGACGGAACATATTCGGCAGCACTTAAAGTGGTTGTAGAGCTGGTTGATATCAAAGAAAAGAAAGTGCGTTCTCAGCAGAAGGGTGTTTTCCTTGGTGAACTTCCTCTGATGACAGACACCGGAAGCTTCATAATTAACGGTGCAGAGCGTGTAATCGTAAGTCAGTTAGTTCGTTCCCCGGGTATTTATTATAGTATTGCACATGATAAGACAGGTAAGGAATTGTACACATCTCAGGTAATTCCGAATCGTGGTGCCTGGCTTGAATACGAGACAGACTCAAACAATGTATTTTATGTAAAAGTAGATAGAAATAGAAAGGTGCCTATAACTGTACTCATAAGGGCACTTGGAGTAAGCCTTAACAAGGATATTGAGGATTTGTTCGGTGATGAACCAAAGCTTCAGGCGAGTCTTGCTAAGGATGTTTCTACCAATTCAGATGAAGGTCTTCTTGAACTATATAAGAAGCTTCGTCCGGGCGAGCCTTTACTTGTAGAGAATGCGTTAAATTATATAAATAATATGCTTTTTGATCCAAAGCGCTATGACCTTGCGAAGGTTGGCCGTTACAAATTTAACAAAAAGCTTGCTTTTCGCAACCGTATTGTAAGACATAAGCTTGCAGAAGACGTAATGGATAGGTCTACAGGGGAGATTATCGGAGAGAAGGGTACGGTTATTACTACAGAACTTGCAGATAAGATTCAGAACGCTGCAGTTTCTTATGTACTTATTCAGGGAGAAGAAAGAAATGTGAAGGTGCTCTCCAACCTCATGGTTGACATCAATGCATTTTTACCTGAACTTGATAAGGAAGAAGTAGGAATTACTGAGCTGTTTACTATCCAAGACTTATGGAAATTATGGAACTTGCTAACGGTGATTACGAGAGTGATGACTTCAAACGTGAACTTAAAAATCATATAAATGACCTTATTCCAAAGCATATAACCAGAGAAGATATATTTGCTTCTATTAACTATGTTTTCAATTTGGAGAGTGGAATAGGTACAGAGGATGATATCGATCATCTCGGCAACAGACGTATCCGTGCTGTAGGCGAGCTCCTTCAGAATCAGTACCGTATCGGCCTTTCCAGAATGGAAAGAACAGTTCGTGACAAGCTTGGCAGTATTGGAAGTGATGCTGTAGATGATGCCAATCCGGGTGATTTCATCAATTGTAAGCCTGTAACTGCAGCCATCAAGGAGTTCTTTGGAAGCTCACAGCTGTCACAGTTCATGGATCAGCACAACCCTCTTGGCGAGCTTACCCATAAGAGAAGGCTTTCGGCCCTCGGACCTGGCGGTCTTTCAAGAGATAGAGCGGGATTTGAGGTTCGAGACGTACATTATTCACACTATGGAAGAATGTGCCCTGTAGAGACACCTGAAGGACCTAACATCGGTCTTATTAACTCACTTGCAAGCTACGCCAGAATAAATGAGTACGGCTTCATTGAAGCACCGTATAGAAAGCTTGATAAGTCAGATCCTGAGAATCCAAGGGTAACTGATGAGGTGGTTTACCTTACAGCTGATGAGGAAGATCCTTTCATAGTTGCACAGGCGAATGAGCCTCTTGATGAGAACGGATATTTTATAAATAACACAGTATCAGGTCGTTTCAGGGATGAGACTTCTACTTATGATAAGAAGAATGTGGAGCTGATGGACGTATCTCCTAAGATGGTATTTTCAGCTGCTACAGCCATGATTCCTTTCCTCCAGAACGATGATGCGAACCGTGCTCTCATGGGTTCAAACATGCAGCGTCAGGCAGTACCTCTTCTTTTCACTGATTCAGCAGTAGTTGGAACAGGAATGGAAGCAAAGGTTGCAGTTGACTCAGGAGTATGTGTACTCGCTGAGAAGGCAGGTGTGGTTGAAAGCGCTTGCGGTGACAGAATTTTAATCAGAAATGATGATGACAATAGAATAACAGAGTATCCACTTCTTAAATTCGCAAGAAGTAACCAGGGAACCTGTATCAATCAGCGTCCTATAGTAAGTAAGGGCGACCATGTAGAGGCTAGGCAGGTTATAGCTGACGGTCCTTCAACAAAGGGTGGAGAGATTGGTCTTGGCAAGAGTCCTCTGATCGGATTTATGACCTGGGAAGGCTACAACTACGAGGATGCGGTTCTTCTCTCAGAGCGTCTTGTAAGAGATGATGTATACACTTCCGTTCATATTGAAGAGTATGAGTGTGAGGCAAGAGATACAAAGCTTGGTGATGAGGAAATTACAAGAGATGTACCCGGTGTAGGTGATGATGCTCTTAAAGACCTTAATGAAGATGGTATCATAAGAATAGGTGCGGAGGTTCGTGCAGGAGATATTCTTGTAGGAAAGGTTACACCTAAGGGAGAGACAGAGCTTACAGCAGAGGAGCGTTTGCTTCGTGCAATCTTTGGTGAGAAGGCAAGAGAGGTTAGAGATACTTCGCTTCGTGTTCCTCACGGTGAGTACGGAATCATAGTAGATGCCAAGAAGTTTGAGAGAGAAAAGGGTGATGAACTTGCCCATGGCGTAAAGAAGAGCGTAAGAGTGTATATTGCACAGAAGAGAAAGATTCAGGTAGGAGATAAGATGGCGGGCCGCCATGGTAACAAGGGTGTAGTTTCAAGGGTACTCCCTGTTGAAGATATGCCTTTCCTTCCAAATGGCCGTCCTCTTGATATAGTGCTTAACCCGCTCGGTGTGCCTTCACGTATGAACATCGGACAGGTGCTTGAGATCCACTTAAGCCTTGCTGCAACAGTGCTTGGCGTAAAGGTATCTACACCAATATTTGACGGTGCCAACGAGGAGGATATCGGAGATACACTTGAGCTTGCCAATGACTACATCAATATGCCTCTTGATGAGTTTGAAAGAAGTATAGAGAAGATCTTGGTGATGAGGTAATGGATTACCTGCTCACACATCTTGATTCCAGAAATGACTGGAAGGGCGTAAAGATTGGCAGAGACGGTAAGGTATGGCTTAAAGATGGTAGAACAGGTCAGTACTTTGATTCACCTGCAACAGTAGGTTTCATGAACTACCTTAAGCTTCACCACCTTGTAGACGATAAGATTCATGCTCGTTCTACAGGTCCTTACTCACTTGTTACACAGCAGCCACTCGGCGGTAAGGCGCAGTTTGGTGGACAGCGTTTCGGTGAGATGGAGGTTTGGGCGCTCGAGGCTTATGGTGCTGCTTATACCCTTCAGGAAATTCTTACTATTAAGTCTGATGACGTTGTAGGACGTGTCAAGACTTATGAGGCTATCATAAAGGGAGAGAACATAAGTGAGCCTGGTATACCTGAGTCATTTAAGGTTCTTCTTAAGGAGCTTCAGTCACTTGCTCTTGATGTTACCGTACTTGATGAGGATGGAAATGAAATCAAGATGATGGAAAATGTTGAGTATGGTGATGAGGATCTTACTCCACTCATTGAGACAGAGGAGACATTTACCTTTGATGATGCTTCAGCTAAAAATGGCTTCACTACCGGAACACCTGAAGAGCTTGAAGAGGGCATTCAGGATGAAGAAGACTCAGATTATTTGATGGTGAGGATTTAGATTTAGACTATGAAGGTAATGACGATAACGAAGACTTTTAATTTGACTTTGTGAAATATTTATTTCTCTATCGGAATTTACAAAAGATATAAGGCTTGCGGGGCTTTAGCTAAGACTTAAGCCCCATAGAGCCTGTTTAATACGAAGGGAGTAACGGGATGTCAGAAATGAGCATAGAAAATGTTCAGCCAATTACTTATGATGCGATAAAGATAGGCTTGGCTTCACCAGAGAAAATAAAAGAATGGTCTCATGGAGAGGTAAAAAAACCTGAGACAATTAACTATAGAACTCTCAAACCTGAAAAGGATGGTCTTTACTGTGAGAAGATATTCGGACCGAGTAAGGACTGGGAGTGCCATTGTGGTAAATATAAGAAAATCCGCTATAAGGGTGTAATTTGTGACAGATGTGGTGTTGAGGTTACAAAGGCAACCGTAAGGCGTGAGAGAATGGGACATATTGAGCTTGCGGCTCCTGTATCCCATATTTGGTATTTTAAAGGTATTCCTAGCCGTATGGGTACTATCTTATCCATACCTCCAAGAAGCCTTGAAAAAGTACTTTATTTTGCTTCTTATATAGTAACAGACAAGGGAAGCAGTGATTTAGAGAAAAAGACTATTCTCTCAGAGAAAGAATATATAGAGGCCAGAGAAAAGTATGGCAACAACTTTAAGGCGGAAGTAGGAGCAGAGGCTATCTACAAGCTTCTTGCAGATATTGACCTTGAAGAAGAGTCAAAGCGTCTTAAAGAGGAATTAAAGAAGGCAGGCAATTCAAAGAGCCAGAAGATGATTAAGGCTGCTAAGGAGCTTGCTGTAATAGAGGCTTTCAAAGAGTCAGGCAACCGTCCTGAGTGGATGATACTTAAGGCCATCCCTGTTCTTCCACCTGATCTTCGTCTATGGTTCAGCTTGATGGTGGAAGATTTGCTACCTCTGATATGAATGACCTTTACAGAAGAATAATAAACAGAAACAACCGTCTTAAGAAGCTTCTTGAGATTGGTGCTCCTGATATCATTGTAAGAAATGAAAAGCGTATGCTTCAGGAGGCTGTAGATGCCCTCATTGACAACGGACGCCGTGGAAAGCCGGTTACAGGCCCTGGCAACAGAGCGCTTAAGTCGCTTTCAGATATGCTTAAGGGTAAGCAGGGACGTTTCCGTCAGAACCTTCTTGGTAAGCGTGTTGACTATTCAGGACGTTCAGTTATCGTAGTTGGTCCTGATCTTAAGATATATCAGTGTGGTGTGCCTAAAGAGATGGCTATCGAGCTTTTCAAGCCTTTTGTTATGAAGGAGCTTGTTGCCCGTGATATAGCACACAACATAAAATCAGCTAAGAAGATGGTCGAAAGAGTGGAGACTCAGGTTTGGGATGTACTTGAAGATGTAATTAAAGATCATCCTGTTATGCTTAACCGTGCTCCGACTCTCCACAGACTTGGTATTCAGGCATTTGAGCCTGTACTTGTAGAAGGTAAGGCAATTAAGCTTCATCCTCTCGTATGTACAGCCTTCAATGCGGACTTTGACGGAGACCAGATGGCTATCCACCTACCACTTTCCGTTGAAGCTCAGGCAGAGTGCCGATTCCTACTTCTTTCACCTAACAACCTCCTTAAGCCGTCTGACGGTGGTGTGGTTGCGGTTCCTTCTCAGGATATGGTGCTTGGTATCTACTACCTCACACTTGAAAAGCCGGGAGATAAGGGAGAGGGTATGTTCTTTAAGAACATGAATGAGGCTCTCCTTGCCTATGAAAACGGCTACATTACCTTGCAGGCTAAGATTAAGGTTAGACGCGAGGGAATTAACTCTAAGGGAGTTAAGGAACAGAGAATAATAGAGTCTACACTTGGAAGATTTATATTTAACGAAGTACTTGAACAGGATTTAGGCTTTGTAGACAGAAGTCTTGACGAGAACTTCTTAAAGCTTGAGATTGACTTCCTCGTTAAGAAGAAGGAGCTTAAGCAGATACTTGAGAAGTGTATGGCAAACCTTGGTGCTACCAGAACTGCAGAGATAATGGATGCTGTTAAGAGTCTTGGTTACAAGTATTCTACCATAGCTGCGATGACAGTTTCTGTCTCGGATATGACAGTTCCACCTGAAAAGGCTGCTATTCTTAAAGAGGCACAGAATAAGGTTGAAATTATTACAAGAAACTTTAGAAAAGGTCTCCTTACTGAGCAGGAAAGATATCAGGAAGTTATCAAGAACTGGAAGAAAGCGGATGATGAGATTGCATCTAAGCTTATGAGTGGTCTTGATAAATACAACAATATTTATATGATGGCACACTCAGGAGCCCGTGGATCTGACAAGCAGATTAAACAGCTTGCAGGTATGCGTGGACTTATGGCGGATACAAAGGGACATACTATCGAACTTCCAATCAAGTCTAACTTCCGTGAGGGACTTGACGTTCTGGAGTATTTCGTTTCTGCACATGGTGCCAGAAAAGGACTTTCAGATACAGCTCTTAGAACAGCCGATTCAGGATACCTTACAAGAAGACTTGTAGACGTATCTCAGGATCTCATTATCAGAGAGACTGACTGTCGTGCAGGAAAGAGCGAGATACCAGGAATGTGGGTATCAGCCTTTATGGATGGCAAGGAAGAGATTGAAAGTCTTGAAGAGAGAATCAAGGGAAGGTATTCCTGTGAGACTATATATGATGACAATGGCGAAGTTATAGTTAAGGCAAACCATATCATTACTCCAAAGCGAGCAGCCAGGATAATGAAGACCAAGGCTGTAATGGAGGCGGGCACAGCGGCTAAGATTAAGATTCGTACAGTTCTTACCTGCCGCAGCCACGTTGGTATCTGCTCTAAGTGCTATGGTGCAAACATGGCAACGGGTGATCCTGTTCAGGTTGGTGAGGCAGTTGGTATTATCGCTGCTCAGTCAATCGGTGAGCCGGGTACACAGCTTACAATGAGAACCTTCCATACCGGTGGTGTTGCGGGTGGAGATATTACACAGGGTCTTCCTCGTGTAGAGGAACTTTTTGAGGCTCGTAAGCCAAAGGGACTTGCTATTATTTCTGAAATTGCAGGTAAGGTAAGCATACAGGATACCAAGAGCAGACGTGAGGTTGTAGTAACAGCTGATGACGGAGAAGAAAGAAAGTATCCTATCAACTACGGCTCAAGAATCAAGGTAATGGAGGGAGATGTAATTGAAGCCGGTGATGAAATCACAGAAGGTAGCATCAATCCACATGATCTTCTAAATATAAAGGGTGTAAGAGCTGTACAGGATTATATGATACGTGAAGTACAGAGAGTATACCGTTTACAGGGTGTTGAGATTAATGATAAACATATCGAGATGATAGTTCGTCAGATGCTTAAGAAGATAAAGATATCTGAGCCTGGAGACACTGATTATTTAACAGGTGAATATGCCGATATAATCGAGTTCGAGGAGCTTAATGAGCAGCTCGAGCAGGAAGGCTTTGAGAAGGCTGAGGGTGAGAGAACAATGCTTGGTATTACCAAGGCTTCTCTTGCAACCAACTCCTTCCTCTCAGCAGCTTCCTTCCAGGAGACCACAAAGGTACTTACTGATGCAGCTATCAAGGGTAAGATAGATAAGCTCATCGGTCTCAAGGAAAATGTTATCTTAGGTAAGCTCATCCCTGCAGGTACAGGTATGAAGTTCTACCGTTCAGTTAAGCTTGACAGTGATCACGAATTTGATGAGATGGGTGAGGAGAACCTCAACCCTAACGAGTTTGATGAAAACTATGCTGAGAGCTATGATAACGAAGAATTTGAGACAGTAGACAACGGACAGGATGAAGAATAAATAAATTACATATCCCCTTGCATTTTTTTATATGAAAAGTCTTACAATACAAAATGATAATGGATATCAATTGTAACCTTCTCTAAAAATTATGGAGGTATGAAAATGGATGAGGGATTTGTGAAAAGGCGGGTAATTAGGGTATTGCCCTTACGCTTTTAGCCTTAATAGTAAATGGAATATGGTAATTATAAGACCGTGGGAAAGCTGATTTTCCTGCGGTTTTTTTCAGGAAACTTTATCAAATACATTGATGTAAAAAGCCCGGAAAAATAAAGCTTAAAAAAATTAATAAAAAAATTAAAAAATTTTTAGAAAAAGGGTTAAGTTTTTGTGGTAAAAATTCCGATATGGATCATGGACTAAAAATAATTGCATAAAGGAGGAAGTTATGTTGGAAAAGAACAGACTTAAAAGAGGGGCATTAAGTTTAACGCTTGCTTTAGGACTTGTGATGACAAATCTCAATCCTCTTGGCGTATTTGCTAAGGAAGCAGCGGGGGAACCAACGGCAGCATTTAGCGAGAGTAGAGTGCTTGCAGAAACCGGAGCGAAAGAGCTTACCTGGAAAGACAGCTACCGTCTGGAACGTACTGTAATTCAGGATGGTAAGACTATTCAGACCGGCGGGGACAAAGCAACAGACATAATTAATCCAAATAAAAGTTTCAGAGTAAATATGGGTGTAATACTGCCTGTAGCAGCAGGTACAGAAGCGAGACCATATCTGAAAAAGAATGATTTTATTCGCATCCCTATGATAGAAAAGGGAGTAAAGTTATCAGGTAAGTTAGATCTTGGTAAGTTAGATGCTAAATTCGTAATTAATGGAACTGAGCAGACAGTAAAGGATGCATTTTCTGCTAAAGTAGTAGTTGATGATGCAACAAAAACCGTGTATATGGTTATGACATTGCTCGTTGACAATAAAGAATTAAAAGATGCTGCAGATTTAACAGCCAATATCAAGATGGATTTTGATGTTGATCAGGATAGCATTGGAAAGATGAAACGGGAAACTATATATATTCTGCAGAAAAGAAGATATACCTTGGCAAGTTTGATAACAAGTTCGTAGTAGAAAAGACTGGAACCATAGACTATGACAATGGAAACATTGACTGGACTGTAAAGGTTGAGAAAACAGGAGACATCGGAGAGCAGACTTCATTAGCAGGATATAAGTTTGAAGATCCACTCGGTAAAGTAGGAGAGTATGTAGCAAGGACCTTCACTGTATATGAGGCGGGTGCCAACAACACAGTTGGAAATAAGATATTTGCCGATAACTCTGCGGATATCTCTAATAATTCATCAGATGTTAAACTTGAGCCAAGTGTAACTGATGCTAAGAATAAGGCTCTTACCTATATTTTCCCTGACAATGCACCGGGAAAAGCAATAGTTAAGTTCAGTACAAGCTTAAAAAAGAGCAGTTCTGATGATTACAGTGGCTTAAGAAATGGTTTTAGCAGAGACAATACAGCATACTTATATCAGAAGGAAATAAACGGTAATAAATATGCAGTCAGAGTGGGTGAAAACACAACAACCGTTAAATGGAACGGTATATGGGGAGTTAAATACCACGGTGGCTATGCTGGGAAGAACGGAGTAAGAGAAGCACTCCTAAAGTCAGATCTTGGCAAGAGCGGAATGACAGTAGAGAAGTTTGCAGAGCTTGATGAAGCACCATCAGAGGATGCAACAGGTAAGCACAAATTACAGTGGAATATCGTATATGATGCAACAAATAAGAATCTCACCAATGTTAAAATAAGAGACTTATTCCCAATCACAGGACGTTTCTCAGGGAATAAGCTTAACTTTGTAAAAGCTATGCTTAGAAAGTGGGATGCTTCAACAAAGAACTGGCAGTACTGGGATGAGACCGCTAAGAACTGGACTATTGATAAGAAAGAGATTTCAAATCAGCCTTCAGACGGCATATATGAGGTAGGAAATCTTAACACAGCAGTAAAATTAACTATCTGGTCTGAGGTAGAGAACTTAAAAGGCTTAGACAGATTTGCTAACCATGCAAAGTGACCTGGAATGATGGTAAGAAGTGGGTAGAATTTGCTCATGGTAAAGACCTTGGTAATAAGAGCATAATTAAAAGAGCAGAGTCTTATTATATTGAGTCTAATCCTAAGTGGAACATAAGGGTAAGCAAGGGAACCGTTGATGAGAACAAGGCTAAAGGAATAAAGACCTATGTTTACGATACTTTGATTGATACAAGTATTGGAGACGCAGATGCACATTATAAGCTTATAAATGGCACAAGTGCTGACAAGGTAGCTGCCAGAGAAAACTTCTCACTGGAAAACGGCGAAAAGCAATTTGCTTCAGGAGTAAAATTAGCTGATATTGTATATCAGGCAGGTACTGCAAAAATGAGCTATGAGGATGGTTCATTTGAAGACAGCTTAAATAGTGGAGCACTCAAGGCTACTGTACATACTCTTTACTATACAGTAGGAGCAGAAAAGAAGGCTGTGGGTAAGATCTTAGAAGTAACAGGCTTTGAAGATTGCACCGAGACTCTTGATGACGAGGGTGATAAGTGGTATCCTTTCTCATTTAGGACTAATATAGTTGACGCTGATACACTTACCGGTGGTTCAAGACGTGGTAATGACAGCGACTTAAAATACAATCAGGTTATGAACTTAGCTTACCTCTATGGAGTAGGCAAGGTTGGCAAAAATGGTGAAAAAAAGGCGTAGAATACGGAAGCTTTAGTGACTATTGGGCAAACTACAACCATAGAATGATTCAGAAAGATGCACTTACAAGTGAAGCAGCAGGTAAGCTTATTGCAGGAGGCGAAAGCAGCTACACTGCAGCAAATGCAAATGATGTAGTAAGTGGTACATCAGGTGCATATGCTAAGGATTATAAGTCAGTAGTATTCCGTCTTAGCGTAAATGCTGAGAACATGAAGAAATTAGACACAAGCAAGCTTGAAGCATTTATAAAGGACAGCATAGACAGTAAGTTTAAGATAGTTCCACTTAATGATAAGAATAACTACCTTGTATTTAAGGGAACACCTAGAACAGCTTTTACAGGTAAAAAAATATACCAATGATGCTTATGTAACAGCTGAGGGAAGCCCTGTTGATGCAAATGACATATTCACAGTAAGTGAAAATGTAGCAAACGGAGATAAACTTGATACAACATTTACCCTAAAGAAGCTCGATGCTCCTTACGTTATTCTCCTTAGAGCTCAGATAAGAGACGGAGAGAACGGAGACGAAAAGAAGATTATCAATTCTAAGGGTGCTGTGACCAACGATGTGGCAGTAACACTTCACGATGTAAGCTTTGATGGAACTAAGGGTAAGGATTACAGCCTTTCAAGCAGCAAGTCTGTTGATTATGATACCAGATTCTTGAGTAAGGCATACAAGGTAGAGCAGGGTGGAATCATAAGATGGGTAATAGAGTACAATCCATCTATTATGGATGCTGATACTAAGAAGGCAATAGAGGATGCCAAGGATGATTCTGCCACAGATAAGAAAGATATTACCCTCTACGACGTGCTTGAAAATGGACTTAGTGTATTCCAAGAAGCCGGTAAACCAATACTTGGCAAGGGATATTACAGCCTTGAGATGGTTGACAAAGATGGAAACAGTGTTCCATATTCTGATAAGTTAACAGACCTCCTTTCATACAATAAGGAAGGTGGTAAAGAAGCTCTTACACTTAAGATACCTAACAATGAGAGAATGAATAAGTTTATTTTCTCATACAGTACTATCCTTGATAAAAATGCACCTAAGGATATAAAGAATACAGTTCAGATTCGTGTTGCAGGCGAGAAGAAGTCTGAGGCAGAGGTTGCAACATATACTGTTTCGGCAGGTGTTTCACTTGATACCTTTGTTACTGCAGGCAACTTAACCGCAAAGTGGTAAAGACTGATGCAGAGACAGGAAAGCCTATTAAGGGAGTTGAGTTTGAGCTTACATCTCCTAATGGAACTGTTACTAAGGCTGTAACCGATGAAACAGGTCTTCTTAAGTTTAATGCACTTTCAGAAGGCAAAGGCTATAAGCTAAGAGAGTTAAGCGCTGAAGGTTATGAAGTTGACAAGAATACCTACAGCTTCGATGTAGAGCGTATCTCTGTTCCTGGAGGCAATACACTAAGCATAGGTAACTTTGCAGTAGTTGGCATACAGGTAGGCGAGCAGCAGTTAAAGTTCGGTGATGGTGTTGTAGGTGGCAGTGATGGTAGAACTATCGTAGCTACCAATAAGAGAATAGGCGAGTTAAAGGATAAAACAAGCTTTAACCTTATCAAGGCAGATTATGATGTAAACAAGGATGTAATAACCAAGGCAGGTGTGACAGTTAATGAAATTAAGTCACGTCTTGATGGAGTGAAGTTCACACTTACATCAGGAAGTTCAGTAGTTGCAGAGGGAACTACTTCTTCACCTGCAGGAATTGTTACATTTGAGGGTCTTGCTAGTGGTAAGTACACACTTAAGGAAGTCTCTGCAAAGGCAGGATATAAGGCTCTTGATAAGACTTACACAGTGGTTGTGACAACAGCCGCAATCAATAAGAAGGCAGGTAAGGATGCTAAGGACGAGATAGTTGTTGAGAATAAGGATGAAAATGTGGGATTGATTGATGGCAATATTGTAGTCCTCAATCATAAGGAGAATGTAACTCCTAATCCGGTACCGGGTCCAAATCCAAATCCGGGTCCAAACCCAAGTCCTAATCCATCACCAAACCCAAGCCCTAACCCAAATCCAAGTCCTAGCCCAAACCCAAGTCCAAATCCAAGCCCTAACCCAAGCCCAAATCCAAGCCCTAACCCAGATCCTACACCAACAGTACCTACAACGGATATTCCGGATACAGATACACCTACCTATCCGTCAGACAATTTCCCAAATCCGAACGATCCTAAGAGTCCGGATGAGTTCGTTTCAGTTGATGAAAACGGAACTCCTGAGGGCAAATATGTAAAAAAGAAAAAGAATGATGGAACTAATGAGTATGTAAAGGTGGATGAAGACAAAACACCAGAGGGTAATAAGAAGGCTAATAAGCTTCCTAGAACAGGTGGTTCAGATACCATGGTTTATTACTTAGGCGGAGCAATGCTTATTTTCCTTGCATCAGGAGTGATTGTAAGAAGAAAAAGTAAATAAATAAAAATTTATAAGAGAGACCATCGTTTTGGCAATATGTTGAGACGGTGGTCTCATTTTTGATTAATAGAAATTTTTTTGATATCCAACTGATCAAAAACTCTCAGATGAATCGGAATGTGCCCAAGATGAAGATATCATTTATACGATCTTCTGCAGGTGATGAAGTCCGCAAAGCGAGATTCTTTTCTTACTGAGAAAAAAATATAATAAAAAAAGATTTGAGAATGGGTTGCAATTTTTAGAAAATGGTGTTATAATTGCGAATGGGTTGCAAAAAGTTTAAATTTGATATATGAAAGGAAGAAAGATGAGGAATAAGAGAAGTTTATTATTTATGCTCTGCGGAATGCTTATAATTCCAATGTTTTCAGCTGATACACAGGTGCTCGCGGCTGACAGGCAAGGAGTAAAAAACGAGATAGTTGTGGTAAATGACGAAGCTAAGACTGAAAAAAACAAGGGAACTGAGGATAAAAAAGAAGAAAAAACTGAGGAAAAGGCAGGAAATGAAGAAAAGATTGAAGAAAAATCTGTAGAAGATTCACAAGAGAAGTCAGTGGAAAAGACTGAGGAAGAATCTGAGGAAAAGACCTCATCATCAAAAGAAGATGAGAATATAACTAAGAAAAAGAAGAGCAAGAAAAGTAAGAAAGGTAAGAAGATTAAGAAGAGAAGAAAGAAAAGCAAGGGCAGAAATAAAAAGAATAAAAAGAACAAGCAAAAAAAGAATAGAAGGAATAGGGCTAAAAAGTCTGGTAAAAAAGGCTCTGAGAACAAAATAAAAAATAAAAGTGATGCTAAGAATAACAGCGACAATGGTCTTAAGACTAAGGATGATAAAGATAACAAATTGAATAAGACTAAGGCTAAAAAAAGTAAAAAAAGGAAATAAAAAAATAAAAAAATAACAAAAAAAGGATAAAAAAAGAATAAAAAAAGGGCAGCAAGGATAACAAGAATAAAAAGAAAGATGATAAGAAGGTGAACGAGGAAAAAGAACTTAGATCTTAAAGAAGAAGAGGTTGACAAGATACCTGAGACTGATGAGTACAAGCCTGAAATAAATACCGGTATTGACTTAGGCAATGCAGGAGTAGTAAATGAGAACACAGGAAGGAAAAGCTCCTCATCAAATGAAGAAAGCAAAGAAAACATTATCAGAGTTTATACGGTTTTTGGCGAATATACAGATATTGACGGTAAACTAAGATTCAAGTCGGGAAATGCCATAACCTTACCGGAGAGTGGCTATGTAGGCTTTGTTGCAACCGGGGAAAATACCGGTATAGAAGGTAAGCTCACCTGGGAAGGCAAAGACCTTGAGAGCATTAAAAAAGGAATCAAAGGGAACTATGTACTAACCTGCATTACCGATGAAAATGTGGTAATCGGAGGTAAGGATTACGGTAAACTTAAGTTTTTAGCCTACATCATAGTAGAGTAAGTGAGGATGATATAATGATTAAGAAAGATGGAAAGAGAATATTAGCGTCGGTTTTATCTGCTGCCCTTGCTATTTCTTTAATTAACTATAAAGTGGATGTAAAAGCAGCTGATAAAGTGCTAAATCCCGCTCTTACAGGAGTAAAGAATGTATTAGCAGAGACTAAGCAGACTGATAACCAGAGCAAAGCAGAAGGCATAGAGCCTAAATCAGATATTCTTAAAGCTGAAGAAGATAAACAGGTTAGAGTCATAGTGGAGCTTGATAAGGATTCGGTTCTTGATGAGGCTAACAAAAAAAATATGAGCCTCTCATTACTTAGCGAGAGCTTTAAGGAAGAGAAGAAAAAGGAGCTTAAATCAGAGCAGGATGAAGTGATTGCGGAGATTAAAAAAAGTAATATTGAGGCAGATACTTCGGATGTAAGAAACTATGACACTGTATTTAATGGTGTAGCACTTAATGTTAGAGCAGGGGACATAGACAAGATTGACGACATTGATGGAGTAAAAAATGTATACATCTCAGAGGAATTTGGAAGACCACTGCTTACTGCATCAGGTGAAATGACAGGAGCAGCCTACACAGGAAACTTAGACTACAAGGGCGAAGGCACTGTAGTAGCGGTGATAGACTCAGGTATTGACTATAACCATAAGGCATTTACTCTGGATAATGAAAGCAGGGCAAGGCTTTCTGAGGCGGAGGTAAACAAGCTGATTGAAGAGAAAGGGTTAAACGGAAGATATTATACACCAAGATTCCTTACGGATACAATTATTATGATTTCAATACCAATCTCTATGACAGCTATGGAGTAATGCATGGAATGCATGTATCAGGTATAGTCGGTGCCAATGATAAGGAGAAAAAACTATACGGAGTGGCACCAAATGCGCAGATACTAGCTCTTAAGGTGTTTTCGGATGATTTACAGTATCCAACTACATTTACTGATATATGGCTAAAGGCAATGGATGACGCTATTTCTCTTGGTGCTGATGTTGTCAATATGAGCCTCGGCTCATCTGCAGGGTTTTCTGTAGAAGGAGAGAAATATCCTGAGACTGAGATGTTTGAAAAGGCAAGAAGGGCAGGAGTGGTAGTTACAGTTGCGGCAGGAAATGACGGAACCATAACTGATGGTAATTACTATGGTGTGAAACCGCTTGAAGGAAACTTTGATACAGCCCTCATTGCCAATCCTGCACTTGATGAAGGCTCATTTGCTGTTGCCTCTATGGACAATCTAAAAAAGTATTCCCGTGCCATAGGTTGGAAGGAAAAGAATACTAATGAGTTTAAGGAACAGGCTGATGTAGTACCGGGAGCCAATGCGCCAGCTGACAAGCTTACAGGGAAATGGATAGAGCTAGCCGAAGGAAGGGAAGATGACCCTTTTATAAAGAGAAATATAAAAGGAAATTTTGCTGTAATTGAGCTTGTTAATGACACAGAAGGCAAACAGGCATTTGTAGAAAGACTTAAAAAGATAGTAGCGCTTGAGCCATCAGCCATAGTATTTTACAATCCTGAATCAGAGGCAGAGAGGATAGGCAGAAATATAAGCCTTGGTGATGAGGCAGGCAACATAACTGTGGTAAGGATTAAGCGCAGTACATTCAATAAAATAAGCATCGCTAATAAAATGTCTATGAGATTTACCGTGGATATCTTTATGAATGAGATACCTTTTGAGAATCCTTCTGCGGGCAGGCTTTCATACTTTTCATCCTGGGGACCTACTCCTGACCTTAGAATCAAGCCTGAGATTACAGCTCCGGGAGGAAGTATTTATTCAACTGCGGAGGATGACAGGTATCAGAATATGTCAGGAACCTCTATGGCCTCACCTCAGGTGGCAGGAGCCAGCGCACTTATAAGACAGTATATCAGGGAAAATCAGTTAAATGTAGACAATGCTTCTGACTTTACCAAGCTGTTGCTTATGAATACAGCAAAGCCTGTACTGTACAAAGAAGATACTCCTTACTTTGTAAGGCAGCAGGGAAGCGGTGCTCTTGACCTTAAGAATGCACTCGAGACTACTGTTGTAGTAAAGGCTGAGGGTACAAATGACAATAAGGCTGACGGCAAGCTTGAAATAAAAGAAGTAGGCGAAAAAGAAGTTCAGGGCTAAATTAACCTTAGAGAACTTTTGGTAGTGAGCCAAAGACTTACAGTATCAGCACGAAGGCAGTATACGAGCCTGTTACTGAAGGCTATAGGACGGAAACCCCTGAGGCGGTCGATTCTCCCCAGAGCTTTGAAGGAAGAGAAGTTACGGTTTCAGGAAAAATCAAGTAATACAATTGAACTTGACTTTGACTATACGGGAGCAGATGAAATAAAGATAAACAACTTCTTAGAGGGCTTCATAGAGCTTAAAGAAGTGGATGATGAGAGTACACTTAGCATTCCTTTCCTGGGATTTTACGGCGATTGGGAGAGTGAAAGGGCTATAGATGCTTTTCAGGTAAAAGAAGATGGTAGTGCTAAGAGAGAGGTGCAGTTTTTTGTAAACAAGCTAGTTAATGCTGCTTCATCTATGTTTATTACAAGTGCTACACTAAGGCTTCCTGTAGTAAACGATACCCTCTATTTCTCACCTTCAGGTGCTTACCACAAGGATGTAGCAGTAAGGCTAGCACCACTTAGAAATATGGATGAGATAGAGTATTCTATCTTAGATGGTGATACCAATGAGACACTGAGGGTAATAGGCAAGTCTCTAAAGGTAAGAAAGCTTAACAGCCTCGGAAGAAAGGCAAGCTTTAACATTATGCCTGATTCCTGGTGGGATGGAAGAATAGGAGGCAAGCTTGCGACAGAAGGAGTCAATTATATATATCAGATAAAGGCTAAGCTAAATACCGGCAATTCAGGTGGTGGTAATAATGAGCAGGTATACAGGTATAAATTAAAGGTAGACTCCACAGCGCCGGAGCTTAGTGACGATATTGAAGTTAAAAGCGTAGAGGGGAAAAACAGATTAAAGAGGGTAAAGTTTAGGGTAAAGGATGGTGGCAGCGGTGTAGAACAGATTTACCTTAATTCACTTAAGTTTGTAGGAGAAGAGGGAAATAATCAAAGCGGACCCGCTCTCCCTCCGGGCGTAGACCCTGCACCTCCGGGTAAGAAAAAGCCTTCTTCAATTGGGAATATCTCTAATGACGTCCCAAATGCCGGAGAGGACAAAGCCACTGCAGCTGATGAGATGACAATTTCTAAAGATAATGCAGGAGAAGTAAAAAATGCTCCGGGAAATAAGCCTACTGCAATAGATGGAATAAGTGGAGAAGACTTAAAGCTTGGCAAGCCTAAATTCGGCAAATACCTTATTCTCAATTTTACAGATGAGGCAGAAAAAGATGGTAAAATACTGCCTAAGGTGACAGATGGAAAGCTTGTTATCTCAGATGATATGATTCCTTCAGACCCTTCTGAGAGCAGGGAGATATATGTTAACAGAAATGGCAGCAGGAATGAGGAAATAGAGGTAGATTCAAGCTTCCTTGCAGATGCTTCACATATCTACATTACAGTTAAGGATTACCTTAGCAATCAGCGTAATGTGACAGTGAAAACAGGAGAGAGTGCAAGCTACAATTCGGTTAGCTTCTTAAACTTCTATGATTCAATGAAAGACAGAGGGGTTAAAGTTTACGCTGATGGCAAACTCCTTGACGATGACAAGTATTATACACTTGCCAAAAAGGTGGATATTAAGCTTGTAATGCCTGATGATAACTGGCATCTAAGCACGATATACATAAGAGAGGGGCATTCTGTAAAATATCTTATCAGAGACAGCAGAGTTCAGCCCGGAATGAAAAAAGAGTATAACTATTCTTATGATAAGAATGAAAGGGCAGTTAACTTTACCATAGACCCTCTAAGGAGTAATAAGGAGATAGTGACAAGCTTTGCCAAGGGAGCTATGCCTGAGGAATCAGAAGAAAAGGATATAAAGGTTGATCTTAAAAAGGCGGGGCTTGGCAACTTTAAGGAAATAAAGCTTGACAATAAGGACATTACCATAGGTGAAGATGAGATTCTTGAGACGAGAAGCGGATATGTTAAGCTTGACCTTAGGTTTAAGGACGGAGTAAAGCCTGTGGTTAAGGGAGTCATCCTCCATAAAAAGGACGGAGAAAATATCATCCTTCCGCTAAAGGGTGCACTCGACCTTGATACAGGTGCCAGTGGTTACAGCTTTGCTAAGGGTTTTTCAGTTCAGATTCACTATAATTTAACTGATGATACTCAGATTGAGATAATCTATGAGGGAAGTGAAGCTGATAAAAAAAGTACACCTTATGGAAATGACCTCTATAATGACGGCTACAACGGTGTAAATAACACTAAGACCAAGTATCCTGTAGTCTTTCTTGAAAGCCCTGCCCTTATGGATGTGATACCTTCTAACAATGAAAAAACCGTAAAGGTTGAAGGCTTCATCGGCAATGTAAAATCAGACGATAAGGTAGAGACCATAGAAGTATCACTTGTTGATGATAAGGGCAAGGCAGTAGGTGAAAAGGTGGTCTTAAGTGGCGATGATATTAAAGCCCTTGCTAAGAAATATTCATACGGTGGGAATTCACCATACAATGGCCTTGGTTACACATTTTCCGCTACACTTCCCGTAAAGGACTTCTGTGTAAATATCAGGGTAGAGGCGGTTACAAAGAAGGGAGAAAAAGCAAGTATAGTAAGACGTGCCTTCTATGATTTGACAGACCCTGTGCTTACTTATGAAGTCTTAACGAGAAAGCTCGACTCTCGTTTAGTAACCATTAAGCTCCACTGCTCTGATGATTCCTTAAGACTTAAGCTCTATAATGGAGACTCCCTTGTAGGTATTGTAGATAAGACAGACAGAACAATGGCTTACGGAGGAGTGGTAATTGATAAAGAAATAACAGTACCGCTTAACCTTGGACAAAATAAAATTAAAATCAGTGCTGTGGATTTGGCAGGCTTTAAGGATGAAAAAGAGATAAGTATTTTTAGAACCAAATAACAAGAGTACCCTGGCTGTAGCAAACCAATTGCATAGGATATCGATTGATTTAGATCAAACAACATATTATCTCTGTTTAATACCCCGCTTACATTAGCGGGGTATTTTGCTGCCATCATTTTATTTGCAAATCATCTAATTTATAGTATACTTTTTTATATGATACAAGTGTCAAAAGTATAAAAATTCGATTAGGGCTTGCTTGCAGGAGAATTTATTATCTTTTGACACGCAAAAAATATGAGTAAGTAGCCATTTTTTGCAAAAAAAATGAGAGGATTACGAATATTTTTGCAAGGATTGCTAAAGCTGCGCTGTTGCAAGCCTGTATCAATGGGTGTCAAAAGCTTTTGACGATTTATTATAGAAGATCAATGAAATAATATAAAAAATGTAATTTGTTAATGGGGGATAGGTATGTATAAGGTTTTGTTCGCAGAGGATGAACTACTGGTGCGCATAGGGCTTCAAAATGCAATAAATTGGAGCAACTATTCCATGGAGCTGGTGGCACAGGCAGATGATGGCGGCCAGGCCTTTGAACTTTTTCAGAAGATAAGACCTGATGTGGTCATTACTGACATAAGGATGGATGTGATGGACGGGCACGAGCTTATCAGGAAGATACGAGAGATAGATAAGGAATGTGCTATTATAGTAATATCCTGTATAGATGATTTTGAGGTTATAAGAAGGCTTGTACCCCTTAAGATAAACGGCTATGTACTTAAAGCTACCCTAAATATGGAGGAAATCAATAAACTGCTTCAGGAAACTAAGGAATATCTGATAGGCATAGGCCGGAGTGGTGAGGATAAGCCTGATAACGAGAATTTTTAGAAAAAAGACTGAAGAAATACCTCCTTGGCGAGGGAAGCGAGCCTATTTGGAATGAAAATGAGAAGATGAAATATCTCTGTAAGTTTTCATTAAAGGCTGAGGATAGGGATAAAATCAACGATTCAGCTGTTAAATTTATAAACGAACTTCTCATTCATCAGTTCAAAGAGGGTGTTACCCTTATGTTTGAAAAGCCTGTTAACTTCTACATCTTCCTGCCCATAGATAACGAAAATCTTGAAAAGAGGGTGGAAAGGGTTAATGAACTGGTGGAGAGCTTTCTTGGCATAAGGCTTGGCTATACACATAGTGTAAGGCAAAGCAGAGAAAAGATAGCAGACTGGTTTACAAGACATGAAAAATCAGGAGATGATGTAGGCAACTCCGCAAGCTTAGATAACTCCATAAAGGCGGCAATTGATTATATCAATATTAACCATGGAGAACAGCTAAGCCTTGCCAAGGTGGCTGGAGTGGCAGGAGTTTCACCAACGTATTTTTCGGCACTTTTTAAGAAAGAAATAGGCAAGAACTATGTGGAATACCTAAACGAAGTCAGGCTTAAAGCAGTGTTAAAGGAGTTTAAGGTAAGTGATGCCAAGATATCCTTTATAGCTGAAAAACATGGTTTCCCTAATCAGGAGTATTTTTCAAGATATTTTAAGAAGGTGATGGGAGTTTCTCCTGCCAAATGGAGGAGGAAAAACAGTTGAATACAAAACAAAATAAGAAAATCAATTGGAGAATAAAGGCTCTGCTCTCAATCCTAGTATCCATGATAGCTATAGTTGTTATTCTTTTTGGAATTACCTATGTGTATTTTGAAAAGAAGCTTGAAGATAATACTAAGAAGGTAGCTGAGGCTACATTTAGACAGGCTGATAAGGAACTAAAAAAGATGCTAAGTACTGTGGAGGGGGAGGTTAACAGGTATGGCAGCCTAAATCTTCCCCTTGAGTATTTAAGAGATGATTACAAAAATGATGTTGATAAAAGCGTAGTTTCGATGCAGATAATAAAAGACCTCGATAATATGATGCTTGTAGATTCCAATATCTACGGCATTTCTATAATAAAGGCTGATGGACGCTTCATACTCTCTGCTTCAGATAGAAGAAGCAGAAGCGGAAAAACAGAAATCACAGGCGGTATTAAAGAGATGCTTAAAAATCCGAAGAAAAATACCCTTATATGCTATGGATGTCTAATTATGAACTGGAGAAAAATGATGAAAATGCCCTGCATTTAATAACAGATAAGCCTTCTTTTATTGGAGTTAAGTATCTTGGTAAAGGAAATGAGGGAGAAGAAGATGCCTTCATTGTAGTAAGTGTAGATGAGAGGTCTGTAAGAAAAACCTATGAATCAGTAGTATATAACGGCAGCGTTGCCCTCCTTGTAAATGATGGTGGAATAATTATATCTGAAACAGGAAAAGAACTGCTTGGCGGGAGATTTGAAAGAAAAGCAGGCTTTCAGACCATAGAACACGAACTTAAAAGCTTCGACTGGAAGCTGTACAACCTTGTTCCTAAAGAGGGATACCTTAGAGAAACAAAGACTATCAGAAGATTTGGCTTGGTTGTCGGCTTTGTGAGCTGTATCCTTATACTAATAGCAGGCCTTATATGGAGTAGAAGATATACGAAGCCCATCCAGTATCTTATGGATCAGATGAAGCTTGTACAGGAGGAGAGCTTTGATATTGCACAGCCAAAGCATCAGGGCTGGGAGGAGCTTGACACCTTAAATTCCGAGTTTTATCTCCTTGTGATAAAGCTCAAAAAGTATATATCCGATATCAAAGCGGTTGAAAGGGGAGAATACCAAGAAAGAACTATTGGCACTTCAATATCAGATGAATCCGCATTTTCTACTTGGATCCATTAACTCGATAAGATGGATGGCTGCCCTAACAAACAATAGCGTGACTGCCAATGCACTTGAAATCCTTGCCAAGATTCTTACTCCAATTCTAAGAAATCCTGACTTTTTGTGGAAGCTTGATGATGAATTGGTATTTTGCGAGAACTATGTGTCTATGATGAATATACGTTATGGAAATACCATGGAGTATAAGGTCATCTGTGATGATAATCTGCTTAAGGAGGACTTTCCAAGGATGATACTACAGCCTATGATTGAGAACTGCTTCATCTATGGAAGTGATCCGCTTGAAAAAAGAGTGATTACCGTAAATATACGAAAAGAAGATGTAATGAAGGTATCTGTAAGCAATAGCGGTGTCAATATGGATAAAGTTAAGCTTGAGGGCCTAAATGACATACTAAGGAATGGCACCGGGAATTCTGAGCATATTGGACTATCAAATGCTAAGAAAAGGCTTGATATTTTGTACAAAGATACTGGGGATATCTGGCTTGAACAAGATAATGAAGGCACTTTGACGGTAGAAATAAGGTTTTAGTCCTGTTAATTTATTAACTATCCTTAAGATAAGTCAAATCGCATTAATTAAAGTCAAAAAAATGCAGTGTTATTTTGTGAAATATAAAAAAAAACAAAGATTTACAAAAATAAATCAACTATTCTTTGTGCAAATTGTTTATAATAACACTGTAATACTTAAATAAAGTAGTGAAAGTGAGGAGAGTTTATGAAAGGGAAAAAGGTTTTATCGTTATTATGTGCAGTGACTATGGCTTCAACATTGCTTGCAGGCTGTGGAGGAACAAAGACAGATTCTAAGAGTTCTACACAAGCTTCAGCAGCAAAGTCAGGTGCTTCTTCAGCTAAGGCTTCAAGAACAGCGTCAAACACTGCATCAAATGCAGCTACACCTGATACTTCACAGCAGGTTGAGATTACAATAGGAGGACTTAACCTTAAGGATACTGAGGAAGAGAAATGGCCTACCGAAACTGTTGAGGTACTTGAGAAGAAGTTTAACTGCAAAATCAAATTCAAGGGATATCAGAAAGATAGCTTAAATCTTGACTTGTCAGGTGAGAATACCACAGATATCGTGCAGATTAACGAAGACAATATCGATGGTGTATTAAGAGGAAAGCATGCAGTTAATCTTGAGGAGTATAAGGCTATCGCTCCAAATATCTTCTCTGATGAATTAAGCTTCAGAAATAATGTAATGAAGAACTTTAAGAGTGATGAGAATAAGGGACAGTATTTCGTAACACCTCATGTTACCACAGACAATGTTCAGGAAACATTCGGTGCCTTACTTCCTTTTGGATACGCTGTTAGATGGGATTTATACAAGGAAATCGGTGCTCCTAAGATTACAAATGATGATGAGTACATTGCGGCATTAAAGAAGATGAAGGAGAAATATCCTAAGACAGAGTCAGGTGATGAGACTTACGCTTACTCAATCTATAATGATGCTAAGTTACACGCTTACTTCCACAAGGGTTGTATCACAGAGGGATATGTTAACCTTGAGGGTGGACTCTATGTTCAGAATGTAAAGACAAATGAACTCGTTTCAGATATCTATGATGTAGATGAAGGCGGTAAGCTTACTCCTTTCTGGGCAGGTGTTAAGTTCTACAACAAGCTTACAGAGAAGGACTTCTTGATCCTGATGCATTTATCACAAAGGGTGATGATGTTAGAGAGAAATACACCAAGGGACAGTATCTTGGTGGACAGAATAACTGGTATTTTGGCGATTATAATGTAAATGAAAGAAAGAAAGATC
Source organism: uncultured Catonella sp. (assembly GCA_916438995.1). Taxonomy (GTDB): domain Bacteria; phylum Bacillota; class Clostridia; order Lachnospirales; family Lachnospiraceae; genus Catonella. The sequence continues at coordinate 243,627 of CAKAGA010000007.1, forward strand.
CTAATACATTAAAAGAGTTCGTTTTACTTCCTTCTTACATGGGTTGGGCAAATGAGCCTAACAAGGCAGGCTGGAGTGGAAAGTACTACTTCGTATCTTCACATTCTCCTAATGTAGAGAGAGCAGTTATGGTACTTGATTATATTCAGAGCGCTGAGGCTTCAAGAGAGACCTGCTCAGGTATCGCTAGCAGATGGGAAGTTAAGGATGGTAAGGCAGTTCTTAAGGATGAAACAAAGACAATCAAGTCTGATGCAACAAGAGCTGATGAGCTTACTAAGTCAGGTATAGGTGAGAAAAATATGTACAACAGTGTTGGCTATGCTGATAATGCAGTTTTAGCAGATGGAGGAATGGTAAATCTCTTCCTCGCAGATGACATCCTTGCAGAGACACTTACAGCAGCTGAAAAAGATATGTGTACAACTCTTAAGGTTTCACTTCCATCAGACCTTCTTAAGAATGGTATTGCTGAGGGCAAGAACATCGATATGAGAGATACAAAGTCAGCTATCAGAATGGTAATTCAGGCAGCTACCAAGGATATCAACCGTATCGACGGCAATGTAGAAGAAATCACAATTAAGGCTCTTCCAAGTCTTGTACAGGCTAAGACAGATGCTGAATTTGATGCAGCTAAGGCAAAGCTTATGGCAGACTTAAAGGCAGCTAATGTTGAGAAGTCAGTAAGCTGGTGGAAAGAGAACTGGAATACAGCAGTTTCTAACCTTGACAGCATGAAATAAAAAGTATTACGGCGCGTCTTAAAACACGCGCCGTTTGTATATGAAACGGAGGGAATTGATGTCAAAAACTAAAGCTTTAACTGCGACAAAACCAAAAAAAGATTATAAACTTTTATACTATGCCCTTCCATTTATGTTAATAGTGTTATTGTTTAACTATATACCTATATTTGGCTGGATATATGCATTTTTTGATTATGTACCGGGAGTTAAGTTAGAAGACAGTGAATTTGTCGGTCTTGAATACTTCAGACTCATCTTTACAGATGCAAATGTGTGGAGATCCTTAGGCAATACCTTTATATTTGCCATTCTTGGAATATTGTTTTCTCCACTTCCAATGCTCTTTGCAATACTGTTAAACGAAGTTAAAAATGGTCCTGTAAGGAAGATAGTACAGACCTTTACCACTCTTCCAAACTTCATAAGCTGGGTAATCATCTTCTCTTTAGCATTCACCCTGTTTTCTTCAGACGGACTTATTACAAACCTGCTCTTAAAGATTGGAGTAGGGGAGGAAGGACAAAATCTCCTTGGTAATGGAGATGCAGTGTATATCTTCCAGTCACTTCTTGGACTCTGGAAGGGACTTGGATGGAGCTCAATCATCTATCTTGCCGCTATTGCAGGTATCGACCAGGAGCAGTATGAGGCTGCAAGAGTAGACGGAGCAGGATATTTCAGATGTGCCATTCATATAACTATGCCTGCAATGATTGGAACCTTTGTTGTACTCTTTATCTTAAACATAGGTAATTTCTTAAACACAGGATATGAGCAGTACCTCCTCTTTAAGAATTCGCTTACAGCAGATAATATCGAGGTTCTTGATCTTTATGCTTATAGAATAGGTCTTGAAATATGGATTATTCATACGGTGTGGCCATTAGTATTATCAAATCCGTAGTCAGCGTTATCTTAGTAACCTTTGCCAATCTGGTAGCTAAAAAGATGCGCGGCAGTGCGGTAGTATAGGAGGAGTTATCTATGAACAATCATATTAAGAGTTCTACTTCAAGACGGGTATTTCAGGTATTTAACTATATATTTCTGCTTTTTATAACTTTTATATGTATTTATCCGTTTTGGTATGTTGTGATTTATACACTTTCGGATCCTTCAAAGGCAGGAGAGATTCCACCGATTCTTATACCGTCCGGATTCTCTTTAGAAAATTACAAGCAGATACTTACCTTAAAAGGCTTCCTTCCTTCGCTTGGAATTTCATTTGCAAGAACAGTAGCAGGAACCATCCTAAGCGTTGGAAGCTGTTCTTTCCTCGGATACCTTTCTCAAAGGAAAATATGCCTTTTAGAAAATTCCTTTACCGCTTCCTCATACTTACAATGTATATAAGCGGCGGAATGATAGCTACCTATATCGTTATCAAGAGCTATGGCTTACTCAATACCTTCTGGGTGTACATCATACCGGGTATGGTTTCAGCATATAATGTAGTTCTTATTAAGACTTATGTAGAAAGCCTTCCTGCCTCTCTTGAGGAGTCAGCTAAGCTTGACGGTGCAGGAGTTCTCACCATATTTACAAGGATAATTTTCCCTCTCTCAAAGCCTATAATTGCTACAGTAGCAGTATTTGTGGCTGTTGGACAGTGGAATTCGTGGTTTGATAACCATATATATACAAGAGGTGTTGAAGAGTTAAAGACTTTGCAGTATCTTCTGTACAATTACTTAAATGAAGCACAGAGAATAGCTGAACAGCTCAGAAACGCTACTTCAAATGCAGATGCAGGAGTGCTTATGCAGGAGATTTCTTCAAAGGGAATAAGAATGTCAATTACCGTACTCGCAGCTCTTCCTATTTTCCTGTTCTATCCTTTTATGCAGAAATACTTCGTAAAAGGAATCATGGTTGGTGCGGTTAAGGGTTGATTAGTTGAAAGGAGAGAATATGAGTTACAAATACGAAGAGCTTGATAAGAGGCTTATAAGCGTTCTTCCATCTAAAAGGCAGGTGGAGTACCAGCAGAGAGAGTTTTACGGATTTATCCATTTTACGGTAAATACCTATACCAATATGGAATGGGGACTTGGTGATGAATCACCTGAGATATTTAACCCATATAACCTAGACGCTGAAGGCTGGGTAAAGGCTGCTATTAGCGCGGGAATGCAGGGGCTCATCCTTACCTGTAAGCACCATGACGGCTTCTGCCTCTGGCCATCTAAGTACACAGAACATAGTGTGAAGAATTCTCCTTACAAAGACGGTAAGGGAGATATAGTTAGGGAATTGTCAGATGCCTGCAAGAAGCACGGCATTAAATTTGGAGTATACCTTTCTCCTTGGGACAGAAACTGTGCGGTTTACGGTACAGGCAAGGAATATGATGACTTCTACATCAATCAGATGACAGAGCTTCTTACAAACTATGGAGATGTCTATACTTTCTGGATGGACGGAGCCTGTGGCGAAGGGCCTAATGGTAAGAAACAGGTATATGACTGGGAGAGATACTATGCCAAGGTTAGGGAATTACAGCCTGACGCAGTACTTTCCATCTGTGGACCTGATGTGCGCTGGTGTGGCAATGAAGCAGGTATAGTTAGAAAAAGTGAATGGAGTGTAGTATCAAAGCTTATGACCTCTCCTGCGTTGACTGCTGAGTTAAGCCAAAAAGAAGACAACGAAGAATTCAGAAAAAGAGCAATTGATCCGACCAAGGAAGAGCTTGGAAGCAGAGAGGTACTTGAAAATGAGGCTGAACTTGCCTGGTACCCTGCTGAGACCGACCTTTCCATCCGTCCGGGCTGGTTCTATCATCCTGAAGAAGACGACAAGGTAAGAAGTCTTGAGAACTTAAAGGATATTTACTTGAAGTCGGTCGGTGGCAATACCGCTCTTCTTCTAAACGTTTGCCCTAATAAAGAAGGAAGATTCCACGAAAATGATGCGAAGAGGCTTGCTGAACTGGGAGAATTTATAAGAGAGAGCTTCAAGGACAATCTTGCGGATAAGGCTTGTATCACATCTCTTCCTGAAAAAGGCGACAGGGGAGAGGATATAAGCAGCGTAAGAGTAGATGAATATGAGACCTACTTTAAGACTGAAGACGGAAAGAGAGAGCTTTGTATAGAACTTAAATGGAAGGAAGGAGTAAAAGCTTCTTATCTTGTACTTAAAGAAAATATCCTCCTTAGCCAAAGAGTGGAGTCCTTCAAAGTATATGAGGAAGTAAAGGGAGAAGGCTACCAAGAGGTATATGACGGAACTGTAATAGGCTATAAGAGAATCGTTACTTTAAGCAGAAGGGAAGTAACAGGAATAAAGATAGAAATAACAGATGCAAGAATAGCACCGGCTATTTCATTTGTTGGAGTATATTAAAATTTATGTGCCACTGGAAGAGATATTATCTGTAGGATTGCAAAAAAAGAATTAAAACGATGTAAAAAAACGAGGAAGCCTAAGCATTTCCTCGTTTTTTTGCATAGTCAGCATATATTATACAGATGACAAAATTGCGATAGTTTCGCTTCCACCGGTCAATGTAAAAGTATTAGTAATATACTCTTGAAAAACTGCTGCTTAGTCATATCACTAACTTATTTGTCAAGATAACGCATACGTTCCTTTTCTTTTTCCTTTTTCTTTTGAACCACTGGCTTTGGTTTCTCATAGGCATTATCTAAGGTGTTTATCATCTTAGCCTTGCAATCAGCGCAAAAACGTCCGGTCCTAATCATTTTACCACAACTGTCACATTCAAGTCCTATGCCTGATTCCTGTGAGAAAGAAAGACGTTCTTCCCTAATCCACTTTTTAATTTGAGGGATGGAGACCTTACATTCTCTGGCTACAGTATTTATGTTTGAATGTGGATTCTCGCGAATATAATCCTTGGTTATCATAAACTTCTTTTCGAGTTTTTTCATGCAATTTGGACATAGTCTTGGGCCAGATGCGTAATTAAATAGATTTCCACAGGCTTTACAGTTGGTTACTTCCATCTAAAATCTTTCCTTTCTACATAATATAATAATACATACCTCTTTTAATCTGTATGCAGGCTGTGACGAAATGCCACAGGAGATTATAACATTTAGAACCTGATAAGCCAAAATATTTTGGCTTTAAGTTGCCCTTACCGATGCCATACAAAGTACATAAACCCTGTCACTGCCGGCATCTTTAAGAATTTTTGCACAGGCATCTGCAGTACTTCCTGTGGTATAAATATCGTCAAGGAGAAGAACATTCTTTAGATAAATTCCGTAATATTTTGAATTAATATTTACACTGAATGCCTCCCTAAGATTTGACCGCCTTGCTATGTGATCGAGGTTCTTTTGTGCGAGGGTATTCTTGCACGAAGGAGATAGTCATCCGCAATCGGAAGCCCGGTCTTTTTGGCTAACTTAAAGGCGATGAGAGCTGACTGGTTGAAGCCGCGTGTTTTCAACCTGTCTATATGGATTGGTACAGGAACAATGATGTCTATGCCTAATTTATTAATGACAGGTGAAAAATATTCAAATAGCTTATCTGCATAATAGTCTGCGTACTCTCTTCTTCCCTTATACTTAAAGGCTAAAAGCGAAGATTTAACAGTATTATTATATGGCCAAAGGGAAAATGCTCTGTCAAAATTAAAGTTATAGCTTGAACAGGTATCACAGTATTCAAGACTATCAGAGATTATTTGCCTTCCGCATTTATAACAAAGGGGAGGCTTTACAGGCTGTAGTATATCCTTGCAGGAGTCACAGACCTTACTTCCTTTTGGCAAAACGATGTCGTCGCAGACAGGGCATCTCCTTGGATAAAGCAGATTAAGAAGGCTGTCTATCATCTCTACCTCCAAAGCGGAGTAGGGTAGATGCCATGCTCTATCAGATTGCAAAGAGAAGCTTTTACCATTTCTCTGTCATCCTTAAATGTCACTCCAAACCAGCTCGCTGAGGTCTTTACCACTTCAACATCTATCTCTCCGTCTTTTAGGAGTTCATTGACGGCGTTTGGAATTAGAAATTCGGCCTTTAACGGGTCGTTCTTATCAAGCTTATCAAGAAAGGTTAAAAACTTCTCTTCAAGCAGAGGGAAGATTGAAGGAGTAAAGCCCATCATATTCATAGAAACAATGTTATTTAATTCCAAGATGCGCTTATTTCCAGCTGAATCAAGGCCGACTACGGCATCTCCGTCCCTTTCGATGCTGAAAGTTTCTTCTATAGATAAGAGTTTACCTTCATCATCACATTTACATATACCCCTGGTCACTTTTCCGTTGTCACTTAAAGTATTATTAAGGGTATAGCCCGCAAGACAAAACTTAGGTTTTTCCAGATTCAATATGGTATTGGAAAGGAAGATCTGTGATTTAACATAAGGCTCTCTTCCGTAGAAATCATCAGCATTTATTATAAGGAAGGGCTCATCTATATATTCCTTTACAGAAAGTATGGCCTGACCTGTCCCCCATGGCTTTGTACGGCCGTTTGGAAGTTCATATCCTTCGGGAAGGTCATTTAGTGACTGAAAAGCAATATGTATTGGAACATTTGCAGCTTCCATTATCCTGTTTCCAATGACCTCCATAAAATCATTGTATATCTCTTCTCTTATTATAATTACAATCTTATCAAATCCGGCTTTAATGGCATCGAAGATGGAGTAATCCATTATTATCTCTCCCTTAGGCCCGAAGGAGTCAAGCTGCTTGATGCCGCCATATCTGCTTCCCATGCCTGCAGCCATTATTACCAAAGAAGTAATATTCATATTAAAGTCCCCCGTATCTCTTATGATCCCTTATTTAGGTTTACAATAATAATATCACAATGCTTACTGACAGTCAAAAGGAAGATTATACTATTGGTGTAGAATAAAGTTGCTTGGTTGTGAATTCTACGATTGTAGTAAAAATAAATAAAAAGTATTACAAATATTAAAAATATCTTAAGAAGATTATTTTACCTCAAAAAAAGGCTTAAATACTAAATTAATTACGTGATATATGAGAGCAGATAATTAAGTATTTATTACAAAAAAATACATGATTTATTTCAAAAAAATTATCTACAAGAGGTTGACAACATAATTTTTAATATGTTATGATTTCATTTGTACAGTTAATAAATTTGTAACATATTGATTGTAAATTATGAAGGTTGTTTTCAAGGAGGAAACTTATGCGTCGTAAAAGATTTTTATCCGCAGATGTGGGATGGGAGTAGCAGTTATTGCAGTGTCAGCAGCAATGCTTTCAAATAATGGGGAAGTTAAAGCGGGAAGTAATGCTAAGATTAGCGGTCTTGCCGGTATTTCACTTTTTGTAGATAATGCTTATGTGCAGGGCGAGAATAGAGTAGTTAAGGCTAAGCTTGATTCAGTAGTTCCTGTTGATGAGGTGCTTAGTTCATTTAATTCAGATTATGTAACAGCGTTTGGGCTTGATACTGAAACGCTTGTAGGAGTGGTTGAGGAAAGTCAGCCTACAACAGCTCCTGCGGTAAGTGCAGAACAGGTGGTTGAAAGTGCTGATGACGAAGGCGGCGAAGAAAACAAGACTGCCGATGAAATGGAGTCAACCGAGGAAGAGGTTAAGTCCAAATATGAGAATATCGGTATTTCAATTGCAGATCCTTATGTAAATATAAGAAAGAAAGCTGGAGAAGACAGCGAAATTATAGGTAAGCTCTATAAAGGAAGCAAATGTGATATTCTTAAGACCAGTGGTGACTGGGTTAAGATAGAGTCCGGTAACGCAAAGGGTTATATTAAGGCAGAATATTTAGCAAGAGGCTTTGATGCTGAGAAGCTTATAGGTGAGTACGGCACAAAGGTTGCTGAGGTTAAGGTTGAAACTCTTAATGTAAGATTTGAGAATAATACAGAGTCAAGAATTGCTACTCAGATTCCTGAGGGAGAGAAACTTCTTGTATTAAAGAAAAAAGGTGATTGGTATGAGGTTGCCATCAATGATGGCTCTGAAGACAGAATTACCGGTTGGGTTTTAGCTGATTATGTAAAAGTTAAGATTCAGTGGAAGCATGCTATTACAATTAAAGAAGAAAAAGCTGAAGAAGAGAGAAAAGCAGCAGCTGAGGCAGCTTTAGAGGCTAGACAGCAGGCTCTTGCAGCAGAGCAGGCTGAAGCAGCAAGACAGCAGCAGGCAGTAGCGCAGCAGACTCAGGCAGCGGCTAGACAGGTGCAGACACAGACACAGACACAGAATCAGGTAAAGAATACACAGAAGGCAGTAGAGCAGCCAAAGACTGAAACAAAGGTGCAGGCAAGTGCTTCAGGAAGTGGCAAGGGACAGAGCATTGCAAACTTTGCACTTAACTTTGTAGGCAATCCTTATGTATGGGGAGGAACAAGTCTTACAAGAGGAGCTGACTGCTCAGGATTTGTAATGTCAGTATATGCAAACTTTGGTATCGGTCTTAACAGAACCTCAAGAGCTCAGGCTTCAAACGGCTATGCAGTTAGCATGAGTGAATTACAGCCTGGAGATTTAGTTTTCTATGCAGCTAACGGAAGAAGTATTTCTCATGTTGCTATCTACATTGGCGGTGGTAGAGTTGTACACGCTAGTACACCTCGTACAGGTATCATAGTATCATCTGTATATCATCAGTCACCTTGCTGTGCAAGAAGAATTGTTAAGTAATTAAACATAATTTTATAAAGCTATTATATCTGTAGATTTATCCTTTTGGATATTAAACAGATATGATAGCTTTTTTGTTTGACAGGAAATTTCTCCCAAATTCCCTGTCAAAAAACAAACTTTCCGAGGGATCGCACTGCGGAGGATAAGGCTAAATATTCAGAATCTTCTGAATTAAAGAAAGTTTATAATAAACTTGACAATGTCTCCTTTGTATAGATTGCACAAAAAACGTATAATTAAATTGTGCGTATCAGAGATGAGAAATAATTTTTGGTGGATAATCATTTGAATTTATCCACAGGTTTTATGTCGAAACTAAGTCAATTGAGGGTTATACACAGAGTTATCCACAATATCCACAAAAAAAACGAGGTATATCCACCCTGTCAAGGATGAAAAATCTGTTTTGTCTGTATTGATAAAAATGTGTAAATGCACTAAAAAGTATATTCAGACTTGACAGATAATATTTGAAACACTTTATAGGCTGAAAGAATAATAATCAGATAATAAATGGAATAGAACAGGAAATTTTTTTAAGATATGTTTGATTTTTTTATATTACTTTATTGTATAATAATATTAGTCCTAAACCCATTTCGATGGGATATAAACCAAAGCTGTAACAAAGTTTTACAGCGGAAAGAGGTATAGTATGAAATATATTATAACAGGAAGAGGTACCAATGTTACTGATGGACTTAGGAGTGCCATTGAAGATAAGCTTGGTAAGCTTGAGCATTATTTCACACCGGACACAGAGGTTCATGTTACTCTTAAGGTAGAGAAAGACAGGCAGAAGGTTGAGGTAACCGTGCCTGTCAAGGGGCATATCATAAGAGCAGAGCAGGTAAGTGATGATATGTATGTTTCCATTGACCTTATAGAAGATATTATTGAAAGACAGCTTAGAAAATATAAAACAAAGTTAGTAGATTCAAAGCAGAATGCAGGAAGCTTCACATCCATATTTATGCAGGAAGAGGACTATGATGATGAGGATGTAAAGGTTATCAGAACAAAGAGATTTGCTGTTAAGCCTATGGATCCTGAAGAAGCTTGTGTACAGATGGAACTCCTTAACCACAGCTTCTATGTATTTAGAAACGCTGAGACAGATGAAGTTAATGTTGTTTACAAGAGGAAAGGCGGAGACTACGGTCTTATTGAGCCTGAGTTTTAGAGTTTATATTGTGAACAAAATGTAAAAAATGCCCTTCGGGGCATTTTTTTATTGAAACATTGTCAAAGTAATGATAGAATGGTTAGCATGAGTAAATATATCACAAGATAAGTTAGTGATTTGAATTTACCGATATATATTTAACCCAAGAAAATGGGAAAATCGAGCAAAAGAGGAAGATTATGAGTTTTATTGAGAAGATTTTTGGAAGTCACAGTGAAAGAGAAGTTAAAAAGCTTAAATTTGCAGTGGATAAGATAGAAGAACTAGGGCCTGCAATGGAAGCTTTAAGTGATGATGAATTAAAAGCTAAAACAACAGAGTTTAAGGAAAGACTGGCTAAGGGTGAAACCCTTGATGACCTCCTTATTGAGGCCTATGCGGTAGTTCGTGAGGCTGCCTGGAGAGTTCTTGAACAAAAGCCTTATAGAGTTCAGGTTATGGGTGGTATCATACTTCATCAGGGAAGAATTGCAGAGATGCGTACAGGTGAAGGTAAAACTCTCGTATCTACCATGCCGGTTTACCTCAATGCACTTGAAGGAAAGGGTGTGCATGTAGTTACTGTCAACGACTACCTGGCAAAGCGAGATAGCGAGTGGATGGGACAGGTTCATTCCTTCCTTGGTCTTACAGTTGGTTGTATATTAAATGACATGGAGCCTGAAGAGAGAAGAGAGGCTTATAACTGCGATATTACTTATGCTACCAACAACGAGCTTGGCTTTGACTACCTTAGAGATAACATGGTTATTTATAAGAACCAGCTTGTTCAGCGTGATCTTCACTATGCGGTAATCGATGAGGTCGACTCCGTTCTTATTGATGAGGCGAGAACACCTCTTATCATTTCAGGACAGAGTGGGAAGTCCACCAAGCTTTATGAGCTTTGCGATATCCTTGCAAGACAGCTTAAAAAAGGTGAGGCAAATAAGGAACTTAGCAAGATTGATGCCATCATGGGCGAAGATGTTGTTGAGACAGGTGATTTCATTGTAAATGAAAAGGATAAAAATGTAAGTCTTACTCTTGAAGGTGTGGCTAAGGTAGAGAAATTCTTCAATATAGAGAACCTTGCTGATGCAGAAAACCTTGAGATCCAGCATAATATTATCCTGGCTCTCCGTGCACATAACCTTATGTTTAGAGACCAGGACTATATAGTTAAGGATGATGAAGTTCTTATAGTTGATGAGTTTACAGGCCGTGTAATGCCGGGAAGAAGATATTCAGATGGTCTTCACCAGGCAATCGAGGCTAAGGAAAAGGTTAAGGTCAATAGAGAAAGCCGTACTCTTGCAACCATTACTTTCCAGAACTTCTTAATAAATATAAAAAGAAAGCAGGTATGACAGGTACAGCTCTTACTGAGGAAAAGGAGTTCAGGGATATCTACGGAATGGATGTTATCACTATCCCTACCAACCGTCCTGTACAGAGAATTGACCATGATGATGCTGTATATAAGACAAGAAAAGAGAAACTTGAGGCCATCGTTGAAAATATTGCTGAGGCCCATGAAAAGGGACAGCCTGTACTTGTAGGTACAATTTCCATCGAAAAGTCGGAAGAACTCTCTGAAATGTTAAAGAAGAGAAGAATACCTCACAGAGTGTTGAATGCTAAGTTCCATGAGCTTGAGGCGGAGATAGTTGCCGATGCAGGTCAGAAAGGAAATGTTACCATCGCAACCAACATGGCCGGCCGTGGTACCGATATTAAGCTTGGTGAAGGTGTGCTTGAACTTGGTGGTCTTAGAATCATTGGTACAGAGCGTCACGAATCAAGACGTATCGATAACCAGCTTCGTGGACGTGCTGGTAGACAGGGTGACGTGGGTGAGTCCAAGTTCTATCTCTCCCTTGAAGACGACCTTATGAGACTCTTTGGTTCAGAGAAGCTTAAGGCATTGTTTGATACCATGAAGCTTCCTGAGGGTGAGGAGCTTAACCATAAGATGTTAACAGGTGCTATCGAAAGAGCGCAGAAGAAGATAGAGAGCAACAACTTCAGTATCCGTAAGAATCTCCTTGACTATGATAAGGTGAACAATGAGCAGAGAGAAATTATCTATGCGGAGAGAAGAAGGGTTCTTGACGGAGACAGTATGAGAGAGGTTATCTACAAGATGATAACCGAAACAGTTGAGAACAAGGTAAACATGTGTATAGGTGATGATTCTCCTGCTGAAGAGTGGGATATCGCCGAACTTAACCGCTTGCTTTTACCTATCTTCCCATTTGAAGAGATTAAGCTTACAGAAGAAGAACGTAAGCACATGAGAAAGAATGAACTTGTTCAGAAACTTAAAGAACAGGCTGTTAAGCTTTACGAAGAGAAAGAGGCTGAATTCCCTGAACCTGAACAGCTAAGAGAGATTGAGCGTGTTATCCTTCTTAAGGTTATCGACACCAAGTGGATGTCCCACATAGACGATATGGACCAGCTTCGCCAGGGTATAGGACTTGCGGCCCTCGGACAGAAGGATCCTCTTGTAGAGTATAAGTTTGCAGGCTATGATATGTTTGATGACATGACTACTGCAATAAGTGAAGATACAGTTCGTGCCCTCATGCATGTAAGGATTGAGGAGAAGGTTGAGAGAGAAGAGGTTGTAAAGGTAACCGGAACCAATAAGGATGAATCTGTGGCTAAGGCTCCTGTCAGAAGGGCTGAGAAGAAGACCCTGCCTAATGATCCTTGCCCTTGTGGAAGCGGTAGAAAATACAAGCACTGCTGTGGAAGAACTAACTAATTCCCTTGCAGGTGGGTTCCAATCGAATTTTTGTGATTTTGATACTTGTATCATAAGTTATAACTACTAATAAAAAAAGTGTTTTTTATCCCCAACTCATAAAATGGCATGATGTATTTAGGCATTTGTGAGTTGGGGATTCTATTATTCTTGCATTTTTGCAAAAAAAGTGATAAAATTAGTAGTTGTAGTGGGTTATATTTCCTACTTAAAAATGATTACATTTGAATGGAGCCACAGACATAATGAGAAAAATCGAAGATTATATTAGAACAATACCTAATTTCCCTGAAGAAGGAGTTATGTTCAGGGATATAAGCACGGTGCTTTCAGACAAGGATGGACTTAGAATGGCAGTTGACCAGATGGCTGCTGCACTTGGAGATGAGGACTTTGACATCGTAATAGGCCCTGAGTCAAGAGGCTTTATCTTTGGTGTACCTATAGCCTATAATATGCATAAGGCTTTCGTTCCTGTCAGAAAAAAAGGGAAATTGCCCGGAGAAACTGTAGTCATAGAGTATGACCTTGAATATGGTTCTACCGAGCTTGAAGTCCACAAAGACGCAATTAAGCCTGGAGACAAGGTTGTTATCGTTGATGAGTTGATTGCAACTGGAGGAACCACAGAGGCCATTTGTATGCTCATTGAGAAGCTTGGCGGTACGGTGGCTAAGATAGTTTTCCTTATTGAGCTTGAAGGGCTGAAGGGAAGAGATAAGCTTAAGAACTATGATATGGTTTCCATAGTTAAGTATCCGGGAAAGTAAATTTGCTTATATTGGGCGTCAGTTCTGTGGCGCTCATTTTGTTTTATGAAAGTATTGGTGGATGTAAAGTTTACAGTCTCACTACATGGCGTTCGGGGGAAATATGAGTGTTATTATTGAAATTATAAAAGCTGTTATATTTGGAGTGGTTGAAGGAGTAACTGGTGGCTTCGGTAAAAAAGCTCTACAGGGCATATGATAATCTTACAGGATATTATGCCATTAAATGTATCCGAAGGCTTTTGGAAGATGTTTGAGGTTGTTATCCAGCTAGGTGCCATTATGGCCGTAGTCTTGCTGTTCTTTAATAAGCTGTGGCCTATTAAAGAGGTAAAAGGGAAAAAATATCTCAAAATGAGTACTATGAAATTGTGGGTTAAAATAGTTATAGCCTACTTGCCTGCTGCTGTAGTTGGTATTGCCCTTGATGATTTCATAGATGAACATTTCTACAACCCTAGTATGGTAGCTGCTGCGCTAATAGTGGTGGGAGTTATATTCATCTTAATTGAGGGAAGATTTGCATATGTTAAGCAAACAACAGTAACCAAATTATCCAAAATCACATATAAAGAGGCAGCTATTATAGGTGTTTTCCAGCTTTTGGCTGCTATTTTCCCGGGGGAACCTCGAGATCCGGTGCTACCATAATAGGGGGACTTATGCTGGGGCTCTCAAGAAAGGTTGCTGCTGAGTTTACTTTCTTTCTGGCTATTCCTGTGATGTTTGGTGCAAGTCTCTTAAAGACAGTCAAGTTCCTTGTGGCAGGTGGAGTGGCATTTACGGGGCTTGAAGTGGCAGTACTTATAATAGGTACTCTTACTGCCTTTGTAGTTTCGATTTTTGTAATAGGCGGTTTGATGAACTATATAAGGAAGAAGGACTTCAAACCTTTCGGTTGGTATAGAATAGCGTTAGGTGTAGTAGTTATAATCTACCAAGCTTTGCGCTAATCTTGATTTTTAGAACTAATAGAAATATAATGATACAAGTGTCAGAGTGTAAAATTCGATAAGAAAGGATGGTCTTTTTAGGCTTAGGTAAGGTATATGGCAGATAACGAAAAAAAAGTTGTAAAAAGATGCAGAAGATGTAAGAAGTCAGATAACTGATTATATGTCTTCTAACGAGAGTATTAAGAAAAAAATGATGGCTTCTGAAAAGGAGCTTGATTCGTTTGCGGAATTTACCCCTAAAGAAGAACTTTTTGATAAGTTAGTTAAGACCATATATGAATACCATCCTTCTACTGATATAAGCCTTGTTAAAAAAGCCTATGAACTTGCGGACAGCTGTCATGAGGGACAGCTTAGAAAGTCCGGAGAGCCTTACATCTGCCATCCTCTCTGTGTAGCCATTATACTTGCTGAGTTAGAGCTTGACAAAGAGACGATAATAGCCGGAATATTACACGACATTATCGAAGATACTGCCTGTTCTCCCGAAGAAGTAAAGTCTATATTTGGAGAAGAAGTCCTGCTTTTGGTTGACGGAGTTACCAAGCTTACTCAGCTACAGTATTCTAAGGATAAGGTAGATGTTCAGGCTGAGAACCTCCGTAAGATGTTCCTCGCTATGGCAAAGGACATCAGAGTCATTCTTATTAAGCTTGCCGACAGACTTCACAATATGAGGACTATGGAATACCAGTCTCCTGCAAAGCAGATTGAAAAGTCGAGGGAGACTATGGATATATATTCTCCTATTGCACAAAGACTTGGTATCAGCAAGATTAAGGTTGAACTGGATGATTTGTCCTTAAAATACCTTCATCCTGATGTTTACAAGGATTTGGATGAAAAATCAGAGAAAAAGCCCTTGAAAAAGGTGAATTTATAAAGTCAATTGAAAATGAAGTGGCTAAGCATATAAAGGCAGCAGGCATAGAAGCTACTATCGGAGGCAGGGTTAAGCATTATTTCAGCATTTACAAGAAAATGGTAAATCAGAACAAAACCCTTGACCAGATTTATGATGTATTTGCAATCAGAATAATAGTGGATAGCCTCAAGGACTGTTATGCATCTCTCGGTGTCATACACGAGATGTATGTGCCTATTCCCGGCAGGTTTAAGGATTATATAGCCATGCCTAAGTCCAACATGTATCAGTCCTTGCATACTACTGTGATAGGACCTAAGGGGCAGCCTTTTGAGATTCAGATTCGTACCTATGATATGCATAGGACTGCTGAATATGGTATTGCTGCTCATTGGAAGTACAAGGAAGGCAGTGACGGTAAAAATAATAAGGCCAGCGAGGAAGCAAAGTATAACTGGCTTAGACAGATACTTGAATGGCAGAAGGACATGTCTGATAATAAGGAGTTCTTAAGCGTCATAAAAGATGATTTGAATCTCTTCTCGGATAGTGTATACTGCTTCACTCCTACAGGAGATGTGAAGAATCTGCCTGTTGGTTCTACACCTATAGACTTTGCTTACAGCATACATTCTGCTGTAGGTAATAAGATGGTTGGTGCAAGGGCAAACGGCAGACTTGTGACCATTGACTATGTTATCCAAAATGGTGACAGAATTGAGATTATTACAAGCCAGAACTCAAAAGGACCTAGTCTTGATTGGCTTAAGCTTGTGAAGAGTACCCAGGCACGTTCCAAGATAAATCAGTGGTTTAAGACAGAGCTTAAAGAAGACAATATAACCCGTGGTAAGGAACTTATGGCTAACTACGCTAAGTCTCATGCCTATGTGCTAAGTGACCTATTAAACCAGAATTTATGCAGATTTGTATGCAGAAGTACGGCTTTAAGGACTGGGAGTCTATCTGTGCGGCTGTTGGTCGTGGAGGCCTCAAAGAAGGTCAGATTATCAATAAGTTAGTAGAAGAAAAGAAGAAAAAAGAAATATCTGAACTTACTGATGATGATATTTTGGAAAAATACGAAGACCAGTCCGTTACCCCTGCAAAGACCAGCCGTTCTAAGGGTGGAATTGTAGTTAAGGGCATACATGATGTGGCTGTTCATTTTTCGAAATGCTGCTCTCCTGTGCCAGGCGATGAAATAGTGGGCTTTGTTACCAGAGGAAGGGGAATATCGGTACATAGAACCGATTGTATCAATGTGATGAATCTTCCTGAGGAGGACAGAAAGAGGCTCATAGAGGCTGAATGGTCGCCTGAGGCCACTTCTCAGACAGATAAACTCTATACCACAGAAATCAAGGTATTTGCGAATAACAGAAGCGGTCTTCTTATTGAGGTATCGAGAGTTTACAGAAGCCGGCATCGATATAACTTCGGTTTCTGCGAGAACCAATAAGCAGGGAATAGCTACTCTTGACCTGATGTTTGAGATAAAGGGAAGAAATCATCTAAACAGTCTTACCTCAAAGCTTAGAAGCCTTGACGGAGTAATCGATATAGAGAGGACAACGGGCTGATGAAGATAGAAGTTGAAAAGCTGGTGCTTGGAATGGTAAGCACCAATGTGTACTTAGTTTTTTATAATGGGAACTGTATCATTATAGATCCGTCTGATGAGGCAGAGAGGATAGTGGCCTGCATAGAGGAGAGAAAGGCAAAGCCACTTGCCATCGTTTTAACTCATGGACATTTTGACCATATCATGGCTGCCCCTGCACTTGCAAAAAAGTATGGTATTAAAATCTATGCAGGAGAGGCTGAAAGGCAACTTTTAGAGGACTCAGGCCTCAATCTGGCTACAAGATTCTTAGGAGAAGATTTTACGCTTGAAGCGGACGAATATGTGAAGGGCGGAGACGAGATTGAGTTTGAGGGCTTTAAGCTAAAAGTATTGTATACACCCGGGCATACTGTGGGCAGCGTGAGTTTTTATACTGAAGACCTTGCCGATAATGAGGCTTTTAAGAAGGCTGCCTTTACGGGAGATACCTTATTTGCAGGAAGTGTTGGCAGGGTTGACCTCCCTACCGGAAGTGAAGATACAATGAAAAGGACGCTTAATGAAGTGATTAAGAAGCTGCCTCCTGATACAGCAGTATTTCCGGGGCATGGAGCAGCCACAACTATTGAAAGAGAGATAATGCACAATCCATATTTAAGATAATTCAGATATGGAATTATACTGTAACTTTATCATAGGGCGTAGGTACTTTGCACCTATATCATATAATATTTAGAAAGAAATAAGATGATTGAAATCAGACTTGAAGACGCATCCTTTGAACAGGATATAAGGCCTTTGGTTCGAGCATTTTTTAGCAGAGAAGATATGAAGGTTATTATATGTGACTTTGAAGAACCGCAAAAGGTGGATGTAAAAGCCTCTGACTATGTTCTATCAGTTCACAATGATGAGAAGTTGATAGAAATGTGGTTCAAGGATGATATGAAAAAGACTGTAAGAAAAAAATATGAGTATAGCGAAGTTGAAGAAGATAGAAGATTATATAAAAACGAACTAAAAAAGGTTCTATATGCTATACTAAAAGAATATACGAAAGAAGAGCTTCCTTGGGGGACTCTTACCGGAATCCGTCCGACTAAGATAGCCTGTGACTATATTGAAGAGGGTAGGTCTGAAGATGAAGTAAGAAAGTTTTACCACGAGCAGTATCTATGTGGAGAGGAGAAGACAGAGCTTTCTATAGAGATAGCCAAAAAGGAGAATTCTCTTTTAAGGGAAATGGATTATAAAAATGGATACAGCATTTATATAGGAATTCCATTTTGTCCAACTACCTGTCTATACTGTTCATTTACCTCTTATCCAATTGGTACATACAAGAAAAAGTAGGAGAGTACTTAAAGGCGCTTTTCAAGGAAATAGATTTTGCATCAACCATACTGCCGCATAAAAAGTTAACTACTGTCTATATAGGTGGAGGAACTCCTACCGCACTTTCAGCTGAGGAGCTTGAGCTTTTAATAGATTATATCAATTTGAAGCTTCCTATGGCAGGGGTTAAGGAGTTTACTGTAGAGGCAGGAAGGCCTGACAGCATTACGAGAGAGAAGCTAAAAGTAATGAAAAGGCTGGGAGTTAAGCGTATGTCCATCAACCCTCAGACCATGTCTGATAAAACACTTAAGTTCATAGGAAGGATGCACGACGCTGAATCTGTCAGAACTGCCTTTAATATGGCTAGAGAAGAGGGGATGGAAGATATCAATATGGACCTCATTGTGGGGCTTCCGGGAGAGAGTGTAAAGGATACGGAATATACTCTATCTGAGATAAAAAAGTTAAACCCTGATGATTTGACGGTACACGCACTTGCAATAAAGAGGGCTGCTGCACTTAAGCTAAAGCTTGATGAACTTTCAGATGTCATCCCTATGGATACTGCGAGGCAGCAGGAATTAACCTATGAGTTTGCAAGGGAAAACGGATATGAGCCTTATTATTTGTACAGACAGAAAAATATAGCAGACAACCTTGAAAATGTAGGATATGCAAGACCCGGTAAGGAAGGTCTTTACAACATTCTTATTATGGAAGAAAAGCACCCTATCATAGGACTTGGAGCAGGCTCATCCTGCAAGTTTGTATTTAGGGAAGGAAATAGAATAGAGCGTACTGAAAATGTAAAATTTGTTATGGACTATATTGAACGAATTGATGAGATGATTGAGCGTAAAAGAAAATTTTTAGAAGAATTTGGAGAGATGCTATAATGATAAAAGCTGATATCAATTCAGGCTGTAAGCTGTCCCACGAAATTGTTTTAGAAATTGATTTGGATGACCTGATGAAACACGGCATAGTTGTAAGCAATTTGGCAGAAATGGTAGCAAGGGAACTGGGTGAGCCTCCTGAATTTGTTGAAAAGATGGCTCAGGCAGGACTTTTACACGATATAGGAAAGCTTCGTATAGCTAACTATCTCTATGGAAGGAAGGACGGAGAGCTTAAGGTCGAAGAAATAAAATATGTAAGGATGCACTCTGTACTTAGCTATGGTATACTTAAGAAACAGGGCTATGAGCATACCATACTTGATGCAGTTCTTTATCATCACGAAAACTATGACGGCTCTGGCTATCCTAACAACCTAAAAGGAGAGAACATACCTCTTGGAGCAAGAATACTTAGGATATGTGATGTATTTGGGGCTTTGGTTGCACATAGGCCTTATAGGGACGCCTTTACTGTTGACAAGGCCATAAGGCTTATGATAAAGGAAATCAAAAACTATGATATGGCTTGTTTTCTTGCCTTACAAAGGATAGTAAATAGCGAAAGATTTGGCAGACTTTCTAAAATAATAGAAGAGAATAAAAAAAGCAGTAAAAACATTTATCAAAAACATCAGTTAATTTAGACTTGTGGTAAGGAGAGATATGATTACAAACAGACCAAAGGGAACGCAGGACTGGTTCGGGGAAAATATGTGGAAACGCACCAAGATAGAGGCTATAGCAAGAAAGCTTTGCGCGGCTTACAACATGGGAGAAATTATTACCCCTGCCTTTGAACATACAGTCTTGTTTAATAGAAGTGTGGGCGATACTACAGATGTAGTGCAAAAGGAAATGTATACCTTTAAGGATAAGGGAGACAGGGAAATCAGCCTTAAGCCGGAGGGAACAGCAGGAACAATAAGAGCTTATCTTGAAAATAATCTCTATGCACTTCCTCAGCCTATCAAGATGTTTTACTTTACTCAGGCTTTCAGATATGAGAGACCTCAGAGCGGGAGACTTAGGCAGCATCACCAGTTTGGTGTTGAGTTCGTAGGCTCTTCCGAGCCTATAGTTGAGGTTGAGCTCATTACACTTATAAGCGAATTTATTAAAAGGATTGGCTTAAAGGATGTGAAGCTTCATATCAACAGCATAGGTTATGGTAAATGCAGACAGGACTACAATGACGCTCTGGTAAACTATCTTAGAGATTATGAATCAGAGCTTTGTGAGGACTGCAGGGTTAGAATGAAGAAGAATCCTTTAAGGGTAATTGACTGTAAGGTGCCTAGCTGTAAGGCTATAGTTGGGAAGGCGCCTAGGACTATTGACTTCTTAGATGATGAGTGTAGGGAGCATTTTGAAAAGTTACAGCTTCTGCTTAAAGAACTTAATATCCCTTTTGAAGTTGATACAGAGATAGTAAGAGGTCTTGATTACTATACCAAGACAGTATTTGAATTTGTGGATAAGGATGGTTTCACCCTCTGTGGAGGCGGAAGGTATGACGGCCTTATCAAAGAAATAGACGGAAAACAGGATATTCCTGCGGTAGGCTTTGGTATGGGCATTGAGCGTATACTTTATTTCTTGAAAAAGAGGGAGTAAGCCTTGGAGAAATGCCACACCCTAAGCTATATGTGGGTGTAATGGGTGATGAAGTTAGAGGCAGGGCTTTTGAAATAGTTACAAGGCTTAGAAATAAGGGCATTATCGTGGAAACTGATTATCTCGACCGTTCGGTAAAGGCACAGATGAAGTATGCGAATAAGCTGGGAGTAGACTTTGCTGTGGTTATTGGTCAGAATGAGATAGAGAACGGCGTAGTAATGCTAAAAGAAATGGAAACAGGAACCCAGACTGAAGTAAAACTGGAAGATTTGGAAGCAAAATTAGTTTGCGGATAAGGAGATAAAAATTGATGGGCAGAGACGGAAACGTGATGGTGTGGGATTCTGAGAGACAGATATTTAATGAGCTTACCCCAACAGAAATCATAACCTACTTACTTCCTGACGGCAACTTGGAATGCCAGCTTTTCTTAGGCTGGCTGCCTCAAGTTAAGAGCGTTTTCCTATACAGACGCAAGAGGATGGAGATAGTGTTTGTGGATGGGATGACATATAATATTCCTAATATGCCTTATTTATATGATAAATTATTTTCAATGAGGCATGGAATTTAAGATATATCGAAACTTAGCCGAGTAATGGGCTTAACAAAACTTTATAAAAAGAGGATGAAACTATGGCAGAATCGATGAAGGGTATGAAAAGAACCCACAGATGTACAGAACTTAGTAAGGCTGATGTAGGCAAAACAGTAACAGTTATGGGATGGGTAGCTAAATATAGGAATAAGGGAGGTCTTATCTTCATAGACCTCAGAGACCGTTCAGGTATCTTACAGCTGGTGTATGAGGAGCAGGACTGCGGAAGTGAGGTATTTGAAAAGGCAGCAAAGCTTCGTAATGAATATGTTGTTGCTGCTACAGGAGTAGTCACCGAGAGAACAGCTGTCAATGAGAATATACCTACGGGTTATATAGAGATAAGAGTTAAGGAAACGAGGATACTCTCTGAGGCAGAGACAACACCTTTTGAGATAGTAAGTGACCTTAAGACCAAGGAAGAGTTAAGACTTAAATACAGATATCTTGACCTTAGAAGACCTGATATGCAGGAAAAGCTTATGCTTAAGAGCAGGGTTCTCCGCCTTATGCGCGACTTTATGGCAGATGAGGGCTTTGTGGAGGTGGAGACTCCTATAATGTGCAACTCTACTCCTGAGGGAGCAAGAGATTATCTTGTGCCTAGCCGTGTAAATCAGGGTTCTTTTTACGCCCTTCCTCAGTCACCGCAGGTACTTAAGCAGCTTCTTATGCTTTCAGGTTTTGACAGATATTTTCAGATAGCAAGATGCTTTAGAGATGAGGACCTTAGAGCTGACAGACAGCCTGAATTCACTCAGGCAGACATGGAGCTTTCTTTCGTAGATGTAGACGATGTGCTTGATGTAAATGAGCGTCTCATAAAGCATATTATGAAGGAAACAAAGGGCATAGACATAGAGCTTCCTCTTCCTAGGATGAGGTGGCAGGATGCAATGAATGACTACGGCTCAGACAAGCCTGATACCAGATTTGAGATGAAGCTTGTAGATGTATCTGAGGTAGTAAGGGGCTGTGGCTTTGGAGTATTTACTTCAGCCCTTGAAATGAAAAATGGAAGTGTAAGGGGTATCAATGTAAAGGGACAGGCAGCCATGCCTCGTAAAAAGATTGATGCGCTTGTAGACAAGGCTAAGGGCTTTGGCGCAAAGGGACTTGCATATCTTGCAGTAAATGAAGACGGCACTTACAAGTCATCTTTCTCAAAGTTTATGACAGAAGAAGAGCTTGATAAGCTCGTTCAGGCTATGAAGGGTGAAAAGGGAGACTTACTTCTTTTTGCAGCTGACAAGACTTCCCTTGTATGGAATATCTTAGGTGCACTTAGACTTGACCTTGGAGAAGAGCTTGGACTTATAGATAAGAGCAAGTTTAACTTCCTTTGGATAGTGGAATTCCCTCTTCTTAGCTGGAATGAGGATGAAAACAGGTTCCAGGCTGAGCATCATCCTTTTACTGCTCCTATGGAAGAAGACTGGGTAAATGCTGACAAGGATCCGGGAAGCATAAGAGCAAAGGCTTATGACATAGTATTAAACGGATATGAGCTTGGTGGAGGATCTGTAAGAATATACCAGGATGATGTACAGGAGAAGATGTTCGAGCTCCTTGGATTTACCAAGGAAGAGGCTCACAACAGATTCGGCTTTCTCCTTGATGCTTTCAAGTACGGAGTGCCTCCTCACGCAGGACTTGCTTATGGAGTAGACAGATTTGTAATGCTTCTTGCAGGAGCTGAGAATATAAGGGAGGTAATAGCCTTCCCTAAGAATAAGGATGCAATGGACCTTATGCTTGGTTCACCGGGCAGGGTTGATACAAAGCAGCTTGATGAACTGGGAATTACGGTTAAAGCAAAAGAAGATTAGTTATAAATATATCATATTTTAAGGTTGCGGATTGATTATAAGGCTGAACGAGATGTTTAGTTCATAATAGGACACATAAATGGTATATAGGTTATAAGGCTGTGTAGTGGCTATAGCCTATATACCAATTTTATTATATGTCACCCACATTATCTTATTGAAATCCACGAGATTCCATGTATCAAGAGATATAATGGAGGGTATTGCGGCTTTGCAGTCATTTGCCGGGCAGACAGATTAAGCCGTATAAGATATTGTTGAAATTAAGGAGAAAGCTATGAAAGTAGAAATAAGTGATTTTGGGAAAGCAAAAGATGGATCAGTAGTGAAATGTTATTCTCTTAGCAATGAGAGAGGAATGAAGGTAAATCTCATAAATCTTGGAGCCATAGTAAAAGATATAATTGTACCTGATAAAAATGGAAGGCCTGTAGATGTAAACTTAGGCTACGATAATGTGGAAGGATATTATGATAATGCCGAGGCTCTGGGTAGCTTTGTAGGCAGAAATGCAAACAGAATCGGTGGGGCAAGAGTAAGCATAGGCGGAGTTACCTATGAACTTGAAAAGAACGACGGAGAGAATAATCTCCACAGTGGAAGTGACCGCTCTCACTATATGATGTTTGACGCTGAAGTCTTTGAAGATGAATATGCTGTAAGAGTTAGATTTATGCATACCTTTAAGGATATGGAACAGGGGTTTCCGGGAAAGGCTGAACTAAGTGTAACCTATACACTTACAGAGGATAATGAGCTCATAATGGAATATAGGGGGGTATCTGATAAGGATACTGTTATTAACCCTACCAACCACAGTTATTTTAATTTAGATGGGGAGGGAGACATCCTTAGCCATAAACTCTATGTAAATGCGGACAAGTTTACAGCCATTGGAGAGGATATGATACCAACAGGTGAACTTGTAGATGTATCAGGTACTCCTATGGATTTAAGAGTAGCTAAAACAGTGAGAGAGGGTGTGGACTCAGACTATCATTACATAAAGCTTGCAAGAGGCTATGACCATAACTTTGCCTTAAATAATACTCTCGGTGAGATAGAAAAGGTTGCGGAGTTTGTTTCAGATAAGAGTGGAATAACTATGGAGATTATGACGGATTTGCCGGGGATGCAGATATACACAGCTAATTTCCTTGAAAATAAAAAGGGAAAAAGGGGAGTAATATACGGCAGAAGGTCAGGTTGCTGCTTTGAAACCCAGTATTTTCCAAATGCCTGCAATGAGAAAAACTTTAAGTCAAGCATAATAAGTGCGGGAGAAGAATATAGAAGCACTACAGTATTTAAGTTTAGGGCATAAAATGTATCTGTTGTTAAAAAAACGTTTAATATTGTTTTTACAACAAAGCTAAAAATAGTGTAAACTAGATTTGTATTAAAACAAGTACAAAATATTAAGATAGGAGAAGGAAAAGTATGAAAAAACCGGTTATTGGAATTTCAGGAAGTCTTATCATTGACTCTTCAGGAAGCTTTGCGGGCTATAAGAGGTCTTATGTGAACAATGATTACATTCTTTCAGTGATTAAAAATGGAGGTATCCCATTTATTATTCCATTCAACGAGAATGAAGAAGTTATAAAGGCTCAGATTGAGATGGTGGACGGTCTGCTGCTTTCAGGTGGACAGGACGTTGCCCCTAAGAATTATGGAGAAGAGCCTACACCAAAACTTGGTGATATTTTTCCGGAAAGAGATGATTTTGAATACGGTCTCCTTAAGGCTGCCCTTGAGGCAAATAAGCCTGTACTCGGCATTTGTAGAGGTTCACAGATAATCAACACATACTTTAACGGAAGCCTCTACCAGGATCTTAGCTATATTGGAACTGAAGTGTTAAAGCACAATCAGGTAAATTCTCCTTCAATGGTGACGCATTCAGTTACTCTTGATAAGTCTTCAAAGCTATTTGATATCTTTGGAGAGGATAAAATTATGGTTAACTCCTTCCACCACCAGGCAGTGAAAAAGGTAGGAGACGGTCTTGCTATATCTGCTAAAGCTCCTGACGGAGTTATTGAAGCCATTGAAAAAACAGATTATCCTTTCCTCGTTGCTGTACAGTGGCATCCGGAGATGTTACACATAACAGTGGAAATGATGAATAAATTATTTGCAAGATTCATAAAGGAGGCTGCGAATGAATAAAAAAATGAAATTCTGGTCGATAGTACTTCTTACAATCAACTCAATCATCGGTACCGGAATCTTCCTTTCGCCGGGTGGAGTGACCAAGCAGGTAGGAAGTATGGCTCCTTTTATCTATCTTTGTGCGGCAGTTTTTGCAGCTGTACTTGCAGTAACCTTTGCCGCAGCAAGTAAGTATGTAGTTAAAAACGGAGCGGCTTACTCTTATGCTAAGGCAGCATTTGGAACCAATACAGGTATGTTCATAGGTGTAACCAGATATGTATCTGCAAGTATTGCCTGGGGAGTTATGGCTACAGGTGTAGTAAAGAATGCACTTTCAATAGCCGGAATGGACTCTAAAAATATGATTAATGTAACTGTAGGATTTAGTGCTGATGCTTCTCTTATTTATAATAAATGTCAAGGGTACAACCTTCTTAACCCTCATCAGTGACCTTTCTACTGCAGGAAAGATGGCAGCTCTTGCAATCACTATAATTGCGGGTGTGGTAATTATAATTATGACAGGTGAGAACCACATTTCAGATGTTGAACTTCTTACCAATGCTGACGGCAGCAAACTCATACCTGCTATGGATGCAACTGTATTTGTAACAGCAGTTATTTCAGCCTTCTATGCATTTACAGGATTTGAAAGCGTGGCTTCAGGTGCGAGTGATATGGAAAATCCCGAGAAGAATCTTCCAAAAGCTATTCCTCTTGCCATTGGTATAATTGCTGCAATTTACTTCGGCATTGTGCTTGTAGCAATGATGATAAACCCTGTAGCGCTTGTACAGTCAGAGGAGGTAGTTGTACTTGCCTCAGTATTTACCAACAAGATAATTAGAGGAATTATTGTCATAGGCGCTCTTATTTCTATGTTTGGTATCAACGTAGCCGCTTCATTCCATTCTCCAAGAGTATGTGAAGCTATGGCTAAAGATGGTATCTTACCGGCCTTCCTTGGAAAGCGTAATGCAAATGATATTCCTCTTAATGCCTTCGTTCTTACAGCAGCACTTGCGATTATTGTGCCTATGTCATTTATGTATGATATGCAGGGCATAATGATAATCAGTTCAATAGCAAGATTTGCACAGTTTATCATAGTTCCCCTTGGTGTAATTGTGTTCTTTATGGGCAGGCAGAAAGAAGAAATTATCAATGCCAAGAAAAATGTAATTACAGATGTGGTCTTCCCTATAATTTCAGTTGTACTCACAGTTATTCTTCTTTATAAGTTTAACTGGAAGGGACAGTTCTCCGTAACAGATGATGCAGGAGTTTCACATCTTAACTGGTACGCGATTACAGCTATGATAATAGGCTATGTACTTCTCCCTATAGTTGTATACATCAATTCTAATTCAAAGAAAAAATAAGAACCGGAGGTAGTAACAGTGAAAGGAATAAATACTAATATGCTTCACGGTTATCCGGTAATCGATGGATATACAGGAGCAGCATCAATCCCTAAATACCAGACATCTACATTTGACCAGAAAAGCTGCTATGTAGACGGTAAGAAATACAGCTATTCAAGATTTGGAAATCCTACAGTTATGGCACTTGAGAGTGCTGTAGCAAAGCTTGAAGGCGCAAAGCATGCTCTGGTTTTTTCGTCAGGAATGGCAGCAATAAGTAATGTGCTTATGCTTGCAGGAGCAGGTGGTCATGTAATCTTCCCAAGTGAGGTATACGGTGGTACCTTCCAGTTTGCAACAGAGGTTATGCCAAGACTGAATATGGAAGTTTCCTTTCTTGATTATGACAATTTGGAATTAGTAGAGAGTACAATAAAGGAAAATACTAAGATTCTCTACATTGAGACACCATCTAATCCTCTTCTTAAGGTGACGGACATAAGGAAACTGGTAGAGATTGCAAAGAGACATAAGTTAATTACTATAGCAGATAATACCTTTATGACTCCTTTTTATCAGCGCCCTCTTGAACTTGGAGTGGATATAGTTGTAGAGAGTATGACAAAGTTCATTAACGGACATAGTGATGTAGTGGCAGGCATGATTGCGACCAACAGCGACGAGTACATAGGTTGTCTTGGACTATTTCAGAAACTTCGGTGCCATCATGGGAGTTGAAGATGCCTGGCTTGTGCTTAGAGGAATGAAGACCATGGGGCTTCGTATGGAGAAGTCTGTGGCTAATGCGGCAGCTATTTCAGAATTTCTTGCCAAGCAGAATAAGATAAAGACAGTATATTATCCGGGAATACCATCCTGTAGATATTATAAAATACATATGGGACAGGCAACATCAGGTGGTGCCGTATTATCTTTTAAGTTCCACACTAAGGAAGATATGGATAAATTTGTCGAGAGAATTAAAATACCTATTTACGCAGTGAGCCTTGGAGGTGTTGAGTCAATTATTTCTCATCCTGCTACCATGTCTCACAAGTGTATGTCAAAAGAAGACAGACTTAAGTACGGAGTAACAGATGAGATTCTTAGACTTTCCTGTGGCATTGAGGATATCGAAGACCTCATTGAAGACTTAGAACAGGCACTTGTAGACTAAATATTTGGCTATTAAGTTACTTTGATTAAATTTAAAACCCACATTTTCATTTGGAAGATGTGGGTTTTATTTCATTATACAGTTAGCCTGATATATAAATAAATTCTAATTATTCCAACCACTTACTTATAATAACAACAATTATATACTCAATTATTCCGTAAAGGGTAGAGAGTAAGGAAATAACCATGTAGGCTGCAAGATTATTTATATCTGAAATTTCCGCTGCGGCCATAGCAAGTGAGATAATACTAAGTAAGACACCTGCAGGAATGGCAATGTGCCTAAGTAGAGAAAGGATATCATCAAATGAACGCTTTCCGGATATAAGCACTGCACCAAGGTTGATAAAAACCAAAATAACCAAGGTTGGTAAGTCAAAAAGACCTGCGATTACCTCACTTAAATTAAGACTTGAAAGTATTCCTATTAGAAGAGCAGCTGCAATAAACAAAGCAAGTCCTGCAAACAATTTTACAACTACCTTCTTCTTGGAAAACTTATTCTCACGAATAATCTCGACAATATTTGTTTCAGCCTTTTCAAGGTAAATATCTTCGTTAAGATATTCACCTGAAAGCAGCTCATTTACTTTGATATTAAGAGCATCACATAAAGTTTCATAATAAGAGATATCTGGAAGACTTTTGCCTGTTTCCCACTTTGATATGGTTTTATCACTCACACCTATTTTATCTGCAAGCTCCTTTTGAGTAAGTCCGGCCTTTGTTCTAGCCATTAAAATAAAATTGCTTATTTTCCCAGTATCCATACTTTACCTCCTAATAAGTGATTGTGCCTATATTATAGAGCCAGAGCAAAGGAGAGTGCAACCTATAATTTGTAGAATAGCTCTACTATCCGTAGAATGGTATGAAAAAGGAACCGACACACCTATTTCAGTGTGCCGATTCCTTTCATAGTGCGCTCAGCGGCGCACGTTTCTAACGGCTTATATTTATTCCTTCCTTGTATTTTATATAATATTCCTAACGCCTTCACATATCCTTCTGGCTACGTGTGGATTGTTCATTGTATAGAGGTGAATACCTTCTATATCGCTTACAAGGAGATCTATAATCTGGCTTAGTGCATAGGACATTCCTGCGTCAAAGAGTGCTTCTTTGTTATCTTCGTATCTGTGAATGATTTCTCAAAGCGGGAAGGGAAGGCAACACCGCACATCGTTATCATTCTCTTTATCTGAGAAGCATTGATTACAGGCATAATTCCTGGTATTACAGGGACATTGATATCTGCAACCCTGCAGTATTCCTGAAAACGAAGGAAGATATCATTGTCAAAGAACAACTGGGATAAAAGTACTTCTGCTCCGGCATTCACCTTTGTCTTTAAGTGTCTTATTTCATTAATCACTCCGCCTGATTCAGGGTGGCACTCAGGATAGCAGGCACCTAAGAAACAGAAATCCCATTTTTCCTTCATATAGGCAATGAGGTCGGAGGCGTGTGAAAAATCATCCTTTTCAGGGAAGTTAGGATTTTTATCTCCTCTGAGTGCAAGTACATTTTCTACTCCTGCGTCTTTAAGAACCTTTGCAAATTCATCAATCTCAGCCTTATTGTAGTGAAGGGAGGTAAGGTGAACCACAGGTTCTACATGGTACTCCTGCTTAATCTTCTTGGCTAATTCTATGGTGCGGTTGCAGTTAGAACTGCCACCGGCACCAAAGGTTACACTTATATAATCGGGCTCAAGTTCACAAAGAACAGCCAGAGTCTCATCTATGTTTTTTAGTTCGCTATCCTTTTTGGGAGGGAAAATCTCAAAGGATAGAACCTTTTTATCTTTTTTATCTTTGTAAACTTGGGAAACTTTCATAAATTATGCCTCATTCCTAATTATTTTTGCTGCAGCCACCATATTCTTAAGGCTTTCTTCTGTCTCAGGAATTCCTCTGGTCTTTAATCCGCAGTCAGGATTTACCCAGAGCTTATCTTTGTCAATCTTAGAAAGCATGGTATTAAGGGTGGCAACAATTTCTTCAACGGAAGGTACTCTAGGTGAGTGAATATCATATACACCAGGACCTACTTCTGTTTCAAAGTTATGTTCTTTTAATGATGTAAGTATCTGTAAGTCGGAGCGTGAAGCCTCGAAGGTGATAACATCCGCATCCATATTATCAATAGCAGGGATAATGTCTGTGAACTCGCTATAGCACATATGTGTATGAATCTGAGTCTCAGGTCTTACACCGCTGTGTGTGAGACGGAAGGCAGGGATGGCAAAGTCAAGATATTCCTTCTGCCAGTCAGATTTCTAAGTGGAAGCTTCTCTCTAAGAGCTGCCTCGTCAATCTGAATAATCTTGATTCCGTTCTTCTCCAAGTCAAGAACCTCATCTCTGATTGCAAGTGCTATCTGAGAAATGGACTCCTTGATTGATATATCTTCTCTTGGGAATGACCAGTTAAGTATGGTAACAGGTCCTGTAAGCATTCCCTTCATAATTCTCTTTGTAAGTGACTGAGCATATACAGACCATTCTACCGTGATAGCTTTCTTTCTGTATACATCGCCCCAGATTACAGGTGGCTTAACGCATCTTGTACCGTAAGACTGTACCCAAGCCTTCTCTGTGAAGAGGAAGCCGCCAAGAGCCTCACCAAAGTACTCAACCATGTCATTACGCTCAAATTCTCCGTGAACTAGAACATCGATATCGATATCTTCCTGGAACTTCACACAGTCAGCAATCTGCTTTTTATTAAACTCTTTGTATTCAGCCTCAGATATATCGCCCCTTCTAAAAGCAGAACGGTTTGCCCTAACTTCTCTAGTCTGAGGAAAGGAACCGATAGTAGTAGTTGGGAATTCAGGAAGGCCAAACTCCTTTTTCTGTAATGCCTGACGAGTCTTACGCTCAGGGATTCTTGTGTAATCACTGTCTGTAACCTGAGCAAGTCTTTTATGAACCTCTTCGTTATAGCAGTCTCTTTCTCCTGCAAAAAGCTTAGCATTTGCCAGATAAGCTGCATCGTTCTTGTAATCAGCATTTCCTGCAAGAGCCTTAAGCTCAGCAAGCTCTACAAGTTTTTCTTCGGCAAATGCAAAGTATGAAAGATGAGCCTTAGATAACTTAGTCTCATGATTTGTTGTATAAGGAACGTGTAAGAG
The DNA here is from genome assembly GCA_916438995.1 of uncultured Catonella sp. Taxonomy (GTDB): domain Bacteria; phylum Bacillota; class Clostridia; order Lachnospirales; family Lachnospiraceae; genus Catonella. The sequence continues at coordinate 274,230 of CAKAGA010000007.1, forward strand.
TGAACAGGAGGTAGATAAAACGCAGTTTATGCCCTTTTCCTGTAATCTAGCAAGGCTCTGCAAGGTCTTCTCGTAGTTGTTTCTCCAGATATTCTTTCCGTTTACAAGTCCTGCAAATAAAAGCTTATCCTGTGGGAAACCATACTTTTCAACAAGAGCGAAAGTCTCTTTTCCCTCTACGAAATCAAGACCGATTCCGTCAAATGGAAGCTTAATTAAGTCGCTATAAATATCTCTTACATCACCAAAATATGTCTGAACTAAAACCTTTGCACTATTCTTTGATGAGAGGATAGCTGAATAAATCTTATTAAATAATGCGATATCTTCACTATCTGTATCTCTTACAAGAGCAGGCTCATCAAACTGTATCCAGCTTATACCGGTTTCTTCAGCCTTCTTCACATAACTCTGATATGCACTGATTAAAGCATCAACAAAATCATTTGAAGATTTTTTGCCTGTAAAACGGCATAATTTAAGCAAGGTGTAAGCACCGATTACTATGGACTTAGTCTCTACATTAAGAGTCTTTGCCTCGTTATACTGCTCAAATGGCTTGTTGCCTGAAAGCTTTATTTCGGTATCATCCTCAACCTCAGGCACAATGTAGTGATAGTTAGTATTAAACCATTTTCTCATTGCAAGAGCCTTTACATCTCCTGAATCTCCCTGATAACCACGAGCCATAGCAAAATAGGTATCAAGCTCAGATAGGTTAAGCTCCTTATAACGCTTAGGAACTATGCCAAATAATACTGCGGTATCAAGCAAGATATCGTAGAATGAAAAATCATTACTTGAGATAAAGTCAATTCCTGCCTCTTTCTGAGTATTCCAGTGAATTTTTCTAAGCTCCTTACCTTTTGCTAAGAGCTCGTCTACTGTGATTTCTTTCTTAAAATATTTTTCGCTAGCGAACTTTAATTCGCGTAAAGTACCTATTCTAGGGAATCCGATTACTGATGTTTTCATATTGTCCTCCAACTCATATTCATAATTTATCTGTAAAACTAGGTCTATTATAAGGGGTGTTGGCTTCTTTGTATAATACATATAAACATAGGATTGTTATAGAAATTATTTATATCAATTTGAAATGCAATCTTTTTAACTATTGCAGAATTTAATGATACAAGTGTCAAAAGTATAAAAATTCGATTTGGTCTTGCTTGCAAGAGAATCTATTATCTTTTGACGCCACATCATTTAATAAAAAAAGACAGCTTCCCTGATAGAAATATTTATCAGAGAAACTGCCTTCATATAAGGTAAAACACCTAGTAACAAAATTTTTAAATTACAATATTTTTATAATATTTAAGTCCTTATCAAGTAGCAATAAATCAGCATAAGCACCTGGTTTTATCATACCTGCCTTATCGCCAAGCCCTATACTCTTTGCAGGGTTGGTGGACGCCATCTTAACCGCTGACTTAAGAGGAATTCCCATTTCAACCACATTCTTAAAGCAGGTAAAAAGGTCGGTACAAGAACCTGCAATAGTGCCATTATCAAGGGTTGCCTTGTTTCCGGTCTTATTTACCTTCTGTCCTCCAAGAGAATAGGTACCATCCTCCATACCTGTAGCCTCCATAGAATCACTTATAAGGATGATTCTATCCTCACCAAAGAGACGGAAGGTACTTCTTATCATACAAGGATGGATATGTACCTTATCACAGATGAGCTCAGCCATAACTCCGGTATTTTCAAAGGCAGCCCCTACTATGCCCGGATCTCTGTGGTTGAAGGCAGGCATCGCGTTGAAAAGATGGGTTACATGGTTGGCGCCGTTCTTAAATGCTGTATCTGCCTGCTCATAGTTGGCATCAGAATGACCGACTGAGATAGACACATCATTTGCAAGTTCTTTAATAAAGAGGTTGGCGCCCTCAGTTTCAGGAGCAAGGGTTACAAGACGGATATTGCCGCCACTTACTTCGTTGAGCCTTCTAAAGACTTCGACATCAGAATTCATTATATATTTAGGATTTTGAGCCCCCATCTTTTTAGGAGAAATGAAAGGTCCTTCCATATTGATACCAAGCGCCCTTGCGTGCTTTTTCTCAGGTTTAAAATCTTTGATTGTGGCAAATATACCTGTAAGGCGTTCCTCTGAAAGAGTCATTGAGGTTGGGCAAAAGGCTGTCACACCTTTACTTTTCTCAAACTCAGCTATCTTGTAGAGCCCGTCAAGGTCAGCATCGCAGAAGTCATGTCCTACTGCGCCGTGCGTATGTACATCCACAAGTCCCGGTATTACATAAAGCCCATCAGCGTCAATGACTTCGCAGTCCTCAGGTGCCTTATCGGTAATGAACTCACCTTCCACATAGATGTCTCTTTTTTCAAAATCTCCATTTTCGTTATATACTAAACCGTTCTTAATTATCATGATAATCTCCTATAAATTTACTGCCTAAAATCTTCATCCGGCTCAATACAATATTCCATGTCACCGCTATTCCAAATATACATAATAAATGACACAGGATTTTTTTCGCCTCTCCAAAGCCACCCAGTATAATTGGAGGTATTGTTAAAATAGGATTCAGTGATTATTTCAAGCTCTGCATCTTTATATTCATCCATAAAATCCTCAAGATAAAGGGCATTCCCGGTAAAATGTCCCTTACCCAGGGTTTTGTTAAAAATCATTACACTACATAACTTTAAATCACAATCTCTGAAACAAATTTCACCACTGTATGTTATTTCTTCATTGCCAGTGAATTCAAATATCCGGTCAATCTTCAATTTTAGTGCTTTATTATGAAATTTAATTTCTTTCATCCTGCTTCCGTAGAGGCTGAAATAGTATTATTCCTATCAAATTTAATTTTCGTATAATTATCTGCCATGATTTTCCTTCATCTTAGCAATAAGAGCATAAGCAGCCTCATCAGCAACTATGGTTACATTGCTGTGGAACTGAAGGGCAGAGGCAGGAACCTCAGGAGTAACAGGTCCGTAAAGAGCCTTGCAGAGTGCATCTGCTTTCTTTTCGCCGGAAGCAATAAGTAAAATGTGCTTAGCAGCGAATATGCTTCCTACACCCATAGAATAAGCAAATTTAGGCACCTCATCGATGGAATTAAAAAGTCTTGAGTTAGCATTTATTGTACTCTCTGTAAGGCTTACCTTATGAGTTCCCTTTGCAAATGAGGTATCAGGCTCGTTGAAACCGATATGTCCGTTTTCGCCAAGTCCAAGCATCTGCAAATCAATAGGACCACGGCTTCTAATAACCTCATCATATCTTGCACATTCCTTAGTTTCATCAGTCTCCGTACCGTTTGGAAGGAAGACATTTTCCATATTTATATTTACATGGTTAAAAAGGTTATCCCTCATAAAATAAGCATAACTCTGATTGTGGTCAGCAGAAAGCCCCACATACTCATCGAGGTTTATTGAAGTGATTTCAGAAAAATCTAAATCACCCTTCTTATAGCCTTCTACAAGTAACTTATAAGCCCCAATTGGTGATGAACCGGTAGCAAGACCAAGCACTGAATCAGGCTTCATTACAACCTGAGCTGCTATGATGTTTGCAGCTTTTCTACTCATTTCCTCATAATTTTTAGTAACAATTACCCTCATAAAACCCTCCTGTGGTTATAAAATATTAAATGGTATGAAATAACTTTATGCATATAAAATACATAAATAAGTATACCCCTATATTAAAGTAAAAGCAATTCGTATTATCATTCTTCGTAGTGCCCAAACCTTTTCCATAGTTTAATCCTCTATCAATTCATGTACTTGTCCCTTACCGGCATAAAGTTGGTCGAAAGCTCTATCAATTTTTTCAAGATATCTGGAATTTCTCAATTCTTTTTCCATTTGATTATACTGTTCTAAACTGAGAATAACAACGTTTCTGTCTGCTTTTCTAGTTACGATTATGGTCTCCCCTTCATCTGTTGCTCTGTCACAGTATTCTTTTAGATTATTTCTCATAGTGGTATAGTTTATAGCTAGCATACTAATCCTCCTTTTATATACACATTTATGTACATATAATTGTACAATAAAAATGACAAAAAAGCAATTACTATCATAATCTATAGTTAATTATCATTTAATAAGGAATCTATTATTTCCTCCGTCTGCATACCTCTTGAACCTTTAACTACGATAGCATCACCTTTTGTTAAGAGGGACTTAAGATAATTAGAGGCTTCTACATTGGTAGAAAAATGTTTTGTGACAGGATTGGTATCAAGGCTTTCAGAGTTTAGAGCAAGTCCTATCTGCTCGCTGTCTTTGCCGACTGTTATCAGGTAATCAATTCTACCTTCAGGGTTTTCTTCGTTGTAGGTTTTTATATATTCGCCGACTTTGTAATGTTCACTCTCAGCGTATTCACCAAGCTCAAGTACATCAGCAAATACCACAAACCGCCTGTGTATAGGCTCTTTGCCACCACGCATTTCCCCAATAATCGAAACGGAAGCCTTCATAGAGTCAGGGCTTGCATTATAGGTATCATCAATTATGGTAATGCCGTTTGTCTTGATAATGTTTCCTCTGCCTGAAAGTGGTTCATACGCAGCAAGTCCAAGCTTTGACACTGAAGGAGAGATTCCAAGCTTTAGTGCCACAGCAGTTGCAGCCAGTGCATTTCTTACGTTATGAAGTCCCAGAGTTTTAAGATGAATCTGCTCAGTGAGAGGCTTACCGTCTTCATCCTTATAATTTGCCACAAAATCGGTGCCACTGTCAGATATAGTGATGGATGAAGCGTAAAAATCAGCCTCTTTACTTATACCGTAAGTCACAACGTGCTTGACCTTAGCAGGCCTGAATTCGCTATTTTCAGGTACCACCTTAGAAAGGAGTTCATCATCAGCATTTACAAAAAGCACACTATCCTCCGTAAAACAATCTGTAATGTGGAGCTTTTCTTTTAGGATGTTTTCCTTTGAGCCTAGATTGCCGATATGGGCAGTGCCTACATTGGTAAATATTGCATGGGTTGGCCTGCCTGCATCTGCAAGCTTTTCCATCTCATGGAATTCACTTATGCCCATTTCTATAATGGCGGCCTCATTACAAGGTTCAAGTCCAAACAAGGTTAAGGGAAGTCCTATGGTAGAGTTGGCATTTCCCTTAGTTTTGTGGACATTAATGGAGGATAGGGCAGCTGCCACCATTTCCTTTGTGGTGGTCTTGCCGACACTTCCGGTTATTCCAATGAAAGGGATGTTAAATTTCTCGCGAAACCAACGGCCTGTGTCAAGGAGGGCGGATTCAGTATCGTCTACCTCGATGGTTGCGGCATCTCCGATATCAGCAGGGAGTTCGTGCCCCTTTTTTTATAAAGAAAGCCTTAGCACCATCCTTTACCACCTGAGGAATGAATTTGTGGGCGTCTACCCTTTCTCCGATTATAGGCACAAAAAGTGCATTCTTAAAGGGAAGGCTGTGGGTTTCCCTGGAATTTGTAAAGAAGCCGTTTATTTCGGTGTCGCCGTTTCCGTTTAACAGTTTTCCGTTAGCGGCCTTTAATATGTCATTTACGGTAACTTGCATAAATACTCCTTATCTAGATTGTAATGCTGCCACTAAAGACAGTTTCACAAGGGCCTGTCATAAAAATGTGGTCAGTGTTTCTATCGTATTTGATAATCAAATCTCCTCCAAGGAGATGAACCCTCACCTCATCATCAGCAAGACCATTCAACATAGCAGCGTAGGCCGAGGCACAGGCACCGGTACCACAGGCAAGGGTTTCACCCGAACCACGCTCCCAGACACGCATTTCAATTTCATTCCTGCTTATTACCTTTATAAATTCGGTGTTGGTACGATTTGGAAATATCTTGTTAAATTCAAACTTTGGGCCTATAACAGGTAAATCAAGGCTCTTTGTGTCATCTACAAAGGTGACTGCGTGAGGATTGCCCATTGAAATACAGGTGAGGTACCAGTCTTTGCCGTCTACATTTACAGCCTCATTTATAAACTTATCCTTATCAGATATGACAGGGATTTCGCTAGGGGTAAGGATTGGTCTTCCCATATCTACAGTTGCAGCGACAACCTTACCCTCTTTTATCTTTAGTTTCAATATTTTAATACGGTTTTCGGGAATAATTCCTGCTGCCTCTTCTTCCTTAGTACGGATTCCGGTTTCTATGCGGACTTCCTCATTTTTTGTGAGGCCAAAGTCATATACATATTTTCCTACACAGCGGATGCCATTGCCACACATTTCAGCCTCAGAGCCGTCTGCGTTAAATATCCTCATCCTAAAATCAGCCACAGTAGAAGGGCAGATAAGGATGATGCCGTCACTTCCGATTCCCGTATGCCTGTCTGAGAGTTTTATAGATACTTCAGCAGGATTTTCAAGTTCATTTTTAGTGCAGTCGATGTAGAGATAGTCGTTTTTACAACCATGCATCTTTGTAAAGCTAATCATTTTCTGATTATCTACCATAATTCCTCCGTTAGTTTCATTGTTATATTTTTATTTTTTTGATATACTTTAAATGTTGTCGCACTCCCAATATGACAGCAGAAGGGAGGTGATTGCTTGCTACAGATAATTCTACAGATAATTGTCTCCGTTACGGCAGATTTGGCTAGCTACCTTATTTGCAAATGGCTAGACGGAGATAAAAGCGACAATTAGCCTAGTACTAAAGTTTACTCAACTATAAAGAGAAGAACCCCTAAGATGTCGCAGCTCTTAGGGGTTCGTTTTTTTGCTTGCTTAATTCTACAAATAACTAGCTAAAAATGATTATAAAATAATTCCATTAATTTGTCAAACCATAAAAAAATGAGTTTTTATTTTTATAAGAAAAATATAAAGAAGCATTCATATTGAAAACTAATAAAAAAACTATGATATTCTTAAGTAGAACTTATTATAAAGGCTCTAAGCAACTATTGACAAGGCTTTGACTTGAATAAACGGAGGATGATATGGTTTCAATTGGTGAAGTATTATCGGCTAAAACTTATCCCGGAAGAGGAATAGTAGTAGGTAAAAGTAAGGACGGCAAAAAGGCTATGACTGCTTACTTTATTATGGGAAGAAGTGAAAATAGCAGAAATAGGATATTTGTGGAAGAGGGCGAGGGAATAAGGACAGAGGCCTTCGATGAAACCAAGCTTTCAGATCCAAGTCTCATAATATATTCACCTGTCAAGGTAATTGAAAAGAAGACCATAATTACAAATGGAGACCAGACGGATACGGTTTATAATTATATGACAGCAGGTAAATGCTTTAACTCGGCTCTTATGAGCAGGGAATTTGAGCCTGATGCACCTAACTATACACCTAGAATATCTGCCCTTGTAGATGTCAGCGAAAAGTCACTTCACTTAAGGATGAGTATACTTAAGAGTGATGACGGCAATCCTGACTGTTGCAACAGATATTTTTATGATTATAGTAGTCTTCCTGCGGGTGAAGGTAGATTTATTCACACCTACAAAGAAGACATAGAGCCTCTTCCAAGCTTTGAGGGTGAACCTACGAAGGTAAGTCTTTGTGGAAGTATAGATGAATTTACTGAGAGTATTTGGAAGAGCCTAAATGAAGCTAATAAAGTGTCATTGTTTACAAGGTTTATAGATATAGAAACAGGAGAATATGAGACTAGAATAGTAAATAAGAATTTAGCTAATTAGCAAAATTACAAAGTGAAAATACAGTATAACAAAGAGCGGGTCTTTGTATATAATACGCTTTAGCCTGTAATAGGCTGTAGATGGTGGGAAATTAAAAGCAGATATTGACAAACATAGGTGAAAATTAAAAGCAGATTTTGAAAATATAGGCGAAAATTATAAGGAGAGTGCATTATGAATGAAATGGAGCTTAAGTACGGCTGTAATCCTAATCAGAAACCAAGCAGAATATTTATGGAAAATGGAGCAGAGCTTCCTGTTAAGGTGCTTTGTGGAAAACCGGGATATATCAACTTTTTAGACGCATTTAACGGAATCCAGCTCGTAATGGAACTTAAGAAAGCTACAGGACTTCCTGCGGCAACCAGCTTTAAGCATGTATCTCCTGCAGGAGCTGCAATAGGAAACCCTCTTACTGAGGATTTGAAAAAGGTTTACAGAGTAGAGGATATGGGTGAGATGAGCCTCTTAGCCTGTGCTTATGCAAGGGCAAGGGGAGCTGACAGAATGTCTTCTTTCGGTGATTTCATAGCTCTTTCTGATGTGTGTGATGCTGATACCGCAATGATAATCAAAAAAGAAGTTTCAGACGGTATCATAGCACCTGGATATACAGCAGAGGCCCTTGAGATACTAAAGCAGAAGAAAAAAGGAAATTATAATATTATAGAAATAGATGAAAACTACAAGCCTGAGCCTATAGAGAAAAAGCAGGTTTTTGGGATAACATTTGAGCAGGGCAGGAATGAATTTAAGATAGATACTGAGCTTTTTAAGAACATAGTAAGTGAGAATAAAAATCTTCCTAAAGAAGCTCTCGATGATCTCATTGTTGCTATGATTACACTAAAATACACTCAATCAAACTCTGTTTGCTACGCAAAAGATGGACAGGCTATAGGTATAGGAGCAGGGCAGCAGAGTCGTATTCACTGTACTAGGCTTGCCGGAAGTAAGGCTGATGTATGGTGGCTTAGACAGGCACCACAGACTCTTAATCTTAAGTTTCGTGAAGGACTGGGAAGAGCTGATGTGGACAATGCCATCGACCTTTATGTAGGGGATGAGAGCGAAGACCTCTTAAGAGATGGTGTATGGGAGAATTTCTTTGAGGTTAAGCCTCCTGTATTTACAAGGGAGGAAAAGAGAGAGTGGCTTAATAAAAATGAAAATGTAGCCCTTGCTTCTGATGCTTTCTTTCCGTTTGCTGATAATATTGAGAGAGCGTATAAGAGCGGAGTGAAATACATTGCCGAGCCAGGTGGCTCTGTAAGGGATGACAGCGTAATAGAAATGTGCAATAAGTATGACCTGGTACTTAGCTTTACTGGAATGAGACTTTTCCATCATTAAAATGTAAGATTTTGGATAAAACTTTTCAGGGTGTTAAATATTTTGACACCCTGATAAGTATCAAAAATTATCAGAAAAATCTTTTATATAACAATCTCCCCGGAAATGAGCGGCCAGTGGAAATGAAATTTGCATTACAATACACCTTACGCACGAAATATTGTTAGTATGCATATTTTATGGAACTTCCATTTAAATTGAGTATAAAAGCACTGATGCTTAATAGATGGTTAAATTATTTTGTTCCGTATATTCTATCTCCGGCATCACCAAGTCCCGGAAGAATGTATCCGCTTTCATTAAGCTGTCTATCTATTGCTCCAATATAAATATCTATATCAGGATGTGCTTCTTCAAGTGCCTTAACGCCCTCAGGTGCAGCTATGAGGCAGAGGAAACGAATACTCTTTATTCCTCTTGCTTTGAGACGGTTAATCGCAGCGATTGCAGAACCACCCGTAGCAAGCATTGGATCGACTACAAAAATATCTCTTTCATCAGCATCCTTAGGAAGCTTGCAGAAATATTCCACAGGCTCTAAGGTTTCTTCGTCCCTATACATACCTATATGTCCTACTTTGCATTAGGTATGAGATTAAGAATACCATCAGCCATATGAAGTCCTGCACGAAGAATAGGAACAATACAGAGCTTCTTTCCTGCAATTTCCTTGACTATTGTCTTCTCTAAAGGAGTTTCTATTAATTTATCTGCAAGGTGGAGATCTCTGGTTGCTTCATAGCAGATAAGCATTGCAATCTCGGAAACTAAGTCACGAAATTCCTTAGTAGTAGTATCCTTGATACGCATAATACCGATTTTATGCTGAATTAACGGGTGATCCATTACTGTTACTTTTGACATAATATCCTCCTGAATATACTGGATGAAACTTCTAAAACTATCTACTAAATTTTAATTCAAGAAAGTAATAATTACAAGAGGGTATAAGAAAATAAATAAAAAAAGCTACCTGTAAACCTGACATTTACAGATAGCTTTTTAACTTATATTTTAACTAGATTATTTATCAAAAATAATATTACTGAACAGGCTTAAGTGCTCCGTCAATTTCAGAAAGAGCCTTAGCGCCGCCCTCCACAGTAAAGATTTTGCTCTTATCGATACCAGCTTCAATTAAGATACCGGTTGTCTTTTCAGCGCCTCTCTTACCTGAGTTACATACGATGTAGATATTCTTTCCGTCATTTAGCTTAGAAGTAGCGTACTCCTTCATAGCTGTCTCAAGGGAAGTATCCTCAAGAGGGAAGATTGGCTGCCACTCAGAACCTTCAACAGCACCCTTCTTGTAGTTCTCTTCTTCTCTTACATCAAGGATGTGGCTGTCTGTTACCTTTAATACATCAGCAGCTGGAATGTACTGATATGCTACTGCTGAAGCAGTACTTGCAGTAGAAGCCTTGCTTGTGCTGTCAGACTTGTTTCCACAACCGCTTACAACACCTGCGGTACCAAGTGTAAGTGAAAGTGCAGCTACTAAAGCGATAATTCTTGACTTTTTCATTTTAAACTCCTTTACTCTCTTCATCTTTTTAATTATAGAATACAACATGTACTTTTATCACTATAACTGCTATTAGTCAAATAGAAAAAAATAAATATAATGGCAGATTTATTATAAACAATTATAAATATATTAAGTTAGAATTATCATATCAAGATAAAAATAAATCGCAAACAAGAAGAAATAAATGTTTGGTTTTTGTACTCTAAAAAGTACAATATAAGCGTATTTCGGGCATTTTCATGTATTAAAAGATAAACATTATTAAAATTAGTTGACTTTAGATTGTGCGTAATCTATATTTAAGTCAAGAAGTGAAAACAATAGTTAACAAAACTTATATACTAAGTGAAAGAGGTTAATGATGAGAGAAGAATGGAGCGGATTTACCGGAGGCGTCTGGGAAAAAGAAATCAATGTTCGTGATTTCATTCAGAGAAACTATACCCCATATGAGGGAGACGATACCTTCCTTGCAGGACCTACAAAAAGAACCGAGGAATTGTGGGCTCAGGTAATGGATCTTACATTGAAAGAGCGAGCTAAAGGCGGAGTGCTAGATATGGATACCAAGATTGTGTCTACAATCACTTCACACGGACCTGCATACCTTGATAAGGAGAAGGAAACTATAGTTGGTTTCCAGACAGATGTACCTTTCAAGCGTTCTCTTCAGGTAAACGGTGGTCTCAAAATGGCTATGAAAGCCTGTGAGAGTAATGGATACGAAGTTGATCCTCAGATAGTAGAGTTTATTCCAAATATAGAAAGACACATAATGACGGTGTATTTGACGCATATACAGCTGAAATGAGAGCCTGCAGAAGCAGCCACATTATAACTGGTCTTCCTGATGCTTATGGAAGAGGCCGTATAATAGGAGATTATAGAAGAGTTGCTCTTTACGGTGTAGACAGACTTATCGAAGAGAAGAAGAAAGAAAAAGAGACAACCAGAACTACAATGTACTCCAATATTACAAGGCTTCGTGAAGAGCTTTCAGAGCAGATTAAGGCTCTTAATGAGCTTAAGGAGCTTGGTAAGATCTACGGCTTTGATATATCAGGACCTGCCCACGATACAAAGGAAGCTGTACAGTGGCTCTACCTTGCTTACCTTGCTGCAGTTAAAGAGCAAAATGGTGCAGCGATGAGTCTTGGTCGTACCTCTACCTTCCTCGATATCTATGCAGAAAGAGACCTTAAGGCAGGAAAATATACAGAAGAAGAGATTCAGGAATTTATCGACCACTTCGTAATGAAGCTTCGCTGTGTTAAATTTGCCAGAACCCCTGATTACAATGAAATCTTCTCAGGAGATCCTACTTGGGTAACAGAGTCAATTGCAGGTATGGGTATAGATGGAAGAACCATGGTTACAAAGATGAGTTTTAGATATCTTCACACTCTTTCAAACCTTGGAACCTCTCCTGAGCCAAACCTCACAGTGCTTTGGTCAGTTAAACTTCCGGAGAACTTCAAGAGATTCTGTGCTAAGACCTCAATCCAGTCTTCATCCATTCAGTACGAGAATGATGATCTTATGAGGGTAACTCACGGAGATGACTATGCCATCGCTTGCTGTGTATCTTCTATGAGACTTGGCAAGGAAATGCAGTTCTTCGGAGCTCGCGCAAACCTTGCAAAGTGCCTCCTTTACGCTATAAACGGAGGAGCAGATGAGGTTAGTGGTAAGCAGGTTGGGCCTAAGTTCCGTCCTATTACAGGTGATTACCTTGAGTTTGATGAGGTTTGGGAGAAGTTTAATGACATGATGGAATGGCTTGCAGGAGTATATGTAAACTCACTCAACATCATTCACTATATGCACGATAAATATTGCTATGAGAGAATCCAGATGGCTCTTCATGACAAAAATGTACATAGATGGTTTGCAACCGGTATTGCAGGACTTTCAGTTGTTGCGGATTCACTATCAGCTATAAAGCACGCAAAGGTTAAGGTCATCCGCAATGAGGCAGGGCTTGCAGTTGATTACCAGGTAGAAGGAGACTTCCCTAAGTATGGTAATGATGATGACAGAGTAGATAATATTGCCTATGATGTAGTTGACATTTTTATGGGCTACATCAAGAGAAACCATACCTATCGTGATAGTGTACCTACAACATCAATACTTACAATCACTTCAAATGTAGTTTATGGACGTGCAACAGGCTCTACACCTGACGGACGTAAGAAGGGTGAAGCGTTTGCACCTGGAGCAAACCCAATGCACAAACGTGATACTCACGGGGCTATGGCAAGTCTTAGTTCAGTTAGTAAGCTTCCGTTTAAGGATGCACAGGATGGTATTTCCAATACTTTCTCAATTATTCCTGATGCACTCGGTAAGGGAGACAAGATATTCTTTGGCGATTCAATTGAATTTGACAACAAGTTTTCTTGTGCCTGCGATGAGCCTAATGTCATTGTTCCTGAGGGAGAATAATGTAATCTATCAGGTAATGCACCTGTTGATGAATAAAAAGAACAGTTAATTAAACCAACCTAAACTTTGCAGATGTCTGTGGAGCATAAGGGGTAATAACAGTCTGTAAAACAGACAAAATGAAAGGAGAATACTATGTCAGTTAGTGAAGCTCAGATTGATAACCTTGTAAACCTTATTGATGGTTATGCAGAAAGGTGGACACCACCTCAATGTAAATGTATTTACTAAAGAAACCCTGCTGGATGCTCAGGCACATCCTGAGAAATATCCACAGCTAACCGTTCGTGTGTCAGGATATGCAGTTAACTTTGTAAAGCTTACAAAGGAACAGCAGGATGAGGTTATTTCAAGAACCTTCCACGAAGGAGTATAAGAAGTATAGGTGGCTGTCGCATTAAAGTAGCTTTGGTGTGACAGCCTTTTTTGGAGGCAGTTATGGGAAATGAAGAGATTAAGGGCAGGGTACATTCTATAGAGACCTTTGGTACTGTTGATGGTCCGGGAACAAGGTATGTGATATTTTTGCAGGGATGTCCAATGCGCTGTAAATACTGCCACAATCCTGATACCTGGGACTTTGCAGGTGGTAAGGAAATGACTCTTGATGAGATATTTGCAGGATATTATTCTAAGAGAGAATTCTACAGAAAGGGCGGTATAACCTGTACAGGTGGTGAACCGCTTGGACAGCTTAAGTTTGTAACTGCTTTGTTTAAGAGGGCTAAGTCGGAAGGGATACATACCTGTCTGGATACTTCAGGAATATATTATCCTCTTAAGCCTGCTAATAATGGAAAGACAGAGGAAGAATACCTAAGCAGCGGCGCTTACAAGAGTTACGAAAAAAGATTGGCTGATTTTTCTGAACTTTTTAAGGTGACTGATCTTGTACTTTTAGATATAAAACACTCCGATCCGGAGGGACATAAGGAGCTTACAGCCAATTCCATTGAGCCTGTTTTAGCCTTTGCCAAGGCGCTTGAAGAACACAAAATCCCTATTTCAATCAGGCATGTAGTAGTTCCCGGTATTACCTTTAATAAAAAGGAGCTTCGAGGAGTGGGTGAAATTATGGCGGGGCTTAACAATGTAGTCGGCCTTGAAGTACTTCCTTATCACACAATGGGAGTAAATAAATATCAAGAACTGGGAATGGAATATCCTCTTAGCGGAGTGCCTAGTCTATCTAAGGAAGAAGCCGCGGCAGCTAAGAATATTATAATTCAGACTATGCAGGAAATAAGAAAAAAAGATGGCAGGTAATAAACCATAACCATCTTTTTCTTATTTATTGATAAATCGTACAAATATGCTTTGCAGATTTTAGAACTTCATTTGCAAATACAAAATATCATCTATGCTTCCTTAAATTTATCCTTATATTTCCTTGTAACTATGAAGTAACAGGTCAGATGACTTAAAAATGTAATCGACCAGGTTATAGGGTAGGAGATGAATAGCACATTAAGAGTCCTGAAGTGAGCAAATACAGTATATATCCATAATATTCTAAGTCCACATGCTCCAATAAGCGAAACTATCATAGGGAGTATGGAATATCCTATGCCACGCATCGCACCAACCATTACATCCATTAGCCCACATAAGAAGTACATTGAAGCTATGATGGATAGTCTTGTAATCCCATGGCTTATTACTTCAGGCTCGCTGTTGTAAGCAGAAAGCAGATATTTTCCAAATAAAAAGCTGAATTGCCAAGTACAAGACCGGTTATCGTAACAATAATCAGGCAGTTGATAAGCACCATTTTTATACGCTTAAATTTCCCGGCACCGAAATTTTGACTGGTGAAGCTTATGCAGGTTTGATGTAAGGAGTTCATTGCTACATATACAAAGCCCTCTATGTTGCTGGCCGCTGTATTTCCAGCCATAACAGTTGAACCGAACGAGTTGACTGAAGACTGTATAAGCACATTTGATATTGAGAAGATACAGCCCTGAAGTCCGGCAGGAAGCCCTATTTTCATAATATCAATACATTTCTCGGTAGTAATCTTAATCTTATTTAGGTGTAGCCTGATTGCTCCTGTTTCGTGCTTCAGGCAAAGAAGTATGAGTCCACAGGAAACTCCCTCAGAGAGAACTGTTGCAATAGCAACACCGGCTACACCCAAGCTAAACACAGTGACAAGAAGAATATTTAGAATCACATTTATCACACCTGCTATAGTCAGATAGTACAGAGGACGCTTTGTATCTCCGATAGCCCTAAGAATGGCAGCACCAAAGTTAAGTATGAGATTAAGTGGCATGCCAAGGAATAATATTCTCATATAAAGAGTGGATTGGTCTATAACATCTTCCGGGGTAGCCATCATTTCAAGCAGGGGACGGGTAGCTATAACGCCTATCACAAGTAGAATGAAACCGCCAATAATGCCAAGTGCGACAGAGGTATGTACGGTTTCAGAAACAGACTTATCATCTTTTGCCCCCTGGTACCTTGCGACAAGGACATTGGTACCTATGGATAGTCCCATAAAAAGGCTGACTAGGAGATTGATGAGTGAGCCTGTAGAGCCTACAGCTGCAAGAGCAGTCTTTCCTGTAAATCTTCCTACAACTATAACATCAGCAGTATTAAACAGTAGCTGAAGTATACCGGATAGCATTACAGGGATAGTAAATTTAATTATTTTGGTAGTAAGCGGACCTTCTGTCATGTCCATACGATAAGAAATTCTAGCTGTTTTCTCCGCCATGTTGTCTCCTTATGATTAAGCTATAGAGCCTTAAATGCTGTATCCTTTAATTTTAGTACAGTATCGTAATAAAGTCAAAGAGAAATAATCCCCCATTTACTCTGTGAAATTGAATAATAAAAATCTAATAATTATGAGATTTATGTATAGATATTTTTTTAGAAAATGACATAATTTTAACATTAAATTCTGTAATACTAAGTGATAAGAGACTAGCTACCTTAAGTAAATTGGAGGGATAGGCATGAAGTTTATATTAAGAATAGGAATAAATATTGGAGCTTGTCATCTTTTTTATGTTATTTTTGTACTTTCTTTATAGGTGAATTGATAGATGAACTGAGTGATTATCCAATGTTTACAATTTTAATGTTTCCTATTTTTGAATATTGCTATATTATATGGAGTTAACTTGCTTTTTAATAAAATAAAAAAATTTTTGCGAATTTCAAAGAGTAAAAGTTTATGGAGTGTCACTCTAGGTATAGCAATTCTTGGATTATACTTTTTATATGGAGCACTATTTCCAGATTATTCTGAATATAATAGTGTTGTTGCCAAGGTTGCGTTAGATAGTGCTAATGGTCTTTTAGTAATGAACTGCCTGATTATGCTTATTTTGAGTATAATTTTGAACTTTACTTTTAAAAATATAAGCCAGGAACATTCAAAGCACTGAAGAAATTAGATGAAAAGCTTAACTACAAAAGACGCTTAGGGAATAGTAGAGTCACTGTTCCCCTTCTAGGGAGAATATCTGAGATATAACACAAGGGAATTTGCAACTAAAAAGCCTGTAATTCTGACTTCAGAAAAAGGAGATATAAGCATAATAGCAAATAAAAAATTTGACTTTAACGGTATAATATATGCTCCAAATGGCACAGTTACAATAACAGGTTATGATGTTAAATTCAACGGCATCATAATAGCAGATAAAATCTTCATAACTGGTACTAACACAGATATCACTAATACAATTGACTTAAGCAAGTTAGAGAGGTATCTATGAAACAGCTGAAAAACTTGAAACAGAAGCTAATGTTTCTGATGAGAATATGTGCCAATGCTATAGCCTGCTATTTCTTTCTTGTATGCACTTTCATCGGCTTGAAAGAAATTGCAGTTGCAAGTATTTTAGGTATAGTAATGCAATCAGCCTGTACTTTATTATTGCTGTACACTACTAATATATTGTTTAACAAAGCTCGTAACTCCAGACTATCTACAAATGGTTTGAGGTGTATTACATTAGCTACCTTAGTTCTTGGATTATATCTCATCTGTAAAGCATTATTGCTTGATGAAGATAAGGCATATGGTCTATTAGCTAGTCTTGAGGTATTTTTTGCAATCAGTAGTTTTATGATGACAGGTCTTAGTATTCCGTTAAATATTATCATAGAAAAATACCTGAAGCCGTGAAGTTAAAAATCTAACTTTGACTAAAATGCCCACGCTACCGTGGCTTATTAAAAGTTTTATATTTTGGTGAATTGAAAAAGTAAGTTCCGCATCTGAGCCTCTATATTTATATTCAAGTTTAGAGTGGAATTTACTTTTTCAAATAAAAGATAAAAAAATGTCTATAAAACTTTGATTGATTATTTACTGCTATTGTTATATACTTAGCTTAAATCTTTTGCGAGGAGGCAGTATATGGAATATACGGAAAAAAGAAAAGCGGAAAGACTTCCGATTGATCTCATACTTGGAGTTTCTGAACTTTTCAAGCAGGATAATGAGTTCATTAAAAATGTAAATGCTCCTATTGAAGTTTATGATATATCAAGAGGAGGTATGGGTTTTCATAGTGAAAGCGAATTGCCGGTAGGATATTATTTTAATGCCAGAATTCAGGTAACGGATGATATTCATTCTGCTTTTTATACAGTTATTAAAATTATCAGAAAGTCTGCTGTGGACGAGAAGGTACATTCTTATGGTTGCGAGTTTGTCGGCTTCCCTTCAGTACTTAACTATATATTTGATGATTTTGAAAAAAAGATAGCAGAGAAAAAAGGAAAATGATATTTCAATTATGAAAGAGTAGGTGCACCTACATGCCGTCTATGTCAAACTGCATGTAGGTGCTTTTTTGTGTTATAGGGAATTTGTACGAAATTTTCTATAACACAAAATATCTCAGAGGAATAGCACTGCGGCGGATATGTAGATGTAGCCGATTCGACTCACAGCAGGCAGTAAATTCTTTGGAGCAAGATTCATTATTGAAACATTACGCCCTCATATCAAAGGTATATCTGCTAAAATTATTGCTTTCAACCTCAGAAGGGATGAAGTCATTTATAGGATTAAATTCGCCGGACAACAGCCTTCTTTCCTCTTCTTTATCAGTAGTCTTTATGACCTCACTTTTTGGATTAAATCCCTGCTTTGTAAGTGCACTGTCAAGCTCAAAAAGATTATCTGTTATGAGCTTTCCTGAACTGTCATCATTTAGGAAAAATCTTGTAGACACTGTGCCCTCATTTAACTCGATTCTTATATTCATTCCACCGAGACTCTTCATGTCAAGGTGTAGAAGACAGGATATTCCATTTCCACCTGACACCCTTTTTCTATGCTTATCGGAATAGACATATAAATCTCCGGTTGTGGTCTGACCGTTCATCCTTATAGGAAGTTCCGTAAAGTTATACATCTGATTCATTTCATTCATAAAATTCATATTTTGCTTTGTTTGCCCAAGGTCTGTAGAAAGCTTGGCTGAGGCTCCTCCTGCTGTATTGTCAGCCAGAGTCTTAAGCTTGTCTATCTGTTCATCCATCCTCTTGTAGAGATTTACTACAGCATCTTTTTCTGTCAGTTCTTCAGCCGAAAGAGTCCAGTCTGTATGGATTAGCATTTTAAGGGTTTTTTGAAAATCATTTGATTTAAGCAAAGCCTGTTTAAGTTCAGGTGGAAGGTTTTTATTGTCAAGGAGTTCCTTTATATGATTAGCTGCCTCGCTAAGGGTTGCACTTTCGGGAAGAAGTCCTGAAAGCATATCATTTGCAGCAGGAAGCCCCTTTCCTGTCAAATCAGTTACCTGCTTCATAAGATTATCAAGCTTAGATAGGTCTGCTTCAGGCAGGGTTTTTAGGAGGTCTGACAATTCACTAAGACTTAGCTCTCCCTTTATGAGGTTTTGAAGCTTGGCCGCATCCACATCTATATCCGCATTTTCAAATAAGGTAAATATCTCAAGCCTCTGTTCATCATTTAAAATGGATGAAGCCGGACTGTCTTTAGTGAGGGTAATATTTATCAGATCCCCATCTTCTGTGGTTAGATTGGGGTCGGTCACGGTAGCCCCTTCGATCACAATACTATCTAAGAGCTCAGCAAGATTTGCAGGAGCTGACATAGGAAGGCTGGCCTCATCATTTGCCACAAGTGATAGCACCAGTTCATCTGGCTCCTTGCCTATGTTGAATATATCAAGGAGGTCAGAGGCTAACTTTGCACCACCCTCTACATTTCCATCAGAAAGGAGCCCCTCTATCATTCCTAACATGTCCTTGAAGTTTTGCTCAGTTGCCGCAGCAAGCTCGGTTCTGCCACTGCTGTACATTTCAAAGAGCTTTGTAGACTCAGGATTTACATCTAAGCCCGCCTTATTCATAAGTACGAGATTAGTCATAGATATTTCAGGATTTTTGAGGGATTGTTGGAGCATGCCATTTATCATCTGCTTACTAACGGGATATTCATTTTTAATGAGGGCTGTTACCAGTTCTTCATTTTTAGGGGAAAATGGCAGACCTGAGGCATCAAGAGCTTTATACACTACATTTTCAAGTGTATTCCCTGTCTGCATAGTTTTTAGCATAATATGACCGTCTTCGCTATCAACTACTTTGAACTTTGCCCCATCACCAATGGAAAGTTCGGAATTATTATCATACCTGGCTGTCATAGTCTGACCGTTTTCAAGCTCTAAGGTCAGCTCACCCGGTGAAATGTTGGTCACCTGGCCGGATAATACCTGCCCCTTTGACAAACTTCCTGAGTTTACACCTCCTGCAGCAGCACCTGAAACAGCTACCTTAGAGACTTCACTGCTCTTTACGACTGAAGCCGACTCCCTCCCGTTTGCTATGCCACCGTTTGGCACTCTTGATATATCTAATGACATATTCCCTCCGTTATTCCTCCTGAAAATTAGCTTATATATTATATTATCGGTTAAAATAAGTTATTTCTATAGTTACGGCTTTTGGAAGATAGGAAGAAAAATGTAAAACTAAAAAACGTTAAATTTCCATAATTAGATAGACAGATAAGGCTTTGATAGTTATAATAAATGTTGGAGATTCAGTACTTATTATTTTGAAAGGAATTTGGTATCGGGCATGGATGCAATGAATTCAGGAATTATTAATATAAATGAACTGTTGCCGGGTTCAATGATAAGCCTGACAGCTAAGAAGGGCGATAAGTCTTATAGGTTTGAAAGCTTTGTCTTAGAGTTTCATGAAAAGGAAGACCTGGATTTTATAAAGACTCTAAAGGGTGACTATGTTATTGTCGAACCGATAAAAGTAGAAGATAAAATAGTTAAGTTTGTGGCTGAAGGAGTCAGTTATTTTTTAATAGGTAATCATAAAGAAAAACCATATTTATTTGAAAATGTATTCATAGACAAGATTAACCTTCCTCTATATGGGACCGCACATATACTCAGGACTGATGTGGATGGGAAGCGTTTTAATAGAAGAGATTACTTTAGGCTTTGGCTAGGACAGCATTGCAATATAGCATTGAGGGATAGCAAGGCTCAGCATGAGGCAATGGTCAAAGACATAAGCAGTACAGGCGTAGGACTCATAGTCAAAAAAGAGTATGAGGTAAATGTCGGAGATACCATAGAGATTCAGTTTAATTTTGAAAAATACAATGAGCAAAAAGAAGATTATACCTTTACCCTTCATACACTTAGGGGCGAAGTGGTGAGGATAGTTGATAAAAACGAGAAGGCCAATCTTGTAGGTTGTAAATTGACTGAGGGGCAGGAAGAAGTTAGTAAATTCATTGCCTTGAGGCAGCGAGAGAGGAATAGGGTAGGAAGGAAGACAAATGACCTGATCAGTATGTTTGTAGGTAAAGATACCAAAGAAGAAGATTAGTTTACAGTAGAAGTTCGCAACTATTACTTTAAGATATAAAGGAGATTAGAAAATGTCAGAAGAAAGAAAACCATATAATCCTGCTGAGATAGAGCCTAAGTGGCAGAAATACTGGGAGGAAAATGAGACCTTTAAGACAGATGTCTGGGATTTTAGCAAGCCTAAGTACTATGTACTTGATATGTTCCCTTATCCATCGGGAGTGGGGCTTCACGCAGGGCATCCTGAGGGCTATACTGCTACGGACATCATCTCAAGAATGAAGAGGATGCAGGGCTACAATGTACTTCATCCAATGGGGTACGATTCGTTCGGTCTTCCTGCTGAGCAGTATGCGGTAAGTACAGGTAATAACCCAAACGGTTTTACAGAGAAGAATATAGTTTCATTTCAAATCAGCTAGGAGAACTTGGTTTTGACTATGACTGGTCAAAGATGATAGCTACCTCAGATAAAGATTATTATAAATGGACTCAGTGGATATTTGAGAAGCTATATGAAAAGGGTTATGCAAAGTATATGGATATGCCTGTAAACTGGTGCGAAGAGCTTGGTACAGTGCTTTCCAATGATGAAGTAATAGACGGTAAGAGTGAGCGTGGCGGCTTCCCTGTGGTTAGAAAGAACATGAAGCAGTGGGCTATCGACCAGGTTGCCTTTGCTGAAGAGCTCCTTGAAGGTCTTAACGAGATAGACTGGCCTGAATCCACTAAAGAAATGCAGAGAAACTGGATAGGCAAGAGCGAAGGTGTGGAGGTTGATTTTAAAATAGTTGGAGGCGGAGAATTTTCCATCTATACAACCTGTATAGAGACTATTTACGGTATCACCTTTATGGTGCTTGCACCTGATGGTGACACAGTTAAGAGCCTTATGTCAAGAATTAAGAATAAAGAGGCGGTACAGAAATACATAGATGAAACCCTTAAGAAGAACGATATGGACAGGACTGAGCTAAACAAAACCAAGTCCGGATGTGTCCTTGAGGGAATCTATGCTATAAACCCTGTAAATGGCAAGGAAGTTCCTGTATACATAGGTGACTTCGTACTTGCAAGCTATGGTACAGGTGCGGTTATGGCGGTTCCAAGCCATGACCAGAGAGACTTTGAGTATTCTGAGGCACATAACATACCTAGAATTCAGGTAATAGATGGCGGTGATGTAAGTGAGCATGCCTTTGAAAAGCAGGACTATCTCGGCAAGGGCTGCAAACTTATGAATTCTGAGGAATTTAGCGGACTAACCGTAGAAGAAGCCAAGGAAGCAATCACAGAAAAGCTTGTTAATATGGGAGTGGCAAGGAAAAAAGTCAACTACCACTTCAGAGAGTGGATATTTGCAAGACAGCGTTATTGGGGTGAGCCTATCCCTGTGGTACATACAGAAGACGGCAGGGTGGTTCTTCTTCCTGAAAGCGAGCTTCCACTTGTACTTCCTGAGCTTGAGGACTATAAAGGAAAGAACGGCAAAGCACCTCTTGAAAATGCTACCGAGTGGAAAGAGTATGATAAAAACGGCATTAAGGGTAAACGCGAAACTTCTACAATGCCTGGTAGTGCAGGAAGCTCCTGGTATTATATGCGCTACATAGACCCTAAGAACAATGATGAATTTGCCAATCAGGAATTACTTAAGCATTGGCTCCCTGTAGACCTTTACATAGGTGGCCCTGAGCATGCCGTAGGTCACCTTATGTATTCAAGGATTTGGAACCGCTTCCTTTACAACGAGGGACTTTCTCCTGTTAAAGAGCCATTTAAGAAGCTTGTGCATCAGGGAATGATACTTGGCTCAAACGGCATCAAGATGGGTAAGCGTTTCCCTGAATTTGTAGTAAACCCAAGTGATATAGTGAGAGATTACGGAGCAGATACACTTAGAATATATGAAATGTTTATGGGACCTCTTGAGGCATCAAAGCCTTGGAGTAAGCAGGGTGTGGAAGGCTCAAGGAAATTCCTTGGAAGAGTATTCTTCTACTTCTCAAATCCTGAAAACCTTGTAAGAAGCGGTGAAGAGGGCTATAACGAACTACTGGAAGAGCATAAGCTCATCTACAATCAGACTGTTAAAAAGGTGACAGATGACTTTGAGACTCTTGGCTTTAATACAG
The DNA here is from genome assembly GCA_916438995.1 of uncultured Catonella sp. GTDB lineage: Bacteria > Bacillota > Clostridia > Lachnospirales > Lachnospiraceae > Catonella. Next base: position 297,194 of record CAKAGA010000007.1, read on the forward strand.
CAGTAAGCCAGATGATGATATTTATGAATGCTGTAACCAAGGGTAAATGCCCTATGGAATACGCAGAAGGCTTTGTAAAGCTGATATCCTGTATCTGCCCTCATCTTGGAGAGGAACTCTGGGAGATGTTCGGACACACAGGAACAATAGCTTATGAAACCTGGCCTACCTATGATGAGGCAGCTCTTGTAGTAGATACCGTAAAGATAGGCGTACAGGTAAACGGCAAGGTAAGAGGTACTATTGAAATCGGTGCTGAGGCAGAGGAAGAAGAGGCTATGAAAGAGGCACTTGAGATTGCATCAGTGAATAAAGCAATAGATGGGAAGCCTATAAGGAAGGTCATTTATGTAAAGGGCAAGATACTTAATATAGTGGCGAAGTAGGGATACTATTACAGTAAAAAAAGATATGGTATGATACAAAAGTCATAGGAACTTAATAATCCTATGGCTTTTTCTTTTTATATAAATGGTGTATAATATCTGTATGTCTATATACTATATAATAATATTATTTCTAGAACTTGAGAGGAAGGGAGTGATAAGTGTGACTTTATTAAAAAAAGAAAATAAATTACACAGTAGCTTGTATAGATGAGTTTGCAGATCGATTTAAAAATTACGGCAAAAGATGCATTTGAATATCTGTATAGATATAATGGGATAGCTTTTATAAAGGAACATTATGACATAGAACATACATTAAGTATTGATGATGCTATAGAAGATTTGATATTAGTATGTAGAAATAATGGAGGCTGTATAAAATGATTTTATACCATGGAAGTAATACAGATATTAAGACCATTAACCTTGCAATGTGTCGCCCTTTTAAAGATTTTGGAAGAGGATTTTACCTTACTGTTATGAAGGAACAGGCTGAAGACATGGCTAAAAGAGTTGCAGGTATTTATGGTGGTAGTCCGGTAGTGAATATATATGATATTGATGAAACTTTTATAAATATGGGTAAGTTTAATATAAAGAATTTTGGCGAGGAAACATCTGAAGAGTGGGCGAGGTTCGTAAGAAATAACCGTAATAGAGAATTCGATGATATTTCCAGTTTAGAATGTAATATAGATAATAAATATGACATTGTTATTGGACCAATAGCTGACGATAATATGGCACTTTTATTTAGGCAATATGAGAATGGAATGATAGCATTTGACACAATGTTACAGGGTATGATTTATAAACGGACTACTAATCAGTATTCGTTTCATACAGAAAGAGCTATAAATTTGCTAAAGAAGGTAAAATATGATGGATAAGAAGAAACAAATGATAGAATATATGGTGCAAGATTTAATAGAAATGATTTCTGAGACACAAGAAATAGAATATGAATGTGCTATGAGTTTGTTTTATAACTCAGAATTATACACAAAGTTATTAGATGTTGAGACTGGTCTTTACAGAGAAAGTCCGGCTTATGTATATGGAATATTTCAAGATGAGTACAACTTTGGAAGAATAATTCAGGCTGAGGTATAATGCAATTAATAAAATCTTATAAATGTTGATTTACGGAGGAAAAATGTCAGATAAACAATATGAATTTGCTACCCGCCTTGCAGACCTTGTGGCTCAGGCGCAGGTTAGCGGAAATAAGGTTCACGTAAGTGATATAAAAGAATTTTTTGAAGACTTAGAACTTGATGATGCTCAGTTTGACCATATTTTTGCATACCTTACTGCTTCACATATTACAATTGAAGGTTTTGAAACTAAAGAAGAGATTGAGGCTGAGGTCAAAAAATATGAAAATGCTGCGAAGGAACAGCTTGAAGAAGCAGCAAGAGAAGGCTATGAGAAAAAAAGCGGGATAAAAAGAAAAACAACAGGAAGGACCTTAAATTCCATTCTGAATTCTTAAATATGTATCTGGAAGAATTAAGAGACATAGAAAAAATGACAGCAAAAGAAGAAGAAAGGCTGATTAAACTAGTCCTTAGCGGGGATGAAAAGGCTGAAGCAGACTACATAGAAAGAAAACTCCATAAAGTAGTGGAAATAGCGAGGGGCTTTGAACTAACGGAAGATTATTTTAAGGAGCTGATAGCAGAAGGAAATGTAGGACTATTACTTGGACTTTCTGAACTAAAGACTAAAGAGGGTGAAAGAGAACCAATAGAATTTATAGAGAGCAGAATAGAAAGTGCAATGCAGGACTTTATCGAAGAGAGCCTTGAGATAGAAAGCACAGCAAATGCTATGGTAGCAAAGGTAAACTTTGTCAGTGACGCAGCCAAAAAAATGAAAGAAATAAACGGTTCATCACCTACACTTAAAGAACTTGCAAGCTATACTAATTTGACCGAAGCTGAACTAACTGATATCATAGAACTGTCCGGTGATGAGCTAAAAAGTAACGAGTGATTTGATTATATTTGTTAATCACTGGATAGTACAATTATATTTAGTGAGCTTTTCAATCAAGAATACTAAGCATCTTAAGCGAAATTATCCACGAAATATCAAGAAAGCACATAATTAAGCCGCAGGCTTAGAATTATGTGCTTGCGCAGATATTTTGATGAAATCACATTTAGCCGAAGGCTAAATGCGTGAATAATTGAGCGGTAATTTGCAGAAATCACGCTAGCAATTCCGTATCAAACGAAATATATGAGCCATCAATTAAGTATGAATAATTGAAGCGTAAACTTACAAAAATTACGGTAGCAATTCCTGCCGCAATTACAAGTTAGCAATTTTAACACCATCTACATACAGGAGGATAATATGAGCACAGACCGTTATGACAGCCCACTTTCAGGGAGGTATGCAAGCAAGGAAATGCAGTACATATTTTCACAGGATAAGAAATTCACCACTTGGCGAAGACTGTGGATTGCCCTTGCAGAAGCAGAAAGAGAACTCGGCCTTAATATCAGCGAAGAGCAGATAGCAGAGCTAAAGGAGCATGTAAACGATATCAACTATGATGTAGCCATAGCAAGGGAAAAAGAAGTCCGCCACGATGTCATGAGCCATGTTTACGCCTACGGTATGCAGTGCCCTAAGGCAAAGGGAATTATTCATCTTGGAGCAACTTCCTGCTATGTAGGAGACAATACAGACATTATCATAATGACTGAGGGCCTAAAACTTGTTAAGAAAAAACTTATTAATGTAATGAGTAAACTTGCTGATTTTGCTGATAAATATAAGGCTCTGCCAACTCTTGCCTTTACTCATTTTCAGCCTGCACAGCCTACTACTGTAGGAAAGAGGGCCACACTTTGGCTTATGGAGCTTACGCTTGACTATGATGATATCTGCTACCTTATAGACAGTATGAAATTGCTTGGCTCTAAAGGAACTACAGGAACACAGGCAAGTTTCCTTGAGCTTTTTGATGGAGACCACGAGAAGATAAAGAAAATAGATAAGTTAATTGCTAAGAAGATGGGATTTGCAGACTGTTTCCCTGTATCAGGTCAGACCTATTCAAGAAAGGTGGACTCAAGAGTTCTTAATGTACTTGCGGGAATTGCATCAAGTGCCCACAAATTCTCAAATGACATAAGACTGTTGCAGCATCTTAAAGAGGTGGAAGAACCATTTGAAAAGAGCCAGATAGGTTCATCTGCTATGGCTTACAAGAGAAATCCTATGAGAAGTGAGCGTATCGCATCCCTCTCAAGGTATGTGATGAGCGATTTGATGAACCCTTACATAACTGCGGCTACCCAGTGGTTTGAGAGAACTCTGGACGATTCTGCCAACAAGCGTCTGTCTGTACCTAAGGCCTTCCTTGCTATAGACGGCATCCTTGATTTGTATATGAATGTAGCTGATGGCCTTGTAGTTTATGAGAAGGTGATTGAGAAGCATATAATGGCTGAACTTCCATTTATGGCTACTGAGAATATAATGATGGACGCTGTGAAAAGAGGAGGAGACAGGCAGGAGCTTCACGAGAAGATAAGAACCCTGTCTATGGAAGCTGGAAGGAATGTAAAGGAAAGAGGACTTGACAACAATCTCCTTGAACTAATTGCAGCCGAACCATCCTTTAACATAACCTTAGAAGAGCTAAAAAAAAACAGATGGATCCGTCCAAGTACACAGGCCGTTCCAAAGAGCAGGTAGAGGACTTCTTGAAGGAGGTTATAAGACCTATACTTGAGGAAAATGGGGCTTTACTTGGACTTGAGGCTGAGATAAATGTGTAATTAGGTGAAAACCTGAATACAGTTACACGACAAATTTTCATAATACATACATACACCGGCAGAGATATGAGATTTTATCCTCTGCCGGTTTTCTTATACCAAAAATTAGACATGCGTTCTTACATCAGTATTTTTTATGAATAATATGCCGACTGCGATGGAAGCGAATATCCATATAGAAGCCGATATCAAAACCATAGGCAGATTAAGGCTTTCAGTGATTGATGTGCTTCCTGCTCCATATATCAGTAAAGAATATGGCGTCAGAAAATATAAGCCCTTCATAATGAAAGCAACTCCGCTTAGGCATCCAAGGAAAGCAATGGCAACAGGTAATGCAAAAGAATGCAACATAAGTGACAACAAATTTTGTACTGCTGTAATCGCCATCACAGAGATAAGCATTGCAAGAATCCTGCTCCAGAACAATGTAGGCATGCTGTCAGGAATACCAAGAATTTTACCGGTAACGACATATATAACTACCAGCCATATAATACACAGCGAAGATACAAAGGAGGTGACGGCCCACTTATCCTTAAATAATTTAAAAGGAGATGTCACAGATAAAATGAGGTTCCAATTGCTTCCCAGATGTTCCATCCTCCACTGAAGGCTGCATACAACTCCTATTAACGGCGCAAGGAAAAAGAAACTTAGGAAAATGGAGTGCTGCGTCCACAAATCACCCCAGGTAAAATGAAGAACACCTTGATTCTGTGTAAAATTAATTGTTCCAATTGTGGCAGATATCACAGGAATCAGAATAAAAGGAATCCATACAGGGTTACGCTTTAACTTTATTAGTTCTGCAGGAATACCGCTGTGTAGAGAGTGTGTTGCCCTTACACGGCCGCTGCTGCCAAGTGCTTCTCCGGGCTCTGTTGCAGAGAAAAGGTACAGGCCAATCAAAAAAGTACAAAGAAGATAAATTAGTGCAACAACAATCTGTGTAGTTGCAGGCAGTTCCAGAATACATTCATAGTGCGGGTTGATTTCTCATAATCCATACTTACACAGCTAAGAGAAATTAGAACTGACCAAGGAGTCCAAGCGGTCTTGCTTATAAATGCAAGGAATAAACCTGTAAGGGTGCCTCCGAAGCCTATGGAGAGTGCTGCAAACTGGTTTGGAAACAAGAGAGAAATCAGACACTGCACCTGAAACAAAATCATGCCGCTTATAACTTCTGCAAAAAAGGTAATCATAATGACCGAATTAGGTACATTCCCGTGAAAACCAAGGTTCCTGCCTAAAAGAACTACACAACTCATCTGTATGATACAGAATAATACAATGTGAATAAGTCCATACAGATTTTTAGACAAAAATATACTGCGTTTGCTGCACAAGGTAGATATAAGATTCCACATAGTGCCTTTGTTCTCTATATCGACAGTCTGACTGGCTAGAATTGCCATATAAACTGAAAGTAAAATGCTGTTAACTAAAGGAATTCCATAAAATACATTCAACCATTGCTGACCATCATTTTTTATACCCTTAAACAGAAGAAAGTAATTTAATACTAACATTACAATAAGCAGTAGAAAATGATGTTTATGACGTGATTTCATAAATTCAATATGAACTAATTTAGGAAGTTCAACTATATGTGTCATAATGACTCCTTTCCGCCTGTAAGCTTAAGGAAGGCATCTTCAAGCCCCTCACCCTTTGTTTCTAATTCGGCAAGAGTTCCCTGATAGAGCATTTTTCCCTGATTAATAATGCCAACATAGTCAGCCATCTGTTCGACTTCGCTAAGAAGGTGGCTGGAAATAATCACCGTAATACCCCTTTCTTTGGCAGTGAACTAATCAGTTCGCGGATTTCATGTATTCCTGCAGGATCAAGGCCGTTGGTAGGCTCATCTAATATTAAGAGCTTAGGACCTCCAAGCAGTGCCATAGCAATTCCCAGTCTTTGTTTCATACCAAGTGAATAGTTTTTTAGCTTTTTATCACGTTGCTCAAAGAGCCTGACTGTCTTAAGAGAGCGTTCGATTTCATCCTCGCTTACTCCTTTAAGTTTTTGTATAATTTGCATATTCTCAAGACCTGTAAGGTGCCCGTATCCGCCCGGGTTCTCTATAAGACTTCCGGTTTGGCCAAGGATAGAAAGCTTGTTTGAGGAGTTTAATTTTTGATTAAAGACCTTGATTTCGCCTGAGTCAGGATGAATGAGCCCTAGTATCATCTTAAGAGTAGTACTCTTTCCTGCGCCATTAGGGCCAAGAAAACCATACACAGAGCCTACGGGTACTTTCATGGATAGCTCTTTTACACGGTATGAGTTTCCGTTTTTTTTGCTTAGATTGATTGTTTCAAGAATATAATTCATAACCTTACCTCCAAAAAATTTAAGATGTATTATGTTTACGAGTGATAGGATACATTAAGAAGATTATGTAAACATTGTGCTAACATTAAGGTTAGATTAAGAAATGCAGGATTCGTTGAGTATTGATATAAAATGCTGTATAGTAAATGTAGTTTATGTAATGAGGTGAAAATATGGATAAGACAGCTTGTAAAATATTGTTAGTAGATGATGAAAAAAAGCTTGCAGACCTTGTAGTAAGTATATTAAAAAGAGAGGGTTATTCTTCCATTGATGTGGCAGAGGACTGTAGGGGGGGCAGAGGATAATATCATTAGGAATAGTTACCATTTAATTCTCTTGGATGTTATGCTTCCGGATGGGAATGGCTTTGAACTATACGAGAAACTATGTCAGTTAGGTTATTTATCAGAAATACCGGTTATATTTTTATCTGCAAGAGATGAAGATACAGCAAGGCTAAGAGGACTGGGACTTGGTGCAGATGACTATATCACAAAGCCTTTTCTTACGAAAGAATTACTTCTTAGGATTGCTGCTGTTCTTAGAAGAACATATAAACTAGAAGAAGGCACAGGCTTACTTAGGTGTGGGGATGCATTAGTGGATCTTGATGCGGGAGTTGTAAAGCGTGAGGGCAAAGAGGTATCACTTACATCTAAAGAACTTGCCCTACTTCAGGTACTTTACCGCAACAGAGGAAAGATTGTAACTATGGATACGCTATGCAATGCTATGTGGCCTGAAGGCAACTATGGACTGGAAAGTTCATTGATTGTTCATATGCGCCATCTAAGAGAAAAGATAGAAAAAGATCCGTCAAAGCCTGAATTTCTTACGACAGTACGTGGACTTGGATACAAATTGGAGAAAAACAGATGAGACAAAGAAAAAAGGAAAAATTTCAGTTTTTCGCAGGCATAATACTAATGGCATTTGTGCTTCTTATTTTGGATACTTTAATATATGCAATTATAGTTTTAAATATACCGGATGATCACTGGAATGAAAGCAATCTTATAGAACATATCCGTGTAGAAGATGGGAATTACAGGTTAGATGATAAAGAAAAAGAAAGAATCATAAAGAATAACCAATTTGCCATGCTATTAAATGAGGACGGAGAGATTATTTGGAGTGAATCACTACCTAAAGAATTGCAAAAGAAATATAGTATTCAGGATGTGGTAAAATTTGTAAGATACTACCTTGATGAATATCCGGTTCATACTTATATAGTAAAGCAGGGGATTCTGGTGATTGGAGATAAAGAAAAACAGGTATGGAAGTATATTTTAGAATATAATAAAAATGATATTAGAAACGTTATTCTTATGACACCTCTTATACTGCTTATTAATGCGCTGGTTCTAATTACTGTTCCCGTATTGCAACAGAAAAAATACCAAAAGCGCAGGGAAGGGGAGCGGACAGAGTGGATTGCAGGCGTATCTCACGATATAAGGACACCTCTTGCCATTATTCTAGGGAATACTGATATGATTATTGATCCGGAAGCAGGAACAGACATCTCTAAGTACACTGAGCAGATTAAGGTACAGGGACTTCGCATCCGCAGATTGGTTGAAAATATGAACCTTTCCAGTAAACTTGATTTTGGCTTTGGTAAGTTTGAAAAGGATAAAGTCATAATTAGCAAATTACTTAGAAAAACACTTACTGAAATTATAAATCAGATTGAGGATGAACATTTTCAATTTGACATAGAAATAGATGAAAGCCTTGACAATCTTGAACTTTCGGTAAATGAAAATTTGATGGAAAGAGTTTTGGTTAATCTGGTCAACAATTCGATTGCGCACAATGAAGATGGCTGCAATATCATAGTCAGGCTGTATAAGGATAAGAGAGGTCACATTTTACTGGAAGTAGGAGATGATGGGAAGGGAGTGTCAGAAGAGGTTCTAAACAAGTTAAATGATAGAAATTATGCGAATGAACCTAGTACAGGAAGCCATGGCTTAGGACTTAAAATAGTCAAAAAAATCGCAGTCTTACACAGATGGAAAGTACATTTTGAGAAAAGAGAAGGAGAGGGATTTATCTGCGTTATAAGACTTGCATAGCACAATCTTTTTGATAATAATTAGTTTCATAATTCCTAAGTATAAGTAATATTCCAAACTGTTATGTTTAATAAATGGTACACCCTTGCATTTAAGGCGGTCATATTGTATTATTATGGGAAACATTTGTAAGCAGGAGGAAGAAAATATATGGAAGCTAATATTACCCTTATAAAGGTGATGGAATTGGTCCTGAAATAGTGAATGAAGCAGTCAAAGTGCTTGATAGAATAGCTTCCCTATATGGTCATAAATTTAAGTATAATGAGATTCTTATGGGTGGCTGCTCGATAGATGAGTATGGCATCCCTCTTACAGATGAAGCGGTAAAAACAGCAAAGGCTGCTGATGCAGTTTTACTTGGTGCAGTTGGAGGCAATACCGATACTTCACCTTGGTATAAGTTGCCGCCTGAAAAGCGCCCTGAAGCAGGACTTCTTAAGATAAGAAAAGAACTTGGGCTTTACGCCAATATAAGACCGGCGATTTTATTTGATGAGCTAAGACATTCCTGCCCATTAAAGGAGTCTACAGGAGAAAAAGGCTTTGACTTCGTCATCTTCAGAGAGCTGACCGGAGGACTCTATTTTGGAGAAAGAAGCACTACAGTAGTAGAAGGAAAAAGGAAGGCAGTAGATACCTTGGTATATACCGAGGATGAGATAGAAAGAGTAGCAAGGAGGGCCTTTGAGGCTGCACAAGGGAGAAGAAAAGAGGTTTGCAGTGTAGATAAGGCAAATGTGCTTGATTCTTCAAGGCTTTGGAGACAGGTCGTAGCGGAGGTTGCAAAGGACTTCCCGGAAGTAAAGCTTACCAACATGCTGGTTGATAACTGTGCCATGCAGCTAATAGCCAATCCTGCACAGTTTGATGTTATTCTTACTGAAAATATGTTTGGAGATATACTCTCGGACGAAGCAAGTATGGTAACAGGTTCCTTAGGAATGCTTCCTTCTGCAAGCCTTGGAGAAGGCAGGTTTGGTCTCTATGAGCCAAGCCATGGTTCAGCTCCTGACATAGCAGGCAAAGACAAGGCAAATCCTATCGCAACCATAATGTCATCAGCTATGCTCCTTAGATACTCATTTGGCCTAAGTAAAGAGGCCGAAAGCATAGAAGAGGCTGTGAAATCAGTGCTTAAAGAGGGTTATAGGACAGGAGATATTTTCAGTGAGGGTAATACCTTAATCGGTTGTAAGGAAATGGGAGACAGGATAGCACAAGAGATAGAAAGGATATAATAGATGAAAAGTGATAACGCTAGAGCCGGTATGAAGCAGGCACCGGCAAGAAGTTTGTTTAATGCACTCGGCTTTACTGCCGAGGAAATGAAAAAGCCAATGGTAGGTATTGTAAGCTCATACAATGAGATAGTACCTGGGCATATAAATATTGATAAAATAGTGGATGCAGTAAGGCTTGGAGTAGCAGAAGCAGGCGGTATGCCTGTGGTCTTCCCTGCTATTGCAGTCTGTGACGGTATAGCCATGGGACATGTGGGTATGAGATACTCCCTTGTAACAAGGGATTTGATAGCTGACTCTACAGAATGTATGGCACTTGCACACCAGTTTGATGCCCTGGTTATGATACCTAACTGCGATAAAAATGTACCCGGTCTCCTTATGGCGGCTGCAAGGGTGAATGTACCTACAGTCTTTGTATCAGGCGGTCCTATGCTTGCAGGTAAGGTAAAGGGCTGTAAAACCAGTCTTTCCTCCATGTTTGAGGCAGTAGGAGCCTATGCAGCAGGGGAACTTAAGCGAAGAAGATGTACTGGAATATGAAAATAAAGCCTGTCCAACCTGTGGCTCCTGCTCAGGTATGTATACGGCAAATTCAATGAACTGCCTTACAGAGGCACTTGGAATGGGACTTCGTGGCAACGGCACCATCCCTGCTGTATATTCAGAGAGGATAAAGCTTGCAAAGCACGCCGGAATGGCAGTTATGGAAATGTTTAGAAGAGATATAAAGCCTCGTGATATAATGACAAAGGAAGCAATAATCAACGCACTTACAGTGGATATGGCGCTTGGCTGTTCTACAAATTCCATGCTCCATCTCCCTGCCATTGCGCACGAGACAGGCTTTGACTTTGATATAGCATTTGCAAACCCAATTAGCGAGAAAACCCCTAACCTCTGCCACCTTGCGCCTGCAGGCAACACCTATATGGAAGACCTAAATGAGGCAGGAGGCGTATATGCGGTAATGAAGGAGCTTGCTGACATTGGTCTCATCAATACCGAATGTATGACAGTTACAGGTAAGACCATAGGCGAGAATATTAAAAATGCATACAATAGGGATGAAGAGGTTATTAGGCCTGTGAGCAATCCATTTAGCAAGACAGGAGGCCTTGCCGTACTTAAGGGAAATATCGCACCTGACGGAAGTGTAGTAAAGCGCTCTGCAGTTGTAGAAGAAATGATGGTGCACGAAGGTCCTGCAAGGGTATTTGAGTCAGAGGAAGATGCCGTAGCTGCAATCAAGGGCGGCAAGATAGTGCCTGGAGATGTAGTGGTTATCAGGTATGAAGGGCCAAAGGGAGGTCCCGGTATGAGGGAGATGTTAAATCCTACCTCAGCAATTGCGGGTATGGGACTTGGCTCATCTGTAGCCCTTATAACTGATGGAAGATTCTCAGGTGCATCAAGAGGAGCATCCATAGGCCATGTTTCGCCTGAGGCAGCGGTTGGAGGACCTATTGCACTCATTGAAGAGGGAGATATTATTTCAATAAATATTCCTGAAATGACACTTAATGTAAAGCTTTCAGATGAAGAGCTTGAAAATAGAAGAAAGAACTGGAAACCAAAGGAAATGGCTGAGGTTACAGGCTATCTAAAGAGATATCAGGCTATGGTTACATCAGGCAACAGAGGTGCCATACTTGAAGTGCCTAAGATGCAGTAATATATTTATTTGATTGAAATGAAAAGGAGAATTTATGGCAGAACTTAATGGATCACAGATACTTGTTGAATGTTTGAAGGAGCAGGGAGTAGATACTATTTTTGGATATCCTGGCGGAGCAGTATTAAATCTCTATGATGAGCTTTACCGTCATCAGGATGAAATAAAGCATATCCTTACTTCTCACGAGCAGGGGGCTGCACATGCGGCTGATGGATATGCAGGGCAACAGGTAAGGTCGGAGTCTGCCTTGCGACAAGTGGTCCGGGTGCAACCAACCTTGTAACCGGTATTGCAAATGCATATATGGATTCTGTTCCTATGGTAGCAATTACAGGAAATGTAGGCACCAATCTTCTTGGAAAGGACTCTTTTCAGGAGGTGGATATAGCAGGCGTGACCATGCCTATTACAAAGCATAACTTCATTGTAAAGGATGTAAAGAAGCTTGCAAAGACTATAAGAAGAGCATTTAAGATAGCTGCAAGCGGAAGACCCGGTCCTGTGCTTGTGGATATAACCAAGGATGTAACAGCCAATAAATGCGAATACAAAAAAGAGGATGTTAAGAAGGCGGATAAGGCTAAGAAAGAAAAGAGCTTTACTGAAAAAGAGCTTGATAAGGCAGCAGAAATGATAGCTAAGGCAAAACGCCCTGTCATATTCCTTGGTGGCGGTGCCATCATTTCAGAAGCTCACAAAGAAATAAAAGCCTTAGTTGACCTTATGGATGCTCCTGTATGCGACTCCCTTATGGGAAAGGGAGCATTTGATGGCACTGACAAGCGTTATATGGGAATGATAGGTATGCATGGCACTAAGACTGCTAACTTCTCAGTAACTGAGAGTGACCTCCTTGTGGTGCTTGGAGCAAGATTCTCAGACCGAGTTACAGGCAATACCAAGAGCTTTGCAAAGAGAGCCAAGATACTTCATATAGACATCGATCCTGCTGAGATAAATAAGAACATTAAGGTTGACCTTAGCATAGAAGGTGATGTAAAGGATGTACTTAAGGAGCTTAACAAGAAGCTTAATAAGCAGTCCCATGATGAATGGATGGAGCATATTGCAGAGATGCAGGCAAAGTATCCACTCAGATATCACGAAAATGAACTTACAGGCCCATATTTCATAGAGGAGATTTACAGACTTACAAAGGGTGACGCCATCATTTCTACAGAAGTAGGACAGCATCAGATGTGGGCTGCACAGTTCTACAAGTATAGTAAGCCTAGAACCCTGCTCACATCAGGTGGTCTGGGAACTATGGGCTACGGGCTTGGAGCGTCCATCGGAGCACAGATAGGTCTCCCAAACAAGCAGGTTATCAACCTTGCGGGAGATGGATGCTTCCGTATGAATATGAATGAGCTTGCAACTGCTGCACATTACAATGTGCCTATTATCGAAGTAGTATTTAACAACAATGTACTAGGTATGGTAAGACAGTGGCAGACTCTCTTCTACGGCAAGAGATACTCTCAGACTCTGCTTTCTCAGGATATTGACTATGTAAAGCTTGCTGAGTCAATGAATATAAAGGCTTTCAGGGTAACAAAGAAGGATGAAGTTGACGAGGTTATTAAGAAGGCTCTTAAGGCTAAAGGTCCGGTATTCATAGAAGTTGTAATCGATAAGAATGAAAGCGTATGGCCTATGGTGCCAGCTGGCGCAACTCTAGAGGAGACTTTCTCTGAGGAGGATGTAAAGGAAAAAGAGGCTAAGGCTAAGAAATAAAGATTGACATTAAAGAAACAGACTTGTATAAAGTAGGGCTGTTTCTTTAATTATATATTAGAAATTGATGAGGAGAAAAACTTATGAAGTTAAATAAAAATAAATATGTACCAATAGGGATGGTATTTCTGATACTCGCAATAGTTTTAAATAAGACATCTAATATAAGTGATTTAGTGGTTGGTATCTTATATGGTATATCAATTGGTGTATTGACTGTTGGCATCATTATTAGTAAAAAAACAAATCTCGGGTTGTGGTGGGAAAGGTAAGATTGGATTTAACACGTCAAAGTGATAAAGTATAGCGATAAGGGTTGTGAATACTTTAACGAACAGAGGAGGGAATGTATGGAAAGAGTTTATAATTTTTCAGCAGGGCCTGCAGTGCTTCCGGAGGAGGTACTTAAGGAATGTCAGGAAGAAATGATGAATTATGGCGGAACCGGCATGTCCGTTATGGAGATGAGCCACCGCTCCAAAGCCTTTGAAAGCATTATAAATACTGCGGAAGCTGACCTTAGAGAACTTATGAATATACCTGATAACTATAAGGTACTGTTCTTGCAGGGCGGAGCTTCACTCCAGTTTGCCATGATTCCTATGAACCTTATGAAGAATAAGGTGGCTGACTACATTATCACAGGTCAGTGGGCAAAGAAGGCATTTGAAGAAGCAAAGATATATGGTGATGCCGTAGCCGTGGCGTCCTCTGCCGATGAAACCTTTTCATACATTCCTGACTGTAGCGACCTGCCTATAAGGGACAATGCAGACTATGTATATATATGCGAAAATAATACAATATACGGAACCAAGTTTAAGACTCTTCCTAATACCAAGGGTAAGACTCTTGTAGCTGATGTATCCTCCTGCTTTTTAAGCGAGCCTGTGGATGTAAGCAAATACGGCATCATTTACGGAGGAGTCCAGAAGAACATTGGACCTGCAGGAACTGTAATTGTGATTATTAGGGAAGATTTGATTACGGAAGATGTACTTCCCGGTACCCCTACAATGATGAAGTACAAGATACATGCAGATAATAAGTCACTTTACAATACTCCGCCTGCCTACGGTATCTATGTATGTGGCAAGGTATTTAAATGGCTTAAGGCTCAGGGCGGGCTTGGCGTGATGAAGGAGAAAAATGAGAAAAAAGCTGGTATTCTTTACGATTTTCTTGATAATAGCAAACTTTTTAAGGGCACAGTCAGAAAAGAAGACCGTTCTTTAATGAATGTACCTTTTGTAACAGGGAATGAAGAGCTGGATGCAAAATTCATTAAAGAGGCACAGGCAGCAGGGTTTGTAAACCTTAAAGGACATAGAAGCGTTGGTGGAATGAGAGCAAGTATCTACAATGCTATGCCTATAGAGGGAGTAGAGAAACTTGTTGAATTTATGAAGAAATTTGAGGCTGAAAACCTATAGTCTAAATGATAACGGTTGAAACATTTGTAATATTTAGGACTTAAAAAATATTAAACAGGTACAACTGAAATATATCTGTGGAAATATTAAAATTACAGGACAAAAATATGAGCATCTGGGAGCTTGTTAGGGGGATACTATGTATAGAATAAAAACATTAAATAAGATATCAGACATAGGACTTAAAGAGCTTGATGAAAATTACAGCTTTGTAGAAGAGTTAAGTGAGGCAGATGCTGTTCTTGTAAGAAGTGCAGATATGAAGTCTCTTGAACTTGGTGACAATCTTCTTGCCATAGCCAGAGCAGGTGCCGGAGTTAACAATATCCCTCTGGATAAATGTGCAGAGCAGGGAATAGTTGTATTCAATACTCCGGGAGCCAATGCAAATGCGGTTAAGGAGCTTGTTATAGCAGGACTCTTCCTTGCTGCAAGGGATGTGGTAGGTGGAATCAACTGGGTGCAGGCGAACAAGGATGCAGAAGGGCTTTCTAAGCTCGTAGAAAAGGAAAAAGGAAACTTTGCAGGCAATGAGATAGAGGGGAAGAAACTTGGAGTAATAGGCCTTGGTGCCATAGGAGTACTTGTTGCCAATGCAGCAAAGAGGCTTGGAATGGAGGTTTACGGCTGCGACCCTTATATCTCTGTAGAGCATGCCTGGAGTCTTTCAAGGGATGTAATCCATGTAAAAACTGTAGAAGAGATATATAGAACCTGTGACTATATTACAGTACATGTACCTCTTATGGATGCAACTAAGCACATGATAAATGTTTACAGCCTAGGTCTTATGAAAGACGGAGTAGTTATCTTAAACTTCTCAAGAGATGCCCTTGTAAATGATGAGGACATTGAAAAAGCGCTTGCCAGTGGCAAGGTGAAGAAGTATGTGACTGACTTTCCAAATGAAAAAACTGCCGGAATGAAAGGTGTTATAGCTATTCCGCATCTTGGAGCCTCTACTGAGGAATCAGAGGATAACTGCGCAGTTATGGCAGTTAAGGAGGTTGTAGATTACCTTGAAAAGGGAAGTATCAAAAACTCTGTCAACTACCCAAACTGTGAGGTAGCAAAGCATACAAGTGTTTCACGAATTACCATATTACATAAGAATATCCCAAGCATGATAACTAAATTTACAACTGTGCTTTCTTCTTACAATGTAAATATTGAGGAACTTGTAAACAAGAGTAAGGGAGACTATGCCTACTCTGTATTTGACATAGATACCATAGTTACTGATGAAATGAAAAAGGCACTTAATGAGATAGAGGGAGTGCTTAAGGTAAGAAGTATCTAAGAGTGTAAAAGGGCTGAAAATATAAATATCATAATCTATAAAAGGGCTTTTTATTTGGTAAATTATATATACATTTATCAGGTAAAAGCCCTTAATTTTTTTGGATAAACACTTTAATATTATATAACATATATATCTATATTCTGCAAAAAAAGGACATCGATGTCTATTGAAATTAAATATTTTTAGTAATATAATATAGTTAAACAAGGCAAATGTAAAGGAGAAACGGATATGAAAAAGAAAAAAATCATTAGATTTATTCCAATTGTTATGGAATGTTTAGGGATTGTATTTTTGTTTTTATATCTATTTTTATAAATACATCCTCGTATTCTAATCTATGTAATTTCACTTTTTCTTTATGTTGTGTGATAGCGCCAATTATTCAATGTATAATAGATTTTTATTGATAAAAGAAATTTGAAATTGATAGTTGGAAAAGTATCGCTGATTGTCATTGCACTGTTTGCGCTGTTTTTTAGGAGAGTATGTAGCTACAAATATTTTTTTCATTTACAATTTGTCAGCTACCTACATTATCCTGGAATGATGATTAACACAGTGCTATCAATTATTGGTGCGATATATGTAACAATAGTATTTTTCTTTACCCAAGCATCAAACCAGTAATTAGTAATTAAGAAAGAATATAAGTTAATAATGATTATCTTTAATAAACTTATGGAGGAATTGGTAATTATGAAATTGTTGAAAAAAATCCATGTTTTTATTATGTTTAAGTTGGGTTTTATATTTTTCGCTAATACTTATTGTAGCAGAAAAAAATGTGTTTTATATCATTAGAATATGAGATAGCATTGTTTATTAATATCATATTTGCGATATGCTTTTGGATTTATACTATATTTGGTAGCATATAATATTAAAAGAAATAATTTAATAAAAAAATGGTTTAGTCTTTGATGCTATAGTGCTGGGAATAAATGATACATATTTGGGCTTTAGGATTGGAGGATTTAGATATTTTTAGGTTGAATTATAGCTACATAAATCAAAAATAATGAAACTGTATACAATATAAGCAATTTAATATATATCAATAGATATGATTTT
This sequence comes from uncultured Catonella sp., assembly GCA_916438995.1. GTDB lineage: Bacteria > Bacillota > Clostridia > Lachnospirales > Lachnospiraceae > Catonella. The sequence goes on from CAKAGA010000007.1 coordinate 314,282, forward strand.
TTTCGTATATAAGAAAGCTAAATAATTATGAACTTAATAGGTTATTTAGAATAAAAATTTACGTGGCAAAAGATGACTCAAATAAATATTTGGCAGAAGTTTATAGAAAGTAGGTGGTATTAAAGCCACCTTGGTAGGAGCAGAAGCTGTAAATGAGTCTGTAGGTATTATGCATATTAAAGGTGATTTTGACAGTTTGATACTTTACCCTATAGACAAAATAGCGGGTCAATTAATATCAATAAGGATGACTATTGGACTTGTGATGATTTAGTAGATGCACAACCGTTTAATCTAGCAATCTAAAAAAGTCGATAAACAGAGGCTTTTATGATATATCAATAGCCTATCAACCTAAGCACATCAATTACACAATTTCACACCTTATAGGAGATAAACTTTTTTATCCGTTCTAAGGTGTGATTTTTTTATTTTAGTCTTATGCTTGTAAAAGATATATGGTGTTTTATTTGACATACATCAAATAAAAATACTGTAATAATACTAAGAAAAGGGAGAGAACTATGTGGTTTTTGTAGGCAATGAGGGCATTTTTCTCTTGACATCTCATCAGAATACATAGATAATTATATAGTTATGAGACATCAGCAAAGAAAAGATAGAGGTTATTTTTATGGGTAATTTATTTAATATGAACAATTTTTTCTTCCGCTTTATGGGGAAGCTTTTTGATACAGTGGCACTTAGCATAGTCTATGTTTTGGTCTGTATCCCTATTGTGACCATAGGACCTGCTACCTCGGCACTCTATTATTCAACAGTTAAATCAATAAGGCGAGACAGGAGCTATCCTATCAAAGAATTTTTCAAGGCATTTAAGAGAGATTTTAAGCAAAGCTTCATAGTAGGTCTTATTCTCGTTGTAGTAGGACTAATTCTGTATGTGGACGTTAAATTTGCTATTAATTACATAAAAAACAGCCTTACCTATATGCGCTACCTATACATTGTTATCGGTATAGTTATGTCATTTATAGCAATATATATTTTCCCACTTATTTCAAGGTTTTCGTTAAAGCTCTCAGGGCTGTTCAGACTGTCATTTTATCTGGCGATAAGACATCTGCTTACAACGGTTGTTTCTATCATTTTGTTGTTTGGAAGCTTTGTTTTGGTATATATTTCAGCCGGACTTGCGATGCTGTTTGTGCCTGTGACTGTCAATCTGCTAATTTCGATAATGATGGAGAAGGTACTCCAAAAATGTATGGGCATGGTACAGACAGACGGAGAGAATGAGAATAAGGACGAGTGGTATCTGGAGTAATTGTAAAATATTATCGGGAAAGAGGAAGAGTATGTCCGAGGAAAAATTTGCGCTGCCAAGGGATTTTGCGAAAAATGTATTTAATGACGAGGTAATGAAAGACAGGCTCCCAAGCGATGTATACAAGGAGCTTAGAAAGACCATAGATAACGGCGAAGACCTTAACGAGAAGATAGCAAGAGCTGTAGCACATGCTATGAAGGCTTGGGCTATGGAGAGAGGGGCTACCCATTTCTCACATTGGTTCCAGCCTATGACGGGGATTACCGCTGAGAAGCATGACTCCTTCCTAAAGCCTGAGGGCAAGGGCGGGATAATAATGCGCTTCTCAGGTAAGGAGCTTATTAAGGGAGAGTCAGATGCCTCGTCCTTTCCGTCAGGTGGGCTTAGGGCAACCTTTGAGGCTAGAGGTTATACTGCCTGGGACTGTACATCTCCTGCTTTCTTAAAGGAAGATACAGCAGGAGTAACCCTCTGCATACCTACCGCATTTTGCTCATACACAGGTGAAGCACTTGACGAGAAGACTCCACTGCTTCGCTCGATGGAGGCTATAAGCAAGCAGGCTACAAGGATTGCAAGACTTTTTGGAGATGAGGATGTTACAAGTGTGAGCTGTTCGGTTGGCCCTGAGCAGGAATATTTCCTTATCGACAGAGAAGACTTCCTAAAAAGAGAAGACCTCCTATTTACAGGCCGTACTCTATTTGGTGCTATGCCGCCGAAGACTCAGGAGCTTGATGACCACTACTATGGGAATATTCCTGAGCGTATAGAGCTTTTTATGAAGGAGCTTAATGAGGAGTGTTGGAAGCTAGGTATCTACGCTAAGACACAGCACAATGAGGTAGCTCCTGCACAGCACGAAATGGCTCCTGTATTTACTACTGCAAATATTGCCACTGACCACAATCAGCTTGTTATGGAAACAATGAAGAAGGTGGCAAAGCGCCACGGGCTTGAATGTCTGCTTCACGAGAAGCCTTTTGCAGGTGTAAATGGCTCAGGAAAGCATAACAACTGGTCCATAGTGACTGATACAGGGAAAAATATGTTGGATCCCGGCAAGACTCCGCACGAGAATGTACAGTTTATGCTGGTGCTTGCCGCTATAATAAAGGCTGTAGATGAAAATGCCGTACTTCTTAGGCTTTCGGCATCCAATCCAGGCAATGAGCATAGGCTTGGTGCAGATGAGGCACCTCCAGCCATTATATCCATTTTCCTTGGAGACCAGCTTGAAGACCTTGTTGAGCAGATTATTGAGACAGGTGAAGCAACTTCAAGTAAGCAGGGAAGGAAGCTTGATATCGGTGTACACAGCCTTCCTAACCTTTTCCTTGATGCAACAGATAGAAACAGAACCTCTCCTTTTGCATTTACAGGTAATAAGTTTGAGTTTAGAATGGTGGCTTCGTCAATGTCGATTGCAGGAGTAAATACCGTACTCAATACTATAGTTGCAAGTGTATTTAGGGACATGGCTGATAAGCTTGAAAAGGCAGAGGATTTTAATCAGGCTGTACACGACCTTATTATAGATACTCTCACTGAGCATAGGAGAATTATATTTAACGGAAACGGCTATTCTGAGGAATGGGTGAAAGAGGCCGCAAGGCGTGGACTTCCTAATACAAAGTCAATGGTGGAGGCAATTCCGTCACTTGTTGATGACCACACTATAGAAGTATTTGCAAAGGGAAAAGGTGCTAAACCGCACAGAGCTTGAATCCAGAGCTGAGATTCAGTATGAGAAATACACAAAGACAATCAACATAGAGGCAAAGACCATGATTGATATGGTAAGGAGGCTTTTCATCCCAGCTGTCATTAAGTACCAGACTGTACTTGCGAAGGCGATAAATGAGATGGAAAGTACAGGCTTGGAACTTGAGTGCTCTATGCAAAAAGATTTACTTAAGAAGGTTTCATTGCTTCTTGCTGCTGCCAATAAGCAGGCAGATGAGATGGAAAATATGATAATAGATGCAAAGAAGCTTCCTGAGGGAAGGGAACAGGCTGAAGCATTTAATACTAAGGTAGCTCCGGCTATGACAGAGCTACGTGAGAGTATTGACAGCCTTGAAGTTATTGTTGGCAGGGATTATTGGCCTGTACCAACATATAGTGATATATTGTTTGAAGTGTAATGCTAATGAGCGGCTGCCACATTTGAATAAATAATTATTGATTAGCTTTTATTCGGCTATAAGATAAATTTATCTGATGTGACAGCCCCTTTATATTCTTATGTGACAGAAAAATGTTATTGGCCATTTCTCAAGTGAAATTTTTCGGTATGATATCAGACTTAAGAGTAAGAATGTGTCCCGAAGATAGATTACAAAAAGTTTTTGAATTCAGATTTTTGTTTTAATACACAAGGAGTATTTATGAATATAATTGATATATTGTTTATTGGAGTAGGGCTTTCTATGGATGCCTTTGCGGTATCCATCAGCGGTCTTATTACCTTTGTCTGTTGCTTCATCGGAGTCAAGCTTGGAAGCGTATTTGGAGAAAAACTAAAAATCCAAGGCAGAGATAATGGGTGGAGCTCATGCTCATACTTATTGGCACTAAGATACTGATAGAGCATCTGTTCTTTCAGGGGTAATGAATATAAAAATAGAAGAAAAATCACTCCGGCTAGGAATAGTCTGGAGTGATTTTTTTAAGAAATTCTGAAAAATCACACAGTATAACTATTTAAAAATAAATGAATATTTATGCAAACTTATGCTTTTAAATATTCATTTAGTTGTGATATAATCTGTTCATAACATAATTCAAATGAAGAATATTTATTCACAGAGAGGAGATACACTATGAAAAAATCAGTTAAACTTGTTGCAGCCTTAACCCTTACCTTAGCCACCATGCTTACTGCCTGTTCAGGAAGCTCTGCTAAGACAGACAGTACAAAGAGTGCTTCAAAGACAGGCACGGTTACTACATCGACAGCCAAGACAAGCAGTGCCGCAACTCCAGGAAGTGCTGGTGCAGGAAGTACCACATCGGCTAATACGTCTGGAGCAACGAAGCTTGACCTTTCAAATATTACAGGTGAAGGAGACAAGCTTGACAAGATTCTTGAGGCAGGAGTTATAACCTGCGCAACCAGCCCTGACTTTGCTCCCAATGAATTTATAGATATAAGCAGCGGTGAAACCAAGTATGTAGGCTGTGATATGGACCTTGCTCAGTATATAGCTGACAGCCTCGGAGTAAAGCTTGAGATTGTGCCTATGAAGTTTGATGCGATTAAGGCCGCAGTTACCACAGGTCAGGTAGACATGGCAATAGCAGGGCTTGCTTATACAGAGGATCGTGCGAAGAATATGCAGCTTTCAGACCTTTTTGGTAATACAGATGCGGATGAAGGTCAGGGAATTGTTATTCTTAAAGAAAATGCAGATAAGTTAAAGACTGCTGATGATTTTGCGGGAAAGACAGTACTAGCACAGAATGGCTCAGTACAGTTTGACCTAACAACAACGCAGCTTCCTAAGGCTAAATGCACTCCTATTGCAGATGTAAATAATGGAGCGATGGAGATTATGACTGGTCAGGCTGATGGACTTACACTTGATCTTGCAGTTGCAAAGGTAATGATTAACACTCACAAAGAGCTTACTATCAGTGATTTTCAGTTTGAGTATGAATCAAAAGGTAATGTTATTGGATGTACAAAGGGTGAGACCAAACTCGTAAATGCTATAAATCAGATTGTTAAAGAAGTAAATGATAAGGGGCTTTATAAGCAGTGGAAGGATAAGGCTGTAGAGCTTGCTAAATCACTAGGAGTAGAGGTTAATAATTAATGGGAATTTTTAACAATATAGTTTTTTTGATACAAAAATATGGAATCTTGTTTTTAACAGGTACAGGATATACCCTGTTATTGAGCCTAATAACTGTATTTTTTGGCTCAATATTAGGATCTGTATTGGCTGTACTTAAAAATAACAGGTTCCTGATAGTAAGATCTATTTCAACAGCCTATATTGAGATAGTAAGAGGCACGCCTATACTTTTACAGCTGTATATATTTAAGTTCATGCTTCCTGAAGCTATACCGGGATTCAAGCCATCCACCTTTGTGTGCATACTTGTAGCACTTATATTGAACTCGGCTGCCTATGTATCCGAGGTAATCCGCTCAGGTATAGAGGCTGTAGATAAAGGCCAAACTGAGGCGGCAAGGTCGCTTGGACTAAGTAAAAGACAGACTATGCTTAAGATAGTATTGCCTCAGGCTGTAAGATATATTCTTCCTGCTCTTGGCAATGAGTTCATTATGATGATTAAGGAAACCTCTCTTGCTTCTGTGTTCTTTGTGGGAGATCTTATGACTCAGTTCCAGACCATATCAGGAGCAACCTTCCTTACAATGGAACCGCTTATTATAATCGGTATCATATATTTTGTACTTACATTCAGCCTCTCTAAAGGAGTTGCTGTACTTGAAAGGAGGATGAAGGCAGGTGAGCGCTAATCATAATGAATATTTAATTGATGTTGTTAATTTACATAAAAGCTTTGGAGACCTTAAGGTGCTTAAAGGAGTGACTGAGCATATCAAAAAGGGTGAGGTAGTATCTATAATCGGCCCATCAGGAGGCGGGAAGTCTACCTTTCTTCGCTGCCTTAATCTCCTTGAAGTGCCTGATAAGGGTGAGATATATTTTGAGGGAACCAATATAACTGATAAATCGGTAAACATAGACATCCACCGTCAGAAGATGGGCATGGTTTTCCAGCATTTCAATGTCTTTCCACATCTTTCAGTTGGTGAAAATATCACTCTTGCTCCCACCTTACTTGGTAAGAAAAACCCTAGGGAAGCTAAAGAAAAGTCAAGGGAGCTGCTTAATAGAGTAGGGCTTCTTGAAAAATATGACGAGAAGCCGAACAAACTCTCAGGTGGTCAGAAGCAGAGGCTTGCAATTGTAAGAGCCCTTGCAATGGAGCCTGATGTAATGCTCTTTGATGAGCCAACCTCAGCCCTTGACCCTGAGATGGTAGGAGAGGTGCTATCTGTTATTAAAAGCCTTGTAAGCGAGGGTATGACAACGGTAATAGTCACCCATGAAATGGGCTTTGCAAGAGAGGTCTCCGACAGAGTTCTCTTTATGGACGGAGGCATCATAGCAGAAGAAGGAAGCCCTGAGGAAATATTCGGAAGCCCTAAGAATGAAAGAACTAAGGACTTTTTAAGTAAGGTGCTTATGTAAATGATATAGTGATGAGAGGTTAGGCTTTATGCTTGGCCTCTTATTTGACTTTAAATGTGTCCCTGCCTGTGTTATAATTAACTCGGAATAAACCGAGTCGGAGGTAACCGAATGAAATTTTACGGAAGAAAACAGGAAAAGAAGTTATTGAATAAAATGTTTAGCTCTGAATCTATGCAGACGGCTATGCTGTATGGAAGAAGGAGAGTTGGAAAAAGTGAGCTTATAAAAAATGCTCTTAAGAATCAGGATATAAAAAGCATTTACTATGAATGCAAAGAAACAACTGAAATGAATAATGTGGATAGCTTGTCAGGGATAATTGCAGATATATTTGGCTTTCCAAAGCCGTCATTTAACAGCCTGGAAGAACTGATTAGATACATATTTCAGTATTCTGTAAAAGAGCCTGTCATCTTTGTTTTGGATGAGTATCCATATATAAAAAATGCTGTGAAAGGACTGGATAGCATATTGCAGTCAATAATTGACGAATATAGAAATACAGCTAAGATAAAGTTTGTTATTTGCGGCTCTTATGTTGATATTATGAAATCGTTACTGGATTCTTCAAACCCTCTATATGGACGCATTGACAGGACGATTAATCTAAAGGCGATGGACTATAAAGAAGCTTCTGAATTTTACGAGGGATTTTCTTGTGAAGATAAGGTAAGGCTTTACTCTGTATTTGGTGGAATCCCGTATTACAACAGATTGATTGATTCATCCCTATCGGTAAAGGAAAATATAATAGAGCTCATTGCATCGCCGGGCGCCAGACTTGAAAATGAAGTCTCAATGTACCTTAAGTCTGAGATTAAAAAAATTGCTAATGCAAATGAGGTAATCGAAGCTTTGGCAAAAGGATATTCCAGATTTGGAGATATCCTTTCGCAGTCTCATGTAAGCAGCAGCCCGACTTTAGTTGATGTACTGGATAAGCTGATAAAGATGGAAGTTGTAAGCAAAATATCTCCAATCAATGATGAAAATAATAAAAGGAAAACGGGATATTATATTAGTGATCAGCTTTCTCTGTTTTACTACCGCTACTGTTTCAGATATTCCTCACAAATGATGATTATGAATTCAGATGTGTTTTATGATAGATTTATTAAAGAGGACTTTGAAACCTGGTATGTGCCGCTGGAGTTTGAAACTATTTGCAGACAGTATTTAATTGCAGAAAATAGGGAAGGAAAGCTTGAAGAGCCTTTCTTTAAGATAGGGAAATATTGGTATGATGATCCAGAAACAAGGACAAATGGTGAGTTTGACCTTGTAACGATGGACAAAAAAGGCTATATATTTTATGAAGTAAAATTTAGAGGAGAGCCTGTTAGTGGAAAAATGATAGAAGGTGAGATAAGCCAGGTTCAGAAAACAGGGCTTGTATGCTATAAATACGGCTTTATTTCGCGTTCCGGATTTAAGAGTATAACTGTGGATAAAGAAAAGCTGATTTTAATCAAACTAGAGGATTTATTTGAATGATTTGGGAGGCTTTTTTTTAAGAAAAGATATTTATAATAAGCATTCGGAGATTTTTTTCTGCAAATAGCGTTTTGTGAATAATTAAGAAGGGCGGTAATTTAATGGAATTTAGAAAAATATTTTTTCTTTTTATAGTGAGCCTATACCAGTAGAAGATGTAGAATTGTTGACAGAGAATATTTTAGATGATTTATATGCGTCATCATCTGAAGTAGATCAGTTAAACATTTTCTTTCACTTACAAAATGAATATTTTTTTCTGAAAAATACAGAGAAAGTGAGTGAGATGGCTTATATATGCTATATAATCTCATATTATTTATTTACAGCTTTGACACCTCCACATTCGGAAGAACTTGCATTAGAATACATAAAAGAGGCTGTAAGTTTGGAACCAATTGAAAAATATAAAGGTTGGATGGAATTTGTGAAAAAGGGGAATTAAAAGATGTATCATTTATCGTAAATTCAGGTGAGATTGAATGTCTATTTATCAAATAAATCAGAATGTGTACCTGTTCTGGATGCTGTTAGTATAAGTTCGGAATTATTTATTGCATATATCAGTAGCCAGTCTGGGAGGATATGACATTCTCTAAAACCCAAATAATTACCAATCAATGCGTGGTCGCGGTATTTTTCTTCTAATTTTTTTTCGGACAAAAGTTGTTCAAGAACAGTTTCAAGAAGTGAAATATCATAACCACGCTTTTTAATTCTTTTATAGTCTTTACGAAATGTGCCGGTAGTTACCAGTTTAAGCATAGTTAATCGTCCTCCCTGTCGATTTCATCAAATAATTCCTTAGCAGAATTATAATGTTTAGCAGGAAGCTTTCCTGACATTATCATTTTGGCTTCATTTATTGCAGACTTAGTTTCAGAATTAAAGTTAGGCTGTTTCAGTTCAAAAGGAAGCCCGCCTTCCATTATTGATTTATTAAGAAAAATATTTATAGCATCAGTAATGGTAATACCGAAACTTGAAAAAAGTTTTTCTGCGGTTGCCTTTGTCTCAGGCTCAATGCGGATATTGATATTTGCAGTCTTTGCCATAGACTTTACCTCCTTATTCTAGTCGATTATATCACGTTGTACGAACAAACGCAATACAAAAATGAAAATCATCCTATATAAAAAGCTCCTAATAATATTCCCTTAGTGAGTCCTGAAAATATTATTAGGAGCGGTTATTATTTGAAGCTATATTATCTAATAAAAAGTATAATCTAAGCAGCATTTCTTATCTCCATACAAACCAAATAAATAAATATCCTGATACAACAGCTGCAAGGGTGAAAGGAACACCTATTTTCATAAAGTCCTTAAATGAAACCTCGTAGCCTTCCTTGCGAAGAAGTCCTATGCCTGCGATATTGGCAGAGGCTCCGATAGGGGTTATATTACCACCAAGGGTAGCACCTATAAGGAGACCAAAGAAAAGCAGATATGGGGCAACGCCAAGCTCATTAGAAACACTTGCTATTACAGGAAGCATTGTAGCCATATAAGGTATATTATCTACAAAGGCTGATACAAGGACTGAACCCCAGACAATAATTGTATAAAGTATGAAAAGGTTTCCGCCACCTACATTTACTATTATATCAGCTAGATCTGTGATTATACCCTGCTCCTGTATGCCGCCAATTACTGTAAAAAGACCAGCAAGAAGAGCCATAGTTGAATAATCTATGTTTTTGATGTTCTTTATCATAGTGTCTTTGTCTTTTGTGGCAATATATTCCCAAACTACACAGATTATTCCCCAAACCATGCAGATTAATCCATTAGTTATTTCGGGTTTGTTAGGAATGAAGGAAGCAGCTATAAGAAAGATAATGTGCCCAACCATTGCTATAGTAGGAATATAATCCTTTACTTCTGTGCATTCATCAGAAGATACAGGCACAGTATCTTTACGGAAGATTATCATCATAATAGGAATAGTAAAAAGTGCACCTAACTCAACTGCAAAAAAGATGCCAGGCTTATCTCTCATAAAAAAGAAGTCTGTAAAATCCATGCTAGCAGCACTGGCCAACATAATTGAAGTTGTATCGCCTACAAGGGTTGCGGCACCTTGAAGATTGGATGACACAGCAATCGAAATAATCATAGAGATCGGTGAAATTTTAAGTTTTTTACAGATTGCAACTGCCACAGGTACAACCATGTACACAGTAGCCACATTGTCTATAAAGGCTGATATAATTCCTGCAAATAAAGACATAAATATCGTGGTCCACATGACATTTGGTGAAAGGTTGAGTATGTGGTCAGCAATAAGATTAGGCATCTTGGATTGGATAAAATAATCTACTATGATAACTGTGCCCAATATCATAAGCAGAATATTCCAGTCTATGGTGTGAACTAAATCGCCTATTGGAAGTATTCCTGCGCCCAAAAAAATGACAGCAGTTACACAGGCTATGTAAGCTCTCCATTTTGCAGGAAGGAATATCATAAGGGCATACATAATAATAAATAACAAAATTGCAAATGTTTTTAGCATGTTAACTCCTTTACTAATGTAATATGATGATGTGGGTGTCAAAAGATAATAAATTCTCTTGCAAGCAAACCCCAATCGAATTTTATACTTTTGACACTTGTATCATATGATATTAGAGTATAAGAAATGAATAGTTTTCAATAGGTGAAATTCTTATGTTCCCACATCACAATATTTTAGTATCATACACTATGAGAGGGTTGCTTGCAAGATATTTTGTAAAATTATTGTCCTAATTATTTACAAAGCACTCAAAAGATATTATAATTAACTTGACTATTCTAAAATTCACTGACATGTGAAATTATGTTTTCTAGTGTAAAAAGTGTTGCCTTATCCGGTATCAACGGTATTATTACAAGCGTAGAGGCAGATATAAGGAATGGACTTCCATCCTTTAATATGGTTGGCTTTCTTTCTACGCAGGTAAGAGAATCGGGAGAAAGGGTTAGGGCGGCTGTTCTTAATTCGGGCTTTTATTTGGAGCCTAAGAGAATTCTTGTAAATTTATCCCCAGCAGACATTAAAAAAAGACGGGACTTCGTTTGACCTTGCGGTGGCGGTGGCCATACTTGCAGCCCAACTAAGCCTTGACATTGACTACCTCTTAGAAACGGCCTTTGTAGGGGAACTGAGTCTAAGCGGAGAAATAAAGTCTGTTACAGGTGTGCTCCCTATGGTGAGTGCTGCAAGAGAGGCAGGTATTAGGAGGGTTGTTCTTCCTGTGGCAAACTATAGGGAGGCAAAGCTGGTTGATGGAATCGAAATCATAGGTGTTGCCTCGTTACTTGAAGCTGTTGAGGTTGTTCAAAAGAGGCTAGAAAAGGGTAGAACAATAGATATAGAACCGCCTATAAGCGATGACAAGAAGCTGCCAGATTTTTCTGAGGTACATGGGCAAGAGGGGATTAAGCGGGCAGTAGAAATAGCTGTGAGTGGGATGCACAACATACTTATGATAGGCCAGGCAGGCTCGGGGAAGAGTATGCTTGCAAGCCGCATTCCATCTATTATGCCGCCTATGTCTGTGGATGAAAGCCTTGAAGTGACCAAGATATACAGTATATCAGGTCTTTTAGAGGAAGGGCGGGGGCTTATAGAAACCAGGCCTTTTAGGTCTCCTCATAACTCTATATCACTCCCGGCCTTAGTTGGAGGAGGAAGCAAAGTAAGGGCAGGAGAGATTAGCCTTGCACATAATGGAGTCCTTTTCTTAGATGAGTTACCTGAGTTTAACCGCCAGACCATAGAGGTGCTCAGACAGCCGCTTGAGGAAAAGAAGATAACCATAGGGAGGATAAACGGAACTGCAACCTATCCCTCTGATTTTCTGCTTGCGGCCGCTATGAACCCTTGCAAATGCGGCTTCTACCCTGACAGGAAGTTCTGCCACTGTAATGAGGTTCAGATTAAGAATTACCTTTCAAGGGTGAGCAGACCGCTAATTGACAGATTTGACATAGTTGCTGAAGTGAAAAGAATAAGTTTTGACAGTATCTTTAATAAAGAAGAAAAATCTGGTGAGACCTCAGCCGAGATAAGGGAAAGAGTGCTTACTGCAAGAGATATACAGGAGGAGAGATTTAAGCACGAATCAATACATTTTAACTCTCAGATGGATTCTAAGATGACTGATGAATTTTGTAAGATTGACCAAAAGACCAAAGCCCTCCTTGAAGAAGCATATAAAAACATCAATCTAAGCCTTAGAGGATATTACAGGGTACTTAAGGTGGCAAGAACCATAGCCGATATGAGGCAAAATGCTGAGGTTGGGGAGTTTGAAGTGGCAGAAGCTATCCACTATCGTGAAATGATTGAGAGGTTTTGGGGATGAGAGAAGATTTACTTATGTTTTGGCTCTCTTTAGAGGGGCATATAGCCAAGATAAAACTTGATATACTTGAAGCAAACTTTGGGAGCTTAGCTGAGGCTCACTCTGCCATAAGCAAGGGAAAGTATGGCAATATCAAAGGGATAGGAGAAAAACAGCTTGAAAGGCTCAGGTTTCTCTCTAATATGTCCGAAATAGAAGATAAGTATGCGAACATGGTAGAAAAGGAAATAAAGTATACTCATTATTTAATAAAGACTATCCTGATAAGCTTAGGAATATATGCTCTGCTCCCATAGGATTATTTTATAAGGGCAGCTTACCAAATAATGAAGAAAAAATAATAAGTATAGTTGGTTCGAGAGATGCTACTGAGAAAGGCTTGTATTATGCGGCGAAAATATCCGAGGAGCTATCCAATAATGGAGTAGGTGTAGTAAGTGGTATGGCTTTGGGAATTGATTCCTCTGCACATTACGGTGCGCTAAAAGGAGAAAAAGGCAAAACCTATGCTATCCTCGGTTGTGGTGTGGATATCTGCTATCCGGCGAACAATATAGAGCTGTATCTGTCTATCGTAGAAAAAGGAGGAATAATCTCCGAATTCCCTATGGGGACAAGACCTGTGAGGGCGAATTTTCCTCAAAGAAACCGCATAATAAGCGGGCTATCCGATGGAGTCTTTGTGGTAGAAGCCAGAGAGAAAAGCGGGAGCTTAATAACAGCAGATATGGGACTTGAGCAGGGTAAAAATATATATGCCCTCCCTGGAAGGACTGAGGAGCCTCTAAGCCGCGGTACCAACAAACTTATTCAGTATGGAGCCAAGCTTGTAAGCGATGTAAATGATATACTTGAGGACTTTGATTTCCCCATTTTAAATGCTAAACAGGAATGCCTTCAAAATTTAATACTTGAAAGCAACGAAAAAATAGTGTATTCTACCCTCTGTTTGATACCAAAGCATATTTCTGAAATTTTATCTGAAACGGGACTTGATGAAGGAGAGCTTTTTACTATACTACTCAGACTGGAATTTAAGGGATATGTGAGGCGGACAAGCTTTGAGTACTTTGTAGCTGTTCCGTCTTATATATGATACAAGAGTAAAAAGTATGGAATTTGATTAAAGAGAAGTTTAAGTACTCCTGTATCATAGGGTGTCTGTAGTTTTGATAAGGATTTAAGGAGAGGAAGAATAGGATGTCTAAGTATTTGGTAATAGTTGAATCACCGGCAAAAGCAAAGACGATTAAAAAATACCTTGGTACAAATTATGAAGTTATTGCTTCCATGGGACATGTTAGAGATTTGCCTAAGAGTCAGATGGGAATTGATGTTGAACATGATTATGAACCAAAGTATATAACCATAAGGGGAAAGGGAGACTTGCTCCAGACTCTTAGAAAGGCTGTAAAAAAGTCTGATAAAGTTTATCTTGCAACTGACCCGGACCGCGAAGGTGAGGCTATTTCCTGGCATCTTGTCAATGCTCTTAAGCTTGAAGAAGGAAAGTATAAAAGAATTACTTTTAATGAAATCACGAAGACGGCAGTTAAAAATGCCATAAAGTCCCCAAGGGATATAGATATGGATCTTGTGGATGCACAGCAGGCAAGGCGTGTGCTCGATAGAATGGTGGGTTATAGCATAAGTCCGCTTCTTTGGAAGAAGGTAAAGAGAGGACTTTCAGCCGGAAGAGTACAGTCTGCTGCACTTAAACTTATATATGACAGGGAAGAAAGATAAATGACTTCATCCCTGAGGAATACTGGACTTTGGACGCTTACCTTTTAGCTAAGGGAGTTAAGAAGCCTGTAGTTGCCAAGTTCTACGGAGATGAGACTGGTAAACTTGCTATTAATTCCAAGGTCCAGATGGACAAGATAATGAAGGAGCTTAAGAAGGCTTCTTACAAGATTATTGAGATTAAGAATTCCGAGAGAATGAGAAAGGCACCCCTTCCTTTTACAACCAGTACTCTTCAGCAGGAGGCTTCAAAGAGTCTTAACTTCTCTACTCAAAAGACCATGCGTATAGCTCAGCAGCTCTATGAAGGTGTTGAGATTAAGGGACAGGGACTTGTGGGACTTATCTCATATCTTCGTACTGATTCGACCAGAATTTCTTATGAAGCAGACAAGGCTGCCAGAGAATATATAGATAAGGCTTATGGAAGTAAGTACCTTGCAGAGTCACAGGAGGCTAAAAATAGGGGCAAGAAGATTCAGGATGCTCACGAGGCTATAAGACCTGCATATACTGATTTCTCTCCTGTCATTGTGAAAGAGTCTCTTTCAAGAGACCAGTTCAGGCTATATTCACTGATTTGGAAGCGTTTCATAGCAAGCAGAATGAAGCCTGCTATATATGACATGAAGAGTGTAAAGATAGCTGCAGGCAATTATATATTTACTGCTTCTGCTTCAAAACTTAAGTTTGACGGATTTATGTCAGTCTATGTGGAGGCTGATTTTGAGAAGGAAGAGGACAGCATCTCTGCAAACATAGATGAAAAGACTGAGCTTAAATTTGATAAATTTGATGCTATTCAGCATTTTACCCAGCCTCCTGCACACTTTACCGAGGCTTCACTTGTAAAGACCTTAGAAGAGCTTGGCATAGGAAGACCTAGTACCTATGCGCCGACAATTACTACAATTTTAGCAAGAAGATATGTAGTTAAGGAAAGTAAGGCAATTTATATTACTGAAATTGGTACTATAGTAAATAAAATAATGGTAGCAGCCTTTCCGGAGATAGTAGATACCAACTTTACAGCCACAATGGAAGGACTTCTTGACAAGGTTGAAGCGGGAGATATAAAGTGGAAGGACATAGTGAGAAACTTTTATCCTGATTTGGAGAAAGAAGTTAAACGAGAAGAGGAGAATCTTGAGAAGATTGAGATCCAGGATGAGGTTACAGATGAAATCTGCCCTAACTGCGGTAGAAACCTGGTTATTAAATATGGTCCTCATGGCAAATTCCTTGCCTGCCCGGGTTTCCCTGATTGCAGATTTACCAAGCCTTATCTTGAGAAGATTGGCATAGCCTGCCCTGTATGTGGCTCTGAGGTCGTAATCAGAAAGACAAAGAAGGGAAGACCTTTCTACTCTTGCGAGAAGAGTCCAGACTGTGAGTTTATAAGTTGGCAGAGACCTTCTGAGGTAAAATGTGCTGAATGTGGCTCATATACTATAGAAAAAGGTGGAAAGCTCGTATGTGCCAATAAGGAATGTCAGAAAGTTGCAGGTGAAATACCAAAACGCAGATAAACTTAACATTCTAAGAGGTACAAATACCGGTCTTAGAATTGAAAAAAACAAATTGTATAAAATGACAGGGCAAAAATGTAAAAAAATCAATAAGTTATACTTATGAGCGCTTTTTGAGGAAGGAAAAATAAATTAATAATTTAAGCAATTAATTAATTTATCTTGATTATTAATACAATTGTGTGGTACAATGATTGCGTACAAAAATATTCATTCTAAAATTGCTTGTTGAGAAGAATTTATATTTTCATAAAACAATGATGAATGAATGGTAAACTTCAATTTATCTCTTTTTAGAGAACATCAGGAGGGGCTGAAATGAGTGTTCAGTTATTGGATAAGACCAGAAAAATCAACAAGTTACTACACAACAACGATTCTCACATGGTGGTCTTCAATGATATTTGCGGGGTATTAAGTGATATTTTGGATTCAAATATTATTGTACTCAGCAAAAAAGGAAAGGTTTTAGGAATTAAAAACAGAGATGACATTCCTGCTATCCAGGAACTGATCAAGGACAATGTCGGCTCATATATAGACAGTGACCTTAATGAGAGACTGCTTAGTATCCTGTCAACCAAAGAAAATGTTAACCTCATTACTTTGGGCTTTGAATTCAAGGAAGTTAATGATTATCAGGCTATCATCATACCTATAGATATAGCCAGCGATAGGTTTGGAACCCTGTTTATCTACAAGTTGAAAGAACCTTACTACATTGACGATATCATCCTTGCAGAATACGGTACTACCGTAGTCGGACTTGAGATTATGAGATCCGTCAATGAAGAAAATGCTGAAGAGAGCAGAAAGATACAGATCGTTAAGTCTGCAGTAAATACTCTTTCTTTCTCAGAACTTGAGGCAATTACTCATATCCTTAGTGAATTAAATGGCAACGAGGGTGTTTGGTTGCAAGTAAGGTGGCTGACAGAGTCGGAATCACTAGGTCGGTTATTGTCAATGCTCTTAGAAAGTTTGAAAGTGCCGGAGTAATCGAGTCAAGATCTTCCGGTATGAAGGGTACCTATATCAAGGTGCTTAATGATGTGGTATTTGATGAATTAACCAAAGTAAACAACAAATAATAAGGTATTTATGTACAGAGGGATTTGGTTTTATACTGAATCCCTTTGTATATTTTAAAACTAATTTCCATTTGAGGTTGTAATTTTGAGAAAATATATTATAATAGATATGTTAGGGTACAATTAGCATGACTATATCTATGTATTGGTGGCATGTGCTATTTTACCCTTAATGGTATATAAACGTATATAGTATAGGAGTTATGATTATGATTGCATCGGATGCATATAATTTTATCAATGTCCTGGGAAAGGCAGCAGATGCCAGTTGGATGAGAAATAATATTATTTCGAATAATATCGCCAATAATGACACCCCGGGATATAAGCGCAAGGATGTGCAGTTTGAGTCCTATCTTGCAATGGAGCTTATAAGAGGAGGCAACCTAAGAAGCAGAGTTGCTAACACAGACCTCGACAGACTTGACGGCATTGCTTATACAGACTATTCAAGTCTCAGCTATAGAGCTGACGGAAACAACGTAGACATCCATACAGAGAATACTTATCTGGCGGAGAACCAGCTTAGATATTATACTCTCTTAGATTCTATGACACAGGAGTTTTCAAGACTTAAGATAGCGTTAACTTCAACCAGCCAGTAAGATTAGTATTGGAGATATTATAAAAAGCGAGGTATAGGAAATGTCAGTTTTTGGAGCTATGGATATAAGCGCAACGGGTATGACCGCACAGCAGCTTAGAACAGATATAATTGCGCAGAATATTGCAAATATAAATACTACAAGAGATGAAAACGGTAATGTTTACAGAAGAAAAAATGTAGTATTTATGGAGAAAGATGTAACAGGTTTTTCACAGATTCTTCTTAGAACTGCAGGAAGAGTTGGCAACGGAGTAAAGGTATCAAAGATATACACTGATACCGAGAGCCCTGTAAGGCTTGTATACGATCCTTCACATCCTGATGCAAATGAAGACGGATATGTAGAGTATCCTAATGTGAATACAGTTCAGGAAATGACCGATATGATAGATGCTACAAGATCTTATGAAGCAAATGTAACAGCTTTCAATGCGACTAAAAATATGATATTAAAGGCGCTTGAAATGGGCGGAGGCCAGTAATCAGCTAAGTTTACCGTAATTTAATTATATTATATTGGAGATGATTGTAATGGATATTGCTGCAATAGGTAGTTTAGTTCCACTAAATACATTAACGGTGTTAATACAAAGAGTTCTGAGGCCGGCATAGTACAGGGAAGTACAGAAGGATTTGAAAGCATATTCAAATCTGCCCTTGACATGGTTAAGCAAACCAATGACCTCACCAACGCAGCGGAACAGGAAGAAATGAAATTTGCGCTTGGCAATTCAGACAATATTGCAGACCTTATGGTGGCTCAGAGAAAAGCTAATATTTCCCTACAATATACGGTAGCCATTAGGAATGCAGTAATGAGTGCATATAGAGAGATAATGAATCTTCAGTTCTAATTTAACTTATATACTGCTGAGGAGAAGATTGTAGATGAATACGCTTTTAGAACGATTGAGAAAGATTCCGGCCAGGTTTCTGGAATTTTGGAATAAATACTCACCTGTGCAGAGAATACTGATGATAGCTGTGGGAGTGAGCGTCTTTCTTGCAATCATATTGGCATCCTACTTTGTTACAAGACCGGTAATGACTACCCTTGTCAGAGCTGAAAAAGCTGCTGATACAGCTAAGATTACTGAGCTTTTGACGGAAAATGGGATTTCTTATGAACTATCATCAGATGCACTTACGATATCGGTAGATGATAAAGATTATTCTAATGCTTTATTGGTACTTGCTAAGAATGATATTCCGTCAATTGGAATGTCTATTGACGAACTTTTTAACAACAGCTTTTCGACTACTGAGAGTGAAAAGAAGCTAAAGGCCAATATATACAAGCAGGATTGGTTGAAACAGGTACTTTTGAATATGGACAATATTGAAAATGCTGTGGTTTCAATCACATCACCAACAATGGGTAATACTCTTTTTGCAGAAACAAAGGATACCTCAGTAAGTGTAATTCTTACATTGAGCAGTGATTTTAAGCAGGATAATGCCAAGACTATCGCTAATATACTTGCAGGTGCTGTAGGAAATGACAGCACAAAGGCAGTTACAATAGCGGATCAGAACGGAAACCTGCTTTTTAACGGTGCTGATAATGATGTTTTCAGCGGAGGCATTAACTCAATCAGTGATTATGAGAAGAATGTAACCGGAGTAAAGAAAGAAGAAATATATAAGATTCTTGTTGGACTCCCTGCTTATGATGATGCAAAGGTAGCGGCTAATTTTGCATTTGATATGAACAAAATCAGCTCGGTATATACTGAATATACACCTGCTGAGGGAGCAGAACAGGGACTTAAGTCACACGACTATACTTATGATGCCCAGAATTCCAACGGTAACGGCGGAACTCCGGGAACAGATGCAAACAGTGAGACAGACTACATGATTCAGGATGGTGCCAATGCTAAGGGAAATGTAGCAATCTCTGAAAATGATTATTTACCAAATAAAAAGGTGACCAATACAGAGGCTGCCATGGGCGCAATCAAGCCAAACGAGTCTTCGATTGCCATAACTCTCATTTCATATAAGAATTACAATGAAGCTGAGATGAAGAGAAATGGACAGCTTGACGGTACAACCTTTGACGAGTTTATGTTCGCCAATCAGACAGCAACAGAACTTACAGTTCCGGCAAATGTGATTACTCTTGTGTCAAGGGCTACGGGAGTTCCTGAGGCAAATATTCAGATACTTGCCTGGCAGGTACCTATCTTCCAGCCTGAAGAGGGAGGAAGCTTCTTCACATTTACCAACATACTTATGTTAGTATTAGCAATTCTCATTGTTGCTCTCCTCATCTTTGTAGTATTTAAGGGACTTGCACCTGTTGAGGTTGTCGAACTTGAACCTGAACTTTCTGTTGAGCAGCTTCTTGCTACAACTAAGGAGAATCAGTCACTTGATGATATCGAATTCTCCGATAAGTCTGAGACCAGAAAGATGATAGAGAAATTTGTTGATGAGAATCCTGAAGCTACAGCTCAGCTCCTTCGCAACTGGCTGAGTGATGAATGGGGGGTAAATAATGTCTAACAAGACTTATAGCGAATATACAGGTATTGAAAAGGGTGCAATCCTTATGATTGCACTCGGACCTGAAAAATCATCATCGGTGTTTAGGTATCTTAAAGATGAAGAAATAGAGGAGCTTACACTCGAAATAGCCAACACAAGAAGTGTAGCTCCGGATATAAAGGATGCTGTATTAGACGAGTTCTATGAGATTTGTTTGGCTCAGCAGTACATCTCTGAAGGTGGTATCGGATATGCCAGAGACCTTCTTGAGAAGGCTCTTGGAGCAGACAAGGCTCAGACAGTTATTGGTAAGCTTACTGCAAGCTTACAGGTTAGACCTTTTGAGTTTGTAAGAAAGGCAGATGCATCACAGCTCTTAAGCTTTATACAGGATGAACATCCTCAGACCATAGCGCTCATACTTTCTTACCTGCCAACATCTCAGGCAGCGGCGGTAGTATCTTCACTCCCACCGGAGAAGCAGCCTGACGTGGCAAGGCGTATAGCTACTATGGATAGGACTTCTCCTGATGTTATAAAGGAAGTGGAAGACGTGCTTGAAAAGAAACTGAACTCTCTTGTCAACCAGGATTATACTATTGTTGGTGGTGTGGACAGTATTGTTGAAATCCTCAACACAGTTGATCGTGGTACAGAGAAGCACATTATGGAAACTCTTGAAATTGAAGAACCTGAGCTTGCTGACCAGATCCGCAGGAAGATGTTCGTATTCGAGGATATCCTGCTGCTTGACAACAAGTCTATTCAGCGTGTACTTCGCGATGTGGACAACAACGACCTCTCAATTTCTCTAAAGAATGTAAGCGAAGAGGTTCAGACTGCAATATTCACCAATCTTTCAAAGCGACTTGCTTCTATGATAAAGGAAGAAATGGAATTTATGGGACCTGTGCGTGTTAAGGATGTGGAAGAGGCACAGCAGAAGATTGTTAACATTATAAGAAAGCTTGAAGACTCAGGAGAAATTATCATTTCACGTGGTGGAGGAGACGAGATAATTGTCTAATATTATAAAAGGCTCAAGAGCCATTGGAGAAACTGCGGGCGTTATAATAGACTCTAACAAAAGAGTTGGTTCTTATTTTTCAAATCTTGTTAAAGAACAGGAAGAGATGACAGGAATTGTACCTGAAGCAAGGAAAATGGAACCCCTCTCTGAGGTAGCGCCTGAAATAGCTGTGGAAGAACAGCCGAAGCTTACTCCCGAGGAAATCGATGAGGAAGCGAGAAGAAGAGCTGCTGAGATTATTGAAGAGGCTGAGGAACAGAAAAAACAGATAATGAGTCAGGCTATAAAAGAAGCCAAGATAAAGGAAAAAAGTCTAAGGGAAGCCGCTTCAGAAGAGGGATATAAGGAAGGACAGCTAAGGGCTAAAGAAGAGTATGAAAATAAACTTCTTGAGATTGAGGATGAGAAGGCAAGACTTAGGGAAGAATTTGAAGCGGAAGTTGAGAGGCTTGAGCCTATATTTGCAGGTCTTGTGATTAACTACGTGGAGAGACTTACGGGTATAGTTGCCGACGAGTATGAGGCTGTCATCTACAATATGCTAGTTGCAGCTATAAATAATGCGGACTCCAGCCGTTTTTATGTCATTCATGTGCCTAAGGAACAGTACGAATATGTTAGCTCTAGAGAGGGTTATATAAGAGAGATAGTGGGAGACCGTGTAAATATCGAAATCATAGCGGATCCTGTACTTCCTCTTAATAGTTGTAAGATAGAGACTGACTCCTGTGTTATTGATACCGGACTTGATACAAGACTTACTACCTTGGTCAATTCCATAAAGCTCTTGGCAGGAGGAAACAAAAAGTAGAATATTAAAATGATGGGAGGGTATAGTATTGTTCAATGTAAATAAGTATTATTCCCTTTTAGACCAGCCATTAGAAAGAAGTATGGTAAGGTTACAAGGCTCATAGGACTTACGATTGAATCCTTGGGGCCTGGTGCCAATATAAATGATTTATGTATAATTTATTCCAATAATAAATCCGGCAAGGGAACCTATGCAGAGGTGGTTGGATTCAGAGATAACCGAATTTTGCTTATGCCCTATGGAGATGTTGAGGGTGTTGGTATAGGGAGCCTTGTTGAAAGTACAGGAGCTCCTTTTCACGTTGCAGTAGGCTATGATATGCTTGGAATGGCTGTAGACGGACTTGGAAGACCTATAGCATCTGACAGAAACTTTGAAAAAGAGGACAGCTACTCTGTTGAGGCTATGCCGCCTGATCCTTTTGCGAGGCAGATGATAGAAGAAGTTCTGCCCCTTGGAGTAAAGGCTGTAGATTCACTCCTTACTATAGGTAAGGGACAGAGAGTTGGAATATTTGCAGGTTCAGGTGTAGGCAAGAGTACACTTATGGGTATGTTTGCAAGAAATACAAAGGCCAGCATCAATGTGATTGCCTTAATAGGAGAGCGAGGCAGAGAGGTTAGGGAATTTATAGAGCGTGACCTTGGAGACGAGGGTATGAAGCGCTCCATAGTGGTTGTGGCTACCTCCGACCAGCCCGCCCTTATCAGAAAGAAAGCAGCTAAGACTGCGACTGCGATAGCGGAATTCTTTAGAGATAAGGGTGAGGATGTCCTTCTTATGATGGACTCACTTACCCGTTTCTCTATGGCTCAGCGAGAGATAGGTCTTGCAAGTGGAGAACCGCCGGTAACCAGAGGCTATCCTCCAAGTGTATATTCAGAGATGCCTAAGCTCCTTGAAAGAGCAGGAAATGGAGACAAGGGCTCAATTACAGGCTTGTACACAGTGCTTGTAGATGGTGATGATATGAATGAGCCTATAGCAGATACTGCAAGAGGTATACTTGATGGACACTTCATTCTTTCAAGAGCCTTGGCTCAGAAGAATCATTACCCTGCCATAGATGTACTTCAAAGTGTGTCAAGATGTATGTCATCAATCGTAACTAAGGAGCATAAGAGGCTTGCAGGGACAATGAAGACTGTAATGGCGACCTATAACGGAGCAGAGGATCTTATCAATATAGGTGCATACAAGGCAGGAGCTAACCCTGATATAGATTTTGCTATTAGTAAGATTAAGGAAGTAAATGCATTTTTAATGCAGAGTACTGATGAAAAGTTTTTGTTCGAAGATGAGATAGAGGGGCTGAGGTCGATATTCGCTGAGGCTGAATAAGTATTTGCACTGATTTATAAACATTTATTAAAGAATAAGGTGGAATATGGCGAAATTTAAGTATAGGATGCAGAATATCCTTGACCTGAAGATGAAGCTTGAAGAACAGCAGAAAATGGACTTGGCTGCAGCCAGAATTAACCTAAATGAGGAAGAAGACAAACTTTCCGAGCTGTATAACAGAAAAAAAGAATATCAGGAGGCTCTCAGAGAGTCCTGTAAGGACAAATTAAATGTTCATAAAATAAGGATGAGAACTCTTGCCTATGAAAGCATGGATGATGTCATTCATTTACAAAAAATTGAAGTAAAGAAGGCTCGCGGCAAGGTTGTTATAGAACAGGACAAGATGGGTGAGGCTATGAAGGAGAGAAAGATTCAAGAAAAACTTAGAGAACGGAATTTTAACAGATTTATAAAAGAAGTAGCATACGAGGAAGCAGCTATGGTAGACGAACTTGTAGCTTATAAGTATGGATCTGATGTAAATTCAGAAAAATGGAGGATAGATGGCTGATATAGATGAGATGGATGAGTTTGATAATCTGGATGAGACAGAGGATTCAGGCCAGCCTAAGGGAAAAAAAGAAAGATAAGAAGAAAAAGGGCGAAGAAAAAGAAGGCATATTCAGTAGAATACTTACTATCATTATCGTGCTTTTCATTGTAGCTATTTGGCTTGCTATATTTGCCCTTCTTATAAAATATGATGTGGGTGGATTTGGCTCTACCGTACTTAGACCAATGCTTAAAGATATACCGGGCATCAATCAGATATTGCCTGATATTCCTGATGAACAGGCGGCAGAGGAGAATAACTATCCTTATAAAAATCTTCCTGAGGCAATGGACAGGATAAGCGAACTTGAAGCCAAGCTTGCTGCAGCTAATGGAACTAAAAAAGGCAACGCCAATTATCTTGCTCAGCTTGAGGCTGAGGTAGCAAGACTTAAGACTTTTGAAGAGAATCAGCTCCAGTTCCAGACAGAGAAGGATAAGTTTGATAAAGAGGTAGTCTTTAATGACAAGGCACCGGATATAGAAGAATATAAGAAGTACTACGAATCCATAGATCCTGATAATGCTGCCGAGATATACAGGCAGGTGGTTGAACAGCAAGACACAGAAAAGAAGCTTATAGAGCAGGCGGAAATGTATAAGAGCATGAAGCCTGAAGAAGCTGCGGCCATATTAAACGGTATGGGCGGTGATCTTGATTTGGTTGCCAATATCTTACTTCATATGAAGACCAAAGAGGCCGGAGCCATACTTGCCAAGATGGATGCAAACATGGCGGCCAAGATAACGAAAAAAATTTCAATAATGCAATCAAGATAAGCTTAAGTTTTGCTCCCTTTTATCCGATATTAGTTGTAGGGTATATTTTATGCCCTATGTATAATGGATAGAAGGGAGATTTTTTATGGTAACAGCTCAGATTAATGCTGTTTCACCTGCGGTTTCTTCAAAGGCTAAGGTACAGTCCGTCAAAACGGATGGTTCATTCTCTGATATATTAGGTAAAGAGAGTGCAGCAACAGCGTCTAAGGGCGGTGCTAAGGAGGCTAAGGGAAGCAACAGCATAGTCTCTGAAAAGTACTACAAGGAAGACAGTAAGGTAGAGGCTAATAACAATCAGACAACTAATAAGCCAAATGACAAGATGAATACTGACAAGAAAAACGATGCTTATAAGGCGAAAGATGATAGTTATAAGACCACAAAGGATAGTTCACTTGGAACGGCTGTCGAAGAGACTGAAAGTGGTGAAGGGCAGGATGAAAAGGCAGAGTCTTTAATGGCAATAATTGCAAGTATGTTTACTCAGATTTCTGATAAGACAGGAATTGATGAAACTACAGTTAAAGATTATATTGTCAACAACGATTTAACATCTGCAGATTTGCTGGACATTAACAGCTGGAAAGGTCTTGTTACTGAAGCTAACGGACTTAAGGATATTTCAGCTATACTCACAAATGATGAGGCATTTAAGGATTTGGGAAATATTTCTGATATAATAAATGCTCACCTTTCTGAGATGGGGCAAATGACTTCCGGAATGACAGAAGGAGTCACAGATGATGCACAGATGCCGGATACAATAGTCATACCTGAAGAGGTGGCAGTTAAAACAGATGAACTTCTTACAAAGTTTGTAAAGGGAGAGAATGTAGAAACTGACACACCTAAGGAGGATGAGACTTCAGGCAAGAAAGTAGATGGGGCCGTAAGTGCAGAAGAACTTGCAGCATTTTCTGCTATGTCAGATAAATGCAGTGGCAGGTGCACATACTCAGTCTGGATTTGAACAGAATAATTCTAATTCACGCGAGAACAATCAGACTACCGCTGTAGAAAGAGTTTCGACTCCTGCTCAGAACCTATTTGACAATATAGCTGCAAATATAGAAAAGCTTGAAGGAACTAACTCTCTGCCTGAGGGAACTACAGCAAGAGACATACTTAATCAGGTTACAAGCCAGATAAAGAACTTACATGCACCTGATAGGACAAGTCTTGAATTTATGCTTACACCCGCCATGCTTGGTAAGGTAGCAGTAAATGTATCCTCTAAAAATGGTATATTACAGGCAGAGTTTAGGGTGGAAAATGCACAGGCAAAGGCTGCACTTGAGAGCCAGATTGCAGATCTTAAATTAAATTTTGAAAATCAGGGACTTAAGGTATCAGAGGTTTCTGTCATGATTAGCGAAAATGGAATCGGAAGTAACGATCAGGGAAAGAATACAGGTGAAGAAGGTAAGAAGAATTCCGGCAAAAGAAACAGAAGTTTTGCAATTGACGGTGATGAAGGAATAGATTATGTGATGACTTCACCTGAGGAGGCAATTAGAGCTTATACTGACGGAGATACAGGAAGCAATATTAACCTCGGTGCATAATTATAGAAAGGTAGAATATGAGCGATTTTAATACAAATTACAGTTCTACAAGAACTGACAGTGGTCTTCAGGCACAGGTAATAGATGGTGTTATTAGCAAGACTAACAATATAGAAAAAATTAAAACTGCTGATGAGCTTAATAAGCTCGGTAAAGATTCATTTCTTAAACTTCTCGTTGCACAGATGGAGAATCAGGATCCAATGCAGCCACAGAGTAATACCGAGTGGGTATCTCAGCTTGCAACCTACTCTACACTCGAGCAGATGCAGAACATGAATGCTGTAATGACCAATTCACAGGCTTTTGGGCTAATTGGTCAGGATGTAATAGTAGCCACCAAGAATGCTGATGGCAAAGAATCCACAATAAGCGGAAAGGTTGACTTTGTATCTGTTAAGGGTAACAAGTCATATCTTTCAATAGACGGCAATCTTTATCCGTCATCAGACCTTCAGTCAATCATTAACCCTGACTATATCAAGGGCAATGTGATTCCTAAGGTTGAGAACAAGGACTTGAAGTTTAATAAAGACCACCCTGAAGTGATGAAGTTTCAGGTACATATGGGACAGGGCGCAGGAAAGGCTACAGGGCTTGCACTTAGCATAAACGGCAACGACATCCCTGCTAAGAACTTCACTATTGACGAAGAAGGACTTGTAACTGTTTATCCGGATGCGTTTAAGGACTTAAAGAAGGGACATTATCAGATAGATGTTAAGTTCAACAATGACTTTGGAACACATAGCAATACCAATCTATCGGTAACTATATCTGAGGGTGATCTTCCAAAGAAGACAGAGCCAGCAAAGCCTGTTGAGCCAGCAAAGCCAGCTGAGACAACTAATCAGGCAGAGCCTGTAAAACCTGCCGAGTCTGCTAATCAGGCTGAACCAGCAAAACCGATAGAGGCCGCAAATCCGGCACCTTCTGGAGCTGCAAATTCTGCAGATACAACAACCCCTTAATTATATAAGGAAATATGTCCTGCCTGCTCCAAGAGTATATAGTCACTTTATGAAAATGAACGAATAACGAATATTTTGAGGCCAGAAATAACCCAAGAGTTTTTCATAGGAGATTGCAATAATATTTCCTATGAAAAATATTTTGGAGTAGTGGTAAAAGGTGTTAACTTTTAACATAGATTAGCCGATATTATCTTTGTGGAGGTGAGGATGTGAATATAAATAATGGAAGTTTGGGCTCCATTGAGCAGATTAGAGGTAAATATCTTGGCAAGCAGGAAAACAAAAACCAAGATGCGGCTGCCCTTAAGGGGAATAGTTTTAGAGACGTACTTCTAAGTCAGGCTCAAAAAGACGAAGGAACACTCAAGTTTTCAAAGCATGACAATGAAAGACTTGCCAGTCGTAATATCAATCTTTCAAATGAACAGATGTTAAGACTTTCAGAAGGAACTGACAGAGCAAGGCAGAAGGGAATCAAAGAATCACTTATAGTAGTTGATGAGCTTGCATTTATAGTAAATGTAAAAAACAACACAGTAGTAACTGCTGTAGGAGATAGTGAAGATAAGATTTTCACAAATATTGATGGAGCTGTGATAAGCTAAAGCCGGACCTTTATGGAGGCTTTTGTTTCTGAATGACAGATGAAACACTTATCAAAACAATAAAAGTTTAATATGGAGGTCATTTATTATGATGAGATCACTTTTTTCTGGTGTTGCAGGACTTAAGGTACACCAGACCAAGATGGATGTTATTGGTAACAATATTGCAAACGTTAATACAGTAGGATTTAAGTCCAGTTCAGTAGTATTTTCTGATGTTTTCTATCAGACTACCCAGTCTTCATCAGGTCCTAACAAGGAATCAGATGTAGCAGGTATTAACTCAAAGCAGATCGGTCTTGGTGCAGGAGTTTCTGCTATATCTAAGAATATATCAGGAGCAGGCGGTTCTCAGGCAACTAACAACGCATTCGACTGTATGCTTACAGGAGATTCATTCTTTATTACTAAGAATGCGGGAAGAACTTATTTTACAAGAATGGTGCTTTTACAGTTGATGCTGACGGTACACTTACAACTTCAGACGGAGCTAAGGTTCAGGGATGGCAGGTAGATCCTGATGACAAGACAAAGACTAAGCCTGGCCCTGTATCTAACCTTAACATCATGGCACCTGAAAATATGTATACAGATCCTGAAGCTACAACAGCAGCTTATATGTCAGGAAACATAGATAAGACTGATACACAGCTTGCATCAGGTTCAGCAGGCCGTACTTTCCAGACTAACTTCTATGACAACTTAGGATATGAGTATACAGCTAAGTTTAATATGAAGCAGAGTTCAGTATCTGACAATGCTTACTACATAGAGCTTAAGGATATACTTAAAGATGGTAAGTCTATACTTTATACAGCTACAACAAATGACACTGGAACTACAGAATATACTGCTACAGGCTGGGGTGCAAATGTTACCACAGAAAAGCAGGATTTAAGTGGTGTTGGAGCACCTGATATAACAGACGGTAAGCTTACTTTTGCTGACAACTTTGCATTTATGGCTGTATTTGACGGAACTACAGGTAAGTTCAAGAGCCTTGCTGCTGACGGAGCAGATCCTGCTTATGATTCAACAGGTCTTGATGAAAACGCCAAAATTAAGAAAATGTTCTTAAATATCGGTGGTAAGTCACCTAACCCATTCAAGAACATCGAGATTGATTTCTCACAGATGACAATGTTTGCAAGCTCAACATCATCTAAGATTGAGTCAACCATGGGTGATGTAGACGGTAACGGTAAGGGTAAGATGAAGGGTACCTTAAAGGGTGCTTCCATTGATAGCTCAGGTAAGATTTACGGTTCTTACGACAACGGAGATCTTAAGCTTCTTGCTCAGATTGCAGTTGCAAACTTCAAGAACCCTGCAGGACTTGAGTCTGTAGGTAACAGTAACTTCGTAGAGACTATGAACTCAGGTAGATTTGACGGTGTTGGAAAGACGTTACCTCAGAAGGCGGCAAGATAAGCACAGGTATGCTTGAGATGTCAAACGTAGACCTTGCTGCACAGTTTACAGATATGATTACTACACAGAGAGGTTTCCAGGCTAACTCAAGAACAATCACTACAACAGATTCAATTCTTGAAGAGCTTATCAACCTCAAGAGATAATAGATATATTTAATAACTTTGCCCAACAAAACTTCCCCTATAAACAAGAAAAGCCACAAGGCAGCAATGCTTTGTGGCTCTTTCCATTATTAAGGGGGAAGTATTATACTCCCCTGTCAGTAAATACGGTATTAATTTATTCCTATGCTTAAAGGACTATTTTTATCTTGCGATTTTCACCCTGCTTGATATATCTTCTTTAGCCTTAGGTGTCGGCTCTGCGCTTATACCTCCAAAAGGCATCTCTGCAATTAGTTTGTAGTTATCAGGTACATTGAAGAGCTTTCTTACAGCCTCATCAATAACGGGGTTATAATGCTGAAGACTTGCGCCTACTCCAAGTTCAGCTAAAGCTGCCCAAACTGATATCTGAAGCATTCCATTTGCCTGACCGTTCCATACCGGGAAGTTAGATGAATAAGCAGGATAAGCATCCATAAGCCCCTTTGTCACTGTCTCATCAGTAAAATAAAGCACAGTTCCTGCCCCTGCCTTGAAACTATCGATTTTCTCCCTTGGAACCTTTCCTTCAAATGCATCGTATACAGCATCCCAGAGCTCATTCTGTTTCTCTCCAAGTGCTACGACAACTCTCTGACTCTTGCAGTCAAAAGCATCAGGTACAAGGGATACAGTTTCTTCTATTGCCTTTATTATTTCGTCTTCAGAAACAGGAAGAACCTTGTTCAGTGCATATACAGATCTTCTTTTTAATAAAGCTTCTCTAATTGACATAATATTTTCCTCCGTATTAATCAAATGCATTATTAAATTGAACACAATTTAATAATATCACACATATTGATTAATTGCTATGGGAAATTTTAACAAAAGAATAATAACAAAATAAAAGTAAACATAGTAAATATATAGGTTAATAGAGTTTTGCCCTGTAACTGTTTACAGACAGATGTCTATTTGTTATACTCCCATCTTTGACACTTGTAACAATCAAAAAGGCTCTAATCCATTTTATAATCTGGGTTTTAGAGCCTTTTATATATGCTAAAGAAAAATGTGGCTATTTTTTTCTTCTTTTTTTCATCTTTGTAAAAATTTTTTTCATATTTCTGTTTGACACAATCTCTAAGTCAGTTCTGAAACCTGAAATTTCATGTAATGCATCTGTAAGGTCTGTTCTTTCATAAACGGGAATATATCCATCACCCAGAGATACCAGCATGTTCATATTTCTAAGTGTTTGTATGATCTCATGACATGAAAAGCTTACTTCAGGGGACTGCGCTGTAAGCCTCTTCTCCAGAATCCGATATAGTACAAGGGAAGCATAACAAGTTAGGAAATGAGCCTTAATTCTGTCTTCTCTTGAGAGGTAAACAGGCCTTGCCTTAAATTCGGTTTTCATAATACGAAAGCACTCTTCGATTTCCCAGCGCTTGTGGTTGATTCTAACAATAGATTCTGCATTGTCTTCAAGGTTTGTACATACAGCATAAAAGCCATCATACAGTTCTTCCTCAGCGATCTTCTTCATATCTAACTTTATGAGGGATTTTTCTGCCATCTCCCCATGCCTTGTGATATGCTCTTGTGATAATAGGCGTTTATAATCGTTTGCGGACCTTTTTGTAAGGGTTGAAGGGTGGTCAAGACAACTGCTCGCTTTTTCAATCTGTCTTCCTCGTATTTTTCTCTGGTAAGCCTGGTATTTTAGAGAAAATGTAATAATAAGATGCTGTTCAAGGCCGTCTTCATTAATCCACCTGTCTTTATAGAAGGTAGTATGGTAGTCTTCTACAGGATCAAGCTCACTTATTCTGTAAGTTTTTTTACTTCCTGTCTTTCTCCACCCCTCATCTGAAAGGCAGAACTCTTTTAAGAAGTCTTTTAACTTTTTAATTGACTGCGTAGTGATAAACTTTCGCTTTTTTGTATCATTGAATCTCCTGTTTGATGCAGACGAGAGACCAGAGTCAGTACATACAACAAGTTTATCGATACCGAAATCTGATATGATCTTCTTCTCTAAAGGTGCAAGAGACGGCTGTTCGTTCTGGTTGCCTGGAAACATGGAGAAGGCAAGGGAATGCCGTCAGCATCCATAAACAAGCCCATCTGAACAATAGGGTTTGGTCTGTGTTCTTTGGAGATGCCATATTTCCGAAAAGCCATCTTCTTCCTCTGTTTCAAAAATAGAAGTTAGTACAGTCGTAGTAAAGGATATGTTTATTTCTCTCTATAACGGACATGGAGTTTTTCATAAAGTTTTTGTATCAGGTCATTTTTCCTTTGCAAGAACTTCAAGAGCACGATAAACCTGATGAAGGTCAAAGTTCCTCTTCTCCAGGAAATTTTTTCTGCATAGTGGAACGAAGCTTCCTTTGAAGACGGTGAAAGAATTCTTGTATAAAGGAGGGAAGAAAAAATGTCATCTAAGTCATATGTTATCTTATATTTCTCAGATATTTCCTCTACTACTTTAGGAAGCCTTAGTTCGTTGTAAATCTTCTTTAGGAAAAGATAGCCCACATTAACAGATTTCCTGACATTTTTTTATCAATCTGCCTGCTTCCGGAGTACTTAACGGTGATATCTTTCCTAGATTCTTTTTCAGAAAGGGTAAGTTTTTTAACATACTCCTTTGCCCATTCAATAGGATCCTTATCACCCGCTCGAGCCTTTAGCTCTTCAATAGAGCCAAGGCGTTCTACTGTCTTTGTGGATGTTTTATCACCTATCCTATATGACTTTTGAACATAGTATGTAGTTGAATTTTTTGAAGAAGACTTTGTAAGTTTCATAGTATCATACCTCCACCTCCCATTATATCATATATAGACACATATAGCCACATAAAAATTGAAAAAATTTGACAAAAAAATAAGCCTTAGTTGGCTTAAATAAAGGATTATTTAAATTTGGTGTTATGAGTAAGTGTCAAACTCCCGTTTTGCCCTGTAACTGTTTACAGACAGATGTCTATTTGTTATACTTTATGGTACGAGTAGAAAAGATAGTGACTTCAAAGCAATTTTTACTTGTAAGAAGATAGGATGCAGACTCCTGTATCATAGGGGGCAAGTCCATATTAACTAAGTTAAAACTAAGAAAGAAGAATACTATGACCTTTGATATTATTATACCTACATATAAACCTGGAGAAGAGCTAAAGGCTCTACTTAAGGGAATTCTCATCCAGACCTTAAGGCCTGATAATATTTATATAATCAACACAGAAGAAAAATTCTGGAAAAAGGAATATGAGGAGATACTGCCTGTGAAGGTAACCCATATCAAGAAGTCAGAATTTGACCATGGTGCTACCAGAAGACTTGGGGCTAAGATGTCTGAGTCTGATGTTTTTGTCTGTATGACGCAGGATGCAAGACCTAAGGATGGCAGGCTTTTTTCTAACCTGCTTTCAGGCTTTAATGACGAAAAGGTTGCAATAGTCTATGCCAGACAGGAAACTGATGAAAAGGCCGGAGAGATAGAGAGATATACAAGAGAATTTAATTATCCTGACAAAGACAGGGTGAAAAGTAAGTCAGATATAGAGACTATGGGGATAAAGGCCTGGTTTTGCTCAGATGTCTGCGCTGCCTACAAAAAGCAGATTTATGAGAAAGCAGGAGGTTTTGTACATCCTACGGTGTTTAACGAAGATATGCTGATGGCGGCTAAGGTTATGGAGCTTGGCTACAAGGTAGTTTATAAGGCGGATGCAAGGGTGGTCCACTACCACGAGTACAGCCTGTGGCAGCAGTTTAGCAGGAACTTTGACCTGGGAGCTTCTCATAGGGAATACAGGGAAGTATTTTCAAAGGTATCCTCGTATAAGGAAGGTGGCAGGCTTGTAAAGGATACCGCCCTCCATCTATTAAGGAAGGGGAAGTTTTATCTGCTTCCTAAGCTTGTATTTCACAGCGGTGCCAAGCTAATAGGTTATAAGTTTGGCAAGAACTATGACAGGCTGCCAAAGAAGCTGGTGCTTAAATTCTGTATGAATAAGGATTATTTTAAATGATTGCAATAATAATGGGTGTGTACAACGGCGAAAAATACATCAAAGAGCAGATTGGCTCTATAATAGCTGGTGACTGTAAGGACTGGAAGCTTTTCATCTTTGATGACGGCTCTAAGGATAATACCGAGAATATAGTTAAGGAGTTTATTAAAAACTATCCTGATAAGATATATTTTGAAAAAAACAGGGAGAACCTTGGCGCCGCAGGGAATTTCTTTGGCGGAATCAAGAGGGTTAAGGCAGAACTTGCACCTGAAGCAGAGTACTTTTGTTTTTCTGACCAGGATGATGTGTGGGTTAAGGATAAATTAAGCCGCTCACTTGCTAAAATAAAGGAAATAGAGGATGGGAGCCCTGCCCTTGTGTTTTCCGATGTGGCAATTACAGATAAAAACCTTAAAGTGACGGCAGATTCTTATTTTAAGGCAGAAAAGGTTGATAATACTAAGATAGCCCTTAATTACCTCCTTATGGAAAATAAATTCATAGGTGGAACTGTTATGGTTAACAAAGCTTTGGTGGATGCAGAGCTAAAAGCTGAAGAAAAGGGACTTCTGCCACATAAAAAGGCTAAGATGCACGACTGGTGGTTTGGACTAATTGCTGCAGGACTTGGAAGAGTAGGAGAAGTTAAGGGCTTACCGAATACTACAGGCAGCATGGAGGCAATGTAGTAGGTGGAGAGACTTTTAGCTCGTATTTTATAAGAAGAATCAGCAAACTTAAGGAAATAAGGCAGAGGATATACCAGAATATAGAACAGGCAGAGGAGTTTCTCTTATACTTTGAAGACAGCCTCCCTCACGATAAGAAAAGGATAACTAAGGAATTTGTAAAGCTTAAGGATAGGGGATTTATAGGAAGAAGGGTGAGCCTTATTAAGAATCGCTTTTTTAAGTCAGGATTTATAAGAAACATAGCATTATTGATATTTATATAGCAGGGAGAACCTGTGAAAAATAGGAGATTTAAATGAAGATTTCTACTAAAGGCAGGTACGGGCTCAAGGCCGTGCTTGATATAGCTATGCATGATGAGGCTTCGTCAGTTAGCAGCATAGCTGCAAGACAGTGTATTTCGGAGAATTATCTTGAGAGGCTAATTGCCATGCTTAAAAAGGCAGGGATTGTCAACAGTCTAAGAGGTGCCCAAGGAGGCTATGTGCTTGCAAGGCCGGCAGAAGAGATATCCGTAGGCGAGGTGCTTAGAGCACTTGAAGGAGACCTAAACCCGGTTGACTGTGCCGAGATAGACGGTTCAGGCGACTTTTGTGAGGGCGCTGATACCTGTATAACCAAATTTGTATGGAAGAGGATATCGGATAGTATAAATCAGGCGGTTAACAACCTGATGATATCCGAGCTTGCAAGAGACGGCAAGCATCTAATAGAGGAAAAAGGTGTAGACAAGAATACCAGTCCGGTATGTAATAGAAGATAAAGGAGTAATATGTCAAAGAAAGTAGTAGTCGGAATGTCTGGAGGAGTGGATTCATCAGTAGCTGCCTATCTCTTAAAGGAAGAGGGCTACGAGGTCTACGGAGTTACGATGGATATATGGACAGAAGGAGCTATCGATACGGTAAACGGAGGCTGTCTTGGAAGCAAGGCAAAGGAAGATGCGGCAAGGGTTGCCAGCCATCTTGGCATACCTTATGAGATAGTTGATGTAAGAGGGAAATTCCGAGACAATGTAATGGATTATTTGCAGATTCGTATAAAAATGGGCAAACGCCAAATCCCTGCACCCTTTGTAATAGAATGGTAAAGTGGGAGGCTCTCTTTAAGGGGGCGGAATTATTTGGAGCAGACTATGTGGCGACAGGCCATTATGCCAAGATAAGAGAACTTCCAAATGGGAGATATTCCATAGCGAACTCACATACGGCTGCAAAGGACCAGACCTATGCCCTTTGTAACCTTACTCAGGAACAGTTAAAGAAAACCCTGCTTCCTATAGGAGATTATGAAAAGAGCGAGGTTAGGAAGATAGCAGAAAGGCAGGAATAGAGGTAGCCTCAAAGCCTGATAGTATGGAGATTTGCTTCATACCTGATGGAGATTATGCAGTCTATCTTGAAAATGAATATGGATTAGTGGCTAAAAAGGGCAATTTTATAGATGTGAGTGGCAAGGTTTTGGGAGAGCATAGAGGAATAGTTCATTATACTGTAGGTCAGAGAAAAGGCCTCGGTATCACCTTTGGCAAGCCTATGTTTGTAAAGGAAATAAGGCCTGAGACTAACGAGGTGGTTCTTTCTGACAATGAAGGTCTCTTTAGCACTAGAGTAGTGGCTGAAAGAGTTAACTTTATGGCTGAAACCAGAGAAGAAATTGAAGCGCTAAACAAGACCTATATGGCAAAGATAAGATATAACCACAAGGGTGGTGACTGTAAGCTCTCCTTTGATGGAGAGAGGGTGGTGGCAGAGTTTCTAGAGCCGCAAAGAGCATCTGCCCCGGGGCAGACCTTAGTAGTCTACAACGAGGCAGGCGAAGTTGTCTGCGGTGGCAGGATAGTTAGAAGTTGATTTTTATTGGCTTTCTATTTTCAAAAATATAATATCCGTCAAAGCCCAGTTCTTTTAAGAGGGCTTCACATTTATTAAAATCATAGGCAAGATGTTCAGGTTTGTGTCCATCTGAGCCTATGGTTATTTTTGTGCCGCCTAGCTTTATGTAGCGTTTAAGGACCTCCGGTTGTGGGTTAGGTACTCCAAGACCGTATTTATATCCTGCAGTATTTACCTCAAGAGCCTTATCAAGCTCGATTACCCTCTTAAGTATCGGATCTATGAGACTGGCATATTCCCTGTATGCATAGTGGGATTCGCCGGGGTTCCCTGCCTCATCCCTTATGTATCTAAAGATATAATCAAGATGACCTAGGGTATCAAAGTCGGTGAACTTGTTTATCATTTCAAGCATTATAGTAAAATATCTCTGCACAGCATTTTTACTGTCGTGGTATAGCCAAAAATTTGGATAATAAGGATCCATTCCGTCTATCAGGTGAATGGAGCCAATGACAAAGTCAAAGTTATTCTCCTTTAATAACTGACTGTATTCAGGCAGAGCCTTATCACAGAGTCCAAGCTCTATGCCTGTAAGGATGTTTAGCTTTCCAGCAAAATTAGTCTTAACCTCTTTTATCTTAGCGATATAATTAGGAACATCGAGCTTAAATATATTGACGGGATTACCATTTTCATCCTGAACCTCAGGGTAATACAGGTCTTCATGGTCGGTAAAACAATAATGTTTCAGACCTAGTTTAACGGCTTTTTCAGCCTGTTTCCATAGGGGTTTCTGAATCTCCCGAAAAATCTGAATGTGTGTGCATATCTGCTATTATCATATCTGCCTCCTATATCTGTCTAAGTTCTGATATATCAGAATCGGTTGTAAGTGAATAATTGGTGTAGTAAACCACGAAGCCGGGCTTTGCACCGTTTGGCTTCTTTATCTCCTTTTTTTGTACGTAGTCCACGTCATGCTTAGTTCCATTACCCTTAAGGGAGGATGTGGTATTTATACTTGAGTAGTGAAGGGCAAGCTTTCCCGCCTCTTCAAAGGCTCTGTCAGGAACCTCCCTGCCATTTGTCACAAGGAGGACATGAGAGCCTGCACATTTTTTAGCATGGAACCACCAGTCATTGTTTGTGGCTAACTTAAAGGTGAGATAATCATTTTGTATATTATTTTTCCCTACATAGATGTCAAATCCATCGCTTGATACAAAGTGAAGTGGAGTTCCCTTAGCCTCTTTTGCCTTACCCTTTTTAGAGCTTATTCCTGTTTTCTTTGCATAGCCTGCACTTTCAAGCTCTTTCCTGATTTCTGCAAGGTCTTCCTCATTTTCTGCTAATTCAAGTGACATCTTGATGGACTCTAGATGGCTTAATTCAGCCTCTGCCTCCTCTTGCTGTGAAATTACAGCCTCATAAGTTCTTTTAAGACGGGCATATTTATCAAAGTATTTCTTGGCATTTGCCATCACAGGGATGGTGGTATCAAGGCTTATATTAACTTCCTTACCTGAATAGTAATCGGTACAGGTAAGCACCTTATCTCCCTCTTTTGCCTGATAGCCGTAGGTAGTTATCAGTTCTCCGTATATCCTGAATTTATCTCTATTTTCGGTATCTCTTAGCTGCTTTGCAAATATATCCAGCTTGTTTGCAGTCCTTGATATGGCGTTGGTTATGAGCTTTCTTAGGTCTGCTGACTTTTGCCTCATTCTGTCATTCTTATCCTTTGAATTGTAGAACTCCTCAAGGAGGGATGAAAGACTGGAAAAGGTCTTGCTCTCCATATTCTCATAAATGCTGAGAGAAAAAGCAGCAAAAGCCTTAGGCTCGAGGTTACTACCATAGTATATTGTAGGGGTGAATTCACCGCTTTGGATGAGACTTATAAATTTACTAAAATTCTTAAAAAGCTCATTTACATTTTCTGCGTTAAGTGAGGCTGTAGGTTGGTCTGCATCAAGCCCTGAAAGAGAGCAGATTTCATTAGCTATCTGAGGTGAGAAGCCCGTAAGTGAGGTATAAATCGCCTTTCCTATAGCATTTGGCTTCCTTGCTATCACATTTACAAAGTAGTCATAATTAGCATCAAAGGGGTTTATTCTACCCTCCTGCTCAGGCACAAAGTAGCTTCTCCCCGGCAGTATCTCCCTGACTGAGCTAACAAGCAGGGATACATGCTTTATACTGTCTATTACCTTTTCATCATCATCAAGGAGGATGGTGTTGCTGTATTTTCCCATTAGCTCTATGACCAACTGTTTAACTGAGAGGTCGCCCATCTCATCCAAATGCTCGGTCTTAATTCTTATTATTCTCTCAAGCCCCGGCTGTGAGATGTCAAGTATTTTAGCACTTCCCAGATGTTTCCTAAGAAGCATGCAAAAGTTTGGAGCTGTCATAGGCGACTTGCGGCTCTCCTCTGTGATGTAAGCAAGAGGAAGAGAAGCATTGGCAGATAAAAAAAGTCTATATTGAGTTCTGTTATTTTTAACGGTAAGCACGAGGGCATCCTTCTCAGGCTGTGCAATCTTTGTTATATAGCCACCGGTAAGGCAGGTGCGAAGCTCATAGGTTATGCCTGCCACCACTGTTCCATCAAAAGACATAATATTTCCTTTCTGGTCTGAACAAAATAAAGTAAAAATTCTCAACCTAATTATATAACAATCATAAAAAAAGTAAATGTACAAATATGCAAAAAAATTGAGAAAAACAGGAGATATCATTAATTACTTTAGATTAATATCCGATATATTTATAAGGAATTTTATGTATTTTTAAAAGAAATCAAGTCCATATAAAGGTGAAGATTAAAAAGTTAATAATCTGTATCATTTGTACTGTGGCTTACAATATAAGATAAGGAGAGTTTTATGTGGAAAAAACATGGAAGTAGTTTACTAAGTTTAATACTGATAATTGGGCTTATTTTATCAGGATTTGTTCAGCCTGCCTTTGTAAATGCTGCTCCACCTGCAACAGAGAATGCGACAGGAACAGGGGCTGTTATAGAACACAACATGGTATTTTTCAAAATGGAAAAGAAATCAAGCAGGCAGATAATCCTAAGATTGATTTGACTACTGATATAACAGCTACAATCAAGGATAAGTTCAAATTTGATAAAAATGCTACACATCATATAACCGATAATTCGTATGTAGAATATGAACTTGGTGCACCGTTTATATTGCCTAACGGAGCAGTGAATATAGAAGAGTACACTAAGCCTGACAGTGTACAGAGCTTACCGGAAATTCGTGGGAAGAATATATGTAAAACATCTTTTGCAACCGACAATGATGGTAATATTAAGGTAAGATTTGACTTTTCGGAAGCTGATACTGTCATGTTTGACCAGAATGAAATCGAAGTAAAAGCCACAGTTAAACTAAGAGTGGATGTAACCAAATTAGAAGCCCCCGGAGGTAACGGAAAGGTTAAAATCTTAGACTATGAACTTGATATAGATGATACCAAGGAAGACCTAAGGACTGAGAAGAAAGCTGAACTAAACATACATAACGGAACTGTGGACTGGACAGTAACCATTGATAAAAAGATACTTGGCTCTATCAATTCTCAGCTAAGCCTTACAGACTATGTATTTGTAGATGACCTTACAAAGGTTGGTGATTACAAGACGGGATCTTTAACCATCAATGGACAAACTGTGAACCCTGATAGCTATAATGATAAGGTACTTAGATATACTATACAGGCGGGCAATTTACTTTCACTAATGTAGGTAAGGCTGTGATTAAGTTCAGTACTGTAATTTCAAGCAATGAATTTAAGTATGGTAAGTATTATAAGAACACAGCGGAGCTCTATAAGAATGGGAAGCTTGAGAATAAGACCAATGAAGCAGAGGTGACGCTCATTCCTTTTGGAAAGAAGGAAGGACTTACTTCTGCTGATAATAAAAGTATTACATGGAGCATAGTATTTAATGAGCCTGATGCAAACCTTGGGACGGTAACTGTTAAAGACAAACTTGCTAATTCAACTATAGGAGACATTGCTCAGACAAGAAGAGAGAGCTACTATCAGGTATGGGATGAAAATAAAGGAGATTGGTCAGAAACTAAACATAACGTTAATCCTGCCGGTATTGATAATGATGAGTATACCATCTCAAGTGTAACTAAAAAGACAAGACTTACCATAGTAACGGATGATTTTACACTTCCAAATTATTATTATGAATTTAAGAATGATGCCATCATAGGTTGGAATGGGGAAAGTAATAGGGTTAAGCTTTCAGCCGTAGCTAGAATCGGTAGAAAAAAGACAGATAAGTCAGCAACAATGTTCGGATTGGCGGCAGGCGAGACAGAAGAGGAAGACGATAGAAGGCTTGATGAACGCAGAGATGCCATAATCAGAAGAGTGGGATTTGAAACGGAATGGATTGCTTCTTTTGTTAGAGATAACACAGACAATGATGTTTACTACATCTATGATACCTTCATCTTTGATAATGACATAAAAAGCAAATAGAAAGGGTGTAGATACAGACTATAAGATTACAGGCTTAAATGATACTGTAGTAAAAAAACACTTAAAAGTACAGTTCCTTTTTACAGATGTTATTAACAAGGATGCCCAGCATCATCATAGACTTGTAAATCCTTCTTCACCTCTTACTGAGAATAAGTCAAACATTGAGTATGAAGTATATGCAATTAGAAATAGTGCAGATAAGATAGTTGGACACATACTTGAGTTAAAGCTGGATCCTACTAAGGGAGAGGCTATTCCAAACGACAACAGGAAAAAGACCTTAGTTAAGTTTAAGTCTAAGCTTGTTGAACCAAGACAGGTTATGGACACAAGAGATACATCTACATATAACTTTATGAATCTCTTTAAGGATAATGGAACTCTTATAGAAGAAGCGGCAAGTGGAATTAAATACAACACTAAGATGATAAAGAAGCAGGCTCTTTCTAAGGATGCTGCTGAAAGATTTGTAAATAATTTAACAGTATCTGCAGGCAACA
Source organism: uncultured Catonella sp. (assembly GCA_916438995.1). Taxonomy (GTDB): domain Bacteria; phylum Bacillota; class Clostridia; order Lachnospirales; family Lachnospiraceae; genus Catonella. Next base: position 354,895 of record CAKAGA010000007.1, read on the forward strand.
ATATAATAAATGACGATGTCTTTGATTATGCTGCTAAAAAAGCCAAAGACAATCAGGCGGTTGCTTACAACAGAAAAGATAAGTCTATCATCTACAGGATAAGTGTGAATGCGGCAGGAGTCAATGATGTAGACGGCGATCTTGGAGCTGTTACACTTACTGACTATATTCCTGAGGACTTTGAACTTGATAAGATAGGTGGGAACAGCGATTATCTCATCTATAAAGGTAAGGCAGCTACAAGCATAGCTAAGGCTGATGCAACCGTACTTGCAGAGGGCTCGCCACTTTCTCTTGGTACTGATAAGCTTACATTTACCAAGGATGAGACTAACAACAAACTGATATTTAAGTTTGCGAAGATGGATGAGACCTACGTTATCCTTCTTAAGTTGCGTATTAAGCCTGCTAAGGTAGATTCTTACCTGAATAAAAGAGTAAATATAGTGAACAAGGCCGAAATAACACCCGAAAAGAAGTGGATAGATGAAGATAGCGGAAATCAGAAGAAAGAAGTTAAGATAGCTGATACTCAGGATGTAGACTTAAACGAAGAGTTTATTTGGAAATTCTATGATGAAAATGTAGCTAAATATGCTGAAAAGGGCTTCATCAAGTGGAGCATAGTTTACAGACCTTATAAGACCTATACTAACGGTAAAAAGGTAAGTTTTCAGGATAGCCTGAGTAACAACATCATGATAAGGAGACAGAAGAACAGCTCTGAACTTGTCTTCCATGGAGATAATTATAGGATATTTGAGGGAAGTGTTGATGATAATGGTAAATTCATCCCAACGCGTGAAATAAAGGAAAATCTTTCTGAGATATTTAAGTACGAAGATACAGGCAGAAAGTTCATTATCAACCTTCCAAACGGTAATTCGGTCTATAAGATTACTTACATTACAGATTTTAGCTCTCCAATAAATTCCGGAGAAGGTGTAAGAAATACTGTTGCTCTCTTTGAAGATTTAACAAAAAAGACAATTAAAGAGCCTAATGTAAGCTATACTGTAAATGTATCCTCAACAGGAAGGGTATGGGGCTTTGATAAGCTTACCATATTTAAGACCAATCAGGCTAAGGATAAGTTCCTCTCTGGGGCTAAATTTGAGCTTAAAAAGGAAGGAGCGCAGGTAGATGGCTCCCCTAAGGCTACAGATGCTGAAGGAAAGGTTGAGTTTGACAGAATAAGTTCAGGTGAGTATGTCCTTAAGGAAGTTGAAGCTCCTGAAGGGTATAGGCTAAATCCTACAGAATACAGGATAAAAGTTACAGAGCTTGAGGTAGGTAGGATGATTGAGCTACTTGGTTCTTATGGCAATGTGACTCAGGATGGCAATGAACTAACTATTACCAATGAATCGACCTATACTCCGGGTGGCGGCGGTGGAGGATTTGCACCTCCTACAGAAGGTGAGACAAATCCTAACAAACCTGAAGATCCTAAGAATCCTTCAAGCCAGGATAAGCCAAATGATCCAAAGAAACCGGGTAAGCCAAGTGTACCTAATACACCTGGAAATCAGGAAAAACCTTTGAATCCTAATAGGCCTTCAGATCCATCAAGTCCTGAGAGACCTAGCGAGCCGGGAACTTCTGAAGAGCCGGAAGAGCCAAATCCTACACCTGACGATAATCCAAATCCTGAGATACCTACCTATACACTTGACAATGTGCCTGATCCAAATGATCCTGACAGCAGTTATGAGATCATTGTCATAGACGATGACGGCTACCCTCTTGGACATTTCGTAAAGAAGACAAAGCCTGACAAGAAGAAAGAGTATGTGCTTAAAGATGATGGTACACCACTTTCTCATTTTATACAAAACAGGGCAAAGAGAAGACTGCCAAAAACAGGTGGTGCAGATAATATATGGTACTACCAGCTGGGTGCAGGCTTACTCTTAATTGGAGCTTTTACATATATAAAGCGTAAAGAGGAAAAAGAAATCTAATAGTATTTAAGCCAAAACCCTCACATAACATTAGCTACGGGGGTTTTGGTACGTTATAACAATAATTTAATTGAAAAATAAGCAAGAATATACAAATTAATAAAAATACAGAAATAAGAGATATAAGCTATTAATTTTCTCGACTCATCAGCCGATATAAGTAAGTGTGAGAAGTAATCGGAATATTACTTTTAGTGGAGTTTAGCTGAGGATGATAAGTTTTTATGAATTTATCATCTACAGATTATAATGGAGATAAATAAATAAGATGAGGGAGGGTTTTATGTGTAGAAAGAATAAATGGAGTTTATTAGGAATTATACTTATTTCCAGTATGATTCTGACAGGATACGGATATCCTGTTTATGCCAAAGCCGCACCTTCTGCTACTTACGATGTAAATAGTACCGGAACGGAAACAGAATATAGAGAGACTGCTTCTGGAAGTGCTGTAAGAGAGATAAAGTCTGATGGGAACAATGAATATGAACTTTCTGAAGAAGGTACTCCTTTAGCTAGCTTTCATTCAAAAAAAGAAAAAAAATCTCCTCCGGGTTCAGTAGTACCTGATGGATGGTATTATTCTGTAGGAGCAATCTTTATCTTTATTGCGGCCTTTGCAAGAAGGAAAATTGAAGTTGAACATCAATAAACAATAGAATTAATTGTAATTAAAAGCCCTGCACAAATATGTGCGGGGTTTTTGTTGGTGGTGTGCCTAGCGGTGCACGTTTCTAACGGGTGCAGTGGGATATTCAAAGTAAAAGCAAAGATATCTTTCAATGTAAATGCAACAGAGGCACCTGTCAGAGTAAGTACAACACCATGTTGCATTTAAGCCCCAAAACTACCCCCTAAACCTGCGGCCACATATTTTTAAAAACCTATTGACATTTCTCTCATAAACATTTATAATACTCTTGTTGTTTTGAGAGAAGTCTTGAAACTGATATGGCGAAGTAGCTCAGTTGGCTAGAGCACACGGTTCATACCCGTGGTGTCGGGGGTTCAAGTCCCTCCTTCGCTATGATACAGGGTGCCTGAGTTACAGCAATGTAGTCAGGTGCCTTTTTGTTTGAGTAGGAAGTTTCTAAGAATCTCCATATTACAAAGACTAGAAAGCAAATTGTTGTGGATAATTAGATACAGCTAATATGAGTTGTTACAGTTGATGAATTCAGAAAATAGGATTCTTTCTTAAATATGAAGGAGAAATTATGGAAAGAAGAGATAAGATAAACTATTACCTTGATATAGCGGAAGTGGTATCGCAAAGAAGTACCTGCCTTAGAAGACATTATGGGGCAGTTATAGTAAAGAATGATGAAGTTATTGCAACGGGCTATACAGGAGCGCCAAGAGGCAGAAAGAACTGTTCAGACCTGGGCTTTTGTATGCGTGAGAAGCTAAAAGTTCCAAGAGGAGAGCGCTATGAGCTCTGCCGTAGCGTGCATGCAGAGCAGAATGCCATCATAAGTGCCTCAAGGGAGGAGCTTATTGGCAGCGATATCTACATAGTAGGGATTGAGATGCGTGGCGGCGGCTATGTTGAGAATGCCAATAGCTGTGCTATGTGTAAGAGGGTAATCATCAATGCCGGCATAGAAAGAGTCTACATAAGAGACGATAAGGACAACTTCAGGGTAATAAGCGTGAATGACTGGATAGAAAATGATGACTCCCTAAGCGGAATGTTTGGCTACTAATAAAAGGAGAAAAATTGAGGTATTATATTTCAGATTTGCATTTTTTTCACGAAAAATTAAACGACGAAATGGACAACAGAGGCTTTAGAGACGTAGAAGAAATGCATAATTACATTATAAACAGGTGGAATACTAGAGTAAATAAAAGGGATGAGGTCATCATACTTGGAGACCTCTCTTATGGCAAAGCGGAAGAAACCAACGAACTCCTTAGCAGACTAAACGGAAAGCTCTGCCTTATAAGGGGGAATCACGACAGTCTCTACCTTAAGAAAACAGCCTTTGATGAGAGCAGGTTTGAGTGGATTAAGGACTATGTAGAGCTAAAAGACAACAACCGAAAGATTGTGCTTTGCCATTATCCTATTATGTGTTACAATGGGCAGTACAGACTTAATACTGAGGGAAGGCCAAAGACATTTATGCTTTATGGGCATGTTCACGATACTCACGACCAAAGGCTCATAGAGGAATTTATAAGGATTACCCGTGAAACCAAGTCCTGCTATAAGGACGGTACGGTTAAAAATATTCCCTGTAACATGATAAATTGTTTTTGCATGTATTCAGACTACACTCCCTGGACTTTGGACGAGTGGATAGTGTACTGGAGAGAAAGAGGAACGGTTGAATAATGAGAATAGGAAACGGATATGATGTACATAGGCTGGTAGAGGGCAGGAAGCTGATACTTGGAGGAGTTGAGATTCCTTATGAGAAGGGGTTATTAGGCCACTCTGACGCAGACGTGCTAACCCATGCCATTATGGATGCCTTACTTGGGGCAGCAGCAGAGGGGGATATAGGCAGACATTTTCCTGATACAGACGAGAGGTATAAGGATGTGGACAGCTTGAAGCTCCTTACTGTAGTCGGTAAAATTATAGAAGACAAGCTCTATGTGATAGAAAATATCGATGCAACCATTATGGCAGAAAAACCTAAGCTTGCGCCTTTCATACCCGATATGGTCAAAAACATAGCAAAGACCTTAGGGATAGAGGAAAGTCAGGTAAATATCAAGGCTACCACAGAGGAAGGCCTTGGCTTTACAGGGACAGGAGAGGGGATGAAGGCTCAGGCTGTGTGTCTTCTTAAGGAAGCAATCAATGAAGATGATTATATGATGGGCGGCTGTGGTGGCTGCGGCGGCTGTGGAGGGTGCGGCAGATAATGGGATTTATTAGATTTTTTAAGGAAGAATATGCGGCCATACTTCAAAGAGATCCTGCCATCAAATCAAAGTATGAGATCCTGCTTTACCCGGGATTTAGGATAATGATGAGGTATCGCATTGCTCATAAGCTTTACTTAAAAGGGCATTTTTTTCTTGCTAGAAAGATAATGCAAAAAGGGGCTGACAAGACGGGTATAGATATCCACCCGGGTGCAACCATAGGAAATAATTTTTTCATTGACCATGGCATAGGGGTTGTAATCGGAGAGACTGCTATCATCGGCGATGATTGTACCCTTTATCAGGGAGTTACACTTGGCGGTACGGGAAAGCAGACGGGAAAGAGGCATCCTACTATAGGCAACAATGTGATGATTAGTGCAGGAGCGAAGGTGCTTGGCAATATTACAATTGGAGATAACACAAAGATAGTGCGGGAAGTGTGGTGCTTAAGGATATCCCATCTAATTCTACAGTTGTAGGAGTACCTGGTAGAATAGTTAAGCGAAATAATATCAAGTGCGAGCAGATTGACCTTGACCAGATTCATTTTCCGGATCCGGTGCTTAGGGATATTACAGCCTTAAGAGAAGAGAATAAGAAGCTTAGAAAGAAGCTGGATAAGCTTGCTAAGAGTTTTGAAGAATATACGAAGGGAAGAGAAGATGAAAATACATAATACACTTACAAACAAAGAAGAAGAATTTACACCGATTGAGCCTGGTAAGGTAAAGATGTATGTCTGCGGTCCTACAGTGTATAACTTTATGCATATAGGAAATGCAAGACCTATCATTATCTTTGATACTATCCGCAGATATTTTGAATATAAGGGCTATGATGTGAACTTTGTATCTAATTTTACGGATGTGGACGACAAGATAATAAAGCGTGCCAACGAAGAGGGTGTAAGTGCATCAGAGATATCAGAGAGATATATTAAAGAAGCAAAGACTGACATGGAAGGCTTAAATGTGCTTCCTGCGACCAAGAATCCTAAGGCTACCGAAGAGATAGACGGGATGATAGAAATGATAGAGGAGCTCATTAAAAAAGGCCACGCCTACGCTAAAAACGGCAGTGTATACTTTAGAACCAGAAGCTTTGAGCCTTATGGCAAGCTATCAAACAAGAATATAGATGACCTTGAGGCAGGCGCAAGGATTGCCATCAATGATGAAAAAGAAGATCCTCTAGACTTCGTACTCTGGAAGCCAAAGAAGGAGGGAGAGCCTTTTTGGGTATCACCTTGGGGTGAAGGAAGACCGGGCTGGCATATAGAGTGCTCTGTTATGAGTAAGAAGTACCTTGGTGAGCAGATAGACATCCACGCAGGTGGAGAAGACCTTATCTTCCCTCACCATGAGAATGAAATAGCCCAGAGTGAGGCTGCAAACGGCAAAGATTTTGCTAAGTACTGGATGCACAACGGTTACCTTAGGATAAACAATGAGAAGATGAGTAAGTCTCTCGGAAACTTCATTACCATAAGGGATGTAAGCAAGGAATACGACCTTGGTGTGCTTAGTTCTTTATGCTTGGAGCTCACTACAGAGGACCTATCAACTTCAGCCACGAGCTTATGGAGGCGGCTAAGACAGGGCTTGAGAGGATTATAAATGCAGTATCAAACCTTGATTTCCTCCTTGAAAATGCTGTATTAAGAGAGCTAACTGAGGAAGAAAAGGAAATTAAAGAGAAGGCCTTAGCTTTCAAAAAGGAATTTGAAGCATCCATGGAGGATGACTTTAATACTGCTGACGCCGTTTCTGCTATATTTAACCTCGTAAAGCTAGCTAACTCTGAGATAAATGCCGAGTCTTCAGAAGAACTTATCAAAGAGGTAAGAGGAGTTATTGTGCTTTTATCTGATGTACTTGGTATAAAGGTAGTAAAGCAAAAGGAGATTCTTGATGAGGAGATTGAGGCTCTCATCAAAGAGAGAACTGAGTCAAGAAAGGCAAAAAACTTTGCTAGAGCAGATGAGATAAGAGATATACTTGCATCAAAGGGTATAGTTTTGGAAGATACCAGAGAGGGTGTTAAGTGGAAAAGGATATAGATATATCGGTACTTTCAGTAAATGGAATAGAAGGCTTTTTTAATATTAAAGACAAGGATATAAGGAGTTTTTCGCCCCTTACCCTTGCCTACATAGGCGATGCCATTTACGAGGTTGTGATTCGTACTATAATTGTAGAAAAAGGAAATGCCCCTGTCAATAAGCTTCACCATAAGGCAAGCTCTCTTGTCAAGGCGACTGCGCAAAAAGAGTCTATGGAAATCATCCTGCCTCTGCTAAGCAGTGAGGAAGAGGCTGTGTTTAAGCGTGGAAGGAATGCAAAGTCTTATACATCGGCTAAAAACGCCAGTATTATAGACTATAGAATAGCTACAGGCTTTGAGGCCTTGATGGGATATCTTTATCTTACAGGTAAAAATGAGAGGATGCTTGAACTAATAAAGGCAGGCGCAGGTTCAAGGCTATGAAGATATTAGGCTTATAGCTTACGGAATTTAAGGATTTATTGCAAATAATTATGAAACTGTGCTTTTTGCTAAAGGAGAAAAATGAAAGAGAAATATAATGATAATGAGGAGACAAGCCTTGTTATTTACGGTAGGAATGCCGTACTTGAAGCTTTTAGGTCGGATAGGACAATAGACAGGCTCTATGTACAGGAGGGAGTAGCAGATGGAACCCTGCAGTCCATACTAAGGGTAGCCAAAAAGACTGATGCCATTATTAGCTTTGTAAGTAAAGACAGGCTTAATAAGTATGCTGAGGGAGACAAGCACCAGGGAGTTGTAGCCATGGCAGCAGCCTATAACTATGCAGAGGTTGATGACATATTAAATGCTGCAAAGGAAAAGGGCGAGCCTCCTTTTATCATAGTTCTTGATGACATCGAAGATCCACACAACCTTGGAGCCATAATAAGAACAGCCAATCAGGCGGGTGCTCACGGGGTTATCATTCCAAAGAGACATGCTGTGGGACTTACTGCCACTGTGGCAAGGACTTCAGCAGGAGCCATCAATTATACACCTGTAGCCAAGGTGACGAATATCAGCCGTACCATAGATGAATTAAAGGAAAAGGGGATCTGGTTTGCTTGTGCGGATATGTCAGGAGAACTTATGTATAACTGTAACCTCACGGGAGCTATAGGACTTGTTATAGGGTCTGAGGGAAGCGGAGTAAGCAGGCTTGTTAAGGAAAAATGTGACTTTGTTGTAAGAGTGCCTATGTTTGGGCAGATTGATTCCTTAAATGCTTCAGTTGCGGCAGGAGTACTTGCATACGAGATAGTAAGGCAGAGACTTAATACAAATAAATAATGGGGATAATTTTAGTATATGAATTTTGAAAAATTCTCAGACGAGGAGCTCTGTGAGAAGGCAAAAGAGGGAGATGTAGAGGCTGAGAGCTATCTTATAAATAAATATAAGAATCTGGTAAGGGGCAAGGCTAAAACCTTGTATCTGCTTGGAGGAGACAGGGAAGACCTTATACAGGAAGGGATGATAGGGCTTTTTATGGCTGTAAGAGATTTTGATAAGTCAAAGAATGCGGGCTTCCCTACCTTTGCCAATTTGGTCTGTGAGAGAAGGATGTACAATGCCATCAAGCCGGCCAGGCGGGCAAAAACAAGCCGTTAAATACCTATATTTCTCTATATGCAGGTCAGGATACAGGAGAGGATGCAGATGACATCAAGCTCATCAATAATCTTCGTGCCAGCAGCCTGCTTGAACCTGAAGGTTTTGTTATAGACAAGGAAAATACTTTGTTTTTACTTGAAAGGTTGAGTGAGTCCCTCTCAAAGCTAGAGGAAGAGGTGCTTGATTTATATCTTTCGGGAAAGGACTATCTGGAGATAGCTGAGATTCTGGAGAGAAGCCCCAAGTCCATTGACAACGCTCTTGTAAGGATAAAAACCAAGTTTAAGAATATAATTGAAAGCGAAAAATAGGAGAAACTCAGTAAATGAGCGAGAAATTTACTATAAAATTAAGTGACTTAAACCTAAAGCAGATAGCGGATTCCGGCCAGATATTTAGGATGAATGAAGAAGAGGAAGGGCTGTACAGGGTTTGGTTCAGAGAACATACTACTCTTGTAGAAGAAAAAGACGGAAGCTTTGTATTTCATTGCAGCAAAGAGGAGTTTTATAAGGTCTGGTATGATTATTTTGACTTAGGCTTAGACTATTCTAAGATAAAGGCTTTGGTGGATGAAAAGGATGAATACTTAAAAACTGCCATAGAGCATGGCTATGGGATAAGGATACTGAGACAGGACCTTTGGGAGATAATTATTTCTTTTATAGTCTCACAGAATAACAACATTCCCCGTATAAAAAACAGCATATCAAAGCTCTGTGCCCTAACTAAGGACGGGAGCTTTCCTTCTGCTGAGCTCTTAAGTAGGGTTTCTGTTGAAGAACTTCATTCTTATGGACTTGGCTACAGGGATGAGTATATTCATAGGATAGCTCTCAAGACAGCTGCTGGAGAGTTTGTACCTGAAAGCTTGGTAGGCCTTCCTTATGAGGAAGCTAAGAAAAAACTTATGGAAGTACATGGAATCGGCAAAAAGGTAGCAGACTGCATCTGTGTATTCGGCCTTCACTGCTTAGATGCCTTTCCTATAGACACCCATGTAAAACAGATACTGTCCGCACATTATGCAGAAGGCTTTCCTTTTGAGAGGTACAAGGGGTATGCATCCGTTATGCAGCAGTATATGTTCTACTATGATTTGCTAAATCCTGTGAAGTTAGCAAAAAAATAAGGGTAAACGGAGTGCCGGATATGAGTCGCTAATGAAAAAGATTCGACCTCTCTAGCACCAGCCTCCGTCAAGAGAGATGATCTGTCCCGTAAGATAATCATTTCCTGTACAAAGACTTAGAGTAAGCTCTGCTACTTCTTCCGGCCTTCCCAGTCTTGATGCAGGAATTTCTTCTATTAGTGAGGCTAGCTCAGAAGGAGATAGGAAGTTGTTCATCTCAGTATCTATGGCTCCACAGGAAATAGCATTTACCTGTATATTACTTGGGGCAAGCTCCTTTGCCAGAGCTTTGGTAAAGGAATTCATCCCTCCCTTGCTGGCTGAGTATGCAACCTCCATAGACGCACCTACATTTCCCCAGACAGAGGAAATGTTTATTATTTCCTGCATTATTTCTAACCATATCTGGGATGACAAGGGAAGAGAGGTTGTAGAGGGAAGTAAGGTTGGTATTTATAATCTCATTCCATACGCTAGGCTTCATATCGGAGAGAAGGCCTATATGAGAGATACCTGCATTGTTTATGAGGATGTCTATGGAACCAAGAGTTTTCTTTGTTTCGTTAACAAAATCCCTGCAAAACTCATAAATTCCAACATCTCCCTGAAAGGCAAGTACAGGAGCGCCAATAGATACGAGAAGGTCTTTTGTCTCTTCTAACTCATCCCTTGATTTGTTGGAATTTATGGCTATTCTATAGCCTTCTTTTGCAAATCTCACTGCAATTGCCCGTCCTATTCCTCTTCCTGAGCCACTTATAAGTACAGTCTTATTCATCTTTCCTCCAGAGTTCTGAATGTTTTTTCTTATTTCAATTTATTTACACAAGGTCAAAGAGCTTTATATTGGTTTGCTTCAGCTTTGCTTTTAGTAAGCCATAAAATACCTACCTTTGCTCACTTTTTGAAGAAATCAGCTAAGTACTCGTGTTTTAATGCCTAATACATGTTATCAATAATTTTATAAGTCTGCAATATAATAGTGAAAATAGAAGGAATTTATGTTATACTTTTAGTTGTGGAATTTTGCATACTATACTTGTAGGGAGGAGATTATGAGAAATAAATTTTTGGTTGTACTCTTAAGTACTGCAGTAGGCATATCTACGTTGTTTAGCACAGAGGCAATGGCTGCGGCTAAGAATTACCTCTACACTTCAAAAAAAGCCTGTCACAAAGAAGACCATCTATGTGGGAGGAAGCAATGTAAAACTAAAATATAATATAGGCGGCAAGACAACAGGAATCAAAGGTACCTGGAAGTCAGATAACAAAGGCAGGGTTAAGGTAAGCAAAAACGGCAGCTGTAAGGCTGTAGGAAACGGCAAGGCCACTGTCAGCTTCACATACAAATACGGCAAGAAAACCTATGTCCTCAAGTGTAAATTTACAGCAGAGACAAAGGCAGGGGAAGTAAGCCTTCTCAATTCTGCAGGAACAACTGATGATGTAGAAGTTGAAAGTGGCTCTACATATAGGTTTAAGTCCAAGATTACCCCTGTGGATGAGGCACTTGAGATAAACGAAGGCATCAAGTCAACTGACAAGGTGTTCTATCAGCTTTTTGCGGATGAAGACGGGGAGATACAGTCAAGCCTTGGAAGCATAGATTCTAACGGAATATTTACCGCAGGAGATAAGGCTGGAACCTTATATGTCAGGGCTTCTGCCAAGAAGAGCAAGACCTCTAAGGATGATATTGTAAGTGAGTTAATTAAGGTTGATATTACAGCTTCATCTAAGAGCGATGAGAGCAAAAAGGACGAAAACACTACCGGAACCAATACAGGAAAGCCTAAGGCTGCAAGGATTGAACTTTCTACTAATGCTGTTGTAAGGGATATGACTGTACAAATGGTGTCTTGTTTGCTGATGTTTATTATAAGATCATAGATGAAAAGGGAAATGAAATCACTGCAAATCCTGAGATGACAATGGATAAATTCACTGCTACCTGGAAGGGAGATAGTGTTTCTCTAAATGAAGCAGGTAAGGTTACTCTTATTTTCCCTGCGAATCTTCCTAACCAGCCTACTCCTATCGGAACATCAGGAGAGCTTAAACTAAGCTATAAGGGTGAGGATGACAAGGAGATTTCTGCGGTGCAGACTGTGAGAGTGGTTCCACCTTCATTCATTACTTCTGCTGAGTTTAAGGGAATTTACAGATGTGTCTATAGGGCTAGTGCTACGGATTCTGGAATTTACTACGAACCTGTGGTGGACAAAGATGTGACAAAGCTTAAAAGTGGAGATGTAATCAGAGATTTTGGAAGCAGTCTTTGGGTAAATATGAATCCTGACAGTTATTATCTTCTTATAAAGGCTACTGATAACTATGGTAACAATATAAGTACTATGGGACTTAAAGATTCTAAAATCATGGTTGATGTTACAGGTAGTGCGATAGTAAGCGTAGACACTGTTCTTGAGAATGGAGTCGAGACCAAAGAATCAATAAAGCCTATAACTGTTGACGGAGTCAGCTATCTTACTTATCCTTTGAGTGCGGCAACTGTTAAGTCGGGGGACATGAATATAACTATTCAGGGTGGCTCTGTTCGTCAGGTCATAAAGAAAATGATAACAGACGGAAGTAAATTAAGTGTATTTTATTTTACCAGTGCCAATACCTATATTGGAGAGGACAATGTTTTACCTTTTTCCCTCTATACCAGCAGTGGTGCAGCAATAAAGGACTATATTTCAGTGCTTTATTACCTTGGACTTAATGATCAGTTCAATCAGGGAATAATTAATCTTCCTACTGATTCGAAGGTTATTTCATCTTCCAAGGGTTCGATTTTCTCGATAAGGAGAAACTCACTTACGAATGAAGCAGAGATTCACTATCAGCCAAACCCAAATGTACTCATTAACGGAAATGCAATGCAGGACTATGGTATGGATGAAGTTACAGTTCTCAAGGGTTTTGGTTCTAACCTTGAACAGAAATTTTCCATATTTGTTAATAGAAAGAGGCCATAGGCGAGATGACTAAGAAAGTAGCAAAAATATTTATACTGACTACAATCATCATTATGCTTTTAATTATAGGATTGTTGCTTGTATATATTTTAAAGTTCAAAGATGCGGACAGCGAGAGTGTTGAAGGGACAAAGAATCCTAAAAAAACTGTTAAAATTGCTCAGACCAACCTGCTAAATAAAGACCTGCCCGATGCGGATACTGAAGAGGTACTAAGAGGAGTAATTTTCATAGAAGATAAGGAGAATAAGGATATAATCAGCTCAGCTTACTTTGTAAACTTTGATACGCAGGAGAATAAACTTAGCTTCTACAATTTTCCAGGGAACATGATATTTGAAGTTTCAAATGAGCTGTATAAGGAAATATCTACCTCTCTTGCCGATGTACCTCAGGTGCTTACTCTGTCGCACCTATATAAGTACAGTAAGAATAAGCAGGGGCTGAAGGCAGGTATGCTGATGCTTGAAGATTATTTGGGAGCTTGGAATTTCACATTTTCTTTTCTTAAAGGCAGAGGATGCTGAAAAAATATTTTACTTCAATACAAAGGGCGATTCCACTTTTTTGCAGACCTTTGTAAATACTGTCGTAAACGGGGATAAGAATGCGAAGTCAGAATTTGTTAATGGAATATATAACAGCAAATTCACTGATATAAAGAAAAGCACCTATGTAAGTATTTTGAGTAAACTTCAGAAAGTAAATTCAGATAATATCAGGTTTACTACCCTAAGGGGTGAGAGATTTGATAGCGGTGTGGTTATCAAGAAAGAAGATATAGTAAATATGCTGTCTTCGGGCAGTAAATAAATAAACAGAGAGGTTGTTACTAAAATGATTCAGACAATTACAAAGATGCAGAAATCCAAATACAGAAAGTTATTCGATGTATTTCTAATACTACTCGGAACCTTTTGTATGTCAGCACCGGTAAAGCTTATCTATGAGCCAATGAAGATGGTTATGGGAGGCTTTGGAGGCTTCGCTATAGTAATCAAGTACTTTGCAGAGAACTTCGGGCTTGATATTCCTGTATGGCTAAGCAACGCCCTCTTAAATGTGCCGGTGTTTATTATAGCTTGGTTTGTTCTTGGTAAAGACTTCGTAGCTAAAACCCTTCTTGGAGCTCTGGCCTTTGCTGCCTGGCTCTATGTTATCCCTACCTATGATTTGTGCGGTGGGGATTACCTGCTTGCAGTAGCACTTGGAGGACTTATGGACGGTGTAGGTATAGGTCTCATCTTCCTTACCAATTCTACCAGTGGTGGTACGGATATGGTAAGTGCCATTGTCCACAAATTCTTAAAGCATTACTCGGTTCCTAGCATACTTCTTGTGGTTGATGGTATCATAGTTGTGCTCGGTGCCTTCGTTCTCGGATTTAGAAATGCTATGTACGGTATTATTACTATCTATGTACTTACTAAGATTTCAGATACCATGCTGAAGGTGTGAAGTTTGCAAAGCTTGTCTACATTATTTCAGATGAGTATGAAAAGATTGCAAAACTTATAATGAGCGAGATGGACAGAGGTGTAACCGCTCTCTCAGCAAAGGGGATGTATACCAACAATGATAAAAATATGCTTTTTTGCGTAGTTGGCAAGAAAGAGATAGTAAAGCTTAAGGAAATCGCATCTATTACTGACCCTAAGGCCTTCATCATAGTAAGTGATGTAAGAGAAGCCTTTGGAGAGGGCTTTATAGAGTATTCACATGACAGTGCAGTTAAATAATATAGACTTGTATTTTTTATCAATTAAGGAGGAAAGGTTATGGGATATGTATTGGGAATTGATCTTGGAACAAGCTCTTTAAAAGGTCTGTTAATGAATAAAAAGGGTGAGGTTATAGCTTTTGCTGGAGCAGATTATCCCCTGATTCATCCTAAAAAGGGATATAGCGAGCAGAATGGAGAAGAGTGGATAAGGGCTTGTGAGTTTGTGTTTAGTGAACTTTCAAAAAAAGTAGATGATTTTAAGGAAGAACTTGAAGGAATAGCTATTTCTGGACAGATGCATGGTCTTGTAACCCTTGATGAGAATTATAATACTGTAAGGCCTGCTATACTCTGGAATGATACACGCACGACAGGACAGTGCAATGAAATTATGAAAGACTTCGGAGAAAGACTTATAGAAATCACCAAAAACAAAGCACTTGAGGGATTTACCCTGCCGAAGATACTGTGGATGAAGGAAGAAGAACCGGGGCTTTGGGAAAAAACAGCTCATATTATGCTGCCAAAGGACTATCTAATATTTAGACTTACAGGAGAAATTGCCACTGATTATTCAGACGCTGCAGGTACCTTGCTTTTAGATGTGGCAGCTAAAAGATGGTCTGATGAAGTCCTTAAGAAATACAATATAGATGATAATATCCTTCCAAAGCTATACAATTCAATCGACTGTGTAGGTATAGTGAATAGGGAATATAAGGAAAAGTTTGGTTTAAAAAAAGAAGTAAAGGTGATGGGAGGCGGAGCGGATAATGCCTGTGCAGCAGTAGGTTCTGGCATTATTGGCAATGGTCTTGGTATGGTGAGTATAGGCACTTCAGGAGTGTTTTTATCTTATGAAGATGAAGCCCATAGCCATTATCATGGGCAACTTCATCTATTTAATCATGGAATTCCTGAGGCTCATTACTCAATGGGAGTTACTCTGGCTGCTGGTCATAGCCTAAACTGGTTTAAAGAAACCTTTGCTCCTAATGAGAGCTTTGAAGAATTACTTTTAGATGTTGACAGCATACCTGTTGGCTCTGATGGATTGCTTTTTGCACCTTACATAGTAGGAGAGCGCACCCCTTACGCTGATAGCAAGGTTAGAGGAAGCTTTACTAGGATTGATACAACTCATACCAGAGCGCATTTTGCAAGAGCAGTTTTAGAGGGTATAACTTTTTCCTTAAGAGACTCCAAGGAACTTATGACAGGGCTTACAGGAAGGCAATTTGATAAGATACTTTCTGTAGGTGGAGGAAGTAAGAATAAGGATTGGTTACAAATTCAGGCGGACATCTTTGATACAGAAATCATAACACTTACTACAGAGCAGGGGCCAGGGCTTGGTGCAGCTATGATGGCTGCTGTAGGTCTTAACTGGTTTGCAAATCTTAATGAATGTGCTAAGACCTTTGTACAATACAAATCTGCAGCTCTTCCAAAGAGTGAGAACGTTGAAAAATATAATGAAGTATATAAAAGCTACCGAAAAATATACGGAGCAACAAAGGATTTGTAGATAATTGGAAATTAGAGGTAAAAAGCTCAGTGACAGTGATGACTCATTGCCATTGAGCTTTTTTGTCTGATAGGAAATCTTGGCGAAAGTCCATATTAAATTAAATCTCTACTTGGGACGCAATACGCAATATGTAAATGCCGCTAATGTCTAAGCCTCGCCAAATAATGTCTGATTGAGTGCAGACTGGAGGTATTCCTGTCTTCCGCTTCCAGGCATCTTAGGAGCTCCCATTTTCTCAGCATAGTCTGAAAGCTCTTTAAGGCTTGTAGTATGAGAGCGGATTTTCTTACCTATTTCGCTTTCAAAGCTTTCGTAGCGCTCCTTTATAAAGTTATCTAGAGTACCCTCTTCAATGAGCTTAGCTGCCTTTATAAGGCCCAAAGCAAAGCTGTCCATGCCTAGGATGAAACCATAGAACATATCTTCATAGGTGTAACTTGGGCGGCGATTCTTAGCGTCGAAATTAAATCCACCTGTAAGTCCACCATTTTTAATAACCTCATACATGCACATTGTTGTATCATATACATCGAATGGAAATTCATCTGTATCCCAGCCAAGAAGGGTATCTCCCTGGTTAGCATCAACACTTCCCAACATCCCATTTATAGAAGATATACGAAGTTCGTGCTGGAAACTGTGACCTGCAAGAGTTGCATGATTAGCTTCTATATTTAACTTGAAGTCCTTATCAAGACCATAACTTCTAAGGAAACCTATTGCGGTAGCTGCATCAAAATCATACTGGTGCTTCATTGGTTCCTTTGGCTTAGGCTCGATGTAGAAATCGCCATTAAATCCTATGCTTCTTCCATACTCCACAGCCATCTTCATGAGATTCGCAATGTTTTCCTGCTCAAATTTAACATCTGTATTTAACAGGGTTTCATAGCCCTCTCTGCCTCCCCAGAATACATAGCCCTTACCACCAAGTTTAACGGTAATTTCAAGAGCTTTCTTTATCTGAGCAGCAGCAAAGCAGTAGACATCAGCGCTGTTGGTAGATCCTGCACCATTTACAAATCTAGGATTGCTAAACATGTTAGCGGTTCCCCAAAGGCATTTGATGTCAGTTCCCTTCATTTTTTCAAGTATATAGTCAGAAATCTCATCGAGACGGGCATTTGTCTCTTTTATATCGTCGGCTTCTGGGACAAGGTCAACATCGTGGAAACAGAAGTACTTGATTCCTAGCTTTTCCATAAATTCAAATCCGGCATCCACCTTAGCCTTGGCATGAGCCATAGTTCCGTTGTCAGTACCAAAGTCCTTGTTTGCTGTGCCTCGTCCAAACATATCAGCACCAATAGCACAGAGATTATGCCACCAAGCCATTGCAAAAGGAAGATGTTCCTTCATAGGCTTTCCTAAAATTATTCTTTCCGCATCATAGTAACGGAAAGAAAGAGGATTTTTTGATTTTGCCCCCTCATAAGCAATCTTTGGGATATTATTAAATAATTCCGGCATAGTACTTCCTCCTTTATATTGTATATTCTTACTTCACAATAAGACTTATAATGCGAATTGCAAGGTTGTAAGTTAATAACTGAATTATAGACTTTAGTACTGATATTTACAATTATTTTTTTATGCGATTTTTGCTATGACAATCTTGCGATTTTAATGCGAGATCATTTATTATAAAAATTAAATTGAGCTTAATTAAATTTGGCGTAATTGTAGAACAAATACTTGGTGTTGTTTTTGGCATATTTTTAAAAATAGAGTAAAAATCTACTAAAAACCATCAAAAAAATTGTGCAAATTTTCTATTCAATGTACACTTTTTAATGTTTTTTTAGGACAAATGTTACAAAAATGGTTTAGATTTTTGTGTAAAAAGAATGGTTTAGTTGGCTATAATGGTGTATTATTTATTCATAAGTTTTGTTGCACTACTATTACTTTTACATAGATTGATTAAAATCTGGTAAAAAGTTTATTAAGGGAGGAAGTTATGGCAAGTTTATCATTAAGAAACGTAACAAAGAAGTATCCAAACGGTTTTGAGGCTGTTAAAGAATTCAATCTTGAAATCGCAGACAAAGAGTTCATCATCTTCGTTGGACCATCAGGTTGTGGTAAGTCAACTACACTGCGTATGATTGCCGGTCTTGAAGAGATTTCAGGCGGAGATCTTTATATCGGAGATAAGAGAGTAAATGATGTTGAGCCTAAGGACAGGGATATCGCGATGGTATTCCAGAACTACGCTCTTTACCCACATATGTCAGTGTTTGACAATATGGCATTCGGACTTAAACTTAGAAAGACTCCAAAGGAAGAGATTAACAGACTCGTTAATGATGCTGCTAGAATCCTTGATCTTGAGAAGCTTCTTGATCGTAAGCCTGCAGCTCTTTCAGGTGGTCAGAGACAGCGTGTTGCTATGGGACGTGCTATAGTTCGTAATCCTAAGGTATTCCTTATGGATGAGCCTCTTTCAAACCTTGATGCTAAGCTTCGTGTACAGATGCGTATCGAGATAAGTAAGCTTCATCAGAGACTTGAGACAACTATCATCTACGTAACACACGATCAGACTGAGGCTATGACACTCGGTACCAGAATCGTAGTTATGAAGGATGGTTATATCCAGCAGGTAGATACACCTCAGAACCTCTACGAGAAGCCTGTTAATAAGTTCGTTGCAGGATTCATCGGTTCTCCTGAGATGAACTTCATAGATGCTCTTGTTAAGAAAGAGGGAGAGGGAGTTACACTTGAATTCGCCGGATTTAAGATTAAGCTTCCTAACGAGAAGGCTAAAGTTCTTCTTGAAAAGGGCTATGATGGAAAGACAGTTGAGTTTGGTATCCGTCCTGAGGATATCCATGATGAAGAAGTATTCATCAACAGCTCACCTGATACAACCTTTGATGCTACTATCAAGGTATACGAGCTTCTTGGTGCAGAAGTATTCCTTTACTTCCCTGTTGGCGATGTAGAGTTTACCGCAAGAGTTAATCCACGTACTACTGCAAGAGTAGGAGATTTAGTAAAATTTGCTCTTGATTTATCTAAGATGCATATTTTTGACAAAGAAACAGGTCTAGCAATTAGAACTGATAACAATGTCAACATTAGTAAATAATAATAACTGTGCCGGTCTCATTAGAAATTATTAATATGAGACCGGCTTTTCTTTACATTTTGACAAATAAATGGTAGAATTAAAGTTAGGTTATTCCAAATTACTAACAAAACAATTATTAAATCATTGTTTAAATGTATAATGATTGGGTTGTGTAACATTAAAATAATAATAATATGCGGGGTGAGCTAATGATATCAAATCAGATTTTACAGAGCACCATAGAAGGCCTTAAGGGCATTACAAGAGTTGACCTTTGTGTTATGGATACAGAGGGAAAGAATCTTGCATCTACTTTGAAGATGCAGAACAGTATGAGGAAGCTGTCCTTAACTTTGCTGAATCACCTGCTGAGAGTCAGGTGCTTTCAGGTAATCAGTTCTTCAAAGTTTTTGATGAACAGCAGCTTGAATATATTATTCTTGCCAGAGGTGACAATGATGATGTGTACATGGTAGGAAAGATTGCGGGATTCCAGATTCAGAATCTTCTCATTGCATATAAAGAAAGATACGATAAAGACAACTTTATTAAGAATCTATTGCTTGACAACCTCCTTTTGGTTGACATATATAACAGAGCTAAGAAGCTCCATATAGATGTTGAGGCAAGGCGTATAGTTTTCCTTATTGAAACTAAGATAGAGAAGGATTCTAATGCGCTTGAGACTGTAAGAAGCCTCTTCACAGGAAAGACCAAAGACTTTATTACTGCGGTTGATGAGAAAGACATAATAGTGGTTAAAGAGCTAAAGCCTGAGGAAGATTATGCCGATATGGATAAGGTAGCTAAGACAATGCTTGATATGCTTAATGCAGAGGCTATGTCTTCGGTGAACATTTCTTATGGAACTATAGTTCCTGAAATTAAAGATGTATCACGCTCTTATAAAGAAGCTAAGATGGCTCTTGATGTTGGTAAGATTTTCTATGCTGACCTCAATATAGTAGGCTACAATACCCTTGGAATCGGAAGACTTATATATCAGCTTCCTATGCCTCTTTGCAAGATGTTTATAAGAGAGATATTTGAAGGCAAGTCTCCGGATGAGTTTGATGATGAGACACTTTCAACCATCAACAAATTCTTTGAGAACAGCTTGAATGTATCTGAGACCTCCAGGCAGCTCTATATCCATAGAAATACCTTGGTATACCGTTTGGATAAGCTTCAGAAAATGACCAATCTTGATATAAGAGTTTTTGATGATGCAATTACATTTAAGATTGCACTCATGGTAGTTAAGTACATGAAATATATGGAGAATTTAGAATTCTAATGGTTAAAAATAATAGAAAAAGGCTTTCAGAGAATAAGAGATTATTCTCTGAAAGTTCTTATAAAATATAAGAATCCTGACGAGGATGTTCCTGCAATTATGTTAGTGAATGTCACAAAGGATTATTCATCCAAGAATAATGGTGAAACAAATTCGCTTAGAGAGGTTAATATAACTATTAAAAAAGGTGAATTTGTCTTTATTATAGGGGACAGCGGAGCAGGTAAGTCAACACTTTTAAAACTCCTTATGAGGGAAATCAGTCCAACTAAGGGGAAGGTGTATGTAAACGGCAAGAATCTCAAACGACTTAAGCATAGTCAGGTAGCTAAACATAGGCGAAATGTGGGCATGGTTTTCCAGGACTTCAGGCTGTTAAAAGACAGGTCTGTATATGAAAATGTAGCCTTTGCCATGCAGATAGTAGAAAAGGAACCTCAGATTATAAAAGAGACAGTTCCTAAAATGCTTGATATAGTGGGGCTGTCATATAAGGAGAAGGCTTATCCAAAGGAGCTTTCAGGTGGGGAGCAGCAAAGAGTTGCCCTTGCCAGAGCCCTTGTAAACGAGCCAATTATGATCCTTGCAGATGAGCCTACAGGTAACCTGGATCCTAAGAACTCTTGGGAGATTATGAATCTTCTTGAAGAGGTCAACAAAAATGGTACAACAGTTGTTGTAGTTACTCACAATATTGAAATTGTAAGACTGATGAATAAAAGGGTAATTGAATTAAAAAATGGCGAAGTAGCCGGTGATTGGATAAACGGTGTAAATGATGAAAATTCGAACTTTAGTGAATAGTTTTAGGGAGGGGTTTAAGGGTATTCGCAGGAACAGGATGTTTTCTTTGGCATCTGTGGGTACCATAGCCGCCTGCCTATTTCTTTTTGGACTTTTTTTCTTTTTGGTCACCAATGTGGAAAACATGATGAAGTCAGCAGAGGGTGGAGTAGGAATTACTGTCTTCTTTGAGGACGGACTCTCTGATGCCAGAAAGAAAGAAATAGGTGCTAAGATAGAGGCTAGAAAAGAAGTAAGGGAAGTAAGGTACATATCTGCGGATGACGCCTGGAAGCGGTACAAAGAGACCTCTCTAAAGCCTGAGCTTGTTGAGACCTTTGGAGATGATAATCCGCTTGAGGGTAGTGATTCTTATACTGTATATGTAAAGAAAATCGAAAAGCAGGCTGAGATAGTTAATTTTATCAGCTTCATTGATGGAGTAAGAAAGGTAAACAGCAGCGCAAACACAGTTTCCGGTTTTACTGCCATTAATTCTCTGATTGGAATGATATCGGTGACCATCATAGGCCTTCTTTTGGCGGTTGCTATCTTCCTTATAAGTACGACTATAGCAATGGGTATCTCAGTCAGAAAAGAAGAAATCTTCATTATGAGAATGGTAGGAGCGACGGATTTCTTTATCAGTGCTCCCTTTATCATTGAAGGGGTAATTATAGGAGTTGTAGGAGCTGCATTGCCACTAATTCTTCTTTACTTCATATATGAAAGAGCTGTTGATGTACTTACGGTTAGGTTTAATGCCCTGGTAAATGTACTCGTTTTCATTGATATTAAAGAAGAGTTTATGGTGCTGGTTCCACTTTCACTTGCGATTGGTGTGGGCATAGGCTTTGTGGGCAGTTTCTTTACAGTCAGGAGGCACATTAATGTCTAAAAAGAAAATTATTGTATTCTCTCTAATCTTTGTCCTCCTTGCTTCCTTTGGAGGGAGTTTATTTACTCCTATGGCAGATACCATTAAGGAGCAGAAGGCCGCGAAGAAAAAGCTTGAAAAAAAGAGAGCCCAAGAGGCGGAAAAGATAGAGAAATTAAAAGAGCAAAAAAGTGAAATAGAAGATGCCATTAAGCAGCTAGATGAAAAGAAGCAGGTTATAGAATTAAGCATTTCCGATTACAATGAAAAGATAGATAAGATGGAAAAGACTATAGCCAAGGTTGAGATTGAGATTAAGGCTGCCCAAAAGGTTGAAAATGAGCAGTATGACATAATGAAAAAAAGAATCAGATATATGTATGAAAATGGTGAATCTGACTATTTTGACATTATTCTTGGTTCCAAGTCCGTAGAGGATTTGCTGAATCAGGGTGAGTATATGGCTAAGATTTCTGATTATGACAATACGCTTCTTGACCGGTATAAAGAGGCTAAAAGGATAGCTAAGGAAAAGAAAGTCGAGAAAGAGGAAAAGCTTGCCGACTTAAATATAACCCTTGCTGAACTGGAAGTAAAAAAAGCTGAAAATGAAAGACTTGCAGAAGCCAAGGGTGTTCAGATGGAAAAGTTTGCTGCCCTCATCAAGGAAGCAGGCGATAAAGTAAGTGAATATGACCTTGAAATAGGCAAAAAAAGAGCAGTACATCGACCAACTTATCGCAGCCGCTGAGAAGGCGGAGAGAGAAAGAAGGGAAAGGGAGGCAAGAGAAGCTGCTGCAAGGCTTGCCAATCAGTCAAATCAAGCAGGACAGGTTGTGACAGGGAAGGCTTCCGCTTCTGGTATGATATGGCCTATGCCGTCGAGCTCACGTATAACCTCAGGCTTTGGATACAGAAGCGAAGTAATGTATGGCTCGGGAACCTTCCACAATGGTATAGATATAGCTGTAAATGCAGGAACGCCTATAATTGCGGCAAAAGCAGGCAGGGTAATAGGAGCAGGCTACCATTATTCGATGGGAAATCATGTAATTATTGACCATGGAGGAGGGGTTTATACCGTTTATATGCATTCTTCTAGGCTCCTAGTCTCAGTAGGCCAAGATGTTAGTAGAGGTCAGACTATAGCACTAGTAGGAAGTACAGGTATGTCCACAGGACCTCATCTTCACTTTAGCGTAAAGATAAATGGAGCCTATGTTAATCCGCTTAAATATGTATCACCGTAAGATTTGGCTTTTTTAATGGAGATAATGGATGAGAGATAATAAAAAGTTTTTTTTAGGTATATTTGTTGGAATTGTTGTGATGGTATTCTTAATCGCAGGTTTGTTTGAACTGGCTCTTGAAAGCCGTACTGTAAGGATGCTTCTCTTTGATACTGTGAAGGAGATGTCAACTATTTATTCAGAGGATGAGGCAGAAAGAACAGACACAACTTCAGGAGCCGCAATAGACTGGAGTAAGGTAAGCGAAAAAGAGGAAGCAATCTACAATACAATAGATGATTACTATCTGAATGAAATAGACAATGATAAGATTCAGAATGGAATCTTCAAGGGAATGGTTGACAGTCTTGGAGACCCTTATACGGTATATTACAATCCTGAAGAATACAAGCAGTTTACCTCCTCTTCAAGCGGTACCTACAGCGGTATAGGTGTAGCAGTCAGCCAGAATGTGACCACTGGGGCCATCACCATAGTGAAGACCTTTAAGAAGGGCTCTGGCGAAAAGGAAGGGATGAAACCTGGAGACGTTATCTACAAGGTAGAAGGAAAGAAGATTGAAGGTCTTGAGCTCTCCAAGGTAGTGTCTATGATAAAGGGCGAAGAAGGTACCTTTGTCAAGGTAACGGTCCTTAGAGACGGTAAAGAAATCGAGTTTAACCTGGAAAGAAAGAAGCTTGAGGTAGATACCGTTAATTACAGGATGGAAGACAGAAGTGGCAAGAAGATAGGCTATATATCTGTTTCTGAATTTGATGAGGTTACAGCTTCTCAGTTTAAGAATGCGATATCTGAGCTAAGTAAAGAAGGAATGGAAGGACTAGTCATTGACCTTAGGGACAATCCGGGAGGGCTTCTTGATGTGACCTGTGAGATGCTTGACAGGATGATAAAGAAGGGGCTTCTTGTATACACTGTTGATAAAAATGGCAATAGAGTCGATGAAAATGCTACTGACAGTGATAGCTTCGACAAGCCGGTAGCCATCCTTGTAAATGGGAATTCTGCTTCCGCATCTGAGGTATTCTCAGGAGCTATGAAGGACTATGATGCCGCGACATTAGTTGGTACAAGAACCTTTGGCAAGGGTATAGTTCAGTCCATTGTTCCTTTTGGAGACGGTACGGCTATGAAGGTGACTGTATCAAAGTACTACACACCAAATGGTGTAAATATCCACGGAACAGGTATTGAGCCTGATGTAGTGGTTGAGCTTAGTAAAGATGCAACTAAAAACGGAAAGTACGATAGAAAATATGATAACCAGCTCACTAAGGCGCTCGATGTGGTTGTAGATAAGTTAAAGAAATAAAGGAAAAAATGTAATTTGCTTTCTCATTTTAAGTAGTGTATAATGGTTATTGTAACTATTAAAACACAGAAGGAGGTATTATTATGTCAGTAGAAGATAAGCTTGATCAGGCTAAAGGTGCTGTAAAAGAAGGCTTTGGTAAATTAGTAGGGGATGCAAAAACAGAAGCAGAAGGTGCGGCTGAGAAAGCAGCATCAAAGGTTAAAGAAGTAGCAGAGAATGCTTCTGAGAATGTTAAAGAAGTAGCAGAGAATGCTAAAGGTGCAGTAGAGGGCGCTATTGATGGCGTTAAGAATATTTTTGGCAAGGATAAAGAATAATCAAAAACAAACTTTTGGTTCTTATCTGTGCTAATTAAGGGTTTTAAGTAGATATAACAAAGTTTTTTTTGGTGGTGCCTACAATAATTGTTTTGTTGTAGGCACCATTTATAATGACTGAAGCCAAGAAAAACCTGCCTTTGGGTGTAAATACCTGAGGGCAGGTTTTTTGATGGGAAATTTTTAGAAATTCCCTATAACATAAATAACTCTCTCATATAAAATTATACAAAAAAAGCACATGAACTTCATACGGAATTCATACCGTTGTGATAGAATAGCTTCATAAAGAAAGAGGAGAGATGATATGGCGGAAATATTGTTTTTGGAAGATGAAGTAACCATAAGAGAAGTGATTGCGGAATATATGAATGTAGCCGGGCATAAGGTGACAGAGTGCAGCAGTGGAGATGAGGCTGTGGAGAGACTTAAAGAAAAGAGTTTTGATTTGGCTGTACTTGATATCAAGGTTGTGGGGATGAGTGGTCTAAAGGTACTTGAATACATAAGGAATGAGCTTAAGTCAGATATGGGAGTAATTATGCTGACTGCTTACGAAGACATAAATACTCAGGTAGAAGCCTTTTAACTTCTTTGCAGATGACTATATAACCAAGCCTGCCTCACCCATTATTCTCCTTAAAAGAATAGACGTGCTGCTTTAGAAGAATAAAGAGTGAGAGCAGTATGAAAGAAGCTACACTCGTCATTGATGATAAGGCCTACAGGGCTTATTTTTGAAGGTAAAGACCTGAGCCTTACAGTGAGTGAATTCCTACCCTTAAGACGCTTCACGACTTACCTAATCAGGTTTTTATCAAGGGAACAGTTAATACTAAGTATCTTTAATGAGGATTACATAGGAAATGACAGGATAATAGATGCTCATAAAGAATTTGAGAAAGAAACTTCCTGTCAATGTCATAGATACTGTCATAGGTGTAGGATACAGATGGAAGGAGGATTAAATGAAGCTTGCAAATAAAAACTTATTATACAGCATAGTTTTGGCCACTGCTGTAGGAGTATTCATCATAGGATATCTCCTGCTTATGCTGCCTTCTCTTTATACTTCATATAAAAAAGAGGCTAATTATGATGACTTTAAGAAGTCCTTTATAAGCTTCATAGAAAGTGAAGGAAATTCTGCAAAGGGTATTCCTACTAAAAGTATTGGGATAAAGATACCGATAGACGGCTATATTATAGAGCTTTCCAACAATTCTATGAAGGGAAGGATAGAAATTAAAGACAAAGACTTAAGAAAGATGCTAGATAAGCTAAAGGAAGGCTTTAAGAATATAGGGGTGGGAAATGATAAAAATAAGATAGAGGACTATGGAAAAGACTTTGAAAAGATAATTGAAAAGTTCAAGGATAAGTTTGATAAAGATAGTTTCTCTGGGAATAATGTAATGAAGGTTGAGCTTGAGTACAACGACAATTCCACTGATTTTTCAGAAGAAAACGCAAAGTTTAACGGCCTTGGAGAATCATCCTTCATTGTTGAAAGCAGTGTTAGGGATGAGGTGAATAAGATAGATTATACTACATTTTTAGGAGTAAAAAAGGGAGAAAAATACTATCTGATTGAGATGGCTGCGGCGGTTTCACCTTCAGTCACAGATATTATACCTGTTATATTTAGCCTGCTTCCCGTAATCATCCCTGTACTCCTTCTCCTTATCTTCATAACCTCAGGTCTTTATTCCAAAAACATAGTAAAGCCTATTTCCATGCTTTTGCAGGATGCTGACAACAGAAGGGGAAGCAGGGGATATATAGAGCCTATAGCTGTAAAAGGAAATGATGAAATAGCGGGGCTTGCCAACTCGCTCAATCTTTTGTATAAATCTCAGGAAGAAGCATATGATAAGCTTAACAAAGAGGGCGAAAGAAAAGAGGTGTTTATGAGGGCATTTTCGCATCAGCTTAAAACGCCGGTGACAGCGGCCACTCTGCTTACTGACGGCATGATAGAGAATTTCGGGAAATTTTCAGACAGGGATAAGTATTTGCCTGAAGTTAAGAAGCAGCTTATCGTGATTAGACAGATGACTGATGAGATACTAAGGATTAATCATATAGCAGACAACATCACACCGGTAAATGTATCTGTAGAAGAAATGGCGAATCAGGCTCTAAACTCAGTAAGGACTATTACAGAAGTTAAGAATATAAAGACAAGCTGTGTGGGAGAGGCTGATTGGTACCTCGATCCTAATATTCTGGAGCAGATTCTTGCAAATCTAATCGGAAATGCAGCTAAATATACCGAAGAAGCAGGAGAGATTTGTATTTTGATTTCAAATGAAAGAATAGAAGTTACGAATCAGCCGGCTCATATAGATGAGGATATCAAAGATTCATTATTTGAAGCCTTTGTGACAGGGGGAAAGAGTGAGGCAGGCCATGGCCTTGGACTCTATGTGGCAAAGTATTTTGCAGAACTTTCAGGCTTCATTTTAACCTGTGAAAACACAGGGGATAAGGTTGCTTTTACCATAAAAAGAAAGGAAGAGCCGTTATGTTAACATTGGACAGAGTGAAGGTGAGTTTTAAGGATAAGGTTGCCCTTGACCTTGGACGAACCATAGAGATAGCTGATAATGATAGAGTTGGGGTTATCGGAAGCAATGGAGCAGGAAAATCAACCCTTATAAAGAGTATACTTGGTGTCGTTAATTATCAGGGAAGCATAAAAAGGGGGATAGAGGCAGACAAGATAGCTGTTCATATGCAGCAGAATGAATACATAGATACTGTTCCGCTAAGAATTATTCTGGAAATGCTGATAGGAGGGCGTATAAAGAACAACAAGAAGATTCTTGAAATGATAGACTTCTTTGAATTTGAACCCTGTCTTAATAAAAGGTGGAAGCAGTTATCGGGAGGACAAAAACAGAGATTCACCCTGATTTTGGTGATGTGTGCAGAAAGTCCTATCACCCTACTTGACGAGGTTACCTCAGGTCTTGACTTTGAGACCAGACAGAAGCTGATGAAGAAGTTGGTACAGTGGTATAAGGAAAGAAATACAACCCTGCTTGTGACTTCTCATTATTATGAAGAACTTGAGCATCTGGTGAATAAAATCCTTTATCTTGACAAGGGGAAGGTGATTGACTTTGGAAATAAAGACGACTTGTTTAGAAAATACTGTGGCAAGGCAGTCATCCTCTGTGAAGAAAACAATGCTACAAAAGAAATCGCAAAAAATCACAGGCAGATAGTAGCCCCTGAAGGAATGATAGCCCTTAGATGTGATGAAGCAGAGGATGAAATTGTAATCACAGAAGCTCTTAGTAGTGTGAATGTAAACTACAGAAGGAGCAACAATGATATAGAACTAATGACGATTAACGCTAAGGCTGTGTATTATAGAGGAGGAAAAAGATGAAAAAATCGATGTTTTATCTTGTGAAATATGAGGTTCTAAGCAACCTGTACAATGGCTATTCCTTCTTTTTTGGAGCAATCTTTCCTATCTTCCTTATGGTAATCATATCAAAGGGAGCCTTAAATGACGTTCCGAGTAAATTAAAACCTGAACTGACCGCGGGTCTCTTAATAGGTATGTCGATGATAATTCCACTTTCCACTATGTTTCTTGGCTATGCAGCCACATTTTCAAATGAGCTTGAAAAGGATGTCCCTGTGAGGCTCAGTCTTTTCGGGATGTCGGGAACAAGGCTGTTTATGGGAAAGCTGATAGCTAACTATGTGTTCTTAACTTTTTGTTTTGCTTTATATCTTGTAGGAACTCTATGTTTTGTCACGATTGCCTCTCCAAAACCTATGGCTGTGTTTATCTGGATTGCAGCCATCTACCTGATGTCAGGATTTTGCATCGCCCTTGCACATGGAATAGCAAATATAATCAGAAGATTTGGAATTACCTACGCTTTGGTTATGGCTATATATTTTACCATTATGGCTCTGGGAGGTATGATGGGAATTAAGCTTAAAGACCTTCCTTTGGAGCTTCAAAATATAAGCAAACTATTCCCGTTCACTCATTTTAGTAACGGATACATAGATTTCTGGATGGGAAGAGATTATAACTTCGCCCCTCTCATCCACTCTCTTATATTCTTTGCAGCAATAAGTATAGGAGTGATGATGATTTCATTCAAGGTGAGGGGGAGAGCAGAGAGCTAATTGTTGACAGGATTAAGAATAGCAGATAGAATGGTATCATAAAGATTGATTTAGGTAAACTTAAGATAGGATGGTACTAAATTGAGAGAGGTAGGAAGTAGTCATACTATATTTAGAATTGGGGACTTATTTTTTGAGTATGATGATGATAAAAACCAAAAAAATATTGAAAAACATGGGATTTCTTTTAAAGTTGCAGCTCGAGTATTTTTTGATTACGATAGGATAGAATATTTTGATGAGGATAACAGTGAATTTGAAGACAGATTTGATACAATCGGAGATCTCATCTGCTGGAAGTGCAAATTTGCCTGGTAAATATGATAGCCTGATTGGAAATATTGAAAAAGATGATATTTTTATTCGTGGTTTATACTGAAAGAACTAAAATTAATTGTGACGGTAAAGATATCGATGTGATTAGATTAATTTCAGCTAGATATGCAACTAATTTTGAAAGGGGATATACTATGGCAAGTACTAGAAAAAAATAGATAATATTGTTGAAGAAGAAATGACTTTTAATAGGGAAGAACTAAAAGAAATCAAGAAAGCCAGAGAAATGCCAGTCATTTTAGATGATGATTGCCCCGAAGTAACGCCCGAAAAAGCAATGAAGTTCCGTCGAGTTAACCCAAGAAGACGGGTTAATACAAATAGTTAATGTATTTTTATAAATTTGAAGGCTTTAAAATTACCCCGGCTTGTTATACAATAGAATAAAATCCCATCTTTGACACTTTTATAAACAAAAAACGTTGCAAAACCCTTATCTATAGTGGGTTACAACGTTTTTTGTGTTTGTCACGGTCTTTAGTATTTTATTTCTGCTCTTTGCTAAGCTTCTGAATTGTTTTCATTGTACTTTTTGTTATGAACTGATAGTCTGTTCTGAATCCACTTATTTCGTGTAAATCATCTGTTATTTTATCTCTTTTATATAACGGCATAAAGCCCTGTTCCTGTAAATCAGCAAAATTCATTGATTTCAGTGTTCTCAATATTTCTTCGCAAGTATACTTATACTCCAGCTTTTTCTCAAGATATCTATAAAGTGTTAATGATAAGAAACAGATTAAAAAGTGTGCGCGTATTCTATTTTTTCATCTTGAAGGTACACAGGCCTTGCAGCAAAGTCTGTTTTCATAATGCGAAAGCATTCTTCAATCTGCCACCTTCCCTCACTTACATTTAAAATGTTTTCCACATCATCATCCAATAGGTCTGTACACACTGCATATAGCCCGTCATACATAGTCTCTTCGTTAATTCTGCTTTCATCTAGATAGTGATGGATATTAGCAATTTCACCATCTTTTGTCGCAGCCTCCATACCAATAAAACGTGCTGGGTCATTAGGATTTTTGCGGTTCTTTTTTGTGGAGCCGGAATCAATCATCTTTTGTGCACGGTCTATCTGCCTTTCGCGTATAGTTTTTTGATAAGCCGCATATTTAGGTGAATAAGTGACAATAAGCCTCTGGTCAATCCGCTTTGTAATATAAGGCTCCTCCTTGTAATAAAGCCCTTTATCGTCCGGATCAAGCTTTTGTTATGTCTACAGGCTTATTATCTGACATACGTCTAAAACCGTGTGGATTAAGAGCCCATTCTTTCTCTTCTTTCTTTAGTTTTTTGATTGACTGTGTGACAATAAAGGAGCGTTCAGCGGTGTGATTGTAAAACCTGATTTTCTCCGAACCCAGCCCTGCATCGCTGCAATATATGAACTTATTACAGCCAAAATCCCTAAGGACTTTTTGTTCCAGAGGCTTTAAGGAAGTCTGCTCGTTAGCATTTCCCGGAAAAGAGAGAATGCAAGTGAATACCGTCTCCGTCCATAAAAAGCCCCATCTGCATAATAGGGTTAGGGCGGTGCTCCTTACTCTTGCCATACTTTTTATCACCATCTTCCTGCTCTATTTCAAAGTAATAGTTAGAGCAGTCGTAATAAAGAACCTTATCATTCCTAGTTCCTAAAAAATGGCTATTTTTATAAACCTCAGCTTGAACTCATGTCACACTCAGAGCCCTAAGACATCAAGAGCCCTGTAGACACTCATGAAGTTCATAGGTTGGTTTTTCTAAAAAATCAGATGCAGTCTTAAAAGAGGAGCGTTTACTTGCAGGCTCCAAAACTCTGGCATAAATCAGGTCTGCAAGAATCTTGTTTATATCATACTTAAACTTATACTTTAGCTTTAATTTACGGCAGACTTTATTAAGCCTGAGCTTATAATACAAAGACTGTATAAAGAGATATCCACCCCTGTAAAATACCTGTCCGTCGTAGCCCAGCTGTCTGTCGGCATGGAAAGGAATCAATACTGTCCGGGCTTCTTTTTCTTTTTTGTATCGTTCAGTTTCTAACTTAATCTCATTGTTAGCCCAGGCAACTACATCATCTCTTGTTGGACCATGTTCAACAAGGAGTTGTTCCAAAGTACCAAGCTTACGGATAATCTTAGATGATGTGCTTCCGTTTGACTTGGCAAAGGACTTAGCAATATAAAATGATTCAGAATTTTTAGATTTTGATGTATGCAGATTCATAGTCACACCTCCTATACTCTTATTATATCACACAATAACAAAAAAATACCATATAAAAAAACAAAAAATTTGACATAAAAAAATCAGGCTTTACAATGCCTGAGAGGTGTTTTTTTATATACAACTGTCAAAGTCCCGTATTTTTATAAATTTGAAGGCTTTAAAATTACCCCGGCTTGTTATACAATAGAATAAAATAAACCGGAAAGGTGATATGCTATGAGAGAAAATTGGAAATTTAGTGAACTCGAATATGTACGCCCTGATTTTGAACAGGTGAAAGAGAACTTGAAGTCATATATTAAAAAGGGAAGGGAGGCAGATAGCTTCACTGCTGCCTTGTCTGCATACACTGAGTCAGAAAATGAAATCAATCATCTTATGATGATGTATACCCTTGTCTATATCAGACATACTCTAGATACCTCAGATAAGTTCTACGAAGAGGAGCACGAAGTGTTTAATGCACAGTTCCCTACCTTTGGGCCTATAAGTGTTGAAAGTGGAGAAGCATTAAATGAAAGTAAGTACAGAGCTGACTTTGAGACCAAATTTGGCAAGCAGTTCTTTACAAGTATAGAGCTGAAAAGAAGCGTTTTTCAGAGAAAAACATCCCTCTTTTGCAGGAAGAGGCTAAGCTTACAAGCGAGTATCAGAAGATGATGGCTTCCTGCAAGATTAAGTTTGACGGAAAAGAGCTTAACCTCTACGGCATACAAAAGTATTTTGAGAATGACGACAGAAAAGTAAGGAAGGCTGCTTTTCAGGCTTATTCTGACTTTTATCATGACAATGAAAAGCGTCTTGAAGAGATATGGGATGAACTTATTAAGCTAAGAAATGAGATGGGAAGGAATCTTGGCTTTGAGAACTTTATTCCTCTAGGCTATCTCAGACAAAGCAGAACTGATTATGGTCAGAAAGAAGTAGCTTCTTTTAGAAGACAGGTAGAAAGCTATCTTGTACCGCTATGTACGGAGCTTTATAAGGCTCAGGCAAAGCGTATAGGGGTAGACCCTCTTTATGTATACGATGAGAAGATGACCTTTGTGGATGGTAATGCTGTACCTGCGGGCGATGATGACTTTGTGATGGAAGAAGCTAAGAAGATGTACCATGAGCTAAGCCCTGAAACAGCTGAATTCATCGACTTTATGATGGAGCACGAGCTCTTAGACCTTAAAAATAAGCCTAATAAGGCATCCACAGGTTATATGACAAGCCTTGCACCACTTAAAGCTCCATTTGTATTCTCCTGCTTTAACGGAACCATATTTGACATGCAGGTTCTTACACACGAGCTGGGGCATGCTTTTGCAGGCTATATGGCTATGAGAAACCAGCCTATATCAGAGTATTACTCAGAGTCTACAGACATAGCGGAAATCCATTCCATGAGTATGGAGCAGTTTGCTTATCCTTATGCGGAGAGATTTTTTGGAAAGGATGCAGATAAGTACCGTTTCCAGCATTTACAGGATGCCATTACCTTCGTGCCTTTTGGAGTTGCTGTAGATGAGTTCCAGCATATCTGCTATGAGAAGCCTGAGCTTACGCCTAAGGAAAGAACCTATGAGTGGCACAAGCTTGAAGAAAAGTACATGCCTTGGAGAAAATATGATGAGGCTGATGAGTTTATGAAGAGAGGCGGTTATTGGTATCATAAGCTTCATATCATCCAGCATCCTATGTATTATATAAACTATACCCTTACTACTATGGGAGCGATGGAGTTTAAGAAGAAATACGCTGAGAATAAGGAAAAAGCTTGGGAAGACTATCTTAAGCTTTGCAAGGTAGGAGGAAGCCTTAGCTATCTTGAAACCCTCAAATACGCCAATGTATCAAGTCCTTTTGAAGAAGGCTCGGTAGAGAAGTCCTGCTCATATGCAAAGGAGATTCTGGAAGAAACCATTAAGTCGGGTAAGTGGGATTAAGCCCAAGCAGTTTGAAGCTGTAATGTACTGATAGGAGAAGACATTGAATAAAGTCAATTATCAAAAGCTTTTAGATGAAAAAATAGAAGAGTTTACTAAAGAGGGCAGGGTTCCTGCCCTCTTTCTCCACGCCTGCTGTGCACCCTGCAGCAGTTATACTTTGGAGTATTTGAGTAAGTATTTTAATATTACGATTTATTTTTACAATCCTAATATTGACACTAAAGAGGAGTATGAAACCCGCATACAGGAGCTACGCAGGCTGATAGAAGAGATGCCTCTTGAACATGAGGTAAAACTTGTAAGTGGAGCATATGAGCCTGAGAAGTTCTATGAAATAGCCAAGGGTAAAGAGGATTTGCCTGAGGGCGGGGCAAGATGCTACCGTTGCTATGAACTACGTATGGAGGAAGCAGCAAGGGCAGCTAAGGAGTACGGAGCGGATTATTATACAACAACTCTTTCCATTAGCCCTCATAAGAATGCAGACTGGCTCAACTCACTTGGAGAAAGATTTGGAGAGAAATACGATATTCCTTATCTTTATTCGGATTTTAAGAAAAAGGGCGGATATCACAGGTCGGTACAGCTCTCTAGAGAATATGGGCTTTACAGACAGGACTATTGTGGCTGTGTTTACTCAAAAGAAGAAGCAGAAAGAAGAAATGAAGGTAGGGCAAATTGATGACCTACCTTTTGTTTGTCTTCATCTTGATGAAAATATAAGAAATAAAACGAAATGCAATAATAGCCACTGTTAGAGCCAAAGGGAGAGGGCGTAGAGTTGCAATCTTGATTGGAAGCTTGTAGAGGAAGCCGTAGCAAAGCAGCAGATGGAGAAGGATTCCTGCTGTAAAGGTAAACTTCAGTACGGTTAATTCAATTATGTCGTTATCGCTTTCTTTCTTTGGCTTATACTTACTTTTAAGGTTTGATAAAAGCAGCCAGTGGAGGGCATTGTAGAATATAAGGGTGAAGGCTGCGGCAGGGTTATAGTTTCCCCAAAAAAGCAACACAAGGAATATTATAAAAAAGCTGATATTTATCAGATTTCTTGTTAGCTTGAGGCTTTTATACAGGGCAAGTGTGCTTTTATCTTCCATAAGTTGTTCCCCTTTGTTTTTACTTTATATCCGCATTATACAACATTATCCGTCTTGATTCAAATTTTCACAAATTCATTTAAAGAATATACTTAAATTTCTACTATCTTTTTGTTATAAGAGGGTATAATAGTTTAGTGTGACCTAAAATGAAAAAATGATAATAATTAGTGTAAAATAGATTGTCGGGTTAGGAAAGGAGTCTTGTTTATGTTGGGTAGTGATATCGGTATTGACTTAGGAACAGCAAGTGTATTGGTTTACATAAAGGGTAAGGGAGTTGTACTTAAAGAGCCTTCAGTTGTGGCTATAGACAGAGATACCAAGAAGGTAAAGGCTATAGGTGAGGAAGCAAGGTTCATGCTTGGTAGGACTCCGGGTAATATTATGGCTATAAGACCTCTCAGACAGGGTGTTATATCCGATTATGATG
Organism: uncultured Catonella sp.; assembly: GCA_916438995.1. Classification (GTDB taxonomy): domain Bacteria; phylum Bacillota; class Clostridia; order Lachnospirales; family Lachnospiraceae; genus Catonella. The sequence continues at coordinate 389,886 of CAKAGA010000007.1, forward strand.
TGACAGAGAAGATGATGAAGTATTTCATCCAGAAGGCGGGTGGCAAGAGATTTTTCAGAAAGCCTAGAATAAGTGTATGTATCCCTTCAGCTGCGACAGAAGTTGAGAAGCGTGCGGTTGAGGAGGCTACTTATAATGCAGGTGCGAGAGAGGTTGCCATCATAGAAGAGCCTATTGCAGCAGCTATTGGAGCGGGTATTGACATTTCAAAGCCTTGTGGAAATATGATAGTTGATATCGGTGGTGGTACAAGTGACGTGGCAGTAATCTCGCTTGGAGGTTCTGTTGTGAGTGCTTCAGTAAAGGTAGCCGGTGATGATTTTGACGATGCCATCATCAAATATATGCGTAAAAAGCACAGCCTTCTCATTGGTGAGATGACTGCGGAAGAGATTAAGATAAAAATCGGTTCTGCCTTCAAGCGTCCTGAACTTGTGACCCTCGATGTAAGAGGAAGAAACCTGCTTACAGGTCTCCCTAATACAATTACGGTTACCTCTGATGAGACTCTTGAAGCCTTAGAGCTTCCTTGCAAGCAGATTGTTGACTCAGTTCATCAGGTTCTTGAGAAGACTCCTCCTGAACTTGCGGCTGATATTGCAGACAGAGGAATAGTTCTAACAGGAGGTGGTGCCCTGCTTTGGGGTATGGAGCAGCTTCTTGAGGCTAAAACAGGCATTAATACAGTGACTGCTGAGAATCCTATGAACTGTGTAGCCATTGGTACAGGAAAGTTTGTAGAATTTTTAAGTAATACTACAGGATTTAAAGAATAATAAGGGTTAAGAAATAGTTTCATATTGCCGATATATCCATGTGAAGAAAATTTATCCGATTATGGAGGAACTTAAATGCTAAGAAGCCTTTATACAGCCTACACCGGCATGGTTAATGAACAGAGAAGACTGGATATAATGACTAACAATCTTGCAAATGCAACAACTGCAGGATATAAGATGGAAAGTACTTCAAGTCAGTCATTTGATAAAGTTTTAGGGATAAAAATCAGGGATGTATCGGAAGCTTACAACGACCACGCTATAGGAAAGATGAGCCTTGGAGTGAAGATTGGTGAAGTTTTTACCGACTACTCACAGGGAGCGCTTAGAGAGACTGCCGGAAAATATGATCTTGCACTTTCAGGCGAGGGGTTTTTTGCAGTCAGATTTGTGGATAAGAACGGAAATGAATCAACAAAGTATACCAGAGATGGAAACTTCAGACTTACAAAAGACGGTCATGTAACAGATGTATATGGCAATCAGCTTAGAACAGAGAGCGGGGTATTACAGGTACCGCTTGATTCTGAAGATATTTCCATAGGTGTAGACGGAACGGTTTCAGTAAATAATCAGGTTATAGATAAGGTGAAAGTAGTTGATTTTGAAAACTACGACTACATTGAAAAATTCGGTGATAATCTTTATCAGACTGTGGCGGGAGCTACAGAGAAGGAAGCTGAGGCACAGGTTTTACAGGGATATATAGAACAGTCCAATGTAAACTCAGTTCGTGAGATGGTCAATCTGATAACTATAACAAGGGCTTATGAAGCCGGGCAAAAGATGATTCAGAGTTCAGATTCAATTATGGATAGCGCAGTTAACTCAGTAGGTAGAGTTAGTTAAGTAAGAGGAGACTATTATGCTTAGATCTTTATGGAGTGCTGCATCAGGAATGATGGCGCAGCAGGTAAACTTAGATACTATTTCTAACAATATATCAAATATAAACACAACAGGATTTAAGACTCAGAGTATGGAATTTAAGTCTTTGTTGTATCAACAGATTAAAACAAAGTCAACTGACAGTGAGGGTAATCCTAAGCCTATCGGAGTTCAGGTAGGACTTGGTGTGCGTAATGCATCCGTTACTGCCAAGTTCACACAGGGTGCAGCCCTTGATACAGGAGAGAAATACGACCTCTTCATTCAGGGAAATGGCTTTTTTGCAGTTAAAATAGCGGGAAAGACAGCCTACACCAGAAACGGACACTTCAGCCTTTCGGCCGTAGCTGACGGATGGGAGCTTACCAATACAGACGGCAATCCGGTTCTTAGTACGGCTGGCACCCCTATTAAAATAGACAGCAAGGCTGATCCTAATGCGATTAGCGTTGATTTAAGTGGTAATGTACTATATAGAGTGGATGATAAAGAGGCAAATACCACAACTTATGAGAACCTTGGTAAAATTGCCCTCTTTCAGTTCAACAATCCGGCAGGACTTAACAGAAGCGGTGGTAGCCTTTACTACGTAACTCCTGCTTCAGGCGAGGCTAGAAGCGAGGATACAGATACAGGACTTAACAGGAGTCTTATAAAGACAGGTTATCTTGAGGGTTCCAATGTATCTGCTGCTGATGAGATGGTAAATATGATAGTTACCCAGCGTGCTTACCAGCTTAACTCTAAGGCAATCACAGCATCTGACGAGATGCTTGAGCAGGCTAACAATCTTAGGAGGTAAGAATGGATTTCCTTTCTATAAATAATAACTATTACAACGGACTTATGGAAAATACAGCCACAGGCATGACTACTAAGAAGCTCACCGATTCTGTAAAAAAGGCAGAAAGCACTACCGATGATGAGGAACTTATGAAGGCCTGCAAGTCCTTTGAAGCATATATGGTTGAGCAGGTTATGGCTAAGATGGAAGAGATTTCACATATAGACGGAGCTGACCAAGATAACGATAATGAGTATATGTCTATGTTTAAGGACAGCTTCATCAAAGATAAGGCAGAATTGCTTACCGAGAATACTGATTTAGGCATAGCAAAGATGCTTTATGAGTCAATGAAAAGAAATACTACTTCTGCGGTTGTGGGTGAGAGTATTGCCGAAAAATAAATATATTAAAATTAACGCCTGCATACGGTTAATACTGTATGCAGGCTTGTTCACTGTAGGAGATTGTAGCATTGGAAAAAGAAACTATTAATGGGTTTGTGGAAAAGGTTGTATATAGGAACACTGAAAATGGCTACACTGTGGTAAATATAAGTGTAGAAGGTGATGATGTAGTGTGTACAGGCTACTTTTCGGATATAACTGAGGGGGATCAGATTATAGCGGAGGGAAGCTTTGTTGAGCATAAGCAATATGGTATTCAGTTTACTGTGACCTCTTATGAGATAAAGGAGCCTGAGACCTCTGTTGCTATGGAAAAATACCTTGGCTCAGGCATAATTAAAGGGATAGGACCAGCTCTGTCTGCAAGATAGTTAAAAAGTTCGGGGATGAAACCTTTAATATCATTGAAAGAGAGCCTGAGAGACTGGCTGAAATCAAGGGAATTACAGAGAAAAAAGCCATTGAGATAGGTACACAGTTTGAGGAAAAAAAAGAATTTCGCAATGCTATGATTTTCCTCAATCAATACGGCGTTTCCAATGCCCTTGCCATGAAGATATACAAGGAATACGGCATTAAGGTAATGAAGATAGTCCGCGAGAATCCATACAGACTTGCAGATGATATTGCGGGGGTTGGCTTTAAGACGGCAGATGAGATAGCCCTTAGGATGGGATTTTCACCAGAATCTGCAATGAGGATGAAGGCCGGTATTTCCTTTGCCCTTAGTATGGCAGCATCTAACGGACATACCTATCTTTTGTATGAGGACTTATATGAAGAATCAAAAAGGCTTTTGGGTATTTCAGAGGCTGAATTTGAAAGTGATATATACGAGCTTACAATAGAGAGAAAGATAGTATTAAAGGAAGTAAAAGGGGAGAGAAGAGTCTATAATAACAACCTTTACTATATGGAACTTACAGTTGCCAGAAAGCTCCTAGACTTAAATGCCAAGAGTGAAAATAATTATAAAGTTATGGAGGCTAAGGTAAAGGAGGTTGAGGCAAAGACCGGGATTAAGCTTGGAGACCTGCAGAGAAAGGCTGTATATGAGGCTGTAGAAAGTGGACTGGTTATAATCACTGGTGGACCGGGAACCGGCAAGACTACTACCATCAATGCAATAATCAAGCTTTTTGAGATGCAGAATATGGAAATACTTCTTGCTGCGCCTACAGGAAGAGCAGCCAAAAGGATGACTGAAACCACAGGAATGGAAGCACAGACCATTCACAGGCTTTTGGAGCTAAATGGCAATCCTGAAGAGGGTGGCTCTATGAGATTTGAGAGGAATGAGCTTAATCCTCTTGAAGCTGATGTGATAATAATAGACGAGATGTCAATGGTTGACATATACCTAATGTATTCTCTGCTAAAGGCGGTAACTGTTGGTACCAGACTCATTCTTGTTGGAGATGTCAACCAGCTTCCGAGTGTGGGACCTGGCAATGTCTTAAAGGATATAATTGGTTCCGGGAAGTTCAATGTGGTCAGGCTAAATGAAATCTTCAGGCAGGCAGCAGAAAGTGATATAATTACCAATGCCCACAAGATAAATGCAGGACAGAGCATAAGGCTTGACAACAAAGCAAAGATTTCTTTATGCTCAGTATGAATAGCCCCCTCCAGATACAAAGGGCTTTGGTGAGCCTTATTGCAGAGAAGCTTCCTCCTTATGTTGATGCTACTAAGTATGATATTCAGGTACTTACACCTTCAAGAAAGGGTGAGCTTGGAGTAGAAAACTTAAATAAAATTCTCCAGCTCTACATCAATCCACCTGCACCTAGTAAAAGGGAGAAACAGTGGGGAGAAGTGATTTTTCGTGAAAATGATAAGGTGATGCAGATAAAAAATGACTATCAGATAGAATGGAAGATAGTTACTAAAAAAGGGCTTACCATCAAGGAGGGAAGTGGTGTTTTTAACGGAGACTGTGGAATCATAAGGGAAATCAATGAGTTTGCAGGTACTGTTACTGTAGAGTTTGATGAGGGAAAGCTTGTGGAATACACGGGTGCAACCCTTGAAGAGCTGGAACTAGCCTATGCTATCACCATTCATAAGTCACAGGGAAGCGAATATCCTGCTGTGATTATTCCGCTTCTTAACGCACCTAAACCCTTACTTAACAGAAATCTTTTGTATACAGCTGTTACAAGAGCGAGAAAATGTGTTACAATTGTAGGTAGCGAAAATTCTGTCAACGAAATGATTCAAAATGAAAGCGAAATGAGAAGAAACTCAGGACTGGTTGACAGTATTATAGAAATGGAGGAAGCCGACAATGTATACATTTAAGAGTACTGTAAGGTTTAGTGAAACAGATAAGGATAACAAGCTGTCGATACCTCAGCTGATAAGCTATTTTCAGGATTGCTCTAATTTTCACAGCAATAGCATAGGCTTATATAAGGATAAATTAATCGGTTTACACAGAGCCTGGTTTCTTACTTCCTGGCAGATCGTTATAAACAGGAGGCCAAGGATAGATGAGAATATAGAGATTGAAACAAGAGCTTATGATATAAAGGGTTTCTACGGACTCAGGAATTTCATCATATACGATGAAAATAAAGAAGTATGCGCTTACGCCAATTCAGTTTGGTTTTATGTAGACACAATCAAGGGTAAGCCTGTAAAATATGAACAGGCAGAAGGAACCGGATTTGAGATAGATGAAGAGTTTCCTATGGAAAAGGCTGATAGGAAGATAACCATACCGTCCTTAGCAAGCAGGGAAATAAAGGGCGATTCCTTTAAGGTTAGAGAGTCTCATCTGGATTCAAATATTCATATGAACAACAGGGAGTATGTAAGAATGGCTCTTGACTTCCTTCCTGAGAGGTTTGATGCGGATGAAATCAAACAGATAAGGGTAGAGTATAAAAAAGCGGCTGTACTTGATGAGGTAGTGCTTACAACTTATTACTATGACGATGGTGTCAAAAAAGTATATGCTTCACTCGACAGTGAGGATGGGGAAATCTTTGCAAAGGTAGAATTTGAACTTAGATAGAGAGGGTAGGAAATGAGATTAGGTTATACACAGACATTGGTGGCAGTTAAAAAAACAGACTTTGGCTTATTTTTAACGGATATTGAGAAAAAAGATGATAAAAACAGAGCTCTGGGAGATGAGGTTCTCCTCCCTAAGAATCAGGTGACTGAGGACATGGGAGTTGGCTCTGAAATAGAAGTTTTCCTTTACAAGGACTCAGAAGACAGGATGATAGCTACAAGGCTGGTACCTATTATTAAAATAGGAGAAATAAAGAAGCTAAGGGTAAAGGAAGTAAATAAAATAGGTGCCTTTCTTGACTGGGGGCTGCCAAAGGATTTGCTTCTTCCTTTTAAGGAACAGATTTATGACATAAAGTCAGGAGATGAGATACTTGTAACGGTGTACATTGACCTTAGTGACAGGCTTTGTGCAACCATGGACCTTTATTCAAGGCTCTCTCTCTTACCTCCTTACCAGAAGGATGATATGGTAAAGGGAACTGTTTACCAGGTGCATGAGCAGTTTGGTGCCTATGTTGCGGTAGACAACAAGTATTCTGCTCTTGTTCCTAAAAAGGAGCTGCACTGTGAGCTAAAGCCGGGTGATGAGATAGAGGCGAGAGTGCTTGAGGTAAAAGAGGATGGAAAGCTTGACCTTTCTCTTAGGCAGAAAGCTTATGTACAGATGGATGCAGACTCCGCCCTCATACTTGATAAACTAAAGCAGTCTGGTGGAAGCCTCCCTTATCAGGATAAGAGCAGTGCAGAGGAGATAAAGGAGGAATTCAACCTCAGTAAGGCGGCATTTAAGAGAGCAATCGGAAGACTCTATAAAGAGAGGGTGATTGTAATTGAAAAAGATGGCATAAGATTAGTGTAATTCTTATTGACAAGCATAGCTGATTGTGGCATAAATTATGTAATGGGACAAGTGTCAAAGGTACTCATATGTGAAGTGTGATTATTTTAATAAACATAATTCTTTGACATCTGTATCCGGTAATAGGATACCGGAAAATTGTGTTCTAAGGGATGAGGTATCCGTGTATAATGTTTCAAGAAGGAGAGAAATAGGATGGAAGAAATTGTTATTGACTGTGGAGAGATGGCTACTAAGGCAATGGCTCACTCATATCTTGAAGGGGTTTTTAACTTGGATGAGGATAGTATTACTGATATGGACACACTCTTGGAGTATCTGCTCGCGGTAGAGGATTCGACTGAGATTACCTTTGAGGACGTAGATTTACTTGAAATCAATCTTGGAGAGTATGGTCAGGAAATCTTGGACACATTTGAACAGGCTGAACAGTCGAATGAGAATATTAAACTGGTATGATGAAATTATTAGAGAAGTTTTATCCTGATGAGAGGCAAAAATCGATATATGAGGTTGATTTTGACAGCCTCTACAGAAAGGGCATTAGAGGACTGATATTTGATATAGATAACACCCTCGTTCCCCACGGCGCACCTGCAACAGAGGGGATTGAAAGGCTGTTTAATGAGCTTAAACGAATGGGATTTAAGACCTGTTTGCTTCCAATAATAAGTTAGAGAGAGTGAAAAGATTCAATGAAAATATTCGTTCTCTCTATATTTATAAGGCGGGAAAGCCGGGTAAAGCTAATTATATCAAGGCAGTCAGGATGATGGGAACAAATAAAGACAATACCCTCTTCATAGGAGACCAGCTTTTTACAGATATTTGGGGAGCAAAAAAGGCAGGGCTTAAGAATATTTTGCTAAACCCCATAGACAAGCATGAGGAGATACAGATAGTTCTTAAAAGATATCTTGAAAAAATTGTGCTTAAGGCTTATGAAAAGGATAGAAAGGTTTCAAACTAAAATGGAAATTACGGGACATACAGGATTACTTGCCTTGTTTGGCTCGCCTGTAGCACATTCAGGTTCGCCTGCAATGTACAACTATAGCTTTAAGAGGCTTGGGCTTGACTATGTTTATGTAGCCATAGACATAGATAAAGCAGGCCTTAAGGAAGCGGTTTCTGCAGCGAGGCTTTATAAGATGCGAGGATTTAATCTCACCATGCCCTGTAAAAATGATGTGATTTCCTACATAGATGAGCTCTCACCGGCGGCAGCCCTTATAGGTGCTGTAAATACAGTAGTTAATGAGGATGGGAGGCTTATTGGTTACAATACTGACGGTGTAGGCTTCATTAAGAACCTTGAGGCGCATGGAGTGGATGTGAAGGGCAAGAAGCTTGTGGTTGCAGGTGCAGGTGGGGCTGCTACTGCAATTATAGTTCAGCTTGCACTTGATGGAGCAGGGACTATTAGCATTTTCAATAAAAAAAGTCAGAACTTTGATAGGATGCTTGAAACTATTGAAAAGATAAAAAAAAAGAAGTACTGGGAGCTGATATCAATATCTATGATATCGAAGATGGCTCGTTGTTTACGGAAAAGATAAAGGAAGCTGATATCTTTGTAAATGCAACTGTGGTGGGGATGAAGCCACGAGGTGATGAGTCTGTGATTAGGGATAAGTCTGCATTTAAGAAGGGACTGGTTGTAGCTGATGTGGTCTACAATCCGCTAGAGACGAGACTTTTAAGAGAGGCAAAAGAAGCGGGCTGTATCTGCATAGATGGAAAAGGTATGTTGTTGTGGCAAGGTGTATATGCTTTTAAGCTTTATACAGGGAAAGATATGCCGGTTGAGGAAGTGAAAAGCATGTTCTTTTAGCAGAAAGGAGAACCGACTATGGATGTAACTGTAAGAAACTTGACTATTGGTGAGGGAAAGCCTAAAATCTGCGTACTTGTTATGGGTAAAAGCAAGGAAGAGGTTCTTAAAGAGGCTAAAAAGGCAGTGGAAAATTCGGCTGATCTTATCGAATGGAGAGCAGACAGGCTTACTGAGAGAGAATTTGACGAGGATTTCCACAATGATATTCTTCGGAAATGAGAGAAATTATAGGAGATATGCCTATAATCTATACCTTTAGAACTTTGCTTGAGGGTGGTAAGGAGATAGAGAATGAGAAATATAAGGATCTCATTCTTTCGGTTGCCAATGCAGGGATTACCGACCTTATAGATGTTGAAATTTTCTCATTTAAGTTGAAGGCAAGAGATATAATTGATGAAATTCACAGCTTTACAGATGTGAAGGTAATCGGTTCCTATCACGACTTTGAAGGTACTCCTGACACTGCAGAACTTGTATACAGATTATCGGTGATTGACAACTGCAATGCCGATATTCTAAAGATTGCAACCATGCCTCACAAGAAAAAAGATGTGATGAGAATAATGACTGCTACCATTCTTACTTATACAAGACCTAATCCAAAGCCTATCATAAGTATAGCTATGGGAAGCATGGGAAGGGTGACAAGACTTCTTGGAGAATTCACAGGTTCATCTATAACCTTTGCAAGCATAGGAAAAGAGAGTGCTCCGGGACAGATGGAAATAAATGAAGTCAGAGAAATCTTAGACAGGTTAGATAAGGTATTATAATGAATATTGTACTTATAGGCTTCATGGGCTCCGGAAAAACTACTGTAGGGAAGGCTCTTAGCGAAAAATGTGGCAGGGAATTCTTGGATACAGATGCACTTATAGAAAGTAAAGAAGACTGTAAGATAAGTACGATATTTGCAGAAAAAGGAGAGGCACACTTTAGGGCGCTTGAAAATGCCGCACTTAAAAGTCTTGCTGCAACAAAAGATAAAGTAATATCAACAGGAGGAGGGATAGTTTCGTCTCCTAATAACCGTGAGCGTCTAAAAAAAGCCGGCAAGGTAATTTATCTTAGGGTTAGCCCCGAAACTGTAATTAAAAGGCTCGAGGGAGATATTAGCAGACCTTTGCTTATGGGAGAAGATAAGCTAAGCAGGGTGAAAGAATTATTGTTGTCAAGAAGAGCGCTTTACGAGAGCACTGCGGATAGAATTATTGACGTAGATGATTTATCTGTTGAAGAAATTGTTGACTCGATTATGAAAGATTTTGCTTGACAATGATAGTTTTAAGCTGTATAATAAACAATTGTGACGGAATAATTATGCCATTATTCAGATAGGCCCGGACATCCTATCTAAGTAATACATATTCTTCTGCCATAGTAAAGAAAACGTAGCACATACTCCTTAATGTGCTTTTAACAATATTTTTGGGAGGAATTAACCATGAAGACATTTATGGCTAACCCTAACAGCGTTGAGAAGAAATGGTATGTAATCGATGCTGAGGGACAGACACTTGGACGCCTTGCAACAGAAGTGGCTAACCTTTTAAGAGGTAAGAGAAAGCCTGAATATACACCTTTTGTAGATACCGGCGATTATGTAATTGTTATTAATGCAAAGGGCATTAAAGTAAGCGGTAAGAAGCTTGATCAGAAGATTTACTATCGTCATAGTGATTATGTTGGTGGACTTAAGCAGAAGACTCTTAGGGAAACCCTTAATACAAAGCCAGAAGATGCTATTACTCACGCAGTAAAGGGCATGCTTCCAAACGGAACTCTTGGTAATAAGATGCTCACAAAGCTTCGCGTATACGCTGGTGCTGAATATGCACAGACAGCTCAGAAACCTGAAGTTTATGAGATCAAGAGCAGATACTAATTAGAGTGAAGGGAGGATATTACATTGGCTACTGTTAAATTTATGGAACCGGAAGAAGAAAAAGCAGCGTTGCAAGAGTATATCTTGTAGCAGGATCAGGTAAGATTGTAGTAAACAAGAGAGATATAAATGACTATTTTAGTCTTGAGACCTTAAAGACTATAGTTCGTCAGCCACTTGCTCTTACAGAGACAGTTGAGAAGTTTGATGTTCTCGTTACTGTACGTGGTGGCGGTACTACAGGTCAGGCAGGTGCTATCCGTCATGGTATATCAAGAGCTCTTCTTGAGGCAGATGCAGACTATCGTCCATCTCTTAAGAAGGCAGGCTTCCTTACTCGTGATTCAAGAATGAAGGAGAGAAAGAAATACGGACTTAAGAAAGCTCGTAAGGCTCCTCAGTTCTCTAAGAGATAAATTGCCGAACAAACCGTATCAAAACAGGTCAAAAACCCCGGAAAATCAAGGTTTTCCGGGGTTTTGCCGTATAAATTCCTTTGATTCGGTTTGACTTTTTTTGTCCTGATTTATCCGGTTCTGATCCTGTTTTTTTGAGTTAAAATTGGGTGGAAAAGCATTCGTACAAACAATCCTCCACAGTGTACCACGCTGTATTGAAGGGAAAATGGGAGAATTTCGATCCTTATACGAGCACCCTAATCTTCCTTGCCGGCATAACCGACACCCTCGCGCGCAGTATCATTCCGGCGATGCAGGACGGGAAGACCGTGCTGATGGACCGCTATGTTTATACGCTGTTGGTTCGGGCTCTAGTAAGAAATGTCAGCGGACAGTTTCTACAGGTGCTGGATTCATTGAGGGAACCGGATCTGATAATATACATGGATATCGACGAACAGGAGGCCATAAAACGCAAGGGCCTTGTGAGCGAGGAGCAGGTATCCGCCTTAACAGCATATCCTGCCAGTAATAAATAAGAATAAGGAGCCGTACAGAGGTATGGGTTATACATGATAAACGATAAGGTAGCAGTATTGTTCAATTACAATTCGGAGGAAAAGCGCCGATTTTTGATCGAAAACCCGATCTCTAGCGGAGGCGAAGGCCTAACCCTGCATATTTCCACGACCGGCAGCATCCTCAGCTGGAAAAAAGCGTCTGACAGTGGTAATATCTTCGAAATGTTTGCAGCTAGGAAAATGCAGTACACCTTTTTTATAGGCATCTATGAGCATGACTACTGCCGGAAAGTATACGGTCCTTTCAGCATAAAGGCCGTCGTGATGAAGGACGCTGTCCTCGAATATTATTAAAAAACAGGAGGTAGCACAATATTGATGGATAAACTGAAATGTCTGCTGTATATAGCAAAGCTCAGCTACAAGACAAACGCCACATATAAGCAGTCTAACCTCTTCGGCATAATTGTCAATTCTTTCTGGCTGATAATCCAGATGTACATACTTGTCGCTTTTATCAAACACGGTATTAGCTCATATACCGTACAGCAGGGCGTCGGCTATGTCATTCTCACTGAGGCTCTACTGACCATAACCGGTCTTAGCGGTAGCCTGGGCGGAATAGATATAGATGATCTGATAAAATCGGGTAATATTATTTTTACCTTACCAATCCCATCGGCCTGATTGGGTACCTTATCGGCATGGAGGTCGGACGCGTGCTGTATTATCTGCTCTGGCGCTTCCTGCCGCTTCTTCTTATTGGAGTGGTTGCGCTGACATGGTATCCTAACGTCACGCCTATGATGCTGTTATACTTTGTTTATTCGATCATTATCGGACTTGTTATCGCCAACGAAATCCAGTTCATTATTGTAATGCTGGCAATAAAAAACAGAACGTCGATGGGAGTGATAGACCTGATAATGGCGATTGAGCTTTTCTTCTCAGGCGGACTGCTGCCGCTGAACATTTTTCCAGAATGGCTCTACAGGATATCTCTCCATTTACCTTTTTCCTCGCAGATTTATCTGCCTATCTCAATCATCCTCGGAACTGAGGGAAGCATACTGAAGCTGCTTATCCTTGAAACTTTCTGGGCGCTGGCACTATGGCTGGTATCTTATTTCGTTTATGATAAGGAAAGGAAAAAAGTCTATGTTCAGGGAGGTTAAACATAAGATCGGCGTTTGGGTCATGTGCCTAACGATGAGTCTTAAATCACAGTTCCAATACAGGTCGTCCTTTGTTTTGAAATGCTTTGTGATGTTTATAACTTACTTCTGCGAATATATATCGACTTTGTTCCTGATAAGTAAGGTGTCGGATATCAACAAGTGGTCAAAATATGAGATAATGCTGATTTACGGAATGGCTACCGTCGCTTACGCGATGTCTAGGCTGATGTTGTGTGGTATCAACAACATCCCCAGGCAGTTGAAAAACGGTAAGTTTCTTATGAAACTGATACGCCCAGAAAGCGATCTTTTCTGTGCGATGATAGAGGAAATACCCGTTGATCGTTTGGGGCAGGTACTGCTGGGCCTGCTGATCATAATTTACTCGTGTGTCAGGAATTTTAGCAGTACCTCTATCTTCTGGCTGGTTGTATTCCTTGCCACGGGTACCGTGATATATAGCGCGATATTCATCATTACAGCCAGTGTATCCTTCTGGATCATCAATTCGCGGGAGTTGCTTGGGATCTTCACTCACGGAACACTGCGAGCTATAGTTTACCCGATAACTATCTACAGCCGGATCCTGCAAGAAATATTTACATACTTAGTGCCCGTCGCTTTTATCAGCTATTACCCCGCCATAGTCATATTGAATAAGGAGGGAGACCACACTGTCATAAAGCTGGTGATATTCCTTGTAGTTGCTCTGATGTGGGGCATAGCAAAACTTGCATGGACGATGGGAATCAAAAAATATGAAGGAGCAGGAGGCTAATAATGATAAAAATAGACGGATTAACTAAGATATACAATAACAACACAAAAAAAGCGGTAACGGCTGTAGACAATCTGAATCTTGAAATAAAGGACGGTAGCATAGTCGGACTACTCGGGCCTAATGGTGCCGGTAAGTCTACACTGATAAAAATGATACTGGGTGTCATGTACCCTACCAAAGGATTTGTCACAATCGATGGGAAGAACACATTTAACCACCGCAAGCAGCTGATGAATGACATAGGTATAGTTTTCGGCCAGCGGAGCCAGCTGTGGTGGGATTTACCAGCTATGGATACCTTCAGTCTTTTGCGCAGGGTCTATAGGGTGGACAAGGATGAATTCGACATGTGGCTTGACGAGATTATAAATGAAATGGACGCGCGCGAAATCGTAAACAAGCCAGTCAGACTGCTCAGCCTTGGCCAGAGGATGCGCTGTGAGATAATATCCGCTCTGTGCTTCAAGCCTCGGATAATAGTCCTTGACGAACCGACCATCTGTCTGGATATTTCGGTAAAAGAAAAAATCCGCAATTTCCTAGTCTATCTCAACAGGAAGAAAAATGTGACCATTCTACTGACGACCCATGACCTTACCGACGTCGACGCTATCTGCGATAGGGTAATCGTGCTCAACCACGGCAAGGTGCTGTACGACGACACCTCGAGAGAAATAAATGAAAAGAACTCCGGAAAAAACTGTGAGATCGTTTATGCCCCTCACGGCAGAGAAAAAGGAGACTTTCCCTTTGAAGCGGAGACCGTCGATACCAGCAGCAAGAAGATCATTACCTTTAAGGGCGACACCTCAGACGTTATGAAGGCGATCATCTGGTGCAGTCAGCACGGAGACATAGAGGATGTCAATATTACAAAGCCAAAAATAGAGGATATCGTAAAGAACTTTTATTGACAAACGCAATACGCGCTGCCGGGGCGGGCCAATGAATATAAACGGTTCGCTCCGTGAAGCCAGGCAAAAGGAATGCTCAAACATGATCAATTATATTTTCTGGGAAATAACCCACCGTTGCAACCAGCGATGCAGGGTTTGCCACTTGTATGGCGAACACAACCACACAAAGCTGCATAAGGAGCTATCCTATGAACAGAATATAGGCATAATCGATAAGCTTTACGATTATTTCGGCGGCAGGGTGCTGAGGATCAAATTTTCCGGCGGCGAGCCTTTCATTAAGAGATAAGAAACAGCGATTTTTACATCCCGTAAAATTGGGCAAAACCCCGATTTTATGGGATTTTTCTTTGTCCCAAACAATTTGATAATGACTTTTAATTATTCGTTGTTAAAACAACATAATCTTATTGTATCTTGTATTATCCTTATAGTATAATAACGAAGAGGAGGACGATACAATGTCAAAGAAAATAGATTTAAATAAAACAGTATATGAATTAGTTAGTGAATATCCGGAGTTAACAGATATAATGTATAATCTTGGCTTTACAGAGATTACCAAGAAGGCGATGTTAAATTCGGTTGGAAGGATTACTACCATACCAAAGGGTGCCAAGATGAAGGGTATTTCAATGATGGATATAGTATCTGCCCTTATGTCAAATGGCTTTGAACTTGTAGGTGAGATGCCTGACATAGCAGGTAAAAAGGAGCTAGAAAAGCCTGCTGATACTGCGGTAAAGGCTGAAGGAGCAGTTAAGCCGGAAGAAGAGGTAAAGGCAGCTAAAGAGAATAAGGCCGGTGAGGAGACAAAGCCTATAACCGTACAGAGCAGTTAAAGGGATACCTAAAGAGACTTGGTGCGGGTGAAGACCTTGAAAGTGTAAGGGCTGACTTTACTAAAAACTTCGCTTCAGTAGAGGCATCTGAGATCATGAGGGCTGAACAGGAGCTTATCAAGGAGGGAACCCCTATCACAGAGATTCAGAAGCTTTGCGATATCCATTCAGCACTTTTTCATGGAGCAACCACAGAAGAAAAGATTGCCAATGCAGAGAAGGCGGTTGAGGCTTCGCTTATGAAGGAAAGAATTGCTGCTGAGCTTGCTAAGCGTGATTCATTTCCTAAAAAAGACTATTCAGACAAACACGAGAGAGCTGCGGCTCTCACAAAGACTGTAGGACATCCTCTTTATACATTTACTAAGGAAAATGATGCTCTTGCTGAACTTTTAGAGAAATTTAAGAATGAAAGAAGCGAGGAAACCTTTAATAAGATAAGGGAGATTTCCATCCACTATGCCAAGAAGGGTGATTTACTATATCCACACCTCAAAGTAAAATACGGTGTTTCAGGACCTTCAGCTGTTATGTGGACTGTGGATGATGAGATTCGTGATGATCTTGGCAAGCTTGCCAAGGTAACCGAGCGAAGCCCTGAGTGGAATGTACACCTGGATGAAGTACTTAAACGCGCAGAAGAAATGATATATAAGGAGCAGAACATTCTCTTTCCTATATGTGCAGTCAATTTTACGGAGGATGAGTGGTATGGAATTTACCGTGATTCAAAGGACTATGCTGACTGCTTTGGAGTTAAGAATGAGTGTTGGGAAGAAGCAGAGAATGAGAAGGTAGAGACAAAGCCACAGGCAGAAGGAGAGATAGTTATGCCAGGTGGACATATGACTGTTCCTCAGCTCACCGCTCTTCTAAATACAATTCCTGTTGAAATTACCTTTATAGATGAGAACGATATCAACCGTTATTTCAATGAAGGACCTAAGGTATTTAAGCGTCCAGGCATGGCTATTGACAGAGATGTTTACTCCTGCCATCCACCTAAGATTGAGCCTATGGTACGCTCTATTCTTGATGATTTTAAGAGCGGGGCTAGAGATCAGGTTCAGATTTGGATGGATAAGGGTGGACGCACTATGCTTGTAACCTATATGGCAGTTAGAGATAAGGCAGGTAAATATCTTGGAACTACAGAAGTAGTACAGGATATGGAATTTGCCAAAGAGCATTTTCAGAAGTAATAGATAGAGCATTTTAGAAGAACATAGGAAGTACATAGATATAAGAAATGAACAAAGGGTTACCGCATTGGAAAGAAGACTATCATTTTAACTCCAATCCGGTAACCCTATTATTTATGTATGTAAATAAACCAAAATAGCAGCAGGCTGCAGGATATTGCACCTTGCTATAGGCTGATAAAATTACCATACTATGTGAATAAGAGGTCTGTAGCTTAGGGAAGAATATTTGGTTAATAAAAATAGTAATTATAATTCGCAAGATTAAGTTTCATGTAGGGTAAATTCGTTTTTCTTAAAGGAAATAAGGCCATCTTTTTGCATCTTGCTTAGTTCATTTGATAATGCACTACGGTCTACGCCCAGATAGTCTGCTAGCTGCTGGCGGTCAAAAGGAATGGTAAAATGTGTGTTACTGTTTACCATTGCCTGCTCTGAAAGATAGGAGAGAAGCTTGTCACGTATTGACTTTGGGGCAGTGTGCATCATTCTTGAGGAGAGATTAAGGCTTTTCATAGCAGAGATACGAAGGAGATTGTGAATCAGCCTTTGATGGAAGGAACAGCCACTGGTACAGGTTGTAAGTAGCTTTGTTAGATTAAGAAAGAGAATTTCACAAGGTTCCGCTGCTACAACATCGCAGAGAAGTTCCTTTCCCGGAATGGCTGCATAGTTTTCCGCAAATATCATTCCCGTTTCTACATGGCCGAAGATATTGCTGTTTCCCCAGTAGAAATTGACAACTATGTTCACGCTGCCTGACTGCACAAGGCCTATTTCGTGGACGCTGCAGCCTGCCCTAAATATGATTTCATTCTTTTGATAGGTCTTTTCTCTAGCGCCAAGGCAGGAAAGCAGGTGTTCTATCTCATCCTCCCTTACTCCATGGAATAAAGGGGTATTCATCAGAAAAAAATAATTCATAAAAACCTCTTTTTTGTTGTATTGACAACGCATTTTATGTTATAATTATAGTAGAATGAAAAGATAAAGTCAACTAAAAGACACCGAAGGGAGAAATTATATATGAGTATGTTTTTAGGACCAATTCATTACTGGCTATATGACAAGATTAGAAATCAGGAAAAACTGACAGAAAGAGTTGCACTTAAAGCTAAAGAGCAGGGATGGATAGATGAGAGTAAGGCTTACACTAAGTGCTGCCTGAACTTGAAGAGGTAATTGATGAAAGTAATATCCATGGCTGGCTTCAGTCTCAGATTGTAGATGCTGAGAGCAGGTTTGCAAGGCTTGTTACAGATATTCTAGCTAAAGGCGTGGATTTTAATGAACTGATTAGACTTGTCTTTGACTTTGGAAAGGATAACAAGGCGGATTCGTTAAATGGAGTTGATGAGATATTCAAATACTTTGAAGACTTCTTTGTAAATGGTATGCCTTGTGACCATGTTAATCAGGTAACAGGAAGGACAGACACAGAGCTGTCTTGGGAAATGATTCAGGATATTCACGCACAGTATTGGGTAGACGGTGATGTGGAGAATTATTACAGACTTCGTAAGGCAGTAATGGATGGAATGCTTGAGGGTAGTGGCTATGAGGTAAAAATGAGTGACCCTTATCACTATGTGATAAGTAAAGCCTTATAAAAGGCGGATGTAGAGTCTGTAGTTTAGCTTAGTCTGACCTGTAACAAGAAAAATATAAAACAAGATTCTTGATTGAATAATTTAATAAAAGGGATTAAAATGGTAGAGAGTGTAGATTCTTTACCATTTTTTGCAAAAAATGAGTGGATTACGAATATTTTTGCAAGGATTGCTAAAGCTGTGCTGTAGTAATCCTGTATCGATAGGTGTCAAATGCTGTTGACATCCACATCATTTTATTTAAAGGAGATATGACAATGGATGAGGAAAAAGCTATATTAAGAACAGAAAGTGACTCAATAGGGGAAAAGGGGGTACCTGAGGATGCTTACTATGGGGTGCAGTCGCTAAGGGCTGCGGAGAATTTTCACATAACCGGACTTAAGATGCATCCTGAGCTTATAAGAAGCCTTGCTTTTATCAAAAAGGCTGCTGCAATGGCTAACCACAGAGTGGGGCTCCTTGATGACAATATAACAAAAGCAATAATAGTAGCCTGCGATGAGATAATACTCGGAAATTACTGGAAGGACTTTATAGTAGATCCTATACAGGGTGGCGCAGGAACTTCCATCAATATGAACGCAAATGAAGTTATTGCAAACCGTGCCATAGAGCTGCTTGGAGGTAAAAAGGGCGATTATTCCTTTGTACATCCCAATGACCATGTGAACTACGGTCAGTCAACCAATGATGTAATACCCACTGCCGGCAAGATGACAACTATACGCTTGCTTGACAGGCTTAAACACGAACTTTTAAGGCTGCATACTGCACTTTGTGATAAGGCTGTAGAATTTGATCATGTTATTAAAATGGGCAGAACTCAGATGCAGGATGCGGTGCCTATAAGGCTTGGACAGGAATTTAAGGCATATTCCGTTGCAGTTATGCGTGATATCAACCGTATGGATCACGCTATAGAAGAGATGAAATTTGTCAATATGGGTGGAACAGCAATTGGTACCGGAATCAATGCAGATAGGGATACATGGAGATTATTGCTCCTATACTTTCAGAAGTATCCGGAATCAAATTCGAGCTTGCAGCAGACCTCATAGATGCAACCCAAAATATAGATGCCTTTGTATCCGTGTCGGGTGCAATAAAGGCTTGTGCTGTTACTCTTTCTAAGATAGCTAATGACCTCAGACTCATATCGTCAGGACCTCGTGCAGGATTTAACGAGATTAATCTTCCTGCCAAGCAGAACGGTTCATCCATAATGCCTGGTAAGGTAAATCCTGTTATACCTGAGGTAGTCAATCAGGTTGCATTTAAGGTAATAGGCAATGATATGACTATAACTATGGCTGCAGAAGGAGGACAGCTTGAGCTTAATGCCTTTGAACCTGTAGTATTTTACTGCATGTTTGAGTCAATAGATATCCTTGCAAGTGCGGTGCAGACCTTTGTGGATAACTGTGTAACCGGAATTACTGCCAATGAAGCCCGTTGTCAGGAGCTTGTAGACCATAGTGTGGGCGTAGTTACTGCTCTCTGCCCATATCTAGGATATAAAAAATCAGCAGAGCTTGCAAAGAAGGCGCTTCAGTCCAATAAGTCGATTAGAGACCTCCTTTTAGAGGAAAAGATTCTTTCCTCAGAGGAAATTGACAAGATTCTGGATCCGGTCAATATGACTGAACCTATTTCACTAAAGCCTGCAAAGCACTAAAGGAGATAAATGAAACTTAGAGTACCGGATTATTATTATGATTTTAAGTGTATAGGCGGAGACTGTACAGACAGCTGCTGTATAGGCTGGGAGTTAGATATTGATGAAGACTCCTATGAGGCCTACAAGAAGGTAGAAGGGAGCTTTGGAGAAAGGCTTAGAGAATCAATGGTTGATGGCTCAGATGAGGAGGATGAGTGCAATACCTTTAGACTAAAGGGGGGGCAGATGTCCGTTCCTAAATGATAAAAATCTTTGCGACATCTATATCAATCTTGGAGAAAAGTCGCTATGTAAGGTGTGTACCGAGTATCCAAGGTTTACGGTAGAGTATGAAAATACAAGGGAAAAGAGCATGGCCCTCTCCTGTGAAGTGGTTGGAAGGCTTCTGTTTTCAAGGGAGGATGAGATTAAGTTCATCAGGAATGAAATACCCGATGAAGAGATATTTGAAGAAAGCCTCCCTATGTTTGTGGATGAGATCGAATATATAAGAGACAAAAGCATAGATATATTGCAGGATAGAACAAAGGACGTATACGATAGAATTAGCGATTTTCTTTCCTTTGTGTCTAAGGCTCAGGAAGTAATAAATGAGGGAGGAGAGGAAGATGACCTCCTCGGGATGATCCAAGAATTGAAATCTGATAGTGGCAGTGTAGAAGAAGCCTCTTTTGACGCATTTTTTGAAGAGGTCTGTTATCTCCTTGGAGAGCTTTATGTACTTGGAGAGGAATGGGTTGAGGTTTTTGCAAGATTTAAGTCAGAATTAAACAAAGAAGTTTTGGATGAATTTGAACAATGCAGAAAAGACAACAAAATGCTTGATATCTGGTATGAAAATCTCATGGTCTACTTCGTATTCAGATATTTTACCAAGGGAGTGTATGACTGCGATGTTATATCAAGGGCAAAATTTGCAATTTTGGGATTCTTTAGTATAAGAGGGATAGCTGCACTTAGGTATAAGAATGAATCAAAGTTTGACATAGAAGATATGATAGTCTCAGCCAAGGCTTATTCTAAAGAAGTAGAACATTCAGAGGGGAACATTGCTTATCTGATGGAGGAGTTTTTGTTCTCCGAAGAATTTGAGATAGCTAACTTACAGGCGGTAATTAAGAGGAGATACTAGCATAAAGATTGTCATTTAAATGCCGATATAATTGATAAGGGGCATTGTAAGTATATGTCCCTGAAACAAAGCAAAAGGATTTGCACAAATCTTCAAGGAAAGGAGAGAAAAAATGAGTAGTATTATTGCAGGTGTTAGTGCCTCCGTAGCGCCTCAGGTAGGCGAGAAAAAAGTCTCAAAGACAAAAGATGCGGAAGTTTCTGCAAAAGCCAAGTCTGTAAGTACCTCCTCATCGGAGTCCAAATCATCCGATAAGGCAGAGGCAAAAGCTAAGGCAGAGAATAAGGCAGCAGTCTTTGAAAAGACTAAGAATGAAGACACTAACAAAGAACCTTACAAAATCAATAAGATGAGTAAGGAAGACAGAGCAGCCCTTGTTAAAGCCCTAAAAGAAGAGGTTGAGGCCAGACAGAAGCAGTTTTTAGAGCTTGTGAAACAGTCATTGACCGGTCAGGGTGAAAAGATTGCTATTGCAACCGATAACATGGATGGAATCTGGAAAGCTCTTGCTAAAGGCAACTTTACAGTTAGTGAAGAGGTCAAAAAGCAGGCACAGGAAGACATTTCCGAAAAAGGTTACTGGGGAGTTGAAGCGACTTCAAAGAGAATGTTTGAACATGCTTCAGCCCTAGCAGGAGATGATGTGGAACAGATGAAAGCCATGCAAAAGGCAATGGAGAAGGGCTACAAAGAAGCAACTAAGGCTTGGGGTAAAGAACTTCCTGATATATCCAAGAAGACCTTAGCAGCTGCCAATAAGCTTTTTGAAGATTACTATAAGTCAAAAGGCGTAACGAGTGAGAAAGCTATGACAGAGAAAGTCTCATCAGAACTTACCGCTCAGGCGGCAGCACAGAGTGCAGCTACTGCGAAGACGACAAAGCCACAGCATGACCCGGCTGCAAAGGGTGTACAGTCAGTTTCAAAGAGCTGATAACAGGAACAAAGTTGAAATAAAACACGAAACGCTTTCAGAAAAGCTGTTGCATATTGCAACAGCTTTTCGTATACTTATAGTTTAGGGATACAACATAAAAAGAATAAATAATATCTATTAAATCAAAAAATTTTTTTATGTTTGTAGCCTTTATAATGTAGATAACTTTGATTTACAAACTGATGGAGGAATTATGGATAAAATAGCAAGTTTTACAGTTAATCACCTGGTACTTGAGCCGGGAGTATATGTATCCAGAAAGGACAAGGTAGGCTCTGAAATCATAACCACTTTCGATCTTAGGATGACAACCCCTAACAAAGAACCTGTTATGAATACAGCTGAGCTTCATACCTTGGAGCATATCTGTGCAACATTTTTAAGAAATCACGAAAAATATAAGGATAGCATAATCTACTTTGGACCAATGGGCTGTAGAACAGGCTGTTATCTCATCATGGCCGGAGATTTGGAGTCTGGGGACGTTCTTCCTCTTTTGATAGAAATGTTCACTTTTCTTAGGGATTTTGAGGGAGATATACCGGGAGCAAGCCCTGTAGAGTGTGGAAACTACCTTGACCAGAATCTCCCTATGGCAAAATGGCTTGCAGACAGATATTTAAAGAATACTTTAGAAAACATTGATGAAGCACACTTACATTACGCAGAGTAAATTTAGAAAAGGTATATATGAAGGAATTAGAGAGAGTTAAAGAAATAGAGAGAAGCATAGTAAAGAAGTATCATAAAGAGATATGGACCAATTTTGTAAAAGCCGTAAAAGAGTATGAGTTAATCAAAGAAGGAGACAGGATTGCAGTCTGTATATCCGGGGGCAAGGATTCATTTTTGCTTGCCAAGCTTATGCAGGAGCTTAAAAGGCATAGAAAGTTTGAATATGAGCTAAAGTTCATTGTAATGGATCCGGGATACAATCCTGCAAACAGAAAGCTGATTGAAGAAAATGCAAAGCTGCTTGAAATACCTGTAGATATCTTTGAAAGTGATATCTTTGATGCAGTTTTTGATATAGAAAAAAGCCCCTGCTATCTATGTGCAAGGATGAGAAGGGGACATCTCTACAGCAAGGCAAAGGAGCTTGGATGCAATAAGATAGCTCTTGGACATCATTTTGATGATGCAATAGAAACAGTGTTAATGGGGATGTTCTACGCAGGAAAATACGAAACTATGATGCCAAAGCTTCATAGCCAAAACTTTGAGGGAATGGAGCTTATCCGCCCTCTTTACATGGTTAGGAAGAGTATATAAAGGCTTGGGTAAACTATAATAAGCTGACCTTCCTAAGATGCGCCTGCAGATTTACAGAAGAGCAGGAGCTTCTTGGTGACGAGGGTACTTCCAAAAGAGCTGAAATGAAGGAACTTGTTAAGGAATTGTCAAAAGTTAATCCGAGTGTTGCTACCAATATATTTAACAGTATGTCTCATGTGAATCTTGAAACTGTAATCGCCTATAAATATGGCGGGAAAAAGCATAGCTTTTTGGATAAATATTATGATAATGAATAAGAATATTGAAGCAGTAAAAAGTGACACAGGCATGGGCGGTAAAAGACGTGAATGGGAAGAAAGGCTTGACCTGGTTCTTGATATTGCCGAGCAGATGGTGATGTCGGGAGCAGAGGTTGCCAGAACAGAGTATAGCATAAGAAGAATATGCAAGAGCTTTGGAGCTGTAAGGGCAGAGGCACTTTCAATAACCACTAGCCTAATTGTCACAGTATACTACGGCGAATATGGCTCTGTTACCCAGACTAGAAGGGTGAACAAGTTTTCCTACAACATGGACAGACTTGAGAAAATGAACGCTCTTTCAAGAGAAATCTGCGAAAACAAGCTAAGCGTGGAAGAAGGACGAAAGAGATTTAAGGAGTTGATGAATGAAAAGTACTACTCTTTCTATCAACAAATTCTATTCTCTATGCTGATTGCCTTTACTTTTACCCTATTTTTTGGAGGCAGTATAAAGGATGCCTTGACATCATCAGCCATAGCTGTGTTGTTTAAGTATATTGATGAATTTGCAAAAAAGATAGAGATAAATAAATTCGTCCCTATAGTAACATCTTCCCTTGTAGGTGGTTTTCTTGCCATAGTAGCGGTAAGGCTTGGGATTGCTGACTCGGTTAGTATGGTCAGTATAGGTGATGTTATGCTCCTAATCCCAGGAATCATGCTTACCAACTCCCTAAGGGACATGTTTGGAGGGGACACAATAACGGGTGGAATCAGATTCATAGAAGCGGCTATGATAGCGATAATGATAGCCTAGGCTTTTCATCAGCATCAAGGTTCTATGAGGACTTATTTGCAAAGACTATAGTGTCGAGTGTGGTAGAACTACCGTATTATATGGTAATTATCATTACGCTTGCGGCTTCGTTTTTTGGAAGCATAGGCTATGCCTGCACCTTTAATACCAATTCGAAAAGGCTTATAGCGGCTGGATTTGGAGGATTTATTGGATGGGCTTCGTATATAGGAGCGGGATACTTTGTATCCTCTGAACCTATGCAGTACTTTGTGGCTGCGGTGGTGATTAACATTTATTCTGAAATTATGGCAGTTAGTGAGAAAGCACCGTCTACTGTTTTTCTGGTAGCAGCTATAATGCCCCTAGTACCAGGAGGAATGCTCTATAGAACTATGCACTATGCAGTAACAAAAGAATGGAATAGGTTTGGAAGACTTGGTGTGGATACAATATCGATTGCTCTTGCCTTGGCACTTGGTATGCTGATTGCCAATTCGATAATAAAGAGCCTTAGGAAGAGAAGAAGAAAGAGACTTGGAATGCAGGCTTAGCTACTTTGATTTAATAGGTCGATATACCTGTAAACGCAAAAACTGATAAATGTCCGAACCCGCTTAGACATCCGCTTCACTTCGTCTAATGAGTTTGCTAAGACTTTATCAGTTTTTGCTAATATCTGTATCTGTAAAAAGTGGATAATACAGTTCTAATGTTGCTATGAAGTGCAATAAAAACAGTTAGACCTTGGATGGCAGAGGGAGGATTAGTGGAATCTTTCGCTCTGCTCTTTTATTAGTTCAACATCATCAAAGTAATTGATTTTCATAGCGGATTTAACATCTGAAAGAGTTGCAGCAGCTACACTTCTTGCTTTTTCACTACCCTTTTTAAGTATCTCATATACAGCAGGAATATCCTTTTCATATTCCTTTCTTCTGGCTCTTATAGGCTCAAGCTCCTCTTCAAGAATTGCATTAAGGAAGCGTTTTACCTTCACATCCCCAAGTCCTCCCGCCTGATAATGAGCTTTAAGGGCATCAAGGTTTTCATACTCAGGAAGGTACTTGCTGAAGCTGTCAGCCTTCACAAAGGCATCGAGATAGGTAAATACTGTATTTCCTTCAATCTTACCGGGGTCACTAACCTTGATATGGTCAGGATCAGTATACATGCTCATAATCTTAGTCTTAACTTCTTCAGCAGTATCGGATAGATAGATACAGTTTCCAAGAGACTTACTCATCTTAGCCTTGCCGTCAGTTCCCGGAAGTCTCTTGCAGGCTTCATTGTCAGGAAGCATTATATTTGGCTCCACAAGCACATCACTATAAGTGAAGTTGAACTTTCTAACTATTTCACGAGTCTGCTCTATCATAGGCTCCTGATCTTCGCCAACAGGTACATGAGTAGCCTTAAATGCGGTAATATCTGCCGCTTGGCTTATAGGATAGGTAAAGAATCCAACAGGTATGCTGGTTTCAAAGTTTCTCATCTGGATCTCGGCCTTTACTGTAGGATTTCTCTGAAGCCTTGAAACCGTAACCAAATCCATATAGTAGAAAGAAAGCTCGCAAAGCTCAGATATCTGTGACTGGATGAATAGGGTACACTTATCCGGATTAAGCCCAACAGAAAGATAATCAAGTGCTACTTCTATAATATTCTGCCTTACCTTCTCAGGATTCTCAGCATTGTCTGTAAGAGCCTGAGCATCTGCAATCATGATATATATTTCATCAAATTCGCCTGAATTTTGAAGTTCAACCCTTCTTTTTAATGAGCCTACATAGTGGCCCAAATGAAGCTTTCCTGTAGGTCTGTCTCCTGTTAAAATAATCTTAGACATTTTTCTTCCTTCTTTCTATAATTACTGACAGCGTCGAAAATAATCAATTATCCTGCAATCAAGTGATAATTACATTTTATAATCGACACTCATAGTATGAATGTTTACCTTGACATAAGCTGTAAGACTTCCCCTACATACATATAGTGATAGTCCTTATTTTCGTAGAAAGTTCTCTCGATTTCAGGATCAATAAAATCTTCAGGATTAATCTTTGTTACAGACAGCTTTTTCATAATAACAACATCACGACCTTCATCGATATAAGGTGTGCCGTTGTGAAAGGCTACATGAAACTTAGCGTTGTTAATCTTATCTTCGTCACGTCCTGACACGCTGCCGATGTATTTAAGCATAAGTCCGGTTGGCTTGTCAGGAGCGAAATAAGTTACTGAAAAAGTATCATATTTATCAAGGAACTCCTTTGTATATCTGCTTCCTCTTACAAATACAAAGCCGACATCTTTGTTCCAAATGACTCCAAGTCCACCCCAGGATATGGTCATTGTATTTACGTGCCCCTCTGTACCGCAGGTGAGAAGGGCAGGCTCCTCGTTTATCTTAAATGGATTCATTGTAAGTATATCGTTTGTATAAGGCTGAAATGTATGTTGCACTTTATACCTCCTGTTTGCTTTCGTTTTGAATAAAGACAGTATATCAAAAATATGGACGGGTTTCTACACTTTTGCAAAGTTTTGATGAAATATCAAAAAAGATAGAGGATGTTGCATGTATCCTCTATCTTTATTTAGTTATGCTATATAATTATTCTTGTGCTACTATCAATATTTTAGTCACCAGAACATACAATGTTCTTTTTTTATTAGATATTGCAAACTCACAACCTTTTACTAAATCATTTGCGAAGTTTTTTTAATTTCGTTTATCGAATAGGAAGATTCAAGTTTCTTAAACCAATCATTATTTTTTTATTTTTATTCAAGACATCTTTATTTTTGCAACTTTTTTTCCGAATTTGAGCAAATATTTAATATTTTTCGGTTTTTAATTAAAGTATCATCGTAAGGATCTATACTTATCCAAAAGTCTATTTCTTCATTTTCAAATAAATGCTTATTTTTTTGAAAATCACATATTCAAGCTCAGAATCTAAATTTGCGAAGATTTCAACCTTTTGTCGTGTTTTTATATCTTATTTCAAGTTCTTTTTAAACTATCTGCGAATATGTATTGCATTTTAATGTCCTTTCTAAAAATAATAAAAAAATATAGCCTTCTCTATTCTTTGTGTTATTTTTTTATAACTGAATCTGTAGTTAAAACTTTTCTTATACCATCTTTGCCGTTAAATAGTTAACTATTATTTTTAGTATAATACATAAAAAAACTTAAGATTTCAAGAGGTATGAGTGAAAATATAAAACATTTTAATATCTTTCATTCTCGATGAAATTGTCCGTATTTTCCTTTAGGATTTAGTAATTGATGTAACGTATGCTTAACGAGTGGATAGGGAAGCCGTTTGGCAGGAGAAATGCCCTGATTTTTGTATAAAGGATGTAAAAAGAGTGGGGAAACTAAAAAAATCTTAAGGAAAGTAGACAAAATTTAAAAAAGTACTTGAAAAAAATGTTTGACCATGCTATAATTCTTATCGTTGTTGATGGGCTATCGCCAAGCGGTAAGGCAACGGACTCTGACTCCGTCATCAAAGGTTCGAATCCTTTTAGCCCAGTTACAATTAAAGCACTCATAGAGAGTGCTTTTTGTTAGTTCACTTAAAACGCAAAGCCAAATTATTAATGCTAAAGGTCACAAACTATTTATATTGCCTATAAAGTCAATTACTTTTTTCGTGACTATTGCGTGATATTGCGTAGATAATTTGTGCCGAATTAGGGGGTATTATGGCTAAGAATGTAATGACATATGAAGGTCTTAAAGAGCTTGAAAATGAGCTTGAAGATCTTAAAGTAAACCGCAGACGCGAAATTGCGGAGAAAATCAAAGAAGCTCGTGAACAGGGCGACCTTTCCGAGAATGCAGAGTATGATGCAGCAAAAGATGAGCAGCGTGATATAGAAGCAAGGATTGAAGAGTTAGAGAAGATTCTTAAGAATGCTGAAGTATTTTTGGAGGAAGATGCTGAGAAAGGAACAGTTAGCCTTGGCTCAACATTTACTCTTCTTGACATGGAATTCGATGAAGAATTGGTGTACAGACTTGTTGGTGCTACAGAGGCGAACAGCCTTGAAGGCAAGATTTCCAATGAATCACCTGTAGGAAGTGCCCTTAAAGGCGCAAAAGAGGGTGATATCGTTGAGGTTGATACACCGGCAGGAACTCTTAAGTACAAGGTAATCAAGATTCATAAATAAGGAGAAGAATAGTGGCACAGGAAAATCAGGCACTTGACACTAATGAGCAGGTTGAAATTCGTAAGGAGAAGCTTGAGACTCTTAAGGCGGCAGGCAAAGATCCTTTTGTGACAACCAAGTTTGATGTTACGCATCATTCAGTAGATATAAGAAATAATTTTGATGATTTAGAGAATAAACAGGTAACAATAGCCGGTAGAATGATGTTTAAGCGTATCATGGGTAAGGCAAGTTTCTGTAACCTTTCAGACAGATACGGAAGTATGCAGTGCTATGTAGCAAGAGATTCTATTGGAGAAGAGGCTTATGCTGATTTTAAGAAATATGATGTAGGCGATGTAATCGGCGTTAAGGGCTATGTATTTAAGACAAAGACAGGTGAGATTTCAGTTCATGCTGAAGAGGTTACCCTCCTTACCAAGAGCCTTAGACCTCTTCCTGAGAAGTATCACGGACTTAAGGATACAGAGGCAAGATATCGTCAGAGATACCTTGACCTCATTATGAATCAGGATGTCAGAAGTACCTTTGAAAAAAGATCACAGATACTTAAAGAAATCCGTTCATTCCTTGCAGAGAAGGACTTTATGGAAGTAGAGACTCCTCTTCTTGTTGAAAACGCAGGAGGAGCCGCTGCAAGACCATTTTTCACTCATTACAATGCACTTGATGAAGAAAGAAAGCTTAGAATCTCTCTTGAGCTTTATCTGAAGCGCCTTATAGTAGGTGGTTTTGAAAGAGTGTTTGAGATTGGACGAGTATTTAGAAATGAGGGTGTAGATACCAGACATAACCCTGAATTTACACTTATGGAGCTTTATCAGGCTTATACAGATTATAATGGTATGATGGATCTCACAGAGGAGATGTTTAGATATCTCGCTGAGAAGGTTTGTGGTAGCGCAGTTATCACCTACAATGGAATAGAACTTGACTTTAGCAAGCCATTTAAGCGTATAACTATGCTTGATGCGGTAAAAGAGTATTCAGGTGTTGATTTTAGTACAATCACTACAGATGAGGCAGCTAAGGCTATAGCTAAGGAGAAGAATATTGCTTTCGAGCCTCATCACAAGAGGGGTGATATCATCAACCTTTTCTTCGAGGAATTCTGCGAAGAGAAGATGATACAGCCTACCTTTGTTATGGATCATCCTATTGAGATTTCACCTCTTACCAAGAAAAAGCCGGGAGCAGAGGACAGAGTTGAGCGTTTCGAGCTTTTCGTAAATACTTGGGAGATGTGTAACGCTTATTCAGAGCTTAATGATCCTATCGATCAGAGAGAGCGTTTTGCTGCTCAGGATGCACTTGCTGCAGCAGGTGATGAAGAAGCAAACCACACTGACGAGGACTTCCTTACAGCACTTGAGTATGGTATGCCTCCTACAGGCGGTATCGGTTACGGTATAGACAGACTTGTAATGCTCCTTACCGATTCAGCTTCAATTAGAGATGTACTCTTATTCCCTACACTTAAGAGCCTTAACCCTGATAAGAAGACTTCTTCATCAGTGAGCGCAGAGTCAAAGCCTGCAGAGAAGATTGACTTCTCAAAGGTTGAAATAGAGCCACTTTTTGCAGATGCAGTGGACTTTGAGACTTTCAGTAAGTCTGATTTTAGAGCTGTTAAGGTAAAAGACTGTGTGGCAGTACCTAAGAGCAAGAAGCTGTTACAGTTCACCCTTGATGATGGTACAGGCACAGACAGAACAATTTTAAGCGGTATTCATGCCTACTATGAGCCTGAGGAACTAGTTGGAAAGACTTTGGTTGCAATTACCAACCTTCTTCCAAGAGCTATGATGGGAATCGAGTCCTGTGGTATGCTTCTCTCTGCTATTCACAGTGAAGAGGGCGAGGAGAGACTTAACCTTCTTATGTTAGATAACAGGATACCTGCTGGGGGCGAAGTTGTACTAGTTAGAAGAATTTGTAATTGGTGTCATGTGTATTAAACTAAATAAAATGTAATAAATTTGACTGCTCTATAGCTAAAAGATAGCTGTGAGCAGTCTTTTTTTACTTGAATGATAAGTTCTTAGATTTTGTTGGAATTATAGGATTTAGGATTATTATAATCAGGTTAATTCCTTTTTTTATATGGCATAGTGTGATATAATATAAGTATTTATATACCAATTAACAATGTTAAACTATAATTGGATTAAACTATGCCCGTAAAAAAATGAGATAAATAAGGAGTATACTAATGGGGCTTTTTAGATAGACTTTTCGGATATAGAAAAGGACAACAGAATATAGTTAATGAGAGTCCTGCTCTATGTTCAGAATGAAAATGTAATTCATATTTTTTTCAATTCAGAGACTTTATTAAAGAGCTTTTTGAATGGGAAAAAGTATGTTGCAAAAAAAGCGAGTATATAGATGTAATAAAGACTTATGCAGCAGATATAGAATTCTTCGATGTACTTAAAAAAAGAGCGGTATGTTCAATGATTTTTGTAAGAAAAATGGTATTTCAGTAGATTTAATTGAAGAAATAATCCATTCATATAGAAATATTGAAGAGATTGTAGAACAACATAATGAGAAGTTCATTAGTTATAAGATGGAGTCTGAGAAAGACTATTTAGATACAATACTTAACAAAGTTGATCCAAAAATCTTTTTGGATGATGATCAACGCCGAGTTGTATTAACAGATGAAGATTATTGTTTGGTAATCGCCGGGGCAGGAGCAGGGAAGACAACAACAGTTGCAGCAAAGGTAAAGTATCTGGTCGATAAACAGGGAATTGCTCCTTCACAGATTCTTGTTGTATCATATACCAATAAGGCGGTTAATGAACTTAAAGAGAGAATACAGGGCGAATTGGGTATCGAGTGTCCAATAGCAACATTTCATTCTACGGGTAATGCAATTCTTCATAAGAACTCTCCAGAGGAAAAGTTAAATATTGTTGATCAGTCTAAGCTATATTTTGTAATTAGAGATTATTTTCGCAATTCTATAATGCGTAATGAAAGTGCAGTAAATAATCTTATTATGTTTTTTGCAACATATTTTGATGCGCCTTATGAGGGAGGAGACTTGAATGGCTTTTTTAATAATATTGCAAAAGCGAATTTTTCTACTTTGCGTAGTGATCTTGAAGACTTTAAACGTGAGGTAATTGATAAGAGAACGAAAAAGTTGGCAACTATACAAAATGAGGTGCTTCGTTCTCATCAGGAAGTGTATATTACTAATTTTCTCTATCTGAATAATATTGACTACGAATATGAGCCAATCTATAAGTACAATATTGAGTTTTCAAGGAAACCATATACACCTGATTTTATAATAAACCAGGGAGACAAGAGTGCTTATATTGAACACTTTGGTATAACTGAGTCTGGTGAAAATGATAGATTTTCTCCAGAAGAAATAGAAAGGTATAAAAAAGCGGTAAACGATAAAGTTAAAATGCATCAAAAACATGGGACAACCCTGTTGTATACATTTTCTGCATATAAAGATGGACGATTTTTTTTGGATCATCTTAAAGAAAAACTTGAATCAGCTGGGTTTGAACTAAAGCAGCGATCTAACAAAGAAGTAATGGAAATGCTTGTTGCAGGAGAAGAAAATAGATACATTCGCAAGTTGATAAATCTCTTGTGCAGATTTATTTCAAATTTCAAAGTTAATGCATTTCAGGCAGATGATTTTAACAGAATGTATTATTCTACTCAGAATGTAAGAAGTAGGCTCTTTCTATCTATATGTAACGATTGTTACTTGGAATATGAGCGATGGCTTAAGGAAAATAAGGCGGTTGACTTCGAGGACTTGATTAATGAGTCTGCGAGGATTTTACGTGAAGTCAAGGAGATGAAAAAGAAACTTGACTTTAAATACATTATTGTTGATGAGTATCAGGATATTTCCAGACAAAGGTTTGATCTTACAAAGCTTTTCTCTGAGGTAACAGATGCTAAAATAATTGCAGTGGGTGACGATTGGCAATCAATTTATGCATTTAGTGGATCGGACATTACTTTATTCACAAAGTTTGCAGAGAAAATGGGATATGCGAAGTTGCTTAAGATAGTGAGAACGTACCGGAACTCTCAGGAAGTAATTGACATAGCGGGTAATTTTATTCAGAGGAATAAAGAGCAGATAACTAAGAAATTACTCTCGCCTAAACATATTGAAGATCCTGTACTGATATATACATATGATGGATCTAGAAAATTGTGGGATGGACATCGTAAAAGTGGTAGAAACTATGAACTTGGTCATGCGATTGAAATGGTTATTACAGATTTACTTAAATACAAGAAGTATGAAGGAATCGAACCAGGAAGTATACTTTTACTTGGCAGGTACGGATTTGATGGAGATAAATTGGAAAGGACGGGTTTATTCGAATATGTGAATCGCACCAATAAGGTAAAGAGTGTTAAATATCCCAAACTTGATATTACGTTTATGACTGCTCACTCTTCAAAGGGACTAGGATATGATGATGTAATTGTTATAAATGGGAAGAATGAAACATATGGCTTTCCGTCAAAAGTGGAGGATGATCCGGTGCTTTCATTGTAATTAAGGGAGATCACTCCATTGACTATGCTGAGGAAAGAAGACTTTTTTACGTAGCAATGACAAGAACCAAGAACAGAGTTTTCTTTGTGGCACCTGAAGCCAATCCTTCTGAATTTCTATTGGAGTTGAAACGATCATATAAGAATGTTAAATTGCTAGGGAAATGGAATGAAGCAGAGCAGGTAAGTATTGACAAAAAGCCTTGCCCGTTCTGTGGATATCCTATGCAATTGAAATACAAAAGAGCATATGGGTTACGGCTTTATATTTGTACCAATGAGCCTGAAATATGCGGATTTATGACTAATCAGTATCAGGCTGGCAAGCTAGCAATTCAAAAATGTGACAAATGCCAGGATGGATATTTGATTGTAAAGCAAGGAAGTGACAAGAATTTCTTTTTGGGTTGCACAAATTACAAACAAAATGGCACAGGCTGCAATAAAACGGTTAGTAAGCAAATGTTTTATTCTATGATGGGTTATACGATTGAAGAATCTAGTGTTACTGGCAATAATCTTTTTGAAGAAAACGAGCGGCTAAAAATAGATTCTGTTAAAACCAAACAGCGGGAAACAAAGACGCATAAGGTTTTAAGACAAAATGAGATAAAGTCTCAAACTGAAAACAGTTCAACCAATATATCTAATTCATCAAAAGATGATTATGTTGAAATAGTGAGAGCTAATGTTAAGCCTGTATATTACAAAGGTAAAAGATCTAAAATGATGTTATATTTATATCATTAAAAGCTCTTCAAAATGTTAGTAGGGTTAAGTTTTTGGATTAACAGTACTTTGTGCAGTGCTTCGTGGAAGTGAGATGAAACGACTTAGTGGGAATAATTTGGACAAGCTACCAGAGTATGGAGCTTATCGAGATTTTTCAGTAGATGAAGTAAAAAAACTATTGTTGAATGGATGATTTCAGAGCATTTGATACTTCAGACAAAAGGAAAGTACCCTGTGTTACATTCTACATATGAGGGACTACATTATTCTGAAACGATTACGGAGAATAAACTTAAGAAGCTTTTTAGAATTCTTGATAGTGATTTTTTTCTAAAGAGTATGATGAAAAATAATTAATAATCATCAATTAAAAACGCTCGGATTAGTCCGAGCGTTTTTATCGGGATTCATTGAACAAATAGGAAATAGTCCAACCGTATATTAAGACAAACATCTGTGAAATATCTAAATTTTTTATAAATTAATGCGAATTAAGCAATAATTGCGAAAGCTATTTCAAGGCTGGCCGGATTCTTTTCAAACTCGATGTTTCGGATCATCCGGATTGTAGCCTCCTATAAACTGATTGAAGATATTTGTGATCCCGAGGATCTTGCACGTAGCGAGAATCTGTACTGCGTTCGGAATGCTGTTACCGGTCTCCCAAGTGCTGTATGCTGCAGGCTTGGTAGGGATTCCCATTCCGGTAAGCTTATCGCAGATATCCTGTTGCTATTATTTTAAGGATTTACGATAAGTAGCAAATATGTTTCCAATGGTGTCCATAAGTGACCTCTTTCTAAGTGCGGGATACAGCCCACACGTCTGTGAATCTAATATACTTCATAGGGCAGCAAGATACTCCATTCACAGGTAACTTTATGGGAAGGTACTTGCGGACCACGCTAACCTTCGGCGGTCGGAATTTGGTTCGCTGCTTGTTTGGGATGGAGGTAATGAACATGCCTATGATTGTTTACACGCGTAGGAGGATATGAGTGATCTTCTTTCTGAGCAGGAAGAAAAACTGAATATAGAGGCTTTCAGTGAGCTACCCGGACCTCGGGGTGTTATAGTCAGCTCGCTTTACGGATCGACTAATCAACGTTTCGCAGTAATCTGAAAAGGTGACTTTCCCTTTCCTGTTCAGACTTCAGATCAAAACAATGAATCGGAGGTGAAGAGCCAAATGCAGGCGATTGATTTATATTGAAAGAAGTGCAGAAAATCCATGAGGATCTCCTATGCACTGACCGGAGACAGGACGGCTCCGGCTATGAACGGCATTATGATAAAATGACATACTCACAAATGTACCAGGGTAGTGACCCTCAAGAATTTTACTGAGGGGCAGATCGTCGTGAGAACGGATTCTCTCGGAAAGTGCTACTGAAACAGATCTGGGCACTGGTGTAGGCTCACATTCTTCCAATTAAAAAGTTTATATTCTTCCGATTTAAACATTTAACGTGTGCGAAAATGATGAATTACCAAAAACGCACACGTTAAATATTTAAAAGTCTTTACCTTTTCTCATGAAGTCCACAAGATTAATGTGTTCTATACCATTGCGCTTCTGAAGTAGCGAATCGGCAGTGGCAACATATTTGGGGTAATTGTCTTTTATAGATTCAAGAGGTCTGTATTCGCGGTCTTCCGTATCTTTGGACAGTGCGATTGTATAAGCAACCTGGACATAGGAATAACGCATCTCATTGTCCCTTAGGATAAAGTCACATTCAAGTCTCCCGATCCTTCCGACACTTACAGAGTAGTCGTGGGATCTTGCGTATATATACGTGATGTTTTCAAGGACGGGACCGAAATTTATCCTATTATCGGTGTTTTGGACATAATAAAAACCGGTGTCGGACAGGTAGTATTTTTTCTCTCCGCTTAAGGATTTTTTCGATTTCATGTCAAACCTTGGACATTCATATAGAATCTTAGCATCCAGTAAGGCTTTGATATATCGTGCTATTGTTGCCTCACTGATTGGGGTGCCGGTTTTCTCAATTGCTTTCTTAAGACTTTTCAGGCTTGTTGTTGCACCGAAATTATTAATGATATATTTTTGAACGATTTCAAAAGTGCTTTTATTGCGGATTTTCAATTTTCTTCTGATATCCTTTTCGAAGATTTCATCGATAACGCTTTGTACATATCTGCGTTTTGCAGCCATATTATCAAGAAGGATCGTTCTGGGAAATCCGCCTTCCAATATGTAGTTCTGTAACTCTTCCTGACGATCCGGTGCGATCTCTTTTCCGTAGAACTTCTTAATATCTTCATATTCCTCAAAAGAAAGCGGAAACATCTCAAATTCGATATATCTTCCGGTAAGTTTTGTCATAAGTTCACCGCTTAAAAGATATGAATTTGAGCCGGTAATGAAGATTGACCACTCATTAGTCCCGCGAAATCCATTCAGGACAGTCTCAAACCCTTCTACATTCTGTACTTCATCGATAAAAAGATACTTGTACCGTTTACAGCAGAAACCAATTCGATCAATTGTTCCAGCTGTTCCGACTTCAGGATCTTGTTGTAATCCTTACTGTCGAGATCAAAATAAATAATATTCTCTGCCGGAATTCTGGATTCCTTAAGTTCGTAGGCAATCGTCTCCATAAGGCAGGATTTTCCGCATCTTCTGACTCCGGTGATTACCTTGATAATATCAGTCGCATGATAAAAGTCGCGGATTTTTTTTAAGTAGTTTTCTCGAGGGTACCAATCCATATCATCATTCCTTTCGAAGGTGTTTTCATTCATATGTTATCAAAATCAGATATCAAAATCAAGTTTAACGTGTGCAATATTGCAAAAATATTAGAAACGCCTACGTTAAAATCAACAAGTATGGTGCAACCATACTTATGTATGATCTTCGATATCTTACTTTTTACATAGAGTTCCGTAGAATGACAGATGTAAGCATGATATCCTCACAATCCTTATGATGAGACGGGAATTTGAAGTCTTTGACTCAGCGCTTAGGGCGCTTCCGGATAAGGAGCAAGACATTGTTTATACCTTCAACCATAAGGATCGAAATATGCCGGAGAACGCAGAGGATCGGGATCTGGCTTATCAGGCGGTGAAGAACCTGATCGGTGACATCAAGAAGCGTTTCAATTTTAATGCGTTCAGCGCCTGTTATATGTTTCTTTTTGTTCATAGGAACTCCTTTTGTTAGTATGATTTTAGTTACCTATGAATAAAAGCACACAGCAAGAATAAAAACAAGGGTCTAAATGAAGAATATAAGGTATTTCAGGCTAAAAACAACATCACCTTCAAAGTAAAAGCAACGGCACCTTTCAATGTAGGTGCAACATTATTTTCAAAGTAAAAGCAACAATATTTTTCAAGGTAAATGCAACAGAGGCACCTGTCAGAGTAAGTGCAACACCATGTTGCATTTAAGCCCCAAAACTACACAAATAACATTTTTATCTCAACTTCAAAAGACAGAGTTGACAAACAATCAAAAAAATATTATAATAAAAACTGACTGAAGTCAGTCAATAAATATGAGGTAGAATTTACATGGCAAAAACTAAAGAAGAAAGACGCAATGAAATCATTGAGACAGCTGGAAAGCTGTTTGAGGAGAAGGGATATGAGCAGACACAAGTACAGGATATTGTCAATGAAATTGGAGTAGCAAAGGGACTTTTCTATTATTACTTCAAGTCAAAAGATGAAGTAATGGAGGAGTTGGCAGATAGATATGCAGACGAGATAATAGATGCTGTCAACAAATTGATAGATAAGGATATAAGCACCTTTGACAAAATCAATCGTATTTTTCAAATTTTTATTGATTCGGCAGAAAAAAAGTCTGGCATATTTATGGGAATCCTAAATGTGAAAAACGGTATAACACACGAGAGGATTTTTTTCAATGTTGGGAAAAAAATGGTTCCTCTTGTAACAGAAATTATACTTTCTGGAAATGATAATGGAGAATGCAACTGCAGTGATCCAAAGTTTATCACTGAGTTTTTGGCTTCAGGATTGTTTAATATCATGAATCAAATTTCTCCAGATGAGAAGATCGATTATTTGAAGGAAAAACTACCGACGATCAAGACAATGATTCTTAAACTATATAATTTGCTGAATAGAAGGAGAGCAAATGAGTAGATATTACGTATACACGGAATTAACAAATGCCATTGAACAGGCGATGCTAGTAGGCATTCTGCTGGGATTAGCAATAAAGAAATAGACATGATATTGTATTCTTTACATAGCGAGGTGAATATATTGAAAACAGTTACATTTGAGAATGTATCAAAGACATATAATGTTGGTGACAGCGAGGTAACGGCACTTGATCATGTCAGCTTCAGCATTGAAGACGAAAGCGTCACTGTGATTTTAGGACCGAGCGGATCTGGAAAGAGTACGATGCTCAATCTTATAGGTGGCATGGATAGAGCCTCATCTGGGTGCATACGGGTGTCAGATACCGATATTTCAAAGCTCAATGAATTTGAACTAACCGAATACAGAAGGAAAAAGATAGGATTTGTTTTCCAGTTTTACAATCTGATACCATCACTTAATGCGCTAGAGAATGTCAGTATTGTGGCTAAGATGACGCCACATTCGTTTGACGCAAAGGAAATGATCCGTAGTGTCGGGCTGGAGGATAGATGTCAGCATTTTCCTGATGAACTTTCAGGCGGAGAAATGCAGCGCTTGTCTATCGCACGTGCCATATGTAAAAATCCTGACATTCTTCTCTGTGATGAGCCAACAGGGGCTCTGGACAGCGCTACAGGAAGGAGTGTACTTCAACTTCTTACGGATATGGCCAGGAAATACAACAAAACCGTAATCATAGTGACGCATAATGCTTCTATTGCGCTATGCGCTAATGAAGTGATACACCTAAAGGACGGTAGGATCGAATTTTCTGAGAAAAATGAAAAACCTTTGAAGGTTGACGAGGTAAACTGGTAATGGGTACACTGTTTCGTAAAATGCTTCGTGACATCTGGCGACTGAAATCTCAGTTCCTGTCGATATTTATCATGTGCACTCTTGGAATGCTGATATACTCAGGTATCGAGGGAGTATGGAACGGTATGGAGCAGGAAGAGACTGCCTATTTTAAGGATTCAAATCTGGCAGATATCTGGATCAGTGGTCTCGGATTTGACAATGATGATATTGGACAGATCAAAGAGCTTGATGGGATAAACGAAACCCAGCTTTCTGCTGTAGAAAGCGCATACCTGGATAGCGATTCCAATGTCAATATCCGTCTTATATCCAACAAAGACAATAAAATATCAAAGCCTTTATGTATTAACGGAAATGAATATAAGACAACAGAAGATGGCATCTGGCTGGATAAAGATTATGCAGACAATAAGAAAATCCATGTTGGTGACCATATTCAGATATACTACGGTGAAAAAAGTCAAAAGTTAGAAGTTAAGGGATTGGTCTACAGCCCTGAGTATATCTGCTATACAGGTTCATCTACATCCACGGTGCCAGATCATTCGAAATATACCTATGGATTCATATCAGCAGATACTCTTTCTCAGATAGTCCCTAATGCAGCCTATAATCAGATAAAAATTACTACAGATAATATAACTGACGTGGATTCACTGCGCTCAGATTTGAAAACTATTCTCGATGATAAATATATGATGTGTTATGACAGAACGGAATACACACCTGTATCTTCATACATAAATAAGATCGGGCAGATAAAAAAGATGTCTGTCATGTTTTCACTCGTATTTTTTCTTCTGGCACTCCTTACCATTTATACAACTATGACAAGAATTGTCAGGAAGCAGCGTACACAGATCGGAATATTAAAGGCGCTTGGTTTTCATCCTCTTCAGATCCAGCTACATTATGCTGTTTACGGACTTGTCATCAGCATTCCAGCAGCATTACTGGGCTATGAGCTTGCACCATATACAGTAACCCCTGTCCTTCTTTCTCTGCAGAAAAAGTTTTACAGCATGCCTGAATGGCTGGGGCGTAATTCGTATTATTCAGTAATCCTTATTGTACTGCTTATCACTATCTGTACATTATCTGCCTGGATCTCATGCAGATCTATCGTAGTTGAGACACCGACTGATTTGCTCCGTGATTCTGGCAGGCAGAGACAGAAAAAGGTCTTTGCTGAACATTTTAAAGTTCTGTGGAACAGACTGAGCTTTGACTGGAGATGGATCATCCGAGATGCAGGACAGAACAAAATTCGTACAGCAATAGGAATTGTAGGCGTTTTAGGGAGCATGATGCTTCTGATGGCAAGCTTCGGATTAAAAGACACTATCAACATCGTAAACAGTGAGATTTATGGCAGGCAATACACTTATTATGAAAAGTTAAATCTCAGTATGTCTCCAACAGAGGATGAAGTCAAAAAAATAGAATCTCTTCTGTCAGGCGACTGTCAGTGGGTAAGCGAACAGTCATGTGAGGCAAAAAGCTCAATGTCTGTTCATTCTGAAAGGCTGTTTATTATTGGTCAGGGTTATTTTTTCACGACATATGATACTGATGGAAATGTGCTGGAACTGCCTGATGATGGAATAATTCTATCCGGTTCTTCAGCCAGAGATCTGAATGTGAAAGAAACGGATTTATCAGCGTACTTATAGCGGGAAAGAGAAATTATCTGAAGGTAT
This sequence comes from uncultured Catonella sp., assembly GCA_916438995.1. Classification (GTDB taxonomy): domain Bacteria; phylum Bacillota; class Clostridia; order Lachnospirales; family Lachnospiraceae; genus Catonella. The sequence continues at coordinate 429,988 of CAKAGA010000007.1, forward strand.
CCCAGATAGCAGATATAAACAGCCCTCAGGGAATATTTATGTCGCAGTCATACTGGGAATCGCTTGGCAATACATTTACAGCTAGCGCATTATTGGCAGATGACAACATGAATCTGGACGATGTGAAGCAGATGTCTGTTATCAAAGATTCAGTCAAATTGAAGAAACAATTCAGTGAGTCCGAGGAATTGCTGGACAGCGTTCAAGGAGTAATCATACTTCTGATTGCAGCAGCCATTCTTCTAAGTATTGTGATCCAGTATAATCTCGGATTATTGAACTTTACAGAAAAATACAGAGAATATGCCACACTTCGTGTTCTCGGCAGCTACAATACAGATATAAAGAGTCTTATCTTTAAAAGCAGCCTGATCACCATGGTGACAGGGTGGATAATTGGCTCGATTGCTGGATGGTATTTTCTTGGACTATATGTCAGAACAGTCTCAACAACCACGATTTCATATTCACCTCATTTACGATTGATATCATATATAATTGTTTCATTGATCGTCGTAGGCTGCTCTCTTTTGATCCAGCTTATGGTATGCAGGTTAACAGCACATATAGATATGGTCGAATCGTTGAAGTCGGTCGAATAAAATGTTGTCTTAAGAAAAAATAACCGCCGTCTGCGGATATTTAAAATCCGGTGCGAGATTACCGCACCGGGTTAACTGCAGTGTGCCTAGCGGTGCACGTTTCTAACGGGTTAAAGTCCCGAATCCGCCCGGTAGTGGGAAGGATACGCCGAAAGCAAGGGTGTCGAGAGCGACCTCGAATCTGAAGGAAGCTGGATGTGTGAGGAAGAACGTAAAAGATGAACGTGTGGTGCAACTTATCAAGAGGTATCTGAAAAGTGGCGTAATGGAAAATATAGAAGTTTAAGTCGAAACTGAAAGAGCTTTCTTCCCGTAAGTGCTGTCAGTCAATCAAGCCGAGCCTGGAAAGAATCAAGGTTTATGCAAGAGGGTGGCTTAACTACTATGGAATAGCAAGCATGAAGAGTAACATGAATGACGTTAACGGATGGCTCTATCACAGAATACGTATGTGTATATGGAAACAATGGAAACGTGTGCGAACCAGATACAGAAATCTTAGGGGAATGGGTGTTCCTAAAGACCTGGCATGGAAAGCGGCAAATAGCAGACGTGACTATTGGTTTACAACACATACAGTTGCCATAAATATGGCAATGACAAAAAAAGACTGATAAACAGTGGCTTTTATGATTTAGCCACAGCCTATCAGTCTGTGCACGTCAACTACCCAAAGTGCTGTATATGATAACCGTACGTACAGTGCTGTGAGAGGACGGCGGTTAGTCACAGCCTCCTACTAGATGGAATTTATTATCTAAAAATATGTTTTTATTTTGACTGTTAAATTTTTTAGATAAGATCAAAGGAAAAAGCCAAATTTCATTGACATTTAGTGGATTAAAAAGTATAATATAATTATTAAACTATACAAAAACATATAAGTAATTGTATAATATAATTAAAAGAGGTAATTGAAATGAGTAAAAGCCTTAGATCAATTTTTGATAAACACGGTGGAATAATGAGTACTGCTGAACTTAAAGAGGAAGGTTTTTATTATAAGAAGATTCAGAATGCGCTGGAAGAAGGCGAAATAGAGCAGGTTAGAAGAGGATATTATCAATATTTGGGCGAGCATTCGTTTTCTGATATACCTGCTATAACCAGATTATTTCCAGATGCAGTAATATGTATGGAAAGTGCACTGGATTTTTATGGATATACTGACAGGACTCCATCTGCTTGGCACTTGGCAGTGGATAATAAAAGCACAAGGACAAGGTTTTATATTGATTATCCTATTATAAAGCCCCATTTTATTAAAAGAGAGCGCTATAATGTGGGAATAGAAGAAGCAGAAATTGATGGTAAATTGGTCAAGATTTATAATAGAGAAAGAACAATTTGCGATCTTCTTCTTCATAGAAATAAAGTCGATGGCGAAGTATTCAACATAGCCATTCAAAGATATATTCAAGATCCCGACAAGGTTACTGCGAGATTGATGAAATATGCAAAGCAACTTCAAGTGGAAAAAAAGGTGAGGGAGGTGCTGGGGGTATGGCTTTGAAAAATATAGCTGCATCAGTTTTAGCAAGATTGAAGAATCAGTCAAAAGATGAAGGGATATCATTTCAGCTGGTACTTCAACTTTTTGCTCAGGAAGAATTCTTAAGAAAACTATCTGTGTCTAGGTACTCCGATAATTTGATACTAAAAGGTGGAATGTTCATCTACACACTTACAGAATTTGATTCCAGACCTACTAGAGACATAGACTTTATGATTAGAGAACTTCATGGAAGCCTTGAGAATATAAGGCAAACAATGGAGTGTATATGTAATGTCAGCACAGGAAATGATTTTATAAAGCTTGAGGTTTTGGACACAGAGCCAATTACAGTCGATAAAAAATATCCTGGTGTGAAGACTATGCTTATTGGTAGAATTGAGAAAGTGAGAATTCCATTTTCTATTGATATAGGTATTGATGATGTAATTGTGCCAATCCCCGTAAAAAGAACTATAGTTACAAGACTTCCTGATTTCGTTTCCCCCGAGGTTTTTACATATTCTTTGGAAAGTACAATCGCAGAAAAAATTGATGCAATTCTTCAGAGGATGGCTGGAACAAGTAGAATGAAGGACTTTTATGATATTTATTATCTTTGTGGGATATTTGATTTTGAAGGTATTGTCCTTACGCAAGCACTTAGAAGCACTTTAACACACAGAAATAGGGTGTTACAAACAGATGCCTTCACAGAAATCAGAGAATTTAAGGATAATGTTGTATTAAATACTCAGTGGACTGCATTTGATCCTGTAAAGAACTCGAAATTATTATTTGAAGAAGTAATAGATAGGCTTATTACATTTATTGAACCTATTTATGAGACGTTGATTGCAAAATCAAGATTTTTAATAAAAACTGGAGTTGTAAAAGTAAAATGTGGAATTAAAAAGAATGCCTACTGATAACTATTTTTTTATCTCTTAGTGGGCATTTAAAGTGGTCAAGTTGTCAAGTCGATCAAAAGGTGATTGAAGTTTAATTTATAGATTATGGTATACTGTAATAAAGCAATGTAAAGTGATATTACAAAAGTTAAGGAGACACAAAAATGTCAAAACCAACAGATAAAATACTACAGGAGATAGAGGCAAAAAAGCTTCGCAGAGAAAATCTAACACTTGAAGAACTAAAGGAAGCCTACAATAAACTGGCAGAGCAGAATTTCCCGGACGCAGAAAGAATTAAATTTATAGCTGACTTAGGGGATAGCAAGGAAATTGCCTATCACTATAAACTCATTTGTAAAGACCGGGAAGAAGGCAATAGATTAAATATATCAAGAAGTTTTGACAGACACGGAAAAGAAGGGCTTGAGTTTTTACTTTGTGAACTTGATAAATCTGAGGATGAGGAAGAAAAGGTAAATTTAGCTTATCTTATGGCGGAAAATCTTTCTAAAATGAAACACAGAGATTTTTATATAGATTTTTGTGATAGATTAAATCCTATACTAGCTTTGCTTTTAGCAACAAAGGATAGTAAGCTTAGGCGGAAGGTAATCATAGCCTTTGGCTGGGTAGGCTCTGATAGAGAAGCAGATATCTTATCAAATCGGATGCTTACTGATGAAGATGAGCTTTGTAGGGCTTGGTCCGCTTCAAGTCTTATGCAAATGTCATTTCATAGGTTAAAGACAGAAATAATATGCAAGATATCAGCTAGAGCATTTATGCAAGCTATTGAAGCTGAGAAAGATATCGAGGCTTCTACGATAATGATAGAAGCTGCACAAACTTTATTTGGAAAGCGCTTTATAACAGCATCAGCCTTAGAGAATGTAGATACTGAAAAAGTAGAGAAGGCAAGAAAATCAGCTGTAAAGTTTTTAAGTAAGTATGATATAATGGTACAAGTGTAAAGTGCTCAATGTACTGAAAGATATAATGAATAAGATCCATAAGGAAGAATATGATTTTAGTGCTTATATTGAAATGTGAACACTTAATTAATATGGTCTGCAGTATGGAGTATGAATTTCGGAAGGTAAATCTCTATGGATAAGATAGCAAAGAAAAGGCAGAATGAAAAAGATATAGCCGCATTTATGATAAAGTGGTATTGTAAAAAGAAACACGGGGGCAGGGAAAGGCTTTGTCCTTCCTGTCAGGAACTATACGACTATGCAATGTATCGTATTGAGCACTGCCCTTTTATGGCGACAAAGACATTTTGCTCAAACTGTAAAGCACATTGCTACAAGCCTGAGATGAGAGAGAAAATAAAAGATGTGATGCGTTTTTCAGGCCCGAGGCTGCTTTTTCGCCATCCGATATTAGCTATCAGACATGTAATTGATACAATTAAGAATAAAAGAAGAGGGAAATAATGACAATAGATAATAAACTTGGAATAACCGACTCATTTAAGCTTGCCAATGAAGAAGAGAGAATAAGTAAGAAAAAGGCATTAGACCTGTTTCAGACAGGTTTTTTTAGACAGTCTGGAGCCAGGTTCCGTAGATGCACTTATTCAAATTTATAGATATTTGTTTGAAGATATATATGAATTTGCAGGCCAAATAAGAAATGTTAACCTGGCTAAGGGGAATTTTAGATTTGCTCCTGCCCTATACCTGGCAGAAGCTCTAAAAAATATAGAGAAAATGCCCAGGTCCACCTTTGACGAAATAATAGAGAAATACATAGAAATGAATATTGCACATCCTTTTAGGGAAGGCAATGGCAGAAGCGCAAGGATATGGCTGGATCTAATCTTAAAATCAGAAATAGGCAAGGTTGTAGACTGGAGCAAGGTAGGCAAAGAAGATTACTTGTTAGCAATGGAGAGAAGCCCTATAAAAGATGTTGAGATAAAATACCTGCTTTCTGCCTCGTTGACAGAAAAAACAGATGACAGAGAACTCTTTATGAAGGGAATTGACTATAGTTATTACTACGAGGGTTATGCTACTTATAAGACAGATGAATTGTAATATGTATGCCTATAAATCAAAAGAGGCCATCCGGGAATTTATGAGATAGCCTCTTTTGCTACTCGCCGCAGACAGTAAATCCTTCTAAGCAGGATGTTTTTAGTATAGTCTGTAGCGTTTTTAGCTTGAATCAAGTCATTATTCCGAAGACTTTGTATTTTCCAAGTCCAGTATGAAGGTATGTTCTTTTTCGCCGTAATGCTCATTATCTACCCAGATAGCGGTCTTGTCGGTGAGATTGTAGACTACGCTGTGGATAGTTAGAGAATTGCTGTCCTCATTATTCATCCCTCTACGGCCAACTATTGCAAGAGTTTTCATTCCTTCTTCTTCATCTGATAGAACGCCGCTCTTTGGCGCAAGAGCAGCCTCAAGCATCTGATAGCGGTCAACTCCGTGCGCCTCTTTTTCAGGCACATCTTTATAATATCCGTCTGAAAGTATGTAGTTCGTTATTATTTGATAATTACTTTCCTTAGCAGGGTCGTTATAGATAATATTTAGCTTTCTCTTTGAAGCGTCGTTATCTGTTGAATCAGTGCCGTTCACCCATTCCAATATAGCACTTTTACCTGTGGCATCGGCTATCATATAGTGATAAGAGGTCTTGGCTGAGTCATGCAGATCATACTTTTGAATCATTTCAACTGCCTCATCAACATTATCTGCATAATCAAGAACCATTCTAAGCATGGTAGTGCTGGTAAGGTCCGGCTTATCGGTATTTACATCGGTAGGAACGGTCTTTTCACCCTGATAAGACATAAATATTCCGCAGCTCACCCCTGCATCATTTACTCCATCAAGAGGAGCATAGGGAGCAGCCAGACAGAGTATCTTATCCTTTAGGCCTGTAATACCAGTCTCTATATTGACACTTACAAACTGGAGGTCAACGGTGGAAACAGAAGCATGTCTGCCCCCGCCGGGGGTTGGTATGGACTATCATTGTATTTGTCTTCTTAAAATCATAGTTTCGTCCGAAAATGTGCTTTCCGTCAGGGGTTGAAGCTGTAAAAGCTGAGCAGGCAATTTCAGAATTTTTAATCTTCATTGGGATGATGCCCTTGGTAATCTTCCCGGTTATGAAGCTTATAAGCTCGGTATCATTCTTAGCGCCGTTCTCCTTAAGAAATTCATCAAAATAATAATCTCCGGATACCTTCATTGTGTAGACAGCTCCGTCGCCATGCTCCGGATTGGCATCGCTGATTTTCTTTATAGAGGTCACAGATGATATCTCGTTGTGCCAGAGTGCAAATACAGCAATTAGAAGAATGATAAATATACAGGCTATCCCTATGAAAAAAACGGAAATAAGCCTGACAGCTCTCTTTTTAGTATTCATTTTAACTCCTTTTTTTGTTGAAATAATAGTTTCAGAGGGTTACAATAAGTTTGTAGACAACTGTTGCTTTAACCAGATTATTATACTTTTATGATAATAATCTATCAATCATCAAATTACTTACAGGTGTTGACTTAAACAACACTTATTGTAAAAAAATGTTGCTAAAATGGAGAAAACTATGGATGTAAGAGTTAAGTTAACCAAAAAAATGATATTTGAGGCTTTTTTAAGCATTCTAAAGTGTAAGCCTATAGCCAAAATGACTGTTAAAGAAATCTGCGCCTTCGCAGGCATTAATAGAACAACATTTTATAAGTACTATAAGGATACCTATGATTTGCTGGAACAGATAGAAGATGAGCTTATTGACAATTTGCAGGCTAATTTAGAGCATATTGACAAGACAAGCCTCTCCGATATATTTACAATTATTCTAACTGATATCTCTGAAAAAAGGGAGCTTTATGTTGCCTTATTTTCTGAGAGTCAGGGCAAGGTATTTCGCAAAAGGCTGTTTTCTCTTTGCTATGAAGACAATAAGAAAGTGATACTGGAGTATTTTCCGGGGCTTCCTGAGGATAAGAGGGAATGGATGTATTACTTTATAGCAGATGGCTGTAATAGTGTCTTAAGGCAGTGGATACATGGTGGATTTAAGCAATCAATTGAAGAAATGGTCGAATTTTTGAGGAAATTAATTGATGCGGTAAATAAATTTGCTGACTTGAAGTAAGATAATAATAAAAACCTTTCAGTTGAAATAATTGTATGGTATAATTCACGTTTTTGACAGTAAAAAAGCCTTGTAAACTACTATAAAAGTAAGTTACAGGGCTTTAAGAGATTTTACAAATTCATGTTAGTCTTTATATTGAATTTAATGCCGATTTCTTGTAGATGATAGGCCGAAAAATTTCTTTTCATACCGGCAAATCAGTACTCTAATGATGTTTTGGGTTTAGATAAAGCCGTTTGCCATAAGTCTAATGGTATTATATGGAACAGCTAAATTAATATTTGGCCATGATCAATACCTGCGGTACTTATTCCAATGACTTCTCCCTGCATATTCAATATTGCTCCTCCTGAACTGCCAGGGGAAGTTGGAGCAGTGAATTGAATCATATCAATATCCCCTATATTACGGAAACCTGATATTATTCCATCAGATACTGAATTAAACATTCCTAATGGACTTCCAATAGCTACAACCTTCTGGCCACGAACTAGTTCTGTGTGACCATTATAGATCGGCAGTGGACGTAAAGTATGGGAAATTCGTATTACAGCAAGGTCGAAGGAAGTGTTGTATTTTATTACCTGATCAGTATTGTATATATTGTCATTATCCTCAATGCGAACAGAAAAATAGGCTCCCCCTTGAATTACATGAAAATTTGTTATGATGTATCCTTTTTCTCCAATCATAATCCCTGAACCTGTTCCCTTGATTTCACCCTTGTTATCATGAACAGTTATCATTACAATAGAAGAGGCTAATTTTGCCAGATCTTCGAAGCTTTTCTCTTTCTTTGTATCTGTATTTGAAGACTGAACATTTTTTGCCTGTCTATCCTCTCTCTTTGGAATCTTGACAACAGGAGTTGGAGTGGAATTTCTAAAATCTGGTGTTTTAGTATTTTGAGGAGCAATTACTGTTGAAGAAACAGGCCGTGGTAAATATGAAGAAAGAACCATATTACCAAATGAGCCTATAGTTATGGGGCGAGAAAGGTCCTTTAATTGGTTACTAATTTCTATATCACCTAAAGGTAGCAGAAGCATTACATCTGCACCAATTCTAGTAAGAAAATAACAGAAAAGATATTCCTGCTCCTTATTAATATCTTCCCAAATGATTTTTATATTAGTTTTTTCATCCCAGTTTTTCAAATTCTTTTTCCCAATAATTTCAGAGGCCCAGAATAATAGCTTGGAAGTAAAATTTCTTATCATAGAATTGGAACGGTTAGGATCTGACGAACTAAAAATCTCTAATACATGAACAAGTGCTTCTTTAGCACAGTCCTCAAAATCAGGAGAACTTGAAATGGAGCTGAAAAGAGGAGTTGTATAATCTTCTTTCCATTTGTCATATAATTCTGCCCAGTGTATTAAATCGTCTGTATATTTTGCAATTGATGGAAGTCCTTTTTGTCTAATGTATTTGGTTCTGCCGCTAGTAGCTTCAGAATCCATTCTTCTATCAATATCTTCTATTCTATTCGCAATATCTGGAGAAGTTCCCAAAGCTCTAACAAAGTAAACATCTCGCACATTACCATTGAGACCACCACGGACGCCAACAAAGGTCTCTAGCGTATTAAGTTGCATTATATTATAACGATAGGATCGTAACATATGTGTAATTAAGCCTCCTAAGCTGGATAATTAGATGATTTGATTATATCGTGAGATACTATCCATGTCAAGAACTTGCGAAATAATATAAAAAACCACAAATCGTGTTCTAAAAAATACTACATATAATTGACAATTGTAACATACATATTGTAAAATATAGATGATTTTGTATGACGCATTGTGATTAAAGATGACAAATTCAAAAATGCGTTAGATGTGATTGTTGCTCTGTAACAGCTTCTTAATATAGAGGCTAAAATAAAATGAATAGGTATAGGGGCTGATATCGTATGTTAAATCACATAAAAATCGAGGCCCTGGATGATTTTTTTAAGGGCTTATCGAATAGGAAAACAAAGGGAGTATATTTTTATCGAATTAACGGATACAACGAGACAGTTGAAAAGTTTATAAGAGATTATTATGAGACAGCCAGAAGGACCGGTGTAATAATTGAAGGCAGAATCCCAAATCCAGACGATAATAATCTTGCCTATTACAACGAAATAATGGGTATGAATTTTCAGATGAGTCTTGGTTTTATGACCTCAAGTCTAAAAAAGTGGCTGCCAAGAATGAACGATTACCAGTTGAAGACAGTTTCGACGTCAATTTATGACTGCTTAGATGGACTACGAAAGCTTGGGAAAAATGACAACATGCTGAAAAATGCTTATATCAAATTTATGTGCTGGCTTTATTATAAATTTGAACGGATTGTCAGTCAACTTGGTAATAATGAAGTGCCTAAAATTCTGTATGAGGCTGATATAAGTAATTATGAATTACTCCTTATATCTATTTTATCAAATGCAGGTTGTGATATTGTATTGCTGCAGTACAATGGTGACCAGAATTATTTGAAGCTTGACCCTAAGTCAGAGAGGTCAGACATACTTCAACTTCAGGGAATGATAGCATTTCCAAGTGGATATAATTTGGAGAAAGTAAGAAAAGATATTGAAGAAGAATACAACAATCAAAGGCTTTTATGGAAGTCTTCCTAATTTCAAAAACTGCACCAATGCTTGGATTAAGGGGAAAAATATACTTGATGATATACGGACTCCAGCTGCGGTTAGAGGAAGTGATACAAAGCTATACTATAATTGTTTTTGTAGGATAAATGGAGTAGAGGATAAGCTTACATACTTAAATGATCTTCATAGGCTTTATTCAGAATTAGAGCAAAGCAATCGCAAGGTTGTAGTTGTTGACGGAGAGATTCAAGCCGCTTCAATGGACGAGATAAATGCAGTTCAGCGTCTAAATAGTTACCAGAGACAAGATCAAATGTTGATGGAGCTTACTAATAATATTAAGTCATCGTCTGGAAACGAGCTGCAGTCGCTAATTAGGAAGGCATTTCTTGATATCGTGCTAGAAGAAGCAAAGTTATCTGGAATGAATCTACACAAGCTTACTAATCAAGCTGTTTATCAGGTGTGCTTGTTGCAAAGGTACATACCTCTGCTGTTTGCGGGTTGGCAAAAACCTAATGTAGCTTGTTTCATACATTTTGGTGCCTGCAAGAATGAACATGAAGTTATTTCTTGCGAATTCTAGCTAGGTTACCAATAGATGTTTTAATTCTCGTACCTAACTTGAATGAAAAATGTCTATTAGCAGATCCTTTGTTGTTTGAACATAATTATGTTACAAGTATGCTTGCTACAAAATTCCCTAAAGCATCCACCGATCTTCAGGTAGGTACTTCTGCTTATCATGCTGAACGTGAATTAGATGAGCTGATATACCAAGATAGTGGTATATATAGAAACCAGCAATATGCAAAAGCAGATTCTGTTACTCTCAAAACTATGTATGAAGAGATTAAGATCCTTTGGAAGGAGGAAGCAAAATACAGACCCAATTTTAGCACTGAAAATGGTGTTGTCAATATCCCGGTGATTTTTGCAAAAGTCTCGGGGGTTAAGGATGGGGATGTAGATGCTTATTGGAACAGTATAAGGGAACTAATGCAAGAGGATGTGCTGCTGATAACAAAAATTCCTTACATTGAACAAAATTCTCCCAATCCGATGAAAGCCTTTGCTACTGATTTTTATAAGAATGGAAGGATTTTAAGAAAGAAAATCAAAGAGCATAAGAATTATCCGTATGCATTTCTTAGGGAAGAGATACAAGAGCATATATTAGACAAGTTGCAACTACTAATTGAACAAAGGATTGTCAAGGGAACATTTGAAAATGGGACTGAATATACTATAATAGCTACAATACTTAATTTAAACAAGGAATTCACAAGGATATTGCAAAAATTTGATTTTACGAAAAAGAATCCTAAGATGGTTTATGTAATCCAAGGTGAAAGTATGATTAGCCTTGAGGATACAATAATTATTGCATTTCTAAACCTTGTAGGTTTTGATATTATATTTTTCGTTCCCACTGGCTACCAGAGCATAGAAAAATATTTCAACAAAAAAACATTTGAGGAGCACCAGATTGGCGAGTATTTATATGATTTACAGATACCAAATTTAAATTCGCCGCCAACTAAGCAGAGAAATCATGGTTAAACAGCATTTTTAAGAGAGGATGAAATTATGGGACTTGATTTTAGCAAAACGCAGCCGCAGTCTGTGCCAACAACTGCTACAATGGAGACTACATCGATAAACCTGGTTACATCAACTGTTCAGAATGAAATTCAACCGGTAGAGAGTTATGATATAGTTTCTGATAGAAACAAGATGAATCAGGAGTTAGTTAATTCTGCTGAAGTTGATGCTTTATGCAGTAAGATTGAGATAGATAATCTTGAAACGATTGTAACCTTTGGTGCTGGAGCAGCTGAAGAAATTTCAAAGGCATCAGATGTTGTTCTTAATAGCATGAATATGTCACAGTTAGATGAGTCTAGTGAAATGCTTAAAACACTGGCAAATATTATGTCTAAGTTTGACATTGACGAGATTAGGGAGAATCCTTCTCTTTTTGGAAAGTTATTTGGCAATCTGAAGAAACAACTGGATAAAATACTTGCAAAATATCATACTATGGGTCAAGAGGTGGATAAAATCTATGTTCAACTTAAAGGGTATGAGGATGAAATCAGGCAGTCAAACAGAAAGCTAAATATGATGTTTGAGGCAAATGTAGGATATTATCATGAGCTAGTAAAGTATATTTTAGCTGGAGAACAGGGGTGTAGAGAGCTTGAGGCCTACATAGCTCAAAGACAACAGGATTTGCAAACTACAGGTGACAATTCGATTCAATTTGAACTTACAACCTTACAAAATGCACTTATGATGCTTGAGCAGAGAACTCAGGATTTAAGAATAGCAGAGAATGTAGCTATGCAGTCAATTCCTATGATTAAGACAATGGAGTTTAGTAATTACAACCTTGTAAGGAAGATAAATTCTGCATTTATTGTTACCCTGCCAGTATTTAAACAGGCATTGGCACAGGCTATATTGCTTAAGAGACAGAAGATTCAGGCAGAAGCTATGTCAGAGCTTGATAAGAAAACAAATGAGATGCTTATAAAGAATGCCCAGAATACAGTTGAAGTATCTAAGAATACTGCAAGACTTGCTTCTGGAAGCTCTATACAGATTGAGACTCTTGAAAATACTTGGAGAACAATTACTACTGGAATAGATGAGACTCAAAGAATTCAAGAAGAGGCACGTAAGAAGAGGATAGATGATCAGAAGAGACTTGAAGTGATAAAGGATGAGTTTAAAAAGAAGTATAATATGTCTGGAACAAAATAATACGGTAACTTTTGGTGCGAGCCAATTAGAATAAACAATAATTAAGGAGGATTTAGTTATGGGTATCAATTTAAGTAAGGGACAGAAGGTAGATTTGACAAAGGGTAATCCTGGACTTAAAAACATCATGGTAGGCTTAGGCTGGGATGTAAATGCTTTTGATTCAGGTGCGGATTTGACCTTGATGCGGCAGCTTTTATGCTTGGTGCAGACGGAAGATGTCCTTCAGAGAAAGAATTTGTTTTTTATGGCAATTTGAAACATACTAGTGGATCTGTTAATCACATGGGTGACAACCTTACAGGTGAGGGAGATGGTGATGATGAGCAGATACAGATAGATTTGAGTAAAATTCCTGCCAACATTGAAAAAGTAGCATTTACAGTTACCATCTACGATGCAGATCAGAGAAAGCAGAACTTTGGACAGGTTTCAAATGCATTTATTAGAATTGTAGACGAATCTAACAATGCTGAGTTGATTCGCTATGATCTTGGTGAAGATTTCTCTATTGAGACAGCAGTAGTGGTAGGAGAACTTTATCGTAACAACGGAGAATGGAAGTTCAATGCAATTGGAAGTGGATTCCAGGGTGGACTCGCTGCACTTTGTGGACATTATGGAATCAGCGTAGCATAAAAGGAGGTTACTTAGATGGGCGTTAGTTTAAGTAAAGGTCAAAAAGTCAGCCTTACCAAGGACAATCCAGGATTGCAGAAAGTGGTTGTAGGACTTGGTTGGGATGTAAATGCTTTTGATACTGGCGGAGACTTTGATCTAGATGCTGCAGCTTTTTTATTGACCGATAGTGGAAAGGTGTCAAAATCCGAAGACTTTGTTTTCTTTGGCAATTTGAAACATCCATCAGGTTCTGTTGAACATCTAGGTGACAATCTGACTGGTGCTGGTGAGGGTGATGATGAACAGATTAAGATTAACCTGTCTGCTGTTCCGGAGAATATTTCAAAGATAGCCTTTACAGTGACCATATATGAGGCTGAGTCAAGACACCAGAATTTTGGACAGGTATCAAATGCATTTATAAGAATATACAATGATGCTAACGGTGAAGAAATGCTTCGCTATGATCTTGGTGAAGATTTTTCTATTGAAACAGCTGCTGTTTTTGGAGAACTTTACAGGAATAATGGAGAATGGAAGTTCAACGCTATAGGAAGTGGATATCAGGGAGGCTTAGCAGCCCTGTGTGCAAACTTTGGAGTTGATACTGAATAATTGTGCTAAGACGATTTGTTTTGAAGGCGGTACAAATGGTGCTGCCCTATACAGGACACGAGACGTTGGATCGTGCATTTGGATGGGGACTGAACCGAGAAGTTTGATGTAAGTAACAATAGGAGGAAGAAACAATGTCTATCAGTTTACAGAAGGGACAGAAAGTAAGTCTCTCAAAGGATAATGCAGGTCTTGGAAAAGTAGTTGTAGGTCTTGGATGGGACGAAGCTCCACGTAGTTCAGGTGGTTTTCTTGGCTCATTATTTGGTGGAGGCGGTGGTCAGGATATTGACTGTGACGCATCAGCCATAATGCTACAAGATGGAAAATTAAGAGATAAAGGAGATGTTATTTACTTTGGTAATCTTAGGCATCATTCTGGAACAGTTCAACATATGGGAGATAATCTCACAGGAGCAGGTGACGGAGATGATGAACAGATTGTAATCGATTTGGCATCTATTCCTGCTCAATATGATAGGATAGTAATAGTAGTAAATATTTATCAGGGAATACAGAGACATCAGCATTTTGGAATGATTCAGAATGCTTTTGCAAGAATTGTTGACCAAAGGAATAACCAGGAACTTTGCAAGTATAACTTGACAGAAGACTATTCTGGCCAGCTTGCATTGATTTTTGGAGAAGTATATAGGCACAACGGTGAGTGGAAATTTAGTGCAGTTGGACAGGGTACACAAGATCCTGGAATAGGAGAGTTAGCTCAGCGATACTTGTAATCTGTTTATTAAATATTCTTACATTTAGGATGGGTAGGAAGGATCTATCTGGTGAAAAGGTTGATTTCTACTACCCATCTCTTTATAAATTTAAACAATATACCTATGACTATAGATAAGCTTGTTTTTACAGCTAGTATTGATGGAAATGGGAATACGGGAGAAAAAGACAATGAGTAAAAACACAATCAATCAAAAGGGATTGAATGATAAAGAAGTACTAGAATCTAGAGAAAAATATGGTTCTAATGTAATACCCGATTCGGAACCAACAACGTTTTGGGAAGAGTTTAAGGAAACATTTGGAGATCCAATGATTAAGATTCTCCTTGTAATTGTTGCTATTATGCTTGTTATGTTTTTCCTTGGACACGCAGAAATATATGAACCAATTGGTACAATAGTTGCAGTTTTGATTGTGGCGTTTGTTACAGCCAAGACTGGAGTTGCAAGTGATACTAAGTACCGTGAGTTAAAAGAAAGTGCCAAAAAGGATACTTGTAAGGTCTGTCGAAATGGTATTATATCAGTTATAGAAGTTGATGATGTAGTTGTTGGAGATAGAATTTTGCTGCAGTCTGGAGATAAGATTCCTGCTGACGGTATTTTGGTTGAGGGAGACTTAAGGGTTGATAACTCTGTGCTAAATGGTGAGGCTGAGGAATGTAAAAAAACAGCTACCGATGAAAGTACAGATTTTCCTGAAGATATAACAGGTGATGTATTTGTTGATAGTTATTCTCTGTTTAGGGGAGCTGTCGTATTTGACGGAGAAGGCGTACTTGAAGTGCGTAAGGTTGGCTTAAAAACCATGATGGGTAGAATGGCTGAGGATATGCAGGAAGATGAACCTGACTCCCCATTGAAAGTAAAATTATCTAAATTAGCTAATCAGATATCTTTATTTGGATATGTGTCAGCTGCTGTAATTGTTGTACTTTATATAGCATATTTCATTTTTAGAGCAGGTGGTGTTTCAGCTTATTTTGCAATGGGCTGGAGCGATATTTTATTGAACGTTATAGAAGCTGTATCCCTAGCAATACTCATAGTAGTTTGTGCCGTTCCAGAGGGACTTCCATTAATGATATCGCTTGTTCTTATGCAAAATACAAGTAAAATGCTGGACCACAATGTACTTGTAAGAAAAGCTGTCGGTATTGAAACAGCAGGTTCTCTCAATATACTTTTTAGTGATAAAACAGGAACAATTACAAAAGGTAGCCTTGAAGTAGTTGAATTCTTCACTTCTGATGGAACCAATATTCCTTATCTGATATTAAGGCGCATGGCAAGGTTAAGTCACTGGTTGATATAGCCATTGGTAAGAATACTGCCTCTATGTTCGATGGAGAACATAGGGTTATAGGTGGTAATGCTACAGACCAAGCTTTATTGAAGTTTTTAGGTGAGGATGAATTTAACTTCCTAACTAAAGGAAATGGAAAAGACATTGAATACAGTGTTGGTATGTCCCAAGGGTTTAACTCAGCCAATAAATTTAGTCAAGTAGAAATTCGTGAGTTAAATCAGGTTTTCTATAAAGGAGCTCCAGAAAGACTTTTAGCTTCCGCTAAAAAAGGATTGGATAAAGAAGGAAATGTTATTGAACTTGTACCTGAAGTGGTAGAGAATAAAATCAATGAATATGCTTCAAGAGCCATGAGAGTTTTAGCTTTTGGATATTCAGAAAAAACATTTACAGAAAACAAGATAAATGATGATGTGGTAATTATAGGCTTAGTCGCTATACGTGATGATGTTCGTCCGGAAGCAAAAGAGGCTATCAAAGAAGTGCAAGATGCGGGAATTCAAGTCGTAATGATTACCGGAGATAGGCTTGAGACAGCAGTTTCGATTGCTAAGGATGCAGGTCTTATGAAAAATGAAATGATAAGGCACTGACATCTGCACAGCTTAATCAAATGAGTGATGATGAAATAAAGGCTATCATAAAGGATATAAGAGTAATTGCTAGAGCTCTGCCAACTGACAAGTCAAGAATGGTTAAACTCTGTCAGGAAATGAACCTTGTTGTTGGAATGACTGGGGATGGAGTAAATGACTCACCTGCCTTAAAGAGGGCGGATGTAGGTTTTGCTATGGGAAGTGGAACCGAAGCAGCCAAAGAAGCTGGAGAGATTGTTGTACTTGATGATAACTTCAGGTCTATAAAGGATGCTATTTTGTATGGTAGAACAATATATCATAACATCCTGAAGTTCTGTAAATTTCAGTTAGTTATAAATGTTGCTGCTGTTATAGTGAGTGCAATTAGCCCATTCTTTGGCATAGTTGAACCATTAAAGGTTACTCATCTGTTGTTCATCAATCTTGTTATGGACAGTCTTGGTGCAATCATGCTTGGAAATGAGCCTGCTCTTGAAAAATATATGAATGAAGCACCTAGAAGAAGAGATGAGAGCATTATAAGCAAGGCCATGGCAAGTCAGATTCTGATAATGGCATCTTGGCTTACAGCTGTTAGTTTCTGTTTCTTAAAACTTCCTGTATTTCTAAATATATTTGGAGATACCAATAAGCTATATACTGGATACTTCGTATTGTTTGTAGTTGCCGCATTGTTTAATGGATTTAATGTAAGGGACGATGGATTTGCTATCTTTAAGGGACTGAATGAGAATCCTGGTTTCTTAAAAGTGTGGTTTACCATTGTTGTTGCTCAGGCACTGATAGTAAATGCTGCGCTGATACCTCTTAAGCCTTTCGAGTGGATTAGCTCTATGTTCAGCTGTACTCCTTTCAGCATTGTAGGTTGGGGTGTGATTTTTATCATTGCTGCAACAATGATACCGGTAGATTTGATAAGAAAAGCAATAGTTAATTCTGGAAATAGTCAATGATAACGGGCTGACAATGAACAAAATCAGGTGAGTAAATGGAAACAGAAGATAAGTTAAAATATTCATTAGGCGGGCTGCTATATGCGCCCGCCATAAATAAAAAAATACCAGAGAAAATAAAAAATGGTGAGTATAGTTGCTTAACATCTATGGCATTTTGTCTAGAGGATACTATTCAAGATGATTGCCTTGAAGAGGCGGAACTCAGCTTGGCCGAAGTGTTAAGCGAAATGTTGACCATAGATAAAAAACGCCTTCCCTTGGTATTTATAAGAATACGTAATCCAAAACATTTGAAACATATTATAAGCCTCATATAACTCATATAGTAGCATCATTACTGGGTATATACTTCCTAAATACGATCTATCCAATATGGAAGAATATATGAAAATTGTAACAGAAGTGAATAATAAAAGTGCTCATAAAATTTATGTAATGCCGATACTTGAAAGTCGAATGGTTGCTGATGTCAGTACGAGAGTAGGAACGCTGAAGAAGATAAAAGAGTTGTTGGATACTAACAGAGAATACATTCTCAATGTAAGGGTAGGAGGAAATGATTTTTGTAACCTATATGGTTTAAGGAGGATGTCAACTCAGTCGATTTATGATATAGGTGTAATTCGTGATATATTTGTTGACATAATTAATATATTTGCGTCTGATTATGTAGTATCCGGTCCGGTCTGGGAATACTTTGGTATAAAATCTGATGGGAAATGGGACAGTGGTTTGTTAAGAGAATTGGAGCTAGACAAGCTAAATGGCTTTATTGGTAAGACTGCAATTCATCCGTCTCAACTGCCAATTATTTTTGAGAGTATGAAAGTAAGACGGGCAGATTATGATGATGCAGTGAAAATTCTAGGCTGGGACAATGGTCCGCTTGGAGTTGCAAAGAGCCAGGGAGGAGACAGAATGAACGAGGTAAAGGTCCATGGAAAGTGGGCAGAAAAAATTGTCCTCCTTGCAGAAATATATGGAATTAAAGAGGAATGATAATGAGGA
This sequence comes from uncultured Catonella sp., assembly GCA_916438995.1. Classification (GTDB taxonomy): domain Bacteria; phylum Bacillota; class Clostridia; order Lachnospirales; family Lachnospiraceae; genus Catonella. The sequence goes on from CAKAGA010000007.1 coordinate 448,356, forward strand.
TTTGGTTCAATCACTGGTTTAGTACATCATACCACCTTATAAACTTGATGAGGGAGAAAGAGCCTGGTCGTTTTACTTTTGTTGGAACCAGCACCAATCCATTTGCTATATATAAACAGGTGTGTGATGAGTTTTATGAAGAAAGACATGATATGTCAGATGAGGATTATTTGAATTTTTGCATAGATTTTTGCAGAAATCATAAAATAGATATATTTGTTCCAAGACATAATCTTGTTTCAATAATTATTAATAGACACAAGTTTGAAAGCATTGGCGTGAAGCTGCTTGCAGAAGAGAATATTGAAATTGTAAAAAGCATTAGATGATAAGTTTAAGACATACGAGCTTTTGAAAACAATCTACCCTGAAAGAGTTCCAGAAATACAAATAAGCCACAATGTTAGCGAGTTTGAAGCAGCCTTGAAGGATATGGCTAAAAAGTATTCTAGGACTTGTTATAAACTGGTTGTTGATGAAGGAGCAAGGAGTTTTCGCGTTATCGATGATAGAATTGAAAACATAGGAAATTTATACAATAAGCCTGGTAATAAGATAACAACTGAGGCTGCAACAAAGGTCATTAATAACTATGATTTTAAGGTTCCAGTTATGCATATGCCTTTTTTAGAGGATGTTGAAATTAGTGTTGATTGCTTGAAAACCAACAGTGGAAATATAATTATTCCAAGATATAAAACAAATAAAAAGATATTCTGAAGTGATTTTTAACAAAGAGATTATGGATGAATGTGAAGTGATCATGGATAGACTAAACTTGAACTATCCTCTAAATATCCAGTATAAAAAGGGGGACGGAAAGCTTTATATTCTGGAGATTAACACAAGAATGTCGGGCGGACTTCAGCTATCTTGTAAAGCAAGTAAAATCAATCTTCCTATGATAGCCTTGTATAAGCTAATGGGAGAGGATATTAGTTGGAGTTATCCAGAATACGAGTCACAGAAGGTGGCTCATATTGAGACACCAATTTGCTTATAAGGAGTATTACAGTTGTCAAAATATAATGAAAGAGACTTATTGAGGCTAGCGAAGCGCTTTCACAATACAAAGCGTACCTACTTGCTGATGAACCCATTGCAAGCAAAACACCTGAGTATTCAACCTGCAAAAACTATTGAAATGTTTCGCTCCTTAGGAGAAAAAATTAAAGACTCTTATGATGGTATAAGGCTTGTAATTGGTTTTGCGGAGACAGCAACTGCAGTGGGGGTGGCTGTTGCTGAGGTAATTTCAAAGGATTGTATCTATGTTCATACGACTAGAGAGGCTGTCCCTGAAGAAGGTAATTGGATAGAATTTAGTGAAGAGCACAGTCACGCCGTAGAGCAAAGACTAACTGGAACTCATATCAAAGAATGGATTAAATCAACCAAGAGTATTGTGTTTGTTGATGATGAAATATCTACAGGTAAGACATTACTTAATATTATAGCACAATTAAAAGCTATATATCCTGAAATTGAGAATAAAAGGTTAATTGCTGCTTCGATAATCAACAGAGTTTCAGAGAAAAACTTAGCAATAATGAGAAAGAATGGGATAGAATCTGTGTCATTGCTCCAATTAGAGGAGATTGATTATGACAAACAGGTAGAAAACTTTACAATCTTTGAGGCTAAAGAATCAGAATATATAGATATTGCTGTTAATTATGAGGAGTATGAACCAAAAGTTAGGTTGATGAACCCGAGGTTAGGTGTGCTAGTGCAAGACTATAGACGTAATCTAGACGAATTTGTTGAAGATATAATAAACCATGTAGATATACAGGGAGAGAATGTCTTAGTGCTTGGTACTGAAGAATGTATGTACCCAGCTATTATATTAGGTGAGAGGCTTCAAAATACCTTTAATGCAAATGTATATTCACACTCTACAACAAGAAGTCCTATTGGCATATGTATGGATGAAGAATACCCTGTAAAAAGTGGTTTTAAGCTTAGAAGTTTATATGATGATGAGAGAACTACATATATTTACAATTTATCTAAGTATGACAAAGTTATTATTGTTACGGATAGTAAGATGATCACTAATAGAGCAATAGAAACATTGAGAAATGCGCTTGCGATGAGTGGAAATAGCCATATCTTAATGATTAGGGGGTAGAAGGTCTTGTTTAGCACATATAAAGACGAAGATGTAACGATTTTGCTTAAGGACATATCAGGGTTGGTTGAACCACAGAGCACAGAGGAGAGAGAAAGAGAAATACAAAATGGCAGGCACTATTGTGAGATGTTGCCAATTGAGTATGAGCCATCAAAGGCTTATGAAGCTGCATTTGAGGATGCTCTTAGAAGATATAGTCCTAAAACTGCCTTTGCAGTTTCTGCTGTTGCGCAGAGGATATGGAGAAAGAAGAAAGGAAGAGTAGTACTTGTTTCTCTCGCAAGGGCAGGGACACCAATTGGGATTTTGATAAAGAGATATATGAGCTTAAAGTACGGGGTAGAAGTACCACATTATACCATATCGATAATACGAGGCAGGGGTATTGATAAAAATGCAATAAAATATATTATTGCAAAGCATGACGGAAGGGATATTCAGTTTGTTGATGGTTGGACAGGAAAAGGTGCTATTCAAAAAGAATTGTCTAAGGCAGTGGAAGAATTTCCTGAAGTTGATGATGGCTTAGCAGTATTGTCTGATCCTGCTAAGATAGCAGCAATTAGTGGTACAAATGACGATTTTCTTATTGCTAGTTCCTGCTTAAATTCTACTGTCTCAGGTTTATTAAGCAGAACTTTTTTAAGGTCAGATATTATAGGAAAAGAAGATTTCGATGGAGCAGTTTTTTATAAAGAGCTAATGAACAAAGATGTCACCTATCATTTCATTGAAACTGTCGAGTCTAACTTTATTATGGATGACATTGAGGATGAAATAGCTGATAAAGAGGACTCAGCTATCTCTGAGGTGAAGGCGATTGCAAAAAATTACAATATTCAGGATATTAACCTGGTTAAACCAAGTATCGGGGAAGCAACAAGAGTATTGCTTAGGAGATTACCTTGGAAGATGCTAGTACATAGTCTGAACGATGAAGAGCATTTAGGACATTTATATCAGCTTGCCAGAGAAAAGGGAGTAGAAGTTGTTGAATATCCATTAAAGCATTATAGAGCCTGCGGTATAATTCAATCTCTTGAGGATACATAAATGAAAAATATATTGTTTGCCTGTGACTTGGACAATACCCTAATCCACTCATATAAGAGTAAGAGAGAAGGGGATATTTGTATTGAGTGGATAAAGGATAAAGAACAAGGCTATATTAGTTCAGAAGTCATAGAAATGATTAGGACAATCAAAGATAAAGCTACTATTGTTCCAATTACTACGAGGTCTGTAGAACAGTATTTAAGAATTTGTTGGGATAAAATATTGGTTCCTAAATATGCTATTACAACCAATGGAGCGATTCTGTTGACAGAAGATGATATAGATGGACCTTGGTTTAAGGAAAGTGAGAACATTTTAGAAATATACAGAGATGAGCTGGATTCTGTACTTGGTAAGTTAGAGAAAGAAAATGACTATATTAGATGCAGACTGGTTGATAATATGTATGTTTTCTCCTATTGTAAGGAAGGGGTAGATATATCAGAAAAAGTTATAAAGTATTCTAAATCTACCTCGCTGCAAGTTACAGCTTCCGGGAAAAAGTTATATTTTTTACCACCGGAATTTAATAAGGGAGTGGCACTTAAAAGATTATGTGATAGGATGCAGTTTGATTATATAATTGCTGCGGGGGATAGTGAGATAGATATACCAATGTTAGAAAAAGCTGATTATGCTTTTTGTAAAGAAGGCATAATTGCAAAGGTAAATAATTCCAATAAAAATGTGTTTCACAATGAAATTGATCTACTGGAGTCCGTAATTAGAATTATTTATAAGCATTATGGGGAGGGATAATATAAATAAAAAAATATAATTTGAATAGCCCCTATACTATGATAACTATCCTATCTTTATATGCAGTTTTTAGGCTTGTTATTGAGTTTTATAGGAAAAAAATAATTTATGGAGGTGAGTAAATGGTAGATATACCTATGAGGTCTGCTGGAGCCTTGGGCAGACAGAATATAATGTCTATAAACCAGAAAAAGATACAATCAGCTAAAAGCAGAAATAATATTTTAGATATTAATAATCAGGCGAAGCAGGGAAATATGCAAAACAGTCAGAAGAATATGAATTCTCCTAGTTCGCCACCTGTTCAACAGCAACAAACCATACCTAAGATTGTAGTGCCTGAGTTTTTTAATATTGTTCGAAAGGGACAGAAGGCAGCTCTTGAAAACTCAAGCAAGCTTAGTAAAATAGAGGCCTGCCTTGGGTGGAATATTAAAAATTCTGCCTGCGATGTGGATGTTTCTGCATTTTTACTTTCTGGAAATAAGGTAATAAATGACGATTGGTTTGTCTTTTATGGACACCCACAGAGCCCGGATGGAAGTACTGAGTTTTATGAAGGGAAGAATCCAGATAGAGAGTGTGTATCAATTGATTTTGGTAAACTAAATGCCAGTGTTGAAAAGATAGTTTTCGTTTTAACAATAAATGAGGCATTAGAAAAACATTTGAATTTTAGTATGATACAAGATGCTTATATTCGTATCTTTGATTCGTCTACGAAGACAGAATTAGTTAGTTTCTTAATGGATGAGTATTATGAGAATGTAACTTCAATGATGATTGGAGAACTATATAAGCATAATGGAGCGTGGAAATTTAATGCAGTGGGCAATGGAGTTGCTAGGGATTTAGCAGGTTTGTGTGAGCTTTATGGTGTTCAAGTAGACTAAAACGTAGGAGGAAATAAAATGCTGACATTTGAAACAATTAACGAATTAACACTTAAGGTGACTTGTAGTGGAAGTGATGTGCTATTTGCAAAAGCCGGGGCATTTGTTGCAGGCTCAAATACTGGTGCTAAGAACTATAGTTTTGAAAAATTGCTACTTGGACCGCAGGGAAATATAGGTCAAGCGTTATTAGGACAATTGGTTCGTAGAGTTGCAGGAGAGAATCTACCACTAATGAAGGTGAACCTCAATGGAGACTCTGTTACTTACTATGCTAATTACGGCCAACATGTAGTAATCTATCATTTGGAAAAGGGTGAAACAGTATCAGTTGAGTCGGAAAATATTTTAGCATTTACACAAGACTGTGACTACAGTGTTAGATTTATAGGGGTTGGTATTTTGTCCCAGAAGGGATTAGCTACATCAACCTTAACAGCAAAAGGAAATAATGCTTATGTGGCTGTATTGTCTGATGGCAATCCAATTGTTTTAAGTAATGTAAATTCTAATGAAACAATTGCTGTGGATCCTGATGCTGTTATATGTTGGATGGGAAATGGTAACTGTGATCCTAGGGTTGCAACTGATGTATCTTGGAAAAACTTAATTGGCCAGCACTCAGGTGAATCATATCAATTTGAATGGGCAGGAAATGCTGGAGTTACCGTAATAATACAGCCTTCTGAACGAAAAGGTGGTATAAGATTGGGGATAGATTAATTGTAATATTTTAATACGGAGGAAAATTTAATGTCAGATTTTAAGGCTAAAGGTATATATTTAGGACATAGTGGATTTTTGCTTGAGCTTGAGAGTGCGACTCTGATTTTCGATTGGTATCAGGGAGATATTCCACCTATAAGGGGAGAGAAGCCACTTTACATATTTGCAAGTAATATCAACCAGGATCATTTCAGACCTGAGATTTTTGGCGCAGTTGAACAGCTTCCTCACGCTGAGATTTTCATAGGCTTTGACCATTCCATTCCTGAGGTGGATACTTTTTTAGATAGTTTACCTGAGAAGATTTCAGACCATGTAAGCTGCTTTGGCGGAGATGCAAGACTTTACTCTGAGAACGGAGAAATGCTCGTTACCTCAATTCCTGCGACAGAGATGGGAGTAGGCTTTATAGTTGAGATAGAGGGAAAAACCATCTTTCACGCCGGTACTCTCTACCTCAATCAGACTGCTTCAGAAGAAGAATATAATAAATGGTATCAGAAAATGTCTTTGGAGCATCCTGACCTCAGCATTGCTGATTATGAGGCTTATCTTGAACATTGCGAAGAAGAGTTTGAGAAATGCACTGATAAATTAAAAGGAAAGACTTTTGATTTTGCTATGCTTCCGCTTGAGCCGAAGTTTGGTGATGTGGGAGAGCGTACCATAAAGAGATATATGGAGGTGGCTAAGTACAAGACCTGGGCGCCTATTCAGCTCCATGGAATGTACGAGATTGTGGATGAGCTTGTGACAAACCACCCTGAGTTTGCAAAAAATATGATCGGTGTTACTACGAAGCCGGGGGTAAAACAGTCCATCAAGTCCGGTGAGAAATTCACTTTTAATTAAGTCTTTAGCTGACTGCGAGTTAAGAAAGGAGAGATTATGATTACTATATATGGAAGTATGATGTGTCCTGACTGCCAGAACTGTAAATATAATTTTGACAGATATGGAATAGAATATAAATTTTTGGATGTGCATACCAACTTACAGTACTTAAAAGAATTTTTAAAATACCGCGACACCAACCCGGTTTTTGACAGACTTAAAAAAATCTATGATATTGCCTACCCTGCCTGCATTGACGAGGATGGAGAGGTGTTTACAGACTGGGAGACATACCTTAGAAATAAAGGCTTAGATCCTGTATATTTGGCTTAGTGCCAAATATCATTCTATATGTATAAGGGATTTTATTTCGCATAGCATGGGATAAATACCTGCCTCTTAGCGAGTGCAGGTGATATTATTGTAACGAAATGGCTGTTCTGCCTGATAAACAACTGCAAAGTATGCTGATTCTAGTTTCGGCTTCGCTTCGCTGTTGATTACTCTGGTGTGACAGTCATTTTTATGTGATAGGGAATTTTGGAGAAATTTCCTATAAAATTAAAAAAGCGCAGCAGCATAAGCTACTACGCTCAAAGTGTATATTTTTTTGCTATATTTCAAGCGGAGGAAGTCATATTAAGCATTTGCTATTTCATTTAACTTTTCTAAAAGTTCACCTTCATCAAGACCGTGTACAAGGCAGGCATCCTCAAGAGACTCCATAAGAGATGATGGACAGCCGACGCAGTGCATACCGGCTTCCATAAGAACCTCAGCCGCCTCAGGATAAGCCTGTATGATATCTCCCATTAGCAAATCAGCTGTGATTTTATCTCCACCTTTTGAAGATTTTTCCAAAGAAAAGCTCTATATCATCCTCAACTGTACCGATTCCAGCTATACCAAAAGTTTTCTACAAGAACCTTTGCCACATTTGGGCTAAGGAAGGCTGGGAGTGTAGGTCCTAAGTGAATGTCCTTCACTCCGAGGTAGAGGAGGGCAAGGAGTACAATTACTGCCTTCTGCTCATACCAAGCAATGTTGTATGTGATAGGAAGGTCATTTATGCTTTCTACTCCAAATACTTCCTTAAGCTTAAGTGCGATAACAGCAAGTGAGTAAGAATCGTTACACTGTCCTGCATCCAGCACTCTTGGGATACCGCCTATATCACCAAGGTTTAACTTGTTGTACTTATACTTAGCGCATCCTGCGGTAAGGATAACGGCACTCTTTGGAAGAGCCTTAGCAAAATCAGTATAATAGTTACGGCTTTTTGCTCTGCCGTCACAGCCGGCCATTACTACGAAACGGGTGATAGCACCTGACTTAACTGCTGAAATTACCTCTCCTGCAAGTGAAAATACCTGGCTGTGCGCAAATCCTCCGATTATCTCACCTGTTTCGATTTCTGTTGGAGGAGGGCATTTTTTAGCCTGCTCTATGATTTCTGAGAAATCCTTGATTTCACCGTATGAACCCGGAATGTGCTTGCATCCAGGGAAACCTGCTGCACCTGTGGTATAAAGTCTGTCCTTGTAGCTATCCTTTGGAGGAACTATACAGTTGGTTGTCATAAGGATAGGGCCATTGAAGGATTCAAACTCCTCTTTCTGCTTCCACCAAGCATTGCCGTAGTTACCTACAAGGTTAGAGTACTTCTTTAAGCTCAGGATAGTAGTGAGCAGGTAACATTTCAGAGTGAGTATACACATCAACTCCTGTACCCTTGGTCTGCTCAAGGAGCATTTCTATATCTCTAAGGTCGTGACCTGATACAAGTATACCAGGATTCTTACCTACTCCGATATTTACCTTGGTTATCTCAGGATCGCCATAAGCAGTTGTATTGGCTGTATCAAGAAGAGCCATGCCCGATACACCATACTTTCCTGTCTCAAGAGTAAGGGCAACGAGCTCATCTACACTAAGGCTGTCATCGAGTGTGGCAGCAAGTGCGCGCTGTAAGAAGATATCTACTTCCTCATCATCCTTAAGGAGGGCATTTGCGTGCTTAGAATAAGCAGAAAGTCCCTTAAGGCCGTAGATTATGAGTTCACGAAGAGAGCGGATATCTTCATTCTCGGTAGAAAGTACGCCTACAGTCTTAGCCTTCTCAGGGAAGGTAGCCTCATCACCGTTCCAAAGGGCAGCAGGAGGAAGACAGACAGTATCCTTAACACTCTTTAAGAGTTCTTCTTTTACAGTAAGAGTCTCTATAATCTTAGCTTCGATAGCATCCTTATCAAAGTTTGCATTTGTAATTGTTATGAAAAGGTTGAGGGTGATAAGGTGGTTAACATCAGAGCTTACAGGTGTTCCCTCTTTTCTAAGTGCAGTTGTAACTGCAGATATTCCCTTTGTTACATAAATGAGAAGATCCTGAATATTTGCCACTTCAGGAGTTTTTTACCACAGACACCGCTAACGGAGCAGCCCTTTCCGCCTGCAGTTTCCTGACACTGGTAACAAAACATTTTATTTTCCATTTTTACCTCCAAGTAAATTTTTTTGATTTTTATTGTAGTTCCCATTTCTCTAATAGGATGACTTAATTATAATGATGTTAATATGATAAGTATGTTGTTAAAACAACATGATTAATATCTTGACAAATTTTTTTATTAGTGATAGCTTATTATAGATAAGGTTGTAAGGAAGAGTCAAAAGAATGATTTGCAATGATGGTATAGACTACAATTATATGGTTATATTATATTTACGGAGGCTATTATGATTAAAATAGATTTGGTAACAGGATTCTTAGGTTCAGGCAAAACAACATTTATTAAAAAATACGCTAAGCATTTCTTAGATAAGGGACTTAAAATAGGAATACTTGAAAATGACTACGGTGCGATAAACATAGACTTAATGCTGCTTGGAGACATTATGGGAGATAACTGTGAGCTTGAGATGATAATCGGTGGTGGAGACCTTGAGACTCATAAGAGGAGGTTCAGGACAAAGCTCATAGCTATGGCGATGAGTGGGTATGACAGGATTATAGTAGAACCATCAGGTATATTTGAGCCCGAAGAATTCTTTGATTTGCTTTATGAAGAGCCACTTGATAAATGGTATGAGATTGGCAGTGTAATAACCATAGTGGATGTAAGCTTTGCTGCTGACATATCTGATGCTTCTGAATACCTTCTCGCTACACAGCTAGCCTGTGCAGGAGCTCTCATACTTAGTAAGAAAGAGAATTACAAATTTGTGGATGAAGAGGGAACCATCTCTTATCTAAACAGCCTGCTTGAAAGGATTAAATGCAACAGAAGGCTTAAGGATGCTGATATTATTCCTTCTGAAGGAAAGTTTGAAAACTGTGATTTTGAGATGGTTTCTAACTCGGGCTATGTTCTTTCCGATTATGAAAAGAAATTTTATGAGATTGAGGAATTTAATACTGTTTTTATAATGAATAAAAGGCTTAATAGGGAAGAACTTGAAGAAAAGGCTAAGCGCTTATTTCAAAACCCTGATAAATACGGAGATATAATAAGGATTAAAGGTTTCACCAGGGAAGATGAAGGCTATTCGTTCATAAATATGACGAAGAACAATACTGAAATAAGCAGGATAGAAAGAGGGCAGGACATCTTCATTGTCATAGGCAGACATTTAGCTGAGGTAGAGATTAGAGGGGAATTTGATTAATAAAGTGTGATTTAACTGCATTTAACCCTAGTAATATACAATTAAGGGTGTCATTGTGTTACACTTTAAACCTTCTGGACTTAAAGAACTTCCCTCTCATAAGCAACATATACTAGAAACTTATCACAGTGCTGTGAGAGGGAGGTAGTTAGTCACCACATCAAGCAGGGTATTTATTTATATCTCCTTAGACTTCCCTTCTCAAATGAGTATTCGGGGGTTCTAAGGGGGTATTTTATTTCCTCCTCGTAGTACCAAGGGTCGTCCTTGTGAAGAGGGTTCCTTAGAAGCTGGAATTCCTGTGCAGGCATGTAACCCTGTGCTAAAAGATAAGCCTTTTTACCTTTTGCATTTTTACAGATATCGGCTATCATAACCACATGCCCCGGGCTTCCGCCCCTTATAAATATATCTCCAACCTTAGCTTCAGACAGCTTTATCTTCTTAGAAGAATAGTCCATGTTCAAGGTACCTGAGTAGGCAAAAACTATCCTCATAAATCTCTTAAAAGAGTCGTAACTGCTGTCATTCTTTGAGGAATAAACCCAAGCAATCTTATTTCCACTCACACTAATAGAATATCCTTTTCTCCATTTATCAAAATCAGCTATAAAGCCATTTCCCAACGGAAAGGTTATTTTATTATATGCCTTTTTATCATAATAATATTCACCATAAACCCTCATTATGGAATCTGCACATTGCTGGAGGTCTTCGCTCTCGATAGGGAGCTTGAAGACTGCTATATGGGCAGACTGATTCCCTTTTTCGCTACCATTACATAAAAGTACGGGAGAACCATCAGGCTTTAATCTATAGTTTCTAAGAAATGCTTCAAAGCTTCCCTTTTTAGCCTTTGTTCGTTTATAGCCCTTAGGAGTAAGTATTCGTTTTACCAGAGTCTTGCCTGAAGGGTTGACAAAGGATGGAGTCTCTTCATCTTTAGCAAGAGAGTCTGCTTTCTTTAAGGCATTATCAGCAACTTTTTTTTCTGATTTTGCTTTGGCAACGCTGCTTGACTTTGCCAAGCTCAAGGTATGGTCAGGCTTGGAGGAGGCATCCGAAACAGAAGACCCTTTGCAGCCGTAAAGTAAAAGAGTAAATGCACAAAGTGCGATAATTTTTTTTATCATAACAACCTCCTGTTAGAATGATAGCATAATACAGAGAAAAATTCATCAACTTTAATTTTTAACTCTTAAATTACAAATAATTATTGTATAAAAATATCTTTTAGAATAAGATTCCCTTGCGAAGTTCCCATTTAAATCATATAATAAAATGATGCAATTATGAGACGTTATCATTGATAACTGTGCAGGAGAGGGAGTTAAGGTTGTTGTAACAAGGAATGTTGAAAAGAAATAGGAGGGAAATTTCATGATGAAATTAAAGAATAATTTACTCATACTACTTTCAGTAGTCAGCCTGGTTCTTTCAGGTTGTAGCACAGGAAGTGCCGACCTTTTAAGAGAGATTAGCAGCGTGAAGGTCTATGCCAAAACAGATAAGAGCGTTGCAGTCAATATAAAAGATGTACCCAAATACAGCGGAACACCTTACGTTGAGATAAACAATAATGAGCCGTATTTCTCTGAAAAGGACACAGAAAGGGTGGAGGAATATAGCAAGCTAGACAAGCTAGGCAGATGCGGCCCGGCATTTGCAAATGTAAGCAGAGATATCATGCCTACCAGCCCAAGAGAATCCATTAGAGATATGCGCCCAAGTGGCTGGCATACAGTGAAATATGATGATATTATTGAAGACAGGTATCTGTATAATAGATGCCACCTGATTGCCTTTATGCTTGCAGGAGAAAATGCAAACGAAAGAAATCTGATTACTGGAACAAGATACTTTAATGTCGAGGGAATGCTGCCATTTGAGAATCAGGTTGCGGACTATGTTAAGTCTACAGGAAACCATGTTCTTTACAGAGTCAGGCCAATCTTTAAGGGGGATGATCTGGTTGCCCGCGGTGTACAGATGGAAGCAAAGTCTGTAGAGGATGGCGGAAAGGGAGTTTCCTTCAACGTATACTGTTACAATGTTCAGCCTGGCATAAGAATCAATTATAAAGACGGCAGCAGCCAGCCTGAAAGCAAGGTTCAAAAGAATAAGAACAATAAGTCAAATAAAACCAAGAAGACTAAGAAAACCAAAAAGAAACAGACCAACAAGCCTAAGACCAAACAAAAGGCTGAAGCAGACAACGGCCCCCAAGTAAGCTTACATTATATTGCCAATACTAATACAAAGAAGTTTCATATAAGTACCTGCAGGGCTGTGAAGATGATGAAGGCAAAGAATATGTACGAGTCGGATGACAGGGATGAACTTATTTCAAGGGGCTTTGTACCTTGCAAGATTTGCTGGCCGTAAAATGAATCAGAAGTCATGGTAATAGTACATCAAAAATAAAGAAATGTGAAATCGCCTTTGTAAACATTTGCTGAAATTATAAATATATGAAAAAAATATCCTTGAATTTTAGTCTTAAAAGTAGTACTATAGCCGTTATATTAGAAAAAGACAAATGTCCGCGTCTTAAAGACAAATATAAAAAAGGGCTAGGGACGGAATGGAATTAAACAAAAGATAAGGAGATAGATATGGAAAAGTTAAGAGTTGGTGTACTTGGTGCGACAGGTATGGTAGGTCAGAGATTTCTTTCTCTGCTTGAGAATCACGAGTGGTTTGATGTAGTTTGTGTAGCCGCTTCTCCAAGAAGTGCAGGAAAGACTTATGAGGAGGCAGTAGGGGATAGATGGAAGCTTGATACACCGATGCCTGAGAAGGTCAAGAAGTTAATTGTTGAGAATGTGAATGAAGTTGAGAAGGTCAGCTCACAGGTTGACTTTGTATTCAGTGCTGTAGATATGACAAAGGATGAGATTATGGCTATCGAGGAGGCTTATGCTAAAACTGAGACTCCGGTAGTGTCCAACAACTCAGCTCATAGATGGACGCCTGATGTACCTATGGTTGTGCCTGAACTAAACCCTGAGCATCTTGAGGTCATCAAGTTCCAGCAGGAAAGACTTGGTACCAAGAGAGGATTTATAGCAGTTAAGCCAAACTGTTCAATTCAGAGCTATGCTCCTGCTCTTCACGCATTAAAAGAGTTTAATCCTGTAAGAGTAGTGGCTACTACTTATCAGGCTATCTCAGGTGCGGGCAAGAACTTTAGCGACTGGCCTGAGATGGTGGGCAACATCATTCCTTACATCGGAGGAGAAGAAGAAAAGAGTGAGCAGGAGCCACTTCGTATCTGGGGTAAGATTGAAAATGGTGTCATAGTTAAGGCAGAGGCTCCGCTTATTACTACCCAGTGTATAAGAGTACCTGTACTTAACGGTCATACAGCTGCAGTCTTTGTAGATTTTGAAAAGAAGCCTTCTAAGGAAGAAATGATAGAAAAGTGGAGAAGTTTCAAGGGGCTTCCACAGGAGCTTGAACTTCCAAGTGCTCCTAAGCACTTTATCCAGTATCTTGAAGAGGACAACCGCCCTCAGGTAGCTCTTGATGTAAACTATGAGAGAGGAATGGGAGTTTCGATAGGAAGACTTCGTGAAGACAGCCTCTTCCAGTACAAGTTTGTTGGACTTTCCCACAATACCTTAAGAGGGGCAGCGGGTGGAGCAGTGCTTATAGCTGAACTCCTTGTTAAGCAGGGAAGAATTGCGAAAAAATAATTAAGAGTTTATATGGAATCCCCAAGTAGTGTTATCCGTACATTGCTTGGGGGTTCTTTTTATGAGCAATATGTCATTAATTTAACAATCTATTTGGGGCTGATATCGATATATTTTTACTATATATAATTAAAATTACTAATAATAGAATGTAAAAAACACTGCTATATAAGGGTTTATTGTTGTTAGCAATAGTGCAAATTACACAAAGGCGGCTTGACAAAGCTACCCACTTGTATTAGTATTGTTTACAAGATTAAAAAGTATATTAGACAGTTAAATAATTAGATTTTTCTTTAAGTCAGGTTTTTTTCAAATGACGAGTAAGTCGGGCTCTACTAAGATATCGAGGCATTTTATTTCGCGCCCGGAATATTATTTTGGGGATGAGGGAGGATATAGATGAATAATACATCAAATGCAGTAATATCAAATTACAAAAAGCCTTCTTTGGGGAAGAGAATCAAGAAAACATGGCAATTATGGGTGTTTGTTCTGCCTGCACTCATAGGTCTCATTGTGTTCTCTTATATTCCGATGTATGGAATTGTGCTCGCCTGGAAAGACTACAGCCCGATTCAGGGAATAATGGGAAGTAGGAATGTGGGCTTTGCTCACTTTGCTAGATTTCCGTTCACCTTACTTTGTAGATATTATAAGAAATACTATAGTGATAAGCCTTTACGGTATGATTGTAGGCTTTCCTATTCCCATCTTACTTGCGCTCGGACTTAATCAGATAAGAAATCTAAAGTTCAAAAAATTCATTCAGACAGTAACTTATGCTCCATACTTTATTTCAACTGTTGTTTTAGTTGGTATTATCAATATAGTTTTTGCTGAAAAAGGCTTTGTTAACCAGTTTGTATCATTGTTTGGTAATGAGCCCATCCTCTTTATGGGTAATATCAAGTACTGGAGACATATCTATGTGTGGACAGGAGTGTGGCAGAGTATGGGCTGGAATGCCATCATCTACATAGCCGCACTTGCGGGAGTTAGCCCTGAACTTCACGAAGCAGCCATTATAGACGGTGCGACCAAATTCCAGAGAATAAAATACATCGACCTTCCTTCTATAGCGCCAACCATAGTTATTACCCTTATACTTAGCGCCGGTTCGATTATGAGCGTCGGCTTTGAAAAGGCTTTCCTTATGCAGAATTCATTAAATGCTGAGGTATCGGAGATAATTGCGACTTATATATATAAGGTCGGTCTTCTTTCGGGACAATATGGTTTCTCTACTGCCGTAGGGTTGTTCAATTCAGTAATAAACTGTATATTGCTTTTGAGCGTTAATAAAATAGCAAAGAAGATGGGGCATAGCTCAATCTGGTAATCAGAGGGAAGGATAGATATGTATGTTTTTGGAAAAGCTTTTGCAAAACAGGGGAAGTCGGATAAGATATTTGACGTGATTAATTACTCTTTTATGATATTGATTCTTTTGGTAGTGCTTTATCCCTTATACTTCATCGTAATAGCATCCTTTAGCTCCCCTAACGAGGTAGCTGCGGGTAAAGTTATGTTTTGGACAAAGGGCTTTAATGTAAAGGGTTATGCGGAAATATTCAAGTATTCCAAAATATGGACAGGCTATCTAAACAGCCTTATCTATATGTTGGTTGGTACTACCATCAACCTGATTGCCACCATTCCTGCAGCCTTTGCATTTTCAAGAAGGGAAATGGTTGCTTCAAAGTTCTTGCTGTACTTATTTACCTTTACCTATGTTCTTTGGAGGAGGCTTGATACCAAGCTATCTGCTTATACAGTCACTGCATCTATACAATACGATATGGGCTTTGACTCTTCCGGGAGCGGTAAGCGTATACAACCTCATTGTAGCCAGAACCTTCTTTGAGTTAAACATACCAAATGAATTATATGAAGCCTCTACAGTGGATGGCTGTGACTACTTCAAGTACTTTTTCAAGGTAGTCCTTCCTATATCAAAGCCAGTAATTGCCGTAATGCTTCTCATATATGCAGTAGGTCATTGGAATTCATATTTCAGTGCCCTCATCTATATAAAGGATAACTGGAAAATGCCTTTGCAGGTAGTTCTTAGGGAAATTCTCATCCAGTCAACCAGTGTAGCCAATCTAAGCAGTACAAGTATGGACAGACTGGAAGACCAGAGACAGCTTGCAGAGCTTATTAAATACGGCGTAATCATAGTTTCATCTCTTCCTGTGCTTATTATGTATCCTTTCGTACAGAAGCACTTTATAAAGGGAATGATGTTAGGAGCCGTAAAGGGTTGAGCTTTAATAAATCTATATAAACAGGAGGGAAAGTATGAAAAAGAAATTAAGGATGCTTGCTTTATCAATGGCAATGGTAATGACAGTTACCGCCTGCCAGGGTGGTGGTTCTTCCACAGCTTCCAATAAGGCTGCTTCAGGCACAGCCAATTCAGGAAGTGCAGGAAGTGCTGCTAATGAGGTTGCAAAAGAAGGATTTCCTATTGTTAAGGATACCATTAACTTCACTGCAGTTGGCTATGGTGAGCCGGGCTGCGGTGAGTGGGAGGACTATCCTATCTTTAAGGAAATTGAGAAGAACTGCAATATTGATGTGACCTGGACAACCATAAGTGGTGACGGTGCAGACGAGAAACTCGGTCTCATTCTTTCTTCTAACGAGCTTCCTGATATGGTATTCTCAGGACTTAATACCAAGAAGGTGGCTAACTATGCATCAAAGGGTATAATCAGACCTATGGAAGACCTGATTGAGGCAGGATACGCACCTAATTTTAAGAAGATTCTTGAGAAGAATCCTGAGATTCGCAAGGCTATAACCATGCCTGACGGACATATTTATGTATTACCTGTAATAAATGAGCAGGCTGATCCAATGCCTACAACTACTCTTAATATCAATAAAGCCTGGTGCGATAAATTAGGAGTAAAACCAGAGGATATTAAGACTGTTGCTGATTTTGAGAACCTTATGAAACGTTTTGTGGAAGAAGATCCTAATGGAAACGGAGAGAAAGACGAGAAGGGATTTACCTTTGAGCCTACACCACCTTACCATGTATGGAACGGTGATGCTGACTTTAGTGGTGCCTGGGGAGTTACAACTGACTGGGATCCTATTATGATTCAGGATGATAAGGTAGTTTGTGCGGTAACTCAGAACGGCTACAAGGACTACATTAAGTGGTTTGCATCAATGTACAAGAACGGCTACATCGACAAAGAGGTATTCACCCATGATCACAACCAGTACATGGCTAAGATTGACGGTGGTAATGTAGGTGCTTATCTTACCAACGGACCTGTTACATCTGCAAAGGTTGAGTATGTTGCCATAGCTCCTCTTGAAGGACCTGCAGGCAGACTTTGGGGATGTGAAGACTTCTCCATTGATAAGGGTAGAGGACTTATTACAACAGCTTGTAAGAATCCTGAAGCAGCAATGCGTTTTATGGATTCTTTCTACGAGCCTGTTACTTCATTGAAGTTACAGCATGGTATCTACCTCAAGGAAACAGGAGATGGAAAGTATGAGATTCTTCCTGCAGAAAGCGGAAAGATATCAGAAGCTCCTGGTCCTTATGTAGCAAAGGACATGTCAAAGGAAGTTGTTGAAAAATACCTTACAAAGACAGAAGAGCAGGTTAAGGCTGCTGAAAGACAGGCTATGTATGCTCCATATCTTATGAAACCTCTCCCACTTATGAACTACAGCCCTGATGAGGCAGGAGAGCTTTCTACACTGTCAACCGATATTTCAAAGGTTGTTGATGAGCAGAAGGCAAAGTGGTGTACAGGACAGGGAGACATCGACAAAGAATGGGATGCTTATTTGGATTCTCTTAACAAGATAGGTCTTGAGAGATATATGGAGATTCATAACGAGGCATATAACAGATTTAAGAATAGCTAAAATAAAGAAATACTTAGGGTGACAGGTTAAATATGAAAAGAAAAAAACTTATAGGCTATGTAAGTACTAACGACCTTTCCCTTTTAAGTGATTCTGACATAAGGGCCCTTGATGTCATTAATCTGGCATTTGGGCATATAGTAAACGGGTGCGTATATTACGCACCCGATTGCGTGTCAGAAGAGTTTAAGAGGATAAGGAAAGAAAATGCTGACTGTAAGCTAGTCCTCTCTATAGGAGGTTGGGGAGCAGGAGGGTTTTCAGAGGCGGCAGCAGATGAGGAAGGAAGAGAAAAATTTGCACTGACAGCAGTAGAAATAATTAAAAAATACGAACTTGACGGACTGGATATAGACTGGGAATATCCTTGTATAAGTACGGCGGGAATAGCGGCTACTTATGATGACAGGGAGAATTTCACAAAGCTTATTAAAACTTCAAGGGAGATAATGGATAAGGAATTAGGTAAGGATAAAATGCTTACCATAGCTGCAGGTGCAGGAGAGTACTTCATTAACTCGACCAATATGAGTGAGGTAGAAAAGTATCTCGACTATGTTCAGCTTATGACCTATGATTTAAGGGGCGGATATCATATCATTACAGGACACCATACCAACCTTTTGGATGATAAAAAGGACATTTTACAGGCAAGTGCCAAAAAAGCTGCAGCCTGCTTTGAAAAGGCTGGAGTCCCGAGGGATAAGCTGATTCTTGGCGCTGCATATTATTCACGTATGTGGAAGGGTGTACCTGACAGAGAGAGCGGACTTCATCAGATGGCTGAAACGACAGGTGGTTATGGACCGTCCTATGGTGAGCTTGTAAAAGATTATATTAACAAAAATGGCTATAAGAGGTATTTTGATGAGGAAGCCAGAGCCCCATGGCTGTTTAACGGAGATACATTTATAAGCTATGATGATGAGGTATCCTGCAAAGAAAAGGCTGAATATGTGGTAAAAAACGGCCTTGGTGGCATTATGTTCTGGGAATACAGATTGGATGAAACAAGAACTCTTACAGAAGTTATGAGAAAGGCGCTGGATAAAAATTATGAATGAATGGTTTAAAAAGGCGAAACTTGGCTTATTTATACATTATGGAATATATGCAGTAAAAGGGGTAGCAGAATCCTGGTCGTTTTATAACGGGAAAATCTCTTATGAAGACTATATGGCTCAGGCAGAGGGATTTAGTGCTTCAAAACTGGATATGAAAAACTGGGCAGAACTGGCAGTAGAAGCAGGTGCAAAGTATGCTGTATTTACTACTAAGCACCATGACGGGATGGCGCTTTTTGATACCAAGTACTCTGACTTAAACATCCTCAAGCAAACTCCTGTAAAAAGGGATTTGGTTGCTGAATATGTCGATGCTTTTAGAGAAAAGGGAATTAAAATAGGCTTGTATTATTCTCTGATAGACTGGTCACATCCTGATTATCCAAGTGTATATCAGGGGGGAGTCATTCCTGAGGATAAGTCTCAGTGTAATCATTTTAGCTCTCCTAAGGATGGTGTGCAGGATGAAAAAAGATGGGAAAACTTCCTTGAATTTGACAGAAATCAATTAAAAGAACTTTTGACCAATTATGGTAATGTAGATTTGCTGTGGTTTGACGGAGACTGGGAGAGAAGTGCTGAACAATGGGGGTTGCCGGAATTTAAGGACTATCTGCTCTCTTTTAACAAGGATATTATTATCAACTCAAGGCTTGCAGGATATGGCGACTATCTTACACCTGAACAGGGACTTCCTGTGAAAAGACCCGAGGGAGAGTGGGAGTTCTGTACTACTATCAATGATTCCTGGGGTTACCAGCAGGATGATAACCACTATAAGAGTCCGGGTCAGGTTATAAGAATCTTTGTGGATACCATAACCATGGGTGGCAATCTTTTGCTTGATATAGGACCAAGAGAAGATGGAAGTGTTGATGAAAGACAGATAAATGTGCTAAGAGAACTTGGAAGCTTTATCAGGGAAAATGAGGAGGCTATATACAACACAAATGCAGGCCTGCCTTTCAATTATTTTGCAGGGGGAAGTACAGTATCTGAAGATGGCAAAACTCTGTATCTCTTTGTATACGACATACCTAGGGAAGCTATCTGCATAAAGGGACTGTGTAATAAGATAGAGTCAGTTAAGATACTTAGTACCGGCAAAGAACTTACACATGATGTACAGGGAGGAGCCGCATGGTTTAATATACCGGGGCTTACCTGGATATCACTAACTCCTGCAGACTGCGGTAAGTATATGACTGTATTAAAGGTAGAGCTTGATTCCCCTCTAACTTTGTATTCAGGAGAGGGAGCCGTAATAAGCCAGAATTAATTGTGTTGACAATAGATAGCAATAAAAAACCGATTGATAGTCTTAATTGACTTTCAATCGTTTTTTTCGTATAATCCAGTTGATATAGAAATGCCTGCTATCGTGCATTTCTAATTAAAGAAATCTATTTTTTTCAAGACTTAGAGAATAATGGAGTAACTTATCAAAGCATGGAAAAATACAGGAAAAAACGGATACACGATATTGTTTTGGGACTTGCATTACTTATTGTAGCAATGACTCTATTTGTGGTAGATATAACCAAGGCTTCGAATGATGATGGAAACAAAACTGTGGTTATCTCAATTGATGGTGAAAAAAAGTCGGAATATCCCCTTAAAGAGGATGGGGTTTACCTTCTTGAAGGTTCTCATCTGGGCACGAATAAACTTGTAATAAAGGATGAGAAGGCTTATATAGAAGAAGCGAGCTGCCCTGACAAACAGTGTGTAAAGCAGGGTAAAATCAGCAAAGCAGGAGAAATGCTTGTCTGCCTGCCAAACAGGGTGGTAATTAAGATAGTGGATGCAAATGAAGAAGAGCCTATAATTGACGGAGTTTCAGGTTAGGAGGTAAGGTGGCTAAAAAAGTTTCGCTGTATGGAATCCTTGTATCCCTTGCTTTCATAGCAAGCTACATAGAGGTGCTTATTCCATTTAACTTTCACATACCGGGTATGAAGCTTGGACTGGCTAATATTGCTGTTCTCATTGCTTTGTACACAGGTGGGGCAAAAGCAGGAATAACAGTGTCAATTATTAGAATAATCTTAGTGGGCCTTACCTTTGGCAATCCTTATAGTGCAATATACGGGCTTTCAGGTGGAGTGATAAGTTTAGCTGTTATGATAGCACTAAAGAAGACGGACTTCTTTGGTGTGATGGGAGTAAGTATGGCAGGAGGAGTGGCGCATAATATCGGACAGCTTGCCTGTGCTATGATATTACTTAAACTGCCTGCAGTATTTACCTATCTTTCGTATCTTATACTTGTTGGAACTGTTACAGGGGCTTTGATAGGTATAATTGATGAGGAAGTCTTAAAGAGGCTGAAGACAAGGCTTATTATGTAATATTTTAAAACTACTTAATGTGATACTTTCAAATGTATAATAACTTTCTTGTGCCTGATTCCAAGAAAAATAAATAAAGGGAGAAAAACTATGTCAAAAAGAGTATTAACAAAGGTTATTGCCTTAGCGCCTATAGCGGCTCTGCTTATAAATCCTGTTCAGACTATGGCAAAAAGCACTGATTCATCTCTTAAGATGAACAATGTAGCAGCTGCAAAAAAGGCGAAATATGAAAAGGAAATTGAGATATTTCCTGATGTAAAGTTTGTCAAGTCTAAGGACAAATGGGCAATTGTAAAGACTAACGGGAAGAAGATTACAGGCTTTATCTACGATGACGTGAAGGTGGAAAAGCTTGATAACGCCTATGGTACTATAGCCATTGCAGTTAAGAAAGACGGTAAGTGGGGCTTTGTAAATGACCTGGGTAAAGAGACTGTGCCTACGCAGTATGATGAGGTTAAAGAAATAATGTTCACCGGAGTAAAGGTGAAGAAAGATGGAAAATGGGGACTTGTTACAACAGATGGAGATATTATAATCCCTGTAAAGTATGATGATATTGAAAAGTTTGATGGTGCACTCGCTAAGGTTGTGCTAGACGGCAAGAAGGGACTGGTAGTTGACGGCAAGGAGATTGTATCTCCAAGCTATGATGATATAAATTATACGGCTAATTCTCCGTATCAGGTGAAACTCGGGGATAAATGGGGCTTTGTAAGTGAGACAGGAAGAGAAATCACACCGGTAAAATATGATGAGGTTACTGCTTTTGCTGAAGGGCTTGCAGGAGTTAAGATTGATGGGAAATGGGGCTATATCAACTTTAGAGGTGAAGAAGTAATTGCTCCAAAGTATGATGAAATAAAAACGTTTAGTGAAAACAGAGCCGGAGTCAAGTTTAATGGTGACTGGGGCTATATAGACGGAACAGGTGAAGAAGTTATATCACCACAGTATGACGATGTTGAGAACTTTAATAAGGGACTTGCAAGCGTTAATATCAATGGAAGATGGGGTTTGATTGGTAAAAATGGTGAGGTTAAGGGTAAGATAGCATATGATTCTATCTTCAATAATGAAGACATGTCCCTCATAAGAGTAAATCTTGACGGAATGACAGGCTACATTAGCAGAGAAGGCAAGGTTGTAATACCTGTAAAGTATAAAGAAGTTATAAACTACGATGATGAAGCTGTTGTTGTAAAAGCAGGTAAGAAATGGGGAGTATATGATAGCACAGGTAAGATTGCTGTTCCCGTAAAATACGAGGGTATAGACAACATCAATGTGTATCACGAAGACAAGAAGGGGAATCACTACCATCTATGTAAATGCAACCTTAAAGAATAAACCGCTCTTCTTCAGTGTAAAAGCAAGGAGCCGGAAATCAGCAAAAGGTGAGTATACATATGGTAAGTGGTCCAAACCTAAGACTAAATCGAAGACAAAATCAAAAGCAAAATCTAAAAACAAATAGGAGAGAATAACAAATGTGGGCTTATGAAAAAGTGTTTTATCAGTTTTATCCTATGGGATTTTGCGGTGCGCCATTTGAAAATGACGGGAATCTGGAGCATAGGATACTGAAGGTCGTTGACTTCATCCCTCACCTTAAAAAAATGGGAATAGGAGCAGTATATTTTTCTCCTATATTTGAATCCGATACACATGGCTATAATACAAGGGATTATAGAAAGATAGATGTGAGGCTTGGAACCAATGAGGACTTCAAAAAAGTCTGCGAAGAACTTCATAAAGAAGGAATTAGGGTGATACTTGACGGAGTATTTAACCACGTAGGCAGAGGCTTCTTTGGTTTTAAGGATGTACTTGAAAAAAGAGAGAATTCACAGTATAAAGACTGGTTCAACATCAATTTTGGAGGCAACAGTAACTATAATGACGGGTTGTGGTATGAAGGCTGGGAAGGGTATTATGACCTTGTTAAGTTAAATCTAAAGAACCCTGCAGTTACCGACTATCTTATAGAAAGTATAAGAGGCTGGGTTAAAGAATTTGATATTGATGGTCTCAGGATTGATGTAGCCTACATGGTAGACAGAGATTTCTTAAAGAGGCTTAGATATGAAACCAGTCAGATGAAGACTGAGTTTTTCCTTGGTGGAGAAATGATTGGTGGAGACTACAACCAGATTATGAATGATGAGATGTGCCACTCAGCTACCAACTATGAGTGCTACAAAGGAATATATTCAAGTCTGAACAGCTTAAATCTATTTGAAATAATGCATTCCTTAAACCGTCAGTATGGCGAGGAGAACTGGACCTTATACAGAGGTAAACATCTGATGAGCTTTGTAGACAACCACGATGTATCAAGGATTGCAAGTATTCTTACCGAGGAGAAGCATCTTTCCCTAGCCTATGCCCTTATGTTTACCATGCCTGGTATTCCTATGATATACTACGGAAGTGAATGGGGCTTTAAGGCAGACAAAAAGGAAGGTGACCCTGCACTTAGACCTGCTTTTGATAAGCCTGAATATAATGAGCTTACCGAATATATCACTAAACTAACAAAGATACACAATGCCTCACCTGTGCTCTGGTACGGAAGCTTTAAGCCGTTACAGATAGCCAATAAGCAATGTGCATTTCTTAGAGAAAAAGATGGAAAGCGTATGATAATCGCCATCAATGCGGAGGGCAATCCTGCAAGGCTTAACTTTAACCTTGACAATTTAAATGGAAGCCTGACAGACCTTATTACAGGGGATGAGGTAGAGTTTAAGTCAGGACTTGACCTCTCGGGCTTTAGGGCATATATATTTGAGGCATAACAAAAAAATCCTGTTTCAGAAGCTAGCGTAACTGCTTATCCGAATACAGGATTTTTATAGAAATCCGCCAAAATATTTTTAAAATTTTTACTTGAAACTTGCAGTAGACTATGTTAGTATATAAAGTGGACTTTATTCAGAAAGGAGTTTTCGAAATGAAAGTTAGGTCATCTGTGAAGCCAATTTGCGAAAAATGCAAGGTTATCAAGAGGAAGGGTGCAATCAGAATCATCTGTGAGAACCCAAAACACAAGCAGAGACAGGGATAATTCTGATTAAGATTAATAATTAGGAGTCTTGCTTTCTGCGTTATGGATATCACCGGAAATGTGAGCCGGTCATATCTGTGATACCGTATTTATAAGCTTTTGCTTATATTATGAAGATAAATATTTCTTCGCCTCGAAATTCATCATTTCGTTGTACGGTTTAAAGCGGCTGGGTAGAGGAAATCATCATTCCGATACCAAATTCACATATATTGTTACTATTAATTCAAAAAATAACGGAGGTTAAACGCTAATGGCTCGTATTAGTGGTGTCGATTTACCAAGAGAGAAGCGTGTAGAGATTGGTCTTACTTATATCTATGGTATTGGTAGAACTAAATCTAATGAAATTTTAACAAAAGCAGCTGTTGATCCGGACATTCGTTGCAAGGATCTTTCTGACGAACAGGTTGGAAAAATCCGTGATGTAATTGAAGAATCCGTTCTGGTTGAAGGTGATCTTCGTCGAAGTAGCTATGAATATTAAGAGACTTCAGGAGATCGGTTGTTACAGAGGTGTTCGTCATAGAAAGGGACTTCCTGTTCGTGGACAGAACACAAAGAACAACGCAAGGACAAGAAAAGGTCCAAAGAAGACCATCGCAAATAAGAAGAAATAATTAAAGGAGGATTCTTAGGTCATGGCTAGTGCAAAAGGTGCAGCAAAAAAAGTGACAGAAGCGTGTGAAAAAGAATGTCGAGCGCGGACAGGCACACATTCAGTCATCATTTAACAATACAATAGTTACATTAACAGATTCTGAAGGCAATGCTCTTTCATGGGCAAGTGCAGGCGGACTTGGTTTCAGAGGTTCTAGAAAGTCTACCCCTTACGCTGCTCAGATGGCGGCTGAAACTGCAGCAAAGGCTGCTGTTGTTCATGGATTAAAGTCTGTTGAGGTTATGGTTAAGGGACCTGGTTCAGGTAGAGAAGCAGCTATTCGTGCTTTAGAGGCTTGTGGTATTCAGGTTACCAGCATAAAGGATGTTACTCCGGTACCTCATAACGGATGTAGACCACCAAAACGTAGAAGAGTTTAATTCCAGGTAGATTATTTTAGGAGGAAAAATAAATGGCAAGAGATATGGTGCCTGTATTAAAGAGATGCAGGGCTCTCGGCATAGAACCAATGGTTATGGGACTTGATAAGAAGTCCAACAGAACTGCAGGTAACAGCAGAAGAAAAATCAGTGAATATGGTGCTCAGCTTCGTGAAAAGCAGAAAGCTAAATTCATTTACGGCGTATTAGAGAAGCCTTTCAGAAACAATTTTGCAAGGGCTAAAAAGCTTAAATATGGTACAACCGGTGAGAATCTTATGATTCTTCTTGAGTTGAGACTTGATAACGTTATCTTCCGTCTTGGTCTTGCTAGAACAAGAAAAGAAGCCAGACAGATGGTTGGTCATAAGATGGTGCTTGTTAACGGCAAGCAGGTAAATATCCCTTCTTATACAGTAGCAGCGGGCGATAAGATTGAAATCAAAGAGAAGAAGAAGTCTATCCAGAGAATCAAGGATGTCCTTGAGGCAACTAACGGAAGACTTGTTCCGGCTTGGCTTGAGATTGATCGTGAGAATCTTACAGCAACTGTTAAGGAGATTCCAACAAGAGATCAGATAGATGTTCCTGTAGATGAGGTGTTCATTGTCGAGTTGTATTCTAAGTAATTAATTCGAATAACACACTTAAAGGAGGAGCCTGGTAATGTTTGATTTTAAGATACCGAATATTGAAATTGCTGAGATTTCTGAAGATAAGAAATACGGGCGCTTCGTAGTAGAGCCTCTTGAGAGGGGTTATGGTACCACTCTCGGGAATTCGCTCAGAAGAATTATGCTTTCATCTCTTCCGGGAGCAGCAGTAACAACTGTTAAAATTGAAGGAATTAAGCATGAGCTTAGTTCTATTCCCGGAGTAAAAGAAGATGTTACGGAAATTATTATGAACATCAAGAGTCTTGCTATTAGAAATGACAGCGAGGCTGATGAACCTAAGACCGCATACATTGAATTTGAGGGAGAGGGTGTTGTAACAGCTGCTAACATTCAGGCAGATTCAGACATTACAATTACCAATCCTGACCAGGTGATAGCTACTCTTAACGGTGGTAATAATAGCAGATTATATATGGAACTTAGCATTGGACGCGGACATGGTTATGTTTCTGCAGACAAGAATAAGAACGATGAACTTGCAATCGATGTTATTCCTATTGACTCTATTTATACACCGGTAGAAAGAGTAAATATCAATATAGAAAATACCCGTGTAGGACATATGACAGATTATGATAAGCTCACATTGGAAGTATTTACCAATGGTACAATGGGGCCTGATGAGGCAGTAAGCCTTGCAGCCAGAGTAATGAGTGAGCATCTCAATTCTTTCATTGACTATCTGAAAATGCTAAAGTAGTTGATGTTATGGTAACTAAGCCTGACAATGAAAGAGGCAGGGTTCTTGAGATGAGTATAGATGAGCTTGAACTTTCAGTTCGTGCATTTAACTGTCTTAAGAGATCCGGTATCAACACTGTTCAGGAGTTGGTTGGAAAAACGCATGAGGATATGATGAAAGTCAGAAATCTTGGTAACAAATCTCTTGAAGAGATTAAGGCGAAGATTAAGGCACTTGGACTTTCACTTAATGAAGGCGATGAATAATTAGGAGGATATAGGAATGGCTGGCTATAGAAAGCTTGGTAGAACATCAAGTCAGAGAAAGGCTTTACTCAGAAGTCAGGTAACAGAGCTTTTATATCATGGCAAGATTGTTACCACTGAGGCTCGCGCTAAGGAGCTTCGCCGTATAGCTGAGAAGCTTATCACACTTGCTGTTAAAGAAAAAGATAATGTTGAAACAGTTACAGTTAAGTCAAAGGTTCTTCGTAGAGATGCCAATGGCAAGGTTGTTAAAGAAGTAGTAGATGGCAGAAAAGTAGCTGTATATGATGAAGTAGATAAAGAGGTTAAGAGAGACCTTCCTACCCGTCGTAATGCAAGAGTTCAGATGAACAAGGTACTTTACTCAGTTACAGAGCGTCCTGAGAAGGCTGCCGGAAGAAAGAAAAAACACAAAGGTTGTTGATCTTTCAAACAAGCTCTTCGATGAGATAGCTCCAAAGTATGTTGACCGTAAGGGTGGATATACAAGAATAGTTAAGATTGGTCTCCGTAAGGGAGATGCAGCTATGGAAGTTCTTATTGAGCTTGTATAATATGAATATCAAAGAGAAACTGTAAAAGGTTTCTCTTTTTTTGTACACAAAAATACTTGTGTTAACATGTACATTATGGTTGCAAAAAGTTTAGAGGTATTTGCAAATATGATCTCAAAGTTAAGTTTCAGCAAATCTGACGCAAAAGCTGATTTTTGAAAACTATGAAAACATTTTTCTTATAATACTAGATTGCTGAAAATACTTTCTGCGCCCTTGCATATTGCACAAAAAAATAATCCTGAAAAAAATAAGCGAAATAGCTAAAGGAATATAAGTTTATGAAAAATATTTTTCATAATCAATGATTAATATTGAAAATAATTTTAATTACGATATAATACGAATTAGAAATGAAATGTAAAACAGAAGGGCAGATTATGAACGAGAGAATAGAATCGCTTAGAGGCAAACTAATAGTGTCCTGTCAGGCACTTCCACACGAGCCTCTTCACTCATCATTTATAATGGGCAGGATGGCTTTAGCTGCAAAAGAAGGTGGAGCAGCAGGAATAAGAGCAAATACCAAAGAGGACATAGCAGAGATACAGAAGAATGTAGACCTTCCTATAATCGGTATAGTTAAAAGAGATTATGAAGGCTCTGATGTGTATATAACTCCTACTATGAAAGAGATAGAAGAACTGATGGAGGTTAGACCTGAGATAATTGCGATGGATGCAACCATTAGCAAAAGACCGGGAGGACTTACACTGGATGAGTTCTTTAGGGAAGTTAAGGCTAAGTACCCTAATCAGTTATTTATGGCAGATTGCTCGACGGTTGAAGAGGCACTTCATGCAGACGAACTGGGTTTTGACATCGTAAGTCCAACTATGGTGGGTTATACAAAGCAGAGCGAGCATCTTAAAATTGCGGATAATGACTTCTTGATACTTCGTGAAATCATTAAACATGCGAAGCATCCTGTAATTGCTGAGGGAAATGTAAGCACCCCTGAAAAGGCAAAAAGAGTAATAGAACTTGGAGCCTTCAGCGTAGTAGTTGGCTCTATTATCACAAGACCACAGCTCATTACGAAATCTTTTACAGAGGCATTAGCTACTGTGAAATAATAAAAAGACATTTCTAAGGAGGAATGAAAAATGAAATTGAAAAAAGTAACATCACTTGCACTTGCTGCTATTATGGCGACATCCCTTATCGGATGTTCAAAGCCTGCTGACAATAACACAAGTACAAAGACCTCAACAGCTACTTCATCTGCAAAGG
Organism: uncultured Catonella sp.; assembly: GCA_916438995.1. Lineage (GTDB taxonomy): Bacteria > Bacillota > Clostridia > Lachnospirales > Lachnospiraceae > Catonella. The sequence goes on from CAKAGA010000007.1 coordinate 476,969, forward strand.
CTTCAAGTACAGCAAGCAATCCTGGCAGTGCTGCTAAGACAACTTCAGCTGCAGGGGAGAAGACAGCTATTACTCTTTGGACATATCCAATTGGTAAATGGGGTGATTCTGCAACAGTTGATGGACTTCTTCAGAGCTTCAACGCTAAATATCCTGACATTAGCGTAAGTGTTGAGTACCTTGATTACACCAATGGTGATGACCAGGTAAATACAGCTATTGAAGGCGGACAGGCTCCTGACATCGTTATGGAAGGACCTGAAAGACTTGTAGCTAACTGGGGTGCAAAGGGACTTATGGTTGACCTTTCAGACCTTTATACAGATGCTTCAAAAGACTTCTATGAGAATGTTACAGCGGCCTGCAAGGGCTCAGATGGCAAGTATTATGAGTATCCACTTTGCATGGTTGCGCATTGTATGGCAATAAACAAAAAGGTATTTGAAGAAGCAGATGCTCTTAAGTACCTTGATGCTGAAAAACATACATGGACAACTGAGAACTTCCTTAAAGCTGTAGATGCCGTACAGAAAAAGGACAGGAAAATGTACTTGCAGTTTACTGTAGCGGACAGGGTGGAGACCAGGGTACCAGAGCCCTTGTAAACAACCTCTATGGTGGTACTTTTACCAATGCTGAGCACACACAGTATACAATAGATGATGAAAAGAACATCAAGGCGCTTGAGACACTTAAGAATACAAAGGGTGTTAACTTCGATCCTTCTATAGCAGGTGGAGATGAGATTACACTCTTCCGTAACGGAACTCTCGCTGTATCACTCTGCTGGAATGCTTCACAGCAGAACAACGCGGACAATGCAGCAGCAGGAACCACTAATGACGGAGCTGAGATTCTTCCTATGCAGTTCCCATCAGAAGATGGAAGCGCTAAGCTTTGCGGCGGTATATGGGGATTTGGTATCTTCGATAACAAGGACGAGGCTAAGATTAAGGCTGCTAAGACATTTATAGACTTTATGGCAAATGATGCTGACCAGGTTAAGGAGTCTGTAAAGGCTTCAGGATTCTTCCCGGTACACAGCCAGTTAACAGATGTTTATGCAGGAACTGATATTGCTGATACAATGTCTATGTTTACTACAAACTTCATGCCTAACATGGGTGACTACTATCAGGTAACAAAGGGATGGCCTGAGACACGTACAGCTTGGTGGAATATGCTTCAGAAGGTTGGAGCAGGTGATGACATCAAGACAGTTGTAACTGAGTGCAACAGGAAGCAAATGCAGCAGCTGCAAAATAATAATAAAAACTATAGTCTTTAGAATGTAAATCGTGCCATAGACCGCGGAATACTCAGATAGGTGAGCAAAACTAAGTTATGCTGCAGTCTGAACGCGTCTATGGCATCTTTTGTAAAATAGCAAATTATAATTATTCACTCTATAGGTCACAGACCTATAATAATATTAGAAAGTGAGGAAACTGTTTTGAGAGCAAATACAGTTTCGGCAAGGAGTAAGGTTCTTGCCGCAAGAGAAACAAGAAATGCCTATCTTTTCTTACTTCCAAGTCTTATTTTCTTTGTAGGATTCGTTATAGTACCGATGTTTATTTGCATATATACGAGTTTCTTCGATTCTACAATGGGCAAGGATGTAAAAGATGTATTCATAGGGTTTGACAACTATACTAATCTTTTCACTGATAAGGTATTCTTAAAGGCACTTGCCAATACCTTTTTAATAGTTGTTGTTTCAGTCCCTGTAGTGGCTATATTTTCGCTTTGGGTATCTTCTGCCATTTACAATATGAATGGGAAGCTACTTTCGATATTCAGAGTAATTTTCTATCTTCCTGTCGTAACCGGTTCGGTTGCTGTTACCGTGGTTTGGAAATGGATATTTAACAATTACTACGGAGTAGCCAACTATTTGGGAAAGACAACAGGAATTATTGATAAAAATATCAACTGGCTTGGAGATGAGAGATTTGCGCTTTGGTGCATCATCCTCATACTTTTTACTACCTCTGTAGGCCAGCCTATAGTCCTTTATGTAGCAGCTCTCGGCAACGTGGACCTATCCTTTATAGAGGCGGCACAGGTGGATGGTGCAACACCTTTCCAGATATTTTGGAGGATTAAATGGGCCAATATTATGCCTACTACTCTTTATATTTAGTAATTACAACTATCAACAGCTTCCAGTGCTTTGCTCTCATCCAGCTGCTTACATCAGGTGGACCTAACCACAGCACTGATACAGTAATGTACTATATCTATTATACAGCTTTTAAGCTATATAAGTATGGTTACGGTAATGCAATGGGAGTAGTACTTGCTATATTCATCGGCTTACTTTCAGCAGTTCAATTCTTTGCAGCGAGAAAGAGGTAGAAAATGAAAAAGAATAAAAATGTAGATTTTGGTGGTTCAGGTATTAAAAAGATGACACCTTACAAAATATTTTGTCTGGTCGTGCTTACAATACTTGCCATACTTTTTACCTTTCCATTGTATTGGATAATTACGGGAGCATTTAAGACTCCTGCGGAAATAAACGCTACTTCTCCTGTTTGGTTTCCAAGCGAGTGGGTGATGACAAACTTTCAAAAGCTATTTTCTAAGCAGTCCGCACCAATATTTGAACTTGGCAAGCTAAGCGGACCTGAGGTGGCAGCTTCTATTAGATGGCTCCTTAATACAGTATTTATGGCGGTTGCGGCTATGGCACTTACCTGTATTACAGCAGCAATGGCGGGTTATGCTTTGGCTAAAAAGCGCTTTCGTGGCAGAATACTATTATTTCCCTTATAGTTGCAGCTATGGCACTTCCTAAGCAGGTTATTCTCATACCTCTGCTTCGTGAAATGTCTTCACTTGGACTTTACAACACGATATGGGCAGTCATCTTCCCAACTGTTGGTTGGCCTTTCGGAGTCTTCCTTATGAAACAGTTTTCGGAAGGAGTGCCTACTGAAATGCTTGAAGCAGCTAGGATAGACGGAGCAAATGAGGCTAAGACCTTTATTCAGATAGTACTTCCTATGGTTAAGCCTGGTATAGGTGCTCTCGCAATCTTTACATTTATCAACAGCTGGAACGATTACTTTATGCAGCTCATTATGTTAAGCTCTAAGAACAACTTAACCATATCACTTGGTATAGCAAAGTTACAGGCAGAAAATGCTACTGACTTCGGACTTATTATGGCAGGTGCATCTCTTGCATCAATCCCAATTCTTATGGTATTCTTATTGTTCCAGAAGTACTTTACAAGAGGCATTGCAATGGGAGCGGTTAAGGGTTAATAAGTTAATAGCTATAGTAGTTAGCGTAACCGGAACTAATAACCTGTTACGCCATTTTTGCAAAAAATGAGCGGATTACGAATATTTTTGCAAGGATCCTGCTAAGCACAGCTGTAGCAATCCTGTATCAATGGGTGTCAAATACTTTTGAAACCTACATCATAATATTTTAAGAAAGAAGGAATTAAAATGAGAAATTTAGATAAGTACAAAGGTATAATCCCTGCATTTTACGCTTGTTATGATGAAAAGGGTGAAATCAGCCCCGAAAGAGTAAAGGCTCTTACAGAGTATTTCATTAAAAAGGGTGTCAAAGGAATCTATGTAAACGGTTCCTCTGGAGAATGTATATATCAGAGTGTGGCAGATAGAAAGCTTGTTATAGAGAGTGTAATGGAAGTGGCTAAGGGTAAGTTAACTGTCATAAACCATGTAGCCTGCAACAATACAAAGGATTCTATGGAGCTTGCGGCTCATTCGGAGAAACTTGGAGTAGATGCTATTGCTGCTATCCCTCCGATTTACTTTAGACTTCCGGAATATGCTATAGCAAAGTACTGGAATGATATAAGCAGCGCTGCACCACATACAGACTTCGTTATTTACAATATTCCTCAGTTGGCGGGTGTGGCCCTCACTTGTAAATTATTTGAAATTATGAGAAACAACAAAAACGTGATAGGCGTTAAGAATTCATCAATGCCTGTACAGGATATCCAGATGTTCAAGGCAGCAGCAGGAGAGGATTACATCATTTCAACGGGCCTGACGAGCAGTTTATAAGTGGAAGGATTATTGGAGCAGAAGGTGGAATTGGTGGAACCTACGGTGTTATGCCTGAGCTCTTTTTAAGGATGGATGAACTTGTTAAAAAGGGTGAGTTTGATAAGGCTAGGGAAGTACAGTACGCAGCCAATGAAGTAATATATAAAATGTGTTCTGCAACCGGCAATATGTATGGAGTCATCAAGGAGATACTTAGAATAAATGAGAAGCTCGATATAGGAAGCGTAAGAGCACCTCTTTATGAATTAAATAAAGAGGATATAGTTGTTGTTGAAGAGGCAGCTAAGATGATTAGGGAAGCAAGAGAAAAATTCTGCTAAAAGGAGATAGCTATGGTTTTTGGAAACATTAAATATCCTGAGCAGTATGAGTTTTTACAGGAAAAATTTAGGAAGTGCTTTGAATTTGTAAAAAACAACGACTTAAACTTAATGGAGCTTAAAAGATATGACATAGACGGAGATAATGTCTTTGTAAACCTCATGGAATTTACCACAGCTCCTGTAGAAGAGAGGGCATTTGAGGCACATAAGGATTACTGCGATATACATTATATAGTCCGTGGCAGTGAAAGAATTGATTTCTGTATCACTGACAATATGGAGGCGGGCGAGTATAAACCAGATATAATGACTCTTTACGGAGAACCTATTGGAACAGTTAATCTTTATGCAGGAGATTTTTTGCTTTGCCTGCCACAGGACGGTCATAAACCGGGAATAATGACTGATAAGCCTGAAACTATAAGAAAGGCAACTTTTAAAGTTAGATTTTAATCACTAAACATCTGCAAATATCGGGGCTAGGTTTATCCGGTTACGGTACTTTGCGGATGTTTTTCAAATTAACATACAATTGCTTAGTGTAGCTGACAGCTATTTTGGCAAAGTATCTGTATTAAGAAGATTTTGCCGGGCTTTGGCAGGCAAATCCGTAGCAATCTTATTGGGATATAGGGGAGGAATTATGCAGGAAAGAAGAATAGTATGCTTTGGAGATTCCAATACCTGGGGTTATGATGCTCATACGGGAGATAGATTTGGAAGAGATATACGCTATACGGGAGTATTGCAGGACATCTTAAAAGATGAATATATAATAGTTGAAGAGGGGCTTTGCGGAAGAACTTCTGTGTTTGATGATCCGTTAAACGATGGCTTAAATGGACTCAAATACCTTACACCCTGTCTTAACACCAATTCAAGGCTTGAATGGCTTACAATCATGCTAGGCACCAATGACTGTAAAGATAGATTTGGTGCTACCCCTCAGAATATAGCTGATGGTGTAAGAAGATTAATAAGAGCTGCCAAATCTCTTGATGTATGGGTTTCAAAACCACAGATAATAGTAATAGCACCTCCTCCTATGGAAAAGGGCTGTGAGACAGCAGTATTTGCAGGAGAGATGGGAAGATGTTCAGACAAATCCCATAAGCTGGCAGCACTATATGAAGTTCACGCTAGAATGGAAGGCTGCTTTTATATTGATGCCGGAGAGTTTGCACAGATGAATAATATTGATTATATGCACTTGGATGCAGACAGTCACAAAAAGCTTGCAAAAAAAATAGCAGATATATTAAAATTAGCTGACAATAATTAGTTTGATTTAGTAAGGAGTAATATATGGCATTTTATTCAAAATCCCTGCTCCCTATAATAGAGTCAAGATATAACACATTTACTCAGGCTGAAAAGGGGATTGCGGATTTTTTTCTAAATAATACTGATAATATAGACTTATCTGCAAAAAATATGACAGAAACCTTGTTTGTATCCAATGCCTCCCTTTCAAGATTTGCTAAAAAATGTGGCTTCAATGGATATAGAGAATTTGTGTATGAATACAAGGAAACTTTTGTAGAAAAAAAAGAAACTAAGGCTGCCAAAACAGTGTATGAAAGTTATCAGGAATTGTTAAACAAAACCTATAACCTAATGGATGAAACACAGATTGCGAGATTGGTAAATCTCTTATACGAAAAAAGCAGACTCATAGTATTTGGACTTGGAAGCAACGGGTATGCGGTCAAAGAAATGGAGAGCCGTTTCATGCGTATAGGTGTTGACATTGACAGCCTTGACCACCCTGACAGGATGAGGATGCAGGCACCATTTTTGACCTCTAAGCACCTTGTTATGGGTTTTTCTTTGAGTGGTGAGACTGAACCTGTACTGTATTTGCTAAAAAATGCAAAAGAGAAGAAAGCCGCAGTTGTTCTATTTACATCATCTGACAATGGTGAGTTTAAGAAATACTGTGATGAAGTGGTGCTTGTTGCCTCACTGCAACACCTTAATTCAGGAAATACCATTTCCCCGCAGTTTCCTATGCTGCTTTTAATAGATGTACTCTATAACGAATATGTAGGCAGAAACAAGCACGAAAAAGATGCGCTACATGATCAGTCTTTACAGGCTCTTAAGGGAGTTAGAGAGTAAAAATAATAATACTTATCATTTTAGAAGTTTTGTGTTATACTTTCATCGAAACAGATTGAATAAGGTCTGTAAGATGAAAAGGATAACTAAATGGGAATAATAGATATTAAAAATCTTGTATTTGAGTATATAAGACGGGACGAAGAAGGAAATACAGAAGAGATAGAACGTGCTATAGACGGAGTTGAACTTGAGGTTTCTGAGGGAGACTTTATAGCCATCTTGGGACATAACGGCTCCGGTAAATCAACACTTGCCAAGCACCTTAATGCCCTGCTTGTACCTACAGAGGGCACAGTGTGGGTAAATGGCTTTGATACAAGGGATGTAAATAATTTGTTAAATATAAGACAAAGTGCAGGCATGGTATTTCAAAATCCTGATAATCAGATAATTGCTTCTGTAGTGGAGGAAGATGTGGGATTTGGTCCTGAAAATATGGGAGTGCCTACAGATGAAATTCTTACAAGGGTAAAGGATAGCCTTGCTGCAGTGGGGATGTCAGGTTATGCCAAGCACTCCCCTAATAAGCTGTCAGGTGGTCAGAAGCAGAGGGTTGCAATTGCAGGAATAATGGCAATGAGGCCAAAGTGCATAGTCCTTGATGAACCTACCGCCATGCTTGACCCAATAGGAAGAAAAGAGGTACTTAAAACAGTTCATAAGTTAAATAAAAATGAGAATATAACCATCATCCTCATTACTCATTACATGGACGAAGTCATAGATGCGGACAAGGTTTTTGTTATGGAAGAGGGGAAGGTGGTGCTACAGGGCACTCCAAGAGAGGTGTTTTCAGAGGTGGAGAGGCTTGAGAGCTATAGATTAGATGTGCCTCAGGTGACAAAGCTAGCCTACGAACTTAAAAAAAGTGGAGTTCCTATAGATGAAACAGTGCTCACAGTTGAAGAATTTAGGGAGGCTATTAAAAAATGTTACTCATAGCAGATCATATTAGTTATGTATATAGCCCCGACACAGCCTACGAAAAAAAGGCTCTTGATGACGTAAGCCTTACTATAAATAAGGGTGAATTTGTCGGTATCATTGGGCATACAGGCTCTGGTAAATCTACTCTCATTCAGCATTTTAACAGACTTGAAAAGGCAACGAGCGGCACCATATATTTTGACGGACAGGACATATATGATAAGGACTTCAATATGAAGAGTCTTAGAAGCAGAGTAGGACTGGTGTTTCAGTACCCAGAGCATCAGCTTTTTGAGACAACTGTGCTTGAGGATGTAAAGTTTGGGCCAAAAAACTTAGGACTTAGCAAGGTGGAAGTTGACCTTCGAGCCTTTGAAGCCATAAAGCAGGTAGGGCTTTCTGAAAAATGTTATGATGATTCGCCTTTTGAGCTATCAGGCGGGCAGAAGAGAAGGGTGGCTATAGCTGGAGTACTGGCAATGAAGCCTGAAATCCTCATCTTAGATGAACCTACAGCAGGACTTGACCCGAGGGGTAGGGATGAAATCCTAGACCAGATAGCAAAGCTTCACAAGAACGGACTTACAGTAATTCTGGTATCTCATAGCATGGAAGATGTGGCTAAGTATGCAGATAGGATTATAGCCATGAATTCTGGCAAGGTTGCCTTTGACGGAAGTCCGAAGGAAGTGTTTAGGCATTATAAGGAGCTTGAGAGAATGGGACTTTCAGCCCCTCAGATTACTTATGTAATGCAGGAAATGAAAGAGCTTGGGCTTAATGTGGATACGGATGTTTCTACTGTAGAAGAGGCAAAAGAAGAAATATTAAAGGCTTTTCATAGCAAAAAATAAAGGTTAAAACGGTATAATAAAAGCTTTACAAGACTGAGCTTTGAAGAGAGTGTAATTAACTCTAAAGTCTGACATTGTGAATGTTTTAACATAGATAGGATGTATAATGATTAGAGATATAACAATAGGGCAGTATTATCCTGCAGATTCGGTTATACACAGGCTTGATCCAAGAGTCAAGCTTGCGGGAACCATTATCTTCATTGTATCACTGTTTTTATTCAGCAGTTTTACAGGCTACATAGTGGTAGCCTTGTTTTTGGGTACAGTTATCAAGCTCTCAAAAGTACCCTTTAAGTTTATAATCAAAGGTCTCAGAGCAGTATTTATATTGCTCTTGTTTACTGTGGTCTTCAATATGTTTTTAACTCCGGGTAAAGAGCTTATACATTTATTTGGCAATGTGAGGATAACGGAAGAAGGTCTTAGAACTGCTATATTTATGGGAATAAGGCTTGTACTTCTTATAATAGGCTCTTCGGTGCTTACACTGACCACCAGCCCAAACCAGCTTACAGATGGTATGGAAAAAGGATTATCGATATTTGGGAAAATAGGTTTACCTGTTCACGAAATAGCTATGATGATGTCGATTGCACTTAGATTTATACCCATACTGCTTGAAGAAACAGATAAGATAATGAAGGCTCAGTCTGCCAGAGGCGCTGATTTTGAAAGCGGAGGATTTATAAAAAAGGCAAAAGCGCTCATACCTATTCTGGTTCCACTTTTTGTATCAGCCTTTAGGAGGGCAATTGACCTTGCTATGGCTATGGAGGCAAGATGTTATCACGGTGGAGAAGGCAGAACCAAGATGAAGCCCCTCAAGTATAAAAGGAGTGATGGAGTAGCATATATTACCTGTTTTGCCTATGTAGGACTTATAATAGTCGTAAATATACTGGCGAATAAATATATTGGAGTCTGAGTAATGAAGAGATTTAAGTTGACTGTTGCCTATGATGGGACAGCTTTTTGCGGCTATCAATATCAGCCGGAACTACCTACAATTGAAGGCTTTGTAAATGATGCCCTCTCAGGCCTTTTGAGGGAGGACATTGTCACAATTGGAGCAAGCAGGACAGATGCAGGTGTACACTCTTACGGCAATGTGGCTGTATTTGACTCAGACACTTCAATTCCAGCAGAAATTGGCTCCTGCACTTAATACAAAGCTTCCTGACAGTATCAGAATAATGGACAGTATAGAAGTCAAATCTCTATTTCATCCAAGAAGAAATGTACTAGACAAGACTTACGAATACCATATCGATACTGCCAGTATCCCGTTTCCGACAGACAGGCTCTACAGCCATAATGTGAAACATACTTTAGATATCAAGGCTATGAAAAGGGCTGCTTCATTCATAGAAGGAAGGCATGACTTTACCTCTTTTTGTTCAGCCAAGACTGATAAGGAGGATAAGGTAAGGACTGTTTTTCAGATAGACGTGGAAGAAACCGTAAGGAATAGCCTTATTATAAGGATTAGGGGTGATGGCTTTCTCTACAATATGGTTAGAATAATTGCGGGAACACTTGTAAAAGTCGGGGAAGGAAAGATTGCTCCTGAAGACATCCCTGATATCATAGAAAGAAAAGACAGAGGACATCTTGGAACAACCTTGCCTGCCAAGGGACTGTTTTTAATGGGTATAAGGTATAAAGAAGAGTAATATAGACTACCAACAGGGAGAAAAAGGATATGGCTGATAAAATCTACTTGGGAATCGATATTGGGGGTACAGCAGTAAAGTTTGGACTTGTAGACGCTGATGGAACTATGATAAGCAGGGTTTTAGAATATCCTGTAAAATTCGATAATTATGAAACGCCCATTATTGAAACTGTAGTTAAGAGCACAAGGCTTTTTATGGAAGAAAATAATAAGAACTTTACCGACATTGCGGGAATTGGTGTGTCGGCTACAGGAGGCATAAACACTAAGCTAGGCATAGTAGAGGGCTCAGCAGGTCATATCAAGAACTGGGAGGGAACTAACATCAAGTCAAGGCTTGAGAGTGAATTTGGCGTAAAGACTGCTGTATTAAACGATGCCAATGCTGCAGCCCTTGGAGAAATGTGGAAGGGTGCCGCAAGAGGTAAGGAAAATGTTGTTGTTATGACTATAGGTACAGGAGTTGGCGGAGGGATAATAGTAGACTCTAAGATTTTACTTGGCAGAAAGGGATTTGCAGGCGAGATAGGCCATATACCTGTCAATGTTGACGGAGAAGACTGCTCTTGTGGCAATAAGGGCTGTATAGAGCACTATGGTTCTACTAGCGCCCTTGTAAGAAATGTAAAAGAAGCTGTTATCTCAGGAGAAATAAAGGGAATTGAAGCTGATGATGTTGACGGCAGGTGGATATTTAAGGAAGTGGCAGCGGGAAATGAAATGGTTATGAAGTATGTAGATGAGTGGATAAATTACATATCAGCGGCACTGGTAGGACTTGTCCATACCTTCAATCCTGAAATGATAATCTTAGGCGGAGGAGTATCCGGGCAGAAGGAACTTTTTTGTAGATAAGGTAAGGGAAAGGGTACTTCATGGTGTAATGCCTAATTTTGCCATTGGGTTAACAGTAGAGGCAGCAAAACTTGGAAACGATGCAGGTATTATAGGGGCAGTAAGGTTTATAAAATGATGCTTGACATTTAGGCTAAAATTTAGTAGAATGTATAAGGTTGCTCTAAAAAGAGTAACGTGTTGCTGGCGTGGCTCAGGTGGTAGAGCGTCGCATTGGTAGTGCGGAGGTCACGGGTCCGACTCCCGTCGCCAGCTTATACAAATTGGGAGATGACCGGTCAGGGTGTGGCCGGTCTTTTTGCGTGTTAAAAGATAATATATTCTTTTGTAAGCAAGTTTGATCGAAGCTTTATGAATTTGATACTTGTATCCGACAGATAAAACTTTCTGAACAACAATCTAAAATTGAATAAGATAATTGACTGTAGAGGTTCTTATGTGGTAAAGTACAAGAGACACTTTAACAAAATAACAGATATTCGGTTAAATCACAGATAGGAGAAAAATAAGATGAACAAAGGATTTAAGATATTTGCGGTAATGGCTTTACTCATTTGTGCGATGTTTATTACCCCGCTCGAAGTTGAGGCAAAGACAGTTAAATATGATGATAGCTTAGATAAGAACATAGAAAAAGCTGTCAATAAGTATAATATTGTTTCTATGGATCAGGTAAGTAAAAATTGATTTTGGTGGAATGAAATCCCAATCTATAATAAATTATAAATTTAACATTAAGAAACAAATGGTTACAATGAAATATTCAGGAGTATCAACTATTAAGAACACTAAGGTAAAGCAGAATTATATAATTACCAAGAATTTAAAAACAGGTAAAGTAACATATAAAGAGAATGAGTCAACTGTTCATTTGAATGATGAGAGTGCCAAACTTATGACAGACTCTATTCAGACAGGTGAATATAAGAAAATGTCTGATGTATGGAAAAAAAGTATTTATATGGTGATTTTATCAAGAACGGAACAAAAAGGGAAATTGGCTTCCGGTAAGCTGACATTTAAGACAAAAAAATAAAAAAATAAATAAAGTAAGTATGAATGCATTACATTCTATAAATGATAAGAAAAAAACTTCCTGAGAAACTATATATAAAAAAATGGACGGAATGGAAATAAATATTAAAAAAATATAAAGTTTTTCAAAAATAAAGCATATACTGCCACTTCACATTAAAAAAACGTGTGTGGTGGCAGTGAAGTTTACTTTACAGCACCGCTTTCACGCTTTTTTAATTAATGCTTGACAATATCTTTCCAATATGTTATAAATATTACCGTTCGTAAGAACAGCTGCCGAAGACAGCAGGTACATCAGTTAAGATGTGTAAGTGGAAGCGCCTGCCGAGGGATGTAATTATTTTTAGAAATATTACGGTCTGAACTCTCGCAGTTTCAGACTTTTTTATTTGAGTAAAAGCAATAATTCATCTGACTTCAAGCAGTAAAGGGATATTACTAGAAACACTCTATCCCAGCCTTTTAGGCTACAGGTGTTTCGGAATGGAGGAAGATTATGCCTAAAGTTGAAATCAAACAGCCAATAGTTGACGAGATTAAGGGACATGTTGAGAAAGCAAGTTCAGTAGTTTTAGTTGACTATCGTGGACTCACTGTTGAGCAGGACACAAAGCTCCGTAAGGAGTTAAGAGAGGCAGGAGTTGTATACAAGGTATACAAGAACACCCTCTTAAAGCGTGCCTTTGAAGGAACTGATTTTTCACAGTTAGACGTGGACTTAGAAGGACCTTCAGCTGTTGCATTTTCTTACGAGGATGCTACTGCTGCTGCAAGAATTATGTCAAATTTTGCAAAGCAGGCTAAAGCGCTTGAGATTAAGTCCGGCGTTGTAGAGGGAACCTACTATGACGCAAAGGGAATGAATGTTATTGCAACCATTCCTTCAAGAGAGGAGCTTATTTCCAAACTCCTTGGCAGCTTACAGTCACCTATTACCAACTTTGCTCGTGTGCTTAAGCAGATTGCAGAGAAGGGTAACGGAGCTGAAGCCTAAATTTTGTTATCAGATGGTCAAAGATTTGACCGAAAAATCATTTAATTTTAATGGAGGTATTTAAAATGACAACTCAGGAATTTATCGATGCCATTAAGGGCATGAGCGTACTTGAATTAAACGATCTCGTAAAGGCTTGCGAGGAGGAATTTGGTGTATCTGCAGCAGCAGGTGTTGTAGTTGCAGCAGCAGGCGCTGGCGCAGCAGCAGCTGAAGAGAAGACTGAATTTGATGTAGAGCTTACAGAGGTAGGCGCAGAGAAGATTAAGGTTATTAAGGTTGTTCGTGAGCTTACAGGCCTTGGTCTTAAGGAAGCTAAGGAAGCAGTTGAGGCTGCTCCAAAGGTAATCAAGGAAGCTACTTCTAAGGAAGATGCTGAGTCTATCAAGGCTAAGCTTGAAGAGGCGGGCGCTAAGGTTACACTTAAGTAATTATATTTTAAGATTATTAAGACAGGTATTGCATTGTTGCAATATCTGTCTTTTTTTTGGTTGATAATCATTGTAAAAATGGGTATAATAGAAGTATAACTATTAACTTTGATGAGGGAAAATTATGGTATTAAAAAGATGTGGGGAATTGCAACCCGGTATGGTTATAGCCAAAGATGTACATACTAAAGCAGGTTTACTCCTTATCACTTCTGGAGAAGGAGTAGATAATGACAGTATAGAAAAACTAAAGAAAAATGAAGTTTCTTTTGTGTTCGTTAAGGAAGAGAAGGACTTTGACAAGGCTCTTTCAAAGCCTGTATCGTACTCAGATGAGAAGTACTCATATTATGAAAGAGTTCAGCAGAGTCCTGACTATAAGCTTTTTAGAGGAAAGTTCTCCTCAGGAGTTGTAAAATTAAGGGGTGCATTGAATCGTATCGTTGATGGCAATCCTGATGCAGATTTAGAGACAACAGCTAAGAGGATAATGGGAGATTTGATTATGCCTGAAGGCAGTCTTCCTATATTTGACTTACTTGCAAACTTACGCCGCTTTGATGATGTTTGCTTTGTCCATAGCCTCAATGTTGCTATGCTCGCAGGACTTCTTGCCGAATGGCTCGGTTGCTCTCCAAAGGAAATTGCCCTTGCACAGCAGTGTGGTCTGTATCATGATATAGGAAAACTTACTATTCCTTCTGAAATTATTACAAAGCCGGGGAAACTGACAGATGAAGAGTATGAAATAATGTGCAACCATCCTGTAGCCGGATACGAGATTCTTAAAGAGATGAATGCTAACCCTCATGTATTAAATGCAGCCCTCCAGCATCATCAGAAGGTTGACGGAACAGGGTATCCAACCCCATTTAATCCTAAAAAAATCGATCCTTATGCTAGGTTGATTGCACTTGTTGATATTTACGATGCCATCACTTCTGAGAGACCTTACAGAGGTATGATTTGTCCGTTCAAGGTTATTAAGATGTTTGAAGACGAGGGTATACAGAAGTACGATGCAGGAATGTACACAGTCTTCCTTAAGCATATAGCGGATAACTTTATAGGAACAAGAGTTGTCTTAAATGACGGACGAGAAGCCAAGGTGCTTATGACAAATAAGGTTTATCTCTCTAAACCTATGATTGTAGCGGGTAGCGATTTCATAGACTTATCAAGGAGAAAAGACTTATATATTGATGAAGTTATCTGATAATGAAAGCTAAACTAATCTAATCTAATAGAGTGCTTGCAATATATACAGTTTGTGATAGAATATACCTTGCGCAAAAATTGTGCAGGGTATTTTTATGAATATCCTAACTATTAAATCATGTCTGTTTTATACTGATGGTGCCCCAAGGGGTATGGCAGGTAAACGCTGAAACAGGCAGAAGAAAAACCATGGAGGTAGAAAAATGAGCGTTATTTCAATGAAACAGTTACTTGAAGCAGGTGTACATTTTGGACACCAGACCAGAAGATGGAACCCTAAGATGGCTCCATACATCTATACCGAGAGAAACGGTATCCACATCATTGACTTACAGAAGTCAGTAGGAATGGTTGATACAGCTTATGAGGCTATCAAGAACATCGTAGCTAATGGCGGAACCATCCTCTTTGTTGGTACAAAGAAGCAGGCTCAGGAAGCAGTTAAGGATGAGGCTATTCGTTCAGGTATGTACTATGTAAATGAGAGATGGCTTGGTGGTATGCTTACTAACTTTAAGACAATCAAGAGCCGTATCGCAAAGCTCAAAGAATATGAGAAGATGAGCGAAGACGGTACATTTGATGTCCTTCCTAAGAAGGAAGTTATCCAGATAAAGAAGGCTTGGGAGAAGCTTGAGAAGAACCTTGGCGGTATTAAGGAAATGAAGAAGCTTCCTGACGCTATCTTCGTAGTAGATCCTAAGAAGGAAAGAATCTGTATTCAGGAAGCACATACACTTGATATTCCTGTTATCGGTATCGCTGATACAAACTGCGATCCTGATGAACTTACCTACGTAATTCCTGGTAATGATGATGCTATCAGAGCTGTAAAGCTCATCGTTGCTAAGATGGCTGATGCTGTTATCGAGGCTAATCAGGGTGAGCAGGTTGGTGATGCAGCTGAAGAAGTTGCAACAGAAGAATAATATGATAGTTATTTAGATAAAGAATAATAGGAGGAAGAGAAAATGGCAGCAATTACAGCAGCTATGGTTAAAGAGCTTCGTGAAATAACAGGCTCAGGTATGATGGATTGCAAGAAGGCACTTGGTGCAACTGACGGAGATATGGATAAGGCAGTTGAATGGCTTAGAGAAAACGGCTTTATGAAGGCTGCTAAGAAGGCTGAGAGAATTGCAGCTGAAGGTGTTTGTGCAGCAGCAGTTGCAGAAGACGGAAAGAGTGCAGCGATTGTTGAAGTTAACTCCGAGACTGATTTCGTTGCTAAGAATGAGAAGTTCACTACATTTGCTAATCAGGTAGCGGCTAAGGCTCTTAAGACAGCTGCAGCTGATATAGAGGCTTTTCTTGAGGAAGAGTTTGAGGCAGGAAAGTCTATAAAGGCAGCTCTTACAGAGCAGATTGCAGTTATCGGCGAGAACATGAACATCAGAAGATTTGCAGTGCTTGTGGAGAATGATGGCTTAGTTGAGTCATACATTCACGGCAGCAGAATTGGTGTACTTGTAGCTCTTAAGACTAACGTAGTTAATGAGGCTACTAAAGAAGCTGCAAGAAACGTAGCTATGCAGATAGCAGCTATGCGCCCTACATACCTTAATAGAGATGCCGTTTCTAAAGAATATCTTGACCATGAGTTAGAGATTCTTAAGGCTCAGGCAGCAAATGATCCTAAGATGGCTAATAAGCCTGCTAATGTTCTTGAGAACATTCTTCAGGGACAGCTTAACAAGGAACTTAAGGAAATCTGCCTTGTTGATCAGTTTATGTTAAGGATAGCAGCATGACAGTTCAGAGCTACATCGATAGCGTAGCTAAGGCTGAGGGAGCAGACATGGCTCTTACAGGTTTTGTTCGTTTTGAGACTGGTGAAGGTCTTGAGAAGAAGAGCGAGAACTTTGCTGATGAAGTTGCAGCTCAGATGGGCAACTAATTCCTAAAATTTAATTAAGTAATACATAGGTCTCTCTGCAAATGTTGTGGAGAGACTTTTAATTATACTGCTATTGTCAAATAACACTAATTTATACTAATTATACTTGAAAGATAGTATCATCTTTTGTTACACTGATATGGATAATAGGCTGGTTGAGGAAAAGTTTGGCTTGGATTTATTTAAAAGATTTTGGTGATTTTGTTGATAATATATGGATATTTGCCGATATTATTAGATGGTGATATTATTTTTAGGAGGTGGACGCTATACTTGACTTGTTGAGGGATCAGATTCTCTTTCAGGGAGAATTTGCGTTAAGAATACTACTTGCAGGACTCTTGGGAGCCGCAATCGGCTTCGAGAGAAAGAACCGTAATAAGCTGGCAGGAGTTCGTACACATGCAATAGTGGCACTTGGAGCAGCTCTAATTATGGTAGTATCAAAATATGGTTTTTATGATATGGATAAGTTTGATGCATCTAGAGTTGCTGCTCAGATAGTTAGTGGAGTAGGTTTCCTTGGTGCGGGAATTATATTTGTAAGAAATAATAATTCGGTAAGCGGTCTTACAACTGCGGCAGGCATCTGGGCTACTGCCGGAATGGGAATGAGTATGGGTGCAGGACAGTACTTCATTGCTACCATAAGTACAGTGATGATTCTGGTAATGCAGGTGGTGTTCCATAGAGTGAGATTCTTGTCAAATGAAGCTTATCAGGATAATCTGAGAGTTGTATTGCAAAAATCTGACGGAGCAGTCAAAGAGCTTGAAGAGTATATGACAAAAGAAAAAATTGAGATTAGGTCTATTAAGATAACTAAGGGAGATGGCAACAATCTCAAGGTTGATTTTGAGCTGCTGTTCCCAGCGGGCTATGACAGAACAGGCTTTATAAACAGGCTGGTAGAAAAAGAGAATATTGTGTCGGTTAGAGGATGAGAATAATACCCCTATAAAAGGCTTTAATGAGCTAATTATAGGGGTATTTATATTGTACTCTTTGAATTTGATGATATATGTTTGTTTCAATCATTTTAGTTTTCTACATTATAGCAGATTTAGTTAAATGGTATAATTAATAGTAGAATGTATACTAAAAATATGACTAATTTATACATAAAATTGATTAAAAAAATTATATTATAAAGTTATAATATACAATATAATTAAGTAATCATATAAGTTTTAAGAAAAAGTGATTAATATTTATGGGTGAGGAGGAGTACAATGAAAACAAAACGTTTATTAGCTTTATTTCTGTCAATTGCAGTAACTTGTACATTTGGGGCTTGTGGTAACTCTAATAAGGATTCTGCTCAGAAGAATTCGTCACAGAAGAGTGCAGAAAGTGTATCTGACACAAAAGATGGAAACGGTAGTTCATCTGTGAAAAAGTCAGAAAGCTCCGCCGAAAATGATACGAATACAACACCTCGTAAGGAAACCTTGTATTTTGCCGGACAGCAATGGGGGACAATTGGTGACTGGAACCCTATGTCTTCAAATTCTAATAATGGAATGGCATTAACACAAGCAGGAAGTGCTAGGGAAATAGTATGGGAAACTCTTTTTATGTATAATATGCTAGACGGCAAACTCTATGGGCTCCTTGGTACGGACTATTCTTGGAATGCTGATAATACTGAGTTAACGGTTAACTTGAATAAAGATGCAAAATGGAGTGATGGAAGCAGCTTTAAAGCATCTGATGTAGTGGCAACATTTGAAGCACATATAAAGTACGAAACGCCTGCAGGTGCAGACTATAAGCCGTATATTGAAAAGGTAAAAGCTGTAAATGATAATACTGTAGTATTTGTTGCAGTTAAAGATAAAAAGGGGAAAGCGGTCAACCCTTTGAAAGTTCTTGACTTTATACCTAAAATTTATATTATGCAGGAGAAGTACCTTAAGACTGTTGCAGACCGTAACGCAGATAAGGCAAATGCAATAAAACAGGATAAAATGGAAGACCTTGTAAATACTGGTGCCTATAAACCTTATTATTCTGATGACCAGAAGGTAGTACTAATTAGAAGGGATGATTATTGGGGCCAGGCTAAATCTATGTGGGGGAAGCTACCTGCTCCAAAATACCTGGCTCACACAATATTTAGTGGAAATGATACAGGACTGGTTGCTCTTAAGGTTGGTGAAGTTGATGTTGCTCAAATGTTTGTCCCTGACGTACAGAATTTATGGTTAAAGGATAAACTTCCAATTTCTACTTATATTGAAGAAGCACCTTATGGTATTTGTGCAGCAATGCCAACAATATGGTTTAATACAAAGAAAGAAGGGTTGAATAAAAAAGAAATACGTAAGGCAATAGCTATGGCTGTGGATTTTGATCAAATTAATAAAGCAGCTATGACTGGTCAATCGCCTACTTTTGAAGAAGTTCCTAGAAGTGTAATGAATGCCACGGATGCAGAACAAGAGATGATAAATAAAGATAAGCTTAAATCATATCAGTTCGGTAGTGATGTTGAAGGTGCTAAAAAACTATTGGATAAAGCAGGCGTAATAGATAGTGATGGTGATGGAATTAGAGAGTATCCTAAAGGAAAAAATCTTAGCTACAAAGCAGAATGCCCTGAGGGATGGTCGGATTGGAATGCAACTCTTGAGATTATTGCGGCAGCAGGTAAAGAAATTGGAATAAATATTGAGACATATTTTCCGGATGCCCCTACTTATACAGAGGATTATACAACAGGAAACTTTGATATCGTAATGATGACACCTAATGGAACAGCAGCAATATCCTGTCCTTGGCAAAGATGTTTGGAACTGATGAGTTCAGAATTGAATAATCTTGACATTGTAACTAGAGGTAATTATGGAAAATGGGAAAATAAACGTGCAGATGAGTTGATTGCTTTAATTCCGAATGAGAATGATAAAGCAAAACTAAAAGAATATTACACAGAACTATCGCAGATTTACTTGGATGAAGTGCCTTCTTTTACCGCGATGTATAGACCTGCAGCGTTTCATATTGTTAATGAATCAGTGTGGACGAACTTCCCGCAAAAAGATGATGGAAAAAATATTCCTCCATACGATTGTACAGATGGATATGGTGTGGCAGCACTTTACGATTTGACTTTGGTTGAGGAATAAATATCTTGGAAGCCGGTAGTGGGAACTACCGGTTTCTGCTTTTATAAAAGTATAAGGAAGGTGATCATAATTTGAAAGGATATAAAAAATATTACTTAAATAAAGTAATCTGGTATCTTCTTACTTTTTGTGGCAATAATACTTAACTTTACATTACCTCGGTTAATGCCGGGTAATCCTGTTTCAGCTATAGCTACGCAGACAGCACAAGGATTAACAGATGCAACAGCTATACAAAAGGTTTATGCAGAATATGCAGAATCATTTGGAGTTAATAAACCTATATATCAGCAATTTTTTTATTTGGATAGTAAATATGTTTTAAAGGGATCTTGGTGTATCATTTAGTCAATATCCCAGAAAAGTAGGAGATATTATTAATAGTAGTATATGGTGGACAATAGCTTTACAATTACCGGCTATAATTGTTGGTTGGATTTTAGGAAATGTGCTGGGAGCAATTGCCGCATATATTAGAAAAGGCTTTGATAAAATGATATTACCGCTTTTTTTGTTCCTTAGCAATATACCGGCATTTGGAATGGCAGTTATCTTACTTACGCTATTTGCAGTAAAACTACATTTGGCACCTACAAGTGGAGGATATGGATTTGATTTAATACCTAGTTTTAGTCCTACTTTCATATTATCAGTATTAGATCACTATAAGTTACCTTTCTTTTCTATAGTACTCGTAACTATAGGTGGGCAAGCCATTGGAATGAGGTCAATGTCAATATATGAGTTAAATGCAGATTATGTGAAATACAGCCGTTTCTTAGGTATCAAGGACAGTAAGATAGTATGGTATGTTTTTAGAAATGCCATGCTTCCACAGATAACAGGATTAGCTATGAGCTTAGGTACTATAGTGGGTGGGGCTTTAGTTGCGGAGATAATATTTTCTTATCCTGGAATTGGAACAACGCTTCTATCTGCTATAACAGGAAGGGACTATCCACTTATATCCGCGTGCACTTTGATTATAACAATAATGGTGTTGATTGCAAACCTTTTAGTGGAATTACTATATGGTTTAATAGATCCAAGAATTAAGGCGACACAATCTGATTAAGGATGGTGAAAATGAAAAATATATTAAAACAGCTAACAAAGTCATCTCAATTCAAAATAGGTTTTATAATACTGTTTTTTTACGATATTAATTGTAATCATATATCCCTTGATTGTCTCAACAAGTCAACTTGAGATGATAGGAAAAGGAATATTCTACAAGCCTGGAACTTATATTTGTGCTGTAGATACAGTAAAGCAAAGTATATCAAAAGATAAAAGCTATGTACTTAATATTGATGGGTCAATTAACAGACTTAGGACTATAATAAATAAAGAGACTAGAATTGATATGATTGCCTGGCTTGAGAAATATGGTGGTGTAGAAAAAGGTGTTATCTCTGATTCAGATGCAGATATTAGTAAGCTTATAAATGCTTGGCATGAACGGTATGACGTAAAAAATACACAAAAAGGCTTAATTGCAGCTAAAAAAAAGTATTATGCACGATTAGATAAATCGCTTAAAGAACTTCTAAATAAGCAAAATGTTATAATTGCAGAAAAGGATGAAGAAGGTAAATTAAGCGAACAGGCAGAAATTAGTGATGACATCTATGTAAATGTCACTGATGTACCGAATCGTAGGACTTTTTGGTTAGGCACAGATAATTTTGGAAGAGATGTACTAACAGAACTTATATATGCTATTGGTACTTCATTAAAGATTGGTTTGATAGCAGGAATAGTAGCAACCGGTATAGGACTAATTTTTGGGCTTTTTGCAGGGTTTGTAGGAGGAATCGTTGATGATTTAATTATGTTTATTACAAATCTTTTTACTGTTATCCCTTCATTTATTATACTCATACTGATTTCTTACAGTGTTGGGCAGCAAGTAAGAGGTGTAGGTATAGTAGCTGTTATTATTGGGTTAACATCTTGGCCTTGGACAACAAGAAGTGTTCGCTCACAGGTAATATCGTTACGTAATCGTGATCATGTAAATATGTCAAAGTTGTCTGGGCATGGCTTAATTAGAATTATTTTTGTGGATATTTTACCTTATATGGCATCATATGTTGTCATGGCATTTATATTGCAGATTTCATCGGGAATTTTGGCTGAAGCTCAGCTTTCTATGTTGGGATTAGGGCCTGCAACGACTACAACCGCAACACTTGGTCTGATGATGAATTGGGCTATGACATATACAGCGCATTTAAATGGATCTTGGTGGGCTTATTTTCCTGTTATTTTTGCAATTGCTATAATATCATTTTCTCTTAATCTTATGAATACAGGCATGGATCAAGTATTCAATCCGACATTGAGAGAATAAGGAAGGAGAAAATAATGGGTAAAACTATTTTAGAAGTTATAGGATTGAGAACAAAGTATGTAACTCGCTCTCAAGAAGATGTTTATGCCGTCGATGAAGTATCATTTAAAATTGAGGAAGGCAAAACTCTTGGGATAGCAGGGGAGTCCGGATGTGGTAAGTCTACATTAGCACTTAGTTTAATGGGTTATTATTTTGCTCCATTACATTATATTAGTGGGAAAATAATAGTTGATGGTAAAGATTTAACAGGTATGAAACCAGATGAAGTTAGAAGACTAATGCTTGGAACAGAAATTGCATATATTCCTCAGGCAGCTATGAATGCTCTAAATCCTACTCAAAATAATTAAATTGATATGGGATGTAGTTCATACACATGACAAAACTAAGACTAAAACTGAAGTAAGAAAAATGGCTGTAGAGAGATTTGAATCGTTAGGACTACCGGAAGAAGTTTTAGATAAATATTCAGTTGAATTGTCTGGTGGTATGAAACAGAGAACTGTCATTGCAGTATCAACAATATTGAATCCTAAGGTTTTAATTGCAGATGAGCCTTCATCAGCCTTAGATGTATCAAGTCAGAAGTTAGTTATCAAAATGTTACATGAGCTGATGTCAAAGGGTTATATAAAAACGATGATATTTATTACTCATGAATTACCTTTATTATACAATGTTACTGATGATATTTTGGTTATGTACGCTGGACAAATTGTAGAAAAAGCAAGTGCAAAAGACATGGTATTTGATCCTATACATCCTTATGCAAAAGGCTTAATGGATTCTATTCTTGTACCGGAATCAGGTACGAGAGAGAAGAAACTAAGGGCTATTCCGGGAACACCTCCCAATCTGAAAAATCCACCCAAAGGCTGTGCATTTGCTGAAAGGTGTCGTTATGTACTTCCACAGTGTCATATTGTTAGGCCCAATATGGTAGAAACCGGCAATGGGCGTTGTTATCGCTGCCTGTTAAATGAAAATGAATTAAAGGAGGTGTATGAAAATGACAAATGATATTAAACCCTGTATCAGCGGTAAGGGAGTTACCAAGATATTTGGGATAGGGAATAAATGCAATATGGCTGTAGACCATGTTGACTTTGAATTTAGACAAGGAGAAGTAGTTTCTATAGTTGGAGAATCAGGAAGTGGTAAGACAACTCTTTTTAAAATGATATTAGGAATACTAGGTTCAAGTGAAGGTGAATTTTTATTTGATGGAAAACCTAGGGATCTTACTACAGGAAAGAAGAGGAGAGAATATTGGAAAAATATACAAGCTGTATTTCAGGATCCATTTGCATCATTTAATATGTTTATTAAAGTAGATTCAGTGTTGAGAGATTGTATTAATCTAAAAGGAAATAAACACATTACAAATGATGAAAAAAGAAAGCTTATGGAAGATGCTTGTAGCTTTGTGAATTTAAAATATGAAGAACTATATAACAAGTATCCTTTTTGAATTATCAGGTGGTCAGATGCAAAGATTAATGATTGCGCGTATATTTTTTTATTAAAACCAAGAATTCTGATGGCTGATGAGCCTACATCAATGGTTGACGCCTGCTCACGAGCAACCATATTGGATATGCTATTGAAACTTAGAGATGAAACCAAGATGACCATCGTATTTATTACCCACGATATAGGTTTAGCATATTATATTTCTGATACAATTTATATCATGGAGCATGGCAAATTTGTTGAAAAAGGTTTAGCAAATAATGTAATACTAAACCCTCAGGAATCATATACAAAACGTCTAATAAGTGATGTGCCTAAGCTCCATGAAGAATGGGATATTTCTATGTCTTGATATCTGCTGAAGACATGATATCTGAAGGGAGGGATTTGCGTTGCTGATTTGGAGTTATACCAAATAATTTTTTATAAGTTTTAATAAAGTGACTACAGTCCGAAAAACCTGTTTCACATGCAATACAGTTTAATGATTTACTTGTAAACAGAACTAGGTCCTGAGCTTTGCTTATACGCATATATTCAATATACTCTTTGCAACTACGTCCTGTCTGTTGTTTAAAGAGGCGGGAAAATGTTGAATAACTCATATTACATTGCTTAGCAAGACTTGGGATAGCAATGGATTCGCACGAATGATTTGATATATATTCAAGCACCTTAAATATTTCAGAGCAGTTATTGCTTTGTTTAATGATGGTGTTAAGGTTTATGTCCTTTTCCTCCCAAAACCGCAGTATTGTAACCAACAATGTAGCTATTTGGGAATTGATAAAGTCAAAATAAAATATATTTTTCTTCTTCGCTTCAGAAATAATATTATCAATTGTATTCTTCATAAAGAGCTGATTGATATCTGATGCAGAAAGATATATTGGTAAAGAATCCATAGGCATAGCCCTACTAAATATAGCATGTATCAATGTAGCGGCTTTGGTAGAAAATTTAACTTTAGTATGATTAAATTTGATAACACCATAGCGGATATGACCTGTAAATTTGGAATAGAAACTATGTATAACTCTTGGCATAATTACCAAAGAATCACCAGGGTTAAGTGAATAGGGAACGTTATCACATTCAACAGTTATGTGCCCTTCATAAATATACAAAAATTCTACATAATTGTGCCAATGTGCTCTGTAAGTGACGCTATCAATATTACTATCAAACATAAATATATCAAATGGTGTTTCAAGTATATCGGTATCTTCAAAAAATGCCAAATTTAGAACCTCCTTAACTAATGAATGCACATATTATATCATAAAAAGGAGTTATTAGAAAAGAATATACAAATGACAATATATATTATGAATACTTCAGGAGGGAAAAATGAACATACAATATTTGAACGAAAATTGGAAATTAAGAGAAAGAAACGCTGAAGATCACTTAGAAACGAAAGTTCCCGGTTCAGTGTATCAGACGTATTTGGAGCATGGATTAATGAAAGATCCTTACTATAGGGCACAGGAAAACGATGCTCTAAAAATGATGGAACAAGACTATGAGTATAGTACTGTATTTTCGCCTGAAGAAGAACTACTTAGATATCCTTACATATCGATTGTTTTTGAAGGGCTTGATACTTTGGCAGATATTTGGCTAAATGACAAACATTTGGGATATGCGAATAATATGCACAGAAGCTGGGAATATGAGGTGAAGTCTGTATTAAAAAAAGAAAACAATGAGCTTAAAATACTATTTTATTCTCCCACAAACTACATAAAAGAAATGGATAGTAGAGATGGATTTTGGCCTATACCTACAGAGGCAATGAGGGGTACACCGCATATTCGCAAATCACAGTGTATGTTTGGCTGGGACTGGGGTCCAAGGTTACCTGATATAGGAATTTTTAGGGAAATTAAGCTTATTGGATGCGATACAGATCGATTAGATAGTGTATATATAAGACAGAAACACCAACAAGGAGAGGTTAAACTTAGTATAGATATTCAAGTAAAATGTATGGATAGCAGATTTCCTTTATATTTTGGTAAAGACGAAGAACAAATATGTACTAGACAAATAGTCGCTAAATTAAGATAGTGGATCCTAGCGGTGCACTTATTAATGTCATAGAGGTTAAAGATGGTAATAAAGTACCTGAAATAGATATTAACCACCCAGAACTATGGTGGCCAAATGGATTAGGGGAGCAACCATTATATACAGTGATAGTCGAACTCTTAAAAAATGGTGTTGTAGTAGACACATTTAATAAGAGAATAGGACTTCGAACGCTTACTGTACGTAGAGAAAAAGATAAGTATGGCGAAAGTTTTGCACAAGAGGTTAATGGAGTAAGATATTTTGCGATGGGAGCTGACTATATACCTGAAGATTGTATATTGAGCAGGATTAATGAAGAACGCACTAGAGAATTGCTACAACACGCAGTAAGCGCTAATCATAATAGTATAAGAGTATGGGGTGGAGGATATTATCCTAATGATTTTTTCTGGGATATTTGCGATGAACTGGGGCTTGTAGTGTGGATAGATTTCATGTTTGCCTGTGGAGTTTACAGGTTATGTGATGAAGAGTTTGAGCAAAACATAATAGAGGAATTCATACAAAATATAAAAAGAATTCGCAATCACCCTTGTTTAGGACTTTGGTGCGGAAATAATGAAATGGAGAGTTTTTATTGTGCGAATATCTTGGGGTTTGATATAGATAAGGAATTTGCAGCTGATTATATAAAGCTTCATGAATATATTATACCAAAGCTTGTAAAACAATATGATCCGGAAACTTTTTACTGGCCTTCAAGTCCTTCCTCGGGAGGAGGATTTAAGGATACTAATAGTCCGGATAGAGGAGATGTACATTACTGGGATGTATGGCACGGAAATAAGCCATTTACTGAATATAGAAAGTTTAAATTTCGTTACCTTTCGGAGTTTGGATTCCAGTCATTTCCGAGTTTTCGAACTATTGAGTCTTTTACAGAACCGGAGGATAGGAATGTATTCTCATTGGTTATGGAAAAACACCAGAGAAATGCAGCTGCAAATGGTAAGATAATGAACTATATGGAACAAACATACCTATATCCGACAAATTTTGAAATTCTTCTTTATGCCTCTCAACTTTTGCAGGCTGAAGCAATTAAATATGGAGTTGAACATTTTAGAAGAAACCGTGGTATATGTATGGGTACTATAATCTGGCAGCTGAATGATTGCTGGCCTGTTGCGTCATGGTCTTCTATTGATTATTATGGCAGATGGAAAGCACTTCACTATTATGAAAAGCGGTTTTTTGCCCCATTATTACTATCTTGTGAGGAAGAAGGCGCACTTTCTCAAGATCCGAATCCTAATGCAGAACCATATGTACTTAAGAAATCAATTAAACTATGCGTTACTAATGATACAATAAACAAAGAAAAAGTAACTGTGAAATGGGAATTAAGAGATAATACCTCTGGAATATTAAGGGAGGGTGAGAAAGAAGTTATAGTTGATGCAATGAGTTGTACCTGGTTAGAACAGGAGAATTTTGATGATGTGGATGAGTATAATAGCTATATAAGCTATAGGCTTGTCAAAAAGGGTGAGGAAGTAAGCAGTGGAAGTGTGATATTTACAGTACCGAAGTTCTTTAAGTTTTTAGATCCAAACCTACAAGTATTTGTTGAACAAGATGAAATAGTTGTTGTTGCAGAAAACTATGCAAAGTCTGTTGAAATACGTAATGAAGATGACAACCTAATTTTATCTGATAATTTCTTTGACTTGAATGCAGGAGAAAAGCGTGTAAAAATACTAAGGGGCAAGCCGGATAAACTAAAGGTAAGAAGTGTTTTTGATATACGTTAGTCTAAAGACTTATATGAAGCCGTGGGGGAAGCCTCACGGCTTTTTGCTGTTTATAAATTATTAAAATAGCAAATAAGTCAAAAATGAATGAACAATAACCTTCTGTCTTTATAGAAGGTAGTTAGATAGTCTTCTACAGGATCAAGTTCGCTTATTCTATAAGTTTTTCTGCTACCCACTTTTCTCCATCCTTCGTCTGACAGACAGAAGTCTTTTAAGAAGCCTTTTAACTTTTTCATCTTCCTCCTCTGTTTCAAAGTAGAAGTTAGTACAGTCATAGTAAAGTATATGTTTCTTTCTCTCTATAATGGACTTGGAGTTCTCGTAAAGCTTTTTCTGTGTCAGGTCATTTTAATTTGCAATAACTTCAAGAGCGCGATAAACCTGATGAAGTTCAACCATAGTTGGCTTTAATAAAAGAAAGTAGAGTTTTGAGGTTGGAAGGAAGTGTCAAACTTCCAGATAACAATAGCACTCAGTAGAAGGTGGTAATATTTACATAGAAATACTTGGACTTCGTTTCGCTGTAATGGTGAATTGTGGGAATTCAATTGACATAAGTAATACTAATGTTGTATATTTACTAAGTAGACTAACTTAAAATAAGGAGAAAATCTATGGCTGATACAAAGACAGTTACTTGCTCATTTACTTTAGATAGGGAAACATATGATGCATATAAAAATATTGTGACTAAAAATCATGAAAATGTAAAAGGTAATCTTTTAAAATATATGAAGGATGTAATACGTTTTGAAATACCCAATAAAGATACCATTGATGCGATTAAAGAAGTGGAAGCTATGAAGAAAGATAATTCCATTGGTAAGGCATATACAGATGTTGATAGGATGATGGAGGAACTCCTTGCATGAAATATACAATAAGGCCTACTGCGAAATTTCAAAAAGACCTTAAAAGAGCTAAAAAAAGAGGTTACAACATGAATCTCATTGCTGATATTATCAAGAAATTGGCAGCAGGAGAAAAACTGAATCCTAATCATAGAGACCACCAATTAACTGGAAAGCTTGCACAGTATAGAGAATGTCATATTACACCTGACTGGCTTCTAATGTATGAAATAGATGGGGTAGATCTTTATTTGTATTTGACGAGAACTGGAACACATAGTGATCTTTTTGGATAAGGGCACATATTTCCCATTGCAATTTCAATTAAGAAGTTGCAATGGGGTTTTTCTACCGATTGTAAACGAGAAAGTAGAGAACATTGTTGAATTTATGAAAGTGACCTTTAACTTCATTGGTGGAGTATCATCAGATAGTAAAGAAAATCTCTTAAACGATATTAGTTTTTACAGTAAAGTAGAAAACTTGATTTCATCAATAAATTTGTGGAAATAGAATATATAGTATTGTTAAGAGGATGAAGTTCATTCCCTCTAAAATGGTTACTAAGAGCTAATTATAGGGTATTTTTATGTAAATACACTTTTTATGTAAAAAAACGCTCAAAAAAATACTTGAAATAGATAAAAAAATTTTAGTAAAAATAAGACTATAATCTTTGTGAGAGGATTAGTTATGGATATTACTAAGATTAATTTGGAAAAAGTGTTATTATATCACGGATAGAATTAGCTTAATCAGTTTTTTTGCGAACTTTTTTTGGGAATTTTTATTAAAGAATTGTTAGTAATTAAGGACTACTATGGGCTTTTTAGCCTTGGTAGTCCTTTTTATATATTATCAGGTATTTTTTTATTGCAAAAGGAGGTTTAATATGTTGAGTAAAGCGTTAAAAAGAATTTCAATGGTACTTGCAGTAACTTTGACTGTTAGCACATTTAACACAGCAAAAACCCTAGCGTCAGATCAAGTAAAGTACAGTGTAGCTATTAAGGAGAAAGACTGTATTCGCTTGAGATAAGAGGTGATGAAGTTAAGTCCACTCTTGTAGATGAAAAATCATCCGATAAATAAAGGTTATGGTGGGGATGGAGTAAGCGTCTTGACTATTGATTCTAAAAACTAAAACTAATTTAATCTTTGATAGATATGGAAAAAAATATCTGGGAAAAATAGAAGATAATGATTTTTATGTAAATCTTTTTAACCCACAAGATGGTGTTGGTAGTCCTTTTATTAATAGGATGCCCCTTGTAAGAGATTATTACTTTGGGAAAAATTAAATTTGGACTTTTTTTATTTAACGAACAGAGAATCTATGGAGGTAGAAGAAAAAGCAGTTATATGCTGATAGAGCAGGTCTAATTCCTTATAAATATGATGAGGGTGATTATCAGTATTGTACTTTGGATTATTTGGTAGTAAAGAAGGATGGGAAGTTAGGAATTTTAGATGAGTATGGAACTGAAATTCTACCTTGTCAGTATAATGAAGTAAAATTCTTAGATAGACATTTACTGGAAACACGTCTTAACGGTAAAAACAGGTATTTTTTTATCAAAAATAAAGAGTTAATTAAATATGATGCTGCTGATACTTACACCAGGTATCCGGAGAATATAAGGTACATAGTGGTGAGGAAAAATGGCAAATTAGGGATTTTAAGAGATACCGGAGAAGTAATCTTGCCTATAGAATATGATGAAATAAATAATAGTGCTTATGATAATGGAGCCAGTAGATTGTATAATGAATTGAATAGAGTTAAAAAAGATGGTAAATGGGGATTTGTTGACAAGAATGGGAAATTTATAGTGCCTTTAAAGTATGACGATGCGGGTATTTTTTCGAATGGATTGGCAAAAGCCGGAAAGAATCGAAATTGGGATTATATTGATAAAACCGGAAAGGTGAAATTCCATTTTAATTATGAAAAGATGGGATCTTATGGTGATGGGCTTTTTCCTGCTGAGCGTAAAGGAAGATGGGGATATGTGGATAAAAAAGGGAAAAAAGTAATAGACTTTAAGCATGATTATGCAGCGAGCTTCCAAAATGGTTTTGCTTCTGTTATGAATAATTGGAAAATGGGTCTTATAAATAAAAAAGGAAAGATGATTTATCCTTGTGAAAGTGAGATATATATAAATTTTTGAAGAAAAACAATAAAAAAATGTTGCTAACATAATGCAAGGTGGGAAATACGGCCTTATAAATAAAAACGGTAAGGAAATATTAGCTTGCAAATACGATTATAGGATTGATTTTTTGATAAAGATTATGCAGTTGTTGTACAGAACGGCAGAAATGGTATCGTCAATGGGAAGGGGAAAGTGATTTATCCTTGTAAGAGTGAGATTGGAATTGAGTTTAATAATGGATTTGCCAGTATTAAGGAAGATGGCAAGTATGGTATAATAAATAAAAAGGGAAAGATAATATATCCTTGTAAAAGTGAAGAAAAAAATTTATTATACGAATGGAATAGCTTGTATAAAGCAAAAATGATAAGTATGGTTTGATAGATAATAAAAGGAAAAATAATATATCCTTGTAAAAGTAGCGAATATATATTTTAATGAAGGACCTTTTATTCAATATAATGAAGATGGTAAATTTATATTAAAAATAGGTCAGGAAAAACTCTTATATAGTGGTAAGAATCGTGCAGATTGTTCTAAATATATGGCAGTAATTAGAAGGGACAATGACAAAGATTTAATAATTGATGTTGACGGAAACAGGATAACTAATAAAGATTATGATTCTGCAGTGTTAACTGGAGATGATAAGGTAATAATAGGAGTAAACAAGCCTGGTTTTGATAGAAGGAACTATTTGTATGGTTTAATCGATAGGAATGGAAATGAAGTTATAGCGCCTATTTATGACAATATAGATGATATTTATAAAAACAGATGCTTTTATTGTGGAAAAAGATGGGAAAACGGGGATTATCAATTCAAAAAGGAAAACAGTTACTTCCTATCGAATATGATAAAATAAGTTATGCGTGGTATTAAATGGATATTAATTTAGTTGTTGTGGAGGCAAAAAGAGTGAAATTAATAGAACATATTAAGATAGTAATATTTATTTCAATTTTTGGTATTGGTATTTATTATAAGGGTGTGTTATGAGCAAGATGTGACAATGGTTTATGCGAAAGGTAAAAACTGATGAAAAACTTATAAGAGATTTGACTATGTAGGTGAAGGGAGTGAAAGTAATTATAAAGACAAAATTCGTTGTTATGTGGACAAGGAAAATGATAAACTTTATATAAAAAGTCGAAGATTTTTTGAGAGTTTAGCAAGAACCGGCAACGAGGCGAAAATTAAGGTTAATATCATTAAAAACTGTAGATGTTAAGAAAGGTAAAAAGTTTGTAGAGGACGATAAAAAAATATAGTTCTATTAAGTTTCCTAAGAGCATAAAAAGGTAAAACCGGAAAAATATCAAGTTTAATATTAATGGCAAGAATATAGCAGTTAAAGGTTATGTGTTAAAAGTCAATGTTAAAGAGATAGATTTCGATCAGTATTGGAGAGAGATATGGAAAAAGTATACAACTTCAATTATGTTTGTAGATTTTGATGAGCTTGCTGAAAAACTTAATTTGGTATCTGACAAAAAAATATGTCGAAAAATAAACTATTTCTATGTACAAAGCTGCCAAAGAATGTGATGGAGTTAAAACAGGGAAATCCCCTATTGAAAGCTATGATTTAAATAATAACACTTCTTCGAAGATGATACCATATTATGATATTGACGATAAATGGGCATCAACTATTAAAAAGTACTTGTATGAAGAGGGCGGTGACTTGATAAGAATAGAAGGCAAAGGTGATAGAAATATTTTCTAAAAGTAAGGTTATTATAAATAGATACGATAATAAAGGGGATCGGGTATCTATGAAAACATTAGCCTTTCAAGGAGAAGAATTTGGAGGTTTCTATAGAGGAGATGATTACAATTATCTTATTTTTGGAAACAACAATAAACAAAAGTTTGGAAGAGAGGTGGTAAGAGTAGTTAAATATGATAGAGATTTTAATGAACTGGGTAAGCTTTCCGTATATGGTGTCTACACAACAGAACCATTTGGTGCGGGTTCTTTAAGATGTGGTGAAATAGGCAATATTATCCTAATCCATACAGCAAGAGGGAGGTACGATGGTCATCAGAGCTCTCTAACAATAGGATTTGATGAAGATGATATGACTCTTTTAAATGACGATGACTTGGGGGCTTTTCAGAGGAATCATGTCAGCCACAGTTTTAATCAGTTCGTTATGACAGAGGGAGATGAGTTTATTACGGTTGATCATTGTGATGCGTACCCTAGGAATATTTTAGTTACTTGGTTGGCTACGCAAGTTTTGGAGCCTATAGCAGATATGATAAATGGAAATTATGCCGTTATAGAAAGAAAAATGTTTTCTCCAATTAAGAAGAAAGCTATACTGGAAATACCCGGAATGGTGGGGGCTAATCAAACAGGAGTCTCAATAGGCTCTACTGTCAATATGAGCGCTAAAGTTCTTGTTGGAGTTAATAGGGTTGATTATTCAAAAGTTAAAAGCTTTAATAGTTATACAATAAAGGGAAAGGATGTATACAAAAGAGATATAGTGCTTTACTCTTTAGATAAAAACACTTTAGAAGTAACTGAGAATAAGTATACTGATTATACCAAGGATAAAAACACTACCTACACTGCGCCAAAGATGGTAAAGTTAGACGACACTAGGGTGATGCTTATTTGGAATAAATTAAATATTACTTGGGAAAAGTATAGTGAACAGATAGTTGTTAAAATTCCCAAAGACAGTGTCCTTCAGTACATGATTGTTGACGAGAATGGTAATAAGCTTTCTGATATTAAGACAGTAAAAGATATGATATTAACAGACGAAGCTCCTATTCTCTTTGATGGTAAAGTAGTTTGGACTCAGTATAAATCGGGAAGATTGGTATTAAATTCTATACTGTTGGAGTGATAATATAAGGTGTATTTAATATAAGGCGGATATATGGAGGTGATAGGGTATTAAGTTTATTAAATTAAATTATGGAGAGGGATGACTTGGAAATATAAAAACGAGTAGGGATATATAAAGGTGTCAATATAAGCAGATTAACTAAATGAAAGGACAAATGTTTATGATTAAAAATAAAAAGTTTTTCAAAAATTTTTAGGGTAATGAGTCTATTTTTTTAATTTTTACAATGATAATAGGTTTTTTTACATCCTGAAAATATACTTGCAAAAGGAAAAATTTTATGTATTTAAGGAAATAGGTAACGGATATTCTGTTGTGATAAAAATCAAAAATTCTTTTCAGATATGGGATAGCTGACAGTGATAATAATGTTGTACTACCTATTGAATATGATAGGATAGATGATGAAAGTGATAATCTTTTAGAGGTTAAAAAAGGTAAAAAATATGGTTTTGTAGACAAAGAAGGTAAAATTGTAATACCTGTAGAGTATGATAATGCATTTGATTTTTGTGAGGATCTTGCTCCTGTCAAAAAGGAAGGGAAGTGGGGCTTTATAAATAAGAATAACGAAATGGTCATACCATTTAAATATGATGATGCATCTTGTTTTCAGGATGGCTTCGCTGTGGTCAATAAGGAGGGTAAATATGGGATTATAAATAAAAAGGAATAGTGGTAATAAAGTTTATTTATGATTTTTCTCCTGGTTTTACCGAAGACTTTGCAGCAGTAGAGAGAAATGGTAAGTGTGGATATGTAGATAAGAAAGGAAAAGTAGTAATTCCGTTGACATATGATGGAATGTATAGTTTTAGTGAAGGTCTTTCAGCAGTTAAGAAAAATGAAAAGTGGGGATATATCAACAAGAAAGCTTCCTGTATACTATAAATAGGTCAAGAGATTGACATAAAAAAATACCTCAAGTAAATTTAGATTATTACTGACCTGCCAGTTGGTAAAATCTAAAAATACAAGAGGTATCTAAAATGAATATTAAAGGCACAAAGAAAAAAAATCAAGTAGTAACAGCAAATATTTTTGAACAGCAGGAGCTTTTGAAAAAAGCGGAGGTGATTAAGGAAAATCTCACAGCTTCAACCTGGCGTGAGTTGGAAACCAATGGTAAGTTCGATAAAAATAAAAAACTCTCTTTTATCAGCGATGACATGCTTATCTTGGGATGTGATGTAGGCAGCGAAACGCACTATGTGAGAGCAATTGATACCAGAGGACGGGAACTCAGTAAGTCCGCATATTCTTTCAACAATGATTATGAGGGATTCCAGAGTGCAAAAGAATGGGCAGTAAAGATAGCTGCTGAACATGATAAGAGTCAGATAGTACTTGGCTTTAGAGCCGACCGGTCACTACTGGTTCTGCCTTGCTACCTGGATGATTGCAAATGGAATCAGTGTTGTTCAGGTAAACCCTTTATGCTGTTAAGCAGACAAAGGAGGTTGAAGATAACAGCCAGCTGAAGTGATGACAGGAAGGATCCAAAACTGATAGCAAATCTTGTCAAGGATGGCAACTTTGGTATGCCATATCTTCCAGAAAAATCTATGCTGAACTTCGTAGGTTATCCATGTTCAGAGACCAACTGAATGAAGACAGAATTCGAACAATCAACCGGATGCACAGGGAGATGAAGATATATTTCCGGAGTATAAGGAAGCATTGGGAAAAAGTCGATGGAGCATTTAGCCTTGAACTGCTGAAAGAGGCACCATTTCCGGATGAACTGACCGCACTTGGAGAAGAAGGGATAAGACAGATTTGCATGCTGCTAAACTTAGAGGACGCGGGTACAGCAGAGCCAGAGAAATCTTACAGTACGCAAAAAGCAAGTGTTGGGATTAAGGATGGATCTATTGCAAGCAAGGCAGCTGTAAAGTGGTTCGTGCAGAAAAACTCATGGAACTGGATGTTGAACTTGCTGTTATAGAGAACCAGATCAACCAGAAATGTCAGGAGATACCGCATACAGGTAACGTTCTGGAGATATCTGGGATTGGAGAAAATACACTTTCCGGTATTCTTGCAGAGATGGGAGATATTTCAAGATTTGATGATGTTAAGGAAATACAGAAATTAAGCGGATTAGGCCTTGTGGCATGCAGTTCAGGAAAGCATAGGGAGAAACCAAAATCAGTCATAGAGGACGCAAAACGACTCAGATATTGGTTATTCCAGGCAGCAAAGTCAGCAGTGGCCCATGCAGAGGAATTCAAAGAACTCCATATGTATTATACGACACGAGCAGATAATCCATTGAAAAAGATGCAGTCATTGATTGCGATAGCCTGCAAGCTTCTGAGAATCATCTATACGATTCTGAATACTGGTACGTTCTATGATCCGAAGAAGATGTTGATGGACATCAGACGTCCGGAAAAGAAGGAAGCTATTGTAGCGTAAGACAGTCGGCAGCAAAATTTATTCCAGAACCTTGCCGGTTTTCGGATTCTTCCGAGAACAGGCAGGGTTCTGGAAAGAAACCCGATAACGATGGAGCGCTACAGGCGCTACATCATCACAATGACCAGCAAAGCGAGGCAGGGTAAGCGTCCACGGAATATCCGTACCCTGCGGAGTAGACAGGTCAGTAAAATCAAAAAACAAACAAGAGCTGTAGCTTGCAGTAGTTCTCTCCGTAGGGCATGACCCTGTTAGAAAGCTTAGCAGGCACTCGGTGTATGGACAGGTGGGACGAAGGAAGTTGGGACACGATCCCTTTAGACACGGAAGGTTCACCATCATAGTTAGCAGAGGATTTATAGCCTTTATAAAGCAAAACAATGGGATGCTTTATAAACTACACCCTCTTTTAGCTGTTCAGTATAAAATACAATGACTGTCATACATTTTTTGCTCTGTTTTATGAGGTAAATATTTAAAGAAAAGCCTGAAATTAAATGATTTAGGGCTTGACATTATAGGAAGGAAATAATGATTATGATTAATAACAAAAAGATTTCAAAAAAATTTTTAGGTAATGAGTTTATTTCTAGTAATTATAATGGTGGTAGGACTCTTACATTCAGAAAGAACATTTGCAAAGAAGAAGGGTTATGATATCTTTAAAACTTTGGATAATGGTTATTCTATAGTGATGAAACTGCATGAACACACGCCGCCTTCTTATGGAATGGCAGACAAAAAGGGAAAAATTGTTCTTCCAATGAAATATTATGAAATAAATAACGAGTCAGACGGCCTTTTAGGAGTGAGAGCTGAGCAAGAGTACACATTCGGATATGTAGATAAAAAAGGTAAAATTGTTATACCTGTTGTTTATGAGGCAGGATATGACTTTAATGAAGGGCTTGCACCTGTATCGAAAGATGGGAAATGGGGGTTTATAAATAAGAAAAATGAAGTAATAGTACCATTTAAATATGATGAAGCAGATTGTTTTTCAGATGGTCTTGCTCCTGTAAAAAAGGGGAAAAAATGGGGTTTTATTAATAAAATAGGAGATTTAGTAGTACCTTTTTCAGTATGATGATGCATTTAGTTTTAATGAAGGTCTTGCAAATGTAAAAAAGTCTGGGAAATGGGGCTTAATAGACAATGAAGGTAAGGTTAAGATAGAATTTCAGTATGAAGAAGCATATCCGTTTTGTTGAAGATTTAGCACCTGTTAAAAATAAAGGTAAATGGGGATATATAGATAAGGAAGGTAACATAGTTATAGAATTTAAATATAATCGTGCTTTTTAATTTTTCAAGAAGGTCTTGCAATAGTAAAAAGGTGAGAAATATGGATATATAAATAAAAATGGTAAAGAAGTTGTAAAGGCTAAATACTTGAGTGCGGTTGCATTTAGTGAAGGTTTAGCTGCGGTTATGAATTCTTCTGATAAATGGGGCTTTATAGACGACAAGGGAAAAACTGTTATACCATTTAACCTTTATTTATTTGTAGAAAATCCTCAATTTGAAAAACGGTTACGTGGTCATATGGAAAGGTAAAAAAAGCTGGAAGACTAAATAAAAAGGTGTACTCACTCCGTTTGAAGATTTTTATAAAAATAGGGTTAACTTATGGATATAAGTATAAAAACTCCATTGCTAATACAAGTTTGAACTTTCAATCCCTCATGTTGCATTTAAGTTGAAAAAAACTACACAAATAACACAAAAAAATATTTTTCTGTAAACTATTGACTGATTGTTAATATCAGGGTAAAATTGTAGAGGATGTTTTGTTTTTTTATTAAAATGTATTATCTGATGATGGTGGTTTAATTAAAAATAGAACAAAAATATAGTTTATGGGAGGGTTGTAATATGAAGTTTAAAGACAAAGGAGTAAATTTCGGTGGTAATGGATATCAGGAAACACCTGATAATGGTGGATTTTTATGGGGACTATTAGGTTGCTGTGTACCAATAGCAGGTCTCGTGCTTTTCTTAGTGTGGAAGGATATTAAGCCTAAAACAGCTAAGGCAGTGGGTATAGGTGCATTAGTTTCAGTATGTATAGGTGTCCTTTACTATGTACTGATTGCTACCCTAGGATTTACAATGTTTTCATTTATGAACTAAGCAATGATTGAATTTGCATATAGTTGGCTTCCGAGAATATTTGGTTGTCATTGTAGAGATGATAGGTCTTTTCATTACAAAGGACACAGATTTCCCATATGTGCTAGATGCACAGGAGAACTGATTGGAATATTTGCAAGTATAATTATGTTTTGGTTTTGGAGACCAAATGTTATTGAATCGCTTATAATGTTGCTTCCACTAATTTTAGATGGATTCTTCCAAGCTTTAACTAAATACGAGAGTACAAATATTAAAAGGCTATTTACGGGACTTTTGTTTGGGATAGGACTGACATCGCTATTTATACAATCTAATATAATAGCATTTAATTTTGGAATTGAGCTTGCTAAGTCGCTAAATAAGTAGAAATTTAAACTTAGTTTTTCGACAATAGGATATTTTTAAGGCACACTTAACTGGATAGTTGGGTGTGCCTTTTTAAGGGGGATATTTTTGTAGTTATACTTGTGCTATACTATCTGAGGAGAATGATGCTATCGTATAAATTAAAGTAGCTTATCTTTATTTAGGCATGAGAAATAGTGATTAAATTGATATTATATAATCTGCAAAATTGGGAGAAAACCATTGAGAAAATTATTAATATACATCCGTGATTACAAACTTGAAAGCATACTAGGACCGCTTTTTAAGCTCTTAGAGGCCAGCCTTGACCTCATAGTGCCACTTGTAATGGCGTATATTATAGATAAGGGAATAGGTGGGAATGATAAGGGGCTTATAGTGAAGCTTTGCCTTTTACTTGTAGGCCTTGGTTTGGTTGGGCTTACATTTTCGATAACTGCCCAGTTTTTTGCTGCAAAAGCAAGTGTGGGATTTATCAAGCAGGTAAAACACGCTGTATTTGCACATATTCAAAAGTTTTCATTCTCAGACATAGACAGAGTTGGCACCAATACACTTATTACAAGGCTTACTAGTGATATGAATCAGATTCAGACCGGAGTGAACCTTACACTTAGATTATTCTTACGCTCTCCATTCATAGTAGTTGGTGCCATGATTATGGCATTTATGATAGATGTGAAAATTGGCTTTATCTTTGTTATTACCATTTTAGTCCTATCACTTGTGGTATTTGGAGTTATGTATTGGTGCATTCCTAAGTACAAGGAAGTGCAGATGGCACTTGATAAGGTGCTTGGAAAGACCAGGGAGAACCTGACAGGAGTCAGGATTATAAGGGCATTTTGCAAGGAAGATGAAGAAATAAGAGAATTTGAAAATTCAAATAAGTTTTTGACTGATTTAAGCAAAAAGGTTGGAGCTGTATCTTCTCTTATGAATCCGCTGACCTATGTAATTATAAATATAGGGATAGCTTTCCTCATATATAAAGGTGCAATCAGGGTTGAGGCAGGAGCCCTTACCAAGGGACAGATAGTTGCTCTTTATAACTATATGTCACAGATACTCGTGGAGCTTGTAAAATTTGCCAATATGTTCTTAAACATTACCCGCTCCATAGCCTGTGGCAACAGGGTTTATAGCATACTTGAAATTGAGCCTGGTATGAAAGAAGGACATGCAATGGCTCTTAAAGCAACAGACGAAAATGGTGATATCATAGTTGATTTTGACAATGTCAGCCTTAACTACAATGGTAGAATATCTTCTGATAGAGAGGAAAATGCCTTAAATAATATCAATTTTACGGTTAAAAAGGGAGAAACCATTGGTATTATCGGAGGAACAGGATCAGGAAAGACCTCACTTATCAGCCTTATACCAAGGTTTTATGATGTAAGTGAGGGTGAAGTAAGGGTTAAGGGGAGAAATGTAGAGGACTATAGCTTTAAGGAACTAAGAAAAACCGTAGCTGTTGTGTTGCAGAAGGCTTCACTTTTTAAGGGGAGTATAAGAGACAATATCAAATGGGGCAATGAAAATGCTACAGATGAGGAGATTATGGAGGCTGTACGCATTGCCTGTGCAGAAGATGTGGTTAATTCAAAGGAAGGAAGGCTTGACTTTGTGATAGAACAGGAGGGAAGAAACCTGTCAGGAGGACAGAAACAGAGGCTTTCGATAGCTAGAGCCCTTGTAGGAAAGCCTGAAATCCTTATTCTTGATGATAGCTCATCTGCTCTTGACTACGCTACTGACCTTGCCCTTAGAAAGGGGATAAATGCACTTTCTTATAAGCCTACGGTCTTTATAGTGTCACAGAGGACTTCTTCCATTATGCAAGCTGATAAGATTGTGGTGCTTGACGATGGAGAGATGGTAGGACTTGGAAAGCACAAGGAGTTACTTGACTCTTGCGAGGTATACAGGGAGATTTATAATTCTCAGTATAAGTAATCTGTTTATTGAATAAGGAGCAATATGAAAAATAACAAGAAGATAATTAAGGCGGTTCTTGCCTATATAGGCAATTATAGGATTTTGCTAGTGATATCGCTTGCAATGGCGATGGTAACTGTGGTTCTTACCCTATATCTGCCTATATTGTTTGGAAATGCCATTGATCTTATAGCAGAGAATGGCCTTAATGAGTTAGGCAGCATATTTAAGATTATCATAACGGCTTCACTTGCGGCAGGGACAACGGCCATGCTTCAGTGGGTAATGACTACAATCAACAATAATATAGCTTACAATGTGGTAAGAGATATAAGAAACGATGCGTTTAAGAGGATTGAACATCTCCCTCTTAGCTATCTTGACGCCCATCCAACAGGAGATATAGTAAGCAGGGTGATAGCTGATGCCGACCAGTTCTCAGACGGTCTCTTGTTAGGCTTTACCCAGAGTTTTACAGGGATTGCGACTATTTTAGGTACATTGTTTTTATGGTAAGGTTAAATGTATTTACTGCCCTCATTGTAGTAGCCCTCACCCCTCTATCGCTATTTGTCGCAAAATTTATATCAAAACATACCTACAATATGTTTAAGCTCCAGTCCGAAACCAGGGCGGAACAGACAACACTCATCAATGAAATGATAGGTGGCTCACAAGTTGTAAGGGCTTACGGAATGGAAGAGAAGGTGATAGCTGACTTTGATGAGGTAAATGAAAGGATAGAGAAAGCTTCACTTAAAGCCATATTTTTCTCGTCTATTACCAACCCTGCGACCAGATTTGTAAATAACATAGTCTATGCCCTGGTAGGACTTGTAGGAGCCTTTCAGGTAATAAATGCAGGCATAAGCGTAGGTGGTCTTACTGCATTTTTAGCCTATGCAAACCAGTATACCAAGCCTTTTAACGACATTTCAGGAATCATTACCGAGCTTCAAAATGCCATAGCCTGTGCAGGCAGGCTTCTGGAACTTATAAATGAGGAGGTTGAGGTAAAAGATGGCGAGATTGAACTAGGCGAATCAAAGCACAGGGGGCAAAATAGCGCAGTAAAGGGCGAAATTGGTGATATAGAACTGGATAATGTTTCATTTTCTTACGTAAAGGATAAAAAGCTTATTGAAGGGCTAAACCTTAGTGTGAAAAAAGGACAGAGAATAGCCATAGTGGGGCCTACGGGCTGTGGCAAGACAACAATTATCAATCTTCTTATGAGGTTCTATGATGTGGACAGCGGAAGTATAAGGGTTGAAAATGCTGATATAAGGGATATTAAAAGACATAGTCTACGAAAATCATACGGAATGGTGCTTCAGGAGACCTGGCTTAGACAGGGAACTATAAGAGATAACATAGTTATGGGTAAGCCTGATGCAACTGATGAGGAAGTAATTGCGGCTGCAAAGGCTGCGCACTCACATAGCTTCATAAGCAAGCTAAAAGACGGCTACAATACTGTGATAGACGAGGCTGGAAGTGGACTGTCAAAAGGTCAGATGCAGCTTTTATGTATCACAAGGGTAATGCTCTTATTACCTCCTATGCTGATTCTTGATGAGGCGACCTCATCGATTGATACAAGAACCGAAATCAAGATTCAGAAGGCATTTAACCGCCTGATGGAGGGAAGAACGAGCTTCATAGTTGCTCACAGGCTATCAACCATTAAGGAAGCAGACATTATACTAGTAATGAAGGCAGGAAGTATAATAGAGCAGGGTAATCACGAGGAACTTCTTGGAAAGAAGGGCTTTTATGCAGAGCTTTATAATAGCCAGTTTGTCGGAGTGGGTAGTTGATGTGAATACAGGATATCTAAAAATATAGCAATTGTGGCTATGCGTTAATGTTAGGATGCTTCTAATAATTGTGATATACACTTGTATTTTTAGTGCTTTGGACTATAATTGTTGACAAACAGTTGGATACAAGCTTTATGAAAAGAGGACTAAATGAAATCAACACTTAAAAGAACCTGGGCAGAAATAAACTTAGATGCCGTAGAGTATAATTATAAGAAAATCAAAGAGCATATCGGAGAAAATGTCAAGTTTGCAGGTATTGTAAAGGCAGACGCCTACGGCCATGGCTCTGTTAAGGTGGGAGAAAAGTTACAGGAGCTTGGTGCGGACTATCT
This sequence comes from uncultured Catonella sp., assembly GCA_916438995.1. Taxonomy (GTDB): domain Bacteria; phylum Bacillota; class Clostridia; order Lachnospirales; family Lachnospiraceae; genus Catonella. Next base: position 519,088 of record CAKAGA010000007.1, read on the forward strand.
TGCAGTCAGTAGCATTGATGAGGCCATGGAGCTTAGATTTAACGGAATTACCATGCCCATCCTAATCCTTGGACATACTCCTAGAGAACAGGTGGATAGGCTCATCTGTTTTAATATAACTCAGGCAGTAACCTGTGAAGCCAAGGCTCTGGAATACAGTGCAGAGGCAGTAAAATGCAAGGGAATTCTTAAGATTCATATAAAGGTGGACACAGGTATGTCAAGACTTGGCTATCTGTGCGAGGGAGAACATTTTGAAACGGGAGTCCAGGGAATCGTAAATGTATGCAATCTTCCAAACTTAGATGCAGAGGGCATATTTACCCATTTTGCTGTATCTGATGAAGAAGGAGAGGAGTGCAGAGAGTATACCGAACACCAGTTAAAGCTTTTTAAGGATGTGATAGCTGAAGTAGAGAGAATATCAGGAAAGAAGTTCTTACTTCACCACTGTGCCAATACCGGTGCTACAGTAAATTACCCTGAAAGCTATATGGACATGGTGCGTCCGGGACTTTTGCTCTATGGATACGGCGAATATGCTAAAAAACTTGGTCTAAAGCCTGTAATGTCAATGAAAACCACAGTTAGCACGATTAAGGTTTATCCAAGGGGAACTAAGATCAGCTATGGAGGAATATATACAACTACCGAGAAAACCCGTATGGGAGTTGTGCCTTATGGATATGCAGATGGATTTATGCGCTGCCTCTCTAACAAATATTCATTTATGACGGAAGAAGGACCTGTTAAGCAAAGAGGTAGAATCTGTATGGATATGTGTATGATTGATATAACGGACAGATACAGCATAGATGTGGGCAGTGAGATAGAGATATTTGGCGAGAACAATCCAATAGAAACCATGGCGGAAATGGCAGGGACCATTCCCTACGAACTTGTATGCGCCGTAAGCAAGAGGGTACATAGGATATATATTGAACATGGAGAAGTGGTAGATAAAGAGTTGATGCTAAGGATGTAATCCTGAGATTACTACAAAAACGTTGATAATTGGATGTTTTGGTGAGTTTTGGCGGGGCTAATGGATTATTTAAGGGAGAATGACTAAAAGTAAAAATGCGACTGTTAAAAATCTGTCAAAATATCCGATAAAATCATTCTAACTCAATTAAATATTGTCTTTTTTGACGAAACATGATAAACTGTTCTCATCAGCTGGGAGCAGTTTTTATTTTATGATACAAGTGTCAAAAGTATAAAAATTCGATGCAAGCTTGCTTGCAAGAGAATTTATTATCTTTTGACACGCAAAAAATATGAGTAAGTAGCCATTTTTTTGTAAAAAAAATGAGCGAATTACGAATATTTTTGCAAGGATTGCTAAAGCTGCGCTGTAGCAATCCTGTATCAATGGGTGTCAAATACTTTTTGACACCCAGATTATTTTTATAAAATATACACTCGTGTGTATATAGTGATTTTTATGAATTAAAAAAATATTATATAAGGAGATAAAAATGTCTAAAAAACAATTCATTTTAATTATGACAGACAGCCAAAGACGTGATATGATAAGCTGCTGCAATGAAAGAGGAGAGAATATGCACACACCTTGTCTTGACCGCCTGTGTGACGAGGGACTTGCATTCAATTCTGCCTACACTACACAGCCCGTTTGTGGTCCTGCAAGAGCCGGATTGTTTACGGGAACCTATCCTCATACCAATGGGATGTTAGGGTAACTGTATGGCTTTGTCGCAGCAGAGTTTAACTATAGGACAGAGACTAAGCCGTGCAGGAATACATGCTGCCTATATAGGGAAATGGCATTTGGATGGCGGTGACTACTTCGGAGATGGTATCTGCCCTGATGGGTGGGATGAGGAATATTGGTATGACATGAGGAACTATCTGGATGAGCTTGAAAGTGATAAAGATAGGGCACGCTCACGCAAGCTTGAAACTGCTCTAGAGGGAGAGGGCATAGGAGAAGAGTTCACGTATGGATACCGCTGTACCAAGAGAGCGTTAGACTTTATGGAAAAGCATAAGGATGAGGACTACTTTTTAGTAGTATCTTATGATGAACCTCACCATCCTTTCTTAGCACCAAAGTCATATTATGAGCCTTTTTATAAACCATATTTACAGAAGGCTAACCAGCATATGGATTTTTCAAAGCTGCCTGACCACATCAAGGTATGGCACGAAAAATATATGGAGATTCAAGGCGGTAACGGAGATGGATGTGCGGTAGGTCTGCTTGGTTCTAATTCATTCATTGATTCTCAGATTGGCCGTGTGCTTGATGGAGCTGAGAAAAATGCTGAGGATGCACTTGTACTTTACACCTCCGACCATGGAGATGCACAGGGTTCACACGGAATTCACGCTAAGGGGCCCGCTATGTATGAGGAAATAACCAATATCCCATTTATTGTGCGCTGGAAAGATAAGATCCAGAAGGGTATTTCCAGTGAAATGCCTGTTTCCCACATAGATGTTGTTCCAACTATACTTGACTTTTATGGACTTCCACAGCCTGAGAGCTTAGAAGGGGAAAGTCTTCTTCATAGCTTAACGGATGGAGATATCACGAAGAAGAAGGAAGGAAGGCCTGTCTTTGTAGAATTTAACAGATATGAGGTAGACCACGATGGCTGGGGTGGCTTCCAGCCGGTGCGCTGTATAGTAAAGGGCAAGTGGAAGCTTACCATTAACCTAATGACTCAGGATGAACTTTACAATCTTGAGGAAGATGCTGATGAGATGAACAACCTGATCGATGATCCGTCTTGTGAGGCAATTAGAAATGAAATGCATGATTTGCTCCTTGACTGGCAAAATGATACCAGAGATCCGCTAAGAGGCTATTATTGGGAGAAGCGTCCTTGGAGAAAGGATAGGCAGAAGGTATCCTGGGATTGTGGCGGATACTCCAGAAGCCGTCACAGAGAAGAAGGAGAAGTTATGGAATACGGCTATGGAACAGGACTTCCAATAAAGGAGTATAACCGTAAATATTAAGTGGAAGGTATGAAATGGAGCGTAAGCCGAAGAAAAAAGATGTAAAGCCCGAAGAAGCAAAGCCTGAAGAAGTGAAGCCTGAAGAAGCAAAGCCTGAAGAAGTAAAACCTAAAGAAGTAAAGCCTAAAGAAGTAAAGCCTAAAGATGTAAGACCAGATGAGATTAGACAAAGTCATAGGGCGACACGAGCTGATGTTGCAAAATGCGCAGGTGTGAGTGAAACAATAGTTTCTTATGTGGTAAATGACAATAGGTACGTGGCAAAGGACAAGAGGAAAGAGTTAAAAAAAGGCCATAGAAGAGCTAAACTATCATCCTAACGTGATTGCAAGGGCTTTGAAAAAGAAGACAAGTAAGCAGATTCTCTTGATTACTGATATAGTACTTGATGAATATTTTGGTGAAATCCTATATCAGTTAGATAAATATGCTTATGATAAAGGCTACCTGGTTTCGCTTTGTAAGTATCACAACGTGGATTCCTATATTGGAAGGGTTATGAATAGCCAATTCGATGGAATAATAATCAATTCTGCGGGATTTAAGACAGAATACATAAGGCAGATTGCGGGCGGCGGAACCCCTGTGGTGTTATTCCTAAGCAAAAAATATGAAGATATACCTAAGGGAGTAGCTACTATTGACTCAGGACTATATGATGGAGTATTAAAGGGCCTTGACCTGCTTTGGGAAAAGGGAGCAAGGAATATAGTTTATCTGGCTCAACCTCTTAAAAAGAGCGAACTAAATAAGGATATAAGGTATTTAGCTTTTGAAGAGGCTGGGAAGCGTCATGGTCTTAGCAGGGAGAAAGTCCTAGAGCAGACTTTTGCAGGCTGTGATGAAGACCTATGGCAGGAGAATTTTGCTAAGTTTTTATTAGATAATCCCAAAACAGATGCAATTTTTGCAAGAAATGACAGGCTGGCCGCAACTGCCTCAAAGATTGTCACGAATATTGGCAGGAGGATTCCTGAAGATATTATGATACTAGGAGTGGATAATTCGAGTATTTCACGCCTTATGACCCCAAGCATAACAACAATTGAACAGCAAAAGGAGGAGATGAGCAAAACTGCTATTGAACTAATCGAAATTATGAACCAAGGCACAAAAAATCATGTACCGAAAGAGCTAAGCAAAGTATTTGAAACTAGAATGATTGAAAGAGAGAGTACGAAGCGGAAGGGATATGCAGTATTAAATTAAGGAGACAACAATGAAAGTAAATTCTGTAGCAATTCTAGGTCTTGGAGCTGTAGGCTCGTATGTTTTATGGGGCTTGTCTGAAAAGTCTGATATTGAGCTTTCTGTGATTGCTAAAGGTGATAGAAAACTAAGATATGAAAAAGAAGGTTTCGTTATAAATGGTAAAAAATACCACCCAATGATAAAAACACCTGAAGAAGCAAGCGGAGTAGACCTTTTGGTTGTAGCCACAAAGTACAATTCCTTAAAATCTGCTCTTTCTGATATAGAAAAAATTGTGGATAAAAATACAGTGGTAATGAGCCTAATGAATGGTGTTGAGAGCGAGGAAATTATTGCAGAGAAGGTTGGAGAGGAGCATATAATATACTCCCTAATCAAGGTAGCGGCAGAAAGAGACGGCAATTCGGTTGTATTTGATCCTGAGACTACCATTGGAATAATTTACGGTGAAAAAGACTTAAACAGGGGTAGTGAAAGGGTGGAAGCCTTAGCAGAGCTATTTAACAAAACAAAACTTCATCACTCGCCTTCAGATGTTATTATCCATGAAATATGGAATAAATTTCGTTTAAATATAGCCAATAACCAGATTCAGGCTATTATAGGCTGTGGGGTGGGAGGATACAGGGATAGTGAGCATCTTGGCTTTCTTAGAAGAAAAGTCAGAGAAGAACTTGAAGAGATTGCAAAAGCAAAGGGAATAGACTTCTCGCTTTGTAAAAATACCCCTGCAGGAAGCAAGGTAGCTGATAGTGCAAGATATTCCACCTTGCAGGATATTGACGCAGGAAGACATACAGAGATAGATATGTTTGCAGGAACTGTAGTAAGAATGGGAAAAGAACTTAATATTCCAACACCCTATAATGAATTCATCTTCCATGTCATTAAAGCTCTTGAAGAGAAGAATGACGGGAAGTTTGACTACGATAGTTAAGAAAAAGATGCGAATAAAAAAATATTGACAAGCTGTATGAAATATCCCGTCTTTGACAGCTTTTTAAGAAAAAAAGCTTTGTAATTCGCTATAGAAGCGAGTTACAGGGCTTTTGGAAAATTTACATATGCACGTTACACTATCTATTTTTTTGTTTGTGAAAAAATATTCCTCATTTTTTTTATTGGAACTATCTGCTTAGATGTACAGAATCCAAATGCATCGTGCAGTGCATCTGTGAGTTCTGTTCTGGTGTAAATGGGCTGATAACCTTTACCCTCGTACTTTATGAAATCCATTTCCTGAAGGGTAGGAAGTATCTGGTCTATGGTATATTTATTATTAAGTTTCTTTTTCAAGATACCTGTATACAATAAGCGAAATAAAACAGGTTATGAAATGGGCAAGTATCCTGTCTTTCCTGTTTAAATATACAGGACGTGCTTCAAAAATCAGTTTTCATTATTCTAAAAGCATTCTTCAATCTCCCAACGTCGCTTGTTTGCCCTGACTATACTACCTATGTTGTCATTAAGATTGGTGCATACAGCATAGAAACCATCATATTTTTTTCTTCATTTTCAATATATGACTGGTCTATGCTGTTTATGGATACATCTGCAATCTCCCCGTACTTTGTTGTATGGTCGGTTTTTATAAATCGTTTAGGATCATTCTGTTTTTTCTTTCTATCGATGAGCGTCCTTTTTCAATCATTTTCGCAGCTCTTTCAATCTGTCCTTTACGCACTATAGCGCTGGAAATCACGGTATTTTTAAGGAGTATGAAACAATAAGCTTCTGTTCGATTATTTGCTTTCTGTCGCCACTGTCTGTATGGACAATACCTTCCTCTTTAATCCATCGCGATCTGTAGAAAATCTTGTCTCTATCCTTTTTCATTGTCTAATTCTGATATCCTATATTTTTTTGCCGCTTCTATCACCATCGAGAAGCCATCCATCATCAGCCATACACCACTCTTGTAAGAAGTCTTTAAGTATTTTTGATAGGCTGTGTTGTTATATACCCGCGCATGCCGTTTTTCGCTGTCGTAGGAATTAAACACCCGGTTTTGTTGCAGATGACAGCCCTGAATCTGTACAGACAACAAACTTGGACATATCAAATCCAGAAAGCATCTTCTTTTCAAGCGGAATCATAGTGGTCTGTTCATTGCGGTTTCCGGGATAAATACAAAAAAAGATATAGGAATACCATCACTATCCATAAACAGCCCCATTCCTACTATAGGGAGTGGGCGGTTTTCCTTACTTTTGCCAAACTGCTTATCATCCTCTTCATTGTCGATCTCAAAGTAGAAATTTGTACAGTCATAATAGATTACTTGAGTATTTCGTTTTTGCACTGCAGTGCTATTTTTAAAAATGCGGCTCTGAATATAATCAGCCTCTTCTGCTATCACTGATAAAGAGCGGTAAACATCATGCAGTTCAAAAAGAGGGCTGTTCAATAAAACGCTTTGACTCTTCAAAGCTATTCCTTTTGATGACGGGAAAAAGTATTCTGCTGTATATAAGACGTGAAAGTATGTCATTCAGGTCGTACTCAAATGGGTGTCTCGCAGAGATTGCACGGCAAATCTTATGCATGCCTAATTCATAATAAATATCCTGAAGGAAAAGATATCCGCCATTAAACCTATGCTGTTCATTACTAACAAGGTCATTAGCGGCACAGAGCCCAATATTAAATGTTGCGGAATCTTCTTTTTCAACTTCATTCATAATACGCACCTGTTCTTTAGCCCAGGCTTTTGCATCTTTCACGCCATACATCTCGCAGATTTGTTTTTCTGAGCCGAAAGTTTTAACAATCTGAGTTTTGTTTTTCCCATTGATTCTAACTGTTTTAACAGCACGATAGGTAATTGAATATTTTTCCGGTAGTCCATCCTAATCTCATAGTATTATCCTCCAATACTATTATAACGTATCGGAGTGGAACGTGCAAGCATAAATTTAAGATTTGACAAAAAAAATAAGCCATATCTGGCTTTGATGAACCTCATAACGGATTAGGTTGTCAAACTCCCGAGTTAAGAAAAAGATGCGAATAAAAAAATATTGACAAGCTGTATGAAATATTACATACTTTATAAGATACAAGGATTACGAAAGGTGAAACCTGAGTAATCCTGTATCAATAGTAGCAAAAACCTGACTTGGGATAAACTGCTGACATACCCGCAGATTTCGACTCAGGTAATAAAGAAGAATGAAAGGAGTGATTTTTTTATGAAAAAGATAAATCGTGTATGGAGGGTTCACGAAATTTAACCCTCCAATAAAAATCGGAGGATTAAAATGACCAGATTAGTTGAACTAAATGAGAAAAACTGGATAGATTTTGCAGGACTATCCGTAAAAGAAAGTCAAAAACATTTTTTGGCAGACAACATAGGAATAATTGCCAGAGGATATGTTTATCGTTCATCCGGAGCAAGAGTAATTGGAATAGCTGATGATGAATTAGCCATAGGGCTTGTTATGGTAAGGGATATGGATGAAGAGCCTGCCTGTTATGAGCTTCAGCAATTTATGATTGACCGGAGGTATCAGGGAAAAGGCTATGGTACACAGGCATTAAAAATGATTCTGTCGGAGCTTGAAAAAGAGCATAAATATGACTGTGTTGAAGTTTGCGTGAAAATGGATGATGTTATCGCCCTGCATATTTATAAAAAGTTAGGATTTGCAGACACAGGATACATTGATGAAGATGTACCTGATAGCTTCAATCTAATGTATTATTTTAAGAAAAATGCAGAAAAGATTAGGATTTCAGAAGTAGAAGATCCTGTGGAAAAGCAGAGGATTACGCGACTGATACTGGAGGCTCTCCCGGAGTGGTTCGGACTTCCCGATTCAAGGGAGGAATATATAACCGAAAGCTCAAAACGGCCTTTCTTTGCTGCATACGATGAGAACAAACCTATAGGTTTCGTATATTTGGATGAAACCGGTAAGGATACGGTTGAACTCTATGTGATGGGAATACTTAAAGAGTATCACAGACAAGGTATTGGCAGAAAGCTTGTGGAAAAGGCTAAAGAATTGGCAAAGCGGGAGGGATATTCCTTTATGCAGGTAAAAACGGTTCAGATGGGGAAATATAAGGAGTATGATGATACCAACTGTTTTTATCTTTCGTTGGGATTTAAAGAATTTGAGATATTTCCTACTCTTTGGGATGAATGGAATCCTTGCCAGGTGTATGTGATGGGACTTTAAGTAATGTAAATTTTAAAACACCAAAATGGTATATAAAATCAGTTTGGAAGTTTAATGAAAAGTTAAAAGCCTGTAATAAGTTACATATTGATATGATATCAATTAGTTTCTTATTACAGGCTTAATGTTACTAATATCTAATTACAACTCTTTAACCCAAAGTCCGTGAAGGTTGCAGTATGCATATACTCTAAGAGCCTTGTCGTCAGCCACCTTAAATACAGCCTTAGGTTCATCAGTTACCTTAAAGTGCTTTAACTGTCCGCCCTTTTCGGTCTCAAGATATACCCACTCAATATTGTGCTCTTCTGTCATTGGGTGAAGAACGCTGCCTACTGCAACATTGATGGTATCGCCATCTACTGTAACATCAGGTACGTGCTTCTCAAGAGCAGCTTCCTTTGAGTTTGGCTTTAAGTACTTAAGCTCCTCTGAGAAAAGCTTGTGCTCATGTTCGTGGTCACCCTTCTTAATTACCTGTACCTCAAAGTCGCAATCCTTACAGACATAAAATCCTAAATTCTCCATTTCATAACCCTCCTTGTATTTGTTTGATATGAGCAAAACTGTGCTCAATTTAATATTATACTTAAACCGTAAAAAGTCAACTGAATTATTAAAACTTCAGATCACACTTTTCGTTTGGTTTTTGTAAAATTATATCACATACAATATAAATTGTCTAGATGTAAATTAAAAATATTTTTCAATCCCGCTACGATTTCTGGATATATATATATTTTGCAACTTATCACCATATATTTCCCTAAAGTCCTTGAGGTCAAGACTCTCATTTTCAAACAGTATTTTCCCATTCGTTTCATTCATATGAGTAATTGCTAGAGAAGGCTTGATGTTTATATCTTTAATATCGTTGGTAACAGGAAGAAGAAAGTCATAAGTGCTTCCATGACTTGCATACCTGATATCTCCCTGCCATTCATTAGGAAGATTTGTCATATCCATCTCCAAATCAGCCCAATCACTTGTACTAAATTCGTATGGAAGCGGTCCTGCGCCGTGTTTTGTAACATAGGTTCTTGTAACATATATTGCTTCCTGTAAGCTAAGACTTCTCTTATTTAAGAATCTAAGGGGTTCGGTAATGCCGGTTTTAGAGGATGTGAGATGGGGTGCATTCGCAGTATAATCCTTATCCAAAAGCAAACCCTGTCCCGATTCGAATATCAATCCATCATAACGCTTTAGCCAAGTACTATCCGCACTGACAAGTTCGATAAACCTGCTGTTGTCTTTTATTTCTACAGCAAAGTTATCTACAATATTATCATCAAAAATCATAGAATAATATGGATTTTGTTCGGATATTTTCAATTCTTTTATTCTTTTTAGGGTATATTCTTTTCTTATATTTACAAGCAAATTGCGCAGCCCGTCATAGGATGAATCTGCTATCTGCTTAAGAGTTATCTTATATCCTGCTCTAATCCTCTCGCAGCATTCGTTGATTCCCATACCACAGCTGCCATGTCTGTGCTTGCCCCTTTTAGTTTCAATAGCCATATTTATAAGGATATCGTCTATTGTCGTTATACAGCAACCTTCCTCACCATAAATCCTTGGAACATATCTGAAAATGGATTTAAATTCTTCGATTTCCTTTCTTATCTGATACAAATCCGGATAATAAGTTTCGGCAAAGAGGGTACCAGCACCATATTCAGCACCAGAACCTATCTGATGATGGACAAAGCGTGTGCCTCTTCCCTCATTTTCTACGGTGTGACCTGCCTGTGCACCGCCATTATGTTTTATAATTAACGGATTTTTAAACGAAGAACAAAGGCTTGCAGTGACAAGCCCTTTGCCTTCATCACCGTAATTCTTGCCTACTACAGCTATTGTTCTCATAGGGTAATCGACTGCCCGCTATCAGCTATGCTTAACTGCCTGATTGCAGCACTTATCACAGGAACACTGAGAGGATCCCACTGCGCCAGTACGTCCTTTAACGACTTGCCTAGCTGTAGCTGAATAGCACTTATAATAATTTCAGGTATATTTTCAATCTCATTTTCCGAGATCATCATCTTTTTACCAATCAATATATCCTTGTTTCCTTCACCACCTATCATAATGTGGAAAACATGAAATTTCTTCTGTACTTCCTCCAAAATACTCTCACGGGTAGCCCCTGGAACATCATCACCTATTACCCTTTTGATGGTTTCCTCAATCTGATCTTTTCTGATATTTGCATTGTCACCTATAGTAAACAAAAATCCTTTTTTCGATCTCTTATTGATGGCATCTATGTTGGTATGTTTTGACAAAAATTCCCACAAACAGGTAGGTACAACCTCGCCACATCCGTGATTCTCAAAATAAAGCTCTAACAGCTGTTCAGCTATTCTTATATCTGATTCAAACTGAGTTACCTGAAGAGGTGAAAAATCACCAAAATCACCATACGCAGCACACATAAGTGCGGGATCTTCAACAGCAGCAGTAGAGTACAGCTTCATAATAAGCTGATTAAGTGCCTTTGTTGCGACCTCCACAGCAAGATAGCCCATAGATGCGGTAACATCAAGACCTACTACAATAGGAGTGGTATTTGGATGATCCTCAGAATCAAAACACTCCCTGGTTCCTATAAACTTTGGATCGAACTTAGGATTGCAGGCTCTCCTTTGAAATATTTCATTTACGCTTTGTGTATCCGAAAGATTCCTGCTTGATTTTAATCTGCTCCAATCTGAAGCTGAATAACTTCCATATCCCATACAGTGACTTCTCCTTTACATTTTTATGAATTTATGGCCGCCAAAGCCTTTTTCTATAACATCATCCCAAGCCTTAAAATCAGCAAAAGCATCTTTTGCAGGGTTTGAGTTAAGAAACTTATATAACTCGATAGGTTCTCTTGAATTTTTAACTATTTTTATAGCCGTCTTTCTGACATCTACCAGGTCTTTATTACCATCAATCGGCCTAACCTTTCTCCAATCGCCAAACAGCGCCCCTTCATGAGTGATGGGATTAATCCAGACTGCACTCTGGTCGATGCAGCCGTACTCAATACCGGAATACTCTAGCTCGCAGCAGATATTCTCCATTCTAGATATTACCCAAGCCAAATGCTTTGACTCAAGCGGTGCAAAATACTCGACAGGGAAGAAGTTAGGACGTCTTAGGAATACCAAAGCCTCCCTGCCGTCTTTAAGGGAGATTTCCATCTTTAACTGCGGAAAGCAGCGGTGCAGCTTGCTGTCTGCCTCCGGAAATACAAGGGAATTGACTCCAAATAAAAATCTTTCTTTCTCACGCACATTATCTAAAACATATACCACATTTTCTTTTGAAAGGTAGCAAAGACAGGAGTCATAATCGTACTTAAACATATACTGTATGGTAAGCTCTTTGTCGTTTGCCATAACAAAATAATCTTCACCGGCTAATTTCCATAAAGAATCGCTAGCATAGTCAAAATCTTTGTTACAAGCCTCTGCCTTTAAGTACTCGAGAAGCTTCTTTCTGAATTCTTCGTTGCCCCTAAAATCGGCATCGGACATAAATGATTTTGAACCGCAATAAGGACATTCAAACATCCCCGAGCCTTTCAGTTCAAGCTCTCCACCGCAGGAACTGCATTTCAGTCTTATCATAACTTTCTCCTTTAGTCTTTACTCTGCATATAAACAGAATATTACATACAAAGGTGTAAAGTCAACATTTAAAAGAAAAAAGCCACCATACTGATGACGATATGGCAGCTGTTTTTATATGCAATATAATTTATTACGCAAGCTTGTTTACAGACTTTGTAAGACGTGAAATCTTTCTAGAAGCTGTTTTTCTGTGATATACGCCTTTGTTTGCAGCCTTATCAATGGCAGCAACTGCAGGAGCGAGAGCAACCTTAGCAGCCTCGTTATCACTAACTGCAACAGCAGAAACGACTTTCTTAACAAGAGTCTTAACTCTAGAAGTAATCATTTTATTTCTGAGAGTCTTCTTTGCAGTAACCTTGATTCTTTTCTTCGCAGATTTAATATTAGCCAATTTAACACCTCCATTATCATTGTTTGATTAAAAGTGTTTCATTAATCCGGACACGGACGCTTAACGCAAACACACTAATTTACTTTAATACAAAATGGAAGGAATGTCAACAGATTTAAAAGGAATTTTACTTGATAAATTTTAAAAATACTGTAATCTGTATAAGTCAGAGTAAATATTAAAATACGGAGAGAAGAATGTCGGAGATAAATACTAAGAATATCAGAAATTTTTGCATTATTGCACATATTGATCATGGCAAGTCAACCCTTGCGGACAGGATAATAGAGGCAACAGGAACTCTTACCAAGAGAGAGATGCAGGATCAGATTCTTGACAATATGGATCTTGAGAGGGAGCGTGGCATTACCATCCGTTCTCAGGCGGTGAGAGTGGTATACAAGGCAAAAAATGGCGAGGAATATATATTTAACCTCATTGATACTCCGGGACACGTAGACTTTAACTACGAGGTATCAAGAAGCCTTGCGGCCTGTGAGGGGGCTATCCTTGTAGTAGATGCTTCTCAGGGAGTGGAGGCTCAGACACTTGCCAATGTATACCTTTGCCTTGAGAGCACGACCTCACGGTTGTGCCTGTAATCAATAAGATTGACCTTCCAAGTGCTGATCCTGACAGGGTGAAAGAGGAAATAGAGGATATAGTAGGCATTGAAGCCCACGATGCACCACTTATTTCTGCCAAGAATGGCCTAAATATAGAGGATGTGCTTGAAGCCATAGTAGAGAAGATACCTGCTCCGTCAGGAAAGCCTGAGAATCCTTTAAAGGCACTTATTTTTCAACTCGCTTTTATGATGCCTATAAAGGGAGTTATAGTATTTGCAAGGCTTATGGAAGGAACAGTAAAAAGGGCACAAAGATTAAGATGTTCCAGTCTAGTGCAGTAGAAGAAGTTGTAGAAGTAGGTACCTTTGGAGCAGGACAATTTATTCCTTGTGAAGAGCTTACTGCAGGCATGGTAGGCTATATTACTGCAAGCATCAAAGACCTAAGGCTTACCAATGTGGGTGATACCATCACCGATAAGGACAATCCTTGCGATACGGCACTTCCTGGCTACAAGAAGGTGCTTCCTATGGTCTACTGTGGACTTTATCCTGCCGACGGAGCACATTACGCAGACCTTAGAGATGCACTTGAAAAGCTTCAGTTAAATGATGCTGCCCTCCAGTTCGAGCCTGAAACCTCCATTGCTCTTGGCTTTGGTTTCAGATGCGGTTTCCTCGGATTATTACATCTCGATGTAGTTCAGGAGAGACTTGAGCGTGATTATGACATAGACCTAGTAGCTACTGCACCTAGCGTAGTGTACAAGATACATAAGACTGATGGCACGGTGATTGACATTACCAATCCGTCAAACCTTCCTGATCCTTCAGAGATAGACTATATGGAAGAGCCTATTGTTAAGGCTGAAATTATGGTTACAACCGAGTATTTAGGCTCCATTATGAAGCTTTGCCAGGAAAGACGTGGTGTAAATAATGGTATGGACTATATTGAGGAGACTAGGGTAGTACTAAAGTATGACCTTCCGCTTAATGAAATTATTTACGATTTTTTCGATGCCCTTAAGTCCCGTTCAAGGGGCTATGCGTCATTTGACTATGAATTTAAGGGCTATCAGAAGGCTGAGCTTGTAAAACTGGATATCCTTATTAATAAGGAATCTGTAGATGCACTTTCCTTCATTATAGTTAAAGAAGGTGCTTACGAGAGAGCTAAGAAAATGTGCGAGAAGCTTAAAAATGAAATTCCCCGCCAGCTTTTTGAAGTGCCTATTCAGGCAGCTATTGGAAGCAAGGTAATTGCGAGAGAAACAGTAAGGGCTATGCGCAAAGACGTGCTCGCAAAGTGTTACGGTGGTGATATCTCAAGAAAGAGAAAGCTTCTTGAGAAACAGAAGGAAGGAAAGAAGAGAATGCGCGAGGTGGGTAACGTAGAGATACCACAGAAGGCATTTATGAGCGTACTTAAGCTGGATTCGGGGGATTGATAGCTTCTTTCCAAAGATTAAGTTTTTCTTCAAAATTCAGCCTTGCATTTGCTGGGCTTGTAGAAGGCAGAGTGATGGTATTTATAGGTATTTGGCTGAAATATCTATTATACATCGCTTCTGCCTTTTTTCCATTTAAAAGAATGGTTGAAATGCTATGACACTATTTATATAGCGAACAAAAGTAAAGTTTGATTCGCTTTTTGGATAGTTTTATGGTATAGTTAAGAGGATATAAAACAAATACAAGGGGAATAAAATGAAATTAAAGAAAAATTGTAAAAACAATCATGTTATCATCAGTAATTGCTTTGGGCTTGACTGTATCGAGCGTTGAAACAGGAATATTGAATAACTCTATAGTTAAGGTATATGCGAAGAAGCAGACTGTTAAAAAGACTAAAAAAAGAAAATAAAACAAGATAAAAAAAGTATTAAAGAAATTTAAGGCTATAGTAGAAGGCGAGGGAGAGAATGAAACTTACATCTATACAGATGGTAAAAAGAATAAAAATATATTTCAATTGAAGATTTTTTTCAATAATTTAAGTGGAACAGAAAAAGAGTGTAGTATAAGTGTAAATACAAAGAAGAAATCTGTAAAGGTAAATATAGGTAAAGAATACGAGAATAAAAATAACAATCCGGATTTGCCTAAAAGCATTTATAGAAAGCCTGAAAAATATTAAGTTAGATATAAACGGTAATAAAACAGTGGTTAAGGGTTTTTATTGTAAAGTATTATTATTTTTTTGGTCAAGTGTAGATGTATTATATGTGGACTTTGATGAATTGGCAAAAAAGTTTGATCTTATTTACGATAAGGATGTAGTAAAGAAAAAATATTTGCTTTATACGAAGCTCCCTAAGAATATAGTGGAATTAAAATCAGATAAGCCAGCTATTGAAAACTATTCAAATGATTTAGATACCTTAATTTCTATCTATGATATAAACGGAAGATGGGCAAATCCAATTGGAAACTATTTGTATGAAGAAAATGGCAATTTAGTAAGGGTTGAGGCAGTAGAAGCGTATGATAAAAAAGGGAAAAAAAGAGTTGGCATTAAGAGATATGATTCGTTAGGGAATTTGCTTAATGTGAAGGAATTACCTTATCAAGGTGAAAACTTTGGTGGATTCTACAAAGGTGAAGAGTATAACTATCTTATTTTTGGTAACAATAATGAACAAAAAGATGATAGCATAGAAGTGGTGATAATAGTTAAGCTTGACAGGGATTTTAATGAACTAGGGATTCTTTCCGTAAAAGGAGCATACACAGTCTATCCTTTTGATGCAGGTTCTCTAAGATGTGCAGAGATAGGTCAGACAATTCTTGTACATACCTCAAGAATAAGATATGACGGACATCAGAGTCAGCTGACTATTGCTTTTAATGAGGATACAATGTCGTTACTCAATGCAGATGACTTAGGTGAATTTCAGAGAAATCATATAAGCCATGACTTTAATGAATTCGCTATGGCCGATGGTAATGAGTTTATAGTTGTAGATCATGGTGATGCCCATCCTAGAAGTATAATGGTAAGTTGGCTTAGGGCGGGCAATTTGGAACCGGAAAAAATGTTGGCTGGAGAAGATGACTTGCCTAGAATAATAAACAGAGATATACTTTCGCCTTCAAAAGAAAAAGAAATACTTAGTATCCCGGGAGAGAGAGGTGCCAATCAGACTGGTGTGTCTATCGGTTCTGTCTTAAATACGGCAAATAAAGTACTTGTTGGAGTAAATAAGATTGACTACTCAAAAGCAACAGGCTTTGACAGTTATGAAATTGAAGGTGAAGATGTATATAAAAGGGATGTAGTGCTTTATTCTTTGGATAAGAACAGCTTAGAGGTGGTTGAAAATAAATACACAGATTATACTAAAGAGGAGGATATCTCTTTTACTGCTCCGAAGATGGTTAAGCTTGATGAAACTAGAATCATGCTTGTTTGGAATAAGTTAACCCTAAAAAGTGATAAGGATGAATTACAGTATCTTATTGTAGATGAAGCTGGAAATAAGCTAACTGAGATAAAAACTCTGAAAGATATGAAGATAGCAGATGAAATGCCTATAGTTTACAATGGCAATATAGTGTGGAGCGAGTATAAGAAAGGCAGATTGATACTTAATTCAATACCATTAGAGTAAGTTGGTTAAAGCATTTAGAGACGACAAAATTAGACGTATGATTTAAGCGAACGCAGATTCAGGCGTTCGCTTTTTACTGCCTTTTGTGATATAATGTGAACACTTAACGAAATCGAGCTGTAAAGCGAAGACTTTGTTTAGTGAGAGCGGTATCTAAGCACTTAGTGACGACGCACCGTAGGTGCTAGTGCTGTGCAATTCGAGCCGCTTTGGCGAAGACTGAACTTAGTACTTATGATATAATGTGAGAATATTTTAATAGGGGATGTAAGAAGCAAAGCTGTGGCAATCCGATATTGGTGTTTTGATAGTGCTTTTGGCATCCTAAAGAAATACAAGAAGAGTTTAGTTAATTGGTGGCTTAGGAGGAAGAGTGAAAAATAACTTATATTTTTGGGCACACTTATATAAGGGGTCGCAAGATCCCTAAAATTGGTAACTATATAAATAATAAATGTTAGTTATCGTTGCGTTTTACTAACTTTGAGCTATCATAACCAAGGCTTTCAAGATAAGCAAAGACATTGTTTTCATTTAGAATCACACGTTCTATATGATTTTTAGGAGACATAAGTTCTTCATAATCAATAGGATTAAACGGTTTTTCTTCTGAAACTATGTGATAAATGCAAACTATCATCATTCGTGCTATGGCAATGATTGCTTTCTTATGACCACGGCGTTTTTTAACTCGACCATATTTGATTGCAAAATAAGGCTGCTTTTTGCTCTTGATTGCTGCAAGTGCACATTGCACCATCATAGGCTTTAAGTAATCTCCTGCTTTTGAAATCCGCACAGACTTCTTTTTACCGGCTGACTCATTGTTAGTAGGTGAAAGCCCACACCATGAGCACAGGTGCTTTGCGTCATCAAAGATGCTCATATCTACGCCTGTTTCAGCAAGAACGATTGTTGAACTTAGTTCGGTCATCCCAGGCATTGTAGAAACAAGTTCAACGAACTTGTAGTAAGGCTTCATCCTTACATAAAGCTCAACTTCAGATTGAGTAATCATGCTATCAAGATACTCCAGATGGCTTCGGGCAAGTTCAAGCTTTTTAGCCTGATCAGATTCTATGTTATACCCCCTGATTGCCTCAATGATTTCATCGGATTTAGCTTTTGCCCCTTTTTTAATGAGTCTGCGGACAGCTTTTTCATCAATGGAATCAGAAGTATGTGTAAGAAGATACGACATGATTTCTGTGGCTGTTTTGCCAAAAAGGATCAGACAGTACACTGGCAATGCCGACATTGGAAACAGTCATGCAGTTTTTGTATGCGGTTTTTTTCTCAGAAGATTTCATACATACCAGTTTGAAACGGTATCTTGCGATTTCACGCAGCTGTCTGAAGTCTTTAGGGGGAGTGAACGAGCATCTGACAAGGTCGAATTTGTAGAGGTCAGCAATCCATTTAGAGTCTTTTTTATCAGTTTTCTTTCCCTTGATGGCTTTGACATATTTAGGATGGGTAAGGCAGACTTCTATGTCATTCTCGAGATAATTAAAAATAGGAATCCAATATTTCCCAGTGGATTCCATACATACATGATAACAATTATTCTCGATTAGCCAGCTGTGAAATTTTTCTAATATCTGAGTTGAAAGTAGAAAATGATTTTTTTGCTTGTACTCAGAGATTCCATCAGCATTTGTGATTACGATGGTTGCAACGATAACATTTTTTTGTGGACATCAAGCCCACAGCAGATGGAGTATTTTAACTTCATCATAAGTATCACCACCTTTATAAAAAAAGGATAGCAACATTGACTGTCATCCTGCGACTGAATAAACATGGTTTACTACCAATGATAAGAGTCCGGGCTCAATGTCCCACTTGTTTGTGCTTGTAAGGATGACGGCACATATAAATATACGGGGTCGAAAATAAATTCGCCACTCCTCCTCCCGTGCTCTGTAGTATATTGCTATCCTATATAGATATTATAAGACAAAGCGAGGGAAGGCACAACATTTTTTCATAACTTGTTTGTGCCTTGAGCGAAGCGAAAGGAATGGTAAAAAATATGGAAGCAAATAGTAAGGATAATCTAAATGAAATATCAGGATTAAATGATGTTAGGGATAGAGCTGAATTTAGAGATAAAAAAATCATCCAGACAAGTATAGTGGGAATAGTTGCCAATGTCTTCCTTGCTGTCTTTAAGGCTGTGATTGGAATAATGACGAATTCTATAGCCATAGTTCTTGACGCAGTGAACAATGCTTCTGATGTAGCAAGCTCTGTGGTTACTATAATAGGTGCAAAGCTGTCAAAGAAAGAGCCTGACAAGGCACATCCCTTTGGACATGGCAGGGTTGAGTATTTAAGCGCGATGGTAATTGCTGTCATTATCCTATATGCGGGTGTGACATCTGCTGTCGAATCTATAAAGAAGATAATTAGCCCTGATGTACCTGAATACTCTACAGTTTCGCTTATAATAGTCGCTGTGGCAGTTGTAGTGAAAATAATTTTAGGACGCTATGTTAAGACAGTTGGAGTTCTAGTTAAGTCAGAATCTCTTATCAATTCAGGTACTGATGCAAGTATGGATGCTGTTATTTCTGCGTCAACTCTTGTAGCAGCGGTTTTGTACTTAAATTTTAAGATTTCTGTAGAAGCTTATTTGGGTGTAATTATATCCATTTTCATCATAAAAGCCGGTATTGATATGTTGAAAGAAACTTTTTCTCATATACTTGGAGAGGCACCTGACGCTGAGCTTGCTTCGAAAATAACTGAAACAGTAATGGAATTTTCTGAGGTAACCGGTACCTATGATTTAGTTTTACATGACTATGGGCCTGATGTTTATCAGGGTTCGCTTCATATAGAAATTCCTGATGTCTATACTGCTGATGAGATTGATAAATTGTCAAGAAAAATAGCAACTGAGGTATATGCAAAGCACAATGTTGTCCTTACAGCTATAGGCATTTACTCCCTAAACTCAACAGACAAGCTTGCAATCAAGATCAAGAATACAATCGAAGAACTTGTGCTGATGAATCCGTATATTCTGCAAATACATGGCTTTTATTTTAATAGAGACGAAGCGTCAGTGAGATTTGATTTGGTTGTTAGTTTTGATGCGAAGGACAGGAAGCAGATATTTGAAAAGGTAGTATCTAAGATACAGCAGCACTACCCTGAATATAAGATAGAGGCGGTTATGGACACAGAGTACAGTGACGTGGCTTCAAAAGGAGTAGATGATATATCTTAAACGCTTGAAAATACCGGGTTTTAATATTTGAAAAAAATATTATATCGGAAGTTTCGAAAAATTCTTTAATAAATTTTAAAAAAAGTTGTTGACAAATATGTCAGAACTGTGGTAAGATACTATCCGTTGCCCCACAGAAGACCACTTAATAAAAACTGTAGAAATATAGTAAATAAGCGGTTTCTAAGGCGAAGAACCTTGATAACTAAATAGTGAGACAATCTTGAAAATTCAAACGAACGCGTATGAGTAGTAATACTTATACACCTTTAAAAAAACAGTAAAAATTATTGACTTTAGCCGGTCAATAACGGAATAAGCAAGAGATGATAAATGTCAGCTTGTTCTGACGAAGGCAAACACTTTTTATGAGAGTTTGATCCTGGCTCAGGATGAACGCTGGCGGCGTGCCTAACACATGCAAGTCGAACGGAGATTACAGACGGAAGTTTTCGGATGGAAGACTGTAATTCTTAGTGGCGGACGGGTGAGTAACGCGTGGGCAACCTGCCCTATACAGGGGGATAGCAGCTGGAAACGGCTGGTAAGACCGCATAAGTCGGCGAGACCGCATGGTTTTGTCGGGAAATGAGCAATCAGGTATAGGATGGGCCCGCGTCCGATTAGCCAGTTGGCAGGGTAAAAAGCCTACCAAAGCAACGATCGGTAGCCGGACTGAGAGGTCGGACGGCCACATTGGGACTGAGACACGGCCCAAACTCCTACGGGAGGCAGCAGTGGGGATATTGCACAATGGAGGAAACTCTGATGCAGCGACGCCGCGTGAGTGAAGAAGTATTTCGGTATGTAAAGCTCTATCAGCAGGGAAGATGATGACGGTACCTGACTAAGAAGCCCCGGCTAACTACGTGCCAGCAGCCGCGGTAATACGTAGGGGGCAAGCGTTATCCGGATTTACTGGGTGTAAAGGGAGCGCAGGCGGTTTGGCAAGTTGAGAGTGGAAGCAGGGGGCTCAACCCCCTGACTGCTCCCAAAACTGTTAAACTTGAGTATGGGAGAGGCAGGCGGAATTCCTAGTGTAGCGGTGAAATGCTTAGATATTAGGAAGAACACCGGTGGCGAAGGCGGCCTGCTGGACCAAAACTGACGCTGAGGCTCGAAAGCGTGGGTAGCAAACAGGATTAGATACCCTGGTAGTCCACGCTGTAAACGATGAATACTAGGTGCTGGGAGGCATAAGCCTTTCGGTGCCGTCGCAAACGCATTAAGTATTCCACCTGGGGAGTACGTTCGCAAGAATGAAACTCAAAGGAATTGACGGGGACCCGCACAAGCGGTGGAGCATGTGGTTTAATTCGACGCAACGCGAAGAACCTTACCCGGTCTTGAGATCCTCCTGAATACAGGGTAATGCCTGTAGTCCTTCGGGACAGGAGAGACAGGTGGTGATGGTTGTCGTCAGCTCGTGTCGTGAGATGTTGGGTTAAGTCCCGCAACGAGCGCAACCCCTATTTTTAGTAGCCAGCGGTTCGGCCGGGCACTCTAGAAAGACTGCCGAGGATAACTCGGAGGAAGGCGGGGATGACGTCAAATCATCATGCCCCTTATGACCGGGGCTACACACGTGCTACAATGGCAGTTACAGAGGGAAGCGAAGGCGTGAGCTGGAGCAAATCCCAGAAAGGCTGCCTCAGTTCGGATTGTAGTCTGCAACTCGACTACATGAAGCTGGAATCGCTAGTAATCGCGAATCAGAATGTCGCGGTGAATACGTTCCCGGGTCTTGTACACACCGCCCGTCACACCATGGGAGTCGGAAATGCCCGAAGTCAGTGGCCTAACCGCAAGGGAGGAGCTGCCGAAGGCAGGTCTGGTGACTGGGGTGAAGTCGTAACAAGGTAGCCGTATCGGAAGGTGCGGCTGGATCACCTCCTTTCTAAGGAAGAAGAAGTAGAGATTGTTTCACTCTTTAGTTATCAACGAGCAACGTGGATGCGAAAGAAAAATTTGTGAAAGCTTGCTTTCGGACAAATTTTTATGAGCAGACACACTGCGACTGACTCTAGCGAGGACGAACGAAGTGAGTTCGAGCTAGGAGGAAGGCGTGAGTTGCGAGTTTTAGGTAACAAAATACGTCTGGTGGCGATGCGTCTAGGGGTCACACCCGTTCTCATCCCGAACACGAAGGTTAAGGCCTAGGCGGCCGATGGTACTGCACTGGAGACGGTGTGGGAGAGTAGGTGGCTGCCAGACATTAAATTCTTGGCATTAAATTCTTAATGAATGCGAGCCGAAGGCGAAGTATGAATTTAGAATTTAAGTCGTTCTTTCAAGCGAAGCGCGAAAGAACTTCCTCTAATAAACGCTACACTCTTCGAGCACGAGCGAAGCTCGCGCGGAAGTAACTAAACTTCAATTAGTGATTTGATGTAATCAATCCCGATTGGTTGTATCAAATGACTGATTGAAAAGTCAGTCAAATGTACCTTGAAAACTGCATACCGAACAAATATTTATGCAAGTATAGCTTTTAGTGATTTATTCATTAAGGGATATATAGCTAGATATGAAACAACATCGAGAAATTGTTTTCTTGACAAACAAGAGTCGAAGACAAATGTTAATAGAGAGAACAATAAAACAATGTATTTATTAAAAAGATTTAATACTGATACGCTAGTCAGTGTTAAATTAAAGAGAACCAATATAAGTTATCAAAAGTTAAATTGAATTGGGTCACTCGCAGAAATGCTTCGCATTTCACGCTCGTGATGCGCGTTTCATGGAAACGCACCCCACAAGGCATCAGGCACCGTAAGCAAGCAAGCTTGCACAGTGCCTTACGCCTTGTGGCATTCCCAATTCAATAATGGTCAAGATTACAAGGGCGCAGGGCGGATGCCTTGGCACCAGGAGCCGAAGAAGGACGTGATAAGCTGCGAAAAGCTGCGGGGAGGAGCAAATATCCATTGATCCGCAGATATCCGAATGGGGAAACCCGGCAGAAAGAACTTCTGTCACCGTATGATGAATCCATAGTCATACGGAGGGAACCCGGCGAACTGAAACATCTAAGTAGCCGGAGGAAGAGGAAGAAACATCGAATCCCTAAGTAGTGGCGAGCGAAAGGGGACGAAGCCCAAACCAAGGATTTATCCTTGGGGTTGAGGACCACGTACGAAGAAGCAGTAGGTAGCAGAACGGTTTTGGGAAAGCCGGCCAAAGAGAGTGAAAGCCTCGTATGCGAAACAGACTGTGATTCAGTGGTATCCGGAGTACTACGGGACACGAGAAACCCCGTAGGAAGCAGGGGGGACCACCCCCCAAGGCGAAATACTACCTGGTGACCGATAGAGTATAGTACCGTGAGGGAAAGGTGAAAAGAACCCCGGGAGGGGAGTGAAAGAGAACCTGAAACCCTGTGTCTACAAGCTGCGGAAGAGCGACTAACGCTCGACCGTGTACTTTTTGTAGAACGGTCCGGCGAGTTGCCGTTGCTGGCAGGTTAAGTACTTAAGGTACGGAGCCGAAGGGAAACCAAGTCTTAATAGGGCGGTAAGTCAGTAACGGCAGACCCGAAACCGGGTGACCTACCCATGGCCAGGATGAAGTCTGCGTAAAAGTGGATGGAGGTCCGAACACACGTCTGTTGAAAAAAAGGCGGTGATGAGCTGTGGGTAGCGGAGAAATTCCAATCGAACTCGGAGATAGCTGGTTCTCCCCGAAATAGCTTTAGGGCTAGCCTCGGTATAGTCTAATGGAGGTAGAGCACTGAATCGCTGCGGGGGCGTCAAAGTCTACCAATGCGTATCAAACTCCGAATGCCATATAGATGTTTACCGGGAGTCAGACTGTATGAGATAAGTCGGACAGTCAAAAGGGAAACAGCCCAGACCATCTGCTAAGGTCCCAAAGTGTATGTTAAGTGGTAAAGGATGTGGGGTTTCGAAGACAACTAGGATGTTGGCTCAGAAGCAGCCATTCATTCAAAGAGTGCGTAATAGCTCACTAGTCGAGAGGTCCTGCGCCGAAAATGTCCGGGGCTGAAACATAACACCGAAGCAATGGAATATACCGTAAGGTATGTTGGTAGGGGAGCATTGATAACACGAAGAAGCGGTACCGTAAGGAGTCGTGGAGAGTTATCAAGAGAGAATGCCGGAATGAGTAGCGAGATGAAGGTGAGAATCCTTCAGGCCGTATATCCAAGGTTTCCAGGGTAAAGCTGATCTTCCCTGGGGAAGTCGGGACCTAAGCTCAGGCTGAGAAGCGTAGGCGATGGACAACTGGTTGATATTCCAGTACCTCTGGCTATCAGAAATGTGGGGACACGGAGATTCAGGAGTGCCTGTAAAGGATTCAGGTGCAAGCATGGTTTATGCCGGGCAGGCAAATCCGTCCGGGTAAGTGAACTGTGTGATGCGGACCGAAATATAAGTAGGGAAGCTCCTGGGAGAGCCGTCGAGAAAAGCCGCTATTGTGTAGTCAGAGCCCGTACCGTAAACCGACACAGGTGGATGGGGAGAGTATCCCAAGGCCGGCGGGAGAAGCATTGTTAAGGAACTCGGCAAAATGGCCCCGTAAGTTCGCGATAAGGGGTGCCTGTAGAGATACAGGCCGCAGAGAATAGGCTCAAGCAACTGTTTAGCAAAAACACAGGTCTATGCGAAACCGTAAGGTGATGTATAGGGGCTGACGCCTGCCCGGTGCTGGAAGGTTACGGGGAGTGCTTAGGAGTAATCCGAAGGTACGAACTTAAGCCCCAGTAAACGGCGGCCGTAACTATAACGGTCCTAAGGTAGCGAAATTCCTTGTCGGGTAAGTTCCGACCCGCACGAAAGGCGTAATGATTTGAGCGCTGTCTCAACAATGCACCCGGTGAAATTGAAGTACCAGTGAAGATGCTGGTTACCTGCGCCAAGACGGAAAGACCCCATGGAGCTTTACTCCATCTTGGTACTGGGATTAGATATATGATGTACAGGATAGGTGGGAGACTAAGAAGCAGGGACGCCAGTTTCTGCGGAGTCAATGTTGGGATACCACCCTTCGTGTATCTGGTTTCTAACCTTTGCCCGTTATCCGGGCAGGGGACAATGCCAGGAGGGGAGTTTGACTGGGGCGGTCGCCTCCGAAAGTGTATCGGAGGCGCTCAAAGGTTCCCTCAGAATGGTTGGAAACCATTCGCAGAGTGTAAAGGCAGAAGGGAGCTTGACTGCGACACCGACGGGTGGAGCAGGTACGAAAGTAGGACTTAGTGATCCGGTGGTATGTAAGTGGGAATGCCATCGCTCAACGGATAAAAGCTACCCTGGGGATAACAGGCTTATCACTCCCAAGAGTTCACATCGACGGAGTGGTTTGGCACCTCGATGTCGGCTCATCGCATCCTGGGGCTGTAGTAGGTCCCAAGGGTTGGGCTGTTCGCCCATTAAAGCGGTACGCGAGCTGGGTTCAGAACGTCGTGAGACAGTTCGGTCCCTATCTGGCGCAGGCGCAGGATATTTGAGGAGAGCCGTCCTTAGTACGAGAGGACCGGGATGGACGAACCGCTGGTAGACCAGTTGCAGTGCCAGCTGCACGGCTGGGAAGCCAAGTTTGGCAGGGATAAACGCTGAAGGCATCTAAGCGTGAAGCCCCCTCCAAGATAAGATATCCCATAGCGTAGGCTAATAAGACCCCTTAGAGAGTATGAGGTTGATAGGTCAGTGGTGTAAGCGGAGTAATCCGTGTGCCTTCTGATACTAATAGGTCGAAGGCTTGACCAAAGTAAAAGGAAGATGTTGATTCGGTTGCAGTTTTGAAGATATATGTAAAAAGGACACCTAGGGGTGTTCTTTTTTTGTTTAAAGGCATATATAGGTGAAGTCAATAATAAAAAAATCCCTACTACATGCCCCTGTTAAATTTTTTTAAATTTATGATAATCTATGTAAAAAAAGGAGGGATTATGAAGACTATAGAGGTGAGCAATTTATATAAAAATTTTGAATATTATGAAAAGAGTGAAGGACTGAAAGGATCATTTAAAAATCTATTCATTAGAAAAAAAACTCATTAAAGAGGCTGTAAAAAAATTTAAGCTTTTTCAATTGAGAGAGGTGAAATAGTTGGATTTTTTTAGGTAAAAATGGAGCAGGAAAGACAACTAGTCTAAAGATATTGTCAGGAATTTTATATCCAACTTCAGGTAAGGCAAAAAATTCTTGGTTATACGCCTTGGGAAAGGGAAAATGAGTTTAAGAAAAATATCAATTATTATGGGACAAAAAGAATCAGTTGTGGTGGGATTTACCAGCTGTTGATAGCTTGGAATTAAATAGACAAATTTATAATATAAAAAGTTAATGATTATAAAAAAATAGACTTGAAGAAATGTCTGCACTTTTTAGGTGTAGAAAAACTCTTAAACATACAGGTGAGACGACTTTCCTTAGGAGAGAGAATGAAGATGGAAATAATAGCAGCTCTCCTGCATCAGCCTGAGATATTATTTTTTTAGATGAACCTACTATAGGGCTTGATATTATTTCACAGAAAAAAATATTAGAAAAATTTCTTAAAGAATATAATGATAAAAAAATAAGGTAACTATTCTACTCACTAGTCATTATATGGAAGATATCAATGATTTGTGTAAACGTTCAATAGTTATAAATAATGGCGAGATTATTTATGATGGTGAAACAGCAAAAAAATTAGGGATATTTTTAGGCGAGAAGAAAATAATTAAGTTAATATTTAAGAAAAACAAATAATGATGATTTTTTTCTAAGTATGGAAAAGTGAAAGACTATATCAATAATATAATGACATTGGAAGTAGATAAGGACAAATGTAATTATGTTATGTCTCGTTTGTTGGCTGAATACGAAATTGAGGATTTCTTGGTAGAGGATATTTCGATTGAAGATGGAGTTGCTTTATTATATCAGGGAGAAAAATATAATGGAGAAAGACTATGAAAAAATATATATATTGCTTTTTACAATGGGGATTTCAAAGGCTACCGAATATAGATTTGACTTTTTCAGCTATTTCGGTGCTTTTATTTCCTATTTTTAATTCAGGTATCGATGTGGAAAGCTATTTATGAGACTACAGGAGAAGGAATACTATATGGTTACACATATCATAAGATGTTGTTGTATACTTTTTTTGTAGGAGTAACTGCAAAATTCATTTCCACAGGTTTTGAATGGGAAATAAATGATGATATAAAAAAATGGAGGGTTGAATAAGTATATAGTTAAACCAATTAATTATTGTTATTATAGGGGAGCCTGTTTCTTTGGTGAAAGATTTTTCTTTGTCAATTATATTTTTTGATAATACTTGTGGTAATTTCAGGTATATTTTAAAAGTCTTGGTTATTTTGAAATAGATTTGCTTGGAATAGGACAATTTATTGTTGCTATATTATTAGCACTTGTATTAAACTTTGTAGTCTTTTTTTATAGTAGGGTTATTAGGATTGTGGTTCTCTGAGATATCTAGGATATTCCCTGCAATTAGCATAATAATTATGGTAATTAGTGGCGGAATATTTCCACTTGACATATTAGGGGATAGTTTCAACAGAGTAATATTATTTTTACTATTTAAATATATGTTGCAGTTTCCGGTAGAAATAATAACAGGAAAAGATATGCCAATACCTATATTTTTTTATTTATGGTACAAACTTTTTGGATTATTGTTTTTTTGGAATAGTCTCAGGTATTCTATGGAAAAATGGACTTAAGAAATACATTGCAGTAGGAGGATGATAAATGTTAAATATTATAAAAAGATACTTTATTTTTAATTATTATGTTTGCAAAAAAATTCTCTGGCTGCACAACTGGAATATAGGGTTAATTTTATCTTGGGAATGGCAGTGGAGGCAGGATTTTTAGTTGTCAAACTGACTTATGTAATTCTTATATACAAGACAGGAGTAAATATAAATGGTATGAGCCCTGATTATATGCTGGTATTTATAGGTACTTATACTATAATGACAGGAATTTATATGTCGTTTTATACTAATTTTTGGAATCTTACAAACTATATTAGAGAAGGAACTTTGGACTTGTATCTTACAAAGCCTGTGTCAGGGATGTTTTTTTAGTAACCTTTAGATATATTGATTTTTGCAACTCCTATTCCAGCAGTAACGGCAGGCTTTTATTATGTTGGGAATAGGGTGGAATAGATGTGGTTTTGATTTCAATATTCTTAATATAGGTATTTTTATAGGATGTTTGGCAATTGGCACAGTACTAACTTATTCTATATTTTTAATGCCTCGATTGCTTGGATTTTGGACTATGTCCACCGGAGGGATTGCTCAGATAAGTGATTCAGTATGGGATTTTAATAATATGCCAATGAAGATTTATAATAAGATTATTCAGGATATAGGTTGTTATATATTTCCTGTATTCTTAATTACTAATGTACCTGGCCTCATAGTAGGTGGTCATATAAGCAAAATACTTATAATCTGGTACTTTATGGCACCTGTTATTATGTTTAATTTATGTGTTATAATGTGGAAGATGGGGATAAGAAGATACTCAAGTGCAAGCAGTTAAGATAGGTAGGTAAGATGGACAAAAAAAGAACATTTAGGGACAATCCTTCTTATATAGTAAAGGAAATTTGTGAAAGCAGCGAAATTTCTTATAACAAAGCATTCAATGGACTTTGTAGTAAAAATGATTAGTAAGTATAAAAATGGAGAAAAGCACTTTGATGTTTTTTTATATTTTGTACTGTTTTAGAAAGATTGGGATTTTCTGCGGAGCATTTTGAAATACTTGTGCCTGACAAAGTGCACGAGTTTTTCTTATGGTTAAAAAAATGTTCGCGCCATATAGAAAATCAGAACTGGCAAGCTTTAGAACAGGGGATAGAAGATTTTAAGCATATTCATCTAGTAAATGTTAAGATTCAGACTAGTTACAGAGATTATTTTTATTTACATATTAGAAAGATATCATAATAAAAAAATATGGATTTAGCATATGAATATATAAAAAAGTCGTTGAATGCGACGGGACAAGACGGGTCCATTTTATATGATACAAATCCGCTATTATCTGCATTTGAATGGCATTTATTTATTAATTTGTGTGATATGGAGGATTTGCTAAATATTGGAGCAAAAAAACAGAATTACAGTATAGATTATATGTAATATATTTAAACAAGGTAAAGTTAATAATTGATGAAGACTTAAAAGGGAGAATTCTCCCGCCAATTGCTCTCTTTATATTATATAAATATTGGGATAAACTAGCTTTTAGATAAAAGACTTGGGATAGAAAAAAATACAATTAAAATAATGGTTAAATCTTCAACAATTATTGGACTTCCAACATTAATCGAGTACTTTATAAAGGATGTAGAGTCTTCATGTGAGGAAGAAGTATATACAAGAAAATACGGTGCATTACAAAAAGATTTTTTAAATACGTTGGTGTTGATTCAACATATAATATAAGTAGACTATATGGGTATAGAATAAGGTATGTGGTCTTATCTGACTACCTAAAATTTAAAAAGAAAAGAGTTATGTCTTACTTGTGAGAAAGTAAGTGAAGGTATATGTTCAGTTGAAAAATTACAGAAAAATAGAAAGGGGGAAAAATTCATCCTAGTACTAAAAAAACTTAATTTCTCTAGCTAAGAAATTAGAATTCACTTTTATATTTTTTAAAAAGGAGATATTGAGTCTGGTAGATATAAGTATTACTTGTTGGCAAAAAGAATGTAGTAAACTCATAGCTACAAGTAAGTTCAAGTCTGTACAAGAGAGGATTTCAGAACTTAAAAAAATAATATTGATATGCAAATATTGGACAATTTTAAATATATAAATTTACTAGAAACAAAAATGAAAGAAGAAACTAGAGAAAATAAAATTGCTATATTGCAAGAGGTATTTAATCAAGAAGACAGGTTGTCCAAATATCATATATGTGAATTAATTGACAATCAGGTCTTGAGCTATTTGAGTACACTAATTGGAAAAGACTGTATTAAGAGTCTTGAACTATTCCTTGAAAATGAAAAACAGAAAAAAATATGTAAATTGGTGCAATATCAAGGAAATAGTAAAAAGCACTTGTACATTTATATAAAGAAGGTGGAGAATATGATAAATTTGAGATTATTACCAGAAAAGCATTGAAAAAAATGTTCGAAGAAAATGATGTTAGTATTCTAGTGCCTTTGCTGGAAGATGTTGTAGAGGCAAATAAAAAAGAAGAAGATGGCTATTGTTCTTACAAGGATATTTTCTATATAGCTGAACTATACGAGTTATATGATGATAGCAGAAGAATTAGAAAACTATTTAGTTAACCCATTGCATTATTCACAATTTACGGGTTCATTAAATGGTCAATGTATACGATATATATATTGTCGCATATATGCGAAAAGTATTAAATAAATTGCAAATTTGCCTGCAAAGAATTTATTATTCGTATATTCAGGGAGGAATGATGTTTAATTTTACTAAGGATTGTTTTGTTGGTGCGGTTAGTATTGATAAATACAGAATTGAATATTTTGAAATATTGAACTATGCTCTTAAGAAGGAAGCTTCAGATAGCGATTTAGAGAAGTTAAAGAAGGTAATAGCCTGTTTAGAACAGTATTCTGGTAGTGGTTTTAAGGAAGAAGAAGACTACATGACTGAAATAGCAGACAAAGAGATTGACATACAGAAAAATGAGCATAAATGGTTCGCTGATAAACTACAGGTAATCAAAAGTGAAGTTGGCAGTGTGGCAGATGAGACTGCAAAGGCAAAACTTGACGAAGTGATTAGATTTATGATTAAGTGGCTGTACACCCATATTGTCAGTAAGGATACTCTTATTAGTAAGCCTGTTATTGTATCTGAAAAGAAGGCTTCTAAAGAAAATGTTGAAGAAGAAAGCTCAGATCCATTTGCATTTACAAGTAAATATCTGGTTGGAATCAGTATTGTAGATGATGAGCATAAAAGGCTCTTTGAAATCATCAAAGAGGCAAACGATGTGATGCATAACGACTTTCTCTATGATAAATTTGACCAGATTAGTAATTTGCTTGGTGAGCTTGTGGAATATACAAAGGTTCATTTTGCAGATGAAGAGAAGTATATGGAGAGCATCAACTATGAGGGACTGGAAGACCAGAAGAGGGCACACTCTATGTTTGTAGAGAAAATTGAGAATATTAATCTTGATGATGTGGATGAAAATCAGGATGAATATCTGACAGGACTCTTGAATTTCCTCTTGGATTGGCTGGTAAATCACATATTAAAGGCTGATAAGCTAATTCCTGTTAGCTAGATTCACTAGGAAAGTGAAACACTTTGTAAATATTGCAAAAGAAGCGATATTTTTCCATGTAAATGCAACAGAGGCACCTGTCAGAGTAAGTCCCATTTTCGACACTTAAAAAAGAATAAAGTGGCGGTAACCCTTGTATCTACTGGGTTTACGCCACTTTCTATAACTAAAAAAACGTTGTATGGAAATGCTACTTCAAAAATATTTCTAATTTTTTTATTTAATTCTTTTTGGTTCATAGTATTTTTTTATCTAATCCAAGGCCGGTAATGGCATTTAGAGCAGTACACAAATCTGAGCTTGTGTAGGTTGACATATAGCACATATCTTCCAGATTAGCCACATTCATATTTTTTAGCGTTTCTATTGTGTTCTCTATTGTAAAATGTGTGCCATAATTATCAAGCTTCTTCTCAAGAAGACGGTAGATTAGCAAGGCTGTGTAACAAATCATAAAATGTGCAATTATTCTGTTTCGTTTCTGATGGAAAACAGGGCGTGCAGATAAATTTGTTTTCATTACACGGAAACAGTCTTCAATCTTATAGCGGTTTTTCGCTTACTGCCAGTACGTCTTTTTGCTGAATCCTCCAGGTTTGTTGCAACAGCGTAGAAGCCGTCAAATTTTTTTTCTTCCTCATCAATAACTGACTGGTCAAGTACATATGTATCAGTAACATTTTTCCCCTGATTTTTGACTCTTGATATACGCTTAATAAAGCGTGTTACATCATTTGGACCTTTCTTATAGGTTTCGGGGTCAATATTTTTTTAGAAGTTTTTTTGCACGTTCAATCTGACGGTTCCTTTATATTTCTCTGATATTCCATCATTTTTTTCTTGAAAATGAAACGATAATATTTTTGAGGAATTACCGCTTTTGATTTCACTTTCTTAACTGCACCGTTTTTTTACATACCTTTTTCCTCATAAAGCCCCCAAATCAAAAAGCTTTTATCAGCAGGAATAATCTTATATATTCTGTCGTTATACAGGCTTATATTTTTTCATCAAACCTGTCAAAGCTCTTCATAGAGTTTATGCTTGCTGGCTTATCAGTTGACAGCAGGCGGTAATCACAGTCGCTAAATATGGCCTGCTTTAGTTGTTCAGACAGCTTTTTTTAATTGACTGGGTTACAATAAAAGCCCTTCCACCCATAGAATTAAAAGCTGCGTATGTTCAACGAACCAAGTCCTGCGTCTGCGCAGTAAATGAATTTTTACCCTTAAACATCTTTTGTCAGTTTGGTTTCAAGTGGTATAGCTGTAGTCTGCTCATTGTCAGAACCTGATGTAATACACATGGACAAAGGGATTCCGTCTCTATCCATAAACAGACCCATCTGCGCAATAGGATTAGGGCGGTGTTCTTTGCTTGGGCCATATTTTCTAAGCCCCTTTATAAACTCACCGGTTACCTCGTCTACATAATCCTCATCATCAGTTTCGGTTTCAAAGTAATAGTTTGAGCAGTCATAGAAGCAGACCGATGTATCCCTTTTCACAATCTTACAGCTTTTTTCATAAAGATGGCTGATATACTCATCATAATGCTCCTCTAAAATATCCATGGTGCGAAGAATATGCACATAGTCAAAATCAGGCTTTTCATAATACCTGCTAAGGTTCTGATGTGTTCCGAGTTTTGAATCAGGCTCAAGAATGCGTGAGCAGGTAAGAAAGCGGTTAACCAGGTTTGGGTCAAACTCGTTTTTCATATCAGCAGTAACCGTTTCAAAAAAAGATGCAATCTCAAGATCCTTATAAAACTTTTTGAAGGAAAAAGGTAGCCAATATTTAAAAAGGGTGCTCTGCGAACAGGTTGAGCTTGAAGACTTTATTTTTTCAGCAAAATCAACCTTAATCTCTAAAGATACCTTGTTTTCCTTTCTATAAACCTCATTATATTTATTAACCTCGTCCTTTGCGTATGCAAGTGGGTCGTCGGTAATCTTTAGAAGCTCAGAATGCTTTCCAATACGTGCTACATTTTTTGTTGTTGTTTTCTTTCCGTTACGGATACCAAGCTGTATAAAGTAGGTTGGATCCTTGGATTTTTTATCATACCATAGTTTCATGCATCTATTATATCATACTTTTAATAAGAATACAACACCATACAACGAATAAATTTAAGAAATTTGACAAAAAAATACCGCATTTCTGCGGTTTATAGAGTTTATGTAGTTTTAAAGTGTCGAAAACCCGGCACACTCTATGTTTGTAGAGAAAATTGAGAATATTAATCTTGATGATGTGGATGAAAATCAGGATGAATATCTGACAGGACTCTTGAATTTCCTCTTGGATTGGCTGGTAAATCACATATTAAAGGCTGATAAGCTAATTCCTGTTAGCTAGATTCACTAGGAAAGTGAAACACTTTGTAAATATTGCAAAAGAAGCGATATTTTTCCATGTAAATGCAACAGAGGCACCTGTCAGAGTAAGTGCAACACTGGATTGGCTTTAAGTTGCAAGACTGTAACTGACCGTACAAGACAGAATAGGTGTTTCTAAAAATATACTTTACTTATTTAATAATTTATGATAGAATAACGTGAGTGTGTATACACACATAGAATACTGCCGCGCAGTATATGGATACTCCGACCTTATACTTGGCGACAGCGAATCAATGAAAGGAGAATAATATGATAACAAAAGAGAAAAAAGCCGAACTTATTAAGGAATATGGCAGAACACCTGGAGATACAGGTTCACCTGAGGTTCAGATAGCTATCCTTACTGAGAGAATCGCAGAGCTTAACGCACATCTTTCTGTTAATGCAAAGGATCATCATTCAAGAAGAGGTCTTCTTAAGATGGTTGGTGCAAGAAGAAGACTTCTTGCTTATTATCAGAAGAAGGATCTTGAGGGATACCGTAAGCTTATCGCTCGTTTAGGACTCAGAAAGTAATAGGATTATTAACACACAACACACAAACACTGAAGGATGTCATCTGGCATCCTTTTTTTATTTGATAGGAAATTTCTTCAAAATTTCCTATCAAATAAAAATCTCTCCGAGGGATCGCCCTGCGGCGGATGAGCAGATGTTGCGGATACGACCCTCCGCAGGCGGTAAATCCTGCGAAGTATGATTCTTTCTTATTTAAGATAAAAAAACTAAAAATCTATATAAAAATGACACAAATCTATGTTATACTGTAAGAAAGTTGTGAAGTTTACAAGGATGGGTATTAAACTTAGCTTCGCAACAGATTATGAGCATTATGAAAGGGATATCAGATGCAGAATAGATTAAAACTGGCAGTAAAACTATCACTAGCCTTTATTTTTTTTACTGCTATAAATAATTACACTGAAGTTTCGGCAATGGCCGCGAACAGAGTAATAAAAGTGAATAATGATGATTCTAAGGAAATACGAATAAAAGAGGATGATTTTATTACTTTCATACCTCAGGTTAAGAATAAAAAGGGAAAACAGTCATATTTTTACTATTCTCCTGAAAATGGGAAATATATTTACCAGTTTGGCAACGGAAAATACTGGGTAAATAAAAAAGGACTTGCAACTGTTGCTATCTCCGGTATGGATAGGCAGGGAAACCTGACTTTTATGGCTGAATACAAGCTAATCATAGAGAAAAAAGCAGCGCCCAAATTAAATGTTGTTTCAGATAAAAAGCCAAATGCAAATGTCGGAAACAATAATGGACAGGGCAATGCAGGAAACAATAATTCTAATACCGGTAATAATAACAGTAATAATAATGGCAATAACGGCAATGGCGTTAATGTGGGAAGTGGCAGTGCTGTCTATAATAACAATATTATTCCTACACCATCATCACTTCAGAAGACTCTTGCAGATGTTACCTCGGTGACCCTTGCACAGAACAGACTAGCAGCCAAAAGGACTAAATTGGAGCCTTTGACAATGAGGTTACAAGCTTTAAGGTGGATGTTAACAGCAGGGTTGAGCTAAGTGAAACTACCAATGCCAATGTAAGTGTGGTAAGCTCTAACTCAAATATGAAGTTTGCAGCCTATCTTGAAAAGAATGTGCTTTCAATAGATGCGTATAACCCTGGAATCAGTACAATTACGGTAGATATCAACGGCAAGAAGTTCAATTTGGATGTGAATATTATTGATAATGAAATGTCATCTACCTCAGTTGTATTGACAGAAGGTGGTACTCATCAGCTTAGAATCAGGGGAGAAGGGGCAGGAAATATCGAATGGAGCTCTGCAAATCCTGAGATAGCCGAAGTAGATTCAAGTGGAAGAATAATTGGAAAAACTAAAGGAAATACCTTGATTACAGCTAAGGTAAACGGCAAAACTTTTGGTTGTGTTGTATCCGTAACTACTATGCTTCGTAAAAATGCAGTGGAATGGGCAAGAAGTTATTCCTTAAGAAGTAAATACAGCCAGTCAAGAAGAATGGAAGATGGCTACTATGACTGTAGTGCTCTTGCCTGGAGGGCTTATAATAAATTTGGATTTAATATAATGAGTACCAACTATGCACCTACAGCTGCTGCTATGGGAAATACTATGATCAGAACAAGCAGATTGTTGACGGTGGGCTTTCAGATGCTAATATAAGAAATATGATGTTTGAGCCTGGCGACCTCTTCTTTATGGAAGGTGTTGTAAACAATGGAAGATACAGAAATGTATACCATGTTGAATTAATTTCAGGCTATACTTTTAACGGCTTTGACAAAAATGGCAATCCGATTATAGGAATAGAATTTGCCAACAGAAATCAGAGTGATTTTAGAGGCTTTGTCGGAAAGCCGTAAATGGGAGAGTTTATATGGTAATAGGTTTATATTTTATATGCTTTATAATATTTAGTCTTATGGGTTGGGTATATGAAAGTATATATTGTACTATACGAACCCACCATTGGGACAATAGAGGGTTCTTATTTGGACCTATTTGTCCGATATATGGAACAGGGGCAGTAGTTGCCACTCTTGTATTTAATGAGATATTTAAGGATGGTGAAGCTTCTTTATGGCAGATATTTCTTATAAGTATGTTTGGAAGCGCAGTCTTAGAGTTTGTGACTTCCTATGTACTTGAAAAGCTTTTCCACGCAGTTTGGTGGGATTATAGCAATGCACCTTTTAATATCCAGGGAAGAATTTGTCTTCCTGCATCAATAGGATTTGGCATAGCGGGTATATTTGTGGTAAAATATATATCGCCATTTGTATTTGGACTGTTTGTAAATGTTCCTCCACTGGCAATAGAGGGAACCTCTATGGTACTAATTGCAATACTTGGTGCAGACCTTGCACTTACTGTATCCGGTCTTACTGAACTTGTCAAGAAGATGGAAGAAATGGGTGCGGAATTTGACCGCAGAATGGAAGCTTCTTATCAGATTATCGAGGAGAAGAGACAGTTTATTACAGAGAAATGGGAAGAATACGAGAAACTTACTACTGAGAGAGTGAAAAACTATACCTTGACTATGAACAAGGCACAGCAACATGCTCTTAGAAGTATGAAACAATTCAGGTCAACAGGAGCTGCTCAAATAGCAGAGAGAGTTAAGGATACTATCGGTTCTTTACCTGTAGTTGAGAAAATAAGGAAGATTAGTGATGAAAAATAATGAAGTTATAAAGAATGAAGTAACAAAGCTTCTTGAAGGGATACATGAGCATGAGCGTGTGCTTAGAATGAGAACCTTCATACAGCATGGCAAGATAACAACCTATGACCATTGTTTTAGGGTAGCAGCAATGAGTTATAAGATTAATAAGCTGTTTAGGCTTAAGTCTGATGAGAAAGCGCTTATAAGAGGTGCATTTTTACATGATTATTTCTTATACGATTGGCATAAGAAAAAGGCTAAATTTAGGAATCTAAAAGAATTTTTTAAGTTGCATGGCTTTATGCACCCTAGCTATGCAGCAGCAAATGCCAAGCGTGACTTTGGGATAGGTGAGAAGGAAGAGAATATTATAAAGAGCCATATGTGGCCTCTTACAGTAACCAAGGTTCCAAGATGCAGGGAGGCTGTTATAGTATGTATAGCGGATAAACTAACTTCAGCAACAGAGACAATTATGAGATTCTAAAAAAAGCCCTTAGATAGCGACTGATTATATTTTTTATAAAACCAGCCGATATTTAAGGGTTTATATTTATATGCAATATCTAAGAATTTTTATGAAATAAAAATCATACTAGGTATGCATAATGATTAGATTTCTTTGATTTTATAGGAAAGTGTAATTTTGTCAGTTCGATGCCTCTTCTTATACTTAGCAATAATTCTATTCATAACTATGTCAGCATTTTCAAAATTCACACAAGACAACATAATTATATACTGAGCTCCACTGTATTTTGCTACAACATCTCCCGTTCTAAGGCTTATCTTAAGTATACTAAGAACCTTTGCCATATAGTCATCAAGTTTTGCAAAGTCTAGTGATTTAGCACTATTTGCCTGAATGGTTACCAAACAGAGGTAGGTAGAGAGACCTAAGCGTTCAAGCCTTCTCTTGGTGAGTTGATAAGTTTTTACAAAATAACCGTACTCGCAAAAGAAAGCTCCCTCACCTGAAGAATTTTCCATTAGTTGACCTTGAATGATAGCAAGGTCAGTTTCCATTGCCTCTTGAGTGTCCATAATCTGACTGTACAGAGCACTAAGCTCGTCAGAAGGGCTTACACCAAGGTTTCTATAAAGCGTCGTTGTTGCGTTATCATAATGTTCAAGAGCGTCCTTATAACGGTCACATCTCATATAAGCAAGTATTAGTAAGCAATGAAGTTTTTCATCAAGATTATCTATTTCTATAGCTTTAAGTATTATATTAATTATTGTTTCAGAATCATTTTCTTTTTCTAATAATGCACATAGTTTTTTAACTGATTCAAGATACAGGCTATGATATCTGGCGCTAATTGGAATAGTCCAAACCTCTCCTGAAAGCTTAGGAATGAAATCGCCTTGGTAGAGCTTTATTGCTTCAAGGTACTTATCTATTTTTTCTTTATTTGAAAGTGATGTGTTTTCAGCATCCTGAACAAGCCCTTCAAAAACTTCGCAGTCTAAGACTATTTCATACTCAGGGTTCCACGAATATGCCCCTCTACTTGAAAGAATACATCCCTCTCCTTCAAGTCCTAGAGGCTTAAGCATTTCTCTGGTACGAAAAAGCTGAGTCTTAAGGGCATTTACAGGGTTATTATTATCATCAGACCACAACGAGTCAATAAACCTAGCCTGCGTAATGGCTGTGTTATGATTCATTACTATAAAGGCAAGAAGATTCCACATTTTTTTGGAACGGTTAATATCGTCAGATACTGTCTTTCCGTTATATTCAATGCTGAATTTCCCCAGAACAGAAATATTCATTGTCATCACGACTACATCCCTCTCTAATACATTCTTTGGTTAAGTCTATTATACAGTCTATACTATGGTTTGGCAACTATGAATTTTTATAAGAGTTTTTTTGTGTAAATCTACTGTTATAGTATGTTATAATGGTCTTGTAGATGGTTATGGTAAAGGAGGACAAATGGAACATATAAAAGTATCTGTTTCCCCTGTAATTAGGCAGGATGGGAGACAGAAGATATTTATAAGCTTTATAGACGAAGAGGATGAGAGAGAGGCTGAGGCTATTATCCCGGGTCTTGTTTTTATTAAAAACACAGGATTTTCTGATGAAGAACTGGTAGAGTTTAAAGAATTTCTTGCAAATGAACAGAGCAATATATTGGAAACCGCAAGGACTATCAATCCACTTGCAGACTTTTTCGGAAAGAAGAAGTAGAAAGATGCACTACCTTCTTATGATTCCTTGAATTAAATATTTAAAAATAGTATAATGATAGGGTATGATTTTTAGTTAAAGTGAGGTTGATAATGCGTTTTAAATTTAAAAAGATAATTATAAGTGCAAGTTTTTCGATCATGTTACTTGGCATGGTGATTTTTACCACTAAAAAAAACGTAGTAATAGGTACTGAGGGAAGTCAGACAGTAGCTGAGGTAACTACAACTGTAGAAAATAATGACGTAAGCAGTGCAACAGCTGATAACAACTCGACAGATACCACTTCAACCGTGGATAATACTGCAGCTTCAAGTAAAACTTCTGAAGAAAAGATAGGTAACACTGCTGGAGGCGACAATGCAAAAGGTATCAGCATATTGATGAAAAATGCTTACCCTGAGGTAAATAAGGTGGTAAAAGAGTATCTTGAAGCAAGACTTAAGGTGGATAAGGACGAGATAACAAAGCTGGTTGACAATGTTAATTACGCTGGTATAGAAGAATTACCTCAGATAATGAAAAATTTTGAAAGCATCAAGCTTGTTGACTGCTATACCATAGATGGACCTGAAGAAAAGGCAAAGATGGTTTATGCGAAGTCAAGTATTAAGATTAAGGGTATAGACACAATGGCATCGAGCATTGATGGATTTTATGTAAGGGTTGATGATAATGGTGATTATAAGATAATTCTATCACCTTTGCCTGATGAAGTTCAGAAAATAATTGATGAAGATGTTAAAAGGGATGATGTGAGCGCTCTGCTTTCAGATGTAAATACTCAGTTTGCACGTGAGATTAAGAGTGATAAAAAGCTCGCTGATTTTTATAAAAAGCTTCAAAATAGGGAAGCGGGAAGCAATGAAGATATAAAAGTTTCGGAAAGTAAGGATGAGACTAAAAGTAAAAAGAAAGAAGATAAGTCGGCTGAAAAGTCAAAGAACAATAAGAAAGCTGCTAAAAGCAAGAAAAACAATTAGTATTAACACTAGTATAAATAGCATAGGTGATTATGAGAGCAATAAGGATAAATAAATTCTTAAGTGATGCAGGTATCTGCTCCAGAAGAGGGGCAGACAGGCTAATTGCAGAGGGCAGGGTGTCGATTAATGGGAGCCGTGCCCTCTTAGGCTCTGTTGCAAGTGAGGGAGATGAAGTCAGGTTAGATGGAAACCTCATTACGGGAAGTGCAAAAAAAGTCCTTATAGCTTTCAACAAGCCAAGAGGCATAGTCTGTACTACATCAGACCCTAAGTCAAAGGATGTAAATATAGTTGAATATATCAACTATCCTGAAAGAATCTTCCCTGTAGGAAGGCTTGATAAGGACTCTGAAGGGCTGATTCTTCTTAGCAATGACGGAGATCTTTCTAACAGGATAATGAAGGCGAGAAACTACCACGAAAAAGAATACGAAGTAGAAGTAGATAAGCCATTTGACGATGAATTTCTTAAAAAAATGTCAGAAGGAGTACCTATTCTTGACACTGTAACAAGAAAGTGTAAACTAAAGCGTACAGGTAAGACGTCGTTTAATATCGTTCTCACACAAGGGCTTAATAGGCAGATAAGAAGGATGTGCGAGTATTTTGGCTACAGAGTAGTGAAACTAAAAAGAATAAGGATAATGAATATAAAGCTCGGGAATATAAAGCCCGGCACATACAGAAATATAACAGAAGCAGAGTATAACGAGCTTATAAGAGGATTGAGGTAGATATGGATATAAATGCAAAAAAGCAGAGGATGAGGGAGCTGATAGAAGTACTTGATAGGGCTGCAAAGGCCTATTATGCAGAAAGTGCAGAAATCATGAGCAATGCAGAGTATGATAGGCTCTATGACGAACTGGAAAATCTTGAAAAGGAAACAGGCATAGTGCTTGCAGGAAGCCTTACAAAGAAAGTAGGTTATGAGGTACTTAGTTCCCTGCCTAAGAAAGCACACAAGGAGCCTAGGCTTTCCCTTGCCAAGACTAAAGAAGTGGCTGAACTGGAGTCTTTCCTGGGTGATAAAGAGGGGATACTTATGTGGAAGTTAGATGGGCTTACCATAGTTTTAACCTATGAAAACGGTGAACTTGTTGAGGCTCTAACAAGGGGTAATGGAGAAATAGGAGAGGTTGTTACCGAAAATGCGAGGTTTTTTGAAAATATCCCTATCGTAATCCCGTATAAAGGGAGCCTCATGGTGCGTGGAGAGGCTATAATCAAGTATTCGGATTTTAATAGGATAAATGAAGAAATTACCGATGTGGCTGAAAAATATAAGAATCCAAGAAACCTCTGCAGTGGCTCAGTTAGGCAGTTATCTACAGAGGTTACTGCGAGCAGAAATGTAAACTTTATTGTATATGAAGACTTAGAAGGTGGTGAGAAATTTAACACGAGAGTAGAGGAATTAAACTACCTTGAAAGCCTTGGATTTAGCGTGGTCGAGCATCCACTTGTGACCAAGGAAAGTCTTGAATCAGAAGTAAGGGCTTATGAACAAAAGATAAAAAGTTCAGATCTCCCATCTGACGGTCTGGTTCTTCAGTTTAACGATATAGCATACGGCAACAGCCTTGGAAAAACTGCAAAGTTTCCTAGACATTCCATCGCATTTAAGTGGAAGGATGAGACAGCTGAAACCATTCTTCGTGAGATAGAGTGGTCAGCATCTAGGACCGGACTTATCAATCCTGTAGCCATTTTTGACCCTGTCGAGCTTGAAGGCACCACAGTTACGAGGGCCAGCGTACACAATGTAAGCATAATGAGAGGACTAAAGCTTGGCGTGGGAGATAAGATTAAGGTATATAAAGCCAATATGATAATTCCACAGATATTAGAAATCTAACCGGAAGTGATGCTGAGCAGGTTCCTGAGTTCTGCCCTGTATGTGGAGGAAGGACTGAGCTTAAGGATGAGGAAGGAGTACAGACGCTCTACTGTACCAATCCTGACTGCATGGCGAAGAAGATAAAGCTCCTTACACATTTTGTAAGCAGGGATGCTATGAATATAGCAGGACTTTCTGAGATGACATTGGAGAAGTTTGTAGCTGAAAATATGATACATGAGCTAAGTGATGTATTTAAGCTTAAGAACCATAGAGAAAAGATAGTAGCTTTAGAGGGCTTTGGAGAAAAATCATATAATAACCTTGTTAAAAACATCGATAAAGCAAGAGAAACTACTGCGGTTAGAGTACTTTACAGCCTTGGAATAGCCAATATAGGACTTGCCACAGCTAAGCTGATATGCAGATTCTTTGATGATGATATAGAGAGGATAACAAAGGCAAAGTCTGAGGAGCTCACCAAGATAGACGGTGTAGGCGAGGTTATGGCTGGAGTATTTGCAGATTATTTTAATAAGGATGAGAACCTTAGGACTTTGGAACATCTTCTCCGAGAGGTTCATATTGAAAATGCTGAAGTAAATGTGAATGATGAGGGCAGCAATGAAGGTAATAATGCGATTTCGGG
The DNA here is from genome assembly GCA_916438995.1 of uncultured Catonella sp. Lineage (GTDB taxonomy): Bacteria > Bacillota > Clostridia > Lachnospirales > Lachnospiraceae > Catonella. The sequence continues at coordinate 561,491 of CAKAGA010000007.1, forward strand.
ACTTACCTTTGTAGTTACAGGAGATGTAGAGAAGTTCAAGAACCGTAGAGAGCTGTCTGACTTTATTGAGAGTAAGGGCGGAAAAGTAACGGGCTCAGTTACCGGTAAGACTGATTATCTTATAAATAATGACCTTACCTCTAACTCAGGTAAGAACAAAAAGGCAAAGGAACTTGGAATCAAGATTATAAGCGAGAACGAGTTTTTGGAGCTTGTAGGAGGTAGTAATGCCGATTAAGGTAAAAAATAATTTTCCGGCAAAGAAGATACTGGAAGATGAAAAATATATTTATAATGGATGAAAAACAGGGCTATGTCTCAGGATATCCGCCCGCTCAAAATCCTTATACTGAATCTGATGCCTCTTAAGGAGGATACGGAAGTTCAGCTGATGAGGGCTCTTTCCAATACTCCTCTTCAGGTAAATGTTACATTTTTAACAACTGAAAGCTATGTAGGGAAGAACACCCCAACAAGCCATTTGGATGAATTCTATGTGACTTTTTCAGAGGTTGAGAATAAAAAATATGACGGACTCATCATTACAGGGGCACCCGTTGAAACACTAGCTTACGAAGATGTGGCTTACTGGAAGGAGCTTTGTGAGATTATGGATTGGGCAAAGACTCATGTGACTTCAACTCTCCATATTTGCTGGGCAGCAATGGCAGGAATGTACCATTATTATGGAGCTGATAAGTACCAGTTTGAGGACAAGCTCTTTGGTATATATCCACATAAGGTCTATAACAGAAAAGAGCCGTTAATAAGAGGGTTTGACGATTATTTTTACGCTCCACACTCAAGGCATACAGGGGTTAAGAGAGAGGACATAGCAAAGAATGATGACCTTGTGATACTTGCAGAGTCAGAAGAAGCAGGAGTTTTTCTCTTTATGACAAAGGACGGAAAACGCATCTTTGTAATGGGACATCCCGAGTATGACAGAATGACACTTGATGCAGAGTACAAGAGAGATAAGTCTAAGGGGCTTCCTATCGAGCTTCCTAAGAATTATTATCCTGAAGACAATCCTGCAAAGAGGCCTGTTCTGTCATGGAGGGCACACGCCAACACGCTTTATACTAACTGGGTGAACTATTATATCTACCAGAACACGCCTTATGATTTGACGAAATAAATTAAGCAAGGAGTCAGACATTAGTTAATGTCTGACTCCTTGTTTTCTTCTTCAAGCAATTTTTTATTGGATTTATGTTTATCAAATGTAAGAAAAACTGTTTCTTTAAGTGTAGCATCTTCATTTAGACGCATTCTTTGAATAATAGCTTTTTCTGTACTTAACCCAACTCATGATATAATTTGAATACATTTTTCGTAGTACTTTCTATTTTTACATAAATCAATATCTTGAACTGTTTTATTGGTAACTACAATAAAAAATCTTCTGCCAAATAATTCGTCTAAGGTATCAAAGTCCAAATTCCCCTGTTCTTTCATCAGATATATACTTTCAAAGAAAGTTAAATAATTGAGTAAGATTTCTTTGCCTCCATCTTCATTTAGAAAAGCAAGGACAGATGTAGGTTTTTCTACAGATTCATTGTATTCGCTAAATTTGTATTCTTCCCAACAGGTCATAAAAAGCTTGGAAAATCCATTAGAGTTAGTATAAGTCTCCTGTAAACCCATTACAAATTCAGCTTTTGCTATTTTAGTACCCTGCCTTATCTGAATAAATACTGCAACAGCGGCAAATAAGGAGATTAGTGTAATTATAATATCCTTTAATTCATTGTTTGAAACGCTTGAATATACTGCAATAAGCATAATTACGGATGTGATAAGTATAATCACAAGATTTTCTTTTATTTTGTTTACTCATTATTTATGCCTCCAATAAATCAAGTAAAAAGATGTATCTTTCATATTTATCGCTTTTTACGACCTTAAGTTTATTATCAACTTTAAAGTCGATTAGTATTTTTTTGGCTTGGTATGTTATTAGGATGAACAGTGGCTATTACTTTTTTTATTCCAATATGTTTGGCTTTTTCTAATAATCCGGCCAATATTTGTTTCATTATGCCTTTGTTCCTCTTATCAAAACGAACCATGGCTCTACCATATTCAGCAATACCGTCAAATGAAATTCCAAGAGCTTTACAACTCTCACCAAATTCATTTTCGTTAAAAAACAGGGCGGCTGCCCCTATTAACTCATCATCCTCAAAAGCCCCCAGGAAATAAGTCCAGTCATTATTAAAATAGTTTTCTCTTGATTTCTCTGTGATGGGAAGCCAAAAAGTATCATCTTCTAAATTATCTTCAACATTTTTAATCAAATCTTCAAGCTTTTTGCTGTCTGATTTTTCAAGCTTTCTAAATTCCATTTAATACCTCACTTGACTTATCATAAAGATTATCTTTCCGTGTTTTCACTTGAAATGAGAACAATCTTATTCGTTGTTATTTCCTGCCACAATTCTATCCATTGCTATACTATATCCGTCATTGCCATATTCCAAGGAACGGTTAACACGGCTTATGGTTGCGGTGGAAGCCCCTGTTACCTCCGATATTTCTATATATGTCTTTCCCTCAGTAAGCATCTTAGCAACCATAAGTCTCTGAGATATGGTAAAGAGCTCATTTATGGTACAGACATCTTCAAAAAAACTGTAACATTCTTCCCTGCTTTTAAGTGTGAGGACTGCATCAAAGAAGTAGTCCATAGCAGGAGTTCTTAGTTTATCCTTCATCTCTTTTCTCCAAAAGTCATAATGATATCATAAAAGTTGCTAATAAATATCATAAATACAAGCTTAGGTTTACATTACTTGGTTTAACCATGATACAAGGTAATTTTAGCACTTTACAAGGGCAAAGTAAAGAGTAATAAATTCACCCTGATATTTAACGAATTTAATTCTTATGGCATAATGAAGGCTGTATAGGACGTTGCTTTGATGTCAATATGTATATGTAAGTAATGAAAATGTGTGAGAGTTAATGGGAGTGAGGTAATGGAGAAAAATGAGATATCAAAGATCAAAAACTATAAGATGGAATAAAAAAACATATTATGCCACGAAAAATTATTCCTTATGATTGCGATTACTCTTTAACTGTGATAAAAATACATACAAATAAAAAAACGTGGCAAAATATATAAATTATTCGCAGAAAAGAGGCGTGGGATATGATTATAGAAAGAAAGCAATATTTAGATGAACTAATTAAGAAAAAGGATAACGGAAGAATTAAAATCATCACAGGTATCAAGAATGAAATGAAGCGACTAGAAGATAAAAAATCTAGTCGTTTTTTAGTGTTTATAAACAGGAGGAAAACGATATGTATGAAAATAAAAATGAACAGAATACAGGGACAAAGACGATAAAGAAAATTGGGAAAGTAACCTATGAGATTGTTGTCCACTTTAATGAAAATGCAACGGAAACCATGCAAGACAAATTAAAATGCATCATACTTAGAGAACTGGAGGGTGAAAAACATCAAAAAGGCGATAAAAAGTTGAATTGAAAAAGTAAGTTCAGCATCCCGGCTTCAATATTTTAATTCAAGCTCAGACTGGAACTTACTTTTTCAAATAACAAATTATACACTAACAATTCACCCTGATATTGATTGAATTTAATTCTTGTGACATAATGGAGGCTGTATAGGACATTGCTTTGATGTCAATATGTATATGTAAGTAATGAAAATGTATGAGAGTCAATGGGAGTGAGGTAATGGAGAAACTAAAACTAAACCTTATAGAAAAATGGGATACAAACGGTGAATATACCTTTGTCCATAGTTGTGGAATATTAAGCGGTAACAGAGCATTGGTACTTACATCTGAGGCTGAAAACTATCGTAAATACTGTGTTCTTGAGCTTTCATCACAGGGTATTAGAAAGGTTGCTGCCTTTGATTACACAGGAAGCAGGAGAAATTATCCTGTGTTTTTTAAGTACGGAGAAGGATTTGGCATAGTAAAGCCTGAGAATGAGCTTCTGTACTACACCGGAGATTTCTCTTCTCCCATGGTCATACCAATCAAAAATGGCTCCCTATTCTCAGGAAAGATTGTGCCTGAAAAGGCAGAGCAGAGGTATTTTCAGATAGTATCCGACAGCACTCTCATACCGGTTTGCTTTGAGGATAAGGTATATTATGATTTATCAAGGTGTTTTGCCTTGTTAGATATTGATTTTAAGGGGAGAAAAGCCAAGTGGAAGAGCTTTTTGGAAATTGATAAACAGGGATTTACAAATCATGATGAAAGTAATGAAGAAATGCCTAAAATCGACTCCTTGAAAATACTTAACAATGAAATCTATGCCTTTACTTCGGGAGAAAGCACAACATCTGTCAATAAATGGGGCTTAGACTACTATGCACTTGCTAAGATATCAGATAAGGGAAGGGTAATTAAAAAGTATATTGAATCGGATAACTTGAAAAAGTCAGAGAAAAAAGGCGGTGTAAACGGGGTATTTACAGACTCAAACTATGTGATATTGACTCCATTATTTAAGAGCGATGAGTGGAAAGGGAAACAAAGAGTATTTTCTCTAAGTAATGGAGAATACTTTGACATAGGTTTTCCAAAAGGGATGTCAAAGCATAAACTGCATAATATTAACGGCAATCTCTGTCTGACTTCTCTGCATGATAGAGGGTTACAGGAGATTGCAGTGTGTAAATTTGAAGGCTAAAATTTTGTAAAATGATTGAGTTACTGACAAATAATTTTGCAGTCTCCCTGAGAATTGAAGCTGTAGGGGAACTCATTAATGGTTGCCAAATACTTTTGACACCAATATTATTTTGATTAGATAAGAGGAAAAAGAATTGAAAAAAGGTGAGATTAACGAGGGTATAGTAAGTTATGTAGATTTTCCTGACAAGGGAATTATACTTCTTTCAGATGATGAGAGAAAGGTTGTACTTAAGGGTGGAATCGAAGGACAGAAGGTTAGATACAGGGTTGGGAAACGAAGAAATGACAGGTACGAGGCCCGTATAGAAGAAGTAATAGAAAAAGCACCTACAGAGACTAGGGAGCCTGCCTGTAAGAACTATGGACTTTGTGGAGGCTGTTCATATCATACCCTGCCTTATGAGGAGCAGCTTAAGCTAAAGAGTTCACAGGTAAAGAAGATGCTTGACAGGGTGATAAGCAGCGAATATGAGTATGAGGAAATTCTTGGAAGCCCTTCAGAGTGGGAAACCAGAAATAAGATGGAGTATGCCTTTGGGGACAGCTATAAGGGAGGCCCGATGTCACTTGGTCTTCATAAGCGTGGTCATTTTCACGATATTTTATTCACAGATGACTGCAAGATAGTCAATGATGATTTTAACAAGATATTAAGATGCGTATTCGAGCATTTTAATGAAGCAGAAATCTCATTTTACAATAAGGCAATGCACAGAGGGTATCTCAGGCATTTACTCGTGAGAAGGGCATCTAAGACAGGTGAAATCCTGGTTGCCCTTGAGACTTCATCAGACTTTATCACAAAGGACGAAAAAACAGCCATGGAAATGGACAGCCTGAAGGAATTTTTGGCTTCTCCTAATGCGGTATACGATAAGGGAAAGGCTATAAGTCAGGCAGAGAAGGACATCTTGGAAGAAATGGTGGAAAAACTAAAGAAGGTTGGTTTAGAAGGGGAGATAACTGGTATTATCCACCTTGTAAATGATGAAGTTTCCGATGATGTGAAGGCAGAAAGACAGGAAATTCTATATGGCAGGGATTATATAAATGAGGAGCTTCTGGGGCTTAAGTTTAAGATAACCACATTTTCATTCTTCCAAACCAATTCTCTCGGTGCTGAGGTGCTTTACAGTAAGGTAAGGGAGTATGTAGGTAACAATGAGGGCAATGTAGTCTATGACCTATACAGTGGGACAGGCACCATAGGACAGATAATTTCTCCTGTGGCAAAAAAGGTTATAGGGATAGAAATAGTGGAAGAGGCTGTAACATCAGCCAATGAAAATGCAAAGTTAAACGGACTTACCAATACTGAGTTTTTGGCAGGTGATGTATTTAAGGTACTGGATGAAGTGAAGGAAAAGCCTGATTTTATCATCCTTGACCCTCCAAGAGACGGTGTGTCTCCTAAGGCGCTTAAGAGGGTATTATCTTATGGAGTTAGGGATATAGTTTACATAGCCTGCAAGCCAACCAGCCTGGTAAGGGACATCCCTGAGTTTGAGGAGGCAGGATACAGGGTGAAGAAGGTCTGTCTATGCGATATGTTTCCTGAGACGCTGCATGTGGAGACGGTAGCACTTTTGTCCAAACTCGATGTCGATAAGCATATAGATGTTGAAATTAAGCTTGATGAGCTTGATTTGACAAGTGCTGAAAGTAAAGCGTCTTATGCACAAATTAAGGAATATATATTAGAAAAATTTGATTTAAAGGTTTCGACACTCTATATTGCACAGATTAAAAAGAAGTGTGGAATTGTACTGAGGGAGCATTATAATAAATCAAAAAAAGAGAAACAGCTTATTCCACAATGCACACCAGAAAAAGAGGAAGCTATCATTGATGCTTTAAGGCATTTTAAAATGATTTAATAGAAATGGAGGGTATTTATGAGATGGATAGTAAAAATAATCTTGTTCCCAATCAGTTTGCTGTTAAGCATTTTGACTTCCTTTCTGACATTCTTGCTTAGCGTAGGAACAGCAATCCTATATTTGCTTATGCTGATATGTGTATTTGTTGCCATAGGCTCGTTCTTTATGCTACACGATACAAAAGCAGCAATAGAAGCACTTATCCTTGGATTTTTACTAAGTCCTTACGGAATACCGATGATCGGAGCTGTAATCATAGCGTTTCTACAAGGAATCAATGAAGCGATAAAATCAATCTAAAAAATTTCATAAAAATGGTTATGGGAGGCGATAGAGAAAATCTATCGTCTTTTTCTTTACGAAAAATCAAGGAAGGAGGAATTATGGACTTTGACTATTTCTATAACAGGGAAGCAGAGAGATTTAACTTTCTAAAAGTGCCTGAAATATTGGTAGATGGGGAAGAATTTAAGGGATTATCGGCAGAAGCAATCATACTCTATTCCATGCTTTTGAAACGGACAGGAATGTCCTTTAAGAATAACTGGATAGACAAAGAAGGCAGAGTATTCATCTACTTCACAGTTGAAGAAATTATGAAAAGAAGAAATCTCTCAAAACCTACGGCAATAAAAATATTGGATGAACTTGATGTCAAAAAAGGCATTGGACTGATTGAAAGAATAAGACTTGGACTTGGAAAGCCGAACATCATTTATGTAAAAGACTTTTATGAGTATATCGGAAGTAAAAGAAACTGACCTCTTGAAGTTAAAAACTTTTACTTCAGAAGTAAAAAATATTGACCTCAGAAGTAAAGAAAATGAACTTCAGGAAGTAAAAACTCTTTACCCTAACTATATAGATAATAATAAGAGTGAGTATAGTAAGAGAGATTTTATGAAGCTCGGCACATTTCAAAATGTGTTTTTAACAGATGAAGATGTATCAGAATTGCAAATCACGATGAACGGACAGCTTGATAACTATATCGAAAGACTATCCGCATACAGCAAAAGCACCGGAAAGACCTATAAAGACCATAAGGCAACAATCCTTCATGGTTTTATAAGGATCAGGGAAATAAGAAAGCGGATAAGCCATCCAATATCCCGACATGGGAAGAATATGACAAAGGAGAGCATTTATGATGAGTGAGATGGAAAAAATAATGATTGAGGATACTGAGTATTCCTACGATCCGGAAAGAGAATATATCAAAGACGGACACGCCTATTGCAAGAACTGTCATGAAAGAAAAGACGGAAAAGCCTTGGAGATGCTTGGTGAAAAGAGAATCTATAAAGTTTCCTGCAAGTGCGACAGGGACAGAGAAGCCAAACAAAAGGCAAGAGAAAAGCAGATGGAGATTGAGCGATTAAAAAGAAGTTGCTTTGCCTCCCTTATTCAGTGGACATACACCTTTGAAAACTATCAGGGAGAAGAAAATCAGAGCCTTACCATTGCAAAAAACTTTGTAAAAGAGTATGAGGAGATGAAAAAAGAAAACATCGGACTTATCTTTTACGGTTCAGTAGGAAGCGGAAAGACATATCTTGCCTGCTCTATCGCCAATGCACTCATAGAGCAGTATCAGATAAGCGTAAAGATAAGAAACTTTGCCCAGATAATCAACAATCTGCAAAAAAAGCGGCTTTGATTTTGATAAAAATGAGTATATCGAATCGCTTGTAAATACTTCCGTTCTCATCTTAGATGATTTGGGAATAGAAAGAGATACCAGCTATGCCAAAGAACAGGTCTATAACATTGTCAATAACAGATACCTGAAACAAAAACCGACCATATTTACAACCAACCTGTCCTACGACACAATTTCAAACTGCACAGAAAGCGTGGAATACCAAAGAATATATTCAAGAATTATAGAGATGTGTATTCCGGTGATGGTTGTCGGATTAGATTACAGGAAGATGATTCAAAAAGAGAAGTTAAACCGAAATAAAGAACGATTACTAAACGGAGGTGATAGAAGTTGATTAACGAAGAAATTGCAAGAAAGACACTAAGCCTTGAGGTTAAGGCTGCCAAAGTAACCGGAAAACTTCTTTTAACGCTATTGAAAAAACTGATGAAAGAAGCAGAGAAACTGGGAGGACTTGAAAAGCTCGTTAAAGTAAACGGAAATGAAGTCAAGCTCAAGGATATGGCGAAAAAAGGACAGCTGGAAGAAATACCGGTAGAAGAAGCGGAACTGAAAGAACTGAAAAAAGAGCTGAACAAATACGGTGTTAAGTTTTCGGTAATGAAAGATAAAGAAACAGGTAAATACTCCGTATTTTTCCAAGCCAAAGATATGAAAATGATGGAGAAAGCCTTTAAAAATGCTCTTGCAAGCTCAGAAAGAAAAACGGAACGGAAAGAATCCATTCGTAAAAATATCGAGAAGTTTAAAGAGATGGCAAAAAATACTGTTTCTAAGGATAAAGTTAAGAATAAACAGAAGGAGCAGAGCCTATGAGCAGCTTGATAACATTTGAAAATATGGAATTTGGGAAACTCACTGTAATGGAAAAAGACGGTGAGTTTTTCTTTATTGGAAAAGAAGTTGCCGAGAAGTTGGGATATGCAAACACGAGAGATGCTTTGGTAAGACATGTGGATACAGATGATAAAGCTGATGTCGTGTTTCACGACGGCAGACAAAGAAGAAATATGGTATCTATCAACGAGTCAGGATTATACTCCCTTATCCTATCTTCCAAGCTGCCACAGGCAAAGGACTTTAAAAGATGGATAACCACAGAGGTATTGCCGAGCATTCGTAAAAATGGCGGGTATCTCAAGAACCAAGAAAAAATGAGCAATGAAGAAATATTGGCAAATGCGGTACTCCTTGCTAATCACCTGATTGCTGAAAAAGAAAAAATCATAGAGGATTTAGAGCCGAAAGCCAAGTATTTTGATGAATTGGTGAATAACTATCTGCTGACCAACTTTAGAAATACATCAAAAGAGCTTCATATCCCGCAAAAAGTGTTTATTCAATTCCTCATAGACAAGGAACTTATTTATCGGGATAAGAAAAATAGACTTCTACCCTATGCCAAGAACAATAAAGGATATTTTGAAGTAAAGGAATGGTGCAAAGAAGGGAGCAAAGCGGTCGGAATACAGACCTTTGTAACACCGAAAGGCAGGAACTACCTATTACTTTGATTGGAGGTGAAAAGACTCGTGATAGCTAAAATATTAAAAGACATGAAAGGATTATTCAAAGTGCAAGATAAGGCAAAGTTTATGAAACAAAACATTCCCTATCTTGCATTTTTCTATGTAGGCAACATCTTCTCTCATCATGTAAGAAGCTATACCGGCGGAGATGTCATAGATAAAATCTTTCAAGGGATATTAGAGCTTAACACAATGAGCTTTATCCCAAGCATACATCTTATTGATATACTGGTAGGAGTTGGAGTAGCAGCCTTAATTAAATTTATTGTCTATACCAAAGGTAAAAACGCCAAGAAGTTTAGACAAGGAAAAGAGTACGGCTCTGCAAGATGGGGAAATAAAAAAGACATCGAGCCATATATGGACGAGAAGTTTCAAAACAACATCTTGCTAACACAAACAGAACGACTGACAATGAATGGCAGACCTGCTAATCCAAAGTATGCAAGAAATAAGAATGTACTTGTCATAGGAGGTAGTGGAAGTGGTAAGACGAGGTTTTATGTCAAACCGAACCTTATGCAAATGCACTCGTCATATTGCGTAACCGATCCGAAAGGTACGATAGTCCTTGAGTGTGGCAAAATGCTTGAAGATAACGGATATGAGATAAAAATCTTAAACACCATTAACTTCAAAAAGAGCATGAAGTACAATCCCTTTGCTTATCTTAGAAGTGAAAAGGACATACTCAAATTAGTACAGACAATCATCGCAAACACCAAGGGAGAGGGAGAAAAAGCAGGTGAAGATTTTTGGGTAAAAGCCGAAAAACTCTACTATACAGCACTTATCGGCTATATCTTCTATGAAGCTCCAAGAGAAGAAAAGAACTTTGCAACACTCCTTGATATGATTGACGCTTCGGAAGTAAGGGAAGATGACGAAACCTATATGAATCCGATAGACAGACTCTTTGAAGCATTGGAAAAGAAAGAACCTACACACTTTGCGGTGAAGCAATATAAAAAGTACAAATTGGCTGCCGGAAAAACAGCGAAATCTATTTTAATTTCTTGCGGTGCAAGGCTTGCTCCATTTGACATTCAGGAACTTAGGGACTTGATGCAAGAAGATGAATTGGAACTGGATACTCTTGGTGATAGAAAGACTGCCCTCTTTGTTATTATCTCCGATACCGATGATACTTTTAACTTTGTAGTGTCCATTATGTACTCGCAATTATTTAATCTGCTCTGTGATAAGGCGGATGATGTTTACGGCGGAAGATTACCTGTTCATGTAAGGTGTCTTTTGGATGAGTTTGCAAATATCGGCTTGATTCCAAAGTTTGAAAAGCTGATTGCAACCATCAGAAGCAGAGAAATCTCCGCAAGTATCATCTTACAGGCACAATCTCAGCTAAAGGCAATCTACAAGGATAATGCCGATACCATTGTTGGCAACTGTGATAGTACCCTATTCTTAGGTGGGAAAGAGAAAACAACTATAAAAGAGCTTTCAGAAACACTGGGAAAAGAAACCATAGACCTATATAACACATCGGAAACAAGGAGCAATCAAAAGAGTTTCGGATTAAATTATCAAAAGACCGGTAAGGAACTGATGAGCCAAGATGAAATAACAGTAATGGACGGCAGTAAATGTATCTTTCAACTTCGTGGTGTCCGCCCTTTTCTATCGGATAAATTTGATATTACAAAGCACAAGAACTATAAGCTACTTGAGGACTATGACAAGAAGAATTTGTTTGATATTGAAAGCTACATGAAGCGAAAAGGAAAGCAAAACTGAATAGGGATACGGTTATTACAAGAATGCAGTAAGTCTAAAAAATAGATTTGCTGCTTTTTTATTACTCAAAATCAGGAGGAAATATGATAAGGATAAGAAGTCCCACTAAGGAAAAACTAAATAGCAAAAGCATCAGCGATTGGAAAATGAAACTTTCAGTCGCTTTTTTTATTGAAATGAAAAGGATAAATAAAAAATATGAAGCAGGAAATGATGAACATCAATGCCAACTTGGTTGCAGAGCCTATTTTCTCAAGTTTTGAAAAAGACGGAGAAACGGTAGAAGTCGTTAATTTTGCACTTGTAAAGAAGTACGGGAAAGGCAAGGAATATATCAACTGTGCTGCTTACGGTGAAAAGGTGGAAACAGCGAAAGACTTTGAAAAAGGCGATCTCATTCATATCTTTGGATATTTTAAAGATCGTGAAAAAGACGGTAAGACTTACAAAAACTTTATAGTGAAGTCATACAACAAAATTGAAAAGAAAGAAAACAAGGAGGAAGAATAAAATGGAATTTTTTACACAGGCAGTAGATGTACTGAAAGTATTGGTAATGGCGGTAGGAGCAGGACTCGGTGCGTGGGGCGTGATCAACTTGATGGAAGGTTACGGGAACGATAATCCCGGCGCAAAGAGTCAAGGCGTGAAGCAGCTCATGGCGGGAGGCGGTATCGTCCTTATCGGCTTAAAACTCATTCCGCTTCTTGCCAATGTACTGAAGTAGGAAGAAAAGGAGCGATGAAATGTTTGGGATATTCGACAAGATAGAAGAATTTTTCAAGGAGCTTCTACTGGGCGGTATCCAAGCAAACTTAGAGTCTATGTTTCTTGACATTAACAATCAGGTTGGGAAAGTGGCAGCAGATGTAGGACAGACACCGATGGGATGGAACGGAGAAGTATTTAACTTTATCAAGAGTATTAACGACTCCGTTATCATTCCAATAGCAGGACTAATCATAACGGCAGTCCTTTGTATCGAGCTCATTAATATGGTCATGCAAAAGAATAATATGCACGATACGGACACCTTTGACTTTTTTCAAATACATCATCAAGATGTGGATTGCCGTATGGTTAGTATCCCATGCCTTTGAATTTTCGATGGCAGTCTTTGATGTGGCACAAAGCATGGTAAACAAAGCGGCGGGGGTGATTAACACCTCTGCTGTTGTTTCCGGAGATCAAATTGTTCAGATGGTAGAAGCTTTAAAAGATAAGGGACTGGGAGAACTCATTATGATTCTCTTTGAAACCTCACTGATCAAGGTTGCCATACAGGGAATCTCCATTGTCATCATGCTCGTTGTTTACGGAAGAATGTTTGAAATTTATGTGTACTCATCGGTTTCAGCCATACCGTTTGCGACAATGGGAAACAAAGAATGGGGACAGATCGGAACAAACTACATTAAAGGACTGTTTGCCCTTGGACTGCAAGGACTCTTTTTAATGGTTTGCCTTGGAATTTACGCAGTATTAGTTAAGACCATACAGATTACAGACATTCATACCAGTACCTTCACGATACTTGGGTATGCGATTTTGTTGGGACTGATGATGTTAAAAAGCGGAACACTGGCAAAAAGTGTTCTCAATGCTCACTAAAAGAAAGGAAGATAGTATGAAGAAAAGAAAAACAATATGGAAAGCAGCCATTCTTGTAACAGGCATTGCCATTTTGGTGGATAGAATCAGAGTTCATAAAAAAAAATGAAAGAGCTAAACAAAAGAATCACCAAGGTTGGACATTGCCACAATGATTTTTGTCTGATGCAGGGAAGAATCAATCAAAGCACAGAGGAACAGCTTGCCAGTATTCAGGAAGAAATCGGCTCCGTATATGAACACATGGAGGAGCTGTCAAAGGAAAAAGAAGATGGGAGGTAAATCATGGCGTATGTACCAATCCCGAAAGACTTAAAGAAAGTAAAAACGAAGGTCGCTTTTAACTTAACCAAAAGACAGCTGATCGGCTTTACTTTCGCAGGACTGGTAGGAATACCGGTCTATTTATTTATGAGAAAGTTTGTAGCAAATGATATAGCAATTCTATTTCTCATCGTGTCCACACTTCCCATTTTTTTCATTACACTGTTTGAAAAAGACGGACTGACCTTTGAAAAGTATTTTAAGTATATCTATTTACACAAGTTTTACCAACCGCAAAGCGTGTGAGAAAGGAGGTTTACCTTGAACAGCAAAAGAAAAATTCAGCAGCTAAAGCTCACGCAAAACAAAAAGGCGTTAAGAAGGGAGAAACAGGAATTAAAGCAAGATAAAACAGAGATGAAAAAAGAGAAAGGCGGATTTTTAAACCTTATCTTTAAGAAAGAGCCGAAACGCCATACTGTAGAAGATACCCTTCCCTATCTTAGAATGTTGAAAAGCGGGATATGCCAGAGTGATGAAAAACACTTCAGTAAAAGCATAGCCTTTGAGGATATTAACTATCAGCTTGCCTTAGAGGAAGATCGAGACCTTATTTTTAATCAGTTTGCCAACTTCTTAAATTCCTTTGATCCGAGTGTCGGGATTGAACTGTCATATATCAATCAGCTTGGAAGAAACGAAGAAATGCAGTCGGCAATTCAGATACCGGATAAAAAAGACGGCTTTGACGAGATACGCCTTGAGTTTCGAGAAATGCTAAAAAATCAGATTGTAAAGGGAAATAACGGGCTTAGAAAATCAAAGTACATTACTTTTACCGTCGAAGCGGACAATATGGAGCAGGCAATCTCAAAACTGGAAAGACTGGAGATTGACATCTTATCGTCCCTAAAAAGTATGGGCGTGCGTGCAGAAAGCCTAAACGGAGAAGAAAGGCTGAAAATCCTTCACGATGTATTAAATCCGGGCAAGACCTTTGAGTTTTCCTACAAAGACCTAAAGAAAAAAGAAAGCACCAAAAGCTACATTACGCCTGATGAATTTAACTTTACACCGAGTAGATATTTTAAGTTCGGGAAGTTTATCGGAGCGACAAGTCATTTTCAAATCCTTGCCAGTGAACTTTCAGACCGTATGCTTGCCGAGTTTTTGGACATTGACGATAACATCAATATTTCCTTTCATATCAGGGCAATTGAGCAGTCGGAAGCCATTAAGATGGTAAAAAGAAAAAACACCGACATTGATAAGATGAGAATTGAGGAAAACAAAAAGGCGGTAAGAGCGGGTTATGATATGGATATTTTACCCTCAGACCTAATCACCTATGGTGAAGATGTGAAAAGCCTGTTAAAAGACTTGCAGACAAGAGATGAGAAGAATGTTTGTCGTAACCATTGTCTTTATGAACTTTGCAAGGACAGTACAGAAACTGGAAAACACCATTGCACAAATCAGCTCCATTGCCAATAAGCATAATTGCAAGATAAAAAGACTTGATCATGCACAGGAGCAAGGACTTATAAGCGTACTTCCTCTTGGCGTGAATAAACTGGAGATTAACAGAGGCTTAACTTCCTCATCAACAGCCGTCTTTATACCGTTTACCACAGAGGAGCTTTTCATCAATTCAAGCAACAGTTTGTACTATGGACTGAATGCACTAAGTCACAACCTGATTATGGCAGATCGAAAGAAATTAAAGAATCCCAATGGGTTAATCTTAGGAACTCCGGGCAGTGGTAAGTCCTTTAGTGCAAAGCGTGAAATGGCAAATGCGATTTTGGTAACGGACGATGATGTCATCATCTGTGATCCGGAGGGCGAATATGGAAACCTTGTGCGTCAGTTTAACGGAGAGGTCATTAAGGTTAGCAGTAAATCAAAGGATTACCTCAATCCCCTTGACATCAATATGAACTACGGCGATGGAGATGCACCGTTAAAAGACAAGGCAAACTTCATCATGAGTATGCTTGAACTTGTCGTTGGAGGAAGCGGACTGACAGCAGAAGAAAAGTCGGTTATAGACAGGTGCTTACCGAAAATCTATGAAAAGTATTTTAACGAACCTGAACCGAAAAACATGCCTATCTTACAAGACCTATACGATATGTTAAAAAATCAGGAAGAAAAGGTCGGGAAAAAACTGGCAACGGAGATGGAGATTTATGTAACAGGCTCTCTTAATGTCTTTAACCATCAGTCCAATGTGGACTTAAATAAACAGCTCCTTTGTTTCGATATTAAGGAATTGGGATCGCAACTTAAAAAAATAGGTATGCTTGTGATTCAGGATCAGGTTTGGAATAAGGTATCCCAAAACAGAGGAAACAAGGCAACAAGGTATTACATCGATGAGTTTCACCTACTTTTAAAAGAAGAACAGACCGCCTCCTACTCCGTTGAGATATGGAAACGATTCAGAAAATGGGGAGGAATTCCGACAGGCATTACGCAGAATGTCAAAGACCTACTGATGAGTAAGGAGATAGAAAACATCTTTGATAACACAGATTTTGTTTTAATGCTCAATCAAGCAAGCGGAGATCGGGAAATTTTAGCAAGAAAACTGAAAATCTCCAAACCGCAGCTTAAATATGTTACCAATTCCAATGCGGGAGAAGGACTGTTATTCTTTGGGAACACCATTGTTCCCTTTATTGACAAGTTCCCGAAAGATACCATTCTCTATCAGAAGATGACAACGAAACCGGAAGAAGTGAGGTGATAGCTTGTGGAAAAGAAATTAAGGCGAGATTTTAAGGAAAGGCAGAAAATCAAAGAGGAAGCAAAACTGTTAGGGAAAGAATATATGGATGCGGATGAAGCCGGTAAATTAAAGCATGGCGATGATTACCGAGGGAAAATTATTCACGAGAAAGACCGATTTCAGGATAAGATCCACGAAAAGGAAAGCAAAAGAAATTCCAAGAATGAGCTTTTGCAAGGAAGTTCCAAAAGAAAGGTGAAACAGCTTAAAAATGTTGTAAAAGACAAGGAAACAGATACCTCAAAAGAAGATAATAAATCCCCTCTTGTCTCCGGCGATGAAAACAGTGTTTTTACTTCCCTTGCAAATGATGAAACAATAGCCGATGAGATAGTTTCTGCACCGAAAAGCATAAAAACAGAAAAGGAAATCTCCTTTGAAGAACAAAAAGCCGAGCTTTTAAAGAAAAGAAAAATGGCTGAAAAAGTCAGAAAAGAGTTAAGAACGGAAGGAAAGTACAGTCAAAATGAAGAAATCTACGATCCTTTGGGAAAAGACCTTGATAATGACGGTATCATCGACAGGTATGACAATGACTTTAGAGACAGCGACTATTTTGAATCGACTTATGATGTGGAAGATAATCTTCATACCAAAGAAGGTATAACGGAACACTCTAACAAAAAGCACAATGCTCAAAAGAAGCTGTATAAACGAAAAAACTATTCGGATAAGGTCTATACAAGGGAAAAGGAAGACAATCACGCAGACGATAAGACGGAAGGGAAAAAGTCTTCCAAAGAGATGATTCAGGGCAGAGAAAAGAAAAAGTCTGCAAAGGGATCTGTTCTGTCAGGTTTAGCAAAAGGAAGTGAAGCGGTAAGGGATTACCTATCCCATGGCAGTGATGAAAATCAGGGTGTGGAAACCGGAGAAAAAGATTGCAGACGGCAATTCAAAAATTACTTATGGGATAAAAACTATGCCGATAAGAAAAAGGCTAAAAAAAGCTATAACCTAAGCAAAAAAAGATTACAAGATACGAAAGCGTAAATCAAAATTGGAGTTTCGGGAAGCCAAAGAGGAATTAAAGAAAACAAAGGAATATAAGCAAGCAAATGCTTTTAAGAAGTTTCAAAAGAAAAAGCAGATGAAATCCGCTATTGGGAAACGAAATAAATCAAGGCTTAGAGATCGTATCAAAGAAAGTCTGATCGGAACACTGAAAAGCTCCAAAGAAATGCTGATACGAAAAAGCAAAGGGACTTATGATGATTGTCATAGGTCTTATTATTTTGGGGACTTTTATCATTCAATTTGCAGGCACCTCCATGACCGGAATGATAAACTCTACAAGCGGCGTATTAACTACAACCTATCTTTCCGACCAAAATGTACTAAGTGAAATCAATCAACAGTTTTCGGGATTGGAAGAAGGTCTGCAAGATGAAATCAGTTCCGTAGAAGAAAATTATCCCGGCTATGATGAATATCTCATAGAAAAAGAGGGAGAAATCGGACATAACACCCATGAGCTTTTATCCTACATCACTTCAAGATGTGGAGAAATTAAGGATTCAAAGGAAGTTCAAAGTATCATCCATGACATTTTTACAAAGATGTATGATTTATCTTATCGAGAAGAAATTGAAATCAGATACAGGACGGTTACGGAAACATATACCGATGAAGATGGCAATGAGCATACCGAAAGTCATGAAGAAGCTTATGAGTATAAGAAGCTCATAGTAACACTGAAGAAAAGGGAAATGGACAGTATCGTAAGAGAAATCTTCTCAGAGTATCCCGATAATGTTCTTCACTATGAAGCCTTGCTTGCCTCTAAGGGAAACATGGAAACTGTCTTTGGAAGCGGAAACGGAAATTTATCGGAGATTGTAGACAATCCCGACTTTTTCAAATCCGGGAATTGCCTTTGACGATGTAACGGTGAAGGCACTGTTTAACGAAGCGAAAAAGCATATCGGAAAGAGATATGTATTTGGGGCGAACGGGCCGAATAACTTCGACTGTTCGTCCTTTGTGTGCTGGAGTTTTACCCATTCGGGTGTCAAGAATATGCCAAGGACGACCGCTTGGGGAATATACAAAACTTACTGCAATCCCGTATCTCCAAGTGAAGCAAAGGCGGGAGATATTATCTTCTTTAAGAACACCTACGACAGCGGCTCCCCTATTTCTCATGTCGGCATTTACGCAGGAAACGGAATGATGATACACGCCGGAGATCCGATTCGATTTGTCAGTATCAACACACCTTACTGGAGGGAGCATTTCTATGGATTCGGCAGAGTAAAATAAAGAAAGGACGGTAAAATGTGAAAAAAGAACTTACAGCAGTGAAAAACAAAATACAAAAGTTAAAGGATAAAAAGGCTCTGATTGATCAGGAATTAGAGCCTTTGTTTATCAGAGAAGAAGAACTGGAAAATGAGGAGATTATTGCCATTTGCAGAAAAAACAATATCACAATTACAGATTTAATGGCAAAGGTTAAAAAAGAACAATCGGAAATGAAAAAGGAGAAAAATCATGAGAACAGTTATGAAAAATAAGGTATTTACAAGGTTAATTACAGCGTTACTTCTTGCTGTTACGGTCATTATGGCAGCTTACCCATCGGTAGCCTATGCACAGGTTGATGAAAAAGAAGCAGCACAGGAAACACTAAAAGAAGAACCGAAAAAACCGGAAATTACAGTTATTAAAAAGGAAGAAGAAAAAGAAGTGCGTTATCCCAATAAATTGACTGCAAAAGAACCGGAGAATTTAAAGCAAAAAATGGCTTCAAACGGAGAAATAACCAATACCAATAAAGGGATTCCGACCGAGCCTACCAAATCAAGGGCAAGTGTTACGGAGAATGTAAATAATGCCAATCAGGAGTATCCCATTCACCATGGAGATAGTAGCGATAACAAAGAAACAGATAAATATTCTGCGGATGCCAGACAGTTTATTACCTTTCAGACCAAGAACGGAAAGACCTTTCACCTCATTATCAATCATGATGAACAGGGAGAAAATGTCATACTCCTTACCGAAGTTTCGGAAGATGATCTTCTCAATATGGTTGAAATCAAGGAAAAACCGAAAGAAGTAGTCAAGGAAGAACCCATAAAGGACGAACCGAAAGAAGCAAAGCCTGAAAAAAAGGAAGAAAAAAGCAGCACCGGAACATATATCCTGCTTGCTCTTGTAACTTTGGGGGCATTGGGAGCAGGCTATTATTTTAAGGTGGTAAAAAAGAAAGAAGATAAGGAACTGGAAGCCTTAGAGGAAGATGATGATTTTTTCTCGGAAGCGGAAGGCAGTGAAGAAACGGAAAATGAAGAAGTTGAAAATCAGGAAATGGAAGATGAAACAGAGGACAGCGAAGAAGATTAGGAGTAAAAAAGATACTATTTGCTGTAAAACACAGGGCGAAGGAGAGAAAATCTTTCGCCCTCTTATATTGAAAACGGGAGGAAAAATATATATGAAACTTGTAATTGCTGAAAAGCCAAGTGTTGCATTATCAATCTCAAAGATAATAGGAGCAAAGAATAAAAAAAGACGGATACTATGAGGGAAACGGGTACAGAGTAAGCTCGTGTGTCGGGCATTTAATTCAAATGGCAAATCCCGATTCTTACGATGAAAAGTATGCCAAATGGAAGATTGATGACTTGCCGATTATTCCAAGTGAATATCAGTATGAAGTGGCAAAGGCAACAAAGAAGCAGTTTGCAGTCCTAAAAAAACTGATGAATGATAAGGCGATTGATACTGTTATCAATGCCTGCGATGCCGGACGAGAGGGAGAAGCAATCTTTAGACTTGTATATCTTCAGGCAAGCTGTAAAAAGAAGATGAAAAGGCTTTGGATTTCCTCCATGGAAGATAGTGCAATTAAAGACGGCTTTGATAAGCTAAAAGACGGAAAAGACTATGATAATCTCTTTGAATCGGCTCAAGCAAGAGCGGTTGCCGACTGGCTTGTTGGAATGAACATCAGCAGGCTATACTCTTGCTTATATAAGCAAAATTACAGTGTTGGGAGAGTACAGACACCGACTCTTGCCATGATTGTAAAAAGAGATGACGAGATAACTAATTTTAAGAAAGATAAATACTACACAGTGGAGCTATCTATGAACGGCTTTATACTTTCGACTGAGCGAATTGATGATGAGGTTGCTGCTGAACAGCTAATCAATTTAGTTGGCGATAAGATTGAAATCACTGATGTTATCCAAAAAGAGAAAATTACAAAGCCTGATTTACCATTTGACCTTACGACACTTCAAAGAGAGTGCAATAAGTATTTTGGATATTCTGCAAAGCAAACTCTCGACTATGCTCAAAGTTTGTATGAAAAGAAGCTGATTACCTATCCAAGAACAGACAGCAGATGCCTTACTGAAGATATGATTACAAGTACCATCAATAATATTTTGGGCAAAAATGACTTTGATACAGGTCGTATCAAGACGGTGTTTAACTCAAAAAAGGTTACGGATCATCATGCGATTATTCCTACAGTAAGCTCACTGAGTGAAGATTTATCGGGTATTCCTGAGAGTGAAGCAAAGGTATATCGACTGATTTCTAATAAGCTCCATGCAAGTGTAGGCTATCCTTTAGTGGAAAATACAACGAAGATTGTAGCTGAATTTGACGGCTTTCAATTTACGAGTATTGGTAAGGTTATTAAGGACGAGGGCTTTACAAAATATCTTAAAGAATACAAGTTCAATAAGAATGAGGATTTGGAGCTTCCTGATGTAAGCATTGGAGATGTTATTATCATTGAAAATAAAGAGATTAAAGAAAAGTACACTAAACCTCCGAAACACTTTACGGAGGACACACTCTTAAAAGCTATGGAGCTTGCAGGTAATGATGCATTGGAAAAAGGTGTTGAAGTGGAAAGAGAAGGACTTGGAACACCGGCAACAAGAGCAGGCATTATTGAAAATCTGATTTACAAAGAATTTATTGAACGAGATAAGAAGAATCTGATTGCAACACCGAAAGGAAAAAGCCTGATTGAAATTGTTGCAGATAACTTCAAATCAGCAGAAATGACGGCACAGTGGGAAATGGAATTGTCTGAAATAGCACAGGGCAAATCTTCCAAAAAAGAATTTTTAGAAAAGATTGAGGAACAGATAAAACATACGGTAGAGGAACACCAGAAGAATGAATAGGAAAAATGAATATTAGAAAAAGGAGGTAAAAATGCGAATCAATGATTTTCATAACATTTTGGAGCTTGTAAAACAGGACATTCTGCATAGTGAAGCGGAATATTTAAAGCTCCTGAAGGTTGTCGGGAACAATCAAAGATATGACTTTAGAAGTCAATTAAGTATCTATGATAAAAATCCTGAAGCAACAGCTTGTGCCAAGTTCGACTATTGGCGTGAACGCTTTCATCGAACCGTTGTACGAGGACAGAAAGGGATTCCGATTTTAGAGGACTACGGCACATATAAAAAGTGGACTACATCTTTGATGTAAGTCAAACCGTTTCAAGAAACAGAGATGTTAATGAGGTAAATCTTTGGAAATTTGATAAAGAAGCCCATCAAGATGTCTTAAAGGAAATGATAGCAAGTGAAGGCTATGAAGAAAGCGAAAGTAACCTTGAAAATATCTTTTCTTTAAGCAGAATTTATGGTGATGAAAAGATAGACAGCTTGATGAATGAGCTTAGAATCGCCGATGAGGACAGAATATCCTTTGTCAAATTCGTCAGGGACTCCATCAGCTATGCGGTAGCTTCAAGGTTTAAGGTGGATTATCCGATGGATAAGGAACTGTTAAAAGAAAACTTCAAAAGACTGGACAGCATATCCCTTATGGCACTTGGGGATACCGTATCGGATATTAGCGGAAGTATCATAGATACAACCATTCAAAAGAGCAAAGAGCTTGAGAAGCAAAAAGAAGTTTTAAGAAACAAAGAAGCAGGATATAATCAAATACAAGAAGAAATTGAGGAGGTAGAAGAAAATGTACTTCGACGAGATGATCAGGAAAGAATTAGTGAAAGCGAGCGAGTTTTCAGAAATGGAGAGTACGGACGAGATCGCAGGCAAAATCAGGGAGAATACACTAAGCAGTTTGGAGGAACAGACGGAATTCATCAAGGAATATCCCAATCCGACCTACGCAGTGATGAGGCTGGATTATCTTTCACAGAGCGAGGAGCAGAGCCGATTCGAGATGTTAGTGGATTTATACAAGGAGAAGAAACTGACCAATCATTTGATGGACATTCAGAAACAGGCGATAGCGTTTATGAGAACAGAGAAGCCGAAACTGATGGAAGCTTGGAAGATAGAGAGCAAGAGCGATCCGCAGTATGGAGCGATGATTTCAGCTCTCAAAGAAATGACCATCAAGGAAGTCGTGAAAATCTAAAAGAAAATACCGAATCAGAGATAAGAGAAGCGGACAAGGCTTCTTTTTCTTTGCCTGAAAATGCTTACGGACAACTGATCCTGACCGTTCCTCTTAGCCAAAAGGAAAAAGATGTGTTCCTGATTAACGGGGGAAATCACGATGGGGGCAGACTTCCTATCATTGCCGAGTTTTCCAAAGGAAAAAGCAATGAAGAATTGGGAGAATACCTAAAAGATACCTTTAACGGTGGAAACGGACTGTATATTGATGAAAGAGAGGTATCTTCCTGGTATTCGGATAAGGGGATTCATTTTGCTTCCGGAACATCGGCAAGAGAAGATCATACGCAGGTTTTAAGTTGGAGTGATGCGGCAAATAGAATTGCTGAACTTTTGGAAAACGGAGAGTTTGCTACCAATGTGGAGATTTCAGAAGCTTTGGATTATGAAAGAGATCGGATTTCAGAGTCCCTATGGTATCTTATTCACGATTTGAGTGAGGAAGGAAAAGAACAAGGCTTTTTTGAATTTCTCGAAAAAGGAGGTGGCTTTCCGGATGAAACAAAAAGATTATCCGAGGCACTGAAAAATCCTGAACACCTTGGGGATGTCATCAAAGAGTATGGACGATTTTTAGAAGCATATAGAGAAGATAGAGATGTACTAAGGTTTCACTATCATAAGGTGGACAGCCTTTATCAGAAATTACAGGAGCTTGCACTGCCAAGAAAAGAATACAGTACCAATCTTACTGAACTTCCAAAAGTAAAAGCCTTTATTACAGAAGATGAAGTCCTTGCTACTATTTCAAGGGGAAGCGGAATCGATAGAGGAAAAGAGCGAATTACAAAGTTTTTCAAAGAAAATCACACTTTACAGGAAAAAGCCGACTTCTTAAAAGATGAATATGGAACAGGAGGAAGAAGCCATGCGGTATCAGGCTTGACAGGTAGTGGAGAATGGCACGATGCCAAAGGAATAAAACTGGAAAAGGATAATTGTAAAGATGTGTTTCTCACTTGGACAAGTGTGGCAAAGCATATTGACGAGCTGCTTTCTAAAAACCTTTACCTTGAGGAACAGCACATAGAAAATATAGCGGAGAAGGAAGAAGTAAAAGAGCCACACTATTACTCGAAAGATAATCCTGAAAACTTGATGACTGATGAAATGCTGAAACGGGTGCCGGAGCTTTACGCACAGGAAGAAATTGCTTTAGCGGACAAGGAAGTTCATGCAGCATATATCATTCCTTTTAGAAGCAACTGGACTTGGTATATGACGGAGTACGACAGAGAAAGCGGTGATGTTTTTGGTCTTGTTTTAGGGATTGAACCTGAATGGGGATATTTCAATCTTGAGGAGCTGAAGGAACTAAACGCTCAGAGGCTCATTTTAGAAGATTTTCCAAAGACTTTTCGAGAGATTAAAGACACAGAGCTTGTAAAACAGATGAGCGAGGAAGAAATAAACCGAGTATTTAACGGACAGCTTTCCTCAAAAGATAAGCAAAAGGAACAGGACATCTTTTATCTTAGCGATGAAATGGGAATTTCATTAGAAGAAGCAGAGAGTATTATCAACGATAGGAGCAGGTTATCAGGGATTAGTACAGAGGATACAGATAACAAAGATAATTTACTTGATGAAAAAAGTCCTGTTCAATCTACCCTGTTTGACTACATTCAGCAAAAAGAAGAAGTAGAGCTGAATGAAAAAGAGGAAAGCCTTGCAGAACAATTTGCAGTGAAACAAGGTGATACCGTCTATTTTGACCATGAAACATATATTGCAAGGGATATTGAAAAAAATAAAGTAAACGGAAAGTCGGAGGTATGGCTGTATCCGGCAAGAGATGGAAATAGGCAAATTGCAATCGTACCGTTTATGGATAATGAAGAGCTGTTAAGAAAGATAAGCCTTGAAAGACCGAGTTTTTTGGTTGGCGATGAAGTGAGATACAAGGATAAGGACTATACCATAACCCGCTTTGATAATATGGGAAATAACCTAAAGACCGTAACGGTTATGGATAATACCGAATATCTCGGCGATATGATAACAGGCTCAGATGTGATTCCCTATCGTTTAGAGAGCGACCTTGAGAGAATATTTGAAAATCTGACATACAAGAAAGCTAAAGATACAATTCAAGACATTGATGAAAAGGCAGAAAAACCTAAAACAGAAGCTCATAACTTTAAGATTACCGAAGAAATCCTCCCTGAAAAACTAAGTCCGAGCGAAAGACTTAATAACAACCTTGAAGCAATCTCTATGCTTAACCGAGTGGAGAGCGGGCAAAGAGAACTTGACAGCACAGCTCAGGAAGTTTTGGCAAAGTATGTCGGCTGGGGTGGACTTTCCGAAGTCTTTGACGAGAGTAAGGAAGGGCAGTGGAAAGAAGCAAGAGCATTCTTAAAAGATAATTTATCGCCATCAGAATACGAAGCTGCTATGGAATCAACCTTAACAGCTTTTTATACGCCTAAAACAGTCATTGACAGTATCTACTCTACCCTGTCAGGAATGGGCTTTAAGAGTGGTAATATCTTAGAACCGTCAATGGGCATCGGAAACTTTATCGGCAATCTTCCTGATGAAATGAGTGAGTCAAAGTTTTATGGCGTGGAGATTGACAGTATAAGCGGTCGCATTGGAAAACTCCTTTATCCGGAAAGTGATATACAGATTAAAGGGTTTGAAGAAACGAGCTTTTCCAATAACTTTTTTGATGCAGTTATCGGTAATGTTCCCTTTGGAGAATATAAGGTAAATGACAGGGAGTATAACAAAAATAACTTCTTGATTCATGACTACTTCTTTGCTAAGTCCATTGATAAAGTAAGAAATGGAGGTGTTATCGCCTTTATTACATCAAGTGGCACAATGGATAAAAAGGACGAGAGTGTCAGACGCTACATTGCAGCAAGAGCAGAGTTTTTAGGAGCAATCAGACTTCCGAACGATACCTTTAAGGGCGTTGCCGGAACGGAAGTAACCTCGGACATTATCTTTTTTAAGAAAAGAGACAGTATCAGAGAAAGGGATGAGGACTGGATACATCTATCTGAAGATGAAAAGGGAATGACCTACAATAAATATTTTGTGGAAAATCCTCACATGATACTTGGAACTATGGAAGAAGTGTCAGGAAGATTTGGAAATACTCTTGCTTGTTTGCCAAAAGAAAATACAGACCTAAAGGAACTTCTTACAAAAGCAGGCACAGAAATATCAAAGAACACAAAGTATGAGGAAATAGAGCTGCTTGATGATGAAATAACATCTATCCCTGCCACAGACGATGTCAAGAACTTCTCCTACACCATTATTGATGATGAAGTGTATTACAGAGAAAACTCACTTTTCGTAAAGAAAGAAATAACGGATAAGAACAAGGAAAAGATTAAGGATTACCTTGAATTGAATGAAGTCCTAAAAGATGTCATTTATAAGCAGAAAGAGGACTATTCCGATGATGAGGTAAAGAAAGCTCAAGAAAAGCTCAATGAAGTCTATGATGGATTTTCAAAGAAACATGGCTTTGTAAATAACCTTTCTAATACCAGAGCCTTAAAAGAGGATAGTAACTTTCCTTTGGTATCGTCCATTGAAATCCTTGATGAAGAAGAAAATTTTAAAGCAAAGGGAGATATTTTTAGTAAGAGAACCATCACAAAAGCAAAGGTAATCGACCATGTGGATACTTCCCTTGAAGCCCTTGTTTTATCTGTTTCAGAAAAGGGTTATGTGGACTTTGACTATATGGAAAGCCTGACAGGAAAAGAGCGACCTACTCTAATAGAAGAATTAAGGGGAGAGATTTATCTAAGTATCAGGGAAGAACAGAACTTTTACAGACCGCTATCCTTTAACCCCGAAGATGGAGATTTGCCTTTCGCCTGTGCAAATGGCAGCAATTCATATAAGTATGGCTATGTTACAAAGGACGAATACCTATCAGGGAATATCAGAGAAAAGATTACCATCGTAGACAGTTACCTTGCAAAGTTAAGACAAACGGAACGGGAACTACCTCATCTTGGCTATGCGGAAGATGGCAAAGAAAAAGAGCTGATAAGCTATGAGATGAACCGTTTGGAATATCAAAAATCGGAACTTACCAAAGTATTACCGAAAGAACTGGAAGCAAGTGAAATCAGCGTTCGTCTTGGAGCAACTTGGATACCGATTAAGGATATAGAGAAATTCATCTTTGAAACGCTGAAAACACCGGGCTGGGCAAGATGGGATATTAAGGTCAAATTCTCAAATCTTACAAGTGAATGGAATATTGAAGGAAAGAGCAAAGACAGAGGAAATGACCTTGCTGAAATGACCTACGGAACATCAAGGGTAAACGGATATAAGCTGATTGAAGATGCCTTAAACCTTAAAGAAACAAAGGTCTTTGACCAGATTGAAAATCCGGATGGCTCAAAAAGTTCTGTCTTAAATAAAAAGGAAACTCTCCTTGCGGGACAGAAACAGGAGCTTCTAAAAGAAGAATTTAAGAACTGGATATTTAGTGATCAGGAAAGAAGAAGCAGACTTGTAAAGCTCTACAATGAGCGTTTTAACTCTATCCGAAATCGTGAATATGACGGAAGTAATCTCTCTTTTGAAGGAATGAATACGGAAATCAAACTCAGACCACACCAAAGAAATGCCATTGCAAGAAGCCTTTATGGAGGAAATACCCTGCTTGCCCATGTGGTAGAAGCGGAAAGACTTTTGAGATGGTCGCTTCCGCAATGGAATCTAAAAGGCTTGGAATGTGCAGTAAATCTCTCTTTGTTGTACCGAATCACCTGACAGGTCAAATAGGCAGAGAGTTTATGCAACTTTATCCGTCAGCCAATATTATGGTGGCGGATAAGAAAGACTTTGAGCCGAAAAACAGAAAAAGATTTATCGGCAAAATTGCAACAGGCGAATATGATGCGGTTGTAATCGGGCATACGCAATTTGAAAAAATCCCGATGTCAAAAGAATACCAAGAGAAGCATATTCAGGATCAGATTGATGAAATTTTGAACTATATTGAGGAATATAAGCACGACAGAAATCAAAACTTTACGGTTAAGCAGCTTGAAAAGACCAAGAAAAAACTGGAAGCAAGGCTTGAAAAACTAAACGATGATTTTAAGAAAGACGATGTCATAACCTTCGAGGAACTTGGTGTAGATAAGCTTTTTGTGGACGAAGCACATGGATTTAAGAATTTGTATCTTCATACAAAAATGCGTAATGTTGCAGGAATCGGGCAATCGGAAGCCTTTAAGTCCTCTGATATGTTTATGAAGTGTCGCTATATGGACGAGATGACAAATGGAAAAGGAATAGTCTTTGCAACAGGAACGCCTGTATCAAATTCTATGACCGAGCTTTACACCATGCAGCGTTATCTTCAGTATGAAAACCTAAAGAAGAATCACTTGGAGCATTTTGATGCTTGGGCAAGCACCTTTGGAGAAACACAATCCGCCTTTGAACTTGCTCCTGAAGGAACAGGATACAGAGTGAAAACAAGATTTTCAAAGTTTTACAATCTGCCTGAGCTTATGAGTATGTTTAAGGAAGTCGCTGACATTCAGACCGCAGATATGCTTAATCTTCCAACACCTGAAGCACACTATGAAGTGATTAAAACCTTGCCAAGCGAGGAGCAAAAAGAAATCTTAAAGAGCTTATCAAAACGGGCAGATGATGTGAGAAACAAAGCGGTAGAGCCTGATGAAGATAATATGCTGAAAATCACCAATGACGGTAAGAAACTTGCTCTTGACCAAAGGCTGATCAATCCCCTACTTCCTGATAATCCCGACAGCAAAGTCAATGTTTGCGTGAAAAATGTCTTTAGTATTTGGGATAAGACCAAGGAGAATAAATCCACACAGCTACTATTTTCCGATATGTCCACACCGAAAGGCGATGGAGAGTTTAACATCTATGATGACATCAGAGAAAAGCTCGTTGCAATGGGAATCCCGAAACAAGAAATAGCCTTTATTCATGAAGCTAATTCAGATAAGCAAAAGGACGAACTATTTGCAAAGGTGCGTAAGGGAGATGTGAGGATATTGCTCGGCTCTACTCAGAAGATGGGAGCTGGGACAAATGTGCAAAATAAGCTGATTGCACTGCATGATTTGGATGTACCTTGGCGTCCTGCGGATGTAGGACGGATTTTGCGGACATTCAAAATAAAAAAGAATGTGGAGGTAACAGACAATGGCAAAGACAATTTTTGAGGAAATGGGCGGCAAATACGAAAGGCAAGGCGATTATTTAATACCGTGCTTAACTGTACCCGCCGAAGAAGAACAGCCGATAGGCATCTGGGGACAGCGGCATTTGGATTATCTGAAGCATCACTGCAAAGTTACATACACCAATCTTCTTACAAGCGGCAGACTTAACGCTTACCTTGCCGACATTGACAGACAGGCACAGGAACGCTTTGAAAGGCTCATAGAGGGTATGAAACAGGCACAGGGCATAACGGAACAGCTAAAGGCAGAAAACGCCTTAGAATGGACAGGATGCCTCAATAACATAAGGGCTTGTGCGAGGGAGATTGTGGAAAAGGAAATTATTTTTGCATAAACAGATGATTAGTGGCAGGGGGAAATCCTGCCGCTTTTTCTGCTTTAGTTTGTCAGCTTGACAAATAAAGGGTTAAGGAATATAATTAGATTCAGTATTATACAAGGAGTTAATAAATATGCGGCAAGGTATTCTTAAATAAACTGTCAATTTGATAGTGGGAACAAAAAGTAGCAGTCCCGTTTCACTTTTAATATGGGGCTTAGTTTTTTGTACCCAGTTTAAGAATACTTTTATCATGTAATTTTATATGCCCGAAAACATATAAGTGTTTTGGGGCTATTGGAGTTATTTACCCAGTGATAGGAGTATTTATCACTGGGTATTTTTATGCCCTTTTTTGGGTGTTGATAGGAGGAAAATCACATGAAAATAATTAACTTAGGCATTCTGGCTCACGTTGACGCAGGAAAGACAACATTAACGGAGAGTTTATTGTATACCAGTGGTGCAATTGCAGAACCAGGGAGCGTAGATAAAGGCACAACAAGGACAGATACAATGAATTTGGAGCGTCAAAGGGGAATCACTATCCAGACAGCAGTGACATCTTTTCAGTGGGAGGATGTAAAAGTCAACATTATAGATACGCCAGGCCATATGGATTTTTTGGCGGAAGTATACCGTTCTTTATCCGTATTAGACGGAGCAGTATTATTAGTTTCTGCAAAGGATGGCATACAGGCACAGACCCGTATACTGTTTCATGCACTACAGACAATGAAGATTCCGACAATTTTTTTCATCAATAAAATTGACCAAGAGGGGATTGATTTGCCAATGGTATATCAAGAAATGAAAGCAAAGCTTTCTTCGGAAATTATAGTGAAGCAAAAGGTTGGGCAGCATCCCCATATAAATGTAACGGACAATGACGATATGGAACAGTGGGATGCGGTAATTATGGGAAACGATGAACTATTAGAGAAATATATGTCAGGGAAACCGTTTAAAATGTCAGAACTGGAACAGGAAGAAAACAGGAGATTCCAAAACGGAACGTTATTTCCCGTTTATCACGGAAGCGCTAAAAACAATCTGGGGATTCGGCAGCTTATAGAAGTGATTGCCAGTAAATTTTATTCATCAACGCCTGAAGGTCAATCTGAACTATGCGGGCAGGTTTTTAAGATTGAATATTCAGAGAAAAGGCGGCGTTTTGTTTATGTGCGTATATATAGCGGAACATTGCATTTGAGGGATGTTATTAGAATATCTGAAAAAGAGAAAATAAAAATCACAGAGATGTGTGTTCCGACAAACGGTGAATTATATTCATCCGATACAGCCTGCTCTGGTGATATTGTAATTTTACCAAATGATGTTTTGCAGCTAAACAGTATTTTGGGGAACGAAATACTGTTGCCGCAGAGAAAATTTATTGAAAATCCTCTCCCTATGCTCCAAACAACGATTGCAGTAAAGAAATCTGAACAGCGGGAAATATTGCTTGGGGCACTTACAGAAATTTCAGATGGCGACCCTCTTTTAAAATATTATGTGGATACTACAACGCATGAGATTATACTTTCTTTTTTGGGGAATGTGCAGATGGAAGTCATTTGTGCCATCCTTGAGGAAAAATATCATGTGGAGGCAGAAATAAAAGAGCCTACTGTTATATATATGGAAAGACCGCTTAGAAAAGCAGAATATACCATCCACATAGAAGTCCCGCCAAATCCTTTCTGGGCTTCTGTCGGGTTGTCCATAGAGCCGCTCCCTATTGGAAGCGGAGTGCAGTATGAAAGCAGAGTTTCACTTGGATATTTAAATCAATCGTTCCAAAATGCGGTTATGGAGGGGGTTCTTTATGGCTGCGAGCAGGGGCTGTATGGATGGAAAGTGACAGACTGTAAAATCTGTTTTGAATATGGATTGTATTATAGTCCTGTAAGTACCCCCGCAGACTTTCGGCTGCTTTCCCCTATCGTATTGGAGCAGGCTTTAAAAAAAGCAGGGACAGAACTATTAGAGCCATATCTCCACTTTGAAATTTATGCACCGCAGGAATATCTCTCACGGGCGTATCATGATGCCCCAAGGTATTGTGCAGATATTGTAAGTACTCAGGTAAAGAATGACGAGGTCATTCTGAAAGGAGAAATCCCTGCCAGATGTATTCAAGAATACAGGAACGATTTAACTTATTTCACAAATGGGCAGGGAGTCTGCTTGACAGAGTTAAAAGGATACCAGCCAGCTATTGGTAAATTTATTTGCCAACCCCGCCGCCCGAATAGCCGTATAGATAAGGTTCGGCATATGTTCCACAAGTTAGCTTAACAGCTTGCAAAAGTCATATAAAATGAGATTTGAAAGGATTAGAGACTAATTATGATGAAATGCGAATGGATATTGTGTCCTGTTTGTGGGAGCAAAACCCGTAATAAAATTAGGAAGGACACTGTTTTGGAGAATTATCCCCTTTATTGTCCAAAATGCAGACAAGAAAGCTTGATTAAAGTTGACAACTTGAAGATAACTGTCATCAAAGAGCCAGACGCTTAAGACGCAGAGCCGATGAAATTGTGGAACAATTCACGAATCATCGGCTCTTTTTGTTTCGTATTTGAAAGAACAAACTCACCAAATAAAAAAAACGATATTCGGGTGGGTTATTTTGTTATACCCTAAATTACCCTCTGAATTTGTTTTTAAATTTGGAGGGATTTTTTTATGTTCTTTTTTCGGGCGGTTATTCATCTGCTCATACGAAGTAAAATTTATCAATACATAGCATATCAGAGAATGGCAGGAAACCAGTTAAAAAAATTTCTGCCAGTGCAGCGGTACTTCTCACCTTGAAAGTGGAAGTACAATCTCCATACAACAGAATTTGTATTTCCCATAACCGTGAAGGTCACAGAGCCTTTGCGGTTTTTCTTTTGTCGTTTTTTGTTGGAAAGTGCCGCAGGGCTGTTTCTGGTGTGCGTTGCCGCTCCCCGCCTCTCCATCTGGATTTTTACATTTCAAAAATTCAGATTGGAGGTATTAGCGGTGAAATACGCACCAAGAAAAGTATATATCAAAGAAAGCGGCGGCTATGTGGAACTGTCCTATACGGATTTCTGCCGCCGCAGGCAAGCCGACAAGGGATATATGGACAAGCTGTTTATCCCCGTCCAAGGTTGTCTGCTTGAAGTCGTAAGGGAGCAATATGCGGACTTCTACCGTGACAGGGAGCGGTGGCGTTACCTGCAAAAATTAGATGCGAGGAACAGCCTGCTATCTCTGGACGGATTTACGGACAGCGAGGGGAATCCTCTGGACTTTATCGCTGATGAAGCGGCGGACATTGCGGAAACCGTTGTCAATGCTGTTATGGTGGACAGGCTGAAAGCCGCCCTGCCTTTGTTGTCGGATAGTGAGCAGGAGTTGATACAGGCAATCTTTTTTGACGGACTTTCCGAGCGTGAAGTCGGGGCGAGGTTAGGCATAACCCAGAGCGTTGTGAACAAACGCAAAGCCAGAATCCTAAGAAAACTAAGAAAGATAATAGAAAATTAAAATTTAAGGCGTTCAGCCCCCTTGTTTTTTCCTTTGGGAAAATGAGGGGGCTTTTCTCTGCCCTCTCAATCAATTCTGATTGGAGGAAGAAAGAATGGCATACAACCACGGACGGGAGGACAGGAAATGGCGTATCTGGAAAGAAGCGGAGGAAAAGCTGCTGCGTGAGTGCGGCGTTGATGAAGTGACCATTGAGCAGATACGCATAGCGGACAGGGCAGACTTCAATTCCAACAGGCGGTTTTACCGATGGACGAATGACGTTGCGGAATACCTTGAGGACATGGCAGACAGGGAGCGGCAAGCGGAGGTGAATACAGTTGCGGAGTTACTGGACGAGATTGAGAGCGAAAATCTCTATCAAGTATTAGTCACGGTGGACGGGCGTACCTTGAAAATCGTCCTGCTGAAAATGCAGGGGTATTCCACAAAGGAGATTGCCCCACTTGTGCATTTGACGACTGGTGCCATCTATGCGAGGTTAGACCATCTGCGGAAGAAGCTTCGGAAAATTTTGTAAGCGTCTAATACATCCCATTATTCTGCGGGCTACTGGGTGGGGAGTGGAATCTCCCCGCTTATTTTTGGCAGGAGGAAAACGGGATGGCATATAAAGCTAAGGCGTACACGCTTCGGGAGGAATCCACGGAAAGCGGTATAAGGTATTTTATCAGTTTAAGGACGGGCAGGGGGAACACCACGAACTGGAAGTATCCGAGCAGTTATTCTTTGAATTTCGGCAGATGGAACGCAGGAACAGGAATCTTCTCCAATGGGACGAGCGGCACAGGGAGTTTTCGGAAGTATGGGACGAAACGCTGAACAGGCGGGCGTTAAAGCTGCCTAAGAGCATTGAGGAACAAATGATTGAAGCAGAACGGGCGGAACTGCTCTGTAAGGCGGTTGACAGACTGCCAGAGATACAAAGGCGACGTTTCCTGCTCTACTACGAGTATGAGTTCAATTTTTACCAAATCGCCGCTATGGAGCATTGCACCGCTTCTGCAATACAGAAATCCGTTGCTGTTGCAAAGAAGAAAGTAAAAGCGGAAATGAGGAAATATCTCCAACCATGACCGACACCGCCCGAAAAAGAAATCTGTTTTTTATTTGTGTGGGATTGGCGGTATTACATACTCTCACTTTTTTCGTGGGAGTAAATCTATTTTTAAGGAGGTCAACGCCTATGTGCAACAAAAACAAGATAACTGCCCGAAAGGAGGAAACCCATGCAGAAGTTACAGACAGTCAACGCCGAAACGCTCCTTTATGAGCCGCTTGAGAAGCCGTCCTTTGTGGTGGACAGCCTTATCCCCACAGGCTTGTCGCTGTTCTGCGGCTCACAGAAGATAGGCAAGAGCTGGCTCATGCTGAAGCTGTGCTTATGCGTGTCGCAGGGAATCCCCCTTATGGGACATGACGACAATGGAGGGCGATGTGCTTTACCTCTGCCTTGAGGACACGTTCTGCCGCATACAGGACAGGCTGTTCCGTTTGACGGACGAAGCGAGCGGGCGGCTTCATTTTGCCGTGGCAAGCTGCAAGCTGTCAGACGGTCTTATCGTGCAGCTTGAGGATTATCTGAAAGACTATCCAGACAGCAGGCTCATTGTCATTGATACCTTGCAGAAAGTCCGTACAGCTTCAAAAGACAACGCCTATGCAAGCGACTATGGGGACATCTCCCTAATCAAAGATTTTGCCGACAGGCACTCTCTGGCGGTCATTGTCGTACACCACATCCGAAAGCAGAATGACAGCGATGTGTTCAACAAGGTGTCTGGGACGACAGGCTTAACGGGGAGTGCGGACGCTACCTTTGTTCTGGAAAAGGAGAAACGGGCATCTGACACCGCCAAGCTGTATGTAACGGGCAGGGACACGCCCTATCAGGAATACACGCTCCGTTTCCGTGATTGCAGTTGGGAACTTGTGGAGAGGAAAACGCAGGAGCAGCTTGCGAAAGAAACGATACCAGATGTCCTTTTTCGGTTGGTGGATTTTATGAGGGATAAGGAAGAATGGGCAGGCACGGCAACGGAGCTGTTAGCCGCTATGGGGGAAACGGAAACCATACCCACGGTGATTACGAAATGGCTGAATGAATATCACACCACATTTTTAAGCGAGAACCGTATCTGCTACCAGTACAGCCGCAGGAAAGACGGCAGGCAGATTGCCCTTGCAAGGAGGGCGGGTGACAGCGGTGACGGCGGTGACAGCGATATTGGGATACCCCCTGTTACTGTCATTGACGCTTAAAGCCATGTAAAGTTGGCGGCTCTGCCCTGCGGGTGACAGCGGTGACGGCAGTGACAGTGATTTTAGGATACCCTGCCGCTGTCATCCCTACGGGAGAACACCCCGCAAACGCAAAATGCAGGCGTGGGATTCACCCGCCCTTTTCGGGCGTGTAAAATCACCCCTGCGGTCAGAAAAATCTCTCCGATTTTTCCGACTGCGTTTACAGGGTGTAACACACTACACTTTGCCCTGCAAAGAGCCGTGTGCCAGACGTTCCCTCTGGACTCCCTTATGGCAGGTCTTACGCCCTGCTATCCTACGCCTTGCGGCTTCGGATAAAAGAACGGCGGCATGACGGTTACAGCTCTTGCGAGGGAGTATCCCAAAAACACCGTCACCATCGTCATGACCGTCATGCAGGGGATAAGGGTGACAGTTACGGCAATCGGCAGGGGGCATCCCAAAACTGCCGTCACCACCGTCACCGCTGTCACCCAAAGGGCAGTTACCCGCCGAAGAAAGGAAGATGATGGATTATGCCCTATGCAATCCTGCGTTTCCAGAAACGCAAAGCGGGCGGCGTTGCGGCTTGCGAACGCCACAACGAGCGGAAGAAAGAAGCCTACAAAAGCAACCCAGATATCGACATGGAACGCTCTAAAAATAACTATCATCTTGTCGCACCGCCAAAGTACACCTATAAGAAAGAGATTAACCGAAAGGTAGCCGAAGCAGGGTGCAGGACAAGGAAAGACAGCGTGATGATGGTGGAAACGCTCATCACGGCTTCACCAGAATTTATGAACCAGTTACCGCCCGAAGAACAGAAAGCGTATTTTACGATGGCTCTGGATTTCATTTCGGAGCGTGTCGGGGAGCAGAATATCCTCTCCGCAGTCGTCCACATGGACGAGAGAACGCCCCATATGCACCTCTGCTTTGTGCCGATTACACCAGACAATAAGCTGTCCGCCAAAACAATTTTAGGCAATCAAAAGAGCCTGTCGGAGTGGCAGACCGCCTACCATGAGCGGATGTCCTCACGTTGGAATCAGCTTGAGAGAGGTCAATCTTCGATGGAAACCAAGCGGAAACACGTCCCCACATGGCTCTATAAGTTGGGCGGCAGGCTTGATAAGCAGTATGGGGAAATCGTGTCTGCCCTGTCCGACATCAACGCCTTTAACGCAGGGAAAAAGCGTGACAAGGCTCTGGAACTGGTTGCCGCATGGCTGCCCGAAGTGGAGAAATTCTCTAAGGAAATCGGCAGACAGCAGGCGTATATCGACAGCTTAAAGGAGCAAATCGGGCAGGAAGCCGACTATGCAGGGCGTATGCGTGATGAAAAGTACGAGCAGGAATTAAAGGTGCAGAAAGCCAACCAGAGGATATTTGAATTGCAGAGAACCAACGAGCAGATGGGGCGGCTGCTCTCAAAGATACCGCCAGAAGTGTTGGAAGAATTACAGAGAACAGGCAGAAACAAATCAAGAGAAAGGTAAAAAGTGAATGAAGAAACAGGATTTTAAGGTGTTAAAGACCAAAGATTTATACCCGTTTCCCGACAATCCGTTTCATGTTGTGGAGGATGAAACGCTGTCAGAGTTAGCGGAAAGCATCAAGGAATTTGGCATTGTCACGCCGATAATCACACGCCCGAAAGAGGACGGGAACGGTTATGAAGTGATTGCGGGGCAGCGGCGTGTCCGTGCGTCCGAACTTGCAGGTATAAATACCGTGCCTGCATTTGTCCTGCCCTTAGACCGTGACCGAGCCATCATCACCCTTGTAGACAGTAATTTACAGCGTGAAAATATCCTGCCATCGGAGCGGGCGTTTGCCTACAGGATGAAATCCGAAGCCATGAAGCGGCAGGGTTTCCGCACAGACTTAACCTCGTCACAAGTTGTGACGAAGTTGCGGACGGACGACAAAGTGGCACAGGGCTTCGGCGTGGGCAGGATGACCGTCCAGCGTTTTATCCGCCTGACGGAACTGATACCGCCGATTTTGCAGATGGTGGACGAGGGGAAAATCGCCCTCACACCTGCGGTGGAACTGTCCTTTTTGAAGAAAGACGAGCAGGAAAATCTCTTTGCCACGATGGAGAGCGAAGAAGCAACGCCCTCACTCTCACAGGCACAGCGGATGAAAAGCATGAGCCAGAGCGGGCAGCTTGACATGGATATGATATTTTCCATTATGACGGAGGAAAAGGGAAACCAGAAAGAAACCTTGAAAATCAACACAAGCAAACTGAAAAAATACTTTCCGAAGGACACAACGCCGAAGCAGATGGAGGAAACCATCATCCGACTTCTGGAACGTGAGTTGCAGAGAAAACGGAGCAGGGACAGCCGCTAACCTTCTTTTTTCGGGAAGTAAATGCAGGAATTTGGAACAGAAGAAAGACAGAATTTTAAGGAGAATGAGGTAAGGAATGAAAGAAATCCAGTATGAGATTGTAAAGGAAATCGCCGTATTGTCTGCGAGTGACAGCGGCTACACAAAGGAAATCAATCTTATTTCATGGAACGGGAGAGAGCCGAAATATGACATCCGCAGCTTTTCCCCGAACCGTGAGAAGTGCGGAAAGGGTATCACGTTGAACGCTGATGAAGCAGCGGCACTCCTTGAAGCATTACAGAAAGAAGTAAACAGCGGGGATTGATGGTATCTGATTGACAGGGCGGGGCGTTTCCAGACGTTCTCCTGCCCTGTCTGGAAAGGAAGATTTAAGTATGGGCGAGGATAGGAAAACAACTGGAAGAAGAAAGCGTATTGTGCCAAAAGGGCAAGTACAAATGATTATCAGTCGAGAATATATCGGCACACAGACCGTTGCAGAAGCGTTTGTCCCGATTATCTCCGAGGATATTCGGAAGAAGATTGCCGAGGGCGACACCTTCGACAATGAGGGGCTGTCCGCTTAGAATGTACGCAATGGAACATGAAAACGTTAGGACAGATATGGAGGTTTTACAGTATGGCAGGAATAAGAACGGAGAACAAGATTTATGAAGTCGGCATTTACTGCCGCTTATCAAAGGACGATGGCACGGATAACGAGAGTGCGAGCATTGCGACACAAAAATCCATCCTCACGGATTATGTGAAAAGGCAGGGATGGCATTTAGCAAAAACGTATGTTGACGATGGCTACTCTGGAACAAATTTCCAAAGACCAAGTTTCCAGAATATGATTAAGGACATTGAAAACGGGCTGATAAACTGCGTGATTACAAAAGATTTATCCCGTCTGGGGAGGAACTATCTTGATTGTGGGTTATATCTGGAAGTCTTTTCCCAGAGCATAACGTGAGGTATATAGCGGTCAATGACGGCGTGGACACCTTAAACAAATCCGCTATGGACATCACGCCTTTCCGCAACATCCTAAACGAAATGTATTCTGCCGATGTGTCAGTCAAGATAAAATCGGCGTACCGTGCGAGGTTTCAGCAGGGGAAATTCATGGGAACAACAGCCCCTTATGGCTATGTCAAAGACCCTGCCGACCACAACCATCTGCTGATAGATGACAAAGTTGCCCATGTGGTAAGGGAGATATTCGACCTTGCGTTAGCGGGCAACGGCATCGCCAAAATCCGCAAGCACATCAACAAACAGCATATCCTACGCCCTGCCGCTTATGCGGTGGAGCAAGGGGCAACAGGCTATGAGCGGTACTTTGAGGATAACGAGGAAAACCGTTATATTTGGAGCGAGAACAGCGTGAGGGGCATTTTAAGAAGCCCGATATATGCGGGCAACCTTGCAGGCTACAAGCGGATTGCAGCCAACATGAAAAGCAAGAAACGCCCCTCTAAGCTGCCCGAAGAATGGGAAGTGATACCAGACACCCATGAGGGGGATAGTCACGCAGGAGGAATTTGACACCGTACAGCAGCTTATGACGAGCCGCAGGCGGGAGCAGAACGCAGGGGGATTTGAGAATATCTTTTCGGGCGTTATCAAGTGTGCGGACTGCGGCTATGCGATGCGGGCGGCGAGTGCCAACAGGAGGAAACGCCCCGACATCATCGACTGCGTACAATACACCTGCAATAATTATGGCAGATATGGCAATGTTATGTGTACCGCACACAGCATTGAAGCGAGGGACTTATTCAATGCCGTCCTTGCCGACATCAACCGCTTTGCGGATATGGCGGTCAATGATGAAAAGGCGGTCAGAGCCATAGAAAGGCGGCTCACGGAAACAGACCAGAGCAGGGCGAAATCATTAGAGAAAGAAAAGAAGAAGCTGAACAAACGCCTTGCGGAGCTTGACAGGCTGTTTTCCTCTCTCTATGAGGACAAGGTAATGGAGCGTATCACGGAGCGGAATTTTGAGATGATGTCGGGGAAATACCAGAAAGAGCAGCTTGAAATTGAAGCACGGCTGAAAGAGGTAACGGAAACGCTCAATGACAGCTATGAGAAATCGCAGGGCGTGAGGGACTTTCTATCCCTAATCCGCAACTATCAGGGGCTGAAAGAGTTGGACGCAACCATCATAAACGCACTCATAGACAAGATACTTGTTTCGGAACGTGAGAAACTTGCGGACGGGACAGTAAGGCAGGAAATCAAGATTTACTATAAATTCATCGGCTTTGTCGGTGAATTACATATCACACCCACAAAGCGGTGGACGGCGTTAAAGCCTAAAAATTGTACGGTGTGCGGTGTTGAATACGTCCCCAGCTCTGGAATATCAAAGTATTGTCCCGCTTGTGCTAAGAGGATACAGAGGGAGAAATCAAACGAGAGCAAACGCAGGAGTAGGGAGAGGAACCGAAGGGCATGTATTGAACTGTCCGCAAAAAATGACCGACTGACCTTGAGCAGCGTGCGGGTAGAATTGTAAGACAGGGTAACGAAAA
>CAKAGA010000008.1 GCA_916438995.1 uncultured Catonella sp.
ATGGAAGTTGATGTATAATTATTTACGAGTAATATAATATGGTTGTTTTAGTCGTTCATCAGCTTAAGACCACCGTTAAGTAGACGTTGTTCATCAGCAGAACAGGCACCGCCGTTTCGTCCTCATTTCGGCCTCGACAGATACCGATCCTTCTTCAATATTCTTCATTACCGTTGTTTCCGGCACCGTCGAAGTCATCCAGGTATTTTCCGTCACACCCAGCCTCTGTAACACTCGCCATCAGTCTCATTGTCAAAGAATTTGAAAATTACCGCAACATTTCACGCGACATTTGTTTCGTTATCCTCCTGTAACCATCTCAATCATCAACCACCACCGAGCCTCAAATAGTTCACGGCTCCAGCAGCTGATTATCGAGCCTCGAAGCGACCACAGCCGTACCACCACCCCAAATTGATGCATTTCACACACTAATCATCCACTTTCTAGCAAACACTTGAATTTTCGTCATCAGTTGCAACCAGCACATCTGCGTCAGCAGTCTTTCACACCTCACATCACACGTAGCCAGAGCACTGGCGGGACAGAAGATCAGGCCAAAATGTTGCGCGACAGGCAGCCTGAGTACGTTCAACTGAGACCCACCATCACTTCCACGAGAACAGAGCCTCAAACAGAGCTCATCACAATCTGTTGCTCCACCAGGTCACAGATGATGCGCCCAGCCCAGGCCACTCACAACGTCCTGTTGCTTTCCACAGACATCCTTCAAAGAACAGTGTTTCATCCATTGCATTATTGTTACAGTCGTCATTCTTCATTATTGTCCACATTAACATACCATTTTGATATCTTCACGATTCCGTTCATTGTCCTTCCGTTATCAGATCAACAGACAGCAGCATGTATGCTCGATGCCTTTCCTTCAGTCAGAGTTGGCCTGATTGGTTGTTATTCAGCTCAAACCGAGTCAATCATTGTCATACGATTCAAAGTCAACTGGTCAGCACCACCTGTACGGCGCCATTTCTTCCCCACACATCATGCCGAAACCGAAACACCCAATATCTCATCGCTTGACCCAATCCCGTGTTCACCACCACCTTAATCATTTTTCTCGCCTGAACTTTGCGCCAGCATTCCTAGTCCTCCAGAGCTCGAGTACTCGTCAAATCACCTTTACCGCCCACCAGTAAACCAACGGGTCAATAATACAGCTGTCGATTTAAACCATTCCTTCGACAAAAATATCTCATCATGTCATCCTCAACAACACAGCGTTGATTGATGCTGTCATCGCGCCAGTTGGTCTCATGATTGTACCAGTAAGGCTTGAGCTGTCAACGAACTCATATACATTTTAACAACGTCCATTTATATTGTTTTGAACAAAGATAATCGACGCAGCAGCCGCCCATTTCATTACGCCCCTTCAAAATATACCGTTTTCGACCGTAATGCTGCGGTTATCCGGGCCCATTCAACCACGTTTGCTGGCTGAAGCGAGCAGCAAAAAATGAGCGAAGAAGAACAGCGCAACGACAACACATTACAGTCAACAGCGACGGTCGTCCTCACGGTGTCGAACCGATACAACGAGCCTTCACAACGAATCTGAAAGCAAAAGCGCCGATACCGCTGCACCGCCCATGCATACAACGTCGAGGATAATCCAGTACCGTACCACGCCCGGTCTTTCCACAGCCGCAGGCCGGTGTCATCTTCATCAGGCATGCTCCCCACATAACGGTACACCGTGACTAACCCGCCTGGCTCACGCTTGGCGGCGTGGCTGGAACATGGCCATACATAAGCATGATGGCGATCGTGCTGCCGAAAACAAAAATCGATCACTGCCCGAACGGATGAAGGAAAATTACAGATTATGTCTCCATCAAGAGTTTATCCTTCAACAAGAGCGATGAATTGTTATTTCCTCGAACAAGACAGATACGACAGAGCAGTCTCGAGTGCTAATCACACCATTTCAGCCAATCAATTTTCAGCTCCATTTCGCCATTATGTCCGCTCGATTAGTTCGTCCTCCTGATACCAGCTTGAGTGAGATTTTGAGATGCCTCAAGACTCAACAGCCCACATCATCAAGCTCGGGTTGTGTTTAAACTACCTGTGTTCGATCCTTCATTGTTCTCTAAAGAGTCACCTTTTTCATTATCTCATCCTGTTCATATTTGCCAATCCGGCCCCAGCAAAACTTCGAACAGCCTGAATGCCCTCATAAATCAACTGTTCAGTTCATAACACCAACACAAGATGTGACAGGCTGCAATATTGTATCTCGCATCATTTCATTGTAGCCCAGCCTCCTCACAGACTTGACAGTTGCATGAGCAACAAACACCAGGCATTGCTCGATTTTTATGTCAACCTTGTTTTATATATATTTTTTGTTATTGTGTTAAGAGATAGGGAGGTGACCATAATTGGTTACGAGGTACTGTACCCGTAGCCCCGAATCATTTGCTGCAGTCCCTGCCGGTCAAACGGAAAGCTATCTGAAGATTGCCGTAGCCAGGCTTGTCCTTGCCGAATGATGGCCAACGCCGTTCGCCAACGAGACCGCCAGAACCGAATGGTCACAAAGAAAAGAGCCCGGACAGCACGATCTCGTCGACAGCCACGACGGTGCTTTACAGGCGATACGAGCGCCGTCTTTTATTGCAGCCTCAGGTTAACAGTTCGGCACCGCCAGCCATGTTTGCCATGATGAAACAAGACGCATTCGACGGCGCCGAGTTTCTGGCGCCCGCAGTGCCCTCTTACACGCATCTCGATTTAGAAAATCAACCCATGAACTCATGATATCTGCCAGGGTTTTTGATGTCCAGGTTTTGAGCGCAGAAGACTGTGAGTGCTCAAAAACAGTCATTTTTTAGAACCAGGGTCATGTCTTTGTTCAATCACTTGAACAGAGATAAAGTACGGCGGAGCACCGCCCTGCCCTACAGATGGGCGAGACGGACCACCAGAGCCTGAATGTTAACGAGCATTTCAGCCTGGAATAAACCTGGGATTTTGGTCTGGCGTGCGATGGAGAAAATCGTTTGCCAATCATCGCCGAACGCTCCTTTGTCGTCAGTCAATCGTGTCCAAGAAAGAAGAGAAGAATGCTTCATCCACTGTCGCAGCCTTCAGACGCCGTCAGATATCAAGCCCGCGTGCTGATCCGGACGAGCTCATTACGCGAGTGAGCCCATATTAAAAGCGGCCGACCGCTCACCATTCACCAACATGGTCATCAAAATTGTTAGCCGCGCAGCAGATGTCGCGCACAAAGACGATTGATTCTGGCCCAAAGAATGCAAAAACCACGACCAGCATCGGCGTCGCCATCAAAGACATTTGCACCGCCATCATCCACCATCCAGACGCAGCCAGACCAACGCAGTACGACCCGGCCACGCAGTGCACAGACCGCTGACGACGACGGCACCAAACGCGAGCTGCGGCATTTATCATGAAACAGATTTCGCCGTAAGCAGCCTGTGTCAAGACGAAAAATACGCGCGCGCACACTTTTTCATCTGCCTGTCAATAACACGAGCAGATATCTCGAGAAAGCCGGAGCATATTTCGCGAAGAAACATTGAGGAACGATCGAACACCGACCTGTCGATTTCAGTTTTCATGCCGTTACATAAAAGCTAAACAACGCGATATTTCACACGAAACAAGTGACTAAGAATTACCGTCCATACAAAGCACACGAAAACACCGAAGCTTACAAAGAGCAGAAATAACAATAGCAAAACGTTGTAACCCACCATAGATAAGCGGCTCGCGTTTTCGTTTATAAAGCAAACAAAGATGGACATATGCACACACAGCCACATCAACATTGCAGCCTCAGACAAACAGCAACCTCCCCACACCAAATCAACTTCCCTGCGTTTGGCTGACAACACCCCCAGCCCACTGAGGACCAGGTTCCTTCTCCTGCTCATATATCCTCTCTCAGTTTTTGGTTGAGGAAAGCCAACATTTTACACTGATTTCCTTCGCCCTGGCTCCCAGCCGACCTCCGCCCGCCGCCCGCTCACGGCAGTCCACCCGCGGTCACATCAATCATGTTCGGCTCATTTGTCCGGTACCGCCCAGCCAGAAACAGAGATCACTCAAGACCACTGCACAGAGTAGCCATCCGCACACACAACTGATTTCGCTTCTGGGTCTCCTTCCTCAACAATACTAACGACAGATGCAGAATCCTCGTTCCTCCTCAACGGCGTTTCACACACTGAGCCAGCATTTGGCCAGCCCGAGCCACTGCTCACAAAGGCAGAAGGATGACAGCAGCCTGCCTGCCCGCAGCCAGCATCCTGCTCTTTCAAACCATTTTGCCGATTCTCCTGTTTGCC
Source organism: uncultured Catonella sp. (assembly GCA_916438995.1). Classification (GTDB taxonomy): domain Bacteria; phylum Bacillota; class Clostridia; order Lachnospirales; family Lachnospiraceae; genus Catonella. The sequence continues at coordinate 4,341 of CAKAGA010000008.1, forward strand.
TTCACACCGCGCATGTACCGTCATCCGGTCATATTCGGAACCGCCTCCGTTCAGAGTTCAGAAAGCACATCCTCTTCGACTGCTCAAAAAAATAAATGAAGCCTTACGTGGAAATCGTTGTTGGCGTCATCAAATTTAATCATCGGTTGCAGAGATCACGTCCCTGAATGAATAAATCTCCCGGAAGATATGAAACAACAGTCGACCAAAGTTCAAAGATTGTTCGATAAAGGCCTGCAAGAAAGAAATCGAGCGAGCAGCATTTGGTCATTTTGTGCCTTTGGCATTTCACGCCGGGGTTTCATCGAATCAGCCCTCACCAAAAAATGCAGCATCAAAGCCATATCCAAGAACTTCAGCCTCTTCTGCGATCGACAGCATCATTCGATATCTCAGCTGCAATGAGAGTCTCTTTCGTCATCTGCATAACCTGGTGAACAGAAATTTCCATCCCGCCAGCCAGCCAGTGATGGTGGCAAACCATTTCAGTGGCCTTGTTCTCCGCGACGCAGCCAGCTCGCAATTCACCAGTCCTCATATCATCAGCCAGCAGCCCTCCGCTGCAATTGTTTCGCCGCAGAACCGTCATTCAAATCAACCGACGGGCGTTCGTCCGTTCATACAGCAGTTGCGGTTTGCTCAGGACGTTTAATCCTTTCAGCGGAGGGAGTTTTAATGACGGTCGAGCCGATGTAAACACAGCGTCAGCAGCCGACTTAGATAAATGGCAGAACAGAGGCATATCTGCTTCGTTTGTGACGATTGCTCCTCGTTGGGTTCCTGTCTTCTCAATCGGCCCGCTCGAGCCAGCCACCACCGCGGCGTCAGCCGCCGCCTTGCCCAAAATCCCTAATTAAGATCAGCGTGTCCGAGCCCACTGAAAATTGCCGCGTCAGCCACCTGAACTTCAACCGAGTCCATTCAGGTGGGTTTTCTTAAACCAGAGTAGAACTACCATCAGCCAGGATACATTGGAGTGAGCTCCATACAGACTCTCTCTATCACTCTGCAACACAGCCCTCCCTCGTAGCCACTGATACTGACGTCTGCAGCACCACACGAGTGCTTACATCAGGCATCTTGCTGATTGATCCTGTATTCACCACAAGCGGCACATCTCAACTCATTCTCCTCAATCATATCCACATATCACCATTTCCGTATCATAGTTATCTGCGCACAGGTTAGTTTCGTGACTTAGGTAGAATTACTGTGGTCTTTCCTTTCTTCTTCCTTTCAAATGGTCATTTTCCGTTCACCAGTTCATGCAGCAGGAAACAGGTCATCTCGTCAGGATGATAGATGCGGCACGTCACCAGCTGCTCTTCATCCAGCGAACAACGTCATCCTGTGACAAATACCACCACCGAGACACAAGCGCTGCTTCACGATAGTTACTGAAGCCTCCCGCTTAGCTGCAACAATGAAGCTCGATTGTTTGCCAGTTCGGAGAAGATTGTCGTTAGTGCCCTTCGATTCAACAGCGACTTCGCTCCACAATTCCCTGAATCAAGACCAAAGAAGTCGTTATCACCAGCATCGTTGCTTCCGGGAAAATAACAAAAGTCTACCGCGGAACAGGCCGACCGCATAGTCAGACGCGCCCCGTGCCCAGCCACCATCGGTTGATTACAATGAACAAAGGCTCAATCGACACCGCCTTGGTACTGCGCCATACCGTTGAAATACGCTGTCTGGCCGATATAAGTCCATATTATCAAATAATCCAGAATTTCAGTCCTCTTTTTCTCCAGACCAGCCCAGCCGTCGTTCGAACAGTCATTTATGCGCATTACAGCTGCGCTGCCGCCAGCGCCGGATGCCGCCCGGCAAACACACCACCATATTCAGGACTCATTCACAGCAGTATCCACCTTCCGAACGAACAGTCTGTTTCAGATCTCTGACATACTATAAGCTTTGAAATAATACCCTTCGTTATAACCGCATGAGGTTTTAATCAACGCCTATTTGTCTCGACACATCAACCACCGAATTGCAACCGCATCGATTATCCGAATCTACTTTTCGCCTCCAAGCCGCGCCCGAGAACAACGTTACTGGGAAAGCCCGTCAACATGCCCAAGATCCCTCGGTAGGTCCGCTCAAGTCCCGATTCCATATTAGTCGCAGTCATAACCGCCGCACCCACCAGCACCAGCCCGCGTCGTTCATGTTGTTCAGCCTGAGGCAGATATATCAGTGAGGTTAATCGAGTGTCTTCAATTATTTTTCCATCCATCTTATTTTGATATTCACTTTTTCAATACAGTCAGTACTTGAAACTCCGCGCTGGCTTCATCGGCGGCTTTCGCCGCCCCGCGACCAGCACCGTCACACGAACAACCAGCGTCGGCCGGCGTCGTCTGTCGCCCGCTCGAACAGCGAAACAGAGGCCATTTAAAAAGGTTATTGCGTACAGGGTCAGCATTACCAGTTAACCACGCCAACCGCACCGAACATAACGATGAGGTGTCATTTAACCTCAACACCGGTTTCTCCGGTTAACCAGCGCAAACACCGAATAATCAAAGCGACAACACGTTAATAAATTGCCGTACAGTCAGCAGCCGCCGCGATGTCAGTCGCCAGTTCTCGTAGCAACGAAGGTTACATTGAATCAACAGGCATCCTCGACAGCAGCGATCAACAAACAGTTCATCTGTTGCAGTCTGTAAAGATATGATGCGCCACGCCTGAACAGCCACAGTCCGGCTCGTCTGCTGTTATTTATTGGTCAACTCCACCAAAGAGGTAGATCCGGCATAAACAGCATTCTGACCACTCATTCATTAGCAGTGAAAGCTTCTCCGCAGTGACGATCGATCCTCGTAAAGTCAGAAACTGTCCGCAAAGTCATAATGCTCGCTGGCAACGGAACGCGCCCACCCTTAATCATCCGTCGCGCATTGAGCTGGGGTTCCTTCGGCATAAAATCTGCCTGACGAAAGTTTGCTGGCTAATTATCACCAAGTACAGAGAGAAGAAATGCATCCTTCTTTCTTTCCGTAAACCAACGGAAAATTTAGTACAAGACAAAAATGCCCTTCGTAACAGCACCAGCCCATAGGTTATAACCACCATCCCCATTCCGCACACATTCATGCCACGAAGTCCGGCATGCAGTGATTGAGAGCCTCGCCGCCTTCCTTGAATAATATTCATTCTCCGAAGGTGGGTCAACCGATTATTCTCGGGGTCAGTCAACCATTGGGCTTAAGTTCAGCTCATGCCACCTGTTGCCCAGAGTCTGCCTGCTGCCACTCACGTCTCCGCCCATACAGCGTTTCATCAGCCGTCTCTTTGAATTTCGCACAACGTACATGTTTTAATGTGAGGTTATCTTCAGGTATTGACACGAGTTTTCATATTCCTCTCGAACTCACCCCATTGATTTGGCTTGATTGCCGATGGTCGAAAGGTGATAGCCTCCTCATCGTCATTGCAGCAAAACAGTCCGCACTCTTCATCCCTTCGGCAGATTCTGTCTGTCACCGGCACCATAGTCGAAAGAAGTCAGCATTGCAACGTGTCATTGTTTCGACACCAACATCTGTCTCGCCAATAGCCGAGCAGACCAAGGCACACCGATTACAACGATGCACCGAGCTTCGCGGTTACACCACCCACAGCCAGTTCAGCGAACCTCAAACCTCAAGACACAGCAGGCAGACCTCCCAAGGCCAGCAATGTTAGGTATCTCAGCCCTCTGCCTTTCAACACTGGTTGCCATTTTCCCCGAGTAGGCTGAAAAAATTCATGAGTTCACCATCAGCATCGATCTTTCCACGTGAACTGACTCCGCCTGTAGACCGCACGTCTCGCCTCACTTGTAAGTAGTTAGCCCTTCCGGTTGATAGCCACGAAGTCTGTTCCCCACAGGTTTATCTCTTTCGTGGGCTGAGACTACCCGGCAGTTCGGCTCGTTGTCATAAGACAGGAAAGAACATCCGTCCAGTTGCAACAGCTACAGTGTCTGCCCACCTGTCATAAATTACACCGAGCCCATCAACAGCCAGCCTGTATATCAAGCAGCAGGATTGGCAGCTTGTAAGACTATTCCTCAAACACCAGACAGTCAGTTTCTCTCGACACTGGTGTTTCAGCGCAGCAGCCAACCAGGCTCATAATCCCATATCTCCTGGGGTTTGTTAATCCTCATTGGGCAAAACCCACACCAGTGAGTCACCTCTGTTATAACGGGGCGTATGTCCGATAACACCTTGGCAACATTTTTAATGTACCTACTGACAATGAGGTGATTACATCGGGAAACTTTAGATGTTAAAATCACTGAAAATTGTAGGTTTTACTAATGGGAGAGTTAATAATTTAGGAGATATGGGATTATGAATATTAATAGTTGGCTGTGGGAAAGTGGGTTATGCGCTGCAAGAGAACTAGTGTCGAGAAGAATGATATATGTCTGATTGACAGGGATAATGTAGTCTTACAAAACGCAATCAATATACTTGATATACAGGCTATAAGCGGTGATGGAACCAGTTATAAGATTTTACTTGATGCGGGAGTTAAGGAGGCAGACCTACTTATAGCTGTTACTGATAAGGATGAGATTAATCTTCTTTCCTGTCTTATGGCAAAAAAGGCGGGTAACTGTCAGACTATTGCCAGAGTGAGGAACCTCAGTACTCACGAAGAGATAAACTATATTAAAGAGGAACTTGGACTTTCAATGGCTATCAACCCTGAGAGGATAGCTGCCTTTGAAATAGCAAGGCTTATTCATTTCCCTTCAGCTTTTGAGGTCGATACATTCTACAAGGGTAGAGTGAACTTGATTTCACTTACTATTGGAAAAGACTCAGTACTTGATGGTATGAACCTCATAGATTTTTCAAAAAATACTCCGGGAAATGTACTTGTGCATGGTTCGCAGAAACGGAAAGGTAGAGATACCCTAACTGGTACCTTTTGTACTTAAGGAGGAGATACCCTTCCGTATCTTAAAGTTTAAGGATCCCTTTGACTTCTTTAATAAGGTGGGTGTAGCTGCCGATTAAAAATGTTATAACTGTGGTGGTGGTATATTGCTTATTATCTCTGCCTCGAGCTAATTAAGGCAAAGATAGATGTTAAGATTATCGAAACTCATGAAGCACGTTGCGCAATGCTTTCAGAGCTTCTTCCTGAAGCTATAATTATACATGGTGATGCCACAGATAAGAGAATCCTACTTGAGGAAGGGATAGAGAATGCAGATGCTGTTGTGACACTTACCAATATTGATGAGGAGAACATCCTGCTTTCGATGTACACCCATCATGTATCCAAAGCCAAATCGATAACTAAAATAAATAAAATTGAGTTCGAGGAGGTTATAAGAGAGCTTCCGATTGGCTCAGTAGTTGCACCTAAGAAGATAACCTCACATTATATGTAAAATATGTACGTTCGATGCAGAATTCAAAGGGCAGCAATGCTGGAAACCCTTTGTATAAGCTCTCTTGACAATGAAGCAGAGGCCATGAAATTTCTTGTAAAATCAGACTCTAAGATAACCAAGACAACACTTTGAGAAGCTGAGACTTAAAGCCTAATGTCATAGTTGCAGCTATTTGCAGGAATAATCGAGGTTATTACACTTTCAGGTAAGGATATTGTCAAAAAGGAGACAGCGTAATTATAATCACTACCAATACCGGACTTAAAGTGGCATAGATGATATTATTGCGGAATAAGGGATGAATTATTGGATTATAGCCTATATTATGGGCTGGGTACTTAATTTTGAAAAGGAGCATTTTTGCTCTTTGCCTGCAATTGACTGCTGGTTTACGGAGAAAGAAGGATATGCATTTCTTATCTGCTCACCGCTTCTCCTTTTGTGGCAGGTGGTCTAGTGTACTTAAAAGCCATCAAACAAGAGATTTTATGCCAGAGAGGGTTTTTATCAGTCTGCTCTATGGCCTGGATAGTTATAAGTCTTGTTGGAGTCTATTCCATTTGTCTAACAGGCGTGCTGCAAACGCTTTGTAGATGCCTTATTTGAGATAGTTTCTGCTAGAACTACAGGATCGTGTAATCACTGACCCTGGACTCCTCATACCCCAGCTGCATACTTATTTGGGAGAAGCTTTTCACACTGGATAGGTGGAATGGGAGTACTTGCATTTATCTTGCAATCCCTACCTCTTTTTGCGGAGTTGATATGCATCTTATGAGGGCAGAGAGCCGGGATCTTTCTGTAGGCAAAGCTTGTTCCAAACGTAAAGAAAGACTGCAGCATCATATCTTTTGACAAGATTTACCTTTGGAACTGACTGTGGTACAGTTTGTCATCCTTCTTTATCAGGGATGAACCCATTTGATTCTTATCTGTACAACCTTCATACTGCGAGACTGGCGGCTAGCATCCATAATGACAGCTGCCAGCTGGCCACACTATGCCGCAGCAGACAATAATAGCTGTCGCTTTATGCTCCTTTTGGTATTAATTTCAATGTTTACTTCCTAATTGCAATGAAGAAAGTAAAGGAGATATTTAATATTGAGGAGGTTAAATGGTACCTCATCATTGTATTTGGTGCAGTTAGCGATAGTTATTAACTGGGGGACACTGAAAATCTCTATTATAGCATACAATTATGCTTTCTTTCAGTAGCCTCTGTAATAACAACTACAGGCTATGGAACAGCAGACTTTAACCTATGGCCGATGTTTTCTAAGTTTGTTATTGTAATGATTATTCCATAGGAGCCTGTGCAGGATAGCACCGGTGGAGGTATGAAGGTTTCAAGAATACTGGTTATATGTGAAAACAGTTAAGAAAGAAATTGTAGGAATGATTCATCAAAAGAGTAATCAAAATACTTAAGATGGATGGAAAACAGTTGAACACCTGAGTCATAATGAAATGCAAATGTACATCTTTGTATCTTATCTCGATGTCATAATGGGTACCTGCCGCTCATCGTAGCACTTGATAATTTGCTGATTTTGAAACAAGTTTACGGCAGTTGCGGCTAGATTTAACAATATGAGGTCCGGGGACTGTGAAAAAGTTGGATCTACCGGGAATCTTTTCAGAGTTTTCTAATCTCAAAAATAGTATTAATCTTTGATGTTGGCAGGAAGGCTTGAGATTTTCCCAATGCTTTTGTTATGTTCTCTCGAGAGCAAACTTGGAGTAGAAAGTAAATTCGGGATAATGTTGATACGGGACTTGAATTCGAGTGGTTAATTTTATTTTTAGAGGGAGAATATGTCAGAGATAAACAGAGCATTAAGCTAAAAACCTCGCCGCAGATGAAGTACTTATAACAGAGGTGTGAGTGTACTATTCTTCAAAAGCTTTTGCGTTAGTATATCAAAGTCTCAAAAGCAAGGAGCATTATAGGGCTATTGTTCAGGGAAGATGATGATTATACTGTAAGATATTGATATTACAAACTCCTGGAGAATATAGAGTATAAGTGTAACTGCCGAAGCAGAAAGAATCCTATGCCTGCAAGACAAGTTGTAGCTGTACGTGCTGTGCAAATGACTATTCAGACAGAAGAAAGCAGCAAAAGATTGAGTCTGGAGAAAAAGAAGGATTAATACAAGAATTCTGGATTATTTTGATAATATGACCATATGGTGGACTCCATGATATTTTCGATAAGGCTTTGGTCTAAGGTTTGATGCTTATGTTTAGGCGGACACCCGGTCAAGGCTGCTGTTAGTATATCAGCCGGAAGTACCAGATTGTATAAGGTACAGAACATAAGAAAGTCTTTATCTGACTCATATATGCAGTCAGCCTACTTCCTCTGCAAAGACTTCTTCTTATTTTCCCGGAGAAAACCGCCATGATCACGAGTCTGAGAGTGTGCTTGACTTTCTTTGTGAAATTCTTGACATTCAGGAGATTGTAGGTAAGGGAAATTCAACTGGTATTTTTTCAAAATCAGAGATTTTCTTTGATAGACATATGCTTCTCAGGCTGCTTAAGATAATCAAGCTTCCATTTAATTTTACCTTCGCTAAGGAGAGCTTTGAAAATGTAAAATTTATCATGGGAAAGCCTGACCTTAACTTCTATCTCAATCTCTCAGATGAGGATGATTCAGTCATTTTGTCCTGGGATGAGGAGAGAATTATTCCTTTGGATGAAAGAGGCAACTTGTTTTATTATGACAATGCCATCTATCATCCTGACAGGATATTTATAAGGCATTTCCTGCCTTTTTACCATAGACCTAGTGACGGAGAAGATGATACCCTCGTATTTGAAGGAGAAGAAAAGGAAAGATTTTTGAATGTGGTTCTACCTAGAATTCACGAAACTTTTTCACTTACAATTCCTAATGCACTTAAAGATAACTATATTACGGAAAATGTTAAGTTTGAAATATATATGGATATGGTTATGGAAGAATTAAGTTAGAAGTTATTACCGCTTATGGTGAATACAAGTTCAATCCTTTCCTTAAGATGCCTGATGTAAAAGCACTCATTGTAAGGCAGCCTAGCCGCGAGGCGGAGTGTTTTGAGGATATAGAGTCATTTGGCTTTACGAGGGAGGAACAGTATTTTTATTTAAGTGATGAAGAGTCTATATGATTTCCTCAAAATAACCTCTTATCTGGTTGATAAATATGAATTGTTCTACTCTGAACAGTTTAAGAAACTTAAGGTAAACCCACCTAAGATAGTAAAGACTTCAGTTAGAGTTCAGAGTGATAACAATATGCTTGAAGTAGATTTTGACTTTGAGGGAATTTCAAGTGATGAACTTACAGACCTCTTCAACAGTCTGAAATTAAAAAAGAAGTTTTACAGGCTTAGAAACGGCAGCTTTATTGACCTTACCGAAGGTGGGGAATTAGCTAAGCTCAGTGAATTGATTGAGAAGATAGGAACTAACAAGGGTAGTATCACAAACGGCAAGATATATACCTCTATTGACTATGCATTTTATCTAAGTCAGGCTGCTGATGAGGGCCTTTATGACATCGAAGCCGACAAATCATTTACAGCCCTCATAGAAGAGATTAAACATCCTGAAAATGCAGAGCTTAAGATACCTTCTCTTATAAGGGCAGACCTCAGGCCTTATCAGGAGGTTGGTTTTGAATGGCTTAGTTCTCTGGCAAAGTATTACCTTGGAGGAATACTTGCTGATGATATGGGACTTGGTAAGACTTTGCAGGCTATTACCTATATGGCAAATACTTGGAAAAAGAATAAGAATGCCACTTTCATCGTGGTTTGCCCTTCATCACTTCTTTATAACTGGCAGGATGAAATAGAGAATTTCTGTCCTGAAATGAGCGTGGTTATGATTTTGGGTAATCCTAATGACAGAAAAGACCTCATTGCAAGCTGTGAAGGATATCAGGTGGTACTTATATCTTATCCAATCCTTAGAAGAGATATAGAGTTTCTTAAGGATATAAGCTTTGATACTGCATTTTTGGATGAGGCACAGTTCATTAAGAACCCTAACAGTAGAAATGCAAAGGCTGTAAAGATGTTAAATGCTGCTCATAGGTTTGCTCTTACAGGTACTCCTATCGAGAACAATCTTTCTGAACTTTGGTCGATATTTGACTTCCTTATGCCAGGATACCTGTATTCACATTCAAAGTTTGTGAATCTCTACGAAAAGCCGGTGGTTAGATTTGAAAGTGAAGAAGCACTTAAACAGCTTAATTTCCACATAAAACCATTTATTTTAAGGCGAATGAAGAAGGATGTACTTTCTGAACTTCCTGAAAAGACAGAGAGGAAGATGGTTTCAGATATGACGGATGAGCAGAAGGAAGTTTACATGTCATATCTTGAGGATATGAAGAAGAAGATAAACAGTGAAATCAATAAAAATGGTTTTGAAAAGAGCAGGATGATGATACTTGCTTCTCTTACAAGGCTTAGGCAGATTTGCTGTCATCCTTCTACCTTTGTGGAAAACTATGAGGGTGGCTCAGGCAAGTTAAATCTCTTGCTTCAATTAGTGCAAAACGCCATTGAAGGAGGACACAGGATTCTCGTATTTTCACAGTTTACATCTATGTTAAATATTATTGAGGAAGAGTTTAAGAAGCTGAAAATCAGTTATTATTATCTGGATGGCTCTACTCCTATTACACAGAGAAGTGAAAATGTTAAGTCCTTTAACAACGGAAACCGTGATGTATACCTCATTTCTCTAAAAGCAGGCGGTACCGGATTAAATCTTGTAGGTGCTGACATGGTTATTCATTATGACCCTTGGTGGAACCCTGCCGTGGAAGATCAGGCAACTGACAGAGTGTATAGAATAGGGCAGAAGAATAGTGTAAATGTTGTTAAGCTTATAACCAAGGGAACTATTGAAGAGAAGATATATAAGCTTCAGGAGAAAAAGAAGAACCTAGCTGATTCTGTAATTAAAGCAGGAGAGGTATTTATCAATAAGCTTACCAAAGAAGAAGTTGAGGATTTGTTTAATATGTAGGGAAGTTTGCTGTTTACAATAAATAATCTGAGAGGAGAAATACAATATTGACACATATGGTATATATGCCATATAATCCCATCTTTGACACTTTTATAAACAAAAAACGTTGCAAAACCCTTATCTATAGTGGGTTACAACGTTTTTTGTGTTTGTCACGGTCTTTAGTATTTTATTTCTGCTCTTTGCTAAGCTTCTGAATTGTTTTCATTGTACTTTTTGTTATGAACTGATAGTCTGTTCTGAATCCACTTATTTCGTGTAAATCATCTGTTATTTTATCTCTTTTATATAACGGCATAAAGCCCTGTTCCTGTAAATCAGCAAAATTCATTGATTTCAGTGTTCTCAATATTTCTTCGCAAGTATACTTATACTCCAGCTTTTTCTCAAGATATCTATAAAGTGTTAATGATAAGAAACAGATTAAAAAGTGTGCGCGTATTCTATTTTCATCTTGAAGGTACACAGGCCTTGCAGCAAAGTCTGTTTTCATAATGCGAAAGCATTCTTCAATCTGCCACCTTCCCTCACTTACATTTAAAATGTTTTCCACATCATCATCCAATAGGTCTGTACACACTGCATATAGCCCGTCATACATAGTCTCTTCGTTAATTCTGCTTTCATCTAGATAGTGATGGATATTAGCAATTTCACCATCTTTTGTCGCAGCCTCCATACCAATAAAACGTGCTGGGTCATTAGGATTTTTGCGGTTCTTTTTTGTGGAGCCGGAATCAATCATCTTTTGTGCACGGTCTATCTGCCTTTCGCGTATAGTTTTTTGATAAGCCGCATATTTAGGTGAATAAGTGACAATAAGCCTCTGGTCAATCCGCTTTGTAATATAAGGCTCCTCCTTGTAATAAAGCCCTTTATCGTCCGGATCAAGCTTTGTTATGTCTACAGGCTTATTATCTGACATACGTCTAAAACCGTGTGGATTAAGAGCCCATTCTTTCTCTTCTTTCTTTAGTTTTTTGATTGACTGTGTGACAATAAAGGAGCGTTCAGCGGTGTGGTTGTAAAACCTGATTTTCTCCGAACCCAGCCCTGCATCGCTGCAATATATGAACTTATTACAGCCAAAATCCCTAAGGACTTTTTGTTCCAGAGGCTTTAAGGAAGTCTGCTCGTTAGCATTTCCCGGAAAAAGAGAGAATGCAAGTGGAATACCGTCTCCGTCCATAAAAAGCCCCATCTGCATAATAGGGTTAGGGCGGTGCTCCTTACTCTTGCCATACTTTTTATCACCATCTTCCTGCTCTATTTCAAAGTAATAGTTAGAGCAGTCGTAATAAAGAACCTTATTATTCCTAGTTCCTAAAAAATGGCTATTTTTATAAACCTCAGCTTGAATCATGTCACACTCAGAGCCTAAGACATCAAGAGCCCTGTAGATATCATGAAGTTCATAGGTTGGTTTTTCTAAAAAATCAGATGCAGTCTTAAAAGAGGAGCGTTTACTTGCAGGCGCCAAAACTCTGGCATAAATCAGGTCTGCAAGAATCTTGTTTATATCATACTTAAACTTATACTTTAGCTTTAATTTACGGCAGACTTTATTAAGCCTGAGCTTATAATACAAAGACTGTATAAAGAGATATCCACCCCTGTAAAATACCTGTCCGTCGTAGCCCAGCTGTCTGTCGGCATGGAAAGGAATCAATACTGTCCGGGCTTCTGTATCGTTCAGTTTCTAACTTAATCTCATTGTTAGCCCAGGCAACTACATCATCTCTTGTTGGACCATGTTCAACAAGGAGTTGTTCCAAAGTACCAAGCTTACGGATAATCTTAGATGATGTGCTTCCGTTTGACTTGGCAAAGGACTTAGCAATATAAAATGATTCAGAATTTTTAGATTTTGATGTATGCAGATTCATAGTCACACCTCCTATACTCTTATTATATCACACAATAACAAAAATACCATATATAAAAACAAAAAAATTTGACATAAAAATCAAGCTTTACAATGCCTGAGAGGTGTTTTTATATACAACTGTCAAAGTCCTGAGGATTTGTTTAATATGTAGGGAAGTTTGCTGTTTACAATAAATAATCTGAGAGGAGAAATACAATATTGACACATATGGTATATATGCCATATAATCTTAATATAATATTTGAATTTAATTTATGAATAATTTTATAGTTGAGTTTTATGAAAAGGAGAATTCCGAAATACCTGTTGAAGAGTTTTTGCTTAAATTGGATTGTAAAAATGCGGGCAAAAAGGATGAAGATAAATGAAAAATTTGATACTTTTTTTAGAAGAACAAATGAAGGATCCAGATTTTAAAAATGAATTTGAAAAACTTACAACCCGAACTTGATGTTATTAGAGCTATTGTAGATGCCAGAACATCTCAAAATCTCACTCAAAAGCAATTATCAGAGAGGACAGGAATAAATCAGGCAGACATAAGTAAGCTTGAGAATGGGACAAGGAATCCGACGTTAAATATGTTAAAAAGATTGGCTAAAGGAATGAATATGGAATTAAAAATTGAATTTACTCCGAAACAGGCTTGAGGAGAAGGCTATTTGGCCTTCTCCTCAAAAAAGTCTTCAGCCAGTCTGTCGGCAAAATTAGGATTGATTTCAGGGAAATGCTTTACAAGTTCATCGCTCATATAGTTTATCTGGAGAAGTTCGAGCTCTTCAGCAGAAGCTTCCATAGTTCCAAGATTAGAGAGAACCTCATCTGTAAATTTTTCCTTCATCCATTCGGTGTATTTTTTTCTGTCAGATTTTTCTTTTTCAACCTTTGCAATCATATCCTTCTTACTTCTTATAACCCATATTCCATACACCATAAAAGCGATAAATATAAGCAGAGTTAGTCCTTTTTGCAGTTCGCCCTGCATTATATGTAAAACGCCTGTGAGATTGAGCACAGTGAATATAATACCTGCAATACCAATGCCTAGAAAAGACCAGGCAGTAGACATATTTTCGTTAAAAGAATCCTCAGCATTTGTATATACATAAGTATTTTTAGCAATATCAACGCTTTTTGCCTTTTCCAAAGATTCATTGTAAGAAGGCTCATTGTATGAGGGTTCATTTTCGTAAGGATAAACCACATCCTTTAATACGACTTCTCTTTCTTCTTTATCAGTTACTTTGTTTTCTTCTTCACTCATTTTTTATACTCCTTCCAATACCAACAAAACATGGATTAGATAAATTTTACCAAAATAACCACCTTGTTACAAGTGTAAAAATGAGTATATTTTTAGTGAGAATAATAAATAGAGCAATATATATAAATCCAATTAATATCTTTGTTCAAAAATAACTATAAATGGACTTGTTTATTGAGAAATAATATATAAAATTTCGTTGGCAAGTAAGCCTTACTATGGTACAATCTCATAAGTTAACTATTGCGCAATGGCTTAACATCTTAATCTAACTACTATATTTATTGAGGAGGTTAATGATAGAATATTTTCTATCAGAAGAGGAATATGAAAAAGTTTAAATCAATAGCTGTATTATTATTGATGGTTTTACTAGTGGGATGTAGCAGTAATAAAGGTAATTTGACAAGTACTCGAAGCTCTGGAGAAAGTTCGGGAAGTGCTACAAGCAAAAGTTCAAGCAGTGCTGAAAAAGTAATTAAGGTGGGTATGGATGGTCAGACTCCGGGTTGGACTCAAACTGACAAGGATGGTAAGATTGACGGTTTTGAGCATGATATGTGGGAAGAAATAAGCAAGAGAACAGGTTACAAGGTTGAATATACAATAATTGACTTTGAATCAATATGGCCAATGATTGACTCAGACAGGCTGGATGTAATAGCCAATCAGGTAACTCTGACTGAGGAGAGGAAGGAAAAATATGAGCATACATCCCCTTATGCTTATAATGTATATTGTCTGATAGCAAGGAAGGACAATGAAGAACTAAGGTCAATAGAAGATATAAAGGATGGTATGAGTATATCTTGTGAGACTAATAGTAGTGATGAGAAAATTGTAGAAGCTCTTAACAATAAGTACAATGTTAAGTTAAAACCTGTGTTCTTTGAAGGGATGTCTGTACAGGAAGTAGCTTTAGGACGTTGTGATTTATGGCCTAGAGCAGAAACATCCGCTATGATTACAATTAAAGAGGTAGATAACTTAAAGATTCTTGGTAAAACTCCTGTTTTGGAATCTGATGCTTACTTCTTCAATAAGAGTGATAGAGGTAAGATGCTTCGAGAAGTTGTAGACAAGGCACTTGACGAGATGAGAAACGATGGTACAATTAAAAAACTCTCAGAAAAATGGTTTAATGTAGATATTTCAGTTAAGCCTGAAGGAGTAGAAATAGAATTGTAATGGATATAAAATTTACTTTAGATGTGACATTAGCGATAATAAAGGCATTTCCGATAACTATTTATATGACAGCGATAGTTTTTGTAATATCTATTATTCTCGCCTTTATACTGGCTATGATTCACCAATTTAAGGTACCTGTTTTAAGCAAGGTATGCTCGGTCTACGTATCATTTTTTAGAGCAACACCACTTGTGCCACAGTTATTTTTACTTTACTTTGGTTTACCTACAATTTTTCCAGTGCTAAGAGAGATTCCGCCAATGGTTATCTGTCTTACGACCTTGGTGCTTAATACGACTGCATATATGAGGGAGGTTGTAAGGGGAGCTATTCTATCTGTTCCAAGAGGACAGATAGAAGCTGCCTATGCACATGGAATGAATGAAGTACAGACAATGACAAGAATAGTTCTGCCACAGGCTTTAATTAGTGCAGAACCGTCATTGTTCAATAACCTTGTAGATATAATCAAAGGGACTTCCCTGGCTTTTTCTATAGGTGTAATAGAAATGACAGCAACAGCAAGATTACGAGCGTCTGTCACCTTTAATTATCTTGAATCTTACATTGCGCTTATGATAGCATACTGGATTTTAATTGTTGTGCTTGAAAGAATTCAGGCTTACATAGAAAAGAAAAATTTCAGTATTTACTAAAAAGTAGGTTGATTAAATGATTAAAATTGATAACTTAAAAATCTTTTGCAGATAATATAATCTTAAATGGAATTTCATTTGAGATAAAAAGAAAATGAAATTTTGGCTATAATCGGTCCTTCGGGTACCGGTAAATCAACACTTTTTAAGGTGTATGAACTATTTGGAAAAGCCTAACTCGGGTAAGATTGAATTTGATGATTTAAGGATAGATTTTGAGAGGATTAACAAAAAACAAATATCTTCCTTACGTAAAAAATCTTCAATGGTTTTTCAAAATTATAATCTTTTTAATAATAAGACTGTGCTTGAGAATGTTACAGAGGCTTTGATTGTAACTAAGAAAATACCTAAGGTTGAAGCTGACGAGATTGCGGAAGAACAGCTTAGTGAAGTAGGAATGTGGGAGAAGAGGGATCAGTATCCTATAACCCTATCGGGAGGCCAGCAGCAAAGAGTGGGGATTGCAAGAGCTATGGCAGTTAAGCCTGAAATTATACTTTTTGATGAACCAACATCTTCGCTTGATCCCACGCTTGTGAACGAAGTCTTAGAAACAATTAAGACACTGACTACAAAGAATATAACCATGGCTATAGTTACTCATGAAATGAAATTTGCAAGAAATGTTGCAAATCAGGTAATGTTTTTGGCTGATGGAGAAATTTGTGAAAAAGGCAGTCCTGATGAGATTTTCAACCACCCACAGACTGAAAAGCTAATTAGTTTTTTGAAATCCGCGAATAAGTATTAGAAAGACAGTTTTGATAACATTATTAAAAATTATATGGACACAGAAGAAAAGAGATAAACACATATTTTTAGTTTACCTCTTTTCTTTAATTTTTTTAATCATTATATTTATTTAAAAAGATGAAATCTTTTCGTAAATTTGGTATAATTATCTGTGGAGGAATTTATGATAAGAATTATTTCAACGAAGATTAAGGGTAGACTGGTTTCTGCTCTTGCAGATGATTTTGATATAAAAGAATTTAAGATATCTGAGGATGTTGACGGTGAGATATCTTTCAATATAGGGGATATTATAGTGGGCAGGGTAGAAAACATAGTTAAGAATATAAATGCCTGCTTTGTAGAGATATTTCCAGGGATTCAGGCATATTTACCACTGTCTGATGAATGAAGATAATATATGCAAATGGGAAGCCGGGTGGAAGAGTGGTCGTAGATGATTTAATTTTGGTTCAGATAGCCAAACTGCCTACCAAGACTAAGTCATACTCGCTCACAACTGATTTTACCTTCATGGGTAAGTATGCAGTACTAAAGCCTTGCCTAGACAGAGTTCATCTTTCAACAAAATATAGAGAAGAGGAGAACTACAGAGAGATAAGAGATAGATTTCTTCCTGTTTCAGAGAAATTTATAAGAGAGACAGGAGCGGGAGCGATTATCAGAAAGTCTGCCGTTCATCTTTCAGAAAAGGAGCTTGAAGATGCACTCTATGACCTATATGTAAAATTCATATCTATTATCAATAGGGGAAGACATGGGGTAAAATATGAGAGGATATTTAAGGAAATACCGGAGCATTTAAGCCTAATTCGGGATAATTGCTCAAATATAGAGAAAATAATGACAGATGATGAGGAAACGTATAGGGAGTATGAAGAGTATCTGAAGGGATTTTCGGAGACCGACTTAATAAAACTCTTCTTCTATAAAGACGAGATGATGAGTCTTTCAGCTCTTTACTCTGTAAATACTACTCTTGAGAAAGCCCTGTCAAAAAAAGGTGTGGCTGAAATCAGGAGCATATATAGTTATAGAGTATACAGAGGCACTGACTGTCATTGATGTAAACTCCGGGAAAGCGGTCGCAGGCAAATCCACCAATGCCGACACCTTTATGAAGATTAATCTTGAGGCAGCAAGGGAGATTGCTGATCAGTTAAGGCTTAGGAATTTATCGGGTATTATTTTGGTGGACTTTATTGAAATACCGAAATCAAAGGAAAAAGAGCTGATACACGAGATGGAAGATTTTCTTAAGGAAGACAGTACCAAAAGTAATGTAGCAGATATTACCAAGCTTGGACTTATGGAAATAACAAGAAGGAGAAGTGGAAGGCCAATTCATGAAATCCTGATTGATAATAGAACTAAAATGTGTTAGCCTTGTAGTACCAGGTTTAGGGTGAATTAAACCAAATCATATAAAAAAACAGAAAGAGGTATATTTATGTCGAATCCTGAAGTAACAATTGAGATGGAAAACGGTAAAAAGATTGTAGCAGAGCTGTATCCGGAGATTGCACCAAATACAGTTAATAACTTTATTTCTCTTGCAAAAAAAGGCTTTTATGACGGTCTTATCTTTCACAGAGTAATAAAGGGTTTTATGATACAGGGAGGCTGTCCTGAGGGTATAGGCATAGGTGGACCGGGTTACGGCATCAAGGGTGAATTTGCACAGAATGGTTTTAAGAATGACTTAAAGCACGAGCCGGGAGTTCTTTCTATGGCGAGAGCTATGCATCCCGACTCAGCCGGTTCACAGTTTTTTATTATGCATAAGAATTCTCCTCATCTTGACGGGGGATATGCTGCCTTTGGTAAGGTTATTGTAGGAATGGATGTTGTAAATGAAATAGCAGAGACAAAGACTGACTTTGAGGATAGACCTAAGGAAGAACAAAAGATTGCCAAGGTTACAGTAGATACTAAGGGTGTGGATTACCCTGAACCGGAAAAGGTGTGATTTTATGGAATGTAGTGAATTTCAAAAGAATATACAGCCCTTTATAGCTGGGCAGCTTAGTATGCTTAAGGAAGAAGAAATGCTTGAGCATCTTTTGACGTGCAAAGAATGCAATGAAGAACTTGAAATTTACTACACTATAATTAACTGTGTCAAGGAACTTGACGGTAAACTTGAGACCTCTGACAATTATCATGGCGAGTACAATGATTTCATTGAAAAGTCAAGAAAAGAGATTAAAAAATATAAGAAACAAAGGCTAAGAAGAAGAATTGCCTTTCCGGGAGTAGTCGGAGCGGCAGTTCTTTTCACCGGCCTGTCGGTGAATATGGAAGCAGAGAATAAAGTTCGTGAAAATAATGAAAGCAGAATTTTTATAGATAACGATTTGAGTATGAGGTTCAGATTTAATGACAGCAATATTTTATCAGATCCTTATGCCAATATAGATGAATTGGCTAAAGAGATAGAAAGTAGGAGAAGACTGCATGAATAATGATTTCCTTTTGTTAATAGACGGTTCAAGCCTTTTGTCCACTCAGTTTTTTGGCAGTCTTCCAAGGCAGATATTATTTGCAAAGACTATCGAAGAAAAAGAGAAGTTCTATGATAAGATTTTGCAGACCAGTGATGGCTTTTATACAAACGGAGTTTTTGGCTTTGTTAAATATTTACTAAAGATAATTAGAGAGCTAAAGCCAAGCCACATAGCTATTACTTGGGATTTAAGCAGAAATACGTTTAGAAGAGAGATATATCCTGATTACAAGGCGAACAGGGGTGAGACTATGGCTCCTCTTTCAGACCAGTTTGCAATCTGTCAGGAAGTGGTTAAAGCCCTTGGTATTGCACAGTTTATGTCAGGGACTTACGAGGCTGATGACTTTTGTGGTACCTTGGCAGAGAAGTTTAAGTCAGAAATACCTGTATTTATAATGACTAAGGATAATGACTATTTACAGCTGGTGGATGAAATACTAAGCTTTGGCTAATGCATAGTTCTGCTGAAAAGACAGATGAATTATATAAAAAATACGGTATAGATAAACTCACGGTAAATGCACCGGATAGATGTTTTGTCTATGACAGGGAGCTAATCAAAAAGGAATTTGGCATAGAGCCTGAAAATGTCAATTCCCTAAAGGGTATAATGGGAGATCCGTCTGACAATATAAAGGGAGTTCCGGGAGTAGGCGAGGCTACTGCCAGACTTCTAATAGGTAAATATCATACTGTAGATGGGCTTTACAAGGTCATTGATGGTAAGGATAAGAAAGAACTGGATGAGATAAAGAAACTTTGGAAGGAAGAACTTGGCATCAACAGGTCGCCCCTTTCATATCTTCTTAAGACCTCCGATACTGAGCTTGTAGGGGAAAAGTCTGCAAGACTTTCAGAGGAACTGGCAACTATCAAGAAAGATATCGATACTACAGGCGTAGAACTAGATGACTTAAGAACTAACATTGACTTTAAAAATGCTGCGAAGGTCATTAAGGCGCTTGAATTTAATTCTATAGATATTAGTGATTTAGAAGGTGGCAATAAAGAAGCAGAAAGTGGGAGCTTAGATGTAGACAGACTGCCTTACAGCTTAAAGGAGGCAATATCCGAAAGCTTATATCAGACAATGGTATCCAGCTTATAGAGAAGCTTCGCAAAAAGGCTGATTCTATAGAAGTTAAGAAAAAGAAAACAGAGCCTAAAATCAGCTTTGAGACTATTGAAATAAACGATATAGATGAGGCTGTAAAATACTTTGATAGTATAAGTGGTGGCAATAAATATGTGGGATTTGATATAAATGCCTATGGTCTTACTCTGACATTGGCTGGTGAGGAAACTTTCATAAAAAATGAAATGTTTATTAATCTGGATTTTCTTAGGGAAAATCTGGATAAGTTATTTAGCAGATGTAAAGAAACCTGCTTTGTGACATTTTCTCTCAAAGAAAAGCTGGCATTATTAAAGACAGACTATTATCCAAATCTTTACGACCTCTCTGTGGCTCATTACCTGTTAAATCCTCTGGCCACAGAACATAATGTAGAGGCTGTGCTTGACGATTATCCTGATATTCTTTCAGGTGAAGATGCTAAGCTTGTGGCAAGGGCTGCGTTTTTATCCGCTCCAAAGCTGTTTGCACAGATAGAGTCGTTAGGAATGGGAGATTTGTACAAAAACATTGAAATGCCTTTAGTATCTACTCTTTATGAGATGGAAGAGAGAGGAATTGGGATAAATAGAGAAGAGCTTCATAAGTATTCTAAAGAACTTGAGGTTTTGATTAAAAACTACGAAGAGGAAATCTACAAGATGGCAGGAGAGGAATTTAATATTAATTCTCCAAAACAGCTTGGAGTGATACTTTTTGAAAAACTGAGACTTCCTTATGGAAAGAAGACAAAGACCGGTTATTCGACCTCTGCTGATGTGCTTGAAAGAATAAGACTCGAAGATCCTATAGTTGAGAAGGTGCTAAGTTACAGACAGGTTGCCAAGCTTAAGTCCACATATACAGATGGCCTTGAAGCCTATATTAGGGAAGATGGAAGAATTCACTGTAAGTTAAACCAGCTTGTTACAGCCACAGGTAGGCTTTCAAGTACGGAGCCTAATCTTCAGAATATTCCAATAAGGATGGAGCTTGGTAAGAAGATAAGAAAGGCTTTCATTCCTAAAGATGGCTATGTCTTTGTAGATGCTGATTATTCTCAGATTGAGCTTCGAATAATGGCGCATTTATCAGGAGATGAGGAACTTATCAAGGCTTACCAAAGTGAAGAGGATATACATAGGATAACTGCTTCTCATGTATTTAAGGTTCCTCTTGATGAGGTTACTGACTTGCAGAGAAGAAATGCTAAGGCAGTAAATTTTGGCATCATCTATGGAATAAGCTCCTTTGGCCTGGGAGAAAATCTCGGCATATCCAGAAAAGATGCAGAGAAGTATATAAATGATTACTTTAAGGCTTATCCGAAGGTGAAGACATATCTTGATTCGCTGGTTGAAAAAGGTATAGAAGACGGTTATGTTAAGACTTACTTTGGAAGAATACGTCCTATACCTGAGCTTAGCAGCAATAACTTTATGAAGAGGCAATTCGGCGAGAGAATAGCTATGAATTCGCCTGTGCAGGGAACTGCTGCGGACATTATAAAAATTGCTATGAATAATGTGAATAAGAGGCTTAAGGCAGAATATCCGGATTCAAAACTTCTATTGCAGATTCACGATGAACTCCTTATAGAAGCTAAGGAAGAGGATAGAATAACAGTAGCAGGTATTCTTAAGGAAGAGATGATGAAGGCTGCTGACCTTAAGGTAAAGCTATCTGTTGAAGTGAAATTTGGCTATGACTGGTATGATGCACATTAATCGATTGGAGGGGGATAGTTGGTTATTGGAATTACAGGTGGTATAGGTTCAGGCAAATCTTTGGTTACTAAGTTGTTGCAGGCTAAGTTTGGTGCTGCCGTCATCGATACCGATACAGTAGGACATGAGATAATGGAAATAGGAACTAAGGCGTATTATGAAATAGTGGATGTATTTGGAAGAGAAGTTCTCTCAGAAGATAAGTCGGTTGACAGAAAAATACTTGGTGATAAGGTTTTTGGAAATGAAGTATTGCTTACTAAACTTAATAATATCATTCATCCTGCAGTTGAAGCTGAGGTAGACAAGAGGATAGAAGATTTTTAATATTACAAATATATTGCATTAGAGACTGCACTTATGATAAAAGTAGGGTATAATAGAAAGTGTGACAAGGTATGGTATGTCTATGCAGATAAGGATGTTAGGCTTAAAAGGCTTTACTACAATCGTGGCTTAGACAGAGTTAAGGCTGCTAAGATAATTGACAATCAGAACTCTGATGAAGAATTTAGAAAGATTGCTGATGCAGTTATAGATAATTCGGGTACTGAGGAAGAGACTTTAGTTCAGATTAAAAAAAAATATTAAAGTGCTGTTAGAGGAGGGTACAATGCAGGATTTACCTGAGAAGTTGGTATTTGGCCTTGATATAGGTACAAGAAGTTTGGTTGGAACTGTAGGAGCAAGGGTTGATGAACATACTTTTAAAGTGTTTGCCATAGAGCAGGCAGAGCACGAAACCAGAGCCATGCATGACGGACAGATTCACGACATCCCTAAGGTAGCAGAGTCAATAAGAAAGATGAAGGGTAAGCTTGAGGCGAAGCTTGGAAGAGAATTAACAGAAGTGTCTATCGCCGCTGCAGGCCGTGTGCTTAAGACTGTGAATGTTCACCCCTGTATTGAATTTACAGAAGATACAGTAATTCATGATGATGAGATTCATGCCCTTGAAATGAAGGGTGTGGAAGAAGCCTATAAGACTATAAGGGAGTCTGATGATGTAGGTACTGACTTTTACTGTGTAGGCTATTCTGTTATGCACTATTATATCAACGGACAGCAGATGGTGAACCTTGAAGAACATAAGGGAACCAAAATAGATGCAGAGTTGATAGCAACCTTTCTTCCACAGGATGTTGTGGATGACTTGTATGCTGCAGTTGAAAATGCAGGTCTCAATGTGGCTAATCTCACACTCGAGCCTATAGCGGCTATTGATATAGCAATTCCTGAAAAGTTCAGGCTTCTTAACATTGCACTTGTAGATGTAGGTGCAGGTACTTCCGATATCTGTATAACCAATGACGGTTGTGTTATTGCTTATGGTATGATTCCTCACGCAGGAGATGAGATAACTGAGATTATAGCAAGGCTTTGCCTTGTTGATTTTAATACGGCTGACAGGATTAAGAGGGAGTTATACAATGACAAAGTTGAATTCAAGGATGTAATGGACATTACACAGACTATGAATTCTGCTGATATTCTTAAAACAATTTCTCCTACCATAGAGTCAATCACCGAAGAAATAGTCGATAAAATCAAGGAACTAAATGGTGGGAAAACTGTAAGTGCAGTATTCATAGTTGGAGGCGGTGGAAAGGTAAGAGGGTTTACTTCTCATATATCTGAAATCTTAGGACTGCCTGAAGAAAGGGTAGCACTTAGGGGTAAGGAAGTGCTTGGAGAGGTTGAATTTGCTGATGAGAATGTAGAAAAAGATCCTCTCTTGGTTACGCCTATAGGTATATGCTACAGCTATTATGAGTCTAAAAACAACTTCATTTATGTAACTCTTAATGGCAAGAGAATCAAGCTTTACGATAACTCTAAACTTACTGTTTATGATGTTTTAAGTAAAGACGGATTTTCAAATGATGATATCTTCCCTAAACGCGGAAAGTCTATTACTTACACCTTAGATGGAGCTAGGAGGGTTGAAAGGGGAGAGGTTGGTGAACCTGCTGAGATTAGGTTAAATGGAGAACTCGTTAGTATAAGTAAGCCAATATCAAAGAACGATATGATTACTGTTAAGCCATCTACAACAGGAGAGCCTGCAAAGCTTCTGGTAAGCAAGATAAGAGAGATGGACAATACCTTCCATATTATGTTTAATGGGAAGGAGCTTAGCTGTCCTAAGCTTGCCGAGGTAAACGGTAAGCTCGTTTCAGGCTTCTATGCTGTGGATGACGGTGATAATGTTGTTCTTAGGAACTATTATACTCTGCTTCAGGTTATGGAAATGCTTGACTTACCTTATCATGAAGGTATTCTTGTTAACAATATGCCTGCTGATGAGAATACAAAGATATATGATAATTTTACAATAACTGACAATGCTTCCTATACGGAAGAGGTAGTCACCAAGGAAGAGGACTATGGCAGCTTTGAGGAACTTCCTGATGATGATTATAGTGATGAAATCAGTTTTAACACAAAAGATGGCACACCTGCTTATACTAAGACAGCTGACTCTATTACCTTTGGCAGTGGAGAAGATGCAATATCAATACCAATTGCAGATTATTCTAAAAAGGAAAGTGCTTTAGATGAAACAAAGGAAAATAATATCGGAGGAAATATTGAGAGTACTGCTGTTACTGAAGAGGATGTGATGAACGGATTGAAGAAAAAGATCAATCCATCAGCAAAGAACATTACGGTTATAGTAAACGGAACTGTGGTAACTCTGGAAGGCAAGATGCACTATCTTCTTGTAGATGTACTTGACTTCTATACCTTTGATATGACTGAATACAAAGGAAGGCTGATACTTGAAGTAAATGGCGTAGGTGATATGGACTTTACCTCACCTATAAAGGACGGAGATCAGATTAGGATAGCGTGGAGTGAATAATAGAGATACAAGCGCTAATGTTTGGCTTACTACCCTTGCCAGCGGCAGTAGTGGTAATTCCAGCCTCATAGGGGATTCAGAAGGAATAACATCCTTGTTGACTGCGGCATCAGTTGTAAGAGGATATAGAGAGTGTAGAGAAATTATCAGATTCTGCTGATAGCATAAAAGGAATTTTTATAACTCATGAGCATACAGACCACATAGGAGGGCTTATGATGCTTATGAAAAAAATATAAGATTCCGGTATTTGCAAGTCTTGGTACACTTTCAGAAATAACAAAATGTAAGGGATTTGACAGCAGTTATAAGAAACTTATGTATAAGGTAGAGGCAAATCGACCATTTCGCTTCAATGATTTTACTGTAAATTGCTTTAACATCCCTCATGATGCAGCAGAGCCTTTGGGATTTAGCTTTGAAAAGTATGACATCAAGCTCTCTGTGTGTACAGATTTTGGTATGATTACAGATGAAATAGAAGAAGGTCTTAGAGGCTCAAAGGCTATGGTGATTGAGGCAAATCACGACGAAAGAATGCTTGAAGCAGGAAAGTATCCTTTTAGACTTAAAAGGAGAATACTTGGAGACAGGGGACATATTTCAAATGAAAACTCGGGTAAGCTAATAACTAAGCTCTGGAATGAGGATGTTAATCATATTTTTCTAAGTCACTTGAGCGATGAGAACAATATGCCTGAGCTTGCACTTGAGACAGTGAGATGCGAACTTTTAATGGAACATAAGAATTTTGAGGCTCATACCAAGCTGGTAGTGGCAAACAGAAATACATTGTCTGAAAGAGCCGTATTAAAGGCAGAGAAAATTGCTGATGATAGGAGTGCGTAAGGTATTTTGGGGATATTTGTAGTTGGAGGTTTATTATGATAAAACATATATGGGGAAGTTCCCAAGAAGGAGAAGATATGAAAAGAGCGGTAATTACAGCAGTAGGAAAAGACAGTGTGGGAAAGCTTGCTGAAATATGCAATTTTCTTGCAGAAAAACAAATCAACATACTTGATGTCTCTCAGACTCTTGTAGGTGGATTCTTCAACCTTATGATAATAGTTGATGTGACCGGATTTGACGATGACTTTGCGTCTGTGGTTGACGGTTTCATGAAGCTTGGTGAGGAGTGTGGGCTTAAGGCAAATATTCAGCGTGAAGAGATCTTTGACAAGATGCATCGTATCTAAGCTTTACTAAATATATATTTTTATTATTACTGTAAAGCCGGATGCAGGAATCTTGCATCTTAGGGGACTTAAACTTTAGACGCTTACATTAAAAAGCGGGTTGATTAGGAGGAAGCGATGATTACTTTAGGAGAGGTATTTGAGACAAATGAAATGATATGGAATGAGCACCTTGATGTGCGTACCATAACACTTGGAATTAGCCTCTTAGACTGTATAACTGATGATTTAGATAAGTTAAATGAGAATATCTATAAGAAGATTACCGAGACCGCAAAGGATTTGGTAAAAACAGGTGATGAGATAGGCAAGGAATTTGGTATCCCTATTGTGAACAAGAGAATATCGGTTACACCTATTGCAATAGTTGGTAACTCTGCCTGCAAAACAGAAGATGATTTTGTTTCAATTGCTAAGACTCTTGACAGGGCAGCAGAGGCAACAGGGGTTAACTTCATAGGTGGATATTCCGCCCTTGTGTGCAAAGGAAGTACACCTGCCGATAATCTCTTAATCAGGTCTATCCCTAAGGCTCTCAAAGAAACAGAGCACATCTGCAGTTCTGTGAATTTAGGCTCAACCCGTACAGGCATCAATATGGATGCTGTAAAGCTGATGGGTGAAATCATTAAAGAGGCAGCAGAGTTTACCAAGGACAGAGATTCAATTGGCTGTGCGAAGCTCGTTGTTTTCTGTAATGCACCGGATGACAATCCTTTTATGGCAGGAGCTTTCCACGGAGTTACAGAAGCAGACAAGATAATAAATGTCGGTGTAAGCGGTCCCGGAGTGGTGAGGGCAGTACTTAAACACTCTGAAGGGGATGATTTTGGCACTCTTTGCGAAAAGATTAAGAGGACGGCTTTTAAGATAACAAGAATAGGACAGCTTGTAGCACTTGAGGCTGAGAAAAGGCTTGGTATTCCTTTCGGTATAGTAGACCTCTCACTTGCACCAACTCCGGCTATCGGTGACTCAATTGCTGATATTTTCTGTGAAATGGGACTTGAACACGCAGGAGCTCCGGGAACTACTGCTGCACTTGCCCTCCTTAACGATCAGGTAAAAAAAGGCGGAGTGATGGCTTCTTCTTATGTAGGAGGTCTTAGTGGTGCCTTTATTCCTGTGAGTGAAGATCAGGGGATGATAAATGCTGTGCTTGATGGTGCATTAACCATTGAAAAGCTTGAAGCAATGACCTGTGTCTGCTCAGTAGGACTCGATATGGTAGCAATTCCAGGCAATACTTCATCAGCGACAATATCTGGAATTATAGCAGATGAGATGGCTATAGGTATGATAAATCAGAAGACAACTGCCGTAAGGCTTATACCGGTGATAGGAAAAGATGTTGGTGAACAGGCTGAATTTGGAGGACTTTTAGGTTATGCTCCAATTATGCCTGTAAATGGTTTTTCTTGTGAAAAGTTTATCAACAGAGGAGGTAGGATACCGGCTCCTATACATAGCTTTAAGAATTAAGACAGACTGCGGTAATAACTTGCAAAAGATATACAAAATTCTCAGTATTTTGAGTAAATAAAAAGGTTGGGTTATCTATGGAAACAACGATGTGGAGTGAATTTTTGGCACCTTACAGACTTGCGGTGGATGAGCTGGTTGTAAAACTAAATCATATAACCGAGGAGTATAGGGCAATGGGAATGTATTCTCCCATTGAACAGGTAGTAGGAAGAGTGAAAAGGATTTCAAGCATAATTGAAAAGGCACAGAAAAAAGGAATTCCACTCTATGATATAGAAAACAGAATTGAAGATATTGCCGGTATTAGAATAATCTGTCAGTTTGAGGATGATATCGCCAATGTTATTAAAATGATTAAAAGCCGTTCTGATATTCAAATACATGAGGAAAAAGACTATATAAGCAATCAGAAAAGCAGTGGCTACAGAAGCTATCATTTGATGGGCTCATATAATGTAGAGACTTTGGCTGGAAAAAAGACAGTTAAGCTTGAGATTCAGATTAGAACACTGGCAATGAACTTCTGGGCTATTATAGAGCATTCCCTGCAGTATAAGTATAAGGGCAATATGCCTGAAACTGTGTCTAAGAGGCTTAAAAATGCGGCTGCTGCTATAGTTCAGCTTGATACTGAGATGTCTGCAATCAGAAATGAGATTGTGGATGCGCAGAATTCATTTAGAATAAAGGCCGGCATTGTATCTCAGATACTTAACAATATTCAGAACCTCTATAAGGTTGCCAATGACAGGGAAGTAGCTAAGATTCAAAAAGAGTTTTATGATATATATGCAAAAGATGACTTAAACACCCTCTTTAAGTTCAGCAAAGAATTAGATAATATATCAGAGGGTTATAGAAGCCAAAGCCTGCCGGAAAGGAATTTGTAGTATAGATGATTAATTTACCTGAAAGCTTTTTAAGCAAAATTAAAAACCTGCTTGGTGAGGATTATGACAATTTCCTTGAAAGCTATAATAAAAGTCCTTTGCAGGGTCTAAGATTAAACAGAACCAAGGTCTCTCCTGATGAATGGGAGAGACTTTCTGTGGTTAAGATGGATAAGATTCCCTGGATAGACAATGGTTATTATTTTGACGCTAATGTATTTGCTGCAACAAGGCATCCTTATTATTATGCGGGGCTTTACTACATACAGGAGCCTTCTGCTCAGACTCCTGCCAATATACTTCAGGTAAATCCTGGTGACAGGGTCTTAGACCTTTGTGCCGCTCCGGGTGGCAAAAGTACGGAACTTGCAGCTAAGTTATATGGAAAGGGTGTGCTCGTTTCAAATGATATATCTGCAACAAGGGCAAAGGCTCTGCTTAAAAACTTGGGAGTGTTCGGTATTAAGAATGCGCTGATTACCAGTGAAACTCCAAAGAATTTAAGTGATATATTTAAGGGTTACTTTAATAAAATCCTTGTAGATGCACCTTGTTCAGGTGAGGGCATGTTTAGAAAAGAGCCTGCCATTATAAAGAACTGGGAACAGTATGGCACAGGTTATTACAATGATTTACAAAAGGATATCTTACCTAATGCAGTAAATATGCTTGCTGATGATGGATATCTGCTATATTCTACCTGTACATTTTCACCTGATGAAAATGAGGGTACAATTGACTATATTTTGACTATATTTCCTGAACTTGAAGTTGTATCGATAAATGAAGATTATGAGGGTTTTGATAATGGACACCCTGAATGGGTTGGCTCTGAAAGAGAAGAGATTAAGGGAGCTGTCCGTATCTGGCCTCACAGGATGGAAGGAGAGGGGCATTTTCTCTGTCTGCTTCATAAGAAAAGACAGAGTTTCCCACAGTATTTTGATACTAATGTCAAGAAGGTTAAACTCACGAAGGAGGAAGAAGTCTTCTTAAAGAGCTGGGGCTTAAAGGATGATGAACTTACAAGGCTTGAACTACATGGAGATAAGCTATATCTCATTCCTGAAGGACTGCCTGATGTATCCGGGCTTAGAATACTTAGGAATGGGCTTTATATAGGTGATAGGAAAAAAGGTAGATTTGAGCCAAGTGAGCCTTTTGCTATGTCTAGAACTAAGGCTGAATCTAAATATTTTCTTGATTTGGACGCAAATGATGATAGAGTAATTAAGTACCTTAAGTGTGAAACCATAGAGGTTACCAAAGATGAACTTGTAAAGAACGGACTTGATAAGGCAGAAAAAGGGGAATTTATTCTGATAGGGATAAATGGCTTTCCTCTTGGCTTTGGTAAGCTGTCAGGCACTACCGTAAAAAATAAGTATTTTGCGGGCTGGAGGATGATGTAATGATTTTGCACTATTAATAACAATAAAGATGCAAATAATTCACCTTTGTTTTATGAAAGTGCAATAATTGCACCTTTGTTTTATGAAAGTGCAAATAATGCACTATATTATTTATAGAGGTGCAAAATATGAAAGATTTGAAGAGTATAAGAATAGATAAGAAATTAACCCAACAACAAGCAGCTGGTATTGTAGGGATTTCCCTGCGTTCATATAAATCATATGAAAAATGACTTAGATAAAAGGGAAAATTTAAAATATAATTATATTTATGAGAAATTATCTCAAATTAACCCTATTGATGAGGAACATGGAATTGTAGACCTTGAATACATAAGCCGTAAGTGTTCAGAAATATTTGATAAATATAAAATTAATTTTTGTTATCTTTTTGGTTCCTACGCTAAAAGGCAAGGCAAAAGATGATAGTGATGTAGATTTATTGATTTCTACAGAAATTAAAGGTTTTAAAAATTTTTTTGGCTTGGTGGAGGAGATAAGAAATTCGTTACATAAAAAGGTGGATGTAATAGAAGTTGCAGGATTAAAGGATAATGTAGAGTTGTTGGAAGAAATATTGAAAGATGGAATAAAAATATATGGATAATTTTAAGAATGATGATGAACGGAGTAACCAATGTCAAAAACTATAAGACTTGATAAATACCTCTCTGATATGACTTCTGAAACCAGAAGCAAGGTGAAGGAGTATATAAGGAAAGGTAGAATAACAGTTAATACAGTCATTGTTAAAAGTCCTGATACAAAGGTCGACACAGATAATGATGTAGTTTGCTTAGATGGCAGGAAAGTAGGCTATGTAGAATATTATTACTATATGATGAACAAGCCACAAGGGGTAATCACCTCTACAGAAAAGGGTAAAACCAAGACTGTTATGGATGTTTTTAAGGAAACAGGTATAGATTGCCCGAGGTTTGACGAACTCTCGCCTGTAGGAAGGCTTGATAAGGATACGGAAGGATTGTTGCTTATCACTAATGACGGAGAGCTTAATCACAAAGTTGTTATCGCCTAAAAATCATGTGGATAAGGTATATTTTACAGAACTTAAGCATCCTCTAAAACTGTCAGACATAGAGGCTTTTGCAGAGGGTTTGGATTTGGGAGATTTTATCAGCAAGCCTGCAAGACTTGAAATCTGTGATAATGAAGGAAAATTCACTGCAAGAGTTACTATATCTGAGGGCAAGTTTCATCAGATAAAGCGTATGTTTGAGGCTGTAGATAATGAGGTTATCTACCTCAAAAGGCTTCAAATGGGAAGCCTTACTCTTGATTGTGATTTGGTATTAGGCGAGGTAAGGGAGCTTAGCGAGGATGAAATAAAAGGACTTAAGATGTAATGCTTAGTCAAACTATGATTTTATCAGTAAGATATGGTAATGGTGGTAGTCATTAATTTGGGCCTTGTAGAGTAATGATTTATGTAATGAGGTATAATTGGAGCAAGAATCAAATGAAGAAATATAATAAGTTTGAAAAAGGGTATCTTACTTTTAGAAAGCGTAAACTGCTTTTGAATGTAGCCTTAAACGTGTTGGCTGCAGTTATTATTTTTATAATTGGATTATTTCTCAATAAAATGCAGGCAAAAAATATATTCTCTGTGCTAGCCTTATTGTTTGTACTTCCTGTAGGGAGGAGCCTAGCTACATTTTTCATTCTTATGCCATATAAAGAAATGAAAGATAGAGATTTGCTTAAAGTAAAAGAGGGCATTGAAGGAAAGGGAATTTTGCTGTATTCACCTGTATTTACGTCTTCTGAACATGTAATGCATCTTGACCTTATAGCAGTGTTTAAGGGTAGGGTTATAGCTTATAAAGGAAAAGATGGTACTACAGCTCGTAATGAATACGATTACAAGAAAAGAATAGATACAGCTAAGGCTTATA
The DNA here is from genome assembly GCA_916438995.1 of uncultured Catonella sp. Taxonomy (GTDB): domain Bacteria; phylum Bacillota; class Clostridia; order Lachnospirales; family Lachnospiraceae; genus Catonella. Next base: position 35,664 of record CAKAGA010000008.1, read on the forward strand.
TAGATAAACACATTAAAAATCAAGGCAGAAGTGAAAACTTAGTTATTTTTGATGATATGGAGAAGTTTGTAAGAGCATTTCCTGAGAAAAAGGCATCAGAAACAGATATGGATGAGATTAAGAGTTTTACTGAGAGTATGGAATACTTTACGGTGTGATAAATGAAAAGGTAACTAATAAATGATATTACTTAAAATAAAGCATATAGAAGCAGGTGGAAGACTTGATAAGTATCTTATGAAGTTCTTAAAAGAGGCTCCTGCGAGCTTCATATATAAGATGCTAAGGAAGAAGAACATAGTGCTTAACGGCAGGAAAGCGGCAGGAAGCGAATTCTAAAGGAAGATGATGAAGTTAAGCTTTTCCTCTCGGATGATACCGTGATTAAGTTTGGAGGGAAAGTTACTATTTCACAGGCTGCCGACAGAGAATATGTGGCAACTGCAGAGGATGAGAACGAGGTTCAGGAAGACAATTCATTGTATGACAGCTTAAAGAATCTGAAGTGGGAATATGACGAGCCGAAGGTCATTTATGAAGATAGAGACATAATCATACTTAATAAGCCTGTAAATGTGCTTTCTCAGATAGCAAAACTTGGAGATATCTCCATGAATGAATGGCTTATAAGTTATCTAATCAAATCAGGGAGTCTAAGTGCAAATGACCTTGTTACTGTTAAGCCTGCTGTAGCAAACAGGCTTGATAGAAATACAAGTGGAATAATTCTTGCCGGAAAGACACTTTCAGGACTTAGGTTTCTTTCTAATATAATCAAAACCAGAAAGATAGAAAAGTACTATCTCACCATTGTTAAGGGAGAGATGAAAGAAAATATTACATCCGAAGCCTATCTTCTTAAAAATGATAGCCACAATACTGTTAGAATATATAAAGACAAGGTGCAAGGTGCGGATTATATAAAGACAGCCTATGAAGTTCTAAAGGTCAGCTTGGGTCACAGCCTGTTAAGGGTGAAGCTTATTACCGGCAAAAGCCATCAGATTAGAGCGCACCTATCATTCCTTGGCTATCCGGTGATAGGAGATGGCAAATACGGACTCAAATCAGAAAATACAACCTATAGAAGAATGGGGCTTAACAGCCAGTTACTACATTCTTATGAAATAAAATTTCCTGAAATAGATGATGAATTTGCTTATTTAAGCGGAAAGAGCTTTAAGGCTGATTTGCCTGTGAGGCTGATGAAGGTTGCTAATAAGCTGGGATTTGATATTTGAGCATTACATCTTGGATGTAGGATAATAAGATATATCAGGTTTTGATTTATTACACTAAAGTATCAACGCGTTAGAGAGGGAAAGTATAAACTTCGTTCATAGTGATACGGATATAAAGAAGCTTGATTGTGTAAGATTTGAAAAGCAGAATGGATAAAGAAATGTGATATTCAGCAGGTTTAACTGTTTTTCAGCAAAAGCGCTTATTTAATGGCGATTAGCAGGTGTAGTTCATGCAAGATATATGAAGGAGAAAATATGCCATCTTGGAATTCCAGAGGTTTAAGGGGCTCTTTGCTTGAGACTCTTATAAATATGACCAATGATAAATACAGAGAACAGGGACTTGCTCTTGTTCAGAAGGTTCCAACTCCAATTACCCCTGTAAATATAAATGATAAAGGACAGATTACCCTCGCCTACTTTGACAGCAAGAGTACTGTGGACTATATTGGTGTTGTACAGGGGATTCCAATCTGCTTTGATGCGAAAGAATGTAGCAAGCAGACCTTTCCACTACAAAACATACACGAGCATCAGGTGAATTTTATGGAAGACTTTGAAGCCCAAGGCGGAGTAGCCTTTATGCTGATATTTTTTTCAGACACTGATGAATACTATTACGCATCGTTTAAGGAAATTAAGAAATATTGGGATAGAGCTGTAAATGGTGGAAGAAAGAGCGTCAAAAGAGATGAGTTTTTAGAGGGTTATTATTTAGATGTAGCAGGCAAGGTGATAGTGCCATATCTTGAAGGACTTGAAAAAGATCTTGAGAGCAGGGATGACCGCTAAAAAAAAATTTAAAAACCTATTGACATATTATTTTTCAATAATGTATACTTATCTTCGTTGTCAATCAACACATATTTATAAGGCCTGTTGGTCAAGGGGTTAAGACGCTGCCCTCTCACGGCAGAAACAGGGGTTCGATTCCCCTACAGGCTATTACTTTTAGGAAGTGAACCGTTAGAGGTTCGCTTTTTTTATGCGATAAAGGAGAATTATGAGTAAAAGAGAAAGCTATGAAAAAAAGGCTGAAGCACTTATTTTACCGATAATAACCAAGAACAATTATGAGTTGGTTGATGTCGAGTTTGTAAGAGAAGGTTCCAACTGGTTTCTTAGAGCCTATGTTGACAAAGAAGGGGGATTTTCGGTAAATGACTGTGAAAAGGTAAGCCGTGAATTTTCAGATCTTTTAGATAAGGAAGATTTCATTGAGGAATCCTACATACTTGAAATCAGTTCTCCCGGACTTGGAAGACCTCTAAAAAAAGATAAGGACTTTGAAAGAAGCCTTGGTGAAGAGGTTGAAGTAAAGCTCTACAAGGCTCTGGAAGGCCAGAAAGAATTCTCCGGAACATTAGAGGCCTATGATGCGGATACTGTAACACTAGGTTTTGAAGGAAGTACGAAGACAACATTTGTAAGAAAAAAACATAGCCTTAATAAGGTTAGCCATTGATTTCTGATAAAGTTTAAGGGAGGTAATTAGAAAATGAGAAAAAAAGAGCAGCCTGATAGCGGCATGGAGCTGATAGCAGCTCTCGACCAGCTTGAAAAAAACCAAATGACATAAGCAAGGAAGTAATACTTGAAGCGGTTGAGAATTCACTTCTTGTTGCCTGCAAGGATGAATTTGGTAAGTCTGACAATGTAAAGGTTACTATTGACAGAGAGAATGGAAAAGTAACTGTACTTGCAGAGAAAACGGTTGTCCAGACTGTGGAGGATCCCATCGCTCAGATAAGTCTTGATGAAGCAAAGGCTACATTCCCCAATGCGGTTGAGGGACAGATAGTAAATGTAGTAATAACTCCTAAGAATTTTGGAAGAATTGCAGCTCAAAAGGCTAAACAGGTTGTAGTGCAGAAGATTAGGGAAGAAGAAAGAAAGGTTCTTTACAATCAGTATTTCGCCAAAGAACATGATATAGTTACTGGTATAGTACAGAGATACACAGGAAACAACATTAGTATAAATCTTGGAAAGGTAGATGCTCTCCTTTCTGAAGCTGAACAGGTTAAGACTGAGAGATTTAGATCAACAGAGAGAATTAAGCTCTATGTTGTAGAAGTTAAGGATACTTCTAAGGGACCAAGAATAACAGTTTCGAGAACGCATCCTGACCTGGTTAAGAGACTGTTTGAATCAGAGGTTACAGAGATTAAGGATGGCACTGTTGAAATAAAGAGTATTTCAAGAGAACCGGGCTCAAGAACTAAAATAGCGGTTTACTCCAACAACCCTGAAGTAGACGCGGTAGGAGCCTGTGTAGGTGTAAATCGTTCCAGAGTTGAGGCTGTGGTCGATGAGCTAAGAGGTGAAAAGATAGATATAGTTGTATGGAGCGAGGATCCTAGAGTGTTTATCATGAATGCTCTATCTCCTGCAAGAGCTATATCCGTAGAAGCAAATCCTGAAGAAAAGACTGCCAAGGTTGTTGTGGCTGACTCACAGCTTTCACTTGCAATAGGAAAAGAAGGACAGAACGCAAGGCTTGCAGCAAGGCTTACCGGATATAAGATTGATATTAAGAGTGAATCACAGATATTATCCGAATAAAGAGGTAGAGGATGAATAATCCACAGAGAACTTGTATAGCTTGCAAAAGCGTAAAAGATAAAAAGGATCTGATTAGGATAGTGAAGACAAAAGAGGGAGAGATAGAATTAGATCCTACAGGCAGAAAAAATGGCAGAGGTGCTTATATTTGTAAAGATTCAGGTTGCTTTGAGAGTCTTAAAAAGTCAAAAGGGCTGGATCGTTCGTTTAAGACACAGGTTTCTGTCACAGTATATGATAGGCTTATTGAAGAATTGCAATCAATATAGGAAGGTGAATATGGATAAGGTATTATCTTACTTGGGACTAGCTAGAAAAGCAGGAAAGCTGGCAGTTGGTGAATTTCTTACTGAAAATGCTATTTATGCCAAAAAGGCTGTTCTGGTAATAGTTGCTGAAGATGCGTCAGACAATACTAAGAAAAATTCACTGACAGATGCAATCACCACAAGGTAGAGCTTAGATTTTATAAGACCAAGGCCGAACTTGGAAGTGCAACTGGCTCTGCACTGAAAGCTTCAATGGCTGTGCTTGATGAAGGGTTTGCAAAAGCTATCTTAAACATATTGAATTAGCTATTAAATGGGAAAGGCGATAAAATGTCTAAAATGAAAGTAAGTGAGTTGGCTGCTGAAATAAATAAGAAGAGTAAGGAAATTGTTGATTTCCTCAAAGAAAAGGGCTACGCAAATGTGAAGAACATGAATAGCGTGCTCAGTGATGAAGAAGAGAAGGTTGCTCGTATGGAGTATGCCCCTGATACTATTAAAAAGGAAAAGCCTAAGGCAAAGGCGGAACCTAAGCCAAAGAGAGTAAAGGCTGCTCCTGCAGAAAAGCAGATTGAACAGACTTTTGACGGTAGACCTCCTGAAGTTCGTGAAGCCGCTGAAAGAAAGGCAAAAAAAGCTTCTGCTGAAACTGAGGCAAAAAAGGCTGCTGATAAAGAGGAAACTGCACCAAAGGCAAAGAAAGTAAAGGAAGCGCCAGCAAAGGAAGATGAATCTGTTAGGGTTACCTCTGATGAGACAGAAGTAAAAGGAAAAGAGTTAAAGTCTAAGGAAGCTAAGCCTAAGGAAACTAAGGCAAAAGAGCATAAAAAAGAGGCTAAGGAATCTCACGATACTGAGGTTAAAGAGCCTGAGAGCATTAAAGAGCCTGAAACTCGTAGCCTGTCTCCGGAAGAAGCTGCAATTGAGTTTGCCAGAAAGAAAGCAAGCCAGGCAGCTGCACTATCTCCAAAGGGTGGTGCACAGTCTTCAGGAAACAAGTCTCAGAAGTTTGGCGACAGAAAAAGAGGTGATAAGCTCAGGGCTCAAGAGATAATTCAAAAGATGGTAACAGGGATAACCGTCAGAGACAGGGCGAAGGTCAGAATAGAAATAATGAAGGTTTCAGAGGAAACAGAAATTCTGACAGATCACAGTCAGGTAGAGGTGATAAGCCATTTAATAAAGACGGAAATTCTTCAAATGATAAAAGAACTCCTGCAGGTGGTTCACGTACAGGAGGTAATGCCGGTGCAAGAGGCCCACAGGCAAGAGGTGGACAGGGTAGAAATCAGAGCAGTGCAGGCGGAGAAGAGCGCATTGTAACAAAGACAGGCAATCGTGATAGAGAGCGTGAGAGAGAGCGTGAGAAGGCTAAGGAGAGAGAGCGTGCAGAAAAGAACCTTGGTAAGCGCTTTGACAAGAATAAAGCCCTCTCAAGCATTGATGATGACGACAACGTAGCACACAGAAAGAAGAAAGATCCTAACAGAAAGGGTGCATTTATCAAGCCAGAAGTAGTAGCTAGGCCTGCTGAGGAAGATACAATCAAGAATATCATTATTCCTGATACCTTGACTATTAAGGAGCTTGCAGATAAGATGAAGGTTCAGCCTTCAGCTATTATTAAAAAACTCTTCTTACAGGGCAAGATGTATACCGTAACTCAGGACATCACCTTTGAAGAAGCTGAAGAAATAGCTTTAGAATATAACATCATTTGTGAACTTGAGGAGCCTGTTGACCTTGTAGCTGAGCTTCTTAAGGAAGATGAAGAAGATGAGTCACTTATGATTAAGCGTCCTCCTGTTGTATGCGTAATGGGACACGTTGACCATGGTAAGACTTCACTTCTTGATGCAATCCGTTCTACAAATGTAACCAGCCGTGAGGCGGGTGGTATTACACAGAGCATCGGTGCTTCTGTGGTTAACATCAATGGAAGAAAGATTACCTTCCTTGATACACCGGGACATGAAGCGTTTACTGCTATGCGTATGCGTGGAGCAAAGTCTACAGATATAGCTATACTTGTTGTAGCTGCAGATGACGGTGTGATGCCACAGACAGTTGAGGCTATTAACCATGCGAGAGCTGCAGGAATTGAAATAATTGTAGCAATCAATAAAATAGATAAGCCAAGTGCAAATGTAGATAAGGTTAAGCAGGAGCTTACTGAGTATGAACTCATTCCTGAGGATTGGGGTGGCTCTACCATATTCGTGCCTGTTTCAGCACATTCCAAAGAAGGTATTGAACAGCTTCTTGAAATGGTGCTCTTAACTGCAGATGTAGCCGAATATAAGGCTAATCCAAACAGGAGTGCAAGAGGTATAGTTATCGAGGCTAGTCTTGATAAGGGCAGAGGTCCTGTGGCTACTGTTCTTGTACAAAAGGGTACCTTACATGTAGGTGATTCCATATCTATAGGTTCATCATTTGGTAAGGTTAGAGCCATGCTTGATGATAAGGGAAACAATGTATCTGAGGCAGGTCCATCTATACCTGTTGAGATTTTAGGACTTAATGGAGTTCCTAACTCAGGTGATACCATGCTTTGCTTCAAGGATGACAAGGAAGCAAGGGCAGCTTCAGAGACCTTTATAGCACAGGATAAGGCAAGGCTTATAGATGAGAGTAGGAAGAAACTTTCACTTGACGGTCTCTTTGACCAGATTAAGGCGGGAACTGTTAAGGAACTTAATGTTATAATTAAGGCTGACGTACAGGGTTCTGTTGAGGCAATTAAGCAGAGTCTTATCAAGTTAAACAATGATGAGGTAGCGATTAGAATTATACATGGTGCTGTAGGTGCAATCAATGAGTCTGATATTTCTCTTGCAAGTGCATCAAATGCAATTGTAATCGGCTTCAATGTAAGAATGGATGCTGTTGCCAAGGATACTGCAGACAGAGAAAAGGTAGATGTAAGATTCTACAAGGTTATTTACAATATCATTTCCGATGTTGAGTCTGCGATGAAGGGTATGCTTGAGCCTATTTACGAAGAAAAGGTAATAGGACATGCTGAAATCAGACAGGTATTTAAGGCGTCAGGTATCGGTAATATTGCCGGTTCATTCGTACTTGACGGTAAGATAGTAAGAGGTTGCAAGGCTAGGATTACAAGAGATAAGGATCTTATATTTGAAGGAAATCTTGCTTCCCTTAAGAGATTCAAGGATGATGTCAAGGAAGTAAATGCAGGCTATGAATGTGGTCTTGTATTTGAAAAATTCAATGATGTAAAAGAGGAAGATAAGGTTGAGCTTTATCAGATGGTAGAAGTACCAAGGAGTTAAAATGCGTAAAAACAGTATTAAGAATGTCAGAATAAATTCCGAGGTTCAGAGAGCTTTGGGTGAACTTATCCGCATGGGTGTTAAAGATCCGAGGGTAAGCTCACTCACCTCAGTAACAGATGTTGAAGTAGCTCCTGACCTTAAAACAGCCAAGGTATTTGTAAGCGTACTTGGAGATGAGAAAAAGCAAAAAGATACCTTGGAAGGACTTAAAAGTGCAATGCCGTATCTTAGAAGCCAGCTTGCAAAAAGTATCAATTTGAGGAATACACCTGAACTTAGGTTCCAGTTAGATACTTCAATTGAATATGGAATGCACATGTCTGCACTAATTGATCAGGTTAAACCAAAAAACGAAGATAATGTCAATGACTCTGATGAAGAAGAGGTATAGACATTCCTGAGAGGGGAGACACTATGTTTGTTGGAAATTATGATTTGACACATATTTTAGACCTTGTAAAGGATGCAGAAACTATTGCTATAGCAGGGCATGTCAATCCTGATGGGGATTGCACAGGCTCTACTCTCGCAATGTATAATTATCTTAAACATACGGGTAAGACAATTGATGTATACCTTGAGCCTATCGGACGTGAGTTTATAGATCTTCCGGGTGCTGATATTATTAAAAACGAGGTTGAGGACAAGGTCTATGATGTGTTCTTTATGATGGACTTAGGTGATATCGACAGAATAGGAGTTGTATCAAAGCTTTTTGAGACTGCAAAGAAAACCATATGTATTGACCATCATATAACAAGCAAGGGAGTAGCTGATGAGAACTTCATATTACCTACGCTTAGCTCTACCTGTGAAATTGTTTTTGAGATGATGGATGTGGAGTTGATTACAAAGGATGTGGCTACTTGTCTTTATACCGGTATAATACATGACACAGGAGTCTTTCATCATAGCTGTACTTCAAAGCGTACAATGGAGATTGCGGGTGAACTTATGGCTAAGGGCATTGACTTTGCCGGTATTATTGACCACAATTTCTATTCAAGGACATATAAACAGAATCAGGTGCTTGGAAGATGCCTTATGGAAAGTCTTTTATTGTGGGATGGAGTAGGAATTGTCTCCTATGTCACTCAAAAAGAACTCGATTTTTATATGGTAAGTAATAGTGATTTAGGTGGAATTATTGACCAGCTAAGGCTTACAGAGGGTGTGAAGGTGGCTGTTTTTATTCATGAAAAAGAGCCTCACACCTACAAGGTGAGTATGAGAAGTGCAGTCCCAGATCTTGATGTGAGTAAGGTTGCATCATTTTTTGGAGGAGGCGGTCATAAGATGGCTGCAGGATGTACCATTACTAGCGGAAAAGTACATGATGTAATCAATAATATTACAAAGCAACTGCAATTTCAGTTACTTGAAAAGGGTTATATTTAATGCTAAACGGAATTATAAATGTATATAAAGAAGTAGGATTTACTTCAAGAGATGCAGTATCTAAGTTAACAGGAATTCTTAGGCAGCGCAAAATCGGTCATACGGGGACACTTGATCCCGCAGCCGAAGGTGTGCTGCCTATGTGTATAGGCAAGGCAACTAAACTATGTGAGTTACTGACTGACCATAAAAAGCAGTACATAGCTGTAATAAAGTTTGGAATAGCTACAGATACAGAGGATGTTACAGGGGAAATTATTGAAGAAACGAGCTTTTCTGATGACTGGTATGAGGAAAAACTGGCTGAGGATAATCTCTCTATGGTAATATCAGGGTTTGTAGGCAAGCAGCTTCAGACGCCGCCTATGTATTCTGCAAAGAGGGTAGGAGGAAAACGCCTCTATGAGCTTGCCAGGGAAGGTAAGGTAATAGAGCGTAAACCTTGTGAGATAACTATTTACGATATCGAAATTAAAAATATAGACATCCCTAACAGAGAAGCTACAATTGTGGTTGATTGTTCAAAGGGAACTTACATTAGAACCTTGTGTAAGGATATAGGTAATGAATTGGGCTGTAAGGCAGCAATGAAAAGCCTATTAAGAACAAAAACAGGAGAATTTTGCCTTGAGAACAGTTATAAGCTGGGTGATATAGAGAAACTGGTTAAAGAGAACAGAATATCAGAGATCATCATTCCTATAGAGGATGTATTCAAGAATCTAAGAAGAGTTGATGTGGGCGGATATGCCTCAGTATTGCTTGAAAATGGGGGTATCATAAGGGCTGAAGCGATTAGTCCAGACTTTCACTCATTGCAGCCTCAGGACGGTGAAAAATTCAGGATGTATAACGATAAGGGAGAATTTAAGGCTGTTTACAGCTATAATGGGGATGTAGAAGGATTTAAAATAGATAAGATGTTTTAAGGTGGGAGATATGGAGTATATAAAGGGTAGTGACTTTAAGTTACATAATACTGTGGTTACACTGGGTAAATTTGATGGTTTACACTTAGGTCATAAAGAACTTATTGATATTGTATTAAGTACAAATGGTCTTACAAAGGTTCTATTCACTTTTGATGTGAATCCTCTTAGCATACTCTCTAACAAAGAATTTAAAGTAATAGAAACCGGTGCTGAGAGAATAAATTTGATGAAAGATTCAGGCTTTGATTATATGATAGATTATCCTTTTACTAAGGAAACTATTAATACTGATGCAGATGAATTTATAAAAACAATTATTCATGATAAGCTGGACGCTAAAATGCTGGTTGTAGGCACGGATTTTAGATTTGGTAAAGATAGACTTGGTGATGTAAACCTTCTTGAAAAAAGAAGCAAAGACTATGGATATGTATTAAAGGTTATAGAAAAGAAAAAAATGTATGGGGAGATAATCTCAAGCACTAGAATCCGTAATCTGATAAAAAAAGGTGAGATAAGAGAAGCAAATGAACTTCTTGGAAGAGAGTTTTCATTTTCAGGTGAGATTATACATGGTAATCATCTTGGACATACAGTAGGGATGCCTACTATCAATATAAGACCTGAAGATAATAAGTTGCTGCCTCCGTTTGGTGTCTATGTTTCAGATACTGAGCTTGACTTTAAGACATACAGAGGGATAACCAATATAGGAGTGAAGCCTACTGTAAGTGATAATAATACAGTTGGTGTGGAAACCTGGCTTTTTGGGCTTGACAGAGATGTATATGGACACTTTGCCAAGGTAAAACTCTTAGACTTTATCAGACCTGAAATGAAATTTAACTCGCTTGAAGAGGTGAAAAATCAGGTAAACATAGATGCAATAAAAGCAAGGGAGTACAAGGCTTAAACAGGAGGGATTATGGTTTTAGAAGAAAGTATCACCGCCATAAAGGGAATAGGAGCAAAAACCGCCGCCCTACTCAATAAGTTAGATATATTTACTAAGGGAGATATATTAAAGTACTTTCCAAGAAACTACGATAAATACGATAAAATTATACCAATTAACTCACTTAAAAGCGGAACTACAGCCGTAATATCAGCCATGCCTTCCTCTATTCCTATTTTGAGACAAATGGGAAGGAAGAGCATTTTAATCTGTGAGGTAAGTGATGGTAGTGGAAAAATTGAACTGAACTGGTTTAATATGCCTTTTATGAAGTCAAAACTTCAAAAGGGAGTACACATGATATTCAGAGGAAAGGTAGTAAGAAAAGGTAAGTTCATTAACATAGTTCAGCCTGAAATACTCACTGAAGCAGAATATAGAAGAAAGACTGAGGTGCTTCAACCTATTTATCATCTAACAAAGGGTGTTACCAGCAATCTCCTCAGAAAGTCATTAAAAGAAGTTCTTGCAGAGGTAACTTCTAATATAGACTATTTGCCAAAGAACATTAGGGATGAAAATGCTCTTATTTCTCTTAAGGATGCCTTGCAGGAAATACACTTTCCAAAGTCTTACAATACTTTGATAGATGCAAGAAGAAGACTGGTGTTTGATGAATTCTTTCTTTTCGCACTTTCTATAGACAGATTGAAGCTTGGAAGAGAAAAAACTCCGTCTTCATATATTATAAATGATAATTCTACAGCGGTAGACTTTATTTCTTCCCTTCCTTTTGCTCTAACAAATGCACAGCAAAAAGTCTGGGAAGAAGTAAAATCTGACCTTGTTTCGGGCAAGAGAATGAACAGACTGGTCCAGGGAGATGTAGGTTCGGGCAAGACTGTAATAGCGATGCTTGCCTGCCTTTTGACAGCTAAAAATGGCTATCAGTCCACCGTAATGGTGCCTACAGAAGTACTTGCAAGACAGCATTACGATAGCTTTTCTACAGCTCTAGAAAACTATGGAATAAGAGTAGTCCTACTTACAGGATCGGTTAAGGGAAGAGAAAGAAAAGAAACATTATCTAAAATAGAAAAGCACGAAGCAGATATTATTATAGGTACCCATGCACTCATTCAGGAAAAGGTGGTTTATGATAAGCTAGCCTTGGTAATCACGGATGAGCAACACCGTTTTGGAGTAAAACAAAGAGAAAGACTGGCGGACAAGGGTGAGGAGCCTCATACCATGGTTATGAGTGCTACGCCTATTCCAAGAACTCTGGCAGTAATACTTTATGGAGACCTTGATATCTCAATTGTTAATGAACTCCCTGCTGACAGGCTTCCTATAAAAAACTGTGTAGTAGATGAGGATTATAGGATGACTGCCTATAGGTTCATTGTAGATGAGGTAAAGAAAGGCCACCAGGCATATATCATTTGTCCGATGATAGAGAAATCTGAAGACAATGATGAGCTTTCAGATGTAATAAGCTACACGGAAGAACTAATATCTTTGACCAGTAATAAGATTAGGGTTAGATGCCTCCATGGCAAGATGAAAAATGAAGAAAAAAATCAAATCATGGATGAATTCGCTGCTTGTAGAATAGATGTGTTAGTATCTACTACAGTTGTAGAAGTTGGCGTGAACGTGCCTAATGCAACCGTTATGATGATTGAAAATGCTGACCGTTTCGGTCTTGCTTCTCTTCATCAGTTAAGAGGCAGAATAGGCAGAGGAGGAGCTCAGTCTTATTGCATTTTTATGTCAGGAAATAATTCAAAAGAGGCCTTAGAAAGGCTTAATATACTAAATACCTCCAACGATGGCTTCAAGATAGCAGAAGAAGATATGAAGCTTAGAGGACCGGGTGATGTATTTGGCATAAGGCAGAGCGGAGAAATGGCATTTAATATCGGAGACATCATAGGTGATGCTGATATTTTAAAACTTACTTCAGAAACTGTAAAATGCATGAGTGACAAAATCAAAAATGAATGTTATGATAGAGGAAGGAAATTTTACTCCAAAGGATTTGGTAATAGAGAAGAAGTTATGACTCTATAGATGATGAGCTAAGATAGGGGAAGTATATGTACACAAACGCAGGACAGGTCTTTGATATTGCAAAGGCTAACTATAGAAGTCTTGTGGGTTTCTGCAATAAGTTAGAGAGCGAAGGCTACTTTATGCAGGCAGAAAAGATTCTCCACAAGACTATTTTTCAAACACTTGATTTATATATACAGTCACTTTTAATCAATATTGCGATATATGGCGGGAAGTTAGGGGATGATGAGGTAAAGTTCATTGTTTCTCTTCCTGACAGTAAACAGTATGATATATCGGATGTTGAGGATATAAGCGGTGAGATAATAAGACAGGCTGAAGCTGTAGTAAAAGCACCTCCGATTATAATGCAGCTTTGCTCCCTTCGTGATAGAGAAAAGAATTCGAATATGTCAAGTGCCTATATGGATATGGTGCTAAATATAATAGTTGCAATGTCGTATTTGAATTCAAACAGAGATGAATATTTACCTCAATTCATAGTTGACTATTATAATTCGGTTCAGGCTTTTATTTTTATTTCGGACAGGGCTGAGAGAATAAATGACAGATATCTCTTCCGTAAGGCATCGGGAGACATTTCAATGCCGGGAGAGAGCTTTATGGAAATGAACCTAGAAAGAATGGCGTAGAGAATAAAGATACTGATGAGGTAGTGCCAATACTTAAAGAAGTAGGTGCAAACGAAGGAACTATCGCAAATGAGGACTTTCCAAAGGTAGCTGTAGTGGAGCCTATTCCGTTTAAGGAAGAAGATAAGAATAGGAGGCTTGATGAACTCGTATCAGAGCTTGAAGCTCTGGTTGGATTAGAAGAAGTTAAGAAAGAGGTTCATTCATTAATAAATCTAATCAATATCAGACAGCTTAGAAAGAAAAAAGGTCTTCCTTCGCCTGATATGTCTTATCATATGGTATTTACGGGCAGTCCCGGTACAGGAAAAACAACTGTTGCAAGACTTATAGCAGGTATATACAAGGAACTGGGAGTCCTTTCAAAAGGAGGTCTTGTAGAGGTTGACCGTTCAGGTTTGGTTGCAGGCTATGTCGGTCAGACTGCCCTTAAGGTAAATGAGGTTGTTACCAAGGCTTTAGGCGGTGTATTGTTCATAGACGAGGCTTATTCTCTTTCTGCACCGGGTGCGGCAAATGACTTCGGTTCTGAAGCAATCGACACTCTTGTTAAGCTTATGGAGGATCATAGGGATGACCTCGTAGTTATAGTTGCAGGATATACAAAGGAGATGGATGTCTTTCTTAAGGCAAATACAGGCCTTATTTCAAGATTTAATAAGTTCATCGAATTTAAGGACTATAATGAGGACGAATTGCTTGCCATTATGTATTCAATGGCTGAAAAGATGGAGATGAAGATTGAAGAGGATGCAATTGATAAATTGCGTAAATATCTTGCTGTAATGGATGAGCAGGGTAAAAGAATATTTGGTAATGCCAGAGGTATAAGAAATCTCTTTGAGAAGATGCTTGTAGGTCAGGCTAACAGATTGTCATATCTGCCTGAACCGACTATCGAAGATTTGTCAGTAATTAAAGCAGAAGATTTTGAGTTATAGAAAAGGTGGGGAGTATGAGAGTTATTGCGGGAATAGCAAGAAGTGTACCTCTTGTTACACCAAAAGGTCTTGAAACAAGACCGACTTCTGACCAAATAAAGGAAACTTTGTTCAATATGCTTCAGGGCTATGTTGAGGGAGCAAATTTCCTTGACCTTTATGCAGGGAGTGGACAGATAGGTGTAGAGGCTTTAAGTCGTGGTGCTGATTTTGCAGCCTTTGTGGAGAAATCAGATGAGGCGGTTAAGTGTATTAAGGCAAATGTTGATAAGACCAAGTTTAATGATAAGGCTATGATACTTAAGCTTGAAGTTTTATCAGGTATAAGAGCGCTTGAACTTGAAAAGAAGCGTTTTGACATTGTTTTTGTAGATCCTCCGTATAATCAGGGATTAGAACAAGGCATCTTGACTGCACTTGTTGGTTCGGCTATACTTGATGATGAGTTTATAATTATAGTTGAGGCTAATAAACATACTGATTTTTCGTATGTAGATTATCTTGGCCTTAAAATTGTAAAAGATAAAATATATAAAAACAACAGACATTTGTTCTTAAGAAAAAAATAAATTTGGAGAGTAAGTTATGGCAGACAATAAAATAGTTAAGATGATAGACGAGATGTCCGATTTTGTTGACAGTCACAATGCAGGTCCTTTATCAAGGGATAAAATTAAGATTTCTAAGGATGAACTCCTTAATTATATTGACAATTTAAGGCAGACATTGCCAAATGAACTTGAAGAGGCTTATAAGATTACAAAGGCAAAAAACGAAATATTAAAAGCTGCCTCTAACAAGGCTGCCCAAATTGAAGAAGAAGCAAGGAATCAGCTTCAGGAGCTTGTAAAAGAAGATTCCGTTGTTGTTGCTGCAGATAAAGAAGCCGAAAGAATACTTGAACAGGCTGATGAAGATGCAGATGCTATCATTAAAGAGGCTGAAGAGATGGCTGCGCAGATTAAAATAGGTGCGCTTTCTTATGCCGAGGAAATGTTAGGGGCAGTTGAAAAAATGGTGTCTCATAATCTTAAGATGACTATAGAGAGTTCTAATAGTGTGATTGACACCTTGAAGAGCAATTTAGAAATTGTGAAGAACAATAGGGATGAGTTAAATGCTCAGATACTTGAGGCGAGAGAAGTAAATGGCTATAACTCAGATGATGACGATGCAAATGCTGATAGTGAATCTGAAGAGGAAAAATTCACTGTAAAAGTTGAGCCGGGAGACTTTGAAGAAGAGGACTCTGACGATGATGACAGAGCCCATGATGAATATGACGAAGATGATGAGTTTGACGAAGAGGATGAGGAAGAAGAACTCGTAGACCTCAGTGACAGATTCTCGTTTAAGAGAAAAAATAAATAAAACTTTCAGAGGCTTCGTTATAGTTTTGTATACCGTAGTTCTTATATGAAATTTGATTATATAGAGCAGTCATAAACCTTGTTGTATTGAAGGTTTCTATGGCTGCTTTATTTCGTAGTTTATTAGCATCGCCGATTCGGCTTATCAGCTCTACATTGTCGTTGTTTTTAACGGCTCTGCCTACCTCATTCAATATGAAAGAGGCTTCGCTTTTTATTGCAAGAGGCCTTATATATGGACAAAAGTCAAAAGGCTTGTTTAATTCAATCAGTTCTTTTGTAATACCACCGATTATATGATATAAAACCCTGTCGATTCTAGCATAAGTATAATTCTTGGACCAAAGCGCAGCCGCAAAGTCATCGTAGTTAGTGACCTTGCCAAATAAGTTATATATTCTTCCTGCCATATCTTCAGTTACATCGCTGTAACTCATTAAAGTTTGTATTGCAGCATTCTTATCATTCATATAAATAATACTTCCAAGCTTGTAAAATAAGATATCGGAAAAATCATTGTTCTTTATATAATTTCCGTTAAGATTAAGTATATCTTTAGTAGAGTCAGGAATATATTTGCTGCTTATTTTTCCGAAGTTGGACCTTAAATCTTCCCTTATAGCTTTCGCAGAAGCAAATAAGGAGTTATTTTCAGGCATGATTTGGGCATCATGAAAGACCTCAGCCCTTTTTATTGCAACCGGTGTAATTGCCGAATTAAGCCTTAGAAGCTTGTTTAGATAGGCTATAGCAAGTATATTGTTAGAAGTCTTAAGTAAATCAGCCTCTTTTTCATGCCCGGTGTTTCTAAGGTAGGCTTCTCTTGCTTCAGGATAGGTTAGTCCCTTTGACATGAGTTTAACGATGTCGTTATTATGTTCTTTTTCAACAAGGAATTTACTACAGTTTATTAGTTCCTCTATATTCTCATTCTCAGCTCCAAAAGAGAGAAAATCAACTATTCCCAGCTTGTGTGCAAGAGCGGCTGAACCGTCAGCAAAGGTCTCAGCGCTGCCTGTTGATACGGTGACAGGAAGTTCAAATACAGCATCTGCCCCTGATGATAGGGCAGACTTCGCCCTTAGATACCTATCAATTATGGCAGGTTCACCTCTTTGAACAAAGTTACCGCTCATAAGAATAATTATATAGTCAGCCCCTGTTATTCGCTTTGTCTCTGCGATATGGTAGGCATGACCGTTGTGAAAAGGGTTATATTCTGCGATTATAGCAGCTACTTTACGATTATTTATCATAACTCTCCTAATTATTTGTATCTTTTTACAATCATTCTAATATATTTATATTTTTCTCAACTATCCTTGTATGTTTTTTTCATAAAGGGGTTATAATAGAATGTGGGAAAAATTATTTTTATTCATAGAATTTTACTATAAAGTGTTTTTCCGATTTTAACAATACTAATAATTTTTTTACATAATCTGAAAGGAGCAAAAGTCATGTCGTTTATTGACCAAATCAAAGCTAAAGCAAAATCATCTAAGAAGGTGATTGTTCTTCCTGAGAGTGAGGATATGAGAACTTTGGAGGCTGCTGATACAGTCCTTAAGGAAGGGATTGCAGACCTTGTTCTTCTTGGTAAAGAAGAAAAAATCTTGGAAGATGCTAAAAAAGGTGGTTTTGACGTTGCAGGTGCTAAAATAGTTGATCCTGAAAATAGTGATAAATTGGATGCCTATGTAGCAGCCCTCGTTGAACTTAGAAAAAGCAAGGGTATGACAGAGGAAGAGGCTAGAAAGATTCTTACAACCAGCAATACTTATTTCGGCGTTATGATGATCAAGATGAAGGATGCCGACGGACTGGTTTCAGGTGCCTGCCATTCTACAGCTGATACACTTAGACCTAGTCTTCAGATACTTAAGACAAAGCCTGGCACCAAGCTTGTTTCTTCATTTTTCATAGTAGAAGTTCCTAACTGTGACATGGGAGAGAAGGGAACCTTTGTATTCTCTGACTGTGGTCTTAATCAGAATCCAAATGCGGAAGAACTTGCTGCCATTGCTAAGTCCTCAGCAGAGTCATTCAGGATTCTCGTAGAAGCAGAGCCAAGAGTAGCAATGCTTTCATACTCAACCATGGGTTCAGCAAAACACGATGATGTAACCAAGGTACAGGAGGCTACTAAGATAGCTAAGGCTGAGAATCCCGGTCTTGCCCTTGATGGTGAATTACAGCTTGATGCAGCCCTTGTTGCTTCAGTTGGCGAGTTTAAGGCTCCGGGCAGTTCTGTAGCAGGCCATGCCAATACACTTATCTTCCCTAACCTTGATGCGGGCAATATCGGATACAAATTAGTTCAGCGTCTTGCTAAGGCTGAGGCTTATGGTCCACTTACACAGGGAATTGCAGGACCTGTCAATGACCTTTCAAGAGGCTGTTCAGCAAGTGATATAGTTGGTGTAGTTGCAATTACAGCAGTTCAGGCTCAGATGTAATCTTTGGTTATAGCTCATGGCTAACTACCAGAGCAAATAATTAGAAATGAATCGGGATTATAATACATAACCTGATTTATATATATGATACAGGTGTAAAAGTACTTGACATCTTAATCTAAAAACAAAAAACAAAAAAGGGGTATGTTTATGAAAATTTTAGTTATCAATTGTGGAAGCTCATCTCTTAAGTATCAGTTCATTGATATGGATACAGAGGAAGTTATTTCAAAGGGACTCTGTGAGAGAATAGGTATCAACGGCTCTCTTCTTACACATAAGGCCGTAGGAAAAGATGATTTCGTTCTTGAGCACGAAATGCCTAACCATACAGTAGCTGTTAAGCTTGTTATGGATGCACTTACAGACAAGGAGCATGGCGTAATTGCTAATGTTTCAGAGATAGCTGCAATTGGTCACAGAGTACTTCATGCAGGCACTGTTTACAGTGATCCTGTTATTGTAACTGATGATGTTAAGAAGGTTATAAGAGACTGCTTCGACCTTGGACCACTTCACAATCCTGCCAATCTTATGGGTATCGAAGCTTGTGAAGAGGCTATGCCGGGTACTCCTAATGTAGCCGTATTTGATACAGGTTTTGGTATGGTTATGCCTGCTAAGGCTCATATGTATGCAATCCCTTATGAGTACTATGAGAAGTACTCTATCCGCCGTTATGGTTTCCATGGAACAAGCCACAAGTATGTATCTGCTGAGACTATCAGATTTGGCGAGCTTCCTGAGGGACATAGAAAGGTAATAGTTTGCCACCTTGGAAATGGTTCATCAATTTCAGCGTCCATTGACGGAAAGTGTGTAGATACTTCTATGGGACTTACACCGCTTGAAGGTCTTATCATGGGTACAAGATCAGGTGATATTGATCCTGCGGTTATTCAGTTCATAGCAAATCACGAGAATAAGAGTGTAGATGAAATTCTCAACCTCCTCAATAAGAAGTCAGGTGTATTGGGACTTTCAGGAGTATCAAGTGACTTCAGAGACCTTGATAAGGCTGCTGCTGAGGGTAATGAAAGAGCAAAACTTGCAAACGATGCTTTTAAGTATAGAGTAATTAAGTATATCGGTGCATACGCCGCTGCGATGAACGGTGTAGATGCCATAGCATTTACCGCTGGAGTAGGCGAGAATAGCTCTACTACCAGAAAAGATATCTGTGAAAACCTTGAGTATCTCGGTATCAAGATTGATGATGCTGCCAATAAGGAAAGAGGTAAGAACATGCTTATTTCTACTCCCTGACAGCAAGGTTAAAGTATATGTAATTCCTACAAATGAGGAGCTTGCTATTGCAAAAGATACACTTGCTCTTGTAAAATAATACTTGACAAATCATTTAAATACCTGTACAATAATCAGGTATGAAAATTTATTGTTTATTCGAGGATTGTTATCTCTGTGATAAATCCTTTTGAATACAATGTATAAAGTATTGATAAGGGAGGTGTTCACATGTCAATCTGTCCAAAGAATAAGAGCTCTAAGGGTCATAGAGATGCTCGTAGAGCAAACTGGAAGATGAGTGCTCCAGCACTTGTTAAGTGCAGCAACTGCGGAGAGCTTATGGTTCCTCACAGAGTTTGCAAGGCTTGCGGTTCTTACAACAAGAAAGAGATCGTTAAAGTTGAAGCATAAAATTGATTAAACAATATAAGCCACTTCTTAGGAGGTGGCTTTTTTGTTTGACAGGAAATTTCTCAGAAATTCCCTATCAAAAAAAGCTTTCCGAGGGATCGCACTGCGGAGGATATGTAGAATATTGAGAACTTTTAATTGACTTTTTATACATTTATCATTACTCTATAAATATACCTAAATATGGCAATAGTTTAAATGCTTGATATAGGGATGTACTGTGAAGCTAATCACGCATAAAATAAAAAGGAGATATAGATAAAATGAATAAAACCTGGTGGAAAGAAAGTGTAGTATATCAGATATATCCGAGAAGCTTTTGTGATAGCAATGGTGATGGCATCGGTGACTTAAAGGGAATAACAGAGAAACTTCCTTATCTTAAGGAACTTGGAATAAATGTAATCTGGCTATCGCCTGTTTATCAGTCTCCTAATGATGACAATGGCTATGATATAAGCGATTATGAAGCTATAATGACAGAGTTTGGAACTATGGCGGACTTTGATGAAATGCTTGATAAGGCGCATAGCCTGGGTATTAAAATAGTTATGGATTTGGTGGTTAACCATACTTCTGACGAACATAAGTGGTTTATTGAAAGCCGCAGTTCTAAGGACAATCCAAAGCGTGACTTCTATATATGGAAGGATGGTAAAGATGGCAAGGAGCCAAATAACTGGGGTTCCTGCTTTTCGGGATCTGCCTGGCAGTATGATGAGATTACAGGACAGTATTTTTTGCACCTTTTTTCAAAGAAACAGCCTGATCTCAATTGGGAAAATGAAAAGGTTAGGGAAGAAGTCTATGCTATGATGAATCGTTGGTGTGAAAAGGGCATAGATGGTTTCAGGATGGATGTTATTAGCCTTATATCAAAGGATCAAAGCTTCCCTGATGGCCCAACCAATGGAGGCCTTTATGGAAGCTTTGAATCCTGCGTTAATGGACCAAGAGTGCATGAGTATTTGCAGGAAATGAATAAAAAGGTTTTGTCAAAATATGACCTTATGACAGTGGGTGAGTGTGCAGGTGTAACTGTTGAAGAGGCTAAAAAGTATGCAAACTCTGCCGGAACTGAGCTTAGTATGGTGTTTCAGTTTGAACACACAGCGCTTGATAATGGCGAGACTATGAAGTGGTCTACAAAGAGGATTCCATTAGTTCCTCTTAAAGAGAATCTTACTAAATGGCAGAAGGGGCTTAATGGAGTAGCGTGGAATAGCCTTTATTTCTGTAACCATGACCAGCCTAGGATTGTATCAAGACTTGGAAGTGAAAAAGACGAATATAGAGAGCTTTCTGCAAAATGTATAGCTACCTGTCTTCATATGATGCAGGGAACTCCTTATGTGTATCAGGGTGAAGAGCTTGGGATGACCAATACTGTATTTAAGTCAGTAGATGACTTTAGAGACCTAGAATCAATCAATGCTTATCATGAGCTCACTGAAAATGGAATAATCAGCCCTAAGGAACTTTTTCCTAAGCTTTGCCACCAGAGCAGGGATAATGCAAGAACTCCAATGCAGTGGGATGACAGCGAAAATGCGGGCTTTACTACAGGGAAACCTTGGATAAATGTTAACCCGAATTACAAAAAGATAAATGCTAAGGAACAGCTAACAAGAGAGGATTCTGTATTTAATTATTATAAAAAGCTTATTTCATTAAGGAAAGAACATGAAATTATAGTGTATGGCGATTATGATTTAATTCTTCCTGATGATGAGGATCTATTTGTATATTTAAGAAGGCTGAACAATAATACAATCCTGGTGGCTTGTAATTTTTCTGAAAAATACAAGGAAATTTGACTATAATGACTTGGGGAATGGTAGAATACTAATTAATAATTATAAAGATATTAACCTAAATGATTTGAAAATTAAGGCCATTTGAAGCGTTTGCCATACTTTTTTTAGAATAGATACTTAGTTTTGTGTGGTGGGAGGAAGAAGGTTTGGATAATCTGTTATATATTGTAATTGGTTTGTTGTCGATATTGGCTGTTTTACTTCTTTTTTCAAGAAATAAAATTCTTAGAGAAAAGAAGGAGGCGGAAAGAAAATTAAAAGATACTTTAAGTGCTCTTGATAATGTCTACAGTGAGATAAATACAACCCAAGAAGAGCTTAATATGAAGTACAGGGAGATAAAAACAGGTGAAGATAAGATAAAAAAACTTGCTTACGAGGATTCTTATACCGGTCTTCCTAATGGGGTTGCATTTATTGAGATGCTTACACATACTCTTGAAACCCTCAGAAAAGAAGAGTATGTCGGCATCATGTATATCGACCTTGATAATTTCAAGCAGATAGATGATATGTGGGGACATACAAACTGTGATGAACTAATACTTGATGTGAGCCACAGACTCAGACAGAATTTAGATGAAAATGATTATTTGGCAAAGATGAGTGGGGACGAATTCATGGTTCTTAGTCAAAATATCAGAGACCTGGCAGATTTTGATGAGAAACTAAAAAGAATAGGCAATTCGTTTAGATTCCCTTTCATCACATCATTTGGACAATTGGTTGTAACAACAAGCATAGGTGCGGCAGTTGCACCTAGAGACGGAACTAAGGCGGATCTCCTGATTAAAAATGCCTCAACCGCTCTTACAGAGGCTAAGCATCTTGGTAAAGATAATTATTGTTATTACAATGAGGAAATGACTACCAAAGAAATCGAAAATATGGAACTTCAGTCAAGTCTTACCAATGCTATTAAAAATGACAGCTTAATTGTTAAATATGCTCCGGTTTATGAACTTAAAAGTAAAACCTACGACACTCTTCGTATGAGACTTCTCTGGGACAGAGGAGAGCAGGGCTTATGGCATGCAAGAAAATTCATCGGTTTTGCTGAAAAAACAGGTCAGATATTTGCTTTAGGTGAGAATACATTTAAAAAGGTTTGTGAAGAAATGAAACCTTTTGCTGATAAAAAGGTAATCCTCCCTCTTTCCAAAAGGCTGGTGCTTAACTACGAATTTAGAAATAAGCTATATGGCATAGTTGAAGAGAGTGAAATAGATGTAAAGAGACTAATAATTGAAATAGATGAAAATATTTTAATCTCAGACTTGCCTGAGTTTAGCTTTGTTTTAGAAGAAATGCTTGCAAAAGGATTTAGTTTTAGAGTTGGAAGATACGGAACAGGCGGAATGTCTATGGAGATACTTAAAGTTCTGCCGGTATCCCAGATTTCAATTGCTGTAAACAGACTTTTACAGGAGTATGAAGAGGATGAAGTGATTCAGTATTTGAAGATAGTAACTGATGTAGCTAAAAAGTTAGATAAATCTATATCATTTTCAGGAATTACAGATGAAGCGGCAGATGGTATTGCCGTTGAATGCGGAGGAGAATATGTTGAAGGAGAGTTCTATGGACCTCTTTTAACTGTGAATGAAATCAAATAATTGTGCAATATGCCAAAGTTTGGTCGTTATTTTTGGTTATTTTGCCGTTGTAATTGTGAGAAATTTATTTTATAATTTGAATTGTTTATTTGATTCGACAAATTGGGGGAAAGCGGGGAAACTTGAATTACAATGAATTTGTCGAAGCAGTTAGAGAAGGACTGCAGAAAAAACTTGGATCTTCTTATGAGGTAGTGCTTAAGAAGGTTGCAAAGAATAATGATGTGTGCCGTTATGGGCTGTCATTGTTTGAAAAAAAGAGGTTAAAAAGCAACAAAAAGGTATCAAGAATTGTTTATTTGGAAGATTTTTTTATAGAGAATACTGTGAAAATCAGGCTTATAATTTAATTTCAATACAGAATGAACTTTACGATATTTTTATGGATTTTGGACCTCCTAAGTTCAACGAGAAAGATTATACTGATCTTGATAAAGTAAAGGATAAGATAATCTTTGAACTGGTTAATTATGATATGAACAAGGGAAGACTCAGTGAGAGGCCTTATATCAAGGTAATGGACTTAGCTGTTATCTTTGCTTTTGTTGCAACTGATCTGGGGCAAGACTTTGGAGTGGTTCACATTACCAATGAGATGGCAGAGCAGTTTGGCTTAAGTCAAGATGAACTATGGGAAATAGCAAAAAAGAATACTCCGAAGCTTTTGGTTGCTGACGTGGTTCCTATGTCAAGCTTCATTCCTGTTAAGGATATTGAAGAGGGCATCGAAGAAATGTACATAGTATGCAACAAGCGAAAGAGCTGTGGAGCAGGTGTAATCTTGTATGATGAAATCTTGGACAATATATCTTCTGATTTAGAATCTGATTTATACATCCTCCCAAGTTCCATACATGAGACTATTATTATCAAGGCTACTAAAGACAAGGAAGTGGCGATTTTGCAGGATATGGTTCAAAATATAAATAGAACTGTGGTTTCTGACGAAGATGTACTTTCAGACAAGGTATATTGTTACTATAGAAACAGTAAGAAACTTGAAATTGCATAAGATTGAAAGGGTACAGGATGTCCTGTACTCTTTTTAGTAAATTTCTGAAAGCCGTATTTCATAAAAATTAACGGTTTTTGTATTAATTGTATATATTTTTGTTCAAATTGACAATAAGTAGCTGGTTTAATGCTCTTTTATCCAAAGAAAAATAAAAGTTAATATATTATTGGTAAAATTTCAGCATAATACTTGAAAAATCCATATAAAAATTGTACAATGTCTATATGTACTAAATCCGAGTTTCAGGCTACATAAGTTTGTGGCAGATTGGAGAAGATTATGGACATTTTTAAGTATGAAAGAATTAGAAACGTAGCTCTACTTGGCCATGGCAGCTGCGGAAAAACTACACTTGCAGAGGCCATAGCGTATGTAACGGGTGTAATTACAAGACAGGGGAAAATCGAAGACGGCTCTACAATCAGTGATTACGACAAAGAGGAGCAGAAGAGGACATTTTCTATCCATACTTCTGTTATTCCTATTGTAAGTGATGAGACTAAGATTAATATTTTAGATACTCCGGGATATTTTGATTTCGTTGGTGAAGCAGAACAGGCTGCCAGTGCTGCTGACGCAGCTATTATTGTTATTTCTGCTAAAGCAGGAGTTCAGGTGGGTACTGAAAAAGCTTGGAATCTTTGTGAAAAATATAAACTTCCAAGAATGTTCTTTGTAACTGATATGGATGATGATAATGCGAGTTATAGAAAGGTAGTGGAGACATTACAGGAACTTTACGGAACCAGAGTTGCTCCTTTCCAGCTACCTATTCGTGAAAATGAAAAGTTCGTTGGTTTTGTAAATGTGGTAAAAATGGCAGGTCGTAGATTTAACAACGACGGCACTTATATAGAATCAGATATTCCTGACTATTCTATGGAATATTTACAGACTTATAGAGATGCTCTCTTAGAGGCAGTTGCTGAGACAGGCGATGACATGATGGATAAGTTCTTTAATGGGGAAGAATTTACTCAGGCTGAGATGTCTACTGCACTTAGAAAGAGCGTTGGAGATACTAGTCTTGTGCCTGTACTTATGGGTTCAGGCCTTGAGGCTAAGGGAGTAAGAAACCTTATCGACCAGATAGTTAACTACTTTCCTTCACCAAACAAGACAATTATTACAGGTATCAATCAGAAGACAGGCAACAGCTTCCACGCTGATTATGATGAGAATAAAGAAATGACAGCTAAGGTATTTAAGACAATAGCTGATCCGTTCATCGGTAAATTCTCTCTTATTAAGATTTGCTCAGGTGTACTTAAAGCAGATTCCACCATTTACAATGTTGCAAAAGATACAGAAGAAAAGATATCAAGGCTTTATGTGCTTAGAGGAAAAGAACAGATAGAGGTCAAAGAACTTCATGCAGGTGATATCGGTGCAATAGGCAAGCTTGATATAGCTACCGGTGACAGTATTGCCACCAAGGCAGTACCTGTAGTGTATGATAAGCCAACCTTCTCCGTTCCATATACTTATATGAGATATGTAACCAAGAATAAAGGTGATGATGATAAGATTGCCAGTGCATTATCTAAGATTGTAGATGAAGATCCAACTATTAAACTTGTAAATGACAGTGCTAACCGTCAGGCACTTATATATGGTCTTGGAGATCAGCAGCTTGAGGTAGTTGTTAGTAAGCTTGCAAACAGATATAAGGTTGATATCGAGCTTCTTAAGCCTCGTATTCCGTATAAGGAGACCATTAAGAAGAAGGTTTCAGTTCAGAACAAGTATAAGAAGCAGACAGGTGGACATGGTCAGTACGGAGATGTACATATTACCTTTGAGCCATCAGATGACCTTGAAAAACAGTATATTTTTGAAGAAACAGTATTTGGTGGTGCTATTCCAAAGAACTTCTTCCCTGCTATTGAAAAGGGTATAGCTGAGTGTGTGGCTAAGGGGCCTCTTGCAGGATATCCTGTAGTTGGACTTAAGGCGACTCTTACAGATGGTTCTTATCATCCTGTAGATTCTTCTGAAATGGCATTTAAGACTGCTGCAATTCAGGCATTTAAGGACGGATTTATGCAGGCTATGCCTATACTTTTAGAGCCTATTGTAACTCTTAGAGTGGTTGTTCCTGATGAGTTTACAGGAGATGTAATGGGCGATCTCAACAAGAGAAGAGGAAGAGTAAGTGGAATGAATACTCTTTATGATGGAAGAACGGAAATACTTGATGATATTCCTCAAGCAAGTCTTATGGGATATTCTACAGACCTTAGATCTATGACTGGAGGAATAGGGGAGTATTCCTATGAATTCAGCCACTATGAGGCAGCTCCTGCAGATGTTCAGGCTAAGGTAGTTGAAGAAAATGCTGCAACTGCTAAAGAGGAATAATGTTTGGTCTGGAGTATAATTAGAACCTAAACAATATAACAAAACCGGTCAAGATAACATAGTATCTTGACCGGTTTTATTTTAAATTTATTACATATTATGATTAGAACTGTAAAGCTAATATAATACCTGAATTTAAGTTAGGCTTTCTTCATTCCGATTTTGATATGCTTAGAGCTTTCAAAGAAAACCTCTCTGATTTTTTGTTTTTTAATCTCATTTCCAATAAATACCACCTTATCAGAAATTTCGTCAGTACCGACCTCTACCTGATAGCGGGAGTCTGCGACATCGAATCTAAGGTTAAGTCCCTTTATATCAAAGCTGCCCTTAGCCCTAAAGACATTACCATAGTGGCCTCTGATAAGATTTCAAGAAAGATGATAAATCTTTCAACTGATCTGATAGAAATATCATTTAGAGAAAAGCTGTCTGGCATTTCTTCAGGATCTTCTTTAACAGGAATTTCTATAGCACCGTCAAGATATTTAAGAAGAAGACTATCCCAGAAGGAGTCAGGCAAGGTAGAGTAGTGGTCGGTAATTATCTTACAGTTATGGTTTATTTCACTTACTTCAAGATTTAACTTATCTTTCTCTTCATTAGCTAAATTCTCGGTTTTTGAAAATACAAGAGTATCAGCAAATTCTATCTGATCTTTATATATTTCAGGGAATTCATTCTTATAGCGTTCAATACTTAAGGCATCTACAATAGATATAGGAGCCATAAGCCTGATATGTTCATATTCTATCTGAGAAAGATTGGCTATAAGATTGCTAAAGCATAGCAACTCCTGTAGGCTCAATAACAAGATAATCAGGATTGACAGTGTTTGCTATAGTAAGTATGGAAGCCGCAAAGTCACCCTTTACAGAGCAACAGATACAGCCCTCAGTTAGTTCCCAAATATTTACATTTGTAGACTCTTTTAGGATATCTCCGTCTACACCGGAGGTTCCGTACTCGTTTTCAAAAATAGCAATCTCTTTTTTAGTCCGCTTCGCCAGTTCTTTTATAAATGTAGTTTTGCCTGCACCTAAAAATCCTGATACTATAAGTATTTTCATAAATTTCCTCAAATCTTAGATACCTGTACAGAGAAATACTCTATACAGGTATCTATTAGTTATTTTATAGCTATATTTATAGCGTTAATTGATACAAGTGTCAATATCTATAACACCAACATCATTTAACCAAGTAGCAATCGCTACCGCAATCAGACTTTATCTTAGTCCTGAATCTTAATTACAGGCTTAATAAGATCAGCAGGCTTATCCCTCATAAGGAAGAGAGCCTCTTCAATATGATCCCAGCCCTCAAATACGTGGGTTGAAAGAGGAGAAAGGTCAAGCTTTCCTGCTGAAACAAGTGCAGATAGCTTCTCCATACGAAGTCTGCCACCAGGCATAAGACCACCATTAATAGCTTATGTCCCATACCTACACCCCATTCAACACGAGGAATATCAATATTTTCACCGGATCCGAGGTAGTTAACATTACCAATTCTTCCACCTGGCTTTAAGCATTTAACAGCAGGAGAGAAGGTCTCAACGCCGCCGCCTGCGATGATTATCTTGTCTACGCCCTTGCCATCAGTCAGTTTAAGTACCTGCTCATCGATGGTGCCATTCTTATAGCTGATAAAGTCTGTAGCACCATAGCCCTTTGCTGCATCAACACATACCTGTCTTGTACCAACAGCAATGATTCTTGAAGCACCACGAAGGTTTGCACCTGCAACTGACATAAGACCTACAGGACCGATACCAATAACAAGAACAGTATCACCATACTGAACATCTGCAAGCTCAGCTCCATGGAAGCCTGTAGGTACCATATCTGAGAGCATACAAGCATCAACTGTATTTATGTTGCTAGGAAGATGAGCAAGGTTTCCATCTGCATCATTTACATGGAAAAACTCTGAGAATACACCATCCTTAAAGTTTGAGAACTTCCAGCCTGCAAGCATACCGCCAGAGTGCATTGAGAAGCCCGCCTGAGCCTCAAGTGAGTTCCAGTCAGGTGTAATAGCAGGTACGAGAACTCTGTCGCCAGGCTTGAAATCTTTAACTAATTCACCGACCTCAACAACCTCAGCACAGCCCTCATGTCCTAAGATCATATTATGTCTTTCTCCGATAGCACCCTCCCAAAGTGTGTGTACATCAGAAGTACAGATTGCAAGTGCAAGTGGTTTACAGATGGCATCAAGAGGACCGCATTTAGGTCTCTCTTTCTCAATCCAGCCTGACTCTCCGATTTTTAACATTGCGTAACCCTTCATCATAGTTCTCCTTTCAAATTGTATTTATTTAATATAAGTTATGATGTGGGTGTCAAAAAGTATTTGACACCCTAGTGATACAGGATTGCTACAGCACAGCTTTAGCAATCCCTGCAAAAATATTCGTAATCAGCTCATTTTTTTACAAAAATGGCTGCTTACTCATATTTTTGCGTGTCAAAGTTAATAAATTCTCTTGCAAGCAAGCTTGCATCGAATTTCTATACTTTTGACACTTGTATCATAAGTTATGTGAATATTATAACAGTTTGTTAAAAATATCAATAAAAATTTTGAAAAACTTATAGTATTTTTGCAAAATTATTCAATCTAATAGGATAATGTAATAAGTCGGGTTTTCGACACTTTAAAACTACATAAAACTCTATAAACCGCAGAAATGCGGTATTTTTATCAAATTTCTTAAATTTATTCGTTGTATGGTGTTGTATTCTTATTAAAAGTATGATATAATAGATGCATGAAACTATGGTATGATAAAAATCCCAAGGATCCAACCTACTTTATACAGCTTGGTATCCGTAACGGAAAGAAAAACAACAACAAAAAAATGTAGCACGTATTGGAAAGCATTCTGAGCTTCTAAAGATTACCGACGACCCACTTGCATACGCAAAGGACGAGGTTAATAAATATAATGAGGGTTTATAGAAAGGAAAACAAGGTATCTTTTAGAGATTAAGGTTGATTTTTGCTGAAAAAAATAAAGTCTTCAAGCTCAACCTGTTCGCAGAGCACCCTTTTTAAATATTGGCTACCCTTTTCCTTCAAAAAGTTTTTATAAGGATCTTGAGATTGCATCTTTTTGAAACGGTTACTGCTGATATGAAAAACGAGTTTGACCCAAACCTGGTTAACCGCTTTCTTACCTGCTCACGCATTCTTGAGCCTGATTCAAAACTCGAACACATCAGAACCTTAGCAGGTATTATGAAAAAGCCTGATTTTGACTATGTGCATATTCTTCGCACCATGGATATTTTTAGAGGAGCATTATGATGAGTATATCAGCCATCTTTATGAAAAAAAGCTGTAAGATTGTGAAAAAGGGATACATCGGTCTGCTTCTATGACTGCTCAAACTATTACTTTGAAACCGAAACTGATGATGAGGATTATGTAGACGAGGTAACCGGTGAGTTTATAAAGGGGCTTAGAAAAATATGGCCCTAAGCAAAGAACACCGCCCTAATCCTATTGCGCAGATGGGTCTGTTTATGGATAGAGACGGAATCCCTTTGTCCATGTGTATTACATCAGGTTCTGACAATGAGCAGACTACAGCTATACCACTTGAAACCAAACTGACAAAGATGTTTAAGGGTAAAAAATTCATTTACTGCGCAGACGCAGGACTTGGTTCGTTGAACATACGCAGCTTTAATTCTATGGGTGGAAGGGCTTTTATTGTAACCCAGTCAATTAAAAAAAGCTGTCTGAACAGCTTAAGCAGGCCGTATTTAGCGACTGTGATTACCGCCTGCTGTCAACTGATAAGCCAGCAAGCATAAACTCTATGAAGAGCTTTGACAGGTTTGATGAAAAAAATATAAGCCTGTATAACGACAGAATATATAAGATTATTCCTGCTGATAAAGCTTTTGATTTGGGGCTTTATGAGGAAAAGGTATGTAAAAACGGTGCAGTTAAGAAAGTGAAATCAAAAGCGGTAATTCCTCAAAAATATTATCGTTTCATTTTC
This sequence comes from uncultured Catonella sp., assembly GCA_916438995.1. Lineage (GTDB taxonomy): Bacteria > Bacillota > Clostridia > Lachnospirales > Lachnospiraceae > Catonella. The sequence continues at coordinate 66,236 of CAKAGA010000008.1, forward strand.
AAGAAAAAAATGATGGAATATCAGAGAAATATAAAGGAACCGTCAGATTGAACGTGCAAAAACTTCTAAAAATATTGACCCCTGAAACCTATAAGAAAGGTCCAAATGATGTAACACGCTTTATTAAGCGTATATCAAGAGTCAAAAATCAGGGGAAAATGTTACTGATACATATGTACTTGACCAGTCAGTTATTGATGAGGAAGAAAAAAATTTGACGGCTTCTACGCTGTTGCAACAAACCCTGGAGGATTCAGCAAAAGACGTACTGGCAGTAAGCGAAAACCGCTATAAGATTGAAGACTGTTTCCGTGTAATGAAAACAAATTTATCTGCACGCCCTGTTTTCCATCAGAAACGAAACAGAATAATTGCACATTTTATGATTTGTTACACAGCCTTGCTAATCTACCGTCTTCTTGAGAAGAAGCTTGATAATTATGGCACACATTTTACAATAGAGAACACAATAGAAACGCTAAAAAATATGAATGTGGCTAATCTGGAAGATATGTGCTATATGTCAACCTACACAAGCTCAGATTTGTGTACTGCTCTAAATGCCATTACCGGCCTTGGATTAGATAAAAAAATACTATGAACCAAAAAGAATTAAATAAAAAATTAGAAATATTTTGAAGTAGCATTTCCATACAACGTTTTTTAGTTATAGAAAGTGGCGTAAACCCAGTAGATACAAAGGGTTACCGCCACTTTATTCTTTTTAAGTGTCGAAAAATGGGATTATAACAGTTTGTTAAAAATATCAATAAAAATTTTGAAAAAAACTTATAGTATTTTTGCAAAATTATTCAATCTAATAGGATAATGTAATAAGTGTTTAATTAATAGAAATATTTTTGTAGAATATCTGCGGATAATATCTTTATACAGTCTTAAAAAGTAAAATAGTATAGTGACAGGATATTGACCTTTATGAGCAATTTGAATTAAAATGGTGTAGGTGAGAAAGAAAACTGTTTTTGCTATGAGTTAGTAAAATCGGAATGAGCATACTTTATACTTTTTGACACTTGTATCTTAAATATAATGAGTTGATTGGAGTAAATATAAAATGAGAAACAATATTGAGGATATTACAAAATTTATCTTCATAAAGGATGAACCGGAGAAAGCTGATATAATCTTCATTCCGGGTTCATCTAACTGGGTTCTTGCTGAAACTGCAGCAAGGCTGTATAAAGAGGGCAAGGCAGGTAAGATTATGCCTTCAGGTATGTATTTTTATCAGTTTGGCAGATTTATGAATGAAAGGGTAACTGATGAGAGATATAAGGGTGTTTACAGGACAGAGGCAGAGTTCTTAGCATCAGTTCTTATAAAAAACGGCGTGCCTGGGGAAGATGTGATTAAGGAAGAAAGGGCTACAAATACTTATGAGAACGCTATCTTTTCAAAGGAGCTATTACTTGAAATGGGGCTTGATATCAAATCAGCAATAATTTGCCCACAAGCCTTTCATGCAAGGAGGGCGCTTATGACCTACTCGCATTTATTTCCTGATACTAAGCTATATGTAGTCCCCACCAACACTCAAAACATAACCTCAGATAACTGGTACAATACAGAAAGGGGAAGACAGGTAGTACTCGGAGAGCTTAGAAAATGTGGTGAATATTTCGAAAATTACATAAAAGATATAAGCTTATCACAATCAGAGTGATGTTCAGTGTTCTTTAATGAGAACATAGGTATTTTGCTCAAATTTCAGTTGCAATAATTGTCTTGATTAGATAAGATAGTATTAAGTGGGTAATTGCAATAGCAGGTAACAATAAGTATTTTACAAGATAGTTAAATGATATTTCCAGAGTATAATAGACTGGCAAACGGATTATTTATCATTATACAAAGAGTAAAGTACGTGTTTTAAGGTTACTAAGATAATAATAGGAGGTACTGATGGTTACAGGTAGTAAGTTTAAGTTCTCTGAAGAGTACAAGATTAAAAGTGAGCTGACCATATCTACAAAGCTTGGTTTATCAGATGCTCCGCTTACTTACTTCAGGCTGGGTAGGGGAACTGATATAAGCAAGGAAAGTTATGACTGTCCTGTACTTTACATTGGTACAGACGGCAGTGGAAGATTTCATCTTAATGATAATGATGAAGTAAAAATGTCCGGAAATGATATACTTTATGTAGCACCTAAAACCTTATGCGGTATGTCTGCAGGAACCGAGGGCGGACTTGCATATATAGAGATTTTATTAGAAAAGGAGATTAATATGAATAGTGCATTAAAGGCGGGAGAAGTAACCAAATTAAAGAACTTACTTGACTACGAGAAGGGAAGCATCACAAATCTTGACCTCATCGGACAGGACAATCTTAAGTTTATGATAATGGCTTTTGATGAAGGCTGCTACCTCTCAGAACACCGTGCTCCGGGCGAGGCTATAGTGTTTGCCCTTGAAGGAAAGGGAATAATAAACTACGAGGGTACTGACTATGAGGTAAATGAAGGCGATAACTTCAAATTTGATAAAAATGCCCTTCACAGTGTAAAAGCAGTCGGAAGATTCAAGATGGCACTTTTGCTTGTAAAATAATGGTTTATAAGCAGCGACAGTTTCCTTATGGAGGCTGTCGTTTTTTTATGTTATATGAAATTCCTCTGAATCTCTTTGTGACAAAAAAACTCTGTGCAGGATTTTTTCTTGTATAAATTTACAGTATATATTTTCTATATACAGATTCGCTAATCTACTTAAAGTAGGCATTTATGTTAATTGAAAAACAAAGAAGTATAGTGGTTAGTGTGGATTTTAAGTTGTGTTTAGAGTATAATTAAGGAAGTATTTTATGAGTTGCTAATAGGAGATATATATATGGATAATAATTATTTGTTATATCATGGAAGCAATGTTATAGTTGTAAATCCAAGAATATTAATTAATAGTCATTATAAGGATTTTGGCTATGGGTTTTATTGTACCAATATAGAAAAACAAGCAAAGAGGTGGGCAATAACAAAACCTGGTAAGTCGTACATTAATAAGTATCTTTATCAGGAAAATTCCAGCTTAGAATCACTTGTATTTGAGACTATGACTGAAGAATGGCTGGAATTTGTTGTAAACTGCCGCCTAGGTAAGGAACATAAATTTGATATTGTAGAAGGACCGATGGCAGACGATCGGATTTGGGACTATGTAGAAGATTATATTGCTGAAAATATATCAAAAGCAGCATTTTGGGAACTTGTTAAATTTAAGTATCCAACCCATCAAATAGTATTTTCTACTGAAGAAGCACTTAAAACTCTTAAGTTTGAAGGGAGTGAGCAACTATGACGAATATATATTTTCCTGATGAAGAAATAACAAGAGATGATGTTAAATTTATCTGTTATATGATAGAGCGTGTGGCAAGAAGGCTGCACCAAAAAAATAGTTATGTGGTGAATAAACTGGGAAAGGAAAACCTGAACCATCTTATAAGTGTAGCTAATGTATTGCACTGCAAAAATCCTCTTGATGTTGAAGATGAATGGATTGATGAGTACCAATTAGAAGAAGGTAACCTGGATATAACTGATGTTGATTATGATTTGGTAGATACTATACCTACAGCTCTTCAGATAGGAAAGGTATACGAAAGACTTATTCACGATACTGCTATGTCTAATGAAACAGAAGTAGAGGGAATTATAAGGGTATACAATGATGAGATTTGTGAGAAGATAGATAATTATAACTGTAGTGCATACTATGAACCCTCTTATGTAATTGCAAGGGCGTATTATCAGGGTGGGTTTTAAGAAGGTGTAAGTATGAACCAGTACTGCGTTTACTACTTTCAATGAATAATTCTTCCAACCTTTACAAACACCGCACAATAAGGTAAAATTACAGAGTAGCGGTAAATAATACAAATATTGAGGTGAAATTTGAAACCAATAGTAGCGATAGTAGGCAGGCCGAATGTAGGTAAGTCTACACTTTTTAATAAACTTGCAGGCAGCGACATATCCATAGTAAAGGATACACCGGGTGTAACCAGAGATAGGATATACGCTGATGCAGAGTGGCTTAACAAAGCCTTTACTATGATAGACACAGGTGGTATCGAGCCTGATACAAGTGACATGATGCTTGCCAACATGCGTGAGCAGGCAGAGATTGCCATAGATACGGCAGATGTAATTATATTTATAACTGACGTTAAGACTGGTCTTGTAGATTCGGACAATCAGGTAGCTCACATGCTTAGAAAGTCCAAAAAACCTGTGGTCTTGGTGGTAAATAAGGTAGATAATCCTGTTAAACAGCAGGCAGATGTCTTTGAATTTTACAACCTTGGACTTGGCGAGCCATTTCCTATATCATCCGTAAACCAGACAGGTATAGGAGATATGCTTGATGAGGTTATAAAGCATTTCCCTGAAGACAGCCCTGAGGCTGAAGAGGATGACACTCCAAGGATTGCCATCATAGGTAAGCCGAATGTAGGTAAGTCATCCATAATCAACAGGCTGCTTGGAGAAAACAGAGTAATAGTCTCTGACATAGCAGGTACTACAAGAGATGCGATTGATACAAGAATCAGAAGAAACGGCAAGGAATACATAATGATAGACACAGCGGGTATCCGTAGAAAAAGTCGAATCAAAGAAGATATTGAGTATTACAGCATTGTTCGTACTGTATCAGCAGTAGAAAGAGCTGATATAGTTGTTCTTGTAATTGACGCAACCGAAGGGATTACCGAGCAGGACGCAAAGATAGCGGGGATTGCCCACGAACGTGGAAAGGGAGTAATTGTTGCAGTAAATAAATGGGACCTGATTGAAAAGACAGATAAGACCATGAATGAGCATACTAAAAAGCTTAAAGAAATTCTCGCTTATATGCCTTATGCAGAGTTTCTCTTTATATCGGCAGTAAGCGGGCAGAGACTGAATAAGCTCTTTGACCTAATAGATGTGGTTATTCAGTATCATACTTTAAGAGTATCTACAGGTGTGCTTAATGATATACTTGCTGAAGCTGTAGCTATGCAGCAGCCTCCAACAGACAAGGGAAGAAGGCTTAAGATATATTATATTACCCAAGTTTCTGTAAAGCCTCCTACTTTCATAGTTTTTGTAAACAGCAAAAAACTGATGCATTATTCATATACAAGATATATCGAGAACAAGATAAGGGAAGCCTTTGGCTTTACCGGAACTCCACTTCGATTCATTATAAGAGAGAGAAGTGCTGATGATACGACTAAAATACATTAATAGGAGTAACTATGTTAAGTGCGATTGTTGTTGTTTTAGGCTATATTTTCGGTAATTTTCCTACAGGGCTGATCGTAGGCAAATACAATCACATTGATATAAGGCATGAAGGAAGCGGGAATATTGGCTCGACCAATGCCTTAAGGACTCTTGGCTTCTTAAGAGGTGGACTTCCTACTCTAATTGGAGATATACTTAAGGTGTTTATTCCCTGCCTTTTGGTTAAATATCTTATTTGTCCAAACCTTGCAGGAGATGCTAATGGCTTCTTAAGTACAGATTTTTATGTGCTTTTATGTGGATTTGGAGTTGTGCTTGGACATAATTTTCCATTCACCCTTGGTTTTCATGGCGGAAAGGGAATAGCTTCTACGGGAGGAGCCTTGTTAATATTTAACTTCCCTATGACAATGATAACTTTGGCAATCTTTCTTTTGGTGAGTTATTTGACTAAATATGTGTCGCTTGGTTCCATCCTAGCACTTATTTCTCTTCCTATAACCATAGCCTTTTTTTATCCGGGTCAGTGGGCTCTGGTAGTTTTATCATTACTTTTTGTTATACTTGGAATAGTGAGGCATAAATCTAATATAGAAAGACTTATAAAGGGCACAGAAAATAAATTAGGCAGTAAGAAAAGTAAGGGGAGGTTATTGGGATGAGAATAGCAGTATTGGGAGCCGGTACCTGGGGCAGTGCCTTAACTGTTTTACTTAACAACAATGGGCATGAACTCACACTTTGGACAGCACTTGGTAAAGAATTCGATGAATTATGCACTACAAGAATAGTTAAAAACCTTAAAGGAATTAAACTTGCTGACAACATAAAAATAACCAATGACATAAAAGAAGCTTGTAAGGATAAAGACCTCATTGTATTTGCTGTTGCCTCACCTTATGTTAGAATGACAGCAAGGAAGGCAGCCCCTTACATTGACAGGAAAATACCTGTTGTTAATGTGGCTAAGGGTATAGAGGAAGATACTCTTATGACTTTAACTGAAATCATTGAGAGTGAATTTGAAGCAGAGAATGGTGATAAGGGTATAGTTACCGTACTTTCCGGTCCAAGTCATGCTGAAGAGGTATCCTGTGGGTATGCCTACTACAGCTGTAGTAGGTGCAAAATCAAGAGAAATCGCATGTATGATACAGGATGCCTTTATGTCTGACAGATTCAGAGTATATACAAGCCCTGACATCATTGGTATTGAGCTTGGCGGTTCACTTAAGAATGTTATAGCGCTCGCGGCAGGTGTAATAGATGGTCTGGGGCTTGGAGACAATGCAAAGGCTGCTCTTATAACAAGAGGAATCTCAGAGATAGGCAGACTAGGGATGAAGCTTGGAGGAAGACTTGAAACCTTTGCAGGGCTTTCAGGTATTGGTGACCTTATAGTTACCTGTTGCTCTACCCATAGCCGTAATCACAATGCAGGATACCTTATGGGACAGGGAAAGACCATGGATGAAGCAATGGCAGAGGTTGGACAGGTAGTTGAGGGAGTATATTCTGCTAAGGCAGCAAGCAAACTTGCTAAAGCCAACAATATAGACATGCCTATAGTAGAGCAGATGAATAAGGTATTATTTGAAAATAAAAAGCAGAGGATGCTCTTAATGAACTGCTTTTAAGAGATAAGAAGGATGAACACTCAGGCTTTGACTGGGATGAATAAAGAAAGGCAAAAGATGGAGATAGATGTAGACAACCTTACTCCCATGATGCGCCAATATTATGACATTAAAAAAGAATACAGTGACTGTATTCTTTTTTACAGAATGGGCGATTTTTATGAGATGTTTTATGATGATGCACTTACAGCATCAAAGGTACTTGAAATAACACTTACAAAGAGATCGGGCAGCAATGAAAACAGTCCTCCTATGTGTGGAGTACCTTTTCATTCTGTAGACAGATATTTAAATACTTTAGTCCAGTCAGGCTATAAGGTAGCTATATGTGAACAGACTGAAGATCCAAAGCTTGCAAAAGGACTGGTAAAAAGAGAGGTCATAAGGATAGTTACTCCGGGAACCAATCTCGATACTTCAGCACTTGAAGAGACAAAGAATAACTTCCTTATGGGAATAATGGCTGTAAATGAGGACTATGGCATAGCTCTTGTAGATGTGTCTACAGGAGAATTCCTTGTAACTGAGTTAGTTTCCTCTAAGTCACTCCTTGATGAGATAACGAAGTTTGAGCCTGCAGAAATTGTTTGTAATGAGAACCTTATTATATCAGGCATTCTGACTGATGAGTTTATTGAGAAACAGAATTTAACCATAACTAAGCTGGAAAGACGGTATTATGAATATACTGCAGCTGTTAGGATGATAAAGAAGCATTTTAAGGTAGAGGTGCTTGATGGTCTCGGACTTAGCGGAATGGAAAATGCTATATGTTCTGCAGGTATGGTACTTGCCTATCTGTATGAAACACAGAAGAATGACTTAACTCACATCATTACAATTAAGCCGTATTTTAGTAGTGCTTACATGATGCTTGATGGCTCAACCAGAAGAAATCTTGAACTCACAGAAACTCTTAGAGATAAGAATAAAAGGGGCTCTCTTCTTTGGGTGCTTGATAAAACCAAGACAGCAATGGGGGCAAGACTACTTAGAAGCTTCTTAGAACAGCCCCTTGTTAATAAGGCTGAAATAGAGGCTAGGCTTAATGCTATCGAGGATTTTAACAAAAATATCATAACTAGGGAAGAAATAAGAGAGTATTTAAACCCAGTGTATGATATAGAAAGACTGCTTGCAAAAATCTGTTACAAGAGTGCAAATCCAAGGGATTTACTGGCATTTATGAATTCTATTGAATTTCTTCCAGCAATTAAAAGTCTCTTAACGGAGTTTAGCTCCCAGCTTTTATGTGATTATAATGAGATATTTGATACTCTATCTGACATCTATGAAAAGATAGACAGAGCTATATTTCCTGAAGCACCACTTTCTGTCAGAGAAGGCAGGATAATAAAAGAGGGCTATAATGAGGAGATAGATAGACTAAGAAGAGCTAGTACAGAGGGTAAAACCTTGGTATCAGAGCTTGAAAATGAAGAAAAAGAAAGAACAGGAATTAAGAACCTTAAGATTAAATACAACAAGGTATTCGGTTATTATATCGAAGTCACAAACTCCTACAAGGACCTGGTGCCTGATGACTGGACCAGGAAACAGACACTTACCAATGCAGAGAGATACATAACTCCTCGTCTGAAAGAGTTTGAAAATATGATACTCGGTGCGCAGGAGAGACTTGTAACCCTTGAGTATGAGCTTTTTTCAGGGCTTCGTGATGAGATTGCGGATGAAATAGTAAGAATAAGTAAGACTGCTAAGGCTATAGCGGGTATTGATGCTTTTATTTCCCTTTCTGTTGTTGCTGAAAGTGAGAATTTTACAAGACCTCAGATAAATGAGGAGGGGATTGTGGATATAAAAGACGGAAGACATCCTGTAGTTGAGAAAATGATGGGAGGAGACGGTTTCATTGTCAATGATACTTATTTAGACAATAAAAATGACAGAATCTCTATAATTACAGGGCCCAATATGGCGGGTAAGTCAACCTATATGAGACAGACTGCCATCATAGTACTTATGGCTCAGATAGGAAGCTTCGTGCCAGCTTCTTCTGCTAATATAGGTATCTGTGACAGAATATTTACAAGAGTAGGCGCCTCTGATGACCTTGCAAGCGGACAGTCTACCTTTATGGTGGAAATGACTGAGGTAGCTAATATTCTTAGAAATGCTACAAAGGACAGTCTGCTTATCTTAGATGAAATAGGAAGGGGAACCAGTACCTTTGATGGACTGTCAATAGCCTGGGCTGTGGTAGAATACATCAGTAACCCCAGACTCCTTGGAGCAAAAACCTTGTTTGCTACCCACTACCACGAGCTTACTGAGCTTGAAGGAAAGCTACCTAATGTCAATAATTACTGTATAGCGGTAAGAGAAGACGGAGACAACATAGTCTTTCTAAGAAAGATAGTTAAGGGGGGTGCTGACAAGAGCTACGGTATTCAGGTAGCAAGGCTGGCAGGAGTACCCGATAGTGTAATTGAACGGGCTAAAGAGCTTGCAGTAGAGCTTGACAGCAATGATATTCTTGAAAAGGCTAAAAGGCTTGAAGTAAAGGGTGCAGGAGACAGCACGTCAGGTGCAAAAGAATATGTAGAAAATAAAAATGTAATAGAGTTTCTTTCGGAAACAGGAGGGATGCCTGATAAAAATGAAGAAAAGAGGCTTACTAAACCAAATAAAACAGATGAAAATCAGCTCTCATTTTTCGGTTCATCTAAGAATGAGGATGTTCTGGCTGAGCTAATGGAGATGAAGCTTGAAGAGCTTTCTCCGATAGATGCACTTAATAAGCTCTACGCTATGCAAAGAAAGTAAAAAGCAGAGGTTTGTAGTAGAAACGAGGTGAGGTCTTGTCAATTATTAATGTCCTTGATAAGGATACAATCAATAAAATAGCGGCGGGCGAGGTAATAGAAGGTCCTGCGGCAGTAGTTAAAGAACTTGTTGAGAACGCAATAGATGCAGATGCAAATTCGGTAACTGTTGAAATTAAAGACGGAGGAACTTCCCTAATTAGGGTTACAGACAACGGAAAAGGTATAGGCAGTGATGATATTAAGACTGCCTTTCTTCCGCATGCGACAAGTAAGATAAAAACAGCTGATGACCTAACCTTAGTATCAAGCCTTGGCTTTAGAGGAGAGGCCCTTGCCAGTATAGCCGCTGTAAGTGAGGTAGAGGTGCTTACCAAAACAGCGGATGAAATAAGTGGAATCAGATATGTGATTAACGGAGGAAAAGAGGAAGCAAATGAACCAATAGGAACTCCTGAGGGGACTACATTTGTAGTAAGGAATATTTTTTACAATACCCCTGCAAGAAAAAAGTTCCTAAAGACTCCTGCGACAGAGGGAAGATATGTGGGCGAGGTTATGGAACACATGGCTGTTAGTCACCCTGAAATAGCTTTTAAGTTCATCTTAAACGGACAGGTTAAGCTTCAGACCTTGGGGAATGGAAGCCTTAAGGATGTGTTATTCTACATCTATGGAAAGGAAACAACTGCCAACATTATCCCTGTAAACAATCCTGATGCAGACGGAGAACTCGTAAATGGCCTTTCTGTCAGGGGATATATCGGAAAGCCCTCTCTTACAAGAGGTAACAAGGAGTATGAGAATTATTTTATAAACGGACGTTTTATCAAAAATAAGGTAATAACAAGGGCTATAGAGGATGCCTACAAGTCTTTTCTTATGCAGCATAGATTCCCTTTTACCTGCCTGCTTATAAGTGTGGATAATTCACTGGTGGATGTAAATGTACACCCTGCAAAGCTTGAAGTTAGATTTAGTGATACTGAAAGCATATATAGATTAATTTTCCATGAGGTTGATAATGCACTTAGGAAAAAAGATTTACTTCCTGACATGGGAGTAAAGCAGGTACCTGACAAGAAGCCTCTGGTAAGAGATTTTAATTCTTCACATAAGGCTGAAAAAACAGAGAAGTCAGGAGGTTATATCATACCTGACATCCCTATGCCTGAGCCTTTTGAGAAAAGCAGGCAGGGAGAGTGGAAAAAGGAGCTAAAGCCTGTATTTAAGCAGGAAAGCTTTGTAGCAGATAAGGTTAAGAGGGATGAGAAATCTCCTCTTGTCAAGGCAGAGATATATGCACCTTTTGATAATGATACTACATTTGATAAGAATAAATTAGCATCGTTTGAAATTGAAAGTATTGATAAATCAGAAGGTGGTATAAAAATACCTGTGGAAATTTAGCAGGAGATGTAAGCAGAGAAAATTCGGTTGAAACTGAAGATAATAGAGAATATCCCTACAACTGTAGAACATACGGATAAAACCTCTTATAATAAAGATTTTAATACAGTTAAAGAAGATAGTGATACTTATAAAAATACGTCTATAAACAGCTTTCAAGCTGATGACGGAATGATGAATGCTACAGGTGTAGAACAAGCTTTTTATGATAAAGACGAGTTATATTGCGATACAAACAAGTCATCTAAAGAAGAGTTTAAGGGAGGAATACTTGCCAAGAAGGCTCTTCCTGATATCAAAATTATAGGACAGATATTTGGAACATATTGGATAATTGAATATGACGACAGTGTGTATATGATAGACCAGCATGCAGCCCACGAAAAGGTAATGTACGAGAGATTTGTTAAAGAAATCTCCCGAAACAAAGTAACATCTCAGAACTTACTTCCTCCCGTTGTGGTTACTTTATCGGGCAGCCAGAGTCAGATTGTTGAAGAAATAGAAGAACATCTTCACAAACTGGGCTTTGAGATAGAGCCTTTTGGCGGGAATGAATATGTTATTAAAGCAGTTCCTACTGAGCTTTTTGGAATTAGTGAAAAAGATCTTCTTTTTGATATAATTGACCAGTATTCACTTGAAGGAAAGAAGACCACCCCTGATACTGTACTCGTAAAGCTTGCGACCATGGCTTGTAAGGCAGCAATAAAGGGGAATATGAATATATCTCTTTTAGAAGCCAAGGCTTTAATTGAAGAGCTTATGTGTCTTGATAACCCTTACAACTGCCCGCATGGAAGACCTACTATGATATTTATGTCTAAGTCTGATGTGGAGAAAAAATTTAAGAGACAGATATAGAATGTTAACTTAGAGATTAAGCAGATTAGACAGTTTCTTTTGATGGGATAGGAGGAGCTTTGAAAAGACTTGGAATATACGTGCATATCCCCTTTTGTGCAAAGAAGTGTAACTACTGTGATTTTTATTCCTTAGCCAGCGGTGAAGATGAAAAGAAAGCCTATGTAGAGGCACTTAAGAGAGAAATAAGAGAAGTTTCCAAGAATGTAAATGACGAATACAGAGTATATACGATTTATTTTGGAGGAGGTACTCCGTCTATAATTAAGGCTGATTATATTAAAGAAATACTGGATGAAATAAGGTCTGGCTTTAAGCTATATGAGGATGGCTTTTTCCCTGAGATAACCATAGAGTGTAACCCTAAAACTGTAGATATGGAGAAGCTTTTAGTATATAAAGCGGCAGGAATTAACAGGATAAGCCTTGGACTTCAATCAACTAATGATGATGAACTAAGGCTTCTTGGACGAATCCACACCTATGAGGACTTCCTTGATAGCTATGCTATGGTCAGAAAATCAGGCTTTACTAATGTAAATATTGACCTTATGAGTGCTATACCTAACCAAAAAATATCAACCTATGAAAGGTCTTTGGATGAACTGATAAAGCTTAATCCCGAGCATATTTCAAGCTATAGCCTGATTATAGAAGAAGGTACCAACTTTTATCAAAAATATGCAGATAATGCCCCGTTTGTAAAGGACTTGCCCTCAGAAGAAGAGGATAGGGCAATGTATGAACTAACTCTTGAAAGACTTAAAGAGGCAGGATATAAAAGATACGAGATTTCAAATTATGCAAAGGATGGATACTGTTCAAGGCATAATACTTCATACTGGGAAAGAGTGTCTTATCTGGGGTTTGGAGTAGGCGCATCATCTCTTTTTGAAGGTGAAAGGTATGACAATGTGGGAAATCTCAAAGAATATATAAAAAATGCAGGCATTAGCGATATAAGGCGTAATATCACTAAGCTTAGTCTTAGAGATGAAATGTCTGAATTTATGTTTTTGGGACTTAGATTAACGGATGGAGTAAGCAAGGCTAACTTCAGTCAAAATTTCACATTTACTGTAGAAGAAATATTTGGTGATATTATAAAAAAGCACATAAATAACAAACTTTTGATAGATAACGGGGAGTTTTTAATGCTATCTGCCAGGGGACTAGATATCAGCAATTATGTACTTAGTGACTTTTTGCTGGATTGAAATTGTGTAAAAAACATGTTAAACTTATTCAGCTAACTAAAAAGTTATTTTCACAAAAGGAGGAAAAGAATGAACTTAAAGAAAGATAACAGGGGAATTGCTAAGAGTGCATTAGTTCTAATTATAGTTCTCGTTATAGGACTGGTTGCAGGTGGTGCAATATTTGCAAAGAATATGTTTATGTCAGATCCAATGACAAAACTCATAACAGGTTATATTAACACTTACAGCCAAAGAGAAATGAAGTATTCTACAGAGCTTACCTTTTCTCTTGATAAGAACAACGCTGAAGCAAAGAAAGCTTTTGGACAGATTCCTGCCGGATTACTCAAGTCTGATTCAGACCAGCTTATGGACTTTGTATCCAAGATACTTCCTAAGCTTAGCGTAAAGTATTCTGCTATAGCTAATACAAAAGAGGATCCTGTAAGCATTGGTGCCAATATGTCAATTCTTTATGACAACAAGGAGCTTTTAGATGGTGGAGTTACAGCCAGACCTTGGGAGGCTTCTATCTACTCTAAGACTCTTCTTAGCAAACCACTTTACTCTAATTTTACAGATACTGTTAAAGCAGCTTCAGGTCTTGATATAACAAGCATTAAGCTTAAAGACTATCTTGATGTACTCTATGAGCAGGATGATTTTACCAAGAATTTTGCTTCATCAAAGTATGCAGAGATCTTAAAAGAGAAGTTGAAGGACAATCTTAAGTCAGAAGGTATGGATAAGGTTGTACTTACCATGAATTATGCTGATTCAATTAAATTGTTTGAAGACATCCTTAAAGAAGGTTCTAAAGATGAGGCATTAAAGACTTCAGTACTTAATAAGTTAGATAAGATTATTGCAGTTGCTGTTAAAAACGGTGATTATAAGTTAATTGGTCTTTCAGAGGAAGACTTCAAGAAACAGGCTGAAGAAGGAAAGAAGCAGCTTAGCGAAAACTGGGACAAAATACTTACTGATATGGTTCAGGTTTACTCAGGTGAACAATTTAAGCAGTATCTGGCAACAACTGGTAATATGCCTATAAAATATATCTTTACCTTTAGTGGTGATAGCATTTCAAAGATAGATGGCGAGACTTCTGTTCAGGGAATTACTATTAAGTTCAATACTACAGTTGATAAATACAGCACAGACGGTTTTACATTTGCTGATGCTTCAAACTCAGATGATCTCACAACTGCATTGAACGGATATGGTCTTATGGGAACTGTAATGGGTAAGGCTAATGAGATTTTAACCGGGGATGCTTTCAAAACTATGAAGGAAGACCTTATAAAGACTGCTAAGGAAAGCCTTGCCGCTGAGGATGCTGCTATAATTGAGACCAATCTTAATCAGCTTTCAGCTCTGTCAGGAATGTCGGGCAACTAATTTATGGATTTAAGTATTAGATTCTAAGCGGATTTATCTGTAAAGGATTTATTATCAGTTTGGTTAAAGCACTTTGCTGTATGCAAGGTGCTTTAATCATAGGCAGAATTGGAGAAAATATGGAGTTTAAGATAAAGGGTTTATCTAAAACCATAGGAAATGATAAGATTATAGATGAGCTTGATTTACTGCTGAAAGAGGGAGATGTTCTGGCATTAAAAGGGAGCAACGGAAGTGGTAAAACAACCTTGCTTAAGATAATTGCAGGACTTGATAAAGACTATGAAGGTGAACTTTTCTTTGACAACAATTTAACAATTGGCTATGTGCCTCAGGATATCATCTTATTTGAAAATCTGAATGTAAGAGACAATCTCAAGGCTTTTTGCAATGGAAAAGAGGCTAAGGATAATCTGCTTAGACTAGAAACCTTTGCGGCTAAACTAGGCATAGCAGGGTTGTTTAAGAAAAAGTGTGGAAAACTATCTGGAGGACAGAAGAGGCTGGTTAATTTCCTTATAGGACTAGCAGGCAATCCTGCTTTAATACTGCTTGACGAAGTCATTGTAGGTATGGATGAAGATACGGTAAAAAGCATAGTTGAACTCTTAAACTCTATCAAATCAGATAAAATAATGATAATAACTTCTCATCAGGAAGATTTTTTAAGAGAAGTATGCAATATAAGCGGAAGACTGGTTGACGGCAAAATGGAGCTTTATTATGAAGATTAACAATATAGTCAAATTATGGAGTATTCAGCTCAAACTTGCCTTAATCAAGCTTAAATCAGCGCTTTTTCTAATTTTGTTAATGATTGTATTGATATCGTTATTTATACTTTGGTGGAAAAAGTCTGATATGGCAAAGCCCACTGTACTTATTGCGAACGAAGAAAATTCGGTAATAGCAAGTCTTACCATAAACTCAGTCTTAAACAATAAGGTCGCCGAAATAGTTAATTTTGAAACCACAGACTATGATGAGGGAAAGAAGCTGATTGACAATGGGGATGCCCTTCTTATGGTTTATGTAAAAAAAGGTACTATAGATACCCTGTACGAAGGAAAAAAGGCAGAAATTGATGTATATACCAAGAATGAAAATAATGATTTTACAAGGCTTGTAATCAGCTATATTAAAGGATTTACAGATATAATCAATGTCTCACAGAATGCAGGCCTTGCTTATATGAATGTGCTTTATACAAAGGGAATGACTGAAAGTGAGAGAATAGATAAGTTTAATGAACTTCAATCGTCTTATGTGAAGCTTACCCTAGCAAGAAGCAGCATATTTAGTGGTGAAAATAGAGTATTTGGCTTTGATGATAAGGACATAGAGAGTGGATATAAGCTGATTGTAGTTTTATTTATAATTGGAGTTAGCATAACAATTCTTGCAAATAGTGAAATTATGCGAAGAAATATGAGACAAAGGCTCATCCTTTCAGGAATGAATGAAATTGAAATATATATTACCGTAATAGGCGGTATGTTGATTACTGACATAGTATTTCTTCTGGTTTTTAGAAATTTGGCTAAGTTAGTAGGGATAGGTGGTTAAGTGTATACCGGAATAAGATTAAAAAGTGAAATATTAAGATGGCAGTTGTTGCTGATTGTTATTTTTTCTTTTGCATTTGCACTGGTCTTAAATGAGTTTAACAAGAGCTTAGAGTCCCGTATAACCTTTAAAGTTTCGGTAAATGATGATGATAAAACAGAGTTGTCTAAAAGGGCTGTCAATGAAATTAGTGGACTAAGTGGAGTAAGCATTGTAGAAGCAGGGGCAGATGTAGAGTATAGCATTAAAGCAGGTTATGGTGAGAAATTTTCTGAGGGCAAATTTGAAGGGCTTATAGAGGTAAGGAAGAATAGCTTTAAACAGGGTATAAGCCTTTTAAATGATAGAATAGTAACGAAGCTTGTAAGCGATTATATCTATCTTAATCTATTTGAGAGGATAAATACAGTAGAAAACATAAGCTTTGAAAACTATGAGAAAAACCTTGAAAAGACAAGGCTTACCAATGAGATTTTTATTCATTAAGGTAAATGACAGTAAAATCAATGATAATCTTATATCTGAGGTTGATTTTTGCCTCTTATATAGCATTATTTTTTCTCCTTAGTGTTTGCATAAATATAGCTATGGGAAGAATAATAAAGCTGAACAGAATGAGGAAGAAGGGACTTATAGACCGTATGAAACTGTCAGGCTTCGGTGAAGTAAGGGTGATTTTTATCGAGCTTTTTATAGCCTTTATGATTAGTGTGGTGGTGGCACTGCCTTTTCCTCTTGCTTAGGGTTTGAAACCAAAATATTTATTATAACGGCCCTATTGCTATTAGTAAATTTTGCTGTAAATATATTTATTGAACGACTGTCAAAGTCAGAAGAGACACTTGTATTTGTCATAAGAAGTGTTATGATATTATTCTTGGTATTGGGAATGTTTTTGAATTTTTATTATTAAGGAGAATCTTATATGTTTAGTGAGAGAGTTAAACTGCTTGGCAGGACATTTGAAAAGGATGGCAGATTGCTGCTTAAAGACTCGTATACGGGGCTCTCATTCTACTGCAAGGGAAGTGTGAGGCTTACAATAACACCTGAAAATGAAACAGACAAAGATAGCTGCCCCTATGTAGGAGTTGTGATTGATGATGACTCAAAGGGTGTAACCAAAATCGCAGTCACAAATGAACTGAAAAACATTGAAATTGTCAAAGGAGACGAGAAGCTTCATAGAATTGACATAGTTAAACTTACAGAAGAACAATACGGCAATATTTATTTTAGTGAACTTAGTTTTGAGGATGAGGATAGTGTAAAGAAAACTGAAAGCTATACAAAATCCATATTGTTCATTGGTGATTCCATAACTGCGGGTTATGGTGTGGACGGTATAGATGGAGAGGGAGATTTTACCACCTTTGAAGAAAATGTGCTGAATTCTGCTGCCATACTCACCGCTAAGCAGGTAAATGCTGAAGCTTATGTATTTGCATGTAGTGGTAACGGTATCATATCAAGATGGATAGAGCCTGAAAAAGATGAGCCAAATGAAGATGGTTTGATGCCGGTTATTTTCCCGTTTGAAAATGAAACCTTTCCTGAACCCGATTATATTTATATTAATCTTGGAACTAACGATAATAGCTATATAAAGGGAAAACCAGAGAGAATAAGCAGGTTTAAGGAGGAGTATACTAAGTTCATAGTGAAACTTAGAAAATTATATCCTAATCCCACAATTATTATAGCCTTTGGTGTCATGGCGGATGAGTTATTGTCTGATATTGAGGATATGCTTAATAATTACAAAGATGTATACAGCGATAAAAACTGTGTTCTGGTAAAAACTTGATAAACAGCAGGTAAGTGAAGGAATAGGTGCCGCAGGACACCCTAGTCTTAATGTAAATAAGAGAGTTTCAGATATTTTTGGCAAAAAGTAATAAAAATAAACTAATAACTAAAGACGATAAATTTTTTTATTTGTTTTGCTTGTTTTTATTGTTTATTTTACTTAAAGATGTTATCATAGTACGAGGGGGAATTCCCTGTATACATTCTAAGGAGGATAAAATGAAAAAGAGATTATTAAGTTTATTAGCCTGTGCTGCTATTGCAGTAACTGCACTTACAGGTTGTGGTGCAAAGACTGCAAACACTAATTCAGGTAGTGCAGCTGCTACTGAAGGACCTGTAGTTGTGGAATTTTGGACAATTTCACTTAAAGCCAATTTTGAAGATTTCTTCAACAAGCTGATTGCAGATTACCAGACAGCTAACCCAAATGTGACAATTAACTGGGTTGATGTACCTTATGAAGATGTACAGTCAAAGCTTGTAACAGCAGTTGCAGGAGGAACAGCACCTGATGTTGTTAACCTTAATACTCAGATGGCTCTTACACTTGTGGGACAGGATGCTTTAGTTGACTTAAATAAGGCAGCTTCAGCTGAGCAGAAGAGCATTTACATCGAAAGCCTTTGGAATTCAGCTAAGGTAGGAGATGCTGTATATGCCTTCCCTTGGTATGCATCACCTGATATTATGTTTTATAATCAGGATCTTATGAAAAAGGGTGGTATCAAGGCTCCTTCTACCTTTGCTAAGGCTCTTGAGAGTGCAGAGAAGTTCTACAACGATACCAATGCTTATCTTTTCTTGCCTGACGAGTTCTTCAACCTCTTGATTGAAGAAAATATTCCAATCTTAAACGAAGATAAGACTAAGGCTGCTTTTAATACACAGGAAGCTGTAGACTTACTTAAGAAGTATAAGTCATTTACTGATAAG
Organism: uncultured Catonella sp.; assembly: GCA_916438995.1. Classification (GTDB taxonomy): domain Bacteria; phylum Bacillota; class Clostridia; order Lachnospirales; family Lachnospiraceae; genus Catonella. Next base: position 85,096 of record CAKAGA010000008.1, read on the forward strand.
GGTGTACTTCCTAAGACTAACTGGGGTTCATGGGATGAGGCTCTTAAGCTCTTTGAATCAGGTAAGCTTGCAATTGTTAGTTCATCAGGTTCTTCTCTTGGTAGAATTAAGGATGAGGCTCCGGACATCTATAAGACTATCGCTGTAAGCACACCACTCACAGGTAGTACAGGACTTAGCCGTAACCGCTTATGAACCTTGTAGTACCTGCTGCAAGTAAGAATCAGGCTGCAGCTATCAAGTTTGCAAACTACATTACTAACGATGCAAACCAGCTTGCTTTCTGCAAGACAGTTTCTGTCTTCCCTTCAACCAAGAAGGCAAGTGAGGATAGTTTCTTTACTTCTGATACCAAGACTCTTGAAGGACAGGCAAGTGCTATGTCTGCTAAGGCAAGTCTTACATCTCAGGATTTCTCACTTGGTGTAGCTAACCAGGGAACTATCCAGATGGCTATTAACAAAGCTTATGAGGCTGCTATAGTTAACGGTGAAGAGATTGAAGGCGCACTCAGACAGGCTGAAGAAGATGTAAATATCATTTTAGCTGATTCAAAAAATCAATAATTAATTTCATGGGGCTGTTACCTTAGGTAGCAACCCCATACTATTTTGGAGGTATTATGGTGGAAGGTAGTAAAGCAGGAAAAGTAAGGAGGGCAAAGGAGACTGCGGTTGCTTATGCCTTTATGTTTCCTGCACTTGTTATAATTTTTATTTTTACAATTATTCCTATTTTTGCAAGTTTGGGGCTCATGTTTTTTGATTATTCTGTCTTAGGAAAGACCAGATTTATTGGCTTAGGCAACTTTATCAAAGCCTTTAGTGACAGAGAGTTTATTATAGCAATCAAAAACTCACTTATCTTTGTAGCAGTTGTACCTGTCATACAAATACTTGCAATACTATTATCTCTTTTGGCAAATATGAAATTACCGGGTATAGGTTTATTCCGTACCCTTTTTTATATCCCGGTTATCACCTCTATGGTAGCTGTATCGATTATCTGGGGTTTCATCTTCAATTCAAGCGGTGTAATAAATACCCTTTTAAGCGATTTGGGACTTATCACACAGCCTCTTGGCTTCATCAGTGACAAGAGAACTGCCATGCTCTGTCTTATGTTTATCACAATATGGCAGGGACTTGGATATTACATGATGATGTATCTTGCAGGTCTTCAGGGTATTCCTTCAGAACTAAGCGAGGCTGCAAGAATAGACGGAGCAGGCACTATGAGGGTGATTACAAGCATTATTATACCTCAGCTTAAGCCTTTTATCTGGTTTTGTACCCTTAACTCCGTTATTTCAGCTATAGGTGTATTTGATGTTGTTTTTGTACTTTCAAAAGGTGGTCCGAACAATGCAACCATGGTTATAAACTATTATTCATATACAAAGGCATTTGGTGAATTTAGATTCGGATATGCGGCTGCTGTTGGTGCAGTTCAGGCCTTTCTTACAGGTATCGTTAGTATAGCCATTTTTGTATATGGAAGAAGAGGAGGTATGACAAACAATGAATAATCCAAGAAAAAGAATAAAGACGAAAGTAATAATCTCAAATACAATTTCATACATCCTCCTGATTTCAATTGCCATGATATGTGCAGGTCCTTTTCTGTGGCTGCTTTTATCATCGCTTAGAACGGGTGCCAACATATATGATCTAAAGTTCACTTAGATAGTTTTTCGATTTCGAACTATACAGGTGTGATGGAGTTTATGAAGCTGCATAAATATATATGGAATACGATTGTGATTACCTCCGGGGCAATATCTATGGATGTGGTATTTTCAGCAATGTGTGCATATCCGCTTGCAACTATGAATTTTAGAGGAAAAAACTTTATTTTTGCCATCCTTGTTGCAACCATGATAATCCCCGCTGCGGCAGGTATGATAATCAATTACCTTACCATTTCAAGGATGCATCTTCTTGACAATGCTTTAGGTGTAATCCTGCCTTCATCAGTAAAGACCTTCAGCATTATACTGTTAAGGCAGGCTTATCTAGGGGTTCCTAAGGAACTAATAGATGCGGCTAAAATAGACGGTGCAGGACAGTTTGTTACCTGGTTAAAAGTTATGCTTCCGGGAATTATCCCAAGCATATCAACTATCGTTATATTTGACTTTATCGGTAACTGGAATGCCTTTTTATGGCCTATTATTATATTCAAGGATCCTGCAAAATACCCACTTGCAACAGCTTTACAGTACTTAAACGGCTCTTTTAGCTATAAATTTGGATATGTTGCTGCGGGAACAATTTTATCTATAATTCCTGTGCTTATTGTGTTTATGCTGTGTCAGAAAAACTATATTGAAGCTGTAAGTGGAGCAGTTAAGGGGTGATATTATGAAGACTAAGATTGTGTTACTGCCATTAGATGAAAGACCTTGTAATTATCAATTTCCAGTCAAACTTTTTTCTCATGATGATATAGATATTGTTACTCCTAAAAAGCTTGGAGATAAGAAAGCACCTGCTGATTTAGAATCTATAAATGAGTTTTTAACTAGAGAATGTAAGGATGCTACAGGACTTGTTATCTCATTAGATACCCTTCTTTATGGAGGGCTTGTTCCTTCAAGGATTCATGACGAGAATGAGACTAAACTTAAGGAAAGATTAAGAATTTTTAAGTGATATTAAAAATAGTAATCCCAAGCTTATAATATATGCCTTCAATGTAATCATGAGGTGTCCTGCTTATTCAAGCAGTGATGAAGAGCCTGATTACTACGAAGATTGCGGCAAAGAGATTCACGAACTGGGTGCAGTACTACATAAAAGACGTCTTGAGATGGAAATAGATACACCTATTGATGAACTTAAAAATAAAATTCCTAAAGAATACTTAGATGACTATATATCAAGAAGAAGAGTGAATAAGGAGCTTAATTTAGCTTCACTGGAGTTGATTAGCGAAAAAACTATAGATGCACTTGTAATTCCTCAGGATGATTCCAGCAGATTTGGGTTTGCAGCTATGGACCAAGGGGAGGTTAGAAGGGTTATAGCAGATAAGCTCCTTGAGGATAAGGTGCTTATGTATCCCGGAGCGGATGAGGTTGAACTTACGCTTATATCCAGGATGATAAATGTACTTAAAGAGAAGAAACCAAAAGTATATCTTAAGTATGTGTCAGAGGCTGCAATGAGTATAATTCCTCTTTATGAAGGGAATATGCTCTCAGGTACCCTTAAATACCATGTTCTTTCTGCAGGCTGCCAGCTGACAGCTTCGTATGAGATGGCGGATATAGTTATGGTTGTGACTGCTCCGGCAGGTGGTATGGAAGAAGCTGCTTATCAGCCTTCAACCAGGCCAGAGTACTATGCTGAAAGAAATCTGGCAGAGATGCTTGATTTTATCAAGGAAAGGCTGAGAGAAGGAAAGATAGTCACTATAGCTGATAATGCTTATGCAAATGGCGGAGATTTGCAGATACTAAGGCTTCTCAATGAGAATAATCTGCTTATGAAGATAGATGGCTATGCCGGCTGGAATACCTCTGCAAATACTATAGGAACTGCTTTAGCAGAGGCGATAGATGCCTATCATTTTAAGAAAACTAAAGGGCATTTAGATTTCTTAGGACAGAGATATGTAGAAGACCTTGGATATTGTGCCCTTGTTAGGGGCAAGGTGATATCTGAATTAGAAAAGTATGGGATGAATTACTTTGATGTAAAAGAAGCGGACGGAGATATCAGCAAGCTTGTCAAAAAGGACCTTGATGAATTCATAGCTAAAGAGCTTTCTTCATTGGATGGAAAACTTAGGATAATCTCTTTAACCCTCCCTTGGAGAAGGATGTTTGAAGCTGATATATGTGTTAGTTACCTGCCATAATATTTAATTAAAATATTCATTTACCCCTTAAGTTACCACTGTATTTAACCGATATATATATTGGGTATTTAGATAGTGCACTTTCTTTTGGTGCATTATCATAGATATAACATTATATTTTTCAATGGAGGGAAAGATGAAAAAATCATCAATTAAGACAGTGATTGCTGCGTGTTTTGTAGGTATGCTGATCCTTTCAAATGTGGTCATGTTACTTATAAATCAGGGTACAATCAAAAAGTACTTCACAGAACAGATACACTCTGATATGGCTGTTATCCTTGAACAGGCAGCTATGCGTATGGAAGCTGAGTTAAAAGCAGTTGAAAGTACAGTTGACGAGCTTTCAAGAAACTCAATGCTTACAGACGATAAGGCAACTTGGAAAGATAAGGTAGCTTTCTTTAGCCAGAGAGCAGAAGACCTCGGATATATCAATTTCTTTATACCGATAAAGCTGGTATGTGTGTGAATCTCACCGAAACTGCTGATAAGTTTGATGTTTCAGATACTGATTACTTTAAGCAGGCTATACAGGGCAAGACAGCTATATCAAAGGTTAGAACTGACAATATAGATGGTTCAAAGATTGTAATTGTAGCTGCTCCTTTATACAGAAATGGTGAAATTGATGGTGTTTTTGCCGGAGTTAAGCCAACCAAGTTTATGAATGAAATCTGCGGTAATTTTAAGTGGGAGACTTCAGGTATCTTAGCTGTTTATGATGAGGAGTCAAATTTAATTGGTCATACCAATCAGGATCTTGTAAAAGAAAAGATTAATATCTTAGAGAAGGCAAATGACCCTTCTTATAAAGAACTTTTTGATTTCTTCCAGAATGAAATTATGACAAAGGAAACCGGAGTAGGTGAATACTCTTTCTTAGGAGTTAAAAAACTTGGTGGATTTTATAATTTCGCTGATAGAGGTATCTCAGTTTTAGTTTCTATCAATCAGGATGAAGTATTTGACGGAGTTACCAAGCTCACTACCTTACTTCTTATAGTTGGACTTGGAATAATTGCCGTAGGTATTGTATTTGCTATCATTATCGCTTCAAGGATTGCTAAGCCTATCAATTCTCTTAAAGCTGATATTAACGAGCTTTCATCTTACAACCTCAGTGCTGATCCTACTAATGATTACTCTAAGAGAACAGATGAGATTGGAGATATCTATAGAGCTACTCAGGACCTCAAGAACAAATTCATTGAAATTGTTGAGAAGATGAAGAAATCTTCTACAGAACTCAGTGCTTCCTGCCAGAGCTTCTTAGAAATCAGAGAAGGTAAGTCAGTCTTCAGATGAAATTGCAAGAACTCTTGAAGAAGTGGCACAGGGTGTTACAACTCAGGCTGAAGATACTCAGGTTGGTGTAATCCAGGTACAGAACCTCAGCAACCTCATTGAACAAAATAACGCTAACCTTAAGATACTTGGTGATGCATCAGGCAATGCTGAGAACCTTAAGAATGAAGGTCTTGTTACTATGAATGGACTTCTCAAGTCTACAGAAAACAGCAAGGCTATATCAAATGATATTAAGGAAGCTATCGACAATACTCAGAGCTCAGTTGATGAGATTAAGGTTGCAGGCGAGATGATTCGCTCTATTGCTGAGCAGACCAACCTTCTTGCACTTAATGCAGCAATTGAAGCAGCAAGAGCTGGTGAGGCAGGAAAGGGCTTTGCGGTTGTTGCTGAGGAAATCAGAAAGCTTGCTGAAAACTCAAGTAAGTTTACAGAGAATATTAATCAGTCAGTTAGCGAGCTCTTAACAAGAACAGCTTATGCAGTTGAAAAGATTAATGAGTCAACTGAAATTGTAGAAAATCAGTCACGTAATGTTGATGAAGTAAGCGTTCGTTTTGATGGAATTTCAGAAGCAATTACAGAGCTTAAGTCTGCGATGGACGAAATCGTTGCTTCCAATAAGCAGTTTAGTGAGGCACAGGAGAAGCTTTATACAGTTATGGAAAATGCTTCTGCTCTTTCAGAAGAGAACTCTGCTTCAGCTGAAGAAATTTCAGCTTCTACTCAGGAACAGGCTGCTACCTTTGAAGAAGTTAAGGATGAAAGTCAGGCTCTTATGGAACTTTCAAGAGACCTTGATGAAGTTATTCAGAAATTCAGATTGTAATAAATCATTAAAAATGAAGTGGGTGTCAAATTGGCACCCACTTTTTGTACGCATTAAATATTCTCTTACCGGAATATAGATTTATGATTTTAACATCTGTCACTTTTTTATTCTACTTCTAAAATCACACATTGATAAGGACTAAGCTTTATTTCTCCATCGTTTACAAACTGAATGCTTCCCATATTTGACAAGAGAGTAGTCTTGCGCTTCTTTTCAAGCTTTACAGTTTTCTCTGATTTATCAAAGTTTCCAAGTACAAGCAGGGTTTGATTTTCTCCCTTTCTGTAAAACGCCATGAGATTATGTTCATCTTCCAGGTAAGGAACTACATCTCCATATACTATTGTTTCTTTGTAGGCTTCGTTTTTTCTAAGAGCAGTTAGTCTTTTATAATAGCTTAAGATAGAGTTTTCATCATCAATTTGGGATTTTACATTGATTTTTGTGTATTTGGGATTTACCTTAAGCCAAGGAGTTCCGCTTGTAAATCCTGCATTTTTACTATCATCCCATTGCATAGGAGTTCTGGCATTATCTCTACTGAACTTCTTAACAGCATTAAATGCATCCTCTTTAGACAGACCTGCATCAAGTGCAGTCTGATATTCACCTATAGAAGATATGTCATCTATTTCCTCCATACCGGTAAAATCGCAGTTTTCCATACCTATTTCCTGTCCCTGATAGATGAAAGGAAGGCCCTTCATCATAAGCTGCATAGTTCCGAGCAGCTTTTTAGAATCATCATTTATATCACAAGTCTGTAGAAAATAGCTGGCTCCTCTTGGAAGATCATGGTTTTCTATTATTGTAGAAATATAACCTAAATCTTTAACTCTAGCCTGAGTTTCAAAACAGCAATTTCTATAGTCATCAGGTGTAATTGGCTTTGCATCATACCAGCCCTTATCACTTTTTCCAAATCCTACCTCATTAAAGTCAAACATGGTTGAAAAATGACCATCATCACCTATGAATATAGGGATATCCTCTGTCCTGTCTGTAAATACCTCACCAACGGTAAATGCATCGTGCTTGTCAAAGGTATGTAGCCTCAGCTCATGAAGATAGTTATCTACGTTCTTTGCATCATCCAGCATTTTCGCACAAATAACCGTACCGTCTTCCCTGTCAGGAGGGTAGTTATAAGATGTAAATGGGAGGGCCTTACTTATATTCATTATGGCATCAACTCTAAAACCTGCAAGTCCTTTTTCAAGCCACCAGTTTATCATTTTATAGATTTCATCACGAAGCTTAGGATTTTCCCAGTTTAAGTCAGGCTGTTTCTTGTGAAAGAGATGAAGGTAGTATTTATCTGTTCCGTCGATTCTTTCCCAAGCACTTCCTCCAAAGTAGGATCTCCAGTTATTTGGAGGGTTACCGTTTACTCCGTCTTCTATGAAAAAATATTTGGCATATTCACTATCTAGATCTGCCATAGCTTTCTTAAACCATTCGTGCTCGTCTGAACAGTGATTGATAACCAAGTCCATCAAGATGTACATATTTCTCTTCTTTGCCTCTACAAGTAATTCATCCATATCAGCCATAGTACCAAACCTTGGATCGATATCATAATAATCTGCTATATCATAGCCCTGATCAGCAAGAGGAGAAGGATAACAGGGTGAAAGCCAAATTATGTCCACACCTAAGTCTTTCAAATAATCAAGCTTGTTTATCACTCCTCTTAAATCACCTATGCCATTACCCTTTGTATCCAAAAAACTCTTTGGATATATCTGATAAGCTACCTTTTCATGCCACCATTTTTTCTTCATCAACAGCCTCCTTAATACATTGCAGTGTAACCACAGCATCAAAAATGTGCTTGTGAACTTAACATCCCATTTCTTTTGATTACTTAAGATATTTAAGCATATCTATCATCTTATAATAAAAAAATATGCAGGTGTCAAAAAGAAAATATTTACAAATAATAAAGATTTTTTATATCAATACCTGATAGAATTATTTGATTATCTAATGAAAATGATTTATACTAATGTATTACAGGGATAGTTCCACTGGTTGTATAAGGCAAATTATAATTAGGAGTTTTTCTTATGTATGAATTATATATAAAGCAGAAGGTTTTTAAAATAACTGACCATTATGAAGTTTTAGACTCAAATCAGAGTCCCATCTATCGTGTTGATCAGGATTTCAGGCTGATTGGCAATACAGTTCATGTAAGCAGGATGGATGGAAGTGAGGCCTTTGTAATCAACAGACAGGTACTTACGATCCTCGCAAAGTATGATGTTGATTTCAGTAGCGGGAAATCTGCACTTATTAAGCAGAATTTTACATTTTTTAGAAAGTCCATAGATATGTTTTTTGATAATAAGGTACTAAAGCTTGATGGAAGCTTATGGGATATGGATTTTAGAGTTTTTTCGGAGAATACTGAAATTGGAAATATAAGCAGGAAGTTTTTTGCCTGGGGAGATACATTCGTAATAACTGTATTTGATCCCGAATATGAGGAGGCCCTGCTTGCCCTTACTATAGTGGTTGATAATATTAAAGATACTGAAAATAATTGATAGAATGGAGAGTAAATGACAGAAAAGATATATTTAGTATCACTTGGCTGCGACAAGAATCTGGTAGACTCAGAAATTATGCTTGGTCTTTTAAGTAAAGTAGGCTATGCCATAACGGATGAACTAAATGACGCTGATTATGCTATAGTCAATAGCTGTTGCTTCATAGGAGATGCCAAAGAAGAGAGTATAAATACAATAATCGAAATAGGAGAACTAAAAAAAGAGGGAAAGCTTAAAGGACTCATTGTAACAGGCTGTCTTGCTCAGAGATATCAGTCTATGATTACAGAAGAACTTCCTGAGGCTGATGCAGTAATAGGAACTACGGCTTATGACAATATAGTATCTGCGATAGCTGAGATAAAGGCTAAAAATGGTAAACCTGAAAAATCATTATATATAGATGATCTTGAAAGACTGGCGGGTGGTGAGGAACACAGACTTGTGCCTGCCGGAGAAATTTCATCTTATATTAAGATAGCAGAAGGCTGTAACAAACGCTGCACTTATTGCATTATTCCATATATTCGAGGGAATTTTAGAAGTATCCCAATGGAGACGATAGTCAAAGAAGCAGAAGGGCTGGCTAAACAGGGGACGAAAGAACTTCTTTTGGTGGCTCAGGAAACTACATTGTACGGAGTTGATATTTACGGCAAGAAAGCACTTCCGGAATTAGTTCATGAATTATCAAAAATTAGTGGAATTGAATGGATAAGACTGTTATACTGTTATCCGGAAGAAATAACAGATGAAATCATCGAAGCAATCAAAAATGAAAAAAAGGTCTGTCATTACATAGATTTGCCTATTCAGCATAGTTCTGATGCAATTCTTCGTAAAATGGCGAGAAAGACTAATCAGGCTGAGCTGAGGGAGAGAATTGCTAAGCTTCGTAAAGAGATACCAGACATCACACTTAGAACTACTCTTATAACAGGCTTTCCGGGCGAAACCGATGAAGACTTTAAGGAGCTTTATAACTTTGTAGATGAGATGGAATTTGACCGTCTTGGAGTATTTACTTATTCTGCCGAGGAGGGTACTCCTGCCGCAGAAATGGAAGGACAGGTAGACGAGGAAGTAAAAATTGCCAGAAGAAATGAGATTATGGAGCTTCAGCAGGAGATATCGGCTGAAAAAGCAGAGGGTAGAATAGGAAAGGTCTATGAAGTCCTTGTCGAAGGCACGGTTCCGAGTGATTCTGTAAATGGCGAGGCTTTTGCATCAATAAGGGAAGTGAATGAAGACGGAAGGAAAGTTTATATAGGAAGAACCTATATGGATGCCCCTGATGTTGACGGACAGGTATTTTTTGAATCTGATTATGAAATTATGTCAGGAGAACTTGTGGAGGTAGAGATAATAGCCTCAGACGAGTATGATTTATTTGGAGTATTGATTTAGGAGGAGATAAAATGAATCTGCCTAATAAGATTACGGTTTTCAGAATACTTATGATACCGTTTTTTGTGGCTTGTATGCTCATTAAAGAAATACCTTATCACGAAATAATTGCAGGTGTTATATTTATTATTGCGGCACTTTCTGATTTGGTAGATGGTAAGATAGCAAGGCATTACAATCTGGTCACCAACTTTGGTAAGTTTATGGACCCGCTTGCAGATAAGCTTCTTGTTCAGTCCGCCCTGCTTTGTTTTGTTGCGAATGGCCTCTTACCTGCTTGGATTGCTATTGTTATTATGAGCAGAGAGTTTATCATAAGCGGTTTTAGGCTTGTAGCTGCTGATAAGGGAATTGTGATTGCCGCAGGCTATCTTGGCAAGCTTAAAACTGTGTTTCAGATGGTTATGAGTATAATGTTGATTTTTCACTTTTATCATCCAATCTGGCAGTTTGCTGAGCAAATTTTTATCTGGGGTTCACTCATATTAACAGTTGTTTCTCTTGTTGACTATTTTATTAAGAACAAGGATGTATTAAAGGAAACGAAGTAATGAAACTTGAAGAAGAGGTAGTTCAAAGACTATTAGAGAAAAAATTAACAATTACAACGGCAGAGTCCTGCACAGGAGGACTAATAGGTGCCACTATTGTAAATGTATCCGGTGCATCAGGCTGCTTTAACGAAGGCTATATTACCTACGCTAATGAAGCAAAAGTAAGGCTTTTAGGAGTGAAGGAAGAAAGCATAAGTAAATATGGTGTGGTCAGTGAAACTGTAGTTAAGGAGATGGCTGAAGGGGCTTTAACTTCTGCATCTGCTGATATAGCCATAGCAGTATCCGGGATAGCGGGGCCTCTTGGTGGAAGCCCTTCAAAGCCTGTAGGTACTGTGTTTATTGGTCTTTGCATTAAGGATAAAAATACGAAAGCTCTGTCTTGTAGAGCCTATGAATTTCATTTTCAGGGTGACAGATCTGAGATAAGAAATAAAACAGTTGAAGAAGCATTAAAAATTATCATATCTGCCACATAATTGACAACAACCCTCCTTATTCTATAACATGTGAAAATAGGAAAGGAGGGTTTGATGTTTAAAAAATTAAAAGGTATTATAATATGTGGAATAGCCGTTTCTTTAGTTTTAACTTCGTGTGGAAACAAAGCAGATAATGATAAAAAAGAAGCTTCTAAAGTTGAATCGACCGTAGAAAATACGGAGAGCGAGACCTCAAGTGTTGTAAATACAGTAATCAAGGTTCCTGAAAAAGGTGGAAGTTCAAAGCATATAAGTATAACCCAGCAAAAGGTTACCATTTATTCAGTAGACGCCGAAAGTGATAAGGTACTGGCTAAAAACAGTATGATTACTATAAAGGATGAACTTATACCTCAGGATATAATTGATGCAGTTTTGTTTGAACTGGATGATATGATTGACAGCGATGTTATTGCCAATACTTTAACTGATGAAGATTCTATCACTATAGATTTTATTGTAAAGGATAAAAACTATCCTTTCGGAAAGAAGTCTCAGGTAAAGATGTAGTTGTGCTTGATTGTATTTCGTACAGTGTATTTGAGAATTTTAAGGATTTTAAGAGAGTTTATTTTAAATTGAATGGAGAGGCTTACAAGTCTAAGCAGCTTAAGCTGTCTGGAACAGAGCCATTTATGGTAAATGAGTAAAGTATTGGTTATTGGTGCAGGAGCTGCTGGTAGTATGGCTGCCATATTTGCAGCAAGAGCAGGAAATGAGGTCATTGTATTTGAAAAAAATGCAAAGACTGGAAAGAAAATTTATATTACAGGTAAGGGCAGATGTAACCTTACTAATGCTGTAGAAAACGAAGAGCTTGTAAAGAATACCATACGCAATCCAAAGTTTATGTACAGTGCATATTCAGCATTTTCAAGCAACGACACTATTAGTTTCTTTGAAAGTATGAATTGTCCCGTAAAGGTTGAGAGGGGGAATAGAGCCTTTCCTGTAAGCGACCATTCCTCGGATGTTATTAAAGCACTTGATAAGGCCATGGAAGAAGCAGGAGTTAAAATTAGGTATAATACACCTGTAGAACAGCTTGTTATAAGTGAAGATGGAAAAAGCATTAATGGAGTTATATTAAGGGATGGAAAGGTAGTTGATGGGGACAGGGTTATAGTTGCTACCGGAGGTCTCTCTTATAAGTCAACCGGTTCAACCGGGGATGGATATGAGATTGCAAAGCAGGCAGGACATACAATCAAAGATTTAAGACCAAGCCTTGTTGCCCTTGAAGTTAAAGAGAGCTTTGTTAAAGAACTGGAAGGCCTTTCGTTAAAGAATGTTCGAGTAACTGTTAAGAACGGTAAAAGACCTTATTCAATGAACTTGGCGAGATGCTCTTTACCAGAAACGGTATAAGCGGACCTCTTATTCTCTCTGCAAGCAGTATTGCGGGAGATATATTTTATAATGATGGTGGTGAGTTAAGTATCGATTTTAAGCCTGCTCTAACTGAGGACGAATTAGATGCAAGGCTTCTTAGAGATTTTACTGAGTTTAAGGCTAAAGCACTCAAAAATGCCCTAGATAAACTCTTACCTAAGAGTCTCATTCCTGTGTTTCTCCTTAGAACGAAAATAAATGTAGAAAAAAAGGCAGGGGACTTAACTAAATCGGAAAGAAGTGTTATAATAGGATTGCTTAAGCATTTTACACTGCGGGTAACAGGGCTTAGGGGCTATGAAGAAGCGGTTATAACAAAAGGTGGAGTATCTGTTAAAGAAATCAATCCTAAAACAATGGAGTCTAAGATAGTTAAAGGACTTTATTTTGTTGGTGAGGTCTTGGATGTAGATGCTCTTACGGGAGGTTTTAATCTGCAGATAGCGTGGTCTACAGGTGTAGTTGCAGGTAGTGATATTATTTAATTAAGGGGGTATTACAATGAACAAGCTAAACACAGACAAGGCGCCGGCAGCAATCGGACCATATAGCCAGGGCGTAGAAGTACAGGGACTTGTATTTACAAGTGGTCAGATTCCAATCAATCCTGCTGTAGGCAAGATTGAGGCAGAGGGAATTGAGGCTCAGGCAGAACAGTCTTGCAAGAATGTTGAGGCTGTACTTGAAGCAGCAGGTCTTCTATGAATGATGTAGTAAAGACAACCTGTCTGCTTGCCAACATGGAAGATTTTGCAGCTTTCAATAAGGTATATGAGAAATACTTTATTAGCAAGCCTGCAAGATCCTGTTTTGCGGTAAAAGCACTTCCTGCCGGTGCTTTAGTGGAGATTGAAGCTATCGCTTCAAAGTAAAATAATGAGGGACAAACGGAGCCTTATTTCGTTTGTCCTTTAATCAAGCTAAGAGGATATAATGAACAAGGAAATCGCAATTGACGGACCGGCGGGGGCCGGTAAAAGTACCATAGCTAAAAAAGTGGCTGAAAAATTAGGCCTCATCTATGTAGATACAGGTGCTATGTTTAGAGGGATTGCCCTTTACATGACTGAAAAAGGAATTGAAGGTAGTGAAACGGGGAAGATTAAGGGTGAGATAAATAATATCCGCCTTGACATAGTTTATGAGAATGGCGAACAGCAGATTATACTAAATGATGAGAATGTGAGTAAGCTAATAAGAAGCCCTGAAATAAGCAAGGATGCATCGGAATTTGCTCAGGTTCCCGAAGTAAGGGAGAGGCTTTTATTACTTCAAAGAGAACTTGCTGCCAAAAGGCCTGTGGTTATGGATGGAAGAGATATAGGCTCAAAAGTTCTTCCGGATGCCTCTGTAAAGATATTTTTAACAGCTGATGTAAGGGTTAGAGCAGAGAGAAGATGTAAGGAACTTATAGAAAAGGGCGAAAAGGTTAATTTAGAAGACATTATGTCCGATATAAAGAGTAGGGATGAACAGGATATGAATAGAAAGGTATCACCGCTTATTCAGGCAAGTGATGCTGTGTTGGTTGATACATCTTCACTTAGTATTGATGAAGTGGTTGATACTATAATAAAAATAGCCTGTGATAAAAATCCTGATTTTATTTGATGTCTCTTAGAAAGGGAAACTATCTTTGGAAATTAAGGTTGCTAAAAATGCAGGTTTTTGTTTTGGTGTAAAGCGGGCTATTGAGCTCGTTAACAAACTTTCATCTGAAGGAAAGCCTGTATACACCTATGGAGATATTATCCATAATGAGAGTGTGGTAAAAGAGCTTGAAGAAAAGGGAGTAAGGGTTGTAGATGATTTGGATGAGTTAAAGAGCCTTGAAAAGGGAACTTTGGTCATAAGGTCACATGGCATACCTAAATCTGATTACGACAAGTTAAGCGAACTGGGAGTCAAACTTCAGGACGCTACCTGTCCCTTCGTAAAAAAAGATACACAAGCTCGCGAGGGAATACTCAGAGGATTCTGACAATCAGATTGTCATTGTAGGCTCAAAAAATCATCCGGAGGTTATAGGTATAAAAGGCTGGTGTTTAACCGAGCCGGTTATCTTTGAAACCGTGGAAGAGGCCGAGGCCTATAACGGAAATCCTTCGAAGAAACATGTTATTTTAGCTCAAACCACATTTAATTTAAATAAATTTCAAGATATAGTTGAAATTTTTAGAGAAAAAAAGAGATATTATAGTATTGTTTTGAATACTATCTGCGATGCTACATCAAAAAGGCAGACCGAAACGGAGAAACTTGCAGGTGAAGCAGATGCTATGATAGTGGTTGGTGGCAAACATAGCTCCAACACCCAAAAATTATACGATATATGTATAAAAAAATGTGTTGATACTTACTACATACAGACACCTGAGGACTTGGACATAGGGAAACTAAGACTTTTTCGTTGCGTAGGTATTACAGCAGGGGCTTCAACCCCAAATAATATTATTGAGGAGGTTCGGACCAGAATGGCTGAAATGAGTTTTGAAGAAATGCTTGAGGAGTCTTTAAAGACTACCAGACACAACGGAGAGGTGGTAGAAGGAACTGTAATAGCTGTTAAGGAAGATGAGATTATCCTTAACATTGGATATAAAGCAGATGGAATTCTTACAAAGAGTGAATATTCCAACACTCCTACTGACCTTACAACTGTTGCTAAGGTTGGCGATAAGATGGAAGTTAAGGTACTTAAGCTTAATGACGGAGACGGACAGGTGCTTCTTACATATAAGCGCCTTGCCGCAGAGAAGGGAAATAAGCGTCTTGAAGATGCTTTCAACAACAAAGAAGTGCTTACAGCTAAGGTTAGCCAGGTGCTTAACGGAGGTTTAAGTGTTGTTGTTGATGAGGCTAGGGTATTCATACCTGCAAGCCTTGTATCAGATACTTACGAGAAGAATCTTGATAAGTACGCAGGCGAGGAAATTGAGTTTGTTATCAGCGAATTCAATCCTAAGAAGAGAAGAGTTATCGGTGATAGAAAGCAGATTCTTACAGCTAAGAAGAACGAGCTTAAGAAGGCTCTTTTTGAGAAGCTTGCAGTTGGACAGGTTGTTGACGGAACAGTTAAGAATGTAACAGATTTTGGTGCATTTATAGATCTTGGCGGAGCAGACGGACTTCTCCATATCTCAGAGATGAGTTGGGGACATATCGAGAATCCAAAGAAGGTATTCAAGGTTGGCGATATGGTTAAGACCTTCGTTAAGGATATTCAGGGCGAGAAGATTGCTTTAAGCCTTAAGTTTGAGGATCAGAATCCTTGGGCTGGTGCAGAAGAGAAGTTTGCCGTAGGCACTATTGTTACCGGTAAGGTAGCTCGTATGACTGACTTTGGTGCATTTATTGAGCTTGAGCCTGGCGTAGATGCTCTTCTTCACGTATCACAGATTGCAGCTAATCATGTTGAGAAGCCAAGTGATGTACTTAAGACAGGCGAAGAAGTAACAGCAAAGGTTGTTGATTTTAACGCTGAGACAAAGAAGATTTCACTTTCTATCAAGGCTCTTTTAGCCGGAACTGAAGAAAATGAAGAGAACGCTTCTGATGATTCTGTAGATAATCAGGCAGAATAATTTGCCGGTTTTGCTCAGCTTATGCAGTTAGATCTGTATGAGCTGGGCATTTTTAATGTGACAGGAAATTTCTACAAAATTACCTGTCACATTAAAAATCTCCGAGGATCGCACTGCGGCGGATAAGTAGATGTCGCGGGTGCGACACGCCGCAGGCGGTGAATCCTGCGAAGCAGGATTCTTTCTTGTGATATACACTTTTGGCACTTATAACTCGAATAATATACTAACATGGAGGTAAGTATGAGCGATTACGAGAGTTTTTAAAAAGCAGATATATACCTTGTCTTCAATTGATTTGGATGCTTATAAAGAAAAACAGATGAAGAGAAGGATAGATTCTCTTATTGCAAAAAATGGATTTAAGACTTATGATGATTATGTAAAAGGATTGAAGACTGATAAAGCACTATATGATGCATTTATAAACTATCTCACCATAAATGTATCTGAATTCTGGCGCAATCCGGAGCAGTGGGCTATTCTTGAGAAGGACATTATTCCATATCTTATGAAGAAGGATGGAAAGAATATTAAAATATGGAGTGCAGCCTGCTCGACAGGAGATGAACCATATTCTCTGGTTATGTTACTATTAAAATTTGTTCCACTTAACC
This sequence comes from uncultured Catonella sp., assembly GCA_916438995.1. Taxonomy (GTDB): domain Bacteria; phylum Bacillota; class Clostridia; order Lachnospirales; family Lachnospiraceae; genus Catonella. The sequence continues at coordinate 101,694 of CAKAGA010000008.1, forward strand.
AGATTAAGATAATTGCTACGGACATAGACAATCAGGTGCTTGAGAAGGCAAAGATGGGAGTATACAGCTATAACAGCGTTAAGGGCTTACCGAAGGAGCTTCTGGAGAAGCATTTCACCAAGCTTACAGCTACTTCTTACAAGATTAACGATGATATCAAGTCAAGAGTTGAATTTAAGAAGCATAATCTCCTTAAAGATCCTTATCCAACAGGTTGTTCTATGATAGTTTGCAGAAATGTAGTAATATATTTTACGGATGAAGCTAAAAATGAGGTATTTAAGAAGTTCCATTCAGTCTTAAAGCCTGAAGGTGTGCTTTTCGTAGGAAGTACAGAGCAGATTATCCAGTCTGCTGCTATAGGATTTAAACCACAGTATTCGTTTTTCTATATCAAACAGTAAATAATAGACAGGTGGTAAAATAAATATGATTAAAGTTGCATTGGATGTTATGGGCGGTGATAATGCGCCTTATGAGATAGTTAAAGGAGCTGTTCTTGCTGTTAATGAGAATAAGGATCTTAAGGTTTATCTTGTAGGTCAGAGTGCGGTCGTTCAAGATACGCTTAACAGGTTAAGAGGAGAAGGCCTCGAAATAAACATGAATGCACTTGAAATAATAGAGGCGTCTGAGGTTATTACAAATGATGAGGCACCGGTTATGGCCATCAGAAAGAAGAAAGACTCTTCAATTTCTGTTGCGATGAGACTGGTGAAGGAAGAAAAGGCAGATGCCTTTGTCTCTGCCGGCTCTACAGGGGCTGTGCTTGTTGGAGGACAGCTCGTGGTAGGAAGACTTAAAGGAGTAGAACGTTCTCCACTTGCATCTCTCATACCTACACAGAAGGGCGTTTCCCTACTTGTGGATTGTGGTGCAAATGTAGACTCAAGATCTGCTCATCTTATACAATATGCGGTCATGGGTTCAATCTACATGGAAAATGTAATCGGTATTAAGAATCCTAAGGTTGCCATAGTGAATGTCGGTGTAGAAGAAGAGAAAGGAAATGCGCTTGTAAAGGAAACCTTTCCTCTGCTCAAATCCCGTTCAGATATTAACTTTGTAGGTAGTATTGAATCAAGGCAGATTCCTTATGGAGATGCGGATGTAATAGTATGTGATGCCTTTGTAGGTAATGCTATATTAAAGCTTTTTGAAGGAGTTGCTGCAGTTCTTCTTGAAGAAATCAAGAAGGGACTTTTAAGTACTACGATGAGTAAGATAGGAGCCATGCTATCAAAAAAGGCACTTAAAAACTCATTGTCTATGTTTGATGCTACTAAACATGGCGGAGCCCCTATGCTTGGTCTTAATGGACTTGTAGTTAAGACTCACGGAAATGCAACACATAACGAAATTAAAAATGCTCTTATTCAGTGTATTAGCTTTAAAAATCAAGGAATTAACGATAAAATAAAGCAGTACTTATCAGAATAAGATGTTATAAAGGAGGAAATATGGAACTGGATAGAATTAAAGAAATTGTTGCGGGAGTACTTCACGTAGATGAAAACAGTATAACTGCAGACACAAAATTTGTAGATGATTTGGGTGCAGATTCACTCGATCTTACTTCCATCGTTATGGAAATAGAGGAGCAGTTTGGAATTGAAATTCCGGATGATGCTATTGCTTCTATTGTAACGGTTGGCGATGCTGTAGAAAAGCTTGAAGAAGCTAGCGAAAGGTAAATAATACCAAATTTGAGTGCCCCGCCATATGTTTGCGGGGTATTTCATTTTGAAAGGTGGAAAATAAGTTGAGTTTATTTATTAAACCTGAAAAAGCTGATAAAATTGAACAGACAATAGGATATGAGTTTAAGGACAGAAAGCTGCTTACAAAAGCGTTTTCTCACAGTTCATTTGTAAATGAAAAACACCTTCCCAAGTCTGACTGCAATGAAAGAATGGAATTTGGGAGATGCAGTTTTGGAGTTAGCTACAAGTGAATTCCTTTTTAACAGACATAAGGAGATGCAGGAGGGAGAACTGACAAAGCTTCGTGCAAGACTTGTATGTGAACCTGCCCTAGCATATAGTGCAAGGGAAATAGGTCTGTCTGATTATTTGCTTTTAGGTCATGGAGAGGCCATAACCGGTGGAAGAAATAGGGATTCTATTCTTTCAGATGCACTTGAAGCGCTTATTGGTGCGATTTACCTTGACGGTGGTCTTACTAATGCAAAAGAGTTTATTGGAAAACATGTATTAAATGATATTGAGCATAAGAAACTCTTTTTTGATAGTAAAACTATCTTTCAGGAAATGGTACAGAGTGAAAACCTTGGTGTTATCCAATATAAGCTGCTTGATGAATACGGTCCTGATCACGACAAAAAGTTTAAGGAAGCTGTATACATCGGTGAATGTGAGTATGGTGTGGGAGAGGGACATACAAAGAAGGCTGCAGAGCAGGTTGCGGCCTATTATGGAATTTTAAAACTAAAGGCTGAAAGAGGAGAAGATAGCGATGTACCTAAAAAGTGTTGAAATACAGGGGTTCAAATCCTTTGCAAATAAAATAGTCTTTTCCTTTGAAGGCGGAATAACCGGCATTGTCGGTCCAAACGGAAGTGGTAAAAGTAATGTAGCTGATGCAGTAAGATGGGTACTTGGTGAGCAGAGTGCAAAGCAGCTTCGTGGTGCAAAGATGGAAGATGTTATCTTCTCAGGTACGGAAATAAGAAAAGCACAGAGCTTTGCCTATGTTGCAATCACCATAGACAATTCAGATAAGGTACTTCCAATAGAATACGAAGAGGTGACTGTTGCAAGAAGGGTATACCGTTCAGGGGAGAGTGAATATCTTATCAATGGGCATAATTGCAGGCTTAAAGATGTAAGTGAGCTTTTCCTTGATACAGGTATTGGTAAAGAGGGTTATTCCATAATAGGGCAGGGACAGATTGAGAAGATTATAAGCGGGCGACCTGAGGACAGGAGGGAGCTTTTTGATGAAGCAGCTGGAATAACCAAATTTAAGAAAAGAAAAGCTGAATCCATTAAGAATCTGGAAGAGGAAAGCGCTAATCTTGCCAGAGTAAATGATATAATGTCTGAGCTTGAAGGGCGTATAGGTCCTCTTGCGAGGCAGGCTGAGGCTGCAAAGTTATATCTTAGTTACAGAGATGATCTAAAGAAATATGAGATTATCAATTTTACCAACGAATATGACCATTTGGCTGATGCAAAATCAAAGGCAGAATCTGATAAGGCTTTGGCTGAAAACAATCTTAATGAGGCAAATACAAAGTATGAGGGCATAAAGGAAGAGTATGAGAAGCTTGAAGCCTTGTTAAATGAAAAGTCAGGGATGATTGATGAAACTTCAAATCTCATAGCTGAGAATCAGGTTGCAAGAGAAAAGGCTGATGGTGAACTTAAGCTTATAAAAGAGCAGATAAACTCCATAAACAAAAACTCTGAGAACAATGTAGAAAGGCTCAAACAGGCTCAGTTAAAAGCTTGATAACAGCACAAAAGAAGAGACCGAAGTTAACCTTAAACTTAATGAAATTATTACGAAAGAAGATAACTTTGCAAAAGAAGAGTCCGAACTTAAAAGAGGAACTGGAGGCTAAACTTGGCTTAAAAGCTAACCTTGAAAAGGAAAGAGAATATAAGCTTAACGAAAAGGCGGGAAAAGACAAAGAAAAGGCTGAGGCTGCAGGTCAGATTGAGCTATATAAGGCAAATCTTGAACAGAATAAGATAAAAAAGCTGGAGCTTAATCAGAAGATACTTAGAAATAAAGAAACAAGCGATGGTCTTAAGTCTCAGTATGACTCTGCATCTGAAAAGATTAATGAACTTACTGCAAATCTCTTAAAACTTGAGGCTGTAGAATCTGATGCCAAGGAGCTTATCGAAAAGCTTACAGGAGACAGAGCAAAGAAAGAAAAGGAAGTATCAGATAAGCAAAGGGTTATCCTTGGTGCAAAGGCTACACTTAATTCCCTTATGAATATGGCTGAAAAAGTACGATGGATACGGCAATGCCGTAAAGCGTATAATGGAGCATAAGAGGGAAGAAACAGGAATCATAGGTGTTGTTGCTGACATTATAAAGGTTAAGCCAAAAGTATGAGACAGCTGTAGAAACTGCAATTGGTGGTGCCATCCAAAAATGTAGTCACTGACAAAGAGGCTACTGCAAAGCGAACCATTACCTGGCTTAAAGAAAATAAGCTTGAAGGGCGACCTTTCTCCTCTTGATGCTATGACACTTCATAATCCGGGCAACTTCGGCGGTGCACTTAATGAAGAGGGGATAATAGGGGTAGCTGCCTCCCTTGTTGAGTTTGAGCCTAAGTATGCAGGTCTTGTAAGCCACATCCTAGGACGTACCCTTGTAGCCGACAATATGGACTCAGCTACAAGAATAGCCAGAAAAATACAGGTATTCCTTAAGAATAGTTACCCCTAGATGGAGAGCAGCTAAGTCCCGGAGGCTCTATCTCAGGTGGTGCATTTAAAAACTCTAGTAATCTGCTTGGAAGAGCAAGAGAAATTGAGGATAAGAAGGAAGGACTTGTTTTTTTCTTGAAAATGAGTATGAAGAGCTTAAAAAGGAGCTTGAAGGTATTAGATCTTCGCTATCTGATACTAAGCAGAGTCTTGCCATTTACAAGGAAAAACATGTCTGAACTTAAGGTTAGTCTTAATACAGAAATAAATGCAAGAAAGCAGCTTGAGCATAGAATAGCTGAGACTGAACAAGTGCTTAACGAGATTAAGCTTGATGGTATTAATCTTGATAAAGAGCGTGACTTTACGGAAAAAGAAATAGAAAGACTTAGTGCCATAATTGCTTCTGACGATAAAAATGAAGCGCAGTCTGTAGAACTTGATGATATTTTTAAGAAAATTGAAGAGACAGACAGGTTAGTAGCTGAGATTAGTGCAAAAATCAATCAGTCTAAGATAGCTGAAAGTACTGTACTTACTGAGAAGAACTTCATAAATGAAAATCTTGTAAGAATAAACAGAGATAAGCAATCTGCTAATGAAGAGATTGAGGAACTTAAGAAGCAGAACGAAGAAATTGAAGTTAGCCTTAAAGAAAAGCAGACTGAAATCGAGAAGCTTATAGGTGAAATTGAAAACCTCGCTGTAGAAATTGAAGCGGCTGAGAGAAAGAAAAAAGCTCTTATTACAGAGAAAGATGCGATATCAGGAAGCCACAAGTCCTTCTTTAACAAGCGTGAAGAGATAGCCGAGCTTAGGGCGAGCCTTGATAAAGAAGTGTACAGGCTAGGAGGAATTATAGAAAAGGCTGATGCTAACCTTGAATCAATGGTTAACTATATGCTTGAGGAGTACGGAGTAACTTATTCTGAGGCTGTAAAGAATAAGGTTGATACTGATGAAGAATATTCAAGCTTCACCCTTAAGAAGATGATTAACAATCAAAAGAATCTCATAAAAGAGCTTGGAAATGTCAATATAGGGGCTATTGAGGAGTACAGGGAAGTAGGCTCAAGATATGAGCTTCTTAAAACTCAGGCAGAGGACATAATAAAGGCTGAGGATGCCTTAAGAGTGGTTATTGAAGAGCTTGATAGAAGGATGAGAGAGCAGTTTGATGAACGCTTTAAGGATATAAATGAGCAGTTTAACCTTGCCTTTGAAGAGCTGTTCGGAGGTGGTAAGGGTAGGCTTGAGCTTACAGAAGGAGAGGATATTCTTGAAGCAGGAATTAAGATAATAGCTCAGCCACCGGGAAAGAAGCTTCAGAATATGATGCAGCTTTCAGGCGGTGAAAAGGCTCTTACGGCTATTGCACTTCTTTTTGCCATTCAGAACCTTAAGCCATCACCATTCTGTCTCCTTGATGAGATAGAAGCTGCTCTTGATGACTCCAATGTAACCAGATTTGCGGATTATCTACATAAGCTAACAAAGAACACCCAGTTCATAGTTATTACACATAGAAGAGGTACTATGAATGCCGCAGACGTACTCTACGGAATAACCATGCAGGAAAAGGGCGTATCTACCATGGTTTCGGTTAACCTTATAGACGCAGATATAAAGTAGAAAGGGATGAGATAATGGGATTTTTCAGTAAACTTGCAGAAGGACTTACAAAAACCAGAAACAACATCATGAATAGTGTCTCCAACATCTTTACGGGGCACGACATAATAGATGATGATTTTTATGAAGAGCTTGAAGAAACTCTTATAATGGCGGACCTTGGAATAACTACAACTACCTCTGTGATTGAGAACTTAAAGGACAAGGTGAAGGAGCTAAAGATAAAGGATCCTGCTGACTGTAAGAAGTTACTTATGGACAGTCTTAAGGAGCAGATGCAGGTAAAGCCTGATGCTTATGATTTTGAAAATAAAAAGTCTGTTGTCCTTATGATAGGTGTAAACGGAGTTGGTAAGACTACATCTGTAGGAAAGCTTGCAAGTCAGCTTAAGAACTCCGGAAAGAAGGTTCTGGTTGCCGCTGCCGATACTTTTAGGGCAGGAGCCATAGAGCAGCTTACTGAATGGGCGAGGCGTTCAGAGGTAGAGCTCATTGCACAGAGTGAGGGCAGCGATCCTGCCGCTGTTGTATTTGATGCAGTAAATGCTGCAAAGGCACGTAATGTAGATGTGCTTATCTGTGATACCGCAGGCCGTCTTCACAATAAAAAGAACCTTATGGACGAGCTTAATAAGATATATAGAATTGTGAGCAAGGAATATCCTGAAGCGGCAGTTGAGACTCTTGTAGTTGTAGATGGTACAACCGGTCAGAATGCTAAAGAACAAGCAAGGCAGTTCTCAGAAGCCGCTCCTGTAAACGGTATAGTGCTAACCAAGCTTGACGGTACTGCAAAAGGCGGTATAGCAATAGCCATAGAGTCTGAGCTTAGCATACCTGTTAAGTATATTGGAATAGGTGAGAAGATAGATGACTTGCAGAAGTTTGATGCAGAAGAGTTTGTGGAAGCTTTGTTTAATGTTGAATAATATAACCATAAATTATAGGTAGTATAATGAGAAACTGCATAGACACAGGTAAATTATACTGGTAAAAGCTGAATTAAAGTGATACAATGTTTAAGTCAGCTTAGGGTAGTGGAGAAAGAGAAATAAATAGCAGACAGGCTATCCTCTATGCAACTGGGGGATAGCCTGTGATTTGTCTTTGACAATTATAAGTTTCCGCTTGGTAACTGTTGGATTAGCCAATATCCTTCAGTCATCTAAGTTGATTATAAACCAATCTTGCAATTTATGCAAGTAGGTTTAGGAAAGGGGCAGTAATTTGCCTCTTTTCTTATCTAAAACAAGAATGAAAGAGGTAATTATTATGATGACACTGGAGAAATTTGAGGAAGCTGCTGAAGCAGTGAAGAAAGTTGTTAACCCAACAAAGCTTGTGTATAGTGAGTATTTTTCTGCTCAGAGTGGTAATAAGGTGTATCTTAAGCCTGAAAATATGCAGTATACAGGTGCTTACAAGGTTAGGGGAGCATACTATAAGATAAGTACTCTTTCTGAAGAAGACAGGAATAAGGGGCTGATTACAGCTTCTGCAGGTAATCACGCTCAAGGTGTGGCTTATGCTGCCAAACTATTTGGTGTAAAAGCGATAGTTGTTATGCCTACAACGACACCTCTTATTAAGGTAAACCGCACCAAGTCATACGGTGCAGAGGTAATTCTATATGGTGATATCTATGACGAGGCCTGTGCCTATGCTCTTAAACTTGCGGGAGAAGATGGAATGACATTTATACATCCCTTTGATGATGAGGTAGTGGCTACAGGACAGGGTACTATAGCAATGGAAATCTTTAAGGAACTTCCAACTGTGGACTATATCCTTGTTCCAATAGGCGGAGGCGGTCTCTGTGCAGGAGTATCCACCCTTGCGAAAATGCTTCATCCAAATGTGAAGATAATAGGTGTAGAACCTGCAGGAGCAGCCTGTATGAAGGCTTCTCTTGAGGCAGGAAAGGTAACCAGTATCAAGAAGGTAGAGACTATCGCAGACGGTACAGCCGTAAGAACACCCGGAACCAATGTATTTCCTTATATCAAAGAAAATGTTGATGAAATAATTACAATAGAGGATGAAGAACTTACACTCAACTTCCTTGATATGATAGAGAATCACAAGATGGTGGTTGAGAATTCAGGCCTGCTCACTGTTGCTGCGATAAATAAGCTTGGCGTAACGGGAAAGAAGGTCGTATCCATCATTAGTGGTGGTAATATTGATATAATTACAGTGTCTTCAATGGTTCAGCACGGACTTAGACAAAGAGGCAGGATATTTACGGTGTCTGTACTTCTACCTGACCGTCCGGGCGAACTTGCAAGGGTATCTGAGGTAATAGCTGAGCTTAAGGGTAATGTCATCAGGCTTGAGCACAACCAGTTCGTAAACATTAACAGAAATGCGGCTGTGGAGCTCATTATCACTATGGAGTCCTATGGTATGGAGCATAAGAAGGAAATCATTGACGGACTGGGTAAGAAGGGCTACAAGCCAAGAGAGGTGCAGTCAAAGGGAAGCCTTAATTAGCAGGATTTGCACTTGCTTTTACTATGCATCATTCATGAAAAAGGAGAATAAATGGGATATTTAAGCACTATCACATATGCAATGATACTGTTTCCAATTTTAGCGTTATTTATAACACTGCCTTATATGGTGATTAACTATCGTAAATATGGTTCTGTAAATAAGCTTCGTACCTTGATTTTATATTCGTTTATATTGTATTTACTAACCATATATCTCTTGGTTATTTTACCTCTGCCTGATAGAGACAGTGTTCACCACAGCTACACGGATATGCTTAATTTGCTTCCTTTTTCTTTCGTTTTAGACTTTATAAATGAAAGCCCGCTTATTTTGTCTAAGCCTGCTACCTGGCTTATGGCACTAAAACATCCAACTTTCTATGTGCCAGCCTTTAATGTCCTTATGTTAATACCATTTGGAGTATATTTAAGATACTATTTTAAGTGCAACTTTAAGAAGACAGTGTTTTTAACTGCTCTCCTTAGCTTATTCTTTGAGCTGACTCAATTATCAGGTCTCTACTTTATATATCCGGGACCATTCCGTCTCTGTGATATAGATGACATTATACAAAACACAACAGGAGGCTGTATTGGCTATGCCCTGGGTTGGTTTGCCGTTAAACTTCTTCCATCAAGGGATAATATAGATGAGAAGTCGCTTGAGGCAGGGGTTAGGGTTTCCGGAATTCGTATCTGCCTTTCGCTCATCATTGATACCTTTATTGTATACATCCCTTATAGCATCTCAAATACAACGCTTCCTTTTTCTATGTTTATAGCTATATATTTTACCATAATACCTTTATATAACGGCAAAACTCTAGGAAGTGCTTTACTGCGATTTGGGCTTGTTTTTGAGAAAAATAAGTGGATAGGTACGATTTTAAGAGGATTATTACTAACAGTATACTTCTACCTCATTCCTTTAGGATTACAGAATATGATGTATGAGTTTAATAAATATGCGGATTCGCTTTTATATATTGCTTTATTCTTAATTACTTTTTTGATATTAATAATATTTTGGATATTTACTATTGCAATAGTGTTATTAAATAAACGCTTTTTATTCGACCGTTTATCTCGTGCCGGATATAGAAGTACGGTAAGAAACCAATAAGTGTTACCTTAGCTGCATTTATTATCTACACCCAATAAGTCCTTGAAATTCTAACCTAATAGGTCTAGACTATAGTTAATACACTCTAAAGGAATAAGGATAATGGAAGACGAGAATAGGAAGTTATTAAGGACTATACTAAACATGGCCTGGCCCGCTATCTTAGAGGCTGTATTCTTTTCGCTCACAGCCCTCATAGATTCATACATGGTAAGCGTACTTGGTGAAAATGCAGTAGCAGGTGTTGGCATTACTGCCCAGCCTAAGTTTTTGGGACTTGCTATCTGTTTTGCCGCAAATGTAGCTATAGCTGCCCTTGTAGCAAGAAGGTATGGGCAGAAAAATAGAAAGGATGCCAATAGGATTGTCTTTACCGGAGTGTTTTTTGTTACTGTGGCTACTGTATTTATAAGCCTAATTTCGGTTACTTTTACAGGAACTATAATGGACTTATGTGGTGCAACTTCTGATACCAGGGAATATGGCGAAACATATTTTAGGATAATAATGGGTGGCATCATTTTTAATGTGCTTCAGATGAGCATAAATGCTGCACAAAGAGGCATAGGTAATACCAAAATAACTATGCGCACCAATGTGGTAAGCAATGTAATAAATATAATTTTTAATTATCTTTTAATAGGAGGTAATCTGGGTTTTCCAAAGCTTGGTATAGCGGGAGCCGCAGTAGCTACCGTCCTCGGTACAGTTGTTGCCAGTGTGATGAGCATAGCATCAATTATGAAGAAAGACTGCTTTATCAATATAGGTTATATGATAGCGGAAAAGATAAAACCAACTCTTACCTGTCTTAAAAATATAACCTCAGTTGGCTATAGCGTGTTCTTAGAGCAGTTGCTTATGAGGATAGGATTTATGTCAACAGCTATAATGGCAGCCAATCAGGGTACTTCTCAAATGGCTGCTCATCAGGTAAGTATGCACCTTTTAAGCCTTTCTTATTCCTTTGGAGACGGAATTCAGTCTACAGTTGTAGCATTAATTGGCAAGAGTCTTGGCGAGGAAAAACCTGAACTGGCTAAAAAATACGGAGTTATCTGTAGAAAGTTTGCAATTCTGATAGCTGCTGTTTTAGCTGTAGTTTACTTTGCCGGAAGTAGGAGCATTTATTCCTTGTTCTTTGACAATCCTGAAGTAATCAATATTGGAATTACCATAAGCCATGTGCTGATAGCTGCAATTATCTTCCAAATACCAAGCGTGGTCTATGTGGGTGCTCTAAGAGGAGCAGGAGATACCCTTTATACTGCAATAACCTCTACCATAAGTGTAACCATAATAAGAACATCGGTATCTTACTTTTTTGGTTATGTGCTAGGCATGGGGATAGTGGGTATATGGTTTGGTATAGTCGGGGATCAGTGCAGCAGGTTCATTTTCTCGGAAATACGCTTCAGACAGGGTAAATGGACAAAAATAAAGATATAGCTAGACAATATGTGCATACAAAGTAAGTTTGAAAACAGATAAGCAGAAGATATAAGTAAGCAGCCATTTTTTGCAAAAAATGAGCGGATTACGAATATTTTTGCAAGGATTGCTAAAGCTGCGCTGTAGCAATCCTGTATCATTGGGTGTCAAATACTTTTGACACCCACATCATTTTAAGCATAGATAAGAAAGATTAGAAAAGATAAGAATATAATTTGGATAATTAAGGGTGTTTAATGAAGATAATAGCTAGAATACAGTCAGACTTCAAGGATAAGTTCGGAATTCCAAGGCAAAGTGGCCTTGTAAATGAGCTAACAGCTAAGATAGTTTTTGAGCCTGAATATAGAAATATCGATGCATTTAAGGGACTAAGAGGGTTTAACTATATCTGGCTTATATGGGAGTTTTCTGAAACTATTACAGATACCTTTAAGGCAAGTGTAAGGCCTCCGAGGCTGCCTAGGAATGAACATTTGGGGGTATTTGCAACGAGGTCTCCATACCGACCTAACCCAATAGGACTATCAAGTGTAAGGCTGATATCTGTTGAAGAGACTGAAAATGGCCCTGTACTTACAGTAGGAGGAGCTGATTTGCTGGATGGAACACCGATATATGATATAAAGCCCTATCTGCCTTATGCAGACTGTCATACAGACGCTCTTTCAGGCTATACGGAGACTACCAAAGTACATAAGCTTCAAGTTGAGGCAGATAACTTAGAACTTGATAAGGTAAGCGAAGATAAAAGAGAGGCTTTGATAAATGTCCTTGCTGAGGATCCAAGGCCGTCATATCAAAACAGTGATGAATCAAGGGTATATGGCTTAAGGTTTGCTTCTTATGAGGTAAAGTTTAAGGTAATAGGAGACAAACTTAGAATACTTAAAATAACTACTGCTGTAGAATAAAATTATTCTACAGCTATAAGAAAATTATAATAATTGGTTGCCGTTATTATATTTTAAAAAGGTCTTTCATTTTCCTGTAGAATATATTATTATAGTAGACGCGGACACAAGATATTGTATCATACAACTGTAGTTCAACAATAACTTGTATTTAAAACCGCCGAAATCTGCCTATAGTGGGCGTTTTGAACGGAAATTATATCTGAGGGAGTGTGGAAGTCGTGAAGATTATCAAAAGAAGTGGTCAGGAAAACACCTTTGACGGGAATAAAATCACTGTAGCTGTAAGAAAGGCAAATAAAGAAGTTGATGATAACCTTAGGCTTACAGAGGATGAAGTACTTGGCATTACTGAGAGTGTTACTAAGGTATGCTCTGGTATGAGCAGGGCTCTTAGTGTTGAAGAGATACAGGACTTAGTAGAAAACGAACTTATGAAGACCGGTAAAAATGAGGTTGCCAGAAAGTACATTACATACAGATATAAGAGAGCTTTGGTTCGTCAGGCCAATACTACAGATGACCAGATTCTAAGTCTTATCGAATGTGATAACGAAGAGGTTAAACAGGAGAATTCCAACAAAAACCCTACAGTTAACAGTGTTCAGAGAGACTACATGGCAGGTGAGGTAAGTAAGGATATTACCAGAAGATTCTTACTTCCTGAAGATATAGTAAGGGCACACGAAGAAGGTATTATACATTTTCATGACAGCGATTATTTGCACAGCACATGTATAACTGCTGCCTTGTAAATCTTGAAGATATGCTTCAAAACGGTACAGTTATATCTGAGACTATGATTGAAAGACCTAGAAGCTTTTCAACAGCCTGCAATATTGCTACTCAGGCTATTGCTCAGATAGCAAGTAATCAGTATGGCGGACAAAGTATAACACTTAGCCACCTCGTACCTTTTGTAGATGTAAGCAGACAGAAGTACCGTGTGGAGGTAGCAAAGGAATTTGCCGCAGCCGGAGTTGAGCTTGATACAGAGAAGATTGAAAAGGTTGCTGAGCTAAGAGTACGTGAAGAAGTTAGACGAGGAGTTCAGGTTATACAGTATCAGGTTATTACCCTTATGACAACCAACGGTCAGGCACCTTTCATTACTGTATTTATGTATCTGAATGAAGTACCTGAGGGTCGTACCAGAGATGACCTTGCCCTTGTGATAGAGGAAATGCTCAATCAGCGTATGCAGGGAGTTAAGAATGAGAAGGGAGTATGGATTACCCCTGCTTTCCCTAAGCTTATATATGTACTTGAAGAGGATAACGTAGGCAAGGACAGTAAGTATTATTATCTTACTGAGCTTGCGGCAAAGTGTACTGCTAAACGTCTTGTGCCTGACTATATATCTGAGAAGATTATGCTCAGGGAAAAGGGTGATGTTTATCCTTGTATGGGTTGCCGTTCTTTCCTTACACCTGATAGATTTACAGATGAGGGAGTAGGCAATATAGCTAAGGCTAAGAACTATGATGAAAATAAACATAAATACTACGGAAGATTCAATCAGGGTGTTGTAACCATCAACCTTGTTGATGTTGCCTGCTCATCCAAGAAAAATGAAGTAGATTTTTGGAGAATCCTTGATGAGCGTCTTGAGCTTTGCCACAGAGCACTTAGAGCAAGACATGATAGGCTTCTTGGGACACTTTCTGATTCTGCGCCTATTCTATGGCAGAATGGTGCCATAGCAAGACTTGCTAAGGGAGAGAAGATAGATGAGCTCCTTTATAGCGGGTATTCAACCATTTCCTTGGGATACGCAGGTCTATATGAGATGACAAAGTACATGAAGGATGCAAGCCATACTTCGCCAGAGGGTAAGGAATTTGCTCTTAAGGTTATGGAGAAGTTAAATGAGGCTTGTAATAAGTGGAAGAAGGAAGAAAATATTGATTATTCAGTATACGGTACTCCTCTTGAATCAACCACTTACAAGTTCTCTAAGTGTTTACAAAAGAGATTTGGACTTATTGAAGGAGTTACTGACAGAAACTATATTACCAATAGTTATCATGTACATGTATCAGAGAAGATTGATGCTTTTTCAAAGCTTAAGTTTGAGTCCGACTTCCAGAAGCTTTCTCCGGGTGGAGCTATAAGCTATGTGGAAGTACCTAATATGAGTAACAATGTAGAGGCTGTAATCTCTATTATGCAGTATATTTATGACAATATCATGTATGCTGAGTTGAATACAAAGAGTGATTACTGTCAGTGCTGTGGCTTTGATGGAGAAATCAAGATTGTTAATGATGAAGATGGCAAGCTTGTTTGGGAATGCCCAAATTGCGGTAATAAAGACCAGGATAAGATGAATGTTGCAAGACGTACCTGTGGTTATATCGGTACTCAGTACTGGAATCAGGGACGTACACAGGAGATAGCGGAGAGAGTTCTTCATTTATGATGAATTATTGTGAAATAAAATACTTTGACATAGCCAATGGACCGGGAGTGAGGACCAGCCTCTTTGTAAGTGGCTGTACTCACCACTGTAAGGGCTGTTTCAATGAAATGGCTTGGGATTTTAACTCAGGCAAAGAATATACTACCGATGTAGAAGGGGAGATTATATCTTCCCTTTCTCCATCATTTATAGCAGGCCTTACCATTCTTGGCGGAGAGCCTATGGAAGTCCGTAATCAGAGCGGGGTAGCAGGACTTATTAAGCGGATTAAAGCTGATTTACCTGAAAAGTCTATTTGGCTATTTTCAGGATATACCTTCGAAGAGCTACTTGACGTTTCAAATTCCCGCTGTCATGGAGAGCACACTATGGATATTCTTAACAATATAGATGTGCTTGTAGACGGTAAGTTCGTACTTGAGCTTAAAGATTTGAGCCTGAAGTTTAGAGGAAGCTCTAACCAGCGTATCATTGATATGAAGAGGAGCTTGGAAAATGAGAGAGTAGTTCTCTCTGAGTACATGGAGAAATAAGTAGAAAATAAAAAGAAGAGTCTGTCCCACTTATTGTAAATGGGATAGGCTCTTTTAAGTCTTATAAAACTAATCTGATAGTTGAACGCATTTATTACAGCATTATTTTTGGAGTGTTTCAAAATAATAAATTCATTTGCATGCAAGTTTGCACAGAGATTTTACACTTTAGACACCTTTGTAATAATATGTTTTAGCACAGACCTGAAGATAGCTGATAAGCTCTCCTTAGAGTCCAAAACCTTGTCATTCACAAGGGTATATATGGTTTTATCTGAATAATCAGCCTTGAATACAGGAAGAAAGCCTGACTCAGGCAGCTTTATAAAGGAGCCTCTCTGCCTTGTATAGCAGTTAGAAGCTGAAGCCTTTACTTTATTTTCTTTATCCACAAAGGTTGCCAGACTCTTATGTATTACCATGTCCTCTTTAGGGAGATAGTAGTAGTTTTTATAGTCCTTGTAGAACAACTTAAGCTCAGTTTCATACATATCTAAGGTCAAATCTATCCTATTTGCAGTGCTTTCATCAATAAAGCAACAGGAGAAGCCATCCCCGCGAAGCTCATCTTTCCTTAGAATATCGAAGTCGACCTTTGTTGATAAGCTGATTTTACCTGTTGTTTCATCAACAACACAGTCAATTTCAAGCTCATCACCTGAATTAATAAGAGTTTCAAGTTCTTTTATGAAGTTATAAAGCTTTGTAAGCCTTGCTAAACCTGCTAAATCATCACTGTTGTGTAGTATTAAAGTCTTGTATATTTCTTCTTTTTCAGATGAATCACTAAATCTTAGCTTTAAAAACTTAGCATACCACTCCACGAGCTCGCCGCCTGAGTATTTGTCCTCCCTTAAGATACCAAGATAGGCTTCAACCTCCTTTTGTTTCAGTCCGCTTAATCCAAGAAACTTCCTATAGGAAGAAAACACCCTATAGAAGTCAATAATCTCATATTTATAAGCCTGAAAATTGAGACTGTGTTTTTCGTATTTTTTCGTGAGATATGGCAGGTCAAAGGTAGTTCCATTGTAGCAAATTAGGTATTTTTTATCTTTTATAAAGTCTGAAAAGGCGGATAGTGCCTCTTTTTCAGACTTATTATCCTCAGCAAACCACTGAATCAATTGCCATTCCCCCTCTTTAAAGTATATGCAGCCAATGAGGTAAAGAGCAGTGACATCAGCAGAAAAGCCTGTGGTTTCTATATCAAAATACACTGTCTCCTCTGAGCTAATGCCAATTGGAGTCTTAAAACAATTATCAATGGCTTTTTGTTCTATTATCATAACTTTCATCCTTTAGGTGTTTTAGTTTGCAGATTTATTATAGCAGAAATGATTGATTTGTAGCAAGGTTTTCAAGGTAAGTGCAATGTCATGTTGCATTTAAGCCACAAAACTACAAACGGGTATCTGATAAAAACCATCAAGAATAATGGCTTGAAAAAAATGATATTAAATGATAAAATATTAAGATGACTTTAAATGACAATACCCCTATGGAGGATTAGATATGAAAGCTTATGGAGTTAATGAATTAAGAAGGATGTTCCTTGAGTTTTTTGAGAAAAAAGGACATCTCAAGATGAACAGTTTTTCACTTGTACCACATAATGATAACAGTTTGCTTATTATAAATTCGGGTATGGCACCACTTAAGCCTTATTTTACCGGACAGGAGATTCCACCTTCTAAAAGAGTCTGTACCTGTCAGAAATGTATCCGTACAGGAGATATAGACAATGTAGGTAAGACAGCAAGACATGGTACCTTCTTTGAGATGCTTGGAAACTTCTCCTTTGGAGATTATTTTAAGGAAGAGGCTATTCCTTGGGCTTGGGAGTTCCTTACTGAGACAGTAGGTATTCCTGCTGACAGACTTTATCCATCAGTATATGTGGATGACAATGAGGCGTATGAAATCTGGAATAAGAAGATGAATATCTCTCCTGAGAGAATATTTAAGTTTGGCAAAGAGGATAATTTCTGGGAACATGGCTCAGGTCCTTGCGGCCCTTGTACAGAGATATACTTCGACAGGGGAGAGAAGTATGGCTGTGGAAAGCCTACCTGTACTGTTGGCTGCGACTGCGACAGGTATATGGAAGTATGGAATGTTGTATTTTCACAGTTTAATAATGATGGTAAGGGACATTATACAGAGCTTGAACAGAAGAATATCGATACTGGTATGGGACTTGAGAGACTTGCTGTAGCTGTACAGGATGTAGATTCCATCTTTGATGTGGATACTCTTTTGGCTCTTAGAAATAAGGTTTGTGAAATAGCAGGAAAGAAATATAAGGAAACGAGAAGAATGATGTTTCTATCCGTGTAATTACTGACCATATCCGCTCTGCTACCTTTATGATATCTGACGGCATTATGCCTTCTAACGAAGGTAGAGGCTATGTGCTTAGAAGAATAATCAGAAGGGCAGACAGACATGGTAAGCTACTTGGTATAGATGGAGCCTTTCTTGTAGGTCTTGCTAAGGCTGTGATTGCAGGAAGTAAGGATGGTTATCCTGAGCTGGCTGAAAAGCAGGATTTTATTCTAAGTGTAATTGAGCAGGAAGAAGAGAAGTTTGAAAAGACCATAAATCAGGGACTTGAGATACTTGATGGTATTCAGAAGGATATGGAGGCTAAGGGCGTTAATACTATGTCAGGAGAAGATGCCTTTAAGCTTTATGATACATACGGCTTCCCTATAGACTTAACCAAGGAAATCCTTGAAGAAAAGGGAATGGACATAGACGAAGAAGCCTTCAAGCAGGCTATGAAGGTGCAGAAGGATACTGCAAGAAATGCTAGGAAAACCACCAGCTATATGGGGGCTGATGCTACTGTTTATGAGCAGATTGATCCTGCTATTAACTCCGAGTTTATCGGTTATGACAGGACTGAGGCTGAGGGCAAAATTGTGGCCCTTGTAAGCGTAAGTTCTGAGGAAGATGGAGAGGAAAGTGCTGTATCAGAGGCACTTACAGATGGAATGACAGGAGCTATAATCACAGATGTAACGCCATTTTATGCTACAAAGGGCGGACAGCTAGGAGATATAGGTGTAATTACGATTGGAGATTCTGTATTTGAAGTAAAGGATACTACACCTGTAGCAGGTTCTAAGATAGCCCATATAGGTCAGGTTGTAAAGGGAATGTTTAAGAATGGTGATAAGGTTACCCTTAAGGTGGATGAGGATAACCGTATGTCAACCTGTAGAAACCACAGTGCTACCCACCTTTTACAGAAGGCTCTTCGTGAGGTACTTGGAACTCATGTTGAGCAGTCAGGTTCTTATCAGGATGCAGGTAGAACCAGGTTTGATTTCAGCCATTTCAAGGCTATGACACCTGAGGAGATTAAGGCTGTTGAAAGGCTTGTTAATGACAAGATAGCAGAGTCGCTTCCAGTTGATACCAAGGTTATGTCTATTGAAGATGCTAAAAAAAGCGGTGCAATGGCTCTCTTTGGCGAGAAATACGGAGACGAGGTTCGCGTTGTAGGCATGGGAGAATTCTCAAAGGAATTCTGCGGCGGTACCCATGTTAAGAATACTGGAATGATAGGACAGTTCAAGATTATTTCTGAGAGTGGTGTAGCTGCGGGAATCAGAAGAATTGAGGCTATTACAGGTCACAATGTAATAAAGCACTATGAGAATCTTGAAAATTCTATCGCTGAGGCAGCAAAGATCATTAAGGCAAGCCCTGATAAGCTTGTAGAGAAGGCTAAGCACCTTATGGAGGAGATTAAGGCTCTTCAAAGTGAGAATGAATCACTTAAGAATAAGGCTGCCAAGGAGGCACTTGGCGATGTTATGGACAAGGTAGTTGAAATCGGAGGAGTTAAGGTTCTCTCCGTAGAAATACCTGAAACTGATGGAAATGAGCTTAGAACTCTTGGAGATGAGCTTAAGAATAAACTAGGTGAAGGGCTTATCTTCCTTGCTTCGGCAAAAGACGGCAAGGTGAATCTTGTTGCTATGGCTACAGATGGTGCCGTAAAGGCAGGAGTTCACGCAGGCAACCTTATAAAGGCAGTTGCACCGATAGTAGGTGGCGGCGGTGGCGGAAGACCTAATATGGCACAGGCAGGCGGAAAACTTCCTGAAAAGATAGGTCAGGCTGTTGAAGCTGTCAAAGATGAGGTTAAAACACAGTTAGGTGCTTAATTTTTATACCCACATCATATATTAATCATAAATAGAAAGTCACTATAATTAAGGTTTAACTATATTTATAGTGACTTTTTTAATAGGAGTTTATATGTCGCTTTCGAGCCTGTTTTTGTACTTTGTTTTCTGCCTATTATGGCAATGATATACTTTACTACAACTGTAGTTGGATATAAGAATAGAATTATCTTGTTTTTTTCTCTGCTCTTTTATTCTTTTGGTGGAGTTGGATACCTCATCCTGCTTATGTTAATGACAGCTATAGGATGGGTTTCAGGGGTTAAAATAGAAGCCTCACCTGATATAAAAACCAAAAAGAAATGGCTTGTATCCTCAGTTATTATCTTTGTTTTGGTGCTTGGCATTTTTAAGTATACTAATTTCTTTGCAGGCACAGTTACTTCTATAGCAGGAATAAACTGGAAGCTACTTACCTTTGCTCTTCCCATGGGTATATCTTTTTATACATTTAAGCTTATTTCATACGTGGCTGATGTTTATATGGGAAAATGCAGTGCAGAAGAGCATTACAGTGTTTTACTTTTATACACATCGATTTTCCCTCAGGCTTTGCAGGGACCAATAGAGAGATACAAGGATATTCAAACTGAGATATATAATAGAGAGGTAAGGGCTTATGACATATCTGAGGGCATTTACAGATTTGCCGTAGGGCTTGCCAAAAAGACTATACTAGCTGACCATATTGGAGAGCTTGCTAACACACTATCACCTGTTACCGATTCTATATCAGGAGCTACAACAGTCGCAGTTTGGGTTGGCTCCCTTTGCTATGCTATGCAGCTATATCTTGATTTTTCTGCTTATACCGATATGGCAATAGGAGTTGGCCGTATACTGGGATTTCATTTTCCTGAAAATTTCAATTATCCTTATGCCGCTACCTCTATTAAAGATTTTTGGAGAAGATGGCATATAACTCTTAGCAGTTTTTTCAAAGATTATGTGTACATACCTTTAGGAGGAAACAGGGTAGGGCTTTTTAGAACGAGCTTTAATCTTCTTGTAGTATGGATGCTTACCGGACTCTGGCATGGTGCCAGCTGGAATTTTGTACTTTGGGGATTGTTTTATCTTCCTTTTATTGTTATTGAAAATTGGTGGAAAAAGATGGAATTTCCTGTGTTACCGAGGCTTTTTAGACATATAATTGCTGTATTTATTATTAATTTTGGCTGGCTGCTTTTTAGGTATAGCGATATAAATCAGCTTAGGGAAGTAATTTCTATCTACCTCGGTATTAAAGCAATGGATTTAGCATATCTACTGTAAATATCAATATACTGAATAATATTTTCTTGATTATAACCTGCACCTTAGCCTGTACACCTATATTTAGCCTCGTGGGTAAAAAGATATCTGCCATAGCTGAAGAAAGAAAGGGTGTAGCAGGATTTTATCAGGGAACACGTACCATATTCTGCCTTATTTTACTGTTGTTATCCTTGGCTGCAATGGCAGGAAACAGCTTCACACCATTCCTTTATAATCAGTTTTAAGCCGAGTTAAGGAGATTATATGAACGAAATAAACATTTGGCATAAGATAAGAATAGCACTTATGTCTATAACTGTTATGGTTTTTATGATAATAGGATTTTTAATATTCATTAGACCTACCGAGTCTGAACTTGAGAAGAGAAAACTTGCAGTATTTCCAAGTCCTACCATTATCTCTGTACTAGATGGAAGTTTTTTTAAGGATATAGCTGCCTGGTATGCAGATACCTATCCTTTAAGGGAGAAGATGATTGCATTTCAGTCTGATACAGAAGAACTCTATGGAATAAGAGATACTGTAATCTATGGTGATACAGGGCAGACTGCTGATGTTATACCGGAGGGAGATGGAGAGGCTGCTCCTATTATATCTGATATTGAGGTAGAAGATAGTGCCACTGGTAATGCCTCAAGTGAGATTTTATCTGCCGAAAATATCAACTCTCCTGATGAAGATAATGTTAATAACTCTTCAACCTCCGCAGTAAAGGATATATCAGATAATGCGGCAGCCTCCGGTAGTCAAGAGAGCTTAAATAGTTCCGATGAAAATTCAAATAATCAGGATAAGAAAGAGAATAGTGATGACAAGCCAATTAAGGATGGTACCGTAAAGGTTCAGCCTGAAGTAGCAGGAACAGTATATATAGCTGAAAACAGAGGCTTTACTCTTTATTATTTTTATAAAAAGGGAGCTGATTTATATGCTTCCATGCTTAACACTGTAGCCAAAAAGGTTGAGAATATTGCCACAGTATATGATATAGTAGTGCCAAACAGCTTTGGAGTAAACCTTGATGAGGAGATTCAAAAAAGTATGAATACTTCCAATCAGGGAGAGGCAATCAGCTATATTTATAAAAAGCTTAACCCATCTATTAAGACTGTTGAGACCTATAAACAGCTTAGAAACCACAATTCCGAATATCTGTATTTTAAGACAGACCATCACTGGACCGCCCTTGGGGCATACTACGTATATAGGAGTTTTTGTGAAGTTAAAGGCATTACTCCTCACGAGTTAAAGGATTATGAAAGAAGGAATTTCCTGATTTCTTAGGCTCATTTTATGCTTATAGCAACCAGTCAAAGGCACTTGCTAAAAATCCTGATACTCTTGAAGCCTATATTCCTATTGCGACCAACAAAGAGGTAATTACACCCCGCGAAGGAAAACCTTATATTTATGATATAATTAGTGATGCAACTAAGTTCTCTGCCGCAAACAAATACCTGGCTTTTATTGGCGGAGACCAGCCTTTAATCGAGATAGAGAATCCAAACCTAAATGATGATTCTTCCTGTATCATAATAAAGGAGTCTTACGGCAATGCCTTTGTACCTTTCCTTGTAGACCATTATCAGTATGTCTACGTGGTTGATTACAGGCACTATACAGGAAATGTGGTTAAACTTGCTAAGAAACATAGTAATACAGACATTGTTTTCTTAAACAACACAGCTGCTACCAGTGTGGAAAAGTCAAAGCAGATGCTTGGGATATTTAAATAGAAGGAGAGTATAATGGCTAAGTTATATTTTAGATATGGTGCTATGAACTGTGGAAAGACAACTGCACTTTTACAGACTGCACATAATTATTCAGAAAGTGGACAGAGGGCTATAATCATAAAGCCTGCTGTAGACACTAAGATGAAGTCTTGTGTTACCAGCCGTCTGGGGATAAGCAGAGAAGTGGACCTATTGGTTGGAGAAGATGATGATTTATATGAGCATTTTAAAAAGAAAGGCTCGGAACTTGATTGTATCTTGGTTGATGAGGTACAGTTTCTTACAGTAGCTCAGATAGAACAGCTGTATAGGGTAGCAGTAGTACTGAATATTCCTGTCATATGTTATGGACTTAGGGCAGACTTTAGGATGGATGGCTTCCCCCGCAAGTTCAAGGCTTTTAGAGCTTGCACATTCTATAACTGAGATGAAGAATGTCTGCTCCTGCGGCAAGAAGGCCACCTGCAATCTTAGACTTGTAAATGGAATACCGGTATTTAAGGGCAATCAGGTAGAAATTGACGATTCAGACTTTATATCTTATAAGGCTGTATGTTCAGAATGTTATGAAAGGCTTAAATCTTCGACAAATGCTTGACTTTAATCCTAAATAATTATATACTACTGTTATAGTAAAAGATTGTAAGACAGGAATAGTAAAAACCTGTAAGACAGTAGTAGTATATTATTGAGTGGGGAGACAGTTATGAGCGAACTGAGATTGCACGAAGGTGAACTGAATATTATGGAGCTTCTTTGGTCTAATAAGGAGCTGGCTGCTAAAGATATTTCTAAAATTATAAAAGAATATATAGGCTGGGAGAAGAATACTACCTATACCGTAATCAAGCGTTTGATCGACAAGGGAGCTGTACAAAGAACAGATCCTGGATTTATCTGTAGCGCTCTTGTATCACAGCGTTCAGTTCGTGAGATTGAGACAAAGAGACTGATAGATCAGTTCTACAATGGCTCATTACAAACCTTCATTAGCGAATACTTAAAGAATCAAAGCCTTTCAGCAGGTGATATTGCAGAGTTACAGAAACTTGCTAAGAACTCCAGCAGGAAGTTCTAAAATATTTTTTTAAGTGGTTTTTAACTTAGTTTTATGTTTTTTTATGTTAGTATCTATATGAATTGGTTTAAGAATAAGTTATGATATAAAATAATAAGAGTGCTTCAAGGGTTTATACCTTTGGCACTCTTATCATTTCTATAAAGAGCAGTACTTTAATCAATACTATATTTGACTATTTACCAGTATTAATAATCAAAAGAGTAGATGCTTATCATATAAGAACTATTCGCGAAACCCAAGTTTAACGAATAGAGGGCTTACTTTGAATTGATTATCTTAACCAAATAATTGTACTCATCCAAAGCTCCGGTCTTTCTAAGATAAGTCGGTGTCATATAATCATATCTGTAGACAGAAAATCCATTTACTGATTTATTTCTGAGACTGCTAACCATTCTACCTAAGATATCGTGATTATTCTTCCATTCAGGTGTTTCCTGCGCCTGCGCAAGGTGCATAGGAAGCGCGATGTAGAGTTTTACTTCAGGATTGATAACTGTAGCAACCCATTTGTCTACTGTAGATTCAAACGGGCAGATACTGTGTTCAAATCCCCAATAAAGCTGTGGAGCTATGTAGTCTACATAACCTGATTCCCTGCCCCATCTGTCAATGTCAACATAATACTTGTCATTAGCTCTTAAGTTATTTAAATTACCTGCAGGACTTATTCCAAATGTACGATTTTTACCTGATTTTTTAACTGTGGCATATACTGTCTTAACCATCTTATTGATGTTGTTTCTACGCCAATCCACAATTGACAAAGGGTTAGTTGTCTCAAGCTTATAATCGTTATATTCCTCAGCATCAAACTTTGATGAATAGTTGCTGCCAAGCGTTGGATAGAAATAATCATCAAAGATTACTCCGTCTACGTCATAGTTTTTAACGATCTCTGCTACCCCATTGTTTATTAGCTTAATAACATCATCTGAAGACGGATTGTAATAATACATATTGCCAAATTTCAAAACGTTTCTGTCATTGTCTTCATCGTCATCATTGAGCCACTTATATGCAGGGCTGTTAGTTGCCAATTTGTCAAAATCAGCCTCCGTACACACTCTGTAGGGATTTATATAAGCGTGAAGCTTTAGATTCCTTGAGTGAGCTGCATTCACCATAATCGCAAGAGGATCAAAGCCGGGATCCACTCCCTGTCTTCCCGAGGCGTATTTAGACCAAGGGAAGTATGCAGAACGATACATAGCGTCACTGAATGGTCTTACGTGAACATATATTTCGTTTAATCCGCTCGCTGCTATCTTATCAAACATCTCTGTTATTCTGCTGTTAAAGCTATTCAATGTATAGCCTTTACTGTTAAATTCCAAAAATGTTATCCAAGCAGCTCTAACTTCATTCGTATTAACAACATTAGTATTCACACTTGAGTTGTTTCCTGCATTTGTATTGTTGCCTGTATTATTTGCGTTATTGGCATTTTGGGCATTATTGCCAGTGTTTTTGCTATTTGTATTTTTGTTATCATTACTCGGATTAGTCTGATTGCTATTTTGATTCATCTTAATCCTCACTTTTTTAATAGCACCGTTCCCGCTCTTATCGACAGCATAAACAGTTAATACATCATTCTGTTTCACCGTTATTGCTGTGCTTATATTTTTTGTTGATGCAAGGGATAGATTTTTCACTTTTTTAGAATAAAATGAGCTTGTGAAAAATGATTTCCTATGATTTCCCACTGCATACTTAACTGCCTTTACAGCGCTGTTATCCGTAACTGTAATCTTTAACTTAAGTTTGCCATTGTTAACATCTGTATATACATAGCATTTTATATTTGGTGCCGTCTTATCTTTTGCATATACATCGTAACTGCCAAAGGTACTTAAAAGCAGCTGAAATATGATGAAAAGTGCAAAGAATTTTTTAATAAACTGATTATTCAACCTTCCTCTCCTTTATCTTCCTGTTGGGTAATTATCAAATATCTCTTCAATCGTATCATACAATACTTCAGCAGCCTTATCCTGATTTTCAAGTTTACTAAACTTTGCTAAATCATCTTTATTAGTCAAAAATCCATATTCTAATAAAACTGCAGGAACTGTGTTCATGTTTGTAACAACATAAGCAGCAGTCTTTACACCTCTGTTAAAAGTACTAAATGTTGAGGTTATATTTTTTAAAAACATGCTCGCCATAGTGTAGCTAGATAGCCCATTAGGTTGTAAAATATTATTTCTTGTAGAATAAAATACTTCAGTTCCCTTAGGGGTTGTTTTTTGAAAAGAGTTCATATGCACACTGATAAATATATCAGCGTCAACCTTTTTAGGAAAAGCAGCTCTCTCATATAAGGTTGGGTAGGTATCATCTTTTCTTGTCCAATACACTTTCAAATCCTCATCATCGATATAATTCCTAAAGTATGTGTACCCAATGGACAGAACTATATTTTTTTCTTTATATATTTATTCTGACTCCTAGTTCCATCATCATGTCCACCATGCCCCGGATCAATAACTACTACCTTTGAATAGAGGTTTTTAGCACGGTCTATAGCAACCTTAATCTGAGATTTTGACACAGTTAATCTGTATGCATAGAGCTTTGTCGTGTAGAAAGTAAGTACAGTATCTCCATATTCATTCAATGAAATATTTACATTCCTTACCTTATTCGCATCATATTTTATTGGCTTAGAATTAAAATGATTTCTTAAGTCACCAGGTAAGGTAATTGTAAAGTTACCTGAAAAATAATTATCCTCATCTTCTATCTCAGAAGTGTCTAAACCGCTAGGTAACGATATAGTTGCACCGATTACATTAGCAGGTGTTGCTGCCTGTGAAAATGTGATACTTAAAGTATTTCCTGACTGACTTGTGTAGTAAGTAAGTCTTGATGTTTTGTTTACGGTAATAGAGGCACCCGCAATACCATTATTAAAATAGTTGAACAAACTTAGAGCAGTATTATTGTAATCAGAATATGAACCGGAACCTATAGTATCTATAATGTTTGGTATGCCCAAATTCTGATTGATGTCAGAGCTGCCGTTATCAACTACAGTTAAAGGCGCAAGCCCTGTAAAAGTAAAGGTATAGACGCCGTTACTTAAACTACCTTTAATCTCAGTAATTGTATTTTTATAAATTTTTACATTCAGTGATTTCTCATCTTTTGACAGAGACATCTCATAGCCCACTACTCCATCGGCAAGTCCAAAGCTGATATCTGTCGAATTGGAAGAAGTATTATATGCTGTGCTGATATAACTAACAGTACGGATATTGCTAGTATAACTCTGCCTCGCACTTGAGCTTACTTTATCAAGGCTAAGTGTCAGCTGATTATTAGCCATATTGCCCTTGATACCACTAAAACCATTAGTAGATGTGATTACATAGGTATCGAAGTTATCAGCCAGATTACCTGATAAATTAGTAATGTCTACAATTGATGAATCTCCTGCAGTATTATTTCCGTTTAAGCTTTGAGTAGGGTTGAAAGTTGTAGTCTGAGTTCCATTTGCCTTCCAGCTAAAAGGAAGCTTATTGGCTACAAATGGTTCAGCAGGCTTGTCAGCTTCATTACTTGGTTCCGGAGTTGGCTCAGGAGTATTTTCAGTGTTTTCATCATCTCCTACATTCTCAACATCATCATCTTCTTCCGGCAAACTCAAGGTACTCATATTACCCTTTGTCTCAATATCAATTTCAAATAACTCACAAATACTTTCAATAGGTATATAAACTTCATTTTTATTGGAAAAATTCAGTTTAACAAAGTTAGGCGCTGCATCAAGTTTCACCTGAGAACCGTTAAAGTCAGCATTCTTACTTCCTAAGGTTAATGTTAGGTCGCTATCACCGAAACTAATTGTAGCAGTTTTCTTTGACTTACTTAAAGAAAAACTGCCTTCCATGCTTTCTGATAGGAAAAGGCTCTTTGCAGGCGCCATTAAAGTTTTACCCACATAGACACCAGGAAGCTTTGAATTGTTAAGCTGAATATCTTCTATTCTAAAAATAACCTTTTTGTTTTTAACATCATAAGTTTTACCTGCATATACAAAGGTTTCTTTTAACTGTCTTTTTAGTCTTCTTGTCTGTTTTTGTATTTTTTATTATTCTTTTGTACTCTTATTATTCTTTGTACTCTTAGTTTTACTGTCCGACTTAACAACCTTCTTTTTTGTTACTGTCTTTCCAGTCATGGAAGCAACACCGGATGAAGCATCCCAATCATAGGTTAGTCCAAAGGTCTTAGCTACATATCTTGCAGGAACATACACTATTTTAGATTTATCACTAAATTCTACTATTCTTGGTTCAACAGGCAACACTTCACTCTTACCGTTTACCTTGGCTGTTATTGAATTTAATGTAAACACCAAAGTCGTCTTATCTCTCTTTAGCTCTAAGGTATTTTTAGACTTGTTAAACTTATAAGAAAGTCCAATCTTAGAATCAGAAAATACCTCTTTTGCACTGGCTAGAGAAATCCCATCAATAATAATTCCCGGATATTTAGATTTGATGTTACTTCCGTTTATGGTGTATTTTACCTGTGTATCCGAATAGTTAATCTTTTGGGTTCCATATTTAATATTAATGTTGTCTGCATAAGATGTACTAGGCATAGTACAGCAGAGCATACCTAAAACTGATACAAATGTTACAAACTTTTTTAAATTTCATTTAAAATCACTCCAATCAAAAATTATCATATGCATACAAAAACCGAGATTTTTGTGAAAATGAAAAGAAAAGCATTCTCAGCATAATTATCGGAAATTTTTATATTTTAGCTAATTAGTTTACTGTTTAATAGTAAGATTATCAAGTGGTAAAAATTATGTCATTTTGATGGAATTTGTGTTAAATATTAGTCATTTTACATAAACCTACTTTTCTTACTATGGTTGTATTCACAGTATAACCCCCAATAAATGGCTATTTTATGCGATTTATAACAATTATATACTTGTTGAAAATATTAATTATTTTTGACTATATTTGTAGTATATGATATACTAATCATACAAACTTATGTACGGCATAACAAATTGCTGTTTAATCATCAAAACCTTATACTTCATCTAACATGTAGTATAGCATTGTTGTAGAACAAAAACTCTGTTCTTTATGTTGATTCTTTGTTTTTTTGATGATTCAACCACACTACTCATGTAGAACAACGCCACATTTAGTAATCATTTGTGTTATCACTTATACAAGAATATAATTTAGCATTAATACCAGGAGGTAATATGGCTGAACATTCATACAGTCAACAGGTTGATATAGATAATGAATTGAAACTAAGAGGACTTCTGCTTAAGCTTCCTAAATTTGCTTCTGAATTCTTCAGAGGTATTGAGTCAACTACTGCTTCAAGGACTAGAATAGCTTATGCTTATGATCTGATTGTCTTTTTTAACTGGCTCAAAGAGTCCAACCCTGCATTATACAATACCAATGTTAGAGACATTGATATTAGTCTCTTAGACAGCTTAAAAGCTGTGGATATAGAAGAATATATTTCTTACATCAGATATTATGTAAAAGATGGTGAGGGACATGGTAATAAAGAAAAAGGAATTAAGCGTAAGCTTGTTGCTCTCAGAACCTTTTATAAATATTACTATAAGAAAGAAAGGATTAAAAACAATCCAAGTGTGCTAGTAGATACTCCTAAGCTTCACGATAAAGCTATAGTAAGGCTGGAACCTGAGGAGGTAGCAGACTTGCTTGATAACATTGAGTCTGGCGAAGGTCTGACTGCTGCTCAAAACAGATATCATGAAAAAACTTCAGTTAGGGATTTGGCGATTGTCACCCTCCTGCTTGGTACAGGTATCCGTGTGTCTGAATGTGTCGGTATTGATATCAAAGATGTTGACTTTAAGACTAATGGAGTGAAGGTACACAGAAAGGGAGGTTATGAAACTGTAGTGTACTTTGGTGATGAAACGGAAGCAGCTCTTAAAAGGTACTTAGAAGAAAGAATAAAAATAGAAGCTGCAGAAGGTCATACAAATGCTCTCTTTTTATCTATGCAAAAAAAGAGAATAAGCGTACGTGCAGTTGAATTATTGGTCAAAAAGTACTCTAGTCTGGTAACTACAATGAAAAAAATAACTCCTCATAAACTTAGAAGTACCTACGGAACCAGTTTATATAGGGAAACAGGAGATATTTATCTTGTAGCTGATGTGCTTGGTCACAAGGACGTAAATACTACAAAGAAACACTATGCTGCTATTGAAGAAGATAGGCGAAGAAAGGCAGCAAATATAGTGAAATTACGCAAGGAATAGAAGGAGCTGTGATGAGCCATAGTAATGAAGAATTTATGGAAGCGTTTAAACACTTGGATAAAATCTGTAAAGAAATATTTAACAGTGAAAAAGGCGTAACTTCATATATCGATGCAATGGAAAAAATGACAAATGGAGATAGATATGTTTCAAACTGGGACTATGTTCTTAAGAGGTTAAAAAAACTACGACACATAAGAAACCAATATGCCCATGAAATAGGATCATCCTATGATAATATATGTGTGCCAGAGGATATTGAATGGCTTAAAAGCTTCTACAACGAAATAATGAACACTACAGATCCTTTGGCGCAATATAGAAAAGCTACTATAAAGAAACAGGAAAAAGCCAAAACAACTGAATCTAAATCTATGGCATCAGTGCCTAATCCATCAAAACTTACACAAGAAATATCAACACCAAAATCTACTAGTTACAATCAACTTCACAGACTTCAACCTAATTACAAGGATGAAAATGAAGAAGACGCAAGTAGATTAGGCATAGTTCTAATTTTTGTCATTGCAACACTGTTTACTTGTGGAATATTATATGTTGCCTTTTATGTTTAGTCTCAAATCACTTTGTATATGGAATAATAAGGCTTACTCCGGCAGAAATTTCATCACCGGTAAGATTGTTGCACTCTTTTATAGCCTCTACATAATCTTTGGTACTGCTATAGTAAACAGAGTCATAGCTCTGTGCGATGCTCCAAAGAGTCTCACCTTGCTTTACTACTCTGCTGTCGATATACACAGGCTTCATTTCTGAATCGGCCTTTACAAAGTTGTTAGAGAAACCAAGAAAGTATGAAAAAACCATTGTAATAACATAAAAAGTTAAGATAAAGCTGATTTTACTTCTCTTGTTTCTCTGACGATTCCCTGCTTTATAATGTACTCTCTTATTATTCTTAGTCATAATCTTCTTAGTCATAATCTAAATCCCCCTTTAATAATAAACAAATGTTTGCGAACAACCGTTCTAATACAGTTATTATATCGAACAAACATTCTTTTGTCAACAGGGAAATCGAACAAATTTTTGGAACATTCGTTTGACATTTAGAAATAAATGATATATACTTGAGTCATGTATTATTAGGAATTTGGAGGAATAGTTATGGGCTATGGTAAGATAACTGCTAAGCAGCAGCAAATATTAGATTATTTGAAAACACAGGTTTTGTCTAAAGGTTATCCACCTTCAGTTAGAGAAATATGCGAAGCAGTACGTTTAAAGTCAACTTCATCTGTTCACTCTCACCTCGAGACCTTAGAGAAAAATGGTTATATCAGGCGTGACCCTACTAAGCCACGTGCCATTGAGATTGTTGATGATGAGTTCAATATTACAAGAAGAGAGCTTGTAAGTATTCCTGTTGTAGGTACTGTTGCGGCAGGTGAGCCTATTTTTGCTGTTGAGAATATATCAGAGTACTTCCCTATTCCTGCGGAGTATATGCCTAATGAGGAAACTTTTATGCTTGTTGTAAAGGGTGACAGTATGATTAATGTTGGCGTTTACAGCGGAGATAAAATTATTGTAAAAAAGTGTTCAACTGCTTCAAACGGTGATATGGTTGTTGCTATGGTAGACGATTCTGCTACAGTTAAGACTTTTTATAAAGAAAAAAATCACTTTAGATTACAGCCTGAAAATGACTCCATGGAGCCTATCATCGTTGATCAGGTAGAAATCCTTGGTAAAGTTATAGGACTTATTAGAATGTATTAGTATATTATACAGTGTTGTACTACCTGTTAAACTTAAAACATTAGGTTACAGCTCTGTATTATGGATGATTGCTATATGACTTCTTATAATTGCAGTAATTATAATTATTATAAATAATGATACCACAGTTGATTATAACTAATCGACCCTAAATTAGGCAAATAAATAGTTAAATCAACTGTGGTATTTTCCTGCTGCTTATTATATGATGTGCGTGTCAACAGTACTTGACACAAATTGATACAGGATTGCTACAGTTGAACTTTTCGCAGTCCTTACATTTAGCAGTCCTTACCTTTAGCGTGCAACTTAATTGCGATATTTCTAAGGATGTTACATGAAAATAACGGTTAATTAATAAGCATTTCTGTATCAAGCATCTTTCCGTCAGACCATACTCTCTCAATATTATAGAACTCTCTGTCTTCTCTCGAGAAAATATGGACTACAAATTCGCCATAATCAAGCAATATCCAAGTTTCTGAACGGCTGCCTTCGATTCTTTCAGGATGTATACCAGCCTTAGCCAGGCTTTCCTCTACCGCATCCTGTAAAGCTTTCATCTGATTTTCGTTTTTAGCATCAGCTATTACAAAATACTCTGAAATAGTTGTAAGATGAGCTATATCAATTACTTTGATATTATTTGCTAAGTGCTCATCAAGTGCCTTACAGGTAATTCTTACTGCATCTAAAACGTTTTCCATTATCCCTCCACTAATTTTTTGTAATATTCATATGTCTCTTCAGTTCTTTTATCCATAACCCCATTATCTTCTTTTATTTTAGTAATAACTGATTTGAGCTCATATAGAGCTGCCTTATGTAGATTAGTAAAGGCACAGGCTCTCATTTCATCAATATAAGGCAGAGCAGGACGGCTTGGTTCAATATAATCAGCCACATATATAATCTCCTCCAATAGGCTCATATCAGGTCTGCCTGTTGTATGGTAAGTAATGGCTGAAAGCACATCCACATCTTCTACACCGTATACATTTTTAGCATAGAAGGCACCCAGCTTTGTATGTAACAATCCCGGTGAAAGCCTTTCTATATCAGAAATTTCAATCCCGTTTTTCTCACATTCAGTTATCATTTCAGAGCTTTTAAGATATTTTGCACAGTCATGCAAAAGTCCTGCAAGCTGAGCCTTATATACATCTCCTCCATGGCTCATTGCCAGTGAAGCAGCTGTATATGAAACACCTAAGGTATGATAAAATCTGTACTCAGGAAGAAGCACTCTTAGCTTGTTTTGTATATCAAAAAGCCTTACAGAATCACCCATGAACTTCCTCCTTATATAAGTTATTAGTTAAGATATATTGCATCACCTTATTACTTATACCAAGTAAGCTTGCATCCTTTATCCCCTCAGAAATCAATTTCCTTATTTCAGTTGATGAAACTGAGGTTGCCCTAAACCTCACTTCCTTCATTCTGACATTAGTGAATCTCTTCTTTAAAACATTATCAATGTGAGACAAGCATTTGTCTGACTCACTTCCTATTCTTGAAATATAGAGAATATCGGCATTATCAAAGATAATCTGTGGCTCGTGCCAGTCTTCAAGGTATAGAACCGAATCTCCTCCAATGATAAGTGTAAATTCATCGCCTGGAAAGTCTTTCTTAAGTGATATTAAAGTATCTGAGGTATAGCTAACCCTATCTCTTACAAGCTCATAATCAGAGGGAAAGATGTTCTTTTCGCCAATGAGTGCAAGCTTCACCATTTCAAACCTATGGATGTCAGCCACAATTTTCATTCCAAGCTTATGAGGTGGAACCTTTGCCGGCATCACCCACACTTCATCAAGCCCTCCTTCTTTAAGAGCGGCTTTTGCCATATCTATATGGGTGTTGTGAATCGGATTAAAGGTGCCGCCAAATATACCTATTTTTTTCATATTGTCACTCGTTATTTCTTAGGAAGTTCAATCTTTTTATTATACTTTTGATTCTTTGTAAAGAACTATCTTCTTTCCAATCACCTGTACAACCTGTGAATGCGTGCGCTCAGCAAGAACTTCAGCTATTTCACGAGGCTCATCCAGACAGTTCTTAAGTACGGATATTTTAATAAGCTCCCTTGTTTCGAGAACTTCTGCAATTGCAGAGGTAAATTCAGGGGTGATGCTGGATTTCCCAACATTAAATACAGGATCTAACTTCATTGCAAGACCTTTAAGGTATGCTCTTTGTTTACTGGTCATATAATCTCCCGCTATGTCAATCAATATTTATTGATACAAGTGTCAAAAGTATAATTATCAAATACTTTTTATAAACACATAATTTACTTATAATAATCAAAACTCAGGTCACCAAGATTTACAAGGTCACCCTCCTCTATTCCAAGCTCCTCTAATCTATCAATAACTCCCTGGTCGCGCAGGAACTTTTGGAAGAAAGCAAAGCCCTTTTCATCATCAAGGTTAGTGTATCCAAGCATTTTATCAATCTTGGAGCCCTTAACAAGGTATTCACCTTCCTTCACCTTTGTAATCTCAAGTGGACTCTCATCGATTACAAGGTCAGAGGCATCAAATTCCTTATGGAAAATAACCGGAGTTCTGTCAAGTGTCTTGAGTATATCATTTACTGCATACAAAAGCTCTTTAATTCCCTTACCTGAAACTGCAGAAATCGGATAGATAGGAATATTTTCACCATCAAAGGCTTCGTGGAATTCTTTAAGCTTTTCATCAGCCTCATCTCCATAGAATAAATCCATTTTATTGGCTGCAATTATCTGAGGAGTCTTAAGTAACTCAGGATTATAGTTTCCGAGCTCTTTATTGATATTTTTTATGTCTTCAATAGGATCTCTTCCTTCTGAACCTGAAATATCAACTACATGGACAATTATTCTGGTTCTTTCAATATGCCTTAAGAACTGATGTCCAAGGCCAACTCCTTCAGAAGCTCCCTCTATAAGTCCCGGTATGTCAGCAATTACAAAGCCAGCACCGCCTCCAAGGTCTACTACTCCGAGATTCGGATGTAGCGTAGTAAAGTGATAATTGGCTATCTTAGGCTTGGCATTGGTACATCTTGAAAGGATTGTTGATTTACCTACATTTGGATAACCTACAAGACCAACATCAGCAATCAGCTTTAGTTCAAGAATCAGAGTAAGTTCAATGCCTGGTTTCCCCGGCTGTGCATAGGTAGGAACCTGCATAGTAGGAGTAGCGTAGTTCATATTACCCTTACCGCCTTTGCCTCCTTTAAGAATGACTTCTCTCTGGTTATCTCCTGACATATCCACTATAACCTTGCCAGATTCTGCCTCTTTTACCACAGTTCCCTCAGGAACCTTTATTATTATATCCTCGCCGTCTTTTCCATGACAACGTCTTCTTCCACCTTCATCGCCATCCTTGGCATAATACTTTCTAACATATCTAAATTCATTAAGTGTGTTTATATTTTTATCAACTTCAAAAATAACATCACCGCCATCGCCGCCGTCACCGCCATCCGGTCCACCTGCAGCTACAAACAATTCGCGTCTGAAACTTACATGGCCATTCCCGCCATTACCTGATCTAACATATATTTTTGCACTATCTGCAAACATTTCTTCCTCTATCTTTGTTTCATTAAAAAATGCCCCAAATCTATGTATTACAAAGATTTGGGGCCAATTATCAGTTATTATTCAGCAACAGCTACAGGATATACAGAAACCTGCTTCTTGTCTCTGCCTAATCTCTCAAATTTAACTTTTCCATCAACTGTAGCAAATAATGTATCATCCTTGCCGATTCCAACATTTGTACCTGGATGGATATGAGTTCCACGCTGTCTATAAAGAATATTTCCAGCTAATACGAACTGACCATCTGCTCTCTTAGCACCAAGTCTTTTTGACTCAGAATCTCTGCCGTTCTTAGTAGAACCAACACCCTTCTTATGAGCAAAAAACTGAAGGTTCAATCTTATCATCGCATTACACCTCCTGCCTTAATATAGTAATGAACTTTTTACCGTATTCTTGTGATATTCCATCGAGTCCAAGCATAAGAGACTTCATAAGTAAATCAGCATTATCGCTTAGTTTACTCTTAAACTCTGCTCTTAGATAACCTTTTTCAGGATCATCATAAGCAGTGAATTCATCTTTACAAAAGACCTCAATAGAGTTTAGCGTATTAATAGCCAATATAGAAACTGCAGCACATACAATATCTTTACCGGAATCGGCAAATAATGCATGACCTGAAAATTCTATACTCTTATAACCGCCATCTTTGTCTACCGACACAACAACCTTAATCATGATTAAGCGTTAATCTTTTCAATCTTAAGCTTTGTGTACAACTGTCTGTGTCCGTTTTTCTTGTGGTATCCGCTTTTGCGCTTATACTTGTAAACAATAACCTTAGGTCCCTTGCCTTCTTTTTCAACTGTAGCTGTTACAGTAGCACCTGCTACTACAGGGTTTCCAAGAACGAACTTGTCACCACCGATTGCAAGTACCTGATCAAAGGTATAAGTCTCTCCGGCTGCTACACCAAGCTTTTCAACCTGGATAACATCACCTTCAGCTACCTTATACTGCTTACCACCTGTTGCAATAATTGCGTACATATGGCTCCTCCTATTATAATTCTCGCCTGCTTAGGTGTTGTCATTTGGACAAACTTCTACCCACACAGTGCGGCACAAAATATAGTTTAGCATACAGAGAGAGGGATGTCAACAAATTTTTATTTCTTTTGACAAGGAATCCTTATCAAATATCAGGTTTTCCTCATTTCCATTATAGCAAAGCTTCACACTTCCATACTTTTTGGCTCTTATAACTATATGAGTTACCTTGCCATTTTCCCAGTCCACATCAAGACTATAGCCTCCCTTTGCTCGTATGCCTTTTACAAACCCGGTATTAAATGCTTTTGGAAGGGCAGGCAAGAGTTCAATCCTCTCTTCATCACTTTGGAGTACCATTTCAATCACAGCAGCAGCAAATCCAAAATTGCCATCAATCTGAAAAGGCGGATGTGCGCAGAATAAATTAGGATAAGTTCCTCCTCCTGTGACCATAATGTTCTCTTCAACCGTGTAACGAAGTTGATTCTTTAAGAGGTTTAATGCACTTTCAGCTTCTTTAAGCCTTGCATAGAGGCAGGCTTTCCAAGCTATACACCAGCCTGTTCCATCATCACCTCTCCTGTTAAGTGAAGTTTCGCAGGCTTTTTTAAGCTCTTCATCTTTGATTAGATTGCCCGGATATAGCCCGTAAAGATGGGATACATGCCTATGATGCACATCATTTTCGGTGTAATCAACGAACCATTCACATAAAGCGCCGGTTTTTCCTATCTTAAAAGGCGGGAGCTTCTTAAGTGCATTTAAGGCCTCCTTATCTTTCTCCAAGCCTAAGATATCCTGTATAGTAAGATAATTAGCAAATAACTCCTTAATTATGCTTATATCCATTGTAGATGCATAAGTTAGAGCATGAACTCCTCCTTTATCATCTACGAAGTAATTTTCCGGGGAGGTTGATGGTATGGTAACTAAATATCCATCTACCTCTCTCAGATAGTCAAGGTAGAATTTCACTGCTCCCTCAATAATAGGATAGGCAGTATCTCTCAAGAAATCTTCATCTTGTTCATAAAGATAATGCTCAAAAAGGTGTCTACAAAGCCAGCCGCCACTCATCTGCCAAAGACCATACACAGATGGGTTGTCATCACCTGCATTTAAGCCCACAGGGGTAGAGTGTCCCCATAAATCCACATTGTGATGGCTTACCCAGCCTCTTGCTCCATACATCTTCTTAGCTGTCTCCTCCCCCCTCTTGCTTACCTTTTCTAAAAGCTCAAAGAGAGGTCTATGGAAGTCAGAAAGACCTGTGGACTCAGCTATCCAGTAATTCATTTCAGTATTAATATTAACAGTGTAGTTAGAGCTCCAAGGCGCTCTTAAAATATCTGACCATATTCCCTGTAGATTGGTACATTCGGTTCCGGGCTTTGATGATGTAATTAGCAAATACCTTGCATATTGAGTCATTAGCTCATATATGTAGCCGTCGTCGATATCATGGGTATCTTTAATAGCCTTAACTGTATCCTTATTTTCTGAATCTGAAAGAGAAATATCAAATGTTTTAAAATGAGGTGTAAATGCCTCTTTATGTTCTGTTAAAGATTTGTCAAATCCTTGTTCTCTTACCTTTTTAAGCCTGTTTTTACAGAATTCTTCTAAATTTTCTTTATTCTTGTAATCAGTATCACCTGTTAAATAAAGCTCAATCTTGTCAGCATTATTAATAATAAGCTTATCATCTTTTATCTGCATTTCACCTGAATGTATTAAGACTTCAAGCATGAGTACAAAGTTAAGACCTTTGCCATCTTCATATCTTATAGGTTCAGGTACGTTAAAATAATTTGGAGCCGCATAGATTGGCGCCCTGCCCTTAAGAGTAAGCCTGTTTTTCACTGCTATTTAGGCAATAATGCAGTTTACTATCAAGGGATACTTCTAGAGATAGTCCTCTGTTCTCACCCTCCAAACGGGCTACTAAAGTGCTGTCGCAAAAAGCTTACGAAAAGCAGACAGATGTCTCTTAGAGGAATTACTGTTAGCCTCCATTTTGTAAACAGCAGTGTCTAGAGATAGTTCTCTGTAAAATGAAGTTTTCGCCTCATCTTCATCCAAGTACTTTATTATTAGATTACCTGCAGGAAGATAGCACTCAGTCCAGTCGCCAAGTACATATCTCTTGCTAATCTTCTCTGCTTCTTTGTATTCTTCTTTTAAGATATGCTCCCTTATCTCTTCCAGTTTATCAGGGCTAAAGAGTGGATTCATCTTATTTTTTTCTTCGCCCGACCAAAGAGTATCAAGATTGAGGCTTATGTCCTCATAAGCCTCGTATGAATTTACTCTTGCTCCAAAATCTCCGCTGCCAAGTGGAAGTCCGTCATAACGAAACTTTGCAGCTTCTCCGTATCTTAGATTGTATTTTTTCATATTTCATCCTATCTTCTGTTTATCCAAGCTCCATTTGTAAAATCAGGTATTGCAACAGGTGCTCCTCCCATATTTATCGACTGTTCTGCAAGCACTGAAATACTCATCCACGCTGCCATATCGTATACATCTATATTAGGCTCTTTTTTATTTAATACACAGTCAATAAAATCTGAAAATACCAGATAGTCCATGCCATCATGACCTTTTTTGACACCATTTTCAAGGTATTCTTTCCAGAGTGGATGCTCATATTTTTTGCGATACTCCTCAACATTGTTCCAATGCTTGCTCCACTCAAAATGCTCCTTCTCACTATATTCGTTATCCAAAAAAAAATGGAATGATTATCTTCGGTATACATACCTTTTGTGCCGTGAATAGTATAGCCTCTTGAGTAGTAACGAGGCAGTGTAGTATCAAGGCTTAGAAGTATGGTTTCTCCATTTGCACATTTAATTATTGTATTTACAATATCAGCCTGATTAAAGGTTGTATTCATCAGTTCTTCATCATCACTCTTTTTTTCTTTGATATACTCACTGAGTCCAAAGGAGCCTGAAGCAACTGATGTAAGGCTAAGCATACGATTTCCCTTATTAATGTTAAGCAGCTTTGCTATCGGACCTAATTCATGAGTCGGATAGTTCTCTGTATTTCTATGTATGTAGTTGTTTAGCCTGTAATGACGGTTTTCCTTGCCAAAAGCTATCTCGCCTCTAAGGTCGTGCTTGTAGCCTCCCTCACAATGAACTATCCTTCCAAGAAGTCCAAGGTCTCTCA
Organism: uncultured Catonella sp.; assembly: GCA_916438995.1. Taxonomy (GTDB): domain Bacteria; phylum Bacillota; class Clostridia; order Lachnospirales; family Lachnospiraceae; genus Catonella. The sequence goes on from CAKAGA010000008.1 coordinate 140,797, forward strand.
TATGGCTTACAAGCATTTCATCCCTGCCATATACACAGTTTTCAAGGAGCATTACCGGAACCTTTGTCTCCTCGTAGGCTTCAACTATTTTCCAACATTCTCTAAGAGAATATGCTCCACCAACCTCACAGCCCACAGCCTTGCCTTTATGCATTGCCTCTATACATATATCAATATGTTTATCCCAGGAAGTACAGAGAATTACGGCATCTACATCTTCCATTTCAAGGATTTCTTTATAATTTGTTGTCGTCTTAGGACGTGGAAATCCAGCCTGCTCAACAATATCAGCACATTCCTTGCATCTGTCTTCATACTTGTCACAAATGGCTGTAAACTGAGCTAAAGGATGCTCAAGATACGCTGTTTTAAGAAGTCCTCTTCCTCTGCTTCCAAGACCAATCATCGCCAATCTTAATTTGTTCATCTCGCTTCTCCAATTCTGTATTATATATCAGTCCTTAACCCCAAGAATGCAATTACATAAATCGCATCTCACAAAATTGCAAAAAGAATGTAATTGCAACTAAATTATCTCTATTTTAATACAAATAGTTAATTATTTCTACTATAAAATAATGTGTTGCCAAAAATAATTGATTAAATATAAAGTAAAATTGCTATGCTTTTTTTCTCTTATAACTGCTTAAAAAAATAACTGAAAAAAACTGCCTGAGAATAATCTTTTCCCAGACAGCCTTTACTTGGTATTAATCGTAACTAATTAGATATCCAGCTCATCCATTATGCCTTTTAGGATGTCTGCAGACTCTTTTAGTCTCTTAGCTTCATCCTCATCGAGCTTAATAGGCACCTGAGTTTCGATACCATCGCCACCTACTACACAAGGCATACTAAGAACTACTCCCTCTATCCCCTGCTCTCCATGCATCATGGTTGATACTGGCAAAATGGATTTTTCATCTCTTACTATACACTCACAGATTCTCTTTACAGCCATAGCTACACCAAAATATGTAGCTCTTTTTCTCTGAATGATTTCATAGGCAGCATTTTTAACATCCTCAGCTATAAACTTCTCTGCTTCATCATGATTGAAGTGTCCCTTCATCTCACAGAAATTATTGAGAGGGATACCCGATACATTGGCAGAACTAAAGGCTGCAATCTCGCTGTCGCCATGCTCTCCAATTATGAAGGCATGTATACTTCTTGAGTCCACACCCAAATGCTCACTTAGCCTTGTCTTAAGACGACCTGTATCAAGTACTGTACCTGAACCGATAACCCTGTTTTCAGGAAGTCCTGATAGCTTCTGTGCTACTGCTGTAAGTATATCAACAGGGTTTGCAACAACTAAAAGTATTCCCTTAAAATCCCTGCTTGCTATCTCAGGAATGATGCTCTTAAAGATGCCAACATTCTTATGAACGAGGTCAAGTCTTGTCTCATCAGGTTTCTGATTTGCACCAGCTGTAACTATAACTATACCTGCATCCCTTACATCATCATAATCTCCTGCATATACACGCATATGCTTTGCAAAAGGAATACCATGGCTTATATCCATAGCCTCTCCCTCTGCCTTATCCATGTCTGCATCTATCATTGCTATTTCTGAAAAAAGTCCGCTCTGCATAAGTGCAAATACGGAAGCTGAACCAACAAAACCACAACCAACCATAACTGCTTTTCTAAAGTTAATCATAAAATCTCCTTTCTCTTTGAAATCTATTCTCATTATATCATTTAACTTAAATTAATGATAGATATGTTTTAAAATAAAGATATAAAACTTAGTTGTGACAAATTTAATTGCGAATGAATTCTATTATGTAATGTTTTAGTTGAATATAAAAAAACAGATATCAAACTATATTTTTGATACCTGTCTTTTATCATCTGTATTACTTTGTTAATTCCTTAAAATACTCATCTATCCCATCAGCCATACCTTCAGCCATCTTCTTCTGATAGGAGGCTGTGTTAAGCGCCCTATCTTCCTTTTCATTTGTCATATATCCCATTTCGACAATGGTTACAGGGACCTTAGACCAGTTGATACCACTCATAGTATCAGTTTCCCATACGTAGAGCTTCTTACAGCCTGACTTGGCTACTACTCCGTCTAATACCTTATCTGATAAAAGCTTACTGCTTGAATATATATCAGAATTGTAAGGGTTCTTTTTAGTCTGGCAGATAGTCATTGCACCGTTTACAGCCTTGTTTGCAGCACCGTTAGCATGAATTCTGATAAATGCATCTGCCTTAGCTTCATTGGCAATGGCTGCTCTTTCTGAATTGCTAATATTAACATCGTTCTTAGTTCTGCACATGATTACCTTATAGCCACGTTTCTTAAGAATCTTCTGTAACTTCTTTGCTACCTTAAGCGCAAGGGCGTACTCGGTCTGCTTTGTCCAAAGTCCGCTAGTTCCACCTGTGACCTTGAATTTTGTAGTCTTTGCTCCCGGACCGATAGACTCTTTTTCAAGGTTTGCCCTTGTCTGATGACCTGCATCTATACAAATTATCTTTTTCTTCGCTTTAGCGGCACTAACATTATACACTCCATTTGAACATATAATTACAGTAAATAACAAAATAAAACTTAAAATCTTCTTCATACTTCTCTAACTTATAAATAAAATGATGTTGGTATAAAAAAATATTAAATTTTTCTTATAAGCCAGCATCGGGTTTTATACATTATGTTTGTATCATAAAATGGCGATTAAGAATCTCCTAACCGCCATTATAAAAGTATTAAAAGCACATTTTATAACAGGCTTAGATCTAAGTTAAACTCTAATTATAAAAAAATGGGTTTTTGAGTTAAAGTAATTTATAATTTATTATACGGGATATGCTCCGTTTGCAGTATCTGCAACTGTACTATCCACCTTAGTCTGTTGAGCTTTTCTGTATTTGAAGAACTCTGTTGCAACCTGTGGGAAGAGTGCGTACGAAAGAACGTCCTCATCCTGCTGCTTCCACTCTTTAACCTCTTCCTCAAACTTAGGAAGCTGTGGCTCGATAAGGTCTGCAGGTCTGCAGGTAATTGGCTTCTGATCTCCTATAGCCTTCTTTACAACCTCTGGATTGAAAGGCTTAACTGTCTCACCAAACTCACCTGAAAGTATCTTCTTTGACTCCTTGGTTATCATCTTATAACGCTCACCCTGAAGTACGTTGAGAACGGCCTGTGTACCAACAATCTGTGATGAAGGGGTAACAAGAGGTGGCTCACCGAAATCAGCTCTAACTCTTGGAATCTCCTTAAGCACTTCTTCGTATTTGTCTTCTGCATGAGCTTCTTTAAGCTGTGATACAAGGTTTGAAAGCATACCGCCCGGTACCTGATAAAGCAAAGTTTTGATATCCACACCAAGAACCTTGGTATTCATAAGTCCGCTTGCAAGATATTTCTCACGAAGAGGACGGAAATAATCAGCTATTTCAGCAAGCTTATTCTGGTCAAGACTAGTATCGTACTCAGTACCCTTAAATACCTCAACCATAACCTCAGTAGCTGGCTGGCTTGTACCCATTGCAAGTGGGCTCATAGCAGTATCTATGATGTTTGCGCCCGCCTCCACAGCCTTCATATAGGTCATGGCAGCAACACCAGATGTATAGTGAGTATGCATCTCTATCGGTAAATTAGTGCCTTCACGAAGCGCAGAAACAAGCTTTGTAGCCTCTGTAGGCACAAGAAGTCCTGCCATATCCTTTACACAGAGGGAATCGGCACCCATTTCCTCAATTGCCTTAGCTTTTTGTTTCCAGTAATCAAGTGTATAAGCCTCTCCTAAAGTATAGGAAAGGGCAACCTGTGCATGACCGCCTTCCTTCTTAGATGCAGTAACTGCAGTCTGAAGATTACGAAGGTCGTTGAAACAGTCAAAAATTCTAATTATATCAATACCATTTGCAACTGATTTCTGCACGAAATACTCTACTACATCATCTGCATAGTGATTGTAACCAAGGATGTTCTGACCTCTAAAAAGCATCTGTAACTTAGTATTCTTAAATCCAGCCTTCAGCTTACGAAGCCTCTCCCATGGATCTTCCTTCAAGAAACGAAGGCAGGCATCGAAGGTAGCTCCTCCCCAACACTCAACAGCGTGGTAACCAATTTTATCCATCTTGTCTATGATAGGAAGCATCTCTTCAGTCGTCATTCTTGTAGCTATTAGGGACTGATGTGCATCACGAAGGACAGTATCTACTATCTTAACTGCCTTATTACCCTGTTCTGACATATATTATTCTCCTTTTAATATTCAATATTACATTGACTAATGATATCAGATTAGCATAGTTTATTACTTCTGCAATCCTTAAATAATATTTATAATCTGCTCATCATTAAACCAATAGTGGCTACTTACAAATATTATCTTCATACCATCATATTATTTAACACCGAAAATCGCCATAAATACACCCGCTGCAACCGCAGTTCCTATAACACCGGCAACATTAGGTCCCATTGCGTGCATAAGAAGGAAGTTGGATGGATCAGCCTCACTACCAACCTTCTGTGACACTCTGGCAGCCATTGGTACGGCAGAAACTCCCGCAGAACCAATAAGAGGGTTAATCTTACCTCCTGTAAGGTGGCAAAGAAGCTTACCAAAGAGTACACCCGCAGCTGTTGCAACTGCAAAAGCGATAAGTCCGAGTCCTACGATTTTAAGGGTATCTAACTTAAGAAATGCCTCTGCTGAAGTTGTAGCACCTACTGAAGTACCAAGAAGGATTACAACTATGTACATAAGGGCATTACTTGCTGTTTCCTGAAGCTGTTTAACTACACCGCTCTCTCTAAAGAGATTACCAAGCATAAGCATACCCACAAGTGGAGCCGTAGTTGGAAGAATAAGTGTAACAACTATGGTAACTACGATTGGGAAGAATATTTTCTCAAGCTTACTTACAGGCCTAAGCTGTTCCATCTTGATTTTTCTTTCCTTCTCTGTAGTAAAAAGCTTCATAATAGGCGGCTGAATGATAGGTACAAGCGACATATAAGAATATGCGGCAACCGCTATAGGTCCCATATATTCAGCCTGTCCAAGCTTTCCGGCAAGGAAGATAGATGTAGGACCGTCAGCACCACCTATGATAGCTATAGCTGCTGCAGCCTTATCATTGAAACCAAGTAAAATAGCAAAGAAATAAGCAGCGAAGATACCAAACTGAGCTGCTGCTCCCATGATAAAGCTTATAGGGTTAGCAATCAGAGGACCGAAGTCAGTCATAGCACCTACACCTAAGAATATAAGACAAGGAAGAATACTCCACTCATCAAGTAAGAAGAAGAAATGGAGAAGTCCGCCTTCTTTCATAATATCAGGATAGATATTAACAAGTAGCATACCAAATGAAATAGGAACCAAAAGCAGCGGCTCATATCCCTTTGCTATAGCCAGATACAAGAACACAAGAGCAATAAATATCATGAGAATATTGCCCCATGACATATTGACAAATGCTGTCTGTGCTGCCAGGTTCTCGAGCATATTTGAAACATAGCTCATAGATAATTACCTCCATTTTAATGTACAGTTATCAGATTAGTTAAGGGATGCAAGTAAAGCACCGGCTTCAACTGAATCACCAACTGCACAGGAAACAGAAGCAATTGTTCCATCCTGAGGCGCAACTATATCATTTTCCATCTTCATAGCTTCAAGAACGATGATTACATCACCCTTCTTTACAGCCTGTCCTGCATTCGCCTTTACAGCTAAGATTTTACCAGGCATAGGAGCATTAACCTTAACTGCACCTACGGCACCACTTGCCACAGGAGCTGCTGCTGGCTTTGGAGCAGCCACAGGAGCTGCGCTCTTAACTACAGGAGCCGCACCGCTTCCCGCACCCTCTTCAACAGTAACTTCATAAGCTGTTCCATTAACAGTAATTGTATATGTTTTCATAATATAATTATCCTTTCAAATTATTAAAAATTAAAACTATTTATTAAAAATTAAAACTATGCTTTATAAGCTATTACCAGGTTCCATTACCTTTTCTCTTTACTGAGCGTACTACAAGTCCGTCAGCAGATACAGAAGAATTATCTGCAGTATAAGCCATTATGGCTGCAGTAATAACAGCAGTAAGCTCTGCCTGACTTAATTCTTCATTCTGTACTACAGGCTGCTCTATTGCAATCTGTGTACCGGACTGTGCTTCAGCGTGCTCCTTTTTTGAAAGGAACTTTGGAACAAGGCTTAATGCCTTGATTACAAAACTGATGAAAATAAGAACAAGGAAGATGAAAGCCATACCAAAAGCTGTATTAAGGGCTGCTTTCTCCATCTTTTCGGCAACAGTTATCTGTTGTTCAGCCGCAAGACTTGAAGGGATGTAGCCACTATCCATACTGTCTTCATCAAAAGTAGCGGTAAACTTAACCTTGCCTCCCTCAAATTCAATCATTTCCTCGAACTTAACGTAATCGCTGCCTTCTACTATGTTAGCACTAGATTCATCAACCGACTTAAGAGCACCAACCTCTTCTTTCACTGAATTGAGGTTCTCAATCATTGAAATAATGCTCTTTTTTGCCTTATTGCCTATCTGAGCACTGCTAATAGTATTTTCAAGCTCTCCCTCTGCCCATTGTCCGGCAAAGAAGCTACCTGCCTGCATAACAGTTTCTTTGTTATAAGATAAAGTATCGCTATTTGTCTTAGAGCTGCCCGCACAGCCGCTAAGTAGCATAAAGCAGGAGAAAACGCTAAGCACTAATAATATTAGTCTTTTCTGCATATTTACTTCCTCTCTATATTAAATTGTGCTGTGTTTTTTATTTGGACGAAATTCCCTCTTTGTATATAACATCTCAAAAGCATATACAAGCTGCTTTCTTGTTGCGGCAGGCTCGATTATACTGTCTACAAAGCCTCTCTTTGCTGCAGCCACAGGATTGTTCTGAAGAGCTGCATACTCTCCCGCTTTTTCACTGATTGTAGCAGCATCCTTGCCATCATAAATAATCTCAGCAGCAAGCTTTGCATCCATCATACCAATTTCAGCATCACTGTAAGCAAATACAAGGTCTGCACCAATATGCTTTGAATTCATAGTGATATAAGCGCTTCCATAAGCCTTACCAACTATAAGATTTACCTTAGGAACAGTTGCATTTGCAAATGCTGAAGTAAGTTGTGCTAATGCTCTTGCTATAGAACGCTCTTCTCCCACTGATGAGGCAAAGCCTGTCACAGATGTAAGTGTAAGTACAGGGATTGAAAATGAATCACAGAAATTTACAAAATGAGCTGCCTTATATGCACCTGCCATTGTAAGCACACTGTCAAACTTTTTAGCAACCTTTCCATCCTCACAAAGGATTTCACTACGGTTTGCCACAGCTCCTACAATTGCTCCGTTCAGGCGGATGAAACCAATAACCATCTCTTTTGCGCAATCAGCCTTTAACTCTAAGAACCAGTTATTATCAGATATTTCACGAAGTGCTACCGCAGTATCTTTAACATGTGTACCTAAACCAGCTGTTACCCTGTTAAGGTCATCTTCACACTCGCAAATAACTCCGGTATTCTCGTTGTTTGATGGAAGTACAGAGATAAGCTCTCTTGCCTTTGCAAGAGCTTCTGCATCATCCTCTGCCACGATGTCTACATTGCCTGATTCAGCCTGAAAAGCTGCTCCTGCTGTATTACACTTAGCTGTATAATTATTATCAACTGCATTAGGTGAATTTACAAATAACTTTGCATTATCTTCTGTCATGATAACAAAGTCACTAATTGCGGCCGAAATAGCAGAGCCACCGCCACAGGTTCCAAGAATTACGGTAACTGTAGGAATAACACCGCTTGCAAGTACCTGTCTTGCATATACCTTACCGAATGCATCAAGTGCATCTGTAGACTCTTCAAGTCTCATGCCTGCACAATCAGTAATTGCAACCACAGGAACACCAACCTTGGTAGCGAGGTCATACACGTTGACAATCTGTCTGGCGTGCATTTCACCCATTGTTCCGCCAAGAGCATCCTTGTCCTGGCTATAAACATAAACAAGACTACCGTCAATAAGACCATAGCCTGCAATTACGCCGTCACCGGGAACTTCTTTTTCACTAAGGTTAAAATCTGTGCTTCTTTTTGTTACCAAGGCACCAATTTCAACAAAACTGTTTTCGTCAAGCAAAGAGAGTATTCTATCTCTCGCCGACAGCACTACTGCATTACCCATTCTTAGCCCTCCATTAACTTAAGTTTGGTTTTTATAAGTAATAAACTGAACAGTATAAAACATCCAATTTACTGCCGATTATAATTATAATCTTATAACTGGAAAAAGTACAAGTGTATTTTTAAGTTTTTTATAAAAAACACGACTTTTTAGTCAATTTTTTCTAAATCTTCAAATGAAAGCTGGGCTTCTTTTTCAGCCTCAAGCTTAAACTCATCTTCTGCTTCCTGTCCAATAACAGGCAAATCCTCAAGTGACTTAATACCAAATGAGCGTAAAAAAATCCTCAGTTGTGCCAAACACCAAAGGCTTACCCGGTGCCTGAAGCCTGCCCGCTTCCTCAATAAGTCCGTATTCAATAAGCTTATTTACAGCATGGTCTGATTTTACACCTCTGATAGCTTCAATATCAGCCCTGGTTACAGGCTGTTTGTAAGCAACGATTGAAAGGGTTTCAAGCAGAGCATCGGTAAGGTTATGTTTTTTAGGTACATTAGTCACCTTAATTAGAGTTTCATACATCTCTGCCTTAGTACACATTTGAAATGAGTCTTCAAGCTCGATTATACTGATACCATGTCCCTCATCTTCGTATTCATCCATCATTGTATGGATGACCTTCTTAACTGTATCCTCATCCAGCTCGACCGCTTCGGAAATAGCTGTAAGCCTTACAGATTTACCTATTGCAAAAAGTATAGCTTCTATCTTAGCCTTAAGTATCTTCAATTCCACGACTTATTACTCTCCCATGTTCTTATAATCTTCTTTAGTAAACATCTTCTCTTCAACAAATTCAATCGAAATGTCTGAAACATTATCATCCTGAACCGCCTTTATGGCTCCAACCTTCATAAGCTCAAGCACAGCAAGAAAACTCACAACTACGTGCAGTTTTGAAGGCTGATTAATAAGAAATTCCTTAAAACTAAAGGATTTATGCTCTTTTGCGAAGCTTTGAAGCTCACCGATGGATTCAGACAGGCTTATTGGCTCTTTTTTAATCTTGCCAAACGAGCTTCTGATAGGATCGGTTTTATCTGTTTGTTTTTTGATAACAAAATTATAAATGTTATGCAGCTTCGCTAGGGTTAAGTCACCTATAATATCCTGAATTTCAGGCTTCGGTGCATATTCAGCAACTTCTTTAGGGATGGTAGGTTCCTTAAAGAGGTAGGAGGAGGCAAAATCTCCTTTTCCTTTAAGAAGCTCGGCTGAGTATTTGTACATCTTGTACTCAATAAGCCTCTTTACAAGATCCTCTCTTGGATCAATCTCCTCGCCGTTTTCCTTCTCTTCCTTTGGCAATAACATCCTTGATTTAATGTTTATAAGCTGTGCTGCAACCAAAAGAAAGTCGCTCATCGTATCAAGGTCGGCTGTTTTCATCTGATTAACATATTCCATATACTGATCTGTAATCTCAGCTATAGGTATATCATAAATGTCTATTTTATTTTTCTCAATGAGATGAAGCAAGAGGTCTAAAGGACCTTCAAATACTTCAAGCTTAACTTCAATTCCCATGTAATTTCTCTCCAAATTTTAATTCTACAAGAGTAATCTCCGGTGGGTTAAACACTCTCAGGTTGATGGTATGGGTGCCTGCACCACAGGAAACTATCATGTTGCTGCCATTTTCTGAATAAAAGCCTCCTGAGTATTTAGGAAATATAAAAAAGTCAGGTCCTATCACGCCCCCAACAAACGGCAGCCGCATAATCCCACCATGTAAATGTCCTGATAGAGTAAGATCAGCCTTCCACCTGCTGTAAGTCTCAAAATAAAGCGGTGAGTGTGCCATAAGTATAGTGTAGTTGTCACCCTTTGCTCCGAGTTTTTCTTCCACACTATCTAATGATAGTTTACTTCTTCTAAATTTTGGATAATTCTCTTCACCCAAACTGAGACCATAAATATCTATATAGTCATCATTTTCTCTATGAAAGCTGAATTTTTCATTATCCAGTAGTTTTACATTTAGCTCTTTAAGCTTTGATTTATATTCCTCCCAAAGTGCAGGATGAAGCTTTTCCTCGTGATTACCAAGCGCATGTATAACAGTGTACTTCGATGTAAGTTCAGCTATCAAATCTATAGCTGTTTCAACTGTTTCTTTTGAAAGAGGTCTATATCCCTCCTTATACCTTCTATTTATGCCGCCAACAACCATATCACCACCTATCAGGATACAGTCAGGCTTTGCCTTATATATCATTTCAAGTAGCTTTGTGTTGTTTTTTCCATACTTTTTTCCGTGTAAATCTGAAATAAATATAAATCTAAATCCATCAAAGGATAATGGTAACTTCGGTGAGTATACCTGATATTTTTTTAATATATAATCCTTTACCTAAGATCAAACATTATCCCCTTTCCATTAATCCTATGCCGCCAGATAACCATTGTAACATAAAAACACCGACTATGATATATTAAATTTAAAATAATCATAATCGGTGTATATAATTTATATGCTAACTATTTCGATTGTATCAATCCTATGTACTATTCCCATATCCTCAAGCTGCCTTATCATCCTGTATACAGTGGCCATACCGACTGTTTTATCCTTTTCAGCAACTTGATAATAAATATCTTTACAGGAATTAAAGTCATTATTCATGATAACATCAATGATAAGCCTGCGCTGTTTAGTAATCCGACATCCGTCTAACTTCAATCTTTCAATAACCTGTTCACTCGTCATATCAACAACCCCTTAATATAATGATACAAGTGTCAAAAGTTATAATCCATAACAATTATACTTGCAATAGAATATACCATTCACTTAGAACACATATATACTATATTAAAACATTTGAAAATGATTGTCAATATCGAACTATGCTAATTCTTCAAGCATTGAAGTTCCGATGGTTCCCTCAGGCATCTTAACTCCAAAATTCTCAGCAATGGTAGCCCCCATATCTGCAAATGTCTCTCTTTCAGGTATGCTGCCCGCTCCCTTTAAGCTCTTTGAATATGCAAGGAAAGGCACCTTTTCTCTGGTATGGTCGGTTCCTGTATAAGTAGGGTCATTGCCATGGTCGGCAGTGATTATAAGTAAGTCGTCTTCACGCATCACATCTAAGAGTTCTCCAAGCTTTACGTCAAACTTCTCTATCTCATCACCATAGCCTACCGGATCCCTTCTATGTCCCCAAAGCGCATCAAAATCAACGAGATTTACAAAGCAAAGCCCCTTAAAGTCTTTCTTTGCTTCCTCTATAGTCTGCTCCATGCCATGAACTGAGCTATTAGACTTGTAAAGCCTCTGTGATTCCCTCAGTGACAAAGATATCGTTTATCTTACCGATGGAAATCACATCAAGTCCTGCATCTTTAAGCGCATTAAGAGCAGTATCAATAGGAGGTTTGATGGCATAATCGTGGCGGTTTGCAGTTCTCTTAAACTCGCCCTTCTTCTTGCCTACATAAGGTCTTGCAATAACCCTTCCAACCTTCCATTCATCCTTCATACACAGCTCTCTGGCTATTTCACAGCATCTGTAGAGATTAGCAAGGTCAAAGGTCTCTTCATTTCCACATATCTGAAGTACAGAGTCAGCAGAGGTGTAGACTATCATCTTACCTTCATTTATTTCAGTTTCTGCAAGCTCTTCAAGAATCTCAGTTCCTGATGCACTCTTGTTTCCTATTATTTCTTTTCCACAGCGCTTTGATAATTCATCCAAAAGCTCTTTTGGAAAGCCTGTATCAGTAAAAGTTACAAAAGGTGTGGTGGTATGGATTCCCATCATCTCCCAGTGTCCTGTCATGGTATCCTTGCCGTTACTCTTCTCTTTAAGTGCACAATAATAAGCAAGAGGCTTATCAACAGGCTCTACCTTGCTAAGTGGCTTTAGATTGGCAAGTCCTAATTTTCTAAGATTAGGTATGTTAAAATGCTCTACACTATCACAAATATGCCCCAAGGTATCTACACCTACATCTCCAAACTTCTCTGCATCAGGCATTGCTCCTATACCCATAGAATCAATGACTATTAAAAATACTCTTTTAAATCTGCTCATTAATATCCTGTCGCCTCCTGTCCTTTCACTAATTTAACTATCCTGCTTGTGCCCAGTCTGTCTGCACCCAGTTCAAGAAACTTATATGCATCCTCAAGACTTGATATACCGCCGGCAGCCTTAATCCTTACATTTTTACCAACATACTCACTAAAGAGTTTTATGTCCTCAAAGGTTGCACCTGCCGTACTAAAGCCTGTAGAGGTTTTAATGTAATTAGCGCCAGCCCTGGTTACAATCTCACACATCTTTATTTTCTCTTCATCAGTGAGCAAGCAGGTTTCAATTATTACTTTAAGAATCTTATCTCCTACAGCTTCTTTTATCTCTCTAATCTCTGCTTCAAGTTCATCGTATCTTTTATCCTTCAGCCAACCAATGTTTATGACCATGTCTACTTCACTTGCGCCGTTATTTATAGCATCCTTAGCCATAAACACTTTGGATGCAGTCGTGTCATAACCATTGGGAAAACCAATTACAGTACAGATTGCAAGATTACCCCCTACATAATTAGCTGCTTCTTTACATAGCTTGCGGGTATACAGGCAGATGCAACCTTGTACTTCATAGCATCATCTAAAATCTGTTTAATCTCTTCCCAGGTTGCTGTCTGTGTAAGTAAAGTGTGATCAACATGGGTAAGCATTTCATTCTGTGTCATTTAAATCATCCTTTCAAACAAATTCTACTGCTGTAGACACATATTCTATAGCAGTAGAAACATCATCAAAATCCGGATAAAGACCTCTCTATCCTCTTAAGCTAATTCAAGTGCAAGCTCCATCATCTTTCCAAAGCCTGTTTGTCTTTCGTCAGAGCTTAGTTCTTCACCTGTGATAATATTGTCTGATATTGTAAGTATAGCAAGGGCATTCTTCTTACTTCTTGCAGCTTCCATGTAAAGGGCGGCCGCTTCCATCTCAACACAAAGAACTCCCATCTTTATCCATGCACTGTGAGGATCCTTAAGGTCGCAGTAAAAAGGATCGGAAGAAAGCACATTTCCTACAACAGTAGGTGTTCCCTGTTTCTTAGCTATCTCTACAGCTGATGAAAGTAGTCCATAGTTAGCTATAGGAGCATAAGTCCCAGGTATCTCATACTGCTTAGCCCAAGAGGAATTGGTGCAGGCTGCCTGAGCTATTACTACACTTCTAACAGGGCAGCTTTCGCTTATAGAGCCTGCGGAACCAATTCTTATTATATTTTCTACTCCATAAAAGTTAAAGCTCGTGAGAATAAATTCCGATTGAAGGCATACCCATACCTCCGCCCATTACAGATACTCTCTTACCCTTATAAGTACCTGTGAAACCAAGCATATTTCTAACATCTGTGACAAGAACCGGATTCTCAAGGTAGGTCTCGGCTATGTACTTTGCCCTAAGTGGATCTCCCGGCATGAGTACTGTCTTCGCAAAATCTCCCTCTTTGGCTCTGATATGTGGTGTTGGTATTGGCATAGTAACTTCCTCCTTTTAATTTATTATTTTGTCATTGGTTTACAAAATCATGGTTTATTACTTTGGTTTAGTCTAAGGCTATGAGAATCAGGCTATATCTATCTTATCCGCAAGCCTGTTTTTAATGTCTCTGTACTTCTCAAATGGCAGCACCAGTTTTCTTCCATTTTTCATCAAAATCCCCTGCTCTATAAATTCCTTAACAGTACGATTGACAGTTCTGACAGATAGAGCAGTACTTCTTGCCAAATCATTTCTGCTCATGCTGATAATTACTTTATCTCCTAAATGATTTTTCTCATAGAAGTCGTGTAAGAACAGCAAAACTCTGTCTTCACCCTGTAGGAAAAGAAACAGTCTTTCCTTTCTACATTGTTCTAGGAGATATTTTGTCATAGCTTCAGTAAACATCTTCATTGCATTTATGTCATTTGAAACCCATTTGGCAAAATGCTCTCTGGATAGCTTTAAAAACCTGCAATTTGTAACTGTTACAAGGGTAGTTCTATAGGTTTCTTCCTCGAGCACAAACTCCATTCCTCCAAAAACCTCTATTGGATAGAATCTCATAAAGTCATATGCAATAGGGAATACTCTTAAGTCACTTCCCTTTACAATCCCTGAAAGTAGAATAAATACAGTCCCTGCATTTTCATTTTCAGAAATAAATTCTATGTCTTTTGGCAGAGAAACTCTCTGAATTCCTCAAGCAACCATCTGGGCGCATTTTTTTAAGAACTTTTCTAAATATTCGTGGCTATCTTTGCTTAGATATTTCACACATTATCTAAATCACTCATTACGAACTCCCATAATTTTTATTTGGAAAGATCTCCCGGTCCAAATCCAAGCGGCAGAAGTTCCTTAAGTTTAAATACCTTCATATCCTCAGGATTTTTGGTGCCTAAAACTATGTTAAACTCTTCATAATCTGCAAATTCATTGATGACCTGTCTGCAAACTCCACAAGGAGGGCATATTGTTAATTCATCATTATCTGCTGAACCGCCCACTATGGCAATCGCAACAAAGTCTCTCTCTCCATCGCTTACAGCCTTAAATATGGCTGTTCTTTCAGCACAGTTAGCGGGTGAATAAGCTGCATTTTCAACATTACAGCCCTTGTATACCTTGCCATTTTTCGTAAGAAGTGCAGCTCCTACCTTAAAATTAGAATATGGAGAATAAGACATTTCTCTGGCTTCAAGTGCCATTTTTACCAATTCTTTGTAGTCCATACACCCTCCTTACTTTGATCTTATATAAGGCTTACCGTTGGCAGCAGGCGCATCTGCTCTTCCTACAAAGAAGATGAGGGCTAAGATTGTAACTATGTAAGGTATCATCGAAATAAGGTTAGGCGATACCATATTGCCTTGACTTGCAAGTGCTTTGATACCGTTACATATGCCAAAGATAAGGCAGCCTTTAAGCGCACCCATAGGCGAAAACTTACCGAATATAACGGCAGCAATAGCTATAAAGCCCTGTCCCACAATAACTGTAGGCTTGAACTGGCTAACTGTTGCAAGTGTACAAAAGGCTCCCCCAAGTCCTGCTAAAAATCCCGAGAGGATTACACAGATATATCTCACGAGGTAAACATTGATGCCAAGTGATTCGCAGGCTACAGGATGTTCTCCACAGGCACGTAGATGTGCTCCAAGCTTTGTCTTATAGAATACAAAGTTAGCAATTATAGCGAATACAAATACTAAATAAGCCATAGAATATACGTTGAGTACGTTTGCTCCAAAGCTTCCTGCTTCAAATACACCGTTAAACATCTTTGGCAGCCTGTCCTCCAAAGGAATTGCAGGACTGTCAGTGGAATTGTAAAGTACCATACAGGTAAAGGCTGCAAGTCCCGGACCTATGAAGTTAATAGCTGTACCTGCTATGGTTTGGTCAGCATGAAAATGAATACAAACTATCGCATGGATGAGCCCAAATACCGCTCCTGCAAGACCGCCAATGATAAAAGCCAAAATTCCGTTCTTGGTGGTAAGGGCTGCAATTGCTCCGGTAACTGCGCCTATTGTCATCATGCCTTCAATTCCGATATTAACTACCCCGCTTCTTTCCGAGAAACAAGAGCCCAGAGCTGCCAAGAGAAGTGGAGGTGTAGCTATTAAAGCCGCATTAATCAAAAGACCAAGGTTTTGGATTAGAAAATTCATTATCATGCCTCCTTCTTTTTGGTAACTTTAAGGAACAAGTACTTGAATACGTGTGAAATAGCTATGAAAATAATTACACAGCCCATAATTATGCTAATTATCTGAGAAGGCACCTGCACCATATTTAGCTTAGAGCCTCCAAACTTCATAGCACCATAGAATAATCCTGCAAATATACAGCCAAGAGGATTTGAGCTACCGATAAGGGCTACAGAAATACCCTCAAAGCCATAGCCTTCCTGCCCTGCAAACTGCACAAGCCGTCCGCTCTGTCCCATAATCTGAACCGCACCACCAAGTCCTGAAAGTGCTCCTGATATACAAGTGCTGTAAGTATGGATTTATTGGCATCTATACCTGCATAATCAGCAGCATGCTTATTAAATCCTACTGCTTTCAGCCTGTAACCTAGTGTGGTCTTCTCTATAATAACCCAAATAGCTATAGCAGCAATTACAGCTATAACTATACCCCAGTTGGCATCAGGGCATTTTATGCTGTCTATCCAAGATGTAGGGAAAAGTATCCTTGCAGTATCTTCAAGGTTCTTTGAGGCCTCGCCTCCTTCTACCTTTACATCTTTTAGGTTAACTACAAAATTAGAGAGGTAAAATGCTATCCAGTTAAACATAATAAATGAGATAACCTCGTGAATACCTCGCTTTACCTTCATAAGACCGCATAAGAATGACCAGAAGGCTCCGGCTGCCATTGCGGCTATAATACATAGAGGAACATGGATAACTGCAGGCAGTTTTACAAGAATTCCAACGAGAGTAGCTACTATACTTCCAACAACAAATTGTCCTTCAGCGCCTATATTAAAAACACCGGTTCTAAAGGAAAATGCCACAGAGAGACCTGTAAGTATAATAGGAGCCGAATAAACCAAGGTATACATTAAAAATTTCGGTTTACTAAAAACGCTCGAAATCAGCTTACCGTAGGCTACTGTAGGGCTAATTCCTGCCACAACCAAAAAAATTGCTCCGATTAAGAAGCCAATTATAATGGCAACAATGGTGTATAGAAAATTGCTTTGTAAAATGCTCTTTTTATTATTCACCATGCTCACCTCCTGCCATCATATATCCAAGTTCACCCTCTTTTGCCTCTTTTGCCTGCATACTACCTGCCACTTTACCGCCGCTTATAACAACTATTCTGTCTGAGAGATTCATAATCTCATCAAGCTCAAAGGAAACAAGCAGTACCGCTTTTCCTTTATTTCTCTGCTCAACGATATACTTATGCACAAACTCAATAGCTCCTACATCAAGACCTCGGGTTGGGTTAACTGCTATAAGTAAATCCTTATTGTTGGTAACCTCCCTAGCTATTATAACCTTTTGCTGGTTGCCTCCTGAAAGGCTTCCGGCAGGATTAGCCTCAGCACCTCTTGGCCTGATGTCAAACTTATCCATCATCTTGGTTGCGTGCTCTCGTATAACTTTACGGTCAAGTATGAAGCCTTTTGAATATGGTGCCTCATTGTAATGCTGTAAAATGAGATTATCTTCGATTGAAAACTCAAGGACAAGTCCATGCTTTTGTCTGTCTGCAGGAATGCTTGAAAGACCTTTGTCGAATATTTCACGAGGTGTCTTGTTGAAGATATCCTTGCCATTCATAGTAATTTCACCGGAATCAGCCTTTTTAAGGCCACTTAATATCTCAACCAGCTCTGTCTGTCCGTTGCCATCAACACCGGCAAGACCGACTATTTCACCGGCTCTTACAGATATATCAAAGCCTTTTAGTATTTCTACTCCTCTATAGTCTCTTGCCCTCACATTCTTTACCGAGAGGACCTCCGCACCAGGCTCCTGTTCCTTCTTTTCTACCTTAAAATTAACATCACGGCCTACCATAAGTGCTGCCAGTTCAGACTCGCTTACTTCATCCACTTTGACAGTATTGATATATTTTCCCTGGCGGATGATTGTACAGTTATCTGAGCAGGCTTTTATTTCTTTAAGCTTATGAGTAATGATTATTATACTCTTACCGTCTTTAGTAAGATTTTTAATAATTACCATAAGTTCATCTATTTCCTGAGGTGTAAGTGAGGCTGTAGGCTCATCAAGAATGAGGATATCAGCACCTCTATAAAGAACCTTAAGTATCTCCACTCTTTGCTGCATTCCCACGGAAATATCTTCAATTTTGGCATCAGGATCTACCTGCATACCGTATTTTTCAGATATCTCAAGCACCTTTTTCTTTGCAAGCTTGTAGTCAATCTTGACACCTTTAACAGGCTCAATACCTAAGACTATGTTTTCCGTTACAGTAAATGGCTGAATAAGCATGAAATGCTGATGCACCATACCTATGCCAAGTTCAATAGCATGTTTAGGGCTCGTTATATCAGCATCCACACCCTTAATGTAAATCTGACCGCTAGTAGGTCTGTACATGCCGTAGAGTACATTCATAAGGGTGCTTTTACCGGCTCCATTCTCTCCAAGTATGGAATGTACTTCTCCCTTATGCACAGTTAGATTAATTCCGTCATTAGCAGTAAAACTTCCGAACTTTTTAACTATGTTCTCCATTTTAACAGCAATGACTTTTTCATCAATATGACTTTCACTGCCCACAGTTTTACCTCCCATTTTCTAATTATACCATCATATTCTCAAGATAATGCATTATTTATAAAGCACTATTTTCAAAATATGATATTATAAATTTTCTGCAACTACCGCAGTATTGTATACGATAGTTGCAGAACGGATCTCATCTTAACAAAGCTAAAAACCATTATCGTAGGTCTAATAACTCATCAAGAATCCTATGATAGTTTTACTTAGTCTAATTCGTACTTATCGCCGAATTCTTTTTCAAATTCAGCCTTTGTGCCAGGAACAACGATTTCACCACTTAATATCTTAGCCTTAACTTCTTCCACCTTCTTAAGTACATCCTCAGAAAGAAGCTTTGTAGTAGGAGCTATGTCTACACCACCCTTTGAAAGGTCATATACAACTTCTCCGCCTTTAAGAGTACCCTCTACAAGCTGCTTAACTGAGTCATAAACTGCATTGTCTACTCTCTTCATAGCTGATGTAATAACTGTATCAGGAGCTAATGAGCTCTGGTCTGTATCTACACCGATGGCTGATATCTTATTTTCCTGGCAAGCCTGGATAACACCAACACCTGTACCACCTGCTGCGTGGAAGATAACATCTGCTCCATTGGTAATCATAGTTGTTGCACTTGTCTTACCAATAGCAGGGTCTGCAAAGCTGTTTGCATTTATCTGCTGAACTGTAGCCTTAGGATTAGCTGCATATACGCCTGCAAGATAGCCATAACCAAACTTGTGCATCATTTCATTGCCCATACCAAGTACAAAACCAACATTGTTTTTCTTTGTAACAAGACCCGCTACATAACCAACAAGATAAGAAGCCTGTTCCTGCTTGAAGGTAAGGCAGGTAACATTTGGAAGTGATGCATTGTTAGCATCATCTATTATTGCAAACTTTTTATCAGGATAAGACTCTGCCGCCTTCTTTGTAGCCTCAGCAAGCTTGAAACCAACGCAAACAATGAGGTCATAGTCTTCATCTACAAAGCTTTCGATATTACTTGAGTAGTCAGCATCGGTTTTTGACTCAAGATAGTTAATCTCTACACCAAAATCTGCCTTAGCTCTCTCCATACCCTTCCAAGAAGTCTCGTTAAATGAATGGTCATGGATACCGCCCACATCAGTAATAAGGCCAACCTTTAAGTCTGACTTAGCTGTCGTGGTGCTGCCTGACTTAGATGAAGTAGTGCTGGTTGCTGTACTTGCTGTACTAGTAGTAGATGTGGTCTTTGAAGCACTCTTTGTGCTTGTAGAATCCTTTGCCTGTCCGCCACAAGCTGCTAATGAAAGCACCATAACTGCTGACAGAGCCATTGATAAAAGTCTTTTTTTCATTTCTTTTCTCCTTTTTTAAGAAAGTTTTATGTTATACTGCCTTTTGGCAGCAGTAACCAAATTTAATTATTTACTTTTAGCCTCATCCTCTTTTATGAGAAGTCTTATGGCACCTACAGCAGTGGCTATAGCTGCCTCCGTATCGTGTACCTGTTCATTTGGAAGATTTTTCTTAGCTCTTTCCTGATTGGCTACAACAAGGAAACAAGAGCCTACCCTTACCCTAAGGAAGCTTCCTGCAATAAATAAGGCGGCGGATTCCATTTCAGAAGCAAGGCAGCCCATTCTAAGCCACGCCTGCCATTTGTTTTGAAGCTCATAGCTAACAGGCATAATCTCAGGCTCATGCTGTCCAAAGAAAGAATCCTTACACTGAACTACTCCAACATGGTATCTTTCATTTAGCTCTTTGGCAGAATTTATCATGGCATTCATAACATCAATATTGGCAACAGCGGGATACTCTATAGGAGCAAATTCGCGGCTGGTGCCCTCCATACGAATAGCACCGCTTGCAATGACAATATCTCCTCCCATAACCTCATCCTGCATGCCTCCACAGGTTCCAACCCTTAAAAAGGTGTCAGCTCCACATTTTGAAAGCTCGTCAATTGCAATGGCAGCAGATGGACCTCCTATACCTGTTGATGTAACGCTTACTTTCACACCGTCTAAGGTACCTGTATATGTCACATATTCTCTAACATCAGACACAAGTACGGGATTGTCAAAGTGGGCTGCTATCTTTGCGCATCTTTTAGGATCTCCGGGAAGAATGACATACCTTCCTACATCACCTTTAGCTAATCCTGTATGATACTGTTTGCCTGAACCCTCAGCATAATCAATCATAGTTTCCTCCAAACAACATTTATTTCTTTTGTGAAGTTTGTATAAGATTTTTTTAATTATTAATTAGATTTTTATATTTTTTTCATCAAATAATAAAGGACATTTGTCCACTTTTAACAGGTATTTGAAATTATTATACCAAAATCAATTAATGATTTACGCCAAATGGCTAAAAATTAACCTATAAAATCAAATAAAGATATCTGACTGGAGTTAGGCAGTTCATTTATAATACCCAGTTCCGTCATCTTGTCTATTGCTGTCTGAGTAGTGCCCTTTGCTCTTTGTTTAAGATCGTCTTTTGAGAGAAATGTGCCTTTTTTAGCGGCTTCATAGAGGGCATAGGCGGCCTTATCTCCAAGTCCTTCTATGCTTACAAGAGAAGGCATTATCTTGTTGTCTATAATCTGAAACTGCTTGGCTTTGCCCTATATATGTCAATTGGCATGAATTCAAAGCCTCTTGCATACATTTCAAGTACTATGTAGGCATCTCCAAGAACATCCTCATCTTTCTTGTTTCTTAGTCTCTTCTCCACCTTTTTAATCTCTTTTATGACGCTTAAAAGCTTTTCTTTACCAAAGCAAAATAAACCATAGTCAAATGCCTTTGCTCTTATGCTGAAAAATGCGGAGTAATAGGCAAGAGGATAATACACCTTAAAATAGGCTATTCTAAAGCCCATCATTACATAGGCAGCAGCATGTGCCTTAGGGAACATGTACTTAATCTTCTTACAAGACCATATATACCAGTCAGGTACATTATGCTCTGTCATTTCCTGCTCCCATTCAGGAGTGAGTCCCTTGCCCTTACGCACACTTTCCATTATCTTAAAGGCATGTCCCGGTTCAAGCCCCATGTCTATGAGATATATCATAATATCATCTCTTGTACAGATTGCAGTCTTTAACTCACATTTTCCCTCTGCGATTAGAGTCTGTGCATTACCTGTCCATACATCGGTTCCATGGGAGAGACCTGATATACGAACAAGGTCTGAGAATGTCTTAGGCTTGGTTTCTCTTAGCATCTGCATAACGAAATCCGTACCAAATTCAGGCACACCAAGGCTTCCAAGGTCATAGCCGTCAAGATCCTTAGCTTCTATATCCAATGCTGAAAGTCCGTTAAAGAGTGAAAGGACATTTTCATCATCAAGCCTTATACCCTGTGCATTTACTCCTGTTAAGTCCTCAAGCATCCTTATCATGGTAGGATCGTCATGTCCCAGTATATCTAACTTCAAAAGATTGTGGTCAATTGAGTGATAATCAAAGTGAGTTGTTATTATAGGTGTGCTCATATCGTTGGCAGGATGCTGTACCGGGGTAAAGGTATTGATATTTTCTCCAAGAGGAAGAACTACTATTCCTCCGGGATGCTGTCCTGTCGTCCTTCTAACTCCTATACAGCCAAGAGAAACTCTTTCTATCTCCGACCTTCGCATTACTATGTTGTCATGCTCTTCATTGTACTTAAGCACATAGCCAAAGGCAGTTTTATCTGCCACACCGCCGATTGTGCCAGCTCTAAATGTCTGTCCTTCACCAAAGATAACCTCAGTATAAGCATGTGCCTTTGCCTGGTATTCACCTGAGAAGTTAAGGTCTATGTCAGGCTCCTTGTCTCCGTTAAAGCCTAGGAAGGTCTCAAAAGGTATGTCATGTCCGTCCTTTACAAGTGGCTCTCCACATACAGGACACAGCTTATCAGGCATATCGCAGCCGCTTCTTCCTGAGTAACTCCTTACTTCCTCAGAGTCAAAGTCAACGAAATGGCAATGTTTGCAGTAATAATGCGCAGATAGCGAATTAACCTCTGTAATACCTGATAAAAAGGCAACAAAGGAAGAACCTACTGAGCCTCTGGAGCCAACCAGGTATCCGTCTTCATTTGACTTCCACACTAGCTTCTGAGCAATTATGTACATAACCGCAAAGCCATTAGATATGATTGACGTAAGCTCGTGCTCGAGCCTGTCTACCACCTTTTTAGGAAGGTCTCTGCCATATATTTCGTAGGCCTTATCATAGCAGATTCTTCTAAGCTCCTCGTCCGAGTTCTCAATGACAGGAGCACATTTGTCAGGTCTTACAGGAGAGATTATTTCAATCATATCTGCTATAAGATTGGTATTGGTAATTACCACCTCTTCTGCCTTATCATTACCCAAGTATGAGAATTCTTCAAGCATCTCTTCCGTAGTTCTAAGATAGAGAGGTAAAGGCCTGTCTGCATCCTTCATTCCCTTTGACCATAAAAGATATTTTCTATATATCTCGTCTTCAGGATTTAGAAAATGTGCATCACAGGTGGCAACTACGGGCTTGTTATATTTTTCACCAAGGTTTACTATTATTCTATTTATTTCTCTTAAATCTTCTTTGTCCGTAATATCAGGTACTCTGTCATTTTCAATCATAAAGCTGTTATTGGCAAGCGGTTGAATCTCAAAATAATCATAGAACTTGGCCAAAGCTTCAATCTCATCCTCACCATGTCTTCTAAGAACAGCCTGATAAAGCTCTCCTGCCTCACAGGCTGAACCAAGTATCAGTCCCTCTCTATGCTTCATCAAAAGACTCTTTGGAATTCTTGGTCTTCTCTGAAAATAGGTAAGATGAGACAGTGAAACCAGTTTATACAGGTTTATCCTACCTATGTCATTTTTTGCCAGGATAATGATGTGGGAGGTGCCCATTTTCTTGATTGTTTCAGCGTCAAACCCCTCTTTAGTATTAAAATTGCTAAGGAGTGAGTTACCAAACCGCTCATATGCAAGCTCACAGAGTTTGATATAGATTTCAGCAGTACAGCCTGCATCGTCAACTGCCCTATGGTGGTGCTCTAGTACAATTCCCAGTCTCTCAGCCACTGTATCAAGCTTATAGTTCTTAAGTCCCGGGAGAAGTACCCTTGACATGGTTACTGTATCTGCTATGGTAAACTCTCCCTTAAGTCCAAGCCTCTCCATATTTTTCAAATATAAAGCTAGTATCAAAGGAAGCATTGTGTGCAACTAAAAAAACAGCCTTTACAAAATTCTAAAAACTTTGGAAGTACAATATCTATCTCAGGCTCATTTACAACCATTTCCTGAGTAATGCTTGTAAGCTTAGTTATTTCCTCGGGTATACTTTGCTTAGGATTCACAAAGCAGGAGAACTTGCCTATAATCTTACCGTCAGCAACCTTAACTGCGCCTATCTCAATGATTCTGCAGTTCTTAGGTCCAAAGCCTGTAGTTTCTATATCAAAAACAACAGCAGGATCTGTGAGCTCTTGTCCTTTGTCCATCCTTACAGCAGGAGAAACATCGTCTACTACATAGCCTTCCACACCATAAATAAGCTTAAAATCATTCATTTTAAGCTTATCTTTTGCATGAAGAGCATTGGTAAAGCCTTGTACTACACCGTGATCAGTAATTGCAACAGCCTTATGTCCCCAAGCAGACAGGGTTTTAAGCAGTGCACCCGGATCAATTACAGCGTCCATCTCACTCATGTTTGTATGAAGATGAAGCTCAACCCTCTTTTTTTCGCTCTTGTCAATGCGCTTTGATGTAAAATCTTCCGTTTCCTTGATGCCCTCCACCTTACTTAAGGTAAGCTCATTGTCAAAAGGATCCATCTGTACATCTGCACTTATTTTAATAAAAGCACCGGGAGAAAGTCTTTTCTTAAGTTCATCCTTTTCTTCCGGTGAAGCCCATATTTTGCAGGTAATACTGTCAGTAAAATCGGTAATTACGATAGAAATAATAAATCTTCCCGTTTTTGTTTCTCTCTCATCAAGCTTAAGAATCCTGCCTCTGACAATGAGACTTCTCTGCTCCTCAGTTATATTCTTAAGCTCTACAGAAGAGCCTTCAAAGTTCTTACCGTAAATCACAGACGGATCAAGAGGGGATTGACTTCTTCTTAAAACCTGAAGGTGTACTAAATGCTTTCTTACCCTTATCTTCTGACACAGGTTTGTTGTTAGCCTTAGGCTTAGAAGCCAGCTCTGCCTGAGGCCTCGTAGCAAGTATTTCCTCTATGGTAAAGCTGTCCTTTTCTTCTTTTTCCTTTTCATTTATCTCTCTATACTTAAGGTGGATGGAGACTTCCTTGTTATATCTTTTTAGAAATATAAGCTCAAGCCATTCGGATATTTCCTTTAGTTTTTCCCTGATTATGAAATTATCCTCATTTTCTATATATATCGCAGTATCATCAAAATCTATATTACTTTTATTTAAGATATTATAGTATATTCTACCCTGTTCATTTAATTCATCAAGGATACTTGATTTATTTTTTTCAAATATATTTTTGACTGAAAAGTCCGATAAGTCATATCTTTCCTCAATTATTACTGTCTGCTCCTTAGAAGTAAATATCTGGCCTTTAAGTGCAGACTGCATAGAAACAATATGACTCCTTTTAAGAGGAGATAAGCCCTTTATTATTACAGTAATTTCTCCTCTTGCCTTCGATACAACTACCTTTTCAACCGATATTTCATTAAAAGCCCTTTCAAGCTCTTCATTTATAACCAGGTTGTTAAAAGCCTCATGAAAATCCATCTTACTTTCCTTCCTTAGCTTTTAATATATCAAGCTCTTCCTTAAGTCCCATAAGAAGGTCTGACTCAGGAAGTCTCTTAATAATTTCTCCTTTTTTAATGATGAGACCTGCGTTTTTGCCTCCGCAGATACCAAGGTCCGCTTCCCTTGCCTCGCCCGGACCGTTTACCACACAGCCCATAACAGCAACCTTTATGTCTAGCTCCATATACTCCTCAAGCAGTTTATTCACCTTTTCTTCAAGACCTATAAGGTCAATATCAGTACGGCCACAGGTTGGGCAGGAAACTATCTCAGCTCCGCCCTTTCTAAGCCCAAGAGCCTTAAGTATCATCTTAGCTGACTTAATCTCTTCAACAGGATTGCCCGTAAGAGAAACCCTGATAGTATCTCCTATTCCCTGATATAATATAATCCCTAGTCTACACCCGACTTGATATTGCCTGAAATAAGTGAGCCGGACTCAGTTATGCCTACATGTAAAGGAATATCTGTCCTGGCAGCTATAAGCTCATGAGCCTTGATACACTCCATCACATTGGATGACTTAATGCTTATTACCAGGTTGTGATAATCCATATCTTCAATCAGCTTAGCATTGTTTAGGGCACTTTCTACGAGAGCCTCACTTGTAACCTTGCCATATTTTTCAAGAACTTCCTTTTCAAGAGAACCGCTATTTACACCAACTCTTATAGGAATCTGATACTCCTTGGCCACATCTATTACAGCCCTTAGTTTCTCCTCTGAGCCTATGTTACCCGGATTTATTCTTATCTTATCAGCTCCGTTTTCCATAGCCGCTATAGCAAGGCGATAATCAAAGTGGATATCAGCTACTAAAGGAATATTTATAGCCTCTTTAATTTCCTTAAAGGCAAGGGCTGCCTCCATAGTGGGAACTGCACATCTGATTATGTCACAGCCCGCCTTTTCAAGCTCTTTAATCTGAGCAACTGTAGCCTTCACATCTTCCGTCTTTGTATTCGTCATTGATTGTATTAAAACAGGATTACCGCCACCGATAACCCTGTTTCCAATCTTTACTACTCTTGTAGTTTTAATTTCATTTCTCATAATTTATCCTATAATTCTCAAATATCATTGAACAATACTGCTACCATAAGCAACATAAGTAGAACAAATCCAACAAAATGTACCCTACCCTCCTTGTCCGGATCAACAGGCTTGCCTCTTACTGCTTCTATTATGAGGAATACAAGCCGTCCTCCATCAAGAGCAGGGATAGGAAGTAGGTTCATAACTCCGAGGTTGGCTGATATAAGTATGCTTATGCTTGCCATACTAAGGAGGATGACCATAATACCATCATTCTTGCTCTGCTCGTAGGAATTGCCAATCATATTTACTATACCGACAGGACCAGCTATTTCTTTAGGCTTTACTCTTCCTGTTACCATCATTTTAAGAGATTCGATGGTTGTAACCACCACATATTTGGTTTCATTTAATGAGTAATATAAGGTGTCTACTACACCTAGTTTTTCTCTTGCAGTATTGCTTACCAGTCCCAGGGTATAGGATGAACCTGCGCTTTTAGGTGTTACGGTAATCTCCTCTGTATTTCCTGTATCAGCCTTCTTAAGTGTAATCTTTACTTCTTTTCTATCTAAAGGAGAAGAAACGAAATAGTTATTAAGTTCAGTTCCTGACTTGATAACAGTTCCATCTACATCGGTAATAACATCACCTGCAGCTGCGCCTGCAGCCTTTAGTGCACTGTCATCTGTAAGGCTGTCAATGACCGCCTCTCCATCTCCCGGAGAATAGGTAAATCCCAGGTAAAACTTTTCTTTTTCCTGAGGCTTTACAGTAAAATCAAGTTTTTCATCTCCTCTTTTTACCTCTATCTTCACGTCCTCATTAGAGAGTGGATGAAATACAAAGTAGCTTGAAACCTCCCTTCCGATATTTATGGAAGTTCCGTTTATTTTAGTAATGACATCTCCTGCCTTAAGTCCTGCCTCTTCAGCAGGATATCCCTTTGTTACACTAACAATATTGCTCTTGTCTACTCCTATCGAGCCAATTACAAAGAGAGACAGTAAAAAAGCAAGGATGAAGTTAAATAAAGGTCCTCCGAAAACCGTCCATATCCTTACCCATACTGACTTATTGGCAAAGGCACCTTCATCATCACTTGACTCATCCTCACCTTCCATCATACAGGAACCGCCAATTGGCAGAAGCTTTACAGACCACTTTGTGCCCGCTGCATCAAAGAGAAAAGTCTTGGTCCCATACCAAGTGAGAACTCATTTACTTTAATTCCTCCAAGTCTGGCAAAAAAGTAGTGTCCAAATTCATGAATAATTACTACTAATGAAAATATTAAAATAGCCCAAACTATGTTCAAATCGTTCACCTTCCTTACATACTGCTTTCAACACCAAGTAGAATCTCATTTTGGATTCTTTCGATATCATCCACTGTTGGATTTTCTATCTTTATGTGTTTATTCAAGTTTTCTTCTATGATATTAACGATATCTAAATATCTGATTTTTTTCTGTATAAATAATGCCACAGCCACCTCATTGGCTGCATTAAAGACAGTAGGAAGGCTTCCTCCCTCTGTTATTGCCATAAAGGCAAGTCTTAACCCCTTAAACTTCTCCAAATCAGGCTTAATAAAGTCAAGCTTTGATATGGCAAAAAGGTCAAGATAATTGTCTGATACGAATCTTCTCTCAGGGTAGGTGAGTGCATAGGATATAGGAAGCTTCATATCAGGTACTCCCATTTGCGCTATAACACTACCATCCTTAAATTCTACAGCAGAGTGTACTATGCTTTGAGGCTGTATAACCACCTCTATCTTATCCGGCTCAGTATCAAAGAGCCATCTTGCCTCACAGACCTCAAGCCCTTTATTTACCATGGTTGATGAGTCAATGGTAACTTTAGCTCCCATCGACCAGTTAGGATGCTTCAATGCCCTCTCAAGAGTCACATCTTTTAACTCTTCCTTAGGAGTATGTAAAAATGGACCACCCGAGGCGGTAAGCAGCAATCTTCTTATCCTATTATCTGCCTTTCCTTGTAAACACTGGAATATAGCACTGTGCTCGCTGTCCACAGGATATATATTAACACCTTTATCTCTGGCAAGCTTCATTATGATATGGCCTGCACAAACGAGAGTCTCTTTGTTGGCAAGGGCTATATCCTTGCCTGCATTTATAGCAGCTATCGTAGGTCTAATGCCTATCATACCTACAACAGCCGTAACAACTATATCTGAATTCTCATAGGCTGCCGCCTGAATAAGCCCTTCAACACCTGTTACAATCTCAGGCATTTTACTTAGCTTTTTTTCAGTAATGGCAGCTTCAAGCATATCTTTAAGTTTGCCTGCTTCTATTATATCAAAAATACAGACTAATTCAGGGCAAAATTCTAAAATTTGTGTGAAAATTAGATTAATATTATTATTCGCGGTAAGTACAGTTACCTTCAAATCTTCATTAAGCCTTACTATGTCAAGTGTCTGAGTCCCAATAGAGCCTGTGGAACCTAAAATAGATATTCTTTTCATTATATCCTTCCTACCAGGTAAAGTGAGAGAAAATAAACTATAGGAGCAGTAATTATCATACTGTCGTATCTGTCAAGAATTCCTCCATGCCCCGGTATTAAATGCCCATAGTCCTTGATATCATAATTTCTCTTAATTCCTGATGCAGCTAAATCTCCTATCTGAGAAATAACAGAACCAAGTCCTCCTATAACTGCAAAAATCATAATGAGATTTTCAGATTTACCTGTATAATTGCTCATTATCAGTCCAAATATAACGCCTATAAGCGCAGAACCTAAAACTCCTCCAATTGCGCCTTCCACCGACTTTTTAGGGCTTAGTACCGGTGCCAGCTTATGCTTACCAAAGAGCCTTCCAACAACATATGCACAGGTATCAGAACCCCAAGAGCTTACATAAGCCATCCAGGCAAGCCACTGTCCAAATGCTATGGTCTCACGTGTCTTAAATATAAAAGATATCATAACAGGTATATAAAATATACCAAAAATCGTACTAAATAGCTGATTTGCAGTATATTTAGGATATTTTACTACGAAGACCAAAAGTGCAGCCACAACTACTATCGAAAATATCATAAGCTCAGGTACTTTAAAATCGATAATCGCATTCGGTCTGGTATCGATATTTATGTACCAGGCAAATGCGCCTAAGTATCCTACTGCAGCAAGTGGGGTATCCTCAAATTTCATAACCTTATATAGCTCATATAAACCAATCAATGATATCAAAAATAAGGCAACAAGCAGTAACTGCCCACCAAAATACATAGTCACAAATGTAAATACTAAAAGCAGAATTCCACTTATAAGTCTAGTCAGAAACATAGTTCATCCTTTCTTAATACCGCCAAATCTTCTGTCTCTACCACTGTAGAATTCAATGGCTTCTTCTAAATCTTTTTTTCCCAAAATCAGGCCAAAGAGTATCTGTAAAAAAATACTCAGCATAAGCAAGCTGCCAAATAAGATAGTTAGACAATCTCTGCTCCCCACTCGTTCTAATCATAAGATCAGGATCAGGAATATCCGCAGTATCCAGGTTATCGCTTATGGTATCCTCAGACAGTTTTTCTATAACTTCTTGATAAGTCAAGCCTTCTTTTTCAGCAGATATAAGTATATCCTTAAAGGCTCTTCTAATATCATCTCTTCCACCGTAGTTGACAGCAATCTGAAGCTGTAAACCTGTAAAGTCCTTAGATACATCTTCAAGCTTAGCTATCAGGGAGTTAAGTTCATCTGAAAGCCCTGACTTATCGCCTATTATCCTTACCCTCATATTGTTTTTGACAGAGAGCTTCATAGCGTCTTTCATGTACTTTGCAAGCAGCTTCATAAGCTCGTCAACTTCATCTTTTGGACGTTTCCAGTTCTCTGTGGAAACGCATACATGGTAACATATTTAATACCCAGGTCAAATGCAGCCTTACATACAGGCTCAACATTGTCACAACCTTTAAGATGGCCAAAGGTTCTTGGTAAGCCTCGTTTCTTTGCCCATCTTCCGTTTCCATCAAGTATTATGGCTACATGCCTGGGAATCTTCTCATTTTCACTCATATCATATCCCAAAAAGAGGGTGCGGATAAACCGAACCCCCATTTACTATTATACTGTCATTATTTCTTTTATCTTGTCTTCTGTCATTTTCTCGATTTCATCAGAAAACTTATCTGTTATCTTCTGAATCTCATCTTCAAGACCTTTAAGATCATCCTCTGTAATCTCGTTTGCCTTTTCCTGCTTTTTAAAGTGATCTACAGCATCTCTTCTGATATTTCTTATAGCTATCTTGGCATTTTCAGCCTTTTTCTTGATATCCTTGGACAGTTCCTTACGTCTCTCCTCTGTAAGTTCAGGGAAAACAA
The DNA here is from genome assembly GCA_916438995.1 of uncultured Catonella sp. Lineage (GTDB taxonomy): Bacteria > Bacillota > Clostridia > Lachnospirales > Lachnospiraceae > Catonella. Next base: position 171,484 of record CAKAGA010000008.1, read on the forward strand.
GTCTTATAGACTTACCGTCATTGTTAGGAACTACACCAAGGTTAGCCATATTTATTTCTTTCTCAATGGTCTTGATAAGACTTGCTTCCCAAGGCTGAATCTGGATAATTCTTGCCTCCGGAACTGAGATATTGGCAACCGACTGAATAGGTGATGGCTGTCCATAATAATCTACCTTAATCTTGTCAAGAATATGAGGATTTGCTCTCCCCGCTCTTATAGTAATGTACTCTTCACTAAGATTGTTAAGCGTTTTATTCATCTTGTCTTCATACATTTTTGTTGCTTCTGACATAAGTAACCTCCCCGGGTTTATTCTTTAGTTAGTCTCTTATACTGTAACTTTTGTGCCGTTGTTGATTCCATTTGCAGCATTTACAATACTGTTTTCTTCACCCAGCCCAAATACCTGCATAGGCATTTTGTTCTCATAGCACATAATTGTGGCGGCCAGATCAATAACAGCAAGTTTTTTATCAAGCACCTCTTCTATACTGATTTCGCTGTATTTCTTAGCGTTTGGATTTGACTTAGGATCACTGTCATAGACACCGTCAATTGCTTTTGCAAGCAAAATAGTGTCTGCCTCGATCTCCCACAGCCCTTAGCACAGCTCCTGTATCTGTAGAAAAATACGGATGTCCTGTACCCCCTGCAAAGAATACAACCATACCTTTTCCAAAGTATTTAAGTGCTCTATCTTTTGAAAAGAGCTTAGTCATATTGCCACACTCGAAAGGAGTAAGAATAGAAGTCTTCATACCTACATATCTGAATATATCAGACACATAGATACAGTTCATAACAGTAGCAAGCATCCCTATCTGGTCAGCCTTAGTTCTGTCAATAGTGTTACTGGTGCGTCCCCTCCAGAAGTTTCCTCCACCAATAACAACTCCTACCTGTATTCCGTTATCAACCAGCTCTTTTACCTGCTTAGCAACTCTAATGCAGGTGGTCTCATCAAAACCCGTCTTCTTGTCTCCTGCAAGAGCTTCACCTGATAACTTTAGCAATACTCTTTTATATTTTCCCATTAAGCATCAACCTCATCACCAAAGAATGAATCAATATCAACTGATGCATAAGGAAGTGCACAGAAACCATCAATAACAGCACCGCTATTAATCTGGATTCCCTTAGAGCTGATATTACCTTTGATTACAGCTGTAGAATCAACAATTACAGGTCCGTTTACATCTAAGTTACCCTTAACAGCACCTGCAACTACACAAGAAGAAGCTGCAATATCACCGATAACTACTGTACCTGCAGCAATCTTTACACAACCCTTACTTGTAATTCCGCCATCAAGCTTGTTAGTATGTAAATATACCTCAGCAGCTGAAGATTTACCCTTAACAGCACCTGAGATTGAAAGCTTGCCAAGGCAGCTGATATCTCCATTAACTGTACCATATACATCTAAAGAACCGTCAGAAACAATGCTTCCCTGGATAACAGTTCCTTTTGAAATAACTGTTGTACTTCCGTCAGACTCTGCAAATTCACCGGGATGGCTCTCAACTGTAACTGTATCTGCTCCTATATCACCTGTGTAAAGGTTATTCTCTGTAGCAGGGAATACATCTGTCGTATCAACTGTTTCAGGCTCAAATTCTTCAACATATTCAGTCTCCTCATATACAGGCTCTGAATATACATTTTCTTCGGCAGCTACTTCTTCAGTTTCAAGGCTTAAGCTGTCCTCGTCCTCCATCTTTTCAATCATGTCCTCGTCCACACCAAGTGCGTCCTCCTCGGAAAGGCTAAACTCATCAAAATCATCAGAACTGCTGTCACTTAAAGTGTCAACCATCTGATTATCATCATTCTCAAAGTCTCCCATAACTCCAACATCTTCCCTTAAATCCTTAAAAAAGCTCATAACATACCTCCATTTATTTTATTTTGTATTTTGGATTCACTCTGTGGTGAACGGGTTTTGTGTTCTTGGTGATCTTAGCAAATCTATATCCTTCTTTTTTCAGAAGTTCAATGATTCTTGGCAGGGCTTTTACTGTGTTTACCTTATCCTTCGAATCGTGGAGAAGAACAATCTTATCAGTGTTGCTGCCTGCATACATCGCTATTGCATTGTAAATTGCGTTAGCTGAAGGTGCAGGAAATGCTGCATCTGTTCCTCCAAGATTCCAGTCAAAATAATGATATCCTGCCTCATTGATCCATTTGATAACTTTGTGCATATTTATTTTTGCAACACCATTACTGCTTCCTCCCGGAAACCTGTACAGCTTGGAATCAATACCGGTATACTTTTTCACTATATCCCTGATAGCGTACACATCCTTCTTAAAAGAATCAAGGTTTGCATATACAAGCTTATAGTTATGAGTCAGAGAATGGAGCCCTATATTGTGACCTCTTTTCACTATCTCCTTATACCTTTTAATTGACGCCTTATCTGTTCTTCCTACCACGAAAAAAGTGGCTTTTATCTTGTATTTATCAAGAATATCAAGTACTTTGTCCGTATTGACACTCGGACCGTCGTCAAAAGTTAAATATGCGGTTTTCTTATGTACCTGCTTATGTGCTTTCTTGGTTACTTCCTTAACTATCTTCTTTTTTGTCTTGCCCTTTTTCTTGGCCCTTACAGAACTATCAGCAGCCAGCACCTTTTCAACTGAAGTATATCCTACAATAGCCATATTAAAAGTAAATGATAAGACGAAAAGAAGTAATAATGCTGATAGGCAGGAAAACTTCTTTCCAGCTTCCACGTTATGTTCCACTACAATATCTCCTTTAGCCCAACTTCCTTATTCTATGATGTACTACAGGTGTAGTTTCATCAATAGGTAGTATAAGATAGTTTTCTTTTTTTAAGCTTTTTATGATTTTCGGTAAAGCTCTAACCGTAGTTCCCCTCCCCAAAGAGTCGTGCATTAGTACTACTGAGTCTTTCATGCTGCGAACCCCTGCCATAACATTTTCGTACAATACTTTTTCTGACAAAGAAATTCTCACTGCATCTCCACTCATCACATTCCAGTCAAAATACTCAACACCCTCATCTTTAAGAAATTTGGCAGGTAAATTCATATCAATCTTCGATACAGAATTGCTGCTTCCTCCCGGAAAACGGTAGTATTTACATCTTACCCCGGTAGTGTTGTAAATCAGGTCGCTTATAGCATAATAATCTTCCTTAAAATTCTTTAAGGATGCATATATCAAGCCATAGTTGTGGGTATACGAATGCATTGCAATTGTGTGGCCTTCATTCACTATTTTTTTGTATCTTTTTAGAGACTTTTCATCAGTCCTTCCAATCACAAAAAAAGTAGCTTTAATATCATTTTTCTTTAGTATCTTAAGCACGTCTTCTGTATTTTCAGAAGGTCCGTCATCAAAGGTAAGATAAACCCTTCCCTTTGCTGTCCTTATCCGTTCTTCTTCTGCTGCTTTAAGCATAAGAGCCTTCTTCTTAGAAGCTTCATTCTGAGCAAAACTAAGCATTGATGCAATCATCTCTGCTTCAGCACTTCTTTTTTGGGCAACCAGAATCCGCTCTATTTTAAGCTGTCTGATTCTGTCAAGTTCATCATTTAACTTATTTAACTTAATGAACAAAACTATGCAAAAAACAGTCGGTATAAGAAACAGGACAACAATAATCAGGATTAAAAGTTTTTTTGAGATTTGACTCTTTTCCTTATTTTCGTCTTTATTGTCCTTATTCATCTAACCAAACTCCCAAATAAAAAAATGGTATCATCTCATTGTATCATATTTAACATAAAATATCTACAAATATATTTACCAATTCTTTATTTATATTATTACTTAAACTAATATTAATTTCATCACTGATATCAGGCTCACCACAGATATCAATGCCCATAATTCTAAAGTTATCTCTTAAACACTTTAGTTCTTTTATAAGTGTCGATACCGGCATAATACCCTGATCCCAGTCAGATATAAATTCATTTTCAGAAATCACATCCTTATCTACCGAAATATAGATAGGAAGCTCATTTCCCAAGGAAACTTCATTTATACTGTCTGCAAAAATAACTCTTTCGTCCTTATTAAACTCGCAAGCTTCTATGTACTTACTACTGGCACCAATAATGATTATCTTCTTAAGATAATCAAGACTTTCGTAAGCATCAGCTATCCAAGAGCCACAGGACAATATGTTGCCAAAGGCCGAAAACTGCATATCCGTATGGTTATCATATACCACCAGATTAAAAGGTTCCTTTATTATATCAAGGTAAAGCCTGCTAAGATGATGATAATTACCGGAGTCAAGTAGGTGTACGGATAAAAGCATCGACTCTTCTTTAATTTCATCAAGCAGATATTTTCTGCCTTCATCATCCAAATATCCCCTTACTCCGCATAAAGTCTTGTCATCAAATATTCTATAGGGGTAAGCCTTATAAAAGTCCTGATTCTCATAGATTCCTGTAAAATTATGAAGACAGAGCATTACTGAATCCTTCCTGCACCATCGCCTATCTCAGCTTCGTATATCTCAGCATCGATACCTGTAGCCTCTTTATACTTTGAAATGACTTCTTTTCTAAAATTCTCAATTGCATCGTTTTTAACTATACTGACTGTACAGCCACCAAAACCACCGCCTGTTATTCTTGAGCCAATCACCCCAGGTATATTCCAAGCAATCTCGACCAACTTGTCAACCTCTGGGCAAGAAACCTCATAATCATCTCTTAGCGATATATGTGAAGCATTCATAAGTTTGCCAAAGGTCTCAATATCATTATTTTTAAGAGCATTTACGGCCTTTATTGTACGCTGGTTCTCATAAACTGCATGCTTAGCTCTTTTTCTTTGAATCTCATCGGTTATGAGCTCTTTGTTGTGCTCAAACTCTTCCTCTGTTAAATCGCCAAGTCCGGAGATATTAAGCTTGGTCTGAAGTGCCTTAAGCGCAGCTGTACTTTCATTTCTTCTGTCATTGTAGGCAGAGTCTACCAAGCTGTGCTTTACATGGCTGTTTGTGATAAGCACCTTGGCGTCCTTTAGCTTCACAGGCGCATATTCATAGGACAAGTCCGCTGTATCTAAGAATATGGCATTGTCCTTTTTGCCCATAGCCACAGCAAACTGATCCATAATACCGCAGTTCATACCGTTGAATTGGTTTCTGAAGTTTGTCCTATCTTTGCTATCTCTACCATGTCGATGTCAATATCGTACATATATTTAAGAGCTGTACCCATAAGGACTTCTATGGATGCAGAAGATGAAAGTCCGGCACCCGAAGGAATATTACCAAGCATGGCAAGGTCAAAGCCCTTATCAATCTTATATCCTTTACCTAAGAAAGCCCAAACCACTCCTATAAGGTAGTTAGCCCAACCATTCTTCTTCTGATATGAAAGTTCAGGAAGTTCCACAGTTGTAACCTCAGCATTATTAAAATTGAGCGAAACAAAGTTCAGCTTATTGTCATTACGTTTCCTTACAAGGGCATAGGTTCCCATAGTCAGTGCACATGGGAAGACATGACCGCCATTGTAGTCAGTATGCTCTCCGATAAGATTTACCCGCCCCGGCGAAAAGAAAAGTTTAGCACCTTCAGTATCTCCATAATAATTCTTAAATCCTTCATAAAGTCTGTCCTTCATACCATTCTCCTTTAATACTCTACAAAGCTAAATATGTGAAAAACTACTTGCCTGACTTATTCTCAGATTTAACTGCGCCATCTGATGCAGCCTCTGTAGCCTCAGTTTCTAGGCAGATCCAGAAGTAACCGCACTACTTGAAGCGGCTGCACTCTGATAAATCTGTCCCGCAAAGGTAAAGCCATCTGTATAACCATTCTCATAACCGCTCTTATTTCCTGAGTAATAACCTACTGCACCCGCCAAAACAACTGCTCCGACTATACAAGCACAGGCAACAAGTGTTTTAATACGTTTCTCTTTCTTAAGACTAAGCTTTCTTCCTGCTTTTTCCATTTTATACTTCTCAACTTTTTCCTTACTCATAGTTAACTCCTTTATTATAATATTTTAGAATGTATTACAGCTTAATTCCCTTTAATAAGTCAGCAAAGCTTGTGGTTGGCGCATCTCCAGTACTATATTCTACAGGAGTAGAGTCTACATCTTCAGAAGCTTCGCTTTCAACAGCCCTTGTCATACTGAGGCTTAATTTACCATCCTTAATCTCAGTTATCATTACCTTAACTTCATCATTTTCACTCACCACTTCTTTAGGATGTTTTATTCTTCTTTCAGACATCTGCGAGATATGAACAAGTCCTGAAAGTCCGTCAGGTAGTCTTACAAAGGCTCCATAGCTCTCAAGTCTTTCTACTTTTCCGGTAACTACTGTTCCTATTGCTATCTTAGACATTTTTTCTTCTGTCTTTTTTGCTTCTTCTTCCCTAAGTACACTTTTTGCTGAGAGAATTAGCTTTTTGTCATCTTCATCTACTTCTATTATCCTAACGGAAATATGCTTTCCGATAAAGCTCTCTGTATCTTCAACATAGTCTAGCGCCAGTCCGGAAGCCGGTATAAATGCCCTTATGCCTTTCAGATAGGTAACAGCTCCTCCCTTAACAGCTTCAGTAATCTTTACGTTAAATACCTGACCGTTTTCTTTAGCCTCTTCGAGGAAATCCCATGCAAGGATATTATCCGCACGTTTTATAGAAAGAAGCACCTGTCCTATACCATTATCCGGCGATATAACCATAGCATTTACAACATCTCCAACTGCTATATCTGCCTTAATGGAAAACTTAGGGTCATTGCTAAGTTCATCTATAGGAACAATTCCTTCAGCGTAGGAACCAAGGTCTACAGTGACTTCCGTATCTCCTATTCCAATGATGGGACCTTTGACCATATCACCGTTTTTAAGCCTATGGAATGACTTTTCGAGTTCATCCAAATAATCATCCATACTCTCAATTTTCTCATTATCTGCCATTTATTTTCTCCTTATCAATATAAAATCTTGCCAAGAGCTACCTTCATTAAATGTGCTCCATAAGAAGACTTTCCGTATTTATCAGCACTTTCAAGCAACTTTTCCCTAGATATCCAACCGTTTTTATAAGCTATTTCTTCTATGGCAGAAATCATAACACCCTGTCTTTTTTCTATGACTTTAACAAACTCAGTTGCATCCGAAAGCGCATCCACAGTACCTGTATCAAGCCACGCATAGCCTCTTCCAAGGGTAATTACATTAAGTCTTCCTTCTTCCAGGTAGATTCTGTTTAAGTCAGTAATTTCAAGCTCACCTCTTTTTGACGGTTTAAGCGACTTAGCATATTTTACCACTGAATTATCATAAAAATAAAGACCTGTCACACAATAATTTGATTTAGGATGTTCCGGCTTTTCTTCGATGGATACGGCTTCACCCTTATCATTAAATTCAACAATTCCAAATCTCTCAGGATCATCCACATAGTATCCAAATACAGCAGCACCATGTTCAGTACAGTCTACTGCCTTCTTAAGGTTTAATGATAAACCGTTACCGTAGAAAATATTATCACCCAAAATCATTGCGACACTGTCTTTTCCAATAAAGTCTTCACCTATAATAAAAGCTTCTGCAAGTCCATTTGGCTTTTCCTGAATCTTATATGACAAACTGATACCATATTCTGAACCATCACCCAAGAGTTTCTCAAAGTTAGGTAAGTCTCTAGGAGTTGATATAATCAAAATGTCTCTTATCCCTGCGAGCATAAGCGTGGATAAAGGATAAAATATCATCGGTTTATCATAAACAGGCAAAAGCTGCTTGCTCGTAACCTCTGTAAGTGGATACAGCCTTGTGCCTGAACCACCGGCCAGAATAATACCTTTCATAAATTCCCCCAAAAATAGTTTTTTTATTTTGCAAAACTTTCCTATACAGTATAAGCCATAACTTACTATTTGACAAGGAGTTAACAGGCTTCAAAAGCATTAATTAAATGTTCAAGTCTGTCACTCCCATATATACCAACCACGTCAAATCTGCATTTTGTATCCATAGGCAGATTATGTTCACTCATATAAAAAAGCAGGGTTTTATATATCTTCCTCTGCTTTTTATAATTTACTGCACTAAAGGGGCTTCCAAATCTGTCTGAGCTTCTGTACTTTACCTCTACAGCCACCAAATAGCCATCAGGACTTTTTACAACTATGTCTATTTCACCTGTTTTTCTAAGATAGTTCTTTTCTAAAATGGTATATCCTTTAGATAGCAGATAGTCTACTGCTTTGTTTTCCTGTTCTTTTCCAAGTATACGTTTGTTGATATTATCACTTCCTATCTCTCTTTTCAGCGACAGCTGACTTGATTCTATCCATTTTATCCACAAAGAGAAGCACCTGAGCCACCACTTCATAGAGCTCAGGTGGTATATTCTCACCAATTTCAAGCTGAGACAGGGATTTTGCAAGCTTTTCGTCTTCATACTGCGGTATGTCACTCTTTTTTGACTCAGCAATTATTTTCTCAGCCAAAGCTCCTTTTCCAGCCGCAATTACATAAGGCGCATCTCCGCTTTCTGTATCGTATGCAAGGGCCACAGCGGTTTTTACATCTTTTTTCTTTTCCATGTTTACTCCTAATTATGTACAAAGGTTCTCCTGTGTATAGGAGAAATTCCAAATTCTTTTATTCCGTTTATATGCTTTTTAGAGCCATAACCCTTGTTTGATGCAAAATCATACATTGGATATTTTATATCCATTTCCTTCATGTACCTGTCTCTTACAACCTTTGCAACTATGCTGGCTGCAGCTATTGAGAGACATTTTGCATCTCCTCCAACCAGGGCGTGCTGCGTGATATCAAGGCCCGGTATCTTCTTGTTGCCATCTACTAAAACTATATCAGGCTTAACGTTTAACTCCGATACAGCCTGCCTCATGGCTTCAAAGGTTGACTCCAGAATGTTGATTTCGTCTATCCTGCTATTGTCTACACTGCCAAAGCCGACACTGATAGCCTCACACATAATATGATTGAAAAGCTCTTCTCTCTTAGTTTCAGTAAGTTTCTTAGAATCATTTACATAAGGAATGATTAGGTCTTTGGGAAATACTACAGCAGCCGCAACCACAGGTCCTGCAAGCGGTCCCCTGCCTACCTCATCAACACCGCAAATGTATCCGTGTTCACAAAATTGCCTTTCAAACTTAGACATTGAATTAATTCTCATTATTTCAAGTTCGTAATCTGCAAGCATCTTTCTTGCCTTCTCGACAAGCTTTTTTACACCACTTCTCTCATCTAAACTATAGTTAGTAACAAATTCACCCAAGTTATGAATGCCACATCTTGCACATTCATCCCTAATCTCCGAAATATTTTTCATTAATTAACACTCCCAAACTTAGAAATAGGGAAATTCTAAGCCAAACTCTTCCGATTATGTACTTCTTTTTTACAACCCCAACCTGTTCATATCTGGAATCATAGCTGTTATTCCTATTGTCACCTAAGACAAAGTACTCATCTTCCCCTAATGTTATCTCATTTTCAGCAATACCCGCATAAGTCATTGTATCATTTATAAGTGGATCATCCGCCAACAAAATACCATTTACATAGGCTTGTCCATCCTTTATACTTACCCTATCGCCCGGCAAACCAATGATTCGCTTGATATATAAAGCAGACTCATTATAATTAAACACTATTACATCATATCTCTTCAAATCGCTTACTTTGTAAGTAATCTTGTCTATCAACAAGGTATCCGAGCCCTGAAGGGTTGGATTCATCGAGGTTCCACTCACTATGGTTTCCTCCACTACATAGGCGTTGATAATTCTTACAAAAATCAATGCAAAAAGTATTATAGCTACAATTTTTGTATATACCCTAAGCCCTGCCTCGTCTCCGTTTCCTATGTTCTTAATAATAATCTTCTCGACTATTTTTTCTTTAGGTTTTTCTCTTCTTCTCGAATATCCATCAAAGTTTAGTCTGGTTACTTCATCAAGCTCGTAGTAATTTTGTATATCTTTACAAAATTCCAAACTGTCTTCAATCAAATCCTTGTTCTGATCATATTTGTTATCAGCCATTTAGCTATTCTCCTACATTTTCGAGGGTTATTTTACCTAGTCTTCCGTTTTTAAAATCATCAAGAATTAGCTTGAAGCCTTATCAGTATCTGTTTCGCCGCCTTTTTTTAAGCAAGGCTCTTTTTTTCTGCCACTGCTTCAAGAGTTTTTCACGGCAAAAATCAATCTTATTTTCAGTTTTTTTCACAGTTATCAAATCCATAGTAAGAAGCTATAAGTCCTTCATAATTAGCCTCAAGCTCTGTAATGAGGTTAAGGACAAGCTCCATTTTTTTCGATTACCTCATCTTTTATAGAGCCTATAAAGGCAAGATGCTCAGCAGTCTTCCTATCCTCAAACTTTGGCCAAAGTATACCCGGAGTATCAAGCAATTCAACCTGTTTATTAAGTCTTATCCACTGTTTACCCTTTGTGACACCCGGCTTATTGCCTGTCTTTGTAACCGCTCTTCCTGCAAATGAATTGATAAAGGTGGACTTGCCAACATTGGGAATCCCACCTACTATGGCTCTTACAGGGCGGTTAAGTATTCCCCTCGCCCTATCTCTTGCCATCTTAGCTTCGGCTGCCTTAGCTATGGCATCCTTCACCTGCTTCATACCATTACCACTTCTTGAATTAAGCTTAACTGCAATCATACCTTCTTCGGTAAAATGTTTAACCCAGTTATCTGTCTCTCTATCATCCGCCATATCAGCCTTGTTCAGTATAATCACCCTTGATTTGCCTGCTGCAAGACTGTCTATATCTGGATTTCTGGAACTTATAGGTATGCGTGCATCCACAAGTTCAATAACTATATCTATTAGTTTTATATCCTCCTTCATCTGACGAACTGCCTTCGTCATATGACCGGGATACCAGTGTAAATCAGGCATATCTATCCTCCATATTATTAATCGGCTAAATTTAAGCTGTCCACAAGAGTAAATGGCTTTTCTGTTGCAACAGCTTTTCCAAGTATCTCATTTTTAAGTACATTGCCCACACTTGCAAATCGGCTGTCTTCACTGTCATTTCTATTATCTCCGAGCACAAAGTACTCGTTATCATCCAGTTTTATACCTTCTTCAGCAAGACCTGCATTTTCTATGGTCTCTGTTTTGACCTTTTCTTTTAAGGCTTCATCGTTTATGTATATTATTCCGTTTTTAATCTTAACTGTCTCACCGGGAAGTCCTATAACCCTCTTTATCTCATAGTAACTATGCTCTCTGTTACTTTGTTTATAAACTATTACATCGTTTCTCCTTGGAGATTTTAGGTAATATTCTATCTTGTTGACGATTACCACCTGACCTTCCATAAGAGTAGGCTCCATGGAAACTCCTGCAACTGCAGTCTTTACAAAGATATTAGTTGTTATAAAGTAAGAGGCTGTAATAGTTAATACAATAAGTAATAGCCATACAATTATCTCTTTAATTATCTTTTTCACTGTTGGCGTCGTCTCGATACGAGCCTTTTTATGAAAATAAGATTTTCTAGCCATATATTTTCCTTCCAATTACGCCAGGTTACTAAACTCCGATTCTATGATACAATAAAAAAGGAACAACTGCAAGTAGTTGCTCCTTTTGATTACGCTCTGTTCGATTAGAACAATTATACCTCTTTAAGCTTAGCTGACTTACCAACTCTTCCACGAAGGAATGTAAGTTTAGCTCTTCTTACCTTACCGTGACGAACAACTTCGATTCTGTCAACGTTTGGAGAATGTACAGGCCAGGTTCTTTCTACACCGACACCGCCAGAAAGCTTTCTAACTGTGAAAGTCTCTCTTGAGCCGCCACCCTGTCTCTTAAGTACAGTTCCTTCGAAGATCTGAATTCTTTCTCTCTGACCTTCCTTTACCTTTGCGTGAACTTTAACAGTATCACCTACTCTGAATTCATCCACGTTTGATTTGAGCTGTTCTTTTTCAATCTCTCTGATTAATTCGTTCATTTCTATTCTCCTTTTATCATAGATGTTCTTAGCACTCTCACTATGAGGCGTCAGAGGACCATCCGAATTACATAACAATTAACTTTTAACATAATTTTATCAATAAATCAAGACTTATTTTTATATTAACACTCAGCACCGCCTACAACACTTATGTCCTCTTTGTTCTCAGCAATTGCACTTATCGCAGCTTCAAGCCCTCTCACAATGTCATTAAGTGGCATGGAAGGTTTATCAGGCTTATCTACTGTCTGCTCGGGTATATACGGAACATGGATGAAGCCCCCCTTCATTCCTTTATATATTTTATCAATATGATATAACACCCCATACATCAGGTGATTACACACATAGGTGCCAGCAGAATTGGAAAGGCTTGATGTTAAGCCCGCTTTTTTGATAGCTTCAACCATAGCTTTTACAGGGAGATTCGAAAAATATGCCGGTTCACCGTCAGTAAAAATCGGAGTATCTATAGGTTGATTCCCCTCGTTATCCGGTATCCTTGCATCATCTATATTTATAGCAATTCTTTCAGGGGTGATTCCCTCTCTTCCTCCTGCTTGACCTACACAGAGCACAAAGTCAGGCTTTTCTTTTTCCATAGCATCTATTACAGTTTTAACTGACTTATTAAATACAGTTGGAACTTCAAGCTTAATTATATCCAGATTAGCTACCTTATCTCTAACCTGTTTTACAGCTTCTAGAGCCGGATTAATGCTTTCTCCTCCAAATGGTGTAAAGGCTGTGAGTAATAGTTTCATGGGAACCTCCTTTTTTAATGTACTTTCTCATTGCAATGATTTGGTATTATACAATGCAAAAACGTATTATGCAAGAATGTATTTTTGCGTAATACGTTTTTGTAAAGTTTGTAGTTTTTCAACATAATTATAATATGGTATTTCAGTTAACCTTAAAATAAAGCATTTTAAGGTCTTGGATATCTGCTTTGTAAATTATAATCACCAGATACATCATAAATTTCACCAGTTTGTGAAAATGTCATTGTTCCTGTTAAAACTATAGAATCACCCTTTACTTTAACCTGAAGGCTTCCATCTTCACTTGAATAATTATTAGTACTATTCTTATATAATTCAACTTTTTCGCCAAAAAAATCAATATATCCTGCATTTAAGCCGTATACAGTTTGTGAGGGCGAAGAATACTGTTGCATATCAACATAAATGCCATTACCATCTGCGTACAAACCAGCAAAGTATATGCTATCATTTCCAGACGAAGCTGCTTTTTCATGTTGTTGAATCAGCTGAATATTAGCCTTTTCATATACATTAAGCTGGTTTTCGTTGAAATCTTCAGGTTTTATTAATGGCTTATACCAGCTACATTGATTAAAATAATTTTGTAGTTCAGCATCCTTAAACATACGACCATATCTGGCAAAGATTTCGTTTCTAGCTAATCTAAGCTCTTCTAAACTCATAATCCGTAAATCAGAGTCAGTTAAATATGTGCTATCGCTGAACGGAAGAAGGTATTCATTGCTGTTGTAATTGTTAACTGTCGCCTTTTCTTGTTTCTTTGTAGTTTTTTTGTTATTCTCTGTCTTTTTTTGTTTCTTTTTTTTAGGTTTTTCCTTATTTTTTTCTTTCTTCACGATACTTTTTTGATTCTCAACATCTGCAGATACCATGTCAAAAATATCATTTATTACATCAACTTCTGCTTTTTCACCGTTTATTTCAACTCCACTTAGGCCAAAATCCTTTTCATTTTCATAAACCGTAAAATAAACCACAACTTCAATCGAATCTGAATAGCTTCTACCTGTAAATTTGACTTTCTTAATAAGGCTCCCATTCCTCTCTTTCCAGTCTGACATTTCCAAAACTCTATTAAACAAACTTTCGAAAGCACTATGGTCTCCACCATCTGATGTATAATACTCCCACTCAGTTTCATCAAAGAATTTATCAAAAGTTTTTCCGTATGTGTAATTAGGATATCCCTCTGGTGAAGAATTTTTTATAGTTTCTACGATTTCACCAGTTTTTTTTGAAGCCCAAACTATCGATGCAACAGCTATTACTACAATAAGAAGATAAATAAATATCATTCCCTTCATAGCTCCTGAGGCTTTTTTATATATCATAGGTTCTTCAGTATAGGCCCCAAGATTATATCTGGAAACAATATCATCCATAGCCCTACTAATTGAAATTGCTTTTTGGTTTAAAAATCCTAAGGAAACCAAAAATCAATCTATCCTTTTTGGAATCTCCAAAACTATCAGATGGATATACTGCTTTTTACCTTATTATTTTTCCAAATATAATAAAATATCTTTGTGATCCCTTCGAACAACTACATAGTCTTCTTTAATTAATGTACTAGTTCCAAAAACATCAAATAGTTTCTCTCTAAGTTCATCCAAAGTTGCACAGCCAATATCAATTCCTTCTTTATACCTGTCAAACAGTTTATCAAAATAATATTTACTCTTTAGTTCAATTACAATCGGCCAAACAACAATTATTATTCCCAAAACAATAATTACAATACCTTTAATAGCCCCCATATAACCCCCTCTAAAAATCAAATAAAAGTTTACTTCAAACTGCTTCTTTTATTATACAAGCTATTGCTTAATTCTTCAATATTATATAAAATTCTCTCTTCCTTACCAAATATATCTAAAGTTTAAATGAACACAGGAACTTTTTAATAGCATCCGATAAACCACATCACTCAGGTAACTTAGTTTTCTTAGGTAAAGTATGTGTTCTTAGATACTCCTCATAAAGCTCAGGCCTGCGCTCCTTAGTTCTTTTAAGCGCCTCTTCAAGTTTCCACTGTTCTATCTTTGCCTGGTGGCCTGAAAGAAGTATTTCCGGTACCTTCATATCCATATACACCTCAGGTCTGGTATATTGTGGGTGTTCAAGTAAACCGTCCGTAAATGACTCTCCCACAGCAGATTCAGTATTGTTAAGCACACCCGGTACCAGCCTGGATATGGCATCTATCATAATAACAGCAGGTAGCTCTCCTCCAGTGAGTACATAGTCACCAATCGACATAAATCAGTACAAACCAGTTCCAAGGCTCTCTCATCCACCCCTTCATAATGCCCACAAAGGAATACAAGTTCATCTTCTTTCGCAAGCTCTACCGCTATTTTCTGAGTAAAGGTTCTTCCCTGTGGGGTTACATAGATAGTTCTGGGCTTGTGGCCGATTTTATCAGAAATGGCATTATGACAGCGGTGAATAGGCTCTACCTGCATAAGCATTCCAGCTCCACCGCTATAGCAGTAGTCGTCCACCTTATTATGCTTGTCAAGGGTGTAATCCCTGATATTTACAGCATTTACACTGATTAGTCCCTTGTTTATGGCACGGCCTAAGATGCTTTCTCCCACGGTATTATTTATCATTTCAGGAAAAAGTGTCATTACATGGAAATTCATAATACCCCCTTAGTCAAGAAGCCCCTTCATAATATGCACCTTAACAAAGCCTTCTTCTGTATTGATTTCAAGTACACACTCAGGTATATGAGGAAGACAGAATTCTTTAAGTTCACTATGAGCTTCATTAGGCTTTACAACTATCACCTTATTGGCACCTGTATCCATTACCTCGGATACTGTACCATACTCTTCACCAGTATCTGTAATTACCTTACAGCCTATTACATCTGAGACATAGTGTTCACCCTCAGCTAGAGGAAGTGCATCCTCTCTTGCAACCAAAAGATCCATCCCCTTGTATTTGGCTATCAGGTCAACATTGTCTATACCCTTAAAGGTAACTATAGGGGTATTCTTGAAGTATTTCACATTGTCAACTTCCACTTCAAGCATTCCACTCCCTTTTATAGCTCCTTTTCCTGAACCAAGGTCTATGAAGGCTCTTTTTAGGCTGTCAAATCTCTCCGTATCATCAGTTGTCGGAAATACCTTAATCCCACCATTAAGTCCATGTGTACTTGTAAGTACTCCTACTCTAAAATAATTTTCCATACCATCCTCATTAAACATAATAACAAATTATTTTTCTGATTATTAGTGTCACTTTTTCCATTTTATCAGGCATTTACTGCTATCACTATAAATCATACACCTGGCAGCAAACTAAAAAAGAGGAAGGATTACTCCTCCCCCTTGCCATCATTTTATTTCAACGGTGACTTTCTTATCATCCCTTGTAGCAGCTGCTTTAACAACAGTCCTTATAGACTTTGCTATCCTGCCCTGCTTGCCAATAACCTTACCCATATCACTTTCCGCAACATGAAGATGAAGAATAGTTTCTCCATTCTCCTCTGTCTGTGTAACTGTGACTTCATCAGGATGATCAACAAGGGCCATAGCAATAACCTTTACTAATTCATTCATGATGACTACCTCCGATGATTACTCAGTTATACCAGCTTTCTTTAAGAGCTTAGCTACAACCTCTGTAGGCTTAGCACCGTTAGCAATCCACTTCTTAGCCTCTTCAGCATTGATATTGATTGCACTTGGCTCCTTATTTGGATCATAAGTTCCTACCTGAGCAATGAAGTTACCGTGCTGAGCAACTCTCTCATCAGCAACCACTACTCTATAGAAAGGATGTCTCTTATATCCCATTCTCATCAATCTAATCTTTACCATTTTTCTTTCCTCCTATGTGTTTGTTTTAATTTTTGATACTTGTATCATATATGAAAATGCATAGCATTAACACCTAATTAAAGTCCGAAAGGCAGACCGAACTTCTTCTTTCCCTTACCTTTCATCATCCCGGACATCTGCTTCATAACCTTCTTCATCTGTTCCATCTGCTTGACAAGCTTATTTACCTCAGCTACATCAACTCCGGCTCCCTTAGCTATTCTGTGCTTTCTGGAAGGATTAAGGAGATTAGGATTCCCTCGTTCAGCCTTAGTCATTGAAAAAATAATTGCTTTAACCTTGTCTAAGGCTCCTTCATCAACAGCCGCATCATCAAGCTTTCCACCAAGGCCTCCAGGCATCATTCCAAGAATGTCCTTAATGCTTCCAAGCTTTTGGATTTGCTCAAACTGTGAGAGCATATCGTTAAAGTCAAACTCGGCTTTCTTAAATTTTTGCTCAAGTTCCTTGGCTTTTTCAGCGTCAAGGGCACTTTGAGCCTTGTCAATGAGGGTGAGTATATCTCCCATTCCGAGTATCCTGTTAGCCATTCTGTCAGGATAAAACTGTTCAAGATCTGTTAGTTTCTCTCCCATTCCTGCATATAGAATAGGTTTTCCTGTTACACTTCTTATAGAGAGAGCAGCACCGCCTCTGGTATCACCGTCAAGCTTAGTAAGCACAACTCCATCAAGCCCAATCTTAGAGTCAAAGGTTGTTGCGACATTGACAGCTTCCTGACCTGTCATTGCATCTACTACTAAAAGTGTCTGTGTAACTTCTACAGCTTCTTTTATATCTACAAGCTCCTGCATCATGTCTTCATCTATTTGAAGCCGTCCTGCAGTATCAAGAAATATCATATTGTAGCCATTGCTCTTAGCGTGTTCTAACGCAGCCTTAGCAATGTTTGGCGGCTTGTGGCCGTCACCCATAGTAAATACCGGAACTCCAACCTTCTCACCATTTACCTGAAGCTGCTTTATCGCAGCAGGCCTGTATACATCACAGGCAACAAGCAAAGGCTTTCTTGTACCTTTGAACTTCGCAGCAAGCTTAGCCGTGGTAGTTGTCTTACCTGCACCCTGAAGACCACACATCATTATGACTGTAATTTCCTGAGTTGGTTTTAAGGTAAGTTCAGTTTTCTCAGAACCAAGAAGGGCTGTCATTTCTTCATTTACTATTTTTATAACCATCTGACCGGGTGTTAAGGAGTTCATAACATCCTGTCCTATTGCTCTTTCTTCAACGGTCTTGATAAAGTTCTTCGCAACCTTAAAATTAACATCCGCTTCAAGCAGAGCAATCTTTACTTCTTTAAGGGCAGCTTTGACATCATTTTCACTTAGCTTACCCTTGCCGCGCAAGTTCTTAAAAACCTTCGTCAGCTTCTCTGTTAAACTGTCAAATGCCATAGCTCCTCCTTCTAGAATATATTGTAAAGTCTGTCAAGATCTATCCTTACATTTTCTTTAAGCTTCTCGTCTGTAGATTTGCTTATTGTTTCTTTAAGCATATCCAAGGTAACGGATATTTCTTCGGATTTTTTAATTAGTCCCAGTTTATTATCAAACTCTTCCAGCTGTTTGATACTTCTTTTTAGATTATCGTGTACTCCCTGCCTGGATATACCTTCCGTTTCAGCTATTTCTGAAAGAGACAGGTCTTCATGTACATAGGCTTCAAGGAGTTTGCTTGAACCCTCCTTCAATAGCACACCATAATAATCATATAGCTCAGAAACTCTAAGCCTCTCGTCAAGTATATCTGCTTTCTTTTCCATAATAAACTCACCATCTTTTTAATCCTAGGGTATTGTAACAGAAGAAAAAAGAGATGTCAAGTTTTTTTCTTGACATCATAAAACTTTTTATTAGGCTAATTCACCTCAACAACTATGTATGTCATTTTTTTAATTACAAAACTCAAAATTGCCATTATAAATATATGTATCCCAAGTAATATTAGCATCTATATTAAATAATTTTTTTAATTCCATAGCAAATTCGTCACAATCATCTGCCTCAAAGCATATATTCTTATATTTTTTTCAAATAAATAAAAAAATCAAATTCGAAGAAAATTTACTGAACGAATCTATATCCTTTTCCTAAAACATAAGCAATCTCTCCATTTTCTACAAATGCCAGATTTTCTATACTGTCACCCTTTTTCTCATATACAACTTTGCATGGTAGAATATCAAAGAAATTAGTTTTTTTACCTGTCCATGGGTTGATTTCCAGATGTGTTTTGATATAGCGTTCTAGCATCAATTCTGCACAAGCCATAAATTCTTTGCTTCCTTTATATGCAGTTATCAGTTTAATCTCATCATCTTTTTCATATATGCAATAGTCTTCCTTACAAACTTCAATCTCATAACAAACTCTTTTGCGTTCAAAACCCAAATTTTTCAACATATCTGTAGCATCTTTCCGTTCAGATGAAATTATAATCTGAATAGGCTTGCCAAAATAGCTAGATAATTTGTCTAAAAGCTCTGAATTTACTTTATCAAATGATTTCACTTCATCAATCTTAAAGTATATATTCGAATTATGAAACGAGTTAAAAATAATAAGGAATCTTTATTATTTCCATTCCCTCGTTTTTAACTGCAATAACTTTATTTTCCGAATTACCAGCTTCCAATAATACATACATACCCTACCTCTTTTTGACTTATCTTTAATTCACAAACTTTATCCTAGTGGAATATACGGTATATACAAATTTAGATAGCACTAAAAAGTACTATCTAAATTAAATATCCATTATTTTATTCAAATAAATCTTTCAAATTCTCTTTAATATTATCCGCGAAGCTCTTCCTCTTAGAACTTTTTCCTTTCTTGCCTTTTTCCTCACCCTTAACCTCTGACGAAGTTGATTGGCTTGCATTAGGCTTTGCTTCTGCCGGATTACCCTTTGCCTTATATCTGGTTTCAAAGGTTTCATCAAGTTCTTCAAGGATTCTCTTTTGTTCTTTGGTAAGAGAGGCAGGAGTCTGAACTATGAAGGTGATGTAATGATCGCCCCTTTTACGTCCTTATTTCTCAGTGTAGGCATACCCTTACCTCTAAGCCTTACTCTCGAATCTGTTTGAGTTCCAGGCTTCACTGTATATATAACATCACCATCAACTGTACTTATCCTGATATCGCCTCCAAGAGCAGCCTGTGTAAATGAAATAGGCACTGATGAATAAATATCATAACCGTCTCTCTGGAAGTTAGGGTGTGAAGGAACATGTACCTCTACAAGCAAATCTCCGCGAGGTCCCCCGTTTGTACCAGGCTCTCCCTTATCTCTGATTCTGATAGCCTGTCCGTCATCAATACCTGCTGGTATGTCTACCTCTATGGTCTTTCGTCTGGTGATGTAGCCTGTACCACGGCAATCCGGGCATTTATCCTTGACTATCTTACCTGTTCCGTGACAATCAGGACAGGTCTGTACATTACGAACCATGCCAAAGAGTGACTGCTGGGTATAGGTTACCTGACCTGAACCTCCACACTTGGTACAGGTTACAGGAGTAGTTCCGGCCTTAGCACCACTTCCGTGACAGGTAGCGCATTCCTCCTTCATATCAAGAGTAATCTCTTTCTTACATCCTTTTACAGCTTCATCAAATTTAATTCTTAGGCTATAACGGATGTTTGCTCCCTTTTGAGGGCTGTTGCTACTTCTTCTGCTGCCTCCGCCGCCAAAGAAGTCAAATCCACCTCCGCCTCCTCCAAAGAAGCTTCCAAAGATATCTCCAAGGTCTATATCGCTAAAGTCAAATCCGCCTGCTCCAGGTCCGCCTCCATTACTAAATGCAGCGTGTCCGAACTGGTCGTATTGTTTCCTCTTTTCATCATCACTAAGTACTGCATAAGCTTCTGAAGCCTCTTTAAACTTAGCTTCAGCCTCCTTATCACCCGGATTGGCATCAGGATGATACTTCTTAGCAAGCACTCTGTACGCTTTCTTCAATTCATCAGCAGACGCATTCTTAGCTACACCAAGAACCTCATAATAATCTCTTTTCTGATCTGCCATATTTATCCCACTTTCATCAATTTATTTTTAAACACATACAATTCACCCTATTGACCACAAACGACTTATAACTATAACACATTTCGTTATGTATATCTATGGTAAAGTGTGATTATCTTATATCTTTATACAGGTATTGGGCTGCCGCCAGAGGCTTAGTGCGACAGCCCTATTTTTATCAAATATTATACTTCTCTATAGTCTCCATCAACAACATCATCATTGCTACCTGAATTAGATGTTGTCTGACCTGCCCTGTCCTCCCATATCAGGACCTGCTCCTGCAGCGCCCTGTGACTGTTCATACACCTTGGTAAGAGGCTCTGCGCACTAGCCATAAGCTTTTCTTTAGCAACCTTAAGCTTATCAATATCTTCATCGGATACGTTGTCAGCAGGTGTAGCTTCAAGAATATCCTTAAGTGCCTTAAGGTCAGCTTCTACTGAACTCTTATCAGCCTCTGTAATCTTGTCGCCTACATCATTAAGTGCCTTCTCTGTCTGGAATACCATAGCATCAGCATCATTTCTTGCATCAATGCCTTCCCTTACGCTTCTTGTCCTGAGCCTCAAACTCGGCAGCTTCTTTAACAGCCTTTTCTATATCAGCGTCACTCATGTTTGAACCTGCAGTAATTGTAATATGCTGTTCTCTGCCTGTTCCAAGATCCTTAGCAGAAACATTAACAATACCGTTTGCATCTATATCAAAGGTAACTTCAATCTGAGGGATTCCTCTTGGAGCAGGAGCAATTCCGTCAAGTCTGAACTGTCCGAGGCTCTTGTTATCCTTAGCAAACTGTCTTTCACCCTGAACTACATTGATATCAACTGCAGACTGATTATCTGCCGCTGTAGAGAATACCTGACTCTTCTTGGTAGGAATAGTTGTATTTCTTTCGATAAGTTTTGTAGCAACACCACCCATAGTCTCAATTGAAAGTGAAAGTGGTGTTACATCAAGGAGAAGGATGTCACCTGCACCTGAATCGCCTGCGAGCTTACCACCCTGGATAGAAGCACCAATAGCTACGCACTCATCAGGGTTAAGGCTCTTGCTTGCCTCTTTACCTGTAAGCTGTGCAACCTTTGCCTGAACTGCAGGAATACGTGTAGAACCACCAACCAGAAGTACTTTACCTATATCACTTGCAGTAAGTCCTGCATCCTTAAGTGCATTCTGAACAGGAATAGCAGTTCTCTCAATTATATCGTGGATGA
This sequence comes from uncultured Catonella sp., assembly GCA_916438995.1. Classification (GTDB taxonomy): domain Bacteria; phylum Bacillota; class Clostridia; order Lachnospirales; family Lachnospiraceae; genus Catonella. Next base: position 193,396 of record CAKAGA010000008.1, read on the forward strand.
GCTCTTCAAACTTAGCTCTTGTAAGGTCAAGTTCAAAGTGCTTAGGTCCTTCAGAAGTAGCTGTAATGAAAGGAAGGTTGATATTGGTTGTAGTTGAAGAAGAAAGTTCCTTCTTTGCCTTCTCAGCAGCTTCTTTAAGTCTCTGAAGAGCCATTTTATCAGTAGAAAGGTCTACACCTTCTTTGTTCTTAAAGTCTGCGATGAAGTAGTTGGTAAGTACATTATCTACGTCATCACCACCAAGCTTGGTATCGCCGTTGGTTGAAAGAACTTCAATAACACCATCACCGATATCGATGATAGATACATCGAACGTACCGCCACCAAGGTCATAAACCATAATTTTCTGTTCTTTTTCATTATCAAGACCATAAGCAAGAGCAGCAGCTGTAGGCTCGTTGATGATACGCTTTACATCAAGGCCTGCAATCTTACCTGCATCCTTAGTTGCCTGCCTCTGAGCATCATTAAAGTAAGCAGGAACAGTGATAACTGCCTCTGTTACCTTCTCACCCAGATAAGCCTCTGCATCAGCCTTAAGCTTCTGAAGAATCATAGCTGAAATCTCCTGAGGGCTGTATGACTTACCATCAATATTTACCTTATAGTCAGTTCCCATATGTCTCTTGATAGAAGATATTGTTCTATCTGCATTGGTTACAGCCTGACGCTTTTGCAGTCTCGCCCACAAGACGCTCACCATTCTTTGTAAATGCAACTACTGAAGGGAGTTGTACGCATACCCTCAGCATTAGGAATAACCACAGGCTGTCCACCTTCCATAACAGAAACACTATGAATTTGTTGTACCTAAATCAATACCAATTATTTTTACTCATAATAATTACCTCGCTTTAATATTTATATTTTAATGTGATACAGAAACTGCTTATATTGCAATCCCGCAAGTGCTAGTTAACAACTTTAACCATACTTGGTCTTACTACACTTTCTTTATACATATAGCCTTTTTTTGCATCTCTTCTGCCACAGTATTTTTCGCTAAGATTTTTCATCTTCACCGTGCATAACTGCATTATGTATTTCAGGGTTGAACTCCTTGCCAGCAGCTTCTATAGGAGTAACTCCTACATCCACAAGGCACTGCATAAGCTGCTTATACACCTTATCTATGCCTTTAGCAAAGGCCCCTTCCTTTTCTTCTTCAGAAAGGCCGCCAAGTCCTCTTTCGAAGTTATCAATGATAGGAAGAATCTTTTCAACTATTCCCTTCGCACCTAAGTCATACATCTGCGACTTTTCCTTCTCAGTACGCTTACGGAAATTGTCAAACTCTGCCATCTGACGCATTAGTTTGTCATTTAACTCATCGATCTTGTTCTTATATTCTTCCTCTTTTGATGCTTTTCTTTCTTCGTTTATCTTATTTAGCTCTTTTTCATCTAAAGATTCTTCAGAAACTGTTTTAGCAGAAGATGTTTCTTCAGCATCAACTTTTTCTATTTTCTCTTCAGAATGTTTCTTTTTATCTTTCACAATCTACCACCTTTCTATGTATCACTTACATAATTTATGTCATTTTTCATATCTATAAGCTTAATTGCCTTTGTAGTTTTATCCTCACTCTGATGCTTAAATATGCTATCCAACTGTCTCATTAGATTCTTAAGTGATCCGACAACTTTCGCATAATCCATTCTTTTAGGACCTACTATACCGATTTTGCCGTACACACCTTCTTCTATCTCATAAGTAGCAGTCACAACAGAACAGTCCTTCAAGCTTTCTACATTTGTATCATTTCCTATATAGACCTGAATGCCATCGTCATTGCCATCATCCATCCTGTCTGTAAGAAGAGCACTCAGTTCTTTCTTCTCCTCGATTGTATAAAGAAGCTTTTGCATATTGTCACTATCATTAAGCTCAGGATACTTTAGAATATTCGTAGTACCACTTGTATATATTCTAAGTGAATCATCTTCAGAGAATACAGATCCTATTGCATCTATTATTCTTCCGACAAGGTTCACATATTCTCCTGCCTGTTCCTTCATCTTTGCAATAACTCCTATGTTTATGTCCTTCATATTAAGTCCTGCAAGAAATGAATTGAGCATAATATTAAGCTTAAGGAGCAAACTTTTCTCAACCGCTTCATCAAGCCTAATTATTGTGTTCTTAACAGCATTCTTTTCCAACACAATTACTATAAGGAGATTTTCTTCATCAATCTCTGAAAGCTGTATAAATTTAATATTGTTGCTTTCATATTTAGGAGCAGATACAACTGTAGTATAATTTGTATTCATTGCAAGTAAGTTGGCAACCTGCTGAAGTAAAGTCTCAAGCTTATCTGACTTTTCAATCAAATCCTTTTTAAGACTTTCTTCTTCCTTTATTTTGGTCTGCATAAGCGAATCGACATATAATCTGTAAGCATCATCCGAAGGTATTCTTCCTGCCGAAGTATGAGGCTTTACCAAATACCCCATATCTTCAAGATCAGACATCTCGTTTCTAATTGTTGCAGAGCTAAGTTTCAACTCAGAAAACTTAGATATTGTTCTGGAGCCGACAGGCTCACCTGTCTCAAGATAGTTCTTGATGACAGCTTTAAGTATCTCGAGTTTTCTATCGTCAAGTTCCATCTCATCTCTCCTTTCTTTTAATTGTTAGCACTCACTTGGCTAGAGTGCTAACATCTATTAGTAAGATACCACCTTATATATAATTTGTCAATAGAAAATTGCAATAAAAATTGTGTAATATTTGTGTCCTTTAAAAATGAAAAGGCACCCCTCTCAGAGTACCCATTGAATAATAAAATCACGACAAAGTTTAATATGTTAAGAAAGATTATAATTAGCATCTAAGAGTAAAAGCCGTATTTGTATATGAAGAATATAATATCTCTACTATATTAGTATCATAGCATCCCCAAACGAAAAGAACCTATACTTTTCTTTGACAGCAGTTTCATAAGCAGAAAGCACATTTTCTTTTCCTGCAAATGCAGAAACCAACATAACCAGGGTGGACTCAGGAAGGTGGAAGTTTGTTATAAGCCCATCCATAACCTTAAATCTATAGCCGGGATAGATGAAAATATCAGTTTCTCCTGTTTTTGCCGTCATACACCCCGTCTCATCTGCAACCGACTCTATGGTTCTACAGCTCGTAGTTCCTACACAGATAACCCGTCTACCATTCTTTTTGGTCTCATTAATGATGTCAGCAGCCTCAGCATTTACTTCATACCATTCTGTGTGCATATGATGATGATTTACATCATCTACCTTTACAGGCCTGAAGGTTCCAAGTCCGACATGTAATGTAATACTTGCTATTTTTATACCCTTCTCTTCTATTTTAGACAGAAGCTCTTTGGTGAAGTGCAGACCTGCTGTAGGAGCTGCTGCTGAGCCATCATACTTAGCATAAACAGTCTGATACATTTCTTTATCTTCAAGCTTATGTGTGATATATGGTGGAAGTGGCATTTCACCTAGGGAATCAAGTATCTCTTCAAATATGCCTTCATAATAAAACCTGACTAATCGGTTTCCTTCTTCTGCAATCTCCAAAATCTCAGCTTTAAGTCTTCCATCTCCAAAAGTAACCCTGGCTCCAGGCCTTAACTTCTTTCCCGGCTTTACCAGGGTTTCCCACACATCATTTGCCCTTCTCTTAAGCAGCAATACCTCAACCTTGCCGCCTGTGCCTTCCTTTTCGCCTATAAGTCTTGCAGGAATAACTCTGGTATTGTTAATAACCAGACAATCTCCCTCATTAAGATAATCTATTACATCACTAAATATCTTATGTTCTACTGCCCCTGTTTCTCTATTAAGAACTAAAAGCCTTGATGCGGTTCTGTCCTCTAAAGGATCCTGAGCTATAAGTTCTTCAGGTAAATCATAAAAAAAGTCACTGGTTTTCATATATTATAAGGTCCTCGCTCTATCGGCAATATTTTTATTGAAATCAATTATCATATGGTCATATTCCTTATCCATCAGAGCAGAGGTTATCATAAAATCAGCAGTTGCTTTATTGGTAGCAATAGGGATATCATATACCTGACAGATTCTTAGAAATGCCTTCACATCAGGGTCATGTGGCTGTGCTGAAAGCGGATCCGAAAGAAAAACAACAAAATCAATCTTTCCCTCAACAATTTTAGCACCTATCTGCTGGTCTCCTCCAAGAGGTCCGCTATTGTATCCGCGGACAGGAAGTCCTGTTGCATCTGTTATCATTCTGGCAGTGGTACCGGTTCCCGATAGAAAGTGCTTCTCAAGAACAGCTTTGTTGTCCAAACACCACTGTATAAGCTCTTTTTTCTTCCCGTCATGCGCAATAAGAGCTATATTCTTCTGCTTTCCGATTGTTAGTGTAATAAATTCATTGTTTAAGTTTTCCATTATTCTTACCTTACCTTTACTGTTAACGCCTGTTTATGGTTTTTTATTTGAACATTCTGATGTAGTCCTCCGGCTTCTCCGTCAAGAGTCCATTGCAAGCCTTCATCCGCTTCAATTTTAATGTTGCCCGAATGAAAATGACAGATATTATCTGTTTTCATATCCATAAGGATAAATGAATTAATAATATTTTGCAAGTCTAGTGGTGACTTAGGTGTTTTTACAAATATTGCGTCAAACTCTCCATCATCTAAATACACCTCAGGACCTGTAATCCCCTTAAATCCTCCAACTGACTTTGAGTTAGCAACCATACCAAATATAAAATCATCTTCAATTACATAATCATCATAGGTTATTCTTAAGTGATACGGTCTTATTTTTTGAAGGCTTTTAACTCCTTCAAGAAAATATGCAGCCTTTCCTATAACATTCTTAACATCCTGAGAAGTCTCGTAAGAAACCTCTGTAAATGCACCAAAGGCTGCAACATAAGTAAAATAGCTATGTAGTTCTCCCTGGTCTCCAACGTGGAAAGAGCCTATATCAACCTCTTTATCCTCTCCATATATAATAACATCTACTGCGTCAGACACTTCTTTGGGTATATCAAGACTGGTTGCGAAATCATTAACTGTACCGACAGGAATATACCCAATCACAGGGATTTTATTTCCAAGCTTTTTAGACTCCATCATCCCTCTGGCAACTTCGTTGAATGTACCATCACCTCCGGCACATACAAGCAAGTCATAATTATGAGCCTCATTTTTTGCCATTTCATCGGCATCACCACTTCTAGCGGTTGGAAATACTGTTATTTGATAGCCCTTAAGCGACAGCTTTTCAAGTATTAAGGATATTTCCTTTCTTATATTACCTTTACCCGAATTGGGATTGTATATAAATAAAAGTTTGGGCATTATAACAGCCTCCCTTTTTAATCAAATATTTTATAATTTCTCTCTTTTATAGCCACAAGTGCAGCTTCTTTTGAATGGCTGTCATAAAATTCAATTCTAAGTACCCCGTCTGAGAACTCCCTGTTGTGCGCTATTCCCATATTTTTAATACTAATACCCTTGGCTGCAAGTATTGAAGCCATTATAGAGATTGAGCCCGGTTCATCAGGCACATACAATAGAATTTCGTGAGAAACCGCCATGTTGCTTTTTCTAAGAGGAAGGGAGTCTCTATAATCTTTGTTACTGTCAAAAAAATGATAGAGACTATCCTCATCCTTATCTTCAATCAAAGCTTTTATTTTCTTCAGCTCACTTATGTATTTATCCAGGAACTCTCCTATGCTAACTCTATTTGTAAGGCAGATATCCTTCCACATCGCGGGGGAGGATGAAGCTATTCTTGTTATATCCCTAAATCCTCCTGCTGCAAGCATCGCAAGTAAGCCATTTTCCTCATCTGCTTTAGCTACCACTCCAACCAGTGATGATGCAACTACATGTGGTACATGGCTTATTGCAGCAGTTATATAATCGTGCATTTTTGCATCAACAATTATAGAAACCGCCATTGTTTCATCAACTAATTCCCTAAGTTTTGCAAGTTTAACTTCATCAGTATCTCTAAAAGGGGTTAAGATGTAATACGCATTTTCAAACAGGTACACATTTGCATTAGAATAGCCTGTTTTCTCAGAACCTGCCATCGGGTGTCCGCCTATGAACTGCTTTTCCATTCCAAGGTTAACAGCTTCAGTGGCTATAGCTTCCTTAACACTTCCAACATCAGTAACTACGCAGTCTTTTTTTATTATGGTTTTAAGTTCTTTAAGATAAGATATATTGCTCATTACCGGAGCAGAAAGCACTATCAGGTAACACTCTGAAAACCGTGTCAAATCAGTTACTATTTCATTTAGAACTCCATCTTCCTTTGCCAGTAAGAGATCATCATCCTCATCCTTTTTATAATTATAAGCCATAAATATGTAAGCGGGATGTTTTTTTCTCCATATCTTAGCAAGCGAGCCTCCAATGAGGCCAAAGCCAATAAACCCTATTTTCTGCATATATTCTCTCCAATTAAGCCAAAACCAATAAACCCCATTTTCTTCATATATACTCTCTAAACAACATCTCTTCCCCACAGTTCATAATGAAACAAGTCTGCTACAACCATATGTAGCAAACCTGCATCATAGGGTATCAAATACTCCTGCCACCCTAAACCAATATAAAAATGATAGCTTCAAGCCTTGGTTTTGTCAATGCTTTTTAATAGACCTTTTTAACTTTACTCCTTCTCTCCTGCCATATTTTTCTTAGACAGGTCAAATACAAAGAGATCCCTCATCGTATAAATTTTATCTCGTCCCCACTTATGTCTTTCTTCCTTCTTCCAAATGTTTCATATCTCCAATTGTTAAAGAATCCATCCTTTTCATTATCGGAGTTGATATAGTTTAATACCTTTTTACCGTCTTTTAATGTAGAAATGTCTGCTAAGACAGTAAGGTATCCTGATTTAATCCAAAAATCTTCATCAAAATATATAAATGAATGTTTTTTCGTATACTCTTCGAGGTTGAATCCCTTTTTGCAGACATATATCCTTTCCGGTAAAGAGTATTCTCCTCTCCATCTCTGCAGGTATGGATTGCTTCCCGCTGCCAAAAGCTGCTTGGGCAGTAGTGCCTTATCATATCTGTACAAGCCAATATCTCTATCTCCAACTTTAGTAAAATGAATGTTACTGTTGTCTCTTTTACCTCCAACCTTTATTAAGCCTAGCTTCTTATTATCTTTAGCATACACCTCTTCATAATAAATATCAACAGGTACCCTGCTTCCTGCCTTTGTGTCAATAACATAAAAGTCAAAATCCATCCTTATACCATATGCTTCATTTAGATAATTCCCTATGGTTGTCATCTCAAAGGAAACCGCATACCCCTTCTTGAAAGCTCCCTCATTGATGAACTTGGGATTGTCACCTTGAATAAGAGGTAAATTGTATAGTCTGACACCCTTATCAAAAACAAAATTCTTACCGCTTCCCTCCCACATTGAGGTATTTTTAACATCTAATAAGGTAAAATCTATGAGTCTTCCGCTTACTTCAACATTAATTCTGTTTTCTGCAATATAATTCTTATACGAAAGATTGGCATATTCTTCAGCATCTGGATTCGATATATGATTTAGAGCATAGGCTCTTACTATAACTGTGTATTTCCCCTCATTAACTGTCATAGGAAGATGAAAAACCGTATTATCGCTTACTGTTATTGGCTCATTTGCAAAATAAGTTTTGCCTTCTACTTCAACTTCAAAAGGAAAAATAACTTCCTTTTTCAGAGTATATTTTGAATAATCCCTGTCACCATACCCCTTTATATCCAAGTGGTTTCCAGCTGTTTTGATATCAATACTAAAGTCTTTTTCAAGCACAAACTGGTATAATGACTTATCGGGGCTTATGAGCTGACACCACTTTCTGGCATCTTCAATACTGTAATCGCAGACCACAGGAGTATGCACCTTAACCGGATTTACATCATCAATGTCAAACACAAGACTTGTTTCTCCTTCTGGATTTACGCTGTCACTAAGCGTATAAAATACCTGTCCACTACTTTCATAAACACCATTTTGCACCTGTGTATCTATCGTCTTCCCATCTTCGTACAACACTTTATCACTTATATTCTTACCCTTTGTAGCAGGTTTTAAAGGCTTTGGTGCAGACTTTCTTACTTCCTTATCATCCATAATAAGCTCATCATCTATGACAAGACGGTCATTTTTAACCATCAGGTCACCTATATGAGATTCAACAGCAGATGAAGGATTGTAAGACGGGATTGTGCGTCCCTTTACAGATTTATTCCCCAGATCGACTGATGTTAGGCTTTCAAGCGGTGGCTTTACATGCTCTTCAAATGATAATCCTGTAATATACTCTACTTTTGGAGCAACTTGCTCTTTTGGCATCATCATACTTCCTGTATCAGGTATGGCCGCATTAACTAAAACCGCTCCATCAAGCGTATACACCAAAAGACTGTCAATATACCAATACGAATACTTCCTTTGAACTGTGGTTAGATAATCCACTCTCTTAACTTTAGAATGGCGTTTACGCTTTTTACCCTTGCCTGTTGTCCAGTGCAGATGCCAATTAATATAACTTCTTACATCTATCAGTTTTTCTCCTGTTTTTCTCTTAAAACGGTATTTAAGAAGATAATTCTCAGTAACAACGTTTTTAAAATAATATTCACTGACCGGTATTCCTTTCTCGATGTCAAATGGAGAATTATCTATGGTACCTGAGCCAATCACCCCCTTGGGCTCAGGTATACCAAATTCCCCTGATATTTCCTCTTCTTTTTCATATACGGTTGGAGGTGGTCCTTCATATATGCCTACTACAAGAGACTTTTCGTTGCCTAGCACAACATTCTGACTGGAAGCCTCATTCCCTATCCTGATGTTTTCTGGCGTATTAGGTGTACTTGCTTCCCTGTACTCACTTGAAATAAGCTTATACTTTACCTTTTTCTTATTTCTCGTTACTACTATCTCTCTAGGAAGCCTTATAGTGACCTCATCACCAAAGTATTTCTCTTCATCATTTTGGTGAGTTTTTAAATTATCTTTTTCATTTTTGTAGGCATAATGAGGATTGCTCAGCTTCTTTGAACTAATATTTAACATCTTAGAGCCTGAAGCATTATTCTTATCTATAAGCTCCTCATCCCAAAGTGGCTTACCCTTCCTGTCTACATACTTTACAAGTACATTAGAATGAGATCTCATAATTAATCGCATAATTATAATACTTGTCACTTAACCACTGCTTTTTAGCCTCTTCACTCCAGCCCTCTGCCTCCCTGATTTTATCAATATCAGTCAAATCATTTTTCCTGATTTTTTTTACTTCATTCCTCTCACTATCATATTCATATTTGTGCCCATCTACATATATATACTTACCATTTGGCTTTTTCAAAAGTCCACCTTTGTTCTTCTTCCTGAAGGCATCAATAACTCTTTTTCTTGTATAAGCATCATTTACCAGCTCATAGGTCTCAAAAATGTATCGATATATAGCTTCTTATCCCCCATTCTTGTACTTTTTATAAGCTTGGAATAAAAAGCCTTATTAGACATAATTTGATTCTTAATATACTTACCTGAGATTGAATTCTCTACCATACTTAAACCACTTGAAGAATTAAGTTTTTGTGTTTTTAACAGTTTCATTGTTGGTATACAATGTAATAATAGGCGATTTCTTCCTTAAAGGATAACCAACATCTTTTTCATCTGAAGGTTCCAATGAAATAAAGTAACCTTTTGGCTGCCATCTTGTACCGGTTTTTGCTGATATAGCTGAAGATTGCCAGATTATATCGCCATTTTCCGTGTTTGCCTTGAAAGATACCTCTGACTTTACTAAGCTTACAAAAGTAAAGGTGATTAAAATCGTCAGTATAAGGAATAAAAAACAGGCTTTCCCTCTCCTATTCATAATTATTCCCAACCCAACCAAGTTTCGTTAGGCGGCGCAAAAAAATTCTTAGTATTCTCTGTCACTCTAACAACCCTCATTTTTTTAGTTTTTTTGGCAATCCCTTTTGCTAAATCTAAATCGTCAAACCATACGCATCTCCAAGGTAATGGTTCCAAATCATGAGGAGTTATCATTCCCAGCGGATAATTAACTTGGTAGACTCCTTCGCACCATTCTCCTAGCTTTACTTTCTTTTCACGGTATTTTGCTAGTCCGTAGGACCAGTCCCCAACATGGCTTCCGTATATTATCTTATACAAATTTTTATCTAGATTTTTACAGGATACTATTCTGAATTTCATCTAAGTATGAAAACTTGGTGTGATGTACCAATAATAAGCAGAACTTGCATCGGTTGCAACAGGCTTTGATTCAATTATAACCTTATTTTCCTTAACAAACCTGATATATTTATCTATTTCCTTCTTCATTCCATTTAAATCACTTTTTCTTGGTATGTTCTTTCCTTCTATAGAATGAAATAAGCTTATCTCTCCATTTTTTTATCAATTGTCCTGTAGTCCACATTCATCCTGTGATTTTGAAATCTACGCACTTTATCTGCCTCTTCGTAGATATTATCATTAGTTTCATATCCGTTTAAAATTCGTTCATAAGTATACTTTGGTGGATCATAGGAACTATGTAATTTAAAGCTGGTTGCAAGATGGCTTTCATAACCAAACATTGTTTCATAATATGAATCCGGATAAGAGGCAAGAATATACTTGTAGTCTGAAGCCCAGAAAGGTAGATTAGTCTTTCTTAGAAGCTGTCCATCAGGGCTCATTGGATATCTCTTCTTCGAATCATATACCCTTTCAATGACTTTTTTAGCCTCAGCAAGGCTTACCTTCCTCTTTGGCATAAGATTTCTGTTCTGTGTGTATCTGCCCATTGACTTACCAATTATGATTCCTTTTTTTAATACTGTAATAAGGTCTAATTGATGTCTCTTTCCGGCAGACTTTATATCATTAACTCTTCCAAGTTTCTTCATTATCACTCTTTGCCTTAAATCCCATTTAAACTTTAAGGACACGAGATGAAAAGCTTCACTCGACCATTTACCGTCTTCAAATAATACTTCTTCTGTCTCAGGATGAACATAACGAAATTCTGAACAGTCATCACTAAGTATGATTCCTTTATCTTCTCCTGTAAATCGCAAAATATCAGCACAAACAGAGGCTAACTTTTCAACTGTAACAGCCTCTTCTGGTGAGGTTAAATAATCTAGTCCTTCAATACCGAACTTATTTAGCCCCTGCTTTTTCCCCGTGAAACTATTATCCTCAAAGACGCCCAGATTGCTCCTTTCAACCAGATAGTCAACCAGTTCACCTTCGGTACAGTAGCCCTTAGCATATACCACAGACATATTTACAGTGCTTATATGAAAGCAAATATCAGTACTACATTAATAAAAACCATTTTTTTAAGAGTATTTTTTATCATCTCTAACCCCTCTTTAATTCAAATTGTATTCTATTTATTTTTCCGTTTCCATCCCTGTTTATATGACCTATATAATCATCATAAGGCTCAATATAAAAGCCGTTCTCAGGAATGTTTGCAGCAATATTGAACTTGTTGTTCTTAGAAAATATTCTGCTGCCAAGGTCTGTAATCACTATTACCTCCATATCATTTTGATATTTACCGGTAAAGTTGATTACCTCCGCTCCGGTAAGAATTTCAGAATCATACTTAGCTATGTTGTATTCTCTGTAATCTCTCTCCTTTTCATTTAGCTCGTTTACAAATACATTGCCAAACGAAATGCCTTCCCTCATTAGCAAAAGGCTGAAGCTAATAACCACACAGGTTATAAAGATTCCTGCTGCAATTGTCAGCATCTTTAATGAATTCTCCAATTTCCCTCCTTATTCATAAAGGCCCAGCACACAGGCTTTGCAAGGATATGCTCCTTTTAGGGCACATTCCTCCATAGAAGAATATACGCTAATACCGCTTTCATCAGATGTCAAATGACTGCAAAGAGAATTACTATGATATACATAGTCTGCCTCATAAAAGTATATTCTCTCTGTATTGTTTGCTCTAACTCTATATACATCCCTAGTATATTTTGAGTAATTACCTCTTTTATGGAGTAAGGAAAGAATATCTTTTTCGGAACTATCAAAGTACTCACTTAATACTATCTGCCTTTCAGTTTCCGACAAATCTTCCTTGGTGCCATATAACTCTTTCTTGATATGCTCTTTAACATGACCTTCACTCAAATCATATTTAGACAATCTGAAATCATCTTGTGCATCCGCAGCACCTGACTTTGCTATCTCCATCATTTTATTTTTAGTTAAAAGCCCTCTCTCTGTATCAGTAAAAACTGTGTAAGTTTCCACCATTCCTGATAGTACGAGGATAATCAAAAAGACAGAAATAAGCGAACTAACCTTTAATATATTCGTTTTCTATCATACCTCCCATCTCTATTGTTTTCTTTGGAAATATGTTTAACAACCTTTCTTTATCCCTTATTATCAGACATATTTCATCGCCGATTTTAAACCTGTATTTAGAAGAAGTTTTAAGGCTTTCCTTAATCTCAGCATCGAAAACATCAACATAGAATTCTCTGCTGTCTACAACCTCTCCATTCTTTACTACAGGTCTTACCGCTCTTTTTTTATGAACAAGGTTAAGCTCTTTACTGCCTCCGATTTTTACTATATTCATGTAAAAATTATCAAGTTCCTTTTTGTCAATATAACCTGTATATTTTACCTTGTCTATGAATCTGTCAGTAACATTAATAAGCTGAATGTCTTCAAGAGCTTTAAGCCTCATTTCCATGATATAAACAGGGCAGATAAATATCAGTATAAAACCAATTACTATACTCCAAAATTTTCCAAAAACCTCCATACAAGCTCCACCTTCAATACCCTTAACAATTTGCTAAAATAAGCTTCATACAATAATATCTGGCTGATACCAATAACAAACAAAATCAAATACCCTGATTTTCTAAGTAATTCAAGTACTTTTAACATAGGCGTTCTAATGTTCCTGCTGTATAAAGGTTAATCTGTCAACACTTCCGTCATCTTTATACTGGACCTTTCCTATAAAATTGCCATATTGGTACACATTGTTGGTCAGCCAATTGGTTGTCTCAACCTTAATTCCACCGGGAGCACCTGTCTTGGTATCGTTGGTAACCACATAAATATTGGTTTTCCCCTTTAGTCTCTTTGCAGTCCTTATAACTTCATTTCCTGATAAAGTCAGACCATTGTAAAACTCAATTCCTCCGTTGCCCATTTCAGTGGTATATTCACCCATCTGATTGATTCCCTGTGCCGCTATGTCCTTAGCCTCCCTTGTTACAAAGAATGCAATGCTTATAACTATACAGGTAATAATAACTCCTGCTGCCAATGTTAACCCCTTTAATCCATTACTCATACAAACCCCTTTCTCTTACCTATATTTAACTTAATTTCACTGTTATGTCTAAAAGATTCCTTACACTTATTACCAAAAACGGTGCTATCATATATGCTCCTACCGATAGCATAAAGGGCAGATACAAAAAAGTAGAAATAATAGCCTCCTTTTTCCTGACTATAAGTTCCTGCTCCTGCCTCCTCTTCGCACTATAGTAATCTCTTCTTGAAAGCAAATCCTTAAAGGCTTCGTTTATACCTATTTTGTCACTTGCAATAAGATCATCTATCACATTTATAAAACTTGTAGTCTTCCACCTGTCTCTAAGCGAATCCAGTGCAACATTTTCATCTACATCCAGTTCATCTATACAGGTTGAAACACTATCCCTTAAAAATGAGGTGAAATTCTCTATCCAAAGCAGTATTTCCTCTACCGTCATCCCTATAACTCCGGCGAGAGATATCGTCATCAGCCTAACCTGCCCTATTTCTTCCTCCAGTAGAGCCTCATAGAACATACCGTCTATAACCAAACTCATATGAGGAATGAAACTCATAAAAAAGGCTATCAGTATAGCAGGAATCGTTAGAACCAGAGATAATTGCCAGTAGATTATCCAAGCAAGTCCTATAACAAAACTGCCTACGAACCAAAAAAACCTTAATAAAATGAAATGTTGATAGGATTTTTCCGGAAAATTCTTATCAAATATATCAGCAATTGAATTTTTACCTGCAGTAGTATTGTCAAAAAGCCACTTAAAGCCTTTATTAACAATCCAATCTCCATAATTACTGATAAAAAGGGCGTAATCCATCACCTCTTATTTCTGCATCTTTTCAAAAATATAACAAATAATAAGGTTATAACCAGGCAGGCTGCCCCTTGTCACGCTCCTTAAATCCGCCATGAAAATTCCGTTAACCCTTCAAACTGAAAGATGGCCATCTTCCATTACAGGTAAACTTACGGTACGAGCGCGATGATAGCAAAAATACCGCACTGAAAAGTAAAGGTCTTCTCTCCCATTTTAGGAGGTCAGAGTCAATGTTCTTTGTAATTCATCAATGTTTGAAATAAAGGTGTTATTGTCATGCTCCGTAACGTAGCACGTTGACAAATCGTCTATGATAGTCGATACAAATCTATTAGAACTGCATCCTGTACCTCTCAGGTGTCCCGTCTCCATCAAGTTCTTCCTCTGTCGGTCCAGGATCGAAGTTTCGAAGCTCTCACCTGCTGCGAGAAATGCTGCAGCAGCCTCTTCCACATCATTTGAAGCAGTAGTATTCTCTCCTTAGTTCATTTAAAGTATAGAAGATAACTGCTTAAGTGTTGTCTTTTCTGCTCTCTCTTGCATTTTCATGGCTGTCCTTATAAGCAGCTCCACCGAAAGGAATATGCTTAATAGGAAGATAGCGATATCAAAAGCTATAATAAATGCTAAGCCCGATACAAAATGCCTTAAATGATTAGAAATAAATACACAGGTATTGATACCAGTCGCAATCATCAAAGGCGAGGGTACCTCCCGACCTCGTATTCCGTCTTTCCCTATGAGCATTTTCCTAAACTGTAAAACTTAACAATATACCTAAATACTAAACAATACTCTTCCATCTTTCACCTTTTGCCCACTGTTTAATAAATTTTATAAAAGCTGCCTGTTTCATCTTGAGGTAACCTTCCATGTATAGCCTCCTGGGTTTCCTGCTAAGTTCATCTTTTAGCACATACTTATTTACCAGCTTCTGTGTACAACAACTATCTGTCGTCCTCGTCACTCTCACGAACAATTTCCTTGTTTTGTCGGCATATGTCTTCATGGGGTGGTCTTCTTAACATAGACATGTGTTTCGTACTGAATTAACAGCCTGCTGTAGTGCTATAACTTCATTCCTAGTTTCCTGTAAAGCAAGGAACTGTATATAATGTAATGAGCCGTTGACATCGCAGCATGTTGTAAATAGTGTAGCTTGCTTAGGCTTTTGCGATCTGTACCGGGAATAATACTGCCTGCATGGTGGCAACTTCCACATATGGTTACATTTCCTGTCTGTTTTTCTTGGAAGGTGAAATCCAAGACCTTCACTGTGTCCAACACCTTCAGTCTCCTTACAGCTGACAATCTGCTCCCGAAGTCTGAGCTCTTTAGAGTGCAACTCAAGTGACATTCGGCTCTCTTATATTTAACAGCTCGGGACAAACTTAACCATAAGCAGCTAGAAAGTGTGGTTTTACGTGAACCCTGTTCTCCTGACTGCTGTGACCTCTCACACCTTTAATCCAGGTGTTTGTGGCACATTATTGTCTCTGATTCTGTCCTGATATATGATGATATGGCTAGCTCAGTATATCTACTCAAATTTCTGAGACTTTCCTGCATGAGAAAACCAGCTTTCACACGAGGCGGTCTTGATGCAGGCTCTTGAGCCATCGTTTAACTCTGCTACCACATGGCCTCGCCTTTCAGATAACTGTCTATGCGTAGCTCTTGCGAGAATTTCACGCATATCCTCTATCTCTGACTCTCGCCCATGCCCAGAGCCAGCAGACTTTAGTATCGCCTTGTACGTAAACCATATAATGCTCTGCACCGTCATAGCTCCACCTGATATTTCCGTCAATGACTAATGAGTAGAGCAAGTCTATGATTCCATTTCCTTTATAGTTTTCATAGATTTTCTAGCATAATAGTACTATTTCCGCCTTCTCCATCGTAATTCCTCTAACATGCCCTGTAAATACCTTATTCAGTGCTTTTTCATCTATGTCTCTTTTTGTCTGACTTAAGTAACATTCAGAAAATAACTTGTCGATGAGTTTTCAGGTCCCTATGTTTCCATGTTTTGCGATCACTTTCAGAAGCTATGCTTTTTGAACTTTGTGCTCAGAATCTTCTTCTTTTAGAAACAGTTTGCTATTTTCTTCAGTTATCTTTATGCTTGTCTGCAGAAAGATATATAATATAACTCTTAATAAAGTCTTTTGATAGCTTCGTGCTGAGGCCACGGAGTTTCTAAGAGCTTCTCTTAGCTCTTCTCTTTTCTCAATGTGTCAGTCTTTTCTCATAGAAATGGCAATATGTGTGAGTTGACCGACCATAAAAGCGTAAAATCCTTCTGTATGGCTTCTAAAAGCTCATTAAAGTACCTATAGTCTTATCAGATATTGTCATTTTCATTTGGGTGAGTGTTATCATCGCTTGCAAAGAAAACAAATCGCCTGCTATCATCTGCCTGAGACTTAATCAAGTTCGTAGATTTTTCTTAACTTTGACAGATATAGCTCAGACTGCTTCTCCCTAGTTGACCAGAGATTTTGGTTAGAAAACTTGATAAACTTCCATTTTACAAATTCTAAAGAGATTCACAATAAGGTGTATAGAAATGTTCTTTCATCTGCACCTTATTATAACCAATGATACTCATCCTCAAAATCCACATTGTCATCTATGTCTACTACTACGTAAAACAGGTCTGCAATATACTGTCCGGGTTGGTATTCGTCAAAAGCACTGCTTATTTCATCGAGGAACATTAACAAATATCAGTCTGACCACGTCAATAATTTTCTTTGTGTGTTGTCGGTGTAGACTTTTCAAGTCTACAAAACAACCTCGTACTTGCTAATTAACATCTCAGCCAACCTCTCAATTGTCTCATTCATGTCGTCGAAAGATTATGCTTGGATAAACAGAAATAATATAGTTTCCCTTCTGCCAAACATACTGCTCGTTGCAATCCCTTTACACGAGTCAGCTTTCATTAACCCATAAAAATAGTTGAAATAATTGTCCTCCACGTAGTAAATAGGTTCATCAAAAGTAGTAGCGGTGTCTTTCTACCTATACGCATAACTCCTCTAAAGCTATGTCTTCCTGGGTATGATTTTCAGTAAGCAACCCTTTTCTTATATCGTTGAGCATAAAAGTATGATGGTGCAAAGCGTTGGTGGTAACACCAGTTCTTGTTCACTACTCAATACAATCACAAACTATCATGTGCCGTGTTCAGAATTTTCCACAGACTTCATGATTAACTGGTAAATATTTATATTTGTCGTGACGATTTAATATTCCCAATAACAAACTCAATCAGTTGAATCAATATTGATTTATAGATGATAAAATAATACTCTAAAATATCTTTATGAACATTGGTAATAAGTACATCATTTTTTGTATAATTCGCCTAAGTTTAAACCAGTTAATTTCGGATCTTTTCATTTAAAATACCATCTTTAACTAGGCTTATAAACTATCTTGCTCATACTGTTTATAATAGTCGTGTTCTTGATTTAATCTCATCGTAATAACAATTCTACCTAACTTCTCTGTTGTAAGATGATAATAACTTCCTTCATAGTAACTAATATTACCTGTAGGAAACCATAAAGTGATGAAACCTCATTAAATCTTTCCACTACTCCTCTATCGAGGGAAACCATCCTGCTCTTTTACATCTCCATTGATTTGATTATGGATAGGTGCGCTGATTGACTTACCTGAAGTAACATCTTCTATATTGACACTATCACCTGATTTAATCTTACTTCCCAGCAGATTCTGTATCATAGTCTTTGATTTTTCTATTCGAAAATATCGATCTCTTGCCATAGGCTCTCATCAAAACGTAACAGTTACTTTGAATAGTATACCCTTATATACGGTCCAAATAAGAGACATCAAAGTCATCACCATATGCATTATGAATAGCCATTGCATAAGATTTTGCAAGTCTTCTTAACTGACTGTCACATAAGCGCCTGCATTCATAAAAAATGATTTCTCTTGCTGCCACTTTTAGAGACAAATCCAAACTGGAAACATTTTCCACCATAAATTCAATAAATTCCTGTATATGTTCCCTTCTCTAAAAATACATTAAATCACAAGAGTTTCAAATGTTGATTCCTTAGTATATTATTAATCAAAGACATATCGTGTATATTTGTTAAGAAATTTGAACGAATTTCTTAACAAACCATATCACTACTCGGTAGCTCTTTCAATCATTGATATAAGCACGTTCTACCACGATTGCCACGAAGCATAATTTTCAACATCATGATCTTAGAACCACCACCGGTCTTAACTTCCCAGCAGGTTTCTAACGATTGGCCTTCAATATTTGTTCTTTGCAGCAGATGGCTCACGGCTATGATAACGCTTTTCCTGAAACGTCACTTTTGCCGTTACACAGCACCTCTCCTCGTGGTAACAATTTGAGTTTACTAAACACACTAGCTATTTTATGAAACTCAGCGCCAGTGCAAGAAGCCTTAATTTTGATACTCTGCCTTTGCTTGATACCAAACAGCTTTATACAGTAAGCATTCTTTCCAACCAGACGGTAATTCTTAAAAGAGATATAATTGAAAGGCCCTCTGACCTAACATGCATCAGCAAGACTAAATAATTAATAGTAATCACCACAGGAATCCATAAATATTAATACAAACGCTGGCCGCAATGACAGCTTCACGGTAACGCGGTTACCAAAGGTGCGCCTCTTCAACGCAGACACTCTAAGATGCCGCAGCTGCCTGCCGGCACCATTGCAGAATAACTGTAGCAGCACCGGTAACTCATCACCAGCATATCGCAACTTTGTCCCTCATTTTCATCCTTGAAAGGCAGCCCCATTTATTTGACTCAAGTCATGATTGTTGAAAAATAAGTGGGTTGAGCTTGTACCAGAAGTGACACAATGTATCACTCAATAACAAATTCTGAGTGCAAGAACTTCCTGGGTCTTCTACGACCTGACTCTCAGGCTCAATCCCATTTTAACATTGTCCTTTGTGTTCTCATCTTCAATAATCTCAATAGGTTGGTGGTACGTCAATATACCTTCTTCTTGTGTGAACTTCTTCAACTCTGGCGAAATGTGAATCTTCTATACGATATGTCTGCACCAAGTCTAAACAGTTGCCTTGCGTCCATGGCGTTACCACCAGCACTACATACCCGGGATGTGGTTATCATAGTGTCAAAAGCCTTCATGGGTTTGATCTTAGTGTTCGGCGAGAATACACTGCGCTTCTCTGATGCCAGAAAACTTAATCCTTGCCTGAGCCGTACGGCGATGTCTTCCTGGAGGCTGGTAGGATCTTCCTGGCCAACCATGATCAGTCTATCACCAGAGCCTTCATTATCAACCTCTCATGCCTTCTGTCTCCTTGGAAGATGGAACTCGAATATAAACTATGTGACCTCATAAATAACCGCCACAGCCTGCCTTACTCACGACTGCTGTAAATCCAGCGGACTACTATAACTGCAACTCTCTTGCCGTTCTTTGTGTAGGCGGATGAATACCTATAAAGGCCAGTCGGCTGTAAATCTCTCGAACACCGGTGAATCGCATACCCCACACACTTTACTGCTTTTGTGACTCTGAGGACTTTACGACCACAGACTGCAGGAGTGCGCTTTGTACTGCCTGATGGTCATAAAGCTCCCTTAACGTCATTCATGACAGATATCTGGAACTCCACCTGCAGCGAGGTTTTTGGTTGACATCTTGTGAATAATCCATAGCCTCTTCAGATTATATCATAACAACTTCTTCCAATTGTTGTCTTGCTTCTGCTCTCCTTGAAATTCTAACCATTGGTTAACCATTTATTATCTCCTTTATTGAGTGTCTACTCTGAGATTGGAGACACTTTGGCAGATCCTGTATTATCACCTTTGTTCTTCATCTTTCTTCCTTCGAACGCCGCTGTGTTCATTGCCTCGTTAATGAATCATCAGCTCAGGACCCGTCTACAACGTTAATCTTACTGCGAAGGTGACAGGCACCACACATACCTGTACCATCATATGATTGGTATGCCTATAGTAGGTACTTCAAGTTCTTTATTGTAAGACAGACAAATATCGTATGGTCCGGTAACAACAACTTGTATGTTCTTTCCAGTTGAAGATCGCCAAAGCGGTCGTTTATTTACCTTTGAAAACCGTAATCTTAATAATGAAAGTTACTTGCCCGCTATCTCTTCTTCAAGAATAATAAGGTCCTTTGTTCTTTGCGCCTGTATTAATCAGCCTCGCGTTTTCTTTAACCGCAACACCAATGGTCTAAGAACAACACCCTGCCATAAAATGATATTACTTTTTCAGCTCTTCTGGGCATAAGACGGAAATCGAAGACTGTCGAAGTCCCCTCAGATATCGTTTTCATTATCTCATACGTATTGTGGGCTCAACTGCCTGATAGGGCAAATTGTTCGCGGATGAACTCTCGCTATAATCGCTTGTGCTTCGGGCGTAACTTGACTTTGGGCGCTTTCATCACCTTAGTCTTATTGGCTAAGTAACTTATTTAACCTTAAACATTTCGTCTCTAAATTCTTGAACCTGTAATGTGTTAACTCTGGGATTCTAGCACAGTTTTAATCCATCTTGATATATCGTTTTAAGTAATAAACTATTGTTAAGTTTTGTCTAAATATAATTTGTATTTTGGTGACCAATTGCGTGTTTTTGATAATTAATCAGATTCTTTGTAATACTCTCATCAGTGAACAACACTTGGTGCCTGATTCCTCACTTCCTGTGTAAATCCCATAAGACAGAAACACAAAGGGATTGCATTCCTTGCAGTTCTATCACCTCGAATCACTATATATAGGTCCTCTTATTTACTCTGCAGCCATAATACCTATCAGGCTCAGGTTTATGCATGCCTTTTCACCAGTAGTTATATCCTCCCTGCGCTCTGCCTTCCATATCTTGTTGTAATATATCAAAACCATTTCAAGCCTATCAAGCATCAATGGTTCCCAGGTAGGTGAGGTCTTCATCAAATTAAGTATAATAGAACTGAAGTCATTATAATTCATCATCTTTCTAGACTTGTACCGCTTTCGACGCGAAAAAGCAATTCTTACCTCCTTGTTCTTATAGGAAAAGGTAACACAAACATGTAATTCATAAGTCATTAGTCGTCAGGGTATCAGAAGGTTCCTCAGGTCAAAATAACTCTTTTGTCAATTTCGTCCTTGCAGGCCATAACTGTCTTTTTATTCCTTCAAGTCCTTCCACTGGGTCTGTTCTCCTTTAGTCATATAATAGTCGGTTCATATAAACAATTATTTACGCATTTTGGCTTTATCGTGTGTCCTAAGTAAATATCCTGTGTGATTTGGATTAGCCTCCCAATGTAATAGTAGTTAAATATATTCCGTCCATTATGATTATGTAATTGTAAGGCAAGGAAAATCAAAACATATCTGATCTACCTCCACGCCCCACATTTTCCCTTACACAGGAATTCTATCATAGAGAGAGAAGTGTCACTCAGGATTGTCAAACGGTCTGCTTGGACCATGATAAATATCTCCTAAAGAAGAGGTTTGTCAGCCTTTTCTTTTTCAAGATTTCAACTACCTTTTGGCATAATATTTGAACCATATCTGATGCTATGAGTAATTTCATTGTTTTCTGCTACTATGAATGAATATAACTTTTATTCTTGGTGATGATTTATTTAAGTGCAAAGATTATTTTGCTTGTGGCTTGTGATATCCTCAATCCATATTACCATCGTTTTTTAAAAGCAAGTAACCAGCGTAGAACTGTGCTGGCTTTGCGTTCTTATAACCTCACAACCTTATCAAACTTCTTCAAATATCTTCTTAGCAGTCAAAACTACGAGCCTTGTTTTAAGGCTAATATGATATCGTTCAATCCCCGCCGGATGGGTCAGATGGATTTCTCTAGTGATGATTTCAGGTTTGACAATGCTTGTAGATACCTCTTTTCTCTCTCTGACTCGTCAGGATTCATCATCATAATAATTCCATAAATTTCTTCGGTTAGCATAATTATATTTCGTCTCTCCCCATATCATGTACAGATTACTGCCATTAAACATGGTAACATTATCATATAATGATGACTTAAATATATCCTGAGGACTAAGTAGACCTTTACTGTGGCTCATCTTCAATGTCCTTAACTCCTCATTATCATGGTTCCTGTGTCCTTAAAGACTTAAATAGATTGATTAAGTAGACTTTCAGACCACTTTCCTTTCTGATAGCAACAATATTTCACCACTATCAATATTTAACGAAAATTCATCAAATATCTTTTATCATCTTAAGCGGCGTTTTCTTATCTATCGAAGCCTTGTCTCCTTCACTTTTCTTCTCTTCAAACTTTCATTATCTGACACAATTTCATTGTTGTTCTTACCTAAATAGTTAGTTATAAATACCTTTGCTGGTTTCATTCTTTCATTTTCATTGCATTTTGAAGGCATCTGAAAAATTGTAAACCCTGATTGTGCAATATCAGTCCAGTTCAATTATATTTTTGTTATTAAACGCATATTCCGATAAACAATAGCTGATTAATACTTCCCAACTATACATCGTCATCCATATCATATTATTAACACCACCTAATTCTTATGTAGTTAGAACGTCTGCTATTAACTCTCAAAAGCTACTGGCATAAGATAAATTATTTTGACTTTAATAACATCCCAAGCCGCTACCATTTCCTGTAATCTGTAAATATACTCATTTGCAGCAGTCCTCTCTTCATTGTCTTTGATTGTTTTCATCATCTCTTACTTACCAATATAGGGTGTCAGAATTACTGTATCTGGCATAAAATAATATGTACTAATAATTATGTGCTTGTGACTATAGTAGAATGATAATACCAAACACTCTCCCAGATACCCTAAATCCTCGATATCATTATTCAATAAACTCCTTATAGTCAAATTTTCTTTTTAACACTTTTGAAGGGCGTAATAAACAAGCTCTTAATTATGCGGTAAATACTCTGGTATCTTTAAACTTCTGGCAAATTTCATTTCAGCATATAGCTGCAGCCCGAGTGACGGCGAACAGATAGTGTAATGATATTGTTATCCTGTTTAACTGCTGTGTTTTAGTTTGCCGCCATATCCATAACATTATAAATATACCCCATTACATCCCTAATGAAAAACAAACATGTAGCAAGTTTGTTCTCTTTACTAGTCGTTTCATTGAACTCCCCTTTACCACAAAATACCTTTTTGTAAATCCCATTAAAATAATCTATATAGTATATCATGTAAAATTAAATTAATTTGAAACCTCGTGAACATTTGCACCAACTTTGTCCTGGTAAAAAATGCTCTTTATCTAGTAACATTATTTTGAGTTCTTTATTCCTCTATAACTCTTTCGGCTACAAGCTGGTGGTGGCTCGCTTTTGATGCGCCTGTCAACTCCTCCAATTCTAAGGCTTGGGATCATATTTAGCCACTTTTGAAACTTCATGTGGTCATTTTGTAGTCTCACCCTATTTTAGCACACAGTTATGGCCTTTGCAACAAGCCTGTGCATACTGATATACATGATTATAGTAGAAGTAATTATCATCCTCTGTAACCTATGGTCTCGCTATTAATCGCCTCGCCATGTCTTCTTATTCAAATTCAAGTAGCTCTAAGGTTCTCATGTGTAGAGGTTCAATATTTCATTTGATCTTCTCAAACTCAGCAAACATGGTCTGTCTGAATACAGTTCCTTAAACTGTCCTTAATATTGAAGATGTCTCTTTCCTTGTCCTTTTTATATTACTCCCATAGGCACTTCATTTTGTAATTAGGCTTCAGCAACAAGATTCTATATCTTGGTCAGAAATTCTGAGCCTCGTTTGAAATAGGGTGTAGCATGTCCCATCATAGATAATTGAATACATTGTGAGTTCCGTTGGTAAGAAGAACAAAGTGTACCCGTAAACTCCTACAAGAATAAGCATAACACTTCACCACATTATCAGCGCTCTGCAAATGCCTTTCAAGGTTCACATAGTTGATGCCAAGGCTCTGCACGCCGACCAGTTCTGGCCTCTTCAATGATTCTTTGCATCTGTCCTTGACTATGGTACGGAACATCGTACCATGAAGCTCATCAGTTCTAAGTTTCGTACCCATATCTATGCATCTTGTCGAGTTGTCATTAACTGCCTGGAGTTCTTGTACCTCCGGGAGGCTGTTGTTTACCTCCAACAGCCACTTCCAGAGTGAGGTATTTCTAGCCTTGCATAGAACATAAGCTGCAACCTGTCTGCATATAAGTTGCCCAGGTATTCTGGCTTCCAAAGTCTCATATTACCTCCAAATACTTCTTTGAACCTTCTGTCTTTGCTCTTCAGAAGATAAATCTTCCGTTTAATCTGTCTTCTCTCCTTTTCATTGATTATCTCAGGAATTTGAGATCTGCATTGCCAAAAAGTTGCAACCCTCTCATAAGGAAGATCTAAGTTCATTAGTTCTGCAAGAGTTTTCAAGTTGAGACTTAGCGAATGCTCCCTGTCAGTTAGCCATATCTTATGTTTAATAAAGTTCAGGCCTCACCATAGAACTTCTCCAATGTAGCATCATGCTGCGATGATTTCCAGGCTCAAGCAAGCTTTCAGATATTTCCACACACCGGCTGTATGAACTTTAGGAATGAGTCTGTGCAGGTGATGAGGTTATCTACATCCTCGACAATGCATATAAACCTTCATAATCAAGCTGCCTTTTCATATATTTCAGAACCTTATATAGGTTTCTGCCAGATTCAGCCTTTCGCAACCTGCCCCTAATTCGTAAAGACTTGCCTCTAACATGCTTTTCCCATTCTTTCCAGATGCAAATATATCTTCAAGCTTCCATGAGTTCAACATCCTCTTCTCTTTGTATTATTTTCCATTGATAAACTCCTTGTAAATATTAGTCATTGTCTTTCTAATTTTTAAGTTCTGTAGTACCTTAGTAATATCATCCTCTAAGCTGTTTCCCATATTACTGCATAGAACTTAATCTTGAGCTCTGTACCTGATATTACGCAGAACAGGCATCATCTGTCATATCAAAGTAAAAACACATTTGACTTAGGAAGTCCTGCTAGTGGTGGTCTCTGTAGCCAAATCACTACTATATCACACGTTCTCATAATCTCTTGTTTAACAACCTTGTATAGCTCAGTTGGAGGTTCTTACAGGTGTCAATTTCATTGATACGCTTAACTCCTGCTTCTCCTGCCGTCATATTATGATGCCTCTTTTGATATCCGTATTTCTCTACATTGTCAATCCCAAAGAGGTGATCCTGTATCCATATAGTAGGCAACAGCCTCTGAAACTAACAACCATAATGCCGTCTTTATCTTGTGTTCCCGTAAGACATAACTTTCGCGAAAACCAAATTCATAGTGCCTTACCGCGCAAAGCCCTTAATCTGCTGGCCTATGAACTTAAATCGGTTAATACCTCAATCAGATGAATCTTGTGATATCAGCTATCTTAAATACAATTTGAGTACTATTGTTTGTGTAATAAGAGTGCTGTCATCTTTAAATATCTTTTCCTTCTTTATTAATCATCTCTGCAAATATACCTGACATATTGCCCTAATAAACTGTGTAATTTCTCTTTTATCCTTTAATATACACCGGGCGGTCGCGCATCGGTTTGGCAAGCACTATCACCTCCTTCTCCTTTACCAGCTTAAGTGCAGAGTGAAGAAGGCTTTCTCCTCAGGATTCGGATAGTCGGTTGTGAGTCTCCATCATCTTCCTGGTATATAATATAAACCTGTAATAGCTCATAAGCATCCTCTGTACAGGCACATTTCTGTTCCTGGAAGATATACATTTAGATTCTCTTGTGTTTTTAATCACTTCCAGGACTGAGAATGAGCTTCTTAAGTTCAACAACTTACTTATCGTCCATTTCAGCGCTATTATGTATTGGTCCCACACCGGCCCCTAGCCGCGCCCGTCGGTCTTGTATCAAGCGTGACCTTAAATATATCCTTATCTACAGGAGGTGTTGTCTGGCATGTCCTTAATACATATAGCCATTATATTCCGGTGGAGTTATGACTGGCTGTTACCATTGTCCTGCATTACCTTAAGCTCTAACGTAAGCTCCAGTGTTGGACAGGCGCATCAAAAGATGACTTAATGCCATTTTGCATTAAGTAAGTGCTGCTAGCTGCAAATTCAATGTCTGGAACAGAAAAGAGCTGCTCTTATATAACTCCCTTGCTTGTGATGTAGATATGTCCTTTACTGTATGGTTCATGCAGTTGGTTCCTGCCCCTACTACCTCTAAGCCACCGTACCAATTCAAGATCTTATAAGTCTGTCTCTGATTTCATTGCCAGCTATATTTAGTTCCTTATGTGCCCCCTCATCAAATACCCCGGCTTGTCAACCTCTTCCTTAAAGTTTCTTGTACCTTCTCCTACCGTCTACCGCATTATATATCAACCTATTGTCAAATTTGATTTTGGCATGGACGAGGGGTGTGGACGGATTCCATTCATTTCATCCCATCTGATACTGTATCGGTCACCATCATTCATAATCTGCTTACAACGCTAATTTCTTCTCAATTGGAAGCGGCCGCGACTCTTGCTTCGATAACCTTATAATGCCCATCCGGTCGCCAGGTATTGTTATCGCCTCATGAATCGCTGTCGACTATCAATACCTTGGTAAATTACGTGGGTGCATTTTTAATCTCTTCAACATACAGTCTTTGTTTACCCTTCCAGGCTGCCCAATGACAGTCGTGCCTTTCTGCGTTCTGGCTGGCTACATGCAGGCAGTCTTCGCCGTCCTTCATGCAAAAAGCTATCTATACCATACACAAGCTCAGGCATAGTCATATGCAAGTCTTTGAGTTAAATATGTTTCTCTGTTTCTCTATAGTATACTTGGTCTCTCCTTATAATTCTTCCACCTGCGAGGGTGGTACAGGCTCCCAATTGGCATCTCTTCCCGTCACATGTAGTTGGTGAGCACCTTCTGGTAAGCCATACACAACAACAGTCTCTGGCTATCATCCGTATGCTTGTCTCTTGATTTCTTATGACTCTCTTGAACACCACTCCTGGTAGCTGGTCGTACCAAGTAAAATCCGCATAATTAACATTGTTCGCCTGTGTGCTTATATGAATATCTCATCTCAGGTGCTGTATCTCTTTGTAAACATAAACACGCCGGGTGCAGAATTATGATTGCGTCGATATCTTTAAGCTGCAAATGTCGGTCTTTGTCATGGCGTGTGGCTCTTTCCACCTCAATATCAGTCTCTGTATATTTTATTCTCATCTATTACTATCTCTCTTCAAATCATTATGGTGCCGGCTCGTGAATCTGGTATCGTTCTTGTCGTAGCATAGGTATCCTCGGCACTCTTTCTTCCATTCTTTCCAATGGTTGTTTTGACTATTTCCAATATCGAAAAATAAACAATAACGAAAAACCTTAGCGGTACCTACTTCAAGTATTTAAGGTTTTTCGGCTCATAATTAATGATTCTCCTTTCTTATAAATTCCTCTTTAATGATCTCATCTAAGTCACCTGGATGTTTGGGCAGTGTCAGGCAATTTCCAACTCATCTCTACCATTTTTTCTCCATGGTCTTATCTTTAGTTTCGGTCTCTTTTTACATCCTTGTCCTTGAACATCCTTGCAGGTATGTGCCTTAAATCTCGTCTGTCTAACCCCAGTGAGTTCCGGCAAACTAGTTAACGCCTCAAATAAAATGGTGGTAACTGCAATCTTCTTTGCATCCAAAACCTTTTATCATAGTCCCTTGTTTATAGTTCGATAGTATAACCTGATTTCTTGTTAACGATACAGGCCAAACACCTGATAAAGCAATTATGGCATAGTGCCTTGTAACTACAAATAGTAAAAAGCAATATTCCAGAAGATATGTATAGCCCCAAAGATATTTGGCAATTCTTTCTGTTCTTTAGCCAGCGAAGTCACCTCCACATTATTACTCAATATCATAATTATAGTAGTATCGCAGGAACGCTTGGTCATTTCCTAAAGTCACATGCAGGTATCCCTGATTTCGATCAGTTTGTTCTTTGCGTTATTCATATCCTGGCGCCAATGTGGCGTATCAATAACCACTATTGTAGAAATATGATCTGTTGGCGTGGTCAACAGTTGCCTTCCATTACAAATGTAACTGTTAGTCCGTCTTGAAGCTTCATCTGTCCCTCATTACCGGTACCTACATCACTGTTGATCCAATCGCCATTGTTCGCATTCTACGGTCTTCTTTCCTTTCTTCTTTAGCTCAAGAACATTACCATTCTTGAATGAAAGGTGTTCTCTGTGTCTCTTCTGCAAGTTCCGCATAGCGACCAGATGTCACCTTCGTGGATAGACCGCTTAAACAGCAGCGATAAGCAATTTCTTTGAGCATATTTTGTTTGTGTAACCTTGCGCAAGTGCAATGTTATAACTGGATACAGATTTTCATTTCCGGTATCGGAGTTGAATAATGTATCGGCCAGTACTTACTGTATGTAAACAGCCATCCTGGAAAGGTACCCCGGCCTAGCCTGCTGACTACCTGTATTATAGCACTATCTGTTCATCGGATAGTCATCATCATATTTATAGTGTATTTTCGCGGTCAGTAGCCGCTCTCTGTTAAATAATGTAACCATCTTCTTCCGTCTACCTTCTTTCATTGATTCTCTGCTGATTGATTATCTGCGAACCCTGTCATTGAGCTTAAAGTTGTATAATCTATTATTCTTATTTCGAAAAATACGTAATAAAGGTTAACCTGGCCTCTCAGACAGTAATCCCGGTTTAACGTTTGTGGACTCACATATTCAAACTCCCCACCCGACTGCCGTCTGTAAATCGATGGATCCCAAATACGATTGTAGTCTTAAAGTCGCAACACAATGGTTCAACGAAATATGTTACGAAACTGCATCGCAATGTTGGTCCCTTATAAATTCAATCTCAACAGCCCAGATTGATGGATAGCCATTAACTTATCTTACTTGGTGAACAAGCTTTCTCATGGTGCTCAAACAAACTGTAACCTTGTTCATACCGAGCATTAATATCCTTTTAAGATATGAGGAGTATATATATTCGTGACCATGTATTAACAAGCCTTTTACTTTATCAATATTTTTTTCAGATATTTGTTCCAGGCAACAGTGGCGATTCGACATATCGTCTGAAATGACCTTACAGTCTTGATGCTCTTCTGTTCATGATTCATTTCCAATATTCGAAGACCAGAGATGATTTTGAGACATTGCAGGCTTCTTCCGGTCTTTGTTTTAATCTGCGTTTTCTTTGGCCTCTTAAATGGCGAGGCTATCTAATCCTCCCTCTTCTGCCTTCCTCTTACTGTTTGTGTCTTTGTAGTACAGTCTAAGTTTCCTCAGCCTCTTTTGTTTTCTGTATCTGCTTGTAGCATGTATGCTTTCCTGGCTTTCGATTTTATCGTGTAGATCATTTGTCTGTCGGTAAATCAGCCTTGTACCTGCTTTACTCTGCAATCCCCTTGCAATAGCCGTACGGTTGCCTCATGGTAACCTGAAATCTGTCAGCTTCTTTATTTTCATTTCAAGAAGTTCCATAAAATCTTTCCAATGAAAATACGCGATGCAATTCCGAGCAAATCAGGTAGTGATGCCTGTCGCCCGGAACGATTTCTCATATCAGTGAGCAATCGTGAGCAGCTTATCTATAGCCCATATCGAACAAAACTGTACTTATTTGCGATGACATCAACTAAACAACCAATATCAGGATATAACGTTCCTTACCAAATCCAAAAATCTTCTGCAGTGAGTGTTCATCTGCGCCGCAACACCCCTCACTAATCGCTGCCCTGTGACTGTCAGTGACTTAAATGTATTCTCATTTCCTTTTCGTTTTTATAAACCACCTATTCTCAGGTTCTGATATACTTCATTTACAATTATTCTACTGGAAGCTGAAGTCTGCGTCATCCCATCATTTCTTCACTTAGACACCGTAATACTGCTTTCTTAACAACTTTGTAGCCACAACCTCTTCTGCCGTCTTCCAGATACGGCTCTTCCCATGATGATGAACACATACATCACTGTAGCACATCATCATCTTAATCTTCAATCTGCATCTGATACAAGGAGATAACAACCCCCTGCAAGTCTTGTCTGACAGTACAGTTAACTCCTCATTTTCGTCTTCATCAACAAAATCGATTGTTCTTAATTCTTCATTCTCTAACATAGTTCTCATTTCTTAGTTTATTTTTTGTTGAATTCTTAATCTTCTAAAATAAAAGTGGCAGCGACCTTATCAACTATTTACGCTCTTCACGCTTAAGTCCTGCTTCTATCCCCTTAACTTCATCAGGCCTTACCGTGGTAGGTCTCTCATCCCCAAGTAAGCCTATTCAGTTCTTTTTTGTAATGTATGGAATTCTTCAAACTCACCTTTTACTTAGAACCATCATATTTTCAGCTAATACTATCTTGCACACCTCACCATCTTAGCTCAGCAATTCTAATCTGTCAACTTATTTTCTTCTTTTCTCTTAATGACTTCAAGTCCTGTTTAGAAATCCCAGTCCATCTGCTGCTTCTCCCTAGGTCTTTGACCCCTGATGAGCCCATTATTCTCCTGTTATCTCTTACCCATAAACATAGACTTCTTACTGCTCTTTGTGAAAGATTCTGTAATGCTCCATAAGTTCTTCTACAAGCTCATCTCTTTCAACCTTCATTATCTACTTCTTGCATTGTTGTGATTGGTAATGCTTAATATAGGATCACAGACATAATATATCCCACAAGCTGATTGACAGAGGTTGTATCCGCATTGAGAGCCTCAGACCTTTCGGTACATCCCTGCTGCAATTTGAGGAGCAACTGTCACTTCTTCGTCTGTTATTACCGTCTGGTTTTCTTCCAAATGTTATGATGTTTGGTCAAATTAGACTTCATTTAATTCAATATAAAGGAGTATATATGTTCAGAGTGTCTACACGTTTTTATCAACAAATTTACATACCACAAGTTGTTGTTATATGTGCTTTTATATTTATTATATAAGTAAACTGTGTTAATCTGTCTATACTTTCCATAAGCTCTTATGACCTCAATCCCCTTCATCCTTACAAGTGACAGAGCAGCAAAATGATCTATTGACTTCTTTAAGTTTCAGACTGCAGGTTTTACATTTATCATACAATATCTGCATCTGAACAAATTTACAACCTTCAGGCATAATTCAGAGAAAGTTTCTCCTTCAAAGTTTATCCTTCGACAGAGCAAGTTGGGGTGGTATAGCGATATAGAGGCTCTTGTGTATGGATGTAAGGTCAATCGTAAAGCTTATCTTTGGGAATCTCATTCATACTTCCAAGGTACATAACACCAATTCTGTCTGATATGTGTTAACATCGAGTCATGAAATGAACAGGTATTAAGGGCTTTGCTCTTTTGGTCAATCAACAGTGCTGGCACAAAACGCAGCCTGGAGTACATCGGTACCGAAAAATAGGCTCATCACAAACAGATGGTTCAACTCAAGTGTCTGTACCTATTCGCTGCTGACCGCGAAAGTTCATCGCAAATCTCGCTGTCAGCGATGAACCTACCGTTTTAAGTTCCACTGCTCTTTCCTGTCTCCCCTTCGGATACAATGAACCTTATTAACTACCTCTTCACCAATTGTCATTTTAGATCTGGTGAAGAATATAAGAGATCACAGTATCATCTTGTACTTTCTTGATTTAATATCTTTTTTTATCTATTTTTAGTATCTTCCCCTCAAATATCTTACCACCAGTAGCTTTATATAAATTTGTGTATTACGGCCGCAAGTTGTTTTCGTTCTACTATTAAAGTTTCACCTCTATATAAAACTTACGGCAACTGCGCTTTATTATTTTGTTTTTAATTTTGAAAATTCGTCCGGTGTAACTCGACCAAACCTCTCTCATCATTACTCATCACTATCTCTAATGGTCTTTCTAGCTGGCGCCTTGGGATGTGCGGCCAGCACCTACATTTGTTGTCAGTACTCGCATCGGTGACAGCCTCCCGTACATCTGCGTGCATAATCACGTGTTATACCCCAGAAGTGACTAATTGTCCTCGGGAATATAACGTACCTGTGGTCTTGGTACCCTGAGCCCGTATGTGGATGATCGTAATATCTGTTCTGTCTCTAATTTCCTGTACATAACTAGTTCATCGGCAAAATCAGCTACCCCGTCTGGTACTTCTTACAACTGCATTTCTTTTCCTCAATTCTGTATCTGACCTGATAGTCATCAAGTGCGGATTCATCCACCAGTGACCCTTTGAAAAACGGTAATAGCTATCGCTTAACTCTTTGTCTTCCCCGATAGTTCTGAAATTATTTACTCTTTCACCGTGGGAGTTTAAAGATACTTTATCATCCTGCCCCAAGCTCTTCTGCATTTTGTGGAAGTGATTCCATTATCATTTTGTTTTTCATGGTTGGATTGAGCATTCGCCTGGGATCACGGAATATCATTGCCATCGCGCAGACGTACTGTTTTGTTGTTACTGGTGTTGAAGAGTCAGTGAACGTGTATCATCTGTGAGTAACTGTTTTCATCCCTTTCTCTCTGGCCATGATTCCTTCGTCTTCAACTTCCCTCTTGCAGCTTTTACTTCTCCGGCATAAGTATTAAATGATATATTGGGTATTAAGATACTTTCTTTTCTATTTCATATTCTCTACTGTCTGGATTTGGGTCAGGTGCATCTCAAGCCATCACCTAATAATGCCAGCATTGTAAGTCCCTGTGAAAGGTAGGCGTCAATGATACGTAAATACTATGAAGAGCCACCTTGCACCCAAGACCAGGTGCCTGAACGAATAGCAAAAACATCCGAAATATGTCCGTATGTCAAAAGTTGATATAGTACCATTAATCGTATTAGGTATCAAATGCCTTACCACAATATCCTCTTAGCATCTGCATGTTATAAAATCTTTTTCTTGGTATCATCCTCTTACATTCTTAACCCTATATATTGTCGTGCCATTCGTGTTCCAAAGCGTTGACTTTAATGATCAGGTGCAATTGATGATAATTCTATTCATATATACATCAACTTACCACCTACAAAACTCTAAATAGCAATAACAGTATAAGTATACTGTACCAATAAAATCAATTCTTCTTAAGTCTTGTGAATCGTCTACTGTCATCTGTTCAAGTGAAACTTGGCATAGGAAACCCAGTACTCAACACCTTCTTTGAACGAATACCCGCTGTGGGTGTTCGCCATAACAGTAAGTAATCGATACAACCATTGCGGCTTATTTGCCCAATCTTCTCCAATCAGCCAATAATAGCAACGCTGGTCTGGCTGAATTCAATTTGTTATCTAATCCAATAAGTTTGATTATATCAATTCTTCCTTATACTTCCAACTCTACTATCCACTCTAATCACCAGTTTAATCTGGGTGCAACCCCATAAAGTATCAACCATCATTGTGATACTAGGAAAGGACTGTAAAGATTGTTGTTCCCTATTATCATTGGATCTTGCAGTAATTAGTCTACAAAGTGCCTAATCCCGGTACTTTAAACAACCGCCAATAACCGTGATCCGGTAAAAATACCTACGTCTGAGGACCGATTATGGTAATTATGGAAGTGCGTTTCTAAACATCTTTCTAATTATATTGATACTCCTTGCAATGGACTAATCGCCGAACCTCAAAACATTGCTATATCTTGCATAAGTTTTAATTGATCAAACTTACATTGGGAGGTGGTCAAAAGTATTCAAGTCCTTCCCCGTCCATATACATCCGCCCGATGCTTTAGTTCGCAAAAACAACGGCAATAGACCCGGTATAAAAACGAAATTGTAATACCTAAGTATGTATTATAATCAGTGCTTTTCCCTCTGTTTATACCTGATTACAAAGGATGCAATCAAAATTCCAGCAAGCATAACGAAGACTTAACTCTACCGACACAAGCGCAGTCTTGACATTGTCTTACCACTTCTCGTCCGGATATTTAAAATCTCCCTTGTAGTGTGTTATAAAATTGCATATTGCTCTACTTATTATTATCAAGTCATATTTTACTCTATAGTTTCAAGAGTCTGTAGGCAGTCTTGCCTACTGAAGGGTCTCTGCACCATGAAAAATGTGACGTATAATAATAAACGGTAAGTACCATATATAAAAATCTTTTTAACTAATTTTATATTTCCCGAAGCAGTGATGAATTAAATCTTACCTGCCGTGTCGCTCATCCGTCTGTATCTTGGTTTATATCCTGTGAAGTAAACTGGTTCGGTATGTTTCTCATGTCATTCAATACATTGGCCGTTCACCGTTGATATTAATTAACTGCCTCATCAAGCTCCTCAGCACTTGTATATCGGCCTTTGACGCCCACGCTGAAGCATCTGTGGTTGTCATGCGCCGTGCTATTATTATTTGGCCTCTGCATTTTGATGGAAATGCAAGCATCGCGGATCATAATCAGCAGTGTCAGATAAACTGACGGTAGTCACCCTTATGTACGGTATTGTTCCATCTGCTCTATTTTGGTTGATTCCAAACGCACTGAATAACATTCCTATATACCAAAAGTTGAACAAAGTGCCACAAATGAAGTAATTTCTGTAGATAGTTCCTTGTAGTTCTCGATGAAAATTTCTTAGAAGTCCAAGTTTGCATCAACTTCTTTGACACCTCTATTCTCTATATTTACCTCCTACAACTTATACAACCTGGAACAATGAAAACTGATATTCTTTTATGAAAGTTGCATTGGGCCTTTCTAGAACATTAAAAGCGCGATTTTTGGAAAAGTTTATCTTGGTTAATAGTCATCTGAAGGAAAAGAATCTTTGCACTTTTTGTGATATCCTACTATTAAATTTTCTCCACTCCTCAGAGGTAGAAACGACATCGTTCACCTGTCTGAAGGCATTCATAACTGTAGTAACATCGTTATGACCATTCATTGTTTGCTATCCCAGCGGTATCCTCTTTCAGAGTTAAGTTAGGTGGTTATTCTGGCCCAGTGGACCACTGCTATCCTCTTGGTCTCATACAAATTACAATGTCCTTTCTTTGAGGAACGTGTTGAATGGAAGAAGTTCATAAAGTAGTAGGTGCTTCAGTTCAAGGGTTTTGTGTCCTGTGTAACTCCAATCTCTACCCTGCTTTCACAATTGCTGATTTCTTTAGGGTGAAGCAAAATCCCTGCTCTGCAGTATTGGAATCTGCCGCTCTTTATGCATATTCATAATCTTTGCTGTCAGTGCCCTGTCCATCTTCGAGTCTGCGTCACAGATCGTAAGTATGTTGTTTCATCGGTACGCTTGTTCACTCACCAGCGGAATAAACTCATCATTCCTCAGGCTTTCACGACGATCTGAGTAAAAGTCATATTCATTTTTACCGTAACATTGCCGCTATATGAACCTTTCTGTTGCATCTTCGCGTTGCGGGGATCAACTTTAAATGGGTGATGTACTGTTCGCATCTTCTCTTCGCCTTCAGCCAAACGCATTCCACGCTGCCGATAACCAAAAAAGATTCTGTTGTACTTGTTGCCGTCTGACTGGTCTGTTTCTCCTCCACCACAGGCGATGATTGATCATCGTTACAGCCGTACCACGATAACATACTTTCTTTTTTCTTGGCCCTCCTTGTGGTTGGCATAATAGTTTTTCTTATCTGTATAACAAATTATTTCAAAAAGTAACAAAATTGTAATAAATTTAAATTATTTTAGGTAGTTTTGTTTAACACTTAAAACTGTTCAATAAGCACCAAGTAAATAATAAAATTTTATATGACGCCGTATTCAATTATTAGATTATCGATTAAATTGTTCTTGCAATGGCAGTATCAGTAGTTATTACAACGGATGTCACAGCAGCATTTTGCTCTCTTACACCTAGCGCGGAAACGCCATAACTTCATTGATTTGTTTTAACCTGGCGGCGTAAGTTGATGGCCTACGTTACCTTTGCAGTGGCAGCACCACCGTGACCTCTCTCTTAACAGCTTCGCGACAACTGTTGTTCCTGCCTGCAC
>CAKAGA010000009.1 GCA_916438995.1 uncultured Catonella sp.
TTGCCTAAAAAATTTGAATAATTCATATAAAATAGAAATGTATTTGGTGAAAAAAATACTTGCCAAAGATATTTTATGCGAAATATTTAACAAAATAGAAGGAAGAATAATGGAAAAATGGAAAGAAATGGTTGGCTGGTCAAACTTTATTTTATTCGCATTTTGTCAGCAAGTTTTAGAAAAGCTAAGGGCGAATGAGGTGAGATTGTTTGATGAGGTGAAAAATGACAGAAAAAATAACGCGATAAAGTGGAGATATTGGAACGTGTTAGATATATGCTATAATCGGAACGTACACAAATGCAATATTTGATTGCAGATGTGTTGAAGGGACGACAATGTTCATTTTTGGAAAAGTCTTCAAAATGGTTTAATATTTTGTAAAGCGTTGAAAAATATGTCGTTGCAAGACAAGCAATTGATCAACAAGTTTAAAGGGGTGATGTTAAATGGCATTTGTTGACGGTTGGAAGTGAAAATAAAACTCGACGATACTGCCAGTGATAGCATATGTTATCGACAAACGGTATCTAAAGGGCAAAATATTCGAGAAAACGTATGATGATAAACGCGACTAGTGTTTAGAGAGTACGCATGTAACTTTTTTCAAAGATGGCAAAGGATGGATGATTACAACAAGGTTTTTGGTCTATGATCTATGAGCTTCATCGAACTTAATATTAGCGTGGATTAATAAAGTTAAGGTTGGTGGAGGTTAAATGAAAACGATAGTTTTCGTTGATATTAAAAATTTTTGCAAATTTCGAAGAAAATAAAATAAAAGGAATACATTTGAAATGTTCAACGGTACTGGGGTATGCAAAAGCTAAAGATAATAATGGGTGTAGAATTTTTTTGCGAGGTTAAATAAAGTGTAGAGAGGACAAAGGAGGAATATTATGAATGAGTTGTTAAAATTGAGATAAAGGAATTAGGGCAAATGGTTAAGAACAAAGAATTTTTAACAGCTTAGGATATTGCGAAATTACGAGGAAGTAAGAGGTTACAACAATTTGAAATAAAAGTTGTGTGGGAATGGATTATTTACGATTCAAAAGAAAAAATCACAGATGTGATTCAATTTTTACTGCAAACAATGTTAAGGGAATTCAGAATATTACGAGCGGATGTTTGATGTTAGTAAAAGCTGAAGAAAGTTTAAGTTGGAATCAAAGATTGGTTAAGAATTATTTTAGAAAATGGATAATACACAAAATCTTTTTAAATCTTTTCTTGTGTATCAGCAAGCTGGAAAAATGAAAAGCTTGAAACATAAAAAAATGTCTTTGGAGTTTGGAATATAAGCAGGTTATAACAGGTGTAACAGATAATATAGATGTCAAAACAAAGATAAACAGAGTTGTGAAGCACAAAGGAAGTATTTTGTAGCAGATGGGATAGATATATGTTATTTTGAAACACGGCATAGATTTGAAATGGGCCGGAGGCTGTGACTTGGAAAGGGTCAGAGCGGCGATAGATGCGAAGCGTGTTAAGGTATGCCGAAAATTTGGACATCTGGATAGATTATATAACATTAGCTTTAAAATTGTTAGACGTATGGGTGGGGTTTAAAATATCAGGTTGGGTTGGTTGAAGGCAGGACAATGACAACTGAATAGTAGCTGTGAAAGAATAGTTGACTTTTTGTATAAAGATGGTGTTATTAAAGGATAGGTCAAGCCTTGTAGTTAAGGATAAGACTTCCTGGGAAACAGAGCCTTGTTCGGGACTTGTGGGTATGTCTTTGATATCTGAATTTTTTTAAGGGGATATGAAATATGAGTTTTAGGGGTTTATCTATTAGTTTTCAAGATCGAGGTGGTATCTGTGCGAGTTGGTGACTTTAGTGTCAAAGACTACTCGTTGCCCGTGACGGTGAAAAAGGAAAAATACAAAGTGGTTACCTGAAGTTAATATAAAGTATCAACAGAATCTCTTATGAAAAGCTTATAATGAAAAATAATGAAAATTGATATGAGGAATATGCAGGGTTAAAAATATAATTTGAGTAGAGATGCGGAAAGTTGAAAGTCTGTGTTGAAGTTTTAAATTTTGAGAATAATCACAGTTATTAATTTGCTGTGATTTTTGGAAAATGAGAGATACAGTGACTAAGGTTAAAGAAACTTTAGAAGGAAAAGTGGATGATAGTGACTTTCATTTTATGAATTGAAAGTTGATTTGAGATTTATAAGGAGAAGGCTAAGAAAGTGTCTAAAAATGGTGGAAATCAAATTTACTGGTTCTTAGCTGCTTCGCTTTTCATCTGAAAGGTGTAGATGATTAACAAGCAAGCCTGTCATTTCGGTTATTTTATAAAAACGAGGAGCTGAAAATATCGAACAGTGGCAAGGTATAAAGGGTAGACCTTTCAGAAACTGGGTAATGAAGGAATTGTGAATATAATTATTGAGGTTGTGGAGGGCAAAATTAGTAATGCAAATGATTTGTGGTTTTGTAACTGACGAGATTCAAATGTTGTTTATAAGCAGATGATGCTGGCTTGGCATGATTAATGGTGTGTCAGGCTACTGTGGCATTTGTTCTGTTGATTATTTTTGCAGAATGATATTGATATGTGGCAAGTTTACGAACTATGAACAACGAGATATGAGAAAATATATTATTCATGCGAATATAGAATGTGCTGTATGCAGAAGAAATATCGCTGAAAGGCAGTATAGATTTAAGGACAACAGGTTCAATCATAGATACTCTGCGTTTCCTCACTGGACAGGAAGGGCGGTGTATTTCTGTGTGAACTATCACAATCAGAAACACCATAATTAGGGAGTTCAGACATTTGAAGAAAATCAGCGTAAGGGTATTTACGGATGATGTGATAAAGACTGAAAAAGAGTTTACAAGAAATCATTTTAAGACGTTTGGATGGTAAAAATATATTTGTGGTTGCAGCATTTTTGAAATTTTATTTATATGGTTTGGTGGATGAACTACAAAGGTGAACAGTCGAACAAATGTTTGAAATTTAGTACTAGAGAAAACAAAATACGAAAAAAGCAGCAAAAGAAATATATTGATTGCTTAGTTTTATTAGTATTATTTGGAATTTCATTTTAAAGTTCAGTCTTGAAAGTCAGTTTTGACTGGGATAATGCTTGAAACACAGTATTATGCGGAAAAGATTGGTCGTAGAAGTCGTTAGATTAGAAAAGGTTAGGGAGAAAATAAATACTTATTATTAATATTATTAATACCAATTTATTTGGATTATATTTATTTAGGATATTCAAAATGCAGTTGAAAGAATGAAGGATTCTCATCTACTTGGAACGTGTAGGTTTGAGTTTTAGGATGCCGCCAACACGGATTGTACTGAGTTTCTGTTGTCATCAGATCAGGATAAATTTGTGATGTTAGAAAAACAAAATGAGAGAGGGTATAATGCAGTTTAATTTAAAGGCTGGAAGGTGTTGGGCTTATCGGAACAGGAGATGAAATAAAGCAGGTTTTGAAAGAGCCAGATAAAGACAAGTATAAAAAGAGGTAATCCAAAATAGGAAAATATTATTACGAATTACAATATTAGGATTATTTAGGAAGTTATATTAATAAAATTGATTTCCAATTGTAGAAAATTGCAGATAAATACGAAGAAAAGGTACATAACAAATCAATATGCTGGGAAAATAGTAGTAGTCCTTTTGCATTCCAGTACCACAAACATCTGTATATTATTGTAACTTTGAAAATAACCTTATTCAATCGGATAATCAATATAGATTAGTGAATATTGGAAAAAAATTAGAATGTAATTTGAGATTAAAATGTGAAATAATAACAAGGTTTTTAGTGTGGCGATTCTATTATTTTTAGTTGGATACTTGTATATGGTTGAAAGTGAAAAGTCTTCATAATGGGTGATCATATAATTTTGATGTGATGTATTTTTTTTAGTATTTTGTTTTTGATGTTATAATGTATGCAACGATAAATTTATTTTTTACAGTTAGGTGTAAAATGGTATAATTAATCATATTTAAAGGAACCGGAAAGGTTAAAGTTATTGAAACACTTTTAGATGTGGCAGGTGGGAACTATATCAAAACGATAAGACAATACAATAGCATAGAAATTATTGATGGATGTTTGATTCATTTCAAAAAAATGCCTGACTATAGTCTCACGTGTGAAAATGCAAGCGGCGGTCTTTGGAGCTTTTAGAAAAATAAAGAACAGGCGGACTTCTGGTTCATTAAAAGGATACAAAAACAAAGACTAAACAAATGATAAAGAGGCCTCCTGATATGGATCATATGTAAATAAAAAGGAACACCAGACTAAGGTTCTTAATTATGATTAGGAAATTATTATTCAAAACATAAGCGGTACAGAAGAGTTTGGATAGAAACAAAATAACTAAAGCAATTCAATTATTCAAAAAGGTGAAAATAAGTTAGATTTTATTGGATTTTATCAAATAATACTAAATAATCTTAAAGTTTATATAATGTATTTATGCAAGCGATTTCAACCTGAACGAGGCAGTAATATAGTCTATCATGTTTGAACATATGAAAAGTGTTCAGGAGGTATAGGAGTAATGGAAAATCAAAAATAGTGTTTAAATTTTAAATTTGCAAAAGAAAAACAAAACTCAAACGCTTGAAAAAGGCAATAGGTAGGTTATGGGGTAATGTGAACACAGCTACACACAAGATGATATCAGTGAGCACAAAATTAAAGAGTTTGAGTATTAAGTTGTAGATGTATTTTGACAGGTAAAATTTAAAAATTTTATACAAGAAAATTAAATATGAGAACCGTATTAAAGTTTGTTGAGCCACTGAATGGATAGATCGAAATAAATCTATTTGTTTGGTAGCTCTTTTATTTAATTTTGCAACGTCAAAACACAGCAGTCTCTGGCGAAACTGTGGACAATGAGTTAAGTCCTTTCTGTACCAAGATTGAAGAAAATGTTTTATGTTATAGTTGATTTGATTCGTAATATTTTGGTGTTCTTCAAAATTAATGCCGCTAAGTGTAAAAAAAAGTATAGCAAAAGAACCAAAAGTTAGAACTGCTAGATAGTGGAAAGTTGAAGGTAGACAACCGAATGAATGGATTAGGAATATTATTATGACAGATATCTTGATGATAGATGTGAGTGGGAATGAAACAGAAGAATTGAGATTAAGAGATAAGCTAGAGCAAATGTTCAAATAGTGAGCATATCTAAGCCAGGTTAAGCAAAATAAAAAAATGGTGCAATTCACTTCTGAGGTCAAAAAGAAAAAAAAACACCTCTCAGGCATTGTGGAAGCTGTTTTTTATGTAAATTTTTTTTTTTATGTATTTTGTTGTTGTGATATAATAAGAGTATAAGGAATGTAGGCTATGGATCTCTGCAGCCATCATGATCTAAAAATTCTGAATCATTTTATGTTGCTAGAGTGCTTTGCCCACGGTCAGGCGGGCTTTAGCCATCATCAAAGATGTCGCGTAAGCTTGCACTTTGGAGACCGCTCGCTTGTTGAGAACATGGTCCAACAGAGATGATGTCTCAGATTGCCCTGGGCGCTTAGCCAGCGAGTTAAAGTTAGAAACTGAACGGTACAAAAGAAAAAGAAGCCGGACAGTATTGATTTCCTTTCCATCGCCGACAGACGGCTGCGGGCTGCGACGGACGGGTATTTTGGGGTGGATACTCTCTTTATGACGTCTTTTGTGTTATAAGCTCCAGGCTTACGAGTCTGCCGGCAAATTAAAAGCTAAAGTATAAGTTTAAGTATGATATAAACAAGATTCTTGCAGCTTGATTCTGCTTGAGTTTTGGCGCCTGCAGTAAACGCATCCTCTCTGCAGACTGCATCTGTTTTGGAGAAAACCAGCCTATGAACTTCCTCAGTATCTACAGGGCTCTTGATGTCTTAGGCTCTAGGTGTGAGCATAGTTCAGCTGAGGTTTATATAGCCATTTTCAGGAACTAAGGAATAGTAAAGGTTCTTTATTACGAGCTGCTCCTAACTATTACTTTGAAATAGGCAGGATGATGCGATAAAAAGTATGGCTTAGAGTAGAGCACCGCCCTAACCTATTATGCAGATAGAGCTTTTTATGGACGGAGACAGTATTCCACTTGCATTCTCTCTTTTCCGGGAAATGCTAGCGAGCAGACTGCTTAAAGCCCTCTGGAACAAAAGAGATCCTTGAGGTTTTGGCTGTAGCCAGTTCATATATTGCAGCGATGCAGGGCTGGGTTTCGGAGAGAAAATCGGGTTTACTAACCACACCGCTGGAACTGCTCTGACCACACAGTCAGTCAAAAACTAGAAGAGAAAGAGTGGGCTCTTAATCCACGGTTTTAGACGTATGTCAGATAATAGCCTGTAGACATAGCAAAGGCTGATCCGGACGATGAGCTTCTTACAAGGAGGGGCCTTATATTACAAAGCTTGGATTGGCGGGGCTTAGCTGTCACTTATTCACCTAAATGTGCGGCTTTATCAAAAACTATACGCGAGGCGGATAGACCGTGCTGCAAAAGGATGATTGATTCCGGCTCCACAAAAAGAACCGCAAAAATCCTAATGACCCAGCGCGTGTGGGTATGGAGCTGCTGACAAGATGGTGTAAGTGCTAATATCCATCACTATCTAGATGAAAGCAGAATTAACAGAGAGACTGTGCTGACGGGCTATATGCGGCCAGTGTACAGACCTATTGGATAGTGATGTGGAAAACATTTTAAATGTACGTGAGGGAAAGGTGTGCAGATTGAGAAATGCTTTTCTATAGGTATGAAAACGGACTTTGCTACCAGGCCTGTGTACCTTCAAGATGAAAATAGAATACGCGCACTTTTTAGTCAGTCTGTTTCTGTCAGTTTAACACCTTTGCTGGATATCTTGAGAAAAAGCTGGAGTATAAGTATACTTGCGAAGAAATATTGAGAACACTGAAATCAATGAGATTTTAGCGTTTACAGGAACAGGGAGCTATGCCGTTATATAAAGAGATAAAATAACAGATGATTTACCCCGAGTGCAGTGGGTTCAGAGACAGACTATCAGTTCTGACATGCGTACAGTGAAAACAGTCAGAAGCTTGGCACAGGCCGAAATAAAATACTAAAGACCGTGACAAACACAAAAACTTGTAACCCACTCTAGATACAGGGTTTGCAGCGTATGTCTCTAAAATGTCAAAAGATGGGATTATGGCATACATGCGCCTGCTGTCAATATGCTGTCTGCGCTCAGATACCTTTATTATAAAACACGTCAAACTTCCCTCGCATACTAAACCGATCCCTCAACTTCTTTCTGTTTTGGTAAACTGTTGGTAAATACCTCTCCTGCTTTTAATTACAGAATCAGCTGGGTTCTTCTTTTTCTCCTGAAGCTTATATCTTCTCTTCAATAGTTCCCTTGTTATAAGCTTAACAACATTTACACTATTCTTCTGCCCTATTCTATACACTCTGTCAGTTGCCTGATCTTCACGGCAGGGTTCCACCGGGGTCCGTAATGAATAACCATCCACCACTCTACAAGTTTAATCCGGTACCGCCTGCTTTTAGAGAAATGAGGTATACATCACGGTTTCCGTTGTTAAAAGGGACTTAACATTTTTCACTTCTCTGTGTGAATAGGGTAGAGCCATCCAGATAATAATAACTGATTTTCAGCTGCTTAACTCTTCCTCAATAATATTTGACATAGATGTAAACTGTGAAAATACGAGAATCCCTGTGTCCTCAACTGTAATGGCGTTTTGCACTAATTGAAGCAAGAGATTTTAACTTACCTGAGCCACCCTCATAGTTTTCCCAAAGGTAGAAGGATGACAGCAAAATCTGCCTAAGCCTTGTCAAAGAGAAGCAAGTATCATCATCCTGCTCTTTTCAAAACCATTTTATTGATTTCACTGTTTATCTTCTTCTTCATATCCTCAGATATGACATATCAAACTTTCCTTCTGCTCATCCGTCATATCTGAAACCATCTTCCTCTCTGTCTTTTCAGGAAGTTCAGAAAGTACATCCTTCTTCATTCTGCTTAAAATAAATGGTTTTGTTGGAAATTAAGCTGTTTAAGTGCTTCTTCACTTTCAAATCTAACCACCGGCTTTTCGTAGAGAGTCACAGACTTTGAATGTGAATACAGGTATCCTGGCATAAGAAGTCAAATATCGACCAAAGTTCAGAAAGATTGTTCTCGATAGGGTACCTGTGAGCAAACCTATGAGCACATTTAACATCTGTCTACAGCCTTTGCATTTCTACTGTTAGGGGTTCTTAATGAACTGTCCTCATCCAAA
Source organism: uncultured Catonella sp. (assembly GCA_916438995.1). Taxonomy (GTDB): domain Bacteria; phylum Bacillota; class Clostridia; order Lachnospirales; family Lachnospiraceae; genus Catonella. Next base: position 8,290 of record CAKAGA010000009.1, read on the forward strand.
AATGCAGTATCCAAAGCTTATATCATCAGAAACTCTATATCTCTTCTAGAGTTGGATAAGATATAAGTACCTACTGATATCCTTCACAGCTTGCAATGAGGTCTTTTCTGTCATTAGGGATTACCCAAAATCATAACCACGCTCATTTCAGGACAGAAATTCTCTATTTCATCCTGCCGGTTATAAAAGAAGTGATGAAGGGCAAACCACGATGAAAGTGGCATTCTTATTCTTTTTCCAAGTATTTGCCATATAGGTAATCAGCCTGCAAAGTCTGTACCAAGTCCCATATCATCAGCAAGTATTCCTCAGGGTAATACTTTTGCACGAGAACTAAAGCCATTCAAAACCAACCTCCTGATAAAGGCCTGAGGTCTGCCCTTATGAGAAGGTATCTTAAGCTCTGCATTTTTCAGGATGTTTAATCTCTTCTATGAGGGCTGTAAAATGTTGTCGCTTCGATGTCATAAAGGCCCTCATCAGCAGCCAGCTTAGATAAAATGCATAGTCAATAGGTATATATCTTGCCGTTTGTGATACTACCCTTGTTAGTTCCTATCTTCTCAATCAATTCACTGAGCTTAGCTAATTCCCCACCTTCGGTAAGGTCAATAAAGCTGCCGTTTCTAAGCCTGTAAAACTTCTTTTTTAATTTCAGACTGTTGAAGAGGTCTGTAAGTTCATCACTTGAAATTCCCTCAAAGTCAAAATCTACTTCAAGCATATTGTTATCACTCTGAACTCTAACTGAAGTCTTTACTATCTTAGGTGGGTTTACCTGTAAGTTTCTTAAACTGTTCAGAGTAGAACAATTCATATTTATCAGCCAGATAAGAGAGGTTATTTTTGAGGAAATCATATATAGACTCTTCATCACTTAAATAAAAATACTGTTCCTCCCTCGTAAAGCCAAATGACTCTATATCCTCAAAACACTCCGCCTCGCGGCTAGGCTGCCTTACAATGAGTGCTTTTACATCAGGCATCTTAAGGGAAGGATTGAGACTTGTATTCACCATAAGCGGTAATAACTTCTAACAATTCTTCCCTTAACCATATCCATATATATTTCAAACTTAACATTTTTCCGTAATATAGTTATCTTTAAGTGCATTAGGAATTGTAAGTGAGAAAAAGTTTCGTGAATTCTAGGTGAGAACCACATTCAAAAATCTTTCCTTTTCTTCTCCTTCAAATGACGAGGGTATCATCTTCTCCGTCACTAGGTCTATGGTAAAAAGGCAGGAAATGCCTTGTAAATATCCTGTCAGGATGATAGATGGCATTGTCATAATAAAACAAGTTGCCTCTTTCATCCAAAGGAATAATTCTCTCCTCATCCCAGGACAAAATGACTGAATCATCCTCATCTGAGAGATTGAGATAGAAGTTAAGGTCAGGCTTTCCCATGATAAATTTTACATTTTCAAAGCTCTCCTTAGCGAAGGTAAAATTAAATGGAAGCTTGATTATCTTAAGCAGCCTGAGAAGCATATGTCTATCAAAGAAAATCTCTGATTTTGAAAAAATACCAGTTGAATTTCCCTTACCTACAATCTCCTGAATGTCAAGAATTTCACAAAGAAAGTCAAGCACACTCTCAGACTCGTGATCAAAGCGGTTTTCTCCGGGAAAATAAGAAAAGTCTTTACCAAGGGAAATAGGCTGACTGCATATATAGTCAGATAAAAACTTTCTTATGTTCTGTACCTTATACAATCTGGTACTTCCGGCTGATATACTAACAGCAGCCTTAACCGAATTGTCCGCCCTAAGCATGGCATCAAGCCTTATACCAAGCCTTACATGGAAAATATCGCCAAGTCCGGCCATATAGTCCATATTATCAAAATAATCCAGAATTCTTGTAATCCTTCTTTTTTCTCCAGACTCAATCTTTTGCTGCTTTCTTCTGTCTGAATAGTCATTTATAAAAAGCATTACAGCTACAGCATGCTTGCAGGCGCCGGGATGCTTTCTGCTTCCCGGGCAGTTACACTTATACTCTATATTCTCAGGATTTGTAATATCAATATCTACAGTATAATCACTCTTCCCTTGAACAATAGCCCTATAATGCTCCTTGCTTTTAGACTTTGATATACTCTTTATAGCTTTTGAAGAATAGTACCTCACACCTCTGTTATAAGTAACTTCATCTGCGGCGAGGTTTTTAACTAATGCTCTATTTATCTCTGACATATTCTCCCCTCTAAAAATAAAATTAACCACTCGAATTCAAAGAATCCGTATCAACATTATCCCGAATTTACTTTCTACTCCAAGTTGCTCTCGAGAACAACAAAAGCATTGGGAAAATCTCAAGCCTTCCTGCCAACATGTCAAAGATTAATACTATTTTTGAGAGATTAGAAAACTCTGAAAAATTCCCGGTAGGTCCAACTTTTCCAAGTCCCGGACCTATATTGTTAAATGTAGCCGCAACTGCCGTAAAACTTGTTTCAAAATCGAAATTATCAAGTGCTACGATGAGCAGCGAAATTGCCATTATCATCAGATAAGATACAAGATATACATTTGCATTTCGTATAACTGAGTGTTCAACTATTTTTCCATCCATCTTAAGTATTTTGATACTCTTTTGATGAATCATTCCTACAATTTCTTTCTTAACTGTTTTCACATATATCAGTATTCTTGAAACCTTCATACCTCCACCGGTACTTCCTGCACAGGCTCCTATGAACATAATCATTACAATAACAAACTTAGAAAACATCGGCCATAGGTTAAAGTCTACTGTTCCATAGCCTGTAGTTGTTATTACAGAGGCTACTGAAAAGAAAGCATGGTGTATGCTATAATAGAGATTTTCAGTGTCCCCCCAGTTAATAACTATCGCTGCAACTGCACCAAATACAATGATGAGGTACCATTTAACCTCCTCAATATTAAATATCTCCTTTACTTTCTTTCGTACAATTAGGAAAGTAAACATTGAAATTAATACCAAAAAGGAGCATAAACACAGCTATTATTGTCTGCTGCGGCATAGTGTAGCCAAGGCAGCTGTCATTATGGATGCCAAAGCCGCCAGTTCCTGCAGTACCGAAGGTTATACAGATAGAATCAAATAGGTTCATCCCTGATAAAAGAAGGATGACAAACTGTACCACAGTCATTCCAAGGTAAATCTTGTAAAGATATGATGCAGTTTTCTTTACGTTTGGAACAAGCTTGCCTACAGAAGGTCCCGGGCTCTCTGCCCTCATAAGATGCATATCAACTCCACCAAAAAGAGGTAGGATTGCAAGTATAAATACAAGTACTCCCATTCCACCTATCCAGTGTGAAAAGCTTCTCCAAATAAGTATGCAATGAGGTATAGGAGTCAGGTCAGTGATTACACTGGATCCCGTAGTTGTAAAGCCAGAAACTATCTCAAATAAGGCATCTACAAAGTTTGGCAATACGCCTGTTATAACAAATGGAATAGCTCCAACAAGACTTATAACTATCCAGGTCATAGAGCAGATGATAAAACCCTCTCTGGCATAAAATCTCTTGTTTGATGGCTTTTTAAGTACAATTAGACCACCTGCCACAAAGGAAAGCAGTGAGCAGATAAGAAATGCATATCCTTCTTTCTCTCCGTAAACCAATGCAGTAACTGCAGGCAAGAGCAAAAATGCTCCTTCAAAATTAAGTACCCAGCCCATAATATAGGCTATAATCCAATAATTCATCCCCTTATTCCGCAATAATATCATCTATGCTACCAAGTCCGGTATTGGTAGTGATTATAATTACGCTGTCTCCTTTTTGAATAATATCCTTACCTGAAGGTGTAATAACCTGATTATTCCTGTAAATAGCTGCAACTATGACATTAGGCTTTAAGTTCAGCTTCTCAAGTGTTGTCTTGGTTATCTTAGAGTCTGATTTTACAAGAAATTCCATGGCCTCTGCTTCATTGTCAAAGAGCTTATACAAGGTTTCCACATTGCTGCCCTTTGAATTCTGCATCGAACGTACATATTTTAATATATAATGTGAGGTTATCTTCTTAGGTGCAACTACTGAGCCAATCGGAAGCTCTCTTATAACCTCCTCGAACTCAATTTTATTTATTTTAGTTATCGATTTGGCTTTGGATACATGAGGGTGTACATCGAAAGCAGGATGTTCTCCTCATCAATATTGGTAAGTGTCACAACAGCATCTGCATTCTCTATCCCTTCCTCAAGTAGGATTCTCTTATCTGTGGCATCACCATGTATAATTATAGCTTCAGGAAGAAGCTCTGAAAGCATTGCGCAACGTGCTTCATTAGTTTCGATAATCTTAACATCTATCTTTGCCTTAATTAGCTCGAGGCAGAGATAATAAGCAATAGTACCACCACCACAGATTATAACATTTTTAATCGGCTTGGCGGCTACACCCACCTTATTAAAGAAGTCAAAGGAATCCTTAAACTTTAAGATACAGGAAAAGGTATCTCCCTCCTTAAGTACAAAGGTACCGTTAGGTATCTCTACCTTTCCGTTTCTGCGAACCATGCACACAAGTACATTTCCCGGAGTATTTTTTGAAAAATCTATGAGGTTCATACCATCAAGTACTGAGTCTTTTCCAATAGTAAGTGAAATCAAGTTCACTCTACCCTTGTAGAATGTATCGACCTCAAAAGCTGAAGGGAAATGAATAAGCCTTGCTATTTCAAAGGCAGCTATCCTCTCAGGGTTGATAGCCATTGAAAGTCCAAGTTCCTCTTTAATATAGTTTATCTCTTCGTAGTACTGAGGATTCCTCACTCTGGCAATAGTCTGACAGTTACCCGCCTTTTTTGCCATAAGACAGGAAAGAAGATTAATCTCATCCTTATCAGTAACAGCTATAAGTAGGTCTGCCTCCTTAACTCCCGCATCAAGTAAAATCTTATAACTGGTTCCATCACCGCTTATAGCCTGTATATCAAGTATATTGATTGCGTTTTGTAAGACTACATTATCCCTGTCAATCAGACATATATCATTCTTCTCGACACTAAGTTCTCTTGCAAGCGCATAACCCACTTTCCCACAGCCAACTATAATAATATTCATAATCCCAATTATCTCCTAAATTATTAACTCTCCCATTAAGTAAAACCTACAATTTTCAGTGATTTTAACATCTAAAAGTTTCCCGATGTAATCACCCTCATTGTCAGTAGGTACATTAAAATGTACCAAGGTGTTATCGGACATACGCCCCGTTATAACAAGAGGTGACTCACTGTTAACCTCCTCAGCAAGAACCTCTACTGTCTGTCCAACCTGACTTCCAAACTTATCGTCAGAGTACTCAGCCACAGTATCCTGAAGCCTCTTAAAACGCTTTTTAACGGCTTCTACTTCTACCTGTTCCTCCATAGCTGCAGCAGGAGTTCCTGTACGCTTTGAATATTCAAACATATAGGCACTCTGATAGGGCACCTGCCTTACTACATCCAAGGTATCTTCGAAGTCTTCTTCAGTCTCTCCCGGAAAGCCAACAATTATATCAGTTGTAAGAGCAATCTCAGGAATCCTTGCCTTTATCTTTCCAACAAGTTCAAGATAAGATTCTTTGGTATAACGTCTGTTCATCCTCTTTAGTACATTGTTGCTTCCTGCCTGAAAAGGAAGGTGAATGTGCCTGCATATCTTCTTTGAATCTGCAATTACTTCAATAAGCTCCTCTGAAAAATCCTTTGGATGAGGCGTCATAAAGCGGATACGCTTAATCTTATCAACCTTCTCTATCATTCTTAAAAGTCCGGCAAAGGTAATATCCTCACCTGACTCACTAACGAGACCTTTCCCATAAGAATTGACATTCTGACCAAGAAGCATAATCTCAATTACCCCTGCATCAGCAAGACACTGCACCTCCTTAACTATATCCTCAGGGCGCCTGCTTCTCTCCCTTCCCCTTACATAAGGAACTATGCAATAGGTACAGAAGTTGTCACAGCCATAAGTGATATTAACACTTGCCTTGAAAGAATATTTACGCTCATCAGGAAGGTCCTCAACTATTTTATCGGTATCTTTCCATATATCCACAAGCATTGTATGCTTAATTTTATATTTTCCATTCTTTTTTACAGGATTGTGTGCCGCATAACTTTTGGATGCAAACATAGCAAAAACAAGCTCAGCCAACTTGTATATGTTATGAGTTCCATAAATAAGGTCAATAAAAGAATAGCTTTCTCTAAGTTTTTGTACAACAGTAGTCTCCTGCATCATACATCCACAAAGAGCAATTATCATATTAGGATTTAGCTCCTTCATCTTCTTTAGATATCCCAGATTGCCATATACTTTCTGGTCTGCATTCTCCCTGATTGTACAGGTATTTAGGATAACAAAATCAGAACTCTTATCTTCATTATTTACAAAGCCTATCTTCTCAAGTATTCCTGCTATTTTTTCTGAATCTCTAAAATTCATCTGACAGCCAAAAGTATTGCAGGCAAAGGTAAAAGTCGTTTCCCTGCGTTTTCACAAATAAGCTTATACACCTCAGCAGCCTTTTCCATGTAGTAAAACTGCCTCTCGGGCTCATTTACAGGCTCTAAGGCTCTTACTGCATCAAAGTCATAATCAACCTTAAATATATTGTTTACTGTATTCTCCATTTTTATCCAATCTAATCTTTATTTCCGTCATATTTCGGATTATTCTATGAACCACCTTATTCAATCCATCTGTTTTCAGTTATAACTAAATCAACCTTGCTGTCATACTCATCAGTAGGAATAGCCTCAAATATCTGGTATTCATAGGCTAGAGCGGTTATATGAAACTTCTCCCTGTCAAACCGCGACAAATATCTGTCATAATATCCTCCTCCATAGCCAATTCTGTTTTTCGCGAGGTCAAAGCAAAGTCCCGGAATTAGGATTTCAATCCTATCATTTCCCCCTGCTGAAACTCTCTCTCCACACTCAGGTTCCATTATACCATAAACTCCGTTAATATATAAAGTATTCACATCAACCAGTAAGAATTCCATTTTGGCATCGTCTGAGACAGGAGAAATCACCTTGGGGAGAGCTACCTTTTTGCCACTCTTTAGGGCAGTTTGTATGATTCTTTCAGTTGGAATTTCATCTTTCATTGAAGAATAAGCAAAGATAATATCAGCCCTCTTAAAATAATCGCTGTCCAAATATCTATTTACAATTATCTCTGCATTTTTCTGTCTTCATTGACAGTTAGGCGGTCACCTTTTCTGGTCTTAACAATTTTTCTAAAGCTATTTTTATCCTGCAAAATACTACCTCTAAAGTCTTTTTTCTATTATCTTAAGAGCAGCCTTAACTCCATCTACAGCTGCACTTGTTATGCCTCCTGCATAGCCTGCCCCTTCTCCTATCGGATATATACCCTTTATACTTGACTCAAAGCTCTCATTGTCCCTTAGTATTCTAAGCGGAGATGAGGTTCTTGACTCTATACCAAGCAGGACTACATCATCCCTGTCAAAGCCCTTTATTTTAGTGCCAAAACTTTCCATGCCGAGGATGATTGATTCACTTATGTACTGTGGGAGAATTTCTCTTAGGTTAGCAAATTCAGTTCTGCCCTTTGACACTGTTCCAATTTCTCCAAAACCGGTGCTCTTTTTATTCTCCTTAAAATCTCCCAAAAGCTGAATAGGAATCGCACCACCTGCAAGTCCAAAGGTCTTTTTCTCAAGTTCCCTCTGATATCTCACTCCTGCAAGTGCATCATCTGCGCCAAAATCAGCAGGATTAACTGCTACTACTATAGCACTATTTGCGTTCTTTGAGCCTCTGTCGTTGTAGCTCATACCATTTACAAGAGTTCCTCCTTTTTCGGAAGCAGAATTGACTACATATCCTCCGGGACACATACAAAACGAATATACCCCCCTGTCATCAACTCCTCCTGCTGTCACCTTATAATCTGCAGGCGGAAGTCTGTCATACATCCTGCCATACTGATATTTACTAATCATTTCCTGCGGATGCTCAACCCTTAGCCCGACTGCAAAAGGCTTAGGAGTCATAATTATCTTCTTATCTGCCAGAAGACGGAAGGTGTCTCTTGAAGAATGTCCTATAGCTAGAATTAGCTCCTCACAAGGGAGTATTTCCTCATTGTTTAGCACAATGTGGCTGACATCTCCATTCTTTGTCTCAAAGTTAGTGAACTTAGTTTCAAACCTATACTCGCCACCTAAGGATAATATCTCCTTACGCATATTTATCAGTATATTTTTAAGTACATCAGTGCCGATATGAGGCTTATTGACATAAAGGATTTCAGGATCTGCACCGAACTTTACAAAGGTTTCAAGCACAAAAGGGATTCTCCTATACGGATCCTTTACCATGGTATTTAGCTTTTCCATCAGAAAAGGTGCCGGCGCCTCCTTCACCAAACTGTACATTGGTTGTCTCAGACAGTTCCCCGGTCTCCCAGAACTTGTCAACAGTTGCAGTCCTCTTTTCTACATCCTGTCCCTGTTCTATGATAATAGGCTTCAGTCCCGAAAGGGCAAGCACATAGGCACAAAAGAGTCCTGCTGGCCCACTACCCACAACCACAGGCCTCATCTTATCATCAGTCTTTATAATTCTTTTTATCTCAAGCTTTTCTTCCTTGTAGACTGTCACATCAGGGTTAGGCCTCTTTGCAGATATTATCCTGCTATAAGCCTTGTCAGTAAGTGAAACAACTACAGATAGGCTATAATGTATGTCATCCTTTTTTCTTGCATCAATTGACTTTTTCTTGGTTTCATAAGCCAAAATCTCATTATCATTTATCTTAAGCTTTCTAATACAGGCCTTCCTCACATCTTCGGCTGTATAGCCTACAGGAAGCTTTACCTGCGAAACCTGAAGTAATTTACCTTCTATCATCTTCCTCCATTTCCAACCTCTAAGGCACTTGCAAAGGCCCAAGTCAGATTGTATCCTCCACAAAGTCCATCCACATCAAGCACCTCTCCCACAAAGAAAAGCCCCGGAACAAATTTTGATTCCAGATTATCTGTAACCTCGTCCATCGAGACTCCGCCTGAGGTTGTCTGTGCAGCTTCAAAACCGCTAACTGATATTATAGCAAATTTTGAGTTTTTAAGCCACCTTGTAACCGAAATAATTTTTTCATCCGGGATATCTTCTACCTTGGTTTTACTGCTTAAAAATGAATCTGTTAAATACTTGGATATTTTCTCATAGGTAAAGCCTGTTAAAAATTTGTCAGAAGTCTTATCAGTTAATACTTTTCTGCGCTTTTTAAGCATTTTAAGAAGTTCATCCTCTGAGATTTCATAATAAAAATCTACGAGGAAATCCACCTTTTTACCCTCGTCTATAGCCCTTGCCACCTTGCCTGATAGCTGCATTACTGGTATACCGCTAAGACCCTGCCCGGTGAACTGGATTTCTCCGATTTCCCTGCCAATCAACTCTTCTTTACCCTCTTCATAAGAAAAGGCTTTAATTTCTGCCACTGCTCTAAGTCCTGAAAAAAGTGAAATATCTGTCTTTACTGAAGTAAGTGCAGGAAGAGGCTTAATCATGGTATGTCCGAGACTCTTGATAACTGGAAATAAACTTCCATTACTTCCCGTACTCTGCGCAGCAAGTCCTCCACAAGCGATGACAACCTTTTTTGCATAATAAGAATAATAACCGCCTTCGCCACCTGTTACTATCTCAAATCCTTCAGAAACAGGCTTTATGTCTGTAACATTTATATTTGTTTTAATCTTTACCTTAAGCCTAAGCAGTTCATCATTTAATATAGTTACGAATTCTTTTGCACTCTCTCCCGCGGGGTAGACATAGCCTGCGTCAGCCCTGTCAAAGCTCCTGCCTTTTTTTACCATCCATTCAATACCAAAAGAAGAAAAAAGGTCTGTTATCCCTTTTTTCCCCCATGTATTGATGATATTATATGATTTTTCAATGTTTCCACTATTGTAGCAGAATGGTTCCTGATAAAGATTGGTAAAGTTGCATCTTCCATTACCTGTGATAGCAAGCTTCTTACCGAGGGTCTTATTGTGTTCAAGTATGCTTACGCTCTGCCCTCTCTTTGCGGCAATTATTCCTGTAAGCATACCTGAAGCACCGCCTCCAATAATAATTAAGTCACGAATATCGTTAGCCATAATTCCTCTATTTTTTCTTAAATTTAACCATGTCTTTTCTGTTTGCCGGAAATACAGCGTAGTAGGTCTTTCCGGTATTTACAAGCACTTCTTCTTTATGCTCCTTGTCATAGAAGAACTTAGTTTTGTCCGCAGCACCTTTTTTCTTCCAATAAACCTTTATTCCTCTGCCGTTTGTTATATAATAACCGCTTCCTGACTGATTTATCAGATCCATTGTCTGATATCCATTGTGGTCTTTGTTGTACTCATTTACAAACTGAATAAAAATATTCTTAAACTTAAGAGCCTTTCCCGTACCCTTGTCTATATGCTTGGTTCCAAAAGCAAATCTTGTGTAAGACTTGTCCTTTTTACCATAAGTAAAGTAAGGAGTCATATAGGCTGAAAAAGGAACCTTCACATATTCCGACTTGAACGAGTCCTTCTCATCATTTTTGACCTCTTCATCTGAGAAATTAAAATGTGAAGTAAGGCCTTTTCTTGGTTTTGTTCTAATTTTCTTGTCCTTTACAGCCTGCATAATACCCTTGGCACTTGCAAAAGCGTTGTGCGGTGCGCGTATAGTGTTATCTCTGTAAAATGCCTTGGCTCCTTCCCAAAGAAAGTCCTGATACTGTGTCTACTCCAAGCTTTTTAATCTCATCTATGGCATAATGTGTCTGACCAAAATGAATAAAAATGGCATCAAACTCATTAGCAAAGTCCACATAATAATGTCTTGCACTTCTTACAGAGCCTATCCTATCCCCCTTCATATAGTCAAAGACTCCCATAAGTCTGGTGATTCCGCCCTCGGCAAGAATTTCATATAGTATGTCCGCTCTGCCGGTGCCTGTCTGCGGATAGGCAAATTCTATGTTGTTGAACATAAATGCAAAGGGGCGCTTATTCTTATACTTTTTATCCAGAGCCTTACCGCTTAAAGGACTGGTATACTCAGGCTTAATAGCTCCTGCAGGTGTTACAGTCGATGATATATTCAGACTTGATGCAGGCTTATTATCTACAACTACTTTAGATGACTCAGTCTTTGCACTTGAAGTGGTAACATTGTCTGCCTTTTTGCCACAAGCAGATAAAAGCATAAACACTGAGGTAACAGCCAGTAATCCGGTAACTAATATTTTCTTTTTCATATCATCCTCCATTTCTTGTTATACCGAGGGCATCAAGTATGGCTTCTTGTTTTACTTCCATCACTTTTCTCTCTGCCTCGTCTATATGGTCATATCCCAGCAAATGAAGCATACTGTGAGCAATAAGAAATGCAAATTCTCTTTTCCTGCTATGCCCATACTCATATGCCTGCTCATATACTTTATCGACAGAAATCATTATATCTCCTAGCAGGAGTTCATCTGTTTCGGGATTTAAGTAGCTTTCCGGATTCTTTTCAACACTTGAAAAATCGGAAGGTTGTTCATAGTCAACCATAGGAAACGAAAGCACATCAGTAGGCCTATCTATTCCCCTAAATTCCTTATTAGCTGTATGTATTTCTCCATTTCCCGTAAGAAGCACATTTACCTCAGTTTCATAGGGACAGTTCTCGGTTTCAAGAGTCTTATTAATTACAGCTTCAATAACTTCCTCATAATCAAAGTCAAGCTCTCTATTAACTTCGTTCTCCACTAAAATAGTCATACCTTACCCTTGCCTCCTCCAAAAGAAAATCCTTTATGAATTTGTATTCGTTAAGAGAAAGACCTGATGCATCAAGCCTTCCCGCCATCAAGCATGAGTCCATTACGCTGTCTACTATAGCTGTTATACTTCTCTTTAGCCCTTTACCGTCTAAGAAATCAATGGTTTGGTTAAGCTTACATACTATCATAGTTATAGCTGTCTCCTTAGACCTTGGATAACCAAGCTTAAAATTATGCTCCTTTATAAAGTCTGTAACTTCAATAGGAAAATTATTTTCTTTGGCTAGAATCAGCCCCTCTTTAACATAGTTATTGCTTACGGCTCTTCCACACTCAGCAAAGAAACTACCTACTTCTGCAAGGCTAACTCTTCCTTCTATGAGTTTTGCTATATCTTTAACAAGCTTAGAAGTCCTTTTCGACTTGTTGAAAAGCTCTTCATTAGCTGAAAGCAGTTTATACGCAGTATTATTTTCACTTAAAAGATACGAATAATCCTTATCTTCAGGCTCCTTATCTGTTAGGACAATATCGTTAGTACCGACAGTCTCAGCTTCAACAGTTTCTACAAGTATAGTGTCTTTTTCTACGGATGTAGTATCCCCATCCTCACTATTCTCTTCCTCTGTAGTCATAATCCCAGTTTCCAACACTTCTGAGTTTGATAAAGTACCGGCATTATCACTTACATTGATGTTAGCTTCCGCCTCTTTAATAATGGAGTTTATCTGCTTAAACATAAGCCAGCCTATTATGACACAGATGGTTATAATCAATGCTTCCTTTAGATAGTACAGGCTAAAAAGCATTTCCATATCCATACCGTGCAGAATCAAAAAGAAGGCTGCTTCAAATGACAACAAACAGATAATCGAATAAACCAAGCTCACAAAATCTGAGTAGTATCTGGTTAGAATGATAAGTATAACAGCCGTTAAGAGACTCTTTGCCACATACTCAGGTGTAGCTTCAGTAAATATTGTAGTTATAAGCACATAGGCAAATACAGACATAAATGAGCTGATTATCCCAGAGAAGAACACTGATAGCAATATCCCTATCAAAAACAGCCATCTAAACATAGATATATCCGAGAATACAGCAACGCACACTGTAAATATAAATCCTGATACAGAAAAAATTTCCTGCTTGATTCCACACTTTTTATTATCTAAAGCAGCCCTCGTATATCTGTCATATAACTTATAGATTATACAAAATGCACAGACAAAAAGGGTGATTCCAACAGCCTTAAATATATCGCCGAATTGAAGCATCCCAAAGGCTGCACATAGGGGTACCGAAAAAAATATATAGTAATCCTGTAAAAAGTAACGCTTAGGTTCATCTACGGTCATCTACGATAGCTCCTTTTATTTTCTTTATGCAGATTCTTCTTCTCGTACTCATCATAAGCAGTAACTATTCTTTGTACTAAAGGATGACGAACCACATCCTTGTTGGTCAGGTTAGAAAAACCTATCCCCTCAATATTCTTAAGTATCTTAACCGCCTCTTCAAGACCTGACTTGACACCGTTTGCAAGGTCTTTCTGCGTTAAATCTCCTGTAATAACAACTTTAGAGCCAAAGCCTATTCTTGTAAGAAACATCTTCATCTGAGCAGGAGTGGTATTCTGTGCCTCATCCAGTATGATGAATGCATTATCAAGTGTCCTTCCCCTCATATAGGCAAGAGGAGCGACTTCTATAAGTCCCTTTTCCGCATTTGCCTGAAAGGTCTCTGCTCCCATTATCTGGTTAAGGGCATCATAAAGAGGCCTTAGATAAGGGTCTACCTTGCTTTGTAAATCTCCCGGCAGGAAGCCCAGCTTTTCTCCCGCCTCTATGGCAGGTCTTGTTAGTATTATCCTCTCTATCTTGTTATCCTTAAAGGCCTGAATAGCCATAGCCATAGCAAGATAGGTCTTTCCCGTACCGGCAGGACCCAATCCAAATACTATAATATCCTTCTTAATCTGGTCTACATACTTCTTCTGACCGATAGTCTTAGGCTTGACAGGCTTGCCACTCACAGTATGTGCAATAATCTCTTTATCTATGCTTTCAAGACTCTCAGCAGAATCTACAGGCTCTTTGATAATGGAAACGGCATAGTTTACCTGCTGCTCAGTTATATCAGTTCCTCTAAGAGAAAGGGCTAAAAGCTGCTCCATCACCTTAAGAGCCCCTCTTACATCTTCTTTATTTCCTTTTATATGTGTAACTCCATCTCTTGAGACTACTTCCACCCCAAAAGACTTCTCTATTATCTTGATATTACTGTCAAATGCACCTGATACATTTGACTCGTGACTAACCGGTATATTTATTGTAATTTCAGAAACCGCCAAGTTATATACTCCTTTATTGTTAATAATTAAACTAATTAATACGCTAAAAAGACGCAGAGCCATATCGACACTGCGTCCTTTCAACCTTAATTATTTGAATTTGCGTTTTCTAGCAGCCTCAGACTTTTTCTTACGTCTGACAGATGGCTTCTCGTAATGCTCTCTTTTACGAATCTCCTGCTGAATACCAGCCTTCGCGCAGTTTCTCTTGAAACGGCGAAGAGCGCTATCAAGAGTTTCGTTTTCTTTAACGATTACATTTGACATTCTCTCACCAACCCTCCCCTCCAGCTGTAGATTTAGTGCCGACAACTGATTGGGTAATAATAACCATAGCACAATAGGTATTTTACACTAATTAACCTCATTTGTCAAGCCGAATTTTTAATTACTGCTTGCGCAGGATTTCGTGAGTAGTTTTTCAACTTAAATGCAACATGGTGTTGCACTTACTCTGACAGGTACCTCTGTTGCATTTACATTGAAAGATATTGTTGCTGGCACAGGTTTTTTCAATCAGAAGTATTGCTGATTTCCTCGAGAAATCCCCTTCTACCATTTCAAGAGAAATACATAAGCATTCACTTGTCAAAATGCCTAATTCCTGTGACTGCAATGATTATAATGGATGCAATGTTAAGCATGTATGTGGTTCCAAAGACTGTAATAAAAAATGCCGCTCCTGCCATCTTGCCAAAAAATACTGTGAACATTATGACAAAAGAAGCTGTGAACACCGGAACGGTTCCAAGGTAAAGCTGTGCAACGGATGTACAAAACTAAAGCTTAAAATAATAAGCGAAAGTGATGTAAATTTGACTCCAAAACTATTAAAACACTAAACAGGAATAAAGTAAATACCTTTCAAAGTAAACGCAACACTAAAAACCGTTGCATTTAACCTGAAAGATGCAGTTTCAGGTCTGTTTGCTATACTCTTTTTTCGCCCAAAGCAATAAAATCAAACCAAATTTGATTAAATTCAGTCTGATTTTATTGATATAATTTATCATTTAGTCTTATCTTTTGTTTTAAGCCAGCAACAGCAATCATATTCGCTTCGCAATAATAATGTTCAATCCAAAATTGATTCCGATAGCAACAATGAGACCTGTCGGATTGAACAGGCTGAGCACTCCACAGACAATGAGCAGGATTCCCCGCAATGAGGATAAGCCACCAGCGTCTTCAGGATCTCTGCATCGAGAGCCTTTCTTACTTTGTGGATACGAAGCGCCACCATGATTCGGATCACACCTACTACGATCAGCCAGATTGCTGCAAGATAAACAATTGTCATATCTACGATCAGCTGCATAGCCGTACTGCCGATCAGGATGATGCCAAATACGAGAGAAGCAATCGCTCCGGCAAGCTCCCAACCGGAGGACATTCCCTCCTTCTTTCTTTCATGCCAGAGTATGATACCGCCAACGGAGTCAATGATCATATTGACGCCGACTACATATCCGAGCGTCATATATGTCATAACCGGATTCATAAGGCAGTACATGCCCGTAATGATCATCACAATTCCAAGGATAAAGGTTACGATTCTACTTGTTTTCATAATAATCTCCATTCCGCCGCCTTCGGCTGGCGGCACAAATAGTAATGAAAGTGTTTCAACTCTCTACGTTATGCTTTAAAATGGTTTGCAAGAAGCTATACTACAAAGCACGTGAGGAGGAGTTGTAATAACTTTCTTCGTTTTAGACAGCATAATAATCAGTGTAAGTTCTGCCTTTTCAAGCACAAATGAGTGGTATTACGAATCCGTACACTAAGAATTGCTTAAGCGCCTTAGTTTAATTGTGTGGCAGTTCAGTCAATGGCTTCTTATCATTTACGAAAGGAGTCTGACTATGAAAGTTACTTACCAAACCTGTTGTGGTGTCGATGTTCACAAATCTTTTCTCGTTGCCACGATTGTAAAAACTACGGGTGGCATTGAACCATCTTACCAAAAGAAGCGCTTTTCCACCTTTAACAATTCAATTCTTGAGTTCAAGCAATGGCTTCTCGACAATGATTGTCATGATGTCTGCATGGAATCCACAGGTAAATACTGGGTTCCTGTCTTTAATCTTCTGGAAGATGAGATCAATGTTGTCATTGCCAATCCCAAGTGGGTAAAGGCTGTGAAAGGCAACAAAGATGATACCAAAGATTCTAAATGGATTGGGGATTTATTCCGTCTCGGACTTGTCAAAGGCAGCTATATCCCTTGTAAGATAGTCCGTATTCTCAGGGAATACACTCGCTATCGTTGCAAGCTTGTTTCCTGCCGTTCAAGTGAAAAGAATCGATACCAGAATGCTCTTACTGTTTGTAATGTTGCATTAGATTCTGTTGTTTCCGATATCTTGGGAAGTCATCCACGTCCATTATCGACTATCTACTTGAACAATCGGGTACATCCATTAACCACGAAGAAATCGCATCTAAGCTTCTTCGGAGCCTCAAATCCAAAGAAGATGCTGTTATAGAATCCGTCGAAGGATATCAGATGACTGATGCCCAAAAATACCGTATGCGCCTCGTCCGCGCACATATGGATTATATCACAGCAGAAATCAAAGATGTTGATAAAATGATAGAAAATATGATTTCTTCTAATCCTGATTTTGAAAATGCTGTCCAGTTCCTCTGTACCATTCCGGGTGTCAAATGTGATAGTGCAATAACTATCATCTCCGAAATCGGTACGGATATGTCTCAGTTCTCAAGTTCCAAACGTTTATGCTGTTGGGCTGGTTTAACACCTGGCAGCAATGAATCTGCTGGTAAGAAGAAATCTGTTCGGATTACACGTGCCGGAGTCTACCTCAAACCTGCATTAGTACAGTGTGCTCATGCAGCCGTAAAATCTGACCAATCTCCTTACTACAAAAAGAAGAGTGAAAAATAACTTATATTTTTGGGCACACTTATATAAGGGGTCGCAAGATCCCTAAAATTGGTAACTATATAAATAATAAATGTTAGTTATCGTTTGCGTTTTACTAACTTTGAGCTATCATAACCAAGGCTTTCAAGATAAGCAAAGACATTGTTTTCATTTTAGAATCACACGTTCTATATGATTTTTAGGAGACATAAGTTCTTCATAATCAATAGGATTAAACGGTTTTTCTTCTGAAACTATGTGATAAATGCAAACTATCATCATTCGTGCTATGGCAATGATTGCTTTCTATGACCACGGCGTTTTTAACTCGACCATATTTGATTGCAAAAATAAGGCTACTTTTTGCTCTTGATTGCTGCAAGTGCACATTGCACCATCATAGGCTTCAAAGTAATCTCCTGCTTTTTGAAATCCGCACAGACTTCTTTTTACCAGCTGACTCATTGTTAGTAGGTGAAAGCCCACACCTCAGGCTACTAGGTGCTTTGCGTCATCAAAGATGCTCATATCTACGCCTGTTTCAGCAAGAACAGATTGTTGAACTTAGTTCGGTCATCCCAGGCATTGTAGAAACAAGTTCAACGAACTTGTAGTAAGGCTTCATCCTTACATAAAGCTCAACTTCAGATTGAGTAATCATGTTATCAAGATACTCCAGATGGCTGGGCAAGTTCAAGCTTTTTAGCCTGATCAGATTCTATGTTATACCCCTGATTGCCTCAATGATTTCATCGGATTTAGCTTTTTGCCCTTTTTAATGAGTCTGCGGACAGCTTTTTCATCAATGGAATCAGAAGTATGTGTAAGAAGATACGACATGATTTCTGTGGCTGTTTTGCCAAAAAGGATCAGACAGTACACTGGCAATGCCGACATTGGAAAACAGATCATACAGTTTTTGTATGCGGTTTTTCTCAGAAGATTTCCTTACATACCAGTTTGAAAACGGTATCTTGCGATTTCACGCAGCTGTCTGAAGTCTTTAGGGGAGTGAACGAGCATCTGACAAGGTCGAATTTGTAGAGGGTCAGCAATCCATTTAGAGTCTTTTTATCAGTTTTCTTTCCTTGATGGCTTTGACATATTTAGGATGGGTAAGGCAGACTTCTATGTCATTCTCGAGATAATTAAAAATAGGAATCCAATATTTCCCAGTGGATTCCATACATAAGATGATAACAATTATTCTCGATTAGCCAGCTGTGAAATTTTTCTAATATCTGAGTTGAAAGTAGAAAATGATTTTTGCTTGTACTCAGAGATTCCATCAGCATTTGTGATTACGATGGTTGCAACGATAACATTTTTGTGGACATCAAGCCCACAGCAGATGGAGTATTTTAACTTCATCATAAGTATCACCACCTTTATAAAAAAAGGATAGCAACATTGACTGTCATCCTGCGACTGAATAAACATGGTTTACTACCAATGATAAGAGTCCGGGCTCAATGTCCCACTTGTTTGTGCTTGTAAGGATGACGGCACACATATAAATATACGGGGTCGAAAATAAATTCGCCACTCCTCCTCCCGTGCTCTGTAGTATATTGCTATCCTATATAGATATTATAAGACAAAGCGAGGGAAGGCACAACATTTTTTCATAACTTGTTTGTGCCTTGAGCGAAGCGAAAGGAATGGTAAAAAATATGAATCTCTTGTTAAACGTCGTGGCAAGAAAAGAGCCATTATCGCTATTGCCCGTATGATTCTTACTGCCATCTACCAAATGCTGTCTACTGGCGAGCAGTGGAATCCGAGCGACCTTTATAAAATCGATGTGCCTGAAGCTCTTATTGAAAAACAAAAGGCAAAAGCTATCAAGCAAGCCAAGAAACTATTGCAACGAGAGGGACTACTTCCTCCTGATGAGCCAGTAGCTTCTTAATCGAATTTTCTAACTCAATAACACTTCAAAAAGTTGCCTGCCTTAGACAGCTTAGTTAAGTGCGCCAATCTATGGCTTTCCTATACTTTCTTTCACACTATCCACCTCACAGTTCTATTACATGCGGAGCAATGTCCGGATCATGATTGGCAATCACTTGAATACAGTTGTTTTTTTTTTTTTGCTTGCGTGAAAAAATTAATTTTAATATCGTTTGTTATTTTTGTTGCCCTTCATATTTTTGATAAATCAGTATACAGAAAAAGGCTCTTTGTCAACTGAAGTGGGTTGAATGGTTTGTGTCAAGTAATCGTTGTAGTTTTGAAGCTTAAATGCAATCTGGTTTTGCACCTACTTTGGCAGTTATCCCCTGTTGCGCAAAAAAACTCCCACCCTCAAGCGGGGTGGGAATCTCATATTTTTATTTACCTAATGTATAATATACTAAAAGTAAATCAGATGAATCCTATTAGATTTCTTCTTTACGCCTTCTAAGTACAAATCCTGCCATAAGTAAAAGTCCTGCACCAGCAGCATAGTACCATACTGTAGCTGCTCCACCTGTCTTAGGAAGCGCCTTACGGCTCTTCTTTGCCTTGAAGCCATCTAAAGGAGTCTTATCATCTTCAAATACATACTCTTTCTCTCCATTAGGCTTAGTCACCTTTACAACCTTACCCTGAGGTGTTCCATCATTTCCTATAACCTCGAATTCATTAGGGCTGTTAGGATCATTAGGATCAGGTGTATCGTTTATTGGATATGAAGGTATTTCCGGTGTTGGGTTTGGTGTATTTGGTTCCGAAGGTGTAACCGGAACAACAGGTGTTGGATTCTCAGGCGTTGGAGGAATCACAGGTGTAGGGTTTACCGGTGTTGGAGGTGTTGGAGGTGTAGGTGGTGTCACAGTCTTCTTCTTGTTAATTACTGTAAGCACTCTATTTTCAAGTGTGACCTGGCCTTCATAGTTACCATCTAAAGCAACATTTAAGTCACCATTTTCAAGTTCAACCACCTTAATCTTATAAGTAACTCCGTTTGTCTCATAGCCTTCAGGTGCCTTTTGTCTCAGTAAGCTCATAGCTGCCTGCAACGATATCATCAAACATAACTGCTCCATCTGTAACAGTCTTTACTGTTTCCCATATCCTGTTCAGTTACGTTAGAGTCTGCAAGCCTTCTTAATCTAAACTCTGCTCCTGCAAGCTCTTCACCATCAGCATTCTTCTTAACTATCTGAAGCTTGTCATAGTTCTTATCCTTAAGGCTTCCCCATCATTAGCTTCTATACTGTGCTTAACACCAACTTTTTACCTATCTGTGTTGATTTTTCTATGAGAACTACATCATTTTCAAGTTCATCACCCTTCTTTGCATCCGGTGCAAAGTCGGTAATATATGATATCTTGTATGATGTGTCATTGTCCGGAATATTGACTATTAACTTTTTCTGCTCAAGGTCATACACAAAAATCTTATCCAGACCTTCGGTAATCTCCACAGGATTTACAAAATTTCCTTCTGCATCAAAGTTACCCTTCCAGATTTTGTAGTTATCATCATTAAAGGCAAGATTTGCCGTGCCCTTCTCTTTTCTAAGCACAAGATTTCCTTTAAGCTGATCTTCAAGCCTGAGTTTGGTTTCATTGTTATCATTGTACACCTTATAAGGCTTGTAGAAGAGGTTCCACTTTATGTAGCCGTTCTTGTCGATGAAGATCTTGTCGCCGTCATGGTTCTTCCAAAGGAATCTATCGTCGTAATCAGCTTTCGCAGTCTTCTTAATTTGAATGTGGTCTCTTTCATCGCCCTGAATCCACATTGTTGCGTTATTCCAAACCTGGCCAATTTCGTTCATTGGCTCATCACTCTTAAGCTCAGCCTTTACAAAAATAACATAAGGACTATTTAGCTTGTCGAATGTAAATCTTATTTTATCATAATTATTATAATAGTCTTTATCGAGAAGCGCAAATATATTGTTATCTGATATTTCCTTATCGCTTAGAGGCTCACCTACAGCATTAATAATGGAGCCTACACTTCTTGCTCTATCAGAAGGGATGTGCGAAAACTTACCGAATCTATGGTCAGCTTCATTTGTATCTTTGTATTTAAGAGCCGGCTCTCCCTTGTAGATAAGGAAATACTTATCACGGCCTTCCTCCTTCTTAATCGGTACAAGCTTAAGATGATGAGATAATTCATCGCTTAATACGAATTTACCTATATCACCCTGAACATCCTTTATGTCTTTTGCATTTACGCTAATCTTAAATACCACGCTTCTTGTCTCTTTATCATAAGCTGTTTCAGTATTATCAATAGCAATTTTATTGTTAGCGTCAAACACATCATTATTTGCAGCTGCTACATCATAATCGGTAAGGAACTTCTTAGCTGCTGTTCTAGAGAGTACCTGTTTATCAAGAAGCTTGACTGATAATGGTATTCAACCATCTTGTTTAGTAATACGTTGCCTCCTGTCGCAAGTAAATAGTAATTCTGAAGCCTGTTTAATCCGTCTTCACGCTCGGATACAATCAAATTGTGCTCCATAACTTTTGACTTAAACTTAACAAAGTTATCTACTCCCTGTACAAGCTTTACCTCAAGGACATGTCCTACTACATTACCGTCCTTAACCACTTCGTATACATTATTTGTAACACCTTCTGTAGCATCAGTGATTGGTTTGTTGATGTTCATTAACTTCTGGTGTCTGCCCATAGTTTCATCGCCAGCAGGATTTTTTGAAAATAATTTTTCCAAGCTTATACCGCTTGCAAGTGATGCAGCAGTATTTTCACCAAGCTTTCTTAGAGAATATCCGTTCGTAGAGTTGATTGTATCACTATCTACCCTTACATTCTTATCAAAAATGAAGGCATCGTACATGTAGTAGTCACCAGGTGCGGCTACTGTATTCTTATCAGCAGTCATTGTCCACTCAGGCTCATTGCTTATATACTCACCTAATCCTGCATCAAAAGCATTATCACTGCTTACTGCTAACTGGCTATTAGCAGTCTTATTGATTGTACCTATCTGACCATTGCCACCGTGTACGTCTAAGATAGAGGCATGTAGCTTTGTCTTAAACTTAATGTTATTATTCCACCATACATACGCATCATTGTCAAATCGTGAACTGTAATTATCAGCGTCTACCTTTGTTAGGATAGTAAGAAGGAATCTCTCTTTAACATTAGGTATGGTAAAGGTATGGTTATCCCCTGAAACCACAGGGGTTAACTCTGTTTTTTTCCTCTTTCCAGGTATTCTTTGTCTTATCAAAAGTCTGTACAAAAGCCTTCTCAAATTTCTGAGGTATTCTTCCGGTTTTATCTTTGGTAAGTTCGTCAGAAATGGTTACATCTCCTAAGTCATACTCAGGACGGTTGAACTCTACTGTCCAGGTAATTGTCTTAGTGCCTGCGTTGAAGCTTCCAAGCTTTTCTCCCATTTTT
Organism: uncultured Catonella sp.; assembly: GCA_916438995.1. GTDB lineage: Bacteria > Bacillota > Clostridia > Lachnospirales > Lachnospiraceae > Catonella. Next base: position 30,710 of record CAKAGA010000009.1, read on the forward strand.
CTAACGGTAACGTCTCTATGTTTATACCAGAACTGACTTGTTCCATATTTTATGAGGTGTATATCATTAGGATAATTTCTTACACCTGAAGAGCCAAAATCACCGCCAAAGTTTACATCAGTACTATACTTGAGTACTGCTTTACCTACATTAGAAGGATCCAGGTCATCTGCCTTTACTGTATAGTACATGATATTGGTATATCCTGTATCTCTTAGGGTTGCAATTGATAAGCCTGATGATTCATCTCTTGATTTGCCATTTACGGTAAATGTACCTTCTATAAAATTGTTCCCGTTCACTCCCCCCCTTTGGATAGTCACGGAAGGTATAGCCTTCTATACTAAGAGGTACCCTTGGGGTAACTCCTCTTACATATCTTTCAGCTGTAATAGTCCAGTCAATCTTAGAGTTCTTCACGTCAAGAACGCCTGTCTTTGTAAGATTGACATCACCGACTATTTCTCCAAGTTGATAGTCTTTACCAAAAATTCTAATCACTTTCTCATTGGTTGTAGTAAAGTCAAACTTAGTAAGGTCAGTAACTAAAGTAACTGAGGCACCGATTGAAGTGCTGTCTTTTTCAAAAACTGCGTCATCTGTGTTAGAAAAATCAAATTTAACCTTGATATTTCCATCGTCATCACAGGTAAAGATGGCATCGCAAATCTTAAGTTAGATGCTGTATCTTCTACAGAGCGAACAACTTCATTAACACTTCCATTAATTTTGAGCTTACTTCCTAAATCAAACTGAATATAATCGCCCTTATTAATGCGGTTTTCTTCTGTTAAACTCTTGTTAAACACGGCGTTAAAGGATACATCCATCCTAATATAATTTGCTGTGTTTATTTCACCTGTAACAGGCTTCTCACTGTTACTACTGTCCTGCTGATAGATATTTACAGCCACATTTTTCGCAAGATTTGTCTTGTCACTTCCAGCTGCAGCCACATATTCAGGAAGCTTTACTCCTGTTAGCAATACAGCTAACGTAAGTATGATTCCTAATAGTGCCGTTCCATGTTTTTTCCACATATTTTTACTCTCCTTGTAAATTATTTCCCCTCCCGCGCCTGCGGAAAGCTTATATCCCTTCCTTGGGATTCCTCATGGTTACAAATAGCAAAATATTTGGCATATATTTTACCACTTGTAATATTTATACCAAAAATCCACAAAAAGTGCAAGTAAAAAAAACATACACAAAAACCATTTTATTTGTCACATTTAACAAACGTTTTGATTTTCGTGTATGTTTTGGTAACCATTATCGGTAACTCTGTATTTTATACGTAATTACTTTTCTTCTTTACGTCTTCTAACTGCAAATCCAGCCATTATTACAAGTCCCATTCCTGCAGCATAGTACCAAACTGTAGATGCTCCACCTGTCTTAGGAAGAGCCTTGCGACCTTTCTTGCCTTAAATCCGTCTAGTGGAGTCTTATCCTTTTCAAATATATACTCCTTTTCTCCATTAGGTTTTGTTGTCTTTACAACCTTACCCTGAGGTGTTCCATCATTTCCTATAACCTCGAATTCATCAGGGCTGTTAGGATCATTTGGATTAGGTGTATCGTTTATTGGATATGAAGGTATATCCGGTGTTGGGTTTGGTGTATTTGGTTCCGAAGGTGTAACCGGAACAACAGGTGTTGGATTCTCCGGCGTTGGAGGAATCACTGGTGTTGGTGGTGTTACTGGCACAGGAGGTGTTACTGACTTCTTCTTGTTAATAACAGTAAGTTCGTTATTTGAAATCTTAGCCTTTCCAGCATAGTCACCTGCTAATTCAGCCTTAAATCCGCCTTCAACCTTAACAACTTTGATTTTATATGGCTCATTGTTTACATCATAGCCTTCCGGAGCCTTTGTCTCGGTAAGTTCGTACTCTCCTTCTGTAAGATTCTCAATCCTGATAGCTTCATCTGTTGAAGAGGTATACTTACCTACTGCTACAGCCGCATCAGTTGTGGCACCGAGTTTCTTAAGAGTAAACTCCGCTCCTGCAAGTCTGTTACCATCAGCATCAGTCTTAACTATGTTAAGACGCTCAACAATCTTGTCAATCTTCTTGTTGATAATCTTAAGCTCATTCTGCTCAAGTGTTGCAAGGCCAGCATAATCACCTATTAGTTCAACCTTAAATCCATTTTCAAGCTCAATCACCTTAATTCTATATGTAACATTGTTTGACTCATATCCTTCTGGAGCCTTGTCTCAACAAGTTCATACTCTCCTGCTGTAAGCTCTTCAAACTTAATAGCCTTATCAGCAGATGTTGTAAATGTACCAATATTCTTTTCAGTAATAGCTGCAGTTGCAAGCTTCTTAAAGCTAAATTCTGCTCCTGCAAGTCTGTTTCCCTTTGTATCAACCTTTGTTATCTGAATACGCTCATAAGGCTTGTTGTTTACATGACCATAAGCATCTGCCTTTATCTGATGTGTTACTTTTTCAGTTTTGCCTATTTTCTCAGCATTCTCAATAAGTGTAACTTCATTACTTAAATCATCACCACTAACTGCATTGCTTGCAAAATCAGTAACATAAGAAATCTTATAAGATGAGTCATTATCCGGAATATTGATGCTCATTACACCGGTTTCATTGTCATAGGTAAATATTGTATTAAGACCATTTGTGATCTCTACAGGATTGATAAAGTTACCATCCTTATCATACTCACCCTTCCAGATCTTATAGTTATCACCATCGAAAACAAGGTTTGAAGAATTCTTCTCTTTTCTTAGTACAAGATTCTTATTTACCTTATCTTCAATTTTTATCTTTGTAGCATTGTTATCATTGTAGGTCTTATATGGTCTGTAGTATACATTCCACTTAATAAATCCATTGTCATCTACATTGATTTTATCCTTGCCGTCCTGTCCATCGTAGTTCTTCCAAAGGAATCTGTCGTCATACCATGAGGAAGCCTGTCCCTTCGAGGAATTACTACCAATATAAATACTAGCAAAATTGGTTACTGTTGATTTATTATTTACACGGTAACCTTCCTTAACCTTTACTTTCACAAAGACTACGTAAGGACCGTTTAATTTGTTAAACGAAACATTAAAACCTTCTCTAGGTTTTCCGTTAGGATTGATTATAATGTCTTCTTTTTTTAATTCTTCATCGCTAAGAGCATTACCAACTGCCTTAACGGTACTATTTCCAATTCTGTAGTCTGGATCATTTGTACCCTCAAATTTAATAGCAGGAACACCCTTGTAAATAAGTATTTCTTTATTATTCTCCGGATTTGTCTTATCCTCAACTATTGGAACAAAGGTAAAATCTTTATTCCAACCATTATTATCAATAGAATAATCATTCAATATAACAGGGCCTAGATCGCCATATACATCCTTTATATTAGCAGCATTTACACTTATTCTAAAAACTACTGATCTTGTATCTCTGTCATAACCGACATCATCTTGCTGAACATCATTTTTTTCAGTATCATCAAATACATCATCATTGGTTGCTACTGCATCAAGATTTTTCAAGAAATTTCTTGCAGTTTTTGCAGAAATCACCTGTTTTCTAATAAGTTTTGAATTATATCTGTAATATGCTGCATCCTGATATGTTACATAGCGGTCTTTAGTAAGCATAATAGTATTATAGCCCGCTTTTTCATCTCCTGTACTATACCACTGCGTCAGCATCTCTCTATCTGCAATCATTGAACTAAACTTAGCAAAATTATCTACGCCCGGAACAAGTTTAAGTTCAAGAATGTGACCTACTACCTTTTCTCCTTTAAGTATTTCATAAACTGCACTTGTAATACCAGCTGTAGAATCTTTCACTGGATTTTCAACATTTATTAGTTTCTGTCGTTTTCCTTCAAGAGGAATTATTGTATCAAATTTTGCACCATTTGCAAGTTCAGTGACACCTGGATCACCCACCTTCTTGATGGAATAACCATTTACAGAATTTACTCCTGATCTGTTAGGTACTGTGCCCTGATCGAAGATGAAGGTATCATACATATAGTATTCACCAGGAGCAGGAACGGTACTCTTATCAGCTCTAACTGTCCACTCAGGCTGAGGTCCTATATATTCTCCCTTATATGCATAGTACTTTTTCACATCTTCTGTCAAGACCTGAGCATTTGCAGTCTTACTGATACTTCCGAAAGAACCACCACCTATAGGACTTGTTCTCACCTTTGCATGAAGTTTTGCCTTATAATTTACTTCTCCGTTCCAATACAGAAAAGCGTCATTTTCAAAATTTGCAGGACTTCCATCAGGCTCTATCGCTGTCTCGATAGTAAGTAATACCCTTTCACTTACATCATTTATAGCAAACTTATGACCTTTTTCAGTAACTATAGGAGTTACACTCTCTTTAACTCCCCACTCACCATTTTTCATCCTCTGAAAATATGCAGTAGTAAATTCTTGAGGAATTCTACCGGTCATATCACTTTCAAGTTTGTCAAGAATAGTAACATTGCCAAGATTGTAGCTTTCTTTATTAAAATCTATAGTCCAAGTAATCTTTTTACCTGTAGTGTCGATTGAACCTAATTTTTCTCCGAATTGTGGAACAGCAACATTCGCAGTTGTATCTCTGTAACCACCAGCAATCTGCCTTATAACTGCCCTATTATCATACGTTTTAGACAAATTATTAAAGTCAACATAGCTGCTTAATGCTATAACTACCTTACCGGCGTTATTAGGATCTAAATCCTTTTCCTGTATTGTATGGGAAACCCACTGTTTTTCAGGCATATTGCTCTGTTTTCTGGTGTATACATAATCTGTTTCTTTACCATTAATCCTAAGCGAGCCTTCAATATACTCTTTAGCTATGCGATTACTAAGTGTATCTTCAAATTCATAGCCTTTAAGACTAAGATACTTCTTAGGATTGGTACCAGCTATAAATCTCTCTATTGTAATAGTCCAATCAATCTTGCCATTCTTATAGTCGAGTTTACCTTCTTTTACTATCGTTATATTATCTCTTATATTGGTTACTTCGTATTCCTTATCAAGAAGTTTAATACTCATCTTAGAATCTTCATACTTCGCTGTCTGTCCATCAACAGAAATAGAAATTGAAGCACCAACCTTTCCATCTTGTTTCTTAAATACAGCATCCGCTCCTGTAGAAAAGTCAAACTTCACCTTAAGGATTCCATCGGTAGGATTCACTGTAAAGATTGCATCACAGATTTTATCACCTGTATCTTTATCATTTACAGGTATATTCTTCTGATATACAGGATTATAATTATCTTTAATAATTAAGCCCTGTCCCAAATCAAATTCAACAAAATCACCTTTATTAATACGCTTATCTTCAGGCACATCAGTATCAAACACAGGGTCAAATTCAACATTTACCAAAATGTCCTTTGACATATCTACCTTGTCTTTGATTGGTTCATAAGTTGTTGTGGTACCTCCGTTGCCATAACTGTACTTTGGCTGTCTAAACTCTACCTTTGTAGTAGATTTAACCAACTCCGTCTTATCATTCTCGCCAGAAGCGAAAATACTGTTAGGTAACTTTACTCCAGTTAGCAATATTGCTACTGTAAGTATGAGACCTAATAATGTAGATCCATGTTTTTTCCACATACTTTCTTTCTCCTTTAATATTAGTTTGTCGCCTCCTGCCATAAGCAGAAAGAAGTAAATTACAAATAGCAGAATCTGCTACTCATCCTTTATTACTTGTAACATATATATCACATATTCATAAAAAAACTGCAAGTAAAAAACATACACAAAAAAACATTTTTCTTTGTTACATTTAACAAATATTATGCTTTTTCGTGTATGTTTTTGTAACTGTGTTCAGTAAGTCTGTATTACTACAGCCTTAGTCTTCAATTCTTTACTTTTCTTTTTTACGTCTTATAATTACTAAACCTCCTGCAATGAACAGTCCAACGCCAGCTAAGTAATACCAAATAGTGGAGGTACCACCGGTCTTAGGAAGATTCTTCTTTGCTTTATTTCCATCTAAAGGAGTATCATCTTCATCAACTATCTGATCATTGTCTCCCTTAGGTTTGTTGGATTTTTTAGTAGTTCCCTGAGGTGTATCATCTTCATCAACAACAACTCCATCTGGTGTCTTTGGATTCTTAGGAGTAGGCGTTTCATCTGAAGGGTCCTCTGGGGTGATAGGGGTAGTAGGGGTTGGTGTTGGTGTTATAGGAATAATTGGTGTTGGATTCTCCGGTGATGGAGGTGTTGGATTCACAGGAGTCGGTGCCTGAGGATCCACAGGAATAACCGGAATATTAGGTGTAGGTGGGTTTACCGGTGGGATCACTGGTGGATTTACCGGTGGGTTCACTGGTGGGTTCACTGGCGGATTAGGAACATCCGGCTTTTTCTTATTGATAATAGTAAGTTCATTCTCGGTAAGTTTTGCTTTTCCATAATACTTAGCTGCCTCATCAGAAAACTCTACCTTAAATCCACTTTCAAGCTCTCTTACCCTTATTTTATAAACTATCCCGTTTGAGCCATATCCATCAGGCGTCTTATCTTCAGTAAGTTCATACTCACCAGGAGTAAGTTTCTCGATAACAATTGATGAATCAGCCTTTGATTCAAATGTTCCGATAACCTTCTGTGTATTAGCACCTTTGGCAAGTTTAGTTAAAGTAAACTTTGCACCTGCAAGCTTGACACCATTCTCATCAGTTTTAACTATCTGGAGACGCTCATAGGTCTTATTGGTTAAGCTTCCCCAAGCCTTACCATCAATCTTGTGGTCAACCTTTATGGTTGCACCTCTTTGCTTTAAGTTCTCTATAAGAGCTGCCTCATTGCTTAATTGGGCACCAGGTTTTGCATTGGCTGCAAAATCAGTTATATAAGAAATCTTATATACTGTATCATTATCAGGGATATTTATTACAAGCTTTTCAGCCACTGTATCATAGGTGAAAATCTTGTCAAGTCCTTGTGTAATCTCAACAGGATTAACAAACTTTCCGTCCTTGTCTATATCACCCTTCCATATCCTGTAATTGTCCCCCTCAAACACGAGGTTTCCTGTACCCTTTTCTTTTCTAAGAACGAGGTTTTCATTTAACTTATCTTCAATTTTTAATTTAGTTTCATTGTTATCGTTATAAACCTTGTATGGTATATAGTTAAGGTTCCATTTAATGAAACCATTGTCACTAATATCAACTTTCTCTCCATCCATTCCCTTTGTAGGAATCTACCGTCGTACTTAAATTTCGCTTCTGCACTAAGCACTCTATCAAAGTTCTCTATGCTCATGGTTGCTGTATTAGTTTCAGTCTTCTGTACATTGGTATGATTAGGTATATCTGATCTAAGTTCAGCCTTCAAATAGATTACATAAGGTCCATTCATCTTATCAAAAGTTATCTTAAGCTGGTTCTTGACATTAGAGCTACCTTCAAGAACTTCACCTCTTATACCATTTGCTTCCAGTTCATCATCAGTCAGTGCATTACCAACTGCCTTCACTATACGTGATGAAACCTGCGAGTAAATCTCTGCATTAGTATCAGGATATACAGTGGCTGGTTTTCCCTTATAGGCAAGGAAATACTTATCCTTTTCAGGGTTAGTAGCGTCTTTTTTAATAGGAACAAGCTTAAACTCATAAGGAAGTACATCCTTTAATATGAATTTACCAATATCGCCATCAACATCCCTTACATTAGCTTCATTAACATTTAGCCTAAATACTACAGACCTTGTAGACCTGTCATAAGCAGTTTCTGAATTGTTAATTCCACTTCCTTTATAACCAGAATATGGAGAAGGCTCATTATCATCAAAAGCATCACCATTTATAGCTACTGCATTAAAGTCTGTCTGTAGCTTTTTAGCTGCTTCTTTTGAAACAGTCTGCTTATATAACATTCTAGACAAAAACCTGTACTGAGCATCAGTCTTAAGTACGACATGTCCACCATTTACAAGAACAGTATAGTTATAAGGAGCATCACTGCCGTGATAGTGATCTTCTACAAGAAATGCTGATTTTTCAGTAATTCTTGACTTAAATGTAGCGGTATTTTTTATACCCGGCACAAGCTTTATCTCCAGTACGTGGCCGACAGTCTTGCCAGCCTTAACTATCTCATACACATTGCTTGTAATTCCATCTGTTTTGGATATCAAAGGATTGTTTACACTTACAAGTCTCTGATGTCTTCCCTTGCTACCAATAATCTGTGAAAGTTTTACATTCCCAGCAAGCGAAGTAGTCCCTTCATCTCCAATCTTCTTTACAGAAAAGCCGTTAGTCTCATTGACTGTAGACCTATCCGCCTTTATATCATTATCGAAAATAAAGGTATCATACATATAGCTAATACCTGCGTCTGTAGGTACTGCCTTACTATCGGCTGAAACAGTCCATTCAGGCTCATAGCCAACATATCTTAAATAAAAAGTCTGATCTTTTGCAGTCTTTTTTATAGTACCGTAACTCTCTCCACCCGGAAGCGTTGTTCCTACTTCTCCGTGAAGTTTTACTTTATACTCTTCTTTATCGTTCCACCATACATAAGCATCGTTGTCAAAATCAGCACCAAATTTATCCGGAGCAATTTCAGTCTCGAATGTAAGCAATATCTTTCTTCTACATTTGGAATATTAAACTTATAATTTTTACCTGTATTGGAAGCAGCACTCAACTGTTTATCTGCTCCCCAAGTCTTGTTCTCCTCATCCCATCTCTGGAACTTAGCAGTTAAAAACTTTTGAGCTATTCTCTCTGTCCTATCATTAGTAAACTCATCTGAAACCTGAACATCACCGAGACTATATCCTGGCGCATTAAACTCTACCGTCCAGATTATTTTCTTACCACTTTTGTCAATCTGGCCTACCTTTTTTCCAAATTCATCAAATCTTACCCACGCAGTAGCTTTAGCACTTTCACCACTACCAACAGGCATATATACCTGAACTTCGTTGTGATTGATAGTGTTTAAACTTCCATATTGGTTAATTCCCAAATTAGCAACTGTGCTGAGAGTAACTGTAGCCTTACCCTTGTTGTCAGGGTCTAAATCAGCATCAGTAATTATATATGTATGTTCAGCATATGAAGTATCATCTCCAACATGTAATTTACCATTTTCATATTTCTCTGTTTCTTCTACCTGCTTACCATTTATAGTATAAGTTCCTTTTATATAATCACCAAATTTAACTCCATTTACAAATTCACGAGTAGGAAGTTCACGAACCTTATATCCCTCAAGACTTAATGGTTTATCAGGCAGGCCTTTAACATGTCTGTCAATTTCAATAGTCCAGTCTATCTTATGATTTTTAGCATCAAGTGTACCTGTTTTTGTAACCTTTAACTCGCCTTCTATATAACCAACTTCATAGTCTTTTCCAAAAAGCTTGATTGTCTTTTCAGAATTCTTCTCCCAATCAAGCTTGGTTATATCAGGCATTACTGATACGCTTGCACCTACCTTACCGCTCTTTTTCTTAAAAACAGCATCATCTGAATTTGAAAAGTCAAACCTAACTGTGATATGTCCCGTTGCAGGATCCTTTGTAAATACCGCATCACAGATTTTTAGCTTAGATTCGGTATCAGTGATTGGAAGAGTAAGTGAAGCCGAAGATTCATCAGCTCCTGCAAACTTAAGCCTGTCACCTAAGTCAAACTGAACATAATCTCCTTTATTGATGTGCTCTTCAGGTTGAAGGTCTTCATCAAATATTGCCTCAAACGACATTTCAACCTTAATTTCTTTATTGGTGTCAATCTGGGTAGCCTCTTTTATTGGCTTATAATTATCCTCGCTAACCTTTTGACTAAGTACAAAAGTTGTACTATCCTTGCCTGCTACCAGGTTTGTCTTGTCAATTCCTGCAGCTGCTACATACTCAGGAAGCTTTATGCCTGTTATGAATAAAGCTATTGTAAGTATCAAGCCTAATAGTGCAGAACCATGTTTTTTCCACATACTTTTTTCTCCTTTTGAAATGATTTATGAGTCCGTTTACAGAAAAAGTATTTATCCCCTCCTTGGGATATCATAAAAAATAAATAAAGATAACCTATCTATTCTCTATGCATACCTATTAATACTAATACCATATAATGGAAAAATTTGCAATTAAAAAATGCAAAAAAATGCACAAAACACCTATTTTCAATATATTTGCGTAAAACGATGCTTTGTGCCATGTTTTTTTCAACCTCAAATCTAAAACCACTGTAGTCCGTATTTATCAAAAGCAGTTATTGAGCTTTATTAAGAGCTTAGTAAAGTATTCTGGTAAAGGTGCATGAAACTCCATATACTCCTTCGTCCTTGGATGGATGAAACCAAGCATTTCAGCGTGAAGAGTCTGTCCTTCAAGCTTAAAAGGATTTTTCGCCACCCCGTAAACATTGTCCCCAAGCAAGGGATGTCCTATACTTGTCATATGTACCCTTATCTGGTGTGTTCTCCCCGTTTCAAGTTCACACTCTATATGGGCAAAATTATTTCCATTTGGAGAAGAATAGTTTTTAATTACCCTATAATGAGTGATAGCAGGCTTGCCATTAGGCACTATAGCCATTTTTTTTTTTCTGTCAGTCTTTGACCTACCTATTGCACCCTCTATTCTTCCTTCATCATCCTTGAAGCTTCCATAGACAATGGCCTGATATTTTCTTTTAATACTATGTTCTTTTAACTGCTCAGCAATAAATCTATGGGCTACATCATTCTTACAGGCGATTACTACACCTGTAGTATCCATATCAATCCTATGTACTATTCCGGGGCGTAATACTCCATTTATGCCAGATAGGTTATCCTTGCAGTGGAACATAAGAGCATTGACAAGGGTTCCTGTATAATGACCTGCCGCAGGATGAACTACCATACCTTTTGGCTTATTTACAAGGATAACATCTTCATCCTCATAAAGAATATCAAGTGCAATATCCTCAGGAATAATCTCGACTTCCTTCACAGGAGGTAGATTTACAGTTATGGCAGCCCCATTATATACCTTAAAACTGCTTTTCACTATCTTTCCAGCAACCTGGACCCTGCCCTCATCTATAATATTTTTAAGATATGACCTAGAGTAGTCTGTAAGATTATCCGAGAGGTATTTATCTATTCTTTCTCCATCTTGACTAGAAGTTAACTCAATGATGTCATCGCAAAAGTCCTCCACGTCGATATCTTTAATCCCTAACTTGCTATTCTGTATCATTTTTCACCTTACCAAGCATTTTATCAAAATCTTCATCCTTATAATAGAAAACACCAAGGAATATCATTGTAGCTGCAGCTATGGTCACATAACAGTCAGCCACATTGAAGATAGGGAAGTTGATTAATTCAAAATATAAGAAATCAACTACATAGCTATGTCCATAGTTTATCATCGTCATCACTCTATCTGCAAAATTTCCCAAGGCTCCAGCAAGAAGGAGGACAAGTGCATAGTGAAAGAAACTGTATTTTTTTCCATATACTATCTTTCTTAGCATAATCACTACCAAGCAGACTACAATAAGAGTAATTACTATAAATATCCAAAATCCCCCCTGAAGCATGCCAAATGCAGCACCAGAGTTGCCTCCCTCAAGCAAAGTAAGACTAAATACCCCCGAAATTAGAGATATACTACCATCCGACAGATATTTTACTGCCAATTGTTTAGTCAACAAGTCAAAGGCAGTCAAAATTACAACAGCTAACATTTCAAAAAGAAAAACTTTGTTTTTATTCATATTTAACCTTCAATAATCTCATTTATTCCAAGCATTAACTCTTCATCAGTTATATCCTTGTATATTTCTGCCCTTCCTATGTCAGCAGCAAGAATGAACTTTATCCTTCCACCCTGCATCTTTTTATCAGACTTTGTTGCAGCGAGTACATCCTCTCTGCTAAAAGACACTTCTGAAACAGAAATCTTCCTATACAGCTTATAGTCAGACAAAATCTTTTTCATTTCTTCAAGCTCTTTTTCTGACATAAGCCCACGACTTACAGCTATTCTTCCAGCGGACAGCATGCCAAGGGCTACACATTCTCCATGGAGCAGACTGTACTTCATTAGTTTTTCAACTGCATGACCTATAGTATGTCCATAATTTAATATAGCACGAAAACCTTCTTCCAAAGGATCTTTTTCTACTACTTCTTTTTTTATTCTACAAGAGTGATATATTATATGTTCAAGAGATGAATAATTCTTTTCTAATATTTTCTTATAATTCTCCCTAAGATAATGTAAAAACTTCTCATCATAAATATACCCATATTTGATAACCTCAGCCATTCCAGAAAGATATTCTCTTTCAGGCAGAGTGGATAAGGTTGCAACATTCATAAATACAAGCCTTGGCTGATGAAAGGCACCAACCATATTTTTATAAGACAAAAAATCTACTCCAGTTTTACCACCAACGCTTGAGTCTGACATTGCAAGCAAGGTAGTAGGAATCTGCGCAAACCTGATGCCTCTAAGATAGGTTGCAGCCGTAAATCCAGCCAAGTCTCCAACAACACCTCCGCCTACAGCCAGTATTACATCGTTTCTTTCATACTTTTGCTTAATCAATTCCTCATATAATCCTTTGACAGTCGAAAGATTCTTGCTATCTTCCCCTGCTGTAAAAGTAAAGCTATTCACTATTTTACCTGTAGCTTGAATTAACTTAAGGATTTCTTTTTTTAAAAATCTGTCGGTATTTGAATCAAAAACTAACATATATTTACTACAATCGGGAAAAACATCCAATAATATATCCACTAACTTGATAAAATCAGGCTCGATGACTATGTTATACAAGTCACCGATGCCTGAATTAATTTCAACTTTTAATATTTTACTCATATTTACCTTTGCTATCTGAGTTCTTAAAGAGCTGCAATTACAATACATCGTCTTCAGAGCCAAATACATCACGTGGTATTCTGTTTATAAGATTCTCATTTATAGGAGCTGACTGCTCTTTTTTATGTTCTTGTTGAGTCATCTCCTGCTTAGCTATTTCTTCAGCAGCAAGTTTCCTCGCAAGAAGTACCCTTCTTTCCTGAGCATTCATTTCTCCAGCACGCACATTGTTTATTGGCTTGCTTTTAGCTTCTGAAGTAGGTATTTCTGTAACTGTGTGTTCAACTCCTTGTGAAACTGTCCCCGCCATAACTGACTTCAGCTCAGCGGCAGGATTCATATCTGAAGAAGGCTTTGCTACCTGTGCAGGCTTAGCTTCTGCTGCAGTTTTCATTCCAGGTAAGATACGAGGCTCAGCAAAATGTCTTGCTCCACTTACAGGTGCTGATTGAGCCGCTGATTTAGTTACCTGAGCAGAATTTAAATCCTGGTTAATCTTTGGAACTTTTACTGGTTTTATCCCCTGCACAGATTTGGCTTCTGTTATCGGCTTTTCTTGTGAAGGTTTTGCTGTATTAATTTCTTTGCTGTCAGGTACAGCTTTTGCAGTAGTAGCTTGTCTTACTTCAGGAGAAGCTGCTGTTTCAGAAGCTGTTTTAACGTCCTGAGCAGGCTTAGCTACGGCCTTATGCTTTAATTCAGGTATATGTTCTATATTCTCTTCTTCAATTTTCTCTAAGGTGGATTCAAATTGTCCCGTTAAATCACTTTCTGAATCTTCTTTTGCATCCTCAGACATATCTTCAATATTTTCAGAATATTCATCATCTTCAGGGACAGCTAGTCTGGCCTCTTCTAGCTCATCCTTTAGCTTCAAGTAACCATCTAGATCATTGACAGATATTTTATACGAATCACTATTAATCAAATCCATCTGAGTGTTAATAAGATTTTTAATATAGGACTTGTAAAGCTCAAATCTTCTATTTAACTCGTCTGTTTGCCTGTAAACAGCATCCAAATCGTTCTTAGCCTTGGTTATTATTTCATCTGCTTTTGTACGTGCAACTCTTTCAATGATTTTAGCCTTATTTAAAGCCTTTTTCCTGTTTTTCATCTGCTGTTTTTTGAGCAAGCACAAGAGACTTCTGTAGGGTCTTTTCAATGGACTTGTAATACTGCATTCCTTCACTTAATGCAACAATCTTTTCTTGAAGCTCCGCATTTTCTTTACTAATTACATTGTAAGTATCTACAACTTTAGCTATGTAGTCATCTACACTCTTTTTAGTATAGCCAATACCCTTCTTAAATTCATAGTTTTTAATCTCTTCTAGTGAAAAGCATAATCCCCTCCTGCAAAATTAACAATATTTTTCCAATATGAATTTGTAGCCTGTCTTTCTTTGTTTTTCCTAAGCTTTCATAAAAAATAAATTTACCAAAACCTCTTACAGATATAATATCACCTTCCACAACCTGATAATGGCTTGATGATGTTGCCGCAGAGTTTACAGCAACCTTATCCCCATCAATCAAAGCTTTTACCTTAGTCCGCGAAAGATTAAGAGCTTCTCCTATTATAACATCCAACCTAAGCGATGGTACAGTACCATACTTGTCCTCAATTCTTCTACTGGTCATTGCTTCCTCAGCAGATATTCTGGTTGCACTTACAATACTTCTTCCAATTTGCCTTAATTCACTCAGTATAAAGTCAGAGATTTTGTTTTGACAAAACACAAAGGCTTTAACTATTTTTCCATTTTCTGATACAGTAAATATATCTCCTATCAGCTTCCTTTCTATTCCAAGCCCCAATATTGCACCAAGAAAATCCCTATGTGTAAGTGAGTTGTTTTCAAATTTAGCACTTTTAATCAATATTTCTATACAATCAATAGGGAAAATAATATCTTCCCTATCCTCAAAAGAGGCAGGAAAACACACTATGACTCTTTCTGCATCTTCTACGCCTCCATATAGGAAAAACCTTCCTAACGGAAGGTTTGCCGCCTGTTTCTTTAAAATTGCAACTTCCCTGTTGTTAAGAAAATCTGAAAAAACACTTATATCCCTGGCAGAAGAGACCTTTGCCAGGTCTAACAAATGCCTAAATACTAAATTTTCTTCCTTATCCATATTACTGTCCATTTAACTTAGGTACAGCAAAGAGAGTGTCTATAAGTTCTTCTTCGTTTTCAACTGTGAGTTCAACATTCTCAGGTGAAATGATATATACATACTTTGACACCGCTCTAAACTTTCCATTGATTGCATGCATGGTTCCAAAAACAAAATCTACTATACGCTGAGCCTCTAAAGTATCTAAAGCTTCAAGATTGAGAGCCACTATAGAGCCTGCAAGTAATTTGTCACAGATATCTTCAACCTCATCAAATCCCTTAGGAAGCTTTACACAGACTTCTGCACCAGCCTTACTGCTCTTTTTTATAGGTATAACCTTGCGGTTATCCTTTGAAGCAGTTGTTTTCTTCTTTTTCTCGAAAAATGAAGGCTCATCATCCTCTTCTTCATAGTCTTCCTCATAGTCGTTTCTTCTAAGCTGTCTTGATCCGGAAGACTCTATGCGCTCTTCCTCAAGCTCGTCTTCATAGTCCTCATCATAATCATCATCATAGTCGTTTCCGTCTTTGAACGACGAAATCATATGGCTAATTTTCTTAAACATATACACACTCCTATTATTAATCTCAAGTCGAATAGTCTCTATGACCGAATATTCCGGTACCAACCCTTACAAGAGTAGCTCCTTCTTCAATTGCCGTTTCATAGTCACCGGTCATTCCCATCGAAAGGACATTCATATTCACATTATGAATGTTTTTACTATTCAAGTCAACCATTATTTTTATTAAGTTCTCTAAAATATTTACGATTTTCTTCTGGTACCTCAACAAAAGGCGCAACCGTCATTAGTCCCTTCACACTTATATGTTCGAATTCTGCCACTTCTCTTACAAATTCTTCCACATTTTCAGGTAGAACACCGAACTTGGTATCTTCTTTCGCAATATTTACTTCCACCAACACATCCGCTATCACTCCTCGTTTGACTGCTTCTTTTTCAAGAGCTTCTGCAAGTCTTAGGTTCTCAAGAGAGTGAATTAGTGAAACCTTACCCACTACATATTTAGCTTTATTGGTTTGAAGATGCCCGATTAGATGCCACTCAAGATCTTCTTCAATCTTTTCCATCTTTTCTTTAAGCTCTTGAACCTTATTCTCACCAAAAGACCTGATTCCATACCTCATAGCCTCTTTAATTGCCTCTACAGGATGTGTCTTACTGACAGCTATGAGTTCTACCTCATCTCTGTTTCTTCCTGCTCTTTTACAGGCAGCAGCAATCTTCTCCTCAACCAAACTAAGATTTTCTGATATTCCCATATTACTCCTTATCCATCTTATCAGCATTAAGAATTATATTATCATATTCACTTAAATTATAGCCTTTATCAGAAGGAATGAGATAATACTCGCTGTTCTCACTTGACACATTCTCTATATCAGGCTCAACATGTCTAAATCTAGGATAGCCGTTATTGATGTTGTAAACTCCCTTCATAAGCTTGGTAGTGCTGATAGTAAAAGTATTTTGACTATTGGGCGTCATGAGCTCGTCTCCAGGCTTAAGGCCTTCGGTTATATCCACATATACCTTCTTCTTCTTTGTATCCCTATAGCAGATTTCAGTCTCAACATAACTGGTTTTAATTGTATCATTCTTATTTTTATCAAGTAGTGTAAATCCTCCTGACTTATTGCCTCCACCGTTCATATAGCATTCTTCAGGGATTTCATATACCTGTCTTTCGACCACAGATGATTTAGGCACCTTGAGACCACTTACACTCTTAAGCACTATATAGACATTGACAAATCTCTTATCAGCATAGTCGACCATGTAATTGTAAAATGTAAGTACAATATAATCATTTCCGTTTATTTCAGTAATATCAGCCTTTGCCTTTGCGTTAAACCCCTTATTGTCAACATTTACATCCACATAGCTTTTATCCTTTAGAAGCTCTTTTTGGGTTTCATTGATAGGAACCACTACCTTCCATACTTCATCTGAAATAAGCTTATATACAGGCACACCTGCCTCTATCTTACCTTCAGTTTCAGTAGCTGTCTTTAGTATATAGCTGTTTTGATTTTCAAATATATCGGTTGTAATAGATTCTTCGCTAAGGTTCTCAAGTCCATCTGCCCCGTAGACAACTATACCACTATCACTTGCAGAGCTCACACTGAAAGAGTCCTTGTTCTCGGAAGACTTCTTAAGAGAAGCCATAATCTTATTCCCTGAAGTAGTCATAACAGTCTCTTTCATATTCTCTTTGAGGCCATAGGTACTGATAAAATTGTCATCCCTGTTGATTTGAAACTGATGTAATATTCCGGTAATCCTCTCACCTGATTCATCACTCTGGTCGTCAAGCAAAAGCTTTGAGTATATATTTCCTGTCTTATCAATGGAAAACACAGCTTCATTCTTTTTCACCCTAGAGTTGCCGTTTACATAATAATTTATATATCCTGCTTCCTCGGACTTTACCACTAATTCATTTCTAAGAGCCAGCCCCGTTGTATTGATTACCTCAGTTTTTTCATCGCTTACCACCCTATATATCGAGGTCTTCTCCCTAGTCATATAAATAAATGTATGTCCCAATATATATATCAATATGATTCCAAAGACAACGAAGCCTACATGAAATGATTTTTTTTCTCCATATCGGATTACATTGTTCTTCTTTTTCCCAGCCTTCTTTCTTGCAGCCAATATCTAATCCTCCAAACAAACAAACTGCCACACCATTAATAATGTGACAGCCTGTAAAATAACGCCATAATCTTATAAGGAAACCAGCACATTACGCTTATATTCCTCAGGAAGTTCCTCACTCTTAACAGAAAGACTGAGAATAATGTCCACACTGTATTTATCTGCAACCTGAATAATCTTATCTAGCACAGGTTTCATTGTTTCCTTGTCTGTCAACGAAATCTTAAGGAAGCTATCAAGGAAAATGGCTTCAAGATCGTGATCCTGAGAGATGATTCCGCAAACGAAACCGATAAACTCACTGGCATTCTCTACGAAGAAATCTTTCACATTTATAAGACGGATCTTATTGTTAAGCTCATACATATGAGCAAGATCCTTGTCAAGAAATACAACATTGCCACCTGAAGTCTTAATTGCTTCATTGGCTTTTTCAAGTATTACCTTTGTCTTACCTTTTCCTTTTTCCCCACAAATAATATTTACCATAGTAAAACCCTCCTTTTATATGAAAAAGTTTATTAAGCACTAATATTATATGTCAAAAATGCTATAAAATACAATCATTTTGAAGTATTTTGAGGTAAATTTTCAAAAACAGTTCCAAGCTGTGCATAGAGATTGAGACTGTCTGATGCCTTGAGTACACCCACTATATAATTCTTATCAGCAGATGACTTAAATGACATCAAGATACAAGAACCTGCCTCATCTGTAGTTCCCGTCTTTCCGCCTATTACAGTATAACCATCAGGAACTTTTAGTAAACCTGCAAGATACTGATTGGTTGAAGACATCTTAGTCGTTACCTCATTGCCTAGGACATTTTTATATACCATGGTGTATGAACCCTGATTAATAATCTCAACAAACTCCGGAATCTTAAGAAGCTCATTGAAGATTAGATACTGGTCATACAAGGTAGTATAGTGGGCATTGTCATGAAGTCCCGTACTATTAACAAATCTGCTGTGGGTAGCACCGATTTTCTTTGCCTCTTCATTCATAAGAAGGGCGAACTTCTCTTCACTTCCGCTAACTACTACAGCAAGCGCCTTGGCCGCATCATTTGCTGATGTTACCAGAGCCGCATTAAGGAGTTGTCTAATAGTAACCTGATCCCCATCCATAAGTCTGATTTTCTTGGCATAAGGCTCAGTAATCTTAATTGCTTCTCCGTCTAATTTCACTAACCTGTCCAAATCACTTTCTTTTTTGAAAACCACATAGGCAGTCATCATTTTAGTGAGGCTTGCAGGATACATTTTCTTAAAGCAATTCTTGGCATAAATAGACTTCTCTTCATTTGCCACTATAACTGACTTCGCATTAAAAGATGGCTTATCTTTTAATTTGTTGATATTTTTATCTGTCAACACAACGAGTCCGTCAGACATAAGAGATAGCTCGGTGGCAGAAGCAACTTTTTCGTACGCTCTACCACCTGTACCCTCGTCTCCATACGGAAAATAGGCTATGGCGTTGCTCCCACAGCCGGTAAGTAAAACTCCACACAGAGCAGCAAGAATTATTTTACTCTTTAATCTAATCATGACTTATACAATTCTCTCCAGTCAAGGTCTCCCCTATCCAAAGCTTTTATCATAAGCTCAGCTGAGGCAAGATTGGTTGCCGCAGGAATGTTGTTGGCATCACAAAGCCTTAATATATTGCTTATATTAGGCTCATGAGTCTTTGATGAAAGTGGATCCCTTAAGAATATTACCAAATCAATTTCATTGTGGTCAATCTGGGCAGCCATCTGCTGTTCTCCGCCCAAATGTCCAGCAAGATACTTGTGTATGTTCAGATTGGTAACTTCTTCTATAAGCCTACCTGTTGTTCCGGTTGCATATAAAGTATTCTTGCCTAATATTCCTCTATAAGCAATGCAAAAATTCTGCATTAGCTTCTTTTTCGCATCATGCGCGACCAAACCAATATTCATATTCCACCCCTTTACAATGTTTATTTAAAATAATATTTCATTTTCTCCGGAATTAAAGGTCAATCCGTGTTTTGCCTTTTGCAGTCCAACGTTTAATACCATCGCTATGCCCAAAAAGTTGCTTAGTAATGACGAAAGTCCATAACTTAGAAATGGCAACGGAAGTCCTGTATTTGGCAAAAGTGCGGTAGCAACTCCAATGTTAACAAAAGACTGGAAAGCAAGCATGGCCGAAACACCGATTGCTATCATCTTTCCTGTAAAATCAACAGAATTTTTTGCTATTAGCACACACTTAAACACGATGAAAGCAAACAATACTATAACCAAAACGCAACCCAAAAATCCAAGTTCTTCTGCCAATACTGAAAAAACAAAATCACTTTCATTTACAAAAACCTTATTAAAAAGTCTGACGTCTGAAGTATCTCCTATAAGTGTCTTACCAAGTACCTTACCCGCAGCTATAGCATTAACAGAATTTATCTGCTGGTATCTTTCTGTAAGTGCATATTCTTCAGGATTTAAGAAGCCTAGAATTCTAAGTTGCTGTTTATTGGTAAGCAATTTTTGCCCCGGCTGAATCACATACCAAAATAGACCAGCACCAACCGGAACCAATACAGCTAAGGTTATTCCCATAATTTTAAGGCTAAGCCCCGCCATAAATATCATAATGGCAAAGATAAACATACAAACCATACTGGATGAAAGATCTGTCTGTATAAGAATGAGCGAGGTTGGTAACATCATAACCATCACTGATAAAGCAAATATTGACCACTTATTCAACTTATTCTTAACTTTCGAAAACAATACAGCCAACACTATAATTAGTATTATTTTAACTAGTTCAGACGGCTGAATAACAATAGAGCTAATCATAAGCCATCTAAAAGCGCCTGTGTCATAGTCTTTACCATAAGAAGTGAATCTTACCATCACAAGCAATATAATTCCAATAATATAGTATAGAATTGCAAATTTGCAGATAAGATGGTAGTCAATTAAAGCACCTATGACTGCTACAGCCAAACCAAGTACTACTCCGATCATCTGCCTTTTTGCCATTCCACTTCCTTCTGACTTAAAGAGACAATAAACTGAAATTAAGCAAAGCAACAGTGTGGCTGCAAGCAAGGAAAAACTAAAATCCTTGAAATCGTATTTTTTATTTTTAAACATCTGTATCCTTATGACCTTTTTCCTATCATTTCCTTGATAGGGATATTCGCACATATTGCAGGTACGGAGCCATTCCTTGAATCTGACTCTGTCTGCTCAATCTTAATATCAAGTCCTTCAACATCTATCTCAACATATTTGATATAACCTTAAGAATATCATTCTTAATCTGTTCCATAATTTCAGGAGAACAGTTTGCTCTGTCTGATACTAGAACAAGCTTAAGCCTGTCTACCGCCTGTTGTCCCGAAGATTTCTTTTTGAAAAAATCCATTAAACTCATAGCTTAACTCCTTTACTTCTTAAATAATTCTCCAAGACGCGCCAAAAATCCTTTTTTGCTTTCAAGGTCAAGTAAAGGTACTTCTTCACCTGTTATTCTTTTACAAATATTCATGTAGGCCTGTCCAGCAAGAGTATCATTGCCTGCAAGAGGCTCACCCGTGTTGGTAGATACAACGATATTCTCGTCATCAGGAACTACCCCAAGGAGGCTGACAGCCAAGATATCAAGAACCTGTTCACTTGACATCATGTCTCCCCTCTTGACCATGTCCATACGAAGTCTGTTCACTATGAGCTCAGTCTTCCCAATCTCGTTTGCTTCAAGAAGTCCAATTATTCTATCCGCATCTCTAACTGCTGAAACCTCTGGTGTGGTTACAACAATCGCTCTGTCCGCACCAGCAATAGCATTCTTAAAGCCCTGCTCAATACCAGCAGGACAATCAAGAATAATATAATCAAACTCATTCTTTAACTCTTCAGTAAGTGCAACCATTTGCTCAGGGTTTACAGCATCCTTGTCTCTTGTCTGAGCGCTTGGAAGAAGATATAAAGTCTCATATCTCTTGTCCTTAATAAGCGCCTGCTTGATTTTGCAGTTCTGCTCAATTACATCAACAAGGTTATACACAATACGATTCTCCAGTCCAAGAACCACGTCAAGGTTTCTAAGACCGATATCAGTATCGATAAGAACTACTTTTTTACCAAGCATAGCAAGACCGGTACCTACATTAGCTGTAGTAGTGGTTTTTCCAACTCCACCCTTACCGGAGGTTATAACAATAACTTCTCCCATAAAAAAATCTCCTAACTAAATCAATATTCCATCAATAATATAATATAATTAAAATGAATTAATTACAAGTGAATAAGTAAACTTTTTTTATATTTGTAGTGAATCAAGTACATTTTTTTATCAAGATCCTCAATGCATATATTGTCATTTTCAACAAAGGCAACTTGAGGTGATAAGCACTTGGACTTACCTGAAAACGCAGTATTGTCGGCACTTCTGGCTATCTTTGAGCCTATTCTAAGCTGTATAGGTGCCATATCAAGGGCAATGATGAAAGCATTGTCATTGCCTCCTGCACCGGCTTCAGCCTCTCCCTTTAGGGCACCTAGTACCACTATGCTGCCCTTAGCTACGACTTTTGCTCCGGGATTGATATCACCAATGATGATAACACCGGTATCAAATTCCATCATCTGACCGGATCTAAAATACCCTTTATGTATCTTTGTAAGGCTAATATCCTCCGATATGGCTATCTGATCCAGTTTTTTCTTGAAACGTTCTTCCCTTATCGGATCATTGTCGATTGTACACACTATGTTGATGGAAGAATTATGAATTATAGTATCAATTATAGTCTCTTCCTCGTCATCAGTAAGCTTTCTTCCGTCAAATGCCACTGCCATGTCCGCATTTCCAAAGAACTTAGCTGATTCCTTAAATTTTTCAGCCACTGCTTTACATAAAGCATCAAATTCAAGCTCTGGATCAAGTATTATCATAAGCCCAAAATTGTTTGCTTTAATAACAACCGGTTGCTTCATTTTTCCTCCTGTATTAGTCTGAAATTATATTTTTAACTTTATCTTTGACAGCTTTTTTATTTAATGCCTCTTCATCCTCATCGCCAAAGTAATATTCATAAAAGTCGGCCACAGCACTTGCGGCATTTCCTGAGGTATAACCATTAGGAATGACACAGGTCACTGATATCTTTGGCTTTTTATAAGGCGCATAGGACGTGAAGAGACCGTGGTCAGCTCTCTGCTTAGAAAACTGAGCTGTACCGGTCTTACCTGCTATGAGGTTTTTAACCTTCTTAAAAAGTTCTTTATGGGAACTTCGACTGCCGTTTACTGCAAGATACATACCATCTCTTATAACACTCCAAACATCAGGCCTAAGCTCAATCTTAGGTGTTTTCTTATTTTTGGAATTAGAAACTGTATTCTTCACAGTATTTCCCTTGATGTCCTTTATCTCCTTAATCACTGTAAGATAATTAAGTGTACCTTTGTTGGCAATAGCGGCCGTATACCTTGCTATCTGGGTAGGTGTAAATGCATAGCTGCCCTGACCGATAGAAGATCTTACAGAATCGGTATCTGATATAGAAGGCTCGTACTCGTATAATTCAACTCCTGAAGTAGTGCCCTTCTTAAAGCCGAACATTGCAGCGTATTTATTAAGCTTCTCAAGACCTAGCTTTGAGTTATATTTGCCTTCAGAGTCAAGACTCATTCTGTATCCGCCTTCATAAAAGAAGTAGTTACAGGATACCTCAATAGCTGTTCTGATATCTATATTACCGTGTGGGACATTGCTCCAGCAGGCTGCAGGCTTGTCAGTCTTTGTAAATAATACTTTCGCATATATCTTCTCATGGTCACCTATGGCGCCGGTTGAAAGGTCTGCGGCTGCAGACACCATCTTAAAGGTTGAACCGGGTGCAGTCTTTGCTGACAAGGCCTGTTGATAAGCGGATAGGACCCGTCAGTAGAGAGCTTAGCATAGTACTTGGCATCTATTTGGTTGGCAAGCTTGTTGTTATCATAGCTTGGATACGTAACCAAAGCCTTTACATCACCATTATTAGGGTTTGTGATAACCATTGAGCCGGAACATGGATCAAGTGCCAGATTCGCAGGTGTTATCTCAAGGCTCTTTATCTTGCTCTTTATAAAGTTATAAGGTGAAAGCGAGCCGTTTAAGAGATTGCGGTAAGCTTTCACATCTTCTTTTAAGAAACCTTGCGAAAATAGTATAAGTGATACCTCTGTCCCTGAAATCTCATAATTAAATATAAGATTCTTATAGATGATTTTCTTAAACTGCAAATCAGATGTTATATTGTCAAATATGTAGTTAAGCAGTATTTTGTATATTTCATCAGTACTTAGGTACTCACTGCCTATATCAAGCTTAGGCAGATTAATCCATCTGTTAGAGACCGCATACTTAAGGAATTCTCCAAGGCTTTTCTTGTGTGCAATATAATCCTTAAAAGTTAACATCATCCTCATTGACCAAGGTCACGTCAATCAGCTTTTCATTCTTGACATAAGTATATATATAATCCATATACTCACTGATTGTCTTGTTATCACGTTCCTTTGAAACGCTGTTTATCTGCATCAGGTTCTTTAGCTTCTTTAGGACACTGCTCTCTTCTTTCTTAAATTTAGAAAAGACAGCCTTTTCAACCTTTCCGGCCTTCTTTTTCTCGAGCCTTTCAAGGTCTATTGCTCCATTATCAAATAGGGCGTTATATACCTCATATATAGGTATCTTGATGTCATAGGCATTTTTGCCCTTGCCACCGTAGCTTGCAGAATTGTGTATCTTACTAAGCAGGATAGCTGCCAGCTCTTTTTCTAATATGTTATAGCAAATCTTTTGAAGCTTACTGTCTATAGTCAGGTAGATATCATCTCCGGCTTTAGGGGTTGATATATTTTCCACACCTGTTACATAGTAATCAGAATTTAGAGTGGCCTTCTCAGAACCCTTTTTGCCTCTCAGGTATTTCTCAAAGGAGTATTCTACACCAATCTTTCCAATCTGGTCAGTTGTATTGTAATAATGCCCCTTATCCTCGGCTATTTCACTCTCGTTTACGTTGCCGGTATACCCAATGATATGTGCAAAATACTTACTGTCATTGTAGTATCTGTACGTATGCTCTGCTATCTCAGCCCCCGGAAGGTCTGAGGAATTCTCAAGCACTGCGGCAACAATCTTTTCATTTACATTTGTTGCTACAAGAATCGGATTACCCCTGTTATAAGTATTTAAAAGGAGGGCAAAACGTATCTTCATAATTTTAAGAGCATCGTCCATACTGTATTCGTCACTGATGTCAAACATGTACTTCCCATGTCTTAAGTGCTCAAAAACTTCTGTAGCAGTTGCATTTCTCTGAGCAGTTGTAAGCTTCTCAATAGAAGTAGACATATAGGCATCTCTCTTGAATCTGCTCTCTGCCGCACCATCAACTGTAAATCTTAACTTTCCCTTTTTATCCTTCTCAATATAAAATTCAGGATAAAGCTTGCCTCCGTTAACCTCAATGATTCTAATTAACTTTATTATCATGGCATTCTTTTCTTCATCAGTCTTAAATGCCTTATAATCCTGTAAGGTAACATTGTATGAGAGCCTGTTTGAGGCCAAAAGTACACCATTACAATCGTAAATGTTGCCTCTGGTTGCCTTGGTCTCACGAGTAATCTCCTCGTTATTTACAGTGTTCTTAGTCAGTTCTTCCTGTCTTACTACCTGTATGGTGAACACCTTATATACCAAAACAACGGAGAAAACAGAATATATTAATATCAGTGGAATAGTCCTTGTCTTAAGGACATTCTTGACAAACGTCATAAAAGTGTCAAGCAAAACTAGGCTTCATCCCCTTTCCCCTATTGTCTCTAATTTGAGGTAAACTATATCAATAACCCTATATAATAGGGCCGCCACTATCATCGTATATACAAGTTCAGGCAAGATAATCCTCATCATATAATAAGGTAAATCAAGCCTGTTTCTAAGTAAAAATCCTGTAACATAGATAAGAAAATTCAACACCATATCAGACGCTCCAACAAGACCTAGTGGCACCAGTATGGAATCGTTGCTGTATAGCTTACTGCTAAATCCTACCAGATATCCGATAATGAGATAAAATAAAGCATAATATCCTAGATAGTCGGATTCGTTAAGGTCAATAAAAAGTCCTATAAAGAAGCCTAGAACCATTCCCTGAACCCTGCCATATCTATATCCCACTATTACAAGTGGTAGGAGAATTACATTAGGCTTTACACCTGCTATAGCGATGTTGTTAAAAACTGTAGTCTGTAAGAGATACAATAATACAACTATTATAAAAGAGCCTATAACGCGCTTCATCAATACAATTCTTCCTTTTCACGGGTAATAATAAGCACCATATCAAGTTTTGAAAAATCTACCGCAGGAGTAAGGTAGCCTGATTCCGTCATGTTGGAAGGATCCACCTTGATACCGCTTACATAGCCAACAAGTATACCCGGATGATATTTGGGGCTTGTGTAAGAAGTCACAACCTCATATCCGTCTTTTACACTGGAGCCTTTCTTAATATCGGTAACTTCAATATGCCCTTCATCAAGTAGTTTTAAGTTGCCCTTAACAGTACAGGTCTCAGAAGTATCAAGGAACATACCTCTTACATTACTGCTGTCGTCTATAATGGACCTTACATCTGAATAGTTCTTTCCTGTCTTTGTTACTATGCCGACAAGACCATTTCCAGCCATTACATTCATTCCGGGCTTGATACCGTCATCACTACCCTTGTCTATCTTAAATTTGCTATACCAGTTGTTGGTATCCTTAGAAATCACCCTTGCTGCAACCTTAGGATAGTCAGCATAAGTCTGATCCAGATTATACAGCTTCCTGAAGTTATCCAGCTCATATTTACCCTGAAGCAAAAGCTTATTTTCATAGCTGACTTCATTCAACTGAGAAGTCAACTCTTTGTTTTTTTGCAATCAGTTCATCTACATTTTTAAGATAGTCAAGCTTAGAGGTGAAAAAACTGCCTATCTTATTAATTCCAACCTGCATAGGAGTGATAGCATTACCTGTCACTGATTTTACAGAACCCAAAGTATCTGAAAAGCGATAGGACACAATGAGCAAAATCAGACAGATAATAATCATAGCTATGAAGAGATATCTGGGAACGATTTTTATCTTAATCTTATTTTTTCTTTGTGATGCCATTATTTACATTCCTTAAATTAACTGAATATCCCGGCTGCCTATAAATATAAGGCTGCGTCTTAAAGTTATCTTCATCAATGAGCTTGCCAAGACCGTTTATTACACTGTCCTGAGGATCTTCAAGTATATTGATTTTAAGGCTGGTCTCAGCATTAAGAAGCTTGTCAAAATTACCTATAAGAGCGGAACCGCCTGTTACATAAATTCCTGCATCTATGATATCAGATGATACTTCAGGAGGAATATGCTCAAGAGTACTCTTAATATTCTCTGTAATATTCTTAAGGTCTTCTTTAATTGCTTCATAGACAAGGTCTGACTCAATTTCCATACGCTTTGGAAGACCTGTAACAACATCTCTTCCATTAACCTGCATAGTAAGAGACTGTCCTGATACAGCTCCTGCAATTCCCATCTTAAGCTGCTCCGCATTGCTCTTTCCAATAACCAAAGCACATTTCTGCCTTATATGATTACAGATGGATTCATCAAATTTATTACCAGCAGTAGGAAGAAGCCTACTTCTTACTATACCTCCGAGAGCAATAATTGCTATCTCTGTAGTATCAGCACCTACATCAACTGTCATAACACCCTTAGCCTTCATTATATCAAGACCTGCTGCCAGGGCCACACAGATAGGCTTGTCAACCAGGGAGACATTCTTAGGCTTGAGGCCTGACTTATGTACTAAGTCAGCAAATGACCTCTTTTCAACCTCAGTGATATCGGTAGGAAGAGCGATAACAAAGTTGGTTCCTGATGCTCTTTTTGCTTTTCCGTAAATTCTGTCAAATGAAGCGTTGAAAAGAAGCTCCATAGCACTTACATTGGCAATAACTCCACGGTTTACCGGATAAATTACCTCGATAGTTTCAGGAGTTCTTCCTACCATCTCGGCAGCTTCATCACCTATAGCTCTTATCTCATCCCTGTTTTCTATAGCAATGCAGTTTTCCTCATCAAAGATAATTCCATCGCCTTTTCTATAATATTTGATTCTTTTGGTTCCAAGATCTATCCCAATACTCTTTCCAAGCATAACTAAGTCCTTTCAAATATCTGTTTATTTGTTCCAAAGTCCACTAGACCTTTTTCCCTTAAACTTACATAGCAACAATCTCCAATTACAATATGGTCAACAAGAGGAATTCCAACTAACTTTGATACCTCAAGTATCATATCTGTAATCTGAATGTCAGCCCTGCTAGGAGTGGGATCTCCACTGGGATGATTGTGAAGAAGCACAAGATTGACAGCCTCATATTTGAGTGCCTGCACAAAAACCTCTCTAGGCCTTAGAAAAGACTGATTAACTGTACCTATGCTTATAGTCAGTTCTTTAATCAACCTGCACTTAATATCAAGGAGGAGTAAAACTACCCTTTCCTCTTTGAAGTGCCTCATCTCTTCCATATACCGATCTGCGATTTTATCTGCAGTATCTAACGACTCATCATAAGAGCGTTTCGTCCTTGCTATTCTTCTCGCAAGTTCACAGATACAAATAATTTTAACTGCCTTTACAGGTCCTATACCTTGAATATTTTGAAGCTCTTTTTCAGTCTTTCCATAAAGTCCTGCCAAAGTCCCACCTCCAAAATCAAGGACCTTCCTGCACAATTGCATACAGTTTAACTTCTTTGTACCCGTCCTAAGAACAAGTGCCAGTAGTTCTATATCAGAAAGCATATCAATCCCCTGCTTATGATACTTCTCAAACGGCCTTAATTCATCAGGTAAATCTCCAATTTTTACATTCTCCATAATCACCAGTTAATGTAAAAGGAATAGTCGACTTTTATTTTAACACAATTATTTTTTTTTCTTTCAAATACAAACTTCACATTCTTAGATAAATCTTTCCTAAAAACATAGTCTAGCCTGTCAAACTTCTTAATATCTTCAGGATTCTCTATCTTATTCTCAGCCATAAACCTAACCATTTCTCCCCTAGCCATCTTAGCATAGGTACCTTTTAGTGACTAATTTTTCCACCCACATCCTCCACAAAATCGCAGGTAATGAAACGGTCTTTATCTGTTAAGTATTTATCAATGCACTTATAATATTCTTTTTGAAGCAAGATTTATGAAGACTCCGCTTTCATCTCTCACTTCTTTATATAGCTTATCTCCCCAGAATTCATATAAGTCTTTATAAATGCTAATCTTAGCTTTTGCTTGCATTTCAAGTCTGTATGGGGTCACACCATCCATAGGCTTTACCACCCCGTAAAATGCTGACAAAATTCTTAAGTTACTCTGGATATAGCTTAGCTGTTCATCTGCAAATACAGCAGGAGCCATATACTGATAAGCTATGCCCTCATAAGAGAGAATCGCAGGAGTAAGGTTTCCCGACAATCTCATATCCTCAATTCTTTTATAATTTTCATCAGCAATCTTATCACTACAATTCCAGATTTCCTTTAATTCCTCTTTCTTTTTTCCCTTAAGCCAAGCTAATATTTCCTTCGTATCGTCAAGAAACACAGGCTTTTCGGTCTTACCCGGAAAGTCTGTGTCTATCTTCATTTTCTTGGCAGGAGACAAGATAATCCTCATACATTCTCCTCAAAATATGCTTTATTATAGCCACTCATTTTTATTATTTTGGCATTCTTATATCTTTTATCATCGCTTACATCCTTGCCCAACCAATCAGGCTTAACAAAGCTATCAGCAGCCTCTAATGAAGGAAACTCCACCTCTGCAAATACCAACCCCTCAAATCTTTCCTTAAATACATCGACTTCAGCCACAAGTCCGCCTCCTAAAGGGATGAGATACCTCATTTTTTTTAGGGTGTCCCTTTTTAGCTTTTCTTTAAGGTGATAGTATTCCTTCTCGGTTATCTCAAACTCGTGTTCATTATTTACTACTGGTCCACCTTCTTCCTTGCTTACCCCGAATTTAGTTTTGACTGTCAGTAAGTATTTTTCATCAGCCTTTCTGATTCTTATAGTAGGCTTATTGCTTATATAACCCTGCTCTATCTCTATTTTTTCATAGGATTCAAGGTCTTTTGGAAGTTCATTTATTAGAAACTTTCTTTCTATCTCCATTCATTACTCCTCTTGAAGTGATTTATAGTCAATGTCATACTTCACAGTTATATTGTACTTGTCAGCAAAGAAAGCGTAGTTCTTTAACACTCTTTCGACTACATCTTCAGGCTTAACCTTATTGGCTCCTACAAGCATAACCAAATACTGGCAGGAGCTATACTTGGTAGCCACATCTCCTATCCTTAAGGAGACTTTAATTATATTCTCAAGGTCAAACATAGCCTCCGACAAAGTAAGAGGATCTATCATATTTCCATCTTTTTTAGACATTGTAAAGAGGATAATTTCTATGCCTGTTTCTTTTCTGTCTGAGTATCTAGAAATAAACCTGAAAATATGCTTAAATCCGTCATACTCAACCTTGTATGCTCCAAGAGGCTTATCTTTCTCAGAAATAAGGTGCTTAACTATTTCCATGTCCGCATCAGTATTGATGGATTTATTATCCACATAATTCTCTTCAGCTATCATAAAGCTATTTCTTCCAGTCTGCTTTGATTTATTAAGAGCCTCAACTGCCTTCCTATAAAGTGAAAGAAAATCACTTCCATTTGAAGGTGCTTTAGCTATTCCTATGGATATGGTAAAGTCTCTATCTAGCTTCATTCCCTTAAAACTTTCTTTAGACACCTTTAATAACTTTGCAGATATACTATTAATGTCTTTGTATGTAAGAGCTCCTACCAAAAACACTCCAAATTCATCTGCTGATAGTCTTGCAACCACATCTCTCTCTCGAAAAGAGTTGCTAAGTACCCCAGCAAGTCTTACCAGGCAGGCATCTCCCATAATATGACCATACTCATCAACTATTTGAGAAAAATCATCTATATCGATGACAAACAATGCACCTGAATTGACTTCACCACCAACATAATCATCCACCTTATCAGAAAGATATTTCTTATTCCACAAGCCTGTAAGCCCATCTTTAAGCGATATTTTGTCTAACTGGCTAAGCTTGTTTGCTATCTCATTGTCTAAAACAACTACATTATTCTCTTTTCCCATGCTCATTCCCCCATTATTTCCACTTGTTACAAAGTGATTCAATCTGTTCAGCGAACTTAATCATATCCTTATTGGCAAGTCCACTATTTGCATTTATCAAATCAAGCAGTCTCTGACCTGCTGTAAGCAGTTTCTCGAACTCTGCCCTATGAGTACCCTGCTTAATCTCCTTTTTGATAAGTACAGGTTCTGCAATATATTCCCACTTATCCAAAGATAAATCATAAATAGATCCACTATAAGGTGCATAGGCATTGTGATGATACTCATCTACAAGGGTTTTTCTAAAACTCTCGGCAACTCTGTCTTCTCCATGAACTATAAATACCGCAGTTGGCCTAGGATTAAAGGCTGAAATCCAAGAAATAAGTCCGTTTTTATCAGCATGTCCGCTAACTCCAGCTAACACTTTAATATCTGCATTTACCTCTATTTCTTCACCAAAGAGTTTAACCCTCTCCACACCATCTACTAGAAGCCTACCAAGAGTTCCTACAGCCTGGTAACCAACAAAAAGAATAGTACATTCTTTTCTCCACAGATTGTGTTTTAAATGGTGTCTGATTCTTCCAGCTTCACACATTCCGGATGCTGATATGATAACCTTAGGTCTTTTGTCAAAGTTAATAGCAATAGAATCTGTACTGGTTATAGAAGTTTTAAGTCCTTCAAAGCTAATTGGATTGATTCCGGAATTTATCAGATTCATTGCATCTTCATCAAAGCAGTCCGCATAATTTTCCCTAAATATATTAGTAGCTTCTATGGCAAGCGGACTGTCAACTATCACTTCAAAGTCGTCATAGCCGTACACCAGCCTATCCTCTTTTATTTTTCTTATAAAATAAAGCATCTCCTGAGTACGTCCTACTGCAAAGGACGGAATAACTACATTCCCTCCTCTACTAAAGGTATCATTAAAAATATCTGAAAGCTCTGATACATAGTCAATTCTCTCACCATGCAGCCTGTCACCATAGGTTGACTCCATTACAACATAGTCAGCATCTGTAATATATGCCGGGTCTTTGATTATAGGCTGGTTAATATTACCTATATCCCCTGAAAATGCAATTGTTTTTGTAACTCCATCTTCAGTTATGCTCATTTTTATACTAGATGATCCCAAAAGATGTCCTACATCAGTATAAGAAATACTAATCCCCTCACATAGTTCCATCTCCTCATTGTAGGCGACCTTACGAAAATGCCTTAGTACACCCTCAACATCCTCCATAACATAAGCAGGCTCATAATGCTCCTTACCTGCTCTTTTATTTTTCCTGTTTTTCCACTCCGCCTCAAATTCCTGAATATGGGCTGAGTCTCTTAGCATGATGTCGCAAAGTTCGCAGGTAGCTGTGGTTGCATAAATCTCGCCTTTGAAGCCATTTTTGTATAGAGCTGGTATCATACCTGTATGGTCTACATGCGCATGGGTAACTAAAATATAGTCAATTTCTGACGGAGCCACAGGCAGCTCTGCATTTTCAAATACATTGACACCCTGCTCCATACCATAGTCCACCAGGATATTCTTTCCGCAGGCAGAAATAAAATGCGCGCTTCCAGTAACCTCGTGGTCAGCACCAATAAAATATAGTTTCATACTTTTTCTCCAATTGTAGCGCTTGAACATATGAATAACCATTTATTTATAATATTTGTCTACTCATATATTCGCCTACTTCAAAAATAAGAAATCCTTTAATATAATATTCATTATACCATAAACAAACTATGAATTACATACTCTAAGCATTTCTTTTTAAAACATTTATCTTCAGTAATAAGCTCATCTTTATCAATGTAGGTAACTACCTTTTCCCTCTTAAAACCAAGTTAACTGCCTTTTGGCAAAAATGCCTAGTATCCCTTTTAATTATTTCTATACATTCCTCAAGGTTAGTTTCACCATTTAGATAGTCAATTACTTCTTTATAGCCTATTCCCTGCATTGACACCAGCGACTTATTATAGCCCCTTGATATAAGACGTTTAACCTCCTCCACAAGTCCCATATTAAACATAAGATCAACCCTTTTGTCTATTCTTTCGTAGAGTTTTTTCCTGTCCATTGTCAGAACAAAATAAGCAAAGTCAAATGGAGAGCATCTTTCCCTTTCTCTTTTGTTGTGTTCTGATAGCCTTTCTCCCCGTCATTTCAAAGAATGAAAGGGCTCTAATAACTTTTTTAATATTGTTTTCCGATACTGAATCAGCGTAATCCTTATCAACCAAGGCAAGATTTCTATGAAGTTCACTCTTACCTATAATTTCTGCCATTACTTCGTATTTCTGCCTGACATGGCTGTCATCACCGTACTCACTGAAATTAATATCATATATAACTGATTGGATGTAAAAGCCCGTGCCACCAACTATTATAGGCACCTTCCCCCTACTTTTTATCTCCTCTATGTATCCCATCACCTTATTCTTAAATATGGTAACATTGAATTCTTCATCCGGCTCAAATTCATCTATAAGAAAATGGGGGATACCGCACTTTTCTTCCTCAGTAATTTTAGCAGTTCCTATATTCATGTGCCTATATACCTGCATAGAGTCTGCAGATATTATCTCTCCGTCCACAGCCTTAGCAAGGGCTATGGACAGAGATGTCTTTCCTACTGCAGTAGGACCTGTTAAAACTATCAAATCTTTCATTAATAAGCTCCCATAATAATAGTGTTAACCTTTACGCAACATAATAAACTTATCTCAATTTACTCTGCAGGAGCCCAAGAGTGTAATTCTTTCAATTTCGTGCCCTTTTTATCAAGGAGATATACCTTTACCAAATCCTGCTCAGAGCTTACTTTTACAATTTCCTTTACCATCATGTAGTTACCAAGTGCTGAAAAATTAATCGTCATACTATTTGTAGCAAAGGTCTTGTACTTCCACTTCCCAGATTTATATCTTCCCACTTGAAGTTTGCCCTGTCCATATTTACCAGATTTACGATATTTTACCTTTGTCTTTACATCATATGTCTGATCAAAGTTAGTAGCATCTAAAAGAATCTCCCCAGCATTAACTAACTTGCTCCACTTAACTTCCTTCCCTTTAATATCGAAAATTCTTTTATTATCAGTAGTATAATAAATATTTTTACCACTTTTATATAATCTCATCCACCCACTATACTCGGCGCTTACTTTAATTAACTGTTTTTTTATTTTTTTGCCATCCAAATCCATACTTGAAATATATCCATCACTTTTTAAAATCATTGTAAGTCATAGTTCCTTCTTTTTACCTTAGTAATTGCTCCAGAAAAATAATAGATTTTTATTGTCTATAATAATTGGAGATTTTCCAACCGCTAACTTTTTCTTAGTTTTACCATCCTTTGAAATACGGTAAATATAAGGTTCTTCATTACCTACACCATAGCCAAACACCTTATCCAGAACTGCATAGATGTAATTCCCCTTTATAGACAGATTGGTATAACCATTTCCTGTCTTTTTAGCTACGCTTTTGCTTTTAAGCGTCTTAGGATTAAGTTTGATTATATCCATACGCATTCCATCTCCCTGATAGGCATAATAGATATACTCTCCGTCAGTCACCGCACTTCCGGGATTTACTACAGCAATCTTTCCGTCTACAGACTTAACTACAGTTCTTCCCTTAGCCATAGCAGGAATAGTGCCAAACACTGAAAAAATAAAACTAAAAATTAAAACTATCGAAAATAATACTGTGATTTTTTGCTTCTTCATACATACCTCCAATTAATCATAAGTTTATATTACTTGTCCCTTTTTATTATACCACTTATTTTAGCTCTAGCCAATTTAAAATTTTTATGATATAATCCCATGATACGAATGTTAAATAAGATATTTATTTGGCTGTAATTATTTTTATGAAAGGCAGGTGTTTGGTATTAGCGAGTCAGAATTTATTAGAAGTCTCAGACCTTTTTAGTGATTTGCAAGATCCTACCAATACTATCTATGACCATTTGCCTTATAGGAAGGATATTAACCTTATTAAAGACAGTGATATAAGGATGGTATCAGGCAATGTAGTTAAGTATACCCAGCTCATTGTTGAAGAAACGAAAATTATAGATACCAATGAGCTTGCAGAAATTATTATAGACGAAGAAATCAGTCTCTATGAGGCTGACATTTCCAATCATGATCAGGATGATATGCTTATTGACGATGTTAAAGAGCATGAAATTGTTGCTGCTGATGACGGTGAAGTAGCAGATGATGAACTCTTTACCGGGGAGCTTGATATGGAATCCATCAATGCCCTTGCTGAAGCTGACGAAAACGAAGATGACTACTCTTTCCTTAATGAAGAATAATAAAAGGCTGTAAACACCTTTTAGGGCTAACCCTGGGTGATTACAGCCTTTTGTTTTCTTAATGTTTTCCTTAATGATTAGAGTGACAAAAGTACTTGGCAAAAATTAGTACGCATATATGCTTGGTTTGTCGCAGCCAAGGTCAGTCTGAAGCCATTTACCGTCTACATACTTAAATTCTGACCTGATATATAAATTACCCATATTGTTACTATCTCTCCATTCAGGATCTCCAAACCATGGTGTATAATAATAAGAATAATAGATTTGATATGTAACTGACTTTGTTACAACCGCCTCTGTCGAATTTATCTCTGTATTTACTGTATTAAAGTCAATTTTAGTAACATGCCTGCTGTCATTATTAAGTCCCTGTGCAAGTTCTTCATACAAAGTTTTAATTGATTTAAGAGTCTCCTCATCCTGAACAAAGATATCTTTAATCTTATCAAAAGGCTCACCGTTTATAGCTGCCAGATACACTGACTTCATATTGGTTATCGCCAATTCCTGAAGCTCTTCTGCCGTCTCTTTGGAAAGCCTCATGTCATCGAAGAATAGAGTATCGTTATTGCCTTTAATTGTTTCAGTTAACTTCAATGTCTCCATACCACCCAAAGATACTTCTATCTTGTGTTTTCCTGCAAATATCATAGGTATGGTATAGGTTGTACCACCTATCAACTGACCTTTGCTACTGTATTTCTCAGGTATTTCAATGTCATCAACCTTTACCTTAGCTCCTTCAAGTACATTGATTTTCACATTTGAAGAGGCTATCCCTACATAGTCTATACTCCATTCATCAAAAATATAGTACTTCTTAGCGGATTCCTTTACCAGATTAACAGTGAAATAATGCTCATTACTGTCTCCTCTATTTGTATAGGATATAACTACTTCTTTGCGGATGTCATCACTTTTTTCAAACTTCCAAAAAGACTTATTGTCGTCGTTTACCTTGTAATTAAGAACATCTGTTAATCCCATGGATGCTCGATACTGCTTCAATCCTTCTTTCTTTAAGAGGAAATTCTTTTCATCGCTGCTATTAATGTTGAATAAAGAATATACACTGTCGTAATCTTCATTTACAAGGGCCACAAAATACTCTTTAGCCTTATGTTCAGCACTGAAGTTGCCAAAAATAAACGGAACTAAGAAGTATATCATTGCACCAAGAACGATGAGCTCTAAAAACAAAAATGTAACTACTCCCAGTATTCCTTTCTTAGGCTTGGCATTGCCGGACTTGGGCTGCTCATTATTCATAGCAGATGTTTCCTGAGGCAGGGGATTAGCCGTAGCAGACTGAACCGCATGAGGAGTCGGCTCCTGATATACAGGCTGTGTCACTACAACTTCCTCATTAGCAGGAGCTGATAGTCCTTCTGCTTGAGAGCTTTGTTCTACAGGCTGTATTTCTTCATCTGCCGGCTTTAATACTTCCTCTGCAGCCTTTACTTCTTCCACAATCTCTTTTACCTCTTCTTTTATCGACTTTACTTCTTCCGATATAGACTTTACTTTATCTGCCTTAGTTTCTACCGTCTCCTGCTTTGGCTGTTCTTCATTGTTTGTATCAAATGAAAATTCGGCATCCGTCAATTTATGCCCACAATTTTCGCAAAATGCGGGGTTGCCGAAATATTGTGCTCCACAGTTTTCACAAAACATAAAATTCCTCCATTCACTTAATTATATTTATCAACTACATCCAATACTTCAATATTCTTCTTTTCAATTTTGTTCATCTTTGAAAAACGCCTTATCTGAACTTATTTTTCTTCTTAATTTTCTTATACCAACTCTTTTTGTTGAAGTATTTTTGGACATCCTCATTCTTAAATTTGGCTCCATGTTTTTGCATACATCTCATTTATTATCATTCTGGCAATTGAACTGCCTTCAGGAATCTCAAAGCCTTTACTCTCAAGCTTCTTAACCAATTCCACAGCACTATTATTACTTAATTTCTTTTTGCACTATCGGCAAATAAATATTGGGGACTTGACTTCTTTTCCTCTTCCTTTACCTCTTTTTTTATCTTCATCGGTTACAGCCTCCTCAGAATTTTTCGCTCTCTTCAATTTTATCACTATCTTCTTTAGTTTCTGTATCTTCACTGGTTTCGCTGTCTTCTTTTGTCTCATCAGTTTCCTTATTCTCAGAAGTATCCTCTTCGCCCTCCTTAGAGTCGGTTTCATCCTTTTTCTCATCGGAATTTGCTGATGCCATATTATTATTTACAGTGAACTTCTCAAAAACTTTTATTTAGGTTAAATGTATCAAAAACTTCTGAAACATCTTCGTCTTCTTCATTATTCTCAGTGTTTTTCAGCGCTGTCAGACGCTTGTTTAATTGAAGGCACTCCGTTTGTATAAGCAAGTGCTCCTGCAGAAGCACCAAGTAAAATGATTACAAGCGCCAATATGAATGACAAAAATATTAATCCGCCTTTTTTCATAAAATACTCCTATCTAATTTATACCATTCTTCTCAACTTCTAATTTTCACAAATAGACCACAGATGAGAATCCCTTCTGTGGTCTATACAACTCATATTTAATAAATGTTACCAAACATATCCAAACCATTCATACCACCGGGCATTCCAGAGAAAAAGCTTGATAAAATGCTATTTGCCACAGCTTGAAGCAATAACATAACTATACAAATTAAGATAAGCTGAAGCAAAAGACTAACTCTATAAGTCTTAACAAAGTTCTCTTCAAAAGCTATATAAGCAATTACAACGGCTGATATGATATTGTTTACAAACATAAATGCAAGGCAGATGCTTGAAAATAATCCTATTGAAAGCGATGAAAATATCACCGCAAGGAAGATAATTATCATATCGAATATAGTAGTCAAGCTGCAAAGTCCAAGAACCGACAGATAAGATATCGGTTTAGTCTGCTTCTTAGCAAAAACAAACACCCCAAGTGAATACACCGCCTTCACAAATATGTAAGATAAAATCAAGCCAAAAGCTATCTTGAATATGGTGAATGCACTAAAAAGCGGATTATTAAACATTATTATGAATAATACAAACATAATAAAAGCCGAAATACCGCCAACAACAAACTGACTCTGTTTATTGTTTTCAGCAAAGGCAGATTTCATGGCAGAAAAAGGATTCAATAAAAATGATTTTGTCACTCCCAAAGCCTCTGTTAAAATCTTAGCTACATCAACATTCATGCTCTTATTTGCACCTGCCTGTTCTTGTCCATTACTTGCATTTTGTACTGGTACAGGAGGTACATTATTTACTAGTGTCTCCTGTGCATTTGCTACATTATTTTCTGGTGTCTCCTGTACATTTGCCACATTATTTACTAGTGTCTCCTGTGCATTTGCTACATTATTTTCTGGTGTCTCCTGTACATTTGCCACATTATTTACTAGTGTCTCCTGTGCATTTGCTGCATTATTTTCTGGTGTTTTCTGTAAATTAACCTCAACTGTTTTCTTAACATTTTCTGTGTTATCAACACTTGCTTCAGGAGTGCCTTCTGCTGTATTTACTTCTTCAGTAGTCATATTGACAGTCGCAGAACTTACTTCAATCGCAGCACTTGCTTCAGCCATATCCTGTCTTTCTTTTACTGCACCCTCGCAGTTACATTCTTTTCCATCCTCTACAGGATTTCCACAAAACTTACAAAACCTTCCCATATTCTTCCTCCAAAAATAATATTCCCAGATTATTCACCAATGGAGCTTTTAATCCTAAGGTAAATAGTCCTGGCTCTTGCAATAATTATAACATTATTGCATTTATCCAGTCAACCACCTGTTCTAATCCAGAAGGAGTGAAATCAAATTCTTTGGTGAGAATCTCGGGAGTTTGACAACCTAATCCGTTATGAGGTTCATCAAAGCCAGATATGGCTTATTTTTTTGTCAAATCTTAAATTTATGCTTGCACGTTCCACTCCGATACGTTATAATAGTATTGGAGGATAATACTATGAGATTAGGATGGACTACCGGAAAATATTCAATTACCTATCGTGCTGTTAAAACAGTTAGAATCAATGGGAAAAACAAAACTCAGATTGTTAAAACTTTCGGTTCAGAAAAACAAATCTGCGAGATGTATGGCGTGAAAGATGCAAAAGCCTGGGCTAAAGAACAGGTGCGTATTATGAATGAAGTTGAAAAAGAAGATTCCGCAACATTTAATATTGAGCTCTGTGCCGCTAATGACCTTGTTAGTAATGAACAGCATAGGTTTAATGGCGGATATCTTTTCCTTCAGGATATTTATTATGAATTAGGCATGCATAAGATTTGCCGTGCAATCTCTGCGAGACACCCATTTGAGTACGACCTGAATGACATACTTTCACGTCTTATATACAGCAGAATACTTTTCCCGTCATCAAAAAGGAATAGCTTTGAAGAGTCAAAGCGCTTTATTGAACAGCCCTCTTTTGAACTGCATGAGTGTTTTACCGCTCATTATCAGTGATAGCAGAAGAGGCTGATTATATTCAGAGCCGCATTTTTAAAAATAGCACTGCAGTGCAAAAACGAAATACTCAAGTAATCTATTATGACTGTACAAATTTCTACTTTGAGATCGACAATGAAGAGGATGATAAGCAGTTTGGCAAAAGTAAGGAAAACCGCCCACTTCCTATAGTAGGAATGGGGCTGTTTATGGATAGCGATGGTATTCCTATATCTTTTTGCATTTATCCCGGAAACCGCAATGAACAGACCACTATGATTCCACTTGAAAAGAAGATGCTTTCTGGATTTGATATGTCCAGTTTGTTGTCTGTACAGATTCAGGGCTGTCATCTGCAACAAAACCGGGTGTTTAATTCCTACAACAGCGAAAACGGCATGCGCGGGTATATAACAACACAGCCTATCAAAATACTTAAAGACTTCTTACAAGAGTGGTGTATGGCTGATGATGGATGGCTTCTCGATGGTGATAGAAGCGGCAAAAAATATAGGATATCAGAATTAGACAATGAAAAGGATAGAGACAAGATTTTTCTACAGATCGCGATGGATTAAAGAGGAAGGTATTGTCCATACAGACAGTGGCGACAGAAAGCAAATAATCGAACAGAAAGCTTATTGTTTCATACTCCTTAAAATACCGTGATTTCCAGCGCCATGTGCGTAAAGGACAGATTGAAAGAGCTGCGAAAATGATTGAAAAAGGACGCTCATCGATAGAAAGAAAAAAACAGAATGATCCTAAACGATTTATAAAAACCGACCATACAACAAAGTACGGGGAGATTGCAGATGTATCCATAAACAGCATAGACCAGTCATATATTGAAAATGAAGAAAAATATGATGGTTTCTATGCTGTATGCACCAATCTTAATGACAACATAGGTAGTATAGTCAGGGCAAACAAGCGACGTTGGGAGATTGAAGAATGCTTTAGAATAATGAAAACTGATTTTGAAGCACGTCCTGTATATTTAAACAGGAAAGACAGGATACTTGCCCATTTCATAACCTGTTTTATTTCGCTTATTGTATACAGGTATCTTGAAAAGAAACTTAATAATAAATATACCATAGACCAGATACTTCCTACCCTTCAGGAAATGGATTTCATAAAGTACGAGGGTAAAGGTTATCAGCCCATTTACACCAGAACAGAACTCACAGATGCACTGCACGATGCATTTGGATTCTGTACATCTAAACAGATAGTTCCAATAAAAAAAATGAGGAATATTTTTTCACAAACAAAAAAATAGATAGTGTAACGTGCATATGTAAATTTTCCAAAAGCCCTGTAACTCGCTTCTATAGCGAATTACAAGGCTTTTTTTCTTAAAAAGCTGTCAAAGACGGGATTATTGCATTTATCCAGTCAACCACCTGTTCTAATCCAGAAGGAGTGAAATCAAATTCTTTGGTGAGAATCTCCTCCTCGGGTGTTTTCTCAAAGGCAAGAAAATCTTTCCAAAGAAAAGCCTTAAAGACTACCTCCTTTTCAGGCTCAGTCCCTTCTTCTGCCTGAACTTCCTTTTCAAACCTTACTATTCTGTATCTCTTACCGCTATCACTGCCTGTAAAAGGCTTTTTATAGGTATAGTAGTTAAAAGACAGAACATCCTTTATATCAACCATTGGTATTTCCTCTTCTTGCAACTGTTGCTATATCAATCATTTCAAGCTCATCTTTATGAGAGTTTGTTAAACTCCTAAGAAGGGCTGTAGCTGTATCAAGAGCTGTGATTACAGATACACCTGTCTCTATTGCAACTCGTCTGATAAGGAAGCCGTCCTTAGACTTGCCCGCACCCTTAGAAGGAGTGTCTATAACAAGGTCAATGATTGTGTGCAAGTAAAAGATCCATAAGTGTAGGTGCAGCCTGTTCAAGCTTGTTTACCTGAGTTACCTCAACTCCGTTATTCTTAAGAACTTCTGCTGTACCTCTTGTTGCATATATCTCATAACCAAGCTTGTTAAAGCCTGCTGCTATAGGCACGATTTCCTTCTTGTCCTCATCACAAACTGTAATTATCATCTTCTTGTGTATAGGAAGGTCAATTCCTGCCCCAAGGAAGGCCTTAAAGAGAGCCTCATCAAAGGTTTTTGCTATACCAAGGCACTCACCTGTAGACTTCATCTCAGGTCCTAAGGAAATCTCAGCTCCTCTTAGCTTTTCAAATGAGAATACAGGCATCTTCACTGCCACATAAGGAGCTTCCTTCTGAAGTCCAGGCTCAAATCCAAGGTCTCTAATCTTTTCTCCCATAATTACCTTAGCAGCAAGCTCTACAATAGGTATACCTGTTACCTTGCTTATATATGGTACTGTACGGCTTGAACGAGGGTTTACCTCTATAACATATACTTCATTCTCATAAATGATGAACTGAATATTTACAAGTCCGATTACGTGGAGGCTCTTTGCAAGCTTCCTTGTATAGTCCTCTATCCTTTCGATTAGCTCAGCAGATATATTCTGTGAAGGATAGACTGAAATACTGTCTCCTGAGTGAATACCAGCTCTTTCAATA
The DNA here is from genome assembly GCA_916438995.1 of uncultured Catonella sp. Classification (GTDB taxonomy): domain Bacteria; phylum Bacillota; class Clostridia; order Lachnospirales; family Lachnospiraceae; genus Catonella. The sequence goes on from CAKAGA010000009.1 coordinate 73,040, forward strand.
TGCTGCATTATACCCGGAATCAGGATGTCCTCACCGTCGCAAACTGCATCTACTTCAAGCTCCTCACCCATAAGATACTTGTCTACGAGGATAGGATGCTCCTGTACATTGCGGTTGATTATATTGATATATTCCCTTATGTCTGAATCAGAAATAGCTATTCTCATTCCCGCACCGCCAAGTACATAGGAAGGACGCACAAGCACAGGATAACCAAGCCTGTTAGCTACTTCGACAGCTTCATCCGCAGTAAATACCGTTCCACCTGAGGCCCTAGGTATACCTGTTTCATTTAAGATATTGTCAAATATCTCTCTATCCTCCGCTGCATCCACGTCTTCTGCGGATGTACCAAGTATCTTTACTCCCATTTCCATAAGAGCCTTGGTAAGACCTATGGCTGTCTGCCCACCAAACTGAACTACCGCTCCATAAGGCTTCTCAAGCTCAACTACATTTCTTACATCCTCAGGAGTAAGAGGCTCAAAGTAAAGCTTATCAGCTATATCAAAGTCAGTACTTACTGTTTCAGGGTTGTTGTTTATTATGATGGTCTCATAGCCTGCCTTTGAAAATGCCCATACACAATGTACCGAGCAGAAGTCAAACTCTATACCCTGGCCGATTCTTATTGGACCTGAGCCAAGTACCAGCACCTTCTTCTTATCTGTAACTGAGGTATTCTCGTTTTCACCGTCAAAGCAGGAATAGTAATAAGGTGTGACAGCCTCAAACTCAGCTGCACAGGTATCTACCATCTTAAATCCAGCAACAATATTTTCTTTTATTCTACAATCGTAGATTTCTTTTTCAGTCTTTCCTGTAAGCTTTGCAATGACCTTGTCAGGGAATTCCATACGCTTTGCCTCAAACAAAAGCTCTCTTGTAAGCTCCTCATTTTTAAGGCGAAGCTCACATCTTACAAGACGCTCTATCTTATCTATGAACCACTCATCTATCTTCGTTATATTATGAATGTACTCAGGTGTAATTCCCCTCCTGATAGCCTCAGCTATAAGGAAGATTCTTCTGTCATCTACTTTTTGAAGCTCATCCTTGATATCCTCATCAGTAAATCCCTCGTAGTAATTGACTATGAGGCTATCCACATGCTGCTCTAAGGAGCGGATTGCCTTCATAAGAGCACCTTCAAAGTTGGTGCATATACTCATAACCTCACCCGTAGCCTTCATCTGGGTGGTAAGAGTTCTCTTTGCTGTTATGAACTTATCAAAAGGAAGTCTAGGTATCTTAACAACCACATAGTCAAGTGCAGGCTCAAAGCTTGCAAATGTTCTTCCTGTAACAGCATTCTTAATCTCATCAAGGGTGTAGCCAAGTGCAATCTTAGCCGCCACCTTAGCTATAGGATAGCCCGTAGCCTTTGAGGCAAGCGCAGATGAACGGCTAACTCTAGGGTTCACCTCTATAACACAGTATTCAAAGGTGTGAGGGTTAAGTGCATACTGTACGTTACAGCCACCTGTGATTCCAAGCTCATCTATTATGTTAAGAGCAGATGTTCTTAGCATCTGGTGCTCTTTATCAGAAAGTGTCTGAGATGGGGCTACTACTATACTGTCGCCTGTATGAACTCCAACCGGGTCAAGGTCTCCATGTTGCAGACAGTAATGCAGTTACCTCTGCTATCTCTCATTACCTCATACTCTATCTCTTTCCAGCCTGCGATTGAGCGCTCTATAAGACACTGACCTACTCTTGAAAGCCTAAGTCCGTTCTCACAGATTAAGCGAAGTGATGCTTCATCATCAGCTATACCACCTCCTGAACCACCGAGGGTATAAGCAGGTCTTACAACTATCGGATAGCCTATTTCTTTGGCAAATTCTACAGCAGCTTCAACGTCTTCTACTATTGTAGAAGCAGCAACAGGCTCCTTAAGCTTCTCCATAGTATTCTTGAACTCAAGTCTGTCCTCAGCCTTTTTGATAGTTAAAGCAGTTGTGCCTATGAGCCTTACATTGTTCTCCTTAAGGAAGCCACTCTCCTCAAGCTCCATAGCAAGGTTAAGTCCTGCCTGTCCTCCAAGGGTTGGAAGTATACTGTCAGGTTTCTCTTCTTTAATGATTTTCTTAACAACATCTACATTAAGAGGCTCTATATATACCTTATCCGCAATATCCTTATCTGTCATAATTGTAGCAGGGTTTGAATTAACAAGTACAACCTCTATACCTTCTTCTTTAAGGGAACGGCAGGCCTGAGTACCTGCGTAGTCAAATTCAGCGGCCTGTCCGATAACTATAGGTCCTGAACCTAAAACCATTACTTTTTTAATATCAGCTATTCTTGGCATCATTAACCTCCCTTAAAAATTCATCAAACAAATATCCTGTATCAAGCGGTCCTGAGCAAGCCTCAGGGTGGAACTGTACAGTAAATATCCTCTTCCCTGTATAGCGGATACCCTCAACAGTACCGTCATTTACATTTATAAAGCTTGTAGTTGCAACCTCCTCAGGCATACTCTTATCAACTACCATGTAGCCATGGTCTGAGTAGATATGTATACTCTTCCTGTAGAAAGATCCTTTACAGGGTGATTTGCTCCCCTGTGGCCGTACTTCATCTTCTCAGTCCTTGCACCCTTGGCAAGTGCCATAAGCTGGTGTCCGAGGCAGATGCCAAAGATAGGAATGTCTCCGTCAAAGAGCTTCTTTAACTCTTCAATGATATCCGTACATTCTGCGGGGTCTCCAGGTCCGTTACTAAGCATAATTCCATCAGGCTTGTCCCTAAATATCTCTTCTGCCTTGGTATTCTGTGGATATACAGTTACCTCACAGCCCCTTCTTAAAAGAGAATCCACTATGTTCTTCTTGGCACCGAAATCCATAAGGGCAATCTTGTACTTTGTCTCAGTAACAAAGTCATTCTTAAACTGGAATTCAGGCTTAAATACCTTATCAGGTCTTCTTGCAAAACGAGGCTCAAATATCTCCTTTTCTTTGCAGGATACCCGCTCAACCACTCCTTCTACCCTATAGCGCTTAATTTTATTCAAAATATTAGCACTTCCAAGTTTTGTTTCGTCAGTTGTTATCATACCGTTCATGGTACCACTTTCACGAAGAATCCTTGTAAGTGCCCTTGTATCAATGCCATAAATGCCTGTAATTCCCTGATCAACTAAAAATCTTGACAGAGAATCATCATTTCTAAAATTAGAGGCTTTTCCTGCTATTTCACGAACTATAAAACCATCAGGCTGAGCTTTTTTTGACTCCATGTCCTGATAATTAATACCGTAATTACCAATCAAAGGATAGGTCATTGTAACTGCCTGTCCAGCGTAACTAGGATCGGTAAGTATCTCAAGATAGCCCGTCATAGAAGTGTTGAATACTATCTCACTGATAACTTCTTTTCTGGCACCAAAAGATTCTCCCGTAAATACCGTTCCGTCTTCAAGAATCAAATATGCTTTCATCATTTCCTCCAAATCTTACTTTGCAAACTACACCACTTTTGGCAAAAGAAAAAGGAAGAACAAAAGTTTTAATTTCGCTCTTCCTCCTCCTTTCTATTTATGCCCAAATTGTTAGAATTGTAGCACATAAATTCAATTAATTCAAGTATAAAACACAAATAATTTTCCCTGTCTTTTATTATTTGTCCTTATAAGTCTTAATTGCATTCGACTTAATCACAATTTTGTTAATGCTCTGATCCTTAGCATGGATTGCGACAGCCTTTCCTGCTTTACAGAAAAGTTTGTTCTTCTCTATTACAGCCTTACCAAATTTTACTCCAGAATGAGAATATACCATAACAGCCTGCCTGCCACCATAGACTGTATTGCCACTAATCTTAAACTCAGCCTTTTTTAGAGCTTTATCCTTTGAAAATGTAGTTATATGCAATCCGACAGTATATGCATCACCAATTCCTTTTCGAAGGCTTCTGATCTTATTATTCTTAACCACAGCTGATTTGGTATTAAAAAGTACAACTCCTTCTCCGTTAAGACCGGTTATATTATTACCTATGAGTGTGATATTTTCATGAATAGCATTGATTGCATCCCTAGCCTTTGTATGATTGGCTACTACACCCCTGCAGCCAACTATCTTACAATTTTTAATTGTAACATTCTTACAGCCTGCCTTATTCCATAGCGACTTAGCTAAGTCGGTTATAAATGGTACACTTTTCAAATAAGGTGCAGTACCTGAAGTAGCAACATCCAACTGGACAGCCTCTTCTGTCATTGAATCTGCCTTTCCAAGTCCTGCTATATCACAGTTATCCATAAACACATCTTTACAAGCGACAAATTCAAAACTATGGCCTAATAAATTAGCTGACCTAACTTTCATATTTTTAAGAGTTATATCATTTGCATGGGTGAACTTAAATGATGAGCCTGTGTATCCACTGCCTTCCGACTTCCAAGTACCACCGATAATGGTAACATTTGATAAGGAATTGTAGTCAGTTTCATCAGGTATATTGTAGGCAATAGGCCTTTCACAGATTATGGTTGCTCCTTCCGCATTAATAGTCATGTTGCTTCTTAGAACAATGGACTTCTCAAGTCTATAGGTCCCACCCTTTTTAAGAGTAACAACCCCCAGTGAATCCAGTTCCTGCTGGATAGCATAAGAATCGTCAATTCCATTAGCTTCGACTACAGCTGAAGCTTTTATGCTGTCTGTCTTACCGAAGCAAAAAGCCGCCATAAATAATATTACACCACATAATAGAGTATTTTTAATTTTCATCTTTAATTCTCCATACTTATGTATCAGATACAATTTTCAAAATATAAAAACTTCAGTTAAAATCCGTATTCATCATCATTTCTAACATTTTTTAACTTATAAGCTGTCATAGACAGTTTTTCATCCTTAAATGCCCCAAGCATTGCAGGAACAGCACCAACCAAGGTAAAAGCAAAGAGTTTTATTAATTCAGCTACATAAGTAGGCTCTATAAATAAAGTTCCAATAAAAACTCTGACCATTAATTCAAGATCTTCAAAACCTCCTAATTCCTTCCTGATTGCATATACACAAGTATCTAAAATAAAAGCAGCAAATGTCATACATACCATGATTATAAATGAGAGAACCGCTCCTTTTTTGGACAATTTTCCTCCAAGGAGGGCATAGCCCTTTACCGTACAAACTCCCATTACTATTCCCGAGAGTACAGCAACATAACCTAACTGACCTACTAAAACTATAACGATGAGGCCAATGATACTTCCTAAAAATGCACCTACAATGCCTCCAATAACATTCTCACCTTTTTCGTTTCTTGTATAACGTCTTTCTTTTACTGCTATCTCACGCTTTCCATATTCCTCATCAGTTAGAATTAAAACCTCTCCACCTACTACACCAAATAAGAGATTATCTGTTCTTCCGCTTGCTTCACAACAATTTGTCCATCCTGAGTTTCTAAGTGCCTCAGGTACTGCGGATATAGCAGCCGATATATTCTCAAGCAAAGCTCCTGATGTAAGTGGCATTTTAATAAAAAACCTCACAGTATACTGTTTGACCGTTACCATAGCAACAGAGTCTATCTGCTTTGCAATCTCTTTCATTGTCTGTTTGTCAGGCATGCCGCCATTAGTTACAGGAACTACAAGTTCATAGTTTTTACTGTTCTTATAATGCTCCAATTTCATAGCATAACCTGAAACTGTACCATACCATGAAGCAGATGTTTCATCGTACTCCATTCCCTTTGTCTGCAAAAGTTCTGTAATTTTGCCATCAATCATTTCCTTAAAACCTTCCCTTCATAATTTAAGCCTAATCCTTTTGCGCCCGTAATATTATACACGATATAAGAAGAATTTTTAAAAGAACAATTATTTATAAAAGACGAGTAATAAGTCGTATAATTCTTCTGTTTTTATAATTCTCTGCTTTTATGCTTATTTATTCCATTCCATGATAGTTTTTTCCACCTGGTTTTTTGAATGTCCAGTTCAAATGCCCTGTTCATATCAGATATATCCTTAACAGGTACAATATTATTAATTATATTGCTCAGATAATTCACCATCCAAGGATTCTCGCTAAACATGTTAACCGTCATTTTAAAATCCTCACGTCCGCTTCTGCTGCTTCCAAAAAGCCTCAGTCCCTTTTCAAGCACCATTCTGGTATTGATGGGTACAGGATATTCAGAAACTCCAAGAAGTGAAATAGTTCCTTCCGGATTGATGAAGTCAATCATCTGCTCTATTGCCTGGCCGCTCGCAGCGTTACCAACACATTCAAAGGCATGGTCAAAGGTGATGCCCTTTAGTTCACCTGCCACATTGTAGGTATTGTCTGCAAATGAGAAGCTGGCAAGCTTGTCTTCATTTACACCAAAAATTGAAAGCTTAGAATCAGGCAACATTGACTTTAAGAAAATACCTGTGATAAAGCCCAAATTACCATCTCCGAAAATAGCGATATTATCTCGTCTTCCATGTGAAAAATTCTTAAATCTAAGAATAGCATGCACACTTACACTCATAAGCTCGATGAAGGCAGCCACATGGTTGTCAATTCCCTCAGGCAGCTTAACCACCCTGTCTGCATCAAGAGCTACCAAATCCTGCATAAAACCATCAAAGCCACTTGCCCTGAACTTGGAAGTTCTAAGGTAGTTTTCAGCTATATAGTCATCCTTTTCCACAGGGGTATTAGGTATCATAACCACCTTGTCGCCTACCTTAACCTTGTCGGAACAGGACTGAACAACTACACCTATAGACTCATGGATGAGAGCCATAGGCAGCTTTTGATTAAGTATGACCGCAGGACGAAGTCCCTGATAATACCTCTGGTCAGCGTGACAGATAGAGAGAAACTGCGGCCTTACTATGACCTGGTTCTCTTTATATAACTGGATATCCGAAAAAGCCACCTCAAACCTTCTTGGCGCAACCAATCTGTATACGGTATTTAGCATATTTTACTCCCTATCTGTATTAATCAAAGTTTCAGCTACTGTAAGATCATAAGGATAGGTAATCTTTATATTAAATACCTCTCCCCTTACAAGATGCACAGCCTCGCCCTTAAGGAGGTAAATCTTAGCTGCATCAGTTAGTATAGCCTTTTCTTCCTCTGTAAGTGATAAATAAAGCTCCTTCAGGCGTTTTGCCCTAAAGCTCTGAGGAGTCTGTCCCTGATACACATTCTTACGGTCAGGAATGCTGCTAATCTTCTCCCCATCTACACTCTCCACTATGGTATCGGTAGCAGGGATGACAGTATCGCAGGCACCTACCTTAACTGCTGCCTCTATATTGTCCATGATTATTCTATGTGTTACAAAAGGTCTCACCGCATCATGTGTTACAATGATAGTATCATCATCAAGAGTGAACTTATCTTCTATGTAGTTAATGGCATTCATGATAGTTGAATTTCTATCACTTCCTCCTGCCATAACCTCAACCTTCTCAACCCCCTTAAGATGCTTGTTGATTATATCCCTTGTATAACTTATCCAACTGTCAGGAACAAGAACTATGACCTTCTCAAAAGATTCATTTACAACAAACTTCTCAATCGTATGTAGGATAATAGGCTTGCCGCCAACATTCAGATACTGTTTTGGCTTTTCGGCATTTCCCATTCTACTGCCTATACCACCTGCACAAATAACTGCAAATACCATAATAACCTCCTATTTATCAAGTAAACTAACAACTAAATCGGCTACTCTCTGACCTGCCTTACCGTCTAACTCGTCAAAGAACTTGTGCTTAAATGCATCAATTTTTTCGCTTTCAAAGTCCTTCTTTTCTATGGCTTCAATGAGAGAATCCATATTGTAGACTATCTTGCCCAGGTACAAAGGAGTCGTATTCATAATAAAATCCTCTGGTTGCAATGTAATTCTGCAAATCAAAAGAATAAAACAACATTGGAATATCAAGGAGACTCGCCTCAAATACCACTGAAGAATAATCAGTTATAAGCACATCAGTAACGAATAAAAGTTCATTTAACTCTTCATTCTCAGACATATCTATGATTTTTCCTTCATACTCGGCAGGAATCTCAACCCTATTATTCACAAAAGGATGATGCTTTATTATAATAACATACTCTCCTTTAAAATGCTCATATAATTTTATAAAATCAAAGCGGTTTTCAGGATAGAACCCTGATTTTTTACCATTTCCTCTGAAAGTAGGTGCAAAAAGCACCACCTTTTTATCCTTTAAATCAGGATATTTGCTATAGAATTTAGTTCTTGCTTTTTCCTTATATTCATCGCTAAAGAAGACATCAGTTCTTGGAACTCCGGTAGGAACAACCTTTTCAAGAGAAAGTCCAAAGCCCTCCGCATAGTATTTGCAGATTTCTGAAGAGCTGACTGTACAGAAATCATAGTTTCTATGTGCATTGTTCTTCTGCTTCTGTCCGCCCGGCCTTCCCAGTCTACTAAAGCCAAAGGTCTTAAATGCACCGCAGGCATGCCAAACCTGAATGAGATAATTATCTTCTCTTCTAGGAATCTTGTAGATAAGCTCTATATAATCATCTACTAAAAGTACCTTTGCAGTAGCCATATAATAACCATACTTAAGGCAGGTAAGATAACCCTCGTTTGAATCGAAAACAGTTCTTATATCAAGCTCCTTATTGCCTATTATTTTATCATAGATATATTCGTAGTTGCCGCTTATTCCGTCTCTTCTGTTTGATATGAAAACTATTCTGTTTTTCTTAACCTTAAATACCTTAAAGAGGTCAAAACCAAGCTTAGCAAGGCTTAGCTTTAAGTAGGCAAAGCTTAGGTTCTTTCTGATTATGCCGCTAACTCTCCATTTTATATGAAAGAGAATTCTCATAAGACCTGTCTTATTATTTTTGGGAGCAGACTTAACGCAGGATATGAAGTTAAGCAGGGCTTCTATAACAAATACAGGTAAGAGAAGAATGGCCGTCACAATCAAAACTATGCTCCAAAGCAGGTTCACTATGCCCTGACAAGCATTTACGATATTGTTTTTGATGCTCACTTCCTGTTCAGCCTGAAGCGGCCTAATGACAATATCCTGATGCTTCTTACCAAAGTCTACATCGTAAAACTCTGAACCATAGATAAGTAAATCACTGGATTCAGCCATAACAGGGCTCACAAAGAGGTGTTCCCCATAAGACACCTCGAGGCTCATCCTCATCTTCTCGTTGCCATAGTTTTTAAAGAAGACCTGGTCAAGGAGATATGAATACCCCGCAAAAAAGTCAAAGGTCTTTAAGTCCTCACTAGGGTAGTACGCCTGTACGGGCATAGGAATCCTTCGGTTTTCCTTTCCATTGTCAAAGATAACAGTCACCATAGGTTTTCTAACCTTAGGATCATAGTCTCCCCTCACTCTTAAACCTATATTAAGGCTTGAATTCTCAACAAACAATTCAAATACTTTAACACTTATGTCCACTAACATAACCTCTTTCTTTATAAGTCTTATTTATAATCAACCCAAATCCATAATTAGCTTCTTCATAGCAGAAAGAGCTTTTCCTCTGTGGCTAATCTTATTCTTCTCCTCAGGAGAAAGTTCAGCGGAAGTCTTACCGTATTCAGGTAAATAAAAAATCGGATCATAACCAAAGCCATTCTCTCCCTTTTGCTCATAACCTATGAGACCTTCCACTACACCTCTTTCCACAAACTCCCTTCCATCAGGGAGCACCAAAGAAATCACACAGACAAATCTGGCACTTCTCTCCCCTTCCTTAGCGACTGAAAGCTTATTTATGATGTAATTATTCTTATAATCATAGTCCGTATCCCTTCCAAGATATCTGGCTGAGTATATCCCAGGTTCTCCATTTAAGTAATCCACCTCAAGTCCTGAATCGTCAGCAAGGGCAGGAAGCCCTGTAAGCTTTGAGAGGGCTCTTGCCTTGATTAGCGAATTTTCCTCAAAAGTTGTGCCGTCCTCCTCAATATCAGCAGTTATACCCATTTCCTTCATAGACACTACTTCAATGGGGAAATCCTTAAGTATCTCTTTTATTTCCTTAACCTTTCCTTCATTGGCAGTTGCAAAAACTATTTTATCCATCATTCCTCATTTTCCTTAAAAGCCTGAACTATAGCATTGTAGACAGCTTTTGCACAGGCAGTCATTTTTTTATTGTTCTGTATAAGCTTAAGGTCATCCTTATTGGTAAGATATCCTATTTCAACAAGAGCAGAAGGCATGGTTGTATGTCCCAAAACATAGTATTCACTTCCCTCAACAACTCCTCTTTTTTTTGTTTTAAGAACAGAACAGACACCGTCCAAGATAAGGGTAGCAAATCTTTCAGAGCTTACCTTAGTATTCTTTATTCTTTCATTGTAGTGGATTTCACTTCCTCTTACCTTATTAAAATCAATAGGGCTGCCCTTTACAGTATAGTTGTTGTTATGAATGCTTAAAAAGAAGTCTGCATCCAAACCGTTGGCGAGGTCAATTCTCGTTCTCCTGTAAAGGAAGGTATCGCTAAGTCTTGTATAATACACCTTTATATCATTCTGTTTGTCAAAAAGCTCTTTTAATTTCAAGCCGAATTTAAGGACGGTGTCTTTTTCAAATACCTTGCTATCACCACTGAAGGTGCCTGCATCTTTTCCTCCATGCCCAATGTCTATCACCAGTATTTTTTTATAGACATCTTTGGGATTACTCAGTGAAATATAGTAGTTTTTGGCATCCTCAAATAGTTCCGGTACGTAGAGCCTGTTAAAGGTAAGAATAAATCTAGTTGTTCCCCCTTCCCTTTGTTCAATCTTAATATTGGCTACAGGATCAGGGTTTTCTATCTGCTTTTTATTCTCTTTTTCATACTTTTCGTAAGCATCACTGTCCTTTTCAGAGGCCTGTGCCTCACCGTTTATAAATGCTTTCAAATAAGGAGGAAACATCTCTTTCGCAGGTTCTCCCCTGAATTCCTCTCCTTTGTTATATCTAACAACTAAGGAAGAATTGTAAAAATTCTCACTTTTATTTTGAATATCCAAATACACAGTTCTGTAGTTATACTCATCACTTATAAATGCCAGTCCATCCTCACTATCCTGTTTGGGTATAACCACATAGTTCTCAGCCAGCTTTTCTCTATCAAAAACAAAGCCCGCCTCTGCCTTCTCAAAATCACCAGCTGTAGCAGTCTCCTCATCTCCAATCTCTATATGCTCTTCATCTATGGCAGCAAGGCTGTCATGAACTTCAAATGGCTTTGCCCAGAGAGTAGTTCTTTCAACTTTGTTCCCCGAAAAATAGAGGAAAACAACAGAGCCACTGTCATCAGGGAGACACCGGCCGCTGTTATTTTCCTAAGTTCCTTCTTCTTATCTTTCGAGTCCATCTTTATCACTCCAAAACTATGATTTCATCCGTAAAATCCTAAAAAGCTTTAACATATCCATTATACAGCAATGAGTTAGTTTTTCAAGTAAAAACGATAATATATTTACTGATTTACTCTCTGTCTCGGAGGTTTTGCTCCCTGATATGAATAAAAATAAGTTTTCATCATACCATTGTAGATCTTTCTGTTCTTATCAGGCTTTCTTCCAAAATACTTAGGAGCATCTTCAAAGCCTGTAATTATATAATACGACCATTCATCAAGTCTCGCGAAAGCCTTACCCATCTCCTTATAGAGCTCCGGCATTGCTTCCTTTTCCTCAAGTCTCTCTCCATAAGGAGGATTGGTGATAATAAATCCATACTTTTTGGCACTGCTTATATCTCTCATATCTCTTTGCTGGAAATGAATATTTCCGTCAAGGCCTGCAAGAGAGAGATTGCCTCTCGCAGCATCAAGGGATGAAGTATCTATATCATAGCCCTGGATGGATAGCTTTGTTTCTCTGTCAATAAGGTCTTCCGCCTCTTTCTTAGCCTCTTTAAACAGACTCTTAGGCAGAATGTTATCCCAGGTCATAGCCTGAAAATCTCTTCTCATTCCCGGAGCAATATTAAGTCCTATCATAGCAGCTTCAATAGGTATGGTGCCGCTTCCGCAAAATGGATCTATAAGGAGCCTATCCTTCTTCCATAGGGGTAAGGCTTATAAGAGCAGCTGCCAGCGTCTCTGTAATAGGCGCTTTTACCGTAAGTCTCCTGTAGCCTCTCTTGTGAAGCGACTCTCCCGAAGTATCAAGTCCTACAGTGACCTCGTCCTTAAGTATGGTTATTCTTATCGGAAATTCGCTCCCGTCTTCTGGAAATCTAAGTATATTATACTTAGCTGAAAGTCTGTCAACTATAGCCTTCTTCACTATCCTCTGAATATCAGATGGAGAAAACAGCTTGCTCTTTATGGAAGAAGCCTTCTTCACCCAAAACTTACCGTCTTTAGGGATGAAGTTCTCCCAAGGAAGTGCTTTTGTTTTTTCAAAAAGTTCATCAAAGGTAAGGGCCTTAAAGCTTCCTACCTTAAGCATAACCCTCTCAGTAGTTCTAAGAAACACATTACATCTAGCAATAGCCTTCTCGTCTCCCCTAAAAGAAACTCTACCGTCTACAACCTCGGTTACTTCGTAGCCAAGGTCCATAATTTCTCTCTTTAAAACTGCCTCCAAGCCAAAGTGGCAGGGTGCAAATAACTCATATTGATTAATCAAGTAAACCTCCAAATTTAATTATTAGTTTCAGGCCTTTCAGCAAGGGTTACAACAGTATCTTTTTTGACATATTCACCGTTATCATATCTGTAAAACGTAACCTTGACCTTATCTCCCTTTCTCTTACCTAGAATTATAGAGTTAATAGCATCTGATTTCAAGGTTTCATTGTCATTTATGGCTACAATTATATCCCCTTTAATAAGGCCTGCTTTTATCGCGCCTCCATTCCCTGCTACATCTGTAATATAGAGTCCATAAGGCATATTAAAGGCTTCATGAGAAGCGTCATCTATCTCTCTGTAATATATGCCAAGATAGCCCCTTTCAGTATCTGTGAGATTCTTTTTAGTCTTAAGCTCATTTATAAGAGGTTTAACTGTAGCCATGGGTATGGCATAACCCATTCCCTCTACGGCTCTGTCTGAAAACTTCACAGAATTGATACCAACAACCTCCCCTTTAGGTTTAATAAGGCTCCGCCTGAATTTCCCGGATTGATAGCAGCATCAGTCTGAATGAGCTTCATCGTTATATCATTTACATTTACTATCCTGTCCTTTGCACTTACATAACCCACAGTAAGAGACTGTCCATAGCCAAGAGCATTGCCTATAGCCATAACCATCTGTCCTACCTTTATTTCATCTGAACTGCCAAGCCTCACTGTTTTTACCTTACTAAGCGTTTTTGCTTCAAGGTCTTTTAGCTTAACTTCCACAAGTGCAAGGTCTGTATAGGAGGCTGTTCCCTTTATTTCTCCCTTGGCAGTGCTCCCGTCTTCAAAAGCTACCGCAAGGTCAGTAGCACCGTCTATGACGTGGTTGTTAGTAATGATATACAGACTGCTTTGATCCCTGTCCACAATCACTCCTGAGCCCATATCCTGAGTTCTTCTTGTCTGTGTTCCAAACCAGCTTATTATGCTCTCCTCTCCTTCTGTGGTTATAGCAACAAGAGAAGGCATAACTGCTTCAACCACATCAGACAAATCAGAAGTTCTAATGGCTGCAAGTTTATTATCAGTCGCAGTTTTTGGAAGTTTTACCTTCTCACCATTACCAGGCAGTTCTTCCTTCTTTTCTTCATTTTCTACAGGTTTTTCTTCTTTTGCTTTAGATTTATCCTCTACAACAGTATCAGGTCTGTTAAATATATTAAGTTCATTATTACCTGCCAAACCAAAGCCTATCATTCCTGCAATAATCATGAAGAATATTATGATGAGTATCAGGAGTCCCTTAGTTGTTCCGCTGTCCTTTTTCTCTTCCATTTCTATTGTCCCTCCTAAGTTAGAATCATATCTCTTTAAGAATAACACAAATAGCGAAATTTAACCATAGCCCTTTGAAATCTTTGTGTCTTTCCTTGTAGAAATATCTTTGCAAATGTACTATAATAGTATCATTAAACCTTAGGAGCACTTCTGATGATTAGAGAAAATCAAAAAGTACTGAACAGGGTATATTTGCTCTGCGACATACTAATAATTATAATATCCTTTGTATATGCCTGGCTTATAAAATTTGAAGTATTTCCGCCTGAGCATACTATGTGGTGGCCTCTAACCCACTACATGAAATTTTTAATTTACCTTATACCAATTTACCTTGTTATATACTCATTTACAGGGGTATATAGTCCTATGAGGCAGATTAGGCTGAGATTTGAAATGTGGAACTTTTTTAAGGCAAATTCCGTTGCTATCCTTACCTTTCCTGTTCTCCTTTATGTTTTGAAAGAAAGTGATATTTCCCGTTCTTTCATCACCATATTTTATGGGGTAAATGTGTTTTTTGGCTGGACCTTCCGCTTCTTCTTAAGAAAGCTGCTTCATGCCGCAAGGAGAAAAGGGCTTAATCAAAAGCACATGCTGATTGTAGGCTACAGCTCGGCAGCAGAAAGCTATATCGACCGACTGATATCCAATCCACAATGGGGATATACCATATTTGGAATTCTTGACGATGATAAGCCAAAGGACTCAACATACCGACATATCAAGGTTCTGGGAACGATTTCAGACCTTGAGGAAATATGCGCTTTGCATACCTTGGATGAAATCGCAATAACTCTTAGGCTTCGTGACTACAATAAGCTTGAACAAATAGTTGCTATCTGCGAAAAAAGTGGTGTTCACACACAGTTTGTACCTGATTATAACAATGTAATCCCTACAACTGCCCACACTGAGGACATAGATGGACTTCCTGTCATCAACATAAGAAATGTACCTCTCAATAACTCCTTTAATAAGTTTATTAAGAGGGCTGTTGATTTATTTGGGGCAATCTGTATGCTCATTATATTTGGCATACCTATGCTTGTTGTAAGCATACTAATAAAGCTCACCTCTCCGGGCCCACTTATATTTAAGCAAATAAGAGTAGGGCTTCATAATAAAGAGTTCAACATGTACAAGTTCCGCTCTATGAAGCTTCAGGATGAAGGCTCTGAAAAAAAAGCGTGGACAACAAAAAAATGATCCGAGAGTAACCCGTATAGGTAGTTTTATAAGAAAAACCAGTATAGATGAACTGCCTCAGGTCTTCAACGTGCTTAAGGGTGATATGAGTCTGGTAGGTCCAAGACCTGAACGACCTTTCTTTGTGGAGAAATTTCAGGAAGAAATCCCACGCTACAATGTAAAACATCAGGTTCGCCCCGGAATAACAGGTTGGGCTCAGGTAAACGGATTTAGAGGGGATACCTCCATTAGAAAAAGAATAGACTGTGACCTTTACTATATCGAGAACTGGACATTCGGACTTGATTTTAAGATACTGTTTTTAACCTTCTTTAAGGGCTTTATCAATAAAAATGCTTATTAAAGTACAAGATGCTTATAAGAAAGAATCCTGCTTCGCAGGATTCACCGCCTGCGGCGGGTCGCGTAAGCGACATCTACTCATCCGCCGCAGTGCGATCCTCGGAGAGATTCTTATGTGACAGGTAATTTCGGAGAAATTTCCTGTTACATAAGAAAGAGGCTGCAACATAAAACATAAATTATGCGACAGCCTCTTATTTTGCTAAAAAATCTCTAAAATCCAATCCTTCTAAAACTCTTATAAACCGGCATTTTCAAGATTTAAGACGAGAAAGAATCCTGCTTCGCAGGATTCACCGCCTGCGGCGGGTCGCGTAAGCGATATTTACATATCCGCCGCAGCGCGATCCCTCGGAGAGATTTTTATTTGACAGGTAATTTCGGAGAAATTTCCTGTCAAATAAAAAACATTCATTAAATATGTAAGATAAACTCGTCCTGCTTCTTATAGAATACAAAAAGCCCGATAACCACGCTTGCGGCAGCAAATCCAACTGAATAATAAAGGCTCCATCTGTCGATACTACTGCCGTAGATAGCATTTCTAAAGTTTGCTATGCAGGCATATACAGGGTTATAAGTAATAATCCAGCCATAACCATTCTTAATAACCTTTTCAGGATTATAGAAGATAGCTGAAGAATACATAATTAACATGAGCATTACATCCCAAAGATACTCTAAATCCCTAAAGAACACCGCCATTGTAGCAAGCACCATACCTACTCCTATTGTCATAAACAAAAGTGTTATAAGAGGTATAATGGCAGCAAATATATGCCTTGTAGGATATACACCTAAGACCAGAGAAACAACAACCAATACCGTAAGTGATATAATGAATATCAGATAATTAGCTATGATTGATGCAAACGGATATATATATTTAGGCACATATACCTTTTTTTATTATAGATGCATTACTCCTGATTGACTTGCAGGCAGCCTTTGTTCCTGATGAGAAAAAACTGTACAAAAGTCTACCTGAAAGTACATAAATTGGAAATGATCTATCACTTTTACCATAAAAGCCCGAAAACACAACAGTAAGTACTATCATGGTTAAAAGCGGTTCGAGGAGTGTCCACAGTATACCTAGATATGAGCGCCTATATTTTAATTTAATGTCTTTTTTTACAAGTTCAATCAACAAAAATCTGAACTTCTTAAAATTCTTAACTAGCCTTAGCACAAATTTTCCTCCGTATCCGCCTTATTCATTCTTACTCTTTCCTTCTTCAATAGCTCCAGAAGTAGAAGAATCTTCTTTTGTTTCACCTGTTTCTTTAGTTTCAGCAGGTTCTTTTGTTTTATCCGTCATGTCTTTTGTATCTATAGCCGTTCCCGTTGCTTCATCTATAGCACCTGATGAAGCAGTTCCGGTTGTATTTGCTTCTGTAACTCTTATGGTAAGAGCCTTAGTTGTTCCTATCTTAACTCCTTCAATGTCCTTAAACTTTAGCACATAGGAGTAATTTCCTGCTTCCTTAACATTTGACAAATCAATGTAAGGCGCTATATCTGAAATCCCAACATCTTTTAACTTATCCGAAAGACCACTTAAGGTAACAACCAATTTCTCGGTACCTGCAAATTCATAATTAAACTTATCTGATTTATTATTTAAACTTATATCTGTTGGCAGTATTTCAAGTTCTTTAGTTCCAAGCTTAACTATGTTGCACTTAGCATTTATAACTACATCCTTATCTACAAGATATATTCCATCTTCTAAATAATCAGAAAGGTTTATAGAAACCTCAACATCTGTAATCTTGCCTTCCACATCTAGAGGTATTCTTATGCTTGAGAGTTTGCGAGCAAGCCCTTATTTCCCGCTACAGTTACAGTCTTTGGTTCATAGTCAATATCCTGTACAGAATATCCCTTATAAGGCTCTCCGCTCGCTTCTACAATCACATTTACTGTCTTGGTCTGATATACCTTCACCGCTACATTCACAGGATTATCGGAAAATGTCAGACTCCCAGTCGTTATTTCGTTACCATCTGAATCATAGGCTTTTGGCTTGCCCTTTAAACTAAAAGAGCTACTTGCACCGTTTATATTAGCCTTTACCTTTACAGTCGAGATTTTTTCAACAGATTTTTTACCACCACTTACCGTAATAAGATTAGGCCTTACTATAGCCTCTCCAACAAAGTAGCCGCTCTCAGCCTCTCCTGATTTTTCGACTATTACAGAAAATTGCTTAGTTACAAGGTCTTCAAGCCTTACTTCAAGGAGCTTTGCACTACCAATTATAGTTATTTCAACATTATCAGACTTAGTGCATACTACGTCTATATTAGCGTGATAAGTAGGCGATAGCTTAGATACATCAGCTGTAGCCTTAAAATCAGAAGCCTTAAGATTCTTTATAAGGCTGGCATTTGCCTTCACCTTTATGGTAATAGTATCGCCCTCAACAACTTCATATACTTTTCCGGAAGATGCTATAGAGTCTCCGTTTATGATATCTACTCCTATGGTAAAAGTTGTAGTCGCTGCCGGATCGTAAGTATATACAACTAATACCCACAGGATAACAGCTATGGCAATCGAGCCTAGCTTTAGTCCAATATTCTCAGTAAACAACTTCTTCATAATTACATTTCTCCATCCTGCTTATTGCGAAACAGATGTCTTTTAACCTTCTGCCATTTAAGTTTGGTCTCCTGTGCAAAAGCGTCAATCTTTTGAAATTTAACGAGTTCTGACTTTAACTTACCTCCATCGACATTTCTTATTATTTTCCCATCCTGGGCAAGGGATACCTTACCTGTCTCTTCTGAAACTATTATAGTAAGGCTATCTGTTACCTCACTCACTCCTACTGCAGCCCTATGCCTGGTTCCAAGTTCCTTGCTAAGAGAGAGATTAGGAGAAAGAGGAAGGTAACAGGTTGCAGATACAATCCTATCTCCCTTCATTATAACTGCTCCGTCATGGAGAGGTGTATTGTGTTCAAATATGTTTATTAGCAGCTGGCTGCTCACCAACGCATCTATAGGAATTCCACTTTTTTCATACTCTATAAGGCTTGAATCCTTCTCAATAACTATAAGTGCTCCTGTCTTGTTTCTGGCAAGTTCAAAAGAAGCCTTTACCAGTTCTTCTACTGTCTTATCGGAAAACCTGTCATTATCATCTGAGCTCGTAAGATTGATAAAATTGGGGAATAGATTTCTCTTACCCAATTCCTCAAGAGCCCTTCTAAGCTCCGGCTGAAAGAGGATAACAAGGGCGATAATACCCACGCTGATTGTGTTACGTATTATCCAAAGTATAACGTCGAACTGCATAATTGCAGCAAATACAGAAAAGGCAAGTAACACCAAAAGCCCCTTAAACAAGGTCCAGGCTCTGGTGTACTTTATCCACTTAATAATATTGTAAATCAAAAAGGCCAAGATAAGTATTTCCAAAACATCAGTAAACTTAAATGCCGGTAAGGTAAGCCAAGTAAAATAATCACTAATCGTTTCTACAATTGTTTCCATTTATCACTCATTCCTTATCTGTTTCATTGCCATTTATCTTAAGAATATTCAAATTAGGCGATGTAACCGACAGCTTAGGCACTGCCGTCACATAGTAAAAATAATCATCATCGTCAAACTGCAAGTGTTCAACTGAGGTATAGTCAAGAAGATACTTAAAGAACTGTACAACCAGAGCAAACCACCTGAAAGTATGGTTCCCAAGAATACCCAAAGTACATCTGTTTTAACGTCAAATAAAAGGCTTCCAACTATCATTACCATAAGGTTGACTATCATTCCTGCCAACACGCCAAGTACATAAGCGTGTGATATAGCTAGTTTTCTGCATATATATGTAGTAAAGTACACACAGATAGCAGCAACCATTGTAAGTATCATAAGTTTATTTTCTATCAGAGACTTCATAACATAGATATAAATCTGGAGGTTATCTTCTATCTGAGTACTTCCGGCAGACATCTTAACAGCCTCTTTTATTACATTGAAAAGTGTGGATACAACAACTCCTGGAAGCATTGCAAAAATTGCAATAGGGCCTCCTGTGAGTCCGACAGCCATAGGTACAAGTGCTTCCATATGGAAGAATGACAGCACCGGTACAGCAATAATTAGTCCACAGTATTCAGGCGCAAAGCGAACAAGCATAAAATAAAGTATGGCAATAATCAGCACAAAGATAAGAGCAAGGAACATTGATGCTGAGTATATATGAACAGCCATTAAAAGTCCGGCTAAAAATACGGTTACAGCCATAGGGAAAAATGCTGAGATAGCAGAAAGCATAACAACAACAGATATTCCGGACAGCTTTTCATTGTAGCCTAAATTCCCGTTAATAAGTAAAAATGTAATAAACGCAGCAACAAAACGAAAAATTGGAACAATTGCAGCATTATACTTCTTTACCACGTTTTTAATGCTGTCTCTAATTAGCAGAAGCTGTATCATTTACTCTCCTCCTCTGTCTCCTCATCGTAGATTCTCTCCATTTGCGATAAAAGTTTACGATATTTTATAAACTTTTTTCTGTTTTTACTGTAAGTATAGGCAGAATAGAGGAAAGAAAATACCAGATATACCACCATGATTACAAGATAAATCCCCAAGGTCTTCACTCCTATATCCTCGTAATCAAGGGTAGTTGCATTCTTTATAAGATACTCAAGGTTATACATTACCACTAATGCTAAGATTAGAGCATAGCCAACTGTTACACTCGCCCCTGTCTTAAGCAAATCCCATCTTATGTGGTCGTATTTGAAAAGACTGATATCTCTAAGCACCGCCTTACCCTCAGCTGACTTTTCAAATATAGCCATCTTAGTCATAAGGCCTACTTTATTTTTAACTATCATATATTACCTCGGTTTATTCTTTTTCATCAAGCTTTTTCTGATAAATATCAGCTATCTCCTGCGCACTTCCATAGGCTACAAGATGTCCCTTTTCAAGAAGGATTGCTTTGTTGCAAAGGTCTAAGACCTGATCTATTGAATGTGACACAAATAGTACCGTTACATTGTTTTCAATCATAGACTTGATCTTTTTGGTACTCTTCTTTCTAAACTTAGCATCACCCACAGAGAGCACCTCATCAAGAATGAGAATATCCGGCTCCACAATGGTAGCAATGGCAAATCCAAGCCTTGATTTCATACCTGAGGAATAATTCTTCACAGGCACATCAATGAATTCTCCGAGCTCCGAAACTTAACTATCTCTTTGTATTTCTCATTTAAAAATGCTTTAGAGTGACCAAGCATCGCCCCATAAAGGAAGATATTTTCAGTCCCGGTGTACTGATTATTAAAGCCTGCACCCAGCTCCAAAAGAGGCGCTATATTACCTGATATTTTGACCTTTCCTTCAGTTGGCTTTAGCACACCTGAGATAACCTTAAGAAGAGTACTTTTTCCGGCACCGTTAAGCCCTACAAGACCGACCCTGTCTCCCTTCTCAATCTTTAAGGAAATATCTTTAAGCGCCCAAAACTCCTTGTAATTTAGCTGTCTTTTGAGAAGTTTAATCACATAATCCTTAAGGTCGTCTACCTTTTCGCTACTCATGTTAAACTTCATTCCTACGTTTTCTACTTCAATTGCGTATTTGCCCATTATCCATCCTTTTATCCAAAATTATCTCTAAAAATTGGAAATATATAATCTAAAAGATTATTTTACCACTATTTTGGTCAGGTAGCAAGTTACTTAACCAGTTGCTTGATTTTAATGCCTTCAGGTGTAATTGCAAGTCCTCCTCTGGCTGTTTCCTTAAATCTGGAATTAAGGCTGTCGCCTACGTCCTTCATTGCATCTATAATCTGGTCAGGCGGTATTCTCACCGTAATCCCCGCAAGGGCAACATCTGCCGCAGAACAGGCATTTACAGCTCCTATTACATTCCTTTTTACGCAAGGTACCTCTACAAGACCTGCTACCGGATCACATACAAGACCGAGGAGGTTTTGAATAGCCATTCCTGAGGCATTTATCATCTGTTCAGGACTGCCTCCTTTAAGGTAAACGAGGGCTGCCGCACCCATTGCAGCTGCTGTTCCCATCTCAGCCTGACAGCCTCCTTCAGCACCTGAAATAGAAGCCCTCCTCGCAACGACCTCTCCTATACCTGCCGCCACAAATAGTGCCTTTACCATCTCATCATCAGATATCTTATATTCATCATAAAAAGGAACCAAAACTGCCGGGAGTACTCCACAAGAGCCTGCCGTAGGCGCAGCCACTATCCTCTTCATACAGGCATTTGACTCAGAAGTCTCGATGGCCGCCTGAATGACTCTTCCCATATAGTCTCCGCATATTGTGCTGGTGCTCTCCCTATAAGTCTGCATCTTATATCCATCACCGCCCACAAGTCCGCTTCTTGACTTAAGCTTAGGGTCATAGTTTCTTACTCCATCCACGATAGCCTGCCACATTACCTTCATCTTCTCTATCTCTTCTTGGGCAGTAACTCCTGTATCTGTGGCATCTTCTCTTATAATTAAATCCGGAAAAGAAATATTTTCTTTTTCACAGACAGATACAATTTCTTCTAAAGAATCATACATAGGTTACTCTTAGCACTCCTTTCAAGCTCTCAACTTCTTTAATAAGTTCAGGTGACATCTTCTGATCCATTTCCACCACCATAACTGCAGTACCGCCTCTTTTGTTGCGATATAGCTGCATATTGGCTATATTAAACCCACTGCTTGACAATGTACCCGCAACAGCCGCCACATGCCCCGGTTCATCTATATTATTCACTATAAGTGTAGGTAAGGCTCCTGAAAAATTAACCTCTATTCCGTCTATCTTATTTACCTTAATTCTGCCTCCACCTATGGAAGCTGCCTGTACACAGACTTCCCTGCCCTTATCTCCTACAGCTGTAATTATCGCTGTATTGGGGATGTGCATCCTTAACCTCATTATTCTTAAACTCAAAGTCAAGTCCCATTTCTTTTGCTATATCAAAGCTATCAGGAATTCTCATATCATCAGGTTCAAAGCCCAAAAGTCCCGCAACCAAAGCTTTATCAGTTCCGTGTCCCTTGCCTGTTGCTGCAAATGAACCAGATAATATAATCTCTGCCTTTACAGGCTTTTCACCCAAAAGCTTAGCTGTAATAAGCCCGATTCTACAAGCCCCTGCAGTATGCGAGCTTGAAGGACCTACCATAATAGGCCCAAGTATCTCAAAAACGCTCAATTTAATCCTCCTTCAGAAAGCCAAAAGGCTCTTCATCCTTTATAAAGTGCATAAGCATATATGCCGTCATTATTGCTATCTTTTCTTCCTTTAATATCCGTCTAATCTCAGCCTTATCAGCTAAAACTATTTCTATTTCTTCACTGTCCTCCTGATGTTCGTGGGAAGGTTCTCCCTCACAATATCCAAAAACCGTGGCACAGGATTCATCCGTCATACCTATGGTTGTAAAAAATGGCTTATTGTAGCCCTCAGGTACGGTAATAGGTGTAAACCTCATACCCGTTTCTTCGTATATCTCCCTTTCTGCGGCTACAGAGTAGTCTTCACCTTCTTCAACAAGGCCTGCAGGGAACTCATATATATAATCATTTATAGGATATCGGTACTGTCTTATAAGCACAACCTTGTCCTTATCTTCTCCCGCAAGCGCATAAATGATGACACCATCAGGGTTGTTCTGTCCGGTAGTTATCTTTAAGCTGTCTACATCCTTTGCTCTGGATGCTACAAAGTACTTGCCTTTTCTTCCTGATTTATGGACATTATCAAGTTCATAAATATTTAAGAATTTGTTATCCGTCTGTTTTTTTATGTTAGTTATCTTTCCCATAATTGTTCTCCTATAAGATATCTCATCAATAATTTTTTAAAAATGATATTTTATTCCACTTTGTTTCATTTGTTTTTAAGATGTCTCTGACTTTCTTTTCATATTCCGCCATTATACATAAACCTCTTCATATCTTTCAGATTTAAAAATATATATTAGCTCTATGTATATTCTTTTGATTAAGATCTAATAACTCAGGTATTGCAACTTTCACACGTTCAATTAAGGCATCTAACGATCCTGATTCTATACAAGCCCCTTTACATCTTCACTTGTTGCAACCCATACACCAGCTTCCTTATCCCATATCAAATTAATAGTATATTCCATTTTTATACTCCTTTCTTCAATAGACTACCTAATAATTTTAGTATAATCAATTAAAAGAATATGTTATATTTCTTTAATCCATACATCTCCATATTATAACATTTTTTTCTTTAAAACAGAAAAGAGGCAGTACCAAAAGGTACTGCCTGAAATACAATTTATGATACAAGTGTCAAAAGTATAAAAATTCGATGCAAGCTTGCTTGCAAGAGAATTTATTATCTTTTGACACGCAAAAAATATGAGTAAGTAGCCATTTTTTGCAAAAAAATGAGCGGATTACGAATATTTTTTGCAAGGATTGCTAAAGCTGCGCTGTAGCAATCCTGTATCAATGGGTGTCAAATACTTTTGACACCCACATCATTTTAGTTACATATAGTCTACTACATTTACCCAACGACTTAGAAGCCCTACTTCTTCTTTATTCCCTTTAACTGACTGTGATGCAGCAACGATAGGAAGCCACTTCTGTACATACTGCTTAGCAGTATCAGTTCTCTCACAGAAAAGACTTAGGTACTTGTCAGCAAATTCCTCTCTTCCATTAAGATAGAATAATAGGTATGTTCTTGCCACATCGGCAGAAGCATTACCCTGTGTAGCATGTGCCCAGTCAATGATATAAACATCATCATTTGCTGTAACAATGATATTACTTGGGTTGAAGTCGCCGTGGCAAAGCTTGTCGTGGCGCTTCATAGAATCAAGTCTTGAATGTAAATCATATCTGGTTGTAGCATCAAAACTTGAATCGGATATTTTCTTATAAAACTTATCATACTGCCTGTTAAGCATAGGAGCCTTTCTTGAGTGAACATCTGCCTGAATTGCAATAAATCTTTCAAGAAATTCATCCTTCTTTTCAGGATGTTCATTCATCAACTGCTCAAAGGTCTTGCCCTCGATATAATCAAGAACTATAGCTGTCTTTCCATCGATTTCGGTTACACCATGCAACTGAGGTATATTTAATCCTGTTTCCATTACTCTTGCCTGATTAAGTGCCTCATTTAGAATATCAGCCATAGAATACTGAGCATCAAACAACTTAATTACCTTATTACCATCTCTGTAAACTGTCTTTCCCGGACGCTTCACAAGAACATTTTCAAGTTTCATAATAAACCTCCCCATTTACATTAAACTGCTTCGTTACTGTTGCCATAGTAAGCATTGAGATACATCTGCTTGATTTCACTGATAAGTGGATATCTTGGGTTGCAGCCTGTACACTGATCGTCAAATGCTTTTCTCTGTCATATCATCAAGAGTAGCAAGGAAATCTTCTTCTTTAATGCCATAGTCCTTGATACTTCTCTTAATACCAATCTTAACCTGAAGTTCTCTGATTCCTGCAATGAGTTTCTCTACACTGTCTGCATCATTTTTTTACCCTTGAATCCGAGAGCTTCTGCAACTTCCGCATACTTTCTCTGTGTCTTTGGATACTGATACTGAGGGAAGGTTCCCATCTTGGTAGGTACTTCAGATGCGTTGAAGCGGATAACCTGCTCCATCATAAGTGCATTTGCGATACCATGTGGTATATGGTGGAAGGCGCCAAGCTTATGTGCCATAGAGTGCATTACTCCAAGGAAAGCATTCGCAAATGCCATACCTGCCATACAAGCCGCATGTCCTACCTTCTCTCTTGCCTCAGGATCATTTGGTCCATTATCGTAAGCCCTAGGAAGATACTCAAAAAGCATCTGTAAGGACTGCTTTGCAATACCATCTGTGAAATCTGTAGCCATAACGGATACAAGAGCCTCAAGGTTATGTGAAACAGCGTCTATACCTGAAGCTGACGTCAGCCCCTTAGGCGCATTCATCATAAAATCAGCATCAACTATAGCCATATTTGGAAGAAGCGCATAGTCTGCAAGCGGATACTTGTTGCCTGTATCTTCATCTGTAATAACCGCAAATGGTGTAACTTCTGAACCTGTACCTGCAGAAGTAGGTACAGCAATAAAGTAAGCCTTCTCACCCATCTTAGGGAAGGTATACACTCTCTTTCTGATATCCATAAAGAGCATAGCCATGTCGTAGAAGTCCACTTCAGGATGCTCATATAGTACCCACATAATCTTAGCTGCATCCATAGCAGAACCACCACCAAGAGCAATAATGCAATCAGGATCAAAGCTTCTCATAAGGTCTGCACCCTTTTTAGCTGCATTAAGTGTAGGATCTGGAGCTACATCCGAGAAGGTCTGATGTACTATGCCTAACTGGTCTAACTTATCTGTAATAGGCTTGGTATAGCCATTCTGGAAAAGGAAAGTATCAGTTACGATAAATACCTTCTTCTTGTTCAGTTCATCTCTTAATTCTTCAAGTGCAACAGGGAGACATCCCTTCTTAAAGTACACCTTTTCAGGAGCTCTAAACCAAAGCATATTTTCCTCTCCTCTCAGCCACATTCTTGATATTTAATAACTGCTTGATACCAACATTCTCGGATATGGAGTTACCACCCCAAGAACCGCAACCAAGAGTAAGTGATGGAGGAAGCATAAAGTTATAAATATCACCTATACCACCCTGGGCAGCAGGAGTATTTACTAAGATACGGCAGGTCTTCATACGCTCGCCAAACTCTGCAATCTTCTCTCTTTCTGTAACTGTATTCACATAAAGAGAAGAAGTATGTCCGTAACCGCCGTCAGCTATCAATCTTTCAGCCTTGTTAAGTGCATCTGTAAAGTCTTTTGACTTATACATAGCAAGCACTGGTGAAAGCTTCTCGTGAGCAAACTCTTCGCTAAGTTCAACGCTTGTGACCTCTCCAATAAGAATCTTAGTGGCAGGATCTACTTTAACTCCGGCAAGTTCAGCTATTGTGGCAGCTTTCTGACCAACTATCTTAGCATTTAGAGCGCCATTTATTATTATTGTCTTACGAACTTTTTCAATTTCATCCTTTTTAAGGAAGTAGCAGCCTCTCTTCTTAAATTCAGCCTTAACCGCATCATAAATCTTTGCATCTACGATGGCTGACTGTTCAGAGGCACAAATCATACCATTATCAAAGGTCTTTGAATGAATAATTGAGTTAACCGCCATAAGAATATCAGCTGACTCATCTATAATAGCAGGGGTATTACCTGCACCAACACCGAGAGCCGGCTTTCCTGATGAATAAGCACTCTTAACCATTGCAGGACCACCTGTTGCAAGGATGCAGTCACATTCTTTCATGACCATATTTGTCATTTCAAGACTAGGGACATCTATCCAGTCAATGATTCCTTCAGGAGCACCTGCTTTTACAGCAGCCTCAAGTACAACCCTTGCTGCTTCTGCAGTACATTTTTTAGCTCTTGGATGCGGGCTTATGATAATACCGTTTCTGGTTTTAAGTGCTATAAGTGTCTTAAATATAGCTGTTGAAGTAGGATTTGTGGTAGGAATAACTGCTGCAAGTATGCCAAGAGGCTCAGCAACTCTTGTAATACCAAACTCCTTATCTTCTTCAATTACACCACAGGTCTTTAGAGTTCTTATACTTGTTATAAATGTACTCTGAGGCATAGTGATTTTTAATAACCTTATCCTCTACTATACCCATTCCAGTCTCTTCAACCGCCATCTGAGCAAGAGGAAGTCTCTGCTGATTGGCAGCTGTTGCGGCTGCAAAGAAAATCTTGTCTACCTGCTCCTGTGAATAGGTAGAAAACTCTTCCTGTGCTGCACGAAGCTTCTTAAGAGCCTTCTCAAGTGATTCAACACTGTCAATGATGTCACGAGTCTTTTTTTCCATCGTAAATCTCCCTTCAATTTGCCGGTTTACCGGTATGTATTTTTAAGGATGAAAAGCTTTTTGTTATTTTTTTAACTAGCTTGTTAAAATTTTATCATTCTTTTCTCATCCTGTCAATCGATATTTCTAACAATTTAATGACATTTACTCCTATAGTACTTGGCATAACTTATATAATAAGGCAGATTTTTGCTCGGATAATACACAATTATACAAAACATAGGCCGCAGACTATGATTCTTCAATACATAATGCAAATAATTATATTATTTCTACTATACCACAGATTTCTCTTACTTTCCAGCATAAATACGATAATTTATCTATTTTTAAATGATATGTCGCCAAACTTTTTCTTATCTATCTAGGTTCATCCTGTGATATTATTTTTGCACAACTATTAAATCTTTACTTGCAAAACCATTGGAACTTTTTGCTATAAACTAAAACTAATTGGACGCTTACTTGCATAGTGGGTAGTTTGTTTTATTGCAATAACAATTAAACCCCTATTCAAGCTGGCTTGCATAGGGGGTTTGAGTCATTTTATTCAAAATCAAGTTCAACAGGGCAATGGTCACTACCCAATATTTCAGAGTGAATCTTGGCATCTCTAAGTCTTTCCTTAAAATCATCTGAAGTAATAAAGTAATCAATGCGCCAGCCTGTATTTTTTTCTCTCGCCTTAAATCTGTAAGACCACCAGGAATATACATTTTCAAGTTCAGGATAAAAGTATCTGAAAGTATCGATGTAGCCGGCATCTAAAAGCTCTGTCATCTTTCCCCTTTCTTCATCTGTAAAACCTGCATTTCTTCTATTTGTCTTTGGATTCTTTAGATCTATCTCCTTATGCGCAACATTCAAATCTCCACAAAGTATAACAGGTTTGGTTTTCTTGAGTTTATTAAGATAGTTCCTAAAATCATCTTCCCAAACCATTCTATAATCAAGGCGTTCTAACTCCTGCTTGGCATTAGGAGTGTAACATACAACAAAAAAGTGGTCTTCATACTCTGCAGTAATTACCCTACCTTCATGGTCGTGTTCATCTATCTCCATATCATAGGTTACATTGATTGGCTTTACTTTGGTAAATAATGCAGTACCTGAATATCCTTTTTTCTCAGCATAGTTCCAGTATTGATGATATCCCGGCAAATCAAGTTCCAACTGTCCCTCGGATAGTTTAATCTCCTGAAGTCCGAAAGCATCTGCATCTACCTGGTTAAAAATCCATAAATCCTTTTGTAAGGCAGGCTCTAAGCCCATTAACATTCCAAGATATATATTTCATTTTGATTTCCTTTCATTTCATATTATTTTTTTATAATTAACCCTGCACGCAGGATTCATCTTCTGTAAAATAAAAAAGTCCCCGAAAATCAGGGACTAAGTTTTATTTTGCATAATCAACAGCTCTGGACTCACGAATAATACTTACCTTTATCTGGCCCGGATACTCTAGTGAAGCTTCAATCTTCTTAGATAAATTACGTGCCAACAGTACCATCTCCGAATCAGCAACCTGATCAGGGAAAACAACAACTCTAACTTCCCTACCAGCCTGAATAGCAAAAGATTTGTCAACTCCTTCAAACTCATTAGCAATGTCTTCAAGCTCCTTGAGTCTGTTAGTATAGGTCTCAAGGGTCTCTCTTCTGGCACCAGGTCTTGCAGCTGAAATTGCATCTGCAGCCTGTACTAAGCAGGAAATAAGTGTAGTAGGTTCCACATCTCCATGATGAGACTCAACAGCATTGATAACAGTAGGTGATTCTTTGTATTTTTTACAAAGCTCAACACCTATCTGCACATGGGAACCTTCTTGTTCTCTATCTACAGATTTACCGATATCGTGCATAAGTCCTGCTCTCTTTGCAAGCTTAACATCACAGCCACATTCTGCCGCTAAAATACCTGATAACTGTGCGACTTCAACTGAATGTCTAAGCACATTCTGACCATAACTGGTTCTGAACTTCATTCTACCAAGTAACTTTATAAGCTCAGGATGGATTCCATGGATGCCACACTCAAGAGCAGCAGCTTCACCCTCTTCTCTTATCTGTACTTCTACCTCTTTTTGAGCCTTATCGACCATTTCCTCAATTCTTGCCGGATGAATTCTTCCGTCTACAATGAGTTTTTCAAGTGCAATTCTGGCAACTTCTCTCCTTACCGGATCAAAGCCTGAAAGCACTACAGCCTCAGGAGTATCATCAATTATAAGGTCAACCCCGGTAAGAGTTTCAAGAGTTCTGATATTACGTCCCTCTCTACCTATAATTCTACCTTTCATCTCATCATTTGGAAGCTGTACCACAGAAATGGTTGCCTCAGCAATATGGTCAGCAGCACAGCGCTGGATAGCAGATACGACAATCTCCTTAGCCTTTTTATCCGCATCTTCCTTAGCTCTGTTTTCAAGTTCTTTGACCATAATAGCCATTTCATGTTTGACATCATCTTCAACAGTCTTAAGAATATAATCTTTTGCCTGATCGGAGGTCAGCCCTGATATTCGCTCAAGCTCAGCAAGTTGCCTTGAATGAAGCTCCTCCACATCCTTTTTGCTTTTTTCAAGCTCTAATTCACGTTCATTAAGTTTAATTTCACGTTTTTCAAGCGCCTCACTTTTTCTGTCCGTAGCTTCTTCCTTTGTTAATACTCTTTTTTCGTACTTCTGTAACTCTGTTCTTCTCTCCTTACTTTCCCTCTCAAACTCATTCTTAGCTTTTAGAGATTCTTCTTTGGCTTCGAGCAAGGCTTCACGTTTCTTAGTTTCAGCTTCTAAATTAGCTTTTTCAATAATTTCCCTGGCTCTCTCTTCTGCAGTTCCAACCTTAGATTCATAATTCTTGATACGATTAGAAATTGCAATTTTCCAAACAGTAGGAGCAGTAACCGCAGCAGTAACGAAGACAGCAATAGCTGTAACAACAATCGGTTCCACCGGAGCACCTCCTTATTTAATTTTCATTGTACAATAAATCTATGCTAAATTATCATTCCATAATTCAACTGATACATACAACAGTTAAATTTTATACTGTTTGATAAAAAAAGTCAAGTACGAGAGAGGTAATCACGAAGTCCTGAACTAATTAATTCCGTACTAAAGCCTCTTCTGTAGAGATAGGCGTATATTTTTCTAGTTTTTTCATCGTCCATCTCTTCAGGATTTTTAATCTTCTTCCTAAGTAAATTATATAGAGCTTCTTCATCGCTTCTTTCATCATTCATCAAACTCTCAATTATGCTGCTATCTATCCCCTTAGACTTAAGCTCCATCTTTAATTGACGGCTACTTTTTGACTTACCTCTGTAGTTAAGATAGTTCTCCGCATATCTTTCGTCATTGATGTAGTTAAACTTTTTTACATAGTTTATTGCGTCATCAACTACATTAGAAGGATAATCCTTAAGAAAAAGCTTTCTTTTCAAATCTGACTCAGAGCAGTCTGCACGGCTTAGTATGTCTAGAGCTTTCTTTCTAGCTCTTGGCATAAGTGTTTCCTTTACAAAGGCTTCATATCTTTCCTCTGGAAATTCTATATTTTCTTTTATATCATACCTTCTTATATCACTCTGATAGGTATAAAACACAGACTTATCAGTGGTTATTCGAAATTTGTATTTGTTTACCTTCTCAATGCTTTCAATAAACATAATTATCGTTCCTCGAAAGATTATTCTTCGTCAAAGACATCCTCTTCTTCATCTTCCTCTACTACAGCTTCCACCCCTTTTAAGTCAGCAGGCTTATTTGCATGTAATTCTCTTACTTTTTTCTCTATCTCTTCAAATACTGATGGATTGTTGTCAAGATATATTTTAACATTCTCTCTACCCTGACCAATTTTCTCTCCATTGTAAGAGAACCAAGCTCCTGACTTAACCACTATATTGTCGTCTACCGCAATATCAAGCACATCTCCTGTTCTGCTGATTCCCTGACCAAACATAATATCAAACTGAGCTTCCTTAAAAGGAGGTGCTATCTTATTCTTAACTACCTTTATTTTGGTTCTATTACCAACAACTTCTCCACCCTGTTTTATGACATCTGCCTTTCTTACATCCATTCTAATGGAAGCATAGAACTTGAGAGCCCTTCCACCAGTGGTGGTCTCAGGGCTACCGAACATGACACCAATCTTCTCACGAAGTTGGTTGATAAATACAACTATACAATTAGTCTTACTGATAACAGATGTTAATTTTCTTAGTGCCTGGCTCATAAGTCTAGCCTGAAGACCAACATGTGAGTCTCCCATATCTCCATCAATTTCTGCCTTTGGAACAAGTGCTGCTACAGAGTCAACTATAACAATATCTACAGCTCCACTTCTAACCATGGTTTCTGTGATTTCAAGTGCCTGTTCACCACTGTCAGGCTGTGAAATATAGAGTTCATCTATATTTACTCCTATAGCCTTAGCATATACTGGATCAAGAGCATGTTCAGCATCTATGAAACCTGCAATACCTCCAGCCTTCTGTACTTCTGCTACCATATGAAGAGCAACTGTGGTTTTACCGCTTGATTCCGGTCCGTATACTTCAATAATTCTTCCTTTAGGAATTCCACCAAGACCAAGGGCAAGATCAAGACTTAAGCAACCTGTAGGTACTACTTCTACATTCATCTTGTCCATACCTGAGCCAAGCTTCATAATCGAACCCTTACCAAAATCCTTCTCTATCTGCGCAATCGCAGCCTCCAGAGCCTTTTTCTTATCACTATCAATATTTACAACTTTTTCCTTAGTTTCTTTTGCCATAATAACCTCACATATATTTAATTTTCGTGCCAAACAAATGTTCTTATAGAAAAATTATAAAACATCCGTTCGATTATGTCAACTATTTTTTTAACTTATTTTTTTATGCTTTTCTTATACATTTGATGAATAAATAAATTTCTACTGAATACCATACTCCTTGTAAAGACCCTGCCTAATATCTTCATTTTCTACTACATCTTTGATTTTATCGTTCTTGCCTTCACTCATTAAAAGGTTAATCAGTCTGGCAAGGCAGCTTTCTCCTTCAGTTTTACCTTCTGCTCTTCCTTCTGCTCTTCCTTCTGCTCTTCCTTCTGCTCTTCCTTCTGCTCTTCCTCTTGCTTCTCCTTCT
The DNA here is from genome assembly GCA_916438995.1 of uncultured Catonella sp. GTDB lineage: Bacteria > Bacillota > Clostridia > Lachnospirales > Lachnospiraceae > Catonella. The sequence goes on from CAKAGA010000009.1 coordinate 105,556, forward strand.
GCTCTTCCTCTCGCCTCTGCCCTCTCAAACATCGGTTCAAAAAATTTCTCCATGTTCTTTCCTCCTTCTTCACTTTCTATAGGGATAGGCAGCTCCTCACCTGTTAGCCTTAGGATGAGTTCGTCTACTTCGTCAAGGCATAAAAGCAATCCCCACTGTATTCTTTAATCCTTAAAAGTAACATCTCACTGTATTCCATACTCCTTATAAAGACCATGCCTTATCTCTGCATTTTCTACTACATCCTTGATTTTGTCATTTTTACCTTCACTCATTAAGAGACTAATAAGTCTGGCAAGGCAGCTTTCTCCTTCAGTTTTACCTTCTGCTCTTCCTTCTGCTTTTCCTTCTGCTTTTCCTTCTGCCCTTCCTTCTGCCCTTCCTTCTGCTCTTCCTTCTGCTTTGCCGTGCAACACTCCTCTCGCCTCTGCCCTCTCAAACATCGGTTCAAAAAATTTCTCCATGTTCTTTCCTCCTTCTTCACTTTCTATAGGGATAGGCAGCTCCTCACCTGTTAGCCTTAGGATGAGTTCACTCACTTCCTCAGGGTGGTTGAGGTCTATACGGTCTGCCTTATGTTTGCTTCCTTTTACCATGTAGTCTGCAATTAACTTAAAATCCTTCTTAAACTTATTTATATCATCTTCACTTAGCTTTTTCAAGTCTATAAGGTTGATACTGTAGTCACTTACATAGTGTTTGAGTCCAGAGTCAAGGTTTAGCCTCTTATGAAGGGTAGTTTCGTGCTTCCACTCCTCTTCGCCGTAGTAGATAACAAAGGTAATTACAGGAAAAATATCCGATTTTTCAGCAGATTTTTCAGCTACTTTATTCGCTTTATTATTTCTCTTCCTCCTTTCCTTTTCTACAAGCTGAGTTCTGTATGAGGCCCCGTCATAAGAAATCACCCTAAATATCATATCTTCGTCAGGAACATCCTGATTTTCAATTCCAATCAGCGATATTACTACATTTTCTTTCTTCCAGAGTTTAACTACATCTCTGTCCTGAAATCTGTGCTTACTGTCATCACCCTTATAATGGCTCCAACCAGAAAGGTCAACCAATTCATCTTCTTTAACTACATCCTTACCATCAAACATAATTCCATTCACAAAATCTGCGAATACATCATTGAACATCAAAAGTTTCTTCTCTAAAATATCCTTCTCCCCCAACTCTACTCCTTTCTGAAATGCAACAAAAACAAAAACCAACTCCATCTACTAAGCCTACAAATGCATCATTAAACATCAAAAGCTTCTTTTCTAAAATATCCTTCTCCCCCAACAATTCTCCTTTCTAAAAAACACAGAAAAACCTAAGTCAAACCTTTGGATTTAGCATTTTTAAAAAAATCTTAGGATTTAACACTTGAATATTTCTTTTTTTGAATTAATAAATACATCTTAGAATGGCGCCAAATAAAAATCTATACAGAAATGATAACACAAAAATTTTAGATTTGTAATCAGCAAAATACACAAAATTTTATAATTTTTCTATACAAAATAGCCAAAGTTAGATGTTCAGATTCGGACTATTACAAATAATAACTATAGTTGACTATTCAGATTTTTATCTTCTCTATCTTATCAGCCTGTAATTATTTGCTCTATTGACATGTTTAGGATAGGAATAAACTTATATTAAGTATTATATCTGTTGTCATCCGAGAATATGCATCTATTTAAGAAAAAAATAAATATATAACTAGATGTGAAATATAGATTTAAGCTAAACTTTATATAAGACTGCAAGCAAAAAAATGAGGTAAAAGCACAATACCCCCTCAGACAGAACAGGCTATTTACCTTATCTATCTAAGGGGGTTATTTCATTTTACAGTATGGATCATACCTTTTTAATTACTGAGAAATGGCTACCCTTCTTCATTTTGAAGAGTGAAACTATTCCGCAAAATCAGGACTTAGAACGATTTTATGAGTTTCTCATCCACCTAACTTAGCTTAGTCTAAATCAAACAGGCCTCGTTTTTGGATGGTGTAGGTTGCACTACTTTCTGGGGAGTACTCAGGTTTAGTTGAGCTTGAACTTCTAAATACCTTAGCTACTCTGGTTCTAGCAGTTATCTTAATGTCAATCTTGTTCCTGTCTCCGCTGAGCACAGTTACAGGTACTTCAAAATAATATCTCTCTCCCGGTACTAATGCGTAACAGTCACCAAATTTTTCATCTTGTTCAGAATTCTCTTGTGTTCCATCTGCCTTAAATACCCTATAAAGCCCACCTTGGGTATCTAAAGGGCGAACTAAAACACTTGTTAGAGTGGCAACAGTATTTTCACAAAGCCATTATAATCCACAGGTGTAAAGTAGACTTTTTCATTTGCATCATTTACAGGTCCATTACTTTCAGCTTTTGCACTTACATCATATGAAATATAGGATACCTTCTTCTCAGCTGCATCAGAATCACCTGTTTCCTTAAATTCGATCGAAGGAGGAATCATTGCAGCCTTGTAAGCAGCTATAAGGGTATTTACATAGAGCTTCATCTCCTCCCTTTTGTTTACCTTCGTATGTCCAACACCTGAGTAGGTTACATTACCCTTGGTGTAGATGTAATAATTATTTCTTACATCTCTGGGATTCAAATTGTATGGATGTGATGCACTCACCGGATCTTCCTTTGGACCCGCAAGAGTATACCATACAATCAGATCACTTTCTCCATCCTCATCCTCATCTTCATTGAGATCTAACTGATATGGTTGAAAATGAGTTAAGGAAATATCAAGCACAGGTTCAACTTTAAATGGATAAGTTGTTATCTGTCCTTTATTTATCTGCTCGATTCTTGTTGAGTCCTTAAATGCTTTCATATCCTTTAACATAGTTTTTTGTGGATAAATGTGTCCCTTATTATGGAGCCAAGTTTTAAGTATTAAGTTACCGTAAGTAAGACCTTGAACCTCTTTTACTATCCTTGTTTTATTACTTCTTGGTTCATAAGCTATATCCTTCTTATCTTTTATGTCCCTGTCTGAATTGCTCACAGCAACATCGTAAAGTTCTCTTGATTTAATAGAATTCACATTGGTGTTCGCTTTTATAGTAGGATATTCACTTGATTCCAATGAAGCATTACTGTCTTTATCAGCCCCTGTTCCTACCCTTAAAGCCCAATTATTAAGTATCCCGTATCTGTCAAGACCCACTTCACCTCTTATCATACGGTTAAAATCGTAGTTCCAGTGTGAGGCACCTCTGTAGTTTGTAAGAGAGGTGCAGTCATGTGAGAAAAGCACAGGCTTACCTGCATCTATAAAGCCCTGAATAGGTTCCAGAGAACCTTTAACATTAGGTAATTGATAAGCATCAGCAAAGCCTAATACTAACATGTCATACTGTTTGGTTTCGCCTGTCTTGATTGGGAACTCATCAAAGAATTCCTCAGGTCTTTTATTCTTACCTTGGTTTTTATTCTTTTGACACCACTTATCATATTTATCTATATAATCGTATGCGCCAATTGAATCTACAGTTATATCAAAATCCTCTACCTCTTCCAAAAGTTTATCAAATGTATCATCCGGAATTATACCTCTATATTTCTTATTACTTTTTAATTAAACCGCCTTTACCCTTGCCCATATCAAAGGTAGTCCTAGTGTCATAATATTCTCTAGGTACACCGTCAACAAATATATTTTCAGGTGTTCCAATGTCTTCATCCCAATAAGCTAAAACTTTGTCACGTTGTTCTTTGGTAAAAAAACTTAATGGATGCATTATACTTATAAAACTCATCTTGACCATTATAAATCTGATTTAAGTGATTTCTAATATATTCTGTACTTTTTAATCTGAAGTATTTTTTTATTTTTTTCTTTTGTATCCGTATTCTTCACATACCCCATTCCTGTTACATTAGCATATCTCTTGGAGCCATTTTTCACTTATATCTTCAACCTTAATCTTCCAAGGCATTACACCTATAAAGTTGGCAGGAATCTTGTATGATAACTTGTACCAGGACGTATTGGAGGCTGTCAGTTCTCCTTTGTGAACGACATTATCCTTTAGTAAATTATAATAACTTTTACGAACAATTTCCCTTGTAGCCGAAAACTTACCATCGGAATTGCTGTCAATGTAAAGGCTTAGGTTAAACTTAGTCTTATCACTTTCAAAGCCATTATTGCGAAGCTTGAAATTAATCTCCAAAGTTCTGTTGTCAATCCTCGTATAATCAGTATCTCTATCTGGTACATCTATGTCCTTTTCATATACCTGTTTCTCAAGTATAATCTCTGGCTTAGGGAGATTAATATTGGTAATTAGAGCTTTCAATTCATCCCCAACCAGACTTCCATCTTCTCCCTCAAATATAACGTTCTTCTTAGATGGATTTTCGTTTCTAAACTTAATGGCAAAGTTTGCCAGCTCGTACATCCTTGAGCTGTTATCAATCTTTACATCGTTTACAGTTATAGTACTTCCCTGCCTGTTTACAAAACCATCAGCAAATACAATAGGGTAACCTAATTCTATGTATTCCTTAAGTTTACGAAGCTTTTCCTCTGTTATATCATTACCCGGAAAACGATAGTCAATATCGCCTGTATTCGTTTTATTGATATAAGTACTGTACTTATGATAATCCCATTCCGCCAATCCGGGTTTATAATTTAGCTTTATACCGTCTGAATTAGGATCAGCATCCTTATATGCTTCTATATTATTATATTTTATTCCATCTTTTTTTATAATCAGTATCTAATAATCCTCCCATAAACAATGTACCGGAATCATGGTCTTTATAAGTATCCCCAATATTACTGTAAATAAGACCATTCATCTTGGAATCATTATATACTGTACTAGTTGATGTCTCTTTTCTTACATAATTACTATAACTTGGTATCGTATATCCTTTTCTTGTATAAGGTGGCTGCCAATGCAATATTTTTTTACCCTCCACCTTAGTCTTTGTAGTTGCAGGTATTGTGTAACCCGGTATTGTATAAGCAGGTATTGTATATGTATACTGAGTTCCCGGCAATTTAACCGTTTTTTTCAATATAGGCTTAGGCAGGATTTCTCTTCTTAATTGCTTCATATTTACCCATTCACCTTCTACACGAATATCCGGAATTACCTGTTCAGGAACAGTTTCCTGAACCACTTCTCCTTCTCTGGATTTATTAAAGCTACTTGTGTCAAGACCCATGTATATAATATCATATTCAAACAAGTCTTCATTCCTGCCGATGAATTCAGCAGTAGGCTGGGTCTTAGATGTTTGATTAATATTTTGTTCATTAGAAGAGAACCATTTATTAATCTTATTATTTATTCTCTCACTATCAACATCATCTTGCCCAACCACCTTTGCAGGCTCGATGTCAAGGATCTTAATCACATTATCTGTTGTTCTTCTTCTTTTCATCTTATAGCTAATGACGTACTCAATAGCCCTAGCCTTTGAGATCTTAAGTTCAAACTTTTTGGTATTGTCTGTAGTACCATCTACGCCCTTGTCCACAATATCATTTTCTTCAACTATGCTCTCTGCGACCTCACCAAATCCTACCTCCTTAGCCTTATTTACAAAGCAGAATCAGAGGTTCTCTCATTGATAAAGTCAGATGCAAAGCCCTCAAAAATAAATGGAGTATTACCCTTATCATAATCTAATGAATATACGTTCTTATTTACAAAATGACCGTCATAATTAGTTGAATCAACGCTCTTTCTCTCAGTTATAAGCTCCTTAGCTAATTCCAACATGTTAGTACTACTAGTATATGCTTCTGTTTTATTATCTATAAGAACAGGAAGGTTGTTTAGATTTGCTTCATCTTTAATTATTTCAAGTGTATTAGGATCTATATCATTTCCCTCTTTATACACACTAGGCTCGATTCCACTTACAAGCGAGTTTGAGCCTACTATATACAAAAGCCCAACATTGGAAAAATAATTAGGATTGGCTACAAGAGCAGCATCGATGCCGGCAGGTGTCAGAGTAACTACCTTTATCTTCATTTTATCGCTGTTGTAGTCAGTGTTGGAAGTATTAAGATAGTTGTTATCGCTGAAGTTCTTTAAGAATACACCATTTTCAAACCAGTTATTATTGGTGTATCCGCCTGTATAGTAAACCTTGTCAATTATCAAATCATGGTCAAGCATTCCGCCTTCAACTTCAACTAGCTTCTTACTGCCAAGACCTTTACCTACAAATACATAGGAGTCTTCAGAGCTAATTCCAAAATGTCCCTTACCTGACTCCACCTTCTTATATCTCTCAACATTGTTTAATATACCTTCAAACTCAGCCTCGCGGCCTAAGTATTCTGCACTTTCAACTGAATAATATACATTATTAGCCTTATCCTCAGCTGTCAATACAGATATGTCTACTCCTTCAAAGGACAGCAGAAAATAGTCATAGCCATCAAAATTAAAGCTATAACCGTCTACATCCTTATTGGAGAGGGCAAATTCGTACTCTGAATTAGCTCCTTTAGCCTTTTTATATATATATCTTGTAAAACCAAGAACCTTAACTTCATCAGCGTTATTAAACTGCCTAATTTCAGCAGCCCTGTAAACAATACTTCCTTCTGGATTATTCACATCTGTCTTCTTAAATCTGACAGCATATTTCCCATCTATGCCCTGCAAATACTTGTAGCTCACTACATTTTCGTCATAATCTCCTCCTTCCTTCTCAGTGAAGGATGCTTCAAAGGCAAAGCTACCACCTGCAGCATCTACCATACTATAGCCTGATACTTCTCCCTTCTTTATACGAAGAGGTTCAGCCAACTTAAATGAAGAGTACTTATCTTCATCTGCAGCCGACACCGCATCAAGAGAATAAGCTTCCTTATACTCATTGTAAGTAAGTGGCTTAGTCCTGTCAGGTGCACTTATAGGAGCGAGTTTTTTCTTAAGCTCACCCATATAAGCCATTCTCTTTTCTTTAGTATCAAGAGAAGTAATCTCCTTCTTCCAGTCTTCAGGCTCACTTCCTTCTACAAAATATCCAAATTTTGCCATCCTCTCATCGGGCACAAGCTCGACTACAGTGAAAGGAGTTTCTTCTGTAGCGCTTTTTATAATGTTCTCAATACCATTAAAAGACGCATTTTTTGCGTCTGCTTCAGGATTATTATTAAAAATCATTGAAACGGCTCCAACTGTTAAAGATGCAGCCGTTATTATTCCAATTAAAGCTTTAGTTCGTTTCTTCATAAAGCTCCTTTCTATATCAATACATTCTTATTACATATTTCGGATAAACTCCTGTCTTACTTAACTTCATTTCGAAGAGTTATAATCTCTTCCTTTGTATAAGACTTAGAATTATTTTCAAAACTAATTTTCACCTTTACCTTGCTAACTCCATTCTCTTTAACAACATCTGCACTAAAAGAAGTCACATTTTCAGCCATAGGTACTTCTTCCTGTAATTCATAGGTCCTGGTGCTTATACCATAATTACTTTTTTTGTAATATAATTTCTTCTCTGTAGTATTGTAGCTTATTTCATATTTAGAATCTTCGTTAGTTACTTCTAGTGTATTGGTGCTTCCAACAAAGGCCACCTTCTGATCTGCGGATATCACTATATCAGATATCTGGTTCATCACAAGCTGGGCTTCTTTTTGCAAATCTGTACTGGTAATTACTGACGAATAAGAGTTGCTTCCGGCAAGGAGAAAAGATATGATAGAACCACTGACTACCATAATTATAGCCAGGGCAATTATGATCTCTACCAGAGAAAATCCTTTATTATCTGAACATTTTCCCATATCTTATCTCCTTTCTTTATTCAACTACAATCTTACCGGTTGCAGCATAGATTTTTATTTTTTTCTCTGCATTTCCTTTTCTAAGTATTATGCACTTTATGTCTGAAGGTGTAGTCTGATTAACTGAGCCTGTATTTCTATTGAAGGTAAATCTCATGCCTTCAGTCCCTGTAGGATTCTCAGCCCTACCTGATATATCAGTAGAATAAGACATTTCCACATTATCATTACTAACATCTTCTATGAATTCCCTTTCCGTAACCACGTCATTCCTTAACTTGACCTTTGTAACTATCTTTGCTTTAATAGCCTTGTCGGAATCCTTATAAATGGTGAGAGAAACTTCATCCTTTCCGAGGTTAGCCAACCTCACCTTATCCAACAAGGAAGATACGCTATCTGCGCAGGCCTTTACTCTTCTTCCATCAAACAGACCTGTAGAAGTAGCAATAAATCCTGTAAGGACTCCTAGAATCGCAATAATTACTACTGCTTCCAGTAAAGAATATCCTTTATTATTCATTATCATATCCTCCTTTACTATTTTTTCTTCCAATTACTGTAGGATACGAGCTTGCTCAAATCCACGCTGCCATCGGCAAACAAATTATTTTCACTCTGACCTGTACCTGCACTTGCATATGCTGCTCCATCCTTAAATATCTTATACAGATAATCAGTTCCACCAGGGGTAAGAGGTTCATTAATGAGATTTTTCAAGATTCCGCTATCATCTGCCTTTATTTCTCCAGCAGAATAAACTCTAACCTTTCCTCCAGCTATAATAGTACCTGTAAATTCTTTCTTATATCTACATCACCTTTAGCCACAATGAGCCTCACATCACCCGAACTGCTACTATAATCAAAATTTCCTAAAGAAATTACTGCTTTTACTCCGTTTAAGCTAACTTCTTTCTTTACACTTCCAGTCAGATAATTTTGCAGCATTGAAACATTCATTATGTTATTAAATACTTCATCTTCTCTCTGTCCTGCCACTACATTAGTAGTAAGATTGGTACAATATGCTCTGAAGTTTTTGTAGAGTTTTTCAGGATTGTCAACCGTGCTTAACTTGCCAGGCATTACCACCAAATCATTGTCTACTATGGTATAATTGCCTGCTGTCTTGATATTGGCATCAGCCGCACTCTGAATAGACCTTGCGTAAAAATCTGTATGCTTTTTAAGTTCTTTAGCCCTATCCTTATCAGCAGCATAGAAATCATTGAAATACTTAGCTGCCTTGTCCTGTGGAAGATTTACATAAAAATACACTAAACCTTCACTGGATATACCGGTTATAGGCTGTACAAAGATTTTAGTATAATTTGAGTCCAAATCTGACTGAGTTACACCATAATCTTCAAAAGTTTTACCTGTTTTATAAGCTCTTGCCTTTGTATTTACAAGAAGATAAGGGTTGTTACTTCCATCCTTTTCACTTAAAAGCTTCTTGTATTCATCATAGCTTAAAGGATTGTGTCCATACTTTGAGACAGAAGCACTATCTGTACCTATCCATTCACCAGGCATAAGATAAGCTATCTGATTGCCTTTAACTGCAATGGACTCACCCATCTTGATATCCACATTGTTGTTTGCATTCCCCTGTGAGTTACGATCACGAAGCTTCTCATTACCTGTAGCAATATATGAGTAACCTGCAAGACCAACTTCCTTTGCACCACTCATATCTATGGAGCTGTTCCTGCCGTTTATGATAATCGCAGATGAACTGCTTGCTACATTCTTATCACTTCCATATCCCTTGTATATACCTGAAATTTTAGCACTTTGAGCCTATACCACTAAGTGTCAAATCATCAGATATGTAAGCTGCTCCTAAAAGTTCAGCACTACCGCTATCCAACAATATATTCTCAGCCCAAACATTCTGTTTTGAGGTTGCTGTAAGAGATGCATTGTTTCCAATTTTGACTTTTCCATTGGCTATGAGGAGCCTGTCGATAAACTCTACCTTAACTGTAGGGCTTAATGTTAGTGCTGTTTTATCATTTTTATTATTGAAGCCAGCATATACATTACCTTTTACCTTAAGCATACCTGCTTCTACACCTACACCGTCATTTCCAATAATAGCATATTCAAACAACTCTAAATCAGAAGTAGGAGCAATCACATCAGGCTTTGGTACATCTACAGTTATGTCTGTAATTATCTCAGACACCTGCTCATCTTCACTCACATATCTTACCCTTACACCTTCTAATACCAGCTTATCATCAGTGTCTTTAACAATACCTGTTTCTCCACTGAAACCAGTACCCATAGCAGATACAACAGCATATGGATAAGTTGGGCTATTTATAAGGTTTTGGTCTACAAGGTTGCTAATGGACTTTATGTCATATTTATTAGCTGCACCGTTATTGACACTTTTTTTAAAATATTCCTTAAAGTTCTTCTTAAAAGCTTCAGCTCTTGCAGTCTGTGATTCAGCATTAGCTACAGCTGTCGAAGAACCATTCTGAACCGGGTTTCTGTCTTTGTATTTTGCAAAGCTCTCCAAGTCCTTGGTTATTGCCTCCTTATATGCAGCCTCAGCCTTCTCCTTCACTCCAGCCTTTACCTGTTCAAGCACTCCCTCTGCAGAATAAAAGCTTTCTTTTATCTCTGCATCAGTAGACTTCATCTGAACATTTCTAAGCGACACCCAGAGCGCAATGGCAGCCATTATACCAATTCCAGCTATTGTAATAATAACCATAAGTATAGAAGAGCCTCTATTATCATTTCTTTTTATCAATTGGACATACCTCCTGTCAATGTTACTAGTGGCTCTGCATCCGCAATGCCATTTTCATCTACATTGGAGTTAAATACCTTAACTTCTATATCATATAGCCTTGCTAAAGTGTTTACCCTACCAGCAGATAAGCTTTCAACAAGGTCCATAGTCACATCTATCTTGTCAGATGTAATAGGTTGACCATCTCGAGAATACATATGACGTGAAATTGGTTTCAGGTAAGTTTGTGAATAACTTAACAGGGACCTTTTTTCTGCAGAATTAATATTACCGTCATTTACATCTACCACAACCTTCTTAGAGTTCAAGCTGCCCATTTCTTGCTTTACAATATAAACCTTGAACTCTTTGTTTGAAGGGTTGTTTATAATAATCTTGTCCTCTCCTGTAGAATTGCCCCAAGGCTCTAAAAAAATATATATACTTCTAAGCTCATCCTTAGGAGAATCACTAAAATCAGTTCTTAAATCACTTAACCCAGTAATAGGAGAAGTAATTCCATCTACATAATAGTTAAAGCTAGTCTTCACTGTAACTATATCAGTCTCAGTGACAGTAAGTTTAATCTCTCTTCTTAGGCTATTTGCACTAACCTTTTGCTTGACTGAATTGTTTAGCAAGGAATCATTTAACATCTTATCAGCCACGTCACTTGCACTAAGTGTGGCATCTATTAAAATATCCTTATTTGTATTAACTGGAGTAATCTTACTGACATTGTCTACTGATATTGAAGGCTTTGACACCGTAATAAGTGCATTTGCCTTAAATCTATCCCTAGTAATATTCTTTAAGTAAAAGAAATATTTTTCATTTGATTTAGGATAGAAATCGTAATTTCCTGTAGTAGGATTTTGTTTCAAGCTTTTATCTGCAGCCGTTATGTATTTGTTTGAAGAAGCATCAAAATCCAATTCATTAAAACCTGTATTTCCAAAAATTGTTGGTGAAGTTATACTAGGGTCACCTAATCTTGCAATATCTGCTAGGTTATAGCCTTTTACCTCTTCCATTATATTCTTTGCTATTTCTATAGCCATAAGTTTGTTTTTCGACATTGCATTCATCTTGGAAGAAGCTACAAATGCATTTAAAAGAGGAAGTACAATAATTGCAAGTATAGCGACTGCAACTATAATCTCTATGAGAGAAAAACCCTTATTTGATTGTATTTTATTATGATTTTTCATATCTTCTTGCATTGTCACTTCCTCTCCTTAATATGTTGATATGCCGAATCAGAGTCTGCGCTGTCTTCCTGTGATTACATCGCAAACTCTGACAATTTACATTTAACTAAAAGTCTTATTCAGATGTGCCATCACCTTTGTTTATCTTAGATGCGTCAACAGTTCCGAAAATATTTTTGGTTCCGTGCTTTATTGTCTTGGTAACAATTTCTTCATAAGGCCTGTCACTTCCAAGAAGGAAATATGAATTATAAACTATACTTCCATCAAGATTGCCTGTTTTATCATCAAAGGTTAATGATACTGTAGTTATGCTCTTTTTATCACTAGACTTTGCTATCTTATCAATGAATTTTTTCATGCTGTCATATCCACCGAGATAGTTGATATTAACAGATCTTCCAAAAAGTTTATACTTGTTTGAAGCCTCTGGCGCAGTAGCAACTTCTTCTGTAGCAGGAGCTTCAGGCGCCTCTTCAGAATCTACAACAGGAGCAGGCTCTGCTTTAGCTTGCTCGTCATCATTCTTAGTCACTTCTACAGGGTCATTTACTGTAAGCAATGGGACGTCTACCTTGAGTTCGTTTTCAAGACCTACAATGTCCATAATCTCATTTTCAACCTTCAGATAGGAAGGAAACTTTGCTACCATTGTCATGGTCTCTGCTTCATAATTGGTTGTTTCAGCCTTAATTTCAGCTTCTCTTGCAACCTTAGCCTCTAGTTCTGAGAGCTTTGCAGTAAGGGTTACATTCTCTGCACTTATCTTTTCTGAATCCTCATTATATCCTCTAACAGGAAAATAATATACGAGGGCAAAGATAAGAACGCCAATAAATATTATTATAATTTTTTTGTCTCTTTCTGATATAGACATTACTTATTCCCCCTTTCCTGCATCTGTTTCTGACTTAGCTGCCTCAGAATTTGTTGTATTTGTTTCAGTAGTTTCTCCACCTGGCAGGTCAGAGGTCAACTTATCTGCCACAGCTTCATTGTCTAAGTTGATATTAAAATGGATGAGATCGACTGAGAAGTTAACCTCTATTCTATCATCCTTGCCCTTTGTCTCTGTTATGGTAGAAACATTGGCTACTAATACATTCTTAAACTCTCTGATTCGCTTAATAATGTCAGCTACAGTCTCTTTGTTACTAACTGTAATATTTAATGAGATTCTGTCTTCTAAAGCATTTAATGATAAGACGCGGATTTCAGAAGGCATCGTTCTCTCAAGCTCTTCTATTAAGTCTTTTAAGGCATTGTTATTAGAATCTGTGAGCTTTATTGCCTCCTTCATCCATTCATAATCTGCCTTTGCTGCTAGATTAGCTTTCTCAACCTCCTCTATATAAGAGTAGGTGGTAATCTGGGTATTTAGAAAAGCATTCTTCTCTTTAGCTGCATTGTATTCAAAGTATGATAATAAAAACCACACTCCAGCTCCTGCTATAAGCAAGAAACTAATAACAGAAGGTATAACCAGTCCTCCAATACTTGTCGTAGCAGCCTTTTTCCCAGAAGTCTCAATCTTTCTTTTGTTTATAAAAGGGAGGATTCCACCTTTGAGGCATACTCCGATACAGGAATAATAAGCTGCCAGATGCTTCTCTACTTCCTCGACATTCTTAACTATATTGAGGGTTTTAAGCGGAGGCATCTTCTCAGTGTGGATGCCAAACTCAGTGGTAAGGAATTCCATAAATCCCTTTATCTCGGCACCAACACCAATTACATCTATCTTCTCAATCTTAGTGCCCTGGTTTCTAGACTGGTAATAATCTAAAATTCTAGCCACACTACCTGAAAGCATTCTAAGGCTTTCTGTAATATCTTCTTTTAGTTTATACTCTGCATTAGAAGCAATTACTTCATAGTCTTCAGAAGCTCCATCCAGATTAGCATTATCTAAATCTTCAATGAGAAGGTTTTTATCATACAGGACTTCGAGACCGCTTGCAAAGTCAGGGCGTCCATACATTCCATTTTCACATACAATGGATACTGCCTCTGCAACACCGTAGTTAATGTGGCGCTGGAGTTCAATTCTATCACCATCAACTATGGTAAGTAAAGAGGAACGTCCGTCAATTTTTAATAAAGCTCTCACTCCTTCCTTACCTTCACTTGTCAAAAGGAGCTTTGATGCATTGCCTGTATAGCCCATTCCGTATAGGCTAAGACCTATGTCTTTTGCCAGACACTCATAAAATTCTATTATATCACGAGGGATCGCAAGGACGTTCAGCCTAAACTTTTTGTTTTCCCCCTCTGTAAATCTATCTATAATCTCATGTACGAGTACATATTGAGAGAGGTCAACCGGAAAGTATTCTGAGGCATTGGCTGTTATGAGGTCAGCTATTCTGCTTTCTTTTACTGCAGGAATAACAACCTCTCTGGTAGCCATGCGTCCAGAATTGATAACAAAGATAACCTTTTTTGTAGTTATTTTTTTACTTTTCAATTCTGTTTGTAATATGCTTGCAAACTCTTCTGAGTCACTTTGTTCAAACATATTGCGAGGTGTAGAAAATGAAAAAGAGTTATAAACCTTTGTTTCTTTTCCTCCGCAGGATACCTCAAGAACTCTGACGAGGCTCCGTCCACATTCAATACTAAGTACTCTGTTTTCCATGTTATTCTCCAAATTAATGTTTATTGTTCAAATCAAAAACTGCTTAAATACCAATTTATAAAACTATTTCCCCAAAGCATGGCTATGAATAAGCCTGCTGAGAGGTAGGGGCCCATAGCGAGCATCCTCTCTGCTCCCGACACCTTCATACGTATAAGGTGAAGAATGGAGCCAAGTACACAACCTATAAGAAATGCCAGTACAATTAACTGCCAGCCAAGCAAAAGTCCTGCCACAGCCATTAACTTAATGTCTCCTCCTCCTATTGCCCTGCCTTTGGTAATCATATATAGAACAAGAAGGAAACCACTTACTATAAAAAAGCCTATAAGGTAGTCAAGGAAGTTGTTAAAATCCAAGACCACCTTAAGACATCCAAGTACCAATATAAAGATATTAATACTGATTGGAATCTCATAAGTCCTCCAATCTATTACCGTAAGCACTAAAAGTGCTGACGTAAATAATGCATAAATGATGGATATTAGGTTCAATCCATTTACTGCAAATACCAGTACATAGAGCAAGCCATTTACAGCCTCAATTATAGGGTATTGAGGTGAAATTTGGCTTTTACAACTCCTACACCTTCCTCTAAGGAAGATGTAGGAAAACAAAGGAAGCAGCTCAAACCAACGAAGTTTATGACCACAGGTCATACAATGAGATGGTGTAGTCACCACCGTCTCCCCCCTAGGTATACGATAGATGCAGACATTTAAGAAGCTGCCTATGGTTATACCGAAGATGAAGATTAGAGCATAGATGAGATAGGTCATAGTTTCGTAGCTCATAACTTTCCTTTCAATAGTTAAAATAATGGTTCTGATTACTCAGTCATCTTAGTCTTGTATTCACCGGTAAGTTCAGGGTAAATCTGAGAATTACCAGTACCAGTACCAATAGAAACTGTAACTTTACCACTCTTAACATCGTATGTCACAAAAAACTTATTTGCTGTTGATACTTTACTTACAGGAGTCTCAGCCATAAGCTTTTTATTCTTTGCCTCAGTAAATGCAGTACTTGTGCTAAAATCTTGATCAGTTTCATCAGCAGTTACCGCATTGTCAGCAATAAGAGTCTGTACTACAGTTGCAATTTCCTGTCCGTTCTTAACATCAGTTGAGTACTTTGATCTCTGTACATACTTAAGGAACTGTGGTGCAAGAAGTCCGATAAGTACTGCCATAATAGCAATAACGATGATGAGCTCCACAAGGGAAAATCCCTTATTGTTTAATTTCTTCTGTTTCATGTTTCTTTCTCCTTTTTGATTAAAATATTTTTTATCTTAAAAACACTCCCTATAAGTGTTCCTAATTCGAAATAAGTGAAACTTATTAACTTATGTTTGTATTATAACACATCACTTCCTGTTTTTGCAATAACTAATTTCATATTTTTTTAAATATTTTTATATGAATTCCTCTTTTTGTGATATTACACAACACGTTTTAGCAAGTTATTTACTATTAGCAATTATAATCTTGCCTTACACTAATATTATCGGACGGTTTCGCTTTCTTCTTAATAGCAAAATCGATAAATTCTTCAAAAATGAAATTTTTAATTTCAAAAAAACAAGCACAAAATCTTGTTGTATCTCCCCGCAGAGCCTTCTATATCTTGCAGATTCTATCTAAAGTGCAGGATTTCATTCAATCGCCAAATTTTTTTACTTATCAAAAACCAAATTTATATCCACAAATATGAATATTTTACAGTACGCTTCATATTATATGATTATATACTATCCAATGCTCCATACATGGAAATCATAGGTCCCATTATAACTGCAATAAGAATGATAACTATTACAGCAAGCACCATCATGATAAGAGGCTCAAGGGCGGCCATCAGAGTCTGTGTAGCCATCTCTACCTCTTCGTCATAATATTCAGCAAGCTTGTTAAGCATGCCTTCTATATCTCCGGTTTCCTCTCCTATCTTTGTCATATAACCAACCATAGGAGGGAAGAGCTTACTCTTTTGTATAGGTTCAGACATAAGTACTCCCTTTACAACCTCTTCCTTAGTTTCCTTCAAAAATTCTTTATAGAGGTAGTTCTCCATGGTATTGGCTGTAATCTCAAGGGCCTCCACCATAGGAAGACCTGCATAGATGAGGGTTGAGAGAGTTCTTGCAAAGTTAGCAGAAGCATTCTTTACATTGATTACTCCAAAGATAGGAAGCTTCATTGCTATCTTACCAAATAATATCTGGCCGGGTATTGTCTTCTTATACACCTTAATTGCAACAATGGCTGCTACCAATATTCCAAGAAGTATGTACCATTTCGCAATTATGAAGTCACTTAACTTAACTGCAAGAACTGTCTGAATAGGAAGATCTGCACCAAGCTGGTCAAACATCGACTTGTAAGTAGGTATAATCTGTACCAGCATAACTATAACAACAATGAAGGCAACTATCATAACTATGGTAGGATAAACCGAAGCCTTCTTAAGCATAGCATCAAGCTTAGCCTTTTTCTCAAATCTCTCTGCCATTCTCTCAAAGCTACCTCAAGCTTACCCGAAGCCTCTCCCGCAGCCACCATGGATACCATGATTGATGGGAAGACCTTAGGATGTCTGGACATTGACTCCGAAAGAGTCTCACCCTTTTGGATATTTGCCTTTACATCCACTATGGTCTTTGCCATAGTCTTATTCTCGGTAGCTACCGAAAGCATCTCAAGTGCGTCTATTATAGTAACTCCGGCATTTATCATACTTACGAACTGCCTACAAAACACACTCAGGTCTCTTATTTTCACTTTGCTTCCAAAGCTAAATTCTATGTCTTTGGTAAGGACATTAGCCTCTTCAAGCTGAATCAGTGTCATCTCATTTTTCTTAACTAAAGCCGCAGCTTCCTTAATGTTTTCAGCCTGAATAGTGCCCTTCTTTTCTTTTCCTTTATTATCTATCGCTAGATATGTAAAATCTGCCACTTCTTCTCCTCCTAAAATCTTCCAATTCTCTGCTTCATTCTCTCAAAGCTGAAAGCATGTCTTAGAGAAGTCTCCTCGTCTATTCTTCCTTTAACATACAAATCATATATAGCGTCGTCCATAGCCTGCATACCTTCTTTCTTTCCTGTTTGGATGAGAGAAGGTATCTGATAAGTCTTGCCCTCTCTGATAAGATTTCTAATAGCATGATTGGCTATCATAACCTCAAAGGCCGCAAGTCTTCCCTTTCCTTCAATCTTTGGAAGGAGCTGCTGTGTTACTACTCCCTCAAGCACTCCCGCAAGCTGAACTCTAATCTGCTGCTGCTGATGAGGAGGGAATACGTCTATCATACGCTCGATAGAGTCTGCTGCAGAGTTGGTATGAAGGGTAGAAAATACAAGGTGTCCAGTCTCAGCCGCAGTTATAGCAATAGCAATTGTCTCCAAATCTCTCATCTCTCCCACAAGGATTACATCAGGGTCTTCTCTGAGAGCAGCCTTTAGAGCTGAAGCGTAGGATGTAGTATCTGAACCTATTTCTCTTTGACTCACTATGCATCTCTTATGAGGATGAAGATACTCTATTGGATCTTCAAGGGTTATAATATTCTTGGAATCCCTACCTGAAATCTCTCCTATGAGACTGGCAAGTGTAGTTGACTTACCACTTCCCGTAGCTCCTGTAACCAAAACCAGTCCTCTCTTCTTATGTGTTAGATTGACTACAGAATGAGGTATAGAGAGTTTTTCTGGAGTAGGCGTCTCAAAGCTTAGTATTCGAAGAGCCGCAGCATAAGTTCCTCTCTGACTGAACACATTAGCACGAACTCTGAAAAGCCCAGGGAGGGAAAAAGCGAAGTCAAGCTCACCTCTTTCTTTTAACACGCGCACATCCTCATCACTCATTACGAATGAAATTGCTTCCCAGGTCTCCTCTGGAGTGAGATGGTGACCTGTCTGTGGGGTTAATTCTCCATCTATTCTAAACATAAGTGGACTGCCAGGTGACAGATGGATGTCAGAAGCTTTTTTTTCCTGGGACAGTCTAAGAATTTCTTCAAGTGTCATTTTTTACCTCACATTTTTTTATTTTACTTAGTTTTCAAATGTAGTTTTTAATCATCTCTGGTACAGATGTTATACCTTTTAATACAAGCAAGGTTGCGCTTTGCCTTAATGTACGCATTCCTTCACGCATACCCATTTTCTTTAACTCACCCACAGAAGCATTCCTTGAAATCAGCTCCTTAAGAGGTGGGGTAATTTTCATAATCTCATATATACCTATACGTCCAGAATATCCTGTGTTATCACACCGCTCACAGCCTACGGGCTCAAATATTTCAGGATTTATATCCTCCTTTAAGCCCATAATTCTTCTTTCAGTTTCTGTTATATAATGAGGTTTCTTACAATGAGGGCAGAGTCTTCTTACAAGTCTCTGAGCAATTATTCCCACCAAAGAGTCTGCAAGCAGATAGCCTTCAACTCCCATATTTATCAGACGGTTGATACTTCCTGCTGCTGAGTTAGTATGGAGAGTACTTACCACAAGGTGGCCTGTAATAGAAGCCTGAACTGCAATTTCAGCTGTCTCTCCATCTCTAATCTCACCTATCATTATGATGTCCGGGTCCTGTCTAAGTATGGAACGAAGAGCACTAGCAAAGGTGAGCTCTGCCTTGACATTTACCTGTACCTGATTGATACCATTGATATTTGCCTCTACTGGATCCTCTACAGTTATAATATTAACGTCTTCCCTATTAAGCTCTGAAAGAGCGGTATAAAGGGTTGTAGACTTACCACTTCCTGTAGGCCCTGTAACCAAGATGATACCGTTGGGGTTCTTTAATATATCGTCAAAGGTCTGAAGCTCTGAAGGCGAAAAACCAAGCTCACTTTTATTTCTAGTAAGAGCTTTTTTCTGAGCTAGTCGCATAACGCATTTCTCACCATAAACCGTAGGAAGTATCGAAACTCGAATATCATACTCTTTCTTGTCTACAACTATGGAGAACCTACCATCCTGGGGCTTTCTTTTTTCCGCAATGTCCATTCCACCTACAATCTTAAGCCTCGCCATAATAGACGGTAGAAGATGTATGGAATAGACAAATTTTTCACAAAGGGAGCCGTCTATACGAAAACGAACATGAACCGAATCTTCTCTTGCTTCTATATGTATATCACTCGCTCTCTGTCTTGCAGCCTGCTCTACCATAGAGGTTACCAGCTGTACTACGGGAGAATTCTGCACATCCTGATCTGTTCCATCACCTTCTTGATTCTTGGCTGCCATATCCTCTCTTTCTCTAGCGTATTCCTGGGCAGCCTTCAATGCCTCACTATTGCCGTAATATCTGTCAAGAGCTACATTAATATCGTAAGTTGTAGATACTGCCGGTATTACCTGAAGGTTAGTTACTATACTGAAGTCATCTATCGCCGACATATCCATTGGATCAGCCATTGCAACCATTACCTGGTTTATAGTATTGGGAACAAAAGCGTAGGGTATCATCGAATGTTTTCTAAGAACACTTTCATTTATGAGAGCAATTACATTGTCGGGAATGTGAATAGTAGAAAGATTCACATACTCAAACCCAAGCTGGGACGAAAGCGCTTCTGCTATAGCCTGCTCTGCAACAAAGCCTAACTCAGCTAGAGCTTCTCCTATCTTCTTTTTTTCTGCCTTTGCAGACTCCAGGGCTACCTCAAGTTGCTCTTTAGTAATCAGCCCTTCTTCTACTAAGATATCCCCTATCCTCTTCTTTCCCCTACGTACTAGCATGACAACCTCCTATAATATTCCTTTATTATGAGTGGCCTACTCTATTTGTCACTAATCATAACTCCCGCTCATTTATTTTTTGTGCTAAATACTAATAAATTCACTTAAGGTATGTCCTATTGAATTCTTGTTTTAACACTTGTATAAACTTATAAATATCCTTATACTATATTTCGGTTACGAAACGGATACATTTAATGATTTTCTGTATTTTATTTTATTTTATGAAACTTCAACAATTCAATCTTCTTTTTACCTCTAATAATTCATAGAATTTACAAGAGTTTACACTTGACAATTGCCTACAATTATGTTTTAATCATCTTTACAAACTGTGAAAGGAAGAAGTAGGTCAGAGGTTCACTTACAGAGATTAGCCGGTTGGTGAGAGGCGAAAGAAAGAGTCTGATCGAATACATCCCGGAGTTTCACACTGAAAGCAAGGTCAAGTAGGCTGTGACGGCAGGCTTCCGTTAAAGAGTCAGGGTATAGAAGTTTTGTACCTGTTTGAGGCAGATATATTCTGTAAATTAAGGTGGTAACACGAAGCTTACGCTCTCGTCCTTTAGAGGATGGGGGCTTTTTTTGTTTAAGGGAAAATCTTTGTGGTTTCAGAAAACAAAAACTTTCTTGGATATGAAGAGCAGCTATGGTTAAAGGAGGATAATATGACTGTTTACGAGGAACTTAAAGCAAGAGGGCTGATAGCCCAGGTAACTAACGAGGAAGAAATCAGCAAGATGGTAAATGAGGGAAAGGCTGTATTTTATATAGGCTTTGATCCTACTGCTGATAGCCTTCATGTGGGACATTTTATGGCTCTCTGCCTTATGAAGCGTCTCCAGATGGCGGGCAACAAGCCTATAGCCCTTATGGGTGGCGGTACAGGTATGATAGGAGATCCTTCAGGAAGAAGTGATATGCGTACCATGATGACCAAGGAAACTATTGAGCATAACTGCGAGTGTTTAAGAAGCAGATGGAGAGATTCATAGACTTTGGCGAGGGCAAGGCTATCATGGTAAATAATGCAGATTGGCTCTTAGGTCTTAACTATATCGACTTTTTGAGAGATATAGGCCCTCATTTCTCTGTAAACAGGATGCTTGCAGCAGAGTGCTACAAGCAGCGTATGGAGAAGGGACTTAGTTTCTTAGAGTTTAACTACATGCTTATGCAGGGCTTTGACTTCTATATGTTATACCAGAAATATGGCTGTAATATGGAGTTTGGCGGTGATGACCAGTGGAGCAATATGCTTGCAGGAACTGAGCTTATCAGAAGAAAGCTTGGAAAAGATGCTCACGCTATGACTATTACCCTCCTTCTTAATTCCGAGGGCAAGAAGATGGGTAAGACTGCAAACGGCGCTGTATGGCTTGACCCCGCTAAGACTACTCCTTATGATTTCTACCAGTACTGGAGAAATGTGGATGACGGTGATGTACTTAAATGCCTTAAGCTTCTTACCTTCCTTCCTATAGAAGACATCCTTGCTATGGAGTCTTGGGAAGGAGCCAAGTTAAATGAAGCAAAGGAAATCCTCGCTTTCGAGCTTACCAGGCTTGTACATGGGGAGGAAGAGGCAGTTAAGGCACAGTCTGCCGCAAAGGCTTTGTTTGCAGGTGGAGGAAATCTAGAAAATATGCCTTCTTTTGCTATCACTATGGAAGATGCAAGAGACGGAGTATTCGATATCGTCACTCTTCTTCACAAATCAGGCCTTGTGGCTACCCGTTCAGAGGGCAGACGAGCTGTTGAACAGGGAGGAGTTGTTGTAAATGACAACAAGGTAGACTGATTTTGCGGCTACCTTCACCCCTGATGAGCTTAAGGGGGATGGCCTCATAGTTAGAAAGGGCAAGAAGAAGTTTTGCAAGGTTATACTTGCTTAATTATGAATTAGGATGAATTTACTCAAAGAATTTATTTAAAAGTTAATCCCCTTAGCCATAAGACTAAGGGGATTAACTTTTATTTTATTCTTTGAGGAAGAACAAACGATTATTAGTAGGTATAGACTACATCCTTGTAATCATTATAGCTCTTGTACATACTGTAGCTTCTCTTAGCCCTGTACATCTGAGCATCGTAGGTCGCATCAACTATATTCCACTTTGAGTCAACATATATATTATTCCAAGCATGATAAACAGGTGTATTTACTGTGTAACCTGTAACTACTTTAGTAGGTACTCCCACACTTCTAAGCATTGAAGCTAGAAGCACTGAATAATCGTAACAAATTCCTTTCTTATCTGTGTATATCTTATTGATGTTAGGTATGTACTGTGAGTTCTTTGCGATCTCGTTAATGTTATCAGCCTTGTCGTAGTCATAAGAATAATTCTTTACAACAAAGTCATAGATATACTTAATCTTATTACTTCCACCCTTTTTAGCTAATTCCTGCGCTTTTTTAATAGCTGCATTGGTTGTTTGCCAATCAATAATTAGATTGGATGAAAGATAAGCCTTATTAGAATCAGAAAGTGACTGAGTAACACTTACAGTTTGCATAACTGCATATTTTGGTACCTGAAATGTTCCTACATAAAATGAGTTTGTATTCTCCATTTCCCTGTGTAAGAGGAATGTGAATATCGATACTTCCCTTTGGTATATCATACTTATACTGAGTACCTCCAGTGAGCTGTACGAGAAGTTTAACTCTCACATCATAATCATTGTTATAAGTTAGCTTAACAGTTCCGTCATTTGCATTTTCTATTACTGCACTATCAGCAAGTGCCTTATTGGGGTTTGCCAAGAAAGCCACTATCAGCAGGCTTAATGCAAACAAATATTTGTAAAGTCTGTTCATATATATTTCTCCTTCACTATTCGATTGGTAACAATTTAAGATTTGTTTGTAATATAATATATCATTTTGAAACCAAATGCAAGTACTTTTTTTAATTTATTTTTAAAATCCTGATTTTTAAAATAAAAATAAGCCCAAAATGCCGGTTTCTGATTCTTGACTCCTAGCGTATACTAGGTGGGCAACCGCACATATTATCTGCCTTCCACCGAAACGAGGCCTGACATCAAGATATGGATATAGGAATCCCTTTTTTTAAGTCATGTAGGTTCAAAAATATCAGAAATTATCGAACATTCCAGGCTTATCTAAAGTCATCTTGTTCTATTACCTTGATTATACTAAAAATTAAAATTTTTCAAGGAAAATTAATAATATGGTTTAACAAAATGAGTATTTACTTTTATCCCACTGCAGTCTTCACAGTCACATTCAATGTCAGGGATAAATTCTTTTGCCTGTCAGGTTCTTTGAAGCGTGCTTTATACTTAGCTTTCCGTCCTTTAGCTTTATCTCAACTCCTCCCATATGGTCGGTTCTAAGCACCCTTCCACCTTCATCTCTCATTCTCGTAAGAGCCGCTTTATGAGGATGTCCATAACGGTTCATAAGGCCACAGCTTATAAGATAAAACTCTGGATTAACCCTCGCCAGAAAGTCAGAGGTGGATGAATTCTTGCTTCCATGGTGGCAGACCTTTAAGAGATCGCAGCTTAGGACTTCACTTTCAGAACTATTCAACACCTCTTCTTCGGTAGAGCCTGCTATATCTCCCGTAAAAAGCATCGATAATTCCTTATAGTCCATCCTCATCACTATGGAGGCTTCATTCTGAGATTCTATATTCTCTTCTCCTGACGGGTAAATGCACCTGAATCTGATTTCTTTACCTACAATTTCGTCTCCTTTTTGCATGTAAAATATCTTAATATCCCGCTCAGCGGCGAGTATCTTAAGTGCTTCAAGCTCATCACAGTTTAACTTCTCTGATTTGTAGCTTGAGGAGATTATTATTCTCCCAATAGTTATTTCGGCACATTTTAGCAAATCATTTACCCATTTACATGATCTTTATCCATGTGGGAGATAAAAATTGTATCTACCTTCCCCCATCCTTTTGACTTTAAGAAGGGTAAAAGCCTTGTTTTACCTACATTTTGAACAGTTGTACTTCCGCAATCTGAGATGAATACTTTATCGTCCCCATCATTTATGACAAAGCAGTCACCCTGCCCAATATCAAGCATATTTATTGAGAATTCTTTAGTTTTGTAGGACAGAACTACAAAAGAAAGAGAAGTTACAACTCCTGTGATGAAGATTCTTTTTGACAGGGAAAAGCTCATCTTGGAATTTCTTTTAAGAGACTCAAGTTTTTCTTCCCTTCTTTTTTGTGATAAAAAGTAAAATATAACAAACATCAGCAGATAATAAAGTGCAATCTGCCATTTCTCAGGCTTTCCGATGATGAGCCTAAGAGCTGTAAGTCCATCTCCTATCCTGCAAAGATAGGTGTAAAGATTTAATATATAGTGAGTAATGCCGAGGATAAAGCTTCCTAAAAGCTCAGAAACTAAGGCAAGAAAGCCTCCTATTAGTCCTGTAACAACAACCAGAGACATAAGTGGGATAACTATGATGTTTAGGATGATTCCTGTGATAGAAACCTCGTAAAAGTTATAAAGTAAAATGGGAAGTGTTGCAAGCATAACACTTATGGACGATATGAGGGAGGCTAGAATTAAATGAAACCACTTTTTTATACCTTTTTATGAAAGACATCTATTTTTAAAAATATACAATAATTCAGGCATTATGTAAAAAAATTCCTATAACAGCAAAGAAGGACAGCTGAAAACCACTTTGATAGAAGGACTTATGGTTAATTAATAGGAGAATGAGGGCGAAACTGCCAAAGAGCTTGGTAAATCGTAGCTTTTTCCTAAAATGAAGGAAAAAAATAATATACTCATCATAATTACAGCCCTTGAAGTGGACAAAGAAAAACTTGTGAAGGCTCCATATAGCATTAAAATGAGGCTTGAAGCTATGAGGGGAAACTAAAAAGTAACTTTTTAATCTTCTTAAAAAGAGAAAGACAGCACCACCAACCAAAGAAATGTGTAAACCTGAAATTGAAAGCAGATGACTGATTGAATTTTCCTGATAGAGTTCCTTTATTTCTTCATCAAGACCTCTTTTTATCTCCAAGAACCATAGCCGAAAAGACTTCCTGCATTTTCTTCATTAAGAATTCTATGATATTTTTTTAGAAATTGCTGTATTTAATCTATGTAGATATATATCAGGAGAAAACCTCTCCTCTTCTTTTATAAATCTAATCTCATCCGCATCCAGCACTCCAGTATAGCCTTCATTTTCATAGTGGGCTCCCGCATCAAACTCCCCTTCATTCACTGCCTTATCAAAGGGTTCAAATTGACCTTTGCAGCTTATCCTTCTGCCATAGAGGCTTTCTTCAAGTGTAGATAAGTCATCATTTCTATAGTCAGGTTCAAGTTGACAACCCTCTAGGAGCTTTTCTTCTTTGACTTTAAGTATGAAGGCATTAATCTCATCCGAATCGGCCTTAATCTTAAGCCTGAACCTCCTGCCACCAAAGGGGATGACATAGCTCTTTATCTCCTTCACCCTTCCCGTAAGGCTAAGGGTCTTGCCATAGTAGGCAAAACCCTCATCAGGCTTAAGGTTATCATAAGCCATAATCAACAACATAATAAACAATGCAGTGCTTTGATTCCTGTAATATCCTTCCTTTCCTTGGGGCAAAATCGAGACTGCCTGGGCGGCCAGGCTGTGGTCAGGCCGGACGCGTTACGAGCATGTG
>CAKAGA010000010.1 GCA_916438995.1 uncultured Catonella sp.
CAATATTAATTAAGCTTGTTTTTACATAATCAATATCAATACTAATTTTTGACATTTTTATACTCCTCCTATTATGAATAATAACCTGAATCCGTGAAGTTAATTTTTTATTTAAACTCAGCACATAAAATGCCGGTTTTATACATTGAAAATATTATAAAGCATGTTAAAAATTAAACTTCGGCATGTTATCACCATTTTTGCAGTTATCCACAAAAAAAGTGTACAGCAAACAAAAGCCTGTTTAAGACTTATGTGATTATACGTTATACATTTATAGCTATGTTATCGGCAAAAATCAGCGAAAATATGCCTCCATACATTGCTTTTTCCTAAGCCCATAATAAGCTGCCTGGCATAGCTGGTTATATGACTTGCCATCATTATAGGGTCACTTATTACAGTACGCAAGCGTCTGCGCTTAACAGCCCTCTTCTGTCTTGGAGCACGTTTGCCTATAGTGCCCTGCCCGATCATACGGAGTATGTTGTAGGCTATAACAGTAAGCTCCAGCACAAGTACATTGGTTTCAAACTTACCTTACGGAAGTCTTTCCACGTCCAAGTCACTTTTTACCTCGCTGTGGTACTGCTCGCATTCACCATGTGCGTGATAAAGTTTAATGATTTCATGGTCACTTTTATCGAGATTAGTCCACCAGGTTTCAACCTCTATATCTGCAGGAAGGAGGAATTGACCTTTTTTATCAATTGTCCTCTCGTTATTTCATAACCTGCACGAAGGGTAAAGTTTTTCTCAAACCGTTTACTTTCCACCTCTTTCCAGTCACTGCCAATGTAAACAGTTTTCCCTTCTCTAGGAGTTGTTATATCCTTACAGTACGTTTTTGCCATTTGAAACCATTCTTCCCTGCTTTCCTTCCTCAGATTCCTTTTGATAATAAAATAGCATCCGTTCTCTATTAGAACAGCTACATTATAAATAGAATCATTGCCTGAATCAAGCCTTACCAAAAAGGGTTTATCAGTAAGCTTCTTACACAGGTTTATTGTCTCGAGAAGGAATTCCACTGTACCGTTCTGGCAGTGCTGTTTTCCTTCACTGAGTTCAAAATTCACTGCATAGCCTTCAGTATCAATGTATGCCATCATTGGCGCATAGCCGTCAAAGCCCTTATAGGTTCTTGAAACACCCTGCTTTGAAGTCTTTGAATTGTCCATAGGCGTAACATCAATGTCCACGGGTACCATGCCGTCAGGAAGCGTACCAGATTCGATATTGTTTGCAAGTAGCATTTCAACATTTTCATTAAGAATCTGTTCCTTAAGGCTGTCTCCAATGTCGTCCATACGCTGGCGGAGAGTCTCCTCGGATGGAATACTCCTCGTAATTCCAAGAGCGGTCTTATAGAACTCCTTGTCATCATCCATTTCATGCACTGCCTCATAATAGGGTTTGCCCATGCAGAGCATGCCGATGTATGTAAGGATGATATCTCCATTCTTAATCTGGTGCTGTGAACGGTTCTTAGTCACATCCATGTGGTTAAGTTTTTGGTGAAATTGCTTTTTGCCAAGCAATGCTCCTACGACCGCAAGGCCGCTTGCAGGAATGATTCGCTCATTTGTATATTTGACAATTATGTTACTGTTTTCAAGTGTAATATGACGGTTATGATTCATGATATTTTTCTCCTGAAGTCATTGATTTACAGGACTATTATGTCATGATATAGTTTCACCTAACAGGTGAATTGTAATAAAATATAAAACTGTTAATAAGCCACGGCATTATGGGTATTTTCGTAGAAGTTAAATTTTTAACTTCACGGATTAAGGTAATAAATTAACAAGTCGAAGACTTGTGATGCCTATTAGCAAAAGGGCAATAAAATTGAATGGTTATGGTTAGTGCGTAAAACAATAATTGAGCAAGTCGTAGACTTGCGATGCTTATTGACCATAGGTCAATAAGATAACTTAATTCTAAATAACAGGTAAACAATAATTTAGCGGCTTAGAGGTCGATATCGGATACATCAAGTTCGCCGGACATAAGCTGTGGTAGCAGACTATCTCGGGTATTTGCAAGAGTCTCGTTTTCAAACTCATTAGCTTGTATTGTTTCGGTAAGTGTCTTGAAAATGGCATGTATTGAGCAAAAGTTTCGTTGTTATATATGAGATTCCGACTTTGCAGATCATTCATACGATATCAAAGGATTTTTGAATCTCGTGTTCCGCCCATAATTTTCTTATGAAAAAGTCTAACTTGACGAACCAATAAATGCGGGAAGATATAGTCTGGATTGATATTATCAAGCAAAATGTACGCATATGTTCGCTGGTAGAGATCAAACCTTCCGCTATAAAAACGCGTGCAGTACCTGTGAGTTATGCTCCAGTTGACCTGAAACTACTATGGCATTGCCGTCAATATGTAACTATCAATCTGCAGGCATCAGTGTGCGCAAAGTAAAAGAATTTATACTGGCCGCCATCAACAGATGCAGTTTAGCACTTTCTTCTTTCCGGTAAAGATTGAGAATGACTCTCATCAAGGGTCAGACTATTTTTCCTTGTGTCCCTGATTTACGGAGAAAAGAATTCCTGATAAAGCATTCTAAATGCTTGTTGCTCTAAATTATTGTTTATCTGCTTATTATTTTTGATTTTTCATCAATTTGAAAGAAGAAATGTTCCAATATCTTTTTGTAGTACTTTATCTCTTGGAAATGTTATGCATATTTCGTCTTGCAAACGCTGACGATTTATTTCTGTTTGTCCAGTTGAACCTTCAACAAGACTTTCTATTTTCTTTTTGATAACTTTTATGGCATATCCATAATAAAGAGGATCCATTTCATTTGTTGGTCTAATCAATATCATATGTCCATCAACAGTAGTTGGAGTCGGAATTTCAAAAATTTGTGCCACGCGACCAGCCGTACCAGTTCCTGTCGAATTAATCAAAACATCTCCAGTTTGAAGATATTTATCTTCTGGTACTTTTTAGTTCTACATTATGCAACCTTGATTCAACATATGATATTTCAAAAATTCCTATTACATTTTTGATTAAGTACTGTAATTGTATTTTTCGATTCTTTTTCTGTATATTTTGGTGGAATCCCTTTTGCAATAAATGATGTAACCTCACCCTAATGTTCTATGAATCCATTCAGCCATAATCGCTATCCTCTCTATCCAATATATTTTCGATGAGCAATCTTAACATTGCTCTGTTTTGACCATTGCGTACTGCAAAGTCGTATCTATTTTCCTATGCCCCAAGAGCTGTTGCAATTGCTCAATAGGCATTCCTTTATCTATTGCCATTGTTGCAAGCGTACGCCTGAACTTATGTGGATGCACTTTTTGTAACCCTAATTGCTTTCCAAATTCACGCAGACGAACCTCTACTCCACCAATTTTTCATCGTTTCGTGTGGTGATTTCAACGATACAAACAGAGCCGGATTATCATCCGTTCGACTTTCTAAATAATTCTGTAAATGTATCTTTGTTCTAGCATCAAAATACACTACCCTTTCCTTTACTACCTTTACCGAAAAACAATACATTCTCTCTCGTTAAAATCAATATCATTACGATTAAGCAGCACCATTTCTCCTACACGCATACCGGTAGAAGCAAGCATATCTATAATTGCCAAATCTCTCAGTTCCGTGCAGCTATCCCTCATAAGCTCCAACGCTTCATCAGAATAGGTTTCCTTTATGTTTGTGCCAGTTTTAACTTTGTGTATACGTCGTACCGGACTTTTCAGTATATAGTCCTCATCTTCCAACCACGAGAAGAAACTTGAAAGAATACGGCGTATATTGTCTATTGTAACTCTACTTGACTTTTTCTTTTCCTGATACTCTGTCAGGTATCCTCTTATATCATCTGTAACTATATGTTTGACATCTTTTTGGAGTTCATCGAGCATAGCTTCAATAGTAGCTTTGTAGTACTTAAGAGATTTTTCGGAACAGCCCTCTATTCTCTTTGCCGATAAGAAGAGTTCTACAAAGTTCTGCTCCGAAGTTTTCTCTTGTTGCTTGCTTTCTGTTACATCATAACTTGCAAGGGTATATTGCAAAACTTCTTGTAACTTCTCATTTTGTGCGTTGTTCAAATATGGTAACATTCCTTGAACAACATCTTTGATTAAATCTTGTTTCATCATCAATCCTCCTTATTTATTTTTAGAGAACGACTATGGGGCAGAAGTCCCTCGATATTAACTTCTGCCACCCACAGAAGTTATGGGTATGTTATATGCTAAACAATAATTTTAGCGGCTAGAGCAATGTCGGATGACATCAAGTTCTCAGCAAAGCTTAGCTAAAAGTATGTCTCTGAGCTAAGATGTTCATTCTGCACATTGATGAAAATTTGACTGACAAATTGATTTGTATAATCATCAAATCAATCTTTTACCGGAAAAGAATCAAAATAGGTTCTGTTTCAATAAAGCCTGAAAAGTCAAGATTTTTTAATTCGCTCCTGATGCCATTTCTCGTAAGAGATAGACACCTTTACTATATGACGGCAAAATTGCCAATAATAGTTTCATAATGCAGACTATATCAGCGTCTTTGCACGCGTTTTACTAGCGGAAATTTGTATCAAACCATACCGCGTATACATAACGGTCAAGTATTGATTGAGTTATCATAGCTATACATCTTCCCAGTTTATTGGTAGGACTACCCTCGAAAGTTTTCAACATACAATGTCGTAATAAGCTGTATGGCGACACGTTTTTCGAACGAGTGTATCTGTAGGCAATTTTGCCCCTTATCGAATGAATGATCTTGACATTTCAGTTCATTGTAATCAACGAAACTTTTTCATATTACCACCCTGTCAGTGTTTCTTTGATCACTAGTCACCATTCAAAGGTTGACTAATGAGTTTCAGAAGAACTGTTCCTAAATGACCCGAGTTTATGTCTCTACAAGCTTATGTCCGACGAAAGCATGCTTTTCGAATATTGACCTTGCTAGCTCTTGCTAAATTATTGTTTATCTTACTGTTTAATTCTATTTTTCATCAATAGGACAAAGATAAAGAAAGCACTTTTCTCTTGTACTTCTATTGACGGAATATAAAATTCAAGCCTATTAAGCGTTTCTATCCTCAAACTTGGAATAGTTGATCCTCATTATAGTAATTTAAGTCTATAAGTGACATCATAATATAGATATTGAGGAAGCACAATATCCGTATTGATGACAGTATAAAAAGGGTATCTACTGTCCAGAAAGGATGCTCTACGAATTTAACTTTACCTATTGTACCTTTCCTCCCAATCAAAACTGATGGTTTATTATAAATAGCAGTTTTAGCATATCCCATTAGCCCGCCTGTTCCATAAATTGGGATCTCTCCATCTTCCGATATGACATCTTTTTGGTTCTTCCCATACTTAATTGTCACCATTTCAGAAAGGTAATATCTTTTACACTTCATACCCAATAGCCCCCAACTTCTTTCTAATTTCCTCCTCTAATTCTCGAGATTTTTTAAACATGACTGAAAGTTCAGATGTAAGTCTTGCCATCTTTTCTTCAAATGGTTCACCATCATCTGCCTGTTCTTCAATACCCACATATCTGCCAGGAGTTAAGATATAATCTTGTTTCGCTATATCTTCAATCGTAGCTATTGCTGAAAACCCTTTTTTCTCCTCTAATACTCCATTCTGAAAATCTTCAAATGTCTTTGCTAATAAGTCAATATCTCCAAGGCTACCGTCTTCCTGTACTCCCTCGGTAAAATCTCTGTGCTTCCTATCCACCATGTAACCCATTTTTCTGGCATCAATGAATAAAGTCTTACCCTTTTGTTTTTTATTTTTAGAAATGAACCACAAGGTTACAGGAATGGTTACGCTATAAAAGAGCTGAGTTGGTAATGCTACAATGCCTTCAACAAGGTCATCTTCAATAATCCTTTTTCTTATTTCTCCTTCTCCTGAAGACTGAGTTGACAAGGCTCCGTTGGCAAGTACCAAACCTATCTTGCCGTTTGGTGCTAAATGGTGAATCATATGCTGTATCCACGCATAGTTTGCATTCCCTGATGGCGGAGTTCCATATTTCCATCTTACATCATCCTTTAATTTATCTGCTCCCCAATTAGAGAGATTAAATGGTGGGTTTGCCATAATAAAATCTGATTTCAGTGTTTTATGAATATCATTAAAAAATGTGTCTGCGTGGTAAGGACCAAAGTTGGCATCTATTCCCCTTATTGCCATGTTCATCTTCGCCATCTTCCAAGTATCCGCATTAGATTCTTGCCCATAAACAGAAATATTTCCCCTGTTGTCACTATGAGCCTTTACGAATTTTTCACTCTGTACAAACATACCACCACTGCCACAACAAGGGTCGTATACACGGCAATTATTAAAAGGCTTCAAAATTGCAACTATCGTCTTTACAATGCTTGATGGAGTATAAAACTCTCCACCCTTTGTTCCTTCATAGGCAGCAAACTGAGCAATACAGTATTCATAGGTTCTACCAAGTAAATCCTTACTAACCTCAGTACCGTCCATTTTTACTTCATTTGTAAATAAATCTACAACTTCTCCCAGAACTCTTTTATCTAAATCAGGACTTGCATAATTTTTAGGTAAAACATTCTTGAGTGTAGTATTCTCTTTCTCGATAGCTCTCATCGCATCATCTATTACCGTACCAATTTCAGGAGTATGCGCTGCTGCAGCAATCTTACTCCACCTTGCATCTTCCGGCACAAAGAAGATATTCTCTTCTGCATATGCATCTCTATCATTTTCAAATCCATCGCCTTCTTTTACAAGTTCTTCGTAACGTTTTTCAAAGGCACTTGATATATAGCGAAGAAAAATAAGACCAACTATAACCTTTCGATATTCCGCAGCAGGAATATGCCCCCAAAGAACACAAGCCGCATCCCAGATTTGCTTTTCAAATCCTATATTTGCATTATTTTTCACTGCCATAACCTGATATAACTCCTCTTCATTCAATAAATTATCTAAAACGTAGTCTTGACTTTGTCTATTTATTTAATAAAATCATCACTCGTATTATAGCATTTTTGTACCTTATATATCAATCTGTCAATCGAACTCAATTTTTCATTCGCAAAATCCAATGACTTTGATTGATACTTATAATAGATTATTTAGCCAATGATTTTATTAAAAAATCATCTGGTTTTCCTTAACAGTCACAATCTTTCTCATTTTAGCTTTTGATTATGCGCAAGATAACATTGTATGATTTTTGATTATGCGCAGTTATCTTCGGCTTAACACTTACTACTACTAAGGCAGCTTGGGAGTTAACTAGTTCAAATTTACTTCAGAAAACAGGTTATATATCTGAAAACTCATGCCAAATTGCTTCTCTATTGCTTTCCAGTTTAGAAACTCGTTGAATAAGTCCATAACAATGGTTGTCATACTCGGGTTTAACAAATTTGATTCCTTCATCACATTCTGAAAACTTAAGGTTATTTTTGTAATGAGAAATCAACTTCTTCGTCTTATTTTCGATTTGCCCTTCAGTATTATCTGCAGCAAATAAATATATATATTTACAGCCTATCTGTTTTGTAATATCAACAATAATCGGAACAATGACTTCCCAAAAAATACCAAAACCAAGTGGAATATCAATGTCTGAAGGAACAACAAATTCTTCATTTTTACAAATATGCCGTAATTCTATGGCCGATATACAATTAGGGAACGTTGATAGTATTCTCTGATTGTCCAATTTCAGTAGCTTCATTTTTCGTATCCAGTCTATTATCAGCAATCTCAAATAGCCTATCAACTCTGCGCCATACATCGAGTCGCCTGCTTCATAGATCTTTTTAATAGCATCTTGATCATAGATACTTTCGCTTCTATTACTGCGCCAATAAAATCTTCAAGTTCATCAGACAATTTTTCTTCTAGATTTTTCTCCAACTAGCTAAAACCACATTTTAAAAAAGAAAAAACAAGGCTATTTTCTCGGATTTATCCTTAACAAGATAAACTCTTGTTTCACCGTCCAGAGTCCTCAGACCAAGCCTTGTCTTTATCTTTTAATATAAGCCTCAAGTGAGTGCTTTGTTTCTTGGAGACGAATCCATAACAATCCAATATTTTCCGGATTAGAGGTCAAAAACCTCATATTTAAATTCACGAAAGTAATTTCGTTTTTCCCCAATGTTGATACTAACACCTCCCCTATGCCAAAGCAGCCTTTCTATTCATCAGCTCTCTAGTGGCATCGACTCTCATTGCATCAAGTAACACTTCAACATCCCCATCATCTGACGATTCCAACCCTTTTCTAGCCTTTTTCCATGAAAACTCCTCATGTGATAAGCTACTGAGTTTCCAAGAAGACAAAGAGCCATACCTTTTCATCACACTCTGTAATAGGTTAAAGCTCGACTCAGACAATGTACTAAATGCATTCAACTCAAAAGCCTTGCTCTTATACGCACTTCTAACTTCTTTCAACACAGGTCCGTATTTCCAAGCATAAAATGTTCCATCAAATAAAGGTTCATCATTGTACATAAGGGATTCTCTCTGTGAAAAATACATGAGCTTATGCATTTTCATTTCATCCATGCGCACGCCATTTTGCTTATAATACATATCATACAAAGCCTTTGCAACACACAATGTCTTTTCCATACGCATCCCCCTTTAATTTAGTATTAGTGTCAATTAGTATACTACTTCAGGTTTTATTTTACAATAACGTCTTGAATAATAAAATTGTTATGTTATTTAGATTAGTTTTCAGATTAAGTACAACACTTGAATGCGTTGCACTTAATCTAAGAATCCAGACAACATCCTTTACTCATCATTTCCAACAATCTCACCAAGCACCGATATCACAGCGCCAAGGATAATCACCAAATCAGAAAGATTAAATACTATCTTAGGTATGCCCTTGATTACAAAATAATCAGTGACACCGCCCTTTGTGATTCTGTCATAGAGATTGGAAGCTGCTGCACCTACCATGAGGGCAAGACCAAGTCTCTTTATCTTTCTATGCTTCTTGCCAAGGGTAAGCAGATAAATGTAGGCTGTCATGCCAAACATAGCAGACACCCAGGAAAGCACCCATCTTGGCCTTTCTTCAAGGTTGTTCATGATGAGCCCCTTATTGACCGACTTTTTGATGGTAATAAGGTCTCCGAAATACTGCCTTCCCGTCTCTATCTTATCCTTTTCAACCTGTCCCTTTAAGAACTGGTCTACTAAAAATGCCCCTACTCCTGAAAATTGTGAAAAACATACCACACCTCCTGTGACTAAATTTACATTATTGCTCTTACTTATACTATAAGCAATTTCAGGCTATTTTTCAAGGTTTATACTGATTATTTTTAATGAAATTCGCTAGGTCTTAGCTTTTTATATATAGCAAGTAAAATGAGGTCGCTAATTCTTCCCCATATAGATATCGCAAGCATACAGATAATTATCATATCTACACTGCCAAGCATCCTGGAGTCCATCATAACCGCACCAAGGCCTTCACTGACTCCTGTAAGCTCTCCCAGCACAAGATAAGCCCAACATATACCCATACCAAGCCTCAGTCCTGCAAATATACCCGGTAATGAGGGCGGGTAGTATGACCTTTCTAAAAACAGCTATCCTATTGGCACCAAGTACCCTGCCTGCATCGATTAGTATCTTGGGACGTCCATAACAGCCCTTACAGTATTGATATACACAGGAAAGAATGCCGCAAGAGAGATAAGAAAAATAGTAGTCTTATCTCCTACACCGAACCATACCATTGCTATAGGGAACCAGCCTATACCCGGTATCATCCTAATCATGTTGATAAAAGGATCAAACAGCCTCCTCATAAGGGCAAAGTACCCTGTAACTACACCAAGGGAAACACCTGTAAGTCCTGCAATTGCAAAAGCCTGTGATTACCCTGTACCAGCTTGCAAGAGAGTGCTTCATAAACTGTCCTGAATAGGTGGACAGCCCCTCCGTACCTGTTATAAAATCCCAAAATCCTATTACTATCTTCTTAAAAGAGGGTATTAAATACTCGGGTGTCTTAAAGACACCCGGCAATAATACCCACGAAAGTACAAATAGTATGGGAATAATGAAATTTACAAAATCAATCCCAAAATATTTATTATCTTTTTTCATTTTTTTACTTTACTGTTGATTTCTCAATGAAACTGGTATCAATGAGTACATCTATATCAGGTACATTTTCAATAATACTAAGTTCTTTCATCTTCTCAGCAAGCTTCTTTACCTTTGCCTTTGTATCATCGGTAAGATCCCAGGCAAGTGCCATATTCTCATTTGCCTTTTCAAGGTACTTCTTCTCAGTACCAA
Source organism: uncultured Catonella sp. (assembly GCA_916438995.1). Taxonomy (GTDB): domain Bacteria; phylum Bacillota; class Clostridia; order Lachnospirales; family Lachnospiraceae; genus Catonella. Next base: position 10,361 of record CAKAGA010000010.1, read on the forward strand.
ATTCTGCAGCCCTGTCTATCCACTCATCCTTGTGCTCCATGTAGTATTTACTTGCCTGAATATGCATATCTACAAGTCTCTGAATCTTCTCAGGCTCATTTTTTATCTCATCCTCAGTTGTAAGCATAGCCGCATTGATATAGCCTACGCTGTCGTCAAAATAAGGATATTCAAGCACCCTTCCGTAACCGTCTATCTCTGCTATTGAAGGGAACGGCTCACCGCTAAGGAAGGCATCAATTGACTTCGAAGCCAAAGCCTGTCCCATATCAAAGAAGTCAATCTTCTGAAGTGTTACATCCTTAGCAGGATCAAGCCCTGCCTTGTTAAGTACCTCAAGCAAGAGAATGTGGTGCATGGTGCCGGGAACATAGGCTATTGTCTTACCCTTAAGGTCCTTTGTGGTCTTGATATCGCTGTCTTTTCCTACCACGAGGGCTGAGCATTTCTCAGTCATAGTAGCCACCACCTTAACAGGCTCTCCCTTTGAAGCTGCCATAATAGCTGTAGCCCAGGTTGTTCCTGTAAAATCAAGGTCTCCTGCAAGCAGAGCTGTCTTCATGTCTCCTGGATTGGTAAATGGCTTAACTTCAACTGTCTCACCCTTGTTGGCAAACTTGTCATAAATGAATGGCTGGATGGTCTGTGCTGTCTTCCAGGTACCAACAGTCATATTGACAGCTTCTGCCTTAACTGAGCTTGCGGCATTAGATGTACTAGCTATGGAATTTGTAGAAGATGCAGCTGTGCTTGAAGAAGACTTAGCATGATGAGGGTTTCTGAACTACTTGTCTTAGACGAATTGTCTGTCTTTCCCTGACAGCCTGCAAGCGCTGAAACTGCAAGTACAACTGATAACCCAAGTGCCAATAATTTTTTCATAAGAAAACTCCTTTAATTTTTATTATACTTACTCTTCACTAAAGATCTTGTGAAATATTGGATTTATTTTCTTTGGTTCATTATCTTTTTATACCATCATATCCATAGTTTCCAAGAATTTCCCTAGCCTTATCAATGCCAAGTTCGTCCCACTCTTCCTGAGCAATATCATTAGACCTAGGTATTGCTCCTGTGTCTATAACAAGGACATTGGCACCGTATTCTATAGCCAAATCATTTCTGGGATGAATTACTATATCTTTGATACTGTGCCTTGATACTATTCTAAATATGGCTGTTATATGTGCAATTCTTTTTTTCTGACAGGATACCCAATTCATACTTCGGAGTACCCGCTACAGGCACTCTTGGCATAACACCTGCTACATCAGTACCTTCACTGATAAGCTCCAGCATACGCCTTGCTATCTCTTCATTGGTATGCTCAGGTCCTATCGGCTCAAGATACTGGGAAAGCATAAGTCCCGAGGCTTTTATATCCCTTACTACAGCCCTTCTTTCAGCAAGGTTAAAGTGTGTGTCCTCTCCTTCTCTAAGGCGAATGGCATGGTAGACCATCTCTACACCTGCCTTAAGAAGCTTGTCAGTCTCAGAAGTATTATCATTTCCTGTATTTACAGTCAATATATAGTCTCCCTTAACCTCAGATTTTACCTTCGTTACAAGCCTTAAGAGCTTCTCCAGTGGATAAAACTCAGTAGTTCTAAGGACTATCCAGTCCGCTTTTTTCTCTGCATAGGTCTTTACAATCTCCATAATGCGGTCATCTGTTAACTCTGTCTGCTCTCCTATTGCATTCCACCTGTCTCCAAGCGAGCAGAAGCTGCAATTCATCTTACAATTAACATAGTCAAGCCCTATGGCAGCCCATACTTTACCTTTACCGCCTGTTACTCTCTTTGCAATTTCTCCTGCCTTTTTACCTATAAGCCGTACCTCGTTAGACTCCTCAGGAAGTGCAAGCAGCATTATTATGTCATCCAAATCAAGTTCTTCGTCATTTAGTACCTTTTCAACTGCTTTATTTGTAGACAATCCTCCTTTCCTCCTCTCATTAAATGCTAATCACACGGTTTTTAATATATCATGTTTTATCCACAAAATCAAACTTGTGTAAGGCAATATCAGTCTGAAATCATTTCAAATGCCCCTTGATTGTAAGTTGATCCCCCTTTAATTCACACCAATTGAAGCCTGAAATCATCTTAACTTCGCTCTAATTGCCAGTCGATATTATCTTAATTGCAGTCCGAGCTTTATACCGTTTATCATTATTAATTTATTGTTTTTCGATAATTTTCTATTGACATTCAATACCCATCCTGATATAATCCGCTTATAACAATTATCCCTAAGGAGGCAGTATGAAAGATTCACTTATAAGCAGTAAGAAGAGCATAATTCTAACCAAGTTTTGCATAATTGTACTTATGTTTATTTCAGTGGTAATGATGTTCTTTGGCAACTATCTTATAACAAGATTTTTAGCTATGACTGGCGGAGCAAGGATAAATATAAGCAAAGAATTGTCATTTTATATCATCACCTTTATAAGCTATGTTTTGGGCATAATTGCTCTATGTACGCTATTTTGTATGTTCAGGCTGGTTAGCAACCTCGAAAAAGACCGGGTATTTACCGCCGAGAATATAAAGTGGCTAAGGTACATAAGCTTTGGCTGTCTTGCTGCAGGTTCACTTCTAATTATTGTAACTGTAGTCTACGACAAGTATTTCCTTGTGCTTACTTTAGCAGCCCTCTTTATGATGCTCATTGTGAGGGTGATTAAAAATGCCTTTGAACAGGCTCTCGCAATGAAGGAAGAACTTGACTTAACCATATAAGAAAGGACGATTATGGGAATTCATATTAACTTAAATGTGATGATGGCAAAGCGTAATATAGGCCTTTCTGAGCTTGCAGAGAAGGTGGACATTACCAACGCCAATCTCTCGATACTTAAAAACAACAAGGCAAAGGCAATCCGCTTTTCCACTCTTGAGGCGCTTTGCAAGGCACTTTCCTGCCAACCGGGCGACATAATAGAATACAGGGAGGATGAAGAAAATGAATGAGAAAAAATTTGTATATAGACCATTTTTACTGCTGTTAACCTTTGTTACCTATGTTCTTGCCTATTTTTATCCTGATATCATGGGCGAGCGCTCCATCATACTTCATTTGGGAAGCTTTGACTTTAACCTAAGATTTTTTATATTTACACTTGTCTTCATTGGAATTACGGAGTTTACCGCTGTAAAATACAATAAAGCAAGAAATAGGGAGAGTATTTTCTGGCTTATTACCCTTATACTGCTTTCCCTCCTATGGTGTATGAGGACATTTGAAAGCGAAGGAGCCTTCTCGCCGTTTTTACTCCTCTTCCTTCACTGTAATGCAGCCTACTATGTAATTATGAGGATGTGTGTGACAGCAGAGAGTAAGACCGGCCCCTATGGTCTTCTTTGACTTCCTCTCCGCCTTTATCATCATCCCTTTTTTCTAACTTAGGCTTAAGAGTGATTGTCTTTGTAAATGCCATAAAGAACCGCACCTTTAAGTTTAGCAAGAAGAAGCATCTGCCTATAATTCTTACCATAATTGCAACATTGTTGCTGGTATTATTTGCTTCCTCCCTGCTTTCTGATGTAGACAGCGGGTTTGCACACTAATGAGGTGGAATTGTCGGCTTGCTACCGGGATTTGATCCTTTATTTAACAACTATTTCTTTATGACTATGCTGCCAAGAATCATTATTACCATACCTGTAGGAGCCTTTCTTATGGGGCTTATCGGAGGTTCAGCCATCAAAAATGAGCCTGAATTTAAGAAGGAAAATATAGTTAATGGACTTGCTTGCTACAGACACATACCAAAGTTTGCCGTAATTACAGTGTTTGCTGCCCTAAGTACCATTTACATAATATTTTTATCTTCCAGATTCGTACAATGATTCCGGTTATAAGCTCTGATTCTTTTTACTGCTCCCGAGGCCTCAACACTTGCAGTAAAGGCTTTTTATGAACTTATCCAGATACTTATGCTTAATTTCTCGGTTTTCGGTGTGTTTTTCTTCTTCGCACCTGATAGCCTTGTAGAATTTAAGGACAAGTGGGTGAAGTTTTTTGCCACTCTTTTTGCCGCCACAGGTATCTGCTTTGCCATACTTGATTATTTCAAGCTTTACCTATATGTGGCAAGCTATGGCTTTACCTCTAGGAGGCTGGTAGCAGCCTGGTTTCTTCTGGTTATGTTTACCGCCGCCATACTTATGCTTATAAGACTGTATAAGAAGTTTGAAGGAATCAGATATATAGCAGTCTTATTCATAGTAAGCTTCATCCTGTTTGCTTTTTCGGAAAGAACTATAGTAGAGATTACTCCTGTTACGAGGCAGATTTTACCTTGATAAGGATGAGAAAAGGTTGAAAAGGCTTGACTACCATTTCTACATTTGCAAAAAGAGTGCAGAACCATTAATTCATAGGCTCTACACTCTTTTTCCGTCTAATTATTGTTATCTTTAAGTTTTACCAGATTCACATTGGAACTAAACATAGTTACGTTGTCTACTTTCTTTTCAAGGAGAAGACCTTTGCCGGCTAATCTCGATATTACATTTTTTCTAAAAAAGGTTGACGGCTTTACACCTACATAACTTGCTATTTCAGATACCTTTCGATATTTCCCAAAACAAAAAGATAATATTTTAAGGTCATTTTTCCCTTCTAAAACAGTTTCTACATAAACTTCAGGATTATCTTTTGACTCACTTACAACTCCACTCGAGAAAGTTAAATCAGGCAAGGTCAATGTAAATGATTGTGCATCTGCAGAAACATATGGCCTATATTCTTCTCCTCTCCCTTTATAATCGGCTTCTATTTTGTCAAAACCCGACCCCTTTTTTTCCATATATTTACAAAGTTCCAAAACTTCACATATTATTTCATTTCTTCTTCTAGGTATAATACTCGATATGTTTTTTTCTCTATGTAGCTCTCTAACTCCTAGAAGTGCCCCCGGTGATGTTATTTCAAGTCTGTCCTTAAAAATATTTACCTCTATTTGACTTCCCTGAATATAATAGTTCCTATGCCCAACAGCATTTACTACCCCTTCAGTGACAGCTCTACCCGGAAACGATATGTATTCTATCCTCGTATCAATTTCCTTTTTATATCCATTTACTGAATGGTTTTTATAAATTCTATAGTCTTTTTTATAACTTCTAAAAAGATTGCCTGTATACACTTCACTTGCAATAACAACAGAACTACCCTTTGTGATTCCCGGCCACTGAGTTGCCACAAGTTTAGTTCTTATATCATTACAGTTATCCTTAAATAACAACATTCCTCTAGATAGTTTCTTCTCTGCAGAAATTATGTTCTTTGATATCAACTCCTTATCTTCTACACTATCTCCATTATCTGATATTAGTTTTAAAACATTTTTTTGAAAAAAATCTTTTTATGATATATCTCATCTGTAAGCATTGTATCAAATGGTGTATTGTCGCTCATAAGAACCATATCCCTTATCTGCTCTTGTGAGGCAATATCAGTTCTTCCGTAATTTCTCACATATATCCCCAACAACCCGTTATCGTGTAGTGCTACGGGTAAATTTTTGTTAGCATTCACCTGTACGCATAGTACAAATCTAATTGGAACAGTATCATTTACCGGTATACTCGTTATTTCATAGTCTATAATTGGATCTATTTTTTCACGTATAAGTCGATGTAACATCAGTACAATATTATCTGCTTTATTCCTATCTAATGCTACAACCTTGTGAGTTTTATTTTCAACGCCAATTATTAGTTTTCCCCCATCTGTATTGGCAAATGCTACCAGAGTCTTTAGCCATCCTATTTCTAGAGCCTTTCCATTCTTATCCTTACCTTCGGCAATAATTCCCTTATATTCTATTGTTTTATCTTCTAAATAAGCCTTATCTATTAACTCTTCTATATACATAGTTCCACCTTTCCCTTGGTATTATGATTATAGTATATAGTATATTGATGAAGTTGTAAACAAAAACTTCACACCACTTCACACGAAACTTCACTCCACTTCACACGAAACTTCACACTACTTCACACCAAACTTCACTCACTTCACTCTTTACCTTCCTGCAAAAAAGCACTATAATATCTTAAAACGCTTTTGGGAGGGATTATGAAGCCTAAGAAATTTTCACCTTTTTACATAAAACTGATAGCAGGTGCCATCATCCTTATATTCGCAGGCTATATGTATTACAAGGGTAACAATAATCAGTACGCAGCCTTCATAGGTATAGGCGGCATCTTAATACTAAATGCCTATTCAATGGGGAATAAAAAGAAATAGTAATTGTTAAATATCCTACAATCGCAGAAAATCCGCAAAGCTTATACCAAAAATATAAGATTTACGGATTTTTGTATTTTAAAACTTATTATACAGAGTTGTTTCTGTTACTATTCTTGTAACCCTATAAATATACGTAATCAAATCGCTTCATCGCAAAAAAGGCTACTTACTCGTATTGATTGCGTGTAAACAGAATAAGAATTCTCTTTATAATTGTATCATTAAATTAAATCAAGCACCTGGCTTATATCCTTTTTACCAAAATTAGGCTTGCCGTCATTTATCACCATACAAGGCACACTCATAATCTGGTATTTGTCACGAAGGTCAGGGAAGTGGTTGAGGTCATATACCTCTGTGCTTACCTTAGGATTAAGAGAAGCAATTCTCTGAGCCGCAACAACAAGGTCAGGACACATTGTACAGGTAAGGCTAACCATGAGCTTTATCTTTGTCTCCTTGTCAACTGCCTCTATCTTAGACTTGATGTCATCCTCTATCTGCTGTCCCGGTCCCGCCACATTGTAAAGACCTAAGATGAAGGATGTAAACTCATGTCCTCCCGGTATTCCGTGGAATGCAAGTCCTGAGTAGCTTCCATCCTCCCTGCACACCTTCACATAAGGGGCTTCTTTCATCTACATTTTCCTCAAGCCTTACGCTTAGCTTATCTGTAAGTTTTACAAGCTCCTCCATATAGTGCTTCAGCTCATTTGATGAATCTCTGCTATCAAGCCCGAGACTAAGCACAAGTTTACTCTCCATTTTGCCAAATACAGCATTTAGCTGAGCAAGCATATCTGATGTAAAGAGTGCATTGCCATTATCCTCTGCTGCAGGCTTTACGCTTGCAGGAGTGATATTGTGGCTGGTTGCACTTCCCTCTCTTACAGGCTGCTCAGGCACAAGACCTGTCTTCTTGTGCATCTTAACTACATACTTTTCAAGCTCGGTAGCCGCAAGAGCTCCATCGCCAACTGCAGTTACTACTTGTCTAAGAGGCTTGATGCACACATCTCCAGCTGCAAAAAGTCCTTCTCTTGTCGTCATCTGAGATTTATCCGTTATGATGTATCCTCTTTCATCAATCTCTGCAAGTCCCTTTACAAGGCTTGTTTCAGGTTCATAGCCTGCAAATACAAACACACCGAAGGTATCATCTTCTACCTTGTGGGTGGTCTCTTCTCCTGAAACCAAATCCTTCCAGGTAATGCTTCTAAGTACTCCGTCACCCTCAACCCTTACAACCTCTTTGTTGTAAAGTACGGTTATATCCTTATTGGCCTTAGTCTCATCTGCTGTAGCCTTGGCACAGGTAAAGTCCTCTTCTCTTACGAGAATGGTTACATGCTTTGCGTACTTTGTAAGGAATACACTTTCCTCCGCAGCCGCAAATCCACCGCCTATTACGAAGATGTCCTTTCCTGTAAAGAACTCACCGTCACAGGTAGCACAATAAGCCACACCATGGCCTTTATACTCTGCCTCTCCCTCAAATCCTATCATTCTAGGGTGTGCACCTGTAGCAAGAAGTACGCCAAGGCACTGAATCTTACCCTTGGTGGTCTCTATCTCCTTCACATCATTATCCATATTTATAGATGTTACCTCGGCAAGCTTGAACTCCGTTCCAAAGTTCTGTGCCTGTACACGCATTTTTTCGGTAAGTGTCTTTCCATCTGTGATTTCAATGCCTGGATAGTTTACCACCTCAGAAGTAATGGTAATCTGTCCACCGAATTTCTCCTTTTCAAGCACTATTACCCTATAGCAGGCTCTTGCAAGGTAAAGAGCCGCAGTGAGCCCTGCCGGGCCGCCGCCGATGATTGCAACATCATATAAGTTCTTGTTATCCATGTATCCTCCTCTGTGTATAATTAAATCTAGTTAGTTCTCTCTATCTACTCTATTCTAACCTTTTTATCTAAAAATCTCAATATCAAAATCCGTTTTTTATAATGCAACCAGCAAAAGCACAAAAACACGAGTAATCAGTTATTTTAGCTAAAATAAGCAGATTACAAAATTTTATAACCAAGATAAACCAGGCAAATGTACATTACGCTATAAAAGGCTGTCGTATCTCGCCACCACATCTCGCAGTGTACGCTTAATACGACAGCCTGATTATTACCATTTATTACACTCGTATGCGACAAAATTATATGTCACACACTTGAATAGGACTGGAGCTTACTTATCACAATCCTCAGAGTTTATGCTTAGAATTAAAGCTGTCCTACAAGGTCAAGGCTTGGCTTCAATGTCTCTGCACCTGGAGTCCACTTAGCTGGGCAAACTTCATCGCCGTGCTCGTGTACGAACTGGAGAGCCTGAACTTTTCTGAAAAGTTCCTCAGCATTACGTCCTACGTTACCTGCATTTACTTCGTAAGCAACAATCTTTCCTTCAGGATTAACTACGAAAGTACCTCTCTCAGCGAGACCGTTCTCCTCGATGTATACCTCAAAATCCTTTGAAAGTACGTGTGTAGGATCTGCAAGCATTGTATATGTAAGCTTAGAAATTCTCTCTGAGCTATCGTGCCATGCCTTGTGTACGAAGTGAGTATCTGTAGATACGCTGTAGATATCGCAGCCAACTTCCTTAAACTTTGGATAAAGATTCTGAAGATCCTCAAGCTCTGTTGGGCAAACAAATGTAAAATCAGCTGGGTAGAAGAAGAATACGCTCCACTTTCCTAAGATGTCCTTCTTGCTTACCTCTTTAAAATTATTATTCTCAAAAGCCTGTACTGTAAAATCTGATACTTCTTTGTTAATTAATGACATGTTAAATCTCCTTTCAAATGTAAGTTAATTATAGTGTACGACTATTTTTTTATGATTTGATTGCGTACAATATTATAATATACAATATACCATAGATGAGAACAATTGTCAAAGGATATTTTAAACTTTTTTCGTAAACTTATTGAGAACTTTTTTTATTATCTTCCAAGGAAGTCGACATTTATCTTTCCTGTGTCTACATCAGCTCTTAACTGCCTGCTTCCTCTAACTTCTCTGAAGCTGTTATTAAAGATTCCTCTTCCGTTATTAATTCCGTCTACCACTATGACTCCAAGGTCATTGGTGAGGTCAAGGCTATAATCATCCCTTGTTCCTGAAAGTCTTACATTTACGCTTCCTGTATTACTTCCTGTATCTATGAAGTCGGCATCCACACCATCAAGCTTTACAAGTCCCGTATCGGTCTTCGCTGTAAGTCTTTCAGCCATGGCATCTTTTACTTTGATATAGCCTGTAGCTGATTTAAGCTTTAAGTCTTTGCTCTTTACATCCTCTAAAGAAATATAGCCTGTATCTGTGGAAATATCTGCAAACTCACTTTCTAAACAGTTCACATTTACTGCCCCCGTAGAGCTGTCCACAATCAGCCTTTTTATATCTCCGTCTTTTACCAAAACATGTCCCATGTCAGCCTTTACTTTTGCCTCTGATGCAGTCACACCAACGACTTCAAGCGAACCAAGATTCGTTTCCAGTCTAAGGTAATCAGCTGATATTGCAAAGAGGGATAACTTGCCCATGTCAGTTGAACCACGCACTTCTGAAAGCTTCTTATCTCTTGGTATTGCTATTTCAACAAACTCTTTTTTCTTGTTAAATATATTGAAGTTGAAATTAAACTCAAATACCTTTGATTTACGCTTATCCCTTATAATAAGACTGTTACCCTCTTTTTTGATGATAGGATCGGTTTCCTTGCAATTAAGATATATGCCAAACTCATCTCCTGTTCTTATGATTATATCTAAGGAAGATACATCTATCTCTATGGAATCAAAGGCATCGGGTGTAATATCCTTATACAGCTCCACTGCTGTACTTTCACATACAACCTTGGCATCACTCTTAAAAGAATCGGCATCATCTGACTTTGAGAAGTTTGCATCAGATGAAGATGAGTTGTCATCCTTTGTGCTTGAATCTTCTTTTGAAATATCTTCTTTTATTGTATTCTCCGCTTTTTCAGTTCTTTCAGTAACTTCCTGATCTTCTTTCATATATGCAGATGCCCCCATTATCTTTGCAGCCACATCCTCAGGACTTCCCACATTTCTTGTTACATCGCTTTCTTCTCCAAAGCCTGCCTCTTCAAAATACTCCCAATAGTAATTGATGGCATCTTCTCTGTCCTCAGGGTTAAGTTCCGAGAGCTTTGCTTTCAGTCTTTCCATAAATTCATTCTTATTCATTACTCTTTGTCCCCCTTGCCATTATTGATATTTACAGAAAATGAAAAATCAACATTTAGCTTTCCTTTTAGCAGCCTGTCTATTCCGTCCTTATAAGACTTCCATTCCTTTTTATAGAATTTGAGTTTTTCCTTCCCCTCCGGTGTAATCCTATAATACCTGCGATTACGCCCCTGTACAGGACTGTCATAAGTTGCAAGTTCTCCTTCTTTCTGAAGCCTTCTAAGTACCGGGTAAAGAGTGGATTCAGATATATCTATTACTTCCTGTACCTTCTGTGTCAGTGTGTATCCATAAAAGTCTTCCTTTTCCAATATACCCAGCACACAGGCGTCCAGTAGTGGCGCAGTTACCTGAAAAGTCATAGTTATCTCCTTTCTATAAAAAATTGTCTCATTATTTGTTGGTTATAATAGTATATTATACAATATATAATATCGTTTGTCAACTAAAATTAACTTTCTCTAAGGCACATTCCGGTTGCATAAGCACCATATACACATCCGTCAAATCACTGTTCCACGGCAAAATTTTCCATTATGAAAGAAATCGCTTTGCATGATTAACCGCTAAACAAAAAACTTCCTTCAGAGTTTCATTCTCCAAAGGAAGTTTTAGCATACAAATCTGATATTTCATTATTTCTATCCAAAATTTACTGCACAAAACCAACGTCTTTTTCATTTATAAAGTTACTCATTCTTCATAGCTTCTATAGCAGATATCTTGGTAGCCCTGCTTGCAGGATAATAACCTGAGATTATACCGATTAAAATCGCAAAGCCTGATGCCAGCAATGGCAGCCAAAGCGGAATCACGGAGAGACTTCCTCCTGCTCCTTCATCACCACCACCCATCATATTGAGGGCACTACCCAAGGCCCCACCAAAGGTATTTAGTAGGTAAGAGGCTCCATAGCTGCAGGTTATGCCAATCACACCTCCTATAAGTCCCATCATAGCCGCCTCAAAGAGGAAGAGTTTCTTGATGTCTACTATCTGACAGCCAAGCACCTTCATTACGCCTATTTCTTTGGTACGCTCATAGATTGACATTATCATGGTGTTGGCAATAGAAATAGCTGCAACAAGCATAGATATAGCTCCTACACCACCAAGCACCATCTGGATAGTCTTAGAGAAATTTTCAATCTGCTGGGTGAAGTCAGACATACTGCTTGACTTATAGCCCATTTCCTTAATTGCATCCTGAATATCCTGTACATTTTCAACACTGTCAGCATTTATCTTGATGCCTTCATATTCTTTCAGTTTCTTTTCAGCTGTTTTCTCTTATCAGCAGGAAGCTGCTTTATAAAATCCTTGTACATATCAAGGAATTGCCCCATATCCATAAACACTCTGAATGAATATTCGCCATATCCTTCTGTATCAAACACTGCAAGCTCTGTATTATAGTCCTTAAGTTGAATCTTAATATTTCCATTCTCGTCACGAGGTATGACATCTTCATCATTTATGTTTAAGACCACCCTGTCTTTTAATGGATCTACAGACTTAGGCTGGAATGTAGATGAATTAGGATTATAGAAACCCTGAAAGCTATCTGCTCCAACCCAAAGCTTAATCTTAGCCTTATTAGTACTTTTCTTGTAAGTCTTATTGTTTTTAAGCTTAGGAAACTCAAGCGCCTCAAAAGAATCGGCATCCATTGCATAAATCACAGTATTATTTTCGTAGTTGCCACTCTTTAGCTTTGCTGAAAAAGTCATAACCGGCGACACTGTCTTTACATGAGGTATCTGCCTTAACTTTGCTATAAGCTTATCATCCAGCTTTTGCTTTTTTTCAGAGTAGTTTCCCTTATCATCTATGCTTACCTGATTCTTTTCCATGTCGATGACAGTAAAGCTTCCATACTGCATAAGATTTTCCCTAAAGTTCTGGTTCATACCTATACCGATGGATATCATTACGACTATGGAAATGGTTCCTATGACTATGCCGACTACCGTAAGTGCAGTTCTGGCCTTTCTTCTTCCAAGATTCCTCAGGCCCATTTTCATAAGATCACTAATCTTCATATAAATTAATACCCTTTTTAATCTTTAACTTAGCAAGGACTATTCCCGCTAAAATCGCAAGTGCGAGCACACCGGCAGTTATACCTGCCATAGCAGGAACACTCTGTGTTACGGAGAATGATGAGCCTGTTTCCGTGCCCATACCATGCATACCGTCCATGCCACCACCATTAACGCCGTTTACATCGCTACCGTCAGCACCTATAATTCCAGCATCTTTAGCCATATCTTCTGTATATGCGTCCGAACCACCAGCCTCAGCGCCTGCCTTGGTACCTGCCTCACCGGCCACACCTTCTGTAGCAGTTCCTTCTGCTCCCTCAGTAGTAGCAGAACCTGCGGTTTCAGCACCCCCAGAAGAGGAGTCTGCTTGGCCCCCTCCATTTTGTTCAGCTGTAGCAGTCTCTCCTGTTTTCTCTGTGGTTTCTGTAGCATTGGTTGTTGTCTGCGTTTTTTTGTTTCTGCCTCTTTTGCTGTCTCTGGCTGTATTATAGTAACCTTGCCATTTGCATCTATCTGAGCTTCAGGCTTTGCATCCATTACAGCCGCACTTCCTGTTTCCGCTGTAGCAACATTTACAATTCCACTTGATATTTCTAAATTCTCGCTCAAAATAATCACCTCAATTTCCTTTATTATAACTCTTCATCTTCACGCATTGCTTCAGCAAGCTTTTTCTTTTTATACTTCTTAACTGCTATACCCTTAACCACCAAAGCCCCAGCGATGAATAAAACTATGTTTCCACATATAAAAGCCCAGAGAGGAATGATATCTTTTGGCCCCTCATCAATAGGCATAGGATCAATAGGAGTATCAGGAGTATCTTCAGGATTGGTTGCATTTACCATGCTCTCAAAATCAGTATCATAAGAGCTTACATTTCCGTTACTGTCTTCATAAGAAATGGTGAGAACCCCCTTGCCCATTCCATCTACCTGAGGGGTAACATCCATAGACCATGATCTGCCTTCACCGGCATTTACATTACCGATGATGAGGACTTCGTTTGCAGACTTGAAGTCTCCCTTAACCTTAGCGGTTACATTATAAAGAATAGCCTTACCCATATTGTTAAAGTCAAACGAGAGTGAAGTTGACTCATTAAGCACAGGTGTATCTCCTGCACCTACTGAAATATTGGCTACCATAGGTCTGTCATCTGAGTAAACCTGAAGCTTTAACTTCTCTTCTATCTTGTTCTGTTTCTTTATAAGTGCATTTTTATTGGCAACATCCTTGGTTAAATATTCATAATCAAATGTAATGGTAAGGTCATATCCATTCGTAGCTATATCACCCTTAGCCTTAAGCGGTATGCTAAGCTTCTCACTCTGCCCTGCTTTAAGGGAGTTGATGAACATACTTGCACTACCTTCTACTATAGAAAAGCTGTTGTCAGCAGATGAAATAGTAACAACAATGTTGTCCGCAGAAGCAGTAGGATGTGGATTCTTTACATCAAAAGTAAATGTAAATTCTTTTCCTGCCTTTATCTTATCCTTACCTGTGCTATACTTAGATACTGTAAGTCTTGGCATACTGTTGTCTACTTCACCTGACTCTTCCTTACCCTTTGTATCTATGTAAATGCTCATTGTGTCAGTAAGCTGAGTGGCGAGGGTCTTGTCTTTTACGGAATAATAAGAATAGTTTACGGTAATTGGCTTCATTCCGTCTGTAACAGTCTCAGTGGCTGTAAAGCTTCTTCTGATTCTAAATACACCACCAGCCTTAAGTGAAGCAAGTCTGAATTTGTCATAAGCCTGAGCAGGCTTGAATCCTGCCTCTGAATAACCTGTTGTATCTACAACTATATTCTTGGCATCGACCTTACCTATATTCTTAAATTCATAAATCACATCAAAACTGTCACCTACATTACTCTATAATGAGGATAATTTACATTTGATACCTGAAGTACAGGTCTAATCTCAAGCTTCTCAGCCTCGGTCTTTTTTGCAATTGTCTGCATAGAAAGTGTAAAGGTCTGAGGATCAGCTGATGTTCCGTCTGAATTATCGTATTTTACAGTTACATCAAGCTTGGTAACTCCTGCCGCAAGATTTGAAATTGCATCAAAGTCAAAGTCCACACTTCCGTCTTCTCCACCCTTGATGGTTCCTATATTAGCTGTAGGCTGGTCATTTGGTATAAGAGTACTTTCATATCCTGAAATACTTACTGTTACGTTGTCAGCAGCTAACTCTCCGTCATTGTGAAAGGTAAGCTTTACATCTACATCATCATTGTCTTTCACAGTTCTTGGATATTCTGAATCCAAAAGTGAAAGCTTAGCGTTTTTCTTCTGACTGTCGACAACAAAGGTAAACTTGCTTGACTGTTCAAGAGTTACCTCCTGATAATCATTAAAGCTGTCTGTAGTTATAAATGTAACAGGAATGTCATTATATCTACCTTTTTTTGCATTGAGAGGAATCCTTACAGAAAACTTTATATAGGCAGTATCTCCCACCGAAATGTTTTCCATCTTATTTCCCTTTGAATCAGTGCAAACCACATCCGAAGCAAGCTCAAATCCACCAGTTTTACTCAGATCAACGTTTATAATAGGTTTCCTG
This sequence comes from uncultured Catonella sp., assembly GCA_916438995.1. Classification (GTDB taxonomy): domain Bacteria; phylum Bacillota; class Clostridia; order Lachnospirales; family Lachnospiraceae; genus Catonella. The sequence continues at coordinate 25,479 of CAKAGA010000010.1, forward strand.
ATAACATAATTTGAAGCCTTCACAGGTATGGTTACATTTACGGTATCTCCCGGATTTACGTTATAAGGCTTTAGTGCATCTGCTAGAACCGCCTTTGGCACTGTAGCCTTAACATTACCAAAATCAGTCTCTGACGCTTTTGCTACATTTATTCCACCTGAAAATGCTGTAGTCCCGGTAAATATCATAGCCGCAGCAAGTGCAAATGCTGCACCTTTTTTAATTATCTTTGTTGGCTTCATCTTTTATCTCCTCCGTCTTTTTACCCATTAGTTTTGCAAGCTTTTCTTCTCTCGCTTTTTTCTTTTCTTTTTGAAGTTCTTTAAACTTCTCTATCTCTATCCTGCTCTCTTCTTCAATCTGTTCAGCAGTCTTAATTACTTCAACATTTTGTATATTCCCATCCAAGATGTGGATTATCTTATCTCCGTAGCTGGCAAGTCTCGGATCGTGAGTAACCATAACAATGGTCTGCCTGTTCCTCCTTGCCATTGAATGGATAAGCTCCATAACCTCCATAGTCGTCTTCGTATCAAGGTTTCCCGTAGGCTCATCCGCAAACACGATTTCAGGCCTTGCAACAAAGGCTCTTGCTATACCTACTCTCTGCTGCTGACCACCACTCATCTCCTTTGGTTTATGCGTAAGTCTGCTACCAAGTCCAACCTGCTTTAGCATCTGCTCTGCAGCCTTCTTCTTGTCTTTACATCCACCCTCTTAAATACAAGGGGCATTTCCACATTTTCAATGGCATTCATTGAGCCTATGAGGTTATATGCCTGAAACACAAAGCCAAGGTAGTGCTGCCTGAAGTCGGCAAGATTTTTCTCACTCATATGCCTTATGTCATAACCTTTTAAGAGGATTTCTCCGGATGAGGCCTTTTCTATGCCTGCCATCAGATTAAGTAGCGTGGATTTACCTGAGCCTGAGGTACCGAGGAGACAGCAAAACTCTCCCTTATTTATCTCAAAGCTAACTCCGTTAACCGCCTTAATCCTCTCATTTCCCATGTGATATATTTTCTTCACATTTTTCAATTCGATGATTTTTCCCATAATTTTACCAGATTTTCTTATCCTATATTTATTGATGAATGCATCAAACATTCGATACCTTTGATATGGGCTTGCTAAAGCGTTATAGCAGTGACCTTATCATTAATTAGTTAGTTCCATTTATCAGTAGTATAGCACCCATTTTTTAAACCAAGAGTATCTTTTTTATTAAGTTATCCTTACAATTGGTTCCAAAAAAGGACTTCTAAATTACTTCAAGAAGCCCCTTTGTAAAACCAACTATAAATTTATGACTATTCAAGGCTATTTATAAACTGCTTGATAACTTCAACCGTTTTATCCACACCTCTGAAATCATTTTGAATTGACAAATGATAATTGGTAACTACTCCCCATTTCTCAATGGCATGGTAGTTATAATAATTTGCCCTGCGCTTGTCCATTCTAACTATTGTCTCTTCCGCCTTGTCTTCCTCAACTCCGTCTCTTTCGATTGCCCTCTTGATTCTAAATGGCATAGAAGACCAAATAAAGATATTAACTATATCCTTTCTCTCTCTTAGCACATAGTCAGCACAGCGTCCGACTATGATACAAGGGCCTTCATCAGCTACCTTTCTTATTATGTCAGACTGAGCTATATATATCCTATCATCAAGGGAGAGGTGGGTGTAGCCTAGGTCAGGGCTTCCGTAAGCATTCATGCCCATGGCTATAGAATAGAGGAGGCTGTTTGTGGCCTTCATCTCAACATTGTCAAAGGCTGCCTCTGCAAATCCGCTCTCCTTAGCTGCTTTGGCTATAAGTGCCCTGTCATAGAAGGGAACTGCGTATTCCTTAGCTAACTTTTCCGCAACTTCGCGCCCACCGCTTGCATACTGTCTGCTTATAGTTACTACTTTGTTCATAACCTTCCTCCTTTTTTGCGTTAGTTAACCTGCCTTCATTCTTACTTCAAGTATACTTCTTTTTGGCAACTTTTACAATAAGCTTGTGTCAAACTTTTCTTTGAGCTTGTCACCAACCACCTTAGGAACCCAGTTAGATACATCTTTTCCAAATGAAGCTATCTCTTTAACTATGGTAGAGCTTAAAAAGGCGTATTCCAGAGAGGTTATAAGAAAAAGCGTCTCAATCTCCTCGCAAATCTGTCTGTTTGTCTGGGCTATCTGCATTTCATTTTCATAATCTGTAACAGCCCTTAAGCCCCTAACGATTATCCTTGCATCATTAGCCTTTGCAAAGTCTACGGTAGTGCCCTCAAATGTCTTTACTGTGACATTCGGTATGTCTGCAACAGCCTTTTTAAGCATCTCAAATCTCTCTTCCATGGTGAAAAAAGGCGATTTCTTCTTATTCACAAGTACTCCTATTATTACTTCATCCACTATAGCCGCAGCCCTTGTTATTACATCTATATGTCCATTGGTTACCGGATCAAAACTACCGGGATAAACTGCTTTTACCATAACACCCTCCAATATTAATAAAAAACTGTTACAATAAAGATAACCTAAGTTAAGCCTTATTGCAACAGTTTTTGATTAGTGCGGATGATGAGATTTGAACTCACACAAGATTGCTCTCACTAGAACCTGAATCTAGCGCGTCTACCGTTCCGCCACATCCGCAGATAAATCGGTATGGGCAAAAAAATAGTGCGGAAGATGGGACTTGAACCCACACGACTGCAATAGCCACAAGATCCTTAGTCTTGCTTGTCTACCAATTTCAACACTTCCGCATTTCTTTATTCAATTTTCTCAATCGAACGAAAGCTAGTATAACATGCTTTTTAAAATATTGCAAGGGGTATTTTAAAATTTTCTTTGAAGTCTGTCACCAGCTTGGTTTTTACTTACAAGCGGCAAGGTACTGCCTTCAGTCAGGCTGGCACCTCGCCACATATAGATGAGAAAGAACGCTTCTTTCACAGTTTTATTCAGCGTATATAAGCACAAGTTTCTTTAATAGTTCAACTATCTTAAACATAGCATCAACAGAAACATACTCATACTTGCCATGGTAATTCATTCCACCTGTACAGATATTTGGACAAGGAAGTCCCATGTATGAAAGGGACGCTCCGTCAGTACCTCCTCTGATTGGCTCTACTCTAGGCTCGATTCCAAGCTCTATCATAGCCTTCTTAGCATTTTCTACAAGATGCATATTAGGCTCGATCATTTCTTTCATGTTGTGGTAAGAATCTGTGATTGTAACATCTGCTGTGCTCTCACCGTATTTTGCATCGATGAATTCTCCCACCTTTGCAAATAACACTTTTTTAGCCTCAAACTTATCTGCATCATGGTCACGGATAATATAGTTTAGTTTAGTTTTCTCGGTATTTCCTTCAATTTCAGTAATATGGAAAAATCCCTCATAGCCCTCAGTGCAGTAAGGGTCTTCATATACAGGAAGCATAGCCTGAAATTCCATTGCTATTCTGATGGCATCCTTCATCTTCCACTTAGCAGAACCGGGATGAATGGATACTCCGTTTATAACCACCCTTCCGCTTGCTGCATTGAAGTTCTCGTATTCAAGTTCTCCAAGCCTTCCGCCGTCTACCGTATAGGCATAGTCAGCTCCGAATTTATCTACATCAAAGTACTTGGTTCCATTTCCTACCTCTTCATCAGGGGTGAAGCCTATTCTGATTTTTCCATGCTCTATCTCAGGATGTTCCTTAAAATAAGCCACCATACTGATAATCTCAGCTATTCCCGCCTTGTCATCTGCGCCAAGGAGCGTGGTTCCGTCTGTAACTATAAGTGTCTCACCCTTAAATTCAGGAAGAGTAGGGAAGTCACTTACCTTCATTACCACTCCTAGTCCTTCATTTAGGACTATATCTCCACCATCATAGTTCTCTATTTCACGAGGCTTTATATTAGCACCTGAGATAGCATCGCTTGTATCCATATGTGCAATAAATCCAAGCACAGGCAGATCTCTATCTGTAGTAGCTGGAAGAGTCGCAAATACATAGCCATGGTCTAAAGCTCTACCTCGCTAAGTCCAAGCTCATTAAGCTCCTCCACCAAAAATTTTGCAAGTTCAAGCTGCTTGGCTGTACTTGGTACTTCCTCAACTCCATCCTGTGACTGTGTATCAAATGATACATACTTTAAGAATCTCTCTTTAACAGATTTCATGGCATTCTCCTTTTCATACATTACCATACTTTTCACCTACTTCTTCTTCCCAAGCCATCCCTTCTTTATGCCATAAAGAGGGATTTGCATACTTGGCAAGTGAACCTCGTGCAGATTCAGTCGTTCTAATTTTAGGGTAGCTTTCTTCTATAAATTCATCTAAAATTGTAATTATCACTTTTTGATTTTTCTTTGCCTGTATCTTTTCCAATGTTTGTACTGTATTGCCATCATAATACCCATTTAACGAAACCATATGCATCTGCCTCCTTTTCTTACTATTTGTCACTTTTTACCTTATTCTTTTGCATTAAGTATAAGGGAGTAAGAGCATCACTTGATTTTATCTCCCTTAGCTGCCCTCTTCTTGAGTTTGAATTTTGAGGTCTTGTAGCTGTCTCCATCAAATTCTACTTCTGTAGTAGCACTAACCTCTACAGCCACAGCCTTAACCTCATCATCAGCAGCAAGGCTTATGCCCTTAACTCCCCTGCCGCTCTTCTTCATTTCAACCACTTCATCAAGAAGATAGGATAGGCCTATTTTCTTCTTCGTAAGCATGTAAACTCTCAGGTCGTGAGAAAGTATCTCTGAAGCGCTAAGCACCCTTACGCTAAGGAGCTCATCATCCTCTTCTAGCTTGGTAGCAAGCATCACAGAGCGGTTTGTGTCAAATTCAACTCCTGAAACCAGCTTTACAAAGCCCTTCTTAGTAGCAAAGAAAACCATTGATTCATAAAGCACTGCAAATGAGGTGTAGAGAATAATCTCTTCCTTACCCACCTTCGAGATATTGTGTACCAGTGTTCCCTTATCCCTAAGCCTTACCTTTGGTATATCCTTTACTTTCACCTGATGCATATTGCCACTTGCAGTAAATATGCAGAGCCTGTCTGTATTTCTCATAAGTATCTTAGTCGGATACTCATTAAGAGCCTCTTCATTAGCCTTTGATATGCCTGTCACATCCACGCTCTTAGCATATCCGAAGCGGTCTATAAGCACATATACATCTTCTTCTTTTACTTCTTCAACATAGACCTGCTTTTCTTCATTCAAAAGCTCTGTCCTTCTAGGTCTGTCAAAGTTCTTAACATTTGCCTTCAAATCGGTCTTTATCACCTTATGAAGCTCGCTTTTATCTGATAATATCTTGCTATACTCATCTATATTGTTTTTCAGGTTTTCCGCCTCAGAAGTAAGCTTTAAGACCTCAAGTCCAATGAGCCTGCTAAGAGGCATAGCAAGGATGGCATCAGCCTGTGCCTCAGTAAAGTCAAAGCCCTTTGCCTCCTTCTTAGATGCCTCGGACTTGAATTTAATCTCAGCTATATTGCCGTTTACAAGGCAGTCTTTTGCCTGCTTTATAGACTCAGACCCCCTTAACACCTCTATAATAAGGTCGATTACATCTACAGCCTTGATGAGGCCGTCTACGACCTCAGCTCTAGCCCTTGCCTTTTCCAGTAAATGAGTATATTCCTTGGTATACAGCTCCTCTTCAAAGCTAAGGAACTCCTCTAATATCCCCTTAAGAGAGAATATCTTAGGCTGCTTATCCCTTACTGCAAGCATATTTACGGAATATGTATCTTCCAAAGGAGTTTTCTTGAAAATGCCGTTAAGGAGATTGTCTACATTTCTCCCCTTCTTTACCTCAACTACTATACGGACATCTGATGAGGACTCATCCCTCACATCTGCAATTTCGTCAAACACCTTATCCTTCATAAGGTTTACAAGGCTTTCCACAAGCCTTGACTTATTGCCGGTAGAAGTAAACGGAATCTCTGTAAATACTATATTTTTCTTTCCATTATCTCCGTCTTCAATTACATACTTTCCTCTTACACGGAGCCTGCCCTCACCATTTTCATATATTCCTGCTATTTCATCTGCATTTGAAATTATTCCACCTGTTGGGAAATCAGGTCCAGGTATGTATTTCATTAACTTTTCAGTGGTAAGCTCAGGATTGTCAAGGAGGGCTATAGCCCCCTTTATTATCTCTCCCGGATTGTGAGGAGGTATATTGGTAGCCATACCTACAGCTATTCCTGTAGTTCCGTTGATTAGAAGAAACGGGAGCTTGGCAGGAAGGATAACAGGCTCTTTTTCTCTCTCGTCAAAGTTTGGTACAAAGTCAACAAGGTTTCTGTCAAGTCCTGTAAGCAGGTTCATAGCTCCTTTTGAAAGCCTTGCCTCAGTATAACGCATAGCCGCCGCAGAGTCTCCATCTATGGAGCCAAAGTTACCGTGTCCGTCAACCAGTGGCACTGACATAGACCATTCTTCAGCCATATGCACAAGGGCATCATAGATGGAAGAGTCACCATGTGGGTGGTATTTACCCATGGTATCTCCGACTATGCGGGCAGACTTTCTATGCTGCTTGTCAGGAGCAAGCCCAAGCTCATTCATTGCATAGAGGATTCTACGCTGAACAGGCTTAAGTCCGTCTCTTACATCAGGCAGGGCTCTTGATATAATTACGCTTACAGAATAATCTCTGTAGGAATTTTTCATTTCCTCAGAAAAGTCCTGAATTATAATATTTTCTTCTGTTACCATACTTTCCACTTCCTATAAATCAATATTACACATCCACCTTCGCATACTTTGCTTCATTCATTATGAACTCTCGCCTTGGCGGTACCACACTGCTCATAAGCAGGCTTGTAACCTCATCAGCCTCAACAGTATCACTTATATCTATTCTTGCAGCGACCTGGTCTTTGGATTAAGGGTTGTCTCCCATAGCTGACTCGCATCCATCTCACCAAGTCCTTTGTAGCGCTGTATCTCTAGGATTTTGCGGTTTTTATTCTTCCTAAATTTCTCAAGCTCATAATCATTGAAGATATACTCTGACTTCTTCCTCTTCTTTCCTGACTTAGACCTCCCCTGCTTAGCTTCAGGCTTTTCTCCGACTCCAAGCTGGAAGATATCAAGCTGCCCTTCCTCAAGCTTCTTCTCAGGCACACTGGTAGCCTCAGCACCGCTCTCCTCATATTCAACCTTGTATAGAGGTGGAAGTCCTCTGTATATCTTACCTTCTTTTATAAGGTCAGGCATAAATCTATAGAAAAATGTAAGCAGGAGGGTACTTATATGAGCCCCGTCCACATCCGCATCAGTTAAGATGATAATCTTATCATAACGAAGCTTTGATATGTCAAAATCATCTCCGATGCCACATCCAAAGGTGGCTATCATTGACTTTATCTCGTTATTTACAAGAATCTTCTCAAGGGGTGCCTTCTCTACATTTAATATCTTGCCTCGAAGCGGAAGCACAGCCTGTGTTTTACGGTTTCTTGCAGTCTTTACCGTACCTCCCGCAGAATCTCCCTCCACGAGGTATATCTCACATTCAGCCGCATTCTTTGATGAACAGGAAGCAAGCTTGCTCTTTACATCAAAGTCATTAAGGCTCTTAAGCACTGCATTTCTCGCCTTGTCACTTGCTGTTCTTGCACTGTAGGACTTCTGTGCAAGGTCAAGAATAGACTTAAGCACCTCTATGTTTTTATCAAAATATCTGACTATTTCCTTTGAAACTACTTCTTCAACCGCAGTCTTGGCATCGGTATTGCCAAGCTTTGTCTTGGTCTGTCCTTCAAACTGAGGGTCGGGATGCTTGATTGAAATAATCGCAACTATGCCGTTACGAATATCCTTTCCGTCAAAGTTATCATCCTTTCCCTTGAGGTATCCAAGTTCTCTTGCATACTGATTCATAACCCTTGTAAGTGCAGTCTTAAAGCCTGTCACGAGAGTTCCACCATCTATTACATTGATACGGTTACAGTAGGCATTTATCTGCTCCGAAAAACCGTTAGTATATTGAAATGCCACTTCAACCTCTATGTCACCTGACTCACCCTCTACATATACAACCTCGTCATTTATAACTTCTGCCTCACGATTGATGTATTTTACATAGCTTTTGATACCGTCTTTTTCTTCGTATGACTTCTCCTCGCCTGTATTTTCATCAACAAAGTTGATTTTAAGTCCCCTATTTAAAAAAGCTGTTTCTTTAAGCTTTTTCTTGATGATGTCAGCCTTAAATTCAACAGTTTCAAATATAGTATCGTCAGGGTAAAAGGTTACGCTTGTACCTGTATCTGACTTCTTGCAGGTTCCTACCACCGGAAGCTCACCCTTAACTAACTTTGTTACAGGATGTCCACCATTTTCATACTCATCTATGTAGACATTGCCATCTCTTCTGATTTCAACTATCATCTTGGTCGAAAGAGCATTTACCACAGAGGCACCTACTCCGTGTAGACCTCCCGATACCTTATAAGCCCCACCCGAGAACTTTCCACCTGCGTGAAGAACTGTATATACCACACGCTCCGTAGGTATTTTCTTGGTTGGGTGTATGTCTACAGGCACACCTCTTCCATAGTCCCTTATGGTTATGCCACCATCACTTCTTAGTGTAATATCAATCTGGGAGCAAAAGCCCGCAAGATGCTCATCTATACCATTGTCAAGGATCTCCCATATAAGGTGGTGGAGGCCTCTTGTACCTGTGCTTCCTATATACATACCCGGGCGTTTTCTAACAGCCTCAAGCCCTTCAAGTACTACTATCTGACTTCCATCATAATTTCCATTCATAACTCTCATCCTATCTTAAGTCCAATATATACTCCTGCAATACTGCAGGCTATGGATAAAAAAATATAGCTTACTGCCGACAAAAACTCTCCCTTTTCGATAAGGCTAAAAGCTTCATACGAAAATGTAGAAAATGTGGTTAATCCACCGCAAAAACCTGTTTTTAAGAGCAATAATTTCTCAGGTCTCATACCTGTTTTATCGGCATAAGAAACAACCATTCCTATAATTACAGCTCCTATTATATTTGTAATAAGTGTATTTACAGGGTAATTTATTTGCTTAATAGGAATTTCAGACAGCAGATATCTTAAAACAGAGCCCAAAAATCCTCCTATACCTACTGCCAGACATTTTATAAACAATTTCATACCTCCGCACTTATAATACAAATATGTAAGTTATGTTAAAAATATAGCAAAATTATTTCATCGACAATTTAGTATAGCAGATTAAATGCCTATTTGCAAGAAGTTTCGAACATGAGGTTCTCTAGTTGTTGTGTGGCTATTATACTTATTTCTTCCACGGATGATTTTTTTATTCTATTTATTTCTTAAGATTTTTCAAAGCTGATATTTAGTGAAATTTACATATTAACCTATAACAGAAACTTAAAAACCTGATAAAAAGACTTTCTTAACTTTTCAATATCTTCATCATCTAGCAAATATATCCTATCACCATATATTCTTCTTATATCTATTTCTCTTATTTTTTTAATTCTTACAAATGTCATACCCCATAAAATAATCCCCTAAATAAAATTAGGGCATATCAAACGATATGCCTACAGTGTCCTTAACTAATAAGGCTCTTTTTTTCTTTTATGTAACACATCCTTAACGAATAAGGCTTTTGTTACGGTTTTATTTTACTATAATTAAATATTTTTGTCAACTTATTCATTTTTTAAACTACTTGCTCACAATCCTCCCCTTCTCCAACTCTTCCTCATAAGCTCCTGCCTTCCTATTGATGTATTTAGTCCTAAACTTAGAATAAATGATATTCTGTTCTGAATACAGTCCAAAATAGCCTGACATTATGTAGCTGATAGCAATGGCAAGCAGGAAGTAGATATTGCCCTCCTTGAAGCCGAAAAGCTCAGAAATGATGAGAAGTGAGGCTATAGGACAGTTGGTTACTCCTACAAAGAGCCCTGCCATTCCACAGGCTACAGAAAGAGAAGTCGGTATACCTAAAAGCCCCGCAAATACATTGCCAAAGGTGGCTCCTATATAAAGTGATGGCACTATCTCACCGCCCTTGTAGCCTGAGCCTATACATAGCGCAGTTAGAAACATTTTCATCAAAAATGCGTACCATAGAACCTCTCCCTCCACAGCTCTTTCTATGACAGGCATACCTGCACCAAGGAAATCCCCTGTTCCAAGCAGAAGGTTGATAACTACAAAAAGTGTACCACCCACAAAAACCTGTACATAACGGCTTTTGTGAAGCTTTGAAAATCCGTTGCTAAAGCCTTTTAGCATAAGACAAAAAGCTATACTTAAAAGGCCACAGAATATAGCTAAGATTGCTACCTTCCAGGTAATCTCCATGTCAAGCCCCACATCGGCTACTCTTCCAAGATGTTCCTTGCCAAGCCCATATAAATGAGCCAGCCACCTTGCAGTCACCGAAGACACAAAGCAGGGAAACATAGCCGAATACTGGATGATACCTATACTTGCCACTTCCATCGGGAAAAATACGGCAGCTATAGGCGTGCCAAATATAGCAGAAAAAGCCGCACTCATACCACACATGATAATCATACGCTTTTCCTCTTCACTAAGTTTTAGCCATTTAATCTTGTTAAGCCCTGCTGCCGCAGCGCTCCCAAGCTGTAAGGCAGCACCTTCCCTTCCCACTGAGCCACCAAAGGCATGTGTAATTAGTGTTGAGACAAAGATGAGGGGAGCCATAATTACGGGAAGCTCCGTCTTTGCCTGAATAGTACTAATAACAAGATTTGTACCCTGGGACTTATATACCCCCGCAAAGCGGTACAAAAATACTATAATAAGGCCTGCAAATGGCAGTCCGTAGAGCATTTCAGGATGAGTCTTTAACAAATTGTTTGCCCTGATGTCAAGCGCTGAAAATGCCACACTGATGCCTCCTACAAAGAGGCCTACCAATGTGGCAAATATGCACCAACGAAGCAGATTAAAGATGTTCACCCTGATTTCTGTTACTATCTTCTTAAACTCCGTTATAAAATTCTTCATAAACTCCGGTACCTTGTCTTTTTATGCGGGTGTGGCTTGTATTCAACACCCTATGCTACAGAACTGCTACAGTTTTGCTTAACCTTGTATCGTAGCTTGATACAGGGCTGCTACAGCTGTGCTTTTGACACTTGTATCATATATATTACTGTGCCTTAACTACAAGAGCCCAGGTTCTTGCGGCAGGTGTATTCTTAAGTACTGTAATTGTTTCAGCACTTATAGATGCTCCCTTAAGAGCTGTGGCAAATGGCATATAGTAGAGCTCTGCCATTCCTGTCTGCACATTCTTACTAAAATAAAAGTATGAGCCGTTGTCTGAACTAAGTATGTTTGAACCAGGCATGATATATACCTTTCCTGCTCCGTTGTCGTTAAGCCCCAGAGTTGAAAGAACTTCCTCATATCTGGTTACTACTGTATTTGAAGTATTTTTAAGGGTGAAGTTAATGCGGTTTTCCTTGCCTGCAACTCCTTCTCCACTTACCTCTAATGAGCCTACACTCGCACCCTCACTAACCTTAGAGTCCATAGCATTGTTAGCCATACCTCCTACAGCTACCGCTCTTATATTCACTGTACCTGTAGTAAGGACTGCTGCCTTAAGAGGATAGGTGAGGAAGGTCTCTCCGTCTACAGTTACAGGAGAAATGGTCTGAAGCTTTCCATCAGCTGTATCAAGCATAAGCCCTGTGTTGCCCGTGATAACAAGGGATATCTTGCTCTGTGGAATGCCTGCATTGTAAATGCTGTTACCCGCACTGTCCCTTGCCCTTACAAGCACAAAGTATGACTCAGGAATGGTATTGAGTGAACTTGTTCCTCCAAAGGAATTAATCACAGTTCCGGTTGGTAAAAATGTATTGTTATCCATTACCTTCACATAACCAGTGAGTGTACGCTTGTATATACCCATAATCTGTAGGTCTTTAATATAGCTTGGATTGCCGATTTTAATCTGAACTTCCCTGGTTATAGGAGTCACACCTCCATAGGTTATGTTCAATCTTCCTACATAGCCAACTGTCTGGTTAGGCTCCAAGTCTATAAGGAATTTACCGTCTGCCACGAGGTTTACAGGCTTGTTGCCCTCCCATATCGCACTTGTTTTACCTGCAAATCTAACGTCTCTTGTAACATCATTGCCATACTGGTCAAGAAGCTTATATCTCACCTCAGCCTTCATACCGCTGTCACTAAGGGTGGCAAGAGGTGCCTCCATGTTTTCAACAACAATTTCCTTAACTGCCGCCTGTGTGGAAACAGGTGTCCTATCCTTTATATCAACCCCTATTACATTACTCTTAACACTTGGGGCAGCGTTCCTGCTGCTCTTTACAGAAGCCCTCACATATACCTTGGTAGCTGTATGACCTGCAACTAAAAAGCCTGATGAAGTTATAGTAGCAATGTCTGAAGATGCAGGTATAGTGCAGGCTTCATCTGCAAATAAGTCATAGAAAATGCCATAGGTCTGCTTTCTGCCGGGACCGAGCTTTAACTCGTTACTACCCGCCTTTGAGACAGACTTAAACTGGATGATAGAGTCTGTAAGCATGGTGCCGTCAAACCTGCCTGTTCCTGCTATAGAAAGGTTGTCAACACCGCTGTTTACATTCACCTTACATTTAATTGTAATCTGCTTCTTATTCACTGTGTAGGTAAAGCTGATAACCGTAAGTCCGGGCTTCTTCGCAGTCACCACACCGTCCTTTGATACAGTTGCTGCATTTTTATTGGAAGACTTCCAGCTTCCCTTAACACCTGAGGTTCTTCCTCCTATGCTGTAGTCAATATCAAGCTTTTTCTGCCCTATATAAACTTCCTTTGCCTTCTTAAGAGTCAGCATGGAATTCGGACTACTCTTGTCGTATAAAAATGCAATTGCTGCCTTAGCCTCTTCTCTCGGTGATAGCACTGAGAAGCTGCCAAAAGCCACTGTTCCTGCAAGAAACATAGCTAAAAATTTATTTTTCATGTAAATCTCCCTTCGCAAAACTTTTAACTTACCCCGGTTAGGGCTTTATCACTTTAACATCAATATATGTCTGAACTGTGTTAGATTTATTACCTATTTCCCACATTTTAATAAATTTCCAATTTCTTCTGTGGAAAACTCGTATTTTTTGCCACAGAACTCACAACATACCTCCACCGGCTTATCCTCTTCATAAAGCGAGGTCAATTCTTTCTCCCCTATGCTTATAAGCACCTGTTCCACTCTTTCTTTGTTGCAGTCGCAGTAAAAGGAGGTCTCTGTCTTGTCTGTGATTTCAACATTTAAATCTTCAAGAATGAAGGTCAGAATCTCCTCAGGAGTCATATCCTCATCAAGCATACCTGTAACTGAAGTCACCATAGGAATCTTCTTCTCAATGGCATCTATGGTCTCATCGCTTGCCCCCGGCATTAGCTGGATAATGAAGCCTCCTGCCCTCTTTACGCTGTAATCTCTATCTACAAGGACTCCGAGAGCCACCACGCTTGGCACCTGCTCGCTGGACGCAAAGTAATAAGTCAAATCCTCTGCTATCTCACCTGTGACGAGGTTGGTTCTTCCCACATAAGGCTCCTTAAGACCCATATCCCTGATGACAGTCAGCACTCCACTTCCTACTGCAGCCCCTACATCAAGCTTTCCTTCCGACTTAAGCGGAAGCTCTACATCAGGGTTATAGACATAGCCCTTCACCCTTGCCTTAGAATCTGCTGTAACTATAAGCCCTCCTATAGGTCCGTCTCCCTTTATCTGAAGTGTGAGCCTGTCATTTTCTCCCTTCATCATAAGCCCCATCATAGAGCCTGCTGAAAGAAGCCTTCCAAGTGCTGCTGTTGCCACAGGCATACTATCGTGGTGAAGCCTTGCTTCTTCTACCAGATGTTTGGTTGTACAGGCAAAGGATCTTACCTCTCCTCCTGCGCAACTGCCCTTACTACATAATCTTTCATATACTTACCTGTATGTTTTTCCTTCCTGATATTTTTCCTTAGCTATAAAGTAAAGACGCTCGCTCTCCTTCTTAGGTGCTTCCCTTGTAAATGCATCATAAACTGCCACAAATTCAAGCCCTCCCTCAGTAAGAGCCTCCTTTATCTCCTCTATAGTATACCCCTTTTGGTAGTGAATTTCATCAAATCTTAAAAATCTTCCCTTTTCGTCCTCGCTATCTTCCAGATAAATGGTGAGGTCGTACTCATTTATCCTTTCCTCACTATCATAATAATTATCCCAGATAAAGCTCATATTTTCCCTGTTTTCAGCTATTACACTATCTCCTAAGAGGGTTTCGTATTTATATATTGTATTTAAGTCAAAGATAAATACTCCGTCCTTATCAAGGTAATTATTGACCAACTTAAATACCTTCACAAGGTCAGGCTTTTCTAAGATATAATTAAGCCCGTCACAGATGCAGACTACTGCACCCACAGTACCGTAAAGTTCAAATTCTCTCATATCCTGACAGAGATAAGAGGATATCTCCCTCCCCTTTAGTCTCCTTCTCTGCGGCTACCTGCAACATGGATACAGAATTGTCTATACCTATCATATCATATCCTGCTGCCTTTAGTCTAGTTGTGACATTGCCGGTGCCACATCCAAGCTCAGCCACCAGTCCTCCCTTAACACCGTTTTCTTTAAGCAGGCCTATGAGGTACTTAGTCCACTCATCATAAGGCACATTGTCCATAAATTTATCATATACTTCCGCAAAACCCAAATAAGCCTCCACAATTTCTCCTTCCTGCATCTAACTTAAGATACCTTAAAACAGGCTGATTAAGCCTCTAAGTTTATTTCTTTTCCAAGTGAAAATGAATAGATAATCCTCTCCTTAGGCTCTTTTCCTGTGATTCTCTTTAAGGCAAGGGCGTAGTTATCAAGCTGAACCTTATATCTCTTTATAAGCTCATCAGGACCTTTATCTCCATATACCCTGTCAGTCTTGTAGTCCATCAAGATTACATCATCGCCCTCCATAAACCAGGCATCTATAATACCCTGTACGAGAACCATTTCCTTCACTTCGCCAGCTCCTGCATCCATCCCCATAACAAAAGGAGATTCCCTGTATAGCTTATCTTTAAGAAATGCCTTACTCATCCTCTCATACAGCCTGCTCTTAAAGAAATTCATAAGTGCTTTATGACAATGCTCTCCATTTCCTCTTCTGTTATTTTTTTGTCAATGACAAGACTCTCCAGATAATCCTTAAACGAAGTCTCATCATAAGACTTTCCAAAGTCAATCCTGCTAAGGATGCTGTGGTAGAGAGTTCCCCTTGCGGCTCCTTCCACCTTTTCAGCCTCTCCCCTCATAAATTCAGGGATGTAAGCCTCAAAATCAGTCTTTATCTCACCTTCAAAAGGAGTTTCTCCTCCTTCTTCCTCTTCTAAATGAAGTCTTTTAAGCTCAGATACCGTCATCTTACTCTTTAGCCCTACAGCCTCATTGAAAGGATAGATATATTCTCTTTCCCTGGTGATTAACCTGCTTAATTCCTCATAGTTCTCAGTCTCAGGGAGATTTTCGATGAGATTTGAAATGTCATTTTTAACCACTTCTTTTTCTGCCATTTCATCAAGGCTTTTATCTACCAGCTCTCCCGCTCCCTTAATGGTTAGCCTAAGCCTGCCCTTTTCTTTCTCCTTTATGAGGGCTGGCATGGCAAAGTCTAGGAGTGAATTGGTTTTTGACAACGAGAGGAAGTTCTGCTCATCATTTTCCCAGATTCCAAGCCTCTCCTCCACCTTGTCACAGCCTGCAGTAAGTATCAGCTTGTCCTCTGCCCTTGTCATAGCTACATAAAGAAGTCTTATCTCCTCTGCAACATTTTCAATCCTTAGCTTTCTGGCCACCATCTTCTTTATTATAGTGGACTTCTTCTCCCTTGTCTCTATATTAAAATCATCTATACCTATTCCAAGCTCCGGGTGAATAACCACAGCCGCCCTTGAATCCTGATTGTTCATGCTCTTTGACATCCCGCTTACAAAGACAACGGGATATTGAAGCCCCTTGCTCTTGTGGATGGATAGTATCCTCACAGCATCCACACCGCCTACCCCTGCTTCACCAAAGTCTACCTCGTATTTTCTAAGCCTGTCTATATATCTTACAAAATGCCCGGTTCCGTGTAAAGAGGTAGCTTCAAACGCCTTAGCCTTAGAGACGAGCATATCAAGGTTTGCCGCCCTTGTTTCTCCCGATGGCATGGCACTTATAAAGCTATAAAAATTGCTTTCTGTGAATAGTTCCTTTATTAACTCATGAACAGGGGTGAACACCAGTTTAGACCTTTTTTCATTCAGCCAGTCTATGAACTTTTTACACTTATCATCTTCCGAAAGATTAATCACCTCCCAGAGGTCAGCCTCATCTTTTTCGAGTTCATTGGCATTTATACGGAGTTTTGCAAGTTCTTCTTCGCTAAAGCCTCCTATAGGAGAAAGGAGAACTGTTCCAAGCGGGATATCCTGATGCGGATTGTCAAGTATCTTAAGAAGAGCCAGCATTACCTGTACCTCCCAAGCCGAGAAGTAGCCAGTACTTGACTCACAGACAGCAGGAACACCCTCTGAGATAAGCACCCTTCTAAAGCTCTCAGCCCACTCCACATTGGTTCTAAGAAGTATGGCTATATCGCTGAATTTAAGAGGCTTGCCCTCATCCTTTTTCTCAGTAATAAGAGCCTTTATCCGCCCCGCTACAAGGTGAGCCTCAAGCTCTATGTCACTTAGCTTTAAGAGTTCTTTTGGTATTTCACTGTCCTTGTCATAAAGCAGGACTTCTGTGATATTTAGGGCATCCTCCTCCTTGTCAACTCTTCCTTTAACAAGCCTTGCAGCCTCATCATAAACTATGCCTCCCAAGCTCCTCTATCATCGTCTTTTCAAATACTGCATTTACAGAGCCTATAACTTCGCCACCACTTCTAAAGTTATTATGAAGGCCTATTCTTCTTTCATTTTTCCCCTCAGAGTATCTGTTATACTTCTCTATAAAGAGCTCCGGCTTAGCCTGTCGGAATTTATATATGCTCTGTTTCACATCCCCAACCATGAAAATATTTGACTTTCCGCCATCTTCCCTTGCTATCGAGGTTAAGATGCTTTCCTGAAGGAGGTTGGAATCCTGGTATTCATCTATCATTATCTCTGCAAACTGCTCACTATATACCTTTGCAGCCTCGGTAGGCTTACCTTCACAATCAGTAAGTACCTTGAGTGCAAAATGAGCCCAGTCGGAAATATCAACCACATTTCTTTTTTTCTTTTCAGCAGCATACGCCTCATCAAAAGACCTTGTGAGCCTGATAAGTTCTCTTATAACCCTTGCTGTAACAAACCTTGATTTTTCTATGTCTTCCACACTCTCAGAAAGGAAGTCCTCTCTTAGCTTGTTGAAGCTTTCTTTGTAAGCATCCCTGATGTTCTTTGCCATTTCCTTTTTGCCCTCATCCACATCAGCGACCTTTTTTGAAGAAAGCCTTCCAAAGCCTGCCTCTCCCGTAAGCTGTATGAGCTTACTAAGCTATCTGCCTGTAAGAGGGAGGTAAACAGAGCCACATCAGCACTTCCTGCCTCCTCGTACTGAGACGGGCCGTAGGGAGAGAGGGAAAGGCTTACAAATTTCTCCGCCTCACTTCTTAGCTCTCTAAGCATTTCCATACAGAATCCAAGTAAAACTTCCTCGAAGTCCGAGCCTTCAAAGGCAGCTTCCTGCCTCGTTAATTCTTTATCAAACCAGCTTTCCTTGTCAGGCAGACTTTCCGAGAATCTATACAACTGAAGAATCAGCTCTTCAATCACCTTATCAGACTTCCCTCTTGCAAAGTATTCCACAAAGTTGATGAAGTCATCATCCTTTCTCTCATACTCAGCTTCAAGCAGGTCTTCAATCACCTTTTTTCTTATAATCACACCCTCAGTATCATCCATTGTTCTAACTGCAGGGTCTATCTCAGCCTCCTTAAAATTCTCCATAACAACCTTCTTACAAAAGCTGTCAATTGTGCTCATATTAGCTTCAGAAAGCAGGGCTGACTGCTTCATAAGCCTTCTTGTAAGCTGTGAGTCCGGATCGTTATTTACCTCGGCTTCAAGTTTCTCCGCTATGGCAGAACCTATCCTCTCCTTCATTTCCCTTGCGGCATCCCTTGTAAATGTAACAACCAAAAGCTCGTCTATATTGATGGGAGAGAGCTCATCAAGGATTCTTCCCATTATTCTCTCTATGAGTACTGCAGTCTTACCTGAGCCTGCTGCCGCAGAAACCAAGAGATTCCCACCTCTGTGCTCTATGACTGCAAGCTGTTCATCAGTCCATTTTCTTTCCATTCTCACCCTCCAGCTTAGCCCTAAGCTCCTCAAAAAAAGCACTTCTTATCTATCTTTTTCAGCCTGTTATAGTTATATCCCGGCATTTTTAAGTCAAAACCACAGAGCCCTCTATATTCACAGTAGTCACAGCCTTTTTCACTTCCAAGACTATAAGGCTTTGGATATATTTCACCCTTTAATATTCTCTTCTTTGACTTGTCTATCTCAAGCTCTGAGTTGTCTATGAGTTCATTCATTTCACCACTTACATAGAGTCTCGTAGTGCTGCTTGGCTCCCCGTCTTTTTTAGTCTTTAGCTTAATTACATCCGAGTCGGTCTGTGGGGTAAGAGTGTTATTGTACACCATAGCCTCGTCTATCAGCCTTATATTGTGATTACCTGAGAGGGTAATGCCGTCAAATCTAAGTTCTTTTAGAATGGCGTCTTCTCCTCCTCCAAAGTCAACAACAGGATCATCTATATGAAAATAATATGCTCCTGATGGAATGATGAGATTGTCTTTTCTTTTCTTTCCGAACTCTTTTCTTATATAGTTAAGATAGGTAAACAACTGTAAATCAAGCCCATAATAGGCTCTGTCAAGGTCAAGACTTTTACTGCCTGACTTATAATCAATTACCCTTACATACTCACATTTCTTAAATCCGGAAAATTCCTTATTCTTAGCAAGCAGGCTGCCATCAGGAAGGTAGTCTGAAAGTACAGTATCTATCCTGTCTATCCTTCCCTTAAAGCCTCCTGTCACAAACTCCTCCTCAAAGGCTACAGGCGTAAATGAGCCTTTTTTAATCTGGGTAAGCACAGTTCTTACAGCTCTGTCAGCTATCCTTCTTAGCCTTTCAAGCTGGTAGCTGTTTCGGGAGGAAGACTTAAAGATATCATCACCATAGTCAAAGGTCTCAGCAAGGCTTTCTGCCTGAATAGCTGTCCTTTTCTCCTCTGAAAGCAGGGCAAAGCTCTCTCCGCTTTCAACCACCTTCTTTGCAAATCTTTCCAGTACCTCGTGGAGGATATTTCCTATATCCATCGGCTGGATTTCATATTCAGCTCTCTCCCTAGCCTTAGGCCATGCTTTATAAAATGAGCGTAGGCACAGGAAGAAAAAAGCTCAAGTCTTGTAACACTTCCCTTTAGCTCCCCATAAAGATTCGCTGCAATATACTCCTCAAGGCTGTTTCCATGTGCCCTTGAAGCTGTTCCACTTATTATTTTGTTGTATCTGTCATCCTTATGAGTCTGATAATATTTTATCAGATTTATAATGGTTTCATCCTTTAAGTCCCTCTTTTTAACAGCCGTAAGAATTAGTCCCAGTCCACCGTCTTTCCTGATTTCATCAAGTAAAGATAAGGCTTTAGGCTCTTCCTTAAAGCTATCCTTACTAAAGACAGCCTTAAGCCTCGTTACAAAAACTGATGGCTTAAGGGGCTTCCCCTCCATGTCTGAAGCACTGTAGGATACATATAACCTCTCTGTGGGCTTAGTAAAAAGCAGGTAGATATAAAACTGCTCCCTAAAGGCTCTTTCTTTTGCCGTAGGAGCAAGCTTGGTATCCAGGCTACTAAGTTTCTCCTTTTCAGCATCTGTTATTATTCCCCTGGTACTTCCTGACTTTGGAACCTTTCCCTCATTAAATCCCAGACAAAAAAAGCACCTTGATGTCCTTAAGTCTGGTACGCTCCACATCTCCAATTACTATTTGGTCAAGCCCTGGTGGTATGAAGCCTGCTTTTCCCTCCGCAAAGCCTGATTCAAGTATTGACCTGAACTCCTCTATGCTAAGTTTTTCATCTCCGAGAAGCTCATAGAGCTTCTCAAAGACAGACATTACTATCTTGTAGCAAGCTGCATATTCTTTAGCAGCTATCATCCTTCCTTCACTTTCAAAGTCCGCGCTTAGCTTCATAAGCCTCTCTTCGCAGCTAGCCTCCACCACAAAGTTATAAAGCGCTGTGATAAAGTCTGCCGCTAAAGATGTCTTAGCTTTTAAAACCTCATATAAAGGGGTAAACTTCCTTACAAGATTATCCCTTATACTCTCAACACTATTTTCTTCATCTGTAGGCTCTACACTTAAAAAGCTCTTCCGATACCTCTTAAGCCCCTTAATTCCCCTTCTTAGTATATAGTTTTCGAATATGTCTACATCCTTAATATCCACATCTGCAAATCCGCTTCTTAGGTACCTCATTACTGCATCGTATGTGAAATTTTCCTCTATAACCAAAATAGATGCCTTTATATATTCCACAAAGGGATTGTCTGATATAGTTTTCTTGCTATCGAGGAAGTATGGAATATCCTTAGCTGAAAGTGTGTCTGCAACAACTTCCCCATATTCTTCCATATCACCTGTAGCAATAGCAATCTCCCTGTAGCGAAGCCCCTCATCCCTCACAAGAGATAAAATAAGCGGTATAAGGCTCTCTGCCTCTTCCTTTGGATTCTTATAGACAGAAACAGATACCGCCCCTTTTTCCTGTTTAATCTCCTTTATAGGATATCTAAATATCTGTTTTTCAAGGAGGCTTAGCTCACATGTCTTTCCTTCATAATTAGCAATTACAGGCTTAGCTATATTCACTTTTCTGTCTTTTGCAAGCTTGTTTACCCTATTTATGGTATCCTTACTTAGGTGAAATAGGCTGAATTTCTCATCATTTTCACTGTAGTATTCTTTCTCTGAAATAGTAAGTGTAATGAGTATATGCTCTGCCTTTAAGAGGAACAAATCCATGACTTTAAGCTGTACAGGGGTAAATCCCGTAAACCCATCAAAGCAGATAACCGCACCATCAAGGAGCTTTGACTTTCCTATCTCTCCGGCAAGCACATCTAGAATCTGCTCAGCTGATATATATTTTTCTTTTTTATAGTTGTTAAATGCACTATAGATTAGCCCCATGTCGTGAAGCTTGGCAGCAAGCACAGGGGAGGTGGTTTTCTCTTCGATATCTGCGAGTGTAGAGGATGTAATTCCATACTGCATAAGCTCACTGATAAGGGATTTGATATCTTCGGTAAATCCCTGTCTGCCTACCATGTTTTTGTAGAACTTAAGTTCCTTCTTTAAGCCTCCAAGCAGCTTTCTAATTATCATATTTTTGCCGGTGTCTTCAAGCACAAGCCTTTCCCTTATACTAAGTTCCTCGAACACTCTGTAGGCAAGGCGCATAAAGGAAAGCACATCTATGTTCATGATTGCTCCGTTTGAACTTAGACGCACCAAATCCCTCTGTGTCTGCAAGGTAAACTGCTCAGGCACTATTACAAAGTAATTTTTATCCGGATTCTTTTCTGCCTCTTTTACTATCTTCTTAAAGCAAAGTTCAGACTTCCCACAGCCGGTTCCACCAATAACATATTGAACTGCCATACACCCTCCACCTTAGTTAAAAAAATGCCTGCTATAAGCAGGCATAATTTTCCTATATTTGCAAAAATTTCAATTAGATATTGATTAGCTCCAAAAGCCTGCGAGACAGGCAATGGCATCATCCTCATCTGCTCCGTCAATCTCAATGACCAGCTCTTTACTCTTTATAGCTACGAGAGACATAACACCCATTATGCTCTTAAGATTGATTCTCTTTTCATCTGCAATAGCATAGCTACTGCTTTCGAACTTACAGGCTGTCTGAACTAGCTCAGCTACTGCATCAGGCAACATAGAAAAATCTTTTGAAATAGTTAGTTCTTTTGTACGCATTTTACTCTCCTCACAAATCCTTATACACTATACCATCAAATCCAAAAAAATCATTTTAAAACAGAAAATAATTTTTATTGATTTGATTTTTAACATAATTATCTGAAATTACAAACAAAAAAATATTAACGTTACAATAATGCCTAAACAAAATCCAGCAAGCACCTGTATATGTGTATGTCCTACGAATTCTTTCAATTTATCTTCAGGACTTAGGTTACTTTTACCCAGGTCCTCAAATATTTTAACCAATTCGTTTATTACTTTTGCCTGCTTGCCTGTTTCAAGCCTCACTCCACTCGCATCATGCATCACCACAACAGCCAGTATGAAGGCTACTCCAAATACAGGAGAGTCAAAGCCTGACACAAGCCCTGTCATAAGCGCTACAGAGGTAACTGTTGCACTATGAGAACTTGGCATCCCTCCATCTCCAAGCAGCCTCTCAAAGTCAAGCTTCTTGTTGACAATCCAGAAAATAAGAAGCTTCAGACACTGGGCAGAGGTCCAGCTCACAATGCCCGCAAGAATAATTTTGTTCGATAATATCTGGGATATATAATCCATAACCTGCCTCAGTGTTTTTCTCTTTCAATGTTAACAAATTTCGTAAGCTCGCTCTTCCAGCCAAGCTTAACAGTTCCAATAGGACCATTTCTCTGCTTACCGATGATAATCTCGGTTACTCCCGGCGTCTCCGTATCCTTATTGTAATATTCATCCCTGTAAATGAACATAACTACGTCGGCATCCTGCTCTATGGCTCCGGACTCACGGAGGTCAGAAAGCATAGGCCTCTTATCATCCCTGCTCTCAACCTTTCTTGAAAGCTGGGAAAGTGCTATAATAGGGGCATTTATCTCCCTTGCAAGAGCCTTTAGGGAACGGGATATTTCTGATATTTCCTGCTGTCTGGACTCAGAATGTTTGCTTCCCGCAGTCATAAGCTGAATATAGTCTATCATCACAAGCCCGAGGTTCTTCTCAAGCTTTAGCTTCCTGCACTTACTTCTAAGCTCGGTAACTGATATTCCCGGTGTATCGTCTATAACGAGATTTGTCCCTCCTATTATTCTTGCACTGTCTACGATGTCTCCCCACTCCTGGTCGGAAAGGTCACCGGTTCTTAGCTTTTGGGAATCCACCCTTGAATTCATGGCAAGAATACGCTTGGCAAGCTGCTCCTTTGACATTTCGAGAGAAAATATGGCTGTAGTCACATTTTTCTTAACAGTCACATATTCAGCTATATTGAGGGCAAAAGCCGTCTTACCCATGGACGGTCTTGCCGCTATCAGAATCAGGTCTGAGTTCTGAAGTCCCGCCATCTTGTAATCCAGGTCGTGGAAGCCTGTAGGTATACCTGTAACTGTGCCTCCACTTTTTGAGGCGGCGGCTATGCTCTCAACAACAGAGATAATAACCTGCTTAATATCAGTAGAATCAGATACATGGCGCTTTTGAAGTAAATCAAACACCTTCTTCTCTGTAAGCTGTAAAACGTCTTCTAAGGTAGACTCTCCTGCATAACAGTTAAGGGAAATCTCCTCAGTCACCTTGATAAGCTTCCTCAGCAAAGAATTCTTATATACTATTTCTGCATAATGAGTCACATTTACAGAGGTAGGAACGGCCATTACAAGCTCTCTTAAGACATCTACCTCTATGGCTCCAAGCGGCTGCTCCATCTCCCTTATTTTATTCTCTATGGTGACTATGTCTATAGGCTTTCCTTCTTTTTCAAGAGCGGTGATTGCAGAAAATATAAGACCATATCTTTTATCAAAAAAATCATCCGCTTCAAGCATTTCAGAAACGGTAATCACAGTTTCAGGATCCAAAAGCATGGAGCCTATTACCGACTGCTCTGCTGATTTGCTATGAGGCGGGGTTTTCTTAATCAGCTCCTCTTCTGCCATCTTATACCTCTTCTTTTACCTCTACTGTTAGCTCTCCAACTACCTTAGGGTGAAGCTTAACCTGTATTTTATAATTGCCGGCTGCCTTTATAGCATCGCTTATTATCTTCTTCTTGTCTATCTCAATACCAAGCTGCTTTTTGGTCTCATCCGCAATTTCCTTGGTGGATATCTGACCAAATACCTTGCCTTCCTTGCCCACCTTTATAGAGAGGTTAACCACCTTATCTTTAAGTGCAGCTGCTACACTTTCAGCCTCCGCAAGTATTTCAGCCTGCTTCTTCTCCTCATTTAACTTCTGCTGTCTGAGGTCATTTAAGTTCTTAGGACTTGCCTCTACTCCCAGCTTCTTAGGAATGATAAAGTTTCTTGCATAGCCGTCATTTGCCTCTACAAGGTCTCCCTTCTTGCCGAGGTTTTTCACATCCTGTAACAATATAATCTTCATAACATCCTCCTTTTATTTAAAGCGAAATTTCTCCTGATTCAATACAGCTATCAAGCAGTTCTTTTATCATGGTTTCAGCCTCTTCTATGGTAACTCCCTTAGGCTGGGCACCTGCAACGGATAAATGACCCCCTCCGCCTATCTTTTCCATAAGAAGCTGTACGTTCACTTCATCTATGGAGCGGGCAGAAATGTACACCTCGTTGTCACAGGAGGTAAATACAAAGGAAGCCTTTACATTAGAAATATTCATAAGCTCATTGGCTACCTTAGCACCGAGTATTACCCTGTTTCTATCCTTTTCATCGCCCTCAGTGTATCTTGCAAATGCAAAGGCACCTCTGTATATCTCGGCCATACTTGCAATCTTTGCCTTTAACTTAAATTCATCCATCTCAGTTCTGAATTCTTTCTTATCCTCGTGACCTCAGCTCCGTTTCTTCTAAGGAAGGCCGCAGCTTCAAAGGTTCTTGCCCCTGTCTTTACGAGGAAGTTATTGGTATCTATCATAATTCCCGAATACATGGCAGCGGCTTCAGTCGATGTCATCTTTACATCAAGATCTATGTACTGAAGTATCTCTGCAACCAGCTCACAGGAAGATGACGCATATTCCTCTATATAAGAAAGCACAGTATTCTTGATTGTTGTAGGTCCCTGTCTGTGGTGGTCAAGTAGAACTATGGTGCTAACCTTATTAAGCA
The DNA here is from genome assembly GCA_916438995.1 of uncultured Catonella sp. Taxonomy (GTDB): domain Bacteria; phylum Bacillota; class Clostridia; order Lachnospirales; family Lachnospiraceae; genus Catonella. The sequence continues at coordinate 50,656 of CAKAGA010000010.1, forward strand.
GCTCCTCACATTCCACAAATTCAGCGTTGTTAACATCAACTACTACGAGCATCGTATCCTTATCCACCATGGTAAGAGCCTTATCCCCGCTAACAAAGAGGTCTTCTCCATTTTCAGAAGTAGCCTTCATCCTTTCAATAGTTGGGGCTATGGAGGATGATATATTGTTTATAACTATATGGGCTGTCTTATTAAATGTCCTACAGATGCGGTAAACGCCAATTGCAGCTCCTATGGCATCTGTATCACTGTTCTTATGTCCCATGATAAGAACATTGTCCTTAGCCTCTATAGCTCGCTAAGAGCGTGTGCCTTAACACGAGCCTTAACTCTGGTGTTGGTACCCGTACGCTGGCTCTTGCCGCCAAAGTAGCTTATATTGTTCTTTTCCTTAAGCACTACCTGGTCACCGCCTCGCCCAAGCGCCATATCTATAGCTGCTCTGGCAAAGTCATAGGACTGGGTATAAGACTCCTTTGAGATACCTATACCGAATGAAATGGTTACGGCCATATCATTGCCTATATTTACTCCCTTTACCTCATCCAGAATCGAAAATCTATCCTGCTTTAAGCTGTCGAGATATTTATTCTTAAATATAACGATGTACTTGTCCTTCTCAAGCTTCCTTGTGACCGCATCTATGCTCTGCATAAACTTTGTTATCTTTCTCTCCACAAGGGCAAAGAGAAGGGAACGCTTCACTTCATCAATACTCTCAAGTGCCTCTTCATAATTATCTATGTAAAGAAGCCCCATTATCATCTTGTTGTCATAGTTTTCTCTTTGAAGTGCATTTATCTCGGTTATGTCATAAAAGAAGGCAGATATGCTTCCATCCTGAAAACTGCCCTGCTTCGCCTTTATAGCTTCATCCATACACCTTCTAAATACTACCCTGTACTCCTTGTCCTCCCTCTTAACTACTTCCTCAACATCCTCATCTCCCATAGAGCCAAGGGAATCTTCAAGCTCAGGAAAAATAGCTAAAAGTGACTTCTTATCCACATTTTCAGAGTTTGAAATGTCATAAAAGGCATCGTTGTACCAGTAAATATTGCCTTTTTCATCCACTATCGCATAAGGCACTTCAAGCTCATTTAGCATAGCCGCCTCAGTATCTGCTGTCTCCATAGCAAAGCGGATTAGCTCCGTCTTAAGTCCTACTTTGCCAAAAATGTATATGGCTATAGCCAGTAGTATATAAACGAAGACAAATAAGGTGATTAGAATTGCCACATCAGCATCTATAATGTATATAGCCGCATTCATAGCTATGAGAATGGTACACAGCACCAAAGGCCAGGCAAAATACAGTTTTAATCTGCCTGAAATGCCTGTTTTACCTTGTTTATCATTTTTCACAACTTTATCCTTTCTTGCAAGCAAAATCCCATATATAACACAGATTTTGCTTTTAATACTACTACTTCGAAAGACTTACATATAAAACACTAAGAATCTAAGTCTTACAAAATAATTAAGGTATCGGATATCCAGTTTAACACAAAATCTTTAATTTTTCTACTGCCTTGCCAAACCTTTTGCTTATTACTTTAGTAAGTAAAGAGAGATAACCCCCTCCCATAGGGAGGGGGCTGAATGCATTGCTGCTATTCATTTGTGTTAGTGGTTATCTTCTTTTCCTTATTACAAGGCCAAGTCCGATAAGTCCCAAACCGATAATTGAGAGGAAGTCTCCTGTCTCTCCACCTGTCTTAGGAAGCTTAGGTGTTCCCTTTGGAGCCTTATTATCAGCAATGTCGGTTGTTTCTTCTTCATTGTTGTCATCCGCATCATCCGCATCATCTGTATTGTCGATGTTTCCATCCTGAGGAATATCATCCTCATCGATTTCTTCGAAACCGTCTTCATCATCACCATCATTATTGCTGTTTTCGTCATTATTGTTTACATCATTTGAACCCTGTGGTGTTGAATCATCAGGAACAATAATTGTAGGCGTGGTTGGGTTAGGTGTTGGAAGCGGATCAGGAGTCACTACCGGAATTACAGGAGTTCCACCAGGAGTATTTCCACCAGGGATTACAGGAAGCACAGGATTACGAGTAAATGAATTCTTAACTACAAAGTTGTTATCCTTTGAATTTCCTGTAATAACTACTGAATAACTGCCATCATTGATTGTTCCGGTACTGTAGCTGATAATTCCCTGAGCATCAGTCGTATAACCTGTAGCTTTAGTTGGATCGATATTAATCTTAACTCCATCGATTGCTGTTTCAAAAATCTGGTACTCGATTTCTACCCCTTCTTCATCCACTTTTGGCTGGCGCTCAAAGTCTGTCATCCATTTTCCATCAGAATTAAGTTGTTTAGTTGCAACAGACTCTAGTTTATCTCCAACTTTTTTGTAAAGAGTAATTCCAACTGCACCGGCTGTAGCTGTACCTTCCCAAGCTTTCTTTACAGATATGTCTCTAAGATTTACATCATTAGTAATAACAACTGCATTTATATCACTTCCATCTATAGTAACAGTGCTACTTCCAATTTTATAGCTCTTTTGGAGATCTTCTAAAGTAAGGTTAGTTTTAATAGTATTACCAACTCCTACTTCTGCAACTCGGTAATCGATATTTTTCCCTTCTGCATCCTTAATTCTAAGTCCCTTAAATTTTGTTTTCCAATTAGATGAATTTAAGTAACGAGGCTCTTCCACAGGTACTAATTTATTATTTTCTACTTTGTAAAGCTGAACTTGAACTGCTTCCTTGTACTTATCAAGAGTATTATCAGACCACTTTTTCTTAACAACCAACTCTTTCATTGTACTATCCTGTGTATTCTTAATAAAGAATGTATCATTTCCAAGGTTATGAACTGTTACCTCATATTCACCTATCTTATACTCAATTGGACTTTCAGTCTTTGAGCTTAATATATTTTGAATGTCATCCTCTGTAAGCTCATCTGTTCCTACAGCCGTTTCAAGTATCTGATATTTTTCTGAGCCTTCAACCTTATCGAAAGCAGTCTTTAATACTTTAGTATCTCCATTTAATTCTTCGGTACCAGCCTCTACCCATTTTGAAGATTCTGTAGTGGTAGCTGCTGTCTTTCTATACAACTTAACTTTAATATTCTTAGGATCAACAGTCCAATGTTTTAATACATTTATCTTTCCTTCTTTTATTCTTAGATAAATCAAAGCTATTGGTAATATTAATGGTTGAAGTTTCTTTAATTTTCTCCATCTCTCCTTCAACTTTATAGAGTTTCTTGAGGTCATTATTAACTTCTATACCATTAATTTCCACTTCCTTCACAGTGTAACCATCAGGAAGATAAGGAAGATCAGTAACAGTATCCTCCACTTACCTTCCTTTAATTCTACTGTTTTTTTTCTTTCGTTTCCGGCATAAATGTCAACTTCTACTGACTTACGCTCAGACTGTGGGACATTATCAGCCCAAATCTTTGTTACAGTTATGTCGATAAGTTCTGTGTTGGTGATATCTCCATTAGCATCATAGGATACTTTATACTTCCTGCCATCTAAAGATACTATATCATTTGTCTTAAGTATATTATCGTTATCTCCAAGTTCCTTAATCTCATACTTAACTGCTTTGCCTTCCTCATCTGTAAGAGAAACATTCTCAAATTTTACAGTATACTGTCCGGCAACGAGTGTTTTAGTCAAATTAGGTTTTATATTAGAGATTTTTTCATCTCCATTTTTGAAAAGTCCAAATTTTGCTTGACCTATTGTACCAACCCAAGTCTTTATTATCTGAACATCACCCTTAGTAATATCAGTATTTGTAAAATTGAAGACATTATTTTCGGCAGGTCTAATTTCAACCTTGTAATTACGATTTCCTAATTTAACTTCATTTTCAACAGGCTGATTATCTTCATCAAGCTCTTTTACTACATAGGTGATTTTTTTTACTTCACCATTTACAAGCTTATACTCAGGTAATTCTCCCTTGAATGTTCCTGTCCAAACTTTCTGATCATTTGAAGGAATCAAAGTATCTTTGCTTTTAAGAGTAATTGTTTCTTTAGGCTCGTTCTCATTGTATGCAAATAAACCAAATCTAACACTTTCTGCTGTTTTACCATTCCATGTCTTGCGTACTGTGAATGGCTTTTTAGGATCAAGCATCTTGGTGTTGGTGAAGATTACGCTCTTATCAGCAGGTTTATTATCCCCATCAACTAAGGTAAATTGCTTAGAATCTGAATAAGCATCATATCCTTCAATCTTTTCCTCAGTGATTGTATACTCAATAGGTTTGCCTCCTGAGTCGTAAACCGGAAGTTTAGTGTCTTCAGTTGAAGGCTCTTTTCCAGCCAATAAGCTAAAGCTAATTTCTTTTCCGCCACCTTTGATTGTAAAGTTAGCTGACTTACCAGTTATACTTTCCGCATCGCCAATCCACTTCTTTTCAAGAGTAAGTGTTCTCATTGTTCTCTTGTTGGTGAAAGTTACAGTATCATTATCCCCGAATTCCTTTGGTACATTAAAAGTGGATTCATAACCATTTAGCTTTTCTTCTTCGATTGTATATTTAATAGGAGTATTGTTCTTATAATACTTGAGTGCTTGAATTTGGGTTGTCCAAGTTTTTCCACCGTCTGATTTCTCCGTATTATAATAGCCCTCTTTCTCTTTAATAGGGAGTGTAATTGAACTACTGCTACTATACTTGCCTGCAGTTGCTTTAATTGTAAACATAGGCTTAACACTCTCATCAGGCACAGTATCCCACTCTTTAACAAGAGTAAATTTTATCATTTCATTAATAGGATCGCAAGTATTGGTTATAGTCCAGTCATAATTATTGCCCTCAGTCTGCTTTACATCAACTGTAAAGCTGTGATTGCCTTTATTAAGGTTGCCTTTTTCGTCAACATCTTTTTCTTTAACCAAGTACTCAATGAGCTTTCCATCACTATCACTATCGTATTTGTTAAGATTTGAAAATGTATATTTCGCCTCATCTTTAACAATCTTTCCAGTAGTATTTTTGCTAAATACTTCATTTCCTACTCTTGACCAAAGTTCTACTTCTACATCTGTTTGGAACTCATCAGGAGTATTTACCCACTGCTTGGTCACTGTTACATTTACTTTTTCTGTATTAATATTTTCTGCGGTAAAAGTAATAACGCCATCGGCACCAACCTGTGGAGCGAGGTATCCCTTTAATTTATAGTTTTCACCGGACTCTTCCGTGGCAGTATATTTGATTTCTCTTCCACCCTCGTACTTAGGTAGATTCTCTAACCTTGTAGTCCAACCAGGTCCGCTCACCTTAATCGGATTTATATTATTCTTAATTACCTCGCCATTAGCACTAATTATAAAATTAACCGATTCTACACCTGTAGGTACTTCACCTATCCACTTTTTTTCAAATTTTATAGAAACGTAAGCTGCATCGGCTCTAAGCTTAGGAACATTAAACATCATTGGTTTTTCTGTTGGAGTCGGTGTTAAAGTAGTTTCACCGTTTGCAGGATGGAACTCGCCGTCTTTCCAATTATCTTTAAGCTTTACCTGATATTTAAGTGTCAATTCTTCATTATCACCTAGAACTACATTTGTAACCTTAAGTATATTATTTTCAATTTTATAATCTACACCATCTTTTTTTCCATCTAATGTAGCTGAATCCTCAACATAATCCACATACTCGCTCATTGGATCAGTTATTACACCTTCATACACCTTGCTTTTGAATTTCTCAGCTATAGAATCTAATAACTTGTCGAGCTCGCTACCTGTAGAATCAGTTTCCAGATATTTTCCGCTAGTAGCTAAATTATTCATTATTAACTTAGCTAGTCTGTTATTTTTTATTCCAATACCTACAGTGATTATTTCTGTGTTCTGCTTAATTTTTTCAGCAGCCTTTATGGTTGCATTGTTAAAGTACTCATCCATTAGTTCGTACGGCCAGCTTATGTGCCCTTTTCCCTGAGTCTCTTTAGTGCCATTACCAAAAAGACCATTTCTTAACCATACTAAATAATTACGCTCATCCTTATTGTATCCCTTACCGTGCCAATAATATAAATCACCATACCACTGTTCATAGCCTTCAAGCTTATCTGTAGGCTTGTAAATTCTAGAAAATTTTTTTCTTTCTCACCAAAATCAGGGTGAATTCCATTAGCAATGTTAGGTTCACCATTACTAACCAATATCATTACTTTTTTATTGTTAGCTGGTGCTTTGTTAAGTATATCTGAAGCTACCTCAATACCATTTTGCGTAAAAGCACCGCCGGAAGCATTCAATTTAGCAATCGCATTTTTTAGATCATTTGCATTATTAGTAAGGGCAATTTCTTTCTTTCCTTTATCCGCAAATGATACAATACTCATTTTTACATTTTTTGCTGTATTATTGGTAATCAATTTATCTACAACATTTTTTGCAGCTTCTCTTGCATTCCCAATTATGTTCTTCATGTTATTTGAAGTATCCATAACAAGAACAACATCTAAAGGTTTGGTGTCCTGAATCTTTTCAGAACTTCCTTTTACCTTTAATTCAATGTCATAAACACCAGTTTTTTTATCATAGTTTACTATGTTTTTACTGATAGTTATTCCATTTTCCTGCTTTTCATCCCCGTTCTTAAAATAGACATTTTCTTCCGCCCTCACTACACTCGGATTAACCCCACTTAGAAGATTTATAATCATCATAAAGACCATAAATCTTGCTAAAAACGATCGTTTTCTTTTCCTCTCATTCCTCATAGTACTACCTCTTCTTTCTTAAAAACATTGACATAAAAAGTATATTCCGCTATCGTCAATATGTTTAGCAGAATACACTTTTCGCGTTAGAACGATAATATCACCTTTCAGTTACATTTTAGTTACATTTCATAGTTTTGTTGAAAATAATTGCGATTATTTAGTTACATTTTTGATTTTATGCAATCTATAGCTGCTGTTTCACGTATTTTTGTACTATTACATAGCGTTTTTGCATAGTTGTTCTTTTGTATAATTACAAACAATTAATTTGATCTATCTTCATCTTTTCGTGGTCTTTTTCTATAAGCCAATGAATTTTAATTAGTATGAATAAGATTTGAGTATTAAATTGAATTCTTCAATGTATAATGAGATTGAGTTCACTTACTTCCTCGGGATGGTTTATTTCTATATCACTTGTAGTCTGTTTGCCGTATTTACTGAATATTTGCCATTCTATTAAAGGAGCTGTCACACTAGAATTAATGTTCAGCTCCTTTAACAAGATAGTTCTATTGTATTCCGTACTCCTTATAAAGTCCATGCCTTAAGTTTTCATTCTCCAAGACATCTTTTAAGACATCATTCTTACCCTCTGTCAATAATCTACTGATTAACCTCGCCAGGCAGCTTTCACCTTCTGCCTTTCCTTCTGCCTTTCCTTCTGCTTTTTTCCTCTCAAATAATGGTTCAAAATATTTTTCCATGCTTCTTCCTCCATTTCTTATCTCCTTTACCCCGGGAAGTTCTTCTCCTGTAAGCCTCAGCAGGAGCTCACTTACTTCTTCGGGATGGTTTATTTCTATATCACTTGTAGTCTGTTTGCCGTATTTACTGAATATTTGCCATTCTATTAAAGGAGCTGTCACACTAGAATTAATGTTCAGCTCCTTTAACAAGATAGTTCTATTGTATTCCGTACTCCTTATAAAGTCCATGCCTTAAGCTTTCATTCTCCAAGACATCTTTTAAGACATCATTCTTACCCTCTGTCAATAATCTACTGATTAACCTCGCCAGGCAGCTTTCACCTTCTGCCTTCCCTTCTGCCTTCCCTTCTGCCTTTCCTTCTGCCTTTCCTTCTGCCTTTCCTTCTGCTCTGGCTTCTGCGCTTTTCCTTTCAAATAATGGTTCAAAATATTTTTCCATGCTTCGTCCTCCATTTCTTATATCCTTTACCCCGGGAAGTTCTTCTCCCGTAAGCCTCAGCAGGAGCTCACTTACTTCTTCGGGATGGTTTATTTCTATATCACTAGTCGTCTGTTTGCTCCCATTTGCAATATAATCTGCTATTACTTTGAAGTCTCTCTTAAACTTATTTATATCATCTTCACTTAACTTTTTCAAGTCTATGAGGTTGATATGATAATCGCCCACATATTTCGTGAGTTCATCTTCTATTTTAAGTCTTTTTCGAAGTGTGGTCTCATGTTTCCATTCTTCCTCACCGTAGTATATCACAAAGGTTATTACGGGATAAATTTCTTCTGTGGCATTTTCAACAGAATCATCCTTTCCTTTGCACCGCTCCTGCTGTACCTTCTTCGCTTTCCTTTTTCTGCAGTCTTTGTCAGAAAGCTGAGTTCTATATGACGCACCATCATAAGAAAGAACCCTAAATATCATATCTTCATCTGGAATATCCTGATTTTCAATCCCAATCAAAGACACAATCACGCCTTTTCTTTTCCATAGCTTCGCTACATCCCTGTCCTGATGCCTATACCTTTTGTCATCTCCCTTGTACTGACTCCAACTTGGCACATCAGATAGTTCATCTTCTTTTACCACTTCCTTGCCATCAAACATTACCCCATTTAGAAACTCTGCAAATACATCGTTAAATGCCAAAAGTTTCTTTTCAAGAATATCCTTCTCTCCCAAATTTTACCCCCTTCTTAATTTAACTAATTTTACCTTTTGGATTTACAATTGAAATAATCATTTTGAAATATCATTTACATCTAAGAATTGCACCAAAGAATGTTTATGGGGACATTATACTATTTTTTTCATTATTTGTAACCGGTAAATTGCATAAAAAAATTCGAATTTTTCATGTACAAAATGCACAAAGTTTTTTTCGTTCAATTTTTTTAAATCGAATATGAATTTAAATTTGTTCTCACACCTCATACATCATAAGAGCTGCTGCCACAGCCGCATTTAACGACTCTACCCTCCCCTGCATTGGGATGATGACATAGGTATCTGCAAGATTTGCTATCTCATCGCTTAGCCCTCTTGCCTCGTTGCCTATAAGAATCCCTGCTTTACTGCTGTATGAGATATCTCTGTAGCTTTCCTTACCTTTTAGGTGGGTTGCATAGAAACTTATTCCTTCTTTTTTAAGCCCCATAATGACGGATTTTAAATCATCCACATAGATGAAAGGAAGCCTAAAGATACTGCCCATGGTCGAGCGAACCACCTTGGGGTTGAAGATATCCACAGTTCCCTTGCCCATTATTACACCCGTAACTCCAGCAGCCTCTGCTGTACGCATTATGGTGCCGAGATTCCCCGGGTCTGCTGTATCTTCAAGTATAAAGAAGTTTGATTTTACCCGTTTTTTCATAGGCTATTTCTAGGAAGTTTTCTTCTAAAAGCCTATGTTTCGGCATTTCAACCTCAGCTAGTATTCCTTGAGGGGTAATGGTTTCAGATACTGATTTAAATACAGCATCTGAAACAACTGTAAGCGAATTCCCAAGCCTCACATACTTTGTTATATATTTATCATTGTCACTAAGCAGTGTATTGCCTGTTAAATCACCTGAAATTATCTCTCCATAAAGGCTCTCAGAGATGACAATTTCAAGCACATTACCGTACTCCAAACCCTCATCCACCAGCTTTATCCCCTCTACCACAAAGCTCTGGTTCTTCTTCCTTATGCTGCCCTTTTCTAAGAGGCTTCTAATATATTTGATTTTTTTATTATCTTTGCTGCTAATAATCTCCATAAAGTCAAACTGTCCTTTATCTAATCAGCTTACTGTCTCCGAACTGCTTATTGATGTATTTTACAACCTCTTCGTTAGTATCAAATGTCTTAAATATCTTAAGTACATTCTCAACTCCATCCTCTGTATTCCTTGAAGAAAGAGTGCGCTTAATTATATGATTTGCCTCAGCTTCCTTCTGTGTGAAGAGCAGGTCATCCCTTCTGGTACTTGATTTTGCAAGGTCGATAGCAGGAAAGATTCTCTTTTCTGAAAGTCCTCTGTCAAGCACAAGCTCCATATTACCTGTACCCTTAAATTCCTCAAATACCACATCGTCCATCCTGCTTCCTGTTTCTACAAGAGCAGTCGCAAGCACTGTAAGGCTTCCGCCCTCACGCATATTTCTTGCTGCACCGAAGAAGCGCTTAGGCATGTGAAGAGCAGCAGGATCAAGACCTCCTGAAAGGGTTCTACCACTAGGAGATACTGTGAGGTTGTAGGCTCTTGCAAGCCTTGTGATACTATCAAGAAGCACAATTACATCCTTCTTATACTCTACCAGACGCTTAGCACGTTCTATAACCATTTCAGCCACACGCTTGTGGTTCTCCGGAGCCTCATCGAAGGTAGAATAGATAATCTCCACCTTATCTCCTGTGATGGAATCCTTCATATCCGTTACTTCCTCAGGACGCTCGTCTATGAGGAGGATGATTACATGCATCTCAGGGTTATTTTCGGTTATTGCCTTTGCTACCTGTTTTAAGAGGGTGGTCTTACCTGCCTTAGGCTGAGAAACTATCATTCCTCTCTGTCCCTTACCAATAGGTGCAATAAGGTCTACCATGCGCATAGAAATCACATTGTCGTGAGGAGTTTCAAGGCGGATTCTCTTGTTAGGGAAGATTGGAATAAGGTCTTCAAACTTCGGACGCTCAAGAGATTCCTTGATATACTTGCCATTAACTGTTCTTATGTAAAGAATAGCTGCAAATTTTTCAGTATTGCTCTTTACCCTTGTATTTCCAACTATAATATCACCCGTTTTAAGGTTGAATCTTCTTATCTGCGCAGGTGATACATAGACATCATTTTCACCTGGAAGATAGTTGTCGCATCTAATAAAGCCGAAGCCCTCAGGCATCACCTCTAAGATACCTGTCTTTGTCTCACCTGAATCAAGACCTGCAATATCTCCGTTAGTTCCAAGAGCAAGGAACTGATGCTGGATGCTGGCAGCCATTTCCTTGTTGCTTGTTATGGCATTTACAGCCGCTATCATGTTCTGCTTTACTTCCTCGCTGGTGAGAGAACGAACAGGACGGTTAAAAGGCTGCTGACCATTATACTGCCCCTGGTTATATGGTGTCTGATTACCGTACTGGCCCTGATTATTATATTGTCCTTGGTTATTATACTGGCCCTGATTGTTATATTGTCCCTGATTATTGTTGTACTGCCCCTGGTTATTATACTGGCCCTGATTATTGTTGTACTGCCCCTGATTATTGTTGTACTGACTCTGATTATTGTTGTACTGACCCTGATTATTGTTGTACTGACCCTGATTTGAATACTGATTATTATTCTGCGCATAATTAGGCTTATTCTGATAATTATTGCGCTGGATATGCTCAGGCTGTCTCATCTGAGGGCGGTTTGCATACTGCACACCTGCGGAAGTTGTACTCCTGTCGGAGTAAAGGGTTTTTACCTCAGATACCTTTGCAGGCTCCCTCATAGCAGGCTTTGCAGCTGCGCCGTCTATCTCCTCTAGAGCGGCAATAAGACCTGCTTTATTCAGAGTGGTTATACTCTTAATACCTTTGCTTTTAGCTAATTCACGAAGTTCTAAGATTTTCATTGTTGAATAGTCCATTTAAATTTCTCCTTTTAAATAAATAATAATTTAGGGTTAATTTCAGAAACTGGACAAAAGTCCAAAGCACTGCTATTATGTTTTTAACAGTTTCAATAACATTTGGAAGCAAATTTTGTCAGGGAAAAAAATGTTCAGATTACATTATTTCAAATAACACTTAGGAGGTTTAATTATATGGCAAGTAATGCTATGACTTTATATAAACTTATGATTCTATATATGCTGAATTCATCCAACTACCCTCTCACAAATGCAAGAATATCAGAATTTATGTTGCAAAAGGGTTATGCGACTTATTTCAACCTTCAGACTGCACTTTCAGAGCTTGCTGAGACAGGACTAATTGTATCCGAAAATACTATGAACAGCTCCTTTTTTAAGTCTACTGAAGAAGGTAAGCGTACACTTGATTTACTGAGTAATGATATAAATCAATCCATTAAAAACGAAATTAAATCCTACTTAAGTGATAATTTCAAAACTATCAAACGCGACATTTCCGCAACCGCCAATTACAAGGCTTCGGGAAGCGGTGACTACATTGTAAATCTTAACATAAATGAGTACCGTACCAATCTGCTAAGTCTTAGTATGTCGGTACCTGCTGAAAATATAGCCGAGAAAATCTGTACCGAGTGGAGCAAAAAGAGTGATGATATATATGCTCTCCTTTTCAACTCTCTTGTTCTGGATAAATCGCCTCAATGATTTCCCAGAGCTCATTTACTCCGACTTTAGTTTCAGATGAAAACGGAAGTAACTGCTCTTTAGATGTCAGGTTAAGGGTTTTCATAATTAGTTCCATCTGCCCTTTTATCTGACTTCTTTTAAGCTTATCTGTCTTAGTTGCAACTATAATTGGGGTTACACCCTGACTTACGATCCATTCATACATCATTATATCGTTATCAGATGGCTTATGTCTACTATCAATTAATAAAAAAACATATTTTAGCATTTTAGACTGTCTCAAGTACTTCTCAACCATCTTACCCCATTTAGCTTTAACTTCTACCGCTACCTTAGTATAACCGTATCCGGGCAAATCTACAAGATATATTTTATCATTTACATTATAATAATTTATCGTCTGTGTTTTTCCCGGCTGTGCAGACACCCTGGCAAGGGCTTTTCTGTTCATAAGTGCGTTGATTAAAGATGATTTGCCTACATTTGATTTCCCTGCAAATGCAAACTCGGGATAAGGCATTTCCGGGATTTTACTCGTTACACCGATTACTTTCTCAAGTTCTACTTTTTTGATTACCATATTTTACCTTTCAAATGCTCGTGAAGTGCGAATACTGTCTACATAATTTTCCATCAACTTCTTTAAGTCCTCATAGGTTTCTAACTTGTTTACCTCTCCTCTAAGCTTGGTGGAATTAGGGTAGCCTGCCGTAAACCAGGCTATATGCTTTCTCATCTCTCTTACTCCCGTATATAGCCCCTTGTACTCTATCATCCAGGTTGCCTGTCTGAGTATCATAGAAAGGAATTCATCTGCGGTAGGGGGGAGGAAGGATTTCTCCTCTTTCAAGATAAGCATTGATTCTGTTAAATATCCAAGGATTGCCTCTTGCTCCCCTTGCTATCATAATACCATCACAGCCGGTTTCTTCAAGCATCCTTTTTGCATCAAGCTCTGTAACCACATCACCGTTTCCTATAATCGGTATGCTTACAGCCTCTTTCACTGCCCTGATTATCTCCCAGTCAGCCTTACCGCTATAGTACTGCGACCTGGTACGGCCATGTACAGCTATTGCATCCACTCCTGCCGCTTCTGCTATCTTTGCTACCTCGACAGCATTTTTATTGGCTACCGTAAAGCCTGCCCTTATCTTTATTGTGACGGGTTTTTTAGAATTTTTCTTTAAACTCCTAACAATCTCGGCTATCTTTTCAGGAGTTTCCATAAGAGCCGAGCCCTCTCCGTTATTTACTACCTTGGGTACGGGACAGCCCATATTTACATCTAGGATGTCGAAGTTTCTGTCGTTAATTGCAGCCGCCATCTCGCCCATAATATCCGCATCTGAGCCAAATATCTGAAGACTTGTAGGCCGTTCTCTCTCGTCTACCGTTATAAGTTCTTCTGTATTCTTATTCTTATACTTAAAGCCCTTGGCGCTAACCATCTCCGTATAAGTAAGTGCTACTCCGTTTTCCTTGCAGAGGACTCTAAAGGGGAGGTCTGTCACCCCCGCCATAGGGCCTAGCACCAGTCTTCCGTTTAGTTCAACATCTCCTATCTTAAAGCCTTTCATACTTCTCCTTTTACAACCTCATTATAATACCTTTCAATCCCTGTAAGCAACTCTTCTTTTTCCTTTTGAAACCTGCTAAGAAGCATACCGCTGTGAATCTCATCATAAGAATAGTCATCATCATTGCTTGCAGTGTGAATGTAGAGGTTCTTATCATCATCAAAGGAAAGTGTGAGTATTCCTCCTGCCTTTTCCGTAAAGAGCACACAGGCTACCTGAAGCTCTTCTTTGATTGCTGTAGGAAGCTTTGCAAATGAGCTTCCCAGATAATATTTATGTAAATACGCATTGCTAACGCAAAGAATTTGTTTTTCGTCCATTTATACATCCCCTTATAGTAAATTACCTATATCAAGTCGTGCCAAAAAATCTCCTATTACACAGGAATAACCCCACTTTGCAGGATTTGACTCTTGTAGCAGGCTGCACAGGCTTCATCTCATATCTGCCGCAGAGCAATCCCTCACAGAGATTTCAATGTATGTTAGCACAAACTGTGGAGCTTAGTCAATTATTCTTAGCTTTAACTGTTTAGTTTCATTATCTCACTTTCAGACATGATTGTATCCCCTGTATGTAAGACCTCGTAGGTCTTAAGCAGTTTCTTTTCGTACTTGTCATAATCCGTACTAAGTACGCAGGAGAGCAGGATGTCAACAATACTAAGCATGGCTATACGGGAGCTGGTTGCCCCGCTTCTCATAGTCACCTCTCTTGTTAAGACATTTAGATATACATCTGCACCCTTTAAGAGATTGGTCTTTCTAAGCTTTGTTACTGCTATGATTTTACAGTTCTGAGCCTTTAAGAGCTTAAGTATTAGCTGAATCTCCTTAGTTTTACCTGAGTAGGTAAAGAGGACGCAGGCATCCTTACTACCAAGCAGGGCTGCACTCGTAAGCTGATCGTGAAAGTCTGTATGAGCGTAGGCGCTTACTCCTATTCTTCTAAACTTCTGAACCGCATCAAGGCAGACAAGACCTGAGGCTCCTATCCCAAAGAAATGCACAGCCTCACTGGAGCCAAGAATGGCAACAGCCTTTTCTACTTCTGTAGTCTTAAGTATATTCTCAGTATCTGTAAGTGCCTGTCTTTCATTTCTAAATATATTTCTTACAACGCTCTTAACTGAATCTCCAGGCCTTATATCGGTATAAAGGCCGGTGTCCGCTTCATTGTCAGCGATTGCAAGTGTAAGGCCTACTATGAAGTTTCTATAACCTGAAAATCCTAGTGCCTTGCAAAACCTTAACACAGACGCATCACTTGACTTACTTGCCACAGCCAGTTCTTTTATAGACATTGCCGGTACCTTGGAAGGATTCTCAAGGATGAACTCTGCGACCTTTTGCTCAACCGGCGTAAAGTCATTAAATATTGCCTTTATTTTCAACAACGGATTGCTGTCACTATTCATTTTCGCCGCCTTTCAGGAAACTTGCAAATGCATCAAACATGTCCATACTGTACTCATACAGGGCAACCTTGTTTGACCTATCATTTACTAGCTCCAGGTCGTAAGGGTTGCGAAGAGCTGCAAGGGTTAGCACTCCATTCCTACCGCAAACCTTCTCTTCAAGCGCCTTTACAAAGTCAGCCTGAGACGCAAAAAGATGTGCATTGTAGCTTCCCATTATTACATCCGAGTATTTATCAAGCTTTGATAGTATCTCCTCGCACTCCTCTTTTGTAGGCTCAAGAGGAACCTTTATGAAAGGCAGATTCAACTTCTTGCCAAGGTACTCAGCAAAGTCGAGTTCAAGCGGCTTGCCTGACACAAGGGTAACCCTGTAAGAAGGACAGCCCAGGATTATAGTCTCATCATTTACCGTTAGGCTTTTGCCCTCTGCTTTATTACGGACATCTATACACTTAAAACGAAGCTCATTAAATACAGTCCTAAATCTTGATATTTCTTCCTCTTCTATGTCCGCCTCACTGCCGATTCCGTACTTTTCTTTTAAGCAAATCATCTTCTCTGCAGATGCCTTAAGCCTGTCCACATCGACGTTTTCTATAACTGCGTCAAGTATATCCCTTGCCACTGTATAGTCGTGAGATACAGTTAGCAGGTCAGCCCCTGCCATAAGAGCCTTAAGTCCTCCCTCTACCGAGCCATAGTTTTCCTTTATTGCCCCCATTTCAAGACAGTCTGTAGCTATTATTCCTCTAAAGCCAAGCTTTTCCCTAAGAAGGTCTGTTAGAACCGCCTTTGACATAGTACATGGGTAGTCCTTATCAAGTGCCTTAAATATAATGTGGGATGTCATAACGCAATCAATGCCATCCTCTATCAGCCTTGCAAAAGGTAAAATCTCCTCTCTTTCAAGCTCTTCAAGGCTTTTACTGATTGAAGGCAGTATCAGATGTGAATCGCTGTCAGTGTTGCCATGCCCTGGAAAATGCTTGATGCAGGGAATAACTCCTCCGTCTTTTAGCCCACTTGCCATCTCCTTGGCAAAAGCGTACACAGTATCTGCATCCTCTCCATAAGAGCGGACACCTATCACAGGGTTTAGCTTGTTGTTATTGATATCACAAGATGGTGCAAGGTCAAAATTCACCCCGCACATCCTCAGTTCTTTTGCAGTTATAAGTCCTGCCTCATAGGCGTAGTGGGGCTCTCCCGTTCTTCCAATCGCCATTGCTCCAGGCGCAGAAGGCAAGTCAGGAGACAGCCTTGACACCATACCACCCTCCTGGTCTATGGAAATAAGAGCAGGATAGCCCGTAGCCTTCTTTACAACCTCTTGAATCTTACCACAAAGCCTCTTTAGCTGTTCTTTACTGTATATATTTTCGCTAAAAAGGATGACATTACCTACCTTATATTCTTCTATAAAACTTATAAAATCCTCTGAGATGTCATCAACTCCTGTAAATCCTACCATCATCATCTGTCCTGCAAGGAAGTTCTTATCGTTCATATCCATTACTTGGCTCTCCTTTATGTAACACATAAAATACTTATCATCTACATCATTATACAGAAACAGGCAAAATAATAAAGTAAAATTTCATCAAAATTAATTATATTTGAAATATTATTACAAGAGATGAAGCTAAAAGGACTTCAATACAATATTTTACCGTATTTTTTATCCAAATATCAGAAAATAGAAGCTAAACTCCAGTTCAATTACAGCACGACTTAGTCAAAAAATTTTTCACTAAAATTACTCCTATTTTTCCCAAATATAATAGTTGACATCTACCAAGATTGATGATACCATGATGGCAACTTGTGAAATATTATTTCACTAAACTCTGTAAACTAAAAAATATTTTTTCGGAGGAGGAAAATTATGAAAAAGAAATCGCAGAGATTGATGGCAGGCTTTATAGCCTTAGCATCGGCGGTTACAATGCTTAGTGCCTGCGGTGGCAGCAAGACAGGGACAAACAGCGGCTCATCAGGCAAGGCTTCCACAGCTTCCACTACAAGCACCGCATCAAAGGCTTCAAGTGCTGCTTCGCAAACAAAGGCAGATGACAAGCCTATCGAAATCAGTATGTATATGCCTGATAACGCTACCCTGCCTTATAAGAAGGATTGGCTTACCTTTGAGACAGTTCAGAAGAACACCAATGTTAAGCTTAATGTAGAGGCTATTCCAATAGCCGACTATCAGACCAAGGTTTCACTTGCACTGAACACAGCCGACAACGCACCTGATGTTATCCTTTATCAGTCAAGCGTTGGTGAGAATGCCTCTCTTGCATTAAACGGTGCCATCGTTCCAATCAGCGACTACTCAGAGTGGACACCTAATTACAATGCCTGGGTAGAGAAGCTTGGCCTTAAGGAAGATGTAGAACGACTTAAGCTTAAAGATGGCAAGCTCTACTATATGCCTGCTCTTTATGATAAGCCTTTCTATGACGGTGGACTTCTTCTTAGAGAAGACTTCCTTGAGAAAAAAGGATTTTCCGCACCTAAGACCTTTGATGACCTCTACAAGATCTTAAAGGCGTATAAGGAAGAGAATCCTAAGTCCTATCCTCTTACCATACTTGCAGGACCTAGAGTTCTTTACAGATTTACCATGCCATCATTTGGCATAAGCGTAGGTAAGAACAGCTCTTCAGGCTCATATACCTTAAGCTATGACTATGACAAGAAGGAATACTTCACAGGCGCTATAGATGACAAGTGCAAAGAGTACTTTGCTTTCTTTGCAAAGCTATATAAAGAAGGTCTCTTAGATCCTGAAATGGCAGATCCTATCGATGGTGACAAGTGGGCAAAATGCCTCGCAGACGGAACTTCAATAGCTTCTTGGGCATATTATGACCAGATAGGCGGAGTTGCCGCAGCATCCAATATCAAAGGCTTCAAGCTCCAGATGTACGCTCCTCTTGAAGGACCAAGCGGTGCTCACACACAGCCTCGTTCAAGAACAGTGGGCGGAATCATGTTCCCAACCAGCACAACCAAGAGAGCTGACTTCGAGCAGGTTGTAAGAAAGATTGATGAAATGTTCTATTCAGAGGAAAACGCTAAAGTATGGTGCTTAGGCGTTGAAGGCGTTACCTATAAGATGGAAGGCGACAAGATAGTTTATAACGAAGAAATACAGAAGGCTCCTAACGGAATCTTCAAGCAGATGCAGGTTGATTACGGTTGTGGTGCAAACGGAACTCAGCAGGTATGGCTCCTCGACTTAGAGCTTACAAAGTATGATGACAACTTCAAGAAGATAAACGAAGAAGTTGCTGCAATGCCTGATGCAATTCAGTCCGTACCACCAGCACCTGCCTTTGATGATGTGACTGCTGAGGATGCCGCTTCACTCTCCACCCCTCTTGCTGACAAGTTTGAGGTATGGGCAGATGCATTTATCACAGGCAAAAAGAGCGTAGATAGCGACTGGGATGCTTATGTAAAAGAAATGAAGGATCTCGGAATCGAAGAATACTGCAAGATGTATAACGATAACCTTAAAAAATAATTTAATCCCCAAATCATTTATCCTAGTGTGCTAAGCAGAATAGTATGTCTGCGGCAGGTTGGATGAATGATTGGGATGTCTTAACATTTTATGTGGCTGCTTATAAAAGCAGCCACAATTTTAAAAGGATAACAGGTATGAAAGAAAATAAATCAGCTGAAATCAGGAAAACACCGTTAAAAAGATATTTGAAAAGATATGGTGCATTATATCTTATGCTCCTTATCCCCCTCATCTACTTCACCTTATTTAAGTATGTACCTATGGCGGGCAATGTACTTGCCTTTAGAAGATATCAGCCGGGTAAGGGTATGTTTGGAACTACCTGGACTCTAAGGTATTTTCAGAGGTTCTTAAAAGATCCAAGCTTTTGGCAGGCATTTAAGAATACCCTTGTCATTTCTCTTACAAACTTAGTAATTAACTTTCCGTTGCCAATTATTTTCGCAATACTGGCTAATGAAATTACTAATAAGACCTTTAAGAAATTTGTGCAGACAGTTTCTTAGATGCCAAGATTTATTTCTACAGTTGTAGTAATAGCTATAATGAATGAAATACTCTCTCCAAGCTCAGGTATATTAAATGAAATACTTAAATCACAAGGTATGGATCCGATTTATTTTATGAATGAGCCTGCATTCTTTAGGCCTCTTTACATCATTTCAGAGGCTTGGCAGTATACCGGCTGGACAGCCATTATCTATCTCTCTGCCATTACAGGCATAAGCAGTGACCTCTATGAGGCTGCGGAAATAGACGGTGCGGGTAAGCTTCAGAAGATATGGTATATAACTATTCATTCCATTCTTCCAACCATTATGGTTATGCTAATCCTTAACATAGGAAGGCTCTTAAGCCTTGGATACGAGAAGATTCTTCTTATGTACACCCCTTCCAACTCAGGTGTGAGCGACATCATAGACACCCTTGTTTACAGAACAGGTCTTATGAACCAGAACTACTCCCTTGCCACAGCCATAGGTCTTTTTGGCGGTATTATCGGTCTTGTACTGGTGTCGGGCGCCAATAAGCTTAGCAGCAAGATTACCGGAAATTCTTTATATTAAGAGAGAAGAAAGATGATGAAAGAAAAAGAAATCGTAAAATCGAAAAAGCCTCAAAGCTTTACCAGTAAGGTATTTAACTTTGCCATCTATGTAATAATGGTCTTGGTGGTTATCATCTGCGTGATACCTTTCATATATATGCTTGCCCTGTCTCTTTCCGGCACCAAGGCAATACTTAATAATCAGGTTTACTTACTCCCTGTGGACTTCAATGTAGATGCCTACAGACAGATATTTGAATATCCTAACTTCTTCAGGGCTTATGGAAATACATTTCTTTACACTATCCTTGGTACTTCCATAGCTATGTTTATGACCATTATGTTTGCTTATCCACTCTCAAAGGTTGACCTTAGGGGACATAAGTTTTTTATCAAGCTGGTGGTATTTTCAATGTTCTTTACAGGCGGTATGATACCTAACTACCTCCTTGTAAGCTCACTTCACCTTGCAGGCACAAGGTTTGCCATGCTGCTTCCTTTTGCCATCAACCAGTTCAACCTTATAATTATGGTAAACTCCTTCCAGTCCTTCCCACACGAGCTTGAAGAGGCCGCACTTATAGACGGACTGGGCTACTGGGGGATACTTAGGAGAGTAGTCATTCCGCTTTCAAAGCCTGTAGTTGCAACCATTGCCCTCTACTATGCAGTATTTTTCTGGAATGACTGGTTTAACTCACTCATATACCTAAAGAGCGACCAGTATCCTGTAATGCTCTTACTTAGAAATATAGTAAATGGAACCCTTATGGTGGGTGACGGAGCAGGCTCTGCGGACAAGAGCACCATTGGTATAGCTATAAAGACTGCTGTAATTATAACTTCAACTTTACCAATAATTATAATATATCCGTTTTTACAGAAATACTTTGTAAAAGGATTGACTGTAGGGGCTGTGAAGGGATAATGAATATGAAAGATAATATAAATTTGGATGAAATCTATACAGAACAAAGAAATCCGCTTACAATGCACATTGATGAGGAAAGCACAGAGGGGATTATAAGGCTTATGAACGGCGAGGATGCAAAGGTTGCTCTAGCCGTAGAAAAGGAAATTCCAAACATCGTAAAGGCTGTAGACTTCATCACAGAGGCTATCAGAGGCGGCGGACGACTCATATACTGTGGCTGCGGTACTTCAGGAAGACTGGGGATACTTGACGCAGTGGAATGTCTCCCTACCTTCAGTGCAGATTCTACAGTCATAGATGCTTTTATGGCAGGTGGAAATGATGCTCTGTTTAAGGCTGTCGAGCACGCCGAGGACAGCAAGGAGCTGGCTGTCAAAGACTTAAAGGAGAGACATTTTACAGCTAAGGACATACTCTGTGGAATAGCCGCTAGCGGAAGAACTCCTTATGTCATAGGGGCTATGGAGTATGCCAAATCTCTTGGCGCCAAGGTAATATCAGTAACCTGCGCTAAGGACAGCGAGATAGACAGACTCGCCGACATAGGCATTGCTCCTAAGCTTGGAGGAGAGGTCGTTACAGGCTCAACAAGGCTAAAGAGCGGTACTGCTCAGAAGATGATACTAAACATGCTCTCCACCGCAACCATGATTAAGCTAGGCAAGGTCTACGGCAACCTCATGGTGGATGTAAAGGCTACAAATAACAAGCTTGTGGAAAGATGCATAAGGATAGTTATGGCTGCTACGGGAACCGATAGAGAGAATGCTCTTAACTGCCTTGAAAAATGTGGTTTTTCTGCAAAGACTGCTATAGTTATGATACTCTGCGCTGTGGATGCGGGCGAGGCTGAGAAGCTTCTAAGCTCTAATTACGGACGAATTTCTGATATACTGAGGAAAGAGTAAATGAGAGTATTAAATGGAATAGACCACCTTGAAGATGCTCATAAGCTACTAAAAGGTAAGCGAATAGGACTGATAACAAGCTCTGCCGGTGTAACTGTAAACTTAGAGCATGATACCTCTGTATTTAAGAGGCTTGGCTACCATATAGAGACACTTCTTGCACCGGAACACGGAATCTGGGGAAATATCCCTGCAGGCGAGGTTGTAAGCGATGGCACAGACAGGCTTACCGGGCTGCCTATAACCAGCCTCTACAAGAAAGATAGAAAAAATCTTCCTAAAGAAGTAATAGAGAGGCTTGATATCATTGTCTATGACATTCAGGATGTCGGAAGCAGGTTTTACACCTATATATCACTACTTAAAAATGTGATGAATGACTGTAAAAAAGCCGGTCTTCCCCTCCTCATATTAGATAGGGTGAATCCTCTATCAGGCAAGGTTGAAGGAAACATCCTTAAGGAGGAGTATTTTAGCTATGTAGGCTGTTTCTCCCTCCCACAAAGATACGGACTGACTGTGGGCGAGGTTGCAAGGCTGTTTGACAGTGAAATAGGGCTTAAAGACAATCTCCATATCTTGGAGGTATTAAACTGGAACAGAAATATGCTCTTTCCCGAGACAGGTCTTACCTTCATGCCTCCAAGCCCGAATATCCCAAACTTTGAGACAGCCCTGGCCTATGCGGGGCTTTGCCTGCTTGAAGGAACCAACATCTCTGAAGGACGGGGAACCACCCTGCCTTTCCTACAGTTTGGCTCTCCTTTCATAAAGGCAGAGGCGCTGGCAAGGAATTAAACGGCCTGAAGCTCCCTTCAGTCATCTTTACTCCTGCATTTTTCACCCCTACATTTTCAAAATACAAGGGAGAACTCTGTGAGGGAGTTTTGCTTCATATCACTGACTATCACGAGTTTAGGGCTGTAGAAACAGGCTTTAGGATACTATATACCCTAAAGCGGCTATACGGAGACGACTTTAAGCTCCTGCCAAAGGAAAAGGAAAATACTCACAGCTTCTTCACTTTGCTTACGGGAACCGAGCTTTTTACCAAAGAAAACACAGATATAGAAGAACTGATTGAAATTTTTAGGAAAGATAGTGAAACATTTTTAAGTGCTTGCAAAGAGTATATTTTATGATACAAGTGTGGAAAGTATACAAAATTGAATGTGGCTCTCCCACGAGAGAATTATTATCTTTTAAAAGCTATATATTACACAAGGAGGAACAATATGTCTGATATGCTTGTAAAGCTCTATGATTTACCTGATTCTGCGCCTATCTACAAGAGATGTAAGGACGCAGGGGTGGAAATAAGGAGGGCAATGACTCCTGACTTAAGACGGATAGTTAAATGGGTTAGTGAATATTCAAGCGGCTATGCCGCAGGGGAATGTGAAAGCTGCTTTGGGAAAAGCCCCGTCTCCTGCTTCATAGCGACAAGAGGCAGTGAAATAGTGGGCTATGCCTGCTACAACGCCACCGCCAAGGACTTCTTCGGCCCTACCCGTGTACTTGATAGCGAGCAGGGAAAAGGCATAGGTGCAGCCCTTCTTCTTAGGTCACTTGAGGCTCTTAGGGAAGAGGGCTACGGCTATGCTATCATCGGCTCTGTAGGGCCAGCTGACTTCTATAAAAAGGTGTGCGGGGCAATCATGATAGAAGATTCAACTCCCGGCATTTACAAGGATTTCTTAAGAGGCTAGTTAAATGGAAAATACGATATTTGACATTACAAATGCAGATGAAACTAAGTTTGCCATCGGGCTAATGAGCGGCACAAGCGTAGACGGGATAGACGCTGCCCTTGTGAAAATAAGCGGTGCAGGCCTTAGCACCAAGGTAGGTCTTGTAAGCTATATCACACTACCCTTTAGCGAAGAAGTTAGAGCTCATATCCTCTCCCTTGCTGATGGGAATCAGACAAACATGGAAGAGGTCTGCAGGATGAATATGTTAATCGGCGAGCTTAGCGCTGATGCCTGCGAGGAAGTCCTTAAAAAATCAGGAATAGATAAAAAAGAAATAGCCTTTGTAGGAAGTCATGGTCAGACTGTATGGCATGAGCCTGTAAAGGTTGATTTTCTAGGTAAGTGCTTCAATTCTACCTTACAGATAGGGGATTCCTCTCCTATAGCTGAAAGGCTTGATACTGTGGTTGTAAGCGATTTTAGGGTGAGGGATGTGGCTGCGGGAGGAACAGGTGCACCGCTCGTGCCTTATACGGAATTTGTCCTCTATAGCGACAGTAAAAGAAATGTCGCCCTCCAGAACATAGGAGGAATAGGCAACATTACAATACTTAAGAAAGGCGGCAGCCTTGACGAAGTTTTTGCCTTTGATACAGGCCCCGGAAATATGCTGATAGATGGCTGTATAAGTCGTATCACAGGCGGTGAGCTAAAGTATGATGAGGGAGGAAAGCTGGCAGAAAAGGGCGAGCCCAACAAAGAATTGCTGGACTTCATTATAGAAAATGATGACTATATAAGGCAGACACCTCCTAAGAACAGCGGGCGCGAGAGATATGGCTCAAAGTTTTTGGATAGGATAATACAAGAGGGAGAAAGGCTTTCGGTGGCAAGTGAAGACCTTCTTGCTACAATCACTGATTATACGGCATTTACCATATATTATTCCATAAAGAATCATTGCAAGCTGACACCCGATAGGCTGATAGTAGGTGGAGGTGGTGCCAACAACCTCACTCTGATGAGTTATATAAGAAAATACCTCCCTGACACCGAAGTTATAACCAATGAGGACTTGGGGCTTAGCGGAGATGCGAAAGAGGCTGTTGCCTTTGCCCTCTTGCAAATGACTGCCTATACGGAAGATGTAACAATGCACCAAGGGCAACAGGAGCTAACCACCCTGTAGTTATGGGCAAGATTACAAGATAGAAAGGGGGCCCAGATTATCAGATACATAGTAGGAATAGACGGAGGAGGCAGCAAGACAAACCTTGAGGTAAGATTCTTTGACAGCCTTAATTCTCCTTGTGATATACTTAACAAAGAAAAAAGGAACTTTAAGAGCGGTCCCTTAAATGTAAAAAACATAGCCTCGGGCAGCCTAAACGAAGCCGTTCTTAGCATGTTAAACTTCTTAGAAGGGCTTGAAGGCGGACTTAAGCCTTGCGAAATGATAGTAGTGGGCACAGCAGGTGCAAGCAACCCCGAAATAGTAGAAAACATAAGAAAAGCATTTAGCGGGAACGGTTACAGCGGAAAGCTTGTCATAGTTGGAGATGATATAACAGCACTTAAGGGCGGTCTCTCCGGAAGGGCTGGCGCTGTGCTAATATCTGGCACAGGCTCTATATGTAACGGCATAGACAGTAAAGGGCACAGCCTTAGAAGCGGGGGCTGGGGCTATCTCATAGACGATGTCGGCTCAGGCTATGCCATTGGGCGTGATATACTTAGCCGGGTAGTGAGGGAAAATGATGGAAGAAGCGAGAAAAGCGTACTTACTGAACTAGTGTATGAAAGGCTTAATATATCTTCAATCCCTGAACTAATTGCCTATGTCTACTCCGAAAACACAGGTAAGAATGATATTGCCGCCCTCGCCCCCCTCATTGCAGAGGGAATGGCAAAGGGCGATGAGGCATCTATAGATATCTGCGACAGGGCAGTCTCTGAGCTTTGCTCCTTAGCTGAGGCAGTTATAAAAGGCCTAGATAGTAAGAATCCGGAGCTTATGCTAAGCGGAAGCATACTAACTAAGTTCCTCCCTGTGAGGGAGAGATTTATAAAGGCTTTTAAGTCAAGAAATGAAAATGTAAAGATTAGTGAGCCTGAACACAGCGCAGAAACTGGAGCTGTACTCATTGGGGCTGAGATGATATTGGCTACATTACAGTAATCAGTCAAGAACACTTGTTAGAACACAAACATCGTTGTAATCCACTTTATCAATGGTTTACAACGATGTTTATTTATAAAGCTATTATATACAACAATTTGCTCATCCAAACTGCAAGGCTTACTAAAGCTACGCTGTAGCAATCCTGTATCAATTGGTGTCAAATACTTTTGACACCCACATTATTACATGATTAGGAGAAGAAATACTTTACACTTGTGTCATTATACACTTATATCAAAACTTACGCCCGAGTGAGCTTTCGCTCCACTTCTTGATTTCTCGGGATTATCCACCTTAGATTCTTCTCCCGAAGCCTTATCTTCTGCATCTTCTGCCTTCTTAAGTTCTTTTTCCTTTTCTGCTTTTTCAAGCTCTTCTATAAGAGATTTCTTATGTTTTTTAATCTTTTTGGAATTAGCCATCATGGCCGCACTCTTTGCACTAATGTAGAGCTTCATGTCGTATTCCATAAGGGCACTCTCGTCTTTTGGCGAAACCTTATCTCCCCTTGATATCCTTCTAAATATCTCTAAGACAGCTCCAAATCTCCTTGCTTCCTTGCCCTTTGCCTCAGCCTCCTCTTTAGCTTCCTCTGCCGCCTTTTTCAATTCTTCTGCAGCTGCCGCAAGCTCTTCCTTCTTTATCCTTGCTGCCTCGGCTTTTTCATCTTCCTTAGTGCT
Organism: uncultured Catonella sp.; assembly: GCA_916438995.1. GTDB lineage: Bacteria > Bacillota > Clostridia > Lachnospirales > Lachnospiraceae > Catonella. The sequence goes on from CAKAGA010000010.1 coordinate 76,904, forward strand.
GTCACCTTCAGGAATAATTTTATTCTCTTCACTTTTTAGCGGTTTTTTGGATTTATCCGACTTTCTATAGCTGTAGTTATTAATCAAATTCCCCTGTATCTTCATATCACACCTCCCATCATACGATATTGTCTTAATTCATATATCGGATTTGTTGGGATATTATTTAGGCTATTCATCACTTTACTTCTTTATCAGCTCATACCATATTGACCTGCTTCCACCATACTGCGCAATCAAACCATTATCTACCATTACTTTTCAAAACACGACCTGCAGTTGATTGGCTGGTTTCAAGTAGCTCCTGTGCCTTTTTTCTTGTTATTATTTGGTGTTCATTCAAATAATTTAAGATTTTCTCCTCCCTTGAACTAAGATATGAACTTCCCGACTCTCTGACTACACCAATAACTTCTGGTTTGTTATTTACATAATTCAAATTAGGAAGAGTAATTTTAAATGCATTGCTTGTTGCTTGTATCTGAGGTTGCACCGCTGAATCAGCATAGGCTTCCAGTATTTTTTTCATGCCCGTACCATAGGCCTCAATAAGCTGTAATCGATAGAATATATTAGCTAGATGTGGATTTCTGCAGACAGAAACACCCACCAACACGTCGTCAAGTTCCAAACCGGAGATGAGCCCACCAACAGACACAAATTCGATTCTGTCATCATAAATGCTTATCAATGTAGCGGCTCTAAATGAGTAATCACGATGCACAAGCGTGTTCATAAGTGCTTCACGAAGAGCTACCTCCGGGTAATCTCTGGCATCAATACGCAGGAGTTTATGGAAGGTTGAATAAGTCTTATTGTATAAGTCAATATAATTATAGACCTCATTCATTTGCTGCATAATAGAGCCACAAAACTCTCTTCTGTCCTTAAACACATTTTGGTTAGTTCCCTCAAAAACTGCTGCCTTTATGGTGAATGGACATTGTTCAGACAGTAGCAAACCAAGATTTGTATACAGACCATCAGCTGAAATTATTTTAAGTGTTTGCATTTGTGGCAAGCCATATGTAACTTTTCTTGCCTTAAACTCCTTTTTAGCAGTTTCAAATGTTAGTACTTGATTTAATGAACGCATATCCTCAAAGCTGTCGCCATCTGTTTCTTTTTTGATGCTTTCCTGTACTATAGCTTTTAACTCAATAGATTCAGTTTCTCTAAACTCCATTCAACTCACCTCTTTTATATTCTACTCATATTCTAATCATTATAATCAATTTTGTCAACATTATGATTAGAATACAGGTAGAAAAGGGAGCATAAAATTAGGGCTTATTTCAATCCCAGCTCTAAGCTTTTTATCTATTATATAACTCTATGTAAAACAATGGTTCTATATTTACAGTCTTCAAAACTCCCTTCAAGCAATGTCTTTTCTTCCCTAAATTCAGTCTCAGGAACTGCCGGAAAATAGGTGTCAACATCCTCATACGCCCTGTCGTACCTGGTTAAAATAACCTCATCCGCATATTTTAGGCTCTCCTCATAGACCCGTCCCCCACCTACGACGTATAGGTCTTTATCAGGGAATTTTTGCTTAGAATATTCTACAGCTGTCGTAAGACTCTCGAAGGTAATCACCCCGTCATTTTCATACTTCTTGGTTGTGGAAATTACGATATTCACCCTGTCAGGCAGGGGTTTACAGCCAAGGGATTCAAAGGTTTTTCTACCCATGAGGACAATGTGTCCTATGGTTAGTCTTTTAAAAAGCTTTAGGTCTTCAGGGATTTTAAACAGGAGGTTCCCTGAGTTGCCAATGGCGAAGTTTTGGTCTACTGCTGCTATTAGTTTGGTTTTCATAGTTTTTTCCTTTGTCTGTGTAATACTATGGGAATATTTATACTATCTTTTTATTAGCTATTTACCCAGTTCTCTAATCTTAGCCCATCTATCCTCTCAAATTCTTTAATATTATTAGTGACAACAGTATAGCCAAGAGACCTGGCATGCCCTGCTATCATCATATCCAATGGGCCTATAGGTGTACCTTTTCTCTCTAATTCCGCACGTATCTCTCCATACCCTTCTGCCGCACTGATATCAAAGGGACAATATTTCTATATCTGTAAGCAACAATGTAAGAGCGATACGGTTTTTGTCAACTGCTTTACTTTTTTCTACTCCATGTATAAGCTCAGCGTAAGTTACTGAAGATATGCATATTTCACTTGTATTATGCTCTTTCAGTCTTTCAATAACTTCTCTCGGCTTGTGCTTTATGGCATATATGCAAATGTTGGTATCAAGCATATATCTCATAACTCTTCCCTCTCCTGAGCTCTCTGGTCTGCCCTGCCTTCAGCCATATAATCTTCCGAAAACATATCAATGGCCTGCAATACAGACTCCCACTTATCTGACTTGGGAGAAAGCAAAACTATATTCCCGATTTTATTGATTGATACTTCATTGGCATCAAATCTATATTCCTTTGGCAGCCTAACTGCCTGACTTCCACCATTTTCAAATATTTTTGCTGTCATCATATCCATCAACCTCCTTTTTATTAAATATATATTAAAGTATATACTAAAGTCAATGCTTATTTTTAGCCAATAAGAAGCTTCACTCTCTATCTCATATCAGTTCTTATTTTTTTCGCTTACTTAATAATTAAATAAGTCAAGACTTTCATTTAAAATGTAAAAAGATGGTGAATTGCAAAAGTAACTTCCACACCTAAGTTTAAATTTTTTTATTTTAGCTACGGTACGGAAGTTACTTTTTCAAATAACTTTACTGCGAGGCAGCATTTTTTTATATCTAAAAAAACTTCCCCATTTACATTAAATAGTGTATAATAATTATAGTTTGTTTGATATTTAATTTAAATTTTGACAAAAATATTGGTATATGAAGGAGAGTACAAAAATGAGTTATCAGGAAATTGCTAAAGATATGATTGATAAATTACCGGCTGATAAGATGATTTATGTCATAAATATTTTGGAAAATTTAGGTGAAATGTATGGGATTAGTCTTTATCCAAATTATGAGCCAAATAAAAGAAACCTTAGAAGCTATTGAAAGAAGTAGATAATATGATAAAAAGAAGGAGTAGGAGAGCATTTTGAAGGGAGTACAACAGAATTTTTGAATGGAATTTTTAGGGGAGTAAGAGTATGCTAAAACTTAATGTATCTACTAAATTTAAACAGAGATTATAAAGTATGTAATAAAAGAGGATATAATCTACAATTACTGCAGATAGTGATTGATATTTTGCGAATACCTGAATTTCTTGAAAAAAAATATAAAGACCATAAGCTAAGCGGGAACTATGAAGGATGTAGGGAATGTCACATTTTACCGGATTGGCTCCTAATATATCGTATTAATGATGATGAGCTGTATCTTGTTCGTACCGGAACGCATTCTGATTTGTTTGGGATATAATGATAGATTTTCAAGGTAAGTGTAAATCTTCTCCTCCTTTTGGAAAATAATGAGTTGATTCCAATCATAGAAATTAATGGACGATTTACTTTATCAACCTATGTTTCCTTTGTACAAGAAAAAAAGAAACTTGCGAATGCTGTATTATTTTCATTTTATACAAAAATTCCATTGGTGAGTTATAATAATTACAGTGGACTAAAAAAACAACTTCAAGAAAAAAACATCTGGTATAAAGACAATCATGGATTGTTTGTATATAATTCAGAATCTATTACGAAGCGTAGAGTTGGAGAGAATGGCAGAATGTTTGGTATACTTATGTGAAACTTTAAATGTTTCACAAATCAAAGTTGTCTAAAGGAGATTAGCTATGAATTTTAAGGTTGCAATAGTACAGAAGCGCTCTATACATAACCATATTAGTGAAAACGTATCGGATGTTATTCGTATGATGGAAGAAGCCTCAGTGAATGCAGCTGATATACTTTTATTGCCAGAATGTTATGTTACTGGATTTGGCTTTCCCGTTGTTTATGAAAATAGTATTGCAGAAGATGATTTAGCGATTGAAAAAGTATGTGATGCTGCAAAAAAATATAATATAGGTGTGGTTTTGACTTCTTTTACAAAAGGAAAAAGTCGACCACAGAATACAGCTTTTGTAATAGGAAAATCCGGTGAAAAATTTATGAAATATTCCAAGGTTCACACTTGCGACTTTGCTGACGAAAGAGAACTCGAACCAGGTACCGAATTTAAGGTCTGTGAATTCGATGGGATTAAACTTGGAATTATGATTTGCTATGATCGTGAATATCCTGAAAGTGCAAGAATTTTAATGTTAAAAGGAGCAGAGATTATTCTCGTTCCGAATGATTGTGAAACAATGAAGCCTAGAATCCAGGCATTGTCTACGAGAGCCTATGAGAATATGGTTGGTATAGCGATGGCCAATCCGAATGGAGATAATAAGGGATGTTCCTGTGCATATAGTCCGATTTGTTGGGATCGAGAGGGAATTAGCGTTGAGAATACGATTGTGTTAGCAGATGCTATGACCGAGGGGATATTCTATGCTGACTTTGATATAGACACAATCAGAGATTACAGAAGTAAAGAAATGATGGGCAATACATTTAGAAAAGTAGATTCCTATAGAGAATTACTGAATAAAAATATAAGCGAACCTTTTATTCGAAACGGTCAAGATAGAGAAACAAAATAACGAAAGTGCTACAAAACAGTCACACGATTTCGTGTGGCTGAAGAGATTTCTTCTTTTGTATCAATGATTATGCCTGCTTATATTGATAATATGTATTGTAAATCTGTTCAAGGCATCAATACATTTAGGAATCATAATACAAAGGTCGAAACAAAGCTGAGAGAGCTTGGATTTATCGAGTTTTCATTATAGGACTAATCTATATGCATGCACTATGCAGCGGGGAATATGCACTAAAACACCGGAAAGCGTGTCACATACTCCCTCCTTTGAACTTAAATAATCTCTCGGAATCTCTAAGCCAGTAAATATAAGGCTTTCAGATTCCTTTTTTATTAAAATCCCCCACTTTTTTTGCCAAAAACACTTGACAAATCCATCGAAAAATGCGGCGCTACGCGCCCTTATTTATAAGACATATTTTTCGATTGGAGGCGATTTTATGTTACCTGTTAACTGCGGCAGCCATGCCGACTACCATACTAAGTTTGACTTCTGGTTATGCAGCATTCTTTATAATATCCTCTTCATTATAGGCTATAGGCACATCACCCTGATAGTCCATCGGTGCCGCAGGATACTTAGATGCATCCCATGAATGGTCCTTTCTCATACTTGCATCGCCTTTTAAATAATAATCCCTATTGTTAAAATATTCATACTCAGAAGTATCTTCATAATGCCCTCTATTCCAAGTATTATCAAGATGATACCAGGTTCCGTCAACCTTTACCATATTCCAGCTATGAGCTCCACCTGCGTCACCTACAATATAAAGCACTTCCAACCCTGCCTCTTTTGCAAGTCTATAGAACATATTAGCCTTAGAGTTGCATACTCCGCCTCCTCCGAAAAGTAGTGCAAATGAGCTATAAACTGAATATTTCCCAAGTTTTTCTTTTCCTAACTCATCTCCAAAAAGCTCTCCTCTATCTCCAAAAGTATAGCGGTATGCCCTTACCATAAAGTCATTAATCGCCCTAACCTTTTCTTCATCAGTCATCTCAGACCTTATGTTATCCGCCACCCACTTAGTTATACTTTTCTTCAAATACTCGATATCTTCTTTTGTAATCTCATATTTCTGAGAACTCGTCAATTTAAAATATCCTTTGTAAAGCTGCATAGAATTGGTGGCATTGTTTAAGTGATGAGCAATATCATTAAATTCCGGTATGGCATATAATCTATCCCATACATCTTCATTTTCATCTTCAAAATTAACAACATCGGAAGCAATATTCAAAGAAAATTCCTCTTCAGCATTTTCAGTTCTTTTGACAATCTCTTTTAGCAACTCATCTTTAGAGTGAATAATTGGAGTAACTTTTGCTAAAATAGCGTCTGCCTGTCGCTTAGTTAGCTTGGTATCAAGATTGAATTCAAGCACTCCAAACTTTGGATATTCGCGTGAAGACTGAGTAATCCATACCTTTTCTGCCAAATCATTGTACTTTGGTTCATCTTCCAATGAGTCCACAAAATCACTGTTAAATTCTTTATAAATAGGCTTGCTCACTTTGAATATGAACTTCTTATCAAGTGCATAAAGGTTATCTAAAAATGCTTTTCTTACTTCTTCACTGCTTTCTATTACAGGCTGCTTTTCTACCTTCTTTAGATTAGCTACAATTTTAATCCATTCTTTATGCGGTGCCTTGTAGGTTATTGTAATTTTAACGAAAAGAACCTTTTTAGTTGAATTATAATCATAGTTATAGTGCTTTACATGACTAAGTAATTCCGAAGCTATAAAGCTTCTATTTCCCTTTTCCCAAAAGACTTTATCGAAACTTTCAATATTAGAAACCACCTTTCTGTCAATCTGATAGCTGATTTCCCTAGTTCTTTTAATAAGGTTTTCATCAAGGCTCTTTATCAACTGTTTCTTTGAACTAATTTTAATAATCTTTTTCTTCTGACCCTTGCTTGCGACAATTCTTACATTCTTTTTCGCGTCCGCAAGAGCTTTTTCACCTGGTAAAGCCACTGTCAAAAAGGACAGAAACAGAATTAGATATACTATCTTTTGTCTCATTGTTGTTTTCATTTGCCATCCACCTCTTAATTTCATTAAATAAAGCATCATGTATGATATATCGGATGGTTTAGCTGTCTTGATTAGAGTTCTTTACCACAAAGCACCACTGCCTTCTCTAGTCCATCACAAATCCTATCACTCCCTTATGCTTCACTTCAACAGCCTTTAAGCTAAAATCATCGCATAGGGATTACAATACTTTATCATTAGCCTTGCTATCCTAGCCAAGAGACTCAAAGGTTTTTCTCCCCATGATGACAAAATGTCCTGTGGTTAGTCTTTTGAATAGTTTCAGGTCTTCGGGGATTTTAAATAGGATGAATTGAAAAAGTAAGTTCCACATCTTGGCCTCAATATTTATATCTAGGCTAAGAGTGGAACTTACTTTTTGACAGTGTGCCAGATTATGTGATTGTGGATGTGGGCCATAACCTCCTTGAAAATATACCACTTACCTATAGAGGTCCCCCAGCGTAAACAATGTAACCTCTCCCTGCATTTCTGCCTCCAACAGTGTCGGCGTAAATCCCCCCTTGGAAAAAATATAATAGTGGAAGATTCCGTTCTGGAGAAATACTGCCGCATATCTGCGTAGCAGTTCCAATTCCTCGATTCCAATCTTCTCATTCCGATATTTGCAGGAACCAATCAGATACTCGTTTCCATCTACCGGTGCCCCCACAATGTCGATCTGTACCTCCCTACGGGTCTTAGAATCCGTTCCCCACCACTGTCCCACATTACTAAGCAGAATCGGTAGGTCTTTCGCATAGCGAAGCAAATATTCCTGGCACATTTTTTCAAATACTAGTCCCATATAATCAGGGTAAAAGCGTTTCACCGCCTGTTCATAGATAAGACGCATCCGCCCGGCGCTGATGACAGACATATTCCGAGGAACGAAACGATACCAAAATCGAAAAAAGTTATCGTCAATGGCATAGATCGTTTTCTTGCCGGGCTTCTCCGTAATCGGCGTTTCCTTTTTCAAAATTCCTAAATCCAGCAATACCTTCAAGTACTTCGCACATACGCCAGATTCCAATCCGACCTTTGTGGAAATCTCGTTGGAGTGGCTGGCTCCTGCGGCAATCGCTGAAATGACAGAGTTGTAGATGGCCGGCTCCCGCAGTTCCTGCTTTAACAAATTTTCCGGCTCCTCAAACAGGTAACTGGAGGTGCTGAACAGGTTATCCAAAAGAGCTTCGTCCAAATTGCTTTCCACATCCAGTTTATTGATATAGTGCGGAATGCCGCCAGTCACGCCATATAAAAGCGCCTGGTCGGCAGCTTTCAGTTCGGGATGAAACTCAGTAATCTCCCGGTAGGTCAGCGCCTGAATCTTAAACTGCGCCGTGCGTCGTCCATACAGAGGGCTTTCATACCCCAGCACCTGGTATTCCATAAAGCTCATAGAGGAGCCACACAGTATGAGATAAATCCTGCTGTCCCTGCCAGCTGTGATCAATGATATGCTGGAGCCTGGAAGAAATCGACTTTTCCGCTTTCGCAAGATATGGGTATTCATCAATGACAAATACCAACCGTTTCTCCATCGCCATCTCGCTAATAGCCTCCAGTGCGTCCTCATAGCTCCGATAGGTAGGAGTACTGGTGCTGTCCGGATTCTGACAGGTATAAATCGCCTTGGAGAGTGCTTCCAGATTTTCCTGAGAGGATGCGTTTAGGGCGGAAAAATAGACGGTAGGTTTTCCTTTGCAAAATTCGTTGATCAGGGCGGTTTTGCCTACGCGTCGCCTACCATAAATGACAACACACTCAAACCGGTCCTTTTTATAGCGGTTGTTCATGGTGCGGAGTTCTTCTTCCCTACAATAAAACATAGTGACCTCCTTACTTATGCAGATTGCTGAGTTACGAGTTGGTGTATTACGAGTTTATTATATACATTATTACGGTTTTGTCAACTAAAGGTCTTGGGACCTTTTAACGTGAAAAAGATACTCTACAAGCAATTAACCTGTAGAATATCTATTTATTTTTATTCTCTTAACGATTTACTTCTTCAACAACTCATAACGTATGGAACTACTTACCTAATTCCTAAAAAACTCCCACACTGCCCTAGCTGTCCCTTCATTCATGCCTTCCACAGCGGCCAGTTCTTCCTCTAGTTGCCTTCTTTATATCATCCAGAGAGGCGAAAATGCTTCATTAGAGCCTTTCTTCTCACCTTTGCCTATGCCTTTTATATCATCTAGTACAGAATGAACCTGATTCTTTCCTCTTAGTAGCTTGTGGTACTCTATCGCAAATCTATGAGTTTCATCCTGTATCCTCGTGATGAGCTTGAATAGCTCCCCATGGATGTCTATAGGCTGCTCCACATTGTTATAATATATGCCTCTTGTTCTATGCCTATCGTCCTTTACAAGACCTGCTACAGCAATATCTATACCCAACTTCTCAAGTACCTTCAGGCAAATATTTATCTGCCCCCTTCCACCATCCATAAGGATAAGGTCAGGGAAGTTTGAGAATTTGCCCTCCTTCCTGTTTCCTGACTTTTCAAGGATTTTAAGCTCTTCCTTTTCTCTAAGCCCATGCTCAAATCTTCTGGTAAGGACTTCCTCCATAGAGGCATAGTCATTAGGGCCCACTACTCCCTTTATTTTGAACTTCCTATAGTCATTCTTCTTAGGCTTGCCGTCTTCAAAAACGACCATAGAGCCAACATTTTCATAACCACTGGTGTTGGATATATCGTAGGATTCTATCCTCTTTATATCATTTGAGATGCCAAGCAGATCGCGAAGCTCCTTAACCGCCCCAAGAGTCCTTGCCTGCTCCCTCTTATTCCTCTCGCTGTCCTGATTAAGTACCATGGCAGCATTCTTGTAAGCAAGCTCCGTAAGCCCTGCCTTTTCACCTCTTTTAGGCACCAAGATATTTACCTTACTTCCCCTTTTAGTCGCAAGCCATTCTGACAAGAGCTCCTTCTCCTCCGGCTCATCCGCAAGCATAATGTCCTTGGGTATGAAAGGGGTTCCGGTGTAATACTGCTTTATAAAGTCTGTATAAATGGCTCCCTTTTCATCGTCTCCTACCTCATCTAAGGAGAAATGTTCACGGCCTATAAGCCTGCCTCCCCTTATGAAAAATACCTGCATCACGGCTTCTTTCCCGGCCTTTGCAAGAGCCAGCACATCTCTGTCGTCTACATTTTCATTGGAGTTTATCTTCTGCCTGTCGCTAAATCTCTTTACATGGGTTAGCATATCCCTGTAGTTGGCGGCCTCTTCAAATTCAAGCTTTTCAGAGGCTTCCATCATCTTGTCGGTAATCATTTTCAAGATAGGCTCATAATCCCCATTTAAGAACTTGATTACTCATCTATCCTCTTTCTGTACTCGCTAGGCTCCACATAGCCCTGACAGACTCCGTCACACCTGCCTATCTGATAGTTGAGGCAAGGGCGCTCCTTTCCTATGTCTTTGGGCAGATTTCTCCTGCAGGTTCTTATCTTATATATCTTGTGAATGAGCTCCAAAGTCTCGCTAATATGGGCAGGATATGGGCCAAAATACTTCGCCTTGTCCTTTCCCCTCTTTCTGGTGAACATAACCCTTGGATACTCCTCATCCACTGTCACCTTGATGTAAGGGTAACTCTTATCATCCTTCATCATAGTATTGTACTTAGGGCGGTGCTCCTTAATCAGGTTACACTCCAGTACCAGGGCTTCAAGCTCAGAATCAGTTATTATGTATTCAAAATGGTCTATATTCTCAACCATCCTCTTTATCTTTGGAGAATGTCTGTTAATGCTCTGAAAATACTGGCGGACTCTGTTTTTAAGACTTATCGCCTTACCCACATAGATAATTTCATCGAGCTCATTGTGCATAATGTAGACTCCGGGCTTTGTGGGCAGCTTCTTAAGTTCTTCCTCTATGTTAAACATCTGATACCTCTCTTCTTGAGGTTATTTTATATTTAAATACTGGCAAATGTCAAATATACTGTGACATCCCTGTTGATATATAAAATGCAGTAACATGTTATCGCATAATATGTTATTGCAAACTCCATTCTTCAATTACTGAAACTACTTCCACTTCCTATCCAAATGATTCCTTACTATCTCGCATTCAGCCAAGTGGCGGTACTTTGGCAGGTTTTCATTGATAACCGTTAGCAAAGCTTAGCATCGGTCTCTTCATTGGTATATATAGCAGCACATATCTTCTCATCCCTTTCAAATACCTTGCAGTTCTCAGCCTTAGTCACCTCTAATATAACAGCCTCAATCTCCTCAGGATAGATGTTTCTCGCATTCTTCCCTATGATGACCCTCTTTTTCCTTCCTGTAAAGAACAGCTTATTTCCTCTTAGATACCCCATATCCCCCGTTCTAAAGTATCCGTCTTCAGTAAAAAACTTCCTGTAATAGTCCTCTCTCCCATAGTAGCCAATGAAGATGTTCTCGCCTTTTACAAGGATTTCACCGACTCTGTTTTCATCATCCTCATCTATTCTTACATCTTGATTTTCAAATACCGTCCCCACAGAGCCAACCTCCTGTTCCCCCGGATATTCCACACTGATAAGTGAGGCTGTTTCAGAAAGGCCATAGGCATTTAGCAGGGTTATTCCCTCCTCTGCCATCATTTCACGAAGATGAGGCTCTAGAATCGCACCACCGCAAAATACAATCCTTGCCCTGCCTCCTAGCAAGGTCTTAACAGAAATCCCCTTTTCCCTTTTTGCAAGGTAGATTTTCTCGAGGAAGATTGGTACTGTGCTAAGTATGGTAGGTTTCACTTCAAGAAGTTCCTCCACTATTTTATTCTTATCACTGCAAAGATAAATCTTCATACCTGTATATAGGGAATAAATGAAATTGCAAAGTCCTCCGTAGGTATTGCTAAGCGGCAAAAAAAGGTAGGCAGAGTCCTCCTTTGTCATCAACGCCCTTTTTAAGAGATTTTCCAGGTTCACAAACATATTCTTCTGAGAGAGCATAACCGCCTTGGGTACCCCTGTAGTTCCCGAAGAAAATACGATTCGTGAGCAGACTCCATCATTCACCGGATAAGGGGTAGATCTGCTTTTCTTCTCATTTTCAAGAAGTTTTGTAAATGAAATAAGCTTTATTTCCCAATTCACGGTGTCAAAATCCAAAGAAGTCCTCCTCTTTTGATGAATCATAGAGTATGGCATCCACATCCACCGTTTTCATTATGTGTAAAAGCTCTTTCTTAGTCCACTGAGCTACAAACATCACAGAACAGCCAATAAAGGCCATTACAGCTACATCTGCCACCATAAAAGCGTAGGAATTTGCACCAAAGATGGCTAATCTCTTCCCCGTCAATCCCTCTTCCTTAAGATAGGCGGCAGCCCTCGTCACATCCTCATAGAAATCTCCATAGGTGTGAGGGACAAATTTGCCCTCCACTTTTTCAAAAATATATTTATGATCCTTCCATTTCTCGTGGTTTTTAGTCAGTATCTCTGCAACTTTATTTCCCATTGTCTTTTCCTCATATCTTCTCTTCTTGTCTTTAATTTTCACTTTTACTTTTATTATTTTTTCTTGGGCTTTTCTTGGGCTTTTCTTGGCATCTCATTTTTTATCATTACTTTTTTTATTTTTACTTTTTATTTTTGCTTTTACCTTTCTTTGCTTTGTCTTTCTTTGCTTTGTCTTTCTTTTGCTTTGTCTTTCTTTGCTTTGCCTTTCTTTTGCTTTGCCTTTCTTTGCTTTACCTTTCTTTGCTTTACCTTTCTTTGCTTTACCTTTCTTTGCTTTACCTATCTTTATTTATTTCTATGATATCTTTTTTCAGCCATTCGTTTCAGCTTATTATAATTAATTTTACTGTGATGCTTTGCATCGCAGGGGATTTGGGGTAAGAATGTAATAACCACCTCTTCTCCTATATCCCATTCTTTCACAAGATTTCGCAAAGCCTCTTCCTCACAGCTTCCCTCCACAAAGAGAAAGTTCTTCCCCTCGTGATAAAAAACCGCAGCTTTTCTTATACCTGAAAACCTTCTTACAACAGCCTGTTCCAAGTCATTTGAGAAAATATCTCCCTTTTTTCCTCTTACAAATACATCTTTTCTACCCAAGTAAAATAGTTTTCCCACCTACTATCCTTCCCAAATCTCCTGTTTTATGCCAGTACAGCCCATTTTCATCCACTACTCCACGCTTGTTTTCAGGGTTTAGATAGGCTGTAAGTACCACATCGGAGTGTACCATGATTTCATTATTCTCATCAGTCTTGATACATACTCCCGAAACCGCCTCACCAAGGACAGTCTGTCCTTTTTTCAGGTTATTTATATATTCATCCAAATCAGTCTTACATATAAGGTTACATTCAGTTGCGCCGTAGATGTAGGTTATCTTTGCATTTTGAAATTTATTTCTGATTAGCTCTGCCTCATAGAGGTTTAGTACGGCACCGCCGATATATACCTCCTCTAACCCCTGAAAGAGAATCTCAGTCTCCATACAAAAATCCGGAGTGGTTATAACCACCTGTGCCGGCAGTTTTTGCAGGCGGTTAGCCCTATTAAACAGCCTTAATATCTTTGGCTTTTTTGTAGGCATTATTATCCCACTGTAACCATTTAAAACATTTACAAAATGATACATAAATGAGGTATTTAAGACTATCGTGTCTTCACTTCTCGCATTTATATTGCGCCTTACAAGGTCTAACTGGCGGTAAAGGTCATCGTGGCTTCGCAAAATTATCTTAGGTCTTCCCATAGAACCCGTAGTCATCGTAAGCACAGCTACCTCATCACCTTCCACCTCTGTGCAGACAGGTCTTTCCTTCATTTTATTACCCTTTTCATCCTCATTTCCAGCAATTATTTTCTCTATAAGGATCACATCCTTAATCCTTCTAAGCTCGCCAAATACAAGCCTCACAAGCTTTGTCCTGCCCGAGACCGCTATGTAGTCAGCCCTATATTCCTCTAAAGTCCGGCGTATTAGCCTCTTCCCAGCCCAGATATCAATTATCATAAGGGAAATCCCAATCCTGAGGCTGGCAAGCATAAAGACCAAAAGCTTGTATGATGGGGCTACAAAAAGTACCACCCTTTCCCCCTTCTTCATCCCTTTTGCCATAAGAGAGGCACAAGCCCTGTCAACATGTGCCCTTAGCTTGTTAAAGCTTATCTTCTTCATCTCCCTGCCCCTCATATCTATAAAGGCGGTTCTCTCCCCATACTTCTTACAAGCATCATCAAAACAATCTACTATCCTGCTCATATCACTCCTGCTTCTTATACACCGAAAAATCCCTGTAAAAATACGATTGGTTCACCCTAAAAAGCGACTTACTCTCCTCTTTCAAAAGGGTAAACTCCTTCTTTGGTAAATATCTTCTGTTTTGCATATTCCAAACGGCAATCCTGGTGCCATTTTTGCTTATTTTCTTAAGCTTGTTTACATTTTCCAGAAAATCTTCCTCACTCATATATTCAAAAATGTCCGAGAGATTGAAAAAATCAATCTTCTCATTTTGAGGGATGTCCAAAAACGAGCCATGTATGAGCTTAATCCTAGACAGTCTTTCCCTGATGACAGGTAGATTCTCTTTCTTCAAATAAAGTGGTATGGCAGTTTTGGTAAATTTCCCCCTCAGTATATAGCTTAGATACGGATTGTCAAAGTTTGTGCTATTAAATATGCCATACTCAAAGCGTTTTTTGATGTCTCCTGCGACATCCCTCTTATCCGCCACATACTCATAAAAACTCTTATCCCTGCCAAGACTGCCCATTACCTTTATCCCAAAGAACACACGAAATATCGTACGAAACCTAAGGTTATCTATGTATCTTTTATAATAAAATCTCTGCTCCTTTAGTAAAGATAGAGAGCAAAACAGCCGGAGTCTTGCTTCCCTGCAAAATAAAGGGCAGACGAACTTTCTAAATATCTGAAAATATCTCTCGAACTTTCCAATATGGATGATTCCCTGTACTATCAGCTCTCTTCTCTGATTAAAGTAGTTAAAGCTCTCTTTCGTCCATATATTCCTTTAGAGAAAAAAATGTCTTTAGTCTGTCTGTACTCTCCTAAGTCCCAAAGAAGGCCAAAATCTCGCCATAGTTTAGTCTCTCTATCGCAGCCATCTTAAGCTTCATCAGGTAAAGCTGGGTTTTATTGATATCAAAGGCATAGATTTCCTTAGGATTAGACAGTAAGAGTGCAAAGGTGTTGTCCCCTCCGCTGGCTACGGAAACCCCTGTTTCTCCCTCTTTTATATCTAAGGCCTTTAAGAGAATATTACTATCCTCCCAGCAATTTGAGTAACGTATAAATGAAAATTTATCCCTTGTCTTCATCCCTCTCATCTATCCTTTCCACCGTTCCCTTCACACCGTCCACACGAACCAGCATTCCATCCTTTATATTCTCAGTCAGCCCTCTAATGCCTACCACAAGCGGGATGCCCATTTCTCTGGCTATAACTGCAGAATGAGAAAGCACGCTTCCACGCTCTATGATAATCGCCTTTGCCATAGGGAAAAGCATGGTCCAGCCCGGGTCAGTCCTCTTTGCCATAAGGATGAGGCCTTCCACATCTGCATCCTGTGGGTTTTCTACATATTTCACCCTTCCTGTGACAGCCTTTCCACCGCCTGCAACTCCCTTTAATACACCATCTTCTAAGGACTTTGTTTCCTGCCTCGAGAATATAGGAAGCATATTTTCAGACCTTACTTCACCGTAAAAATACATTCTTTCAAATATTTCTTTATCTTTGTTTTCTTCAAGTTCCCTTTTTCTTTTCTCTAGCCTTTCCCTAAGTAAGGCTATATTTGGGCTTTCTCCCTCTGCTATCCTAAATACCTCCTCCTTGGTAAGAAAGAAGATATCCCGAAAATGAGCAATAACTCCGGCTTCTTCGAGATTATGCCCTATGTGGAGAAATATCATCCTCACAACATCATAAATATAAGTCCTGTAAAGCCTCAGATATTCCCTGTTTCTTACAAAGTACTTCGTTATCTTCACAAGCTTTTTAAGAAAGAATCTCTTAGGAAATGATACCTGCCTGTAAAGCTCTTCCTCATCTATCTCAAGCGGCTTATACACAGATGGCCTTTTCCTCCATTTGCAGGTAATTTTTAAGCGTCTTAAAGAGAAAGTCAGGATTTTCTTTAAGGGTGATACTTTCAAGCTTTAATTCATCCATTACCCTCGCTCCGAATCGCAAAATATAGTCTCTTAAATGAGCTGAAAACTCAGTATCTTCACTTAGATACGACTTAAGCTCCTCCTCAGATTTTGTGCGGAACGCTTTAGCTAGCTCCTCATTTTCCCATATCTCATCTACAAGCTGAAGAAGGACAAGAGCCTTTGCTTCACGCTTTCCACATTTCCCTGCTTGCTTAGAATCTTCCCAAGAAGTCCCTCTGCATCTTCTACCCCTTCTTTTTTAAGGACTTCATTTCACCTTTCCCATAAAGACCATGGCACCCATGTCATTTACTATAGGTGTAGTAAAATCATTCAAAATAGAGGCCTCTATATCCTTATATACCTTAACCAGACTTTTGTTGTCAAATCCTTCAAAGTCATTATTTCTATAGTCCTTTGTCACCGCTTCAAACTTACTGGAAAATGCAGTAGTTGCCCTCTTCATGTTAATAAGTTTTTTGATAAAATAAAAATATATCTTAAACAGACGGAACTTGGCTTCCCTCTCATTTTCCTTAAGCTCCACCTTTACTCCCATCATGTTTTCCATATAGCGTTTGTTCTTGTTGTAGCCGGGGTAAAGTGCAGTCATCTTATACCAGCCGTTCAGACGGTAGTATATCTTATTTTCGTAAAAAACTATCATATTTTCAAGATCGTAGGCAATACTATCCACCGCCTCTTTTTCAATGAAAAAGTTCCCCAAGAGTCTGGCGGTAAATCTTCTCATAGACCTCCCTTGCAAAGCTAAATGTGAGCGGTGTAGTAACTCCTGAGTAGCTTTCTATGATGTTGGAATTATCAAGAATGGTTCTTTCTTTATTCTTTTCAATATGGCTGTAGCTTGTAATCAGCCTGTTTTGCAGTAGATATACAGTCCCATCCTTAACCGAAAACTCTATGTCTCTGCCTCGTTTTTTTGCATCAATATCCTCTACCCTTAGCCCAAGGCTCACGAGCTCCTGTAAGATATTCTCAGAGAGCGGCATAGCCTCATCCACTTCCACTCTGTTGCCAAAACGGTCATAGACTGCATCAAAGCTGTTCTTTTCTCCAGATACCAAGGCCTCACCAAGTCCTGTAACCACACTGATTAGGACTTCATCAGGATTGTTGGTAAGAGGATTGCTGGTAAACATCACTCCCGAGGTATCAGCCTCCACCATTTTCTGCAAGATGACAGCCATCCCAATATTTTCATCTATTAGCCCATTTTCTTTCCTATATCTCATCGCCCTCTCCGAAAAACAGGAGAGATAGCATTGTTTAACTGCTGTGAAAATCTCCTCTCCCTGCCTCACGTTCAGATAAGATTCCATCATACCAGCGAACGAAAATCTCTCCCCGTCCTCATCCGTGGCACTTGAGCGCACAGCAAGGAGGCAGTCGTCTCCAAAATACTCACTGACCTTAGAGATGACCTTCTCCTTCCAGTCCTCACTAAACTCCCTATCTCTGATGATTGCACAGATTTCTTCCCTGTTTTCATCCTTGTATTCAGAAAGCAAACTCCTAAGCTCTTCTCTCTCCTCACCAAAGAACTCAAAAAAGTCCTCTCCTGTCAAAACCAGGAAAGGAGGCACCTTAAAGCCTGCCTCGTAAAGCTTTACAAGTTCAAAAGCCTTCCCACCGAGCTTATAAGCCTCAGCTCGGTCTCCCATTTCAAAAATCATCTTTTCTCCTCTTTCCCAGGCTAAACCATACGGAAAAGCATATCAAAGCAGCTAAAAATACTCCCTCTTTTATGCCTGATTCCTCCACAGATACAGCAAAGTAAATATAGTAAATCCCACTGACAGGTGCAATTAGCGCTGGTATAAAAGGTAAGGCTTCTTTAATGATGATTAGAAAAATAATTCCCACGCTACATAGCCCGCCAATGCCAAAATACAAGAAATTGAGCACCAAAAACAATGGGACAGTTAAAATTATAAGTATTCTAAGTGCTTTCTTGCTTAGCTGCATTTTCCCTGTCTTCGCATCCTTTTCATAGTCCGCACTATCATCCATAAAACGGATAAAAAACATCTCAGTAAAGAAAAGAAAAAATAGTCTAAGTTCTTTTATTTCACCTGCAAAACTCACGAAAACGAGAGCCAATATAAGGGATGCAAAGCTGTATATAAACAATCTCTTCTTATACAAAAAGTATCTTATTACTTCCATTTACTCACCACTTTATTGTAGATTTCTGCCTTTATCCTTGTAGGAATCTCACTTTTACCGATGTAGTTAAACAGCTCCTTCATCTCTTCCTTTGGCTTTTCGTGCAGGACTTCACCGGCAAGTATCTTCTTAGCCTCATCCCTTGTTAGCTTGCCGTCTCTTACTAAGAAGCTGATTTCAGGCAGAATATGAGGTCTTCCCTCAGCACACTGGTATATGTACTTCGTGGCAGGGTGAATCCTGCAATCATAGTGGTTATACTGCTCTCCCACAAGCCAAGAAGTGTTCTTCCTTAAAAATGATACTATTTCCTTTTTCATCATAAGGATGATATAAAAAGTAGGCTACAAACTCCCTGAAGTCATCCCCCTTAACATCCTGAAACAGGGCCTTGTTCACCTCATCCCTTAGATTCTTATCAAGCTTTTTCATCTATTTTCCCAAGAAGCCCCGTATACAGGCTTTGTAAGTCCACTTCTTTAACCGAGGATAGCCCAGCCCTGACAAGCTCTGAAAAAAACATCCTCATCATAGGCACGAAACATCTGCTCAGGGCTCCTGCCGTGGACTATCATTCCTGCATCTATTCTAGAGGCCAGATTTATCATGGATGCGTAGCCTATATAAGAGCAGGCTACACAAGGCACCAGCCATTTCTTTATGGAATAGGCATAGAAGCGCTTTAACAGGCTCCTCTCAAAGTCTATATATTCATGTTCCACACCAAACTCTTTTTACAAGTCTGTCTATGTTCTTCTTCGCTTCTTCTGAAAAGGAAAACCGTTGTTCATGGTAAATGCTTTTAACATGCAGCTTGTAGCGGTGAGTCAGTTCATATAGGGACAAATACACTGTCCTTCCCACCCGATATCCCCACAGCTGCATCGTATGCGTGTTTCCCCCTAACGAGGTCAATTCTTTCTTCAAACAGTGATTTTAGCCTGTCATAATCTGTAAGCCTGTCCCTGTCACGAAGGTAGGCTTCACAGAAGTTACATAGTCCCTCTTTGTTAAATCTAATGTTCCTAACGGTCTCGTCATTTAGGCAAAGTGTGCATCTTTGTCTCATTATAGCTCCTTTACATATACAGCATAGCGCTTCTCATTGTCTTCCACGTCCCCGCCAAACCGCCTGAAGGTCTCCTTTTGCTCGCACTGAAAATGATAAAGCATAGTGTCATAGCCTTTATTTTTGACCAACTCACTCCCTAAGTAAAGGAGGGCTAGATAAATCTTTTGTTTTTGATACTCCTTTTTTACTGCACTTGTCTTTGATATAAAGTCTTTTCCATAGCGGTTTTCATAGCCAAATACATAACCTATTGCTTCTTTCCCATGGAAGGCAACAATCAAAGAAATATCTATTTCCTTTACCCACGAAAGATATAGCTTTTCAAAAACTTCAAACGGGATATCCGAGTACAATAGAGCATCTGAGAAGGCATTTTTTGAGATTTCATACACCTCTTTCACATAGGTAAAAGCCTCTTCTTTCTCGACTGTAATAAAACTGTATCCCTCTTCCTTTTTTTCACTATAAACCTGCTTACCTACCTCATTTAGCGGATTATTTATTGCGATTTCGGCGCTCCTGTAGGTATAGAGCTCCCTGTAGCCAAGCTCTTTTATGTATTCAGGGTAAAATGGCGGGTTGGTGCAGTCCGGAAAGAGTTTCATATCAAAGCGGCTGATAGCCCAGCGATAGCTCATCCAAGTACAGTAATTAAGTGGCCCGACAAGGCTAGAATATCCCATCTCCTTAGCCTTATCTTCCATCCTGGAAAATATCTCTTTCCACTCTTCTTTATCTTCTCCAAGTTCTGCAAAGCCAAACATAGCCTTATAGTCTCTCATATTTTCATTTATTATCAGGTAGGCAGAGGAAGCCCCTGCCTCAAATTTTTCATAGTAGTTTGCAAGCTGTAAAATGCCTAATTCTATGTCCATTGTTTTCTCCAATTTATGCGGTTTTCAAAGTTTCAGTTCCTAATGTGTAGTACCAAGAGTAAGGCATACTTAAAATACCCTCATATCTTTCACCAAATGTTTCTTTGCCAGTATATCATCTTTCATGCTTATGTCAATAAATGAAAATTGAGGCCACAATTTGCGACCTCAACTGTAATTATAATTAATTTAACCTTTGACTGCCCCCGCAATAGTACTCTTTAATATCATTTTAGAGCAGAATATAAATAACATTAAAATTGGTATCACAGATAATGTAACTCCCAAATATATTACCCCGTAGTCTGTCTTATACACTCCCTGCATCTGTTGTACCAAAATAGGTAAAGTAAATTTATTCTGAGAGAACAACAAAATAGATGGCTGAACGTATGAGTTCCAACAACTTACAAAGGTGAAAATTGCCTGAGTAGCAACTCCCGGAATAATTACCGGGAAAATAATTCTATTAAAAATCATGAATTCGTTACATCCATCCATACGTGCACTTTCAAGTAACTCATTAGGAACATAAGCATCTATATACTGTCGAATCCAATAAACCATTACAGGGGTAGCAAAGCTTGGCATAAGTAAAGCGACATAATTATCTAATAGTTTTAATTCATTCATTTCTTGGAAGTAACCAATTATTCCAAGCTGTCCTGGTAACATCATTGTAGCTAGAACAATCCAAAACAAAACTTTGTTACCTCGAAATCTGTATTTGGCAAAACCATAAGCAGTTAATGCCCCAATATAAGTTGATATCATCGTATACACCACAGATAAAAATACGCTGTTACCAAGTCCTCTCCATATATTCACATTATCCTGTAAACGGCGGTAATTATCTATCAAATGCGAACCTGGAAATATCTGAAAAGATGTTGATAAAGCCGCATTATCATGAGTACATCCAATAATCATATTGTAAAATGGAACTATACTTATAACTGCCAACAAAATTAAAAATTATATAAGTCAATATTCTATATATCTTTGCACGATTCTCTTTTTATTCATTAATACCGCTCCTTTTTGCCTGCAGTGTATTTCATGAAAATGATTGAAAATATTATAATTATAACGAATAATCCATATGAAATTGCTGCACCATAGCCATAATCTAAATTCGTAAATGCGATATTATACATATACATTACCATTGTAAGCAGAGATGACTTTACTCCACCAGTTGCGCCACCAAAAGTATATGGTATATCAAAGATTTGAAGTCCTCCTATAATTGATGTTACAAATGCAAATGTCATTATAGGCCTCATCAAAGGGAGCACAATCTTAAAGAAAACCTGCACCTTGGATGCGCCATCCACTTCTGCTGCTTCAAAAAGCTCATACGATATTCCACGAATTCCGGCAGTAAAAATTATAGTATAATAGCCAAAATACTGCCAAAATAGCACCATGGCAACAATCAACTGCGATAACAGCGGATTTCCCTTTCCAGTTAATAGGCTCTTTAATCAGATTTATCGCACTAAGAATCTGATTGATACTACCTGCTTTCCAGTCAAATAATAAGCTGAATAAAACACCTAAAGATACGGCTGTAACCAGATTAGGAAAATAAAACACAGTTTTGAAAAATTACTTCCCTCTAAGCCTTTTCTGGTTTAGCAAAAATGCAAGAACAAGCCCAAAAACCATCTGTGGAAGCATGGCTAACAACGCCATAAATATTGTATTCCCAATGGCTTTAATAAACATTACATCTTGAATAAGTCGCTGATAGTTTGCAAGTCCAACAAATTCAGGTGTGTTGAATCCGTCCCACGACATAAAGCTAAGCTTAAATGTATATAGAATTGGATACAATGTAAATGCCAAAAAAACGATGAAATATGGTGCAATAAAAAAATATCCCACATTATTCTTATTTATCTTGCTTTTCTTTGATTTTCTGCTTAGTTCTGACACTACGTCTTCCTCCTTTTTAGCAGAAAAAAGCTGCTTGGGAGTTTTTCTCCCGAAAGTTCTCCTCAAGCAGCTCTTCTTATTTAGTTCAATACGTATTAATCAATGTTAATCTCAGGATAAATATTTTTCATTTCCTCTTTAAATCCCTTAACAGCTTCTTCAGGCGTAGCCTGACCTGTTGCAATCAAGTCCATCTGAGCACCTGCACTTATCCATGCCTGACGGTCATATTTAGTCATTGGATCGCCTTTTACATTTTTAGCTGTTTCATAGAAATCAGAGAAGTACTGCTGGTCACCTGTAACAACATCAGTGTGTCCTTCTTTAATACACCTTTCAATTGCAGGAATGTAGCCAGGGAAATCACCCCATGTACCTGCAAGTCCATTCACAAGATAATCTTCATTTGAAGTCATCGTCTTAATCCATGCCCAAGCAGCATCCTTATTTTTTGAACCTGAATACATTCCATACCAAGTACCTCCATTCTGATAAGGGATAGGAGCCTGCATATAACCCCAAGTATTGGCAGCCTTATCCATTTCATCTGCAGGAATTCCAGGTTTTATGCAGAAGTTTAACCCCCAAGTTGGCAAACAGGTAAGTATAAACATATCCTTTGCATACATTCCTGATGTCCAGCCCTGCTGACCACATATCAGCTTCAGCATCAACTTTATTTTTAACTACTGTTTGCATCATCTTGGAACATTTTTAACATATAATCATCACTGATTATATGTCCTTTATCATCAACCCAAGGCTGGCCCTTATATGATGCATAAAACTGTAATACAGACTCAACATCATCTAAAAGTGCAACCTTTCCTCCTGATTTCTCATACACCTTTTTACCCACTTCTACAATTTTATCCCAGTCGGACAACATCTTATATAGCTCTTTCGGATCATCTGTTCCAAGATATTCTTTTGCAAGTGCTTTCTTATACCAAAACCCTCCAGGTGTTGATTGCCAAGAAAGTCCTTTGATATTACCGTTTTTATCCCTAGAGAGCTCATCAACATATGGAATCATTTTTCTTAGAAATTTCCTCTGCTCCCATATTGATCTTGGCTCAAATTCTCAAGAATATTTCAGTATCTTTATAAACTCCGAGGTCAGAAATTTCAAATGTTGCCACATCAGGTGCATTGGTACCTGTTCTAAATGCATTCTGTAACTTAGTCCTATACTCCTTAGAAGGCATTACAGTTACATTTACCTTTACCCCAGGAACAATTTTATTGAATTCTTTAACATAAAAATTCATCTCGTCCTGACTTAAATTAGTCCATACGTCAATAGAGCCTTTCGTTTTTGAAACATCCTGCGTAATGCTTTGAGCATCTTGTTTTTTACTGGATGTTTTTTGCCCTCCACTTCCTCCACATCCGGTAAATACAGTTGTTGCCGCCAATACCATTGCTAAAAAGCCTGTAACTCTTCTCTTCATTTTTTACACTCCTCCTTTGTAAAAAGTAATTGTCATTATATTCTAAGTTACAAACAACGCAGTACAGATAAAATCATATTTCAGCTAAATTATAATTTTTTTATACAAGTCTTTAGCCTAATTTCATGATAAAATATCCATATTGTTAGTTTGTATTATATACTAACTAACTGTCTTTTGATCAATTTTAACTTTAAATCTTGAATTATAACTGCTAATAATATATATTTTTGCTTAACAACATTAGACAGACGGGTTTTCGACACTTTAAAACTACATAAAACTCTATAAACCGCAGAAATGCGGTATTTTTTTTGTCAAATTTCTTAAATTTATTCGTTGTATGGTGTTGTATTCTTATTAAAAGTATGATATAATAGATGCATGAAACTATGGTATGATAAAAAATCCAAGGATCCAACCTACTTTATACAGCTTGGTATCCGTAACGGAAAGAAAACAACAACAAAAAATGTAGCACGTATTGGAAAGCATTCTGAGCTTCTAAAGATTACCGACGACCCACTTGCATACGCAAAGGACGAGGTTAATAAATATAATGAGGTTTATAGAAAGGAAAACAAGGTATCTTTAGAGATTAAGGTTGATTTTGCTGAAAAAATAAAGTCTTCAAGCTCAACCTGTTCGCAGAGCACCCTTTTAAATATTGGCTACCTTTTCCTTCAAAAGTTTTATAAGGATCTTGAGATTGCATCTTTTTTTGAAACGGTTACTGCTGATATGAAAAACGAGTTTGACCCAAACCTGGTTAACCGCTTTCTTACCTGCTCACGCATTCTTGAGCCTGATTCAAAACTCGGAACACATCAGAACCTTAGCAGGTATTATGAAAAGCCTGATTTTGACTATGTGCATATTCTTCGCACCATGGATATTTTAGAGGAGCATTATGATGAGTATATCAGCCATCTTTATGAAAAAAGCTGTAAGATTGTGAAAAGGGATACATCGGTCTGCTTCTATGACTGCTCAAACTATTACTTTGAAACCGAAACTGATGATGAGGATTATGTAGACGAGGTAACCGGTGAGTTTATAAAGGGGCTTAGAAAATATGGCCCAAGCAAAGAACACCGCCCTAATCCTATTGCGCAGATGGGTCTGTTTATGGATAGAGACGGAATCCCTTTGTCCATGTGTATTACATCAGGTTCTGACAATGAGCAGACTACAGCTATACCACTTGAAACCAAACTGACAAAGATGTTTAAGGGTAAAAAATTCATTTACTGCGCAGACGCAGGACTTGGTTCGTTGAACATACGCAGCTTTAATTCTATGGGTGGAAGGGCTTTTATTGTAACCCAGTCAATTAAAAAGCTGTCTGAACAGCTTAAGCAGGCCGTATTTAGCGACTGTGATTACCGCCTGCTGTCAACTGATAAGCCAGCAAGCATAAACTCTATGAAGAGCTTTGACAGGTTTGATGAAAAAAATATAAGCCTGTATAACGACAGAATATATAAGATTATTCCTGCTGATAAAGCTTTTGATTTGGGGCTTTATGAGGAAAAGGTATGTAAAAACGGTGCAGTTAAGAAAGTGAAATCAAAAGCGGTAATTCCTCAAAATATTATCGTTTCATTTTCAAGAAAAATGATGGAATATCAGAGAAATATAAGGAACCGTCAGATTGAACGTGCAAAAAAACTTCTAAAAAATATTGACCCCGAAACCTATAAGAAAGGTCCAAATGATGTAACACGCTTTATTAAGCGTATATCAAGGTCAAAATCAGGGGAAAATGTTACTGATACATATGTACTTGACCAGTCAGTTATTGATGAGGAAGAAAAATTTGACGGCTTCTACGCTGTTGCAACAAACCTGGAGGATTCAGCAAAAGACGTACTGGCAGTAAGCGAAAACCGCTATAAGATTGAAGACTGTTTCCGTGTAATGAAAACAAATTTATCTGCACGCCCTGTTTTCCATCAGAAACGAAACAGAATAATTGCACATTTTATGATTTGTTACACAGCCTTGCTAATCTACCGTCTTCTTGAGAAGAAGCTTGATAATTATGGCACACATTTTACAATAGAGAACACAATAGAAACGCTAAAAAATATGAATGTGGCTAATCTGGAAGATATGTGCTATATGTCAACCTACACAAGCTCAGATTTGTGTACTGCTCTAAATGCCATTACCGGCCTTGGATTAGATAAAAAATACTATGAACCAAAAAGAATTAAATAAAAATTAGAAATATTTTGAAGTAGCATTTCCATACAACGTTTTTAGTTATAGAAAGTGGCGTAAACCCAGTAGATACAAGGGTTACCGCCACTTTATTCTTTTTTAAGTGTCGAAAATGGGATTATATACTAACTAACTGTCTTTGTCAATTTTTAACTTTAAATCTTGAATTATAACTGCTAATAATATATATTTTGCTTAACAACATTAGACAGACAAGGTTTTATATAGTATAATTGTTATATATGCAGTCGGGAGGTTTGCCATGAATAACAAAAAATACGCCTACAACAATGAAAATGCCAGAACTGAGAATATCAAAAAAGTTATATCCACGCTAATTGCAGGGGAAACTTTGTCGAGGGCAGATATCGCCAAAAGATTTAACTTAAATAAAGCAACTATTTCAGACATCATAGAAAGACTCATAAATGATAACCTTATTAAAGAGGTTGGCTTTGGCTATAGTAAGCCAAATGGTGGCAGGAAGCCTATTTTATTACAAATAAACAAAGATGCAGGCCTTCTATTTAGTTTTGAGTTCCAATACAATAAATATAGATTTATGGCGACTTATCTGGACGGTGAGTTAATTACAAAGACCAAAACAGATACCTCTGTAAATAAAGACAATATTGTGAGCTTAATACAGGATACAATTACTGATTTCCTTTCAAATCCCAAGTTTAAAGGTTATAAGGTTTTTGGTATTGGGATAGCTGTACATGGAATAGTTGAGGGTAATAAGGTTATTTTTGCACCATATTACGATATTTACGAAATAGACATAGCTGAGAGCATTGAAAAGTCACTTGGAATACCTGTTATTATTGAAAACGAAGCAAATCTATGTGCTATTTTTGAATCTACAGCCAATAGCATGTACAAAGATTTAATTGCCATAAATATAAGCAGTGGTATTGGCTCTGGTATTGTCCTTGACTATCATTTGCATAAAGGAATTCTTGGTGATGCCGGAGAAGTAGGGCATACAACCTTATATCCTAACGGTAGAAAATGTAGCTGTGGAAAAAGTGGATGTTTTGAACAATATTGCTCTAAACAGGCTCTCTTAAAGGAATACGCTTTATTAAGCGGCAAAAAAGAGCCTGCCCTTTCTATGCTTAAACAGGATTATCTAAACAATGACATTAATGTAAAGGAACTTGTTGAAAACTATAAAAATAACCTAATTATTGGCCTGGGGAATGTAGTCACCTTATTTTCCCCTGAGATTCTCATTTTAAAATCAGATATTTTTATAGAATTCCCAGATATATTTGAAGATGTTAAGAATAGCCTAAAACAGTATAATAAAAACGTTCAGGTTTCATTAACTAAGTGGAAGGAATACTCCACCTTATTTGGTGCTATAATTCTCGTATTGCAGAACTACTTTGATATTCCTTCCTTTAACTCGTATCTACCTGGCAACTAATCAAACCTCGATATAATCTCCCTTAGCCCCATCTCCCAGTTACTTAACCCTGAATACCAAAGGCAATCAAACACATCATCATTAAATCTAACCGATGAACAGATAACAATAGGAAGATTCAATCCTTCCTTTTTTACAAAATTTATAAACTTATAGCCTGTGTCACTCTCTGCATATCCTCCTGGCTCTACCGGATAATACATATCTGTTATGGCAAGGTCAAAATGATTCCCATTTTTTTTAGCCTCTTTTAGCTCAAAAATCCCGTCCGCCAGGTTCATAACCCAGACTATATCCTCGGATTTTACTCCGCAAGAAAGTAGTACTCCCCTTATATCATCATATTTCCCAGGCGAATCTTCTAAATGTAATATTCTCATTTGTTTTCCTTTCTCATAACCAGGACAACATAAGGAGCCTAAGACATATACTCCATTAGCATAAGCCCTAATCAAATTCTTTATTTTTGATACCGCTATTACCATAATTAAATCACAATATCATTATAATAGTGTTATTTGAAAAAGTAAAGTCCGCATTAGTATGGATTTTACTTATTCTAAATACTATGATTAACGCACTGGATTTTACTTATTCCAAATATTGTATTTATATCTATGGACTTTACTGATTACATGTTTAAAATATTTAAGGTGTGAGAACTCATTAGGTTAGGGTTATATATTATAAACCAAAGGAGTTTTTAACTATGAGCAAATACTTACATCTTTCTTTAGGCATGCGTTCCGATATAGAGGTTATGCTGGCTAAAAATTAAGTTTCAATAGTATTGCGCAGGCCTTAGGGAAAAGATAGTACGACCATTTCTAAAGAAATAAGGAAAAAAATATAATTATTGAACAAAAAGGCGGGTATGGGAGGTCTTTTTAATGACTGCATAAAAAGCTGCAGAAAAAACCTGCACAAAGAAGCACACCTGTGGCAGATGTTTAAGCAAAAGCAGGAACTGCATGAGGCTGTGGTAAATGTATACCGTTATGTGATGAGTACGTTAAACGCATCTGTCCTCTTCTACTTAAGCCACCTTATGTATGTAACGGATGCCAAGATAGAAATAAGTGCCGTCTGGAAAAAAGATTTTATAGGGCAAAGGAGGCAGATAACAGGTACAGGAAAAACATTATCCGTGTCAAGAACAGGTGTTAACATAACCGTGGAAGAAATTAAACATTTAGACGGAATAGTGAGTCCGCTTTTGCTAAAAGGACAGTCCATAAGACATATTTTTAATAA
This sequence comes from uncultured Catonella sp., assembly GCA_916438995.1. GTDB lineage: Bacteria > Bacillota > Clostridia > Lachnospirales > Lachnospiraceae > Catonella. Next base: position 105,212 of record CAKAGA010000010.1, read on the forward strand.
CCATTCCGATGAAATCATGATTTCTGATAAAACACTTTACTCATACGTTAACAACAGCCTGTTTACCGCCAGAAACATTGATATGCCGCGCACTGTAAGAATGAGTCCAAGAAAAAACAAGAGCAAGACATTAAAGGTAGACAAGGAGTGCAGAAAAGGCAGGACTTACAAAGACTTTGTGAAATATATAAGCGAACACCCTGATTCTATCGTATGTGAAGGTGACAGTGTGGAAGGCAAAAAAGGAGGCAAGGTGCTTCTTACGCTATTCTTCGTACAGCAGAACTTACAGCTTGCCTTTATTAGAGACTACAATGATTCCAGGTCGGTTACAAATATATTTGAAAAGCTCTACATTGAGCTTAGGTCTGATATTTTCGGGAAAATATTCGATGTGCTGCTCCTTGATAACGGAAGTGAGTTCTCAAATCCTGAAGCACTTGAATACGACATGCAGGGAAACAGAAGGCTGAGGGTATTTTACTGTGATCCTGCCTCTCCTTATCAGAAAGGCGGTTGTGAAAATAATCATGAAATGATAAGAAGGATAATACCTAAGGGTGTGGACTTTAGTAATTACACACAGGAAGACATAAACCTGATGATGAGCCATATCAATTCTTATTCTAGAGCGAAGTTTGGAAACAAGAGCCCTTACGATATTTTTGCGTTTCAATACGGCAAAAAAATATTAAAGAGCTTAGGAATACAAAAAATTTCCCCAGATGAAATTACCCTAACCCCTAAGCTCCTAAAGAGATAAACCGGTATTTCCGGTTACAAGATGAGTTCTCACACCACAATAAGGGAGGGGGCGGAAGTTACTTATTCCGGATTCTGGAATGTAGCCTCGGCTCCTGTTTGCTATGCGGTAAAATAGAGAAATCTATACTTGTAAGGCTGATTATAGCATTTTTTTCTGACAAAGTACATATTTACTCAGAAATATTTTTTAAATTTAGAAAAAGTAAGTTCCACTCTAAGCTTAAATATAAATATTGAAGCCATGATGCGGAACTTACTTTTTCAATTCACCATCATTATAATAGCAGAACTAAATATTGTCATCAGTTATGTAAAAAAGATTTTAACCATACCATATATTGATTGTCAGAATAGACGATTAACTCCGGGAGTAAAAATCTGCCGAAAGCTTGATATAATCTAATTTTTGCCTTATAATAAGTGGGATTACTTAAACAAGAAATGATGCCTAATATAATAGATTGAGAGAGGTACAAAATGAAAAAGAATAAGCTTATTCCATTTTCACTGTTATTTATTGCCCTTGTTTTTTTAGAGTTTTTTTGCATAGTTAAATACTCTGATGTTTACTATTTCCCGCTCTGTGTAGGCCTTACTCTAATCGGCTCGGCATATCTTCTTTTTACGGAAATGGAGCATGTTGTTAATAACTATCTAAAGGAAAGTGAAAAAGCTTCTAAGCCTGACGAGGCTACTGTTGCCAGAAGGGAGGAGGCTTCCAAGATTGCCAAGGCTACCTATGTCCTTGAAAAGAGAATTCTCAATCTTTTAGATGAAAGAATACTGACTCCCGAGGAAAACATGGATAATTTGAGTTCACTAGAGGGTGATATAGTGCATGCCATCAAGGCATCTATCAAATACGGAAGAGACAATACCAATCATTTATCCGAGGTTATCTCTGAAGCTTCTGCTTCTACTGCTGATTATGAAAGTATTCTTGCTAAGTTAGACGAGCTCATCCTGGTATTAAAGAATAATCAGATTGCAACCAGTCCTGTGTATGAGCCGGTTCATCAGGTTGGCTACGGAGAAGTACAGGCTGAGCCTATGATGACTCAAGAACCTGAAATGACAGCCGCTGAAGCAATGATTGAAGAACCTGAGATGGAAGTTGGCTTAGATTCTGAAGAAGCTCCTGAGTATGTAGATACTTTAACAGTGGATGCAGCTCCTGAAATTGAACCTGATATTGAGATCGCTCCTGAGCCTGCCCCTACAGCTCCGGTTGACAGTGATCCTAACAAGCCTATGAGTCCTGAGGATATCGCCGCTCTTATTGCTGCTGCTGAAGCACAGTCTGAGACTGAAATTGAAACTGAAATTGAAGTCTCTCCTGAGCCTGTAGCTCCTGTTAATGATGATCCTAACAAACCTATGAGCCCTGAGGATATCGCCGCTCTTATTGCCGCTGCTGAAGCACAGTCTGAGACTGAAATTGAAACTGAAATTGAAGTCGCTCCTGAGCCTGTAGCTACGGTTAATGACGATCCTAACAAGCCTATGAGCCCTGAGGATATCGCCGCTCTTATTGCTGCTGCTGAAGCTCAGTCTGAGACTGAATTTGAAACTGAAATTGAAGTCTCCCCTGAACCTGTAGCTACGGTTAATGACGATCCTAACAAGCCTATGAGCCCTGAGGATATTGCTGCTTTAATTGCTGCTGCTGAATCAGGCGCTGCGCTTGGAATCGACACCACTCCCGAGCCTGCAACTCAACCAGCACCTCAGCCTAAAGATGATCCAAACAGGCAGATGAGTCCCGAGGATATCGCTGCTTTGTTTGCCTCCTCAAATCTTGAGCTTGATCCGGAACCAACTGCCACCAGCCACAAGACAGCTATAGAGGCTCTTTCAAAGCATGAGACTTCTCCTGCTTCGGATGATCCTAACAAACCAATGAGTCCTGACGATATCGCAGCCCTTATTGCTTCCTTAGGACAATAATAATATTGGAGATAAAATGAGATATATAGTTTTTGACCTTGAATGGAACCAGGGATATCCCTCAAAGGAAGAGTCCGAGAGGCCTCTTCCTTTTGAGATTATTGAAATAGGAGCTGTGAAATTAGATGAGAATTTCAATATTCTCGACACTTTTCACAGGATAATAAAACCGGTTGTATATCCCTGAGCTATTTAAGTATACAAAGAGCTTATTTCACTGACTGAAAAGGACCTAAAAAAAGGAACTGATTTTGTGACCGCCTGCAAAGAATTTTTAAGGTGGTGCAGAAAGGGTGACAGGAATTACTTTTTTGCCACCTGGGGAACCCTTGATCTGCTCGAATTCCAGAGAAATATGGCTTATTACGAGGTACATAACGGATTTTCGAGACCTCTTTATCTACTTTAATGTTCAATACCTTTTTAATATTTTTATTGGAAAAATATGACGAGAGTGTATTCTCACTTGAAAATGCAATCAAATACCTTGGGTTAAAAGAGGATAAAGCCTTTCACAGTGCCATTTCCGATGCGGAGTATACTGCTGAAATCCTTCAGATTATCAGTGGTGTAAATGTTCTTCTCTACCCTTCGGTTGACACCTATAAGTTCCCTCTTAATAAAAATCAAGAGGTAGACATAGTCTATCCCGACCATAGACTGAGCATAACCAGAGCCTACAACTCTAAAGAAGACTTAAAAAAAGCCTCTGACAGAGAGCCCTACTGCTGCCATATCTGCGGTAAGCGCCTACGCCAGCTGGTTCCCTGGTATTCTCCCAATTCAAAGAACTACTATTATGTTGGAGAATGCAAGTATCATGGCTATATGAAAGGCAAAAGACTTATTAAAAATCCTGATGACCATCACTATTTCGCAATTTCAACTCTAAGATCTCTTTCTAAAGAACAGGCAATGATTATGCTCAAAAACTACAGCAGTAGAAAGTATAATCCGTAAAACAAAAATATTTTATAAATTTCATACAAATCGGGTGAGAGGTAGATAATCGTTTTATCTACCTCCTCAGTTTTATATTCTCCTATTTCAAAATAGGCAGTTCAATTGTAAATAGAGTGAACTCTCCCGGATTGCTATTCACTTCTATATATCCTCCTACGCTTTCAATTATATTTTTGACTATGGAAAGTCCTAGTCCAAGAGAATTTTTATTGGATGTTCTTGATTTATCCGCCTTATATAATGGGATAAAAATCTTGCTTATATCCTCCTTACCTATTCCCATTCCATTATCCTTAAATTCTATTTTTCACTCTATCATCAGAGCATATTGCATTGATTTCAATTTGCAAGATTGTTTTTATTGTTGTACTTTTACAGCATTTGCAAAAATGTTCTCAATTATAGTTTCTAATTCTCTGTAGCTTAAATTTAATCTAATTTCTTTAGTAATACTGTTATTATAGTGAAATATACCTGTAGACGGCTTAATTGAGTTCATTAAATCATAAACAATTTTGTCCAAAGCCTCTTTTAAGACAATACTTTCCTTAAAATCGTGATTATTTTTGTTATACACCTATAATTTTTTTAAGGATTTTTATTCTTTCATCCAATTGCCTTATCTTGTCGTTTATTACTTCTATATACTCGCTCTGCTTTTTCTTTTTGTATTCGCAATCCCATCACTTATTCCATCAATATGTGATTGGATTACAGATAGAGGGTAGATAAGTCGTGTGTTATAGATGCAATTAAATCATCCCTCTCTTCTTTCTCTATTATTTCCTTTTCTCTATACTCTTTAAGTGAAGTAATCATTTTGATTAAAATTTTCAGCAAGAACACCAATCTCATCTTCTCTATTCACTTCAATATATGTATCATAGTTTCCTTCACTCACTTGTTTAACACTTTCTACAAGTACATGAATAGGTTTAATGATAACCCTATCTACATATGCTAGGAAAATAAATAGGATAATAAAAAAATAGGTACACCCAATTAATATTGCCAACGCTGTCAGTGACAATATTACACTATTAGGCTCTTTTTCAGGTATGCCCGTTAGCAATAATACTGCTATTATAATTATTAAAATCGATAATACAAATGTTGTTAAATTCTTCTTTATTGATTTAGTTTTCAAATTTATAACCTACTCCCCATACTGTTAAAATGTGTTTTTGGAGTTGCTGGATTTTTCCTCTATTTTTCTGACGAAGTCTGTTTATAGTTACAGTAACAGTGTCAAGATCGCCATAGCTGTCAAGTCCCCATACTCTCTCATATAAGTGTTCCCTCGTAAATACTTGTTTTGGATTCTTTGCTAAAAATAATAAAAGTTCAAATTCCTTTTTGCTTAAATCCATATTTACGTTATCTTTTTCTACTTTATATTCTTTGATAAATATTCTTATATTCCCTACATCTATCACTTCCAAGTTGTTCTTATTAAACACCTGGCTTCTGCGTATCAGGGCATTAACCCTTGCTACCAATTCTTTCGGTCTAAAAGGTTTTGTCAAATAATCATCAGCTCCTAAATTAAGTCCCATAACTTTATCAAATTCGTCTGTTTTGGCTGATAAAATCAATATTGGTATTACTGATGTCATCCTAACATTTTTACATATTTCATAACCATTCATCCCAGGCAGCATTAAATCAAGTATAAGTAATGAAGGTCTATACTTATTAAAAACCTCTATTGCCTTGTCTCCTTCAGTACAAATTTCTACATCAAATAGCTCGTTTTTTAGATAATCCTTTACCACATTTACAAGTGCAGGCTCATCCTCTACAATCAAAATCCTATTCATTTTACCTCCTCATTTTAATATTTCCATCATCCGAAAGCAAAAAATATTAACGATAACCAGCACAATTGCGATTATCAATGATATCAAAATATAAATTGCGGGTTCAATTGAACCACTGCCTATTATCATAAATGATGGCAATTTGTAAATGTATTTTATCAGAAATAAATACCTTGTTTTGTCTGGACTTATTATACTAATAATATAATACAAAAATCCAATACCCATTACAAGTGAACTTTTTCTCACCAATGAGGATATAAATACCATAAGAATGCCAAATGATATAAGAGGGATAATAATAGACAATTCACTAATAACCACAGTAAAAATTGCTTCTATCCCTTGGATTTGCACTCCCTTAGCCAGTATATTTTGTCCGTCTAAAACTAATGTTGTCCCCTGTTTTAATAATAACTTACCCACAATATAGGACGAACCAATGTCAAAAATCACAAGTAATATTATCCATATAATAAGACTTAGCATCTTAGCTTTTATCAGTTTTTTTCTTTCCCCATTTACCATAATAGGAAGCTTTAGACTCCCCTTCTCATATTCTGAAGCCACTAAGTCTGTTGCCAAAAATATCGTAAAAAGCACCAATAACAAAACCGTCTCCGGCACTGACAGTAAAGGAAAAGATGCCCAGTTAATATCCGTATTTACTAATGAAATAGCTTTAGCGATATTAGATGCTAAAATAATAATAAAGAATAGATAATAGTATTTATTTCTCTTCTGTTTATAAACCTCAAATCTCAAGTATCCTGCCATACCGTCATCTCCCATCTAATAAGTAATATCCTGTTTTTCAAGATATATATTGTTTATTACTACCAGCATAACACTTATGAACAACAAGATAAGGCTCAATCCTATACTTTCACTACTAGTCAGACTGTCTATCATAGTAAATTTCATTCCTATTTCTGTGTGAAAAATGAATATTAATCCCTGTTATGGAAACTAAGTTCGCAATAACTGCATTTTTAAATATTATTCCTAAAAGCATAGTAAATAATCCATACACGAAAGATGGTAGGATTGTCATTCCATAAAGTATTAGTGTACTACTAATATCCGTCAGTATATTTACTTGAGCTAGTGGTAAGCCTATCATGTTTTTATAATAGATAAATACTAAAATATAACACATTAAGATAAATGCCAATGTTTCCTATTGCTAAAAATATAATAAAGCTTATTTGTTTTTGAGATTAAGTTCTTAATCCTTGAAGGCTCTCTTATAAGGCTTAGCTTCAGTGTTCCATCAACCAAATCTTTTTGTCACCAGAGAACTAACAAATATTGGTATATAAAACATTAAGATTTGTATATAAATATTCTACTAACCCTTTAGGAAATGTATATAAGCTATCAGTTTTCCAGTCACATAGTTTTTGGATCATACATAATGATATTTAGCCATATTAATAATGCACCTGATAATAAAAATCCAAATACAAGCTTAGACTTTAAGATTTTCTTATTTTCATTGGCCACCAAACTTATCATTTTTTCACCTGCTTTCTTAAAAAAATAATTCTTCAAGGTTTTTCTACATTATTATCATTTATTAGCGTACGTACTTCGCCCTCTATGCATAGTTTCCCCGAATGTAAAATTCCTATTCTATTGCATATCCCTTCCATTTCATGAAGAAGATGGGAGGAGATTATAAATGTTTTGTCACATCTTTTTACTAAAGATACAATAAGATTATTTATTTCTTCATTCCATATGGATCAAGGCCATTTGAAGGTTCATCTAAAATGATCAACTCAGGGTCACCAAGAAGTGCATTAGCTATTCCCAGTCTCTGTTTCATTCCCATAGAATATTCTTTGAACTTGTCTCTTCCTCTGTCTTTTAGTCCAACCAAGCCAAGCACGTTTTGAATGTCTAGATCACTAACACCCGGCGTAATTTTTGCCATTAATTCTAAATTTTCATATCCACTCATATTTTCGTAGAATTTAGGGGCTTCAACCATAGCACCTATATTTTTTATAGCCTCATTTTTACCGTTTATAACGGATTTCCCATTGATGATTATATCACCCGAATCAGCCTTGATAAGTGAAGTTATCATTCTTATAGTTGTGGTTTTACCCTCACCATTGGCGCCAAGAAAGCCATAAATATCCCCTTTGTAGACGGTCATATTCAAATTGTTAATAATCTTCCTTTTCCTGTAGGACTTATTCAGCTTTTGTATCTCAAGCATAATATCAGACATATCAATACCTCCTGTATTTTTAATAAATGAATTATAGGAGATAAAGATAACAAAACTATAAAAAAATATCATAAATTAATAATTATAAGAATTTTAAAAGAAGAAAACCGGCTTACCACTTAAGCCGGTTTCTTTTATTTATGCCTGTTTTATGTTTTTCTGTATTTTCTCCTTGCTATACGGGTAGGTCTCCTGTAAATGAACAGATACCACATAAGTACCATAATGATGAGAAATGAGCATACTATCATAGCTATTGCCATTACCTTGGACTTCTTATTGTCCGTGCCCGTCTGCACACTGTTATCTACCGTCTCTGGCTTATTAAAAGAATAAGCCTTAGCACTTGTATATATAAGCTCTGCATTTCCTATGCACTTGCCATCATACATATATTCAATGCCACCGATGCAATTAGCACCTACAGAGATACCATTTATGTCATCTTCCTTTACACGTGTAGTAACTCCGTTTATATCGCATTTCTTAGGCACAGCTAATGTGGCAGCCCCTGATACCGTAAACTGCGCTGTTGGGTCATTTCAAGTACACTCGCATATACCTTCCCACCGCTTTCATTTAACTTAAGAGGTATCTTATCCGCCTGCAACATTCTAAAGCGCTTAAATGTATAGTCTGCAAGCTTCTTGGTATTGGTGTACTCCACCTCTTTACTCTCAGCATTCATCACCACGCAGACTATGTCCATAGTACCTTTTTTTACATAAGAAACCAGATTAAACTTAGCCTCTGTAGTGTAGCCGGTCTTTCCCGCATAGCAGTATTCATAAGCATACTCAGGATGCTGCATAGGGTTAAAAAGCTGATGAGTGTTAGATAAAGGTCTTTTTTCCTTCATCAGATTAGTTTTAGGCAATACGTATTTTCTTGTACTTGCTATTTCCCTAAATGCATCGTTTTTAATGGCTGCTCTGGCGATCCTTGCAAGGTCTGCCGGGGTTGTGTAGTGCTCCTTTTCATATAGTCCGCTTGGATTGCAAAAATGAGTATGGGTACATCCAAGCTCCTTTGCCTTTTCGTTCATCATATCTGCAAAAGCTTCGATGCTTCCTGCCGTGTGGATAGCAAGAGCATTGGCAACCTCGTTAGCTGAGGCAAGCATAAGACCATAAAGGCATTCTTTAAGAGTCAGCTTCTCTCCCGGAGTCATGCCTATGCTTGAGCTTCCCCTATTTGCAGCAGCTATTGCTTCTTTGGTAAACTCCACCTTTTCATCAAGAGACTTGGCATGCTCTATTGCCAGCAAGGCTGTCATTATCTTGGTTGTACTTGCAGGATACCACTTCTTGTTCTCGTTCTTACCAAACAATATGGTTCCTGTTGCAAGGTCCATAACAACACCCTCTTTTGCCTTTATAGATGGGCATTTAGGCCAGGATGAATTATTCTCTGCAAGCACAGTATTTATATTTAAGCCTGAAAATAGGCTTACAATTATTAAAATTAGCGCAAAACTTCTTTTTATATAAATTTTTTTCATAAATTTCTCCAAACTATTCGTCAAAAAAATAACTATTACCTTATATTTAACCATAGAAAGAGCGCTATTTCAAGGGGAAATTATAAGACGGAAAATCACTTGACAATCCCCTATATTTGTTGTAAAAACTCTTTAGCGATAAGAAAATAAGTTAAATGTGAGGTCATCATGAGATTAAGAAATGTACCGGGTTCCAGAGAAGACATAGCTAATAGTGAGTTCGTGATACAAAATCCTGAAAAGCACAGAGGTGAGATTGTATCCTTATTTCCATCTAAGCAGCCGCTCTTTATAGAAATAGGTATGGGCAAGGGGCAGTTCATAACTACTCTTGCTAAGAACAATCCGGATATAAACTACATTGGCATCGAGAAGTATTCAAGTGTCCTAGTTAGGGCAATAGAAAAGCAGACAGAGCTTGAACTTCCTAATCTCAAGTTTATCCGTATGGATGCAGAGAATATAAATGATGTTTTTGCTGAAAATGAAGTGGATGGAATTTATCTTAATTTTTCCGATCCTTGGCCAAAGGACAGACATGCAAAGAGGAGGCTAACTTCAAGACAGTTTTTTGCAAGGTACGAAAAACTCCTAAAACCCGAGGGTAAAATCCAGTTTAAGACCGATAATTCTGCCCTTTTTGACTTTTCACTGGAAGAAGTCGAAGCTACTAACTTTAAGGCTACCGAAGTATCCTATGACCTTCATAACAGTGAATGGAATGAAGGAAATGTAATGACTGAGTATGAGGAGAGATTTTCTGCAAAGGGGAACCCTATTAAGAGGGTGGTGTTTGTGAGAAGGTAAAAACAAGTACAGTATAAGGTAAAATAAGTATGAAAGTCTTTGTCAGGATATTCCTCCCTTTATTATAATAACATATTTTAAAATATAGACTTATTTCATAGTCTCAAGAAAGGATACTGTCACCATGCAGACACTGAAAAACCAGAAATTTTACAAGCGCCTAATAACCACATTTATTATCGTCAGTGTTCTTCCATGTATCCTTATCGGACTTTTTTCTAGTATTCTTGTAGATCGTGTAATACAGGACCGACTAATCCACGAGGCTTCCCTTACTACTGAGAATGCTATTTCTTCTATTAGCGATCTCATTGCAAAATATACTGATGCACTTGAAAATTTCAGTATGAATGATTCTGTATTATCTCTCCTTTGTTCTTCAAATAAGGATGAATCTCAGATTAAGACTATTTATGCTGAAATGTATAACCTTCAGACTTCACTCCATCCTTCCGGAGATGTTCACATCATCCGTTCATCTGATAATTATACAATCTCTCTGCATGGAACACCTAACCTTTATGATTACCCCAAAAATCAGAATTGGGGCAATTTTCGTCTTGCTAACGAAAGTGACTCTGTGATAATATACCCAACATTATATACCAATCTTCAAAATACAGAAATGGCAATTTCTGTTATGAGAGCTATTCGTAAACAGGAACAAATTATTGGCTATACAGCTCTGGATATTCCTTTAGATGCCGTCCGCGAACAGCTTAAAGGAACCTACGATCTGCTCCCAATACATTTTACCTTGATGACAACTCATTATTACGCTCTTTTTAATGATATAGGGTTAGATTCTCAAAATAGTTTCATCACCTGGTCTAACCGTTCCAATACCGAGAATTATAATTATCAGATTGAGCATATAGACAAAAACCGTATCCTATATACTTACCAGACTTCCACACCATATAACCTGGTTCTCGTAGGATGTTTGAATATCGAACTAATTCTTGGTAACCTTTCACTTATTACCTATATCCTGGTTGCTACAATTTTAATAAGCCTTCTAGTCTGCATTTTGATTTCATTCATTGTATCTAAACGCATCAACACACCTGTACAAAGTATGGTAGATACTATGAGACTTATGGAATCCGGTGATTTTAACCAGAAAATTGAGGTTCGAAGTAATGATGAATTTGGTTATCTGGCTAATCAATTTAATATCATGTTCGATCACATCAAGGATTTATTTCAGAAAAATCAGGAGAAGCAAGAGTTTCTGCGTATAGCAGAAATTAAAAACCTACAGGCACAGATTAATCCTCATTTCTATATAATACACTTGATTCTATCAAGTGGCTTGCTAAAATTAATGGAGAATCAGAAATCTACATTATGGTTAAGCACTTGAGTATTTTACTTAAAAATAGTATTCGTCTTTCTAAAGAATTCGTTCCTTTAAAAGACAGTTTAACCACTCTGGAATCTTATATTACCATCCAGAATATAAGATTTAACAATAAGTTTGAAGTTATTTTTCAAATAGAAGATGAAGTTCTGCCCTACAAACTTCCCAATTTGCTCTTACAGCCACTTGTTGAAAACGCCATGCTTCATGGACTGGAGGCAAAACCAGGTAAGGGCGAATTGTATATCCGTGGTTTTCGAGAACAAGCTAACCTGATTCTTCAGGTTCAAGATAATGGAATTGGTATGACAGAAAAACAAAAGCAGGAACTTCTCGCTTCCCTGTCAGTAAAAGATTCCACATTGCATATAGGTGTCAAAAACGTCCACCAGAGAGTCCGTCTTTATTACGGCGAGCCCTATGGTCTTACAATAGAAAGTGAACCAAATCAGGGTAGTACTTTCACTCTGACGCTTCCATGGTATGCAGAAGAAAGAGAGGTATAATGGAATGATAAGATGCGTTGTTGCCGAGGATGAACATATTTTAAGAAAGGGACTGATTCTAACTACCGACTGGAAATCTCTCGACTGTGAGATAATTGGAGAAGCTGAAAACGGTGAAGAAGCACTTAATCTGATTCGCCGTCTCCATCCGGATTTGATTATAACTGATATAAGAATGCCTATTTTAGATGGTCTTTCACTAATTCAGGAAGTACAATCATTTTATCATCCGGAATTTATTATCCTTTCCGGATATCATGATTTTTCATATGCTAAAACTGCTATTCACCTAGGTGTCTCTGATTATATCTGTAAACCCGTTGATGAAGACGAATTAAATCGTGCTATTAAGAATGTTGCGAAAAAAATCCGGAGCAAACTCCAACAGACTGTTTTGAATCCAAAGATAGAAATTGTAAACAACTGCAATTTAATACTGTTTCGCGAATACTTAGCAGACACTAGTACCTCTAAAAATACTTACATCGTACGTGCTGTTAACTATATAAAAGAACATTATCAAGAAGATATTTCTATTAAAGATGTATGTAAAGCTTTGTTAATAAGCGAGAGTTATCTTACAAAGCTTTTCAAAGAACATACCAGTTATTCCTTTATTGATTATCTTACAAATTGCCGTATGAAAAAAGCCTGTGAACTTCTGAATGATGATACCGTTAAAATATATACGATTGCAGAACTTGTAGGCTATAAGGATCCACGCTATTTTAGTGCACTTTTTAAAAAATATGTCGGACTGACGCCCAGGCAGTTTCGAGAACGACAGTCCATTTAAGCAGCTTATAATGTGATACTTCTTCCACCAGACAGCTTCGTGAACAATAGCACTGAAGCCATACTTGTGATAGACAAAATCACTGCTAATGCTGCCGCTATTCCAAAGTTACCACGCAAAACTTCTGTATATACTGATACTGCTATAGTATTTGTCTTAGACGTATACAGCATGACACTGGAACTTAATTCATTAATAGTCGTAATCCAGCTCATAATTGCTCCGGAAAAAACTCCGGGAATCATAAGGATTGCTGTTGTTTTAAAAAACGTTTTAATAGGTGATACTCCAAGGTTAATGGAGGCTTCTTCAATCGAAGGATCAATCTGATAAAGGATTGCGGATGAAGAACGTACCGTGTAAGGCAGTTTGCGGATGACATATGCAAGAACCATAATAATCCAAGTTCCTGTTAAATATAATGGCTGTTTATTAAATGTTAGAAGAAGTGCTATACCTAATACGGCGCCAGGAATTACATATGGGAACATTACCAAAACGTCCAGCACAGTATTTATATTATTTTTCTTACGTACTGATAGGTATGCTATTAAAATGCCAACTACAATCATTATAATTATTGCAATTGTTGCATAAGCAAACGTATTTGCAACAGACCGTCCCAGCTTATTGATGATATTACGATAGCTATCCAAACTATATCCTTTTACAAATAAAGGACCACTAGTCTTTAAAAATGAAGTATAGAATACTGTAAGCTGTGGCAAAAAGCCAATGAAAGCTACCAGGTAACATATCCCTGTTGCAAGAGCACGTTTTCCACCTTTCAACTTAATTTCTTCCGGTGGACGTAACATGCTCATCATGTAATTTTTCCTACTAATTACGAATTTTTGAACTAAGAGCACAATCAAAGCGCAAAGTATAATTATTACACTTAATGTACTCGCCATTGTTGCGTCTCCACCCGTTTCACTCAAGTACTGTTGATAAATCAGTACCGGTAACACTTTATAACCTTCCCCGATTAACATTGGTGTTCCAAAATCAGCCAATGTTGCCATAAATACCATTAACATTGCCGCAGAAATCGTTGGGAGAATCAGTGGAAATGTAACTGTCATAAGCCGTTTAATTCGTGACATACCCAAATTCTCTGATGCTTCTTCCAATGATGCATCAATAGAACCCAAAGCACCATTTACATAAAGATAAATCATTGGAAAAAATTTAACTGCAAATACTATAACAATTCCTCCGAATCCATAAATAGAAGGCACCTGGATTCCTATTGTTTTAAGAAATGTAGTCACTGCTCCATTTCTTCCAAAAAGAAGAATCCAAGAATAAGCTCCGATAAAAGGAGGCGAAATCATTGACATGATAATAATCATATTCATGAATTTTTTACATCCCACATTATAGCGGCTGGCAATATAAGCAATTGGAACTCCTATGAGTGTAGCAATGATAGTTGAAACACTACATACCAAGAAACTGTGACCAAGTGCTGATGTATAATATTTTAATGTAAAGAAGTCTACATAATTGTTAAGCGACAACTGTCCATCTCCATTAAATACACTCTTATAGCAGATAGTTATCAATGGGTAAAGTAAAAATACTGCCAGAATGATCGTCAAAATCAAAGAAAGCAGCTTCCAGTAATCCAAATGCCATTCCCCATAATTTCGTTTTTTTACTTTTTCCATTCAATAACTGCCTCCTCTCCACTTTCTGAATATATATTTATTTTATCCTGCTGTAATTTCAAATTAACCTTATCTCCAAGAGAATATTCAAAATCTCGGTCATTTCCATATTGATTTACCTCTACAATCTGTCCATTGCTTAACTGCACCTCATAATTTACAAAATCTCCAAGAAATGTAAGGAACACTATTTCACCACACAATCCCTTATCCTGATCCATTCCAATTAAAAATTCTTCCGGTCTTACAGATAGTTTAATATTTCCAGTTACCCCGTTTTTTAGTGGCATCATAATTTCTGTTTTATCTAGTACAGAAAGTTTAGCCATACCATTCTCATTCTCTATTACTCTTCCTGAAATAAAATTTGATGTTCCAATAAAATTAGCTACAAATTCATTTGCCGGTCGTGAATAAATCTCCCGTGGTTTCCCAATCTGTTGAATTACACCATTTTTCATAACAGCAATTCGATCCGAAATAGCAAGTGCCTCTTCCTGATCATGTGTTACATAAATGGTGGTAATCCCCAATTTCTTCTGTACTTTTTTTATTGTTGCTCTCATCTGAATACGCAGTTTCGCATCAAGGTTCGACAATGGTTCATCCATCAAAAGAATGTCTGGATGGATTACGATTGCTCTTGCCAGTGCCACACGTTGTTGCTGACCTCCAGACATATTAGCCGGTTGTCTGTCTCTAAGATTTTCAATTTGCACCATTGCAAGTGCTTCCATTACTCTTTTTTCTATTTCTTCCTTCTTTATTTTTCTAGCTTTCAATCCATATGCCACATTATCAAACACAGACATATGAGGAAAAATTGCGTAGTTTTGAAATACCATCCCAATATTTCTCATATGTGCAGGGACATTATTAATGATCTTGTCACCAAATGAAATGCTCCCTCCATCAACACTGTTGAAGCCGGCAATCATTCGTAGCAATGTTGTTTTACCGCATCCAGACGGTCCGAGAAGTGTAAATAATTCTCCAGAATGGATTTCCAAGTTTGCATGATCTACCGCGTTAAAATTCCCGTATGTTTTTACTGCGTCTTTAATCACCACATTTCGACTCATATTATTTATTCCCCTTTTAAAAGAAAGAGGTGTCTATAGTTAAAACACCTCTGTTCCCTTTGTTTACTTGTTTTTTTGTAATAATTATTTGCCAATCACAATATCATTCCACTGCTTGATATTGCTTTCCTTATTTGTAGATGCTCCCAAGAAATTGTAGTTCTTGAGAAGAATATCATTAAGTGGAACAAAATCTCCTGCCTCATCTAGATCTGTACGTACCTGACGATATAATGTTCAGGAATCTTGCTCTGTACTTCTTTACTAAGTACAAAATCAACAAACTTCTTTGCATTCTCGCTGTTTGGTGCGCCCTTTACAACAGAGATTGCTGATGGAATTGCTCCTGTTCCTTCTCCCGGATAGACAATTCCTATATTTTCTGCACCGGCTTTAATATACTGAAGCACAGACTCTTCAGGTGTGATACACATAGAATACTCACCGTCAGAAACCCCCTTATGTGGTGCAGAAGAACTTGAAAGAATATTTCCATCCAATGTATCTACATACTTACGAATATAGCCCCATCCTCCATCTCCATTATCCATTGCAGTCAGAAGAATAGAAAGCGTAGTATACGCAGAACCGGAAGATGTAGGATCTGCAAATGCCAGTTTGCCTTTCCATTTGGAATCTACCAAATCAGCCCATCCCTTTGGCACTTCGTTCTCTGCTACCAAATTCTTGTTGTACATAATAACTGTTGGTGAAACAAAGGCACCTGTCCACAAATTTTCTTTGCTACGGTATGTTTCGTTTACATTTGCAGCCTCTGCAGATTCATATACTTCAAAATATTTTTTATATGCTTCCATAGATTCTGCTCCTCCACCAAACATTACATCTGCAAGAGGATTCTCGCTCTCAGACTGGATTCTTGTCAGAAGTTCACCTGTTCCTGCCTGAATCAACTCTACTTTTACACCTGTTTTATCCTGAAATTCCTGAATTATCATCTTAAGAAGCCCTTCCGGTGCCGGAGAATATACAACCAGTTCTTCAGATGATGTACTCACTTTCTTTTCTGTTGACACCGAACCTGTTGTGCTCTGTGTCTTCTCTTCTTTGTTTTTGTTCCCACATCCTGCAATTGCTGATACTGCCAATCCCATTACAAGAAACATAGCCAGTGCTTTTTTCATAAAACATAACCTCCCTTGTTGATACAACTATCATATTATCTTTGCAATCACAAGAATAGCACGTTTTCACCAACAAAACAATGTGATAAATCAGTACATTTGTTGAATATACCATACTTATATTATATTTCTACATTTGTATCACTATTCATTATACATTTTACCCAATGCATTTCCCCGTTTATCTTGATTTTGCATACTTTTGCTTGTTTTGAATATATAATTGTACTAACTACCTTCGAATCCTTCCAAGAAAATTGTAGTTGAAATCCACCACGCACACATATACCTTTTAACGATCCTTCTTTCCATGCTTGTGGCAATGCCGGTAGCAATTCTATATATTCATTATGACTCTGCACAAGCATTTCTGTAATTGCTGCTGATGCGCCAAAATTTCCATCAATCTGAAATGGTGGATGTGCACATAAAAGATTTTCATAGCTTCCTCCGCATGTATAGCTCATATTTTTCTGTGTGGCAGGAGTCAACAGATTATTCAAAATTGACCAAGCTCTCTCTCCATCTCTTAACCTTGCCCACAAGCATGCCTTCCACGCTTTACTCCATCCGGGACCTTCATCTGTTCTCCGATTTAATGTTATAATACAAGCCTTTCTTAATTCTGTGTTACTGTCTACATCTAGATCTGCTGCCGGATATAATCCATATAAATGGGAGAGATGGCGATGTGTTTCTAAAGCTTCCTGAAAGTTTTCCGACCACTCACTTATGCCTCCGTATTGGTTAATGCTATATGGTAATAGCTTTGGCAGTACTTTTCTTATCATTCTCGTTGTGTTCGAATCTTGACCAAGTACTTTTTCAGCCTGAATACAATCCAAAAAAAGTGTTCTAATTATTGCAGTATCCATAGTACTTCCAACAGATACTGCACAAAGATTCCCATTTTCATCAAAAAACTGATTTTCCGGTGATGTAGATGGTGCGGTTACATAATAACCATTATTTTCTACCAGATAATCCAAATAAAATTCAGCAGCTTCTTTCATAATAGGGTACCAGTTTTCTAGAAATTTCTCATTCCCTGTATATAAATAATGTTCCCATATATGTCTACAAAGCCATCCTGAAGCAGTTGGATAGTATCCATACTTTACAGGTGGGCGTGCAGCCAAACTTCCCACAGGTGATGTCTGTCTCCACAAATCTATATTATGATTTAATGTCCAACCCCTGCAGCCAAATTGATTGCGAGCTGTCTTTCTCCCACTATCCATGCAATCTCTAACAAGATCAAACATCGGTTGATGATACTCTGAAAGATTAGCACTCTCTGCCATCCAATAGTTCATTTCCACATTAATATTTGTAGTATAATTACTGCTCCAGGGTGGACGTACTTCACGATTCCATATTCCCTGTAGATTAGCCGCCATACTTCCTGGTGCTGAGGAACTTATCAAAAGATATCTGCCTAACTGATACCAAAGTTCAAAAATTCCTGTGTCTTTTTGTTCTCTTTGGTACCTGTATAATCTTTCATCTGTAGGAAGCAACGGTTCTACACCAAGATCTAAAACTACCCTCTGCATAAGACTTTTGTAAAATTCACGGTGTGTTCTCTCGACATCCTTCCAATCCACATTTTCCAGTTTTTCTAATTTCTCTAAACACCGAATATATAGTTCTTCTTCTGTATATGTCGGAAGATTTCTAACCTTATCATAACCAGTTTCCCCTGTCAAACGAATAATCAACTTTGTTGCATCTTTTACTTGCAGATTTCCACCTGACAATTTACATATTTTACCATCTGTATGAATTCGTAGCATAATACAGCATAGCATCCCTGGTGTATCTATATTATATTGTACAGCATCTTCACATTCATAGTAATTTGGATATACTTTAGATGGTGCCTGTTCAATCATATAAAATCCATTTTTGTTTTGCGAAGTTATTTTGTGTGGAAATGGACTTTCCAACGCAATTTCCCAAGTTGTCTTTGCTTTTTTATGCTGTGAAACTATTAGGCAATCATACTCATGTGATACATAACTTTTACGTATTGTTTCATCCTGACCATTTCCAAATATAGTTTGGCAAATCCCTTCCTCGATATTTAGTTCTCTTTTATATGTACCTCCTTCTTCTCCACTCTCTTCTATGAAAAGGCTACCAGCTGGAAGATATGATTCATTCCAATCATTCAGAAAATCTTTTTGTAATTCTTCTTCAGCTGCATGGTATTTCCCCTTCAATACAAGTTCTCTAGATTTTTCTAATACCTTCCACCCCTCTTCCCTGACTTTTTCTTCTCCTGTTCCAGACCAAAAGGTATCCAGATTTAAATCTATTTGTTCTTTAAGAGTTCTACCATACACCATAGCACCCAATTTCCCATTTCCCAGGGGCAGTGCTTGTTCCCACGACTCTGCCGGTTTCCTAAACCAAAGTGTCCTATTTTTCATTATTCAATATCCCCCAAACTTATATTTACTTTACCATAGCATGATTCCCCCTCAACACACAACCCAATAAATACGGATAAAAGTAGAAAATATGTCACTTTCATATCATACATTCTCTAGAAAAATATTTCGTATAACAAACTCAAAGTCCTTACTTTAATAAGTGACTATGTATCTTAAATTCAATAAAAACTAACATAAATATAGCAGAAAATCATCTGGCTAAAAAAACTACAATAAAATTTTCTTCCTTTATATTCCCTTATATTTTTTTGTAAAAACTCTGATAGCAACAAAACTCCGCTACAGGTTCAAATATTTCTTCCCTTGCACCCTCATATAAAATGCATTTTTGTAATTTTGCACCCGCTTGGTGCAAAATTAATTCAAACGCTTTTCTATATCTTCAATCGAAGGAATCTTATCCTGCAATTCCTTTGCAATCTGATTTGATAATTTATACTCACTAACTCCCATAGGCTTATTTACATCTTGTAATGCATATTCTGCGACCATTCTATCTTTTCCTTTACAAAGCAAAAGCCCTATAGTCGGATTATCAGTGGGTGCTTTTAATTCACCATCAATCACAGATAAATAAAACGATAATTTTCCTGCAAACTCTGGCTCAAAATCTACAGTTTTCAATTCTACTACAAAATAACAATGCAATTTCACATTGTAAAAGAGCAAATCAATATAGAAATCTCTATTGCCAACTTTAATCGGATACTGTCTTCCCATAAATGCAAAGCCAGTTCCAAATTCAAGAAGTAATTTTGTAATCTGCTGAACTAACGCATCTTCTAATTCAACTTCCTTCATTTTCCTTGTATTTGGAATAAAATCAAAAATATACGGATCTTTGATTATTTCCTCGACCTGTTCATTAAATGGGTCTGCTAACTGTGTTTGAAATTTGTTGTTTTATCTACTAAAACTTGTCGCTCATATAGGTTACTTTCTAATTGATGTGCCAAAACAGTAGTTGACCATCCATTTTCAAGACACTGACTTGTATACCATAGATGTTCTTCTAGTGTATCCGTCTTATCAATTAATGTTTTGATTGCTTTCCAGCTAATTTTTGCACCCACCTGGTGCAAAATTTCTTCAGATGGAATCCTTCCTGCAAACTGTTTCATATAATTCAAATTTCTTACAGAATATCCCTCAACACCTGGATATATCATTCTTAGGTCTTTAGATAGCGTTTCAACAAAACGGTTTCCCCAAGAACTATACTCAATAATCACTTTACCGATATTCCAATACAGAATATTTCTCTCGACATTTGCAGTTGTCATAACTTGATTTTGAGTTTGAATTATTTTGTTTTTTACCTTCTCAAGAGCATCAAAATAATTCTCCATTACAATTTCATTCTTTGCCATATTATAATCTCCACATATCAGTAAGGTTTATTTTCAATCTTGGCAAGTGCCTCAAGCATACGCTTACCAATAGCCTCTGGATCATAATTCTCTGCTGCACAGATTAATCGCAGACCATCAGAAGTAAGCAATCTGCCGTACAGCTTATCTTCCTTGTATTTTTGGTATTCTTCATATTCCTTATTGGTTAATTGCTTCACATCTATCACGCTCCTTAATTAACTCAGTCCTTTATGACAAGTGGTTTTTATACCACTCAATAACGGAATCTCTATCAGAATCAAAGAACTGTGTCGAAACATAAACATCTTTACCAGCATAATTTATTGGCTTTGCCCTATATCTCTTCTGAGTAGAATTACCCATATTATCACTTCGACTATTCGCAAATGCGGGATAATCTTCTTATACAATGGCTTGTAAATCAGTGCATCTTCAAATTCTTTATCTGTAGGCATGCGGTCATTGGCACGAATGTCATTCAAGAAAACTACAAACCTTTCAAAATAGTTTTCATAACTATCATCGATAACTCTCGCATATAACGACTTCATGAACTTGGCCATATTTTTATTTATCTCGCAGGCATTTGTACGAATAAAATATGTAAGCAAGTAGCTTAAGACCTCGCATAACACATCCTCAGTGATAAAATCCTCTTCATAGTCATCAAAGATTCTAAATATCAGAGGAAGAATTGTGGTCTACTTGATAGTATTAAATGCGTTCAAATATTTCTGTATCTCAGTGCTGTAGCACCTGTTTCTCCTAGTGTCTGTTAAACATTACTTCTTCTATTTCACTTTCAACTCTGACAGAAACATCTTTTGATGCATCATAAAGTGCTTTAAGAAGAATATACATAGTTGTAATACGCTGTTGTCCGTCTATAATTAAAACTTCGTTTAATCCACTTCCACCATTATTGTCATCAATATATACCACGGTTCCAGTAAAATGCTGACAATTCTTCTGGCTTGCCTTCATTATATCCTGGTACAGTTTTTCACATTGGATGTTAGTCCAATCATAATTTCTCTGATATACGGGTACCTTAAAAACTCGTTTATTTTTCTCCAAAACATCTGAAAAAAGCCACATTCTATTTGCTTTCATTTGAACATCTCCTCATATCAAGGTTAGGTTTTGTTTTTACCGGGACTACTTAAACGTAACCACCGTAGCCCCGGTACCGCCCTCATTGTACTCGCCTTCCCTGAAGCTCTTTACATACTTACACTTCTTAAGGTAATCAGAAACCATTCCCTTAAGGGCACCTGTTCCACGACCATGTATTATCCTTACCTGTGGAAGGTGGGCAAGATAGGCATCATCAATGTATTTGATAAGCTCTGCCCTCGCATCGTCATACCTCATACCTACAAGGTTCTTCTCTACTCTTACGTTTAAGCTCTTGCTCATTCCTATGCTGCCCTTGCCTGATGAAGACTTGTCCTTAACCATCTTTACGGAGTTATCCTCTTCCACAAAGGCAAGATCTTTGACATTGACATTGGACTTCATTATACCCATGGTAACTGTGAGGTTGCCCTTTGCATCAGGGAGGGTACTTACAGTTCCCTTTATTCCCATTGTAAGCACAAGCACCATATCCCCTATGTGGAGCTGTTTGTTGCCTACTCTATTTCTCTGGCTTTCCTTAGCCCTTATGCCGTTAGTCTTGGTTACAGCATCTATCTTCTCACGGAGTTTGGTTCTCTCCTCTTCCATCTCTCTTGCTGTAGCACCGCCTAGCCCCCACTTGTTGTATTTCTTAATGGAAGCGTCCGCCATTTCCTTAGCCTCGGAAAGTATCTTAGATGCCTCTCTCTTGGCATCTGCAAGCAGACTTTCTTTCTTCTCTGCAAGCTTTTCTACATCTGTCTCCAAAGCCTGCTTTTCTTTCTCTATTTCAGCTCTTCTCTTTCTTTATCCTTTCCTCTTCTTCTTCTATGAACTGACGGCTTCTGTTAAGTTCGGCTATCACATCTTCAAAGCGCTTATCATTGGTATCTATCCTGTTTGCCGCATCTTCTATTATCTCATCAGATAGTCCCAGCTTTTTGGATATGGCAAAGGCATTACTCTTACCCGGTATTCCTATGAGGATACGGTAGGTAGGCATAAGAGTGTCAATATTGAACTCAAGACTTGCATTTACTACCCCCGGAGTAGTGAGTGCATATACCTTTAGCTCGCTATAGTGGGTAGTCGCCATTACCCTAGCATCCCTTGCCTGTAAGTTCGCAAGTATTGCCATAGCAAGGGCAGCACCCTCTGTAGGATCAGTTCCCGCTCCAAGCTCGTCAAAGAGTACCAGGCTTTCCCTATCGGCCTCTTTTAATATATTTACAATGTTTACCATATGAGATGAAAATGTAGAAAGACTCTGCTCTATACTCTGCTCATCTCCGATGTCTGCGTATATTTCTTAAATATACCCAGTTCCGACTTGTCAAATGCAGGGATATGAAGCCCCGCCTGTCCCATAAGGGTAATAAGTCCTACAGTCTTAAGCGAAACTGTCTTACCGCCTGTGTTTGGTCCTGTTATCACAAGAAGCTCAAAGTCTTTTCCAAGGTTTATGTCAATCGGCACTACCTTTTTCTTGTCAATGAGGGGATGTCTTCCTTTTTTGATATTTATCCTTCTATCAAGATTAAATATCGGCTCAGTGGCACTCATCTCCTTAGCAAGCTCTGCCTTTGCAAATATAAAGTCAAGTACAGGAAGCACCTCAACATCGTATCTTAGCTCATCTATGTAGCCTGCCGCCTCGTTGGAAAGAGCCGCAAGTACCTTCTCTATCTCCTTTGCTTCCTCTATCATAAGCTCGCTAAGCTCATTGTTGTACTTAACCACTACAGCAGGCTCTACAAATAAGGTGGAACCGGTTGAAGACTGGTCGTGAATGAGACCGTCCACCTTGCTTCTATGCTCATTTTTTACAGGAAGACAGTACCTTCCATTCCTCATGGTCACCTTATTATTCTGTAAGAAACCCTTATCAGCCGCTGAGTTTACAAGGCTGTCTAACTGTTCTCTGATTTTAGCATTGGTAAACTCTATCTTTCTTCTTACATTTTTAAGACCGGGACTTGCATCATCAGCCATTTCCTCCTCGGAAATGATACAACGCTTGATTTCGTTATTGTACGGAGAAAGAGGCGCAAGCAGCTCAAGTCTCTCTGACAGGCTGTCTGCCTCAAGCGAGCTATCTCTCTTTGCACCAAAATTCTTCACGCGAAGAGCCACATCAAGAGTCTTGCTGATATTTATAAGCTCGCCCATGCCAAGAGTTGAGCCCACCTCAAGCCTTACAAGAGAGTCACCTATTTCTGTAAGCCCTGAAAATGATATATGTCCCGACTGATACAGCCTTGCAAGGGCGTCAGCAGTTTCCTTCTGAGCATTATTTATCTCCTCTATGTCAGTCATAGGCATAAGTGAATTCACCCTCTCCTTAGCCTTTGGAGAAGAAGCAAGCTCTGAGAGCCTGTCTAATATCTTGTCAAACTCCAATGTATGTAAAACTTTTTTATTCATATATTTCCCTTTATACTATATTAGTCTATATTCTGCCCACTATGAGGATTTCCTAAGATTTCCTTCAGGGATTTCTACAAAAAATCTTACTCTGCAGTGTTTTATCCCCGTGTCTGCCGCATACACGGCATTTGCATAAAAATGGAGCTGCTAAAAGCAGCCCCCAGGTATTACGCAATCATTTAAAACTCGATGTATTTATTTTCTGCATTATCATTGATTACATAATAAGCTCTACGCTCATTTGCATTGATGTAGATTTTAACTGACTTTACATCATCAATGCTGTTACCCTCTGCCAAATAAGCTGCTCTAGTTCTCTGAACCATCTCATCAGAGCTAATCTGCATGCCGTTAAATTCGAAGTAAGTCTCAAGCTCTATCCCCACAATCGCTTCCTTGTTTGCTTCCCTGTTAATAATCATACTTCCTCCTTCGAAAAATAAACTACAGTTACTTTATGTAGAAAGGCTTTCGCCTTACCACCAAATTATCTGCTCCACTTAAGCCTATGCAGATTACCTTTTAGTTTCATTCCTTCAAAATCCTGCTGACGCAGGGCTTCATACAGAATAATAGATACTGAGTTTGATAAGTTAAGCTGACCTTATCTCCCCTATCATAGGTATTCTTACTGAGGTTTCTTCATATTTTACCAGAATTTCCTCCGGTATGCCAGCACTTTCTTTGCCAAACATAATGAAGTCATTTTCTGTATATTCTACTTCAGTATAAGCCTTTTTAGCCTTAGTGGTAGCTCATGTATATCTTCGCTCCGGGATTTCTTTCTATGAATTCCTCAAAGTTCTCATATACGTGTAAGTCTAATTCTTTCCAGTAGTCCATACCTGCTCTTCTTACAGCCTTATCCGATATATCAAAGCCTAAAGGCTTAATCAGATGGAGGCTTGTCCCCGTAGCCACGCAGGTTCTTCCGATATTTCCCGTATTTGCCGGTATTTCCGGCTCATGTAAAACTATGTTCATATCAATCACTTGTAATCGCTATGTTCATGTTTATGCATTTATCTCCATCATAGGTAAGAGGTATGCATAGATTCTTTGAAAATGCAGCGCTAAAGCTCATGTCACCCCTTCCAACTGTAGGTGGTGTGATATCTATACCTATACCTTGACTTGAAAATAGTGTAGCTGCATTGCCAAGTACCATATTGCCTAGCTCACAGATAGCACTAAAGCCTATTTCACCAAGCTCCGGAAGTGGTCCCTGCATCATCATTTTTCCTGCTATATCGCAAGCTACCGCATTGTTAAACTCTATGATTACCTGTCCTCTTACGTCACCTGTTATTCCTATAATAATTATCAGTGAATCAGACGAAAATTTCATGTCTTTCAAACCCGGTTTGCCAATTACAGTTTCAATCATACAAGTCTGCTTGAGTATGGTTGTGGCTGCTGCAAGGAAGGGATTGATGTATTCAACACTGAGTCCTGCCATTTTTCTACCTCCATGTTTTTTATTTGGTACCGAATTTTTTCAAATGTCTCTTAGCAAAGTTTTCTATTCTTGACATTGCAATCCTTAAATTATCTATCGAATATGCGTAGGATATCCTTATGAATCCCTCTCCACATTCTCCAAAGGCTGTCCCCGGTACTACTGCAAGTTTCTCCTCTTCAAGAAGTTTTGTAGCAAACTCCTCGCTTGTCATTTCAAATCCTTTGATACAAGGAAATACATAAAATGCCCCAAATGGCTCGAAGCACTCTATTCCTATCCTTTTAAGTTCAGATATAAGAAATCTTCTGCGCTGATTGTACGCCTCACGCATACTTTCCACATCTGTATCACCATTTTTAAGTGCTTCTATAGCCGCATACTGACTTGTAGTAGGCGCGCACATAATAGCAAACTGGTGAATCTTTAACATCTGGCTTATAACCCGCTTGGACCTGCAGCGTAGCCCATACGCCAACCGGTCATAGCGAAGGCTTTTGAAAATCCATTTATATAAACAGTTCTTTCCTTCATCCCGGGAAATGCCGCTATAGACACGTGTTTTCCCTTGTAGGTAAGCTCTGCATATATCTCGTCACTAATGACAAATATATCTTTTTCTATGACAAAATCCACAATAGGTGCGAGCTCTTCCTCTGTCATTATGGCACCTGTAGGATTGTTTGGAAATGGCATTATTAAAATCTTTGTCTTATCTGTATAATACTCCTCAAGTTCTGCTCTTGTAAGCTTAAACTCATTCTCTGCCTTAAGCGGTATAGACACCGGCGTTCCCCCTGCGAGGTGGGTACAAGGCAGGTAGGATACATAGCAAGGCTCCGGGATAAGCACCTCGTCCCCCTTATCAAGCATGGTTCTGAGTGCTATGTCTATAGCCTCACTGCCACCAACTGTGACAATAACCTCATCCTTTGCATCATAGTCAAGGTTGTATTTTCTCTTTACGTACTCGGAGATATTTTCTTTAAGTTCTTTAAGACCGGTATTGGAGGTATAATGCGTCTTACCTCTTTCAAGCGAATATATACCCTCTTCTCTAATATGCCAGGGTGTCTGGAAATCAGGCTCGCCCACACCCAGAGAAATCGCATCCTTCATCTCGCTTACTATATCAAAGAACTTTCTTATGCCTGACGGCTTTATCTCCTGTATAGCATTGTTTAATATTTCTCTCAAGGTGTAATTAACTCTCTTTCATCTTTTTCTTCTTCCACATAACTCATGCCATGCTCTTTGTATTTTTTAAGCACAAAATGCGTTTCGGTACTGATGACTGATTCAAGTGGGGAAAGCTTACTATGTACAAACTTAGCTACCTCTCTCATGCTCTTGCCTTCAACTATAACCATAAGGTCATAGTCTGCTGACATAAGGTAGACATAAGAAACTTCTTCAAAACGATAAATTCGCTTTGCCATAAAATCAAAGCCTTCATCCCTCTTAGGGAGCAACCTTTACCTCTATGAGGGCAGTCACAGTTTCATTATCGTCTATTTTTTCCCAGTCTACAAATGTAGGATAACCGCAAATTATCCTCTCAGCTTCGAGAGCCTTAATTTCGCCACTCACAAGCTCTGGGGATACCCCAAGCATAGCTCCGAGGTCTTCTGCGGATAATTTACTGTTTTTCTCGATAGCCCTTAAAATCTCAAGTCTCAACTTTTTATTTTCCATGCAACTTTCCTCACAAAACAAATATAGTAATATAATACTATAACTTTAACATTTCAACAAGTGCAAATTCATTTCAAATGGCAATAGTTCTGTATTTTAGTAACTGTATTTCGGCGGCTCTATGAATCTCTCCTCGTCATCAAAGACTATGACTCTCTTCTTATCCTCTGTAGCTCTGCCTATGCAGACAGCAAGTAAGCCCGCATTCCTAAGTGCGAAGACAAGCTCCTCACCCATATCAGTTGCGAGAAGATAGGAGCCTTTTGAGTTAAGCATAAGGGGATTTAGGTTAAAATGATTGCAAAGCTCTATGGTTTCCTGTTCATAACTAAGGCTGTCCGCATATACCATAAGTCCGACCTTTTCTCTCTCACCCAAACTCCACAATCCAGAAAGCAAGCCACCCACACCTAGAGGAATCATAGCAGATGTTTTATAGAATGCCGCTGTATTGGTTTCAATAATCGGAAGTCTGTCTGCCCTCTTATTCTTAAGCTTTTCTAAGTAAGGCTCAGGATAAATGGCTCTAAGCTCTTCAAGTTTCTCACTGTAAAGCTTAGTCATACCGTATTTTCCAAGGCTTCCCGTAAGGATAATGTCCTGTCCTGCAAATAGCTGCCCCCTCTTCCACGGTGCTTCAGATGCACTTTTTACCTGACCTCTGCCTAAGATAAATACAGTCTGCTCCCTTTCACCTGTATCAGATAAGCTTACCGACACTCTTAAAATCTGTGCTCCAAGCCTGTCTGCAACCTGTTTTAGAGAGGAAGAAAACTGCCTAAGTTCACTCTCCTCAAATCCTCCCTTAAAGACTATTTCAGCCCTTATCTCCTCGAGACTTCCTCCTGCACACATCAGTCTCCTTATGATGTCATTTAGGTCTTCTTCCCTAAGAGTCGGGTTCTCCTTAAAGGTCAACACGCTTGAGGCTTCTACAAAGTATCCGCTATCTTTCTTTGCCCCGGATATAGAGACAGAGTAGGCATTCTTTTGGAACAAATGCCTACTCTCCTCCTTCAAGTATAACTGCTTAAGTACACTTCTTTCGTAAATGTAATCAGGAAGTTCTATCATCCTTCAATTCCTTCTTCCGAATCATCACCGTCACTTGGTACCGGTTTTTTCGGACTGGTATTTTTATCTTTGTTTTCATTATTTTCGGAAGATTTATTTTCTTTTTCCTCTTCCTTCTTCTTTTCTTCTTCCTCTTTCTTTTTCTTCTCTTCCTCAGCCTTCTTCTTAGCAGCTTCTATCTCATACTCGTGAGGTCTGTAAGAGCTTGTATTAACAAGCACCTTATCAGTAAGCACTCCGTCTTTGTAGATATATTTATAAAGCTGCGCCCTGCTTCCATTTTCCCTTGAAAGCACTACTGAGGCGAGTTCAACCTTTCTGTGAGCCACATCCCTGGTCTCATGTCCGTATACATTGAAGGTAATTATTCCGCCATTTGCTATTCCCTCTATATATATCGGATATTCTGTCGTATTCTTGAACTTTAAATCTTTCCAGGTTCCCGCAATGGCTGCATCCCTTGCCAGGTCTACATAATCAACACTCATAGAGTGGTTCTGTCTCTGTTCTACTCCGAGTTCTGAGAACAGGACAGCGTTGTAAAGTGTTGTAGATACCTGACAGATACCGCCACCCATATCAGGCACTATTTTGCCCTCCACGTAGGCTGTACCCATACCGTAGCCGTTCTGCAGTGTATATGGTGCCATCTTTGCATTCGCCGAAAGCACTTCGCCCGGCATAAGAACAGAGCCGTTTATGAGCTTACAGCCATTTGCCACATTCTGTCCTCTTCCACCTGCAGGATTGAATCTTGTAGAATAGCTTCCAAGCAGGTCAGTTACCATACTGAGCTCTTCTTTGCCATATTTTGGCTTCTTGGTAGTAAGGGCAAATTCTGCCTTTGTGCTTTTAGCAACACCATCAGGCAAGGACTCTATATAGGCTTTTACATCTTTTTTTGCTATAGCCGCTGCTTCCTTTGTATTGAGGCTTCTGCCGTTCTTACCTCCTCCTACAATAAACTGTCCATTTGTTCTTGTAAGAGTAGCATTTTCCGGTGCAACATTATATTTTTTAGCAACTGTTTTTACAAAGCCATCTATTTTCTTTGAATCATAGCTAAATTCAAGGTTGTACTCAGGCTTATTCTCCTTAGCCGCCTTAATATCTTTGTATCTCTCTATTATATTGCCTACTTCGCCTATCTTAGATATCTCTTCAACTATGTTGTGAGCCTTTGCCTTCACTCCCAGGTCTTTAAGTGAAACCGACTCAGTTCCCTGTACTTTACCGTTTTCGGTAACAGAAACCACAAGTTCTTTACTCTGAACCTTGCCAATATAGTCAGCAATTATCTTCTCTGCCTGCTCTTCTGTCTTGCCACCGACATCTATCCCGTTTACCCTTATGCCCTCACAAATGATGCCTTCTTTCTTAGAGCCAAGTGCGGATACGGTAACCACAAGTCCGGCAGTGGTGATAACAAGTACAGCCAATATCCCGTAAATCGAGATAATCAGCTTCTTTCTGCTATTTCTTTTACTACTTCTTCTGCTTTTGCTCCTAGACTTACTTTCCCTTTTCATTTTTACTCCTCTTATACATTACCTAACATGCTTGCTACCATTGGGATTAGCATCGATAGTATTACTACTATGATGATAATCTTTGAAATCAGCTTTTGATTTTTTTTATTATTAAAATCCATTCTACCCCTCCAAATTATCTTTCAACTTCTTTTTCATTTCTATTCAAGCCTTTTGACCATTAACACTGTATATGCTATAATAATTTAGTGTCAAAAATATGAAATTCTGCAAAAAAATTATTTTTCATAAACGGAGGTCAACATGCCTATTTTTCTTATATTTATCATACTTTTCGTCCTTTGGGTTAGATACGAAACCCAAAAGAATTCCAGAATCGAAACCGAGGATAACCAAGGCTTTCTCGAGAGAGAGCGTCAGGCCAATTTTACCAGAAAAGCCGACCTCACAGACCTCGACTATATAGTTGTTCCTCTAGATGAACTCCCTTTTGCAGGAAGCTATGACGAGGTAAAGTCTTCATATTCACTCCCCGAGGGCTTAAGCGAACTCACAAAGAGCGAAATCCTTGACTGCGAGCAGAAGATAATCGCTCTCAGCCACAAGAAAATATTGAATCTAGGGCACATGAGCAACACCGACATCAAGATGGAATACGGGGTTGCAAACCTGCAAATCCTAATCCAGTATGATGAAAATTCCTCTAAGCTCTCAAGGCTGCTTGCAAAATGGGGCAAACTCCTTTTTGAAAACGGCGAAGAAGAGGCTGCTGAAAAAGTCCTTACTTACGCTGTTTCCTGCAAATCAGACATAGAAGACATATTTATCACCTTGGCTAAAATCTACCGTAATAACGGCAACGAACTTGGCATTAGTGACCTCGTGGAAGCCTGCCAGTGTTTTGATGAGCTTAGGAGGGAAAATGTCATTAACCAAATCACCTCTATTTAACTATTTTAGCTCAACCTCTCCTCTCATACAATAGGAGTTTTTGCTAAATTTAAGCTCTATTTTTGATGTTTTTTATATATGATACAAGATTGCTACGGCTGTGCTTTTGACACCCACATCACTATATAATCACTTGCAAGACGGACAGACATCTGAGAGGAAGCATCGGTCACATTTTGGAGCTCTGGCTGTGCAAATTTCTCTGCCAAGGGCTATGACATCGAGATTCCATATTATCCACGCGCTTTCAGGCAGTACCTCCATCAGCTCAAATTCTGCCTTAACGGGGTCTTCAGTAGTTGTTATACCAAGTTTCTTTGATATTCTCTTCACATGTGTATCGACAACTATGCTTGGAATATTAAATATATTCCCTCTGACTACATTGGCAGTCTTTCGCCCTACTCCGGGAAGTACTATCAGCTTTTCCAGTTCTTTTGGCACCTCTCCACCGTATTCACTAAGAAGCATCCTTGCACAGGCTATGATATTCTTTGCCTTATTATGATAAATCCCGTAGAATGAATATCATCTTCCATCTCCTTAAGGTCTGCTCCCGCAAAATCTTCCAGAGTCTTGTATTTCTTAAACAAATCCCTTGTAACCATATTTACTCTGGCATCTGTACACTGGGCACTCAATATGGTTGCAAAGAGTAACTGCCAGGCATTCTCGTGTTCAAGATAGGTACGGCTCTCCCCTCCATAGCGTTCTACGAGCCTTCGTATTATCTCGTCAATCCTCTCTTTTTCCTTTTTTGATAGTTTCTTCATATTTGCTCCAATAAAATTTAATTTGACGCAATCTAATATATCACAAAAGTAAGTTGGAGTCTAGAGGTGTTAGGGAAATTTATTGCAGTTGGAGTCCCCTTTCATGTCATTTTATAGTTCTTAAAACCCCTTAATTTCTTTTGCTAAACTAAACGGAATAATATCTTTATCATTCGTCTTCTCATACGCAGTTTCTTTATGCATATATTCAACTATCTCCCTTGCAGTAAAAGCTTCAAATTTTTTAATAACCATGTCCAATATTATGATATCATCATCCGTTAAGCATTTTTTATCAATTGAATCATTCCCAAGAAAATGAAAGGCTGTATTATCATATCCTTCCTCTTCCTGCATCTTAATATTCTCAAGCCCAACGATTTTGTAATGACCTATAGGCAATGCCCCCATGGCTTCATGGCAGTATACTAATCCCAGCATAGATACGCCATGTTCTTTAAAGTTTAACGAATCCGCATACCATAACATCTTCATAAGCTTTACTTTATAGAGATTGCCTATGTGTTCTGCAAAATAAGATACAACAGCCTCCAATTTATCAATATCAAGCACCTTATATCCATTGGCATCACAAGGCTCTTGATAATTAACATATTCACTCTCTAATGATTTTCTTTGGAGATATTCCCGCCCATCCTCATCAAGATTCGCCATTATCTTTTCTTTAATTGCATTTTTCTTTAATTTGGTAAAATGCTCACCATTTTTTTGCAGTAAATCCAACACTGCCAGAGGATTATCTCTAATAATTCTAAGCATGTTATCATACGCATCATCTTGTATTGCTTTGCTTTCATATCTGGAAATAGTGGCCTCTCCCCATCCCAATAGTTTAGCAAGATCCACCTGAGATAAGCCATATTTTTCTCTAATTTCTACAATATCATCAGAGGTCAACAGGTTATGAGCCTTTCTATACATATTCCGAGCATTTAAAAGGTTATCATTTTCCATCTTTCCAGTCACAAATTCTCTCTCATCTTCATCACTATTTATGCAAAAGTAATAGGTTTCTGCATAATCAACTTCTTCGCCTTTGATTATGGTCTTAGCAATTCGCGTTCTTTCTTCAATCTCATGAATCTTATCACATATCGGACAATCCATTTGAATTTTTCTAATTAGGGTGCTTTCGCTCATTACCGTATCTCCTTTCATCTATACTCGTTATTTGTATGGGAACTTCATATCATATTTTGCATAATGAAACGACAAACATAGTACTTTCTTGTTCGTTTCTCCCTTTATTTTAAGCTTAATATAGACCAATTTAGCATTTATATCCTTACCGAATACAAATAATAATGGTGGTTTATCATCATCCTTGTCCAGCAAAGTTGCGGAATATTCCGAGACTGTTAATTCTTTTAGCCGCTCCACAATATCAAACGAATCATATTCCAAATCTACTATTGTATATTGGGTGGAATACTCTACCTCTTCTTTACTAGACCTAATAACTAATAAGTCTTCATCTATCTTAAAATCTTCTGATTCCAACACTTCTTTAAGTTCTTCCAGAAAGGCTTTTATAACCTTCTTATCTGATTGAATAGGTATTTTTTATGATTTCCACCTCCAAACATCAAATTGTACTCCACTATCAATTGATAGTATACTCTATCAATTGATAGTATGTCAGAGAAGAATAAAAATTCAGGCTTCGGTTACTTTTATAACCGAAGCCCAAATCCTACATAATTATTTAATTATCTGTTTTCTAAAACAAAAGCCTAAAGCTAAAAGACCAAGTCCCGCAACAAAGTATAGCTGTGTTGGGATTGCACCTGTTTTAGGAAGACTTGTTTTCTCCGCAGTATTATCTGCATTGCCAAGCGGCGTTCCGTCCTCTTTTACATTTTCTGTATCAGAGTTCTTTACTTTTCCATCTGCTGGCTTCCTTGATTTTACTGTCTTTCCTTCTTCCTTGTCTTCTTCTTCCACATTTGCCTCAGTTGCTGTCTCTGCTTTCCCTTCTGGAGTAGCGTCATTAGTAACTGCTATGGTTTCAGTTGAACCGCTTTCGTTATTGACAGGGGCTACAGGCACAGCTGGAATTGAAGGCAAGCCCGGGGTAGCAGGTATTGCAGGTATTCCCGGAGTCGCTGGAATTACTGGGACAACAGGCTGTAAGTTATTATTTCCTACAGGAGGCACAACTCCAGGATTAGGATTTGGCTGATTATCCTGTGAAGAAGCAGTAACCTTTATTGCTTCATTGCCAAAGTCAGGCATAGGTGGTTCTTTACCGTTATACTTCCAATAATATGGCTGGTCAGTATCCATAGAAGTGCCAATAGTTTTACCCACTAAAACCTTGCCTACAGGATTAGCTCTATTGGCAGTTTCTTTTATAACCACATTTTTATCGAGTCCCTCTCCGCCTTTTCCTTTCTTGTTGTAGGTGTCTCCACCCTGAATGTACATATTGGCTACAGCTAAACTTCCATTGCCGGCTACCGCCACCTGACCGTTTTCACTCGGCATAGTACTTATTCCGGCTAATGCTATCAGCCTTCCTTCACCCTCTATCTTTCCATTGTTTAACTTAATGGCAGGAGCTGCAATAGAAGTCAACACCGTTCTTCCACCACCATAGGTGCCAAGCACTCCTCCCTCGCTAATGGTTAAGGTAGAGTTCTCAACTCCTAGTGCAGGCTGACCTGTATAAAGTTTTCCTGTTTCAGGATCTGTGCCTGTAGGAGCTTCTTCACCCTTAATGTATACTTTCCCTCTGATAGTTGCATTTCCAGTCACTTTTACAACAGGGGATACATTATGTCTTGTTCTGTTTCCATCAGATAGATAGTTAGTATTTGAATAAATAAGGGAATTTTCTAAAATTCCTCCCTCTTTAAGTTCAATCTGACCATTGATTGATGAACCATTTCCAAAACTCTTATCCTTCGGATTGTAATTAACCTGAAGCACTCCACCGTTCTCCACTTCAATCTTTCCATGAATTGAAGAATCCATAACATTGAGTACACCACCATCTTACAATTATCTTTACACTGCTAAGGACTTTCATATTTACTAAGGTAAGATTTGTATCCTTGCCAACAATCAATGTCTGAGTAGCATTACCTGAAGATGTTCCCAGTTCTCCGTAAGTTCCGCTTGTATGCGAACCGTACCATGCTTTTACATTCTCAGGTACAGTCACTGTTTCATTTGTCCCACCAAACCTGCTTATAGACCAAGGCTCCATATCCCATATGTACTTGCCGTCATGCATTTTCCTAAAGAAACTACCGTATTTTTCTATGTTCAAATACTCTTCTAAGGTTCCGTTTCCGTCATACACATTGAATTCAAGAGAATTACTCTCTGTAACCCTGCCTGAAGTCTCATTTAGGACAGCCTTCACTTCATATTTTCCCTTTTCTTTAGGCGTGCCGTTTAAGGTAACCTCGCTGTTATAAGGGTTGTAAACGCCCTTCATCCCAGAAGCGCTGTCAATTGTTATCTCAGGTGAAGGAAGACCAAGCTCCTTAAATAGCTTCCAGTCCTCTTCAGTAGGATTTTCTTTCTCAGCACCCTGAAGAACAACATTGCTATTCTTGTTCTGAGTAATGCTCAGGCTTGCTCCTGCAATACCGTCATAGGCTCTCTGACCTACCATAGCACCCTCAAATGCACCTTTAAG
Organism: uncultured Catonella sp.; assembly: GCA_916438995.1. Classification (GTDB taxonomy): domain Bacteria; phylum Bacillota; class Clostridia; order Lachnospirales; family Lachnospiraceae; genus Catonella. Next base: position 140,312 of record CAKAGA010000010.1, read on the forward strand.
ACGAAGTTTAAGTACTTTTGCAACCTGAACCTCATCTGATTCGGATATCTCAGCTGAACCCCTTTTATAATCAAAACTATGTTTCTTTTCATCACTGTAGGTAAGTGTGATTACAGCACCGTCTCTAGGCTCAATCATATATAACTTACCATCTGAATAGTAGTAGTTATTACCACCTAGAAAAGGTGCATATTTACTTGTTCCAGCCTTATAAACAGCCTCATCAACTGATACACCCTTTAACTCATTTCCCTGTGGCTTAGGAGATATTTCAAAATAAAAATCATTTGAAAATCTTTCTCTTACAGGCTTCAGGGTAATCTTAGCTGAAGTCTCAGGCTTGTTTCCTTCAGTTCCACCACTTCCTTCTGTGTTTTTAACAAATTTTACGCTTGATTTATCGTGAACGCCAAAGTATCCATTGGGATTAGATATTTTTACCTCAAACCAACCCTCTGCTGTTATAAACTTAACTATATCACCAGCCTTTAATGCATCCGGTAAGCGATAATAATATTCCTTTTTGCCTGCATCACTTTTAAAATATTTATTACCGGTTACCCCAATACTATTATTAACTGCAGAATATTCAGTATCATTTACACTTACTGCCTTAACACTGTTGAAATAATCTGCATTACTAAAATTAAATTGCAACATCTGAGGAATAGTCTCGTTGCTACTGCTTTTAAGCCAGTTGTCCTTTTCTGTCGCTCCATAAACCGTAAAGCTCTGAAGTATAACCGCACATAATAAAAAAATACTATTGCGATTAGTTTTAAATCTCCTATTTTTTTCACAAAAACCTCCCTTAAAATATTATTTTTTTCGCGGCTTCATTTTTTTATTTATTAGAAGACGCTCATTTTTAGTTTAGCTAGAAATTATAAGTATTGTAAATACTATACTTGGAATTAATTTCTCATTAATGAGAATCAGATAAATATTGCTTTTTAGAATAATTTTCATTAAATTCAGTATTTTCCATTGAATAACTATTCATTATATTATATTATAGATACAAGTGTAGCTGAGACAATACTATATAATATATTCCTCAGGAGGACGCCTATGTGGACAAGGAAAACTCTCAAATTAAATGCGAAAGTAGCATTCAAAAATAACTACCCGGAAACAGTAGTCGTTTCCTTGATTTTTATTTTTGTGTCCTTTTTCTTTGATACTTCCAACCCAAATATAAATAGGGCTACAGCCATATTTACTGGAGATTTATCTGGCAAGCTACATTCATTTACTTCAATCTTCCTTGGTCTGTTAATCATCATGGGAGTAATTGGGATTGCATTAAAGGCTCTCGTATATAATCCCTTTGAGGTCGGGTTCCAAAGATTTTTCATAGAGAACCACAATGGCAATCCTAAAGTTGGTACTATATTTTATGCATTTAAGACGAATTATATCAACATAGTAAAGACCATGTTCCTAAAGGATATTTACATCTTCCTTTGGAGCCTGCTATTCATCATTCCCGGGATAATTAAGTCCTATTCCTATCGTCTAGTACCCTTTATACTAGCTGAAAATCCCGATATGGATGCTGATGGTGCTATCAGATTGTCAATGGAAATGATGAACGGAGAAAAGTTAAACGCCTTTATACTTGATCTTAGTTTCATACCTTGGCTTGTACTCTCAGCATTTACCTTTTATATAATTGGAATATTCTATGTATTCCCTTATATAAACGCTACCAATGCTGAGCTATACCTGGCTATTAAAAACGGTGATTATTACAATGACCAAGGTATGTTTAGTGACAACTTCTTTAAAAACGGCGGTGGTTATTATGGTTAGTTTCAGACATTTATTCGATAACGGAAAGGTAATACATACCGCAAGCTGTTACGGGGATAATGACCTTGAAGTTGTGGAAAAGACTGAAGACGGCGAAGCTATCCGCCTTCTTCTTGTAAATGGTGCAAGGGAATCAGCCACATACATTGATAAGGCTCACAGAAATGACCTTGTGTTTAGATATGCTATTGGCTTCAATGATGTATTTGAAATAAACAAGAACTTAAAAGACTGCCTCCTACTGGGAGGTGCAGGCTTTCCTATCCCAAGTACTTCATAAGCCGCTTCCCTGAGAAAACCCTAGATGTGGTTGAGATAGACGAGGTGATGGTAAATGTGGCTTTTAAGTACTTTTATTTGGATGAACTTTATGAAGAATATAATCTCTATGAAAATGAGAGGCTTAAAATCTATGTCATGGACGGGCTGAAATTCCTATCAACCATGCTTAAGTCCTACGATGTCATCTTTAATGATGCTTACATCTCAGACTCCCCAGCCGAGGGGCTTATGAGCTATGAGGCAATAAGCCTTATAAAAGCCAGACTCAATCCTGGTGGAATCTACGTGTCAAATATGATAACAGCTATGGCCGGTGAATCTGCCTATCCTCTCTTTTCTATCCTTGCCAACCTTAAGCAGATATTTAAGTATACGAGATTTTGCAAATGCCGTAATGATGTACCTGCAAACGAAAAACAGAACTGTCTGATTTTTGCTTCAGACAGTCCCATTTAAGTTAAAAGTCCACCTCGTCAGGGTTATGTGCGTGTCCCCCTATATAGGGCAGTTTATTAAGAATCTCCATATCTTCTTCATCAATCCTGATAAGCCCAAGATTTTCGCTCATCCTATCGGGTGAAGTGGTTTTGGGAAGAGGGATGATACCTCTTTTCCTAAGAAATGAAATGCAGATAGCTGAAACAGTGGTTTGGTACTTTTCAGCCATCTCCCGTAATATCTCATTTTCAAAGAGAGCCCCTGTACCTAAGGGGCTGTAGCCTTCTGTGATTATTCCGTTGTTATTGTTGTATTCTACAACGTCTTCCTGCATATATCCCACATGAAGCTCTATCTGGTTGACCATGGGCAGAACTTTTGCGCTCTTTTTTAGCTCCTCTATGTGGTGAGGCAGAAAATTGCTCACTCCTATACTCTTCGCCCTTCCCTCTTCGTATAGCTCTTCAAGAGCCTGCCAGGTTACTGCATTTACCTCATCAGGGTTCTTATAGCGTACTTTATTGGCCGGCCAGTGTATGAGATAGAGGTCAATATAGTCCAAATCAAGATTCCTCATAGACTTGTCAAAGCCCCTAAAAGCCTTGTTATAACTGCGGTTCGTGTTCCATAGCTTGCTTGTTATAAAGATATCAGACCTCTTCTCTATAAGCCCCTCGCTAAGAGCCGCTTTACACCAAGTCCCACACTTCTTTCATTCCCGTAGGCTCCTGCTGTATCTATATGTCTGTATCCTGCCTTAATCGCTTCAAATACAGCCTTTTCACAGTCTTCTCCATAAGGGATATTCCAGGTGCCAAAGCCGATATCAGGTATATCTATTCCATTTCTAAGTATCATATTACTCCGTAATGTATGCAAGAATGAGAGCGTAGGTATTGTTCATTCCATCTATGTGAGAACGCTCGTAGCCGTGGGTTGCTCTTGTACCAGGCCCCACACAGGCATGGCGGATATCATGTCCTGCAACTATGGAAGTATCTCCATCAGAACCGTAATGTGGGGTGAAGATATCCAGTACATAGTCTGCTCCTGCCTTCTTCGCCGCCTCTATAAGCTCATTATTCAACTCATAATGATACGGAAAGCGGCTGTCCTTGCAGAAAATGCTTACCTTTCTCTCATCTGTGGTCTGCTCAGGTCCCACACAGGCTATGTCCACACCCAGCACATCTACTACATCGTCAGGAAGCCAAGAGGTGCCATGTCCTATTTCCTCATAGGCCGCAAAATACATATATACCTTACGGTTTAACTTAAGCCCCTCATTTTTAAGAGCCTTCATTATCTCTATGAGAATAGCAACCTGGGCCTTATCATCTATGAAACGGGCCTTGATGTAGCCGTTTGAATACATATATCTTGGTTCTAAAGCTATCATATCGCCTACCTGCACACCAAGAGCCTCTGTATCCTTATCGCTTTTTACATCCTCATCTAGGATAACTACTACATTTTCCTCGTACTTAGGAGCTATTTCAAAATATTTATCAGGAGTTACATGAACTGAAGCCCTGTCTCTTTGTACGGCTCCTGTGATAACCTTGCCATCTCTTGTATGTAGTCTTATATTCTCTCCAAGGGCAGACTCAGCGTGAAGTCCTCCTACAGGGCAGACCATGAGGCTTCCGTCTTTTTTTAATGTGCCTAACCATAAGTCCTATGTCATCAAGGTGAGCAGTTATTACAAGAGGTTCTCCCTCTCCACCAAGGCAGGCGAGAACTCCACCCTTTCTGGTCTCTATGCACTCATATCCAAGACCTTTAATCTTTTTTACCATATAATCGTGTATTTCTCTAAACTGTCCTGTAGTAGAGTCAATGGCAAGCAAATCCTGAAATTCTCTTAAGAATTCTGCTTCATCCATCTTCTTCATACGACTTTCTCCTCTTTTCCTTGAATAAAATATGCCAGTGTATAAAAGCCTTTGATATCAAATAACGTGCGCAAACCGGGTAGCGGCTTTTACTATTAACACTTGTATCATATGATGTAATCTACTGTCACACTTTCAATTTTATCAACTATATCCTGAACCGTAATTCCGTCAAGATACTCATTTACAACCTTGTAGAGCCCTTCCCACACATATAAGGTCTGGCAAAAGTTCTTTCTCTCACAGGGGTTGACCTCTGAATCCAAGCAGCTCACAGGTGCAATGCTTCCCTCCGTGATTCTTAATATATCTCCAACCGTGTACTCCTTTGGCTCCTTAGCGAGCTTGTATCCACCTCTATTACCTCTATTGGTAGCAAGAAGTCCTGCACCGTTTAACACTGGTACTATCTGCTCCAGGTATTTTTTTAGAAATGTTTTTGTCTCTTTGCTACATCTTTTAATGCAATAAATCCGTTGTCCTTATGTTCAGCCAAATCTACCATCAGTCTTAGTGCATATCTTCCTTTTGTAGAAATCTTCATACTAATCCATCCACTTCCTCAGTTAATCTTGTAATATACTTTTTCTTATCCTTAAATGACGGAAGAATCTCCTTGTAAATACCAAGAAATTCAGCTTTTAGCTCCGACCTTGACGGTCTCGCATTCACCGGCAAAAAAAGGACATTGTATTCTTCATCAGAAAGCACAGGCAGGATGTCCGTCATGTAAGCTCCTATCTTTCTGTAGAAATCAAGCGCCATTTCTCTATTTTTTATGGCTTTCTCATCAGTCTTACCCACTCCCTCAAGCTCTATAAATATGCCCAGCGGGAACTTATACTCACTTGTCTTGTGTTCTTCCTTGTGTTCTTCCTTATCTTTTTCCTTGTTTTCTTCCTTATCTTTTTCCTCCCCCTCTTCTTCCTTAGGGATGAGTACTTCTTTTAACATATCGAAGAATATCTCAGGATAATTGTAGCCTCTGTATTTCTTTAAGACCACAAAATAATCAAGGAGCATTACCCTTTGCTCTATATCATTAATAAAAAGTCCAAAGCAAAGTAGATGCTTTTTATCATCAAAAAGGCCGTAACAGCTGCATATCTTCCTTGCTATGAGCCATCTTATAGCTGATTCTGATATAAGAAAGCCGTCAAATTCCTCGTCAAAAAATTTGGTCAGACATCTTTTATATAAAGACAAAGTCTCTTTCTTATCCAGTTCTCTTAAAGTGAAGTCCATCACATCACCTCTCTTAGCTGTCAATCTTTATTTATAATGAAAGCCTGTTATCAGATATCCGTCCTTGGTACTGCTAACAACCAGATTAGGCTCAGAAAGCCCCAATAAAAATCCGTCACTGTAGGAATTGGTAACAAAGAGATTGGTCTTCGATACTGAGCTTACAAGCCTCTTGGTAAATACATCACTCTTTTTGAGTGAGATAAATTCCTGAACACTGCCTATCCTTCTGTCAGTGCCGGTATCAAATACCAGAGGATATTCACATAGCCTAGCAAGGCTGCTCTGGTCTTTGTTCCTCACTGCAAGTATAATAGAGCCTGCTGCAACAAGGGCTTCCTTACTAAGCTGTGGAAGCTTCTCAGAGTCAGACACCTTATTTACCTTTACTTTTTTGGCAGATTCTCCCTTAAGCTCACCCTTATACTCTACCTTTACGGCTTCACCTGCGGCGATTCCGTCCTTAAGACCCGTAACATCAACGTCTTTATTAAGTCCAAATCTAACAGTAGTGCCCATATCACTCTGCAGTGTCATGTGTTTTCTGAAGCCTCTATGATAACTCCGTACATTATTCCATTGCTGCTCATAGGCGGTACTTCCACACTTACTGCACCGGAACTAGCGGAGCCCTGTTCACTTGCAGCACTGCTTGTGGCTTTATCTGCCTTTTTCCCGCAAGCTGCGACTACACTTGTAGAAAGCAAGATTATGCTCAATATAATTATCGACTTAAATATCTTATTCTTTACCAAGTTTACCTCCAATATTCAGGCCATTCACGCATAAATGCCTGATAAAAATGGTTATCCCCTACATAATACTATGTTTAAAAGGTTTTGACAAGTAAAAAGTCCATCTCTAACTCTAGAAAATGGACTTTTAATATGTCTACATAAGCAATAAATATGTTGATTTACGCCTCCATTATACGATATGAGTATCAAAAGTATTTGGTACCGTATAATACAGGGGCTTCTACAGCTTTGCTAAATACTTGCAAAATATCTAGTATGTAAGCTTATCAAGCTCCTTTACATGCTCTGTTGTATTGCTGCAGGTGTGGCTTGCCTTAGAGGCATAGTTTTTAACTGAAGCTGTTGACTTTACTATGGCCTGCATGGTTCCCGGACCTGCCACGCAGCCTCCCGGACAGCCCATTCCCTCAAGAAGATAGCCATTGTATTTGCCTGCCTTTGCAGCCATAAGCATCTTGCGGCAGTCTCTAAGTCCTTCTGCGTTGTCGGTCTTCACCTCCATATCAGGGTGAATGCTCTTAATTACATTTACTACAGAGGTAGCAACTCCACCTGAAACCGCAAAGTTACGGCCATCGGTTGAGGCATCGTTCACTCCGTCAGGATCTTCTTCAATATTCTCGATATCTATATGCTTTGACGCAAATATCCCGGCCATTTCTTCAAAGGTGAGTACAAAGTCCACCTCTGAGCGCACCTCATCCCACATGGCTTCAAGCTTCTTAGCTGAACAAGGCCCGATGAATACCACCTTACCCTTTGGATTGTAGTGCTTTATAAGCCTTGCTGTGAGTGTCATAGGAGTAAGTGCCATTGAAATGCACTCCTTCATCTCAGGGAAGAGCTTCTTTGCCATAGCCGCCCAGGCAGGACAGCAGGAAGTGCCCATGAATGGCAGCTTGTCAGGCACTTCTTTAAGGAAGTCGTTTGCTTCTTGGGTAGCACAGAGGTCTGCACCTACAGCTACCTCAAATACATCAGTAAAGCCTAGCATCTTCATAGCCATACGGATTTTACCCGGAGTTACCTTCGCACCAAACTGGCCTACAAAGGCAGGGGCAAAGGCCGCATAGATATGCTCTCCCGACTGGATTGCTCGAATTACCTGGAATATCTGAGATTTATCTGCAATTGCCCCAAAAGGACAGTTTACAAGGCACTGGCCACAGGATACACATCTCTCATAGTCTATATCAGCCTTCCCGTGTACATCTGAATGTATGGCATCCATGCCACAGGCAGCCGCACAAGGTCTTTCCTGTTTGATAATGGCGTTATAAGGACAGACATCGGCACATTTTCCACACTTAATGCAAAGACTCTGATCTATTTCCGACCTGCCGTTTGTCCTGTCAAGAGAAACGCAGGTCTTTGGACAGACTTCCACGCAAGGGTGGGCAAGACAGCCCTGACAGCCGTCAGTTACAAACACCCTCTTCTCGGTACAGCCGTTGCAGGCAAACTTAATCACATTGACAAGTGGGGGAGTATAGTAGGTCTCAGGCCTGTCAGCAGCCTCCACATTGTCGGATATCTTAGCGTGTTCACTTGCATCTCTACAGGGAAGTCCCATGGCAAGTCTAAGACGCTCTCCAACTATGGCCCTCTCAAGGAATACGTCACTACGAAAGCTTCCTACTTCACCGGGAATTATCTTATAAGGCAATTCCTCGATTCTCTGGTCAGTTGGCCATTCTGTGTGGTATGCCATCCTGGCAACCTCAGTAAATATACGGTGTCTGATTTCCTTTATTCTTGTTTCAATGCCTCTCATTAGTTTTCCTCCGCATTTTCCATAAGCCTGCCCCTTGTAGACGGACTTATTTTCCTCATTACCGCTTCATTTACAATAGTATCTGCTCCACTTCCCAAGGCCCTTTTCACTATAAAGTGTGAGTTCATTATTTGGCTCATGGACAGCTTAAGACCTATGCTAATGAAATCCTTACCCGGTGTTTCATCTAGTTCAAGAAGAATCTCATTAGCCTTAAAATGTATCTTTATTATCCTACTTGCAGCCTCTTCTGTAAAGCTAAGTATCAATTTTAATACATTTTCGTGCTCTTCATTTTCCGTATATTCGCCCTTAAGTGCTACATTGTAAGGCTCACCATTTAGATTAATGGTCGAATACGCAGGCTTATGAAAGCCTACTCCTATTTTGTGGACTTCATCCCCTTCTTTTAGCTTAATAAAAAGCGTATGATTTTCATAGGAGAATCCAATTTCACTTATACCCTCAGTAAAGTTATTGTGGGTAAGCTGTAAAAGGAGAGGAAATACTCCCTGGCACTTGTCTTCAAGCTCGTAGCTTCGTCCGTTAAGCCACATAAAGAAATCATGTTTAAGCGGATGAGGCTTGTTGCGGCTTGATATCTGAGCTCTGAGATTGCCCTTTCTTTCCCAGCCTCCAGCCATAACAGGCTGTATCTTAAATGCTCCGCTTTCAAGCTCTGATATAAGTTTACTAAGATTTACATTTCCCATAGGATTAGGAGGGAGGGCTTTATCTGAAACTTCTGGATGCTCCATGTATTTTTCAATAACAGCGTCTGCCTCTCCGCTATGGAAAACCACAGGATCTCCTGCAAAATTCACTATTATCATATCGAGGTCAGGGTAAACTCTCACATCCTGCCCCATCATACCATCAAAGAGGTAACTCTCAGCCCTACAGCCCATCCAAAGCTGGTAGCCATATCCAAAATGTTCGTTTTCTATCTGTTTTGAGGTAGCCATGGTTACATATTCTTCGGAAATAAGCTGTTCGCCCTCCCATTTACCCTTGTTAAGGTATAAAAGTCCGAGCTTTGCTGCATCTTCAGGCCGTATAAACATACCCCAGCCACCCTTGGTAACGCCCTCAGGACTGGTCTCCCAAAAGCATTGGTTGATTCCAAGCTTGTTAAATATCCTCTCCTGTAAGAACTCATACATAGGCTTTCCTGCAAGCTTTGATACAATGGCTGAAAGCATGTAAGTATTCATACTGTTATAGTCAAATACCTTTCCTGCATTTTCCTTTAAGGACGCTGAAAGAAAGCCCTTAATCCACTCATCTCCAACCATGGAGCCACCCTCATTGAAGTTAACACCGGTAGTCATAGTGAGGAGGTTCGTGGCTGTCATATCTCTTAACTTCACCATCTGCCATAGGTTTGTGAGGTCACCAAAGATGTCTACAATCTTGTCATTAAGCTTTAGCTTCCCGTCATCATAGAGCAGACCAATAGCCATTCCTGTAAATGTCTTGCTCATAGAATAAGTGGTATGCCATTCTCCCCTTCTGTACGGCGAAAAAGAAGACTCACAGATGACTTTACCATGTCTAAGTACCAGAAAATGATGAAGTTCACTCTTTGCAGAGCCAAGTTCGAATAAGAGGTTGTAAAGAAAAGATGTAGGTACCCCCTCCGCTTCAGGAGTGCTTCTTTCCAGTGGCTTGGCATCTGCCTTATCCCAGTCAAACTGCGGTTTTTCGGGCTTAAATGTAGCCTTCCCTATGTGTCCTGTCTTGCCTGTAAGTATATCAAACATTATAGTGGCTAGAGCTTTTTCAAAATTGGCCATATTACCTCCTAAAACTCTCTGATTCCTTCTTTTCCTTCATCCTTGGTCTTTTCGATATTTTTGATAACTACATCATAGCTTACCTGTTCATTTACCTTTACACTGACTGTATCTCCCTCCTTGTGTCCCATCAAAGCCTTGCCCAGAGGGGATTCTATGGTTATGAGATTGCTTACTGAGTCTCCTCTTACTGAGGTTACTATCTTGAAGGTTTCTTCCTCTTTATCCTCCACAAAGTAGACAGTTACAGTATTATCAAGGCCTACCTCGTCTTCTTTTGAATCATCCTCTATTATCCTTGCAGTCTTAACCATCTTCTCGAGGTAGCGTATCCTGCTTTCATTCTGATTTTTGAACCTTTTTGCCGCATAATACTCAAAATTCTCTGAAAGGTCGCCATGTGCCCTTGCTTCCTTTACCTCAGCAATGGCCTCTTTTCTTACCACCAGCTTTCTATGCTCAATCTCTTCTTCAAGCCTTCTTATATCGTTTTTTGTAAGCTTGTCGTACATTTGTAGACCTCCTTGATTTCGTGATAAAGCCTTCCTGCAGGTAAGCCTACCACTGTAGAATAATCTCCGTTTATCTTTTCTATATAAGCTTGAAATCTTCCCTGAATAGCATATCCACCAGCCTTATCATATGGCTCTAAGGTGGATATATACCCCTCTACCTCCGCCTCATTCATAGGATATACGCTTACTTCGGTTTTTTCTGAAAAAGTGCGTACAATCAGCTTATTTTCACTTAGCATGGCTTTAATTATGTTCCCAATTTCTGCTGTCTCTTCATTATTATCGGCTTCTTTCATCTGATTTTCAAGAATCTTAAATAATTCCAAGTATTTGTTTCCCTCTTTAACTCCCCTATTTTCAAGGACTTCCTTAGGGATATAGATGAGGGTAACCCCTGTGTATACCTCGTGGCTTCTGCCCTGAATAAGCTCTATCATACGTCCGGCATCAGCCTTATCTCTAGGCTTTTCAAGGATTTCCCCGTCTACAGACACCACTGTATCTGCACCGATAACTATGTAGGCGTCTCCTTCTTCTGTTTCCTTAGTCAGAATAAGGCTTTCAGCCACATCAGCAGCCTTTATAAATGAAAGCTCCTCCACCTTTTCCTTTGGGTGAAGCTTATTAAAGTCATTTTTTAACTTCTCCTCAGCCTCACTTACCTCAGTCGTAAATTCAAAGCCAAGCTTTCCAAGTATCTCAACCCTGCGTGGTGAAGCCGAAGCCAATATATATTTTGTCATAATCATCCTCCTTTTTTTATCTTACCTTCGCCGTATTTTTCATTTATTTTTTTAAGCATGGTATCTAACTTATCGGTTTTTTCTTTTTTCTTTGACTCATTTAGTCTAATCTCATCCTGCTTACTTTTTTCTTTCATATAGGAAAATATATCAAGCTGTTTGCATTCATTTTCAGCCAGATTCGATACACCTACTCCAACCAGCCTAATGCCATCATTTTCGCTAAATAAGCCTCTTTCTCCAAAGCAAAGCTCTCTCATAAGTATAAGGGAAGTGCTTTCTATATCCTTGATATCATTGGTTGGTTCTACCAGAGTAGTCTGCTTTGACCTCCTCTTAAAGCTGCTTGTTTTGGCACTAACGCTTATAGTATAGCCTGCTGCCTCATCTTTTCTAAGCCTTTTTCCCACACTTTCTGAAAGCCAATGTATGACAGGGGCATTTCTTTATCGTAGGTAGACACCCTGATGTCTGTGGGCAGGGTGGTCTCGTTTGAATAGCTCTTAGCAGCCTCCCTCTCCCCCGATACCACATCGCTTCCTCTGCCGTTAGCACTCTCATAGATATATTCTCCTGACTTTTCACCTAGCAGAGAACAAAGCAGGGCTTTATCGAGCTTAGCTGCATCTCCTATGGTCTTAACTCCTATATTCTTAAGTTTTTCAGAAGTCTTATAGCCACAGCCATGGAGCTTTTCTATGGGAAGAGTCCACATTTTCTCCTTTATTTCCTCAGGATAAAGAGTGTGTACCTTGTAAGGCTTTTCAAAATCACTTGCCATCTTGGCAAGGAGCTTAACTGTAGAGATTCCAATATTTACTGTAAATCCAAGGCTTTCATAGATTTCAGTCTTAATTTTCTCTGCCATAGTTATAGGGTTCATCTGTTCCTGTCATATCAAGATATGCCTCATCAATAGACACCTGTTCTACTGCTAAGGCATATTTCTTAAGTATATCTATAAACTTCGCCGAGTATTCTCTATAGGTCTTAAAGTCAGAAGGGAAAAGCCTTAGACTCGGGCATTTTTCAAGGGACCCTCATAACAGGTTCACCTGTCCTTACTCCCTGCTTCTTGGCAGGAATCGAGCAGGCTGTGATAACTCCATGTCTTTTTGACACATCCCCTCCTATGGCAGAGGGTATGGTTCTAAGGTCAATGCTTCCCGGCTCTTCTTTAAGCATCTTAACTGCCGTCCACGAAAGAAAGGCTGAGTTTACATCCACATGGAATATCAGCTTGTCCATTTCTTCACCTCCAAAGTGAATCTACTTCAGATATCCTCTCTTGCCTAGGAATGTTCTATATCTTTCTCTCTGGCTCCTTATGATGTCATCTGAGTTAACAAAGTCTGCGAAATTCTGCTTCGCTTATCCATTTATAGTCAATGGTCTCGTTTTCCTGCAAGGTTACGCAGTCCTTCGGGCAGTCAGTCCTTGTATAAAAGTCTTCAAATATGCATTTCCCGTGTATAGTCCTGCCAATGTGTTCAAAGTCTTCTGCCTCTATTCCGGTCTCTTCTTTTAGCTCCCTCTTTATGCAGGTAAGTTTGTCCTCGCCTTTTAGTGCGCTTCCTCCTGCTGTGGCTTCGTATTTGCCGGGATTGGTAGGCTTGTTTAAGTCTCGCTTCATTAGCAGAAAGTCGCCGTCTTTATGTTGAACCAGCACTTCGCATACCAGATGATAAAGTCCATCCGGTATCTTCTCTCCCCTGACCAAATCGACACCTGCAAGGGTTTCATCTCTATTATAACCGTCCCAAATTTCCATGATTCCTCCAAATTAATATTAATCTCTCTGTCTAAACAACTTGTTTTTAGTACATTCTAATTTATAAGATACCGCATTATATCATATATTATTATTTAGTGACGCCCGGAATGATAGAATTTCAGACTCGCTCCGGCATCCGCTTCGCTTCGCCTAACGCGCTCGCTTAGAATTCTATCATTCCGGGCTGTGAACTGAGACTTTAACGCTTATTCTTTCAATGTCTTCTTTTGTACTTCAATGTAAACTGCTTTTTGAGAACTGATAGTACCCGCAAGCGATGTTGCTCTGACTTCGTGCTCGCACTCGTGGGTTCGGACAGCTATTATATAATTGACTACACTTTAGCTTCGTTGCTTCGCAACTGAAAGTACTAGTCCTGCCAAAAAGCGAGCGCATTAGGTTTTTCGTCAACTACACAATTCTAAAATAGCCTCTTTCAGAAAAACCGGAGCGAGTCTGGAAAGTTATCAGTGACAGCGTGACTTAGTCCGCATATTCAATAAAAAGCGAGCACATTGCCCCTCCCTTTATTGTAGCGGATTTCTTTGCTTGGTTTTCCACCCGCACGAGGATATTTTTCGGGAGTATTTTTATCTTTTCTATAGAAATCAGCACTCTGGTATAATCGGTATCCTTTATGGTAAACTGTGCCTTATCCTTTATTTCTCCACCAAGCACCCTAATAGCAGTCTTTGATGCTTCGATTTCTTCATCGGCTCCAACTGCCTTATAAGCCACAAATTTCCCACCAAGCCTTACATAAGGGAGGCAATATTCGCTAAGGGTTGGGAGAGCAGATACAGCCCTTGATACGCATAGGTCAAAGCTCTCTCTGTATTCTCCCTTGGTCTGGAGCTCCTCAGCACGAGAGTGTATAGTAGCTATGTCTTTAAGCTCAAGTTCCTCAATTACCTCATTTAAGAAGTTCAATCTTTTATTGAGGGAGTCTAGTAATAAAACTTTGGTTTCAGGAAATACTATCTTGATAGGTACACCGGGAAAGCCTGCGCCTGTACCGATATCCAGCACAGTCATAGGTGTAGTCATATCCATTACCTTTGCTATCATAAGGCTGTCTACAAAGTGCTTGATGACGAATTCTTCGTAGTCTATGATAGCGGTAAGGTTCATTACCTTGTTCTTCTCGATTACCATTTCATAGAACCTGTAAAGTTTGTCACATTGCTCTGAAGTGATTGTTATTCCTTCATTTTCAAGCTTTTTTATAATAAGTGATTTATCTTCCATCAGTCATCCTCTCTCATGAATATAATCATACCTATAGCCCCCGTATGATGTCCAAATAATTTTGTATCTGCCCAAGCACCGCATATACAGTAACTATCTTTTCCTTTATTTTATAAAAGACAAGATTTTTTTCAAGAATTAATACCATATAGCCCTGTCTTTTAAGTACATTGTATTTTGGTGTAGTTCCGATATAAGGATTGTCCCCTAAAGATAATATAGCTTCTTCAAGTTCATCTAATTTCTTCAAAGCCACGCTATTTCCAAAATTTTCTGCAACATAAAGTATAATTTCCCTTATCAGAGCATCGGCTGTATCAGTTCTTATAATCCCATATTTCAAATCCTCTCCTCCTTAAGAATATCTCTCAAATCATCAAAAGTATCCTTAATAGGAGCAACTCTCTCATATTTAACATCTTCATCAGCTTCTGCAAGTATTTCTAAAAGCTCAATTCGGGCTTTCATTCTTTTATATTCCTCATATCCGATGGAAACCGTATCTCCCCTTCCGTTTACGGTAATTATAACTGCTTCCTTCTCTTCCCTGCATTGTCTGGATATTTCATTATAATGATTACGCAGGTCTGCTGACGGCCTGATTGTTTCCTGTTTGATAAACATAGGCTTACCTCCAAAAAAATATAGACATATTATATCTTAATATGTCTATAAAATCAATTGACCTTAACTGGCGTCATCTATATTTGCCATGTAGCATGAACAATCTCAATATTATGCCTTCACCAAAGGTACCCAAAGCTCCATTTTATAATCAGAGCTGTGCATATCGCCTTTGAAATAACATTAGTTTTAACTCCCTTTCGATTATTTTCATAATAACAATACTCATTAGTAAATGTTGACTTTAGCATAGAAAGTTGGTAAGATAACTCGGGATACAATGAAAACGAAAATCATTATTGTATGCTGAAGAAAATTATATTATAACATCATAGGAGGAGCAATGAGAAGGCTTAAGAAAAAAATAGCAACAGCTATGATAGCAGCTATGTCACTTAGTATGTTGCCTGCGCAAATGTGGGGAACAACAATAAGTGCTGCAACAACAAAGAAGGTAGCAACAAAGAAGATTGAGATGACAGTAAGTACTAATAAGGGGCTTAAATCCGCACTTAAGAAGGGCAATGTAAATAAAATAGTACTGAATACTGTATCATCTAAAAATTTCAGAATACCAAAGGGTAACTATAAGGATAAGATACTTGTTATTAATTCATCAGATAAATCTAAGGTTTATATTCCAAAAGGAACAAAATTCAAAAAAATCATCTATCTTGGAACAGTTAAAAATGCAAATCTTGTTATAGATGAGACAGGAAATAAAATTGAAATAGCATCAAAGATTACACTTAACATAAGCGGTAAGGCAGCTTATGCGGAACTTACATACAAGACAGGGGCAGAGTCCGCAAAGGTTACTTCTAAGATTGAACTTATAGCGTCAAATAAGACTAAGAAAAGTATAAAGGCTACAATCTTAGGCAAAAAAGTAATAATCAAAGCAGGTGATACCTATGCAAGCTCAGATTTAGATATAGATTCTGATGATACTCCACAGGGTACAGCCAATATAGATGTAAAGGATGACAGTACCCCACAGGGAAGTGCTGTTACCAATGAAAACGAAAATACAGCCGGTAATACTACCAATACTGGAAGTATAGGTGGAGGTTATATAGGCGGAGGCTCAACCGGTGGTGGAAGTAATACAAATTCAGGCAATAATACTCCTCAAACTCCGGCTAAAGAAGCAAATAAAATTGTAAATCCTGAAAAGACAAAGGTCATAGATGCTACAAGTTTCTTAAGATATGTGGTTGTTAGCTTTGTAAATGGTTATACAAAGGATAATGCCACAGTGTATGTAGATGGTACAGATGTTACAAGTGAGCTTAGCAAAGTTGACACAGAAGGAACTCTGTACAAGTGGGAAGTATATGGAAAATATCCTGCTGAAGTGAAGGTTGTAAGCAATAAGGATAAAAACATCAGTCAGACAGTAAAGCTTGACAGACCAACTGATGCAAAGCTTGTTACACCTATAGTTACCAATAAGCGCAGAACCCCTGAGTTTGTTATAGGAAGCAGTAGGATTTCAAGATTTGATTATTATCTGGATAACTTTGATAACGAAGGCAACAGACGTATAAAGCCGGGGATTACTACTTTCAATTCAGATTTTAAGGCTTCACAGAAAATCTCAGAAAGACCTTATTATGCACCTGATGTAGAGGTAGGTAAGGATCTTACCGTGATGTTTAATTATACATCTGAGGATGATAAAAAGTGGTTTGACAATATCCCTAAGACCGGAGCCCTTCAGCTTGTTGAGGATAGTGATAACCAGTATACCATAAAGAAGGATGTTCAATATGAGAAGACATTTGTAGATCATGGCGGTCAAAAAGCTGCTCTGATTATAAAGACAGGAGGAATGAATTTCAGAACAGCAGGTTATTTCAGACTTAGGGTAAAGTCTGAGGGCAGTAAATCATACATGCTCCGTATCAGACTTGAATATCCGGGACAGCCTGAAATTTTCTTAAGGGAGCCTGTATTAGAATCAGGCAAGAATCTTCACTTCGATGTTGAAGGTGTGACTTTGGGGGTAAAAAATGCTGTTGAGAAGGTAGAACTTACCTTGCCGAATAAGGAAGTTAGAACCCTCAGACATAATATTGATTATTTCTTCTTTGGAAACTTATTTGTCTTATACAATGACGTAACAAAGGGTAAGGAAGAAGACGGTACAAAGGGTATAAATAATACACTTTATAAGGGTGAGTATAGTCTTAAGATTTATTTTAATGAATATAAGCCTGCTACAGTTGGGTTTGACATACCGGACGGACAGGACGCAGGGAAGAAAACGAAACTACTGCAGATAAAGTTACGACTATGGGAAGTAAATCTTCACTGCTTTCCATGGATGGTATGAAATTTGATGCCGTTGCAGGTGCAACCAGAAAGCCTACTCCGGGAGGAAACCGAGGAGACTATACAGGCTCACTAACGATAGTAAGAGATCTTATTTTTGATGTGGATCTTCTTGCCAATGCCGAAATATTTGATGAGCTTGGAATCAAAAATGACTATGCTAAGGCAATAGTTGACAGATTTGAAAAGGAAGTTACGGTAAAAGCGGTATACAATCATAACAGCGATTTCTATGATTTTGGATACTACAATACTACTATGATAGCTAAGAGGGACGATGGGATGTACCTTTCTTTCTCTGATTATATGAAGCAGGATGGTGTAAAGACTATAAACAAGATAAAGAAGGCTAATGCCGTACTTGAAGATAACCTGATAGGTGGGGTTCTGGATGGAAACCAGCTTGGAGAGGAAGCTCCTAAGTTTACTATCCCAAATGAAGGTAAAGTCAGCACCGACGGTAAAATCACCCTACAGGCGGATGCGGCTTATCTTGCTAAGGTTAAGGCACTTCATCCTGAAAGGGAAAAGGGTCAGAAGTACTTGTTCACAATGAGTTCTGATTACTATAAAGTAGACGGAGATAAGCTTACCATAAGTGGAACAGGTCTTATAAACCGCTATTTCCCTAATCTTAACACTTTGCCAAGAAAGGTAAATGTAATAGTTGTAGCTGACGGATATCAGCCTCAGACGATAGAGTTAACTGTGGTAAAGCCTGATGAAAATGCATTAAAAACTCTTGAAATGCCTGATAAGTTTACTACTTTCCACATTGGTAATACTCTCTCATTTGGAACTACTTTGGGAATACGTAATGTCAATGATTGGATGAAAAATATTGTATCCATTACAGTAGGTGGAGTAAAATATAATAGAGTACCAAGTGGAAGATATTCTGTAAAAAATGATAATGAGTTTTATGTTGGTAGCAGTGTGGAGATAACCCTTCCTAATTCAAAGTCCAACAACATTCCTATGGTAATTGAGGCTACAGGCTACAAAACATATACATTTACAATTGATAACAGCGGTAAACAAGCACAGATTGTAAAAGGTGAGGAGACCGATGGTACAGGTATAATACCGAAACAGCCTGAACAAAAGAACCCTGAGACAGGTAAAGAAACTGAGACACCAAAATTTAATCTTGATGAAATAGTCAGGACTGAGACGGCTAATGATGCTCCTAATGCAAAAAGCCTCACCATACCGGAAGGCAAGAAGCTTTATGTACAGGCAGGACACAAGAAGCTTTCAATTGGTGCAGCGTTTACCGGCAATGGAGCGGAAGTAATTGCATGGTTAGAAAAGGTAAATTCCGTTAAGGTTGATGGGGTTAATTATACCAAAGGCAGCGGTTTTGGACTTAAGGATAAGCAGTTTAAATTTAGCTTTGGCTCTATGGAGATAAATAGACCTGAAAAGAATGCTGTTATTCCTATGGTTATAAAGGCTGAGGGATATAAGACCTATGTGTTTACTTTTAACAGCAGTTCAGTAGACTCAGTAATGGATACATTTAAGCTTATCAATGGAAATAAGACAGAACAGCCAAAGCCTGATGATAAAAAGGATAATCAGACACCTGCACCGGGACAGGATGACAAGCAGACTCCGGGAGATAAAGAGAACCCTAAAGATAAAAAGGAAGATAATCAGGGCGGTACCTTACTTGAACTCCCACTGCCACAGACTTTCAAAGTAGGAAGAGATTATGATGACAGATTTACCATTAAAAAATATTTTCTGGGAGATGCTAATAAAGAAGCTACTCAAAAGTGGATTGATATGGTAACAGAGGTTACTGTTAATGGAAGAATCTGCACATATGGTAATGATGATGAAAGAAAGAACCTGAATGAGTATGAGTTCAGGAAGGTAAGAGGAAACTTCGGTGATTTAGAGCTTCAGATAGCAAGGCCTTATGATATAAAGGGTGATACAAATAAGGCTGTTTCTTTAGAGATAGAAGCTAAAGGCTACAAAACCTACATATTTACTTTTGACAACAGTAGTTCTAAAGTAGAGGTAATTAAGGGTGAAGAGAAGAAAACCGTAGCTCCGGCTGAATCTGATAAAAGGATAGCTTTTGTTAGAGAAATAGAAGGCTAATTACAATAAAAAAGGAGTAGTGCACTAAGGAATTAAGCACTACTCCTTAATTTTATCCTATGCCTTCACCAAAGGTACCCAAAGCTCCATTTTATAATCAGAGCTGTGCATATCGCCTTTGAAATAATACTCGAAATCAGGCTTTCCTGAATGGATATAGCCATGTTCCGGGAAGAATACCTCCATCAGGTATTTCCAACCGGCATGTATGCACTCCGGTACCTTTCCGGTTAATTTAACTACTGCATACTCTGCCTCGTCAACCTCTAAAACTTCCAGCCCCATAGCCTTAGCCTTTTCTACATCTGTAGTAATATATCCTGCCATATAGTTTATTCTGTCAGGACTTTCCACGTCATGACAAACTCCTACACTTTCTCCTGTACCGATTCCTGCCAGTTCTTCGCGGCTGTACTTTCCATATAGCTTATCCCATACGTTCGGGCATAGTGATGAGTTTATATCCTGCTCATTATACCCTGCTACCTTAAATGCCTGTTTCTTCTCAATCTTAATATCCATGCTTCTTCCTCCTTTTACGCTAAGTGCTAGCTGAATTTTAGAAACCAGCTTAAACGGCTTTCCTTCTTTTACTTCAGAGGGAGTAAAGCCATGGAATTTTTTGAAAGCAGCACCAAAAGCGTCAGGCGATTCGTAGCCGTATTTCATTGCTATATCAATTATTTTTTCGTCTGTGTCCCGCAAGTCTATCGCTGCCTCAGTAAGCCTTCTACTTCTTATGTATTCAGAAAGTGTAGTTTCTGTAAGCATAGAGAAAAGTCTGCTAAACATCGGATAAGAGTAACCGGATAAGCTTGAAATCTTCTTCTCATCAATCTCGCCATCAAGTACTGTTTCTATATAATTCACAGTATCATTAAACAATTTTATGATATTCACTTTAGCTCCCTCCTTTCCGATTATCATTTTAGCGTTTTTGGAAGATAGTTTACCCTAGAAATTGGGTACAAATTTGCAAGGATGGTAATACAGTGTTAATACCCAATCCTAAAATAATCCAAATGAGCCTTATACCTATCCTGTGCAGTTAAGCAGGTATCTCTTAGATACCCTTTTTCTGTTTCCCATTCTGCAAGACCACGGTAATAAAACATTTTCAAATCATCTTCTATAATAAATGGTATAATGTTGTATTTCAGACATTCCTTAAACATAATCAGCCTTCCGACACGACCGTTTCCGTCCTGAAATGGATGAATTTTTTCAAATTTTACATGAAAATCCAAAACATCATCTAAGCTTTTTTCTTCGTTTGCATTATACTCATCTAACAGCTCTTTCATCTTCTCAGGCACTTCTTCGGGAAGAGTCGTATTCATTCCACCTACTTCGTTCGGGAATTTCTTATAGTCGCCTACTGCAAACCAGTCTTTTCTAGAATCACTAGTTCCATTTTTAAGAAGTAAATGAAGTTTCTTGATAAATTCTTGTGTGAGCGTAGACTTTGCATTATCAATAATGAGGCTTACCAGGCGGAAATGATTAGCAGTTTCTATCACATCATCTACATTGAGACTGCCATTTTCTACATCTATAGTATTGGTTTCGAATATATACCTGGTCTGTTCGTGAGTCAGACTGCTTCCTTCAATATGGTTAGAATTATAGGTCAGCTCTATCTGAGTTTTATGGTATATCCCACCCGCATAGCCCGAAGATTTTTCTTTCTGCAAGATATCAAGCAGTAATTTATTCCTGTTTTGCAACATTTCCTCCATTATTTATCTCTATAATGTGAACCACATTGAGCTATTTCAAGCATATTATCGGATATCTTAAATACAATACGGTTCTTATCATCTATACGGACACTCCAAAATCCTGCAAGATTTCCTGATAATGGTTCAGGCTTTCCTGTGCAATTATATCCATTACGGTTTATATCCTCTAAAAGACGATTAATTTTTTTAAGAGTTTTTTTGTCTTGTGACTGCCAATACACATAATCTTCCCAAGCTTCATCTGACCAAATTTTCTTCAATCTTCCACCTCTATCAGTTCATGTTCTTTACCTTTTCCTGCTTTAAGCTGTTTCACTGATTTTTCAAGTCGTTCCATATTAGCAGCACTATAAAATGGGTCCGCTTTTACCTCAAAAGGAAGCCTCTGTTCTCTAATAACCGTTTTTACAAACATATTGACAGCAACCGAAGCGTTCATACCTACCTGTTCACAAAAGTTCTCGAAACCTTTTTTATCCTCGCTATTAATTCTTATACTTAAAGTAGACTGTGCCATACATATCTCTCCTTTTCAGTCATTATAATTAGATTGTCAAAAAACAATAAGTACATTTTAAATTCATTCCTCATTATACTGCAAAAATATTACATTTGCAATACAAAGTAATATAATAGTGTTTTATCCCCTACATCTGCTGCATCTCCATCAATTCATAAAAGCTTCCCCTTAGCTCCATAAGCTCCTCATAATTGCCAAATTCCTTCATACCGCCCTTTTCCATGACCGCTATTTTATCGGCATTTCGGATGGTGGACAGTCTGTGCGCTACTACAAATGTAGTCCTGTCTTTTGATAGCTTCGCCACAGCCTCCTGTATCTGTCTTTCGGAAACCGTATCAAGCGCAGAGGTAGCCTCATCTAGAATCAGCACCCTTGGATTTCTTATAAATGCCCTTGCTATGGAGATTCTCTGTTTCTGTCCTCCTGAGAAATTGCCTCCATGCTCCTTTAAGACGGTCTCAAGTCCGTCAGGCAGGCTGTCTACAAGCTCTCTTAAGTTTGCGGCGTCTATTACCTTTTGAAGCTCCTCCTCAGATACATCATCCAGTCCATAGGTAATATTTTCCCTGAGTGTGCCGCTAAAAAGTATGGAATTCTGAGGTACTACAGCCAGCTTCTTACGGTAATGATGGAGGTTCATCTCCTTTATGTCACAACCGTCTATAAGCACCCTGCCCTCTGTCGCTCTCATAAAGCCTATTACAAGGTTTAGTATGGTAGTTTTACCTGCTCCCGAGGCTCCGACTATGGCTATGGTTTCACCGGGACTTGCCTTGAAGCTAAGACCGCTAAAGAGAGGCTCATCGCTGTCATCATACTTGAAACCTACATTGTCAAATTCTACAAAGCCCTTAATCTCAGGCTTAAGCTTATTTTTGTCACTGCCCTCGATATCATTGCTTGCATGATATCAGAAATGGATGTTACCGACTCAAGTCCCTTGGTTACAACAGGCACAAGACCTACTATACCTGCTATACAGCCAACTACAGTACCAAAGTAAGACTGGTACATAGCCACATCGCCTATGCTTATTTTCTTGTTAAGTGCCATAAAGGCAGTAAATATAAGGCAGAACACTCTAAACACCTGAAATACTACCCAGCTCCATGCACCGAAGTAAGTCTGTATCATATCAAGCCTAAAGCCCTTGTCTGCCACCTTTACAAGCCTTTTCTCCATCTTGTTAAGCTCTCTTCTCTCAAGGGCATGTGCCTTTGCTACAGGTATCATCTCCATCATTTCAACCACTGAAACTGTAGTCTCTTCCATTTCTTTACGAAAGGCTGTATTGTAGTTCTTTACCTTCTCTCTGAAATAAAGCATAAGCAAAACCGCCACAGGTACAGCAGCAAGAAAGAATCCAAAGACGATTTTACTCTTGGTTATAACAATGACAAGGGCAGCTACTATATTTACAACTATATAAAGCACAGTTATAAATATCTGCGAACTAAGGTTCTCTATCTGCTCCACATCCCTCATAACCTTGGACTGAAGCCTGCCTGACTCCATCTGGGTATGGTAAGAGATGGATAGCTGCTGGAGCTTTCTAACCAGAGCACATCTTAACTCCTTTTCCACCTGCCTGATGGTCTTGGCGTAGAAATACACATGAATGTAACTTGTAGGAACATTTTGTACCGTTAGAAGTATGATGAAGACTGAGTTTAGGATAATCTTCTTAACAGCATCCTCATCAGGCTTTGTGATTATATCAATCATCGCAGCCATTACAAGGGGAGATATCCAAGACGGCGAGTCTTTTATAAGGAAAAAGACTACCGACCAAAAAAGCTTGACATACTTCCCCTGATAAATGGCTATCAGCGTTTTTAACGGTTTACCTTCATTTTCCCTGAATATACTTTCATAATCCGGTTCTTTGTAGGCTGTTTTCATAAGTCCATCCTTTGCTAAATGATATTACCTAACCAAAAATCCTATTTCTTCAACTTTATCATACTTTTCACCTAGTATGATAAAATCTCCTTCAAATTCCAGCTTAGAGTACTTGACGGGGAGAATCTCCTTACCTCTTATATCAACAACTCCCATGTTCCTATCTTTGTCCATGACACTGAAAAGTCCATCCCTATAGTCCACTATTTTATCCCATTTATTCTTAAATTCAGTAATTTTACCCCACTGTGCATTGTAGAGCATTACCTTCTCTGTTTTTTTATCTTTTGACGCAGACTTATCTTTTACTACAATATACTCTCCTGTAGATACTCTCTTTATAGTTTTCATGTGATTAAAACTTAAGAGCTTCTTACCATATTTATCTATAATTATTTCTTCTACATAACCGCCTGTCTTTCCATATTTTTTAATACCAAGCGAAAATACTCCCTCAGCCTTATTTAATATTCGGAAGAATTCATACTTAGGTTTGTACAACTCTTTACCATCAGCGGCAATAATACCGTATTTTCCATCAAACATAGTTATGAGTAATGGGCTTACCTGATACTTTATATTCGATAGCTTTTTAATATTGTCGTAGGTTTCTTCCAGAACTCTTTTCTTTCCTGCTTTATTTATATAGATGTAGTCTCCGCCTTTTTTAACTATCATTCCATCGGAAATGTCCTTATTTTTAGTTACACCTACTTCATATGCATTAAAAGAATTTTCCAAATCAATCTTCGTAGCCACAAGCTTACTATAGATTGGCTTAACAAGCTCCTTGCCTGTTTCTGAAATGATACCATACTTACCGTCAATCTTAACTACAGCCTTACCGTTATGGAAAGTAAAAATTTTGTCATATTTTTTAGAAGTCAATGTCCTTCCTTTATAATTAACAAGATACTGTTTATCATCCTTATCCTCGACTATAGCCATATTCTTATATGTCTTCAATATCCCATTATATTTGTATCCCAGCATCATTTTCCCATCATCTCTGATTACACCATATTTGCTAGTATTTCTGTCAAAAATGGTAATCAATATATGAGTGCCTGCCACTTCTTTACTCGCACCCTTATATGGATAACTGCCCGGATTAAAACCGTATATTCTTGCTTCCAAACGATTCCCGGCAACGTTACCTATTTCCTTTCCTTTACCACTCCAAAGTACCTTACCTATAGTATTTATAATTTTCGCTTTATCGCCGTCGCCGGAAGCATATATAATTTTGTATTCTCCCGCCTTGTTTATTACAAGTTCATCATTTTTATAAAGATTTTTTGCGAGAATCTCAGATGCTCCTGACTTTTGTGAGAGCCATAAAAATCCAAGCTTATCCTTTAGTTTATCAATTATACGGATATGCCTTTTATTATCTACTTTATTCTGATAAATCTCCATATAAGGATCAAACTCATATCCCTTATATGTATTTATTATCTTGCAATCATTCTCGGTATCGAGTATTACTAAGCCCTCTTTGGTTTCACCGCAGATATACCTATCCTTCTCCAAACCTTTGAACACTACCCCGTCATGATAAGATGCTCTTACTTCATCAGCTATATTTTTAAGTCCTGAATAGACTTCATTCCCCTCTTCATCAATTATCATACCATTATATGAAGTCCTGTTGGTGGTTACATAAAAGAGTTTACCATCTGCAAGAGCCGTAACATCTTCATATCTAAATCCTGATTTTTCCGCGGTTGAACCAAAATATATCTGATATCTTTTATTTGCAGATGACCAATACACAATATTTTTACCGTGTGCGGATTCTACTCCTCCCCTAACACCACTAAAGCTTGACGAATTGCCATTATGCGACCCTATCCAGACTATATCCTGTTCCCTTAACGAAGCCTGCACAGGAGCCACAGCTCCAATAGCCATAGTTATAAAGCAAGCCGTTGCCACAAGTTTTTTTAATTTTCCCATAAGTTCCTCCTTAAATTTGAACTTAACTGCCCTTATAGGCGTACTTATATTTTATCATTATTTACTCAGGAATGATATAGTCTAATATAAGTAATCCCTTTATTTTTAAAATACTCCGGCTAATCTAAAATCAGACTTTAGATTGGTCGTAAAATCATTTCTAATATGTATCTAATACCTATGAAGTCTGACTAATAAATGATATAATATGAGCACTTAACGAACTGATCGTCAGGTAAATATAAACTTAATGCAAGTGCTGCCTAAGCACTCAGCAAAGTACTGCCGATTTTGGCTAAAATTGAACTTGGTGTTTAGGGTATAATTATATCTAAGAAATGTAAATCAGGAGATCACTATGGATAAGTTAAAAGAATTTTGGAAGCAGTCAAAAGCAGATTATGAAGCCAAATACAATGCCCCATTTTTGACTGATTATGATAAGTCTGTTCCTTATTTTAAGAAAATGGAAGAGCTCTTACTTGAGATTCAAAAAGAAGATGAGAGCAATGTGGATGCAGCCTGTCTGCTTGCTTCTATCCGAATGGAGCTTCGTGAGAGTTACGATACCTGTGGAGAGCTTTTACTTGATTTTCTTGATGGAAATGAAAACTGCTTATCTGAAAGTGATAAAGCAAGGATATACACAAACATCGGATATTACATTGATTTTGAGTCCTCTGCTCCTAAGCATTTACTTAAAGCTGAAGAGCTGGATTCTCAATATTATGAAACTTATGAAGGTTTAGGCTTGTATTATTTTAGCGAGTATGAAAGAGATAATGGTGAGAAATACCTTGAAAAAGCCATTAAATACTTTGAAAAAGCAAGGGAGCTCTCCAATAACTATGTGAATCATTTTAATTATGCTGCGGGGCTTTATGAGAATAAGGAGTATCAAAGGGCAAAAGCAATTTTTGAAGATTTACTTATAGACTACCCCGGTAGAATGAGGCTGATACTGGCACTGGCCTATTGTGAGCTCTTTCTTGGGAATAAGGCAAAAGCAAAGTTCTATCTTTCTCAGGTAAAAGACGGGCAGGATGAGAATTATTCACTATGTACGGATGATATTTCTGATTATCAAGTCTATGACTCCTACTATGTACTTGACGAATACGATACATTTTTAGAAAACTGCAAAGCCGTGATATGCGATTATTATACCGATGACTGGAAGCATTATTATTATACTCTGTGGATTAAAAACCTTAAGGATGATTTTTATAACTTGGTTAATTCCACCATTTCAAGGCTTGAAGAAGACATAAAAGAAGCTGAGATTGATGAGGATTATAGCAATTCTGAGGAAAAAGAAGAGTATATCAAAAGCTACAAAGAGGATTTAGTAAAGTATAGGGCTATGATAAAAGATATAGAAGATGGCTGTAAAAAGCCTGAAATAACTCTCAACCTCTACCCAGAGTATGAGTGTTTTCTAATAGACTGCCTAAGACATAAGTTTATGGACTAATATTATTTTAAACTGTTTTCGGCTAATCTGTACTCTTGTTACATTTTAGCCGAAAAACACTTTTGTGGCAAGTCCATTTTTATTCCTACAAATGTAAAAATATCTATTCGTTTTGTCCTTGAAAATGAACTTGCCTAAGTAACAAAATTTAGGAGAGACAGCTCTAAGTTTTGCCATAAGATATTTCTCTAAGTACTCATTTATGCCTGTAACTCCATTTTCATCATATTTAGCAAAAGAGCCTATGTTTCCTTTTTTTATTTCTTCCTTTGTGATACTTAAGGCCTCTTTATAATTTCCTTCTGCAATATAACACAAGATTATACCCAACACACTATGTTCATCTTCTCTACCTTCTAATTCAGACTTAAAAGAAGATATATCAGTAAAGCGTTTATTATATTCATTTATTATGCTGTCTGCCTCTTCAAATATTCTTACCAAGGCATAGTTTACCTCATCAGGTGACCCGACTGGAGTATTATACTCCTTTATTATCAGCGGATAAGGACTTTCTGACGCAGAAATATGTGGATTAATTGAGGTTGTCCCCAAATCATCCATTTCATACACTTCCCAGAATATATTGTCAATTATACGCGGCTTAACAGATATTTTTGTGCTTATGTATTTCCCAAGGCTTGCGGGGTAAACATCTATATTTACCAGATAGAGATAATCATTTACCACCTTATAAATCCAGCCCGACAGCAACTTGTATCCGAACTCTTTAACAAGTGATTTAAGCGTTTTAGCTACAGTTTTTTTCAATTCTCTTACAGCCTGCTGCTCCTTATGAGTCATATTTTTTACCATTCCTTTCGCTTCGCTCAAGGCACAAACAAGTTATGAAAAAATGTTGTGCCTCTCCTCGCTTTGTCTTATAATATCTATATAGGATAGCAATATACTACAGAGCACGGGAGGAGGAGTGGCGAATTTATTTTCGACCCCGTATATTTATATGTGCCGTCATCCTTACAAGCACAAACAAGTGGGACATTGAGCCCGGACTCTTATCATTGGTAATAAACCATGTTTATTCAGTCGCAGGATGACAGTCAATGTTGCTATCCTTTTTTTATAAAGGTGGTGATACTTATGATGAAGTTAAAATACTCCATCTGCTGTGGGCTTGATGTCCACAAAAATGTTATCGTTGCAACCATCGTAATCACAAATGCTGATGGAATCTCTGAGTACAAGCAAAAATCATTTTCTACTTTCAACTCAGATATTAGAAAATTTCACAGCTGGCTAATCGAGAATAATTGTTATCATGTATGTATGGAATCCACTGGGAAATATTGGATTCCTATTTTTAATTATCTCGAGAATGACATAGAAGTCTGCCTTACCCATCCTAAATATGTCAAAGCCATCAAGGGAAAGAAAACTGATAAAAAAGACTCCAAATGGATTGCTGACCTCTACAAATTCGACCTTGTCAGATGCTCGTTCATTCCCCCTAAAGACTTCAGACAGCTGCGTGAAATCGCAAGATACCGTTTCAAACTGGTATGTATGAAATCTTCTGAGAAAAACCGCATACAAAACTGCATGACTGTTTCCAATGTCGGCATTGCCAGTGTACTGTCTGATCCTTTTGGCAAAACAGCCACAGAAATCATGTCGTATCTTCTTACACATACTTCTGATTCCATTGATGAAAAAGCTGTCCGCAGACTCATTAAAAAAGGGGCAAAAGCTAAATCCGATGAAATCATTGAGGCAATCAGGGGGTATAACATAGAATCTGATCAGGCTAAAAAGCTTGAACTTGCCCGCAGCCATCTGGAGTATCTTGATGGCATGATTACTCAATCTGAAGTTGAGCTTTATGTAAGGATGAAGCCTTACTACAAGTTCGTTGAACTTGTTTCTACAATGCCTGGGATGACCGAACTAAGTTCAACAATCGTTCTTGCCGAAACAGGCGTAGATATGAGCATCTTTGATGACGCAAAGCATCTGTGCTCATGGTGTGGGCTTTCACCTACTAACAATGAGTCAGCCGGTAAAAAGAAGTCTGTGCGGATTTCTAAAGCAGGAGATTACTTAAAGCCTATGATGGTACAATGTGCGCTTGCAGCAATCAAGAGCAAAAAGCAGACCTATTTTGCAATCAAATATGGTCGAGTTAAAAAACGCCGTGGTCATAAGAAAGCAATCATTGCCATAGCACGAATGATGATAGTATGCATTTATCACATGGTTTCAGAAGAAAAAAACCGTTTAATCCTATTGATTATGAAGAACTTATGTCTCCGAAAAATCAAATAGAGCGTGTGATTCTAAATGAAAACAATGTCTTTGCTTATCTTGAAAGCCTTGGTTATGATAGCTCAAAGTTAGTAAAACGCAACGATAACTAACATTTATTTATATAGTTACCAATTTTAGGGATCTTGCGACCCCTTATATAAGTGCGCCCAATAATATAAGTTATTTTTCACTCTTTCCTCTCCCTTTTAGATATTTATTCTGAGAATATTTTATCTAAAATCTATTTATATTCCAACCCCTTTTTCCTTACAACCGCTGCCGCAAGTAAGAAAGCCAATGCATCTGCCACAGGCTGAATCATATACAAGCCCTTTTGTCCAAAAGAGAGTGTTAGGAGAAAAAGTGCAGGTATATAAAATATTCCCTGCCTTGAAATAGAAATAATCAGGGCAGTATAGTACCTGCCTATGTTTTGCATATACATGCTCCCTGTAGCAAAATAAGCCATCAACGGCAGGGTAGGACATTGGATTCTAAGTATGTCCACAGCGATATTTATTACATCCTTATTCCTTGACAAAACTTCTGTAAATTCCCTCGCAAATACATATAAAACGACTGCTGATACGCTCATAAATACCGTTCCAACTCTCACATTGTACTTAAATGCCTTCCTCACCCTCTCGTACTGCTTTGCACCAAAGTTCATAGCACATATTGGCTGAAATCCCTGTCCCCAGCCTATTACAAGCATGTACGCAACTGCTGCCACCCTTTGGCTTACAGTTAGTGCCGCTATTACCTCTTCTCCAAAGCCTGCTGCCACCATATTGAGCAGTACTAAGGAAAGGCTTGTGATTCCCTGCCTTGCAAAATTAGGCAGTCCTCCTACCAAGATGTGATAAACATTTTCCCTTGTAAACCTTGCTTTTGTGAGGCTTATAGCAATATTTCCATTCTTTCCTGCTAGTATAAAAAGCACCAAAGCACCCACTGCCTGTCCTATCAAGGTCGCATAGGCCGCCCCGATGAAGCCCATTTTAATGCCAAATATAAAAAGAGGGTCTAATATGATGTTGGTAAGCATGCCGGCAAGTAAGCCCTTCATGCCATCCTTTACATTGCCACAGAGCCTAAGTTGATTGTAAACAGTGAATGAAAATAGTACAAAGGGCAGGCTTATGGCAATTACCCTCAGGTATTCTCCCGCAAAGCTCTGTAGGCTCTCAGAGGCTGAGCCTCCTATAAGAGTTGTTAAGGGAGATATGAATATTAGTGAGGCTGCAGAAACAACGAGCCCTGTAGCCAAAGCCATTACTACAGCTGTAGAAGAGTAGACTTCTGTCTCTTCATTCTTCCCTGCTCCAAGGCTTCTTGACATAGCATTTCCACTGCCATAGCCAAACCAAAAGCCTAGAGCCTGAATCAGGCTTACATAGCTAAACGTGATTCCTATCGCTGCTGTCATTGACTTATTGCCTAGCATTGCAATGAAAAAGGTATCTGTAAGGTTGTATATCATAGCCACAAGCATACCGATGATGGTGGGAACGGCCATTTTTATGAGGAGGGGAAGAAGTGGGGCAGTAAGTATGTATTCCCTTCGAAGTTCTTTTTTGTTTTCAGGCTGTGTTCCTCTGCTGTTTTCTTCGTTATTTACCCTGTCCATACTCTACCTCCTCTCGCTATTTAATTATCCCGTATTTCTGCTAAGCTATGCATATCCACTCTCATAATCCTGTTATAATTCTCTCCTACCCCTACATCTTCTCTAACTTTTCAAATTAAGTCTTTATCTCTAATTTTCCATATATATGATGTGGGTGTAAAAAGTATTTGACACCAAGTCATGCCTTCCTTGCCACTCCCTTATCCCCGTCAACCATGACTTGGTCCCCGTCCTTAAACTTAGTAGTAGCATAGCCCACTCCCAAAACGGCTGGAATACCGTATTCCCTTGCCACTATGGCTGCGTGGCTAAGAGCCGAGCCTGTATCCGCTACCACAGCACCTGCAAGGCTAAAAAGCGGTGTCCACTCAGGATCGGTGAGATGGCATACTAAAATACCTCCCTTTTTCATCTTGTAGAATTCCTCAGGTCCCTTTATCAGGCAGGCCTCTCCAACAGCCACTCCTCTGCTGCCGCTAACTCCCTTAAGCACCTCTCCGGCAGCGTCAAATACAAGTCCTTTGGATGCCTCCCAAACCTTTATTGCCAGTGGACGGTTCTTATTTCTTTTTTCTATTTTCATTTTATCATCTTCATCTAATTCCCCTCTTCTCAAGGTTTCTATCAACTCTCTAAAAAACAGATTGGCTAAGCCTGTCTTAAAGTCTTCATTTCCTAGGAGGAGAACATTTGCCCTTTTAACACATTGTCTCACATAGTAGAATAGGGTTTCCCACAGATACTGGCTTTCTTCTCGGACTATGTGAAAATATCTGAAAGCCTCTATCCTTCTCTTAATCTTAGGAAATTTATCTCCATAAATCTTCTTTATCCCTGACAATATCCCCTCAAAGTCCGCCATATCCCCCTTTTTCTCATCTTCCAAAATTACAAGAGGCTTCATAATATTTAGCAGTCTGTCAGGCTCCTCCACAAAGGTCTTCGCATCTATACAGTAGCAGTTATAGTCTGACTTAAAGCCGTTTTTACGGAGAAAGTTCTCTGTCAAGCGCTTAAAATCAGGGTAGTGCTTACAAATACTCTCATAGCTCTCTCCTGATATCAGGCTTTTCTTAAGCTCTTCATTTTTCTTAGCTTCAGCTGCAAGCAGTTCGACATCTCTTGATACTACAGCTGTCTTATTGTCAAGGTTTCTATAAAGGTCGTAGACTGTATAGCTTTCATCCACCTTTTTCACCGCCTTTTCCAAGTCTTTTACGAGTACTGATGGAAACAGAGCATACTTAAACCTGTTATAGCAGAGCCTTTTGGTAAGTTCGTAGCTGTAAATAATAAAATCCCTGCACTCCCTAACATCCATTTTACTAAAATCAAGCTTTTTAAGCCCCTCTATTTCCTTTTCATAGTCCTCCATAAATGCCCTGCATTTGCCCTCGCAGTAGTCGTAGTCTCTCATCATTTTAATAAGCTTAAATATATTGAATATGCGTATATTTACACCATTTTTTGACTTTGGAAGTGTTTCTATCCCGTCATCATCCATTCTGGGATTTGTATCAAGCTTTATTCCGCCCTCGGCAAACAACCTGACAGTCTGGTCATTTATAGCAACCATATAATCATAGTCGAGCGCTCTGTATGCAAATGGCATTTTTTCAAGGATAAATGCGTACCTCTCTTTTGTATATCCTTTAACTCTCACTCCTTTTAGATAAGCCTTAACTAACTCATCCTCGTGATTATCCCTAAGGGTGGTAATCTCTCTCGCCTGTAGGATGTACACCTCGCCACCTCTTATAGCCCATTCTACATCCATAGGTTTACCATAGTGCTTCTCGATGGCATTTCCTGCCTGTACAAGCGCCCTAACCTCATCATCCGTTAGGGCAGGCTTTCCTCTAAGTTCCTTACCTACCTCTGCCTTTTTGTCTCCCTGTCAGCATATATAATCTGAGTTTCCTTTGTACCTAGGGTGAGGCTTATAATCGTGCCTGATTTGTCTACTATGTAGTTATCCGCTGTTACGCTTCCGCTTACTACGCTCTCCCCAAGGCCATAGCTTGCATTTATCTGCATCTCCTCCCGGTTTTCATTGACAGGGTTGACTGTAAATAAGACTCCTGCCTTTTCGCTTTCAACCATGGTCTGAATGACAACTGCAATAGCAACAGATAGCTGATTGTAGCCCTGATTAGCCCTGTAGCTTACCGCCCTGGTGCCCCAAAGGGATGCATAGCAGTCGACTATGCGAAGTAGGACTTCCTCCACGCCTCTTACATTCAGATAGGTCTCCTGCTGTCCTGCAAAGCTTGCATCAGGCAAGTCCTCCGCTGTAGCGGATGAGCGGACTGCCACCCTGACATTTTCTCCAAGCCCCTCATAGGCATTTTTTACCTCATTTACTACAGTATCAGGCAGCTTCCCTTTGCTTATAAGTTCCCTTAGCTTCTTTGCAGTTTTAACAAGTTCCGCCTCGCTTTTACCCACCTTAGAAAGTTCTTTTTCAAAAACTTCATTCAGTCCGTTTATTTTCAAGAATTCTCTGTAGGCATCCGCATTTACTACAAAGCCCTTTGGCACATTTATACCTGCCAAGACCATTTCCCCAAGATTGGCTCCCTTGCCACCTGCCGTAAGTACATCTTCTTTTCTAATCTTACTAAAATCAATTACCATAATACCCCTTCTTTCTTAGTAACTATCTCACCTCAATGTACCTTTCTACCATAGCCGTGATGAAAGTCCTCAACGCCTCATTAAAATACTCTTTTTCAAACTTGCCGTAATTTGATAATAATACAAAGCTCCCTATAAATGTATTTAGGAGGCCTCTTTCATCTATGCTTTTAACTGCCCCCTTCTCCCTCCAGTAAGCAGCTATCTTCCTGATAAAGGCTGTATATACCTCACTTATCTCATAGGTCTTACCCTCATTTTTCCTTGCAAGCATAGCCAAAGCCTCCGCATATATCGGCTTTTTCTCACATTTTTCCTTAAAATCAACTGAGTACTCATAGATAATCTTAGATAAAAAGCCTACCGGGTTGTCTAAAGACTTACTAAATTTTTTTTCAATGGCGGATAGCTTCTCGGCTGACCTATACTGCATCACATCGAGAATGAGAGCATCCTTGTCCTTCCAAAAGTTGTAAAAGCTTCCCTGAGCTATCCCCGTCCTGCTTGTAAGCTCCTTTATACTAAGCCCCTTTGTGCCGCTTTCGTGAAAGAGCATAAGGGCTATATCCATCATCTTCTGCTTTATCTCGAGTTTTTCTTCTTCATTAAATGCCTTCGCCATATCCTACCTCTATGAATATTTTGTTATTTGTTCATAGACATGATAAACCTTTAAAAGGAAAAAGTCAATGAATATTTTTAGAGATATTCATTGACCTTGGGTTTTGTTTTTTACTATGTGCTGCTTAAGCATTCTTTTTTAGCTAATTCTTGCTCAAGTCTATAATCCATTTCCAAATTTCGGTTTTATTATTCTCTCCACATCCAAACATAAAAATTTATGTGCTTAGTTACTTCTACAAACGAACCTGATTCACTTGCTTTGAATTCGTGAATATTATTCACCCAATACAGAAACCCTTACAATTCCACTCAAAGGCACAAACGGATTCCATATCCTAAATTCTTTGTAAGAAATTATCATGCTAGCAGTTGAAAAATAATTATTATTGGGATAAATACTAGTTTTCTCATTCTCGTTTTCATCTATCTGACACTCCTATTACTAAAAGGAATTACTAACCTGGTCATTGTGAAAAAGCATATTCATTTTATCGTTTTTTGGCAATGATATATATTTTTTTGTAAAAAGGTCTTCCAAGTAATAAAAAGTACATATTTGTATAATTAAGCATAACAAAAATTCACTATTGTCGCAGAAAAACAAAAAAATAAAAAAATGGTAGCTATAATACTTGTGCCTATCACACATATTACAATTGCCAAAGCAATCAATTTTTGTATACATAATCGCTGTTCTTTCGATAAGTGAATAAGCGTTTCTTTGTTAATAGCTCCAATTTGAATATCTCCCCTAAAGCGTTCTAGTTCCTTTGAAGATAGTCCAATCAGATAAAAATAATGTGATTCCTGTACATAGTATCGTACCTGGAAAAAAATTAAAAAGTATTCCATATTTCTATCCTTCCATTTCTTTGTTTATTATTTTATTTTCTACCATTTGTCCTATCGAAGAGTTGCTAATTTTTCAACCATAACCGTGCCTCCTCATATTAAGTTCAGTATATCAATCTTTATTAGGAACGCAATACCTATTGCAGAAATCGAAAAAATATTCAAAGAAAAAAATCTTACTATTAAAAATTATACTGTGATTTTTTTCTATAATATATTTGTACGCTCCTTGAATGTCATAATTTACATCAATTCAATATTGTGATATGATAACCCTTTTCCCATCATGCGTTGATTTCTGCATTATTGAAAAATAGATTTATTTTCACCGTTTGATTTCAATGCTCTTTGCAACACTTTCCAATTGTTCATCAGTTATTCTATCTTGGTCAAACTCAAAGGCGACATAAACCAACATATCCTTGTTATACGACACAATTCCCTTATTGTGCTTTTCTTTTCCATCATTTACTGCTGCAGAATAATACACCTCTGTAACAGCAGTGGCTCCTGTTTTGGTTTCATTTATTACTTTGTAAGTTTCCCGAACATCAAAATGATAATCATTTCCCAAAGCTATCTGATTATAAATAGCTGCCGGTTCATTCTCTGCACCCTCGTAAACTTCATATTTATTATAACCTGCAATGCCTACCAAAACCTTATCTTCGTTTAAGATATTATACTTAGAGAATGTAGACAACAGCTTAAACTTGTCTTCTACCATTTCCTGCTTTTTTACACTCCAGCCATTAGGAAGAGTTAATGAGACAGAAAACGGTTCTTCAGCGTAAACCCTGGTATTAAACTCTGTTTTTGCATAATCATCCACCGGGAATGTAAGTGTAGCAACGTCACCTCCTGATGAACTACCACATGATATTACGAAAACCACTGTCACAAGTATGATCAATAAATTGATTGCTTTTTTCATAATATTCTTTCCTTTCCAATTTTATTACGTTCCTCATGCTTTCTCTAATTGCAGTATAGCATCTTTTAATCAAATAAGATATGATTCCCTTATTGCATTTTTCTTTTCTATCATTTACTGCTGTAGAATAATACACATCTGTAACAGCAGTAACTCTGGTTTCGGTTTTATTATTCTCTCCAC
This sequence comes from uncultured Catonella sp., assembly GCA_916438995.1. GTDB lineage: Bacteria > Bacillota > Clostridia > Lachnospirales > Lachnospiraceae > Catonella. The sequence continues at coordinate 176,396 of CAKAGA010000010.1, forward strand.
GCCCAAACATAAAAAATTATGTGATTAGTTACTTCTACAAACGAACATGATTCGCTTGCTTTGAATTCGTGAATATTCTCAGAGATACTATCATTATCCGTCTCTACTGGTTCATATCCTAAATTTCTCATATAATTTTTCTAACTTAAAATTTTTTTATTTGCAATAATAATTTTAGGATATTCCTGAATCTCATAATATTCTTCACCCAATACCGAAACCCTTACAATTCCACTCAAAGGCACAAACGGATTCCATATTCTAAATTCTTTGTAAGAAATTATCATCTTTAGCAGTTAAAAATATAAATATTAGTTGGATAAATACTAATTTTTCTCATTAATCTTTTTCATCTTTTTCTTTCCTAATCTTGTTGTTTTATACGTTTCGATGCATATATACAATACTACAGAAATTAAATACGGCATTAATACAAATACATATGATCCTTCAAGCATGGATGCACTCCTTTGTACATAAGCCGAAAAAAACCAAGTTGCAAAAACTCCAAATTCAACACCCCAAATACCACCAAGACTTATTTCACAGTATCTTTTATATCTGTAAACTGAATATAACAGACATCCTGCATTTATTGCAAAAGTTACCAGATTATAAATCCATACAAGCTCATAAATGGTAGTACTTGAAACATTTTTTATATACCAAGGAAAGATAACATACAATGCCGCCTGAATCGCAAGAGCATCAATCAAAGTAACAATAAATAAACATCTTTTTGATTGATGTTTCTTTCTTAGATATTTCAAAAAATCGTATGAATCTTATATCTTTTGAAATCACATAATACATTGCCGTAAGTACAACAGGTAGGGCGTAAATTGCAAATACAGACATATTAGCCTGAAGTATACCACGCACTAATATATAACATGTACAAATAAGTGTAAGTAAAAATAAGTATCTCTCCAATAAATTTTCGTCTTTCAGATATCCATTTTCTCAAACTGTTATTTTTGCTCTTTTTTTAATTTGCCCAGTATACTCGTTATATCTATATCTAGAGTACTATCATCGTTTTTCATATGTTCCACCATCTCAAACATATTATCCCTGACATTATCTACTTGACACCAGGCAATTTTATTTTTACAAAAATACAGTTTCTTTTTTTCATCTGTTTTCATACAAACCTCCTGATTCTAAAAAAGTTTATCATGTTACTATTAAATATCACCGTTCTTATACCTCTGTGGACTTAAGCTTTTCATCATCTGCCTTCAGTTGTCTTTTCTTTTGGCTTACTGTACGCTTAGGCTGATGTACCTCTAATTGCAGTATAGCATCTTTTAAGATAATATCAATACCTATTGCAGAAATCGGCAAAATACCTATTGACGCAAGCTTCCTTAATAATCAAATCAATATTTTTCAGATATGTTCTGCTGTCTGCACTAAGCTCCACTTCCAGAATAGGGCGTTCATTTACTGTATACATACTCACCTCTTTCAGAATTAAATGGTAATAACTTTATCGAACTTCTTAGATATCTTTTTATCATGTGATATCGCAATAATCTTCCTACTCTTTAGTGAGAGTAGATTTCCTATAACTTGTGCTGCTGTTTCATCATCTAGATTAGCGGTACATTCATCCAATATGAGAATCGGCTTTTTCTGAATCAATGCCCTGGCAATTGCTATTCTCTGCTTCTGTCCACTGGACAAGTTCTCTCCATCTTCTTGAACTACGGTATCAAAACCAGCTTCCTTTTTGCATATTTCATCATAAATCTGGGCATCTTTGGCTGCTTTTATAATTTCATCTTCAGTTGCTGTGTTTCCAAACTCTATATTGTCTTTAATGGTACCTGTAAGAATAACAACATCCTGTGGTACAACTGAGAATAATGATTCTGTATTAATCTTCGAAACATCTGTACCGTTGATCTGTATCTTCCCAGTATAACCATCGAACAATCCCATTAGAAGTTTAATGATCGTACTCTTCCCCTTCCCATTTTCTCCGATAAAGCACACATTTTCTTTTCCTATTGTATTAAAACTGATATTATCTAAGACTCTATCGGAATCATCACTATAAGAAAAAGACACATGAGTCATGGAAATAGAATCAATATCGTTCAAAACTTTCTTTTCAGAAATCATTTCTTTTTCATCTTTCAGGATGCCGACGATTCGTTCCGAAGCAACAATTGCACTTTGAACATTATTGATATAATCACCTACACTACCAAACAAGAACAGAGCACCAATTTTCAGTTCGAAAACAAACATCAGTTGCCCCAAAGTTATTTCATTGACGGAAATCAGATAACAGCCTAAAATAATAACTCCCAATCCAACAACCAATTCAGATACCAGATTGACGAGGAAATCAATCTTATTCATATTCATGTAGATGGAGTATTCAGTCTCACATTTTGCTGTATTCAATCTATTGAATTTTGTACGTATCTTATTCATCATATGATATATATGAAGAATGATACTGTTATCCAGAAGTTCATTAATCGTATTAAGTCTATCTTCTATTAATTCACGAATCTGACTGTCTAATTTATAGATGTTCTTAGTAAAAAGTTTATTAACGAATAAAAGTGTCATGGAAAACACCAGCAAAAACAAGAAAAGTTTCCGGCTGATGAGCAATACAAGTAACATTGATCCAACACCAGATACTAATGCCTGCAACAACGCAACCATGTTCCATCCATACAATTCACTGACCTCAGACACATCATTTTGTAGAACCGTGATGATCTCACTAGGATCAAAAGAAGTCAGCTTCTTGTAACTTTTTCTAATTATTCTGTTAAAGATATTGATTTCCATCTGCGACTTAATAGTTGCCACATTTGTATCCTGTAAATATGTCAAAACAGGCAAGATAAATATCAGATACAGAACACTAACCAGTAAAATAATGAACCCACGGTTCATCATCCTATCATTTGACATGGTTGCACCATCAATTAGCAGTTTGATTGAATAACCCAACCCAACACTTGCTATTAAGCTCTGAAATGAGTTCATGATAAAGGATAATTTCCAAGAGAATTTCTTCTTTCCAAAGAGCTTACCAACCATCTTATAAGTTTTCAGTAATTTCGTCATATGTTACCTCGCAAATCTTTCCCTCATCAACTTTAAAGATCTTGTCACATTTTTCCAGCATATCTTTTCTATGTGTCACAATAATAATAGTTTTAAACTTGCACATATCAATCGTGTCAATCAGACGTTGCTCGCTTTCTTCATCGAGAGCACTTGCTGGTTCATCAAAAATCAATATGTCCGCATCTTTATACAGTGCACGTCCAATAGCTATCTTCTCCTTTTGTCCACCGGAAAGATTGACTCCACCATTTGCCACCACTGTATCCAAGCCTTGCTCAAGCTTTGTAATATCTTTATTCAGATTTGTTCTGATCAAAATGTCTTCTACATTATCTGCATCAACAACATTGTCCTGAAATATGTTATATGCAACAGTTCCATTCATCAGGTATCTATTTTGATCAACGTATGCAATGTGCTTCCAAATATCTTCCTGTGCCAAAGTTTTCATATTACTACCAAAAAAGGACACTTCACCTTTATATTCTGTAATCGCACCTAGTAAGATATTGAGCAAAGTTGATTTTCCAGCCCCAGTTTTTCCAACAATACCTATGTGTTGATTCTTTTCTATTGCTAATGAAATATCTTTTAATACAAATTCGTCCAAGTATCCAAATGACAAGTTCTTTATCTCATAAGCATATTTTCCATTTTCTTGTATCTTGTCCAAACTTTTGATATCTTCTTTCTTTCCGATAGCAAACAGTGTATTTTCTAGTCTCTTCACAGTTTCAATTGTGTTCTTTGTTTCTACAATTGTCTGAGCATATTTACTCATAGGTAAAGAAACTGTGGTGAATAATTGTAAAACCGCTACAAATCCGCCAAAACTTAAACTCCCGTTTCTATATAAGATAACTCCTCCGATAACCGCAATTGCAACAGGAAGATATTCATTAATCAAACTAGGAAAATAGTTGATTGACTTTCTTTTTATGTATTTTTTTACTACTATTGAGAATATCAAGCGAAGCTTCCTCATTTTTGGGACAAGTAGTTTTCATTTTGATACATCTTTAGAGTAATAACATTAGAGAATATCTCTTTTTGAACGGTTAATCGTTTTGCGTTTTCTTCGTTTCTTTGATTATTAATCTTTGACAAAGATTTACTTGCAAAATAAGAGATAACAATCGTAGTCATCATCAAATTGTCATAATCAATGCAAACGCAGGTGCTATTCCGCACATGTAGATAAATACCCAAATGAACAAAAATGGTTGATAGGCCAAATCACAAAGATAATAGAAAATATATGTCTTTATCTGACTGTTTTTCATTCATCAACAATGAAACAACATTACCTTTGCCATTTTTATAAATATCTAACAAACTCGCATTGGAAACTCTCGTAATTACATCTTCATAGATATTCTTTTCATAAATAGTTACTATACGCTTGTTCAACATCGCCCTCGTGTATCGAATAACTAGATATGCAGCAATAACGAAGAGAAAAAAACAGTTAAGTTGAAATAGACATTTTCTTTATCAATTATACTGTTTACTAGACTGGCTGTTTTTGAAGAAATCAAGATCACCATTACTGTTTCAAGCAAAACTAATATAAACAGTTCGATTATAGAGCTCTTTCTATCCATATATTTTTGAATAAAACTAAGCATTTTTCTCATATTCGTTCTCTCCTCTGTACCTATACAATCTGCAATTAGGATCCTTACGGCAAATTGACTGGTACGCCTCGTAGGCAAGTCCCATACATTCGGTCGTACAGTTTTCTATCGGACATGTTTTGCATTCTTCCTTATCTTTTCGTCTAATTCCTGCTATATATAATGCCTGTTCAGAACTCCAAATCGTAGAAAACTGTTCTCGTAATATATTTCCCATATTAAATAAAGGAAACTTCAGGTTATCACACGGATATACGTCGCCATTACACTCAATATGTAACCGAGTTATACAGCAATTACATTTTTCTCTGAAATAGATATTTTGTTCTTGTTCTGACAGCCTGCTATTCATTATCATGCTACTACAATCTTCGCTGGATGAATACCCTAGACTTGCAAACACATCTGTCACATGACTGTTTTCAGAATCAATCATTATAGTATAAATATCATCAACATCAAGTCAGTTGCTAATTTTTCAACCATAACTGCCCCTCCTATTAGACTCAGTATAGCAACCTTTATTAGAAAAACAATACATATTGCAGAAATCGCCCATTTTTTGCAGAAATCGGCAAAAAAAGTGACTAGCATTTGCAAATCACTTTTTGAAGTTTGGAAGCATTATTGAAAAAAATAGAATTCTTCCTTATTATTTTTGTATGGTGTATGAACCTTGATATTTTTTTCTATGACATCTATAATATTCTTTATTCCAATTCCATGTTCATCATTATCATATTTTTTTGAAGTTTGTATCTCTCCATCCCTAATCTCCAGCTTGCCATTATAGGTGTTTTTAACAGATATAATGATATTGTCTCCATCTTTTATAAACTTCAATTTAATCACTTTTTTGCCTGAATACTTTTCACAGGCCTCTATTGCATTACTTAAAAGATTAGATAATATAACAACAATGTCTTCATCATTAATGCTTATCTTTGATAAGTCATTAAGCTGAAAGATAAATATGATTCCTTGTTCTAATGTTTCCTATATTTACTGTTTAATATGGCATCTACTATCACATTATTTGTTTTAATATAATCCAGCTCTGTACTTAAATGACCGCTTATATTTTTTTATGTAGTCCTTAAGCTCCCTATAATTCCCGGCATTTATCAGAGATTCAATGCACAAAATCTGATTTTTATATTCATGTGTTATCTTACGCTGTTTAACAAAATTTTCAGAAATAGACCTATACATATCTGTTTGATTTTTAGCCCTCAATTGAAAAAGCTCACTTTCCCGTATCCTAATCTCACGCTTTAATATATCATTAATTATATAAAACACAAGCAAATTCATTCCGGCTAAACACAAGGATATGGCTAAAAACACATTGTTCTGCCTCTGATTTTCAATACTTCCGGAGGTAATAATTAATGCCATGATGGTAAAGATAGTAAATATCGGAAAAAACATAAACCGAAGCAAGTCTGCATTGCTTAAAGCATCCGATGTTTTATCTCCGATTTTTCTTTCTGATTAACACAGCTATTAAAAAAATAACAATATTTTTTTGATACAACTGTAATCATACTTGCGCCAATTAAGTGTGACTCGTTTATATCTGCAAGACTCTTAAAAAGTGATAAATTTACCCAAAGTGTCAGGTAATCTACAGAAAGCAGTAATCCCTGAAATAATAGGGATAAAACTATAGCCTTAATTAATTTGACCTTGACATATACACTCATAAACAAAGCAATCATTACAATTATCAATATCTGTTTTATAATGAACTTGTTGTAAAGAGCTAAAACAACTAAGTAACAGCTTATAATTGTGCTAAGAATAATAATACAGTTCCGTGTACTGCTTTCATACCTTTTCTTTCCAAAACTTTCGAAAAATATTTTACAACATATTATTTCCAATGCTGTAAGCATAATGCCTTGTACATAGTTTAACATAAGCTACATTTCTCCTTTGTATGAAACAAACTTCTCTTTTACTGACTTGTATCTGTCTTTTGAGATTTTTAATCTGATACCGTTATTCAACAAGGCTTCATACCTGTTTATACCCACTATGTGTTTCATATTAACCAGATAGCTTTGATGTATCCGTAGGAATGCTTTATCTTGCAGCTCTTTTTCAACTTCATCCAGTCTCCCATATAATGAATATTTATTTAACTTATCCTCCATTATATAGAACTCAAGTTTATGCAGCTTGCTTTCAATATACAACAATAACTCAAGCGGAACATTCTTTATTCCCTCGTTAAACTTAAACTCCTTCTTTTTCACAGTATGTTTCATCACTTTACTTATTGCATCTATACATTCAAATATTAAATCCTTCATGTTCTCATTATTCTTCAATATATATCTTATAGCATTTACGCTATAGCCCTGTACTGCATAGTTAACAAATGCAGTTACAAAGACTATGAAAATATCATTACTGACTTTTCGTATTTCCAGAGCAGTTTCTAAGCCATCTATTTCATCCATGTTTATATCAAGAAATACAATGTCATACTTTGCCATATTTATTCCCAAGCTTATGAAATCCTTGCCTGAAGCGAATTCATCAACTTCACAGGGACAGCCATTCTCATCCATGTATTTCATAATAATTTCATAAATATTTTTTCTGAAAATCTCTTCATCATCGCATATTGCAATTCTAAACATAGCTCCACCCTTCCCCACAAAACAGTGTCTATCTGCTTATAGTATAATATGACACCCTGCAACTAAGCAATATGATTTTCGTATTTCCGAGTAAAAAAACAGGACAAAACTCTATCTTAGAATTTTGCCCTTAATCATCATAGAAAACTGATTTTATTTTGGAAGCCATTTTTTTTGCATCTATTCTCTAGGCTTCTAACAGCCTTAATTTTTAGCAGAAGTAACAGCTCCTATTTTAAATTTTATTACCTCCCCAAATTTCTTGTTAAGAACATATACATATGAAGCTTTGATATTTTTCACCAAATTTTAAAACTACAAAATTATCTTTGTACTTTACCGGATAATCACAGTTCCTCATCATATTACTTATTTTTTTCATATTCTCCCTGTTTAACCTGTTTATATGGAGATGTTCCCATATTAATCTTTGTAATATCGTCAAGCTTAGAAAGAGCATTCTCCCTAAATGAATATACATAGCCATTCTTCTTAGAAGCTTTATGAAGTATTAGATAATTATTATCTGACTCTTCCAATATTGCCTCATCTCCTTGAGTTTGACTAAACCCCAATCCAGCAATATTAAGTACTGTATGCAGTTTCCCATTATTTCTATCAAAAATTAGAATTCCTTTCAAACAAGAACTCCTATGTATTTATCATTCACGAAGAATATTGTTGGAGTATTCGCTCCCGGTTCAGCATCTAGAACTTTATTCTGTAATTTTTTATCAATATATGCGTTTAGAGAAGTATCACTCACAAATTCGTAGCCTTTGTTTAATTTGCCTGTTTTTGCATTGTTAATCTTAATCAAATACGCATACGTTGTTATAAATGCCGTATCATAAACAAGAGTATCCATATCTACTAAGGAAGTATCCTTTTCCTTTACATAGTCTTTTATCTTTATCTTTACATCTTTTGGAGATGCGAAGATGTCGTAGGTAAAGTAGCACAGTGTAGGAATTTTCTCCAATGTAAATGTTGTTGCATCTGTCCCAGCACTTTCATAATTTACAATGCCAGGAAAATACTTCTCACACTGCTTTTTAAGCTCGCTCTTATCTTTTTTAGATGCAAAGAACATCTGCTTTCTCTGCTTCTTATTGCCTATGGAATTGATATTAACTACACCGTATATATTATCCTTTTCCTCCTTTGACAGGCTTGCTACAAAGTACCTTGAGCCTCTCCTTAGGTGTTCTGAATCAAAGAAAACAAATTCAGGGTTGTATGAGAGCTCTTTATCAGAAAGAATCCTTGCTACAGTATAATTTTTTTCATACTTTGACTTTCACTTAGAATGGTATCCAAGCTGCTCTTCGCCTTTTGTCTAAATTCATTACACCATCTTATTATAATACCCCTCATATACAAACTTCTCAGGGTGGGATTTTACATAGTTTACCTCATACTCACTATCATAATCATAGGTATCATATACAAAGCTGTCTGCCTCCTCCAGAAGCTCATCAAAGTCATCTTCAAGGCTCTCCATTGCCTTCCAACGCTCTTCCCTGTCAAATGGAATCTTACCTCCAAAGGCATCAATCACCCTCTTAAAATTATCAGCAAAGATACCCATATCGAAGGCCTTAAGCCCATTTAGGGCATCTTCCCAGACTATTCCTGTAGAATTGTCCAAAAACTGCTGGTGTCCTCCGTTGTTTACCTCGATAAAGTACCAGGATACTGCATTTAAGTATCTCTGCTCCAAGGTAAAGCCCTCAGCAGACTTAAGATAGTTTTCATGAGTTCCATAAATGTCAACAGTCCAGTAAATCGGATCTAAGACACTCCAGATTTCATCCATTTTTTCGATATCTGCCACTGTGATTTTTGCGTAGGTTTTTCCACTTCTTGAATTACCGGACTCTGAATCAAAAAGCTTAGCTTCCTGCTCTTTATAATGCTTGTAAACAAGCGGGAATTTCTCTTTATTAGCTTCAAGTATCCCCTTAAATCCGTGAAAATCTACAATTTCAATACAATATTCAATAACCTTATCATCCTTTGCAAGCCCCACAGCCTTCTCAAGCATGGCAAGTGAATTTAAGCTATCTTCCTCTACCATGTAATTATTGTTTGCTGATAGGGCTGAATAAGAACAGCCGTAGCGGTAATACCAAAGAGCATCTCTTTCCTCTTCAGGAATCATATCAAGCACCTTCATGGCCTCTTCTATCTGGTCGTTATTATTGTAGGCTCTGGCTAGTTGTCCCTTTAGCGTAGTATTTAAGTTCTCCACTCCTGTAAAAGTAAGAAATTCTATAACGCTCTCAGTATCGCCCTCATCACTTAAGTTGTCGATTACCCTTTCTTTTATTTCATCGCTGTACTGTGCAAATTCTTCCTTGGTAATCTCTTGTGAGGTAATAGTCAGTCCTTTTATAAATTCTTCAAAATTATCCGCAAGTGGATGTATCTTAAAATCATCCTCCTGGTCAATAAGCACTACCTTAGGCTCTCCCTCTTTTCCACACTCCCTATAGTCAAGGAACACCATGTGATGGCCACCTGAGATAGTATCAGCCACTGCAACACCAATATTAGGATAACCCCATTCATTAATCCAAAGCTCATTACCCATCTCACCACAAAGAGAATTCATCTTCTCCTTATCAGTGCCGTAGATGCCTGTGATATACACTGCATACTTGCCATTGCTAAACAAGGTTGCATAAGGAGTCCCTCCGTTATGTATTTTGACAAGCTCTATATATGATGTCGGAAGCTTGTAGCCAAGTTCTTTTTCAATTGACTCTATTTCCTCATCAGTAGGCTCTTTGCCAACATATTCCTCAAGTGAGTATTCATCATCATCCCAAAGTGAGAAAAGTCAAAGTTTTCAAATGGTTTCATAAGATTTCCTTTCTGAAGAGGTTTTAAGCACCCTAATCATCATATATTTTCATATCCTTATTTCAACTCAGCAGCTTCACAATATCCTTCACCTTTGGTACTCTTCCGCTTATAATCAGCTTACCATCCACCATGACCGAAGGGGTGGTCATAACGCCGAGCCTCACTATGTCCATCAAATCCTCTACCTTTTCAATCTTTGCATCCAAACCTAACTCCTCTATGGCTAAGAGGGTGTTTTCATAGAGTTTGTCACATTTTTCACAGCCTTCACCAATTACCTTAATCTCCATATTTACCTCAATTCTTTAATTTCATCGGTTTATCCACAATTTCCTTCCAAGCACTGTCGATTGTGCGGATAACCTGTGGTCCTGTTTTTGATAAAAATACAAGTTCTGATTTTTCACGCTCGCCAGAAGGTTTGAAGTCAATCAATTCTTCCACCACATCTACCTGCCGCCAGCCTTCATCCAACTTAAAAAATCCCTTAATCCTGTAGCAGGATGGAAGCACCTTTTTAAGAAATGTCATCAATATCTCTTTTGACACCACTTCAAGGGTTTCTAAAGATATAGTCTTAGGCTTGTTATCCACTGTATTTAGACTATCTTCGGACTCTGCCCATTTTCTCACAGTCAAATCTTCATTCATAAATGAGAGGTCAGTTTTGCCAAAGGAAGCTGTGATTATATCACATACAGGATTAACCTCGCGCACCAGCTTCTTCACCTCTTCAAGCTCTGATAAGTCAAGCCTATCCACCTTATTTATTACAGCCAGATTGCAGTGGGCAAGCTGTCTGTCAACAGTTTCCACATCCTTTATCTGATTCTTAAAATTCACTCCGTCAACAAGGCAGATAACCCCCTTAAAGATGTAATTATCTCCCGCCATTACCCCTACAGCTCCGAGGATTTCCTCAATATTAGACGGATCTGCAAGTCCTGAACTTTCTACGAACACATAGTCAAGGTCCTTTGTACTCATTTCCGCAAGTGCCTGTACAAAAGAAAGCTTTAGGCAGGAGCAGAAGATGGAGCCTCGGCTTATTTCAGTCATTTCTATCCCATTTCTCCTGATTATTTCTCCGTCTACATTTATTTTGCCAAATTCATTTTGAATAATTCCTATTTTTTTATCCTTGATATTGTCCAAAACATTCAGCAAAAATGAGGTCTTTCCTGCTCCAAGGAAGCCCGTAAGTACATATAAATCTTTCTTTTCCATACTACCTCCTGTTAAAATTGTGTCAAAAAATATAATTAAATAGATATCCCGTTATAATAATCCCTACTGTACATATCCCTACAAACAAGGCTAACAGTCTTGGTTTAATGGCTTTTCTAAGCATAATCAGCGATGGAAGCGATAAGGTAGTAACTGCCATCATAAATGATAATACCGTACCGAGCTCTGCTCCTTTGGTATATAGTGCTTCTGCAACAGGTATGGTTCCAAATATATCCGCATACATTGGAATTCCAACCAAAGTAGCTAATATTACAGAGAAAGCATTTTTACTTCCAAGCACAGTTACTATAAAGGACTCCGGTATCCAGTTGTGAATGACAGCTCCTATACCGACTCCTGCCAATATGTATGGAAATACCTTCTTAAGTGTGGAACAGACCTGTTCACTTGCAAAATCTAGTCTGTCCTTAATAGTTAGTTCCGGGCTTACAGAGTTCACATTTCCCGCTTTTTTGATATATTCTTCTATATAATCTTCCATCTTCATTTTATCGATAATAAGTCCACCAATCACCGCTATAATCAGTCCAAGTACTACATAAAGCAGGGCTGTTTTTGCTCCAAATACGCTCATAAGCAGAATTAAAGAACCCAGGTCAACCATAGGTGAGGATATGAGGAAGGAAAATGTCACTCCTATCGGTAAGCCTGCACTTGTAAATCCAATGAATAAAGGAATGGACGAGCAGGAGCAAAAAGGGGTTACAGTACCAAGTAAGGCGGCTAATACATTTGCCCATATTCCTCTATGTTCCCCCAGTATTTTCTTGGTTCTCTCTGGCGGGAAGAAGCTCTGAATGAAGGAAATAGTAAATATAAGCACGCAGAGTAAAAGTGTAATCTTCGTTACATCGTAGAGGAAAAACTGAACACTCCCTCCTACTCTGCTCTCCATATCAACTCCAACTGCTGATAAGCCCTTTCCTATCAGCTCATCCAGCCATTCCATCTTTAAGACTTGATTTTGAATGAAATCCCACAGGGTTTGCATAATTCTATTCCCCTCTGTACTTTACTCTTCTAGTTAAACGCCTGCCATCAGTGATTATTCCTATTATAATCTAATTTGGAAATGCTGACAACTATACCACCATGACAATACAAATAGTTTGTAATAGCACCGCATAATCGTATACTGAAAATGGTCTATCCTGCTTAGTTTGTAATTATAATTAGCAGATACTACCTTAGTTTGATAGTTTTCACATGAATTGTTAAGGAGCCTTGCCCTTGCCGAGGAAGGCTCCTTTTACTCAGTGTGTCTTATTTCTTTTTAATTTTCTGTTTTAAAACAGCATAAGTACCCTCTTTGTCCGTCTTAAATATCAGTTCCTTTCTCTTCTTGTCGTATCTAGCCTTATAGCGCTTACCTGTCTTTATATCTGTAATTATAAACCTGTAGCCTTTTACAGACTTCTTATAAGGTATCCTTATCTCATTCAGCTTATATTTGCCGGATTTACCGTCTAAAACATATAATTTAATCTTATAAACCTGCTTAGTAAATACTTTCTTAAACTTCTTTGCAAGCTTTGTTAAGACTCTCTTTGTCTTAACTTTTGTTAAATGGTACTTCTTACGAGCGCTGTTATTACCAGAGGATCCTGTCTTAGTATCCTTATTAACCTTACCCTCATTACCTGTCTGTATTCCGGAATTTGGTGATAAAGGTGTAGTTTCATCAACTATTGCAGTAGTTTCATCTTTTTTACCCTCTTCCGGTACAATCGGTATTACCGGTATGATGTAACCACTATCGCCCTTTCCCTCATCTTTTTTTATCTCTTCCCACTTTGCATATAGGGTGAGTGATGCTGATATAGGAAAATCAAAATCAAAGCTTTGACTAAGTGCTTTGTCCACATACCAACCTGCAAATACATAGCCCGCCTTTGATGGTGTTGCTGGTTTTACAGCTTTTTCATCTTTCTTAACAGACTGCTTATCTACCTTTGAACCACCATTTGTTTCAAAGAACACATCCAGATATTCCTCTTCCTTGTCGATATATATAACTTCCTCTTCCTTTACAGAATTTAGGTTCACAAAGTCATCCCATACGAAATTGATAACCTTAACGGTTCCTTTAGGAAGTTTCAACCCGTTAGTAATCTGATCCTGTGAAAATGCTTCAATGTAGTTTGTAGCAGCAACCATATTAAGAAGTTTATTATCCTTACCATAGGCACAGGTAATTAAGGTCAAAGTCTTTCTTTCCAGGTGCTTGTTATATACATCCCAGGTTGTCTCTATCTTGTTATTTTCTATCTTATATTTGGATTTTATCTCAAAGCCCTGTATAAGATTCTTCTCTCCAACATTTACTTCCACAGCGTTCACGCCAAGGCTTTTTCCCTGACTGTCAAGAGCTTCAACAATCACTGTCTGTTTGCCAAGCTCTGAAAATGACAGTTCAAATTGTTCTTTCTCTGTTTCTTCTAAAAGATAAGAGGTAGCATTAAGATAAATCCTATAAGTTACTGCATTGGGACTTTGATAGTCTATGATTACTTTTTCTTGTAATTCCGGCTTTGTTTTATCCACTGATAGCTTAACAGGTGAATTTTTAATCGAAATTATTGTGCCCTCTGCAGTTCCCATATTACCTGCATAGTCCACAGCACCTACATAGAGCTTGTGAATACCATTCTCCAGCTCTCCAAGGCGCAGAACTTTTCTGTATTCTCCATCTATTTTATCAAGGTAAAATACGGTGTCTCCATCTTCCTTATATCCGCTTTTATCAATGACAAAGACAAAGTGTGATATGTCTGTATGTGCAAGACCTCTGTCTTCACCCGTCATTGTTATTTCACAAACATCAGTATCTGTAATGAAGGTTCCTGTCTGCACTGTAGGCACTGTCTTGTCAATCTTAACAGGGAATCTCAATACCTGCTTTTTGGCACCATCTACTACAGGTGTCCCTTCAATAACGTAGTAATACTGCCCTTCTGGAGCTGGGATTTTTAGACCCTGTTTCTTGTCATAATATGTGCCGTTCCATCTCCAGGCTTCAGACATCTTATATTTTTCTTTTTGGTCTGAAGTAACTTCTTTTCTTAGAAAATTTGTCGCATACAAATATGTAAACATTTGATGCCTGTCATTTTCTATGTAAAATCTCACATCCTTCATATTTCTAAGAAGAGAGATTTTAGGGAAGGCAGTCAACATCCCGTTTTCACTTCCCGGACTTATACCCATATTTTCTGCCTTAGGCTTCTTTCCACCCACAGGAACAAGCATTACCTTGTTGCCACCTACACGGTATTCAGAATACAGTCCTTGTTCCTTATACCTTGAATTAGGCTCATAAAAGTTTTTATCAAATACAGAGAGGTTCTTAAAGTCACCCGAATAAGCTAAAAATGGTATATTGGACTGTGTTTTACCCGTCTTTGCCAGAATAAAGCCTTCTACATAGTTGTCTGCTATAGCCTTTAACTTAATTGTAACCTTAACCTCTTTTTTGCCGCCTGCCTCAAGATTAAAGCTCTTTGGCTCAATGGTTATTTCGCCATCCAGCGCTTTTTCCTGTGCACTGACTAAGTCCATAGTTAATAGCTTTGATGAAGATAAGTCTACCTTTGTAGAATGATTTGCAGTGTTTTCTACCTGAACCCTAATTACCTTTTCTTTCTCCATCTCGCCCAGTGAAATCTTTGGAAGTCCATTAAAAAGTAATCTCAACTCATGATTTTTCATGTTCTCAAAGTCGATTATTCCCGCTCCTTGCCTGCGAACAGCGTATGGAAGTCCTTGTGAGTTATTAAGTATTTTAGCACTGTTCATTATAGCTATGCGGATATCTTCCGGTTTATACTGAGTATTTTCACCGTTCAAATAATTCACATAACAAAGGCTGATACCCGCAACATAAGGAGCTGCCATGGAAGTACCGCCCATAGTGGCATAGCCATGGTCATTTGCGAGTGAATATACTGTTCCCCCTATACCAGTGATTTCAGGCTTAATCTCCAAATCGTTAAGAGGACCATAGCCTGAGAATGCACTCATACCCTTAAGAGGATTCTGTACTTCTCCTACCTTGTCCGTAAAGCTTGGGCTAATTTCAAGATGAGATAATAGCTTTTTACCATCTGTGTTTGACACAAAGATTACAGGGATGTCCTCTTTAATCTTGCCTATGTTCTCCACATAGCTATCATCACCTTCCTTGTTGTAGATGATAACTGCCTTAGCACCCTTATTGTAGGCATTTTCAATCATCTTGGTAAACTGAATACCAGAACGGTAAATGATGACTATGCTGGGATTTTCTTCAATATCATCGGCATTTCCATTCCCACCACTCGTCATCTTCATTCCGTTTACTTTTTTTATGTCTCCGTTTAACTTTGTGTATTTTATAGTTTCTCCATTAAAATTAAACTCATATACCTTACGGTATTCGCTCTCATATGAAGCTACAGAGATTGCTCCATCTGCCACTCCAGGTGAAGATATTGTAGAGTTGTCTATAGTTGGTTCATTAGGATATCCTGCATAATAAGCATTTCCTGCGGCAGCTACTACCAATATTCCCTTTTTCTTTGCCACATTAATGGCTTTTTGCATAAGATCTGAGTCATCCTTTATTCCTGCCGGCACTCCGAATGAAAGATTCATTGCGTCCACTTCAAGGCTTACTGCATCTTCAATCGCACTGATTACAGCTCCCTCCGGAGCTCCGTCACCCTTTCTGGGATTATTATAAAATATCTTCATAGATACTATCTGTGCCTGTGGGGCTACTCCACGTACCCTCCCCTTATCATCTGCAGGTCCATTACCACCTATGATTCCTATAACATGCATACCATGCCCATAGCCTATTGCATTTTCATTTGTGTCCTTTATATCATTATCATTGTCTGCATAATTGTAGGCGTATGGAATTTTCGGATTATAGTATTTTCCCTTCAGTTTCTTTTCTTTAACCTTCGCTTCAGTTAGCTTTGGAGATTCTACATTAGGCGATAAATCCTTATGATTTATATCCACACCGGAATCTAAGACTGCTATCACAGTATTTCTTCCATCATATCCCTTATCTTCCGTAGTATGTCTTAATCTTTGTAATATCTCTCCGTTTACTTCATTCACCTTTTCCTCTTTAAGAGGGGTAAATACCTGTTCAACTTCAAAGTCAAGGCCTTTCTTTCGAATTGCCTCCAGACTTGAGCTCTTTACTTCAGCTACCAAGGCATCAACTATCCAAAATTCTCTTGTAAGCCTTGCAGTAGGATCCACCTCAGATATTTTCTTAAAATTCGAGCCTCTTCCCTTAACTATGATGGATACTCTTTCCGGCTTTGCGGTATCTTGTAAGGTCTCTGCATTAACTCCGGATACTCCCATCACAAATACTAGGAAAAAGGATAATATAATACTTAACCACAATCTGTTTTTCATTGTTTATCCCCCTTATGGCAATTCAAAGTCCTTATTTGTAAGACCGTCATATATATCTGCTAACACAGAAATGTCAGTAACCGGATTGCCCTTTAAGTGTAAAACTTTAAGCGTATTCAGGTCCTTAAGTGGCTCTACAATACGAATATTATTATTCGCAAGAGTAATTTGCCTTATCACAGGTTTATATCTAAAAGCTGATACATCTTCGATGAAATTATTGTCAAGATATACCACTTCAAGCTTTTTCAGTCCACTCAAAGCACTTATATTCTTTACCCTTCCGTTCTTAATATACAGAGTATTAAGTAAAGGCATGTCTGCAACTGCACTTATGTCGACAACAGGATTATTATTCATCATTAAATGAGTGACAAGGCTCTTTCCCTTCAGTGGCGAAATATCAGAAATCTGATTTTCAGAAAGAGCAATGTAATTTATCTGTGATAGATTAGCAAGTCCTGCAATGGAATTGATGCGGTTATTTCTTGCAAATACGCTCTTTATACCGCTTACATCCTTTAAGAAGTCCAAATTATATATGCCACTGTCTTCTATCAGCATGTCTGCAAGTGAGGTGTTGTTCTTAAATGCCTTTGCTTCAATCTGTATCCCCGGATTCTCATCAAGTACAAGCTCTCTTAAGTTCTTCAACTGATCTAAGCTATCCTCACCGATCCTTGTTATTCCACAGTTAGCAAGGTCAAGCTCTTCAAGCCTGTACATAGTGTTGATTATTTTTAATTCTTTATCTGTAACCTTAATCCCATAAAGACCAAGTTTTTTAAGGCCTACAAGATACTCCAAGCCGCTTAAATCTTTTATTTCCTTATAAGCCAAATCCAGAACCTGGAGATTTTTCACATCTTCAAATAAAATATCTCCATAAGGCTTATCCACGCTGTAGCGGATTACTTCCTCAAAAACCTTATCCTTAAAATGTATTACTTCCTGATCTTTATCATTTTCACCGAGAAATCTTGCAGTTATCGTCTGCCCGTCAACATGTCCTGTGATTTCAAGATGCTCCTCAACTGTTCCGCTCTCTTTTTCCCAGTTTACAAAGACAATCTCTCCGTCTTTTTCTACTCCATAAGGCAGATGAAATTTTTCTCCTATAGGAAGATTGATACTGATATATCCGTTTTCAACTTTCAGCAAGTTTATATCAAATGGTTTTTTGAGATTCTTATTGTACTTTGCTATTGGAGTTAAATCACTTACTTTTGAATGCAGCATAAGCTCAGTCAATTTATCTGTATACCTAAGAACCTTGATATCCACTATATTCTTGCACACAAGGTTTAATTTTTTTAATTCTCTCAGTCCCTTAAGTGAGGTTATATCAGATAATGGATTGTCACCAAGATTCAAGTCCTGTAAGCTTTTAAGCCCAGCTAGTGCTTCAATGGAGCCCACTTTATTTGAAAAAAGATTAAGGGTTTTTAGCTTCTTAAGCCCTGATAATGGGGTAATATCCTCTACCATATTGCCTGATAAATCAAGGGTTTCAAGGTTATTCATTTCCTTAAGGTCTTCAAGTTTTAATGAAGCGAAACCAAAGGAGAGGTCTATGTTTTTAATTGTCTGAAGGTCTGAATAAATTATATCCTCAACCTTTTTATTCAATATGTCTGCAACTGCATCCCCTATAACCTTTTCTGTAAAGGTGTAGCGTGCATTTTTGTCAAATTCTTCGACTGAAATCACCAGCTTCGCTTTTAACTCTGTGCCCTGAACAGTTCCGTAAATACTATATGTTCCAACAGTATTGTTATCGAAACTACCGCTCCACTTAACCTCACGGTTATCTCTTGTGCTATCTTCGTACACAACCTCCACTAACTGCGGAAGTACAAAATCTTCGCCTTTTTTTCAGTTTTTTGATTATCTCAGGAATGTTCTTTATTTTCTTCCTTGGAAGAATATTAAAAACAGCTTCTGCATCTGCAGAGTATCCGTATTTGGGGGCATATATTCTGACAGGAAGCTTGATTTTAGTAGGCTTTGAAGTATCTAAGACTGCTCCCTTAAAATCAAGACTTACCTTCACGCTTTTACCATTATTTAATACTGCTAAAGCAGTTTTTGGCAAGGTATAAGCCTCATACTGCAAAACATCATATGTTAGCTCCTGTACATTAACTACTTTTTCCTCAAAATAACCACCTTTAATAGGAACAGTAAGTTCTTTTAGTATGCTCGAAGATGCCACATCCTCTACTCTTATTTTCACAGCATAAGGAAGCTCCGCAACCTTGGTATAGCCATCAAACTCGACTGGAAATCTACTACTACTCCTTTTTTCAATACGGGTTAAATTGATATTGCGATCCATGTAATCTACCAGAATGAAGTCCACCCGCAACATTCTGCTCATGTCATCTTTAACTATGACCTTCAAATCCTGTATTGAGCGGTTTTCCAATGATGGTTTGCTTACACTTATGGTAGTTTCCGCTTGTGCTACCCCTGCATAAGTTTTTTCTTCGTGAGTAATTACAGATGTGAGCAGGAATAACATCAGTAAGACCCAATAGATTTTTTTCATCCTTTATCCTCCTACTGCAAGCTGATCGACTTCTTTCTTACAACTCCCTCTACATTGATATAGATGGTGTACTCGCTTGCGTCTTCATCTTCTAAATATAGAGATATACTCCTGTTCTTTTTCTCAGGAACGCCTACATATACCAAATGATCTCCTGAATCACGGATGATAAAATTTCCACCCTTTGCATTCTGGCGAATTTTTATATGGACAAAACGCCCATCCTGTGAAATATCAATCAAATCAGCAATCTTCTGAAGTTTAAATACTATCTCCTCATTTTTCTTTGAAAACGAAATAGTTTGCCTTTTTTCACCTATTACGCGATATCCGTCTGGAACTTCTTTGATAAAGACTTTTATTTCATCTGTCTCCTCTAAAGAAGATGGAATCAAGGTAGAGTATTCGTATTCTGCGGTTTTATAAGTTAAGACATCCAATATGGGAACCATGGTCTTAATGACTACATTAGGGATTTCATTACCCTTTTCATCAACAGCCTTTACCTTAAGCTGCACTCCCTTTTCTAAAGACATAACTCCTGTTGCATTCTTAACTGTTGTATTTACACTTAGATATGACGGTACTGAAACATAGCCTTCAGCGATATTCCTTACACGAACAGTATATTTCCCCTTAGGTGCTTTCACGCTGTACCAGTCACTTGCTCCGCTGTGTTTAAGAATATACTCCTTTCCCATCTCATCTACTGCATACAGTTCAGGTACTCCTACAGACCCTGGAAAAGTAAACTCAATATCTATGCTTCTTTCAGTCTCCTCTTTATTTACAGTTACCTTAAGCCAATACTCCAAAGCCACTGGTTCTTTGGTGTTCTGCACAACCCCT
Organism: uncultured Catonella sp.; assembly: GCA_916438995.1. GTDB lineage: Bacteria > Bacillota > Clostridia > Lachnospirales > Lachnospiraceae > Catonella. Next base: position 196,726 of record CAKAGA010000010.1, read on the forward strand.
TCAGGTAGGGAAAATGAGGCTCTGATTTTGTAAACTGATGGTTTGCTACCGTCATAGGAACCAAGATACCATTTTACCGGTACAATGTGCTTGTCTTCCTTATTGTCCACTATGGTCACCGTTGTAGGAAGTTTCTGTTTAAGTGCTTCCTTGTCAGTACCAAAAGGTACATTTATGTCCTTAAACTGATGTATTACTTCCTTGGCTACAACCTTGTCCTCAGGCTTAATCAGGTTAACAACCTGTACATATTCTTTTGCATTTGGAATAACACTTATTTCAGTAGTAGCTGTTTCATATCCTGAAGGAAGATTATCCGGTTTTACAACTGTCTCTTCATTGATATGAAAATACTTGTCTCCAAGCTTATATGAGGCTTCTGTAGTCTTTATGACCTTACCCTTGTATCTGTACTCAAAAGCAACTTTTGCAGGGTTAATGATATGAGTGATACCATCTTTAAGCCCGTTTGGATTCACATAGCCTTTCACATAAACATGTACTTTTTTTGTCTCAGGATGTCCGTTTGCCTTGTAAAATGCTTCCTTATGAAGCTCTTTTAAGGTCGTAGGGACCTCAATTTCCGTAAATCCTGCCCAACCAAAGGCTGCATCGTCTATTTTTTCAACATTTGCAGACATCTTAACTTCTTTAATTCTTGGCTCTTTGACCTTTGGTCTTGCTGTAAATGCCGAAACGCCGATTTGCTTAACAGAGTCAGGGATTACTAGGGAAGTTAATCTTCCGTAACCAAATGCCTTCCTATCCAAAACTTCAACGGTATTCGGTATCTCAAGATGTTCAAAGTCTGACCACTGGCAGGCTGCATCTCCGATTTCAACCAGGGGTTCTCCGTTAAAAGAAGCTGGAACTACAAGCTGTTTGGATTTATTTACCTTCTCTTTACCGCTCTTTTTAATATCCTTTAATATGACACGTCCATTTTTCTTGGTAAAGGTAAAATCATCTTCGCCTAAAGGAATTTCTTTTCTTTTACTACTATCTCGGCTTTAATAACAAGATAGTCCTGCACTCCATCTATGCTGTATTTACCATTAAAGCTATAGCTTCCCGGCTTTTTCAGGATTATAGTCAGTAATCTCCCACTCAACAGGTACCTCTTTAATATCTTTACTGTTTGTGAGCTTCACCCTAATGGTCTTTGGCAAAAGTTTGCCCAGTTCTTCTTTTGTTGTACCAAATTTAACTTCTACAGGCTTAATAGGATCAATGGACTCAATCAAAACTTCAGAAGAATTCTCACCGAGTCTTTCTACTTCAATCCTAAATTCCATTACATTTTTAAGGTCTTTCTGCTCGGGATACTTTCCTGTAAATGTAACTGTATCTTCCTTGTTGTCAACAAATTCAGCTATGCTCCAACTAAGGGCTACTTCTCTCTTTGTACCGTCTTCAAGTGTCAGTTCACCCTTTGCAGGGAGTCTTTCAATCACCTTTGATTTGCTGAAATTTGCAGGTACTTTAATCTTATCAAAGGCAGATACCTTTGCAATACTCTGTTTCTTTACAAAGTTAAAGCCTACGACTGCAGAATTAGTCTTAATATCTACAGACTTCACCTTTTCTTTTACTATGTAATTGTCACTGTCGTAGTCTTTAACTTCTACCTTTACTCCCTTTGTCTGAGGTACAAGCTCCGGCCTAAAGGATAGACGCTTATATGCCCAGGAAGAGTCCAGTTCATTGAGATAAATAGAATATTTTGGTTCCCTTCCTTCATACCCATGTGTCACTATCTTAAGAGTGGCTTTTTTATATGCGTACAGATCTTTGCTTAGTAATGAACCCTTTGCCTCGATCTCCGGCGAATAAACAAAATACTCCGGATTTTTTACCTTAAGAGTATATTTACCATAAGGGAGTTTAGCTGACTTCATGAACATTTCATACTCATTGTCCTTTGCGTCAAAGTTAAATTCTTTTCCCTCTTCATTAACCGCTACAAGATTAAAGTTAGCCTGTTCATTCTGATCATCAGGTTTGAATACGGTAAGTTCAACCTCGCAGGTCTGAGCAGACAGCCTTTTAAGCTGCCAGCCCGCCCTTTTGTTCGATCTATTTTTACTCGCAATCAAAGAGTTTTGCTGTACTCCGCTTCTGATTAACTTGTTACTTGCAACTGCCTCAGTTACAGTTAATGTAGATGAAAAAACACAAATGGAAATAAGTACTAATATAAAACTACGAAACTTCTTCATTCTTACCTGCCTTCCCATCAATAATAGATATTGGATATATCAAGATTCACTTAATGCATTAGTTCATTTCACCTTTGAAAAATATCACCCCAATCATTTTTCTGTAAAATAGCATAATTTTTTTCGTATATATTTTATAGTATATTGTGAATAATTGATATAGTCAAATTATAATTATCTATTCCTCTTGTTATTTATAGTTTTTGTATAATATGATACAAGCATTATAAATTTACTAATATTTAACTTACATAAGATTTTTTGACAAACAATAAAACGAAAAATATTATCCCAAGGAGAATATCATGAAAATAACCCTTCAAACCCGTTCAACCACCCTTAACTATGCCAAGACCGAGCTTTCTTCCTATCTGGCAAGCCTGCCCATCCCTTCTTTAGAACTTGATAAGATAGATATTAGCATTAAGACCGACAAAAATATTACCAAGGTGAAAGACTATCTCTTAGATGATGCATTTAGGATAGACATAGTAAACGGAAAAGGCGAGATAATCGGCAATAACGAGAGAAGTTCATTACTTGCCGTATACCACTTTTTATATAGAATCGGTTTTAGATTCCTCACCCCTGTTAAAGAAAGTGAAATAATCCCGGATATCTCATCTATCAAAGAGCTTACCTTGACAGAGAGCCACATTTATCCATATAGGCATAGGGGTATATGCATAGAAGGTGCTTCATCTCTTGAAAATATTTTAGCCACTGTAGAATGGATGCCAAAGCTTGGATACAACTGCTTTTTCAGTCAGTTCAAGCTCCCATTTACATTTATGGAACGCTGGTATAAGCACCAAAATAACCCCCCATCTTGTGCCTGAGGAATTTAGTTTAGATACTGCTGCGGAGTACACCGAGAAGATATTTAAAGAAATAAAGAAAAGAGATATGCTCCTTCATACAGTAGGGCATGGCTGGACAGCAAACGCGGCAGGCTTTCCTGCTCTTGGCTGGGATACACAGAGTACAGACGGTGAGGCAGATAGTAGTTTTTTTGCAATGATAAATGGCAAAAGAGAGCTGTTCCACGGAATTCCAACCAATACAAACCTATGCTATTCCAATAAAAAGGTTATAGATAAGCTGGCTGACCTTGTATTAGATTATGCTATCAACAATAAGGAGGCTGACTATGTGCATTTTTGGCTTGCTGATGCCTTCAACAATATCTGCGAATGCGAAAACTGCGAGAAGGAGAGCTTATCCGACCAGTATGTAACCATTCTTAATAGGATTGATGAAAAGCTTAGTGAAAATGATTTGAAGACTCATATAGTATTTTTGCTCTATCAAGAGCTTCTATGGCCTCCTATCATAGAGAAGCTAAGGAACCCTAATCGTTTCACCCTTATGTTTGCTCCTATTAGCAGAACCTTTGAGGAGAGCTACCCTGAGGATAGCGAGAATAAAGCAATCCCGGAATTTAAGAAGAATCACATCTCACTTCCTGTCAATATAGAAGAGAACCTGAATTTCTTGTTTGCCTGGCAGAAGAAGTTTAACGAAGACAGTTTCGTTTATGACTATCCTCTTGGCAGGGCGCATTACGGTGATTTTGGCTACTATCATATATCTAAAATCCTGTTTAACGATATTATGAAATTACCGGCTTTAGGGCTAAACGGATATATAAGCTGCCAGGAGCTTCGTTGTTTCTCTCCTAACAGCCTGCCTAACTATGTGATGGGATACGCTCTGTCAGGCTTATGTAATGACTTTGAGGCCTTTGTTACTGACTATTACAGAGACTTTTATGGGGCATTTTATGAGGAAGCTATGGCCTACCTTAAGGAATTGTCCTCACTTAGCCATCCTGATTACTATAACAACAAGGGAGACAGGGTGTCAAAGTCTATAAATGCTGATTTTATATGCATTTTAGAGGTGCTTAATGGCTTCCTTCCTACCTTTGACAAGGTAAAATCATCTGGCGGTTTTACAGTCCACTGGGAGCTGCTTGCATTTCACAACAGTTATCTAAACAGGCTTGTTAAAGCGCTTATTAAGCTTAGCAGCGGGGATTTTAACAGGGCAAATGAACTGTTTAAGGATTTTGCTGGTTACATACAGGAAAATGAATTGAAGTTTCAGCCATATCTTGATGTATACAGGTTAATGGACATTTCAATGAATTATACGGGATTTAAGAATATTTAAAGCTAAAACAAAGTGACTAAGGCCTGTTCTTAGTCACTTTATTTCGATTTAAGCTTATTTATCATAAGCAAAGGTAAATTCAATATCGTAGTCCTTAAATTCAGCTAGAAATACTTTTATTATGCTCTTAAAATTCTCATCGGCTCTGGTATATATACCTTTTGCCTCCACTTCTTTAAGGCCTTCCTCTTCAATCTCATCAATGAGCTTTCTATACTGCTCAAAGTTTATCGGATTGAATATGCTGTTCTTTTCGCTGCTTTTTATACTGTCCCATATCAGGTAATTGCTCATTACATTTCCCTTTGGTATCTTTACATGTATGGTTGAGTCATTAACGCTTACCTCTATATCAGACATGTTGTAGCCTATCTTGACCTTACCGGTACATTCAAGGGAAATGGTATTCTTTGTTCCCGGAATTTTTATATCATCAAAAATATATCTTGACTCATCAACTGTCTTTTTAATGTTGTATTCACCTGAATATGTGGACAACTCACCTATCTCATATATCTTGGTCTCTACTTCTGCCTTGGTAACTATTCTTTTCTCTGTTGTCCCAAACAGTCTTTTCCCAGGGTTTGTCACAAGCTCAGCCTCCGGCCCGTGGAACATCTGATACAGGCTCCATGCGCCAAATATAGCTAAGGCAATCACCACTACTGACAAAAGGTTAAGAAATATCTTAACAATCTTCTCGCCTATTTTGCTCAAGTTTCACCTCCTAAATCCATGCAGTGATTAAGAGAAAAAGGAAGAAAACTAAAATAACTAAGGCAATGCCTATTAGTATTCCGAATAGTAATCCAATCTTCCCCTTAGTTTCCTTGTCATCATTTTTCTTAAACATAGTTAACTCTCCCTTCTTTATTAGAAGCTTTCTCCTGCATATTATCAGCAAACCTCCTTATTTAATATTTCAGTTTTTATTCTTATCTTCCATACCAGTATAGCTTACACTACTTTTCCATTTTTGTCTAATGTAATTTTAATCTTTATATACTATAATGGTACAGGGGATGTTTTACTCACTGATTATAAAAGGTTACTTTAACTTTGCTTCTCCAGTACTCAAAATATCCGCAAAATACCCATTTATAAGGAGGCTATATGCGCTTACTATACGCAGAAGACGAAGAAGACCTTAACAAAGTAGTTACAAAGAAGCTTACAGAAGAGGGCTTTAGCGTGGACAGCTGCTTCGATGGCAGGGAGGCCATTGACAATGTGCAGTTTACCGAATACGATGCCGCCATACTGGACATCATGATGCCGCATGCTGATGGCTTTGCCGTATTAAAAGAGCTTAGGAAGCTAAAGAAGAATACACCTGTGCTTTTCCTTACTGCAAGGGATTCCATAGAGGATAGGGTGACAGGACTTGACAGCGGTGCCAATGACTATCTGGTTAAGCCATTCTCATTTGAAGAGCTACTCGCAAGGATAAGGGTATTAACCCGTGAAAAGCATAACCTTACTGAAAACATCCTTAGCATAGCTGACTTAAGCCTCAATCTGTCTTCTCATACGGTTACACGCGGTGGTACCGAGATAAATCTAACAAGCAAGGAATATCAGCTTCTTGAGTACCTGCTCTACAATAAAGAAAAGGTATTAAGCCGTGAAAAGATAGAGAATCATATATGGAATTATGATTATGAGGGTGGTACCAATGTAATTGACGTGTATATAAGATACCTCAGAAAGAAAATAGATGACGGCTTTCCTACCAAACTCATACATACGGTGCGTGGTGCAGGCTATGTCATCAGGGAGGGAAATAATTGAAACTATCGATAAGACTTAGGATTATACTTTGGTTTCTGCTCTCTACATTTTTTATACTGTCGCTTACAGCCACACTCGTATTTCTTATAAGTAACAGTGTGATGAGAAGAACTACCAAAAATTACTTCATAAGTGCTGTGGAAGAAAATACTGACAAGCTGAAAATGCTGTCTGAAGCCGAATATGAAACTGCAAGCGAGTTTGATGCAGACGATATTTTCATCCACTATAAAACAGGCTACCTACAGATAGATGACGACTTCCTTATGACACTTAATTCTATGGAATTTGGGCTTTATACTGCAGATGGGAGCCTTCTCTACGGGAAAAACTCGATAATGAGGGAAATAATAGACCTGCCTCTCAAAGACTCCCGTATCATTTCATATAATGCGGCGAACGGAAGCTACCTGATATATGATAGAAGACTGACAAGCGAGGGCTTTCCCGAGCTTTGGATAAGGGGAATTGCTCCGCTAAAGGATACCTCAGCCCAGCTTTTTGACATAGCCGTCTACCTGGCAGCCTTCCTCCCATTTCTCATCATCATCATTCTTTTAAGCGGTTATCTTGCCGCAAGGGGAATAGTGAGGCCGATAAAGAAAATAGAGGAGACGACCACAAGCATCACTGATGGGGATAATCTTTCACTTAGAATACCTGATACCGGCAGCAATGATGAGCTTTCCGCCCTTTCTTCCAATTTCAACAAGATGTTAGACAGGCTCGAGACTTCCTTTGAAATGGAAAAGCGCTTTGCTTCAGATGCTTCACACGAGCTTCGTACACCGGTTTCAGTAATTCTTGCACAGACAGAATTCTCCCTTGAGAAAGAAAGGGAGCCAGCAGACTACATCGAGTCTCTTGAGGTAATCAAGAGACAGGGAAGACGAATGCACCAGCTGATTGGCAATATGCTTTCATATACCAGACTTGAGCAGAGGATAGATAATTATCCATTTGAAAGCCTAAACTTCTCCCGCCTTGTGAGTGACCTTTGCAGCGATATGATGCCGCTTATGATAAATGATATAACTATTGAATATGATGTCGAACCGGATATCATGCTAAACGGCAATTCAGAACTTCTTGCCAGGATGCTGCAGAACCTCCTTGAAAATGCCTATAAATACGGCAAGAAGGGCGGTCACACCAAGGTAAAGCTTGTAAAAGATAAGGATAAAATAAAACTTTCAGTTGAAGATGACGGCATAGGAATATCAAATGACCAGCTAAACCTTATATTTGACAGATTCTTTAGGGCGAGCAATAAGTCAGGTATTACAGGTTCAGGGCTAGGGCTATCCATAGTGAAGAAAATTGTCGATATGCATAAGGGAGTGATTGAAGTAACAAGTAAAGAGGGAAGTGGAACCACCTTCACCATGACCTTTGACCTTAAATTAGAAGAAAGGAGAGCCTATGGCTAATCTAATAAAGAATAAATACATTCTAACCATTGCAACAGTAATAATCTTTGGGCTTACCATAGCACTTGGTAGCCTTTATGCCAAAGACAGAATTGAGAGAAATGATATACTTACTGAGTCTGATGCGGTTAAGTTTGCCTATGTAGATGCAGGGATTTCCCCTAAAAGTGCGCCTTCTTATGAAGCAAAGCTTCTAAAGGAAGATGGGATATATGTGTATAAAGTAGTCATATCCTCTGATGATACAAAATATAAATATACCATAGCTGCAAACAACGGAGAAGTTATTAGCAGCGAGTCAGCGAGGATTGCTCAAAATAAGAAGAATAATACTTCTTCAAGCGATACTACAGGTATAGAAGAAAATGACTCTAATAATGACTCTAATAAAGCTAACACTTTAGAAAAAACCGGCAAAAATGTCATTTCTAACGCTAAATCAAAAGATAAACCTAATGCTAATAAGACCACTGATAATCAAACTACGGGAAGTAAGCTGGAAAATGATGTGTCTGAGACTGACAAGCTCCCACAAGGCAAATCAGATATTAAGAATGTAGCGGATAACATAAATTCAAACAATAATTTGGATGATAAAAAGCCTAATAATAAGAACTCTGATGATAAGAACTCCAATGACAATATAGATGGTAAAAAGGCTTCAGGTAAAAAAGCTTCAGGTAAAAAGAAAAGCAAAAAAAATGCGGTGGACAATAATAGGCACCATACGAGTACGGATAATGATACTAATAATACATCCACGGGCAAAACCCCTACCGTAAGTGAGGTGGCAGCTTCCAGGCATTACATAAGCATGGATAAGGCAAAATCCATAACCCTAAAAGATGCGGGACTTAGGCCTTCATTTGTTACATTTGAGAAAGCCCTGCTAAAGAAAGATGATGGAAAAATTATATATGAAATAGAGTTTTTTACTTCTACATACGAGTACGAATATGAAGTAGATGCTTACACCGGAGCCATTCTTTCTAAGGACGTAGACCCTCTTTCTCCTTCTGATAAGACTGAAAAGGTCAAAGAAAACAGCTCTAATACCCCTAAAAATGCTGATTTAGAGGATTATGAGAAAAAGCACGACAAAGACGATGACGATGATGACGACAAAAAGAAAGATAAAGATGACGATGACGATGATGATTAATAATACCTCTAAGTTCTGATATTTCCTAACATCTTGTGAATACTGTAATAAGATTCTAAGGTCTGATTTTTGGTATTTCACAAGATTTTTTTATATTAATAATTCTCTAATCTAATTTTTAATTTTTCATCCTTTATAATACAAAGCATAAGGTAAGACAAACCAAACACAAAGGAGAAAAAACTATGAAGAATTCAAAGAAGTTAATCGCTACACTCGCACTTTTCGGTCTTGTATTTACAAGCGGTGCTACCACCTCAGTTTCAGCAGCAGGCAGACTTATCTCAAGAGAAAGTGCTAAGAACGCTGCACTTACAGCAGCAGGAGTATCACTTAATCAGGCAACAGCTATTGAGATTGAGTACGATGCAGATGATGATGACTTCGGTCAGGTATACGAGGTAGAGTTCAAGGCAAACGGTTACAAGTATTCTTATGATATCGATGCCAACAACGGCAGCGTACTTAAGAGCAAAAGAAAGTTACTTAAGATTAAGAAGCCAGTTAAGAACTATGCACAGTACATCACCGCACAGTCAGCTAAGCAGATCGCACTTAACCACGCAGGCTTAAATGCTGGCAGAGTTACATTTACAAAGGCGAAGCTTACCACAGATGACGGTGTTAAGGTTTATGATATAGAATTCCGTACAGCAACTACTGAGTACGAGTATGAAATAAATGCCAAAACAGGCAAGGTAGTCGAGTTCTCTGTAGAGCCAATCGACTACGATGATGAAGACTAATTGTTAACCCTCTTCCTTCTTATCATATATCCAATAACAGTGGTAATAAGACTGATAAAGATACAGATATAGAAGCTCATTCCCTGCTTAAAAAGCTCGGTGTGAACAGCAACCGGCTCAGGCATGAACTGGGAAAAGCCCTGTATCATAAGATAGTCAACTACACCTTGCGCTCCCGGAATGGGAGCGCAATTTGATCCTACAAAGGCAAACGCCTGTGAGAACCATATATCTGCCATATGTCTGAACTTGCCACCAAGTCCAAGGTAGACAAAAACAGTTATTGATATCTGAGTAACACGCTGAGCCAGATTTATAAGAAATGCCACAAACAGCATTTTCCCTTTGCCTAGAGCAAGGTCGGATACAGTGCTGTATTTTTTAATTGTCTCTTCCCATTTTACCCTTTTCTTCTCAGGTTTTCTAATTATCTTAAGCTTTCCCAGGATACTTATTCCCCAAAGCCCAAGTTTATCCATCCACTTTGGCTCTTTGAGCAACATAAAAAAGAAGAGAGTCAGAGAAGTCATAATGACAAAACCAATAACTATAAGCACCTTACCAAAGTCATTAAAGCTGTTAAAAATATCAGGTCTTACAACAAAGCTAAGTACTGCAACGAAATCAATTGCAAAGCTGTACATAAGCAGGTTAAGCACAAGACACATGGTAGCCTTTGAAAATGAGACTCCGTCTTTGCGCATAAAGTAAAAGCTTGCAGGCTGTCCACCTGAGGCAGATGGTGTAATTGCAGAGAAATATATATCTGCCGCAGAGTACAAAAACGCCTGACGGTGGTTCACATTTACAGAAATATGCTTAAGTATGTATTTGATAGCCACACCTTCAAGGTAGATATAGAGAAGAACGGAAACCATGGCCAAAGCCATAAAACCCTTTTTCCCATGTCTAATCATAACCCAGGCATCATTTATGGAAAATCCCTTTGCCTGGCTGGTTATTGCAGTAATCGTGAGTACGGCTATCACTATGGTGACAAGCGACCACATTATATTCTTAAGTACGTCTTTATTACCTTTTTGTTCCATCTATAAAAGTTCTCCTTAGAGTTTATCTCTAAAGTATAGCATAAATTTGGTTTTTAATTCTTACGATTATCTTAAGTTTTGGTGTAAATCAGGATATATCCTCATTGCTTATCTCTTCCTTATACACATCTGCAATATATGACGGACCATTACACCAAAGTTTTGAATCGCTATCATACAATGCCCTTCCAGTCTTGGACAATAGAAAATCAAGCAATATTTCTTTAGGGTCACGGCCCGTATCTTCAGAGATTTCTTCTACAACCATAGTAATAAGTAAATCAATTGTATACTCCTGTCTATCTCTACTAATCATCGTTTCAGACATATTTTCTCACTTCCTATATGTTTTATGCATTTCAATGCTTTATCAGTTTTAAAACAATATTGGTTCTTAAGTTTATTTGGTAGTAATTGTTTGATACAAAATTCATCAGCTTCATTACTGCCAATCTCTCCAAAAACGCCTGCGATATATGCGGTTAATACAGCGTTTGTAGCGTCATCTGCAATCTTCCCAACAATAACATCATACTTGTTCATTTCTTTTTCAATTCCAACAAAAGAGTTTTTCTTTCTATGCGCCGCTATACAGTGTAACCAACCTTTGTCTGCCTCTTTGAAAATATTAACTTTTATATCATTAACTATACTTACTTCAAAAGTCGAAATATAACCAAAATTTTGCTCTTTTAATATTCTCCCTTCAGCTATTGCCTTGATTATGGATATATTTAGGAAACTTTCTGCCTGTTCTTTAGATGATGTGATGTAAAACCCCTGACCAAAGTCCTTGTTTTTGGCACATTTAGTTATATCAGGCTCTTTTACTTCGCAATAACTACCATGATACAAAAGTAATCCATCTGATAAATCAAGCATTTACCTGTATCCCCTTTCTTCTGACAAACTCTGATACATCTTCCAAAACTGCCCCATCACCTTCACAGTGAAAAATTCCATAACCATCTTCAATATAGCCTAATACTTCGGCTTTTTTAAATATATCAATAACTTTCTCAATTGATAGTTTCCATTCTTGTGCAGCCAGTCTAATCAATCTTGTTTGCATAAAAATAATCTCTGATTTTTTGCTCATTTCTAAGATGCTCCTTAAAATCGTTTATCATTTATAAGTTATTATACACTATTTATATATTTTTTTCATATTATCTTTTTATTTCAAACTATAAATGCTTATCTTAAGTTTTATGATTTATCTTCCGATACTTTTTACTCTTCATCATCTAACTGCTTATCTATCTTTTTCCTGCTTTTTTTCTTATTCAGGTAATACATGACTATCGATATTATAGAAAATATCGTTATCCAGCTCACTGAATAAACTATTGCAGTCATTTTTGAATCTGCAATTCCAATCCCAGTATACTTTTTCAGATTATCATTTAGTATAATAGATATTACCGTTGCAATGATGAGATTTTTATTATATCTGTTAGTGCCGTCATTTGGGTTAATTGACCATATATTGATGCCTTTTAAATAATTGGCAATAATCATATAGAGCCCGCTTCCAATTAAAATAATCAACTCGGATGCATACATTTTAAAACCTGCATCCATAAAAACCATTTTAATCACAATAGACAGCACCAGAGCGTAAATAATATAAGAATAGGCTCTGCTCTGTATCCTTCTTCTTTCAGATAAAATGCGTTCATCATTAATATTATTATTCATTTTGCACCTCCCAAAATAATTCATCAAGTGTTTTACCGAGTGCCTTACAAATGCCTATGCATAGGTTCAATGTAGGATTATAGTCTCCCGCCTCTATAAGCCCTATTGTCTGCCTTGTAACACCAACTGCCTTTGCCAAGTCTTCCTGCTTCATATCATTTTCAATTCGTGCAATCTTCATTCTTTTATTCTTCATATACTCACCTCTATATTACATAATATAATATATTATCGTCATAATGTCAAGTATATATTGCATTTTGTTTTTGAGTTATTTAGTTTTAAGACAGGTGTCCTGGTGTCAAACGGACAGCTGCCAAATTTAGCCAAAACTTCTTCTCCATGTAAAAAGCTGAACATACCGCAAGCACGACGGTTGTTCAGCTTTTTATTAATCGATGTAGTTCATCCCTAATGAATTAATGTCTACTTAAGGGATTTCCTTATCTCCTCAAATTTCCCCTTAACATCCCCTCTAAAACTAAATACAAATATCTTTCCATTTTTGTCAGTTACCCTTATAAATGGCTTACTTTCAGGTCTGAGCAGGAGTGTGAGATTCTCATTTCCATTTCTAAAATCTCCCTTTAATAAGTCGTCAAATGAAGTTCCGTTCACCCTTACCAAATCATCCGGAAGCTCGTTTTTTAGCTCTACATTCTTGATATCGGCTAACTTTATGCGGTAATTACTGATGCCTTGGACTGCCTGAATCTCATCCTTTGTTAACTCTATCTTAATAGGCTGTTGGTAGTAAGCATTCATAGCAGGGCCTGTGAAAGGCAAACACAAAAATAACACAAAAAGTATAGCTGTAATTACCTTGCCTGAGGTCCGGGCTAAGTTAAGAGTAGTATTCATACCCACTCTCTCATTTACGATGAGCCTGCTGTCATTGGGGTTGTAGTAAATCATGCCTCCAACCCACTTGTCATCCTCATCCACTATCACTCCCACGCCACTTCCCTTTGTAAGCCTCTCCTGCATCTTCCTAAGTTTAACTTCAATAGCCACAGCTTCTATACAGATTGCTCCTGTAGCAATAAATATGAGCGCCAAAGCCATAAATGGATGACTTATAAATAACAGTCCCGAAAAGCTAAGTGGTATGGTCAGCCAAGATGCGACTATCCAGATCTTAGACCAGTTATAATGCCTTATCTGAGTAAGCACCCTTGTCAAATCCCTCTCTTCATTTACTTTTTCTGAGCGGTTCCTGTAAAAATAGCGGTATGAAAACCAAAATACAAGTACCGATGCCGCTGAGGTTATATAAAGAACGTAAAAAGTTCTATCCCAAATAAGAGGCAGGAGGCTTATAATGCAAGGGATGATGAAAAGCAAAGGTGAAATCTCCTTGAAATTAGGTATGTTTTCCATATCTATCTCAACTTTTTCTCCTGAGTGCTGTACCCAGCCCCTTCTCTTTTTAATCGCTTTTAAGTCTTTGTTGCAGAGGTAAAACGGTATGGCATATATGAATATGGTTACATCTGTCCACACAAGGTAATAGGTGAGCAGTATCCAAAATTTGGATACAAACACCCCGGGAATTATAGCAAGCAATAAGACTATCGTAATCATTTTAATCTGCTTTTTATATTTATTAAGCCTTGAAATGACCTTTGCATCCTGCTTGCCCTCTTCCATAAAGGTTACGCCAACAGCAATGTTTTTCTTGAACTTTGCGTTATTGGTCATTAGATATCCTAAAAGCGGTGCAATCCAAAATATACTTGCCCACATAAGTATGTTAAATAACAACATTACAATCCCTCCTTATAGTATTCTGTACAAATGGTAAGCACTTCATCAAGAGACAGCCCCGAAAGCTGGAGCTCTGAAATGATTACTCTTAATTCTTTAAGCTTTTCCTCTCCCACAGGACTGGTCTTAATCTTGTTACTGATAAGCGTTCCCTTCCTCCTGTCAGTTACTATATAGCCTTCATTGTTTAGCAGTTGATAAGCCTTGCTCACAGTCATCATATTGATACCGCTTTCATCCGCAAGCGCTCTGATTGTAGGAAGCTTTTCACCTGGAGTGAGTCTCCCCTCGGCTATCCCTACAACGATTTGGTCTCTTAGTTGCTGATAAATTGGGGTTTTACTTTCAAAATCAAATATTAGCCTCATTTCTCCTCCTTTCAGCCTTATTCACATGTGAATTATATGTCTTATTTGTATTATATCGTATAATGCAAAAATGTCAAGAAGAAAATTGGACTATATTAAGCCCAATTTCTTCAACATTTTAATTCCCTCTGCATCAGTATACTTGTATTCAAGCAAGTTTTTAGCGTCATTCTCACTGATTAAACCATCGTTAGATGACATTTTGCTTCTATACTCTGATAGGCTGCATCCCAGTCTTTTCTTGATTATCCCCGAGAGGTATTTTGCATCTGAAAACCCTCCCGCAATGGCTATCTCGGTCTGTGAAAGCTTTGTGTTAAGTATCATTGTCATAGCCTTTTCAAAGCGAAGATTGTTCAGATAATCTTGAAAAGAAATGCCGTAGTAATCCTTGAATAAATGTGAAATATGAGTAGTTGTAAGCTGCTCCATCTCCGCTATTTCAGCAAGTCTGATAGGCTCGGTGTAATGGTCATTTATATAGGCGGTTATCCTTTTCATTCTTTGAATCCGCTTTTCCCTGATTGAATGGTTATGTTCATCCATAATGCAAAAATCAAATTCCTTCATAAGTCCGCATAGAAAGCCGCTTACAAGTGAAACCAGTTCCATTTCAAAAAGTGGCTTGGCCTCAAGATAGCAGAGTGCTATTTCCATCATTTTTTCTTTGATAAACTTTGTATCATTTGAAAATGGCTTATTTGCGAAGGTTATACTCGAAAAATAAGGAAAGTAATCTCTGCAAAAATGCCTTGATACCTGCAAAAACAGTCCAAGCACAGCCCCCTCAGACTGTATTTCGTGAGGCTCATAAGGATTTATAAGTACAATCGAACCTTTTCTTAGCTCTATAGAGCCTGTTTGAAGAGATAGCCTACCCTCTCCGTCAAGTACAAAAAGGAGCTCAAATGCATTGTGTGTGTGATAATTCCTGTATTTTATTTCATTTAAAAATACCTTTATATGGTGCAAACGACTGTATCTGACAAATTCGTATTCCTGACTCATTAAATGTCCCCTCAAGTTTCTCATATATGACTAAAATCTTAAGTTATTGTGGCTTTCAAAGGTGCATGTGGCTTTCAAAAGTATCTAATGACTTGGGTATGTGATTTCTAAATCTTCGCCTCACACGAACCTTGCAAGGATTAAGTATACCACAAAAATCGCATAATTATCATTTTAATTTTTAATACGAATGGGTCTATAAAGTATGAGTCAAAAATTTTTGCACAATTTATTGATAATAATTATTATTATTTTTTTGCTATTTTTTTATGTCGTCATCAGTCTTTAAATAATATTACGATTGTGTTAGCATGAAGCAGTAAACAATAACAAACCGAAAGGAGAGTTTTATTATGGAAAGAACAATGAATATTTACTTATCAAATCTTGTACATTTTTATCACAAATTACAGAGTTATCATTGGTATGTGCAGGGAAAGACTTTCTTTCAGTCACACGCTAAACTTGAAGAGTATTATAATTTTGTTAACAGACAGATAGATGAACTTGCAGAACTTATGCTTATGGATGGGAAAAAGCCTGTTTCTACAATGAAGGGCTTTGCCGAGTTAGCTACAATCAAAGATCCTGCCGGAGATTTCGTTCAGGATATGCACGCTGTATTTAGTGACGTTCTCGCTGACTTTGAGACACTTCACGCAAGTGCCAGACTTCTCAAGGAAAAGGCTGATGATGAAAACGATACCCTTGTAAGCGCAAAGATGGATGGCTTCCTTGAGGACTACGCAAAGATTCTTTGGATGTTAAGAAGTACTTTGGCATAATACCAGAACAACAAAATCATGGGGCTAAAAAGGCTCCATGATTTTTCTTTTATCTATTTAACTTCTTGCTTATCAACTTATTTATAAATACAAGTACGATAACAATGATTATAAAACTAAGCCAAATAAATACATGATAGTATCTATTTTCAAGAACTCGTATCTTATCAACATTCGTTTCAGTGGCTATCTTTGCTCTAGATAGCTTTAGGATATATTCTCCCAAAACCTGTCCCAAAAGTATACCAATTATATTTCCAATTGCTATTGCATATGAATATAAGTTCTTACCAAACATTGTAAATATAATCATTACAACCCATATATAGGCAAAGTTATTGTGTATGAGCCAACCAAAAAAGTACCGGTCTCTAAGCACAAATGATATGGAGTATGTTATTCCAAAAACAATCAATTGAATAATTAAAGGTTTCAATCTTTTAAGCATAATCTCCTTCATATACATAGCCCCTCTTTCACTCTGTTACCAACCACTCGCTGTAAATTGTAGGAATATTGGTTCACCTGTCTGTTTAAAATATTATTTGAGCTTCCTTTACACTGTCTATATAGTCATCAATGTCTTGTATGATGCATATGTCTCCCGTTGTGTGTAGGGATTCAAATATTTTGTTATATAATCATAAACCCTGTACTTTTCAAAGAGTTTAGCTACTTCTTGACCTGACAGCGCTTTGGAATGACGGTACCTTTCCACACAATAAACTAGAAATTTAGCTTCTTTGCTCATTTTATGCCTCCTCCGGATAAGAATATGAGCCTGTCAGCAATTCATCCTGATACATAGTATATAAGGTCATTGGCCCATAGTGCCATAGCTTTGACTTCTCATCAGACAACTCTTCATAAAGTTTTGACTTGTAGAAAATATGAATTATCTCGTTTTCCTCCAAATTGCTATTCTTAGCTATTTGTTCAATTATAGGTGGAACAATAAGTGTCAACATGGCGCTAAATTGATCTTCATTCATACAAGCTCCTTTCCTTCAAAGCTTAAGTATTCTAAAGCTTTTTCTGTCGTAAATACTAATTGGTTAAATAATTTACGCACCTTAAGTGCAGTCAGTGTCTGCTCTTTATTGAGTATACCGGTTATATATAAAGTAATAGTTCTATATACATCATCATTGGCAACAGCACCATAGACCAAATCATACTGTTCCCCATCATAAATTCCCTGTCTATTGGCAGCCACAAAGTTCAACCATTCTTCATCCGTAGCGTCAAACTTAAGTAGCTTACATTCCTTAAAAGCTACTTCTTCATCAAAAGAATAGATATTCAAGGTAGCCTTGCCATTTTTACTTCTTTCCACAACCTTTCCTGCAAATTTGCTGCTTGATCACGATTTGAAGTTGTATAAAAGCCAAAGCCAAAATCTAAATGGCGGTTCTGTTTAATCAGCTTAGGATGCTCTACTGACATATTACTTCCATGGTATAAAATCATCTACATCATCTCCCATCATTATCCTTTTAATAATTCTACCACATTTCCTATATCTCCATCAATACAAATACTTCTATCCTCAATAGCCTCCGGACAGAATGCTTCTCCGTAGTTTATGCAGGCGTAGGTAGCATTTTCTTGTCAAAGCCCGCCGGAGTACATATCACTAATTCCGTATTCCCCTGCAAAATCAAAGAAATATTTATTAAGTCTCTCTCCACTGTAAGTGAATCCCGCAGATGTTGAAAGCCCTGTACCCGCACCTATAACTATCGATTCTGCAGAAATAAGTGCCTTTTTAACTTCGCAATCTGTTCTTTCTTTGTTCCTGTTCCCTCTGACATACGCTCTCTAAAATAGTTCATATCCTTTTCCCCCCTTCATTGGATAATTTATGTTTGATTATTGTTAACTTAATCAATTCACAAAGCCGTTGTAATCTTAGCCATTTCATCTTTCAATGAAATATAGCATATTTTAGTTGTAATGTCAATAGTTACATCTGCGTAAATAATTGTTATCAAAAAGCCAACCAAAACCCAGTATGCACTGTAATTTCGGTTGGCTTTAATATAATCTGTTCTATTGTACAAACACTCCCCATTTCCCAACTGTAAATATCCAAAATTGTTATAGCTTATATTTCGTACCTCTGCATTTATTATTTTTACAAATTTAACATAAATGCATTCCATACATTTCAACTTTCACAAACTTCATTGTCACAAACAACTGCTTTAAGACTGCCTAAATATAGTCATTATGTACGCAGAACAGCCAGGCAAACTTTACTATAGTAAGCCCAAAATCACTCAGAAAGACTAAATTAGCAGCCTTAGCCACCAATTTAGTCTTTCTACTCATATATTTATATTTTATCAATCATCTTCAAGGCATTGTTTCTGCATATATTCTCAGCTTCTTCCAGAGAAAAGTCCATTTCATTAAGTATTTCAAAATATTTGTCATAGATTTCCTTTGGTTTTAAGCATCTGCTATCCGGGAAATCCGTTGCAAAAACCAGTTTATCCACACCTATCAAGCGCAGTATCTCATTTGTCCTCTTTATTCCAAATCTATTTACATAATCAGGCAGGATTGCGGAGAAATTAAAATATGCATTAAGACCATACAAGTCTTCCACTTGAAATCCTCCCAGATGAGCAATTGACAGCCTTACATTAGGGTATTTCTTTAATACATTTTTAATCCGGCTTGGAGAACATACATCATCCTGTAAATGTTCCTTAGGGTAAGAATGAATTTCAACTAAAATATCTTTTTTGCTTGCATATTCAATTATTTTTTCATAATAGCATCCATCTATGGGATATCCTGCATTACTGGGATGAAGTTTTATTCCTATGAATTCATCCCTGGCTATCACCTTATCTAATTCATTTATTGTTTCATTGATATTTTTTCTAATGTCAACATCCGCGAAACAACGCAGTTTCAAAGGCATCTTCTGTACCATTGCAAGCATATTGGAATGAACAGTTTCAACCTTAAAATCCATGGAGAGCATATAAGGATCATTAAATGGCATGACAATAGCCATTTCAATATTATATTGCTCCATTATCTTTTTATAGTCATCTACACTGCCATAGTCTATAAATACATAGCCATGTCCCGAATTGGCTTGAATCACATCTTCAGGCATCAGATGAATATGTGCATCAATTTTAAGAATATCCTTCCAATTTACCAAAAGCCCTACCTCCATATTTATACCAGCTTAATCTCCTGCATTATCAAGCTGAAAATATCCGATATTATCAGAAAACATAGTGTATTCTTGCCTCATCAAAGATCCTGCTGCTTACCCTCTTCCGCAGGATATCCCATAGGGAATAGCGACGCTCCGAATGATAACATTTCAGACTCGCTCCAGCATCCGCTTCGCTCCGCCTAATGCGCTCGCTTAGAATTTATCATTCGGAGCTGGCACCTTAAATTTATACAAATAATAACTAGAATACCGAATGAAAGACAGCTACCCCACCTGCCCCCAATGTGGCTGATGTGATTCTTTAATAAAATCATAGAAATCAGCTCCGTTTTTGCGTTGCTCAGAGGCGCATTGCGAAGCAGCTAAGCCTATGAGCAATGCAAAAAGGTAGGAGCGTCACTTAGATTACAAACAATCACATCAGCCCTACAAATTAGAATTATGCAATTGCTTCATAAATCTCCCTATCCTCATCCTTAAACACATTGAAAATAACTCTGTCAATCTGCCCTTCATTCTCTGACAGCCATTCTTTACAGTCTTAACGGCTATCTCTGCTGCCCTTCTACCAGGAAAGCAGAATACTCCCGTTGAAATGCAACAAAAAGCAATTCTTTAGCCAGATAGTCCAGTCTCTCTCTTTGAAGATTTGTAATATTCATTTTACGCTTCTTTCTTAAGCAGTTCCTGCATTCCGGTATGTAGGTCTGAAAGTGTATATTTTTTCATTTCATTTTCCATAGCTGACTGAATGGACTTTAACTTACCGTCAAGAAGTCCATGTATATTTTTTCCTACAGGACAGTTTGGATTTGGAGCTTCATGAAAATGAAACAATTCTCCATTTTCAACCGGCTCGATTGCCTGATAAACATCGTAAAACGATATGTCCGACAAAGGTCTTGTAAGTGTAATCCCACCTGTTCCCCTAGCAACAGTGATAAGCCCTGCATTTTTAAGCTTGGTTAGTATATTCCTTATAATGACGGGGTTTGTATTGATACTGCTTGCTAAAAAGTCACTTGTAATCTTGTATCCTCCCTTAAAAGTGTCCACACAGGTAAATATGTGTAGCGCCACTGTAAACCTACTTGATATCTGCATTAATCTTCCTCCTGAAGATATTTTATATCTAATTAACTGTAATATTGATAATTACAACTAGGCTTATAAAATAGCTACCTAACATTAGTTCTAGTCATCATAGCATTTTTTATCTTGTGACTGCCAATAAATATAATCTTCCCATGCCTCATCAAACCATATCTTTTTCATTTATTCGGCCACCTCTATCATTTCTTGTTCCACACCATTTCCCGCATTAAGAGCAGCAATACCTCTTCTTAGATGTTTCATATTACTCTCCGAATAAAACGGATCAGCAGATACTTCAAATGGAATTCTTTTTTCTCTTCCTACTTTTTTTGCAAATATCTTAAATGCCGCACTCATAGAAATCCCCATTTCTGAGCAAGCCTCTTCCATGCTTTTCTTAATATCCGCATCTAACTTGAAATTAACATTAACTACCTGTGCCATGATAACTACCTCCATTTTTTATACTGATTATAGTATAAGCTATTATAAAGAAAAAGTAAAGAATAATACTTTATCAAAAATAGCCCCACCTATTCAGGCAGGGCAGCATATCTTACTTATTTATTTTGTAATTTTTATATCTTACGCAGCTTCATATACTCATCATTTGCTTCAAGCAGCTTCTTATAATAATCATCATAGGTTTTACTAAATTGCCTGATAAGAGGAATTGATGTCTTCTACAGCTTTAATCTTAGCATTGGTTACACCCTTTAATTCATTTATACCTAAACCAGCAGTATTTTTTTCAATGTAATCTCTTTCTTCTTCAGATAATTCAAATGTTGGCAGGCTGTCCAGATAGTTTATATACTCATTATAAGCTGAAGTTTCTGATTCTTTTAACGGCTCGCTTAAAAAAGGCTGATATGCGCTAAATATCATCATACCAAAATATCCCGGAAAAGCTCTTTCAAGTCTCTCATAAATAGTCTCTTCATTTTCAAGAAGTGCAAGTCTTTCTTGAATTACATTGTCGTTTTCTTCATAATACTCTATTGCCTTTCTCGTAAGACCGGTCAATTTTTGTATTTCATTTCTTAACATAGTCATCACCTCCTGCCTACAGTGTAGTACAGTCCCTAAGGGACAGGTCAAGGGGATTAATATCTTTAGTAAAAATCCAAAGTTTGGCTTAAACTCCTTCACCTCATCAAAGATCTCAATCATCCTGTTCTTATCAATCGCAAATTCATCCGGAATCAAGTCTAATATTTCAGAAAGGGCATCGTAAACCTCGTCTCTCTCTATAGTTGTAATAAAGAATTTTCGTTTATCCATCTTGTTAAAGCCCTCTGCATAGGTTCTTACTAAGGCTTCGATATCCTGCTCAAAGTCTGATGTAGGTCCCTCTATGAGTTTTACCACCTGAGCCCTTGTCTTTCTGTAAAGGTCAGCAGCCTTTTTAGCATTTGCAGGAGTGATGCCCTCTCTGCCATCCCAGGAGCGGAATGGGTTGTCTAGGTTTTGTGCCAGCCATTCAGGTTTTCTTGCCTTCGTAATCCAAAGGTGTAGTCCTTCTTTAGCGCGGTTTTTATATAGTTTCTTCACCATCTTAGCTGCGTCCTCAGGCAGGCTGTCCATCCACAGGCTGCAAAGATTAGGGAAACACTCAGGCTTCGGAATATCCTTCTCAGAGAATCCAAACAATTCCATAGTGGAAAAGAACCTCAGCTTGCTAAAGCCTGATAGCTTGTCAAAGTTAATCAGGTTGCCGGGTTTCCCCCATAGCCTTAATTCCAAAAGGTCAGGATACCTAGACAAAATCTCCTCTATATCAAGTTCCATTATACTTCTAATATGCAAGCTCCCTAAGTTATCAAGACCTGACAGCCTTGGAAGCTTTCCGTCAACGTATAGAATCAGGGTACTCCCATTATCCTCAGTCCTTATTTTGCAGTTGTCTGAAACTTCGCCGAACAAAATAAGATGCTCCATACCGTCATTTAATACAAGCTCTTCTACCCCTGTCATATCAACGGAAAGCCTGTCTATATAGCTTTTTGAGAAATCAAGCTTCTTCTGCCCATGGTTATTAAGCTCCAGCTCTCTTAAGAACGGATATCCCTCTAAATATTCATATAGGTTTTTATACCATTTATGTAAGGTAAGATGGCTTAAACAAGGAAAAACCCTAAGACTAAGCACATCTTCAAAATGCGACCACTCATCACTCATATTTCTCCTTGATATTCTACATTCCTCTCCCTCTAAAACAACCTTTTCTTCGCTTTTATCTGCTGCCTTAAAGGCATCTCTCTTCTCCTTCGGGATTTCCTGCCATTTTAACTGTCTGTATACTATGTCGCCACTACCCCAGCCATATGAATACGAGTCTGAGCTCTCATTCATTATAGGAGTCACATTTCCTACAAAAATATATTTTTCCGGAACGTCTACTTCCACATGATTTATGTCCAAACTGTTGTCCCAATACATATAATCAACATAAAGCGGCTTTAACTCCGACAGTTCTGCCTCCTTAAGGGGGCTCCTCTCCCGACCAGTCAAGAGACAGCTTTACTGCCATTTCTTTTCCATCTTTATCTTCTACCTTGGTTATCTGACAAGCCGTATATTTTTTTAACTTCTCATTGTAAACACAGTACACATCCCCAGCCTTTGCCTGCATAATGTTATCTCCTTTTACTTAAATGATATGGGTGTATGAATTATCTACACCCTACGGTACAGCTTTGTTTCTCTCACTTTTTCAATAATCTAAGCATCACTACAAGTATATAATATTTCAATCTCTATTCCAACATCATCTTCAGGGCTTACATCACATTTTCACCTTTCACTCCATATAATTCATCCACCAGACAGTTTATTTTTCTGTAAAAATATGTTATTCTTCTTATTTGTAGACTTACTTAAAAATGGGGGATAAGCAATGAATTACATAGGTTCAAAGTACTCACTTCTGGATTTTATTGAAAATGTCATTGAAAATGTCAGCGGATATAAAACAGGGGATAATTATGTCTTTGCCGATATATTTGCAGGTACAGGAGTGGTAGGAAGTGCATATAAGGGAAAGGGTGCCTATGTGATTGCAAATGATATACAGTACTACAGCTATGTCCTAAACAAGCATTTTATCGAAAATGTCCCTCCGTTAAATAATGACTTAGGAGTAGTGCTTAATTCTCTTAAGCCCCTTAAAGGCTTTATTTACAATAATTACTGCGAAGGTTCAGGCTCCGGGAGAAATTATTTTACAGACAGTAACGGGCAAAAATGTGATGCTATCAGAACTTTTTTGGAAGAAGCACATAGCTCAGGGGAAATGGGTGATGCAGAGTATTTTTACTATCTTGCAAGCCTTATCAATTCAATAGATAAATATGCAAATACGGCTTCTGTCTACGCAGCCTTTTTAAAACACATCAAAAAATCAGCAGCAAAGGACTTCACACTATCCCTGCTGCCCGTCATTTCCGGGCAAAGCCGGCAAAGTATATAACGAAGATGTAAATATTCTAATAAAGAAAATAAGTGGCGATATCCTCTACCTTGATCCGCCATATAACACAAGGCAGTATTCTGCCAATTACCACATCCTTGAAACCATAGCAAAGTACGACAATCCTGCCCTTCGTGGCATAACAGGGCTTCGTGGTTACGAACTTCAAAAGAGTGATTTCTGCTCCAAGCGCACCGCCTCTTCTGCCCTTGATACACTTATTAAAAATGCTGATTTTGGCTATATTTTCCTAAGCTATAACAACGAAGGCCTTATGTCTGCTGACACCATAAGAGATATTATGTCTGCTTACGGAGATTATAGCGTGTATACCAGAGAATACAAGAGGTTTAAGGCTGACAAAGACGAAAATAGGAGGATAGCAGGCAGCGAGGTCGTGGAGTATATACATTGCTTGAAGAAGTAGGGGAAGTCCTTACTCCAACACATAGACCTCTTTCCCCTCAATGATTCCCGCTTTTTTCTTTATTTTTGCTAAAGAATCGACACAAAATGCCGGCCGGATTCCATGTTTACCAAAAGAATTGCCAAGACTAAGTTTACCATCAAAATTTACTTCACACACTGCAGAAAGATATGATGTCACAGGGGTTCTTAGTAACCATCCCATTGGAGTCCCATCTAAATAACTAAGTCTGTTATCCGGATTTCTAAAATACCTCAGTGCTTTACCTTCTATTCCATAACCATATAATAGTTCCTTATCTGAGAGCAAAAATATATTCCTGTTTATATTTTCAGTCTCGTCACCTGAACATCCAATTGAAGCATCTGAGTAAATTTCAACCGCAGTACTCTCTATAAGGGAGTGAATTTCTTTAAGATTCTCATAATATGAACCATTCAAGTACCTGTCTATTTCGCTGTCTTTATAGTACTAGCTATACTCATTCATCCTTTTTGTTTCAGCTAGTATTTCCTCCCTTAAAAGAAGGGTACTTCCTTTATCATATCCATTATCTATAACCAAGAACGGCACATACTTACCATCTTCCTTGATATAAACTCTATAATCATCTTTGCTTTTTAAGCTGGAATACGCTATAGAGCTGATTGTATCCTGCCTTATATGTGTTATATAACAGTTTATCCCTATAAATGCAGATATTATTGATAATAAGATTATGATTATTCCCTTGATTGATAGAGATTTCATTAGTTTACTCATTTTGACCTCTCATTGTGGAACTCTATGTAATATTAGGTTACAATATGCTACCCATATGCACCAATCGCATCAATCTCTACTCCAACACGAAGACCTCTTTCCCCTCAACGATTCCCGATTTTTTCTTTATTTTTGCTAAAGAATCGACACAAAATGCCGGACGGATTCCACACTTGGTATATGCGTTCCAAGAACCAAGCGCTCCGTCATAGGTTAAACAACATACCACAGAACGCTCCCAGGTATTGGGAGTTCGCAGTAGCCAAGATACGGATTCTCCACTTAAGTAACATATCCTATTGTCAGGATTAGAGAAATAGCCTAGCCTTTTACCTTCCTTTTCCATATCAAACCCAAGTTCATAGGCTGAAAGCAAGAATACATTTCTATTTATCTTTTCGGTTCCATCTCCAGTTGAACCAATTGCCTCATCCTTAACAATTTCAACCGCAGTACTCTCTATAAGAGAGTGAATTTCTTTAAGATTCTCATAATATGAACCATTCAAGTACCTGTCTATTTCGCTGTCTTTATAGTACGAACTATACTCATTCATCCTTTTTGTTTCAACTAGTATTTCCTCCCTTAAAATAAGAGTACTTCCTTTCTCATATCCATTATCTATAACCAAAAACGGCACATACTTGCCATCTTCCTTGATATAAACTCTATAATCATCTTCGCTTTTTAAGCTGGAATACGCTATAGAGCTGATTGTACCCTGATTTATGAGCAGCCTATAACAGAATACTCCAATTACAAAAGTCAAAGCTACAAGTATTATTATAATGAGTTTGCCCGGACTTTTTTTAATCAACTTGTCCATCCCGACCTCTCAATGTGAATTTTTTAAAATCTGTTTTCAATATATACACCCTCAAAAGTGCTTCTCTGAATATCTTTAATCAGTGCATTAATCTACCTCTATCAAATCATGCTCTGCAAAATTCGCCTTCCCCTCTTTTATATCTCGAACGATATTTTCAAGATAACGTATATTATTTTCAGAATAGAATGGATCCAGTGACACTTCAAACGGTATACGCTTTTCTCTGCTGACTTTCTTTGCAAAAATAGTAAACGCAGCACTCATAGAAAGTCCAAGTTCAGAACAAGTCTGCTCCATGCTCCTCTTCACATCCTCGTCTAATCTGAAATTCACATTTACTGTTTGTGCCATAACTAACACCTCTTTCTACACTAGTATGATATTGTATTAATCAATCATTCTAAGCCAATACTTCTACAATTTATAGTTTAATAGATATAATTCTACTAAATTTTAGCCTCCTCGGCAACTATTACCCCTTCATCTCACAATCATTTTAATATAATATCAGTAAGTACTATCTCCTCCTCTTCCTCACCCAAACAACCACCAGTACGACTACAGCCACTACACCCACGATAATGGGCAAAATTTGTAACAGCCAAACATCAACATTCCAAGAATATAAAATGTGCCTATATTACTTTTTCTTTCAGGTTTTTCGACTGTGCTAAGGGAGAATCTAAGCTCTCCTTCAGGGAGTCCGTTTGATTTAAAATGGTATCCTTTTTGGGTTTTGGTAAATCCACTCTGATTATTCTCAGTCATAAAAAACGGTGTATTTATATCTACATTCAGATTTCCAAACTTCGCCCAGGTTGATGCAGGAGATAAAAGATAGTTGTATCTGTAAACGCCCGGATCATATTCTGCGTCTATTGTGGGATACATGGGTGCTTCTATCGTATTGGTTATCTTTTCTCCGGGAGTCAGGGTCATTTCATACTCATACCAACGCAGGAGAAATTTTGGTATTTCCTCAACATCATATGCAGACATAAATATAGCACCTGCATTTTCTACTGTAGCCTGCTTATATAATTCAACAATAATATTGTACCAATCAGACTCCAATATCTGTCCATTTTTGTCAAGCTTTGCTAGTGCAAATTCCTTAAATGTCATCTTAGAAGTTGATTTAAGCTTCATTTCTCCTTTGATTTCTTTGCTTTCATTACTACTGCTTTCATAAAATTTCCACTTTGGTAAATCTTTGACAGGCTCACCTATTACATAAAACTCCACCTCTTCACCATTCTCTGCACCTACACCTATCCTGGTATTCCCTTTGTCATTTGTTGTAAAACCATAGGATGATTGTTCAAGATAGTATCTTCTTTTCCCATCAAAGGCAGGAATCTCTATCTCTGCTACTTCTCTGTTATAAAGCTTTTTATCAACTCCACCAATCTCATAGACATATTTTGTAACAGAAAGTTCAGGAGAATAAAAATCATCCTTTATATAGCCGTCACTAAGTAGGCTCATTTCCTTATGAATATCAAAATCATAGTCGCTATAATAAAGACTATACCTCAGATTTTTTTTGATTTCCTTACCATTTATTTTTATATCAAACTTTGCAGTATCATCTGTTCTTTTGTACACCTGATTTTTTTCATCGTATTCATCAGGCCCATATTCAGGATAACATCCGAATGGAAACACAAGCTTTGCAGTTACCTTATAATCTGCAGGATTGTAAAATGTATATTTTGCAGTCACCTTGCCATTATATTTTAAAAAATCCCCCTTTTTTTCATAGTAGCTATTAGGAAATTCTGATATATCAAAGGTTAGCTGCTCATCTTCCACTTCTATCGGACAGTTTTCACCCTTTACCACAGTCCCCGTCATATCTACTCCATACCAGATTCTCCTTGCGGAATTGGCAAGAGCCGTCAGCTTAAATATATCACTTACTAAAAACAGTATCAGACAAAGCGCTATAAACCCCTTATTTTTCATAGCCAGCCTCCTTTTGCAATATCTTATATTTGTCCTTACCCTAGTATAACATTTTTTACTGTTATCAGGTAGAAGTATTTTGGTAATATCATAGTTTGCCACACCTGTAACTGCTGCGCCCATTACTTCAACATCCCACCAATGCTAATACCATAGACAATGCTACAATTCTTGTTAAGATCTTTTTCATAAATACTCTTCTACTTTATAAGCTATAGGGATTATCCCATATAATCCTTTATGTCTTGCTTATTTATGATTATAATAAAATATCTCCATATTTTTATTTGCAATTATTTTACTTTTTCTTCAAATTGTTATGTTTCAAAATCTTTATTGAAATTTATTATATAAATTATTTGACATTTCTTTTTAATAATTTGCGTTTTTTTCACACAGTATTGACATTGAATACAGACTATTATATGATAATTTAGCATGGATACGGTTTGCCATTTTGTGACAAATTCATTCATTACAGTTAATCATCTATACATTACAGGAGGCTGATATGAATACTAAAAAACCTAATATTATTTTTATTTTATCTGATGATCAGGGCATATGGGCTATGGGATGTGCTGGAAACAAAGAAATTATAACTCCAAACCTCGATAGATTAGCAAGTGAGGGAATGTTATTTGACAATTTCTTCTGTGCTTCCCCTGTATGCTCTCCAGCTAGGGCTTCACTTCTAACAGGAAGAATCCCTTCTCAGCATGGTGTGCACGACTGGCTTAGAAATGACAACAAAGCAGGAGGATATCGAATATCTTCGTGGCATGAAAGCCTATACCGATGTCCTTGCTGAAAACGGCTATATATGCGGTCTGTCCGGTAAATGGCATCTTGGAAGCAGTGCCAAGCCTCAAAAGAGTTACTCTCATTGGTTTGCTCACAAGTCCGGCGGAGGACCTTACTACAATGCACCATTGTATAAAGACGGAGTACTATATAATGAACCTCGGTATGTGACTGATGTAATAACTGATGATGCTTTGGAGTTTATAGATGAAAACGCCGGAAAGCAGCCATTTTACCTTACTATTGGCTATACGGCTCCACATTCTCCTTGGGTTAATAACCACCCTAAAGAATACACTGATTTGTACAAAGACTGCCCTTTTGACTCTATTCCAAAGGAGAAGGAGCATCCTGACAGTATTTATCTTACTAAAGAGGTGGCAAAAGACCTGCGTTCTAACCTCATAGGTTATTTTGCTGCTGTTACTGCTATGGACGCCAATATAGGCAGAATAATAGACAAGGTCGAAAGCCTTGGAATCAGGGAGGATACACTTATTGTATTTACCAGTGATAATGGTTTTAGCTGCGGTCATCATGGCTTTTGGGGTAAGGGAAATGGTACCTTTCCAATCAATATGTATGACAGCTCTGTTAAGGTGCCTTTCATTGCTTCACAGCCTGGCACTATTCCTGAAAATAAGATTTGTGATGCACTTGTTTCAGCATACGACTTTATGCCGACACTCTTAAACTATGTAGGAATAGAAGATTACGAGGATGAAACCCTCCCAGGAAGAAGCTTTGCTGCTGCCTTAAAGGGCCTGGACTTTGAGCAGGATGATAAAATCGTAGTTCTTGATGAATATGGTCCAAATCGAATGATTAGAAACAAGGAGTTTAAGTACATAAAACGCTATCCTTATGGACCTGATGAAATGTATGATTTAATAAATGATCCTGATGAAAAAAACAATCTCCTGCTAAAAGATAGTCATGATGAGCTTGCCGCCGAGCTTAGATATGAGCTTGAAGCTTGGTTTAAAAAATATGTTAATCCTGAGATTGACGGTGCAAAAGAAGCAGTATACGGCTCAGGACAAATCAACTTAGCAGGACTTTGGTCAAAGGGCGAAGTGTCACATAGCTGTGATGATTACATTAAAGAATCCCCTAATTACAAGCCTTATAAGATAAAATAGAGGGCTGCCCACAACGGACAGCCATTAACTTTCCTCTTACCTTTCCAAAAATGCTTTTACCCTTTTCCCTATACTCATCCGG
Source organism: uncultured Catonella sp. (assembly GCA_916438995.1). Lineage (GTDB taxonomy): Bacteria > Bacillota > Clostridia > Lachnospirales > Lachnospiraceae > Catonella. The sequence continues at coordinate 226,713 of CAKAGA010000010.1, forward strand.
ATGAACAAGTATTGACTCTGCATGTCCTGCATCCTCTATGAGATAAAGTTCCTTATAGCCTTTGGTTCTTGCTGACATCTTCAGAATTCTTTGGAATGATGAAATTATCCTTTGCTCCATGCATAAAGAGGATAGGTATTGTATTCTCATCAAGTGAATCTATAGGGCGCATTTCAGCCAGTGAATAGTGGTAGCGAATCTTCCCCGTAAAATTGGCTATGTCAAACAAAAATGTAGGCATGCCGGCATTTTTTTATAGCCTAGTCTTAGAACATTTTTCAATATCTGAGAATCCACAGTCAGCTACGACAAAGTCGACCTCAGGCTTGTACTTCAGGCTTGTGAGTGTGGTGGCAGCACCAAGAGATTCTCCATGAAGTCCCAGTACAGAGATATCCTTGTACCTTGCCTTGGTATCCTCGATGAGTTTTATCAGGTCTTTGCCCTCCCTTATCCCGTATGTGGTAAAGGTGGGTTCATTTTCACCATGCCCTCTAAGGTCATAGATTATACAGTTAAATCCGTAATCCAGATACATCTTAACATACTTCAATGAGCCCATGCGGTTATCCGTATATCCATGAGAGAGAATGATGTACTTATCTGTATGCCTTGGATTCTTAAGAAACTCAACATGAAGCACGTAGTCTTCAAATCCTTTTATAGTATAATCCGTTTTCTCCAGTCCTTTATAAAATGAGGTGTCGTAGTGCTCGCTCTGCTAGGTAAATGCTTCTTTTAAGGTCTGTCTTTTTCCTGTCATTGCAAACGATGGTAACCAGAATGCAAATGCTGCAAATGCTATAATTATTAGACAAATAACCACTAAAACAATCTTTAACATAATCTTTCCTTTCATAAAGTCCTCCTACTTACTACTCTTTCTTTGCAGCCTCCCCGTATTTCTCTCCCAGAATACGCCATCTGCATAGCCCTGGATTGTCTTATCCTCTTCAGCCATTTCCAGTCTTTTCTCAGCCCAGATACAGTACTGCACATTCTGCTCTATCCCTATATAATGCCTGCCCAGCTTCTTTGCAGTTACCGAGGTAGAGCCTGAGCCTAAAAAAAGGATCCAGAATCACATCTCCCGCATTGGAGCTTGCAAGAATGAGCTTGGCTAAGAGCTTCTCAGGCTTTTGGGTAGGATGAGCAGTATTCTCAGACATAGACCAATAAGGTATGGAAATATCATCCCAAAAATTAGACGGATAGGTGTTTCTAAAGTTTCCCGACTCCGTTTCTTCCCAGTCTTTTGGCTTTCCATCTACCTTATATGGCGCAATCACACTTCTTCTCATCTTAACAGCTTCTACATTGAAGGTATACTTAGCAGAATTCGTCACAAACCAGATATCCTCCATGCCATTCTTCCAGTTAGTTAGAGCTCCTCTACCCTTTTCCCTCTGCCAGGTTATGCGGTTTTGCACATGAAAATTCTCCTTAAGCACCATAAATATCGGTGAACTGGAAATCCAGTCGCAACAGACATATACAGTCGCATTTGCCTTAAGCAGAGGCTTTACAAGCTTTATCCATTTTTCTGTATATTCCAAGTAGGTTTCATCACTGGTTTTCTTAAATTTATTTCCATGGAAATCCTTGTCCAGATTGTAAGGAGGGTCCACTATTAGCAAATCCACGCTTTCTTTAGGCAACAGCCTAAGCACTTCAAATGTATCGCCAAGTATGGTTTTGTCCAAAACATCCGGCAATTCTGCCTTTTTATCCAGCATAAGGCACTTTTTCAGATATTCATTTCCTTCTTCCACAGATAAATCTATTGTCTTATTTCTACCCGCCTTCATCTCATTTTCCTTTTAAATTTTCTATTACAAAAAAACCAGTCAGTTGCAACGCCGACCGGTTATCCATAACACTATTTATCTTTACTGCAGAGGTCTGTTCTTAGCTCTGCGCTTTTCCATCTGTTTCTCATTTACATACTTGCTAAGCTCCTGATTAATAGCTAAGAACTTACAACCTATGGTTTTCCTGTTGATTGTATCTACAACTCTAACTATCTTAGCTTTTATAATAAATTCTATTCTCTGGTTGACTTTTTCGGACTTCTCCACACTGGCTCCGCCATTCATAGCCTCAATAAGTGAAATCTGCTTCTTAAACCTGGCAATATCTTTCTCTATCTTGGTTTCCGGCTGGTGAGTAGGAGTCTTTACCTTGAACATCTTCATATAGTCTGAAAATGTTACGAGAATATCTTCTCCCGCTTCCACAAACAAAAACTTTGGTACAACAATACCAATGCCTACAGAGCTCAAATCCTTAAGACTGGCCTTATTAAGCGTATCATCACTTCCAAGTTTTATATAGCAATCATTTCCAAGGGGCACTCTAAAGCTGTTCCTCCTGTTGAAAGGCTCAGCGTCAGCTTCTGAAATGACAAGGTGTGCAGGCCCATAGTTTTCAAGATTAACCCTGTAAACTCTTACATTATGCCATTCATAGGGCTTAGAGTCCAAAATTCCAATAAAATCACAGGATATCTCATTGTTGTCAAAGCTTAGTGGATGTCCGTTAAAGGTGAACATCTCTGCCACGACATAGGGAAAAAGACCGCCTTCATGTCTTTCAATAAAGCCGGCTATCTCTTTTCTGTCCTTTGGACTGGTTATCTCAACTGCTTTTGAGCTAAAGCTCGCAGTTTTAGAACCAATACGCGCTGTGAGCGTCAACTCACAGCCCTCTAACAATTCATCAATAAACATCTAATCCCTCAAAAATGTGAAACTATTACTCTGCATCTTCATCAGTCTCAACTGTGAGCATAGGAATTACAATGCTGTCTGCATCATAGTCATAAAGCTCTTCAAGCTTGTTAAGAACTTCTTCACACTCGGACTCAGACCTTCCTGTCTCCTGCATAGCCTTCATGCAGTATGCAGAAATAACATTGTTAAATGCTCCTGTATCCACAAGTGTAAGTAAGTCAGAAAGACTCTTGCCATTCATTGACTTACAAGCCTCAAGAAGCTCACCAATGCGCTTCTTGCCTTCCTCTGACTCCTCCGCACTGAGTTTTTTCTCATACTCTCCAATAAGAAATTCAAGATCTAATGCAAAGCTTTCTGCTCCTAATTCTTTAGCCATAATAAATTTTCCTCCTAAAACTGTTTAATGTCATTATATTACTATATACATGTGTCAAATATTTTTCAAGTTAAATTTTTTTATATCCTATGAAAAAGTTCCGAAATACTGATAACAGGCACTTTATCAAAATAATCTAAGTACGATTTTACAATCTCATTTATATGCCTAGTTATGGAAAAGTTTCTTAGTCTGGTATTTTGGTTCGCAGGTCAGGTTTATACCCAGTTTGGCAAGTGTACGCTGATCCTCACTTGAGAGTATAACTGAGGAATGTGCCTCACATCCCTTTAGCTCATCAAGCTTTGCAACCACCTTTGCTGCGTTTTCATCGGTTCCTGCACAAATGGTAAGGGCTATAAGCATTTCAGCTATATGTAAGTTTGGATTGTGGTTGCCAAGGTGCTTTACCTTTAGCTGCTGAATAGGCTCTATTACACTTGGAGAAATAAGTCTAAGCTCATCAGGCAGTCCCGCCAGTTTCTTAAGTGCATTAAGAAGCATGGCTGAAGTAGCTCCCATAAGTTCTGAAGTCTTGCCTGTTACCACGCTTCCATCAGCCAGTTCAATGGCACTTGCAGGCTCTCCGGTTACCTCAGCATTGGTATTGGCTGCAGCAACGCATTTTCTATCCTGTACCCCTGTTCCTGCCTTCTTCATAAGCAATTCCAGCTTGTCAACTACCTCTTCCTTGGTGTTCCCCTTTCTTAGCTCACATCTTTCCTTGAAATAACGCCTTATTATCTCCTGACTTGCTGCTGCCCTTACAGCCTCATCATCAAAGATGCAGTTACCAGCCATATTTACTCCCATATCTGTAGGAGATTTGTATGGGGAGGAACCGTATATCTTTTCAAACATAGCGTTAAGCACAGGGAAGATTGCTACATCCCTATTGTAATTAACTGTAGTAAGACCATAAGCCTCAAGGTGGTAAGGATCTATCATATTTACATCATTTAAGTCAGCTGTAGCCGCCTCATAAGCAAGGTTTACAGGATGTGAAAGAGATAGATTCCATACCGGAAATGTCTCAAACTTGGCATAACCGGCCTTTATTCCATGCTTATGCTCGTGGTAGAGCTGCGAGAGGCAGACAGCCATCTTGCCGCTTCCAGGTCCCGGTGCTGTAACCACCACAAGAGAGTGCTTTGTCTCTATATAATCGTTTTTACCATAGCCTTCATCACTTATGATTGTAGGCACATCATTAGGATAGCCTGCTATAGGATAGTGCCTATATACCTTTATCCCCAGCGCTTCAAGCTTTTTCTGATACCGGATGGCACATTCCTGTCCTTCAAATCTGGTAAGCACTACACTGCCAACGAAGAGGCCGTAGTTTCTAAAAGCGTCTATGAGCCTAAGTACATCCAAATCATAGGTTATTCCAAGGTCTCCGCGCACCTTATTCTTTTCTATGTCGGCAGAGTTGATTACTACTACAACCTCTACATCTTCCCTAATCTGGGCAAGCATCCTTATCTTACTGTCAGGTTTGAAGCCGGGCAGCACTCTCGAGGCGTGGTGGTCGTCAAAGAGCTTACCGCCAAATTCCATATAGAGCTTACCCCCAAAGCCCTCTATACGCTCCATTATCTTCTCTGACTGCATTTTCAGATACTTGTCGTTGTCAAAACCTGCCTTAAACATAAAATCTTCCTTTCTAGTCTACCTGACTACGCTGTTCATTACAAGCATGTCTCCTTCATTTAACACTATATTTCCATTAGGTATGATGACATCATCCCCTCGTTTAATAAGTATTATCAATGTATCTTCATCAGTAGGTATCTCAGAGATTGCCTTGCCAATGTAGCTGCTCTTCTCATTAATATGTATTTCACTTAGCATTGTACCCGTCATATGCTCCGGTACAACTGCTGAGAGAATGACCTTATCTCCTATATTAAGCACTGTCTGACCGTTTGGAACCTTTGTCCCCGACTCATTTGTTACTGAAACTATTATGGTTTCGGGAGGAGTTTCTATATCCATAAGCGTCCTTTCAGCCCAGGAATGTCCCTCAGGTATGGTAAACTGGATAAACTGAACAGGAACCTCTTCTGTATAGTCGGTAAATGTCTTCATAACGTCTCCCTGATAGTCTATCATATCAAGGTGCTTTGCCACCTTCGGCAGAAATGCACCCTGAAAAATAATCGAGAGGAGGACTATGAAAAATGTAATGTGGAAAAGGGTTTCATCAAGTTCTGAGCCAAGTACAGCCATAATGGCAAACACTATGGATGCCGCTCCCCTAAGTCCTGCAAAGGACACAAGAGCTATCTGGTTTACCTTACTCTTAAAAGGTCCTAATATTGCCAGCACTGCAAGAGGCCTGGCTACAAAGGTCATAAATAAAAAGATAAATATTGCAGGAACTGCAACTCCGGGAAGCTTTGAAGGACTTGAAAGAAGTCCCAAAAGGAAGAAGATTAACATCTGCATAAGTCCTGTAGTTCCATCAAAGAAATGCACAAGATTCTTCTTATCCCTAATACGGCTGTTTCCCATTATTATTCCTGTGATATATGCACTTAAATAGCCATTTCCACCTATTGCACCCGCTCCTGCATAAGAAAGCAGGGCTACTCCGAATACAAAGATAGTGTCAAAGCCGTCTGCCTCTGTAAGTATATTGTGGAGAACCCAAATGGCCACAATAGCTGCTACCACTCCTACAAGCACTCCAAATCCAAGCTGGCTCAGTACCAAAACTACGGGATTTGAGGTGTTTTCACTGTTTTGCAACAACTGAATGAAAAGAATGGTGAGCATGTAGGCTATGGGATCGTTACTTCCGCTCTCAAGCTCGAGCATTGAAGCTGTATTGTATTTTAAGTTTAATTTTCTTGAACGAAGTATGGAAAAGACTGAGGCCGCATCTGTTGAGCCTAAAATCGAACCCAGAATAAGCGACACATTCCAGCTTAAATGAAGTGCATAGTGGCAAAATACTGCAGTTATAAAGGCTGTGATAGCAACTCCAAAGGTGGATAAAAGACCTGATTTAAGTGCTACAGGCTTAGCCTGCTCCCAATCCGTACCGAAACCACCGTAAAATATAATAAATATAAGGGCTATGGAACAGATATTTTCCGCAAATCCGTAGTTCTCAAACGGAATCCTAAATACTCCGTCTGAACCAAGCAACATTCCAAGGAAAATAAATGCAAGAAGTACAGGCATGCCTATTTTTGCAGATATTCTGTCAAGGAGAACGCAGGCAAAAATTATTATCGAAAACAGCAACAACAGATTTCCCATAAGTCCCCCTTTCTTACAGAAAACCGATACAGGCTTTCCCTGCATCGGTTAGATTTGTATTTTACTTTTTCTTTGATTTCTTTTCACTGCTTATAGCTGCTTCAGTAGCAGGTTCAGGCTCTTTATGGCTGCCAAATACAAATTCTAAAAGAGCCTCTTTATTAGGTTCTAAATCAAAATCCACTACCGAAACACCATTTGGCCTCGCTTCGCGATATGTACCATCAATAGGAATTCTGAAATTATCTAGAGGTACTCCATCTAGACTAAACTCCATTATCTCAGCCAGATATGAACTTGCATTGCTTTTCTTTATATCCGTCTGCACCTGTGAAAATATTGTGTCAAGCAGTTTCACCAGAGTTATAGGATTACTTTTCTTTACCTCTTTGAATATAGCACCTATTACCCTTCTATGTCTGGATGTTCTGCCAAAATCATCTACGGAACCATCAAGCGTAGCTCTGTACCTTACTCTTGCATATCCAAGAGCCTGGTTACCGTTCATATGATTCCACCCCGGTTTTAAATTACGATTTGATTTTTTTGGAGACATAGTTTTTAGTATTCAAATACTGAGCCTCAGCAGGCGTAATTTCTATATCAATTCCACCCAGTTCATCTATTATCTTTTGAAAGGTCTCAAAGCTTACTATTGCCGAGCCATCAACTCTCAAATTATAATTATATGCTATAGTCTCATATAAAAGATTAATTCCACCATGACCAAAGGCTGCATTTATTTTAGTTTTATAATATCCCGGTATTTCTACATAGCTGTCTCTCATGATTGAAGTCAAGCCAAGAGTTTTTTGCTTTGTATTTAATGTAGCTATCATAATAGAGTCCGTACGTCCTGAAGCTACGCTGTTATTTCCTATGGCCTCCACTCCAAGAAGAAGGATATTATACACTCCGTCTTCGTGTCTGGCATTCTTAAAGGTGTCTGACATATGAGAAAGGTCTATGTTCTCTGTGATTTCACCCACCTTAAGGCCTTCTTCTTCTTTTTCCTCTTCCTTTACCTCTACTGCTGAGCCCGATGCAGATTTAGCAGGCTTTTCACCGTTTTTAGCATTCTTTCCCATCCTCCAGTAAGCCCATTCTACTGCAAGATTTGACATTATCTTTCTTCCCGGTCTTGTAAACACGAGGAAAGAGCCTCCTGCAAGTATAATAACTAAGAGGAAGATTAGTATCTTGATAAATATATTTAGTTTCTTCTTTTTCTTTGATTTCTTTTTATCTGCCATATTGTGTCTGTCACCCTTTTGTTTAGCATCCATTTCTTTTTTTACCTGCTCTGCCAGAGAGTTGCGTATTTCTTTCAAAAATTCATCTTCATTACTCATCTTGTTTCTTCCTTTACCACATAGAGTTAAATCCAAAAAATATACATTTCATTATATAACATGATAAGTGTTAATTACAAGTGACCTAAGTTTAATCTTTTCTTACAATTTTTTGAAATTTTTTTGTTGTCGGTTAATTCTGCTTGTTATGAACAAATAATTGTGATATTCTGAAACAGAATATAGTAACTAAAGGAGAATATATGACAAACTATTCGCTCATATCAAAAGAAATAGAGGCTCTTACCTCTGACGTAAGCGACCTCATTGCCAATCTTTCAAATGTATCAGCCCTCTTAAATATTGAGCTTGCTGATATCAACTGGGTTGGCTTTTATCTGCTTAAGGATGATAAGCTAATCCTCGGGCCTTTTCAGGGCAAGCCTGCCTGTGTAAACATTCCTGTAGGGAAAGGTGTCTGTGGAACTGCTGTATCTACTGACAGCCTCCAATTAGTAAAGGATGTTCATGAGTTTCCGGGCCATATTGCCTGTGACTCTGCATCAAACTCAGAAATAGTCCTTCCTTTACACGATAAATCGGGCAAAGTAGTCGCTGTACTTGATATCGACAGCCCTACTTTAGGAAGATTTAGCGAGGCTGATGGAGATGGTATACTGCTTTTACAGCCTGTTCTTGAGGATATATTTAATCATTAGTAATGCCGGATATTATGAGCTTATATCATCGTTTAGTGCAACCGGATATTATGAGCTTATATCATCGTTTAGTGCAACCGGATATTATAAGCTCCATATTACCTTTAAGTTCATAAGCTCCAAAGCCATAAGGGAGGATGAAATGTTCTCCCTTTTTTATATCATACTTTTCTCCGCTTCCACTAACAAGCACTCCTTCACCCTCTAGCACGCTAACCAGGGTGAAGTCTGTCTCCTGCGTGAGTTTTACCTCTTTTTCAACCTTGATGTAGCTTACTTCAAAGAGGTCGCATACCACAAGATTTCTAACAACAGAGCCATCTTCATAGGTCTTCTCTGCTCTGTGAACAGGTTCTTTCCCCTCAAAAGGACAAGTTATCACATCAAAACACTTGTCAATGTGGAGCTCGCGAGGCTTTCCGTCCTGAAGCCTGTCATAGTCATACAGTCTATAAGTTATATCACTGTTTTGCTGGGTTTCAAGGATAACGGTGCCTCCCTTTATAGCGTGTACAGTACCCGGCTCTATAAAGAAGAAGTCCCCTTTTTTTACTGGGATTTCTCTGATAAGACCTCTGAAGTTCTTATCATCCATGTATTTGTGGAGCTCCTCTTTGTTCTTAGCATTATGCCCTATTACTATGGTTGCACCTTCTTTGGCATCAGCCACATACCAGCACTCTGTCTTACCAAGGGAGCCGCCCTCGTGCACCTTTGCGTATTCATCATCAGGATGGACCTGAATGGATAGGTCTGTTTCAGCGGAAATAAGCTTAGTTAAAAGAGGAAACACCTCCGCCTCCCCTGACTTACCCCAGAGTTCTTTATTGTCTTTCCAAGCTTACTAAGTGTCTTTCCTGAATATTCGGACTTCTCTCTGGTTTCTACTATGCAGTCACCATTTTTATGAGCACTTATCGCCCAGCATTCTCCAGTCTTGTCGCTTGGTATATCATAGTGAAACAGCTCTCTAAGAGCTGCACCGCCCCATATCATTTCCTTAAAAATCGGTCTTAAAAATAATGGTTGCATGAGTTTCTCCTATCTATGAACATTTATCTTATTTTTTCTTTCCTATTGCCTCTGCAATTGCAGCTGCCTCCTCCTCAGCAAGCTCCACATCTGCAAGCCCGTCTGTTATTTTCTTAACATAGATATAAGTGCCTGCTGTAGTGCTGTGTACAGAGTTGATGAGGAAACCGTTATCCCTTTCATCAAGCATTACAACTACCGAGCTTAACTGACCTCCCATATCGGCAAGTGAGTCATATCTGTAAATAGATGCTTTCTGATAAGTAGTTTTAAGCCTTCTAAATATCATTTCAATGTCTTTGCTGTTCTTGCTTTGAACCTCTTTAAGCTCGGTAATCTGAGCAAATTTCTCTGCTATCTTATCTTCAAGACTGCCCTTGCTGCCTTCCGTAAGACTCGCAATTCTCTTTTTAAGTCCTGAAATCTTAACAAATTGGATAATATCAAATATAAAGAGCAGTAATATAACTCCTGCCAATCCACAGATTATATATTCCGCTATAAAATTATAACCAAACAATTTCATTTTGCTTACCTCTTGTATCCCTATTTCTTTATTGTAGAAAGCAGTTCCGCTATTCTATCCAGTTCTTCCACTGAATAATAGTCTATCTCTATCTTTCCCTTGCCATTGTTTCTGCCCTTTATGCTTACCTTACTACCCAAAATGCTCTTTAAGCTCTCTTCAAGCTTCTTGTAGGCAAGCTTTTCGGAAGTTTTCTTCTCTTTCTCAGGCTCTTTATTCTCTAAAATATGTTTAACCAGCTTCTCAGTCTCTCTCACACTGAGCTTTTCATCAAAGATTCTTGTAGCGAGGTTATGCTGCTTATTCTTGTCCTCAACTGCAAGGAGAGCTCTTGCATGTCCCGGTGAAATAAGTCCTTCCGCAAGCATTGACTTAACTCTGTCATCAAGCTTAAGGAGCCTAAGCGCATTGGTGATTGCAGAACGACTTTTAGACACTCTTTCAGCCAGGTCGTCCTGCTTCATTTTGTACTCATCTATAAGATTCTTAAATGCTTCAGCCTCTTCCACGGGATTTAAGTCCTCGCGCTGGATATTTTCAATAAGGGATACTTCCATTATTTCTTTGTTGGTGTAATCTCTTATTACCGCAGGAATCTTCGTGAGACCGGCAAGCTTTGAAGCTCTCCAGCGCCTCTCTCCCGCTATTATCTCATAACGCTTTCCTCTTTTGGTGAGGATGATGGGCTGAATAACGCCATGTATTTTAATGGATTCTGAAAGCTCTAAAAGTTCGTCTTCATCAAACCTTTTTCTTGGCTGCCCCATATTGGGATCTATTTCAGATATTTTTATTTCTAAGAATGATTTATCGGCAGTTTCTTTTAGCTCTGCCTTAGTCTTTTTTTCGGGAATCATCGAATCAAGTCCCTTGCCTAACCCTTTTTTCATTGCCATTTCTATCCTCTTTCTACTAGTATCCTGTTACATCGCTCTCTATAACCTCATCAGCTAATGCCCTATAGCCCTCTGCACCTGCTGATTTGGAATCATAGATATTGATTGGCACACCATGACTTGGTGACTCTGCCAGCCTAACATTTCTTGGAATTATCGTCTTATATATGTTCTGCTTCAAGGTATCCTTTACATTCTCAACCACCTGAAGCGAGAGGTTGGTACGCGCATCGTACATGGTAAAGACCACTCCCTCTATATAAAGCTTTTCATTCATCCTAGCCTTTACAAGCTCTATTGTATGTATCAGCTGGCTAAGTCCCTCAAGCGCATAGTATTCGCACTGTATTGGCACTAGCACCGAATCAGCCGCAGACATCGCATTTACAGTAAGAGTGTTTAAGGACGGCGGACAGTCAAGTATAATAAAGTCGTAATCTGCCCTTACAGTTTCGATATGCTTCTTAAGAATATAATGTTGGTCAGGTATTCCTATAAGTTCTATCTCAGCCCCTGCAAGATTTACATTTGCAGGCACAATCGAAAGACCATCATACACATTCTCTATGATGCAGTCACTAAGCTCACTCTCCCCTAAGAGAAGCTCGTACACTGTGTTTTCAGCATTGTTCTTATCCACTCCCAGCCCACTTGAAGTGTTCCCCTGTGGATCAATGTCTATAACCAGTACCTTTTTGCCCTTTTCCGCAAGGCAGGCTGACAGGTTGATTACTGTAGTTGTCTTGCCCACACCGCCTTTTTGATTTGCTACCGCAATTACTCTCCCCATGTCTTCCTCCAAGGTTGGATCTATGCTTAATTTGTTAATTTGTTTCTAACTTTATAATGATATCACAATTCCTGCTAATAATCTATAGACAGTTAGGAGGCTTCCTTTAGGGAAAACGAGTCATAACTTTTTTCTGCATCATCAGGTAATGCCTGTTCCGGTCCCAGAGGATAGTCAGCATTAGCGGCAGGGTATCTTGTTCTGTCCCAGCTGTGATCTCTACTCATTGTAGCATCTCCTTTTAAATAATAATCTCTGGTTTCAAAGTAATCATATTCTCCGCTTCCATCATACTGCCCTCTATTCCAGGTGTTGTCGAGATGATACCAGTTCCCGTCAATCTTCACCAAGTTCCAGGCATGAAGCCCATCATCAACATTACCAGTTATATAAAGGACATCAAGACCTGCAGCCTTTGCAAGCCTGTAGAACATCTTAGCCTTTGCATCACATACCCCTCCCTTACCATAAAGCAGAGCGAAGCTTGTGTACACAGAATATTTCCCAAGGTTCCCTCCCGGACAAGATAAAGTATCCGTTGACGAGAGTTTCTTTTCACCATAGGTATATCTGTATTCTTTAACCATAAAGTCATTAATTGCTCTCGCCTTCTCTTCATCATTCATTTCTTGCTTATATTTTCTGCAACCCAAGATTGTACAAAATTATTCAGATCAGCGACTTCCTTCCTTGTGATATCATACTTTATTTTTGTTTTCCACTTAAAATAGTTCTTATACTGAATAAAATCCGAATCATCTCCCTTACTGTAGTGAACTATGTCATTAACTTCAGGCATTGCGTATAATTTATCCCATAGCGCATTATACTCTTTTTGATTGTTATACGATAAGACTCTGTTATCTACGTTAATAGAAAATTCTTCATCCAGATTCTCTGTATGTGCAACTATACTCTTAATAAGCTCTTCCTTAGTCTTTATAATGGGCTGAATATTGGCTAAAATAGTCTTTGCCTCAGCCTTGTTTATCTTGTAGTCAAGTTTTAGTGTGAAATAATAGTACTTGCCTCCATTGTCTTGTTTTGATGTTTTATATCCCTTTGTGTGTGACATTATCTCGTTATATTCAACACTTTCAGAAAGTCTATCAAATATTTTATTAAATTCATTATCACTGTTTTTGACTGCTTTCTTTAATATTTTTAGCCTAATATCCTTATCGAGGTTGATTACATGCTTTTATAATCGAGTTTATCAGTTGCTTTTTTTGTATTGATTATTTTCTGCTGTTGTTTAGCGTCTTTACTCTTTTTTTCTGTACCCGTCACAATCCTTGATGTACTTGCATTTACACTATTCACTTTAGTGTATCCGCCGCTTGTTAAGCACAAAATCAGCACGAAGCTGAATATAAATGATATCCTCTTCATTTTACCCTCCATAGCATTTAGTTCTGACCACAATATATTATCATAAATTAGTATTATTTTTAAATAAGTTTGCTTTTGAATTGCTAAATAAATGAGAAAAGAAGCCTGTTAATATTCTAGGCTTCTTCCCTTGTTACATTTATTTAATGATACAAGTGTCAAAAGTATAAAAATTCGATGCAAGCTTGCTTGCAAGAGAATTTATTATCTTTTGACACGCAAAAAATATGAGTAAGTAGCCATTTTTTGCAAAAAAATGAGCGGATTACGAATATTTTTGCAAGGATTGCGAAAAACGCAGCTGTAGCAATCCTGTATCAATGGGTGTCAAATACTTTTGACACCCACATCATTTAATATTTAGTTTCTAATATAACACTTCTTTACAGGTTAACCTTCAAGATGAACACTGCTATGAAAAGAGCTTCTAAGATACTGGATAATCATAGTTTGCAGCAGGGTAGTTCTTAGCCTTCCAGCTATGGTCTTTCCTCATCGTTGCATCACTCTTAAGGTAGTAGTCCAGTCTTGGAACGTATTCATAATCACTCGTTCCTTCATAATGCCCTCTATTCCAGGTAACATCAACGTGATACCAGTAGCCGTCAATATTTACCATGTTCCAAGCGTGAAGCATTCCTCCTGCACGACCTGTAATGTAAAGCACCTTTATTCCTGCTTTTTTAGCAAGTCTATGGAACATCTTAGCCTTTGCATCACACACTCCGCCTTTCCCGTATAAAAGGGAGAAGCAGGTATATACTGAGTATTTGCCAAGCTTTCCGTCAGGGTATACTTTCGCATTTTTAGCAGGTGGCTTAACATTGTCGCCGAAGGTATATCTGTACTCGCTTACCATGAAATCATTGATAGCTCTTACCTTCTGTTCCTGTGTCATCCCTGAGTTTATATTATTTGCTACCCAGTTATTTACGAACTTGTCTAAGGCTTTGATTTCTTTCTTGGAGATATTGTACTTTACGCGGATTCTCCACTTATAATAATTCTTGTATTTCTTATACTTATCATCAAAGTTAATTCTGTAATGGTTTATATCACTGATAGTAGGGTTAGCATATAACTTATCCCAGAACTTGGTGTATGATGCTTTATTCTCTATCTTTACAAGCTTACTGCTAATGTTTAAGGTGTATTCACGGTCAAGATTCTTAACATGCTTTGCTACCTGCTTGATAAGCTGTTTTCTCGACTTAATTATAGGCTTAACCTTAGCAAGAATCTTCTTAGCCTGAGCCTTGTTTATGGTGTACCTAGGTCTGAATTCCCATACATAGTAGTTTTTATTATAATTATAACTGTCGATATCCCAGTATGAGGTATGTTCCATTATTTCGTTGTATTTCTGATTGTCTGATATCTCATAAAGCAATTTCTTATACTCGTTGAAGGAGTACTTCATTGCCTTTCTGTTTACTAATAGTCTGATTCTACTGTCAAGGTTAATCACACGTCTTGCAACCGCTTTCTTAAGCTGCTTTCTTGTGTTTACCTTTTCAAGCCTTCCGTATGCAACTACATTGCTCTTTACAGTAGCCACAGCCCCACCTGTATCCGCACTAACACTCTCATAAAATGTTGGCAGGAATGAAAGGCTGAGCATTATCATCATCGACAACAACAACTTAAAATAGACTTTTTCTCATTATTACCTCCGAATTTCTAATATTGACGATGATATTATATCATATATAGTTTACTTTTTATTTAAATAATTTATAACTTTTATATTACGTTTTTAGTTCGGTGTAATATGAAAAAACCTTCTCTATAGGATTCATCACCTTAGACAAGGGTATAGCAAAACCCCCGGCTAACCGAGGGCATTAACAAATTTTATTTACTTTTTCTGTACATACTTCAAGCAGTCAAGAGTTACGGCTACAAGTATGATGATACCTTCAAATACGAACTGTAAGTTGGTATTGATACCAAGGATGGTGAGGGAGTAGGTAAGTGCTGTAAATATAAGCACGCCGACAACTACACCTGAAATCTTACCAATACCACCTGTAAAGGAAATACCACCTACTACGCAGGCTGCAATAGCGTCCATTTCCCAGCCCTGACCATAAGCCACCGAACCTGAACCTACCATTCTCGCACACTCAAGCCAAGCTCCGAATCCGTAAAGGATACCTGCAAGGATGAAGGCACCTAGGGTTACAGCAAATACTGAGATACCGGGAAGCTGAAGCCGCTTCAGGGTTACCACCTACAGCGTAAAGATTCTTTCCAAACGGAGTCTTATTCCAAATGAACCAAACTACTGATATTGCTGCAACTGCCCAAAGAATAATGGTTGGGAAGCCGTTTATCTTAGGAATTATCATGTCTGGTATGCTTGACTCGATAGCACCAAAGGATACACCATTTGTAGCGTAAGTAGCAAGACCGAAGATAACAAGCATGTTAGCCATGGTTGAAATGAACGGATGCATCTTAAACTTTGCGGTAAAGAAGCCCGCTATGGATGTAAAGAAGGTACAAAGCACTATACACACAACAAGTGCAAGTATAACTCTTAGACCGACAGGAAGACCTGTAAAGTCAAATGCATAACCAAATACCTGACCTGTATTTACGCCCTGATGCATTATTATAGTTGCTACAGTCATACCCATACCTATCATACGACCGATAGAAAGGTCGGTACCTGTAAGAAGGATGAGTCCTGCAACACCGAGGGCAAGGAACATCTTTGGAGATGCCTGCTGCAACACATTAAGCACGTTGTTATAGGTAAGAAGGTGTGAACCCTTAAGTACAGGTGTAATTATACTCAGCCCTATGAATATCAGGATAATTGCCAAATACAAACCATTCTGTAAAAGGAATTTCTTGATATTGAAACTGTACTTATAATTCTCAAGCTTAATCTTCTGGTTCTGCATAAAGGTGAACTTAGACATTCTAAGCAAGTCAATGAGATGGTACTTGTGGCTGAATGCCTCCATCTTCCTGTCCTTTATGTCCTGAACCTGCTTCTCATACTCAAGCTTTGCATCAAAAAGACGGTTTTTGTATACATAGTTCTCGTCTTTTATCTCCTGACTGTCCTTAAGTCCTGCAAGATTCTCCTTATGCTCATCAGCAAGTTTCTCGAGTTTTGCCTGATAATCAGCCTTGGCTGCTTTTTTTTGCTTCATTACAGCTTGAGACTAATGGATTGTAGTATTCTTTGTCAAAATGTGCATCTATATAAGCCTCTGCCTCACTTATATACTTAGCTATCTGATCCTTATTTTCTCTCTCGACTTCCTCAGCCTTTTTAAGCTTTTCCATAAGTTCTGAAAGATCCGAATTCTTTTCATCGGCAGTAAGAGTCTTGTCTCTTTTAATACTCTCCATTAAGCTCTGGATAGCAATAATCTTGTCTGTTCCGTCAACTCTCAGCGCATCGATTTTCCCCTGTATCTCACCCACATAATCATCTATAGGCTTGCGAAGCTTTTTCTCTTCTTCCACTGTTAATATTTTACTCATAAACTTTATCTCCCTCATTTATAGGTATTTTGAACTTAGTCTAAGAAGCTCTTCCTGATTGGTTTCTTTGGTACTTACTATACCTGAAAGCCTTCCGTTACTCATAACTCCGATACGGTTTGTAATACCAAGTATCTCAGGCATTTCAGAGGAAACAACTATGATAGTTTTACCTTCTTTAGCCATCTTTATAATAAGCTCATATATCTCATACTTTGCACCAACGTCAATACCTCTGGTTGGCTCATCCATCATAAATACCTGAGGCTGACGCTCAAGCCATTTTCCAAAAATAACCTTCTGCTGGTTTCCACCTGAAAGACTAGAAATAAGGTCTGATGGTCCCATACACTTTGTGCTCATTGTTTTTATTTCTTTAGAAGTTGCTTTGACCATTTTCTGATCTGATAGTACAGCTCCTGACTTATACTGGCTTAAGTTCGCAATTGTTGTATTGAAAGTAAGATCACCCTTAAGGAAGAGGCCATTTGCCTTTCTCTCCTCAGTAATCATTGCAAATCCACTCTCCATAGCTTCTATAGGGCTGTTAAAGTTCATTAGCTTATTCTTAAAATAAACTCTTCCCGATGCCCTGGTTCTAACTCCGAAAATAGTCTCTAAAAGCTCAGTTCTTCCGGCTCCTACAAGTCCGTAAAGTCCGAAGATTTCTCCTCTTTTAACATCGAAGCTTATATCCTGAAGCTGAGGCTTAAACTTTGTAGAAAGATTTTTGATGGAAAGTACCGTATCCCCGGGAATATTGTCCACAGGAGGAAAACGATTCTCAAGCACTCGACCAACCATCGCTGTTATAAGCTCATTCATATTAGTCTCTGCTGACGGCTTGGTCATAACCAGATTACCGTCTCTTAGTACCGATATTTCATCACAAATTTCAAAAATCTCATCCATCTTATGAGAAATGTAGATAAGGGCAATTCCCTTCTCTTTAAGCATTCTCATCATTTCAAACAATTTATTTACTTCCTGAACATTCAGCGAGGAGGTTGGCTCATCTAGTACAATTACCTTTGAATTGTAAGAGATAGCCTTGCTATTTCACACATCTGACGCTGTGAAACCGACATTTTACCCATTGGCTGAGTCAGGTTTATAGTCATGCCCAATTTACGAAAGAGCTCTGAAGCCTCTTTCCTCATTCTTGCTTCATCTACTATACCTAACGAATTTACGGGGCATCTGCCTAAGAAGAGGTTGTCTACAACACTTCTTTCCAGACATTGATTGAGTTCCTGATGAACCATTGCTATTCCATTTTCAAGCGCATCCTTAGGCCCTGAAAAATTTACTTCTTTTCCATCTAAAACAACTACTCCATCGTCCTTTTGATATGTTCCGAAAAGGCACTTCATCATGGTTGACTTACCTGCGCCATTTTCGCCCATAAGTCCCATAACCGTACCGCGTTTTACATCCAGATTGATATGCTGTAAAACCCTGTTTCTACCAAAAGACTTACTCATGCCGCGTATAGATAAGATAGTCTCATTGTTTTTTTCTTCCATATTCATACCCCTGTTATATCTTATTCAAATACTTAATTCATTCACATTTTCCACAATAATGCAACCTTATCTTCCCACTACTAGGGCGGATTAGGGCCTTTCACCCTTTAGAAACGTGCGCCGCTAGGCGCACTATCTAAAAAGGCGGCGGCATGAGCCGCCACCTAATGCCTTTAATTCTTTATAGCCTTTCTTAATTCTTAAGAAGAGCTGTATAAGAAGCTGCATTGTCTGTCTTAACCATGTTTATTGCGAATGCATCATACTCGCTTGGGTTGCCAAGTCTGTTTGTGATATTAGACTCTGTCTGTCCATCACCTGCAATGTACTCAACATTGAGGTTTAATAACTTGTCATACTTCTGAAGAAGTGGCTGATATGTAGCACCTAAGAAGTTATCAGCTGAGTTGTAGATATTGAGCCATACCTTCTTCTCAGGGCTCTTAGCTGCGTCAAGCTGCTTAGCAACTGCTGCAAAAGGAACTGTAGCATCAAGGAAGTTCTGGTAGTTATCTGCTGTTACAGCAAGGTTTAATGCATAGTAAGATCTCTGCTCTGCATTGTATACATAGTCCTCGCCCTCTTTAAGTACGTTACCTGCCTCATCAGCAGTAGCAATACCTGTATTGATATCAACGCCGTCTAAAGCATTACGAAGTACACGGAGTGTTAAATAAGCCTGTACGTCTGCGTGCTGGCTGATAGTTCCGCCGTAACCATCTGCAATTGCAGCAACTGCATCACTGTTTGCATCATAACCGAAGGTAGGAACCTTGTTCTCTTTTGACCAAGCATTGAACATAGCCATACCCATACCATCGTTGTTAGAAGCTACTACATCAATCTGGTCGCCGAAAGAAGATGACCAGATTCCAATTCCGTTACCTGCTGTAGGTGCATCCCAGGTAGCACCTGCTGCTGTCTTCATTTCCTGGGAAGCGAGCTCACGAACCTTATATTTCTTTCCACCGAGTTCAAGCTCGCCGTCTTTAACTACTGTAGCCTTACCGTCTGCATTGGTTCCAACAGGATCACTTACTATTGTACCATCCTTCTCTACTGCTGTACCAAGTGCACTACGAACACCTCTTGTACGGGCAATTGAGTCATTGTGGCCTACGTCACCGATAGCGAGTACATAGCCGATAACTCCATCACCGTTACGGTCAATCTTATCTGCATTCTTCTCGATGTATTCTTTAATCATTTTTCCCTGTAATTCAGCACCCTGAGCAGCATCAAAACCAACATAGTAGGTGTTCTCGTTGAAGTTAAGCGCTGTCATATCAAGCTCACCTGTAGTACTGTTAGATGGCTGACGATTGAACCAAACTAAAGGCTTCTTTGCGTTTGCAACCTCTCCTGAAGTCTGTGCTACAGATGAAGTCTTAGATGCAGAAGCTGTAGTGCTGCTCTTAGCTGCACTTGTAGCCTTTGTGCTTGAAGTTGTCTTTGTAGTGCTGCCTCCGCAAGCTGATAAAGAAATCGCTGTAGCAGCAACTAACATAAGTGATAATGCTCTTTTTTTCATATTAAATCTTTCCTCCTTTTTTACAAACCCTATATATGTTGGGGTTCAATCATTTACAATGACGAGTATATCAAAGTTTGAAAAGTTAATATATAGAATATTTTTCTGTTTTTATATGATTTTTTTAGTTATTTTGACAAGGCAAAGACTAAAATATCCTAATTTACCTATAAAATAGGCTCATAAGCCTCATTCCAAGAAATACTAATGTGTAATTTTTGACAGGCTTTCCACAGTCACCGTATACTGGCTTACCTTGTAGTATTTCCCATCCGGACACTTATCTTTTATATCCTTAGGAAGCTCATTCCCTGTAGCCTTGGCTATGGCAAGCTCTATAATTGCTCTGGCATATTCCGGCTTGTCGCTTGAAACACTGCCAAAAAGCTCTCCCTTTTTGATTGCTTCAAGCGCAGGCTCAGTGGCATCCACCCCTACTACCTTAATATCTTTAAGTGACTTTTCATTTTTAAGAATGTCGATAGCTCCAAGTGCCATGTCATCATTATTTGATAGGATTAGCTCTATGTCATTTCCATATTCCTTAACCCAGTTTTCCATAAGTGCAGCCGCCTGACTTCTGTCCCAGTTAGCGATGTCCCCTGTAAGCTTCTTTATAGGAACACCGCCGCTTTTTAGGGTTTTTATAGACCATTCCGTTCTCACTATGGAGTCCTGATGGCTGGCTTCCCCCTCAAGGAGGATATAGCTCACCTCTCCATCACCATTTAGATCTAAAGAGCTTTTGTCATTCTTGTAGGCATCCACCAGAATCTTCCCCTCAAGCACTGCAGACTCCTTAGGATCAGCGCCAACATAGCAGAATTTGTCCGAGCGTTTCATATCATCTTCTACAGGTTCTCTGTTAAAAAATACAACAGGTATATCCGCCGCAATTGCCTTATCTATAATCACTGAGGCATTTGCCCTCTCCACAGGGTTTATACAAATCACATCGTAATCCAGAGAAATAAACCTGTCTACCTGCTTATTCTGAGTAGACTGACTGCCTCCCGCATCCACTATTTCCATGCTAAGTTTTATTTTATTTCCTTTTTCATAATACTTAACATAGTTCTCCATCTCCTTCTTAATACTGGATATGAAAGTGTCGTTGAAGCGGTAGAGGCTAACTCCGATTCTTATTGTTTTCTTCTCTACGGTTTCTTTCCCACCACGCATAAAAAGCATAAGTGCAGAAATTATAACCATTACAACAAGTAAGGCTGCTATCAGACTAGTGGCTGCTCTCTTTTTCATCATTTCCTCCTTATCCGCTTATAGGATAGAGTATTTTAATGTACTTCTCATTCTTTACATCATTTTCAGTAAGATAAAAATGTTTCTATTTCTTCTTTACTTATTATTTTACTATCAGCAAGCAGATGAATGAGCTTTTCAATCATCGAATAGCCCATATCATACTCATTCCACGCTACAACTCCTGCTATCTCTCCCTCTTCAAGCTGGCCAAGCAGATAACTTGTAGCTCCAACTGTGTATATTGGGGATTTGCCCTTTTTTATTTCATTGTCTTTGGCATATTTAATAAGCCTTGGGGAGCTTTCTTTGTCGAGAGAAACAAAAACAGTCTCTTCTTTATCAAACTCATCCAGCCTTTTTTCAAGCTTCGGGCCTTCTCCCTCCGCTAAACTTACCTTGTATCCCGCAGTTTCAAATTTGTCGGTCAAACTCTTACTTAATCCCATAATATCATCATCTTCAAGACTTGTTGCAACCAGACATATCTCATTTTCCCTGCCCTGATTCTTCTTTATATTTTCAAATAAAAACTCGGATATACGGGTATTATCTAGGGAAATATCTCCCTTTTCTCCCAGTACCAACACAGGAAATTCAGGATGTTTTTCCCTTATTTTATCTGCAACCTCACTTTTTTGTGCATTCCCTAAGATTAGTGCCTTAGCACCTGTCTCTATCTCATCCTCTGCTATCTCCACCTTTTCTTCCAATGTAAGGTTTTCGGCTACTGACGGAAATCTCATATCCACGTTATACTCGTAGGCAGCCTCATCCATTCCCTTTTTCATATTTTCAAAATTTTCCCCCGATATCCCATCCACCAGTATGGATATAGAGTAAACCTTGGTTTCATTCTCTTTTATTATTAGATCCGTAGCCGAGAGGATGTATAAGAATATGAGGATGGTAGCATATAAGACCCAAAATATTATTGACTTTTTGTTCATAAGTTTTCCTCTCACAATATCATTATTATAGTCCGGCTCTTTACCCGCAAGGTAACTAGATATTATCTCCTCTAAGCCTTTACAGGTAAATGTATCGTTACCTTGGTACCTTCATCCGGCTCTGAATCAATGGTTAAGCCGTAAGCCTCTCCAAAGTAGAGCTTTATCCTCTCATTTACATTCTTAACTCCTATGCCTGAGCCGCGCCCATTTCCTGAGGAGCTTTTTCCGGTAAGTATCATTTCCACCTTATCCTCAGTCATACCAAGACCATTGTCCGCCACAGAAAAATAAAGCTCATTCTCTTCACGCCAAGCCTTTACCATAATCAGACCATCTCCGTCCATAAATTCCATACCATGGTAAATGGCATTTTCCACCAAAGGCTGTAACATCAGCTTAAGGGACGGAAGTTCAAGCACATCCTCAGCTATGTCAAATTCATAGTCAAATTTATTCTTGAACCGCATATGCTGAATCATAAGATAATTCTTCACATGGTCTATCTCGTCCTTGACTGTAACTATGTTTTTGCCCTTACCCAAAGAAAGCCTGAAAAATCTTGCAAGGGCCGTCACAGTATGTACGGCTTCAGACTGCTTTTCATTTTCAATCTGCCAAACTATGATATCAAGGGTATTGTAGAGAAAATGCGGGTTAATCTGCGCTTGAAGCGAATCAAATTCACTCTTTCTCTTCTCCTCGTGCTCATTTACAATGTCCTGCATGAGCCCCTTTATCCTAAACTTCATATCCTGAACAGACTTGCCAAGGTGCTGCACCTCGTAAGAGCCACCCATGTAGATATCAGCATCGAGATTGCCCTCTTCAAGCTCCTTTACAGACTTTTCAAGCTCTCTTATCGGATTAGTTACCCTAAATGAAATATAAGAATTGATAATGATGACTATGAAAATGATAAGGAGGATGACAAACACGATGAAAAGCCTTGTTTTAAGCATATTTAACGAAATACCGGTCCCCTTTATCACACCGACAAGCTTCCAGCCTGTATAGCCTACAGTCTTTGTTACCACCGTCTGGCTAGTACCGTTAAATACTTCTTCCCTGCTGCCATCATCATAGCCTGCTGCCACAAGATTATTTCCTTCACCCTGCCTGAGGCTATGAGCTCAAATTTCGGATGCCAGATTATCTCACCCTTTGAATCCATAAGGTAGATATAGCCGCCATTTCCAAGTGTCACCTCATCAAGCACTTCTTCAATCCCCTGATATGCCATTTCTATAAGCAAAACCGCCTGCTCTGTACTTCCTCCTACGGTTATTTCAACTGCTCTTGACATACTTATTACCCAGTTGTAGCCATTATCTCCCTTTTCAAACATTTTCTGAACGTGAGGGAGGGTGAAATGTATGTTTTCGGTTTTATTAAGTGCATTTACAAACCATTCCTCCTCATTGGCTCTAAAGTTTTTCCTAAATCTTGCCGCAGGTACTACGTTTATTGGCTCGCCCTCCTTTGAAATGAGGGCGATGTTTGACACCTGTTCCTTGTTATTATTGTAGAGAAGAGTCAGTGCTTCGCCTATTGAACCTTCGGAAAGATTGACATTCTTTATGATTCCGTAATAGATTGTGTCTGATAGCTTCATTATGTTTCTAAGATACACTTCCATCGAGGAATCGACACGATTAACAAGGCTTATATTCTCCTGCTTAACCGTATCGGAAAGCTGGGAAGAAAGCCTTGAATAGATAGATATCACAATCAAAAGCACCGCAACAAGCGAGGTTATTGTAAAGTAAATGAAGATTGAATTTCTAATGCTACTGTTATAAACGATTTTCTTTCTTTCAGCCTGCATCTCTTATTTTCCTGTTCTGTATTTGGTTGGTGATACTCCAAATTTCTTCTTAAATACATAGCTAAAATAATTTTGCTCCAAATATCCAACCTTTTCGGCTATCATATAGGTCTTTTCATCTGTTGTATTTAAGAGTTCAACAGCCTTGTTGAGCCTTATATCGGTGAGATAGTTGATATAGGTCTGCCCTGTTTCTTTCTTAAAAAGGCTTGAAAAATAGGCAGGACTAAGGTGTAAATGCCTACAGATAACTTCAAGTGAAAGCTCCGGATTGGTGTAGTTATTTAAAATATAGTCCTTTGCTTCTTTCACAATCTGCTTTGAGGTCGATTCTCTCTTTTGCTGCATTCCGAGATTGATGTTGTTGCAGATTCCAACCAGCCATTTCTTGAAGCTTTCCCCGTCTTTCATCTTGGAGACTGTTTCTATATAGTTGTCAAGCTCCGAAAGGCTGATTTCATACTGTTGCATAAGGTCCATAATCCCCGTCAAAACCCTCATCATATATGCCTGATACTGGTTTGAGTGTACCTTAACTTCGTCTATTTTGGAAGCAAGCACTCCGACAGCCTCTGCAATCTTCTCCTCACCACCAAACTTGATAGCTGAGATTAGCTCTCCCTCTTCCCTTTCATCGAGCCTTAATACTCCCGTACTCACAGGCTCCATATCGTGGATGTAGACTACATCCTCAGCTCCTACTATTTTCTTATAGCCTACAGCATCAGCAGCGGTCTTGTACGAACTCGAAATGTCAGAAAGCGTCTGGCTGCTCCTTCCTATTCCCACAGTAATGCCAACTCCCAAGACTCTCTTCGCACTTTTACATACATCTCTCATTACATTTGTAAGCCCTGTCTGGCTATTTTCATCATCTATAGCCACAATGATGACAGGCTCTGCATCCTGCACCGAATCAAAGACCGCATTTCTGTAGTAAGGGGTAAGCTTTTCCTCTATAAACTTTTTAACATAGATAGGTATCAATTCCTTTTCTTTAAGGAGTTCGCCATTTATTTTCGCATTTTCAAGCTCTATGTTTACCGCACAAACCACCCATTTATTAGCACCTCCAATGTTCATACCATATTCTTTAAGATAACCGTCTATAGCATTTTCATCATAAAATCCCTTTTTAATAATAAGCTTATTTAGAAACTGTTCTCTAAGCACAGGAAGGCTTGCCTTGTAGCTTTCTCTAAGGCTGTCTATGTTTCTTGCAGACTCTATTTCTTCATCAAGTTTTGATCTGACTTTTTTGAGGATTTCAGTGAGTTCATCCACATTTACAGGCTTTAGGATATACTCCGTCACCCCAAGCCTAATCGCCTCTTTTGCATAGGTAAAGTCATCAAATCCGGAAAAAATGATAACCTTAATAGACGGAAATCTCTGTCTGAGGCTTTCCGTAAGTGCCAGCCCATCCATATACGGCATCCTAATATCCGTAATTATCACGTTTGGCTCTAAGTTCTCAATCTTTTCAAGCGCATCCCTGCCATTTTCAGCATCTCCAACCACTTCAAAGCCATTTGCTTCCCAGTTGATTTTCTTGATGATGCTGGTACGCACTTCTTCCTCATCATCTACAAGCATTATTTTATATAAATCCATGTTCTTACCGGCCTTCTAATTTGTATTCAAATCGTTATGATAATTCTAACTTTGTCCTCAGCTCCTCTAGTGCATGCCTAGCATCCTTTATCTGGTCTTTTTCTATCTGTTTTTCTGATATTTCTATATCTCTGTACATAGATAACTGTTTCATCGTCTCTTCATAAGTGTCCATACTCATAATAACCATATCTCCATACCCATTCTTTGTAATATAGATTGGTTCTTTCGTCTTTTTACACATATCAGAGATTTCGAAGTATTTTTTTCAGGTCTTTAATTGGTATTATTTGTGGCATAGTTATACCTCCTTATTGATATTAATTATACCATAATTAATATTGATTTCAACTTTTATATTTAAGAGGCCCTGCAGAAAAAAATTTACTTTTTTTAACTTACAAGTCAAAAAAAGTTGTAAATTAATCATTTTTTTAACTTGCAAGTCAAAAACTTGATTTCATAGCAATTTTTATAGTATTATAAGTACATAATTCACTAAGGAGGGTGTCATGAGAAATTTAATTGAAAGACCTGCTTATCTAAATGAGCTTATAGAAAATAAAGATGTTGATTTGATAAAAATTATTACAGGTATAAGAAGGTGTGGAAAATCAAGCCTTTTAGAACTTTTCAGGCAATATCTCGTAGAAAGCGGCGTTGAAGAAGGAAAAATTATTCATATGAACTTAGAATCCCTAAAGTATAGCTCACTAACTAACCACCTCTCTTTTTACCAATATGTAAGCGATAAGATAGATAATACAAGCAAAACTTACCTTCTTTTTGACGAACTTCAGGTAGTATCCGACTGGGAAAAAGCCATAGAATCCTTTAGGTTGGACTATGACGTTGATATATACATTACTGGTTCAAATGCCTATTTATTATCTTCAGAGTTTGCTACACTTCTTTCCGGCAGGTATGTTGAGATAAAAATGCTACCACTGTCCTTTAAGGAATTTCTGGACTTTTATGACTTTAAGGATAGTAAAAGCCTGGATGAGAAGTTCATTTACTACCTTAAGTTTGGAGGCATGCCAGTACTTAGTGAATACAACTTTAATGAACTTAGGATAAATCAGGCATTGGAGGGGATATATTCTACTGTAATCCTAAAAGATATTTTGCAGAGGCATAACCTTAGTGATCAGCTGACATTAAACAAAATAGTGCATTTTCTCGCTTCAAATATTGGAAGTATAACTTCTCCGAATAATATCGGAAATGTTCTCTCTAACGAGGGTGACATAGAGAAAGTAAAGGTTTCAAGTATTGCAAGCAAAACTGTTGATAAATACATTTCACTGTTAAATAATGCTTTTTATTTTTTTATAAGATTGGCAGGTATGATATAAAAAGGAAAAACAGCTGCTTAAAACTCTTGATAAAAACTACATTGTTGATTTAGGCTTTAGAAATATGCTTCTTGGTTACAGAGATGCAGATAGAGGACATATCCTGGAAAATATTGTATTTCTAGAGCTTATAAGGCGACATTATAGGGTTTTTATTGGAAAAATAGGAGATACTGAAATAGACTTTCTGGCTGAAAAACCTAACGAAAAAATCTATATTCAGGTTACAGAGAGCCTTGCCTCCCCAAAAACAAGGGAAAGAGAACTCCGCCCTCTCTTAAGCATAAATGATAACTATGAAAAAATCATACTGACTTTCGATAGAGATTTCATTACCTCCGAAAATGGAATTAAAATAATCAATGTTATTGATTGGTTGATAGAAGATATTTAATCAAATTAGTAAGTTCAACTCCTGTATTCAAGTATTTATTTGAATAGTGGGTTGAACTTACTTTTTTATAACCAAGTAAAACTCCTACCCCACAAGCACTGCCACTCCCCAGTCTTCTAGCCTTAGTTTATCCCCCTTTACATAACTTATTCCGGTAATAGCATCTGTGCACCCCTTCCCATCCTCTACACATATCCCTACTTCCATAGGCTTACAGGAGTAGTTAAATACATAGGTTAACTCCTCATTCAGTCCATTTACACCTCTTCTGGTTATCACCGGGAAAACGGTCTGCACAGGGAGATTTTGTCTCTCATACACAGCTTTTAATGCCTCTCTTAAGACATCCTTTAGCACAGTTTTGTCCAGATATGAAGCTATATAATAAGCCTTTCCCCTTCCGTATTCATTGCAGGTTACGGCAGAATAATTATTCCAGTATATATGCTCATAAGGATTGATTTCTTTAGCTGTATCAGCAGTTACAAGCTCTGCCACATACTTTACTTCTTTTCCGCCTGCTGCCATGTTAAGAGTATGTGTAAATTCATCATAATGTACTCCAAAGCAGTCAGTAAGCCCTGCAGGAAGAGTTTTAGTATATACACTAACCCTTCTGTCTGCTACAAAGGAGCGAAAGCTCCCTATGAGGATACCACCGTTTTTCACAAACTTGTCAAGCTTTGTAGTAAGCTCTTTAGATACACAGTAAAGTGCAGGGCAGATGATGGCTTCATACTCATCGGGATTTGCGTACTCGGAGAAAATGATATCACATTCGAGGTTTTCCTCATAGAGGCTGTCATACATATATCTTACAACATCATTATAACTAAGCTCTTTATCGATGGGAAACCACTTAAGCGCACTTAAAGACAGGGTATCAACCAAAAGGGCAATCCTGTTTTTCTTCTTTATGCAAAGCTTTTCCTTTGTAAGTGCCTTGATTTCATTGCCA
Source organism: uncultured Catonella sp. (assembly GCA_916438995.1). Taxonomy (GTDB): domain Bacteria; phylum Bacillota; class Clostridia; order Lachnospirales; family Lachnospiraceae; genus Catonella. The sequence continues at coordinate 254,664 of CAKAGA010000010.1, forward strand.
ATCTCGGAAATCTCATTGTATATTCTGGATGGCTTTAAGTCATGGCTTAAAATACCTTTCCAGTAAGTCTCAAAGCTTTGATGGATTGAATGCCAGTTCCAGTACATTACTCCATCTGCACCAGATGCAATATGGCTGAAAGCGTGAAGCCTGAGCTGTTTTGGGAATGGGCACCAGTACTTAAATGCCTGTGACTGGCATTCAAGCACAAAGTAGTTGTCATTTTTAAGACTTCTTATTTCATCTCCACAAAACGCTATCTCAGCACCTGTCAGCTGAAATCCAGTAGGGTGATAGATGTCAGTTCCCGCGTGGGTAAGGGCATCAGAAGCTCTTAGGTGATGGATACCATCCTGTATCCCATAAGAATAGCCATCCTGAGCTATATCAGCTCCAAACTTTCTCCATTCAAAGTCAAAGTTGTGTGTAATAAACTGCTCCGGTTTTTATATTCATTTACAATTTCTGCCTGCATTTTAAGGAAGTTAACCGCCATATCTCTCTGGAATTCTTCAAATTCACAGGCAAGGCTTGCATTTATTGTCCCGGAAATGTCAGGAAAATCCTCCCACGAGTGTATACTGTTACTCCAGTAAGCAAGTCCAAAATCTTTGTTAAACTCCTCTATGTCTGTATATCTGCTTTTAAGCAGACAGATGAACGCTTCCTGAATCTCTGCTCCGAAGTTGTCATAATGCTTGGTTTCATTGTCTATCTGAAATCCTATAACCTGTGGATGCCTAGCTGTATGCTCTAAGAGTTTTCTGATTATTCTACCACCGTAGAATATATATGTATCTGACAAAAGGTTGAATATCTGCCTTTTACCATATTTTACATCGCCGTTTTTGGTATGGACAAGTACGTTTTTATCAAGCTTTGCAAGCCAAGATGGTACTGCATATGTAGGAGTGCCAATTATTACCTTGAGACCGTATTTCCCGGCTCTTTTTAGAACTTCATCAATATGGTAAAAATTATACTCTCCCTCTTTTGGCTCTAGGGTACTCCAGGTAGATTCCGCTATTCTTACTACATTCATCCCAGCCTTTTGCATAAGGGCAAAATCTTCGTCTATCCTCTCATAAGGCATATACTCAGGATAATATGCACAGCCGTACAAGAATTCATTCTCCATTATCGTTCTCCTTATCAGGTTAAATAAAACATCTGTAGACAGTATAACTCAAAATGTATGAAATTACACTGCTACAGATGTTTGAAATCATCAATTAAGCTTAAACTAAAATCCTATTACTCTTTGTTAGTCACACTAAAATAATCAAAATCAGCTTCCTTCTTGTGGAACATACTGTCTACTGCGAATATACCTATCATCGTGCCCGTAAACTCACCGTATTTGCAATATTCATCCGAAAGCTTATCCGTAGCAAAAACAGGTCCAATAGGCTTGGTATCCTCGCCCTCATATCCCCATTTGAAATAGCTTTCTCTGCCCGATACGATTAATTCAAATCTAAGCATACGGCAATCAACAGCTGTTCTTGTGTCCAGATGTTCTTTCTTCTCACCATTTTCAAGGGATATAATTGCAATAGCAGGCTGCTTAAGAGTATCTGAATAATACTTCCTAAGAGCTATATAATTCATCTTGTCATAATAAAGCACCAGCCCTGCACTATGTTGATATATCTCAGGGTTAAAATCTAATCCTGCTGAAGCCTCAATATCTACTGATGGCAATTTCTACAAAGAAGACTTACTCTATTAAGTGAAGACAAAGATTCCTGCCCCCTAAGTCTGATAAAGCCTTCCCTGCTTTTGCAGTCTGTAAATTCACTAGGGAATATTCTTGGGGAATAATAGTCCTTTCTCAATACCGTCTCATCAAAATCATCTCTGTCCGGTAGTATCTCTGCATCAAAGACAGGCAAATCTGCTTCCTCTGTTTCAACCTTAGCCAGATTAGTGCCATCTGCCATTCTAAGCCATCCATCATCAGTCCATATCATTTTCTGAATAGCACTTTCCCTCCCCAGAGTACATCTAAGCTCCGGCACAAACGGCCTTGCACATAGATGAACCAGATAAGCAGTTTTTTCATTCAGATTAACATAACTACCATGCCCTGACTTTTGTAAAACCGACTCAGGATTATAGTATCTTGGCTTAAGGTGGTCCCAATCTGCCCTTTCATTTGAATTATTTGGCGATGAGGTCAGTATGGGATTCATAGGGTCCTTTTCAAACGGTCCATATGGAGACTTTGACCTTGCCATAGTAACACAGTGATTGTATCCCGTTCCGCCTTCTGCACACATTAGGTAGTAATACTCTCCCCTTTTAGTAAGGTGAGGTGCTTCAATACAGCCTCTATCAGTACCACCGTTGTATACCCGCTTAGGATATTCCTTCAGGCATTTGTTCTTAGTATCATACTCTGCAACACAGATTACACCTGGCTTTTCATAACCGTCTCGTATCTCCCACTCCAGAGAAACTATGTATTTTCTTCCATCATCATCGTGTAGTATAGACGCGTCAAATCCCGCAGAATGCAGATATACAGGTTCTGTCCAAGGACCTCTTATATCCTTTGCTTTTATGAGGTAGTTATCTACATCAAAGTATCTGGCATTCATAGAGTTCATCACACCATAGATAACATAAAAGCTATCCTCTTCCTCACAATAAGTGAGAGAGGGTGCCCACACTCCTTTTGCAGATGGAAGCTTTCTAAGTTCAACCTGCGAATTAAGAGTTAATACATGTGTGTATAACTCCCAGTGTTTCAAGTCTTTGGAATGATATATGGGGATTCCGGGTAACCATTCAAAAGAAGATACTGCTATGTAAAAATCATCTCCCTTTCTGCAAATGCAAGGATCCGGATTAAAGCCTGTAAGTATTGGATTCTTTATCATAGTCTACTCCGTTTCAAACCACCCAAAGGCTGCACTTCTGCCAAGATCCCAAGAATCCCAGCCCTCCCAGCCTTTTGTATTTACAGTATCTGTAAGTAACTTATAGCTCCAGTAATAATATCCACTTCCTTTATTCCAAGCCTTAAGCTGTGCCTTACAAAGAGTTTTGTAAATATGCTTTTTTTCTTCATCACTAAGCACTTTAGTTATATCTTCCATCTTACCATTTAATACAGACCGACCGCCCTTTGTATCCCTTCCACAAGCGAGAGAGTTAAAAAGGCACCACTCTCCGCAGATTACAGGAAAATACTCCTGCATTTCCTTTACGTCCTCTTCATACACATCTTTTATATACTTTACATAAGAATCAAGAGTTTGTGCGGCTCCCTGCATCTCAGCCACCATCAGATACTGATGGGTATCAAGGACAACATTTTCAAACCTATCCTCCCTCATAAAGTCCTTCCACTCTTTGAGGCGGAAGCCATCGTGAAATACTACATATTTTTCCTTAGGTAGGTATTTTCTTAGCCTGTCATAAGCTTTTACATAAAACTCACGTAAAAATTTACTTGTAACAGGACCTGAGCCCTCAGCCTTTTTACTATCAACAGGCGGATATCTCTTTTGAACCATGTCCCACAAATCCTCAGATACAGGTTCATTTATTATCTGGATGCCCCAAAGTCCCTTTCTCTCTCCATAGCGGTGTGCAAGCCTTTCAAGTACAGTCAGCACAAATTCAACCTCTTCGGGTTCGCTAGACCACTTGCATACTCCACTTATTCCGCCATTGTCAAAGCCGTTCTGACTATCAGGTGCAGTATGCAGGTCTATAAGAATACTGAGCCCATATCGCTCTGCCCAGTTGAATGCCTTGTCAAGCTCTTCAATACAGCCTATAAATGGTTCTCTGTCACCAAATATGAAGTATGGAACGGGTATCCTTACTGAATTTAAGCCAAGAGACTTTATGTATACAAAGTCTCTCTCAGAAATATACTCAGCCCTGTGCTGGCGTATTCTTGCTTCATATACTTCTTTTGGAAGCTGTGTAGGAAGATAATATTCATCTTCCGCTGTAGTCCCTGCAAAGAGCTCCGGGCTCATCCATTTCTCTAGAACCAGCCAGTTCCCTAAATTTACACCTTTTACTTTATCAATTTTTGTATTCATTTTTTACCTTTCTAATAATTGCTAGTTTGTTAAATGTATCACGATCTTTACTTTATAAATATCAACCCTTTACAGAACCCACTGTAATACCTTTTACAAAATACTTTTGTACAAAAGGATATACAAGGAGTATAGGGCCGGTTGCAACTATTGCCATTGCCATCTTAAGACTGTTAGACGGCAAATCAGCCACACTGATGCCGGACTGCGAGGCTATTCTTGCGAGCGCCTGCGTCTGCTGTAAGAGATTGTATAGCATATACTGTAGAGGGAACTTAGTATTGCTGTTTATATAAAGCATTGCGTTGTACCAGTCATTCCAATATCCGAGTGCCATAAACAGTCCTACAGTAGCAAGGCCCGGCTTAAGAAGCGGGAAGACTACCTGGAAGAAAATCCTGTACTCCCCTGCACCATCTATCTTTGATGCCTCTATAAGTGATGGCGGTATTGTGTTTACAAAGCTCCTCATTATGAGCAGATAAAATACATTGAATAATCCAGGCAATATGAGAGCCCAAAGGCTGTCCTTTAATTTCAAATACTGAATGTAGAAGATATAGGTTGAAACCATTCCACCGTTAAAAAGCGTGGTAAAGTAAAAGAAAAATGAAAAGTGGTTTCTGTACTTAAAATCTTTTCTACAAATTACATAGGCTGTCATAGTGATTAGTAAAGTACCTAAGATAGTACCAACACCTGTTATTAAGATAGATATACCATAGGCACGAAATACTGTAACCGGATTCCTGAATATGAGACCATAGGCCTTGGTTGAAAAATCATTGATAAAAAGGCTGTATCCCTGTGTCCTGATATAGTTCTCGGATGTAAATGAGCCTGATATCAGCACTATAAACGGTATTATACATATGAGAGCCATAAGACCAACACATACATAGGCTAATATATAAAATAACTTTGAAGAAGTGCTTAGCTTAACCTTAGAGCCTAAGCCACTGCTTTCCATGTCTTTATTTTTAGCTGCCATATTTTCCTCCTTTAGAATAAAGCGTTTGATTCATCTACCTTTTTAACTATCTTATTGACGATTATAATTATTACAAAACAAAGTACCGACTGATACAGCGATGCCGCCGCACTCATCCCCAGGTTCGAATTCTGTAAGAGGGAGCGGAATACGTAAGTATCAATAACATCGGTTGCATTAAACAATTGACCGTTTTGTCCAACTATCTGGTAAAACATTTCAAAGTCTCCACGAAGAATACGGCCTACATTTAGAAGAAGCATTGTGATAACTGTTGCTCTTATCGATGGTAGGGTGATATTTCTTATCCTCTGGAAAATATTTGCTCCATCAACTGATGCAGCCTCATATATCTCAGCATCTACACCAACTATTGCGGCTATATATATAACTGAGTTGTAACCACACCATTTCCAGGAGTTAAAGCAGGCTATTATTACAGGCCAGATACCGGGCATTTCATAGACATTTACCGGATCTCCTCCAAAGGCTTTTATGATGCTGTTTAACAAGCCTGTTTCATAGTTAAATATTGCAAATACAAAGGTTCCTACGATTACCCAAGATATAAAGTAAGGCAGGAAAATCAATGACTGAGACACTTTCTTAAATACCTTTTTGTTTATCTCAGAGATGAAGATTGCTATAGCTATCGCAAGCAGCTGCGAGGTTATAAGATTAACCAGATTATATACTATGGTATTCTTTGTAATCAGCCATCCCGTTCCTGATTCAAAGAGATATCTAAAGTTCTCTATACCGTTCCAATCACTTCCAAATACTCCAAGGTCAAACCTATAGTTCTTGAAAGCCAAGACAAGTCCTGACATAGGAAGATATGCCATAACAATAGTAAGAATAACTGCGGGACAAATCATCACAAACAGCGGTTTATTTTTTTTTAAACTCCGCTAAAAAACCGTTAGTTTTCATTGCTACCTCCTCATAATATTTCATTTTCTTAATTGTAACTTTTTATCAAACGAGATTACACTTACATAATTATGAAATAGGGGAAAAATTTAAGCTTTTAGTTCATCTATGCATAAGTCCTTTAATAAAGGAAAAAGCACAGCCCATAATAGGCTGCACTTTTCCTGTCATTTTATAAATTTTTATTTACCAAGACCTGCTACATATTCATCAAGCTGTCTCTGTATTTCAGCTCTAACCTTGTCAACACCTGCTGCCTTCATCTTTGCTTCATACTCAGCAAGACCCTTGTCAATATCGGTATAACCAAGCTCTAGTGGCCACCAATACTGCTGATGTACGCTGTTGCAGGCTGCATATTCTGTCTCAATCTTGGATGTATCTATAATAAAAGATGAGAACTTTTCTGCTGTATCATCAGCCTTTATCTTCTCTTCCCATTCCTTACGGAGTGTCTCGTAGGAGTCAGGATATTTAGCGTCCATACGGTGAAGCTCATTGGTTCTTACAGCCCACATAGCTGATGTGTTGTAGTTGTTGGTATCAAGCAATGTGAAATGTCCCTTGTCGTCAAGCTCGTAGCTTGTTCCAAGTACACCAAAGTAGAATGCATCGTAAACTTCTCTATCAGTGGTTACAAGATTCCAGAATGCCAGGGCTCTCTCAGGGTTCTTTGAGGTATGGGATATAGCAAGGGCATCCTGTGTATAAGGAAGATGTGCCTCATACTTAACAAAGTCAGCAAATTTAAAGTTCCAGTCAGGATGCATTGAATAATACCCTCCATAAGTGTCTATGTTGTGAAGCCTTGTAGCTGCTACACCATTCTGCGTCTTTGTTGCGTCTGTGTCAGACAGAGCTGACTTTGAGAAGAAGCCTTTTTCATTCCAACGCTTCATCATAGAAAGATAATCCTTTACCTGAGGATACTCATAATATGTGAAAAGCTTAGGATTTGCTTCCTTAGGGTCGAAGAAAAGGAAGTCGTTTGTAGCACCCTTTGAGTTGCAGAAACCATTGATGTACATCCAGTTATCATCAGCTGCTGTTCCTTCTGCATATACTTCAAAAGGCTGTATTCCAGGCTCATTCTCTTTTACCCAGTCTAAATATTTCTCATAACTTGCAAAGTCTTTAACTTCTTCTTTGTATTCCTTGCCATCGTCAAACTTTGTACGATAGATAGGACCATAGCCCTTATAAGTAGCGAGCTGGGTAGGGATTACATAGTAGTGGCCATCTACCTTTGCCTGTTTCTTAGCATTGTCAGTGGTTGCCTTAAAGTTATCAGGTGCATACTTCTCCCAGAGGTCATCAAGGTTCATAAAAGCACCTTTTCTTGCAAGCTGTGTCCAGTTAAGCCAGTTTGATGTATAAGCCATGTCAAACTCTTCTCCTGAGGAGAATAAAAGCGGATACTTGTTTGCAAAGTCAGACCAAGGTATCCAGTTAATAGTAAGAGTTGTATTCATCTTCTCCTTTAAAAGCTTGTTGAAATTCTCATCTATTAAATCCTGTCCTGCCGGTCTGTCACTTACAACATACATTGTAAGGTTTACTTCATCTGCGAACTGGTTTGCAGCACTCCCTGATTTTGCTGTGCTTGCAGCAGTTGAAGCTTTTTCTGTGCTTCCTTTACTTCCACAGCCCACCAAACTGCAGGCTATGAGACAAGATGCAACAAAAGCAGATAATAATCTTTTTTTCATTTTTTTCCTCCTTTTTACCGCCTTAAAGTTATTCATGCGGATTACTGTTGGTATAATTTTAATTTATTTTTACCGCATTTTACACAGACGATTTTAAGAAAAGGGGGAAATTTTTGTGTATCTACATCAATGCTTCTTCGAGCTCATTTATTGTAAGTGCTTTTATCCTTATGGTTACGTCAGTTCCATGAGGATTTATATTGTCATAATGTATGCCGTAATCTTCTCCATAACAGAGCTTAAGTCTAAAGTTTACGTTATTTATGCCAAAGCCTCTAAATCCTCCAACAGGCCGCTCGTTAAGGAGCTTTTCTATCTCTTCCCCGTCTACGCCCAATCCGTCATCAATTATATGAAACTCTATATCATCCTCTAACTTGTTAGCGGTTATCTTTATATTTACCTCTTTGATGTCAGGATGCTCAGCTATTCCATGTACTATTGCATTTTCTACAAATGGTTGTAGAAGTATGTTTAGACAGGCGAAATTTTTTATATCTTCATCTACCTCTGTATCAAGGTGAATGGCACCTTCATAATGTACATTTTCAATTCTTATAAAGCACTCTACATGTAAAAGTTCCTCTGCTATACTTATAACGGCACTTCCATGGTTTAAGCTAAGCCTGTAAAACTGCCCCAAATCTCTTGCGATTTTGGCAACTGATTCAGCCCCGTAGTCAAGTGCTCCCCAGTTGATTAAGTCGAGTGTGTTATATAGGAAATGTGGATTAATCTGTGCCTGTAATGCCCTCATTTCTGCTCTTGTCACATCTTTACCAAGTCTGTACTGCTCTTTCATAAGCCTCTTAACTTCCGATACCATGAATTCAAAGTTATTGTAAAGCTCATCCATTTCATCCTTTGTACTTGAATCCACTTCTTCATTTATAACCGATAAATTACCTTCGGTTATATCATTTACTCTCTTTTTTAGAGCAAATATCTTACCTGAATAATACCTAGAAAACACAAAAGAAATAGTGAAAACTATTGCAATCATAATTACCGTTGCTGCTATGTAGATTGTTGTCACTATGCTGCTCTGCTTTTTAACTTCCGACTTGGGTATAAGACCTATTATCTTCCATCCATTTTCCATAACTCTCTGAGTATAGTAAAAAGCACCATCCTTAAGCTTTACCAGACTCATCGCTTTGTATTCTTGTAACTTAGGCAATTCAATACTTACTCTGTTATTCGGATGAACCAATACAGTACCTTTTTCATCTACAAGGTACATGAGTGCTCCTTCCACACTCTTTGCACTTTCAAGCACCTTCCTTAACTTGTCTATATCTACCTGCGACATGACAGAGTAGATCTTCATCTCACCATTTGTCTTTTTAACGTTGTATTTAGTGATAAAGCTCAAGTATTCATAATCTTTATTGTTTTCCTTTACTTTCAACATAGTATAAAAGTTTTTTTCTACCGGCTCTGAATGCACAAATAAGTCTGATTCAGGAAAAAAGAAATGATAATTACCTGAATACAGTATTGAATCCTTTAGAAACATACCAATCCTGTAATTAGGATGTGCAATTTCAATAGAACTAAATGCAGCACTTAGTGTAAGAAACTCCCTATAATTATCTCCCAAGTCCTTCTTATTACCAAAGTTCTTATCTGCAAGCACTCTTCTTATATCCCTGTCAGACTTAATCTGGTCTGCTATAAATCTTAGATTACTAAGGTAATTACTAATAAATGCATCCGCCTGTGTATTTGCTCTTTCTATGCTGTAATTTATTTGTTTTTTATATAAACTTTCAAAAAGAGAACCCATACCTAAAAGCAGTACTCCCAAAAGTAGAACTATCGGAAGCACAAAAGATATATGCATCTTCTTATTCATTGGGAGAGCATTAAACTTATTTTTTAATTTGACTAAGAGTTTCATGGCATATTATCCCTGTATTCTGATGGTGTTAGTCCCATCTTCTTCTTAAATGCTTTGGCAAAATACTTGGCATCATCATAGCCAACCATTTCAGCAACCTCATACTGCTTATAAGCAGGATTCTTTAACAACTCACATGCCTTATTTAGTCTCATTTCCTGGATATAAGAGCTTATTGTATTACCTGTCTTCTTGCGAAAGAGTGCACTCAGATAGGTAGGCGCAAGGCAGGCAACCTCAGAAAGCTCAACTATTGATAGGTCAGTTTTTGATATGTGGCTGTTTATATAGTTGCAAACTTCTTTGATAATATAATTACTTGAGACATTTTGCTTTACAGCCTTAATTTCCTTAATGTAACTGCATATATAATCACAGATTTCCTCTACCGACTTTGCTTCTTCTATGAATACATAACTGCCTTCATAAATAGTATCTTCAGTTTTGCTTCCATAATGCTTTTCAATCATATTATGCAGGGTATAAAAGCTATTCTTTACCGACAAATTCATGGCGGCCCTATCCTGTATCAGCTTGTTACACCAGTAGTTTACCCGCTTTATCATACCCTCAGTATCACCTGCATTTATCAACTTTTGAAAGTCTGCAAGCTCTACATCCGATAAACTAACATATTTATCAACAGCCTCATCATCCTTTGTGGATATTTTATTCCAACCAAGATATGAAAGTGAATTAAGCTGTTTCTTTAATCTTGCAATTTCTTTTTTTAATTCTTCAGGTTCAGGGCAGGCAAAGCCTTTCATCTCACTGCCAAGAGCAACAAACCATTGCTCATCATTTTTTCTGACCGAGAGTAACTTTTCACCAATCATCTTGGCGTTAATATCACCCAAACTCTCATTGCTCTTAAGAAGAATGAGGTAAACATTGCCTCCAAGAGAGTCCGTGAGGGCAGTGTACTCCTTAGCTGTTCCTTCTGATAACAGCCCTGTAAGGCCTTTAGCTACCGAGCTAAGGCTTACAATCCCTTCCTTAGCTGTAAATAAAATTGGAGTAAAAAAGCCTTCCGCCTCCCCGTTTTGATGCAAAGAATCCTTTATAGCTTCTTCCGGAAGTGTAAGCACACTATGTAAAAGGTTCTTATGCTGTCTGTTTATCTTAACTACAGCATCTACAGCTTTTTTAATCGACTTTTTTAACTCTTCAATGTCAATAGGCTTTTCAATATAGTTAACTGCACCCAAAGAGATTGCGGTAGTCAGATACTCCTTATCCGAAAATCCGCTTATAAAAATGATTTGGCAGTCCTTTGCCTTATTTTTATAAGTCTTGCAAAGCTCAATACCTCCCATCCCAGGCATCCTTATGTCTGAAATAATGATATCAGGCTTATATTCGCTCATAATCTCCAGTGCTTCTTCAGCACTAGAGGCACTTCTTACTTCATCTACGCCAAGCTCCGCAAAGGGAACATGTCTTATGATTCAGTTCCTTATCGGAGCTTCATCTTCAACAACCTGTAGTCTAATCATCTTTTATCCATTCTAAAATCCAAACTGTTTATTATAAGACTCTATATCCTCCATTCCAATTGTCTGGAAGATGACCTTTATAAGTCTTGCCGCGCAGTCTCTTGCTATGCTTCTTGGAAGAGAACCGTCCTTAAGTGCAGCCATTATGTTGTCAATGTCTATCTGATTTGCAGGCATTATAAGATCATTACCTGCTATAGCGCAAGCCGATGATTTGCTTCCGCCCGCAGTTGTCGTAGTCCAGTCTGTCATTATTATTCCTTCAAATCCCCACTCATTTCTTGCTACTATCGTACAAAGGTCATAGCTGTTTGCTGTATGTATGCTGTTGATGAGGTTATAGGAGGTCATAATGCACATTGGCTGGGCTGTTTTAATGGCTATTTCAAACCCGCGGAGATATATCTCTCTTAGGGCCCTTTCAGATACGATACTGTTTGAGCTCATTCTGTTGTCTTCCTGATTGTTGCAGGCAAAATGCTTGATTGTAGTACCCACACCCGGAACAGACTGTACACCAAGTGTAATAGCAGCCGCCATCTCCCCTGAAAGCAGCGGATCTTCTGAAAAATACTCAAAGTTTCTTCCACAAAGAGGATTTCTGTGAATATTAAGTCCCGGAGCCAGCCACCAGGCAATACCAAACTCAGTCATTTCATCCGCTACAAGCCTACCGAGATTTCTAACCAAATCAAGGTCAAAGGTCTGTGCAAGATGAGTGCCTATAGGAATAGCAGTCGCGTACATGTAGTACTTGTCTACATCCTCATTCTTATAGTCCTTCCTAAAAAGGCCGCCTTCAAGGCTTCCTATAAGCCCCACTCCATATATTTTCCCGGTCTTTCTGTCCACATCGTAGCTTCTAAGCACTCTTAAGCCGGCAGGACCATCTGCCATCGATATACCGGGAATACCATACTTTTCTTCAAGCGCACAGGTTGTTTCCCCTGCTGCTCCCGGAACACAGATACCTGTTTCAATCAGTTCATTATCCTTTATGTTGTCCTGACCCTTGCTTATTTCTCCCATTAAAAGAGCTGTAAGCTCTTCATCTGAGAGCTTTGCTGCCAATTCCTTAGAAATAAGGTCAAGGTCAGTGCGCCCCTTCTTTGCTCTTTCTTCTGTAACAGGAACAAAGGTGATGGCTTTAATCCCCTTATTTTCTGCTTCTTCCTTCCATTTCTTTGTAAGCTCACTTATCACACTGTCAGGCCTTACTATTTCTTCAAGTTTCTCCTGAAGCGGAAGAATGTGTTCAACCTTTTCTATTACATAGTCTTCTTTAACTGATACCATTCCAGCTATTTCTGCGTTGTCAGAAGAATTGCCAACAAATATACCGTATTCCCCATTTTCAAGCATCCAGTGGCTCTTCTCTTCATCAAATGAAGCAAGCGCTTTAGAGTAGATAGTCACCTTTAAGGCTTCACTTTCACCGGGCTTAAGCTCTCTCGTTTTCTTAAATCCGACAAGCCTCTTAAATTCTTTTTTAATACCTGTCTGAGGGCAGGCAGCGTAGACCTGTACCACCTCACGTCCACTATATTTGTTACCAACATTGGTGACTTTAGACTCTACTGTGATTTCCCCGCTGCTTACTGATATATTCACATCAGAAATCTCAAAGTCCGTATAAGAAAGACCGAAACCAAAAGGAAATGCAGGTTTTACGTTAAAGCTGTCAAAATATCTGTAGCCAACATAGATGCCTTCAGTGTATCTCTCATTTTCAACATCTCCATTATTATGGCTAAATGTCGATGCATTTGGATAATCCTTGTAAAGAAGAGCCCATGTAGCAGACAACTTTCCACAAGGAGCTTCCTTGCCAATTACCGCATCAGCCACAGCATTGCCTAGCTCCATACCCGGCTGTGATATATTCATTATAGCCTTTACGCTCTTGTTGCTTAATATGTCACTTAGGTCAACAGGGCCTCCTGCATTGATTAGAACCACTATGTTATCAGTGTATTTCCCCAGTTTGTTAAGCTCTTCTTTTTCTATGTCGCTTAGGTAATAATCGCCTTTCTCTAGGACTCTGTCCTTTCCTTCACCCGCAACCCTGCTAACTACATAGAAGGCAGCATCAGAAGCCTTTACTGCTTCTTCATCTATAGGAACCCTCTTAAAATCACGTCTTTTCTCACGCATAAAAAGTTCAAAGAAATCCTGGCTTGATATATTTGACATATTGTTAAATATCTTATTTACATATTCAGCCTGTGCATCCTCATAATCCGTGGTAGAAGAGAGGATAGCCTCTTCATTTACAACTGTAAGTCCCGCATTCTTAAATCCAGTCAGAATGCTTACTACTTCTCTTTCATTAACGTCACCCGAGCCTGTTCCACCCTTTATGGCGTGAACCGCTCCCGTACCGGCTAAAAATACCCTTGCATCACTTATTAGTGGCAGTAACCCATCATTTTTTAGAAGCACAAACCCTTGTGTAGCAGCATATCTGGCTATTTCTCTATGCTTTATTTCACGGCTTGTTACTTCTGCACTCCTTACACCACTGTACTTTCTTGTTCTTTTTTGCATTATGACCTCCTTAGGTGATTGTTTATAACATCTACACTATCTCCCACATCCTATCAAGACATTTATCAAAAAACATCTTATAGCTTAAGCAAAACCTGTTTTCATAATCCCCTGTAAATTCGTTCTTCACCCTGTTTCTCATACATCCTCCTCTGCAAACTTGGATGTATGGACAGGCCTTGCAGGACTCAGGAAGAGGTATGGAGCGTTCTATGAACCTGCTCTTTTTTCTATTTTCATTTATTATATCAAGGTTATCCGTATTGAAATTGCCTAACTTATATTCATCAAGGGCGTAGAAATCGCACGGATAAACACTTCCATCAGCCTCAACAGTATTCTGTACGCCACAGACTCCACGCTGCTCGCAGGCCTCAGGCATGTAGCCCATCAATATCCCTACATAGTTTTCAAAGCTTCTTATGTAGGGCTGTCTTCCCTTTTTCCAGTCCTCAAACCAAAGGTCAAAGAGGTTTATGAGAAATTCGCCGTAAACTTCAGGGGTAAGTGCGAATTCACCATTCTTAGCATCCTCTGTAAATGCCTCAAGACAGGGAATATACTGCTGGTACTTAAAGCCTTTTTCGGAATAATCCCTGTATATTTCTTCAATGTTCTTTGCCACATCTGCAGTAACAACAGTTAGTATATTGTATTCCACTCCAAATTTATCAAATAGTTTGGCTGTTTCATAAGCCTTGTCATAGGCTGATTTCCCATTCAAATGCCTGTATTTATCGTGGGTACATCTATTTCCGTCAATGGAAAGTCCGACAAGAAAATTGTTTTCCTTAAAGAAAGCACACCAAGCCTCATCAATTAGGGTGCCATTTGTCTGAAATGCATTGTTCACCCTCACGTTATTTTTGTTATACTTCTTTTGCAGTTCCACCGCCTTTTTGAAGAAATCAAGCCCGCGAAGAGAGGGCTCACCACCTTGAAATGCATAGCTTGCCACCCCTTCAGCTCTAAGCAGAGTCTTCCTTATTACATTTTTAAGTGTTTCCTCCGTCATAAAGCCAAAGGATGCATCGGTGCGGTTCTCCATCTCATCCTTGTAAAAACAATAATCACAATGCATATTGCAAAGCCCCGAAGCGGGTTTTATAAGTACACTGATAGCGGGCATTTAACTCTCCTGTCTGTATCTCTTAAAAAACTATCTATCAATATAAATGTCAAATGAATTTATCATCTTTTGACACCTTTACGATTTATTCCATTCCCATTATAAATATTTATATCCGTTATTTCAATTGTCTTTTTGACTCATAATATCCTCGTAGAAAAAAGGACTAATATCCTATGCCTTACACTTTAGAATACTAGTCCTTAAAATTATTCTTTAATTATTATCTCTACCTTTCCTTCGCCCGCAGCCTCTATCTTCTCTATCAGCTTTTTCGCCAGTTTCTTCCTTATCTCCAGAGTAGATTTGTCATTTACGAGGTTGTTTAATTCATAAGGATCCTTACGTAAATCATAGAAGAACTCTTCCTCGTAGACATCGCTCCTATCCTCATCCCAGCCGTTACTTTCAGGGGCAAATACGCTGTAAAGATAGCCCTTGCTTCTTATACATCTTCCAAGCCTGCTTTCGCTAATCTGGGCATATACGAACTTGTCCTCGTCTATAGGCTTATCTATGAGGGTTTCAAGGTTTTCACCTATCATATTATCTCCTACATCAACTCCAGCCATAGCTAGGATTGTCTTTGGAAGAGAGCAGGTAGAAACAACCTCCCGGACTACCTTTCCGCCCTTAAATGCACCTCCTGCAATTATGAGAGGTACCTTAAGTGCAGAGCTGTGGCAGGTTCTCTTGTAGTCATCAGAGCCTTTCAGGTAAGTCTCTCTGTTTCTTGTCTTAAAATGAGAGCCGTGGTCTGAGGAATATATTATTATCGTGTTGTCATATAAGCCTTTTTCTTTTAGCTTATCAACTAATTTTCCAAAATTATCGTCTAAGCTCTTGCAGCAACCCAGATAATCAGGATACATCTGTCTTGCATCTCCACCAAGCACCTCTAAGTCCTTAGGCAGCTTACAATCCTTAAACCTCTCCTTAGAGCCATCAGGTCCCTCATAGTCAGCCCTGTCATTTTGATGATGTGGCTCAATGTGTGAAACGGTAAGGAAAAACGGCTTTTTACCATCATATTTGTCAAGAAATTCAAGCGCAAAATCATTAATCCTGTCAACCCTGTAGCCCTTAAAGTCAATCCTATTCATATTTTCATCAAATACATAGCCGTCATAGCCATGGGAGGTCGCTTCAAGCACATCAGACACCCTCCAAAAGCCCTTATAACCACCTCTTCTATCCTTAGGTATGGCGTGCGTCTCATAGTCAGGATTTGCTGGCACGCTGTAGCTTGCCCTATCACTTGCCAGATGCCATTTGCCGACATAGGCATTTTCATAGCCCGCCTCTTCCATATAGTTTGCAACTGTCTTGATGTCTCTTGGGAGGGACTGTCCGTTTCTGTAGCAGCCTATTTCCGTAGGATATTTGCCACTTTGAAATATTGCCCTGCAAGGCCCACATACCGGCTGAGCGGTAAAAGCATCTCTAAAAAGCACTCCCTCATCCGCAAGTCTGTCAAGGTTAGGTGTTATATCAAGCTCCTGACCATAACAGCCCATGGTATCAGCCCTTTGCTGGTCAGAAAAAATGAAAATTATATTTGGCTTTTCCATAATTACCTCCGAAAAAATAAAAATCTCTATGACGCATGTCTTTAATAATGACTATGCCTGGTTAGATTTAGCATTGAATACATTGGCTAAACTTTAACTTTCGTCAAATATTCTATCTTCAGACATTGTATTATTAAGCCATGTGACTGTCAAGAGATTATGTTAAATGGTGTGGGTTTAGGCTGATTTTACCTTTATTTTACTATAGGTTAACTCAAGCATTCCGAAGTTGATAATGGCAAAAATCAGGAGATATGTAGGCATAATGGCTATGCCGATTTTCTGCTGAAGAAGCCCAAATATCATAGGCATAAAGGTACTTCCAACATAGGCTGCTGCCATCTGAAGCCCTATAACGGCTGCACTGTATTTCTTCCCAAAATTGGCAGGTGCCATGTGCTGGATGGCAGGATAGACAGGCCCCATACCGGTTCCAATGACAACAAAGCCTGCTGCTGCCACCATATAACTTTCTACAGGTAAAAATACCATTATTATTCCTAATAATTCCACGAAAATGCCTATGCGTATAAGCCTTCTGTCTCCCAGTTTATTTGAAATAAATCCTGAAATCAGCCTTCCAAGCATAAGCCCACCAAAGATAAGCGAGCCAAACGAAGCTATAGTTTCAGCACTAAGCCCACTCTTTGTGTCTGCAAAATAACTCGGAGTCCAAAGGAAACAGGTAGCCTCTCCCGCGCAGTAAGCGTAGAAAGCAATCAAAGTGAAATAACTGCAGGCACCTTAAGCGCTTCTTTAATTCCAACACTGTCTCTATGGTCTTCTTCCACTTCTTTTCCTTTAGCTTTCCACAAAGGAAGAGAAATAATGCACACGAAAAGAATAAACATCTGGATATAGGATGTCCAACTGTAGCCCTCATTCCACCTTGCGTATTTAAGTGCGAGTGCCATAATATACGGGCTTATCACCGCTCCTACACCGTAAAAGCAGTGCAGAAAGTTCATAACTGAGCCTGAATAATTATTTGCCACATAGTGGTTTACCGAAGCATCTATAGCTCCTGCTCCAAGTCCATAAGGAACAGCAAATATAAACAGCATCCAGTACTGGCTGCACATTGAAAATCCTAAAAGTCCGGCTATAGTAAGCCCTATTGACACTATCGTAATCCATTTTGTATGGAAGTGCTTTATCATACGAGGGCTTAGAAGTGCTGATATGATTGTCATAAATGATATAGTCATCGATACATAACCCGCATAAGACGAGGGTACCAAAAACACAGCCTGCATCTTAGGCCAGCCTGAGCCAAGGAGAGAGTCAGGCAGCCCCAGGCTTATGAAAATGAGATAGATGACTGCTAAAAGTAGTGAAGACATGAATTTCCTCCGGATTTAAAATAACGACAGTAAGTAAAGAGCTAACGCTAATCTTGTAGTTTTGAGGCGGAATTGTTTTACTAATGCTTTGTTGTTAATTCTTTTAATAGTCCTTCACAGCCTTCAAGTACGTCTCTATACGTAGCGTCAAAGTCACCGGTATACCAAGGATCTGCTATATCACCATCTTTTCCGGCAAAAGAAAGTAGCTTTCTTATCTTCTTTTTCGGATCGCCATTTAGAATTCTGTCCAGATTTCTAAGGTTATTTGTATCCATGGCGATAATGTAGTCAAAATCCCTGTAATCTTTCTTGGTTATCTGGGTAGAGGTATGTGGCAGAACAGGCACCCCCACTTCCCTAAGCTTTTTCACTGTCCCATAGTGGGTGGATTCTCCAAGCGCCTCTGTACTGGTGGCTTTGGAGTCAATGAGGAACTCGTCTGCAAGGCCTGCTTTGTTAATCATATCTTGGAATACAAAGTGCGCCATGGTGCTGCGGCAGATATTGCCATGGCAGATAAAGAGTACTCTGGTCATTAAATTTCTCCTCCTAAAATGCAGTGAATTGCCCTAATTTGCAAGGTTTTGACAGGTCTATAAAATAGGGTTAAACCTACAGATATTTTGGCTAATCTGTAAAACAAGGCAAATTGTGGCAAAATGTAATAGTCATTAGTAGTCATATCGTAGTCAACGATAGAGGGGTTGACTACTCACCTTTTAACGGTAGAATCGTTAAAGGGGTTTCAAATTTAGGGTTATCGTTATAAGGTATGATTAGTTGTTTCTATTCTACCAAAAAACTTTAAAATTGATAAGACTTAATACAGAAAAACAGGCGGCATTTTGCTTTGCCACCTGCTATAAAGTTATATGAAAATGTAGTTATCTTTGGTTGAGAGATTAGTCGGGTATCAGGCGTCATACTCTCTAATTCCTTGACTTGCTTGACTTTCGGACAAAACAATAGTAAGTAGGTTTACAAACTGTGATTTGTAAGCATCAAGGTCTATAAAAATAAGGTCCGCATTCTTCCTCATGTGTCTTCATATATGTCCATGACCAATCGGATGCTACTACATATATTTCGCTAAATCTATCTATATATTCGGAATCCATTCCTTTCTCAAGAAATTTAAGAGATGGCTCATCTTCCCATGGCGAAAAATACTTAGCTTTAGATTTATCAACTTTATCAAATTCTTTTTCTTGCACTATCTCCGATTAAATACTTATCTTTATCAATAATCTCCCAAGAAAAAAATGTGCCAAAGATAATTACCCCCTCCTACAACTCTTTTTTTCAAAAGTGATTTTTGATATGTTATTTGCAAAATGTAATAGCCATTCTTTTTCAAAATCCATAATACCTCCTAAAAATTCTAATTAGTATAGCGAAAACTTTTTTTAATACCTTTTTATCATTTTTTATATTGTTGTATCGCGTTCCATCCTCCAAAATAAAAGCATTAGGAGTTTCTCCCACTTGGATGAATCCAATTTTCTCATAAAGAATTTTATAATCTCACTTCCATCTTTTTATTTGAGTACAATGCCAAATCATTTCTATTTCAATACATTTGTGCTGTTTTTGCAGCAAGTTACCTCATTCCATCATAATATGTCCACGTACGCGCAATCTTCAATATTCCTTTATATTCTACCACTCCTCTTCCGAATTATAAGTTGTACACTCAGAAACATATTCTTCTCTGGAGTCCAAAATACTTTGTGTCATACCTGGTATGGAATTAAGGTATCTGAAGAAAGGATGAGATCTGCACTCTTATAGTTAGCCATAGCTTTAGCAAGTATTTCTATTCTTAAATCATCAACTCCCCTATGCAAGCCCGGAGTTTCTTTGCAGGTACCGGGAGAATTCAGTACTCCGTCTACATCTAAAAATACAGTAATTTCACTCATCTTCTTTTTCCTTTTCATTAAATGATTCGTACATCCTCTCTCTTTTTTAAATAGTGAGCTTATATTTCAGATCTATTAAAAGTTAGAAGTCAGAATTTCTAGAAGCCATTCTTGTTTATACAGGATAATCGATAGTCCTTGTTCATACTGTCTTCAGCATCAATAAGTGGCTTCAATGGATTGTTTTTATTAGTTTAACGCATTTATCAGTTCCTCCAGTTCTTCTACTTCATTGCCTTTAATCATTCTATCTTTATATCCATCTTCATCTAAATAATCTTTTTAATTCTTTTTAATTCTTCTTTTAATTCTTCTTTTTAATATTTCTTTTAAATTTATTTCTTTTAATTCTCCCTTTACTTCAAATTTGTTGCAGAATTTTTCTGAATATTTGTTCAAATTTTTTTCTTCTTGTTCCTTAGATAATTTCCTTCTTTTTATTTCTTTTGTGTTTAAAATTCTATAACCTCTTTTCATTATCGCCTTTGAAGCTCTGTAAAAATATAGATTCCACTCTTTTTTTCATTTGTTTTTATTTCATCTATTTTTTTATTTCTTTTTCTTTTTATTTTTATTTTCTAATTCACCTCTCAGTTTTTCTAATTCATCTGAATTAAGAAATTTAATTGCCTCAAAACTACCGTTGTTTTTTTGAAAACAAAATCTTGTAAGTAATGATTATTAATAAAATTTCTTATCCATTCTTCTCTTTTACGTTTTTCCTTTTTCATCTTCAGTTTCATCTCCTGTTAGTTTATTCCCAACAACCTTTGTCCATTCGTACAAACCTAAATACTTTGGAAATTTATTCTGAACTATATCAAGACCTCCATTAGGGTTAAACCCAGTAGGCCAAGGCATAACATTTCCAATTGTCGTTACTAAATGAAAAAACAATTTTTGCTAAGCTAGATATTTGTCCAATGCAATTCTTACATTTTTTTCTACATTTTCACTATTTTTCGCAGCTTTTTCGTAATCTTTCTTTGTTTCTTCGTTTTTTTTATACTTAGATACATCAATTCCATTCAGCTGACCATAAGAATAGTGCATTGTTTTCCAATAAAGTTTTTCTATATTAACTTTATCTATGTCATCAATATAGCTCCTGATAATACCTTTAGTCGAATTTAACACTTCTCCTGTTAAAAATCACGCCATTCTTTTTCATTAAATAAACGATATTTCGATTTATATCCTCCCTCCCTAGTCTTTTCATAATCTTCCCAGACACCATCATAATCATCATTATCATTTTTTTCCACAATAAATTTGTCTTTTTAAAATCATCTTTTTAAATAACACTCATATAGTTTATAACTTAATACAGAATAATAGCATTTATCTAATATATACTTGAAATCTTCGTCAAGCAAATAAAAAAAGCGCATCTTTTTTTCCTCATTGTATGTTTTATAAAATAAGTTTGTTGTTAGATTAATTTCTTCTCTCATTACATCAATTTCTTCTTGTTCAGTCATATACATCTTCTCCATCTCTAAATTTTATTTTGCATCTTCTAAATTATACCACAATACCCTGAAGATAACGAGAATAATTCCTCATTTTCTCCAAGTTCTGTGAATGTAGTAGTTTTCAACTTAAATGCAACATAGTGTTGCACTTACTCTGACAGGTACCTCTGTTGCATTTACATTGAAAGATATCGTTGCACTTACTTTGAAAGTGGTATTGCTTTTAGTCTGAAGTACATAGTAGCTCTCCAAATAAATCCTTGTTTTTATTCATGCGCAACTAAAAATACAACAACAAAAGGAGTTCCTATGAACAAAAAGAAACATCTTCTGCTCTGAAATCCAATTATCATTTGTTATGGAATTTGCCTGTTATAAGGCATTATATTATCTAATTCCTTAAGTTCTGGATAAAGTGGAATTGAGTAAGATTATAAACTGGGAGTTAACAGCCAAAAAATGCATTTAACTCATCGCTCAATTGCTTAGGATTATCCTTATTTACTTCATGTCCAGCGTTTTGGATTACCTTTACTGTTGATGTATTTAATAATTTTTTTAATTTTTTTGAAGCTTTCACATTTGCTATATCTTTTTCTCCACAGACAACAAGTACAGGACAAGTTATTTTTTTCTAAATCATTTTCGAAATTCAAGTTTATCATTGAATTGGTAAGCGAAATAACATCCTTCTTTGATACTCCAATTTTTTTCTAAAAAGACTCTTCAGGCATTATTTTAAAAATAATATTTTTGGAATTTCATCAATTTTTTTAGGGATACGATATTGAGTTCCTATAAGAACTAATAGAATGTACCTTGTGCGGATTGTTAATAGCATAATTCAATGCAAGTATTCCACCTAAAGACAGCCCACATATGTTTAAAGACTCAGTATATTTGTCGCAATATTTTTGAAAATGTTCTGTATAAATTATTATAATTTAATTCTCCAATATATAAATCAAATAAATTAGGACACTCAATATTTGTTACTATATTTAATCCATTAATGGTTTTTTCTCCAACTGGATGAATTCTGACCTAGTCCATGCATCAAATATATAACTCAAATAATCTCCCTCCCACAACTTCTAATTTATCATTATTATATACTCAGAAAGCTAACCGGTCAATAATATCA
The DNA here is from genome assembly GCA_916438995.1 of uncultured Catonella sp. Lineage (GTDB taxonomy): Bacteria > Bacillota > Clostridia > Lachnospirales > Lachnospiraceae > Catonella. Next base: position 276,894 of record CAKAGA010000010.1, read on the forward strand.
TAAGTTAACTCGCCCCCATATCTAGCTAATTAACTAACTCTTTCAAGTAATTATTTTACTTCAACCATTCTCTCATAACAAATCACAAGCTATTTTTAATATTTGCAATTCTTAAATCATCCTTACAAAAAATAACCCCAGTAGCATATTACCACCGAGGTCATCATCCTAATTTCCTATTAAATTACCTTAAACATTTTCTGACTTATAGGTCTTTCCCCCGCTTACCTTTTCAACTTCTTTCTTTGCTGCATTAAGTTCCTCAAGTCTTACCATCTCATCCTTTGCATCGTCAAATCCGAGGTGGGTGTAAACATTCATTGTTACGGAAATGTCTGAATGTCCCATAAGGTACTGGAGTGTTTTAGGATTCATCCCAGCTCTTGCTTGATTCGAGCGGTAGGTATGTCTAAATGCATGAGGCGTGATGTTTGACATCTGCACTCTGCGGAAGTCGTTATACCTTATAACAGAAAGTTCCGTGTTCATTGCAAATTATTCGTTTTTCTTATTTTCTACCTGAATACTAAACATTTCCTTCTGTGTTTCAATCTCAGAGCGTAATTCTTCTTCCGTTGGAAGATATAACTTATATTTCGATGCAAATAACTGCTCGTTTCCATGAAGAATTGAATACTTGGCTATATCTTCATCTGTATCCGCACATAGCACAATACCAAGAGTGGGATTATCTCCTTCCCCACGTTTGAAATCATCATACATTCGAATATACATATCCATCTGACCTATATCCTGATGCGTTATTTTATTTGTCTTCAAATCAATAAGTACAAAGCATTTCAAAATATAATTGTAGAAAACAAGATCAATATAATAATCTTCCTTCTCTGTATGAATGTGCTGCTGTCTTGCTACAAAAGCATAGCCTTTTCCAAGCTCCATCAGAAACTTTTGAAAATTATCTATAATACATTGCTCCAGGTCAGACTCCAGATAAGACGTATCCTCTTTCATACCCAGAAATTCAGCAATAACAGGGTTCTTAATGAATTCAAGCTTTGTCTGATATTCGGAAGTAAATTCCTTCATCTCAGTTTCTACTGCTGATTTATCCTGTGTTTTAAGAATTCTATAGTAGTATTGCGAAGATATATTCCTTTGAAGTGCCTTTACACTCCATGTTTCCCTTAATGCTTCATTTTCATACCATTCTCTTGCAATCTCATCCTTAACCTGTAACAATACCCTATAATGAGTCCAGGATAATTTTACATTAGATTTTCCACTTTCCGAGTGGAAAATCTCTGGATACATCTTATAAAAAGAATAAAAATTATATAAATTTGTTTTAGTGTATCCCTTTCCATACTGTGCGTTTAAATCCTTAGACAATTTCTTAATTACTTCTGCACCGTATTCAGCTCTTGATTCACCATTCAGTTCTTCATCAGCTATTCTCTTACCAAGAAGCCAATTTCTGTGAACAAGCGTTAAATCAACCGCAGAGTATGCCACTTTCTGAGCAGTTTCAATAATATTACAAGCATCTTCAAAAACGCTGCCTGTTTTTACATATTTCAATAATTCATTTGCCATAAATCACTCCATTTTGTGTCACCACCAGTAACATAAATACACTTATTTAATATATTTCTTATGCATAATTTCATTTCCCCGTATACTCAAAAATTCTGCCTATCTTTTAATCCACTTATTTAATTATAGTACTTAGTGATTATACTTTCAATCTATTTTGGCTTTAGAAAGAGTGCTTAGCGACTTTATATTCATTGAATAAAACTCTTTCAAGCACAAAATGAAGTCCTCTTCGAAGTTTCTACACCCCTCATAACTATTCATTTTTATCGTGGGCAGTCAAAATGTTAATTAACATTTTATCCAATTCCTTGTTTTGCTTAACTTTCGAATAAAGCAATGTTGAGTAGGTTTACAAACCGGGAGTTATCAGCCTTATTTGGCTTTCTTGGGTTTCTTTTCCGGAAGTTCAGCATACATACCATCCAGAAGTTCCAGAATTAGAGCCTTATCATCAAAATTATCAAATACATGCATCAAGGTCTTTGAACCTTCGTACGGATAACGCAGTTCGGAATCTACAAGCAGTCTGTCCGATGTCGGCGTTCTCTTTAAAAACAGTTCATTATTGCAAATGTCACCTATCAACTTACAATTAAAATATACAAGGTATCCGCCCATCATAGATTTTATAACAATATCGCCGGATTCAGAAAAACTATTACGAACATATTCATTAAATTCATTCACCTTGATTATCCCCCATCAAATTAAAATTTATCGCTTTCAAATTATTTAGCAAAGTTGACGCTCCGAATGATAACATTTCAGACTCGCACCGGTTTTTCGTCAACAGAATAATTCTAAAGCAGCCTCTTTCAGAAAAACCGGTGCGAGTCTGGATATTTATAAGCAAAGGCATGACTTAGTATGACAAACAAGCACATTAGCCCCACAACTTATAAGCTGTAAATATTAAGACCTATAAAAATAAGGTCCGCATTCTTCCTCATGTGTCTTCATATATGTCCATGACCAATCGGATGCTACTACATATATTTCGCTAAATCTATCTATATATTCGGAATCCATTTCTTTCTCAATAAATTTAAGAGATGGCTCATCTTCCCATAGCGAAAAATACTTAGCTTTAGATTTATCAACTTTATCAAATTCTTTTCTTGCATTATCTCCGATTAAAAACTTATCTTTATCAATAATCTCCCAAGAAAAAATGTGCCAAAGAAAATTACCCCCTCCTACAACTCTTTTTTTCAAAAGTGATTTTGATATGTTATTTGCAAAATGTAATAGCCATTCTTTTTCAAAATCCATAATACCTCCTCTAAAATTCCAATTAGTATATCGAAAACTTTCTAAATACCTTTTACCATTTTTATATTGTTGTATCTCGTTCCATCCTCCAAAATAAAAGCATTAGGAGTTTCTCCCACTTGGATGAATCCAATTTTCTCATAAAGAATTTTGCCTCTTTCATTGCCTGAGAAATAATCCAGTTCAAGTTGGGAAAGCTCCCATTCCTTAGCATAGTCTTCAAGACATATAAGCAACTTCTTTCCTATTCCTAAGTTCCAGAATTCTTTCAGAACAGAAACAGCGACATTCCCCCGATGGCACATTTTCTTTTTACTCAGCCGTGTAATCGTGCCGTTTGCAATCAGTCTTCCATCCATTTCGACAACAAGCATAAGGGTATTATCAGATTCATTAAAGCCTTTTATTATTTTTTCTTCCTCTTCTGTAGACATGGTTATTTCTTCCGGATAAGAATACAAAAAATCAGATTCTCCCATAACTGTTTTCAAATATTCAATAGTTTCTGCAGCATCCTTTACTTGAATCTCTCGAATTTTGCAAATTCTACCATCTTTTAGTTCAAAATTTATTGGTGTGTATTTCATATTTATAACCTCACTTCCATCTTTTTATTTTAGTACAATACCAAATCATTTCTGTTTAGATGTATTTGTATAGGTTTTGTGGCAATTTACCTCATCCCATCACAACGTGTCCACATACGTGCCACCTTCACTATTCCTTCATATTCTACATCATCTTTATAAGTCTCCTGAGCATAAACTTCGTATACTAACCTATGCTGTATATTTATTCTTCTTGAACAGAAACCACTTAGATTCCCAACCAGTCTCTCATATGGTGGTGGTTCTTTGAATGGATAATCTGCTATGATATTCAGAAGTTCTTTTGCTTTTCCATCAAGCCTTGCACCCTTTAACAGTTTTTTATCTTTATCTGCCTGTTTACTAAACTTAATTAAATACATCTACCACTCCTCTTCCGGATTATAAGATGTACACTCAGAAACATCTTCTTCTCTGGAGTCCAAAATACTTTGTGTCATACCCGGTATGGAATTAAGATACAAGGTTTCCTGAATCGCCAGCCAACCATCTTCTGATACTAATACTGCATTTTTCCCTCTATTATTTGTTATGGTTATAGGCTCAGAGTATTCATTTACATCTGAAACTGTCTTATATAAGTTCGCTCTTGCCTTTGTTATACTAATTGAAGTCATGACATCATCTCCTTTCGCCTTAAATATAGCGTACTTTTTAACATACGTTAAGTCGTGGTCAATAACAGTTTTTAATTCTAATTGAATGTTACATTAAAATATAGGACATAAAGCACCCCGTCTAATATATAATTTATCATAGCATAACACTTTTGCTTTTTCTATCACAAAAATAACCCCGGCAACACATCATCACCGGGGTCATCATCTTTTTTTATTAAATACAAGTTCCTAGGTCAAATACCGTTTGATTCCTACAATATCACTTAATTTTACTCTATATAAACATATCCGAAATTAAACTGTGAATTGGATATTACCTGTTTCAAATTTGAATTTGTGTGATTAACTTTTGGTTTTCTCACCATTGAAACCTCAACTGTCCAAAGCGGTACAATTCCTCTCTGGTACAGCGCAGGAAATGTGTCCAATTTTCTCATAAAGAAATTTGCCTCATTTTTTATTCTCATGCTATCATCTCCATTCACTCTCTATCTCTCCCCTAGCCCTTCCCAATCACCGCTATCGCACAAGGCAGCTTCCCCTTTATAAGCTTATATTGAACCTCTTCAAAGCCTGCTTTAGCAAAGAACTGCTTGTAAGAGTCAAAGGTAAACTCCTTCTTAAAATCTGCCCCTAGTTTTTCTAAGCATTTAACAACAAGTTTTGGCTTACCCTCAGTCTTATTATTGATATATGTTGGAACGATGACATATCCACCATATTTGCATACCCTTATTAGCTCCTCGAGGGCTTTATAGGGTTCATCAAGCAAATGTATAACATTTCCTGCGACAACCTTATCAAATGCTTCATCCTCATATCCAAGGTGCATAATATCAGCTTTTTCTATCTTCACATTCTTTAAGTGAACGCAGTTCTTTCGCGCCTGCCCTAACATGCCTTCAGAAAAGTCTGTTGCCACAACCTCTCTGCATCTAGGTGAAATGCCCCCTGTTATCATACCGGTTCCACAGGCACATTCTAAAACCACATCATCCTTTTCGATTAAGCCTGCAACTTCCGCCACAAGCTTTTTGTTCACTTCCCCATTGAAGCATTTTTCAAAAAAATCATAAAATCCCGCTATCTTATCCCAAAACATTGCTACCCCCCTTAGTATTAAATTACAGCCAAGCTCCGTATTTTCTGGTATAAAACTTCTTTACAATCTCAATTGTGACGCTGTATAGCACTAAAATTAGTATCAAGAACACAAAGAATTCTGGCGGCATCTTGGTAAATACGGCATTTGAAGTCCTGTCGAATATGAAAGGAATTGAGATAGCTGCCAGTATGCCAAGTGCAGATGCCAGTCCAAGTCTTGCATCACATCTTGATTCAATAATAGGTCTCTTGGCAGTACGTATAAACTGAACTATCAGTATCTGCGAAATAAGCCCTTCAACAAACCATCCCGTCTGGAAATAGTTCTGCATTCCAAGTGTGTTGTAACCCAGAACGAACCAGAGAACTAAAAAGGTCATTACATCAAATACTGATGACACACCGCCCATAACATTCATAAATGACACAAGTGAGGCACTGTTCCACTTGTGTGGTCCCTGCAGGAACTCATCATCAACATTGTCCCAAGGTATCGCAATCTGAGTGAAGTCATATATTAGGTTCTGAATCAGAATCTGCAGAGGCAGTATTGGTAAAAATGGCAGGAAAATGGAAGCAATAAGCACTGAGAATACATTTCCGAAATTGCCTGAGAGAGCCATTTTCATATACTTAAGTATATTGCCATAGATTCGTCTTCCCTCATAAATACCGTTTAATATGACAGTCAGACTCTTCTCTAAGAGAATGATATCTGCACTTGCCTTTGCTACGTCTGTTGCATTATCTACTGATATACCTACATCCGCATCGTGAAGGCTTGGCGCATCATTTACACCATCTCCCATATATCCTACAACGTGGCCGTTCTTCCTTATGGCATCTACCACACGCTTCTTCTGCATTGGAGATAGACGTGCAAATATGTCATTGTTCTCAACAACGGATGACAGAGCCTCATCACTCATATTTTCAATGTCAGAGCCTGTTATGGCCTTCTGTCCATCTGTCCTCATTCCAACCAGCTTACATACGTGTTCTACAACTACAGGTGCGTCTCCCGAGATTACCTTTACGTGAACTCCTGCATCGTAGAGACCGTGTATTGCTTCCTTTGCATCAGGCTTAGGAGGGTCAAGAAATGCGACAATTCCTAAGAATGTCAAATCATTTTCATCCTCTGCATGAAAGACTGTTGGAGCGTCAATACTTCTTTTCTTTGCTGCAACCCCAATTACGTGCATACCTTCTTGATTTAGCCTGTCAGCCAGGGCTTTTATCCTATCCAAATCAGCCTCACTGATATTGTTATACTCCCCCTTCACTCTAATACGGCTGCAGCACTCAAGTACAGACTCTAGGGCTCCCTTTGTAATAAGCACCTCTTCATTTGGCTTAGGAAGCAATTCCTCAACGCCTCCGTCTAAGTGCATTCCTCCAGGATTAGATACAAGCACGCTCATTCTACGGCGCTCAAAGTCATAAGGAATCTCGTCAGTCTTTACATATCCTCCCGCATACTTATTTACATCATTTTCTTGCCCATAGGCTAAAATAGCCCTATCAATCAGGTTCTTAACTCCTGTTGAGTAATATGCGTTCATCCACGCATAATTAAGTACCAGATGTGATTCTTCACCGTTAATATCATAATAATTCTGCAAAATTACATTGTCCATTGTCAACGTTCCGGTCTTGTCTGTACAAAGAACGTCAATCGCGCCAAGATTCTGAATGGCTGACATGTTTTTAACAATCGTTTTCTTCTTTGCAAGAAACTTCGCACCCTTTGCCAGAGTACCATTTACAATCATTGGGAGCATACCAGGCGTAATGCCTACTGCAACTGAAATTGCAAAGAGGAAGGCCTCAAGCCAGTTCTTCTTAACCAGACCATTGATTAGAAGCACAAATAAAACTACAACTACCATGTAGGTAATAAGTATCCTTGTTATCTTTGCAAGACTGCGGTCAAAGTCAGTCTCTTTCTTCTTTGTATGTATTGTGGAAGAAATTCCCCCAAGATATGAGCTCTTCCCTGTGCGTACCACAACACCAAGGCCTGTTCCTGAGTTAACAGTAGAGCCACCAAGGCATATATTGTTTAACTCAGCAGCATTTACATTTCGTAAATCTGCACCAACAGTCTTTTCTACAGGAATTGATTCCCCTGTAAATGCTGAAACAGATACAAATAAATCCCTGCTTTCAAGGAGATATAAGTCACCGCAGACAATGTCTCCTGAGCCAATTAACTGTATATCTCCCGGAACAACCTCTTCAACAGGCACCTCTCTTACTTCAGGACCATTTTTACCCGGAACCTGTATTCTAACTGTATCATGTTCCATCTCCTTAAGCTTTGCATGTCAAGGTAAGAACCGTAGTCCTGCACAAACCTTATGACTGCACTCATGCAGGCAAGAGCAAGTATAATTACTCCGGAAACAACATCCTTCTCAACAACGAAGGTAACTAACGACAATACAAGCAACACCAAAATAAACGCATCAGTGAAGCTGTGAACTATAAAATACAGCCAGCTGTGCTTTTGATTTGCGGATAAGTCATTGTATCCGTATTTTTCAAGTCTTTCTTCCCTTTCATCATCACTTATTCCCTTATCACTGCAGCTAAGCTCTTTAAGAATCTCTGCCTTCTCTTTTGCGGCAATACCCCTAAACTCTGCCTCAACCCCCTCTGATTTTGATACAGAGCTCGTTATCTTTTCATCCATTAAGCCCATAGTTTGAATCCCTTTCCTTTAGCAGGTAGTATCAAAACTATCTGTTTTGTTATTCATTTCTAACTTTGGAGTATATACCTCTTTGGGGGAATAATCAATAAAAATGTTAGCTCCTTTATCTAAATCTTTAAGTTAACAGCTGTATCTGCGTTTAATTTGCATAAAATAAGAGAGAATCCTGCTTCGCAGGATTCACCGCCTGCGGCGGGTCGCGTGAGCGACATCTACTTATCCGCCGCAGTGCGATCCCTCGGAGAGATTATTATGTGACAGGTAATTTTGGAGAAATTTCCTGTCACATAATAAAGCACGCCCTTATGGATACATTAACTGTAAATGCCATAAAGCCGTGCTTACAATATACCTAATTACTTCCCAAGTCTCTTCTTTCCTAAAGCATCTGTTGCAATGATAGCGCAGTAGAGTTCTTCAGGGGTTACGTCTCCCGCAAGGTTGTGTATGGTTTCTCCCTCTACACAGGCATTCTTAGACATAGTATGGATGTCTTCATCTGTGAAATCGACAAGTTCAGAAAGTGTGATAGGAAGCCCTACCTCAAGGCAGAATTCCTGGATATCCTCAAACTCAGCCTTATCTGCTCCCTCAAGAGTAAGCTGCACTAGGGTTCCAAATGCTACGCAGTTACCATGGTAGGCATCATGTCCACTCAAAGATGTAAGACCATTGTAGAATGAATGTGGCGCTGCACAGTTTACATTATCAGCACCTACGCCTGATAGATAAACAGCTGCCTCTATAACAGCATCAAGAGCAGGAGTAACAACATTATTCTCACAGGCAACAACTGCTGCCTTTCCATGAGTTCTTAAAGTCTCATAGCAGGTCTTTGCAATAGCCATACCGGCTCTTGTGATACCGCCACCCTCAAGGCTAGGAGACTCAGTACGAAGTGAAGCTCTTCCCTCGAAGTAGGTGCCCAAAGCATCCCCCATTCCTGCAATCAAAAACTTAACAGGAGCCTTTGCTATTACGTCACTGTCTACCAAAACTGCATCCGGATTTTGTGGATAGAAAAGGTATTTATTAAAGCTTCCATCATCATTATAAATAACTGAAAGTCCGGTACAAGGTGCATCTGTAGCGGCAACTGTTGGGATAATAACTATTCTCTTGTTCTCATAATAAGCTGCTGCCTTGGCTGCATCAACTGCTGAGCCACCACCTACTGCAACTACTACATCTATCTTATCAGCCACAATTATATCCTGCATCTTCTTTATCTCACTGATACTGGATATCCCTCCGAATACCTCATATCTGCGGTAATCATCCTTATCCTCAAAGCTCTTTTCTAACTCATCGTGGCAGCATTTGTAACCGCTGTTGGAACAGACAAATAACCATCTCTTGCCCATGTATTCCATTTCTTTGTGAAAGTGAAGAAGGGCTCCTTTTCCCTGTACATACTTTAGTGGTGCACGCATCATTCTTAAACGTTCCATAACAAACCTCCATTTAATTGTTAACATAATACTTTAGTAAAGTGTGTTAAAAATTTAACATTTATTGATGGAAGTTATTCTAGCACATTAATAATTTTTTTGCAAATATTAATTTTTACTTTTTTTAGAAAATTTTTGCAGTGTTATTTCAAATATTTCTGAGAAAAAGGGCTATATCATCATCTTTCATTGTCAGCTAAAAATTGACTCTAATCGTGCTTTTGTAATATTCAAATATTCTTTTTCTATATCAATGCCTATAAACATTCTGCCATAACGATTTGCAACAACACCTGTTGTCCCCGAGCCACAAAATGGATCAAGTATGACATCCCCTGGTTGGGAAGAGGCTAAAATTATCTTTTCCAATAAATATTCTGGTTTTTGAGTTGGATGTTTTCCAAACTTCTTTTCAGATGGCTTAGTTAAGCTGCCTGTCCAGACATCTTTCATTTGTTTTCCACCATTCTGCTCTTTTATTAGTTCATAATTAAAAAAATGTCGAGATTTTCTATCTGATTTTTGTGCCCAAAGTATGGTTTCAGTAGAATGTGTAAAACATCTGCAAGCAAGGTTCGGTGGAGGATTTGTTTTTTGCCAAGTTATATTATTAATTATCTTAAATCCTTCCTGTTCAAGTGCCATTCCAATTGAATAAATATTATGTAATGTTCCGGATATCCAGATACTGCCATTGGGCTTCAGTACTCTTTTACAGAGTTTTATCCATTTTCTGTTAAACTTGTGTTTATCAGTAATCTGAGTTGTAGATTCGCCAATTTTGTCCCAATCTCCTTTGTTCACCGAGACCATTTTACCACCCTTACAGGTCACGCCACCATTACTTAAAAAGTATGGAGGATCTGCAAATATCATATCTATACTTTCTGGTTTTATTTTTTTGGCAATATCTTAAATGAATTACCTAAAATAATCTTAGCAAAAACTGTTTTTCGATTTGTCATATTATCAAAAACTTTCCACTTAGATCTCCTCAATTAATAATTACATATAATTATTTCTTCTCCAGTTCTTTTAGATGCATCTGAGTTAATCAATCTTTTTACGCTAACAACATCCATTTTATATCCTTTATTACTATAGAGTTCATTAATGAAATCTGTATTGTGATTTGTTAGCATGCAATAACATCCTCTTTTTGTCAACTTGTCAAACAGTTTTGCGAGTCTCTCATGGCTCTCTACATCAAATCCTTCTTTTGTGTATGATTCAAACGATGATGGATTTAATGGTGCGTATGGACTATCAAAGAATAAAAAGTCACCTTTCTTTGCATCCTCGCAAGCTAATTCAAAGTCCCCAAGCATAATTTTCACGTTATTTAAGTATTCTGAAGCTGCAATAATAGCTTCTTCATCTATGGACCCATTCTTGCTATTGTTATACGGTACATTAAATAGGCCTTTGCCATTAACACGATATAAACCGTTAAAGCAATGTTTATTTATAAAAACAAAAAATGATGCCAACTCAACATCAAATTCTTCCTTCATCAATTTATCATTGTATTGTTCTCTAATTGAATAATAGTATTCTTTTCCACCATCTATAATATCTAAGTCAAGTTTTTTTAACATTGTCTATAAATTCATACGGTTTATCAGTAATTATTCTATATGCATTAATTAAAAGATGCATTAATATCATTAATTATTGCATTTTGTGGCTGTAATTCAAATAAAACAGCCCCTCCTCCTATAAAAGGTTCGTAATAATTATTATATTCTCGAGGCAATCTTTCAGATATTTTGTCAAGTAACTGTCTCTTTCCACCAGCCCATTTTACAAAGGGTATAGCCTTTTTATTCGACATACTTATCTCCTCTTTCATTAAACTTCAACCTTATTATACGAGAAAGAGCCATATTTATCAATGCATTCTTTCATTATTTGTGAAACTTGTTTACTTGTAAAATACAAAGATGTACTCGTGCGCAAGAAGCAAAAAATTCCTATCAACACTAGTCCACCTGTTTGTTGACCTGCAGTTATGTTGTTCCTTAATAACTATTTCCTTCAATTTAAATCCTGTATCTAAAAATTTTTGCATCAAATTAAAACCCAAAGGCACTATGCTTCCTTTAACCCTCTTGTCTCCTATCATTACTGCACAATATTTACCCTTTTTTAGGACTCTATAAGATTCTTTTGCAACTTTTGTAATTGCTCTAAAATATTCCTCATCATCCAATAAAGAAATATCTTCATTTATATTTGAGCTGTATTTAACAATGTTGGAATATGGTGGATGTGTACATATAAAGTCAATATAATTATCCTTTATGAAATATAGATCTGTAGCATCTCCATTTCTTATAAAAACCTTGGATTGTGTTGCACATTCAAAATTAAGATTTGTCTCTGATAAAGATACTGATTTTGGATTAATATCTATACCTACAGCATTTCGGTTAAGTAATTTGCTTCAGCTAACGTTGTTCCACTACCTAAAAATTGATCCATGACCCAATCACCTGGTTTAGAATAACGAAGAATTAGATTCCTGGGTATATATGGCGACCAATTCCCACGATATTTTCCTGCGTGCGTAGCCCATTTCCCACGGTCCTTGAACGACCATATTGTAGTTTGCTCAGGGCTAAAGTTACTTGGTTCTAGTACTATAAACATCCCCTCCCTTTATTTAATATATATCTATAGTACACTATTCGTCATTAAAAGTCTAATACTTTCTTAAGGCAACTTTCACTATAGGTGAATTTATGCTTAGAGTTAAAGACTATATAATATTCATAAATAGTGAAAGGAGTTTGCTATGCAGTTTTTCAGTGAAGCTGAACTATATAAAGTTATTGGTTCGAATATAAAGCACTTTAGGCATAATGCCGGTCTAACTCAAGTTCAACTTTCAGATAAGCTACAAATCAGTATTAGCTATCTTTCAAAGATTGAAGCTTCGGGATGTGCTAAAAGTCTGTCCATTTCAGTATTGAACCATATTGCTAATACTCTAGATGTAGATATAAGAGAATTTTTTGTAAAACGATAGGGAGGAACAATGAAACTAATAGAAGCAAAGAAGAAAATTGATAGCCTTACAAATATACCTTTTAAGGATTACATATCTCAGGAACATTTCAACGATATTATTAAAAATAAAGGTAAAACCGGTCAAATCCTAGAATTGACAATTGGTTTACAATTATCTAATACAACCCTTGATTTCGAAGACGGAGAGTTAAAAACTAATAAATGTGACCGATATGGCAATCCTAAGGAAACAATGTTTATCACGCAGACAGCATCAATGATAGACGAAATTCTATATAGGAAACCATTTAATTCAACAAAACTGTATCAAAAATTACAAAACATTCTCTATGTTCCTATAAGCAAAGACGGTAATCCGTCTCAGTGGATGTACCTACCTTGTATACAAGTTGATTTATCACTACCAAAGTATAACACTTTATCAAAACAACTTGAAGCAGACTATTATACTATCTGCGACACAATGAATGAGCAATTGTCAGTTTCATCAACTGCTACTCTTCATACGGTAAGCGGTAATTACATTCAAGTGAGAACTAAGGATTCTAAACCGTATCATCCTATCTATTCTGAAAAATATAGTCGTGAGATATCCGATAAAAATAGAGCATTTTATTTTAAGAAAGAGTTTATGAAATATATTGTAGGATTGGGCAATTAATCATTTATAGAGGGTGGTGTCTAGCAAGATTTTCACCCTCTATATCTAGTCAACCTACCTAATCATAAAGCTAACATTGACATACAAACAATATTTTTCAAAAATGAAGAACCTCTATACATTCCACAGCTGGATAAAATCCTAATAAAGAGCAGGATAATCAAATGTATTTTTGTTCCAAATTACTCCCTAGGCATCATCCTATCACTACCATCAATTGCAAACTTCCCACCAATTATTACATTCTTCAATAAACACCCTCATTTATACCTAAAAACAATTTCCCATCTTTGACACTTGTAACAATCAAAAAGGCTCTAATCCATTTTATAATCTGGGTTTTAGAGCCTTTATATATCTAAGAAAAATGTGGCTATTTTTCTTCTTTTTTTCATCTTTGTAAAAAAATTTTTTCATATTTCTGTTTGACACAATCTCTAAGTCAGTTCTGAAACCTGAAATTTCATGTAATGCATCTGTAAGGTCTGTTCTTTCATAAACGGGAATATATCCATCACCCAGAGATACCAGCATGTTCATATTTCTAAGTGTTTGTATGATCTCATGACATGAAAAAGCTTACTTCAGGGGACTGCGCTGTAAGCCTCTTCTCCAGAATCCGATATAGTACAAGGGAAGCATAACAAGTTAGGAAATGAGCCTTAATTCTGTCTTCTCTTGAGAGGTAAACAGGCCTTGCCTTAAATTCGGTTTTCATAATACGAAAGCACTCTTCGATTTCCCAGCGCTTGTGGTTGATTCTAACAATAGATTCTGCATTGTCTTCAAAGGTTTGTACATACAGCATAAAAGCCATCATACAGTTCTTCCTCAGCGATCTTCTTCATATCTAACTTTATGAGGGATTTTTCTGCCATCTCCCCATGCCTTGTGATATGCTCTTGTGATAATAGGCGTTTATAATCGTTTGCGGACCTTTTTGTAAGGGTTGAAGGGTGGTCAAGACAACTGCTCGCTTTTTTTCAATCTGTCTTCCTCGTATTTTTTTCTCTGGTAAGCCTGGTATTTTAGAGAAAATGTAATAATAAGATGCTGTTCAAGGCCGTCTTCATTAATCCACCTGTCTTTATAGAAGGTAGTATGGTAGTCTTCTACAGGATCAAGCTCACTTATTCTGTAAGTTTTTTTACTTCCTGTCTTTCTCCACCCCTCATCTGAAAGGCAGAACTCTTTTAAGAAGTCTTTTAACTTTTTAATTGACTGCGTAGTGATAAACTTTCGCTTTTTTTGTATCATTGAATCTCCTGTTTGATGCAGACGAGAGACCAGAGTCAGTACATACAACAAGTTTATCGATACCGAAATCTGATATGATCTTCTTCTCTAAAGGTGCAAGAGACGGCTGTTCGTTCTGGTTGCCTGGAAACATGGAGAAGGCAAGGGGAATGCCGTCAGCATCCATAAACAAGCCCATCTGAACAATAGGGTTTGGTCTGTGTTCTTTGGAGATGCCATATTTCCGAAAGCCATCTTCTTCCTCTGTTTCAAAATAGAAGTTAGTACAGTCGTAGTAAAGGATATGTTTATTTCTCTCTATAACGGACATGGAGTTTTTCATAAAGTTTTTGTATCAGGTCATTTTTCCTTTGCAAGAACTTCAAGAGCACGATAAACCTGATGAAGGTCAAAGTTCCTCTTCTCCAGGAAATTTTTCTGCATAGTGGAACGAAGCTTCCTTTGAAGACAGTGAAAAGAATTCTTGTATAAAGGAGGGAAGAAAAAATGTCATCTAAGTCATATGTTATCTTATATTTCTCAGATATTTCCTCTACTACTTTAGGAAGCCTTAGTTCGTTGTAAATCTTCTTTAGGAAAAGATAGCCCACATTAACAGATTTCCTGACATTTTTATCAATCTGCCTGCTTCCGGAGTACTTAACGGTGATATCTTTCCTAGATTCTTTTTCAGAAAGGGTAAGTTTTTTAACATACTCCTTTGCCCATTCAATAGGATCCTTATCACCCGCTCGAGCCTTTAGCTCTTCAATAGAGCCAAGGCGTTCTACTGTCTTTGTGGATGTTTTATCACCTATCCTATATGACTTTTGAACATAGTATGTAGTTGAATTTTTTGAAGAAGACTTTGTAAGTTTCATAGTATCATACCTCCACCTCCCATTATATCATATATAGACACATATAGCCACATAAAATTTGAAAAAATTTGACAAAAAAATAAGCCTTAGTTGGCTTAAATAAAGGATTATTTAAATTTGGTGTTATGAGTAAGTGTCAAACTCCCGTTTTATTTTAAGAAAGAGTTTATGAAATATATTGTAGGATTGGGCAATTAATCATTTATAGAGGGTGGTGTCTAGCAAGATTTTCACCCTCTATATCTAGTCAACCTACCTAATCATAAAGCTAACATTGACATACAAACAATATTTTTCAAAAATGAAGAACCTCTATACATTCCACAGCTGGATAAAATCCTAATAAAGAGCAGGATAATCAAATGTATTTTTGTTCCAAATTACTCCCTAGGCATCATCCTATCACTACCATCAATTGCAAACTTCCCACCAATTATTACATTCTTCAATAAACACCCTCATTTATACCTAAAAACAATTTTACTAAACGCCACACAATCGTTATCCTTAAAATGTTATATTTCGGAGATTGCACCAGGCAAAACTATGAGTGACAATCCTTTTAAGGTATAACTATCACAAATCCGGGAGGAAAATAATGAAGAAGAATCTGAAAATGTTGTTAGCATTAGGCATGGTAGCCTGTATTACTGTGGGCTGTGGAAGTAAGGCTAGTGATAATGCCGCCAGCTCTGCAAAGAGTGCCACAAGTTCTGCAAAGAGTACAGTAAGCGAGACAAAGAGCGCTTCATCTGCCACTTCTACCACAAGTTCAACTAATTCAACAGCAAGTACAGCGACAAGCTCTGTAAGCTCTGCAAAGAGTGAGGAGAAGCAGTCTGTCGCAGGTAGTGTAACTAACGTAATTGATATGACCAAATACGAGAAGGGCAAGAAGGTTCGTGTTTGGCTTCCTGTCCCACATAACAGTGATTATCAGACAGTTGAAAATGTTGCTTATGATACTGGCAAGGCAAAGGCTGAAATGAATACCGATTCAAACGGCAACCAGATACTCTATGTTGAATGGGGTAAGGATGTGGAGCCTGCAGACAGGGTAATTAGCTTAGTTTTGATGTAAAGAGGGACGAGGTCCTTCGTCCTGAACTTAAAGAAGATGATAAAGAAGAGCTAACAGATGAAATAAAGAAATATCTTGAGCCTTCTAAAAACCTTCCTCTTAATGACCAGGTAAAGAATAAGGCTAAAGAAGTTACCGAAGGAAAGACTACTGACCTTGAAAAGGCAAGAGCCATCTATGACTGGGTTATCGCCAATATGAACCGTAACGAGGATGTAAAGGGCTGTGGAGAAGGCGATGTCTGCGCTCTCTTAGATACAACAATGTCAGGAAAATGTACAGATATCAACTCAATGTTTGTGGCACTTTGCCGTGCATCAGGCATCCCTGCAAGAGAGCATTTCGGTATCCGTATAAACGCAGATGACATCACAAAGAATCAGCATTGTTGGGCGGAGTTCTACTTAAAGGGAACAGGCTGGGTATCTGCTGATCCTGCAGACGTATTAAAGGCAGTCCTTAAGAATAACTGGACTAAAGACCAGAAGGAAACAAAGGAGAAGCAGGAATATTACTGGGGTAACTGCGATGCAGAAAGAATCATACTTGCAGACGGTAGAGACCTCACCCTAACTCCAGCACAGGATGGTGAGCCACTTAATGACTTCGGTTATCCTTATGCTGAGGTTGACGGAAAAAAGGTTGATAATTATACTCCTGATCAGTTCATTTATACCTATAGTTTTGTAAAGAAATCTTAATATAGTAAATTCAGTCACTCAATTAGCACTGATAAAGCCGGCCCATTTGTACGATGGACCGGCTTTATTTATTAACAACAGGATTTATTTAAGTAAAACATACTTCGTAAAAAGTACTTCTACTTACCAAGTTTATTCGGTAAAAATCAGGTAATCTGAACCCTTTGATATCTTAAGAGTTATCACTCCCTTGCTCACAGCCTTTACTTTACTTCCTTTAGCTTTTTCTATCTTATTTTTTTCTTCTCATTGTATTTATATACATAGAGCTTCGTATTCTTAGGATATTTAAGGAGCTTATCGTGAAGCTTGATGGTAGCAGTAGCAGGGAATTTACCCCTATGTGTAAATGAAACCACAGTTCCATTCTTGACTTTAAGCAACGATTTTAATCCCTTTATTTTTCTGGGTTGGAACTACCTTCAATGATAAGTTGATATCACCCAGCTTACTCTTTGATGAAGCTAATTCTTTTCCTTCTATTAACCAGGAATAAAGAACTTTCTTGTTGTTATCCCTTATTAAAAGGCTTAAGTCTGCAGACTTCTTCGCAGCTTCCTTAAGTACAGATTTTTTAACCAATATCTTGGAAAGTTTCTTAAGACCTTTCTTTACCTCAGCCTTTGTAAGATTGAAGTTAAGCTTTATCTTTTTAACTGCAGTATTCTTCTTTTCTTCACCTGTAGTAGCGATATTTCCCTCTACCACCTTACCCTCAGGAGTCTTATCTTCGGTAAGCTGAATTTCAGGTGTAGAAGGTTTCTTGGCAGGAATTACAGGGATTACAGGAATACCTTTGGTCTCAGAAGGCTTATTTGTTTTTAATCTTACTACAGCATAAGAGGTATCACCGTTTTTACCTGCAGTATTTACAACAAGATGAACCTTTCCGTTGTTTGAGGCTACAGTAACATTAGGATCTGCACTGATAACCTCACCAAATTCCTTATCGATTTCAACTTCAATTGTGCCAAGATTTTTCATGGTAGGATCGGATACTCCGATTTCAACCACATCACCACTCTGCTTCACAATGATTGATGCCTTCTTATCAGAACTTATGCCACTTACACTTGCCGCCTTGTCCTGCCAGAAGTTTGCACCGATTACACTCTTGTTCTTGTAGCCTACAGCCTGTACTTCATCAGTATTTGCAAGGATTTCTACAGAAGGATTCTTCTCATATTCCTTCATCTCTTCCTCAGTTCTACCCGGAAGAATTACATATGAATACTCGGCATTCTGAGGATTCTTGCCATGGTCAAACCACAGTTCAAAATAGTTTTTAACTACATCCGCAGTAGCTGTAAGGTTGATATTGCCCCAGTTACCTGTGCTGGCTGCTATCCTTGCCTTTAACTCTCCCGCTTCCTTAGGGAAATAGAATCCAACCTTATCTCCCTCTACATTGCCCTCAAGGTGAACCCACTTAACATTCTCAAGTGCCTTTCCTTCCATGGAAGCCACTCCTGTGCCAAGTCCTTCACCCTTTACTATTTCAGCCACATTTACACCTACAGGTGCAAGCTCAAGCTTATTTCCATTCACCGTAATGCGGTTTGAAGCAGCATCATTTAACTTTCTGTTTTCAACAGTTGTCTCTGTGATGAAGTTGCTGTCGCTGTCATTTATACCTGAGCCTAAGCATACTATTTCATCACCAAACATAAAGTATGACTTAAGTGCTCTAAGATTTGGCTCATATTTTGTTTTGGTTCCACAGTCACCTGAAAGTGACATACCGTTTATACCAAAGCCACCTAACTCGCTTCCGCCAACCCAAGCCTCTTTAGAAGTATAATCACCTTCCTGATAGAAGCCACTGCTATCCTTCACACCGTTTCCAATATTCTTAGACACTGTAGTTGTTCCCGGAAGTCTGAAAGGATTGATTGTATTCCAGTAATTATCGTTATAATAGGATGTATCCTTTCCGTAAAGATAGGTCATACCATCACTCTGGTGCCATCCGTAGAGATTCTCACCATTCATAATTTCGGTATTAAATATTCTTTCAGAAAACATACTGAGGGTAAATAGCCAATTATCAGTTCTGTGAACTGCCCTATCCATCAGAGGATAGTTCTTATGAGCTCTTTCAACAACACCTGAGATAGCGGCATTTCCAATTATTTCCTTAGCTTTTTGCTTTACAACTATTTCATTCAGTTCCTTTAAGGAGCCAACAAACTCAGAATCTGCACTCAGCCAGTTCTTAAGATAATTAAGCAAGGTATATCTACCTTCTTCACTCACTGAATCCAAAGACTTAATAATATATGTCATTACCTGGCGTCCAATTGATTTGTCTGTAACCTTTTCTCTTGAAACAGCTCTGCCTCTTAAGTTATCTAACATTAAACCATTGTAAACACCCATACCATAGGTTTTTACAAAGATATTCTCCAATATATTTGCCTTGTCAGAGCTAAACTGCCAAGGAGAATTGCTTAAAATAGCAGAGATATTCACTATACCCTCAAGTACAACAATTCCATAAGATCCCGCATAAGGAACGTTTTTATGGTCTATATAGGAACCGTCTTTATAATATCCGTTTGGGTAACCTTTTTCTGCAAGTTTTGTGCTATCTTCAACTGAAACAAATTCAAGTACAGAGGATGAGGCTTCACTTGCAAGATACACAGACTCATTGTCTTCAAGCAATAAGCCTATTCCAAGTGCAGTCATCGAGTTATCCACCCTATTAGCTGCATACTGCATGCGATATCCAAGTACATGTGTAGAGCCGGTACCAATCGATCCTCCATGATAAGGGTCAGGCTGGAAGAATCTAACTCCCTCGGTAAATTTTATCTTCTGCTCCTTAGTTAAATCATCCGATAAAAGAATGAGTGTTGGAACTATATCCTTAGGAATACCTATCTCCCAGGTCCACCAGTTGTCAGTCTGAGACTGTGGACGATAGCAATTGGTAGTCAGCCAGTCAAGTATGTTTATCATGTCATTAAGCAAGTCTTTGTTGTTATGCAGCGCACCATGCTCCACACGATATGCTTTTGCCATCAAAAGAACATTCTTAAATGTCTGTCTGAATTCAACCGCATCCCTTGCAAATTCAATTTTCTTATTACCCTTCTTGCCGATTTCATCAGGCCAAGGAATATCTGCGCAGGCAGACTGTCCCTTATATCTGTAACTATCCCACAATGCCTTAGCCTGTTTGTTTAGACTATTAATTGTCTCCATAATGGCGGCATCATTCGCATCAGGATTTTCTCCTATCAGCTGTGCTGTCCATTTTCCTATGAGCCTCTTATAGTCCTCAGAAGTTACTTTTGGAAGATTTTCTTTTGCTGTATATAATACATTGACCTTCCACTCTTTGCTATTACCTTCACTGTCAACAGCCTTTGCATATACCATTCCTTTTTCAAAAGCAGTTATAAGCCCGCCTTCTGCCTTCTTCTCTATCTTTGCTATATGGTCTGTATTTGCTATTCCCTCTGAGCGGTCTCCGTCTGTATCAGTCTTTTTTTAGTTCGTCCTTCTTATTATTGCTTCCTACATTTTTAATTGGATTACCATCTGCATTCTTAAATAGTGTAGTCCAGGTGATTGGCTCCTTAAACCCCTCAGGAGTCTTAATTAAGGCTGTACTTCCTCTTACAACCTCAATACTGTTTACTTCACTTTCTGTAGCGCTACTTTTATCCGACATGGTTGTATCCTCCGCCAAAGAAGCCTTTGCAACTACAGGTGTAGAAGGCATAAGTATTTGTGTACATAAAACGAGTGCTAAAATCCAACTGACTTTTTTTCTTACCCCATTAAGTTTCATAACAGCCTCCATCAAGAATGTTTTATTTACAGTGAATCTTTACACAGGATTCCTTTGTTAAGGCTGCTTTCCGATGTACGCAAGTATGCCTCCATCCACATAGAGGATGTGGCCGTTTACAAAGTTTGACGCATCAGATGCTAAAAATACTGCAGGGCCTGCCAAATCTTCAGGCTCACCCCAACGTGCAGCAGGAGTCTTGGCAATTATAAATGAATCAAAAGGATGTCTTGAGCCGTCTGCCTGCTTCTCTCTAAGAGGAGCTGTCTGAGGTGTAGCAATGTATCCAGGTCCTATTCCGTTACACTGGATATTATGCTCGCCGAATTCAGATGCAATGTTCTTGGTAAGCATCTTAAGTCCGCCCTTTGCAGCTGCATAAGCACTTACAGTCTCTCTTCCAAGTTCGCTCATCATTGAGCAGATATTGATTATCTTTCCATGTCCCTTTTTAATCATGCTTGGTATTACAGCCTTTGACATGATGAAAGGTCCGTTTAAGTCAATGTCTATTACCTCTCTGAACTCTGAAGCCTTCATCTCGCACATCGGAATACGCTTGATGATACCTGCATTGTTGACAAGAATGTCGATGATTCCAACCTCTTTTTCAACCTTTGCTACCAGCTCTTCCACTGCATCCTCATCTGTTACATCGCATACATAGCCGTAGGCCTTAATTCCCTCTTCCTTGTAAGCCTCAATTCCCTTTTCCACAAGTTCTTCTCTTCTGTCGTTAAACACTATGGTCGCACCTGCAGAAGCAAGTCCCTTAGCTATGGCAAAGCCTATTCCGTATGAAGCACCTGTAACAAGTGCCACCTTTCCTGTCAAATCGTACTGTTTCATTATGTTTTCCATACTCTTCTCCTATCTCAAATCAGTAGTTGCTATATTGTCCATATCATCAAATGCCTGATTCTCTCCACCCATAGCCCATATAAAGGTATAATTAGATGTTCCCGCACCTGAATGTATGCTCCAGGATGGTGAAATAACAGCCTGTTCATTCTGCATTACAATATGTCTTGTCTCCTGTCCCTCACCCATCATATGGAATACAACCTGATTTTCAGGTACTTCAAAGTACATGTAGATTTCCATTCTGCGCTCATGTGTATGTGCAGGCATGGTATTCCATACACTGCCCGGCTCAAGTACTGTCATGCCCATTGAAAGCTGGCAGGTCTGAAGCACGTCAGGATGAATGAACTGATTAATTACTCTTTTATTAGAAGTTTCCATACTTCCAAGAGGCTTTTTTTGCCGCCTTTTCAATAGATATGAAGGTGGTCTTGTATGAGGTATGAGCAGGTGCACTTACCATATAAAATTTAGCAGGATTTTCAGGAGAATTGCTTTCAAATGTCACTTCCTTTGTACCCTTTGTAATATAAAGGCAGTCCTTGTATCCCATTTCAAAAACTTCTCCATCTGCTTTTATCTTACCTGCTCCACCTATATTGAAAATACCGATTTCACGTCTTTCAAGAAAATAGTCTGTACCGAAGTTTGCCCATACATCTATGCCCTTGCTGATGGAAACTGCCTCATTTACAGGCATACAGCCAAGTGTCACCATTCTGTCAACGTGGGAATATACTGCAACTACCTCATCCTTTTTATACAGATTCTCAATAAGGAATTCTCCCCTTACTTCCTCTGTGGTATAACGCTTGAAATCTCTCTGATTAACCGAATATCTAATATCCATTTTATCCTCCTACAATAAATTTGATAGAGTATTTCTACTCCTTAGCAATTTAAATAATACTTGTAATTTGTCCATTTCTTAAAGGGCTGTTTCCTACTCATATTTAGCCTATGTTTCTACGCTTCAACTCCCCAGGCCTCTATCTGAGTGAGGGCTGGGAAAGGTGATTCTCCTTCAGCTTTTATAAGCTTGTCAAGCACAAAGCTCTTAACCTTCTTTTCCTTTATCCTAAAACACTGTGGCTTCTCTGACTTTTCAAGCTTTAATACCTCTTTGCTTCCATCGTCAAAGGTTACCGTTGCGCTTACCCAGTAATTATCGTGTGGATAATCTGCTCTTAGGGTAAGCCTAAGCTCTCTAATCACTACCTCTCTTCCAAAGTCCACAGTGAGAGCGGCATTAGGATCTCTGTTTATGCCCCAGCTCTGATAAGGATACCTTCCATGTGAAGTATTGGCATACATTCCATCAACTGCATTTCTTGCTGCAAACACAGCCTCTCCTCTTGTTTCCACATTGGCTGATGCGTGAGGGAAAAATGTAGAGTTTTCGTGCTGGTCATATACATTTAAGACCAGATTTTTTTCCTTTGCAATCTCTTCCTCTGTAGCGTAGCGGGCCTCTATATAGTGCATTGCACCTGTAAGCTCTTTGGTGAATAATTAGGTCTGTTGTTAGCAGGTGGTATAAAAAATGCTACATTTCTTTCTGGTACATAGATAAATGCTTCTCTCATACTGTCTTCAAAGCGTACTACACAGTATCTTCCTGCCCTATCCGTATCAAGCACTATCCTGTCTCCGTCAATGTATTCGCTTGTATACACAAGTTCTGCCCTATCCTCGCCTTCAAAACCGCAGGCCTTTTCTCTTTCATCCTTACCAACAATCTTTAGTTTAATCATTATTCTACTCCTGTAGTTGTTTTACCAATATATCTTCCAATCAGGTCTTGCAAGCCTTGTGAGTGCCTCCATAAAGAAATAATCTCCCCAGATTACACATTCATCCACACCTCTGTTCTTACAGGTGTTATAAGGTGTCTTCCTTGCATAGGTACCATGGAGGAGCTGTCCGTTGGATACAGCCTTATCCTTTACCTGATAGTTCTCTATAAGTGAGTGCATAAGCTTCTTTGCAACCGATATATAATAAGCGCTCTTCTCATCATCAAGGTACTTGCTCATTTCAAGGAAACCACAGATTGCTATTGCCGCTGAAGAAGAGTCTCTTGGCTGTTCTGCCTCATCCCCGTCACCAAAGCAGAGATCCCAGTAAGGACAAAGATCCTTTGGAAGGTGGCTAAGGAAGTATCTTGATACTCTCTCAAAGTATTTAATGTACTCAGGATCACCTGTATTCTTATAAGCAATTGCAGTGCCATATATGCCCCAAGCCTGTCCTCTCGCCCAGGCAGACGCGTCCTTATAACCCTGGCAGGTAGCTCCGTGTGAGAATTCACCACTGTCTGGATCAAAAAATATGGTGTGCCAGGTAGAATCGTCATCTCTTATTACGTGCTTCATAGTGGTGAGAATATGATTTTTAGCTATATCAGCGTAGTGACCATCCTTTGTTTCCTCACTTGCCCAGTATAACAGAGGTACATTTAACATACAGTCTATGATGAGCCTTGCATTGTCCCTTGCCCACATCTCTCCCCAGGCCTGGATGTACTTTCCTTCGGGACGGTATCTGCTTACAAGCTGGTCGGCAGCCTTAAGAGCTGCTTCCTTTCCGTTTTCATAGCCAAGCAGACGGTAGGCGGCAACACAGGAAGGTATATATAAGAATCCCATATCATGGTGGTCTATATAATGCCTAATGTTGATTCTCTCTAAGAATGAATCAGCCTGCTTCTTCCCTGCCCTTTCAAATAACGTCTTGTCTTCAGGATTTGCAGCATTTTCATAGGCAAGCCATACCTCACCTGTCCAAAATCCGCTTGTCCAGTCAGTGTTGATATCAGGCTTATAAAAATTCCCCTCGCTGTTTGCAGGAGGAAAATGCTCCTCAAACTCCGGAAGATTGTTCTTTACCTGATTTGTACAGGTATCAAGAGCATTTTTAACCATTTCATCCGCAGCTTCCGGATAGTTTTTAAGTAAATCAACATCAATCCATTTTTCCACTTATCCAATCTCCTTTATCTTAATCACAAGACTATAGTCAAACCATAATCTATGATTTTTTTGCTGATTGTAATCTATACAAAGTATAAGTTAACTACCATCTTAAAACTGTCATATACTCAGGTTTTTTATGGAGAGAGGCAGCCATAGTCTGTCCAATTCCATATACTCCCTTGATTCCGTTTAAGTCTCTTCCGTTTCCTACATCATCCTTGTATAATATAACACTGTATTCCTTTTCACCTCTGGATATTAAGTATCCCTGCACCTCATCATCCTTAAGTACGGTTTCATTGGTGAGGTTATAAACTTTCTCTTTGTTTATCACAGTCTTTTCGCCTGCCTGATTCTTTACTATAATTGTAGTAAGAAAATGCGAAGCTTTCGTACTTAACCTAAGAGCCTTGCTTTCACCTATATGGTTATAATGCCTTGACACCTTGGCTGTGACTATGTCCTGATCCACCTCTCCTCCTTCATCAAAGCTCTTTACCACAAACTCGCATTTAACTCCCTTACCTCGTGATTCTCCTACTTCTTTCTTTAAGTCAATATCTTCAGCAAAGGCAAAATGCTGTGAAAGTTCATTCTTCTTATTTCCTATAATTTCATCGCAGATTACGATAATGTCTGGCTTTAGGGCAACAACTCTTCTTCTAAGCAAAACTCCTGCTTCCATATAGCCACAATGTGCACCTTCAAACAGTAAAAAAATCCGTCCTTTTGTTTGAAATAATTCCCGACTGATAAAGGCAGCTTTTTCATAAATCCATGAATCTGCACTCGGTGCATATTCAAGATTGTTTATTATCGGTACGTTGTGAGCCTTAGAGCCTTTTTAGTTCATATCTTTCTTCTACATGTTTATACGTATATCGTCCGCTATCCCTTAGTATCTGTTCTCCTTCAAACCACAGCTCTAAATGAAGCTTATCCTGGTGCCCGTGGCCTCCCCCAAGGCAACCGTTTCTAAAAATATATAAAGTCAGCATCTTCATTATACGAGCTTCTCCAGACAGCCTCTCCACTTTCATCACTTATATGAAGCCCTCCAATAAGTTCAGTAGTTTCAAGCTTTTCATAGGTTTCTATTCCTTTAGTTCCAAAAAGCCAGGCTCCTTCAAAGTCTAGTTCCTTATATCCTGCAGACTTTAGGGTAGAATCCTTAAAAATAACCGCTGACTGGCTTAATAAATCCCTCACATCTGTGTCATCCGAATCTCCTGTCATCAGCTGATGATGATTAGGATAGGTTCTTACAAGGGTAGAGTATGCCATTCTTTTAACAATCTCTCTCTCATCCTCTGTAAATGGCTTATCTCCATAGATTTCAGCCACCCTAAGAACTTCAAGATAGGCCGCAAGCACCTCATTGTGATACATAGGAGAGGACTCCCACTGGAAGCCGTCATCATGTATCTGAGTATGTAAGCCCATTTTAAGGAAATAGATTGCTGTTTTTTTGTATTCTTCATTGTCAAGCACAAGGGAGAGAATATAAAGTCCTGTATACTCCATCACTCCCCAGTTACTTTTCATTGAAAATCCTTTTTTAGGATTTGCAGCCAAATGCCCTGCGTGTACTAAAAGAGCCTCAAAAAATCTTTTCTTTACATCCTCTGTAATAAGTGGGCAGTCTGCAAAAAGAGCCATAGCCCTTACCCAGTAATCAGCCCTTAGTCCCGTTTCAAGCGTTCTCCAAATCGCTTTATCAGCTTTTTCTATGTCGATGTTCTCATCTATCCAGTCAAGGAGCTGCCCTATAAATGCTTTTACATACTTTTCATTGCCTGTAAGTCTATAGGCCTGTCCAAGGCTTATCCAGTATCTATGCCTGTTTAGCTGAAAGATGAATTCCTCGTCTTCATTTAGAACATAATTCCACTTGATTTTCCTGTCAAAATGTACGACTTCACTTGTGGCTTCCATATCCCACGGAAGCCTGAATAAAAAGGTATTCTCTGCAGTTTCATCAGCTGTCTCCATAACAAGCTTCATCATTGCACCGCAGTTTTTCAAGCAGAAATCTGCTATTTTTAAGGCTTCCTCTTTTTCATAACCCAAGTGTTTTTGAAATTCATCCCACAGCAATTCTGTATTATTCATAAGCCGTTTCCCTGCTCCAGTTATCCATAAAGCCGTCATTTTGGCGTTTCATCCAGTTTATAATCTTTGCTTCAAGCTCCCTTGCAAGCATTTTATTCTCTTTAGTATCCAAGTCAAGTGGATGAATCTGCTCGGGATCTTGCTGGTTATCATAAAGGTATCTCTTAGGCTTACATATTACATCATAGCCTAATTCAATTACATAGGTATATCTCTTGGTTCTGACACCCCTCCAGCCGTAAGTCGCTGGATCCTTGCCTGCCTTCTTAAAATTCTCCACAAAATCAGCCCTGCCGGGACTTGCACAAAGAAAGCTTACTCTCTCTCCTCATCCTCTTCACCCTTTATAAATCTCTGACAGTCCTCGCCCTCTACCGTATCAGGTATAGGGCAGTTTAAGAGTCCGAGGATGGTCGGCATCATATCCTGGCTTCCTATACAGGTACTGCATCTTCTGTTCTCATTTCCCGGCACATGCACGACAAATGGGATTCTAATTGACTCCTCATACCAGACATGCTTTCCCATAAGTCCGTGTGAGCCCATCATATCGCCATGGTCAGCCGAGAGAATGACTAAGGTGTCATCATACAAATCATTTTCTTTCAGATAATCTATTATTCGCCCAAACTGCTTATCCAGTCCGCTTATAGCTGCAAAATACTGCTTTGTGGTAAGCCTCATTTCTTCCTCAGTCATCCCTGCTTCTTCGCCTGTGTGGTGATGAATCCCTCCTAAACGGACATTATTTTTAAGCTTGACGTTATCATAGAGCTTAAGATATTTTTCAGGAACCTCACTATATATGCTATGTGGAGGATTCCAAGAAATGTAAAGGGCAAAAGGCTTTGATTTATCCCTTTTTTTCTCCAGATATTCAATCGCCTTATCAGTCTCATGTTCGGGAGACCACTGATGAATTTGAATCATTTCATCTGTATCCTCCCAGTAATGAGGTGATAAATGCTTATCGAATGTTCCATAGGAATACCAGTAGTCAAATCCATGTCTTCTGACACCTGGCGGAGTATAGGCATCCCAGTTTCTGGCTCCCGACTTTGGCTCAGCACAGTAGGTCTGTTCAGCCTCATCCAAGTGCCATTTTCCGATATAGGCCGTATCATAGCCTTCCTTCTTAAGTACATCTCCCACACAGATTTCTTCATCTTTAAGTCTTAAAGACAAGCCCTTCTTGCAGTTGGTGAAAAACCCTGCGGAAAGAGGATATTTCCCAGTCATAAGGCTTGCTCTGTGAGGAGAGCAGACAGGAAATGTACTAAAAGCATGGTCGCAGTAGGTCGATTCCTCACAAAACCTGTCCATAAGCGGAGTTAGCACAGGATCTTCCTTTGCATATCCCATGGCTCCAGCTCTCCACTGATCCGCAAAAACAAATATCAGATTCATTTAGCCCTTAACGCCTCCTGTTATACCACCAATAATCTTCTTTGACAGACCTATGTAAAGTACAAAGGTAGGGATGAATACTATAATAACTGATGCGAAAAGTCCTGACCAATCACCGCTGTACTTCATTCCGTTGATCATTGAGAAGAGTCCCAAAGCTACAGGTCTTAGCTTCTCTGAGTTTACGAAAAGCAGTGAGAGGAAGTACTCATTCCATATAGCTATGAAGTTAAATATTGTAACCGTTACAACGCCGCCCTGTGCAAGAGGGAATACAATCTGCCAGAAAGTCTTTACCGGATGGCAGCCGTCTATGGCGGCAGCTTCTTCATAGGCCTTTGAAATATTGGCAAAATAAGCCATAAGGAAGGTAGTTGTATAAGGTATCTTAACTGCCACAAAGAGCACTACAAGAACTATTCTGTTTGAAAACGCATTACCAAGTACGCCGGTTCTTGCAACCCAGGTATAAAGAGGAATAATTACCATGATGATAGGAATGCCCATTGTACCTGCAAGTGCTGATGTTAATGCTTTTCTTCCCCAGAATTCAAATCTCTGAAGTACATAGGCATAAGGCGCGCAAATCAAAATGAGAAATGCACATGACAGGACTGCATAAATAAGGGAGTTGGTAAAGAACACCGACACATTTGACGATACCCAGGCCTTTTTATAGTTTTCAAAATGAAGTCCTGTCTTAAATCCAAGGATATCACCCGAAAAGATATCTGCTGTGGTTGACAAACTGGCTGCCACTACCCAGCCGAGTATAACTACCGTAAAAATAATCCAGGTAATTATAATTATATATCCCGGCAAAAGCTTAATTTCCTTCTTGAAATTAAAAGGCACAGAATTTTTTTCTTTTTTTGCAGTTTTAAACATTTTCATAATCTAACCTTTCATATTTGACTATTAGAACTCTAAATCATCGTCCCTAATAAATTTGTTGGCAAGCTTGAATATAATCAAGACTAAAGCACAAAGGATAATACCGATTGCCGCACCGGCTCCGGCATCACGGGAAATTATATCTGCAGTTTCAGCGCCAAATACCTTGGTATACATATATACCATAGGAACTACAGTGGATGTATCCGCTGTAAGTGGAGAGAAGAGCTGTGACCAGATAAAAAATCCTGCTATTCTTATGGACCACATGATAATATTTGTTCTTAAGATACCTCTAAGGAGAGGGAGGGTAATATGAAAAAACTGCTGAACCTTATTGGCACCGTCTATTCCCGATGCCTCATAATATTCCTTGCTGACTCTCTCGATACCGCTTATCCATATAAGCATATGGTGGCCTATCATTCCGAAACAGTAGGAAATAAGCAGTGCCCAGAATTTATGTTCCGCGTCTAGCCACTGTATTTTAGCAAGGCTCTCCAAGCCCAACATATTAAAAAATGTTGTTAAAAATCCGTAAGAAGAATTAAAAACATACTGGATCCACATAGTAGCCATTGCTACTGCACTGATTACATTTGGAAGATAAATAGCCGCCTGGAAAAATCCCTTGAATCTTATTCCGCTTGTCAGGATTATGGCTAATAATAAGGATACAGCAAGGGTTATTACACCACCTATTGTCCATATCTTGCCTATATTGATAAGAGACTGCCTAAAAAGCGAGGCACTAAACAAATCAATATAATTGCCAAATCCTCTAAATTCCCATCTACTAACCGGGTCTGTAATCTCCACAATTCTAAAAAAGCTCATGATTACAGTTCTGATTATAGGATAGACAAATACTCCAAAGAACAATAATGTTGCGGGAAGAGTAAATGCTAAAATCATACTTTTATTGCGCTTCATAAATATTTCCCTTCTGAACAAACTACTTTAGTATAATCCCTTATTCCGGGATAAGTAACTTATAAAACGGGCAGGTCAAATAACGATAAGTTACCTGCCTGCCCCTATTATGTACATTTGCAAATTTCAGCACAAATCACATATTGGTTGCAAATAAGACTTTTAGTTAGTCTTACTTTCCTGCAGCTGCCTTCATATTGGCAACAAACTCAGCACCTGTGATCTTACCTGAGTAAAGCTTAATCAAGTTCTCCTTTAATGCAGGTGTAATGTCAGGATTGCTTTCTGCTCCACCCATAATCTCTGTACAGTTATCAAAGTAAGGCTTTACATCTGCAAGCTGCTCTGGCCAGTTTTTATTTTCTGTATCTGCTGTAATACTGATACTTTCTCTACCTAACTTCTCGTCAAATTCGCCTCTTGTCATCTTCTCAATGAAACCAAAAGCTGCTTCAACATTCTTACACTTTGAAGTAATAGCAAAACTCTGTCCACCGATAACCATAGCCTCTGTTCCGTTGATTCCATTATTTACCTCAGGGTAAGCAAAGAAGCCCCATTCAAAGTCAGGTCCTGTGATGTTCTTAACTTCATTAACCATGTAAGTTCCTACGCAGTACATCGCAGCCTTTCCTGTTGCATACTCAGTATTCTGTCCTGTAGGATATACGTTTGATGCAACAAGCTCTGAGAAATATCCCTTAGCCGCAAGATCTGCGAGGTCGTTAGCTGTCTGTAAAACCTCAGGTCTATCCCAGCCGTTCTCATTAACTATTTTCTTCAAGCCTTCGCTTCCTACAAGTCTTCCAAGGTGCATACCAAACGCCTGTGGCACATAGGCATCATCAGTAGTAATAGGTGTGATTCCCGCGTCTTTAAGCTTCTGACAAGCAGTTAAAAACTCTGACCAGTTAGCAGGTGCCTTCTCAATTCCTGCCTGCTTGAAAAGTTTTTTATTGTAAAGATATGAATTAGCCTTAAACTGGAAAGGTATTTCTTTAAGTACTCCATCATTATAGCTTCTGAAAAGTTTCATCATAGTAGGATTGGAACGTGGCTCGTAATTATGCTCCTTAACTATGTCCTCAAGGCTGATAATACGGTCACCGTAATTACTCTTGTTTCCTGCACCATCGAAGAAATCTATCTGCTGGTTTGCATCAAGAGCAGGAATCAAACCTTCTTTAATTCCCTTACGTCCCTTAAACTCAACTTCAATATCAACACCAGTCTCCTTCTCGTAAGCTTCAATAGCCTCTGAAACTACCATACCCTGTGGCTCAGTAGCTTCCCAGCTTGACCAGTATACAAGCTTACTCCACTGAACTTCTTTCCCTCAGAACCTGTTGTAGCACTACTTGCCCCTGACTTTGCAGCACTTGCAGAACCTGATTTGTCTGACTGTGAAGCTCCGCATCCAACAAGTGTAGACACTATCATAGCTCCTGAAATCACAGCAACCCCAATTTTCTGTAACATTTTCTTTCTCATCAAGAAATCCTCCTTTTAATTGATGTTTACATTTATATGAGTTTTTGTACATCCATAAGTTTGACTTTATGTACAAACATTTCATAACAGCTTAATTTTTCCTACCCACATCCGGTTATAGTAGTGATTTGAACAAATATTTCACTGGACATTGTAGAGTTCTGCATTGTTCTCAAGTGCTATATCTATCTTACATAGCATCACATCCGGCACAGGCAGCTTTTTGATAAGGCAGTCAACCATTGCATTAAATGCCATATAGCCCTTTTTGTAAGGATTTTGGTCTATAACCGCAACCATTTCTTTTTGTTTTAGATACTCTAGGGTTTCCTCATTTAAGTCAGTTCCAATTATAGCCACTTTAGAGCTCTCTTTTCTTTCAAGAGCTTCTACAAAAGCCACATTATCATGTGATGTAAGCGCATACATAAGACAAATATCGTCATACTTATCAAGAGCCTTACAAGCATTACGGTATAGCTCCCCCTTACGGTTCATCTTCCTTGTGTAGCCCTTTACAATCTCTAAAGTAAGCCCCGGCTTATGTTCCCTTATGTAATCACAAAAACTATTTAGTCTTCCTTCGTGAATCTTAGAATCAGAACGTCCCCCGGATACAAGCACTCTGCCAGTCTCAGGTGTAACTAGGGAAGCAAATTCTGCAGCAACCTTTCCTACCTGAACTTCTCTTGGGTGAATGCACATAAGCCCTTCAGGCGTGGTGATGTGATCATCTATAACTAAAACCTTTATATTAAGTGCCAGCAGTCTTTGTAGCTGCATAAGAATCTCGGGTGCCCTTGTAAATGAAAGTGTTATAACTCCACCATAGCTATCCGGACCTTCTCCTGCTATCTCCTTAAGTTGTACAAGCTGTTGTTCTTCGTCATCACATACAAAAGGAATTATCTCAACATTTAATCCTTTCAATTCCTTTGCACTTTTTTTAATTCCAAGCCATATGTAGTCGAAGTACATTTTCTTCTCCCACTTACCCTTTGGGAGAACCACCGCCACCCTCTCGGTCTTTCTCTTAATCGAAGCTGCGGCATAGTTTTCTACATACCCCATTTCCTTGGAAGTCTCTATGATTTTGGCACGAAGCTCGTTGCTCACTCCCTCTTTGCCTTTAAGTGCTCTGTGAACAGAAACCGAAGATACTCCCAATTTTTTTGATATGTCTTTTATTGTAATCATAGCTGAAGCCTTCTTCATAAAATCATCCATTTCCATCCGATAAGCATAAGTGATAGTAATCTTTGTTCATCTATTTGTGAAAATAAATTAACGATTAGCGTTTAAGTAATCGTTTACTTATATAACATTTTATGCTATAATCATTCCGATGTCAATATCCTTTGGTTATTTTTTATAAATTTTTAGGAGGTATTTATGTTATTGCACGATATTATTGAAAACTGCGGCATTGTTCCTGTGGTAGTACTGGAGGATGCAAACAAGGCAGTTCCTCTTGCAAAGGCCTTACTCGCGGGAGGGATCAAGACCTGCGAAGTAACTTTTAGGACTGCTGCCGCAGAAGAAGCCATTAGGCAAATTGTACTAAACGTTCCTGATATGATAGTGGGGGCAGGTACAGTTATTACAAAGGAACAGCTTAAGAGCGCTGTAGATGCCGGAGCTAAGTTCATCGTTTCTCCGGGTACCGACATTGAGGTCGTAAGATACGCTAAGGAGCTAGGGGTATATATGCTTCCCGGGGCTGTAACTCCTACAGAGATAATGCAGCTTATGAAAGAAGATATCAAGGTAGTTAAATTCTTCCCTGCAGAAAACTATGGCGGACTTAAGACCATCAAGGCCATATCCCAGCCTTTCCCTAACATCAGGTTCGTACCTACAGGAGGAGTGAGCCTATCAAACCTCTCCACCTATCTTGAGTTTAGTAAAATAGCTGCTGTTGGAGGCTCCTGGCTGTGCACAAAGGACCTTATAAATGAAGAAAAATGGGATGAGATAACAAGGCTGTCAAAAGAGGCTATGGAGATTTTTAGGAAAGTAAGAAACCTATAACGTCCACCATTTGGCTTGTAGCCTATGAAATATTGGGAAAGTTGGAATCTGTAGTGTTGACAATGTTGCTTGTAGCTTATGAAATAAACGATATGAGTAGATAGCCATTTTGGCAAAGGCAAGCGGATTACGAATATTTTGCAATGATTATAAGACAAAACGAGGAGAGGCACAACATTTTTTGATAACTTGTTTGTGCCTTGAGTGAAGCGAAAGGAATGATAAAATTATGAATTTACAGATTAAAAGTAAGGAAGAATGTGCCTATGACGAGGTATCAATGGGAGAAGTTATGCTACGCCTCGACCCAGGTGAGGGAAGAATAAGAACTGCCAGGAGCTTTGCGGCCTATGAGGGCGGCGGAGAATACAATGTAGCAAGAGGACTTGCCAAATGCTTTGGATTTAAGACTGCTGTCATCACCTCTCTTGCAAAAAATGATGTGGGTTATCTCATAGAGGAAATGATTGATGCAGGAAAGGTTGACTCTCAGTTCATACTGTGGAAAGACTTTGACGGCATTGGCAGGGCTGTTAGAAACGGACTTAACTTTACCGAGAGAGGACATGGAGTAAGAGGCGCCCTTGGTATATCCGATCGTGCCAATACCGCTGCCAGTAAACTTAAACCGGGCGATTTTGACTTTGACCACCTCTTTGGCAAGCTTGGGGTAAGATGGTTTCATACAGGAGGTATCTTTGCTGCCCTCTCTGAAAGTACCGCAGAGTTCACCATCGAAGCTGTTAAAAAAGCAAAACAGTACGGTACTATTGTAAGCTATGACTTAAACTACCGCCCTTCTCTTTGGAAGCACATCGGCGGTCTTGAAAAGTGCAGGGAAGTGAACCGCGAAATAGCTAAGTATGTTGATGTAATGATTGGCAACGAGGAAGATTATACTGCCTGCCTCGGTTTTGAAGTGCCTGGAAATACAGAAGATCTTACCTCTCTTAACTTAGACGGATATAAGCTTATGTTAAACGAGGCAACCAAGGTATACACCAACTGGAAGGCCGCAGGGACCACTCTCCGTGAGGTTAAGACAGCTACAGTTAATGACTGGTCAGCAATGCTATATGTGGACGGCGAAATCTACCGCGCAAATGAGTATAAGGCTCTTGAAATCCTTGACAGAGTGGGAGGCGGTGACAGTTTGCTTCAGGTCTCATTTATGGCCTTATGGAAACAGGCGATCCAGCGAGGGCTGTAAACTATGGCGCAGCCCACGGCGCACTTGCAATGACTACTCCGGGCGATACCTCAATGGCAAGAAAAGCCGAAGTTGAAGCCCTGATGTCAGGCGGTTCTGCAAGGGTTAAGAGATAGATACTACAGTTAAGACACTGGCTTTCATTTTTGATGATTAATGCAAGTCCGCTGTTAGTTACAATGTAAATGACAGGAATAAAAAACGGCCACATTAGGAATTATTATCTGATGTGGCTGTTTTTTATTCTCTGTTTCAAATAGTCATTTCCCTTCATGCCTATTCCCGACTAATTTACCCCCTATATCTAATCTATGAAGTAGCTAAATAGCTATTAGCAATCACAAGTACAGTATTAAATTTTCCCAACTTTCTCAGGGATGTAGATGGCTACCTTAAAAACAGTCTCAGCAGCTTCTCCTTTAATCCCGTATAAGGCTGGTAGCGGACAGGCATATCCATCCAGGTCTTCTTATCCACTATGCTTCTTGTATGGCTAAATTCCTCAAAGCCTGCCCTGCCATGGTAAGAGCCCATTCCACTTTCCCCAACTCCTCCAAAAGGCATTTCGCTGGTAGCCAGATGAATTACCACATCATTGATACAGCCGCCGCCAAATCTGCATTTTTTTTAAGAATTTTCTCTTTAACTCCATTATCCTCCGTAAAACAGTATAGAGCCAAAGGATGGGGATGACTTTCAATCATCGAAACAGCCTCATCTAAGGTCTTATAAGTAAGTATAGGGAGTATTGGACCAAATATCTCCTCGCCCATTACTGTATCTTCCCAGCTTACATCAATCATAACAGTAGGCTCTATCCTCTGCTCCTTTTCATCCAACTTTCCACCCCAGACCGTCTTTTCCTCATTTATCAGTCCTTTTAACCTATTAAAATGCTTTTCATTTACTATCTTGCCATAGTCAGGATTCTCAAACGGTTTGCTTCCAAACTGTAAGGTTATTTCCTTTTTGATTGCAGAAACCAAGCTCTCTCTTATGCTTTCATCACAAAGGACATAATCTGGCGCAACACAGGTCTGCCCACAGTTTAAGAACTTTCCAAATACTATTCTCCTCGCCGCCAGGCTTATTTTGGCAGTTTTTTCCACTATGCAGGGACTCTTGCCACCAAGCTCCAAGGTCACCGGAGTAAGGTGCTCAGCCGCTTTTCGCATTACTTCTTTACCAACTTCCTTGCTTCCTGTGAAGAATATCTTGTCGAATTTCTGTCTTAAAAGTGCCTGATTTTCAACTCTTCCTCCTGTAACTACAGCCACCAGCCCGGGATTAAAGCTCTCTTCAAGCATTTTCTTTATTATATCAGAAGTCTCGGGCGCATAGGCACTCGGCTTTAATATGGCTGTATTTCCCGCAGCCAGTGCATCCGCAAGAGGCTCTAAGGTAAGGAGTAAAGGATAGTTCCAAGGGCTTATTATCAGCACATTTCCATAAGGAGACGGACTTCTAAAGCTGGTTGCCGCAAACTGTGCAAGAGGAGTGAGGACATATTTCTTTCTCATTAGCCCTCTAAGGTGCTTTATAAGCCAGTTTATCTCAGAAATGGCAAGTCCTATCTCACACATGAAAGCCTCTGCCCTGCTCTTGCCAAGATCCTGCTTCAACGCTCTACACAGCTCATCTTCATTACTAAGTATTGCTCTTTTTAAGGCCTTAAGCGAAACAAGTCTTGATTCATAGCTCCTTGTAAGCCCTGAATTAAAATACTTATTCTGCTCTTTGATTAGTTTTTCTATATCCTGATCCGTCATTCATTTCCTCCCACAAAGAGTTTACTACTATTGTAGAGTAGTGTTCTTACTTAAACGACATAATTCTTAAGGTATCAACATTCTCTTTCTAGCAGTTCTAGTCGATTTTCTACACCTTTAATACTGTATCATCCTCTTAAAATTTATTGTGAATATGCTCAGCCGAGCAAAGTACATCCTTAAGCTCTATCTTTCTTCCATCGTCTAAGATGGCAGTACCACTCATCTTGCCAAATACCTGATGCTGGTCGGAGCAAAGAAGTTTTAGGTCGATTTTCGCCTTTCTGTCGATGATAGGTTCAAACTCCATTTCAAAGCGTCCGTCAGAGGAGATATATTTCCATTTATCCATATAGCGTATAGCTCTCTTTTTGGCTCTCTTTCCGGGCTTAACCTCTTCACCCTTTTCCTTTAGCGGATTAGGTCCATTGTCTCCCGGTATCACAAACATAACATCGTCAAGCTTGTGTCCTACCCCGTCATAGAAGAGGATATTTTCGCTCGCTGCCTTTGTATTGCCGAATCCATAGCCTATGTTAAAGCCAAAGCTGTGTCCGTCCAGGTCACAGCTGCAAGTTCCCCAGTACCAGGTATTTTCATAGGTCCATACTCCCCTGCCCCAGTCCAGGGTACCAAAGTCTGTCTTAGGGTTAAATTGATAGGTTTTACCGTTAAACTGCACCTCTCCTGAGGCTCTCATACAGTTTATTTTCTGATTATAGTAAAATGCGTGTTTTTTATTCCAAGGCGTAGCTATGACCAGACTGTCCATTTCAGGCTCATCAAGCCATACATCACACTTAAAAGGCTTGCCGTTATAAAAGTTCTTAAAATTGCAGATTATATGCCTTTTTCTACCATTTCCCGAAGGATTGGCAACAATCTCATAAGACAGAGTAAGTCTCTTATCTTTGTAAAAGCAGTTCCCCTCCTTGCTTGCCTCAGGCATCTTCAACTTGCCCATTGGAAATGGTGTTAAGATGGTTTCCGTATGTTCAAAAGGCTTTCCTGTAAATTTAAGAAAGCTTGCAGACTGCAGTCCCAGATAGCCGTCATCAGACATTGTAAGGGCTATACCAAAGTCTTTATTTAATATGAGATAGTAGTCCCACTCCTTAATCCTTACTGCAGGAGCTTTTATGTCCTTCCTCCTGTACCTTTGGAACTGCTTCCTAGACCACCCGGGCTCCGCCACATTTCCATTTTTGTCTAAAAGGTTTTGATACTCTGTGATTTCGTGATTTCTCATGTAGTTACCCCCTTTAAGCTTATAGTCACTATAAATTTGGGTTTTCTTTGATATTTTTAATTCTTACTCCCTTGCAATCTCTACAAACAACTCAAAGGAAGTCATTTTATTCTCTTTGTCAAAGCGGATTGTTGCATAATATTCATTCCAAAACAGATGGTCACTGTTTGTTCCCCATTTCAATCCATAGTACAACTGAGTAATATCTGCATTTTTGTCAGGTATATACCATATATTCCCGGCAAATGTCTTTTTTACCTTTTCTTTTTTCAGAGTAGTAAGCAACTCCATACCGTTTAATTTATATGAAACTGACTTTTCTTTTGCTGCCGCTATGCAGTCCTCATCAGTCTTAAAGCCTATAATTTTACTATCTTCCAGTACCGTATCCTCTGTCTCACCACCATATAATTCTATGCTTCCAAGAACAAGCCCCTCTTTTACAAGAATATACTTAGCATTCTCTACAGAGTCATTAACCGGGTGAAATCCTTTTTCTATCCTTATGCTTTGGTCAGCCGGATATTTTACATAGCTCCCCGAGGAAAGAAGTTCATTATAGTCGGTGCTCCCTGCACCTGACCTCCTAATGTAGATATCACAGCCACTATCAATCAAATCTTTGGCAGTCGTCCTCGCTACTGTAACAGGAATGTGGTCTACCTCCAGTAAAGGTGCTTTTTGAGGAAGACCTATAAGCGCATTGGCCAACATCAAAAACAATGAGACCATGAATGCCATTACCAGAGCAAGCATGGCTCTACCGGTACGCTTTCTTGCATTAAAAAGTGCCATAACCGGTGGCAGAAGAACTGCCTTTGCAAGGATAGCAGAGCCTCCTCCTTCTTGTTCCTGCATAATCAGTACTACAATGAGAGCTGCAACAATAATTATAGAGCCATATACCAATAACTCTCCTGCCCCCATTTTGTCAGTTCTTGTCTGTTCATTTACAGGCTGGTTCATCAGCGGCTCTCCATTAACCAAAGTTTTCTTCATCCGGCGATACATAAAGAACCCGATGCCTGTGCAGGCCGCCGCAAAAAATACGAGTAAACCTATAAAAATCATTTTTAACATATTCGCTATCCCCTTTTAGAACTTAAAATCACTTAGAAACCCATAATTTATACGACTATTCTTTTACATGATAATATCACATTTTAAAGCTTTGAACAAGGTAAGTCCTGCCTCTCCACTATAAAATACAGCTAATTTCTCTCATGATATGGTAATTATGCAACGACCCGTTGCATAGTTGTACAATCACCTAAAGCCCTACCTCTCCTCCATAAACCATAAATTATTGTCCTCATAATAAAGGTGGCTCTTACATCCATCCACTATGCAGGTGTAGCGGATTCCCACTCCTCCCGCTTTTAGGCTTGCTGCCCTGCGTATATCTGTCACCTTCTGAATCTCATAAACCTGTCCGTCCTTCCACACAAAGCTCTTCGGAATTAGCCTCCCGTCCTTGGTAAACTCAGCCGTTACATCCACATATACCTTATAGCTTTCCATCTAATCAGCCCTCCATTTTTAACATATACAAAGTACAGACCTCGCACACGAATCTCGCCCTCAGGCAAGTTTATATACCTTAGGCTATACAACATATTTGCAGCATTCTCTTTTATTTATCTGCCAAAAGACTGTAAATTCTCTTGCGGGCAGGTTCCATTTAATTTCATAACTTTGGCGCTTCCATCACCCAAAGTACCCGATAGGGTGCACAGTATGGTCTTCCTTAGCATTACAGGCAGATAAGATAGAATCTCTGTACATAAGCCCCCTCTGAATGCTGTAAAATCCAAATCTTTTTCTTATATTGTCAACAGTGACATCCATCTTCATCCTCTTTTCCCTAAGCTTAGGATCCATAAATATATCCATCTGCTCCCAGTAAAAGTCTGTCACAAGATCTGAGCCACTGATTCCTATACTCCTTAGAGGCTTTTGATAAAATTCCGTACCAAAGCTTTTAAGCTCATATTCATTTGCAGGCAGACTGTAGCTTTTTTTGTAAAGCATATAAGCTGCTTCAGCTATTTCACCTGTGATATTACTGGCATTTTTAAGCTTGGTCTGTTTTGAAAAATGAAATAATTCCTTGTCTCTGATGCTTATTTCCACAGTTCTGCAACGAAATCCATTTTCACGAAGCCTTGCAGCCACGCTCTCTGCAAGTATGTATAATACAATCTTGACATCCTCATCAGTTCTCATATCCTTCGGAGTTGTGGTGCTGTTGCCTACTGATTTAATCGGTGCGGAAGTATTTTCAATCTTTACGGGAGAGGTATCATAACCATTTGCAAATGCATGGATGATACTTCCCACCTTGCCAAGCTTTTTAACCAGAATAGCCTCGTCCATAAGTGCGAGATCACCTATGGTTTTTATGCCAAGCGAAGATAATTTTCCACCTGTCGCCCTACCCACGTACAAGAGGTCGGATACAGGGAGCTGCCAGGCTTTTGTGCGGTATTCGTCCTTACCCATGGTAGTAATGGCATCAGGCTTTTTATAATCGGAGCCAAGCTTTGCAAAAACCTTGTTAAAAGAAACCCCTATGCTTACAGTGATACCAAGCTCCTTCTTCATCCTGTCACTTATTTCCTTTGCAATTGAATATCCGTCTCCCTTTACGCTCACACTCTCTGTCACATCAAGCCAGGACTCATCAATACCAAATGGCTCTACCTTGTCTGTGTATTCTGAATATATTTCCTGAGCCATTCTTGAAAATCTAAGATAAAGATCCATCCTTGCAGGGAGAAAGATAAGGTCAGAACAGAGCTGTTTTGCCTGCCAGAGCGCCATACCTGTCTTTACTCCATACCTCTTTGCCTCATAATCTGCTGTGAGAATTATGCCATGCCTTGCATCGGGATCGCCACAAACCGCCACAGGCCTTCCCTTAAGCTCAGGGTGGTGCAAAAGTTCAACTGAAGCATAAAAACAGTTGCAGTCGCTGTGAAGTATGGTTCTACTCATATCTGTGGCCTTCCTTTCCCTAAAAATAATATATAAAATGCTAAATATCTTGTGACCCCCACATCACTCAATGATGTTGTATCTTGAAATCGAATCTATGTTCGAATATCTTGTATATAATATAACTCTAATTTTATTGAATTTCAAGTATTATTTTTTTATTTATTCTATTTTTATTGATTTAAGCTTGAATATTTGATGTTTCAATGATATAATGATACAAGTGTCAAAAGTATAAAAATTCAATGCAAGCTTGCTTGCAAGAGAATTTATTATCTTTTGACACGCAAAAAATATGAGTAAGTAGCCATTTTTTGCAAAAAAAATGAGCGGATTACGAATATTTTTGCAAGGATTGCTAAAGCTGCGCTGTAGCAATCCTGTATCAATGGGTGTCAAATACTTTTGACACCCACATCATTATAACACGAGGCTGAATTGAGATTAGAAGTTCCAGTTTATATACCCAACACAAACACAGAAAGGTGATTTACTATGAAAGATTTGGGAAAAACTATCGCAAAGCATAGAAAAGAGCATAAGCTGAAGCAGAGCCAGCTTGCTGACAGGCTTACAAGTTACGGTATCTTTGTAAAGCCAAATACTATAAGTGCCTGGGAATCAGGACTTTCTCTGCCAAGCTCCAAGCAGCTGCTTGCTATATGCGAGATTTTAAACATTTATGATATATACACAGAATTTATAGGGACTAATCCCGACAATCCTTTCCGTAACCTGAATAAAGATGGTATAGATAAGGTTATGGAATATACCTATCTGCTTGAAAAGAGCGGAGATTATAAGACTGCCGAGATTATTCCTATCAATGTGATAAGAGAGAGAAAGGTTTACTTTGCCGCCGTATCAGCAGGCAACGGCTCCTTCTTAGACGGGGAAGACTATGAGATGCATGCTTCAGCGGATATACCTGAGAAGGCTGATTTTGGGGTTCATGTAAGTGGAGACAGCATGGAGCCTGTTTATAAAGATGGTGAACTTATATGGATTGAGCAGACTTCTTCACTTGAAGACGGCGAAACCGGCATTTTTTTCCTTGACGGCAATGCTTATGTGAAGAAGTTTCAGAATAACAAAAAAGGGGCTTATCTCGTTTCTCTTAACAAGAAATACGCCCCTATGCCTATTACGGAGAACAGTTCATTTAAGATTTTTGGCCGAGTTTTAACAGGGTGAGGTAATTGACACTAACCACCCTGTTGCAGGTGCTTGATTTTTAATGTTGTATATTGTATAATCAAAATAAATAGAGGTTGTACCGTTCCCCCACAAGGTTTCTTTGAAGCTGGGAGCGGCCACAATCTCTATTTTATCTCTTGAACACTTTTAATATTTCCCCATTTTTTATCAGTATTATTTTGTTGATGCTTTGGGTGTGTTTTGAACTATAAATGGTTTTTATTTGTAAATATACATCGTCTATTCCTAGCACCGTATTATCTAGGCAGATTATAAAATTATCAGCCTGTGCCTTACTTTTCCTTACCAAATCATAAATTGTATTTTTCCCTGAACCTATAGGTATTTTTCAAATCATATTTTTTTCACCTTCAATTAAATAATCAGGAGTTCTTATTTTTTTGTGGATACAGAATTCTAGGAACTAATTGTATTGACTTTCCATACTTTTTCAGAAAATATATTAGCAATTT
Organism: uncultured Catonella sp.; assembly: GCA_916438995.1. Classification (GTDB taxonomy): domain Bacteria; phylum Bacillota; class Clostridia; order Lachnospirales; family Lachnospiraceae; genus Catonella. The sequence continues at coordinate 319,225 of CAKAGA010000010.1, forward strand.
CCTTTTTCTACTTGATTATGATCAAGTAATACGCATTTATTGTCCACCTTATAAACAGTTCCATTCGCTTCATATTCCGTTAAATCCCTAACCTCTTTCACATTCCTATGTGATACTTCTTTCCATTCATCTGTTATATCTTTCATAATAGGTTCTACTTTAACATCTTTTTGGTTCCCTTCAAGTCTTTTACATATTTCTTTTCAATGCTTATGTGAAGAAGTTTCAGAACAACAAAAAAGGAGCTTATCTCGTTTCTCTTAACAAGAAATACGCCCCTATGCCTATTACGGAGAACAGTTCATTTAAGATTTTTGGCCGAGTTTTAACAGGGTGAGGTGGTTGGCACTGATAATATCGCCATCACTTCTGCCTTTACAAGGTTGGTCGATTTGGGTTGCTTGGTTATATGCTTGGCAGTCCGCATAAAAAAGCATCCTGTTCGAGCACTTGACACAAATGGTGCTTAAATAATATTTGACTTTTTAGTCTGAAAAAACTATAATACAGATAAGGAGATATCCACAGTACTCATAGTTCTATTTAGAACTGTACAGCTGAATATCTCCTTTATCTTTTAAATACTCTTACTATATTTTTCTTTTTTCAATAAGACTATCTCATCAACAAATCTAGTATTAAAAGATTTATATATCCTTTCAATTTGAGAAATTATATCTCCCTCAGATAATGGGCACTCACTTATATCAAATATAAAATTTGAAGATTGCCTTTTCTTCTTTTGAATAGCATTATTTAGGACATTCTTTCCCTCTGTTTTTATTGTCTTTAAATCATATCTGACTCCATCTATCAGGTAATCAGCAGTTGAAATTCCTTGCGGATATGATATCCTTGGTATCATATTTACTTCCCTGCCATATTTAATTGCCAATATGTCTGCTACTTCTTTTTCATATTGTGAATAATCAAGGACAACATGTTTGCCATCAACCTTATAAACAGTTCCATTTACTTCATATTCCGTTAAATCCCTAACCTCTTTCACATTCCTATGTGATACTTCTTTCCATTCATCTGTTATATCTTTCATAATAGGTTCTACTTTAACATCTTTTTTGGTTCCCTTCAAGTCTTTTACATATTTCTTTTCAATGCTTATGTGAAAAAGTTTCAGAACAACAAAAAAGGAGCTTATCTCGTTTCTCTTAACAAGAAATACGCCCCTATGCCTATTACGGAGAACAGTTCATTTAAGATTTTTGGCCGTGTTTTAACAGGGTGAAGTGGTTATCAGGCAAAGTGGCACCCTCATCCATTCCTATAGCAATTATAGTAGATAAATTTTCATAGACATATTATCATAGTTTCGAATGCTTATCTCTATATTCCGATGGCGAAATTCCCAGCTGCTTCTTAAAACTAGTGCTAAAATAATACTGGTTTGTATAGCCACATTTAATACTTATTTCCTTCAAAGAAAGTGTTGTCTTCTCCAAATATCCCTTTGCCGCTTCAATGCGATATCCCATGATGGTATCAGTTATACCTTGTCCAACATTTTTTTTATATAAAGCACTCAAATAGGATGGACTCATATTAGCAAACTTAGCTATATCATTCAAGCTAAGTGTATTATCCTCAAAATTGCTTTTTATATAATTATCTACTAGCTCACAAGTCTGGTCATGGTAAGATTTGAGTGAAACATTTAGTTTATTACACACCAATGCGCATAATTCATTCATCCATAAGAAAAATTGCTCATAAGTATGAAATGTTTCGAAATGGCTATATGCAGATATAATCTTCTCTTCTAAGTCACTTGTGTCTATGTTTATTTCATATAAAAAAATTTTTAATATTTTTACCCAGCAACGAATAAATTCGTATAAACATAAGATTTTTTTATTCTCATATTTCATTGATAAAGTTTTGAAAAATTTTTCTAACCAGTCCTTTATTGCCTCACTGTCTTTTTTACATAGGAGGCTTATAAGTTCCTCTTCACTAGAGTCAGAAAAGGATAATAAACTAAACTCTTTACCTGTTGCCTCCAGTGCATCAAATATATTCTTGTGAGGATAGAAAAAACGGTATTTTAGAGCATGACACGCATTTTCATACGAAACATGCAATTTCCATAAGCTGTCAACCACAGTTCCTATTCCTATGCTGACATTTAAAACAGAATTCCTACAACTATCCATAAAGGCTGAAACCACCTTGTGAATTACATACTGGAAATGTGCAGGTGTTCTACTATTTTGTGCTATTATAAAAATCAAGTTATTCAAGTCCTGAATACAATGTACAATATCAAAAACTTCGCATTTTGTCATAAATATATCCGATAGATTTAATATCTCCATCTGGTAGGTTAAAACTCCATCACTCTCTCCAAGCAAAGAATCACTCTCTATCTCCAACTTTATTATATTAAAATTCGAATAATCTGTCTTTAGCTCCAAGTACTCTATGTATTTCTCAAAAATTCTCTGAAAGTTTTTCAGGGGAATAGTACAATAAGTCCTGAAAAAATTTTGTAACCATAAGTTGCCTGCTCTTTTTAAAATGGATAAATTACGCTGCTCTCTATCAATTGCATCAAATGCATTCTTTATTTTTTTCACATAGAAAAAAATATAGTCTATAGGTTTTTCAATATAATCACAAACACCTAATCTTACCGCCTGCTTTGCATACTCAAACTTATCATAGGCACTTATTAAAATTATCTTAACATGCGGATTAAGTTTCATTGCTTCACGACTCAATGTAATTCCATCGATATTGGGCATTTCTATATCCGTAATAATTAAGTCAACGCCATTAACTTTCATATACTCCAAAACTTCCTGTCCATTCTGTGCTGTAAATACTACCTCTGCCTCTAATCTATTCCATTCGACATTCATTTTTATTCCTTCAGAAACAATATAGTTATCGTCCGCTAATATAACCTTCTTCAAATTTCTCCTCCATCTGCGCATATTTAATCGTTATACATGTTCCCTTTTCTGCTTCGCTTTCAATTAAAACAACACCATTTCCAAAATCTTCTCCCGAGATTCTCTTATTTACATTACATATACCAAAGTGCCTATCATAATCTACTATATGATTTCTCAGCTTATATCTTATCTGTTCCAATTTGTCTTTTTGTATGCCACATCCATTGTCTTCTATGGTTATAACTACCTCATCATCCCCATACGAAACTGATATCACTATATGAATAATCTGTTTGTCCGCTGAATATCCATGCAAAATGGAGTTCTCTAAAAACGGTTGTAAAGTGAACTTACAAATTAAATAGTTTTCTATGCCATCTTCAGCGTTTATTTCCCAACTTAATTTATCTTTACGACAAAGTTGTTCCATTTCCAGATAAAGCCTTGCAATTTCCAGTTCATCTTTTATCTTTATTTTTTCTCCTGACTTTCTCAATGACATACGATAAAATTGTGTCAGGTTGCTTATCATATGATTTGCGATATCTATTTTCCCAATAGATTGACAGGTCTTAATCGTCCCCAATATATTATACAAAAAATGGGGATTTATCTGAGATTGTAGTAACTGATATTTTAGCTTCTCCTCTGATAAAGTAAGTTCTAATATTGACTGCATATTTTTATTAATAGATGAATGCATATTTAAAAATGTAACTCCTAATTTATCTATTTCATCAAAAATAATCAGGGTTCCCATCCACTGTCAGCGGAACATTCAAGTCCGTTTCTTTATTCCCAAGCTTAAAATTCTCCATTGCAGATGATAGCTTACTTATTCTCTTTGTTAAGCTCCTTGAAAAGAGAAATATAACAACCAGAATTATAGGGATTGATATAAACATTATTAGTATAAATGTCTTGAGCAATAAATATATGTGCTTATATACATAATCTTTAGGGATTTCAGTCACCTGATACCAGCCGTTACTAAGCATAACTGTATGATAATAGATGCTTCCCATCTCTTCTATGTTTTCTCTTTGATTCAAGATAAACTTCAAGTTTTCCTCTTTTAATTTTGAGCCTGTGAGTTTCAGATTAGTATGAGCTATAATCATACCACTCTTGTCACAAATATATCCCTTCAGATTTAGACTTTCGAAGGTATCAGCAAGCATTTCAGAAAATTCGCTTCCCCTTAACAATACCAGATATGCATACTCTGTATTTCCAGTTGTCTGGTTATGTAGTATCCTTACACAGGCTGCCACATCCTGTGATGTTCTTTTATTATCAAGCACATAAGGCAACGTATAGTTCCTTTTATATAGCCATTCAGAATCCATTTTAGTAATACCTTTTATACCTGATTTATCTATCTCCTTTAGTGAATGAAAAAAAAGCCCCTCCTTAGCTGCAATGTTTTCATCACCTATAAAAATATCAATATGATATAAGTTAAAAGTTGATTTAAGCAGCGAAATATTATCTCTGACATTAGTAAGTACAGAAAAATCTTTAGTATTGTTATGCATTTTCCGTATTAAAGAGTACATGTCATATCTAATTGAGTCTGCAACATTTTTTACCTGGTTTATGCGGTTATTTATTCTTATATCTAGCTGGTCATCCGCAAGGATAATAGAATTCAGAACGCTGTCTCCTGCAATCTTATGGGCAATGCCATAAAACGCAGACCCCATTATTATTAATGGTAATACTGTACATATAAAAAGAAAATAATAGTTTGAAGCGGTATCTGGATAAAATAAGTGCCAATAATTTTTTTCTTAACAGGCATAGTAAATCCTCCTCGTAAATATATAACAATTATAAGCTGTGTATTTTTTTCAAAGCAATACAAACAAAAAAATAATATAAACAAATCATAATATATTGTATTTTTTTGAAATACATATCATTTGGTATTTTATAAGTATCACAAAGCAACGGTCCGAGCATTTTTAATTTGACTGTAAAATTGCAATTCTACAGTCATAACAAAAACAGTTTAACTCGGACAGAATGGAGGAAAAATGAAAAAAAGTATCGTAAATTTTATGTTAGGTACAACATTGGTTACAAGCCTTCTTGTGGGGTGTGGAGGTAGTGCTAATCAGGCAGGAACTGCTTCTACAAATAAATCTTCCACAAGTTCTAAAACCGGGAGCTATGATTTGACACTGTACAGCATTAATACTACTGATTCTGATTTTGAAAGCTGGCTTAAAAACGTAGAAAATGCCACCGGCTTAAAAATCAATGTTATTGCAGCTCCTACAGATTCTGATACTCGTCAGCAAAAAATAACCACAATACTTTCTACTGGTGATTCGAGTGTGGATATTTTGGAAATAAATGATGAGATGAGTGCATCATTTAAAAACTCAGGTTGGCTAGAAGGTCTTAATGATACAGTAATGACTGATGATATTCGTGGCGAGTTTGCTAAAGGATATTTGGAACAGATGATTACAAACAAAGACGGAAACATAATAGGTGTTCCAGGATATGCCGGTTACCTTGCATTCTGGGTTAATCAAAAAATAATGGATGAAACAGGGATTAAATCCCTCGATACAAAAGAAGATTTTAAGAAATATCTCGAAGCTGCCTCAAAGGACGGACGATATGGCTATGGTGGTTCTTGGGAAAAAACATATGTATTTAATGAAATCGCACAGTTTGTAAATATGTTCGGTGGAGATTATTTTGATTGGACAAAACCTGAAAACAAAGAGGCAATCCAATTTTTATATGATATGGTTAAGAATAATCAGACTCCAATTGATCAAATTGCAGATAAATACGAGCAAATGAATCCTAAGGCTAATGACGGAAAGTATGGCTGTTGGTTTATGTGGGGACTGGGAACTGATTATGCTAAAGCTGACATGTTAGGACCGGATAAAATTCATATGGCAATGGTTCCTTCAATGACTTCTAACGGACAAAGAGCTATATTCACAGATTCTTGGAGCTATGTGCTTAATACCGCTTCCAAGAATAAAGATGCCGCAATAAAGTTCTTAAAATATATGGCTTCTGAGGGAGGAATGGAGGCTTCATATAAAGCATTTGACCGTTATCCTGCAAGAAAGGATGTTGCTGCAAAAATCGTGCCTGATACTGATCCGGCTAAAGAGATGTATAGCAGATATGCTGCTGAATGTAATGTAAACGGACGTCCTATGCTCCCTCAAACTATGGAATTCATAACTGATATGGGTACTATATTCCAGTCTTGTATGAAGGGCGAAATATCTGTAGATGATTTCTGTACAAAGGCACAAGAACTTGTTAACAAATATAAATAATCATAATTAACAATTATAAGTTATAAAATCCTTTGGTGGAGGTGTTTATAAACGTAATTCTCTTCTATAAACACCTTTGCCTAAGGAGATTTGTTTGTTGTTGATTAGTCGATTATTTAATCCTAACCTAAAGGAGGCGCACCTTGACTGTCGGTAAAAAATCAATGAAATGGATTCCTCTTATTATGATTCTTCCTGTAGTGATAATAAGGGGATTTACAACAATTTATCCAATCCTTGTTACTATGGTAAACAGTCTGTATAATATCAAGGTATTGTCAGGTATACATGAATTTACCGGATTATCAAACTATGTAGATGTATTTAAGGATGATAAAATCATTTCTTCTATCCAATTTACCGCTATTTTTGTTGTTGTATCAATGGCATTTCATGTTGTATTGGGAGTTATCTTAGCACTAATACTTAATATGAAATTTAGAGGCCGCCGCTTTCTAAGAACAATTGTACTTATTCCTTGGGCAATGCCTGCAGTTGTTATAGGTATGGCGGCAAAATGGGGATTTAACAATGATTACGGTTTAATAAATGATTTTATTCGCAGGTTCTTTTCTGACTTTCAATATAACTGGTTGATTAACAAAGGTTCTGCACGTGCAGCTGTTATAGCAATGGATTTATGGAAAGATCTGCCATTTTTTGCAATACTTGTGCTCTCCGGGCTCCAATTTATTTCAGGTGATATTTATGAGGCTGCAAAAGTAGATGGGGCTAGCAGTTTTCAGAGTTTTAAAAGAATTACTCTACCACTCATTACACGAAATGTTTTAACCTTATGTATTCCCTTTACATTGTGGCGTTTAACCTCTTTCGATTTAGTATATGCAATGACTTCTGGTGGTCCGGGAGAAGATACTTCGCTGATTGCATACCGTATCGCAATGGAATCATTTACAAACTTAAACATAGGATATGCCTCTACATTGGCGATTATGCTTTTTATTGTAATGGTCTTATTCAGCTGGTTTAACATCCGATTTATGCGCAGATACGCGGAATAATGGAGGACTAATATGATAAATACGACAAAATATGCTATATACAAAAAATGTACCATTGTGGGCAAATGGCTGTTATTCCTAATAGTTTCATTTGTTATTTTGTTTCCTGTATACTGGATTTTTATATCTTCAATAACACCTGCTGGAGAATTATTTAAAAAGCCAATTGATTATTTACCAGATCATCCTACTCTTGATAGTTATAAATTTCTCATTGAAAACGTAGGATTATTAAGTAAAATAGGAAATACAGTACTCATTGTTGGAAGCACACTTGTAATTGGTACTATATTATGCTCTATGGCGGCTTATGGTTTCTCTAGGTTCAGGTCAAGATGGATAAGTATAGCATTTGCATTTATTTTGGCAACACTACTTATACCCGAAGTAGTAACCGCTAGGCCTCTCTATGAGTTTATGAAAAAAAGTTGGCTTATTTGATACTTATCCTGGATTGATATTGCTGTATGTCAGCTCTGTTATTCCTTTCACAGTATTAATCCTAAGTAACTTTGTAGGTAAAATACCAATTTCACTTGAAGAAGCTGCTGCCATCGATGGTGCAAATTTTATGCAACGACTTTTTTATATTGTTCTGCCTTTAATGAAACCTGCTATTGCAACTGTGTGTATTATCAATTTCATAAATTGCTTGAATAATTTTTTTACGCCACTATACTATTCCAACGGAATTCAGGTATTATCAGTTGCAATAGTTCAGCTTCCTCTTAGGGATAATATGTATGGAGTTCCTTGGGATCTGGTAAGTGCTATGGGATGGATAATTCTTTTACCAATAATTATCTTTGTAGCTGTATTTGAAAAGCAGATTATGGACGGCATTATGGCCGGTGGTGTAAAGTCATAAAATAAAAGGAGGAAATCTCATGTATGGATTATATGGAAGTTTAAGTACCCTGCCATTATTAAGTAACAGAAAAAGTCGGGCAATCAATGCCGAAAACCCTACAGGCGAAAAGGGAAAAGGCGGCATGGCGGCAAGTAATCTAGGCCCTTCAAGAAAAGGCAGCCCTTGTCTTAGGGATATACCAAGTGGTTCAACTGTAACCTTGGCTGATATAGATGGTCCTGGCATCATTAACCACATTTGGATAACTGTTACAAATAAAACTACGGAAGCAGACTGCTTTGTCCTTAGTGACTTAGTTCTTAGGATGTATTGGGATGATGAAGAAGTTCCGTCTGTTGAAAGTCCGCTAGGAGACTTTTTCTGCTGTGGTTTTGGAAGGGAGTGTACAGTAAATTCTATTCCTATAGCAGTAATTCCAAATCGTGGATTTAACAGCTACTTTCAGATGCCTTTTAGAAAAAAGGCAAGAATAACCTTGGAAAATCAACATCCAAACCCTATTCCTGCATTTTTTTTATCAGATAGACTACTGTCTACTTGATGATATTCCTGATAATATAGCCTACTTTCATGCATCATGGAAAAGGGAAAAAATCACAACTCTTGGTAAAGACTATACAATCTTAGATAATGTTAAAGGTAAAGGACATTATGTGGGAACATATATAGCCTTAACAACTTTAGAACGTTACTGGTGGGGAGAGGGTGAGGTTAAATTTTATATTGATGGCGACATAGATTATCCTACAATATGTGGTACCGGAACCGAAGATTATTTTGGCGGTTCATGGAGTTTTGCTAAACAGATAAACGGTAAAACTGTAGAACAGAACTATAATACTTCCTTTTTGGGTTATCCTTACTATTCAAAACATGATGAACTCGTACATAATGACTACCACAATGATGATTGTATGCCTATGAGAGGCTTTTATAGATGGCATATACAAGATCCTATATATTTTGATGAGGATTTAAGAGTAACTATTCAACAAATTGGTGTAGGACATGGAGGGCTTTTTGAGAGGCAAGATGATGTAGCAAGCGTAGCTTACTGGTATCAGACAGAACCTCATTCCCGTTTTACAAAACTAGCAGATAAAGAGTTCCGTCGTCCTAGATAGGAGTGAATTTGAAACATACAATTCTCTGTCTGTTACTTTTTACCACAATGGGCTTGGCTTCTTGTAACAAAGCAGATACTCATATCAGCGAAAGCACTTCAGCCTTTCCCTGTAAAGATGAGATAACAATTATGCATATTGAAGCTGAAAATGATGATTTTGTTGATTATATTAATCAAGTTTCTCGTCAATTGAATATTAAAATTAATATAGTCCCATGTCCTCTTGATGCGAATAACAGGCAGGCTGAGGTTGCTACCATTCTCGCATCAGGAGACTCATCAGTGGATTTAATATCCGTTAATGATGAAATGGTAAGTGAGTTTAAGTATAAAGGTTACCTTGAACCCTTAAATGACATCATGACAAATAAAGTCCTAGAGGCTTATCCGAAAGATTATATGCAATCAATATCCATGTACAAAGGAAATATTTATTCGGTTCCTTATCTAATGGATATTATGATGCTATGGGTTAATGAGAAATTTTTAAAAGTGGCAGGCCTTAAAAGTATTAAAAACTTAGAAGATTTTTCCATATTATTAAAACAGCATTATGCCCACAATACCTATGGATATGGTAGTGCATGGGAAGAAACCTATATTTATAATGACCTGTCGCAGTTTATAAATATGTTTGGTGGAAACTATTATGACTGGGATAATCCTAACACCATAGCAGCTGTTCGTTTCCTTCATGACACGCTGAAAACAGGTAAAACACCTGGCAGTCAAATGATAGACCGCTATGAACAGATGGAGCAGAAATTTATAGATGGAAAATATGGTTGTGTATTTATGTACAGCGGAGCTATAAACATCTTTTATAATTCAGGTGCATATGGTAAAAATAAAATACATATGTCCGAACTTCCTTTATTTAAAAAGGCTTCCACCAACATCGCTACTTGGCAATATGTATTAAATAAGTCTTCAAAAAATAAAGCTGTTGCAAGACGTTTTCTAAAATATGTCTCAGGAAAAGAAGGGAGTATTGCATATAGTAGTGCGATGAAACAAATCCCTGCCAGAACTGATGTTATTTTAACTGAAGATATTTCTGTTCCTGACATTGATATTATACGCAAATATGTACGTAACATACAGCTTAAAGCCAGGCCATTGTCGTCACAACCAATGAGGGATATCACAGAAATGGGAAACTTATTTCAAAAATATCTGTCAGATGAAATAAAACTATCAGAATTTTGCCATATGGCTCAAGATTTAACAAATGTCCAGAAACAAGGACACTGAATCTAGTGACTATACAATATAAGCTCCTCTACTTTTATAGATAGGGGAGCTTATAACATATAACGTTATTAATATTATCCCAAACCTATAAATAAACATAACTTCATCATAAAAAGCACCTCCCTATACATTTATTGTATCAGAGAAGGTGCTTTTTATTCCACTAAAATTACACTATTTTTTCACTATTTTGCTTTATTACCTATCATAGCATGGCACTTTTCCCCGCACATTTCTAACAATATATACCTGTGCTTATTCAAAAGTGTTATAAGGGGGACTTTAGTCTTATTAACGACTTTATATAGTCTAATTTACGAGACAATTACCCTCCTAAAGTTCTCATTAGCCTCATAGACTTTATCGAAAGTTCCGAAAGCCTCACAGACTCCATCATTTATAAAAGCTACATAGTCTGCACTTTTAATAGTTGAGAGCCTGTGGGCTATCATTAGGGTTATCCTGCCCTTCTTTAATTCATTTAGAGACTCATTTATCTTGTTCTCATTTTCATAGTCCAGACTGGCAGTAATCTCATCCATTATCAATATAGGCGAGTCCTTTAAGAATGCTCTTGCTATGGATATTCTCTGCTTCTCACCGCCTGAAAGGCTTGCTCCTCTTTCTCCTACAACTGTCTTTATCCCCTCTGGAAGCCTGTTTATCAGCTCCATAACATTGGCATCTTGTAAGGCTTTCTTTATTTCCCCATCTCCCGCATCTTCCTTTGCCAATTTTAGGTTTTCTTCTATACTGCGGTTAAACAGGTAGACATCCTGCGGAATGACTGAAATCATCTTCCTTAACTCCTCTATCTTTATGTCTTTTATGTCATTTTCATTTATAGTAATGCTTCCCTTATCTACATCCCAAATCTCTGTAAAAGCTTGATTAAGGTGGATTTACCCGAGCCTGAAGATCCAACTAATACAACGCTCTTTCCCTCTTCTACAGTAAATGAAACATCCTTTATAACCTTGTTTTCTGCCCCTGTTTCCCTGTCTTTATAGGCAAAACCGACATTGTTAAATGATAATTCCCCTACATTTTCACTCATTATATCTTTTGCGTTTAACCTGCCGCCATTGATAACGGGCTCTTCTTCATTTAGAAAATCAAATACCCTGCCAGCTGCCGCAAATATTCTTCCATAATTGCTCTTCATAGAGAGCATCTCACTTAAAGGGCTGTATACCATACTTGAAACTGCAATAAGTGGGAGTACAAATTCAGCAGAGTATTCACCTTTTATGGCAAAATACACTCCTGCAACAGCTGAGATTACCGAAGAAATGCCTATGATTAGATTGGTGTTGGTTACTTCCTCCACAGCCTCTCTAGAGTAGTCAAAATACGCTTTGTTATAATCATCATTGTACCTAAACATCTTCTTAAAATATGCCCTAAAGCCACGAAATGTAATGATTTCCTTAAGCCCCTGTATCCCGTCTATAATGACAGCGTTTAACTCGCCAAGCCTTGACTGCGTCTCACTTCCGTATCTGTCAGCCTTACTATTTTTCCTGCCTGAGATTAGTAGAATAATAATCGAAAATGCTATAAGGATGAGTGAAAATGCAGGAGAAAAATATCCGACAATGATGAAAGAAATGACTGGCAAAATGATTGCCACAAAGACCTGAATTATCGAATGGGCATAGAACCACTCCAATATTTCCACATCTTCAAGCACGATACTCATTATGTCTCCACTTTTTTCACCCTCAAGACCCGCCGGTGCAAGCCTTGCTATCTTCTCATAGGATACTCCTCTTAATGTGGTGAGTATCTTGTATGCCGCATCATGTGACACATAGATGTCAAGATAATTTAATACCGCCATACCTATAACCATCGCAAGTACGATTAGAAAATGCATCACAGGACTTGTCAAAGTCCCACTCATAGCCTTTGACACGATTAATGCAGTTTCAAAGCCAAGGCATATAGGCAGGCTCTTGTAAAGGGCATGGATAATAACGCAGAGTACGACATTTATTCTATAATTCTTTATATACTTTGAAAGTAGGAACACATATTTCATCTTACCCATATCTATTTCACTCCCCTTATAAGCCTTCTAAAAAGTTCACAGTTTTCCTCCAAATACTGCCTGTTTCCTCTGTCGATAATCTCTCCACCTTCCACGACCAGGATTTCATCAGCCATACTTATAGTGGATAATCTATGAGCTATAATGAGAATACCCTTATCAGGCTTTAGTGACTGTATAGTTTCCCCTATATATCTTTCATTCTCCCTATCAAGGGCAGAGGTAGCTTCATCAAAAATGAGAATAGGCGCATCCTTAAGCAAAGCCCTTGCGATGGCTATCCTCTGCCTTTCACCCGCAGAGAACCTGCTGCCAAGCTCATCTACACCATTATCAAACTCTTCAGGAAGCGACATAATCAGGTCATAAATCATAGCTTTTTTAGCTGCCTCATATATCTCTTCATTGGTAGCAGACGGCTTTCCCATCTTTATATTCTCATAAATGCTCCCATAGAACAGATGGTTATCCTGCCACACAGCAGCTATATTGTCGCCAAAAAATGCTGTATTTTCATTGTTCATCACCTTTTCATTCAGTGTCACTTCTCCACTATCTGCCCTGTAAAACCCCATCATAAGCCCAGCTATAGTGGACTTTCCACCGCCTGACGGTCCTACCAGGGCTATGGTCTTACCCTTATATAGTTCAAAGCTTATGTTCTTTAAGGTATCCTTTTTAGCTCCCTTGTACCTAAAAGACACCTTATTAAAGCTAAGCCTGACATCCCCATTTATAACCTTCTGAAAATGCTTCTCATCAAGTAAGGTCTCTAATTCCTGCCTGTTTTTTGCCTCCCTGCCTATTACATCATTTTCCATAAGATTCTCACTCTTGGTCTCAAGGAATTCACTCAAAGAATATGAGCCTGAAACACCCTGAAATCCCAGATGCCAGGCACTGATTAGATTTAACATGGGGGAAAATGCCGCCCCTATAGCAAAGAATGAATATATGAGATAATTTTTATCCACATAGCCATAGGCACACCTAAGCCCGGTAATAGCTATAGTCAGTGCAGTACCTACTCTTAAGAAGAACTCTGAAAACGTACCTTCTATGATTGTGACCTTCAGATGAGCCATAATAGCCTTTCTGTAATTCTCGCCGTAGTTCTTAATATCCCTTACATACTTAGCATCCGCATTAAATGCCTTAAGGCTTACCATTCCCTGCAAACCGTCCAAACACTCACTGTAGTAAGTAGCGTGTTCTTCCCACTCTTTCTTTCCCTTTTCTTTCATAATATCAAAAAACAGCATCGGGATGACAAGCATCATTACCACCGAAACAAGGGAAACTATGCCTGTATAGATATCTACATACATAAGGAAAATAATAAATATGCCCGCATTTAACACTGCACTTAGAATAACAGGAAGATACTTAGTATAATAATTCATTAGCCATTCTACTCTGGTAGTAAACATTGAAGTCAAGCTGCCTGTGCGGATAGTATCAGCATATTCAGGGCCAAGGAGAAAGAGCTTCTGGAGTATCTTCGCTCTTACATTATTCTTTATGTTTCTTCCTGCCTCATTTACCACTCTTACATTTAATCTGTGAAGGAATTTAATCACTATAAGTAGGATAAGTATAGAGCCTATAAGCATGACTACAGAGGGACTTCCTATCTTCATAGACTTTAGCAGCTCGTTTATTAAAATGCTCAGGCAGACCGATACTGCCGATGAAAAACAGCGTTATTATTAACTGTAAGAAAATGGCTTTTTGAAATTTTTGCTTTCTGAACCTCTTGAAAATGTGAGCAGAGCCTTGTTGATAAAAATAAAATCACCTCCTAGTAGCAGGAACTTATATAATCTATCACTATTTTTTCTTCGGTCTTAATTATCTTTGCATTTATTTTGAAAATGTTCTTTAAGACTTTTTCGTCAATTATATCCTTAGGATTTCCCACTTCTACAACTTCACCGCCATTTATTAACACCACTTCATCACAAAACTTCATAGCTAAGCTAAGGTCATGTATAGCGGCTATTATGGTAAGTCCTAATCCTTTTAATATTTCCAGTGTTTTATACTGATATCCAATATCCAAATGATTAGTAACCTCATCTAAAATAAGCACCTTGCTCTTTGTGATTAATGCTCTTGCAAGCAACACTCTTTGTTTTTCCCCACCTGACAATGTCCTGAATATCCTATTCTCACTGCCCCTTAAACCTACGAGACTTATACATTCTTCTAACAGCTTACCATCTTCTTCATATATTTTACCTGAATTAAATATATCGTGATAAGGAAAGCGCCCCATTAAGATGACATCAGCTACCGTATAGTCAAAATCGCTGTTATTTTCCTGAGGGAGAACCGCAAGCATTTTAGCAAATTCCTTAGTACTTATATCACTTATATTGGTGTTAGAAAGATAAATGGCTCCACTACTAGGTTCTAACGCTCTGTATACCTGCTTTAACAGGGTACTCTTGCCACTTCCATTAGGACCAATAATGCCGGTGAATTTATTTTTGCTAAATTCCACGTCTATGTTTTTGCAAATTCCCTTATCTCCAATATAGTATGACAAGCCCTTTATATTGATAACTCCCATAACTCACCTGATTTCTTTCTTCATTATGTACAAGAAAAACGGTACTCCGATAAGAGATGTAAGCACACCTATAGCAAGCTCCTTTGGTGCAAATATTACTCTGGATACCGCATCTGCCCATAAAAGAAACAAAGCTCCCAACAATGATGCCACAGGTAACAACGCCTTATGATTGGCTCCTGTAATCTTTCTGGTTATATGAGGCACTATTAGCCCCACAAATCCAATGCTGCCGCTTATTGATACAAGTACACCGACAACCATAGAAACGGTGATTAATAGTATCTTGTTCAACTGTTTTACCTTGATTCCCAAGATAACCGCAGTCTCTTTGCCCATTGATATAATATTTAACTGTTCTGCAAGTAGAAGTGCTATTACAAAACCAATGATGACTGCAATTATAGCAAACGGAACATCTTTCCAGTGTACACCTCCAAGACCTCCCATCATCCAAAAAACTATCCCCCGAACCTTTGAATTATCCGGTGCAAATGATATGATTAACTGGGTAATGGCGCTACACATCATAGATACAGATATTCCGGTAAGCACCAATGTAGAGCTTGAATAACCCTTTTCCTTGGCTGCGATAAAATATACTACAGCCATAGAAAGCATAGCCCCGATAAAAGCCATCAAATTGGTGCTGATTGTGCCCAATATAGGAATTTTCCCAAAAAATGCAATTGAGAATGCAGCAAACATCCCTGCCCCCGACTGAATGCCAAGTGTATAAGGCTCAGCCATAATGTTGCCTGTGATTGCCTGCATAATAGCACCTGTTAGCGCCAAGCCTCCACCTACTGCTATGGCAACGATAATCCTTGGAAGTCTTACATTCCATACAATGCTGTTTAGGCTCATATCATCTAAAACCCCTGAAAAGAAATGATATTTATATACCTCTAACACTTCTTTAAACCCCAAGTCTGCAGAGCCTAAAAATGTAGATAGGGGGATGGATATAATTATTAATACAAGTATTACCAAAGAAACCTTTTTATAATCTTTCAATTATCTATCCCCCTGATAATAGATTATTTTGCAAGTTCTGTTATCTTTTTGTTAAGCCTTTCCGCAGCATCAAAAATCTGTAATCCCGGAAATACTTCCACAAGCTTTACCACAACAAAATTATCATTTTTGATTGCAGTTACATTTTCAAGTGCGGGATTTTTCTTGAGGCTTTCAATCTTTTCTTCAGTAGTACCGTTAGTATCTCCCACATCGTAGCTGTGAATTATTATGATATCCGGATTCCTCTTGGCAGCTTCCTCAAAGCTCACCTCTTCAAATGCGTTGTCAAGGTCTCCAAATATATTATTACCGCCTGCAAGCTTTATCATCTCATCTTCTATGCCTTTCCTGATGTAAGCACAGCCTTGTCCCCACTATCAAAAGCCATAACCTTAACATCTGTCGGCTTTACATTTGCTCTGAGAGCTTCTTCTCTTGATTTAAGGCTGGCAATCAATTTAGCAGCCTCTTCTTCTTTTCTAAATATCTTCCCCAAGTCTTCTATATCCTTGTATATATCAGAAAACTTAGCTTCTTTTGAGAATGTACCGTTTATACAATAAAAGTTAATCTTCTCTTTTTGGAAATCTTCCACCGGAGCTACACCATACTTACCAAAGGTATAAACTGTAGCATAGACAAAATCCGGTTTCTCCGACAATAATACTTCAAATGTAGGTGTCCCCTCTACAATTACCTTTAACTTAGATAATTTTTCCTGATACTCAGGCAAGCAGTCCTTGTAGCTGCCCTCAGCAGTTGCAACACCTACTATTTTATCTTCTAGGCCAAGTGCCACCAGAATCTGAGCAGCATCATAGCTAAGAGGCACAACTCTCTCCGGAGCCTTGTCATAGGTCGTGGTTACCCCAAAATTATCTATAACCACACTATCCGTTTTGTCCTCCTTGCTTACACTGCTTTGTGGATTGCCTGAACTGTTTTGACTCGCTGTGACGGTTTGGGATTCACTGCTTTTTTGGCTCTGAACCGTACTTGCCCCCATTGAAGCCACAGCTTCCTTATCATCCTGTTTGCCCGTGGAACAGCCTGAGACAGCCAATGAAATGGCCAATAAAGAAATAATACCCGCATTTTTTAGATTAGTTTTCATAACACCTTTCCCCTTTTTAATGTGTTAGCCCCAAAAAACTGAAATGGAGTTAGAATATTTAATAGATTACATAAAATATACTACAACTTTTTGCAAATAATATCAATAGTCATTTTCAATTGCAACGGAAATGGTGTTCTTTCCGAGAACCATTTCTTTCTTCATATGCGAGAGGCTTGAGGGGAACTAAACTTAGTGATATAATACAAAATAACGAGGGTTAGAGATGAATTTACAATTTTTGCGGAAAATGATGTGCCAAAGCAAAGTTCTGCTTCATTAAAGCGTGCTATCAAAAATTTATCCAAAAGGATTAAGGAACATGAAGAATACATAGAGAATCCAAGAGAGGTGATTATGATGGCTAATGAGAAACTTACAAAAGAAGGAATTGAATATATAATTGGTCGGCTTTTGAAAAATGCACAAGAAACTGTTGGAGAGCGGGAAAAGGATAAGGGCAATCTTTTCTATGATGGCAAGGCACTGGCTTATTATGAAATGCTTGACATAATTAAGGCAGAATTAGATATAAGGGAACAGGACTTGAAAGAGTTCGGGCTTGATGTTAATTTAGAGGAAAAACTGCTTGCATAAAGCAAAATTAATATTTAAAAAGCACCTTTAATTAAGGTGCTTTTTTTCGTGTAGAAGGTCACTAACTGCAAAAACCTCATGGTAGCTCCCATAAAGCTCGCATCTTGTTTTAACTAGTCTTATGACTTTGCTTTACACCTATCTGAATTAACAAAGCTCTCAAACGGATTATATGAAGACTTTCACGTTATGGTAGCTTTACACCTATCTGAATTAACACCCTTGTGTCAAGTATTGGATACATATTTTTTTCAAATTTCCAATCCATTTTCCACTTCTATTTTAACTGCAACACCGGATTTTTCAATAGGTTATTGATAAGGTCGGTGTAAATCATCTGATCGACCACTTCCGTTATGCTTGTAATTCTTTGACCTGCATCTTTGGAAGACGCTCCACAATGATAGATTCTCTGATGTTCGGTATTCCAATCGATAATAATGTACCTGTCATGAAACTCTCCGCCGGATTTTTGGAATGTTATCTTTCTAAACGGATATTCTTGGCAGAAATCCTGATATTCAAGGGTATGAAGTCCTTTGCCGATGTTATCGCTGAATATAATGACCTCTACCGATGGAGGAACATCTTTTAACAAGACCAAAGTTTTCACTCCGATGTAGTTATCGACAATATAAATACTCTTTTTCGCTATGCTGTAAATGTCCTTATAAGCAAGATTTGCTTCAATCGGCTGTCCATTCAAAAGTAAAAATCCGTATTTGAGCTGTGGATTGCTAAGGTCAAGAATCAGCTCCGACAGCTCCGATTTATGCACCACATTATTTAAGGTATCCACCACTTTTGCTACCTGATCTTCCACATCTCTTAAATCTCGTCTTAAATCCTGCATTTCCACGACATTACTTGTGATTTGCATCGAAAGCTGCAAAAACTCTCTTTTCCCAATCAAGCCTTGATTTTCTACAATGTAGTCTTTCATTTGCTTGAAAGTACGAACTAAAGCTCTACTTTGCCTTACAGCAAGGTCACCCTTTAATACAGTCATCAGCATATAGATTCCCTGTTCAGTAAAGGCATAAGGAAGGTATCTTGTACCACCCCAACTTGAGGTGAAAATTTTGCACCTCAAGTCATCCATTCTTCTTCGGTGAGCCTGAACATAAAATCTTCACCTTCAAATTTCTCAATATTATTCTTGACCTGCCTGTTGAAATTTTTCGTTTCATATCCATAAATTTCGGCTAATTCAAAGTCAAGCATAACCTTTTGTCCCCTAATAATATAAATCTTTTTTACAAGGTATTCATGATTTACAATCATAATTTCATCTTTTTTATCCATTTCTTTATCCTATTTATTCAAATTTCCAGTACATTTCATATACTCTATTGTATCATGATTTTACAAAATCAATCTCGATATCTTAAAAAAAATTAAAACTATACCAGTATCCCTATCAGAACACAAGCACAAAGCTCTCAAACACTTCCTTTTCGTGCCGTTCTCCCTGTTCAGCTTTACACCTATCTGAATTAACAAAGCTCTCAAACATTTCCTTTCTTTTATATATTGTTTTTTGAGCTTTACACCCATCTGAATTAACAAAGCTCTCAAACGGATGATTATGAGCTTACTAAGGACGGAATCAAGCTTCTCTCTAAAGGAGAGCCTTTTAAAGTGCCTTTAGGAAAGCTTGCAGCCTACCGAAAGACAAACGAAAAAGATGATTTACCACTACATAGAATTATTAAAAAGACTCTTGATGAGTTTTTCAGTAAAAATAGGTTTGATATTCCTATAGGTACCAATTTAAATATTTTATTCGAGGAAACACCACACAAGCTTTTAGTACTGGGCATAAAGAATAATGCAGTTTCCGAATTAGTCAATGACTCCTTAAATAAAAACATAGAATTGCTAAACCTGTTTTCACTGCTGTCAAAAAGCAAATTTTCTGCAAAAATATAAGAAGTAAAAATTTTACCCCCTTACCGGATTTAGTTGTCCGATAATGGGGGACATTTTTCAAAAACGATGCTTTTATTACATTAAAATTTCACTATTTTCCGCTGTATTATACCTACTTGTTTACCCCCCTATCTCCCCTACATATGCCATACTCCCACAAGCTTCCGGTTCTAAATCAGGGAAATCTTCGACCGATACACCCCAGATTACATTTCCCTCTAAAATCCCTTTCTCCTTACATTTTCTTTCAAATTCATTTAAGTCTGCAATATAATCTTTGCCAGCTCTTGTACATTACATAAAGAAGGCCTGACAGAAAACCAAAAATCTTTTTTATCCAATTCTTCTAAGTCCATTTCCCTGCAAAATCCACATTTTAAGTCCTCGTTTGGTTTAGCTTTCTGTCCCTTCTTCCATAATTCTATTTCATTTTCATAGGGCTCATTATCCCAGTATTCTTCAAAATCACACTCTTCAAACATTCCAATCCATACATAATAAGTTTTCATATTATCCCCTTCATTTAATCCGCATCTACCCAAAGATGATATTTTCCACAATGCAAACACTGGAACAAATAACCACAGAGTGATCCATCTTTCTCCTTTAATGCTGTTAATTTTTATATTCTTAGTTTACTCTTTTTTACAAAAACGGCACATACCAATATTATACTATATTTTTATTTGGTATAACACAGTTTTATTCATGCAATATAAAAAGCCTAAGTAAGCCTATTTTCCAGTTCTTTTCAAAATTTTAATGTTAGTGTATAATTATCATTGGCAATCGGGTAGGAGGTAGATAATTATTTTATCTACCGACCTCCCACACCAACGTGCGTACCGTTCGGTACACGGCGGTTCTTTAGTTTTCACATATTTTCATATAGTACTCTGTGAATGTCGGATAGCCGAGTTCACGGAGTTTCTTATTGTTAAATGCAGTCTGTAATACGAAGTATCCACCACAATACCAGTTTCCATTTCGCATATTTGCGCATATCCACGCTTTCTCTTCATCTACACCTAACTTCTTTAGTTCTTTGAATTTAGTCTTTACTTTCTTCCATTGTTTCCAGTAGATTGTCCTTATTTTATGTCTCAGCCATTCGTCAGTTCTAAGAAGGATACTCTTTATATCTGCAAGCCCAAAGTAATTGACAAATCCACGTATATAAAGCGTAAGTTTCATTGCCCTGTATGAATTACTCCATCCGTTACTTCTTTTTGTCAGTTCCCTTATTCTGTCTTTCATCTTGGCTACTGACTTTGGGTGTATCCTCAGTCTGCATTCCCCCTTGTACCTATAAAAGCTGTACCCTAGGTATTTGACCTTGCTGATATGCGCCACGCAGGTTTTCTCCTTGTTTACTTTAAGAAACAGTTTACCTTCTATATATGGCGTGATATTGCGTAAGGTTCTCTCTGCACTCTTTCTGCTTCTACAAAATATCATACAGTCATCTGCATATCTGACGTATCTGTGTCCTCTTCGCACCAATTCCTTATCTAGCTCATTTAGCATTATGTTGCTAAGCAACGGGCTAAGTGGACCACCTTGCGGTACTCCTACCTCGGTCCTTTCAAATACTCCTCTGCTTATCACTCCTGCATTGAGATACTTGTGAATAAGAGATATAACCCTTCCGTCTCTGATGGTTCGTGATAGTACTTCAATAAGCTTACTTGGCATACTGTGTCAAAGAACTTCTCTAAATCCATATCTACCACATATACATATCCATCATTTACGTTTGTCTGACACCTCTTTAGTGCATCGTGTGCCCTTCTGTTTGGACGAAATCCGTAGCTGTCTTCTGAAAACTGTTTCTCGTAAATAGGAGTTAGCACCTGTGCGATTGCCTGCTGAAAAACTCTGTCAACAACCGTTGGCACTCCCAGTTTTCTAAACTCACCCTTTGTTTCTTTCGGTATTTCCACCCTTCGGACAGGATTGGGTTTATATTTCCCTTCCATCAACTGCTGTTTAAGTCGCTTTCCGTTGTTTCTGAGAAACGCTAGAAGTTCATCTACGTTCATCCCATCCACTCCGCCTGCTCCTTTATTCGATTTTACCTTTTTGTACGCTTTGTTAAGGTTATCGTTTGATAAAATCTCTTCCATCAGTTTGTCCGTCTGAAAATCTGTGATGGTGTCGTTTCTTTCAGTAATCCTCTGATGGTCGGACACTTCTGCATACTCTTTCTGTTCCGCAGATACCATTTGCAGATAGTCCTCTATATGAAGTTGTCTGTCCTTAACTCCATCATTGGTTACATTCATTTACTAACACCTCCTAAAGTTCAGTCCTTCCCATTATGTTTGCAACCGTAATGGTACTATGACTTTTGCTGACTTCTTGCCATTCGTTGTTACTATGGTTTCTTACTCTGTTTCCACCACTGGCAAGACCTCCCTCGGTACCACACATTTCTTTCTCCCCACCTATCTGCCACATTTACCATAGCTAATTCCGAGTAGTTATTGGACTTCAGTTTGCTATGCAACCTTATCCTTAGCCATAGCCTGATGTGATTTCTATTCGTCAGACCGGAGATTTGCCATCCGACTTCCTTCAGATTCCACCTCACGATGGACACCCTTGTCTTCGGCTATATCCTTCCCACTACTAGGGCGGATTAGGGACTTTCACCCTTTAGAAACGTGCGCCGCAAGGCACACATCAAAAAAGGGAGAGGCTAAATTGCATCCTCTCCCCTTCTCTTCCTTATCTGGTCTACAGTTCCCCTGGACAGATGATATCCTGCCTCGTTCCATTCTTGTAAAATATCCATGAACTCCTCCTGATTAATATGACCAAATGGAATCCGGCTATATCTCATCACCTTGTAAAATTCGGTCTGTTCGGATATCTTATCAAGCTTGACAGGAACCTTGATTTCCTCATAAGGCAACTTGAGGTATCCCTTCCCCCAATCCCAGTCATCCCAGATACTTTCATCCTCAATCGGTTTATACTCCGTTTCATAGCCATAATTATCCTTTTTCTCAAGTATAGACGGAATCTGGCCAATCTCTCTCCAGTTTAAAGCCCCTTTATCGCTCGAGTATATGCATTTTGCCGTTACATCCACTATAATAGGGAATTCAGAACATTGTTCCAATTCAAGCAGATTCTCTTCCGTATCCTCCCAGATTTCAGGCTCAATTGATATGTATACCTTTTGGCGACCGTACTTTCTGTCCTTGTATTCCTCTATTGATTTGCAATCTCCATACAGCATCGCTATGGTCATGGCTTCATAGAACAGGGATTTATCATCCCAATTCCTGTAATATCCTACATCTGCGACATGATGGTTAATGTACACTGAAATTGTTGGCCTGTATGACATATTTTCGTCCTCCCTTCAAAAAAAGAAAGCCGACAGGTTTAATGTCCGCTTTCTAACTATCTGTATTTATGCATTTTTTTGTGACACTTGTATTATCCCGCAGGTTCCTACAGCCATATATCATCTTCGTCGTAGTAATCATCTATAAGCAGCTCCTCATCCATCGGTAAGTCGAGCGGAGCACAATCATATTGCAGACAGTATTCTCGGTTCCTTTTTAGAATCTCCTTCATTTTGACCACATAATCCCTGTTTTCCTCTCCTAAAACATGAGACAAGATCGGCTTCATCCATGGAGTATAGTTCACCAAATGTCCTGACTCCTTGTGCTTCTAATAACCTGTGAGCTCTAAGACTTAAATTCTCAAATGTTCCGACAGACTTCACATTCCACTCCAGCTCAGCATTTTTCTTCAGACCCGGGATTTCCTTCTTGAATCTCAGCAGTTCCTCCCATAACTCATTCTTCACCCTTTCACAGATTTCCCTATGTTCAGGACAGTTCTCTCTGATCCATTCTACCTGTGCAAGAGAATCATTCCCCATGTTACTCTCAAAGTCATTTATCTGCTTCGGAGTCATAACTCGTGTCATTTCATCTCCAACCCGCATTTCCATTTCATCCCTAATCAGGGTTGCGAACCTGTCCATCTCATCCTCGGTATTAAAAATCAATACCGAGATTTCTAAAGTCCTTTTTGCGTCCAGCTTATTCACATCTCTCATAGCCAAATCTCCTTTCATCGAACAGTTTTTCATGAGGCTTTTTCCATCTTTAAGCGCTGCTTTTTTCCACTTATTAAGCCAATCCGGTTCTTTGGGTGCTTCCTTCTTGACCGACTTTGGTATAATCTCATTTACAGGGTTATGATTAATTTTTCTCCGGGTGGTTAAGATAATCAAGTATTTCAGCTGAAGTCAGTGCCCTCTTTGACGCATAAGGTTTAACCAGCTTTTCGATACTCCTTCTTTCTAATCCCTCGGCAATCTCATCCCCGTTTTTAAGTACCTTGGGCTTTATTGTCTCCAGTGTAAAGGGTGCTGTCTGCAGACCATTTATGCTTAGTGTAGTTATGGCATTATACGCATCAAGCCGAGATAACCTTGTTTCAACATCCTGTGAGTCAAACCGCATTGAAGAATACACGGCATCCCGTGGAGATAATCTGAATGCGCTGAAGTTTGCAGAGTTTGCTTCAAGTGCATCTCTGATTTCCTGAGTAAGCTGTCCTGTATGCTGGTGGCATAAAACCATGGATATCCCGAACTTTCTTGATTCCGCAAGCATTCTCGGCATTGGATTCGTCTGAAACAAAGCCGCCTCATCCACAACTACAATGTGGGTTCTATCCTTTTCTTTTCTTGCCATTGCCGCATTCCACAGTTTCATGAGTAGAAGGGTACCCACTATTCTGGAAGCGTGAGTGCCAATCACAGGAGATGCAAGATCTACCAGCGTTACCGTGTCCGTATCAATAGATGTTCCAAAATCCAATGCATTGGTGCCTGCTCCCAGAGTCTTTCTTAACTGTTCAACCGATGTAAGCCTCTGGAACTTGCACAAATACCAGTTTAATGTAGCCTGAAAATCATTGCTTTTGTCTTTTCCGTATTCCTCCTTAATCGTTTCAACCAGCTCAGGGTATCTGCTGTAAATCGCCTTACTTACCTTGAGCATATTATCCTGGCTCTGTGAAATCACTGCTATACTCTCAAGAGAAGCCCTTCGTCCAAGAAATGCAATTGATGCCTTGGCAAATGTTGACAGCCATCTTTCATATCTGGGACCGACAAAACCTTCCTTGTTCGGGTCAAAAATATCAGAGAACAATTCACAAAGGTCACTGATTGTACGTTCTTCCTTTGCTGGGTCATCGCTATCCCATATATTCAGGGGCACCGGATTATCTACATCACCAATCCTTACCACTCTGATTTTATCCGCATACTTTTCAGGAACACAACGAAGGACCGTATCTATCGTACTTCCGTGAGGATCAAAGAATGTAAGGCCATGTCCCTGCTCAATTGCGCTGAGTATCAATGTGGTAAGGAGCGTTGATTTCCCAGTTCCGGTCTGTCCAACTATCTGGTAATGCCTCCGAAGATCAATGTCGCCAACAGTTACATTTTTTCTGATTCCTGATGAAGCAATAGCCCTGCCTATGGTAATAGCACCTTTTGAATCTGGGTTCTTATGACTCATCGGAACTGGCTTTACTTTTTCCTCGCATATCTCAATTCCGACCATTGCATCTTTTACCTCAGGCTCCATTATAAGGATTCTTGTCGCATAATCAGGCATAACCCTCGCATCCAAAAGTGGGCTGTTCCATATATTCACTACATCTGTATTCTCCATATTGCCAAGATAGGAAAGCTTTATTCCTGTGATAGACTCCTCAATCACTGATATAAGTCTGGTTGATGGTGTCTTTGCAAGCCTTAAAAGGAATCTTGTCCTGACGGGGGTTCCTGTATAATCTCTTGGATCAAGCCCTGAAATATCCCAGTTCCTTATGGTCTCCTTTCTGCAATACTGCCTCTCATCATTATCAGTGCTACCGATAACCGCCCTGAAAGCCCCTCCTGTTATCTGAAGTGCCCTGACCAGCTCATCAAACTGTGAAGAGTAGCTGACAGGCAATTTGGCAGGCTGCTCCTCATTGCTGCCATTGTTCAAGGAAGCCCCAAATCCGATGGAAGAGCTGCCCGCTCTGCTATACACAGGTAAATATATTTCATAAAGTTCATTGTGTTTCTGGTTCTTTTCGCTTCTCTCTGTATTAGCATTAGCAGTAATTGCTGTATCTTCAGCTATCCACTCAAGATCACCCCTTGACAGTGCCTTACTGCCAAACAGAAACATCTCTACAAGCCCTTTCTTTGGTACATACATCTCCCAGCCCATGAAATCTGTTCTATCTAAAGAAGATGTGCATTTTGTCATCCTTGTAGACATGCGGCTCTGCAAAGAAATCTGTTCCTTATGATGAATCAATGTGCTCATTTTTAATGCGGTTACTGTATCTAAAGGAAATAAATTCATATCACTACCTCCATATAATCAAACTGACTTGAAATGTTTTTGCTTGTGTTGCACTCCACCGAAGCTATTCCGTTGGCACGCTCATCTCATCGCGTGCTTCCCCCGGCCGGCCGCCCCGGCGTATGCAGATGAAGTTGTCAAGGTGCGATAGAACCGAAAACAAGTCAGTTCATGTAGCTGTAAACAGGCATAGTTATCCCGCATACATCTTTTATCTACATTCCCTGACCTTTTCTCGTTCACATATTGACTCATCATCTATTGCCTCGCTGTTATTAAGTCATTTTCCATTCCTCCGCTTTTCATGTTCGTATGATAGCAGTTTACTTATCGTAGATTATAAGGGGGTATATTTCACCATGTTTGACATTATTCACAATCTTTAGAACTTAATCACCCCCTTCTTGCTGATTGATTTCGGTACTATCCAACCCATTCTTCCATCGTGCCAAATGGCCACAGGATTTTCATTCCATCCGTCTTTTGCCTTGAATGCGCTCTTCTTTATTTTCTTTCCGAAATAGTAAAAATATAGCTTCCCATTTTCGTTGAAAAATCCTGTCTTATTCCTTATGTCAAGTTCATTCCTGTTAATCGCTCTTATTGCATAATTGCTATCGGCGACGTCGTCAGGAAAGCAAAACCAGTGCCATTCCCGGATATTCTGAACGAATTCCCCATTCTCAAAGCGATTGCCGCTATCTCCTGTCGGATCGCAGTTATACCAGACACCGTCAATTTTAGCCATCACCCAGGAATGAGCAGCCTTGTCAAAATCACTCACTTCCTCCCACGGCTGGTTATAATAATCAACCGTTTTACCATAGGCAACCACTGCTGGAATCCCACATTTTTGAAGCATATAGGATTCTATCACAGCATATCCCCAGCAAGTCGTTCTTTTGTTTGTAAAAGCGTTACCTGCATCAAGATATACAGTTTTCTCTTTGCCCGAATAAAAATCCATATCGTAATAGATATTTCTTGTTACCCATCTATGGATAGCCTCTAGCTTTTCCATATCGGTACTTTTACCGTATACAATCTTCTTTGTTTTATTATTCAGTTTTTTATATTGAGCCTTAATACCAGCCTTTTCTTTATCCGAAATGGCATAGTTCGGGTAAATATCATAAGATGTGTCACAGAACCCATAGAGTTTAACATAGTAGTTATCATTCAAGAGTGAGCGGATATATTCATTTCGATTCCTAACCACTTCTGCCCTATTCCTCGCATCATCCACCGGATCAGTATAATGCATCGCATAATATGCATACGTGGCTGATGCCTCCATTGGCGGATATAAACCCGTAACGAGTATAACAGCCATAAGAATAACAATTGAAATCTGATAATCTCCTTTAACTTGCGCATTTTTTATTCCTCCCTCTCTCAATCGGTAGTCTTTATTCCGTCCTCTTCGTCTTCTGAATCCATCTTTCAGCTTCTTTCTTGTTTTCCTGTACGCCTTCTCCATTTGCATACAGATAAGAGAGACGCTTCTGTGCCAGAGCATATCCCATATCGGCTGATTTCAGGCTTAATTCAAAGGCTGTATTGTAATCCTTTTCTATGCCGGTACCGCCATTGTAATAAAGAGAACCCAGCTTATACAAAGCAACCTTATCTCCTTTGTCCGCTGCCTTCTCGAACCATCTCTTTGCCGTAAGGAAGTCCTGCTCGACTCCTATCCCCTCTGAGTATAAATATCCCATAACCACTTCCGCATCAGTATAACCAGAGTTTGCCGAAGATACCATATACTCAAAGCCTTTACTTGTATCCAACCTATCGGTTGGTGCATGAAAAAGGTAAAATCGTCCAAGATTGTACTGCGCCACTTCATGATTTTGTTCCGCTGCCTTTTCAAACCACGGAATCCCTTTTTCGATATTTTTTTCGATACCTATACCAGAAAAATATGCGTATCCCATCTGAAACTGAGCATTGGAATCCCCTGATTCTGCCGCCTTAGCATAATATGTTATAGCCTTTGCTTTATCTTGTTCAACCCCGGGTCTACCCCACCAATAGGCTTGAGCAAGGTTGTAACAGGCTTTCATCTCACCAAGATCAACTGCCGTCTGATACCAATGGATAGCTTGCACATCATCCTTTTCAACACCCTCAGCGAACTCATACATACATCCAAGCCAGAATGCACATGGACCGAAATTATAGGCATATTCCTCAAGGATTTCTCTGGTTTCATCATAGAGATGATTATCCAGAAGTTCCTTGCCTTTCCGGATTTTTTCTTTATCTGCTGCATTAATCATTTTAGTATCCAAACGCATCATCATGCCATGTTTCATATCCGTTACCATTCTCTTCATAATGAGCTATTCCTAAGTTTGCAAACGGACATTCCGAATGGCTGTAACTCCCTTCTTTAATATCATCCATAATATCGTGCAATATGTTAAAAATCCTCCTGTCCACCCACGTAGGACTTCTATAGTCCATAACATAATCCATACCCGACAGATATTCTGTTCGATACACAAAGTCTCCCTCATATACCGACAGGCGGCTTCTTACATTCAGACTGTAATAATTCCCGGAACACACCTGGATTTCGTTATCAAGTACAAATCTCGTTCCATCAGCATTGAAATCATAACAGATAGCTGTATTACCGTTTTCCTTGTAATACCCCCCCCTTTATTATGTCCTCCGCACCACAGTCCTCAAGAAAATTTTCAAATTCAAAGATGTTCACATTGTTTCCATAATAGTCATGTACTGGCCAGTAATCACGGTTTCCAAGGTCATGGTAGTAATTGCGGTTCATTACAGCTCTGCATATTTCACGTGGGACTTCAACGCATGCTATTAGGAAAGAAATAATTCCTATCGCAATCAATAATCTCTGATGCCGAATAGAAAAAGCTTTCACATTGGTCAAAAATATCTGCAGTTTTGGATAGCGATTATATATTTCTTTGAATTTTGTCCTTATATCAAGCATGGCTCATCACTCCGTGATATCAATGAAACCACTATATTCAAAAATCATTACATCTCTCTGATGCCGCATCTTTTCACTCTGCAAAATGAAGCGTGCTTCCATCCGGCAGGGTCATTCCATTAGTCATAGCCCCATATCCTGCTATTCCTGCCATTCCGTCAGCGTACTCTGTCTGCTCATCCATGGTTAAGACATACCATTGATGCCTGTTTTGATTCTCATGGGTGTGCTGCCACTCGAAGCCCATATAATCAAGGATCCGTCCCAGTGCACGTGTGGAACCAGCACATGTATATACACCTGCTATGAATACGCCGTAGGGAGACCGGTAATATTTCGTGGTGTCCATCCCATAAGTGTCCGCATCACAATATTGCTTCACAATTTCAGTTGCGGCGGTCACTCTCTGCAAGTCTGTTGTATATGCAGTATTTCCCATAATGGACGCGGCAATGTCACTCGCAATCTGATCCGACAACTGCGCACCCTCGGAAGATACCCCTGTGTAGTAGTTATGAACTTAATTAACTGTATACTTGCTTTCCTGTTCAGCGTCGGCTTTCGTGTTGCTTGATATGGTAACCAGGCACCCCTGCTCTGTATATCAGCTCTCGCTCAGATGGCATTATACCTTATGGATGTAGCATCGCTCACTGTTATCAAGGAACTCGTATAATCTTCACAGCCCTTGATATTCCTTGTTCCCCTTGCCACATTGATAACCGCCTCATTTGGATCTGATATATCTGCGGTATCATCCATTGATACAAGGCTTACTTGAAAGTAATATTTAACTGGTTTTTCGGTTACTTCCGGCGGATACAGATTATATTCTATGTAATTTTTTTCAGAAGCATGATAAACCTGCCAGTTCGATGGAATGAGAAAAGTTATCTCGGCAACCTCAAACATCTCAGAATCCTCGGTTTCGTCAGGTTCCTCTGTTGTATCCTCGCTATCAACATCCACAAGAGTTGAGCTGTCCACGTCAGCAACTGCAACTGTCGCCTCGTCTGTCACTGCTTCGGTTTCTGCGTTTTCTGCAACCTCAGCCGATTCTCCGGCACAACCTGACAGAAACAGTGCAACCACTATCAGTATAGGAATAATAATTTTTCTCATAGTCCGTTCTCCTTCAAATAAGACTCTGTATCAGGTCAAATCACCTGCCACATCTTAACTTTACATCAAGATTGCCTTATCATTTTCAGGGGGTATATATTCCCCTCTTTCAAAAGAACGGAATATCATCAGTAACACCAAGCTCATCAAAATCAAAAAAATCAAAGGCAGTCCTGTCATCATCTATGTAAAATTGCTTCATTTTCGCATAAATATTGCCAAGCTCCTTCAAGGTACTCTCAGATATTCTCCAGAAATCAGGCTTGTCCAGCTGTTCTCCGAGAATATAGATCATTTCCCTGATAATCTTAATCAGTTCCGATTTATAGCCACTTATACCCAGCTTATCGTCTGAAGCATCCAAATCTCTGTTCTTCCAAGAAAGAAAAAGACCAAGAGCAAAATACTGCCCCATGTCATAAAGCTGTCGCCATTTGACTGAAAAGCAGTACCTGTCAAAGCAATATTTCGCAGAAGATTGAAGATGAACGGCCGGTTCTTCTCCCCAAAGCAGTGATAGTTCTCTTTCCCCTCCTGCAATTTTATACATTAACGAATCGGCAATGAATTCCGACCATACTCCGTATCCGATATGCAGGGAAATCGTTCCAATCCGTTATTTGGGAGATTCTTTCAAAGATTTCACCATTTACACCAGCATCAAAGGCATGTCCCAGTTCATGATAAAAAGTACAGATGAACTGTTCCTCACATCTGATTGCCATCTGGTATATCATCACAGCATTTCCATTCTTGCCTCTTACCATTTCTCCCGAAACCGAGCTTCTATGATGCTTCCTGGGTGGTCCGCCCACTTCTTCTACAACCTGCATCATAGTTGCCTTCGTTGTCTTTCGCGGAACCATAACCGTATGCAGACATCTTATTGCATCTTCAGATTCCGGATAGACTTCAACAAACCTTTTCTTTAGTTCCACAGACATGAATTCCATTTCTCAGATACATCAGCTCTCCTTATCGCGCACTTCGTCATCTTCATAATCCTCGTAATGTGGGCGCAGCATATCCATAATTTGCGTTTTGTTTAAGCCTATACAGGTATCTAAAGCATGACTGATAAACATATGCGATAACACTGATCCAATGCTTAAAGTTATTAAAAGCCGGTTTGATGCGGGCATATCACCGAAATACTCCACGGCAAGATATGCAACAAAAAATACAACGCTCAGACTAACTATATTTACCGCTGCCTTAACCGGAATGCTATATTCATGGAAAATCTTGTCTATAACAAAAACCTCTAGCTTTCGCCACAAAAATCGCACAGGCATTTATAAGCAAAATTACATAAAGCCTTTGAACTGATTCAAATCTTTCAGTCATCTGCCTGTATGCCCATACCATACATGTGATAAACATGGATGCTTCTATAAAAGCTGAGAGAATTCTTTTCATAACCGATCTCCTCATATTTCATTCCTCTGAATCTTCTTGTTTGACCGCAGCACATTCTTCATCAATCGTTTTCCCATCGGGGATATATATACTTTGAAGAAGTCTTTCATAAACATCCCAATATATGTTCTCAAAGTCATCCTTGACGGCATAAGTAACAACAAGCAATCCTTCATCATGTACAGGAATCAGGCATTGATGCTCTGTCTTCTGTTTCTCCGTGTAATGGACAGAGAACCTGATAGCCTTTTCTCCCGCAACATCCTCAACATTGCTTTCGCTGACATCATCGTCTTCACTCATCTTTCCGCTGGTGTAATACTCTAGCATGATCTCGGATACATTCTCCCTGTTCAGGTCTTCCAACGATACATAGAACACGTCGACGTAATGTGCGTAAGTATTTCCGACAGGCTCTGGATAATAGTAGACATCCGCTGACTTATTCTCTGATTTAGTCTTCTGTACCCAATCTTCAGGAACCTCAAAGGTTATGCCTACAACACTGTCAGTCCTGTAGAAAGCGAGATCTTTTTCTGTAATTGTGCTTTCCTCAGTAGCCTCTTCACTTTCAGACACATCCGCTGTTTCCTCCTGCTGACTTTCAGTCGCATCCGCATACCATATCCGGGTCAACGCTAACGTAGCTGCAAGAGCCGCTAATATAAAAATCCTCTTCATACGCCACCTCCCTCAATGCCCGGATATTTCCTTTACAGTTGTCCCCATCGCAAGCACCATCGTGATAAGAGCAGGCGCTATCATCCACCAGTGCGCACCCGTGCCAACGGCAGCTACTCCCTTGTCTATCACCTGCATGTCTATATGTGCCCCGACTATAAATACCACAGTAAGAAGCCCGCCTGTTATTCCTGATACAGCGCTGTCAATCTCTTCTGACAGATAGCCCTCCAGAATGAGTGCCAGTATAGCCAGTACTATCCAGCCGATAATCGCCTTGGCTCCTCCTATGTGCCCAAGCCATAAGACAAGCACGGTAAACGATGTAGCCATTGCGGCGCAAAACCAGGCTGCTGTACTCTCCCCAAATCTGGCGTTGGCATTAAACAGGACAAAGAACAGTACCGGTGCTACCCATATAGCAATCGGAATCAGGTTGTAAAGCCGAATTGATTCGTAAAACAACTGCAGGTTCATCAGCAGTGGAACGCAGGCAACACAGGCTGCAATCATCATCCCAAGCACGATAATCTCATAAAAATTGAACTTGTGCTTCGCTTTCGCTGTATTTGCATTTTTCTTGTTTCCAATTGATGACAAAGCATCACCTATCTTTGATCCTCCAGCCATCGCCGCAATGTAAGACACTATCATGATTACAAAGAGTTTCCATGTCTGGCTAGCATTTGCCGCACTATAACCAAGCTGCGTGTAATAAACCGTTGCAGCCGAAACACAGAATATCAATCCCCATACGCCGGAAAGACCCTTCGCGAGACCCTGATGGGGGCTGTTGCTGAAATGGCTTCCTATGCATAACAGAGCTACTGCACAAACCGTAATGATAATATCTCTGTTAATATCAATCTGATACAGGTTGGTCTCATCCAGATGAATCGAACCATTGCTTATGAGTGGCATGCACACATATATGATGCTTGCGATGAAACCAAGCCACCCGGCAACATTCAAAACAGAAGCGAGCACCTCTTTTATCTTTAACGGGTTAAAATGCAGCATCTGCCCGATCCCAGCCGCAGCAGCAGTATTGGAATTCGACCCGCTTCCGGCATTAATCAGCTTTGATATTGCTGCTTTTGGTGTAGATACCGGTACAGAGATTGGATTATTGGGATTAAGCTTATTGTGGAACCTGACATCAGCCTCACACCATGGGCAGGAATGAAGCTTCTTTGAGTACATATGCGTTTTTTCCGCTGCGCAGGTCTTAAGCTCTCTTTCATAGTTTCCAAGCGCCTTGTACCATTCCATCGCATCGGGCCTCAAGATTGGATTCTTCCTGCCTGCTATAAATGCTCTTGTGAACAGTTCACCGATATATTTAGGATGCGTATCGAGCTTTGGTATTGCCACTGCCAGGGGCTTATTGCCCGGTTTAAAGCAGTAATTATCACGCCATACTGCCTGGTCCCCAGTACCCGGCGATGCGACAGAAGCCGTGGCATTTTCCTTCACGCCGTTAAAAGGAGTGAATCCGTTATTAAGCAGTTTGAAAATATGGATAGCCAGTGCAAAGTAATCCGTCTCCCGTGTAAATGTATCCAGTGGAGTCTTCTCGTAGGCATTGTTCTTATCACCCGGATGCTTTGCAATATGGTCATAGCATTTTCCCAGAAGCTCCGGTGCTGCATAACCGGCAGCACAGACATTACACCTGAAATCCTTGCCCTTAGACGCATCCAGCACAATATGGTAGCTGTCCGTATCAAGGAAGGCTACCGAACCGTTATTAATGTTTATTCCTATATTCCTCGGGTTAAAATCTCCGAAAACATAACCAGCCTTGTGGATCTCATGAATAACCACGCAGATGTTTTGGGCAAGGATCAGTTTCTGCTTGTATGAAATTTTATATTTAGGCGGATAGATATACACATCACTCAGCACATTTGTTATGTTCAGACGAGGCATAACGAATCCGCAGAATTTACCGTTGTCATCGTACGCAAGGTCAATAGGCCAGGCAATCTGTGTAAAAACAGAGGAACTTGGCTGATTAAGAACCATATATGATATCTTCTTCTCAAGATTGGCATTAATCGTTCCGGGATGGTAAATCTTCACCAGCTTGCTATTGTTGGAAATCACGCTGTGGATCTTTCCCTCACCGCCGCTGCTGATTGGATTTTGTTCAAGAGAGTATACTGTACCGTTCAATCCCTTTACTTTCATGATGTCTCCTCCGTTTTCCTGATCTGCTGTCAAGGCTATGTCCCAACATCCACTACCTTAAAATGGAACACACCCTGCTTTATGTTGCTTGTTACTGTTACCTGAATATTCCTTCCAACATCCATTTCCGTACCATTTATAATATCCGATATTTTCTCCTCCCCTATTTCAGGGGGGTATATTATCCGGCAGCCGCACTGAAAAAGATGTATTCCCCTGCTTTATTTGGCTGATGAAGCATGACCTGAATGCCGCCTTGTCCTTCATCAGAAATCCATAACGTGCATGATAGTTGATATCCACACCCTCTGATAATGGATATACGTCATCATCAAATTCGTGATCCCTTCTTATCTGCGAATCGGTCAATGCAAAGTAATCAAACCATTTTCCCTCTCTCCAGTCTTTTCTCGCATCATAGGTAACATCCACATGCCGCCATTGTCCGGACAGCTGAACCATATTCCATGCATGGGCTCCTTCTTCTCCTTTAGAAGCGTTTTCACCTGTTCCCAGAACCACAAGGCACGGAATCCCAAGTTTATCCATAATCAACTTATAGGCCTTGGCGTATCCGTCGCAGACCGCCTTTTTTTCTGCCAGAGAACCCACTGTAGTATGCCTGCACCATTCCCCGTCATCGGTATACTGCACATTGGCGCAGAGCATGTTATGAACCATAAGAGCCTTATCATAATCGCTCCCTGTCCCGGCGTTTCTGGCTATAATATCCGCATTTCTATGTATTTCAGCCCTCAGAGTCTCGATTTCATCCTTCGAATAAAGATAAGAAGGCACAATCACTACACCGGTAATTGAGTGCATACAGTTATATCTATTGACAAAAACAACTCAGGATTACTTGATGCCCTCATCACAAGTTTCATTATCTGTTCTTTTTTCATCGGAAAAGGGATTGATGTTCTTTCCGAATGGTCTCTTAGACCGTCCAAAAGTGTTCCATATGCTGAATCCAGCAAATCCTCCGCTCTTGCCTTGCTGACCAGCATATAAAGATTCTCCTTTACTGCTGTCGTCTCCTCTCTCAGGAAGTTTTTAGCCTGATTCACCATCTGCCCCGTCTTTTTCTTTATTTTCATCAACTCTTTCTGAACCGTCGCTGTCTGCATTTTGCTTCACCTCTTCTGCCTGCTGAATTTCCCCGGTTTTTACTTCTTCCTCTTTGTATAAATCCGGATAGGCCATTCTTCTCCATGCATCGTTATGCTTCTTCCTCAAGACATCCCAGTCAGGTTCGTCATAGTACTCCTTCGGCTGCCTTGTACTTTGTACAGAACCGTTTACAAGCACAACGATTGTCTTGTCATCACTGACCTGCTTTCTGTCGATTCCATTGATGAACTTCTCCATACTGCTTTGAACAGCTTCTTCTCCTGTTTTCTCAAACATCAGGCTGTCTCTGTCCATAAAGAACTTCGCCAATGCCACATGGATATTAACAGGCTCATCCTTGATGTATATAGGGAAGAAGGTCTCGAACATGCCATCCGTAGCAAGCAGTACGCTCTCAACAGGTTTCTCGTACTCTCCGAAAGTCCAGCGGTCGGAATATATGAGCGGAAATACTCTCCCCTCCTCGTCCCTCTGCTGCTCGGTCACCTGATAAAAAGCTCCGTCTGTGCCCATTGCAAGAATTCCGCTGTCCCCGGACTGCCCGTAATAAAGCCTGTCATTTACCAGAATTGCCAGAGACAATGTGGTATCGTACTGGTCTATATCATGATCTGCCTTACGGGCAAATTTCTCTATGAGCATCTGCGATGTAGTAAAGCTGTTCTGAATAACCTCCAGAATTTCATCACGCGGACTGTTCTTCTTCAGTTTTTTCCAGCAGTATGTAGTTGATATATGCGCAGCCAGTTTTGATGCCTTATCGGTATACTTCTCACTCCCAAGTCCGTCAGCCACAGCAGCAATTATCATATCTTCCCCGCATCTTATTATCTTGTGGGAGTCCTGGCAGACCACACCATTTCTGATGTGGTCCGCGCCCTTACTGGATATTCCATATGCATAAAACATTGACTCCGCCTCCTTTCACTATGCCATCCAGCTGTTTGTATCCTTATCAACATTTGCAGGAAGAGGTACACCCTGTGGTACATCCCCCGGAGCCGTAACTGACACAGACCTCATGCTCTTGTTTACCCAGTCAAAGAATCCGGTAAAGTCATTCCCCTGTAGCTTCATCACTTTCTGGCCGGAGAGTTTATGTAAAGTGCTTGAATCATATCCTCCTACGCCAAGGGAAAAGAACTTCAGTTTCCCTGCCTCTTCCATGCTCTGAATCTCACTGGCTACCTGTGTAATGTCATCCTGTGGCGCACCATCAGAAATCATGATAATCCAGGGCTTGTACGGCTGTGTTCCTGTTTCTATGTAAAATTTCGATCTCTCGGTAACCATGTTGATAGCTTCCCGGATTGCAGGGCTCATGTTTGTACCGCCACCTGCTCCAAGGTTCACGGGCTCCATGAAGGGTACTGGCACAAAGCTCTGCACTACCCTCTTGTCTGAATTGAACTCCACTACCGCTACATCCAGCACTTCCTTTGTCGTCTCATCTTTACACACATCCTCTCTGAACTTATTGAGTCCCTTGTTCAATTCCTCAATGGGGGTTCCTGCCATAGATCCGGATGTGTCAAGCAGCATCAGACAGGCCATGTGTCTCTCATTTGCATTCAAAATCTTCGGTGCTACATCATCGTCAAAAGTTCTCTGAATCATTTCGTTTGCCATAATCGTTTCCTCCTTTAGGAATAAAATTGGTTTGTTGTAAATAGCTTCTGTTCTTTCATCAATGGGGTACATTTTATGTTTTCTTCATCCGCACCTCCTTACGCCGCACGGGCCATGTCCCAGATATACTCATTCGCCACAGTCACCAGATGACCGATGGTATTTTCCAGTTTCCTTGCCCAGTTCCTACGACATTTCAACCTTGGGTTAATGTCACTCCTCAGATATCTCTTTCCTGACAGAGAAGCATCTGAAATGACTCTTCTTGCATTTCTTTCAAGCTCCTCAATCCTCAAGCCATCCTTCAGTAGGGAATACAACCTGTCATTCTGCCTGTGTGGCATGAGATACTCCCTGTTCCCCGAGAAATCCAAATAGATGTCGAACCACCCATCCTTCATTCCGTCATCTGCTACAATCTTTACATTCCTGTTAAGCTTCTCTGCCATTTCTCTACCTCCATTTGTGTTATGTCTCTGTGTTTCTATGTCTGTATTCTATACCATGTTCTTCCGGCGAATTTCAGGGGGTATATTTTTCATCAGCCATGAACTTGCGGTATGCTTCACAGTTATTCTGGAGTTCTTCATGTTTCCCTTCCCCGGCAGTCTTGCCGTCCTGCAGATAAATTATCCTGTCATAGCATTTCATCGAAGAAAGTCTGTGTGTAATCATAAGGATTGCCATATCCGGTCTTTGCTTTGCTATTTCCTGAAGGATTTCTGACTCCATTCTTGAATCAAGATTTGCCGTTGCCTCGTCCAGAATAAGCAGCTGAGGGTTACGCAGAAGAGCTCTCGCTATAGCTATCCTCTGTTTCTGCCCGCTGGACAGATTTGCTCCGCTCTCTTCAACCTTTAATCCAAGTCCGGCTCCGGGCACATCATCCAAAATTTCATCAATCTTCGTTATCTCACAAACCTTTTCAACATCCTCGTCCGTAAAACTCTCCAGGCCTAAAGTCAGATTTTCCAATATGGTCCCTGAAAACACACCTGTATCGCTGCTCACGTAGGAAATAACACTTCTTAATGACTCTACGGAATATCCGCTAATGGATTCTCCATCTGCAAGGATGTCACCACTCTCCGGTTCATAAAATCTCGTAAAAAGCTTTGCCAATGTTGTTTTTCCGCTTCCGCTTTTCCCTACTACTGCCACTTTCTGACCTGCATCGAAAAGATAGAGTTACCCCATCAAGAACCGGATCCATATGCCCATATCTGAATGTCAGATCTTTCACCATCCAGTTCCTGATATTGCCTGCTTCTCTCAAATCCTGGCCGGCAACTGACTCAACATCCATGGTCATAATGTCTTCCAGTCTCTCAACTGCAACCACTGCAGACTGAACAACGGGCTGTAGGTCAATAAGGTTCTTAACGGGAGTAATCAGATATCCCAGCAAAGCATAGAAGGTTATCAGTGCTCCAAGTTCCATATCCCCTGAAATTACCTGTGCAAAACCCTGCCACAATATTACCGATATCCCAACAGTCTCAATCACCGTTACCAGGACTTCCTGGCCCATAACTATTCTGCTCTTCCTTATTGCAGCATCAAGGTACTTATTGAATTTATGAGCCATATTACTTATCACATGCCCAGAAGCATTTACTGACTTTACAGCCTGCACGCCATCTATGCTTTCTTTCATATATGACTGAATATAGGCACTGTTCTCCATGAACACCCTGTTGGAATCCTTTATTCTCCTATTGTTTCCAAACATAACTGCCGCATAAATTATGATTATTGCCATAGCTATCAGAAACAAACGGAAGTTCTGAAAGTAAAGGATCACACCGCAGCCTATAGCCATCATTGTGTCTACTATCATTGTTATAGTTCCGGCTGAGATTGCATTCCTGATATCCGAGGTATCCGAATACCTTGACATATAATCTCCTGTCCTTCTCGTAATGATTGATGATACCGGAAGATCCATAATCCTGTTGAAATAGGGAAGTGAAAGGTTCAAATCTATCTCCCTGGACATAGCAATTATCAGTCTTCCCCTGACATACTGAATAATCCCTGCGATAATATAAAGAACGATCAGGCAAATGAATATCTTTGAAACTCCTTCCGCTGTTAGATGACCGAAGAAATCAGAAATACCCTCAAGTGCATCATTCAGAACTTCACTATTCGTAAGGAATTCAATTTCATGCTCATGATGGTCATGAACGCCCTCTGATATCTCAACTATTTCGGAGGAATGATCGATGACAAGCTGAAATGCGAAAGCCCCTGCAATTCCTATTCCTGATATAATTGCGGAAATTAAGATGATTGTCGCCAATCTCTTTCCATGGCCTTTCAGCAGAGAAAAGAAAGATAAAACATCATTTGACCTGTTTCTCTGCTTCTTGAAGGATTCGGTAGGGACAAGTGACATAATGCAGCCATCCCATCTCTCCATAAATTCGTCGATAGCTACTCTAACTTTCCCCTTTGCCGGATCGAATATTACAAATCCATTGTTATCAATTTTAGATACGACCACATAATGAGTAAGATTATCCTCGGTAATCCAATGTGCTATAAAAGGAAGAACAATCTCTCCGTTAGAGACCTCTGTAATCAGATGTTCGATATCTCCTTCCAAT
Source organism: uncultured Catonella sp. (assembly GCA_916438995.1). Lineage (GTDB taxonomy): Bacteria > Bacillota > Clostridia > Lachnospirales > Lachnospiraceae > Catonella. The sequence continues at coordinate 359,195 of CAKAGA010000010.1, forward strand.
GCATCAGATTCAAATCCGATTGATTCTGCGGCAATAATCATGTCATCAAGGTCGGTTCCATCCTGAGCAGTATTAGCAAGTTTCCTGAAATTCCTTACCGAGTCTACATATCCATAATGCTCAGCCACCATAGCAAGGCAAGCTGCTCCACAATCGCTTTCATCATGTTGTAATCTGATTCTCATAAGAGTTCCTCCTCGTATGCTATACTTACTTATTTAATTTCCTATGACGACACCGCAGTTTCCTGCGGTGTCGTTTCGACCGGTCATCATCCGGTCCTCATCAGATAGGTGTTGTGTATTTCACCTCACCCAGAATCCGGGACTATTCCCCGGACTCCAGCCAAGGCGTGCTCTCTTACCAGGTCTTGAAGCTGTGATGTCCGGGAATCATGTTATGGATGAAACTCGACAAGACGCCCCAGCCTCTCCTTCCGCACTTCCTGCACTGCCAGTTCAAACCGCCGCCTACAACCTTTTTTCTCTCTGTTCTGCTCATTTTTCTCATGGTATGTTCTCCTTTTCTTTTGAAGCGGTTTTCAGTATCTACCTCAGAATAGTTGAGTATGGGATTTTGACTTCCCATGACGGAACCGCCAAGGGGGTAGACGATTCCGTTTCGGCTGGTAGTCATCCAGCTCTCATCAGATGGGTTTTACTTTTCTGATTGTATCTCACACATACTGTACATTACTTAAGGGAGTATCTTTTCACCAGGAGTGCCGGGTTAGAACCAGCTCTTCTGCCTATAGCCTTTCTTCTTGCCGTCAGTCCCGTAGAAGCAGTCATTCCCGAATAAGTCCTTGCCATAGTAGCCCTGCTTCCGTCCATCAGCTCCATACCTGCACTTGTTGCCAAAGAGATCTGTTCCGGTATAGCTCTTCTTGCGTCCGTCGTTCCCGTAGTAAGCCTTGTTTCCCCAGATGTCCGTACCGGAATAGCCCTTCTTCTTGCCATCGGCTCCATAGTAGTTCGTGGTTCCAAATAAGCCCTTGCTGCTGTAACCTGTCTTCTTGCCGTTTGAATTGTAGTAGTTGTATCCCATAATTGTTTCCTCCTCATAGAAACTGTTTTTGATTGTTTACGCTTAAATCATATCTCAATTGCTTCTGCCACATTTCAGGGGGTATATTTTCCAGGCATTACCTCCTATCCTTACTCAATCTCATTTACACGCTACTGATGCAAGCAATTCCGCTGCAACCTGGAATAGCTCCGAACCAATTTCCTTACCAACATCTACTGTGTTATATAAGACCCGTGCTAATGCTGGATTCTCGATGACTGGAATTGAAATCATATCCCACTCCATATCCATATGTTCTCTCTCATCGTTAATGTTCCTCTTTTCTGTTTCGATGGGAGCATAATCATATCTCCGATCGTATTCCAGCACACACAGCTTTCCCGGATTACCTTCAAAAACTGCTGCTTTTATCTGTTCCTCTTGCTCTCTCACTTTCATATTGATTCTCTTAACCCGGAGGAGCCGCATATCAGCCTGGCTCCCCCGCCCGTCCTTTTATTACCATGTGCTCTTCCTCTTATTGCCTCTGTTGTCATAGTGGTCGTACCCACCGCGTCCGTTCCTCTGGCTGAATCCCGTCACATTATTGCGATTGTCTCTGTGTCGTATGATGCCATCTCCTCCTCTCTGGCTATAACCAGTCATGTTTCCATTGCTGTCGTAGTGCCTTGTGATTCCATACACATCTGTCTGACTATATCCTCTGCTCATGTTGATTTCCTCCTTATATTTAAAAGGTTATTTGGTTTACATTGAATATCCTACTTCAATCTTCTCTGCTACTTTTCAGGGGGTATATCCCGGAGGAGCTGATGCAAAATCCAACTCCTCCGTCCCACTTGGCTTCTTACCACCAGGAACTCTTCCTCTTGTTGCCCCTGTTGTCATAGTGGTTATATCCACCGTATCCGTTCCTCTGGCTGAAGCCGGTCATATTGTTGCTGTTGTTATAGTGGCGGGTGATTCCATCTCCACCTCTCTGGCTATAGCCGGTCATTACTCCGTTGCTGTTGTAGTGCCTTGTAATTCCATCTGCTCCACGCTGGCTAAATCCTCTGCTCATATCTCTTTCCTCCTTGTGTTTGAAAGGTTGTTTGGCTTACTCATAAATCCTACATCAATCTCTTTAGTTGCTTTTCAGGGGGTATGTTTCAAATAGTCCCTTCTGAAATTTCCGTATGACGTTGCCCCGAATGTCTTCAGCCGCTTTCGGTCGCTGTTGCCGAACTCTACGCCCCGGCAACCGGGCGATTCAATATTCATATTCAGTTATCAATGTGCGATTTCCTATGACGGAGCTGTTATAGGTGTTTACAGCTCCGTTTCGGCTGGTCATCATCCAGCACTCATCAGATAGGAGGTGTTATCTATTGGTTTTATCTTACTTCAAGGTTCTACGTTGACTTTCAGGGGGGTATATTTTGCTATATCGCTTTCAATGTTGTGTGCTTCCCCTTTTTATCTTTCTGTCTGTTTCCGTCCTAATGTTATGTATTGTAACCCGTGGTCATTTTCATCTTTTCAGGGGGTATGTTTCTAATCCATAGCCTTGGTGGTTGCTGTCCTCTTGACAATATTCAGTATAGCAGGACGATATTTTGTGAATTTCAGGGGGTATAAAAAAATGCTGACAACCCTAAGGTCATCAGCAATTCACTGCAACGATATTATCAAAACGTCTATATTATTCCATATTTATTTCACTAATCCACGCAGATAGATAAGCCCATAAATCAGGATGTCTTAAATCATTAATCGAATATTTCCAAAAAGGTCTTTTCTTATAAAATTTGTAATAATCCCTATGAGCTTCTTCTCTTCCACCTTTAACACGTTTTGCATATTTTAAATCATAATATCCACAGAAAGAGAGAATAAGCATCGCATCTTCATCATACTTGAGCAACGTATCACTGGCCTCCAACAGTATATCTGTAACCTTACCGGCTAGATACCATTTTCGTCCAGGCAAGTCCTTTTCCTTTATATCACCCACATACGATTTTTTATTCAGAAGGAATCCGCCAAGTTCATCCACTTTATCTCTTTTACCAAATAATGGATGAGTTTCCAAAAAAAACATACATAAATCCCCAATCTGGGATTCAAGATGTTTTTGAATTTCATTCTGATCCATTCCGCATATTTCTTCATGCTTTTTCTCAACATAAGCTTCTAAGGTCATCGAATTTTTTTCATGATGAATATCCTCGTTTTTTTCAGATGAAATAATTCTTTTATCGTTTTCCTGCCTTTTCTTTGATATATCATTTTGAATTCGTATATCAGATTCTAAACCTGTGCTTTGCGCTACGCCTGACGAAAAGGTATGTGCCTTATCAATCCATTCAGCAGCTTTTGCAAAATCTTCTACTGCTACTGCATTATCATATAAGCGAACCAGGCATGTGATGTATAATCTTGTATCATGAACAGATTTGGAAAACATTGCAACATTTGCATAATACTCTTCGCCTTCCTTGTAATATTGCATTGAATCCTCAAATTTGTGCTCATCAAAAAGAAAGTCACCATATTTAACGCATGCCAATGCGGCATTTCTAAGGTCATCAGCACCAAGTTTTTCATCTATATCATTTGTTAAACTCTTGACAGCATATTCATAACACATTTTTGCGTCTTCATTCAAGTTTTCACTATGATAATAATCTCCAAAATTCATCATAAGAATAGCTTTTTCCGTCTGAAAGGATGGCAATTCGGAGAATTGTGGGTTATCAATGATATCTTTGGCTTTTTCAAAAGCATCTCTACAGCTAACTCTCTCGCCTGTCTTGAGATATATTTCGCCTTCTCGTCTGAGCAATTTCCCGGTTTCCAATAAAAACCGTGAATCCTTGAACTCTTCATATGACGATTCTAATTTTTTTGTCGCCTCCTTGTAAAAACTTATTGTTCCGGCATAATCCCCTTCAAACTCTCTTATATTTGCACAATGACATAAAACGGAGACCTCATGCATCCGGTTTTGAGCACTATTGTTTTCTGATTCAATGTCAGAATAAGTCTTATTTTCTTTTTGAAACCAGTATTCTGCTCTCTGTATGTTACCACTTTCAAGGCATAATATCCCCAATCTGCCAAATAGAAGACAGCATTCTCTCACAATTCTTTTGTCATCATATACTTGGGCACTGGCATTTCCAACAACCATCGCTTTCTTAATCATTTTATCTCTTCCGACACCATCTCCTATATCATCACATATAAAAAGGAGCATGCGGATTGATTTAAGGAAATAAAAGTACGACTCCATATAGTATTTGCTATGGCCGCTATATTTTTTAAAGATATTTCCAACCTTACAGAAAATACTCTTGCCAACTGCCCCAAAAGCCATCAATTTACTGGCATTATACATGGTTTCGTATTTTTCTCGTGCTTTTTCATAATCGCCAGCGGTGTATGCTAAATTTCCCAAATCATCAATATGTCGAAGAAATACAATGATATTTTCCTCTTTCATTGTTTCCTCTGAAATATCAGTATACTTATCTACAAGTTTCCCTTGCCATTTAATGGCATCGTCATAACTTTGAGAAACTCCATCTCCATAGCTGTACATAGAAACAAGCTTCTCTAATGCATCATCTAAGCCATCATCAGCTGCTGTTTCAATTAAGGATATTGCCCTGTCCCTATCTACCTCTACATTAATACCCGAAAGGTAAGCCAGACCCATAAAAAAGGAATGTCTTGCATCCTTATTTTGCTTTGTAGAAATGATATCGGGAATAATATCTTTAATCCATCTATATATTTTATCTTTGTCTTCGCTATTCACGGCATTTGGTATACCGCTGTATAAAGCCGCTAATCTTTCCGGGTCAGTTGATTCCATTTCCACAGGCAAAATCGGCTTGTGTTTGTCACATGCCATAGGATATTCTGTACTCAAAACATAATTTTCTTCATTTATCAAATTTGGAGTGACTACAAGAGCAAAAATGTCACTTTTCTCTAACGCATCGACAATGGACTGACTGAAATTTTCACCAGGTACAAGAAATTCATCGTACCATATGGCTATATCTCGACAGGATTTGCTCTCATGAATAAGATGCATTAATTTCTGTGCATACAGCCTGTCCTTTTTTCTGTAACTTAGGAATACATATGCATCGAAAGCATCCCTGATTTTCTCAGACAACTCGTCTCCCCAAAAGACCTTGGAAAGAAAGTTATTTAATTTTTCTTTGTATGGAATGGCGGTCACATCTGAGGGGTCATCAACAAGAAATTGCATGTTACCAAATTTCCTTTCAAACAGACTCTCTATTCCTGGCTCTATCATAATCGGAAGAACAGGAATGTGATTTTGTATTGAAAGCTGAATCATTCGGTCTGCATTTCCTTGATCTTGTGTCAGGAAATTCATTGTTACCGGAACAAGAAACAAGTTCATTGTCGATAAACCAAACCTGTCCTCTTCACTTAATGAAGCATCATAATTTTCAGCATACCAAACAGAACAATTTTGCAATTCAAGCACTTCATCGCTTAATTTCTGAAAATATTCTGCAAAATCTTCATTCACGCAACAGAAAAAGACCTTAGGTTTTCCTTGCGGTGATGAGTTCCCACGTGTCTTATAGTACAGATTCAATAGCCTTTCCTCCAAATTTTCCATTACAATACCAAAAGTTCGTCGGTTTATGACTGCAACTGTCTGAGTCCATAGATTTATCATTCAATAGCTATTATTTTGAATTCTTTCAAGTGCCGCTGCATGCCTGTTCAAATTGTCATCTGAAACAAATCGTGTGCACAAATCAAACTCATCCGGATAAATCATGGGTATATCATCGTTTTCAAAGTGTATCATAAGCCGATATGAAGTTTTATCTATATACTCACATGCGCAAACGGTGCCAAGTCCATACTGGGTATTTGAAACTTCTTCACCATACGGCCACTCTTCAAAGAATCTATCTTCAAGTACCCCTCCATATTCGACATATGACCTATACATCCCCTTAAATGCTGCTGCATCAATTATCGCCGTTTCAGGAATTATCAATCTAAGGTTTTCACATCTCCAAAAAGCTGCTTCTCCAATATGTCTAATATTATTATGTAGTTCGATGCTCTCTAAGGAATGGCAGCACATAAATGTGCCCTGTAAAATTTCAGTTACCTTGGGCGGTATTATGAATTTCACCAATTTGCTGCACCACTTAAAGGCATACTCTCCAATTTGAAGTACAGATGCAGGAACATCAATATGCTCAAGGGATTTACAACCGGTAAATGCATTCTTTCCAATTGATTCAATGGTTATAGGCAAGACAATCTCCCGAGACATCTCTTCTGTCTTCAAAACAAGCATCCCCTATATGTGTCACAGTAAGCCCATTGATTGTATCTGGCATTATTACCTGTTTGTTTTTGCCTATATATTTATCAATCGAAATGTCACCATCGGTAACCGAATATAAAAACAATTCCATCGCTTTTGATGCTGAAATATTATTACCTTCAGAACCTGTTTTTGTTGTCGATAATCTTAACCGACCTTCTTGTTCTATCCATTCTACTCGAGAATCCTTTTTTAAATCCTCCTCAATTGGAGTCCCATTGAAAACCATGGACTGAGCTTGAATAGAACCGTCAAAATCGAAATAGTAAAGGTTTGGGCAGTCTCCAAAGGCAGTTTTCTCTATGCGTACATATTCCGATTCAACTTTGACTTCTTCAAGATTTACACAATCTCTAAATGCCGATTTATGAATTTCTGAAACCGTTTTAGGCATAAAAACATATGCAAGGCTGTTATCTCCCCTAAATGAAGCTGCATGAATCTTGTTCACACCTACAGGGAATTTCACCTCCTCAATGCTTTCACAGTTTCTAAAAGCAGACGGTTGAATATCGCTTATTTCATTTGAGAAAATAACTTTTTTTTTAATTTACTGCAATTCCAGAAAGCACCATCCCCAATCCTCATTCTGACATTCTCTATTGGGACTTCCTCCAAGTTCACGCATCCATAAAATGCATAGTTATCAATCTGTCTGATTTGTGGCACAGAAACAGATTTAAGGTTATAACACCCCATAAAAACGGCGGGCGATAATGTATCAACTTTATCGAATACTACATTCTCAACACCTATGCACCTTCTAAAAGCTGCAACCTCGCAGACATTAGCATGCTTGGCAAACAACAAATCCTTAAGCCCAAAACAATTTCTAAAAGCACCTGCTCGAACTGATGAAATCTTTGTTGATGCAATAATCTCCTCCAATTGCTTGCAATCCTTAAAGCAATCTACGGGAATATCATGAATACCATTCGGAATTTTCACTCTTTTTAAGGATACACATTCCCTGAATAATCCCCTCGTAAGTTTTTTTAGCCCAGCTGGTAAGCTTATGTTCTCTATCCTATGGCATCCAGCAAACGCATCATTATCTATTCTGGTAAGATTACGCTTATTGTGTAGATCTATTTCCAACAACTGATTACAGCCAAAAAATGCACTTGTATGTATCTCCTCAATCGAAGGTGGAATTTTTACCTTCTTTAATTGAGTACACGATTTCAGTAAAAACTTCTCTATGACCTTGATTCTTCTTGGAAATACCATTTCCTGCAGCATATAACAGTTTTGGAATGCAGCAATACCTATATATTCGATTTCTGTCTTGAATATATCTAATTTTTCTATATGTTGGCAGTCATAAAAGGCGTGTGGGCTTAGCGACTTCATCCCTATCGGCAAATATATTTCTTTCAGTCTTATACATCCCTGAAATGCCTCGTTAGGTAAACTGTCTACCTTTGTATTTTTTAATCCAATTACACATTCTAACTGAACGCAATTCTCAAAGGCTTGAAACCCTATCAGTTGTAGTGATGATGGTAATTCAATACTGGTTATAGAAGAACAACCTAAGAAGGCTTGATTTCCTATCCTTTCAAGACCATCGTTAAATTTTATTGTTTCTAATCCCTTGCAGCCATAAAACATACCATCTTCGATTCTTTTTAACCCGGACGGCAGTTTCATCTCCTTTAATGAATAGCAGTCAGCAAAAATTCTTTTTTCCAATTCTAATACCATTTTGCAAGGAATTTGTCTCGCTTCCTATTTTTATGGTCTTAAGCGAATTACACCCTTCAAATAAGCCTTCAGGAAGAATCTTAATTGAATCAGGAATTTTAATGCTTTCTAAGGATGGTATTCTGGCAAAGTTATACTTAATTAATGATCTCACGCTTTTTGGTACTACTATTCGTTTTATAATTCTTGAGTTTTCAAACGGATTTTCAAAAAAACCAACACAAGAGAAAGGAATCCTTACATTTTCCCACTCTCTATATTTGCTAACAAAACGCATCTCTTCATGGTCAAATTTTCTAAAAATAAAACCTGCAACATAAAACAACTTTCCTTTGTTTTTTATATGATATTGCGGAGATAACGTAAATTTAGGGCAATACTCAAAAGCAGCAAGTGATATTTGGCTACATTTTCCCTTGAAAAGTATTCTTTTTAACTCATAGCAATGACTAAAAGCATATTTCCCAATATTCTCTATCTCAGACCTAACCCTTATCGTTTCAAGCGAAGAACAGTTTCTAAACAAATTGTCCTCGATTTTTGTTACATTTGCATCCCCCGGCAATGATTGTAATTCTTTACAACCCCCAAATGCACCCTCTCCAATTTTCTTAACACCTGAAAAAGTCCCTTCAATTTTTTTCAGACAGGCGCACCCTCTGAAAGCCTCTTTTCCAATTTCAGAAACATCAGCATGACAAATCAATCTTTCTAAATAAGCATCATTAAAAAAAGCCTTTTCTCCAATTCTTGTGATGTTGCGAGATATCATAACTTCCCTCTTCCCATAATATGAAGTGAGAAAATCTATGAACTCATCATCAACATTCTTTACTGTAAAAGCACCGAAAGATCTTATGTTTTTTGCATTATCTCCAAAAGAATCCGATTTTAAATTACAGCAACCTGAAAAAGCGAGTTCACTTATCCCTTTAATGCTTTCAGGCAAACAAATCGTTTGTAATCTCAAACAGTTAAAGAAAGCTCTCGCCCCGATGTGTGTTAATTCACAAGAAAGTTTTACATATTCTATGCCCTCACATTCTTCAAATAAAGATTTACTTATTCTTTTTATTCCTGTTGAGCTCAAATCAACTATTTCAGCCCTTTACACCCTTTGAATGTGCCTTCACCAAAATCTGATAGCTTTTTGCTAAAAATGATATTCCTCAATGAATAGCAATTCTCAAAACCGCTCTTACCAATGTATGTAATTCTATTACTGTTCTTAACATTTCGCAGATTCACACAGTCCTTAAACGCCTCGCTCTGTATTGTTATTCCATCTCTGGATTCACTCTTAAATATAACAGTAACAAGGGATTCGCATGCTTCGAAAGCATTGTGGGGGATTGTTGTTATGTCTTTCGGCAATTCGACCACTTCAATACTTTTACACTTTGCAAATATCCCCGTACCGATTTCCTTTACAGATCTTGGTATTTTTATATTCCTCAGTTTCCTGCAATTCTTAAAAGCACGATCACCAATACTCACAATTGACGGCACCCATCCCTTACCATCATCTGGCATTGCAGTTTCAAGTGCAACACAATTAAGGAATGCGGCACTTTCTATGATTTCCAAATTGTCCGGAAAATTAATCTTGTAAAGATGGTCACAATCCCTAAATGCCCCCTTAGAAATCGTTGTCACCTGATCATGCAATTTAACCTCTCTGATAAATCCACAGCCATTGAACATATTATTTTTTATATATGTATAAGTCAGCGGTATACTTATGGAGGTTACATACGAACTCCAATCTGCCGACAAAAACGGATCTGTATAGTCATCATAAATTTTGTCAATATATGAAACCATATCAATAAACATTGACTTATACATCGTCTCAAAGAATTGACGTACCAATTCAGGTTTTAAATTATTTAAAATATTAATACATATATATTCTCCTACTAAATCAGGTTCTATTCCTTGGATTTTATCCTTTATCCTGAGTTCACTTCCGTCCAACAGCATATTTGCCACTTGGTCATTAATATCTGTTAATCCCTTTACTGTATCAATAATTTTGCTTGAATCTACGCCACCACAAAAAGTCGCAAATAAAACGAACAAATCTAAGCTCTTTAGATACAGCTCTTTGTCTGCTTGATTTTTCGCATAACCATAAGCAGCACTACGAATTCGATCTAATTCTTTATTTGCTACGTAGCCTACTGCTCTTTCCCTATTCCAGTCTTCAAGTTCAAAACTGTTATCAATCCAAGCATCCGCAATAAACATTGCAAATAGGGGTCTTTTAATCCCCGGATCAACCATCTCAAGAGAACTCATTATGTTCTCCTTGTCCATCTTGCCAAGCATCTTATCATTACTAATATTCGTAATATAGTTTTCAACTATATCCAATATCTTCTCATCTTCAGGAGCAGATAATTTCAAATCCCCTCCCATAAAATGATACTCATTAATTACAGAACTAAATCCTCCTATAATCTCGCTTGCATTTCTCTCAATTAATATAAAACGAACTTTGTATCGAATTCTTCTATCAATAGCCAGTTGAATAATGCTCTCAACAATATCCAATTCAAACTTAACGTAATCAAAACAAATCAAGTATTCTCTATCGGTCTTAGCTAAATCATCACCAGAAAAACTTGTTGCATGAGCAGGATAAAACACATTCCACCCATCTTGTTCCATCATCTTGCAAAAATCGTGTGAGAGTTTTGATTTTCCAATACCTCCTTTCCCGCTGATAATTGTCCATGAAACAGGATAATTTGTGTCCGTGCAGAACTTTTTTAGAAAATCAATTTCATCTTCTCTCCCCAGAAGTTTTGTATATCCCGTTCTGTAATTAAATCTATCGCTCTTTTTATTGTTCTTTGGTATATATGAAGTATCTACATCCTTTTTGACTGTACTTTTTTGGGGTAGTATATTTTGAATTCTATCACATAGTTCAGTCACAGATAAAACATTAATGTCATGAATATCTTTTAATATAAGCTCGTTTTCATCTTTTTTAAGTTGACTAAAATCTATGTCTTTCCAATAAGCGTGCAGTTCACACCCCGGTTTTCTTCCACTAGCAATCAAATTCAAGAAAAGGCTCCATTCCCTCTTAACTTGACCTGCACGAACATAATCCAAGGATGTACCTATTAGAACAAGTATTCTAGACTGCTCAATTGCCTCGCAAATTTCCGGCCACCATTCGTCATGTTCAAGCTCATGATTACTAAAAAACGTATCTATGGAACGACTTTTTAGCTCTTTATATAGTTCTTCTGCTATATATGAATCCTCTGTTTGATTTCCTTTTCCATCAGTATTCTTAAAGGAAATGAAAACATCGTACATAGAATACCTCCTCGTATAATAAGTTTGTAGCCAAGAAAAATAAGGTTACAAACTTTTCTTTTTGAGTATAGATGTGTGGACATTCTTATCTGTCCGGAGGATTCTCCTCCATCAAGTGCTGGCAGTCCATTTCTCATCTATACAGTTTACAGTTACATTGCGACATGACATCCCAAATGCTATAATGGTTCCTTAGTGAATCCAGGCTGTGGTCACTTCTGTGCACCTCCTGCGGAGCTTATGCTACTGCTACGAAAGCTTGAAGCCCGGACGATACACTGAGATCTATTACACAAATGCTGCATCCCGGTTCTAAAAGTCTCCAGCAGGACGTTTCTACCGGACAATGCTGATAACGCGAGGTTTAGACTGGTGTATTGGTTTGGGATAAGCTCATGTCCTCTATTTCACGCCCATTCTATGATGAGAGGAGGTGATTAACCATGAAGAAAAACCGATTACCTGTCAACACTGTTTGTTGGGATTGATATAGGATCCCGTACAAATGTTGTTTCTGCCATTGATTTCAACCAGGAATTTCTTATCCGCATGAAGCCCGTACCTAATGCCAAAGAAGGTGCAGAGACTCTTGAATCCCTTCTTGTAGACGTTCTTTCAGCCCACCATGAATTCAACCATGTAATCATCGGGCTTGAGTCCACCAGATTTTACGGCGTACATATTGCCAATTATCTTTCAGCCAGTGATTTGTTGGCACCATTTGGTACAGAGGTATACTGTCTCAATCCGAAAGAAATTGCCAAGTACAAAGAATCATTCAATGCTCTCGACAAGAATGATGGTATTGATTCCTTTGTCATAGCCGACTTTGCAAGAGTCGGACGTATCAGTATAAAGCCGTGGCGCGGAGCCCAGTATCTGGCTCTTCAAAGGCTTACAAGACACCGTCTGCACATCGCTGAATGCATTGCACGTGAGAAGACCTATGTGCTTAACAACATCTTCCTCAAATTCAGCGAGTTCGCCATGCTGAAAAAGGAAGACCATCCGTTCAGCAACAAGTATGGTGCAACTGCAGAAGCCATCTTGGAACAATACGTAACCAATGATGATATCATAGAGGCTTCTATTGAAGAACTGGTCGAACTCATTGAATCCAAAAGCCGTGGACGCATTACTGAGCCGGAAGAAACTGCAAAGATTTTAAAAGCCGCCGCTAGTGGTTCATACCGTCTGGACAGAGTCGTTGCTGAACCGATCACGTTGTCTATCAGCAGTTCTTTTAATTGCATCAGAGCTTTTGAGAAAGAGCTCAAGGCAATTGAAAAGGCAATTGAACATACCGTGCAGGGACTAAACTCTGTCGAGTACCAGATACTGAAATCAATCCCCGGCATAGGTCATGTATATGCAGCCGGTATACTTGCTGAAATAGGCACTATCAAAGCTTTTACCAGCAATGGTGCACTCGCTAAATATTGCGGTATCGTCTGGAAAGAAAATCAGTCAGGCAACTTCCGTGCAGAAGATACTAAAATGAGCAAAGCCGGAAACCGTTACCTGCGTTACTATGTAATAGAAGCTACCGGAAGCGTTATCAATAACTGTCCGGAGTATAAGGATTTTTATGACAAAAAGTTTGCTTAGACTACTACTCATCAGCACAAAAGAGCACTCGAGTTGACCTCCCGTAAATTTTTACGTATGCTTTTTGGACTGCTGGACAAAAGCCAACTCTACTCCCTGAAAAGGAGTAGGTAATCAATAGAGAATAATGAACTTATGTTCTCCATTTCTATGGTGTGCATAGGTTTGTTAAAGTTACCCTTTTATCTAAAAATCTATTCAAAATACCTCTTGACATATTACCAAATTGCTCTCTAAAGCCGCATATGCCGAAAAATATCTAACATAACAGTTAGAAGTTAACAGTCTGGCGGAGTAATCGTATATCCCAGCTTCAATATAAGCTTAATAGTCTCCAGAGAAGTATTCCTGTCGTATTCCTTCTCTGATTCCGGAAGTTCATCATACTCCACCATGCAGGGTGTAATTTTTTTAGCGTCATCCCTCACTTCGCCATACTTCCATCCTTCTTTTATTCTCCCTACAGCCCAGACATCATGGGTGTTCTTGGCAATTTTCTCTGTAAGCTCAATCATCTCCTCCGGAAGGATAATGTCACTGGTGTCTACCGGATTGGGTACATATTTTCTCATGATTTTACACATTCCTTTCGCTTCGCTCAAGGCACAAACAAGTTATGAAAAAATGTTGTGCCTCTCCTCGCTTTGTCTTATAATATTTATATAGGATAGCAATATACTACAGAGCACGGGAGGATGAGTGGCGAATTTATTTTCGACCCCATATGATTATATGTGACGTCATCCTTACAAGCACAAACAAGTGGGATATTGTGCCCGGACTCTTATCATTGGTAATAAACCATGTTTATTTAGTCACAGGATGACAGTCAATGTTGCTATCCTTTTTTATAAAGGTGGTGATACTTATGATGAAGTTAAAATACTCCATCTGCTGTGGACTTGATGTCCACAAAAATGTTATCGTTGCAACCATCGTAATCACAAATGCCGATGGAATCTCTGAGTACAAGCAAAAATCATTTTCTACCTTCAACTCAGATATTAGAAAATTTCACAGCTAGCTGATCGAGAATAATAGTTATCATGTATGTATGAAATCCACTGGAAAATATTGGATTCCTATTTTTAATTATCTCGAAAATGACATGGAAGTCTGCCTTACCCATCCTAAATATGTCAAAGCCATCAAGGGAAAGAAAACTGACAAAAAGACTCCAAATGGATTGCCGACCTCTACAAATTCGACCTTGTCAGATGCTCGTTTATTCCCCCTAAAGACTTCAGACAGCTGCGCGAAGTCGCAAGATACCGCTTCAAGCTTGAACTTGCCCGCAGCCATCTGGAGTATCTTGATAGCATGATTACTCAATCTGAAGTTGAGCTTTATGTAAGGATGAAGCCTTACTACAAGTTCGTTGAACTTGTTTCTACAATGCCTGGGATGACCGAACTAAGTTCAACAATCGTTCTTGCTGAAACAGGCGTAGATATGAGCATCTTTGATGACGCAAAGCACCTGTGCTCATGGTGTGGGCTTTCACCTACTAACAATGAGTCAGCCGGTAAAAAGAAGTCTGTGCGGATTTCAAAAGCAGGAGATTACTTAAAGCCTATGATGGTGCAATGTGCACTTGCAGCAATCAAGAGCAAAAAGCAGCCTTATTTTGCAATCAAATATGGTCGAGTTAAAAAACGCCGTGGTCATAAGAAAGCAATCATTGCCATAGCACGAATGATGATAGTTTGCATTTATCACATAGTTTCAGAAGAAAAAAACCGTTTAATCCTATTGATTATGAAGAACTTATGTCTCCTAAAAAAATCATATAGAACGTGTGATTCTAAATGAAAACAATGTCTTTGCTTATCTTGAAAGCCTTGGTTATGATAGCTCAAAGTTAGTAAAAACGCAACGATAACTAACATTTATTATTTATATAGTTACAAATTTTAGGGATCTTGCGACCCCTTATATAAGTGTGCCCAAAAATATAAGTTATTATTCACTCTTCCTCTTTTATTTTGTGAGCATTTCAATAGCATAACTGCCGATACCATTAGGGTTTTCCTTGCCATCTATGTCATCAAGCCTTTTTATGATGACTTTTCCGCTCTTCTTCTTGTATGTTAACGGTTCATTGCTATCTATCAGCAGCAAACCTTTGCAAGATATACCGAACTTATCCACACGGTCTTCCAGTTTTTCGATATATTCATCAATTTTATCGTCAGAAAGATTATCTTGTGCTTTACATTCTATAAGGAGGCTGTGAAACCCTTTTGTCACGAGACAGTCAATCTGTTCAGTCGACTTCTGATTTTCATCCAGGAAAGTAATGCTCGCTACATCATCGAAACAACTTGATGCTCCAACCTTTTCAGTATTCATTTCGGAAAGCTGATGATATACCTCAAATTCCAGCATGTTACCTGCATCCCTCATAAGTTTCTTTATAGTGTAAGAACCATAAGTGAAATGTACAGCATTTACTTTACTACTCAGATTATGAATAATCCCCTTGCCATGGAATATTGTTAACAGCGATTTGATTTCATTTTCAGCCGAAATTTTCCCCCAGTCAGTATTTCTAACCTGGTTTTCTTCCGCAAGAGTATTAACATAGCCTCTCAAGTCAACATTTCCAAATTCAAGACCGTCAAATTCTATCCGAATACCTTCTACCTTTTTCTTCGCATTAAGTAGGTTTGTAATCCTGACTCTATCAGAATCTTCGAATGCATATGGATTTAAAAACATGCGGTCGATGAGATCCCGCATATGTGGCGTACACTTTGCAATCAAGCAACACACAGTATCGGAACACAATATGACGCTGCTTTCCTGACCAATCATGCCATTTTGCAGAAACGCATCCTTGCACTTCAAAATTGAAGCGTAGCATTGTGACGGCATATAGAACCTGAATGTGCCGGTATTATCCCCACAAACATCCTTCTTTTTGCATACAAGTAGCTCTTTGAAGCTGTGTTCATTCTTTGAAAGGAACTCCGAACACCTCTTCCATCTTGAACTATCCTTTTTGTAGATTTTCCATAAATCTCTATTTTCAGCTTTTCCAAAATCAAGAAAAGTGTCAATAATATATTTTCTTCCGGATAGCTCGGCAATGTCCCGCACTCCAATAGTCACCTTTCTTGATATATAATCTATCCATTTGCAATCTTCAGCAAAAGAAAACTCCCAATTGCTCCTATCGAGTTTGAAACATGATAACATCCTTCTAAAGCTACTGTTGGCAAGCCATCCATCAGTAACGGCATCAGTCTGTTGCGCCAAAACCAAATCAGAGGCCTTGGAAATCTCTTCTATATAACGACTGGCTGCTTGAGAAGGATCCTCCCTTTTAGCAATGTTTATGAACTCGATGCTGATATTCTCTCCATCAAGTTCCGACATCTCATAAATAGATTTTGTTCCCTCTGTATGATAGAAAATTGCCAGGTTGATTGAAAATCTTAGTCCCTTTCTTTTTTGGTATGACATCACACGCTTAAGCAACCCTGACAGCCTTACAGGTGCATCAAAAATGTTGAACCCCGACATTTCCGTTGCATAGTACAAGTATGTCACCTTGGCTACATTAAGGATGGTTGGAGCAGCCACATGTTCGAAAACAAACACTGAAGAAACATCAATATCCTTGATTTTTTCAACATTATCAAATTTCTCCATGGGATAAATCAAATGGATATTCTCATTATAGGTCAATATGTATGGAATGCTATTAATCAAATCCACATCTATCTTCTTATAATCTTTGTATTCGTAACGCAAAAATACAGGTGTAATCCTTATTTCTATAGACGCCACTATCTGCTTCTTCTGCGTTTCAGTTATATTTCCAGTATCGTCATTCTCAATTGCCCTTTTTAACCTAATCCAATACGCCTTAAAGGATGCTTCGGTATCCCTATCGCGTTGTTTTTGTATTTCGTTCTTTTTCTCAATCCACTCCTCAAATGCTGAAAATGCTGATGTTCCAGTTAGTTGTTTCCTTTCTAATTCAAAATCACCGAGATCGATATTCTTAGCCTGGTTTTCATAAAACCGATGCAATTCTACAGAAAGTCTATCAAGCGGATCTAATCTTGACACATCTATACCGCCGGCGTCCCACTTTGCTGTAGCAACTCCATCAAGTTTCCAATCTGCCTCTCCGTTTACAATGCAGACATGGACTTTCTTATCCAAGTTCCGAGTCACATCATCCTCTGTGTTAGCAACTTCATAGCACTGTTCAATGCTCCTCGTCGTCCATCCATCACAAATTTTCTCTGTCACCCATCTCCTATGTTCAAGCCCTGCTAAAATCTGAATTTCTTCAGGGGTTTCATCAAGTATTCGCTGCATTCTCTTAGCTGCTCCATAGATTCCTTCTTTATCTAAATCAATCCCCTCTCTCTCCACATCTTATACTTTATTGCAAGAACATTAGAAACGCAGGAGTCAAAGTTATACTTATCCAGGAACTCTACCTTTTTCTCCTCAAAGCTTATATCTCTGTTTTCATTCCACACCAAATGAGCATTAAAAGCCATCCTTTCAATCTCTGCAAAATCCGGAAGGCTTCGAACATCTAAAGAAACGTTTACAGGAACAAGGTATTCTGATGATGATAAAGCTGTTCCTGTGCCCTCATGGACATAACTAACTATCGCTCCCTGACATAACGAATGTAATCTCTCCGCTATTTCGGCATTAACAGAATTATCCCCAAGGTCAATGAACATATAGTCAGAATTTCTGCTGTAATCAGCTATACTATCGGCGGCTCCATGATTAATGGTAAATTCATCAGAGTTATCTATTAATGTGGCACTTTTAAACTCAATACTGCCATATGCGGTTTTTACTTTTTCACATCTCGACACATTAAAGAAGCTCCTTAATTCCGGTCTCTCCTCCAAATACAAATCCCTGTCAGCAGTATCATTGTTTACCGATGAATCAGAAATGATAACCGCATTAATATCGACTCCGAGATTTTGTGACATTTCAAGAACCATATCCAGAAATCTGAATCCGTACTTTCCAAATCCCACAAATAAAACCTGTAATGTTTCTTTACCCCTGGTCGTCATATAGAGTGGATATTTGTATAAATGATAACGGAGGCAAAGCGATGATGTATTCCTTTCATTCTCATCAAACCATTTCTTCGCATCCTGCAGCACCCATTTCTCCCCTGAAATATATTTCCTGGAGACTTCAAATGGAACTATATAGCTGATTGCTGTCTGAATATCCACAGCCAATGACTTGCAATCTTCATATCTGCCATCCTGTGAATATCTTGCGCATAAACACTTCCTTAAAATCCTTACAAGATAACTCCTTAACTTGGGGTACGAATTGCTCTCCGAAGAACTGATGAGTTTTGAATTTTTCACCAGTTCCGGCAATCTCTCATATAGGGAATCATTATACTTAAACCCAAGAGATTCTGTCTCGTCCGTGATAATCATGGCATAAAACAAAGTAGCCCCTATGGAGTAGATATCTCTCAGGTTATCATTTCTCCGTTCATAGTCATTCTCCATAAAGCCATGTGTTCCTATATCCTCCTCCGGAACAGGGTAGGCTTTGCAAATGGAATCTATATCAAACAGAGAAATTGACTGTGTCAGCAATTCTCCCCCTCTGTTTGTGAAGCCAAAATTATCAGGCTTTATATCCCTGTGAATCAGTCCAACAGGATGTATGGCATGCATTTCTCCAATGCATTTTGCCAATGATAACATTGCGCTAAGTATAGTGTATAACTTATATTCAGATTCAGCCTCAGGGGCATTATGAACTAATTCACAAAAATCAGAAAATGTTTTTGTTTGGGGTGCGGGAGTCCATACATAGACAGTACCGTCATCCTGCGCCATGTCCTTGCACCCATAGCAGATTTCAAAATATGGGATAAAGGATGCCAAGTCATCATTCTCCTTTTCTCTTTGAAGTTTGCCCAATTCAACATACGGTGCCAGATAACGTTCCCTGCCATCCAGATATTCTTTCCGTTCTGCTTCAGATGACTCATTCATGTCCACATGAATTCTTCCATCTGCATCTCTTTCGAGCACAATGTCATCCTTTTGAGGATAATACTCCCTTAAGACGCCAATATTGCTGCTGTTTTGATGGTATGCCCTGTACGCAATGACAGAAGCTCCTTTATCACTAACGAGTTTTGTAATATGAAACTCTCTGGAATCCCTTCTTCCCTTTTCCTCAACGTAAAGTTCGATGGATGTTCCGTTCTCCAATATGCTGCGATTGATCATGCCGGTTGTGCCTCCTTTATATCTTCGAGATCCATAACTACAATACTACGATCATCATAACTTTCACCCATCTGGACTATGGAAATCATTCTTTTATAGTCTTTAGTCCTTAAACATTCATCAATATCCCCTGAAATATACCGGTCCTGATAAAATCCCTTCCACATTCCATCTGAACAGATAAATATTGAATCAAATTTCCCTGCATCCAATACTACGATATCCGCTACTCGTTCAACCCCTTTGGTCGTGGTTGTATAGCACCCCCTGCTATGTTTGAGGACTTATAATAGTTTCATATCCATCCTTACCTATCCCGCCTATCAAGGCATCTCCTATGTTGATACATATTACTTTGCTCAGTTCATAATCATAAACAACACTTGCCGCAGTACTAGATAAAGACTCCATCGTGTTTCCTGTTTTTTCAGAATACTTCTTCAAATCATAAAGGATATGTGACACGGTCTTTTTTGCAATTGTTCTGCTGTCGTAAAATGCAAGTTTACAACCTTTACGGACAAAGAAATCGCAGAGACTTGCGCATGCCACTTTGGCACCGGCCTCTGAATTTTGGCACGTGGAAACACCGTCACATAATGCAACTGCGACATTCTTCCCATTCTTAAGAGTAACTATTGCATCCTCATTGCTCTTATTATTTTCAATATGAAATTTACCAGTCTCTGTCCATTCCATAAACATTTGCATTTCTCCATCACATAATTAATCTTGCGTACGATGAAAATGTTAAAACCACATCAAACAAATTCTTTCCGCTAATTTCCTGATAGCCACATTTTTCCAGGATAGGATCAAGTCGCCTCTTATACTCCTCAAAAACATCTTTGTAACCTGTAAATGCAAGCTGTTCATTATATTCGTGCGTAATATTGAAATAGTAGTAATACGCCGTCATCAGCGATGTCCGAGTGATTTCCTCTGGTTTGCTTACAGAAAGAGCTTTTATTCTGATTTTCGACGTTTCCGCATGTTCCTGATCTTCATCCAACTCACTTGTGCTTTCATTCACTGTATTTCCTATCATCAGATTTGCTCCCTTAAGTACTTCCATAAATTCATCGTATTTCTTTTTGTCAACCTCCGGATATCTATCGGGGATACTTTCTAATCCTTCCTTGTCGTAGGCAGCAACATCCACAAACCAGAGCCCGTAGTTGCAATCATCCAGTGTCATGTCAAATTTCTTTTGTTCATTAACAAGTTCATCCAGAATCTCTGTATATTCAGCATATGCTGTGTTCTGGTCTATATCTATCTGCAGTGCCCCGACCGCACTTTCAACAAGAACCCCCTTGCTCACAAAGGTTTACCTGTGCCGGTATCACAGTCATAGTTTTCAAGCATAAATGCCCTAAATTCCTCTTCGTTTAGATTAAGAATGTCTTCACTGAACAACTCAGCACCGGATTCTCTGTCCTTATTCATAAAACGCATTCTATAAAATTCTGTGCGTCTTACCTCCTTCTCTGCCTTTTTTCCACCAGGTCGATTGTCTTTAGCCGTCTGTGCGAGTTCATCAATCATCTTACTTGATGCGGCAATCTTCTCCTGAGCATTCATATCGTTTCTCGATATGTAATACAGATATACCATTTCGGCGAAATTCTTGAAATTTATGCCTTGGCCTGATGGGGTCTCAAATTCGCGCAAATGACCCTTATAAGCCTCTGTCATATACCTCATGAGATTATTGCTATAGTAATCTCTGAAGAGGTTTTTCATAATGTCATTCTCTTCATCAGCCCCCGGAAGACCTGCAAGTCTCATGTCCAGCACAATCGCCAGAAAATATAATCCTTTCTTTGTTGCTCCCTGAGTACGGAATTTTCCGTATGCCAGATCATCGCACAACTTCAGCAGTCCAAACTTTCCATTCGGCCTTCTGTATTCCGGATTAGCTTTATCCGGGTCATCAAAATCCGCAAAGGCCTCCTCTGATATGACATCCGCTACATCCGAGGCAGTTAAGTCTTTCTTCTTTTTCCCGGATTTCGGCAGCACGCTTCTCTATTGTAGGTCTGCTCACAAATCCTGCATCTTCCAAATAGTTGCCATATTTCACAAACTGCTTCAGAATTCTTAATCTGAGCGATGCCTCACCCCAATTCTTTTTATCCTCCTCCTTTTGTAATCTTACAAGAATTCTATCCATGTATTCCGAGGGGGTAGAATATCCATTGTATCTATCAAAAAGAGCCAGAACCATTCTATCCACAAGAATCTTTTCACCATATTCATTAGAAGATATGTTTTTTTCTATCAGTTCCTGATAGTACTTGTCATCCATACCATATTCATATTCGACATCACACGCATCAAGCATTCCATACAAACGCGGAAGAAGCCGCGAGGATCTTGTCTGATCACTCGCACCTTTCATGTTATGCAAAATGCGTTCAAAGTCTTTTTTGCAGTACATTGTGATAAAGACATCCTCGAGCCCGCAAAAAGCCATCTCTGCTCTGCTGGTGATGGTTAAAGATTCATTGTTCATTTTCTCAGTCTCCTTTTTGGATGATTTTATAACATACTCTTTCATTCATTCTTAGGGGGTATTTTTTCTTCAATTGCAGATTGTGCGCTTTTGCCGCAATTAACCCACTCATCTAACTCTGCTTTCTTGAATTTCCACAGCTTTCCTATTTGATGTGCCGGTATATCGTCCCGGCTTCTTATCCACTTTCTCAATGTGACCGGTTTGATATTCAAATATTCTGCTGCTTGCTCTAAACTGATATATCCATCTTCCATGTAATTACCTCACTCCTTAAGTGATACAACAAACCATTAAACACCATAACACATATCTGCGCAATTTCCAAGATATTTTTTCATCTTTATTGATATTTAGTGATATTTTATTCCTGTTCTCCCTATCTAAAGGGTAAATTAGGCAATTGTTAAATTACCAAACCCATTGATTTCATTGGGTTTTATTGCTTTTTCTATATAAATTTTCTCTCCACTTGTGATAAAATGTAATCACCACAAAACAAATTAAACAAGTGAGGAGAAAATTTATGTCTAATAAGTTTCACCAGATTTCTTTTAAGGAAATCTTTTCTGATTGTCAGGATATGTTTATCGATGATGCGCCTTCCTTTTTTGATCTCCTTGAGGAACATCTTGATATAAGTTCTTTCATTCCTGGCTCCTTTTTTAGTGCCTTTTACCGTTCTCTCGGGCGTAAGCCTGTTTACCCTCTTACCGGCTTCCTCTCAGCTCTTATCCTGCAGAAGATTTTTTCAATACCTACAGATTCAATGCTTATCCTTTTCTTAAATCTCTGCAAGGAACTCAGAGACTTCTGTGGATTTACCAAAGTTCCCGATGCTCCGTTACTTACCCGCTTTAAACAGGATTTCCTTCCGTTTATTGAAGATATGTTTAACAAACTTGTGGACTTTACAGAGCCAATCTATAAGGCTGTAGATTCTTCCCTATCCGATATACTTGCCTTTGATACATCGGGGATTGAACTCCATGTTGCTGAGAACAATCCTAAAGCCTTAAACACTCTAATACGTAAGCTAAAAGCCTATTATAAAGACAAGCCTGAGGTTGACCCTTACAAAATGGCTTATGGATTAATGCCTTCAAGAGCAGCCTCTTCTCCTGATGCTAAACAGCAATATATTAACGGGCATTTCTGCTATGCGGATAAGTTTGCCGTCCTTACTAACGGACTCGGCATAATAAGGCATATTGATTTCTTTGCACTGCATCCACACTTTAAGCCGGATACCTTCCTTGGTGATTCTGCTTTTGATACCATTGATACTTACGGTTCCTTAAAGATGAGTTTCATTTCTCAAAGGTTCTTATCCCTTATAACCCTCGGAATGAAAGCAGCCTTGACAAAGTAGGTTATAATTCTTACGGCTATCCTACCTGTCCAAAAGATTCTTCCTTAGATATGAAATATCTCGGACTGTGTCACGAAAAAGGACGGGCTGACCGTTCCAAATGGGGATGCCTAAAATGCATATATCCAAAGGTTGATGTATTTCTCGCAGGAATCGCAAGCCAGCTTACCGTAATTGTTGCACACAGTATGAAGTGCCCAAAATATATCAGAAGCTTAAAGCCTTTAATTGCCTAAAAAAGTATTCAATTGTCATACTACTTTGTCTGGCTTATTTAAGTGCGCCTAAAATACTACAATCTATGTCAATTCAGATATTTATCTGAATAATGACCTTAATTTTATTCTCGTCTCTGTATTTTCTGTCGCAGGTAAACGAAGAAAACATTTAACTATTACCTAAAAATCACTTAACTCATAAGAACGAATACGCTCTTTTACTATATTAGGTACAACAAATCCATTTTTTACAAGAGTAGAGAGCCTATTGATTATAGTCTTATTTGTCACACCAAATTCCTTACTTATCTCAATTGGAGTAAATATTCTTTTTTTCATTTTTTTAATTAAAAAAATAATAAAAGCTCTTTTTTTCTTTATTTTTTTCAGATAAGACAGACTCCCTTCAAGTTCCTTTCCGTTCTCACTTTCAGAGAGTTCGCAGACTTTTCCTGAGTACAAAAGAACCATCCTTAGAAAGTAATTGATCCAGATTTCAGGATGAGGCGGATTATCTCTTCCCGAGTAATACAATGCAGGTAATCCCATCTGTATGGAATTATAATATTCCTCTACATCATAGGCAAAATATTCTTCCAACGAACCAATTCCATTAAAGCCATAGCCGTTAATGTCAAGAATATATCCGGAAAGTAGTCTGGCCGTCCTGCCATTTCCATCTTCAAATGGGTGAATGGTCACTAGCTGGTAATGTACAACTGCTGCCACTATAAGCGGATGGTCATTGGTAGTATTTACATAATTAACAAGCTCCTCTAAAAGCTCCGGGATGTCAACATACTCTGGAGGGATATAGTCAGGATTGCCACTCATAGAATCATATACAGCAAACAAAACTCCCGGAGGCGTCTGTCCTCTAAGTTCAATTTTTTCTTTTGAGGCACCCTTTTCCACAAGTTTTTGAACATCAAAAATCAGTTTCTTTGAAAACATCTCTCTTTTTTTTGCCTTCTCCTCCAGATAGTTTAATGCAAGAAAATAATTTCTCACTTCCTGTTCAGGTTTAAGATAATGTTTCCTGTCATCATTTTCTATAACTTCATCAACCTGCCTCTCTGACAGCGGATTCCCCTCTATCTTAGTTGAAGCATATGAGCTTTTCTTTTTTGAATTTTTCCTAAGTTTGCTGGCAACGGTTCTTTTAAGTTTTACTGTGGAAAATTTATACCTGTTTTTATCTATCTCTGTAATGTATTTTAAAATTTCATTATTCAAACTTACCTTCATCATAAAAAAGCACCTCCCTGTACATTTATTATAACAGAAAGGGTGCTTTTATTCCACTAAAATTACACTATTTTTTCACTATTTTGACTTATCGTAGTAAACTGCCCTCAAAAACTCTCTAACATCATACTTTGAGCCTCATCACTTCCGATACACCACGGCCAACATTAAGAAGAGTATATAGGTCACTTTCTGCACACAGCTTCAACTGAACTGTCATAAAACGGCTTTGACCTTTTCATGTCTGTTTGTTATGCCTCTATGTAACCCCTATCTCCCAGCTTTTTCCGAAACTTTAATCTAGGTATTGAAACCCGTCATATAAAACTGTAGAATAGACTTAGTTTTTTAACATTTGAACCTACATCACTTAAACAGGAGGTATCTATGCCAATAGTATTTCACGAAAGTTCTATGACCTTTCATTTATCAAATGGAAAGATAAGCTACATAATAAGCGTCATTCAAAATGGAGGAATCGAGAACCTCTACTATGGAAAGGCCATAAAGGACAGGGAGTCATTCTCACACCACCACGAAGAAACTTACCGCTCACACAGTGCAGTTTGTGTCCCCGAGCCTGGAACCATTGCCAGACAGTACATTAGAAATGACTACCCAAGTTATGGAACTGGCGATTTTAGAAGCCCTGCCTATACAGTTTTGCAGGAAAATGGAAGCCGCATAAGCGATTATAAATATATGGGCTACAACATACTCAAAGGCAAGCCAAGTCTTGCACCGCTTCCTTCTACTTATGTAGAATGCGATTCTGAGGCTGACACCCTTGAAATTACTTGGTTGATGATGTCACAAATACTGAAATGATACTCTCCTATACCATTTATGTGGATTATCCTGTCATAACGAGACATACCCGCTTTAATCACAAGGGAGAGGCTCCGATAGTTTTGCAAAAAGCATTAAGCTTTGCTGTAGACTTCCTTGATATGGATTATGAAATGATTCACTTCTCAGGAGCTTGGGCTAGAGAACGTTATCTAAAGAGAAGAAAACTTGAAATGGGTATACAGTCGATTGGAACCGTTACAGGAACAGGCTCCGGCGCTGACCACAACCCTTTTATAGCCCTGGCTAGGCCTGAAACCACAGAAAGTTCAGGTGAGGTCTATGGTTTTAGCCTTGTCTACAGCGGTAACTTTTTAGCTCAGGTTGAAGTTTCCACCCATGAAATAACACGAGTTATGCTTGGAATTCATCCAGAAAACTTTTCCTGGAAGCTTGAAAAGGGTGAGAGCTTTGTTACTCCTGAGGCTGTGCTTGTATACAGTGATAATGGTTTTAATTCTATGAGTCAGTCACTGCATGACCTCTACAGAAACCGCTTGATGCGTGGAGAATGGCGGGATAAGGCTCGTCCTATCCTTCTTAACAACTGGGAGGCTACTTACTTTGATTTTGATGAGGAGAAGCTGCTTAAGATTGCTTCAAAGGCTAAAGAAGTAGGTGTTGAACTCTTCGTCCTTGATGATGGATGGTTTGGAGCAAGAGATGATGATTACAGGGGACTAGGTGACTGGTTTGCAAATACAAGAAAGCTCCCTGACGGTGTTCCCGGACTGGCTGACAAGGTAGAGGCTCTCGGGCTTAAGTTTGGTATCTGGGTAGAGCTTGAAATGGTAAATAAAGACAGTGACCTCTACAGAGCTCATCCCGACTGGCTAATAGGTGCACCGGATAGATTTGAGTGCCACTCTAGACATCAGCATGTTCTTGATATGTCAAGGGATGAGGTGGTTGACTATCTCTATGGCTGCATGGATAAGCTACTCTCAGAGTCAAAGGTCTCTTATATCAAATGGGATATGAACCGCTATATGACAGAGCCTTTTTGGTAGGGAGCTTCCTTGTGACAGG
The DNA here is from genome assembly GCA_916438995.1 of uncultured Catonella sp. Taxonomy (GTDB): domain Bacteria; phylum Bacillota; class Clostridia; order Lachnospirales; family Lachnospiraceae; genus Catonella. The sequence continues at coordinate 385,749 of CAKAGA010000010.1, forward strand.
CAGGGAGAGTTCATGCACCGCTACATCCTAGGCGTGTACAAGCTCTACGACAGGCTTACAAAGAAGTTCCCTCACGTTCTCTTTGAGTCCTGTGCAAGCGGAGGCGCAAGATTTGATCCGGGTATGCTCTACTATGCTCCACAGACCTGGACCAGTGATAATTCCGATGCAAATGAAAGAACCAAGATACAGTATAGCACTTCCTATATGTACCCAATTGTATCCATGGGTTCCATCGTATCAGCCGTTCCTAATCACCAGATGAGCAGGACCACCAAGCTTTCAACCAGGGCTTCTGTGGCTTACTTTGGTACCTTCGGATATGAGCTTGACCTCAATCTCCTAAACGCAGAAGAAATTGAAGATGTGAAGAAGCAGGTAAGCTTTATGAAGGAACACAGGGAACTTATACAGTTAAAGAGTGACTTCTACAGACTAATCAGTCCTTTTGAGCACAATGAAACCGCCTGGATAGTTGTTGCCAAGGATAAGAGCGAAGCCCTCGCTATGTATTATCAGAGGCTTTGCAAGATAAATGGTGCCTTCCTAAGGTTTAAGCTTGAAGGACTTTGCCCTGAGACCTGCTATGAAGTATCCTACAATCTCTTAGGTAAAGATATATCCTATAAGGCTTATGGAGATGAGCTTATGTCTATGGGTATCCCTGTAAATAAGGGAGACCTTGGAACTATGGGTGGAGATTTCTCGGCTATAATATTTGTGATTAGAAAAGCTGCATAAACTGCAATTAAAATCCCTATCCTTTAGAATATATTAGAAATTAGCTAAAAATTAAACAGGATTGTCATATGGCAGGCCTGTTTAATTTTCTTTATATGGTATAGCCGGTATACTCACTGTTGCTACAGTGCCGGCATTTTCCTTGCTTTCAAACTCTAAGCCAAACTCGGGACCATAGTATAGCTTAATTCTTTCATTTATATTTTTAACCCCGTAACCTGACCCTGCATGCTTTATCTCGTTTGTATCTTTTAGCAGATTATCTATCTTATCTTTGGACATTCCTACCCCGTCATCTTTGATAATTATATAGATTCTGTCTCCTTGATGTACGAAGTTAATTTTTATTATACCTCTACTATCCTCTTTTTCAAGGATACCATGCATTATGCTGTTTTCAACCAGAGGCTGAAGTATTATCTTTAATATAGAATACTCCTTAAGCCACTCTTTTTCCTCTATATCAAGGCTGATTTTCTTTTCAAAACGCATATTTTGTATACGCACATACGCCTGTACATGGCGGACCTCATCTTGAAGCGAGAATATCTCTTTTCCTCTGTTTAGACTTAGTTTATAAAATTCAACCAAGCTATTAATCATATCTGCTATTTCCGGAACATCATGCTCGATAGCAAGGCAGTTAACCAAATCCAAGGAATTATAAAGGAAATGTGGATTTATTTGCGCCTGAAGAGCCTTTAATTCAGCATTTTTAACCTCCTTACCCATCCGATACTTCTCATCTATCATTTCTTCCATACGAAGTGTCATTGCCTTAAAGCTTCTCATTAACTCTCCGATTTCATCTGAACCTACAGGCTTGATTTTGTGCGAAAAGTCTCCAGATTCCACACGTTTCATTTCTTTATTTAAAATAAATATCCGCTTTAAGTTGGAATTTATGGTCAAATATGCAAGACCATATGACACTGCTGCAATCCCAAAAAGCGCTATTAAAAGAGTCAGATATAAGGCCTGCTGCTTCTCTAGCACCGATGCTTGTGGCACAAGAACGTTCAGATGCCATCCATTGGCACTTAGCATTTCTGTTCTAAAAATATATTTAATATTACTGTATTTAATGAAGCTCCAGTCCTTACCAGCCTGCTCACCCCTTATCTTAGCCAGTTTTCCCGTTTCAAATTCTTCTCCATTTCCTTTAAGGCCATAAATAATATTTTCTCCATTACTGAGTAATACAGATGTTTCCGGATTAAACTTAATTCTCTTTAATAACTCTTCTATTTTACTTTTGTCTATATCTATTCTTAGCACTGCCATAGGCTCGCTTAATGAATCAGGCCTATAAATTATTCCCAAATACGAGAAAAACCTTGAGCCCTCTCCATCCGGTTCAATAATAAGCCCGGCTTTACCCAGTGCCTGCTGTTCATTTTTGTATTAAGCTTCTTATACCACTCTGATTGTTCAGCCATATTTAGTGAAAATATCTCTTCATCATTTATGATAGATGGCCTGTCGCTTTTGACATAAAGCCTTATTCCATCAATTTGTGATGACTGATTTATATAACCTATTCTTTTCATAAATGCATTATAATAAAATCTCTGACTAAATACAGTATCACCATCTATACTTTCTGCAGCTAACTTATATACCTCGTCATTTGACAATATATTTCCGAGGGCTGTTTCCATAGCATCAAAATATCTATCTAAGATATATACTGCCTCATTATACGTATATGACATCGTATTTATCGTTTGTTTAAGGATTAACTGGTTGGTAAAATAATATGAAACTGCAGTAAAGAGAAGCAGTGGCAGCACAAGGAAGAATACAAAAACCAAGTTGATTTTTGTACTTAGAGCCGTATGCGCTAAGATTCCCATCCATCTTTTATAAAATGATTTCATACTTTTAGCCTTTCTAACCGCCCTCTATATGCTCTCCCTATACGCCTTTGGTGTTACACCTGTTTCCTTCTTAAATGCTTTTGAAAAATAGTTTGCATCATGATATCCTATTTTCTCAGCAATAGAACTAAGAGGCGTCCTATCCTTTTTTAACAGCGCCTTCGCCTTTTCTATTCTTACCTCAGTTATAAACTGATTTATGGTTTTGCCTGTATCCTTCTTAAATAATAAGGACAAATAATTGGGCGATAAGTACATTTTACCAGCTATCTGCGATATACTAAGTCTCTCATCTGAATAATGGTCTAGTATATATTTTGCAACCTTATCGGAAAGCTGTGAATACTGAGACTTACTGTCTTTGTTATTGAAATATAATTTTGCCGTATCCTTCAGACATTCACCCATTTCTTCAAGGCAACAAGCCTCTCCAAGAGCAGATAAAGCCGCTGCACTTATATCTCCAAAGTCAACGCTGTCCTGACTTTTAGCTCTTTGAGTCAAAGTAAGTAAAAGAGTAAGATAATAGCCACGTACGCTGTCTACTGTGGTTTCCGTGAATCGTGATATCTCATCTGCAAGTGTAGATAATGAATTCTCCAGTTCATTGTAATTTCCATACCTCCACAAGTTAAGTATTTCAATGGGTAGTTTACCTGAAAAATCATACCTTCCCATCCCCTGTTCTTTTGCATCTTTTATCACTCCACCTAAGAAACATTTCCTTCTGGCCGTCTTTGCCTGTATAGCAGAATCTTTTAACTCTTTTACGTCTCTTACAGATAATCCCACTCCCGCAAATACACGGCGTAGCTGTGGCAATTTATGCAGTAATCCTTTCCTTAGTTTTTCAATAAGACTACATACCTTATCCTTCTGTAAGTCATTATCTATATTGAATAATACAACAATATGATTTAAGTCTTTTACTGTAAATAGGCAATACTTGCGAAACATTGCATCATCAGAGTCATTTATATCAGGAACTCTGCTTTTAAGCAGTGAGGCGATTAATTCTTCCAATACTAATGACAGTGCATTCTCATCATATTCTACTTCTGCTGAAGGATCCTGAGGATAAAGCCTAAGTTCAGATGCAATATATTCCAAACCTCGTAAAAAAGGGTATTCTTCGATGTCAGCGCTTACTTTCTCTCCTGTCAGAATTTCCATACATATCTTTTTCTGCTTGGCATAGTAGTTCCTATTCTCAAGCCTTTGCTGTTTCTTAATTTCGTCAACCGCTGATTTGACTACCTCTTTTATCTCGTCAGGCTTGATAGGTTTCTCAACGTAGCTTACTGCTCTTAACTGTATTGCTTCTTTCAAATACTCTCTATCAGAATAAGCGCTAAGGAAGATAATTCTACAATCCTCCTGCTCTGCCTTTAAGCATCTTGCAAGCTCTAAGCCGTTCATTTTAGGCATTCTTATATCGCTTAGTACTATATTAGGCTTGAAGCCTTTGGCTATCTCAAGGGCTTCTTTTCCATCACCGGCAGTTTCAATTTTAGTGATGCCTATTTCTGACCAAGGTATATGGTTTAATAGTACATTTCTTGTGATTCTCTCATCATCTACAATCAAAAGCCGCATACCTGCTCCCCTTTTCCATTGATTCAAATATTGGAAAATCACGGGACCAAAAAAGTCCCGTGAAATTTACCCCTTATATTAGTTCAAATGAAGCTTTATTTTCTGTAGCACTACTGTTTCCTATAAACAGATTGAAGTGCCCCTTCTCGCTGCCTACTGTATAATCAGCTCTTACAAAGCGAAGCATAGGCTCTGTTATCCTGAAGCTAACCTTACCTTCTTCTCCGGCCTCTAACGTAATCTTCTTAAAGTCTTTAAGCTGTTTTATAGGCCTTGCTACACTCGCTGCTATGTCATGAATATAAAGCTGAAGTGTTTCAGTTCCCTTTGCACTTCCTAAGTTTTTTACAACAACCTCAGAGATAATTTCTCCATCCTCATTTAGTTTATCCGCTGACAAGGTAATAGGAGAAATACTGAAATCAGTATATGTAAGACCATGTCCAAAAGGATACAATGCCTCATTTGGTGCATCTAAGTACTTAGATACAAATCTCTCTCCCGCGTCTTCCGGTGTGAGTGGACGGCCCGTCTGTAAGATATCATAATGAATAGGAACCTGCCCCACATTGTAAGGGAAACTCATAGGAAGTTTGCCTGAAGGTGCATATTTACCTGTAAGTACATCCCAGATTGCAGCGGCTCCCATGGTTCCAGGCATCCACACTACAAGTATGGACTTTACTTTGTCACAAATATCGGTTAAAGCAAGAGGTCTTCCTGTAAAAAGAACAAGACTTACATTGTCATTTACATCGCAGATTTTCTCAAGCAGTCTTACCTGATTTTTAGGTATTGTAATATCTGTTCTGCTTGCAGCCTCACCGCTTTGTAAGAAGTGCTCACCCATAAAAAGAAGGACTTCATCTGCCTCTTTTGCTGCCTTAAGAGCATCTTCTTCCATAGCACGGGTTCTATCTGCATTATAATCTATTTCTTCCAGCTGCACAAAACCAGGCATTTTAGTTCCTTCAGGAAGTATTTGACAGCCTTCGTGGAATGAAAGTTGATAGCCATCAAGCCTCTCTCCAACCTCTTTTACCGTCTCCACAGGACCTTCATCACCCATTATCGCCCAAGAGCTTAAGAGCTTTTTACGGTCTGTATATGGTCCTATGCAGGCAATCTTTTTTCCTTTTTTTATTGGAAGGCTTCCTTCATTTTTAAGCAGTACAAATGACTCGCGCGCTGCTTTCTTCGCCAGTTCCTTATGCTCATCACAGAGGCATAATTCTTTTTCCTTCACTAAATCCAGTCCTTTGAATGGATTCTCAAATAAGCCCAAATCATTCTTTAGCTGAAGGATTCTCATTACGCTCTCATCAAGCAATTCTTCACTTATTCTTCCCTCATCTATAAGTTCACTAAGATGCCTTGAATAGTCACCCGCCATCATATCAATGTCACAGCCTGCTTTAAGTGCCATTTCAGCGGACTCCCTATGGTCCACACATACTCCATGCATAACAGCCTCTCTTATAGCCGCAAAATCGGATATAAGAACTCCATTAAATCCCATCTGTCCTCTTAGAATATCCCTCATAAGCCTCTTATTGACTGTTGTTGGTATACCATCAATTGTATTAAATGATGTCATTACCATCGCTGCTCCCGCATCAATTGCAGCTTTATATGCAGGCATATAGTATTCTTCAAGCGTATGTTCAGACAGCTCAACTGTATTGTAATCTCTACCCGCCTCTGCTGCTCCATATCCTGCAAAATGCTTCACGCAGGCAGCAAGAGTATCCTCTGCCTTAAGGTCATCTCCCTGATAGCCTTGTACTGTACTTTCAGCCATTACTTTATTAAGATAAACGTCCTCGCCTGTTGACTCAACAACTCTTCCCCATCTTGCATCCCTAACCAGATCAACCATAGGTGAAATGTTACATGAAGTCCGGCTGCTGCTGCCTCTCTTGCAGCCATCTTAGAGCACTCTTTAAGTAATTCCGGTGAAAATGTCGCTCCCATCGCAAGCGGCATAGGGTAAATGGTTTTATATCCATGGATGACGTCAACCATAAATATAAGAGGTATATGGTGAGGATGGTTCTCCATATATTTTTCCTGAATCGCCTTTAGCTGTGCTCCACCACTACTGCCAAGTCCAAGGATGGTCCCGCATAGTGCTAAATCCTCATCCGACAGCCCAAGATCCTTTAGCGGACCTGTAAGCACCGCATCGTCTGACAGCATATGTCCCATAATCTGAAATAGCTGTCCTATTTTTTCTTTCCTACTCATAGAGTTAAGAAGTTCTTTTAACTTGCTCTGTTCCATATTTTTTCCTTTCTCGTTAGGATGATTGATATTTAAGTTAGATTATGTATCCATTTATCAGACAGGACTCTCGGGATGCCCCATATAGGTTTAATCATATCTTCAGCATTGACAAGCAGGAAGACTATCCACAGCGGAAAGCCTAGTTTCACGCCTATAAACCCAAAAGGTACACTAAAAAGCCAAACCGGCAATATATCCAGGAAACAGGCAAAGGTCGTATCACCACCACTCCTTAGAATGCCTACAACCATGACCACACTGAAGGCCTTCGGTATAAAAAGTATAGCATGTAAAAATAAGAGCAATCTGACACTTTCCATCGTTTCCGCACTAACTTCGTATATTGATAGCAGTAAAGGCCTGCTTATAATTAGGATTATACCGACAAACGCCGCCAGTACGGGAAGGATAACAAGAAACCTTCTGCTGTCTCTTTTTGCGTCTTCTTCCCTGCCCTCTCCTATTGTATTGCCAAGCATTACCGCAGTAGCATTCCCGGCACCCCTTACAAATACAAAAAGGATTTGTGCAACGGCAGAAGCAATCTGTACTGCTGCTACCGTGGATGTTCCCATAAGCCCAAAGGCTACCATGTACAGGGATGTGCCTACTGACCAGGCGATTTCATTAAATAACACCGGGGCTACTTTGCTAAAGTACTCCTTTACAAAGCCTCTATTCCATCCTGTAAGCTCCCCTATACCGGCCGCTCCTATAAGCTTCTTTTTATAGACTGTAATTAAAATTATAAGCATTTCTATGAGTCTTGCAATCACCGTAGCTATCGCAGCTCCCGTAAGCCCTAAGGCAGGTGCTCCGAAGAGACCAAAAATAAGTATAGCGTTACCAACTATATTGGTAGCCATAGAAATGAATCCGGCAACCGTAGGAAGCCCGACATTCCCTGTACATCTGCAAACGGTTGCAAGAGAAGTGCTTATTGCTGTAATTATATAGCTTATACTCACAACAAAAAGGTAACTGCTCCCATACTTCACAGCATCCGCATCGTGAATATAAAAACGTATAACCTGCTCAGGTAAAAATAATCCTAAGCAGGTAAAAAGGGATGATACACCTCCACTTAATACATAGATTAGACCAAGTACCTTTTTTATGTTTTCATTTTCTCCCGCTCCCCAGTACTGGGCGATAAACACCGATGCTCCGGAACTTATACCAAACTGTATAATTGTAAGCAGGAAAAATATCTGATTAGCTGCCCCTGCCGCAGCTATCTGAGCATCACCAAGCTTTCCTATCATCATAACATCAATCAAATTAACAGTAGATGATATTAAAAACTGGATTGAAAACGGCAGGGTCAGTCTAATAAATTTTCTTAAAAAATCTTTATCCTTTAGCACTCAACATCTCCTTAGGACAAGTATCTAACTGATTCTGTATAAACCTTGCAATTCTTGTCTGGATAAACTTCTGTCCTGAAATCCTTAAGCACCTTTTTAGGTTGTGGATTTGCCACAAGGCACTTATAAACTGTCTCTTCGCCTTTTTTAAGAGGGAGAGTAGCAAAAGACATTTCAAGAAGATGATCTGCAAGCTTAAAACCATTATTATATCCTGGATCACCATCCTTGGTACGTTCCCATTTTACATCCTTATTTCCAATGTTATATCCGTAAGTCAAAGGTACCTTTTCAGTCTGTCCATCTTCATATTCAAAGACTAGCTGTCCAATCTCATATACTTCTTTCTCCGGGAACACTCCGTCAACAAAAACTTAAACTCAACCAAATAATCTGTATTATGAATAAGCTCAATGTAAGCAGGATGTCCATCGTGACTCTCCTTAGCATCAAGTCCCTGTGCATCAGAATATTTATAATGGTACAGGTACTCAAAGGTCTTATCCCTAATTGCTTCATAGTCTCCGTCTTCATAATTATGATTCCAAAACATTTCATAAGCATAGGAAATACCAAAGAATATTGCATTTCTCTGCAAGATTACCTCATTTAATGAACTCCAGTTTGAGATAAAGGCGCCATGGCGACCACTCTTTTCAATATGCGTCTTCCAGTTTGAGAAATAATAACCCTCGAAGTTACCATAACGGATATTGAAATTTTTATCCAAGAATTCATCTTCAAGATGCTCTCCAAGATTCCAGTTCCAATGTAAGATCAGAAGATCCTTAGGCACCATATCGATTGCCTGGTATGTTGCAGGCATAATACCTATCTTTTTGCCATCTTTTTGGTGGAACTGAGGCATATACATCTGTATTTCAGCCCCACCAAAAGGTCCTGCATTAGGTACCTTAGCATTCTTCAGAAGCTTATCACCCCAAAGTAAAGTTTTTACACCCTTTGATTTCAGGTAATTATATATCTTATTCACATCACCTGCAAAGATGTCAGCCCCGCTCTTTCCTCTGCATTTTTCACAAACTCCAATTGTATAGTATTCATCATGACCTATATTAATTACTTCAGGATTAAATACCTCTATAACTTCATCAAGTACATCAAATAAGAGCTCATAAGAAGCAGGATTTGAAGGGCAGTAAGTATCCGCATATGGGTCCTCCGGTCTTTCAGCTATGTCCATGTGTCCCATCATAAGATAGTCACAATGTCCAAGCGAAGGTACTTCAGGAATAACTTCTAACATCCTACTCCTACAGTAAGCTGCCAATTCTCTGACCTCATCCTGTGTCAGGAAATTACCTCCACCATTTTCCATATGTATGGCATTTTTGTACCATGGATAGGTGTAGTCCTGTATCTTTGTTGTTTTTCCTGAGTATTCGCTCATTTCTTCACAGTACTTAATCCATCCTTCATTTATCTCGGGATGTCTCTTGTACTCCATTGCCCCGCCGATTTCTATCATGATGCTGTTAAACTTAAAGTAACAAATCATATCGACGAATTTCTTGAAAAATCCTATATCCTTTGATGCAGGTAAAAATACCTTCATTCCTCTTTCATCACATACCGGATAGTCATAAGCAAGAAGCTCATCAACACAGCCTTTCCATCAGGTGGATTATAGATACTGCACCGTAAAACAAGCCTCTTTCACTTAGTGCATATACCTGTATCTCATTACCTTTAGCCTCAATTATGTGGCATTCACTATGCGAAGGCTTTGGGACATTAAACTCATTGCTTATACGCTCACCAATAGCGGCAGGTATTTCCTTATGAAAACAAATAACTTTGTAGCCTTCTTCAGTACCGGTATTTTTTATCTTTTCCACAAGGATTTCCTGTATCACCGGGATATCTGTCTGTATTTTGGTCTGTTTATTTATGTGTCTGGCTATACCTGTCTTTTTTATATACTGCGGAATAATCCCTCTGCTCATCAGAACCCCTTTCTATTCTTTCATATCATTTAAGTATAAAAGCAGATTTATTTTTTAGCAGCATCAAAAACTGCCTGTGCCTGCTTGGTTATTTCCTGATTAAATTTCTCCTCACCAGCTGCTTAAGCTTTTCTTTGAATTCAGCTAAGGTTGCCATAGGGTCTTCAGCAAAGCCCAAGTACAAGATAGGTGAATACTCAGTTCTTACATTATATACATTTGCCTGCTCGGTATTTACAGAATCAAGGACGAATGACATACCATCTACAGGATTGAATACAAGCTGCTTAAAGTAATATGACGCCTGAATTTCACCATAGTTAGGGAAAGAATCTATAGGAAGGCTTGGAGCATTTGCAAAGCACCAGGTACTGATTCCGCCGTAAGCATCAGGTTTAAGTACCTCTACCTGCTGGAAATCATGTCCATCTATCTTAACAGTTCCAAGAAGCTTACTGTGAACTCCAGGTATACCGTTGTTAATAAGGAAGTTAAGATCCTTATCATAGTTAAGAAGGTCTGTTGCCATCAAAGCTCTTTCAATATTTTTACTTCTTGCATTGAATCCAACGCCGTTACCGGTAAATCCTGCAGAACCAAGTGGTTTATTCTCAAGAAGGTTGATATATTCTACTTCCCAGTCAGGGTGATTCTGTTTAGCGTTCTGCCAAGCAGTGTTTGCATCACCTATATTGCCGAATTTAACTGCACTCTTACCAGCATCAAAACGATTTGTGTTAGATGATGTAAGATCACTCTTTGAAATATAACCCTTCTGGTTCCAATCCTTCATACGCTTGATATGTTCTTCAAATCCAGGAAGATCATAAAATGGCACCAGATCAAGCTTTCTGAATTGGTATAATCGTATGTCAAGGTATGTGAGAGATAGTAACGTCCCTGTGGATACATAACAAGAGCTCTCATAATAATCTCAGCATTGTTACTTGAGACATCTAGAGGAATCATTCCAGGCTCATTCTCTTTAACCTTAGCCATGAACTTCTCTATATCCTCAGCTGTCTTAAGTGGCTCCATACCGTATTTTTTACGAAGGTCACCACGGACAAATGCGCCGTAATGATTTGCCCAGTAATTATTCTGTGGGATCATATAGTTCTTTCCCGCTACCTGGGTATTTGTCCAAGCGGCCTCAGGAAGTGCTGCCTTTGCAAGAGGACAATATTTATCTACCATCTCAGGTGTTATTTCATAAAAGCCACCCTTTGATGCTGTTTCAGCATAAAATGCCCAAGCAGCTGTATAAATCATATCAAAGTCTTCACCTGATGAGAATAAAAGCGGATATCTCTGCTGATAATCTCCCCAAGATAAGTAATGAGGCTCAATTGTAGCGTTGATTTTCTCTGTTAACTTCTTGTTGATTTCTTCAAAAACCATGTCGTTGTCAGACTGTGGCTCTCCTAAGAAATACATTTTAAGCGTAACCGGCTCCAATGTACTTGCTTTGCTCTCTGTGCCTGCACTTGATGACTTAGACTGAGTGGAAGCCTGCTTTACGGCACTTCCATCTGCGTTGCTTTGGTGTCATTCTTTGCCCCGCTTCCACAGGCAACCAAGGCTAATGCCATAGTCATTGACAATCCTGCTGCTAACAATTTTCTTAACTTTCTCATAATTCTCCTCCTTTTATTTTAACCTTTTACTGCTCCAATCATTATTCCGCTTACAAAGAATCTCTGTACAAACGGATACAGTAACAAGATTGGTCCTATTGTTACCAAAGTCATCGCCATCTTAAACGATTCCTCCGGTGGTGTTACAGCTGCTAACTGTGGCACCTTTGCTATCAGATTCCTAAGCATTGATATCTGTGACAACATCCTGTAAAGATAATACTGCAAAGGAATAAGCTTCTGCTCATCTACAAACAGCATAGCGTTAAACCAGTCGTTCCAGTAATTAAGAGCCGTGAACAATCCCATCGTTGCCAATATTGGCTTTGAAAGAGGAAGTATCATCTTAACAAAGATATGAAATTCTCCTGCTCCATCAATCTTGGCTGACTCTGTTATTGAGTCCGGAATACTGTTGCTTATAAAGCTTCTTATGATAATGATATAAAACACATTAAAGAGGTTTGGCAAAATAAGAGCCATAATATTATTCTTCATGTTAAAATATCTAATCATAAGGATGTACCAAGGAACTATTCCTCCATTAAATATAGTAGTGAAATAGAAGAAGAAGGAAAAGAAGGTCCTTGGTCTAAATTCTTTTCTCTGTAGCACATAAGCTGCCATTGATGAGAAAAATATACCTACTACAGTACCAACTATTGTAATAAAAATTGTGACTCCATAAGCATTAAAAATGTTTTCCGGTACTGCAAATACAGCTCTAAATGCTTCAAGTGAATACTCAATCGGAATCAATGAGAAGCCGTGTTCCAGAATTGACTGCTCTGATGAGAATGCACCTGATATTATAAACAGAAAAGGAATCAAACAGCAAAGTGATAAAAATATAAGTATTGTATATGCGAAAAGCCCGAATCCCACATCCGCTTTTGATATTTTCTTAGTAAACATATAAGTTCATCCTCCTTTCTCAGAATAATGCGTAATCTTTCTGGTATCTCTTCACCAGGCTGTTTACCCCGAGAAGAATAACCAGACTTATTAATGACTGGATAAGTCCAGCGGCAGATGTCATTCCCACATCCTGTATCTGTAAGAGAGATCTTACTACATAAGTATCAATTACGTCTGTACTATCGTATAAAAGAGGATTATTTGCCGTAACCTGATAAAACATATCAAAGTCACCCCTGAAAATCCTACCTACATTAAGCAGAGTCATTATTATTATCTGAGGTGTAATAAGAGGAAGTGTAATAGAAAATATCTTACGGACTCTTCCTGCACCGTCTATCGCAGCTGCTTCATACATCTCACTATCTAGCCCGGTAATGGCTGCCAGGTATATAACCGAGCCGTATCCAACCCATTTCCATGCATTAGCTATTACAAGTACATATTTCCATATACCAACATCATTATACATGTCTACAGGTGTAGCACCTACCGCCTTAAGCATAGTATTTAATGAGCCGTATTCGTAGTTAAACAAATTGTAGAGGAAGCCACCCACAATTACCCACGAAATAAAATATGGTAAAAATATAATGGACTGTGAGGCTTTTTTAAAAAACTTTGATTTTATCTCAGTAAGTAAAATAGCTACTCCTACCTGTAGAATGAGGTTTACCACAATGAATACTGCGTTGTAAGCTATTGTGTTAAAGGCAACCTTGAAAATCTTGCCACCACTGAAAAGAAATTCAAAATTTTTGAAGCCCGACCACGGTGAAGCAATAATTCCATCCGCATAGTTAAACTGCTTAAATGCAAGTACCGTTCCACCCATAGGAAGATAAGCAAAAATCAGATAATAAATCACTGCCGGAAGTATCATAAGATATAATGTGAGGTTTAATTTCTTAAAACCCTTTTTGGCAGTTTTTTTAGGTTTAACCATAAAACCACTCCCTTCTCCACTTTCTCTTTGTATATCTTGCTCCATATACTGTATATTAATCTTATGCTTTTAGTATATTTGACGTAAAATATTATTTCAATGGTAAGAATCTATGATTAAGGTAATTTTCTACTTATCAGGCTGAGTGCTATAAAAAAGCTGCCGCGCCATAATTAAACGCAGCAGCTTTAATAAACAAATTCCGGTAAGACTACTTAGTTAAAAGCCATACAGCTATTTCTTTCTTTTTATCTTTTCCTGCTGAAGCATAGTCTTTTAAGTATAAATCACCATCTCTAGTCTTAACATTTCCTTCAAAAATCGATTGGCAGTCCTCCTTGTCTGAAAGAGTCTCAAGACTAACTGATAAATTATCATCAGTTTCAATTTCAATCTCTCTTGACGCCTTTGACTTTGAAGAATCTTCGACAGCCAGCATAAGCGGACCACGTTCAAGCGCAATATGTCTCTTTGCAAGCGGATCTTCCAAATCAAAGGTAGGTACAAGATAGTCATACTCAAAGCATGTTATTTACAAGCAAATCTTTACCGTATGGAACAGGATGTAAAACAAAGGTTCTCATGTCAAAGGACAGTAATACCTCGTCACCCTTTTCCCACTTTCTTTTTATTCTTAAATATCCACTTCCTTTTGTAAGATCAGAAGCAGATATTACCGGTTTCTCATCCAACGCTTTGTCATGTATCTCTTCACCGTTAAGTCTTGCAGTAGTAACTCTGCTCCAAGCAGGAATTCGGAAATTCATAGCAAATTCATCATCTTCGCTTTCCTCAATCCTTATTTTTACATCTCCTTCAACCGGATAAGCTGTTTCTATGCTAAGGCTTAACTTTGAACCTGACGGGCTGACAGCCTCAATTCTCCCTTCTTCGTAAAAGTTAAGACTATATCCTTCACTGGAATAAATAAACATTATTTTAGGTATGATGCCAATTCCTGCAGAAGCTATACTTGCACAACAGCCATAAGTATTTCCTTCTTCAAGAATCATAAATCCACCAGCCTGCTTTCCTCTTTTTCCCAGAGTTAAAGGTGCATAACTGTCATAAGGAAATCCTTTTTTTACAATTCCCTGCATTTTTTCAGCCCTATCATCCATAAATCCTTGTGGATTTTCTGCCCCAAGATAGGCATTGTAAAATGAACGCTCGATAGCATCTGCAAAGCGGCTGTCTCCGGTTATCTTTAATATTCTGCCAAAGAACTTCATAAGTGTAACTGTCACGCAAGTTTCCTGCATAATAAATTCATTGGTTGTGTTCGCCTGTCTGACTGTTGAATGATCAAATAACTCGTGAGTACATCCTGCACTTCCTATAACAGTGAAATCTGTATCAAGTATCTTGTAAGCATAGTTTATCGCAGCCTGTTCCCATTTTTTATCATTTTTTACCTCTGCATACTCCAAAAGCCCCTCAAAGCAAGAGGTCATTTCATAAGCCTTTGTGACCGGAAACTGATAAGGACTTGCTTCATTTTCCATGGCAAGTTCAAATATATTGGCAATTGACGTTCCTCCATGGCTTACTATATGCTCTGCAAAATCAAGATACTTTCTTTCTCCTGTTAGTTTATACAGTTTCACAACAGGCTCAAGTATCGAGCTTGAATTAAGTCCCCTCCAGCAGCCTGACGCAAAAACTATCGGTGTTTTACCATCCTCATCTCCAATAAATTGCATTATGTAGTCTACCTGCTTTTTAATGCAGCCTACTACATTTTCCTTAAGCATGTCATCCTTACATATCTCAAGGAAATACTCCATACCTAAAATTACATATTTTCTGCACCACAGATCCCACCCATTGAACTCGGTTTCTACAGAGTAGCTGCTTATACGTCCGGTAGGAGCAGTAACTAAAATCATCTCTCTAACAGTTTCATCAAGAATATTATATAGCTCCTCATTTTCAGTATAGCTGTATACAAGCGATGCACCGCGCATCATTTTACCCCAAAACTCGCCTCTCCAGCCTCTGTCACCTTTATCTGTCTCTCCCTTAAATTGACTTACAAATCGTTTCCATAGTTTAGGGTCAATTAGCTGTTTATTTTCTGCAAAATGCATTGCTTTATCCGCTAAGCCCTTTAATGAATATTTTATCTCCATTTTTCCACTCCTTTTATATATGACTACAGGGGACTGTACTTAAGCACAAATCCCCTGATTATTAAATTTTACCAATTTTCTGTTGTAATCTTCTCAATTTCTTTAAGCTCTTCCTCAGAGAACGGAGCACTGTGTATGGCACGAATATTGGTAAGCAGCTGCTCTGCTCTGGAAGCCCCTACAAGCACAGAGGTTATTCTAGGGTCTTTTAATAGCCATGCAAGCGACATTTCCGCAAGACTCTGTCCTCTCTTGTCTGCAACTGCTTTCAGCTCCTTTGCCTTCAAAATGTAGAATTCAACATCCTTCTCCTTTAGGAACCTTCCGTCTGTTTTTATACGACTGTCTTCAGGAATACCATTTAGATATCTGTCAGTAAGCACACCCTGTTCAAGCGGACAAAAACAAATTATTCCCTTTCCTAATTCTCCGGCAGCATCCTTAAGTCCGTTCCTTTCAATCGTCCTGTCAAAAAGATTGTATCTATTCTGATTAATTATAAATGGTACATGACGTTCTTTAAGAATAGCAGAAGCCTCAGCCATCCTTTTACCATCGTAGCTTGAGAGCCCAACATAGAGTGCCTTACCGCTCTTTACTATCTGTGCAAGAGCCTCCATAGTCTCCTCCAATGGAGTATCAGGATCAGGCCTATGATGGTAAAAAATATCAACATAATCAATTCCCATACGTGTAAGACTCTGATCTAATGACGCAATCAAATACTTCCTGCTGCCAAAATCACCATAAGGACCCGGCCACATGTCATACCCTGCCTTGGTGCTTATAATAAGCTCATCACGGTAAGCACTTAAGTGCTCTTTTAAAATCTTTCCAAAGTTAATCTCAGCTGCACCGGCTTTGGGACCGTAATTATTAGCAAGGTCAAAATGTGTTATACCATTATCAAATGCTGTAAAGCATATATCTTCCATATTTGAATACGCAGCAGTGTCTCCAAAATTATGCCATAATCCGAGGGATACTGCAGGAAGCTTAAGCCCGCTGTTTCCTGAACGGTTGTAGATCATACTTTCATATCTTGATTCATTTGCCTTATACATATATACCTCCTTAATATAATAAAAATTTTCATATTTTTGCGTGTCAAAAGATGATAATTTCTCCCTCAAAGCAAGCCTTTCTCAATTTTTATACTTCCCACACTTGTATCATTTCATCATTTTTATAAATAACGGTTACTTATATCGTATCAGTTCCCTCTTCACAGGCCACCAACGCCCAAAGCACTGCAGCAACTGCCTCTTTAGCATTTACACATCTCGTATAGTCCACATACTGATCATAGTTATTCTGAACACATAACCCGTCACAGGCATCTGATATATTGTATCCGCCATCAATCCCGGCAGAGCATTTTGAGAGAATTGCTTTATAGCCCTTATCTATAACCTCTTTTGCATATTCATTGTCTATGAGTAAGAGATCATACGCCTTTTTTAGTGTATACACAAACATTGCACTCCCGGAGGTGTCATGGAAATTCCTTGGGAATCCGGGTTTGTCAACCACTTGATACCATAGTCCACAGTTCCAGTCCTGAGTTTTCAGCAAATCCTCACATAACAGAATAAGTTGATTGCTAATATCCTCCCGCCCATTAAAATTCTCGGGGATTATTCCAAGTGCTTCAACCAAAGCCATACCATACCAGCCAAGCCCTTCACTCCAGACCTCCGGAGAACAACCGTTTAGCGGGCTTGCCCATTTTGTATACGGATTATCACTATAAGCATGGTACACAAAGCCTGTTCTATCCTTCCTGGCATTTTCAAAATATAAGCTTAATTGTTTTACCGCCTCTTCATAGCTATTCTCTTCATCCCCTATGTATTTCCCATATCTTACCAAAAACATCAATTCCATAAATAGTCCATCTGCCCACATTTCTCCCGGAAGATGCTTTCCATGTAAGAACCCACCTTTAGAATTCCTCGGATATGAGTCTAGTGCCTTACGAGCCTTTTTAGCAGCAAGCTTAAATCTTTCTTCACCTGTTTTTGTATATAGCCAGATAAGGATAGATGCCGGCATAATATCATCAAGGCAGTCTCCAACAAACCTGGAAATTGTCCCTTCATCTCCTACGTGAGTGTTACCATAAGCAAGCACATAATCGTAGTATCTTTTATCTCCGGTTTTTTCAAATAACCTAACTATAGCCCATAGATAAAAGCCCTGTGGATAACTCCAGCTTTTGTAAGGATAACTATCAGCCAGAGGATATTTCCTCATTAAATACTCTGCTAATTTAGTAGCATTACAGCTCAAGCTCGTCCCTCCTATCTCATTGTTTCACCATTGTTGTTTATAGTTGTTTCATGATGTGGTTGTCAAATGTACTGGCAACCATTGATACAGTATTGCTACAGCTATACTTTTGACATTTGTATCAGTATATTAATCTATATCATATTTTTTTCAACAGTAATTATCTCTGAAAAATAGCTTTATTCTACTTTTTATCCCATTAATTATATAAATTTTTTTATTGAAAATAACATAAATGTCAAGGTTAAAATATGTGCAATCCTAATATTAATAGTAATTTTCAACAAACATTTTTAGATATTATAACATTTTTATTGACAAATATAAACCTTGAACATTATAATTATCGAAAATTATCATAGATAATTACATAGTGTTATAAACAAACTTAATATTGTGGGTTCAAACTATCAGAAAGGGGTGTTATTCTATTGAAAAGAAAAACAGGTAGTATGAAAAAAAGTGCTATGGGACTATTTTTATCCACAGCTTTGCTTACATCTGCAATCTTTCCGGCAAATGCTCTAGCTGGAGAAATGTCAAAAAGCCTCAATATTTTTGAGACTGCTGATAACGCCATTCCACTTAGCTCTGCACTTGCAGAAAATACTGAGATGGCTGTCCAAATGTCTAAGGCAGAGAAGAAACGTGCTATAAAACAAATGGGTAAAAATCAGGGTAATGTTTGGGTTTGGTCAAAAGAAAACGTGGTAAAAGATCAGGAGCGTGGCCCAAACGGCGGACCCGGACAATTTAACGGCGGCTCTGTAGTATTAGGTGGTAGAGCTTCTTATGACCCACCAGCTGACTGGTATTATTTGGGCTATAAGCGTGATGGTATGACTGATGCGCAGGCTAAAGAGCTGTTTGACAGCCAGCGCGGTAAATACTTAGACCGTATGGATCCTTGGGGAGTTGTCATGGAAATGCAGGATAACAAAGCCAAAAATGCCTGGTTTGATGTACGAAATATGCAGGCTTTTGTACTGCGTGAAAATGAAACAACCTGGGAAAATCTTATAAACGATCCTTTAGCTGTTGATTGGGTTGATTATTTTGAAGGAAATATGTACGGATGGATAGGACAGGCCGAACGCGAGAAAGTATATGGCTTTGGTACCTCTGTAAAAATGCGGCCAAAAGAAGACAAGGTCGCACATTGGGGCTCTAAGCAGATTTTAAATGTTCCAAGTCCTGAAAGTATCCGTGCAGTATTGATTTCAGTTGAAGCGAGGATATCTGAAAAATCTGATCCTAATGCAAAATTAGGCATACAGGTAGGTGCAGATTGGAAATTCTCAGATGAAAGTCCTGCTGAGCATCCACTATGGTATCCCGGCGCCGGTCTTTCAGGTGTACAGCGCTTAACAAAAGACTGGGCAAGGTATTACTTCGTAAGTGTAGAGGGTATCCAGGATGCAATGCCTGAACGAGCAATTTCTGAAGATAAATTTTACTCAACTGTTGTTCCTTTAGCTGATCTTAGCGCAAGTAATGATGAGAGTACTTCAGTTACCGTTAGCAAAGAGGACTTAAAGAGCACCATAGAAAATAAAGAAAAAACCGTGACTTTGGCAACATCTGCCGCTAAATTTGAGCTTGATAAAAAGGCATTTGAGCCACTTTCCAAAAAAGGTGATGTTACCATTTCTCTGACACCTGCAAATAAGCTTAACAAAGAGGTTAAAAAAGCTATAGGAAATAGGCCTGTATATGATATTGTCTTAAAAGCAGGGGATAAGAAGGTTGCTAATCTTAAGGGAAAACTGAATATCAGCCTTACTTACAAGAAAAATGCTAAGGAAAAAGCAAAAGGACTTTTTGTTGCTTATGTAAATAACAATGGAAAACTGGTTAGGGTAAAAGATTCTTCCTACAATAGCAAAACCGGTAGAATAACCTTTACTACAAAGTCCTTAAAGAGATTTGTAGTTATGTATAAAGCCCCTAAAAAGGCCAAATAAAAATCAGAACTTCTGATTTTTAGTCAAAATTTGAGCTGTGCAGCCAAAATCGGTGCACAGCTCAAAATATTAGATTCTTAGTACATTTGCCTTCTATTTCTCAAACTAACTGCCTTACGTTATTCTTGTTAAATTTGTTCTATAGTGTTAGTGAGGTACATACTCTGCATTACCTCCCTGTGCCTAATCGACCTCCCTGTTTAACCTGCGTAAAAACCTCTCAGTTCTAGGATTTGCTGCAGGCCTTTTCGCCGTGGTTTCAGCTATTACTTCTACTACTCCATTTAATCTCCTGCCTTTACTGCAGGAGAGCTTATCCAGCGGACACTGCCAGCCACAGCCCTTACAGACTCCTGTAGCTGTATTTTTCTCTACAATATTGCTATTATTTTCCATTACTATGTTCTCCTATATCCCAATTAAATGATCTTTTACCAACTCTCTTACACTAATCCGCATCCACCCACAGGTGATATTTTTTACAATGCAGGCAACGGAATAAATAACCGCAAAGAGATCCGTCTTTTACAAGATATTCCTCTATATCTGCATACTCGTCTCTTTTGGCATACTCGCTAAATACCTCATCTGCTATATCCATAGCCTTTAATTCTTTTGTGCCAACTGTTCCCAGATACTCACAATAATCATTACAACAGGAGAGCCAATGCTCACCCTGCCAGCTTAAATACCCGGGTGTACGGCAGAAAAGCTCTTCATCCTTCTCTTTATCCGGTTCACCACTCCACTCTGCATCCTGTATGAAGCTGGCATCATATTTTCTTGCAGCCTCACCTGATGCAATGCAAAAAGGACAGAGATTCTCCACATTTTCAATACAATATGGCTCACTATAATAGTAAACTGTACTCTCCTTGCCGCAACATGGACAGGTCCTTGCCTCCCCCTCTTCAAATACACCGGTACCCACAGGATCCGGATAATAGCGAAACTTAGGTAAGTCTTTTAAACGTTCCTTCCTTGCAGTTTCTTCCTTTTTGGTAAGAGGACGAGGAAGAGCAAAGTTATCACCCTCATCTTTACTTGCCTCCTGCAAAGTAGCAAGCTTTTTTAATTGCTTCCTATCAGCCTTATTGACAATGGTTGAGAATAACTTGTAAGCACTCTCCATCATCCCCAATAAGCTGTATACATCCACCAATACCACTTTTGCTTCTTTTTCATCTATTGCAGAGAGTTTGTCTGCAAATTGATAGAGAGCCAGCACACTGGATTTACTCCCGTCTTTTTTATAATAATTTTCTTTCAAGCTAATAAATTCTTTAAGATACTCGTTCATTTTGGCCTCCCTGTTTTATTTCAAACCCTTAATAGGTTTCATAAATTAATTCTTTATCAGCCCGTAGCTGCTTATCAAATTTTACCAGAATATACAGCCTGCCTGCAGGTGATTCTCCCATATCATATCCGAGAGCAAACTCTTTATAACAACCACTTTTATCAAACATAATATCCGTCAGATTTAACTTAGACGCATCTTCATCCGGATGGACAGCTTGTATTACCTCATGGGCATTATAGTCTAGCTTCTCCAATTCCCTAAAAAGTCTTTGCATAAAATCATCCGGTATTAGAGACATATCCTTCTCAGTAAAACCGGTGAAGTTAAAATTTACCTCTTTATTACCATATTTGCCTGTAAAATATATCCCTGCGTTATTTTTATCCCAGTCTTTTACATTCCATAATGTGAGCAAATCTTCTTTTTTCATTTTTTGTCTCCATTTAGTCCCTACTAATTGCAAAAAAATGTATTAACATATCCATCATTTAAGGAACTTTTATATCGATTTTGTTTTCACATAACGTCTGCTTTTAGTTGTTCCTGTACATTCCAGATATCCTAATTCAACTAATTCATTAAGTAATTGCCTTGTTCTAGAACCCTTTAAGCCAACCAACGCAGAGAGCTGATCTCTACTATAAAAAGTATCTTTCTTCATCACTTCAATAATTTGTTTATGTCTTTTTGTTAATATACCACCTTCTTTTTCTGCCGATTTTTCTGCCGATTTTTCTGCCGATTTTTTTCTTAATGCTTCGGCAAATTTCTCACTGTCAAACACCAAATCCTTATCAAATTTGAATTTTTCACCTATTGTTGACAACGAATTTTGAATCTGTCCCAACTGATAGTCTGTTATTTTAGGTAATCCCTGAACAAATGCTTTCATTGCACCTTCTACCCCATCAACTTTAAGTGCATCGAGATTCCCGATTGATGTTTGTAACGCCTTAGCAATAGATTGTACATTTTCTTGATGAGTAGGTAAATTTGCAATTATCTGATTTTCCAGTCTTTGTAGGTTATCCATCCATGCCGGTACCATACTAAGTTTTAAAGTAATCTGATTTAGTATAGTATCTTCAATCAGCTCAGGTTTCACCCAGCCTTCAGCATCCCACGCTGCAACTATAGTAGGAAAACCAGAGCCAGCATTATCACCAAAGCCAACCATTCTAAGCATAGTCTGCATATGTGAGTTACGGGGTTTAGAATTACCGCCACGAAAAATATCTTCAATCGGCAGTTTAAGTATTCCCGGATTGGTAAATTCAAATGACTTATTCTTCTTTATTACCTTCAACGTACCCGCATCCATCAAATAATCTGCATGGATTATAAGATTAACAAATGCCTCTCTAACTGCTTTATGAAGTGGAGTCTCATCAATTCGTTGTATCCCTTCAAGCTTAAATGGCTTTGGTAAATCCTCAGTAAGTTTTGGCGTTACTTTAGAAAAGAAATTAAACAAATTATTCTCCCAAGTTCCATCATAGGTAATTCTATCGTTCCAGCGTACATCAATTGTAACTTTAGACTCTTCACGGTAATCCATGAAAATGTTAGAGAATCTTTCCCTTATAGCACGACCTGTACCGAACATTAAAAGACCTGCAACTGTAAGCCCTTCTACGCCGGTTTTACGATCACGATTGTACCCACCTAGCTGTTCAAGAAAGGCCTTATCATCCAATGGATTCCAGACATGTCCGTCATTTCTAATTTCAAAAATCTGACGATACTTTCTCAGGGTTTCTTTGTCAATGTCAGCCATAGTGTAGTGTTCCAAAATCGTTCCATCATTACCTTCCAAGCTCTGATCTCGAATCATACTTCTAGTCTCATGTTCTGTTGCATGATAATCACCATCGTGATTTCTCTTATATGTACCTTTGTACGGATTCTCACCTACATATACCGGACGCATATTAAAGTCGGCTCTAGGCACATGAATAACAAGAAGTTTTATATCCCCGTCTTCAACTACAAACATCTTCATCTTTTAAAACATTAACATTTACTTTATTACCATTGATGGTATTCCAAAAGTCCTCTTTTTGAGCCTCAGGATTTTTAATTCCTCGAATAATAAAACGTTCCTCCAGAACAGTTTTTGTTTTGTCTTCTATAACACCCAAGATAATATATCCGCCCTTTGTATTTGCAAATGCAGAATATGATTCATATACAGATTTTGGCACATTCCCATCTGCTTTTTTGCATTCTATATCCACTTTTTCGCCCTGATATATAAGGCTTTTTAATTCCTGTATGTTCATTGCCACACCTTCTTCCCTAAGACTATACTCTATATCTCTCTTTTAGGGAACTTTTATGTGTTTTTACATTCAAAAAGTTCCCTAAGCTTCACCAGTCACACCCCAAATCCTTCTAAGCCTTTAATATATCTTATATTCTTCCCAAACACAAATATTCTATAGGCGGTTTTCCCATCCAGACTGTAGCCCGGCACATCGTTTCGCCAAAAGGAAATGAACATTTCTTTAAGCTTCTTTTCCGCCTCCAAAATCTCTTCCTCATCCATTGTAAAAGCTGCCAGGTGAGAGTCGTCTACTTCTCCTTTAGAAATCTGCTCAAGTACATAGGAAACCGCTGCCTCCTCATTGTCAAAATGCTTTATTATATCCCTATGTCCTCTCTCTTCATAGCCATAGATAAATCCGCTTCCGTCCCTATCCAAAAATAAACCCTCTAACGCCCTATATTTCCCAATTGAAAATGAATCAAAGGAATAGCATTCCTCTCTCCATAAATTCCACCAGCCTATCAATTGTCTTTATCCCAGATGCAATGTAATTAAACAAGATTCCACTTATATAATTCTCTTTATTTCTGCTAATACATTCGGTAGCAATAGCCATTGGTGCAATCTGGGGCTCCCCTTTATAGGATGCATCTGTTAGTGTAATTACGGGATGATGCGCATCTTCCTTATTATCAATATCTATATCCCACTCGCCGCCTAGATACCTCCTAAAAGTTTCACCGATATAAATGGTAATATAGTCCAAGGTACTGACTGTCATTAGTCAGCTCATTTCCATCGTGATAGTGAGCAATAATCCATCTTTCCAAATCATTCAGTGAAGCCAATGTGTAATCAAGAATCAAATGATTATTCCCTGCAAATTCATGTGTGAATTTATCCATTTTATCGGGTATACAAGATATCCATTCCTTAAAATTTTCATTTGAATGTGCCATGGATTCATCACCTCCAATCATCTTAATCCCCTCTTACCAATACCGATCTCTAATTTCTTCCAATTCCACAAGCGCATCATATAATTGCGCTTGTAATTCAGCCTTTTTAAGACTATTTACATATTTTCTCAAATCTTTATAATGCTGTATCTCCTGCTCTTTTCTCTCTCGTTCCCATTCTTCTACTTGCTTTAAAAAGTCTTTTGCGGCTTGTGGCTCCGCTGTAAAATACAAAGCAATCATGTGTTTACATACAACGCGTCTACCATCTGCAAAAGGACAGTTACAAGTTGATTTTCTAGGATGTAACTTGTCTATATGTACAGTATAACAATTTTCTCCACTACCCTTTATCATACCTTCATATATATGTTCACCTATTTTTATTATGAAATAACTTTTTATTTTTCATAATAATCCATACCGAGCCAGACAGAATTACCACTTGCAATTTCAACTAATCCCATGTTAAATTCTCCTTTGCATCTTTGTGGTCATCTTAATTATTTTTCATTTAAACTACTTCACCGACACCAATCATTTTAAACATATTCATTAATGATTTATTTCTGGGATCCGAATACCCCCGCGAAGCATCTGTTTCTTGCCAATATGTGTACTTTTAGGGTTCTCCATTACAGCTTATCCTCAATTCCTATCTCTCCCATTCTCCGCCACCTTCGATAGTGGTATGGGTATCTTAGGACAGTCTTTATAGTTCTTTTTTAAGCATGATAATTTCGCTTGTTCTGTATTCTTCAACAAATCCATTCTTTAGAAACATCTTGACTGCTGAATTGTCTATTGCGATATCATCATACAACAGTTTTATGCCATTTTGTTTAGCAGCACTACATAACAAATCCAATCCAATACTGCCATAGCCTTTTTTTCTATATGGTGCATATACTATAACATGAGCTATATAAAGGTTTCGATTGCTATCGTAATGATAGGCAACCTCTCCAATAAAATGACCAGCGTTATCCTTCAAGTATCTGTAATAACGCTTGCCCTCATGATTTACAATCCAAAAATCATACCAGCCAGGCCACTCCTCTTTAGGAAAAGGAATTGTACCTCCCCAAGCGTGGTTATACGACATGGTTTCCGTATCTGCCATCATCTTCTGGCGAAACCAAAGATCTTCCAAAGACGGTGTATATAGCGTGATGAGGTTTTCCCATTCTTCTTTTTTTAATAGGCTTACATGTCCATTTCTTATTTCGCCCAACAGCGGAACCGGCACATCCTCAGTAGCCCATTGATACTTGAACCCAAGCTTTTCCTGAACACGCTTTGATTTCTCGTTGCCATCATAATAGCCACACCAGATGCGAACAAGGTTCAGATCCTCAAAGGCATGACGCAGCAGCTCTCTTCCCGCCTCAGGCACAAGACCCTGTCCCCAATAATTAACTCCCAGCCAATAACCAAGCTCCGCTTCATCATCCTTTTCTGCAAGGTCATTGTGGTGAAAGCCGATGCTGCCTATTGGAAGTCCTGTTTTCTTCAGTACAATGGCGTAGGTCTCCGGTGCCATCAGCACATCCCTAATTAGCTGTCGGCTGTTCTCTTCACTTGTATGCACAGGCCACCCTGCAACAGGCCCTACTCGTGGATCTTTTGCGTATTTATAGCATTCCTCCGCATCCGTTTCTTCCCACGGACGAAGGATAAGTCTCTCTGTTTCTAAAATCATATCTACCGTTCCTTTCTCTTTGTAGCTGGAAGTAGTTCTTGCTCACCATGGTCTCAACTTTTTTACCTGCAAAATCTTATACTTCGATTATTCATTTTTTTAACTTATACTTTCGATTTCTATTTTCACCAACAGGGATAATATCTTCCATCTTTGATAGAATTACTCGTGTTCTCTCAGCGCTTAATTCAATTTTGATGGCAAGTTCTTTAGCACTTGCTAGCTTGTTAAATGCTAAATATTTACGTATTTTCTCCCTATGTATTTCTGTTTTTGATGTTTGTTTTTTATCGTTTGTTTTTATCGTTTGTTTTTTATCGTTTGTTTTTATCGTTTGTTTTTTATCGTTTGTTTTTATCGTTTGTTTTTTAGCAAATTCAAGCGATAAACAAGTTCTATCTGGATTATAGCTTTCCTCGACAACAGGCACTGCCCATCCCTCATTTTCCCATACATTGTAAATGTCTGGTATCCCGCTGCCTGCTCTTTCACCGATACCAATCATATTGAACATTTTCATCAATATTTTATTTCTAGGATCTGAAATACCCCCTCGAAGCATCTGTTTCTTGCCAGTGCGTATACTTCCAGGGTTCTCCATTACCAACTTATCCTCTTCCTTTTTAATCACTACCCCACAAGGCAGAAAATAGTCCGTGTTAACCAAACAATTTACCAAAGCTTCTCGAACTGCCTTATGTACAGGTGTGTCGTCAATCCTTGTAATACCCTCAAGTTTAAAAGGTTTCTTAATATCTTTTGCAATTTTACTATTTACCCTAAAAAAGAAATCAAACACATTGCCACTCCAATCACCTGAACTAGACTGAAGACGGTCTGTCCAACGTATTGTAGGATCAAGCATCTCCCTATAATCCAGAAAATACTCAGGAAATTCCCTGACTATGTGATATTCTTCACCAAACATAAGTAACCCTGCCGTTGTAGGATGAAGTTTGTCATCTTCACCATATCCTGCTGCACCAATTCTCTCCAGATATTCTTCCCACGGTAAATTGTTAAATACATGCTCTGGACGATAGCTTTTATGATGATTTCTAAATCCCTTTAACGACTCTGTATCAATTACAGAAATGTCAAACTGTTCTACAATCTTCATATCCTCTGTCTCGTCTGCTGCATCACGAAGCATACCTTTAATTTCTGCCTTTGAGCAGTGATAATCACCCTCCCAATCTCTACGGTAACATCCACCGAATAAGTCATTGTTGATATAAACAGGCTTTTGCTCACGCTTAGCTCTTGGCACATTAATAACCAGAACCAGGTCGCCATCAACCTCATAAGACTCTACATTTTTATCTGATAAAAGATTGATGCTTACTTTCTTGGTATCATGGATAATATTCCAAAAATTTCTCTTTAGCTTGTCCACATTCTTTAAGCCTGTTGTATACCAGCTTCCATCCTGACGTTCTCCAACACCAAGTATAATAACTCCGCCATTAGAATTTGCAAATGAAGAATAAGACTCCCACAATGATATAGGAAGTCCACTCTCCGCCTTCTTCACTTCCAGACAGTTATCTTCTTTATATTTATTAAAGTTCGATAAATCAAATAATCCTGACATATGAGAATCTTAGCTCCTTTCTATAGCTGATTGCTATCTGTCCCATTCTCCGCCACCTTCGATAGCGGTATGGTGCCCTTGTGACAGTCTATATAGTCCTTTTTTAAGCATGATAATTTCACTTGTTCTGTATTCTTCAATAAATCCTTTCTTTAGAAACATCGTGACGGCTGGATTATCTATTGCGATATCGTCATACAACAGCTTTATGCCATTTTGTTTAGCAGCACTACACAGCATATTCAGTCCAATACCACCATAGCCTTTTTTTCTATATAGTGCATAGACTATAACATCAGCTATATAAAGGTTTCGATTGCTATCGTAATGATAGGCAATCTCTCCAATAAAATGACCAGCGTTATCCTTCAAATATCTGTAATAACGCTTGCCCTCATGATTTACAATCCACAAGTCATACCAGCCAGGCCACTCCTCTTTAGGAAAAGGAGTTATACCTCCCCAAGCGTGGTTATACGACATGGTTTCCGTATCTGCCATCATTTTCTGCCGAAACCAAAGTTCTTCCAAAGATGGTATATAAAGCGTGATGAGGTTTTCCCATTCTTCTTTTGTTAATAGGCTTACGTGTCCATTTCTTATTTCGCCCAACAGCGGAACCGGCACATCCCGAATTAGCTGTCAGCTGTTCTCTTCACTTGTGAATTAATCATTAATTTGCCAATGCCCATAGCGCTTACCGCCGACACGGAAGATACGTCCAGACTCCTTTAGAGCATTAATGTGTTTCTGAATGACTCTTCTTGTCATTCCAAGTTTTTCTCCTAAAGCCTCCTGAGAGATATTGGGTTCTTCTCTTAATATTTCTATGAGTCTAAGCACCATTTCACTTTCCAAAGCACCATCTATAACAGTATTTTGGTGCTTTGGTGCTTTGAACTGATCTATAAGAGCACTTTTGAGTGCTTTGATATGCAGGTGGATGCCATTTCCCAGTACCTCATATTGTGGAAATTCCGCTCCGAGATCTCTGCATTCATCACATATTTTTTGGATGCCACGTCCTCATGTTTCAATATATCCCATCCGGTAAAAGACGTTGGCTATATCCAGATTATAGGGGATGGAATCATGCGGTTCCATTAGTGTTTCCGCTGTCCATCCATCTGGAAGAATGCTTCGATTACTGATGATCATTTCTTCATCCTCAATCCGAATCTGGATTGGATTCCCAAACATATAGCAGTTATGCGCAATCGCATTGTAGACTGCTTCACGGACTGCCTCACGTGCAAATGGATAGGTTTCAATGCGCCGGTCATGCTCATATGTTATTTTAGCTTTCAGATGTTTTTCACCCGAAACCATTGATTTTCAGGACTATTATATTATGATATAGCTTCACCTTACAGGTAAATTGTAATAATGTACAGCACTTATAATAAGCCTCAGTATTGCAGGCTTCCTCATAAAAGTAAGATCTTTAACTTCACGGATTCAGGTTCTACTTAAACTTAGTAATATATGCCTTCACAGTTTTTCAATTCTCTAGTTTTCAAAAACTTAGTCCGCTAAAATCAAGTTTATCTACAACCTGTTATTTCTCTAAACATATCCCTTTAACTTATCAAGGAGTGAGTGACGTCTAATCTTTTGCAATGCTTTAACTTCAATCTGTCTTACTCTTTCTCGGGTAACACCTAAATCTGCACCTACTTTTTCAAGCGTCTTTTCCTCACCATTATCAAAACCGAACCTATCCCTTATTACTTTCTGCTCTCGATTCGTCAATATCTTTAATATCGATTTCACATTCTCCCGCATATTCTTGCGTTCAGCTTCCATATACATATCGTGTGAATCCTTAAGTCTTTCTAACAGAAGTATTTCAAATTCATTTTTAGGTTTTTCAAAAACTTCATCTTCATCTTGAAATACTTCATCTAGCATCGCATCAATAGAATCTGAAGGAATCATCTGAAGAATCACATCTTCTATTTGTTCATTGGAGCAATTAAGGCGTTCTTGTATTATGTCCCTAACTTTTTGGCATTTCCATATTTTTTCACAGGAAGTGCATCCTCGGTCTCGTAAGATAGGATACATCGTATAGTACTGCTCTTTTTTATGAACAGGATAATAAACTTCCAGTTGCTGCGTTTTCTGTTCTCTTGATATATTTTGTAACATCCACAAAGAAGCATAAGAACCAAACGGTCCACTCGTATCTGGATTATATCGTTCTACTGCTGTAAGTAATCCAACACATGCATCTCCAATGCAATCCACAAGATCGGTATCATACTGTTCAGCTCTCTGCAATCCTATTCGAATAGCGATTCGTAGATGCATCTCAACTATGCGATTACGGGCATATTTGTTTCCCTCCTTTGCCTGATAGATAATTCCAGACAATTCTCTAAATTGCGGAGGACGAATTAATCGAATCTCATCAATTAAGGGTTTTAATGATGGTTCTAATTCAATTACTCTTTGAAATACAGCCTGATAATCACTTTGAGCATAATCGCTATGCTCGTCATCATCACTTACTCTATTCGTCATTTCTGGAGCCTCGTCATAGACAAGTACGCCCCGTGTAGTTATTGAATTTGACAGCCAATCAACCTCGTTAATAGGTAATTCCCATCGATTTGCCACATCAATTATGTTGTCAAATGTAATATAACCTTTTTGCGTCGCCAAATTCAACAGGTAAGCATATGCATCCTGTCTGTTATCTCTGGACATTAGCGTATCTCCTAACAGTTTACTTTATGCACAGCGCAAGAATATCGTCACTGCTGACTGATGAATTAAACCTCTCTCCGAATTCCTCGAGGAACTCATATAGTCTCGTCATGTAATCATTAGGGCTTTCGGCACCTTCAATGAGTTTTTCGTAAAGCACATCGACACCGCCACGAACATAACTATCAAAAAGTTCCTCATCTGCAGGATCTTCACCCATATGTCGGAAAGCCTTATTTATTCTTGTATCCTTATCAGGCTCATAGCCGGCATCCAACAGCATTATGAGTCGGAAGTTGAACATTAATTCTTCCTGCGAGTAGATTACTCTGTCGCCCATAACATTCTGATTGTATACTTGTCCCGTCTCAGGATTCTTCTCTTCATCCGGTTCTGCAAGCCTTCCATAAAGGAAGCCCACCAACGGAGCATTAGTGTAAACATCAACATTTCTCTCAAAAAACTTCGCTTTACTGACTATATCAAAGGCAGCTGTCAGCTGATCAACTCTTAATGCATGACGTCCTTTAAATCTATATTGTTTATCAAACATACTGCTACCTCCTATGCAAGAACAGTTTCAAACTCGTTGCGCTTATCAAAGCGATGTCTGCTACCAATTTTATCTCCCATATAATCCTCGGCCAGCTCACCATCCGTATCTTTTATAAAAATAATCACCTGTTCTGCCGTTTTGGGTAAAGCCTCACATACAGTCTTAATTCTACGCTTATCAAATGCGGAGAGCGGAGCATCCATTACCAGCGGGTACGGTTCTGATGAAAGAAGCCTTGCATCATCATCAGAGGCATTTCGGTTCTCTCTGGCCATCTTAATAATTCCGGTAATGAAAGCGAAGATAACAGAAATACTCTGCGCAGTAGACGTCTCTACATCACCTTCATAATCATTGGCATATACCGAAATGTGATACTTATCATCTATGGTAAGATAAAGACCGCCTTCATAAATCTGCTTAAAGATATCGTTAATTGTATCCTGCAGCATTTTCCGGATTTCAGCTTCACTTGTCGAGTACACTTCTTGAAGCTCTGAGTAAATCCGTTCAGCATAAGCTTTATAAATCTCAATCTTTCTGTTCCTTTCGTCGAGAAGCGTAAGATTTCTACGTTCCGCATCAGCCCGATCTCTCTCCTTGATGTAACCACCAATCCCACGGTCGCACTTCTGTTTTTCATCTTCGCTCTTTCTTATCGTCTCATCGCAAATCTGAATCTCAGCATTAATAGTCCGGACTTTCTCGCGAACATCACCGCCACTGAGTTTCTTGTCAATGCTTTGGATATCATCCATTTTGTCAGCAATGTCGTCATCCTGAGAACTGATAACCGCAAGATTTTCCTGTACCTGTGAAACGATGTCGTCAGAATTTCCGGCTCTTCTCCGAGCTTCTTTCTTGAAATCTGATATCGTGGTGCTGATAGATTGAGGCGGGAGATAGTTTATTAATTCCATTACCTTATTATAAGGAATGGACCCTTCATCCAAGTGCGTGCCACAGATACATACCTTCTGCTTAATCAGATATTCAATTGTCTTGGTGTGCATAAACGGAATATCTTTTCCGGTAAAATCCTCTTGGGCAAGAAAAGCCAAAGCTCTTTTCATCAAGGTCATAGAAAAGAACGTGCTCATTGAAGAATTGAAATCCTTGCAGATTGCCTTATAAACATTAGAACGAGTTGTTTCGGCATTTCTGATTTGCTTCTGGAGTTTTTTTCCCTTTTGTTCCTGAAGTTCTTCGCCTTCAGCGTACTGCTTTATCTTCTCTGTTTTTTCGCCCTTACGCTGCTTTGCAGATTCAATCTGAGAATCAAGCGTTTCCAGCCTTGCTTCAAGCCTCTCGATTTCACGATTGCATCTATCAATAGTATCAGTATACTCGGATATCTTCTTGTTGCTCTTTGCGTCAAAGCTGCTATCGTAACTACCGATTACACAATTTTTGCTGCGTGGATTAAAATGCGCAATGGCACTGATAAAACCATTGAGACCAAGCAAGCCTTTTACAGCTTCGGCAAAATCCGACGACTTCTTTCCAGAGGATATATCCTTACTCATTTTTTCAATGCGTTCACCATCAAAGAAGAAATATCTAGACAGCTCCTTGGGAAGTATCCCTTTGACTTCCGCTTCACATTGAGTTTTCTTCAAATAGTTTGTATTACCCCCTGCGTCTTTAATTGCGATATCGAAGATTGTGTTATCACCCTTCACGTTGTTGTTATAATCTTTGTGATAGACCTGTTCACGTATCAGGGTGTATCCAACCACACCATGACGCAGAGATAACGTCACTTTAACTCTTTCTTCCTGCCCTGGACGCATTTCTGCGGCTACCACCTTATTCAAAATGGTCTTATCAGAGAATTCTGTTTCGCCATACATGCACCAGAAGAAGGCCTGAGCAAAAGTAGTTTTACCTGTTCCATTTTCACCTATGATGATTGTGACATTTTTACCGTTTTCTCCTTGAGCAAAATCTATGGATTCATCGCGGAACTGTCTGAAATTATGTAAATTTATTGATTCAAGCAGCATTGCACTTCCTCCTCTATCTTGCTCTTAATCCACTTAACCATTTCTGCATCACTTTTTTCTCTTGTTTTGAGATTGATGTTTTCTTGGATGACAATTTTCCTTTTTAATCGTTCCACGATCTTCTCATCAATCTCAATGTTTGTATCACTCATAAGTGAAACCTCCTTCCGTTGCTTCATCTGTCAAATAGTATGCTTCTTCGATATCCCAAATCAGCTCATTGGATATCATAGAATTCTCTGATAAACGCCCGAATTCTTTTATTCGCGCCAGCTCATTTTTCACAAGGGCTTTGTCACGTTGTGCCTGTTCCGCCGTCAAAGACGATACCTCATCTAACGGTCTTGGCAATGTTACAAAATCGTATATTTCTGCAATATCTTTATTTTTAGCCTTCCTTAGAACACGTCCACGCCTCTGAATATATTCTTTAGGATTTGTCGTACTTGCAAGAATAAACGCTGTTCTTATTCCAGGAATATTTACGCCCTCATCTAAACATTTTATTGCTACAATTGCTTGTAAACGATCTCCCTTAAGGAATTGTTCTTTTATCATAGCCCTGGTCTCTATATTTTCTTGAGAAGTAAAGCGAGCAACTTCCATCCCCAAATCATTACCAAGAATCCTGGTTACGGCTTCTATTTGTCTGACTTCGCTTTCATCTATGTCATAAACATCAGCATTTTCATCTAATACATTTGTTGCTCCGCAGTATACAAGGATATTATTATCTTTTGCGTACGGTTTTATCTGCTCCTTTAATGCTTCAAGTTTCTCTTGGGCACCGGCAACAATCCGGGCTCGTTTCAGAGCAAGACGTTCTCCTCTCTTGTTAAGCTTGTAACGTCCGTTCTTTTCCTTAATCAAGCATTTTGACATCTCGTAAGAAAGCTGCTCATATCCTGTCAGTTCGTCTTCATTCAAATAAACCAATACAGGGTAATACTTATATCGCGTAAGCTTATCTTCTTCGATTGCACGCTCAAGTGTATATTCAATACACTTCTTTCCAAAGAAGTTATACAGCAACTCTGTACCTTCTTCATCCCTGTGCCTCTCAAGCGTTGCCGAAAGAGCAAGCCGATATGTAAATCTATCATCAAGAAGCCGCGCATAACTCCTTGCCCCAAAATTATGTGCCTCATCCACGACTAAAAGAATCGGGCTTTTTATCTTACTAATCTGCTCTTGCACATAGGCATTGGTAAAAGTTGCGTTCGTGCATACAAAACAGAAGAAACTTTTATCCTTGCGTATTTTTTGATCAAGGACTGCCTTGGAAAGTCGCTTTTTCCAGTCTTTCTGAGCTGAACTGCTATGTCCTATGATAGGTTTTATATTAAACCTGACGATATCCTCAACCCACTGCTCCACGAGGTGTTGATATGGACATACAATGATAATCACAATATCATCATCGAGGTCTTCTGATAGCTTAGAAATCGCACCAAGTCCTGTATATGTCTTTCCTGTTCCGGTCGCCATATCAAAGATGCCTCGATAGTTTTCGCCCACCCAGACCGATATAGCTTCCTCTTGATATGGAAAAAGTGTAACATCAGCAGGAATCCTTGCACCAACAGGAAGAGCCTTTGAAGACGCTTTCTGAAGTTCGCGATGATAATGCATTATTTGCTTAAACTGTTCTTCATCAAGCCCGAAGTTCGGAGGACATTTCCGATAACGTTCAATAAGCGCATCAGAAATTGCCAAAAACTCTCTAACTTTGATGTTGGGTTCACTGTCGTTCCAGATAGAATAAAAGGCATTACTCTTAAGCATTACTCTATCCGAATCAGATCCTTCTCTCCAATTGCAGAAAACATCTATGGTTTCATAGTTAACTGCCATTGCAGTTAATGACTCGTTCATTGAACCAGAGAATGCAATCCTATTTCCTTCAGTATCTTCGATAATGCCCATCTTTTCATGGTACATTCCGATTCCGTTTTTATCTTCGGTATAAGCAATCCTTATATCAAGAATTCCATCAGCAATCAAAGCAGCAAGAAGGTTTAACCTTTGCATTGAATAGTAGTCAGCATGTTCGTCAGAAAGAGACCTTAACAGAGCGCCTTCAATTATCTTTTCTCGTTCTTCATATCCGTTTTTAATAGCCGCCAAATCCTCATCGGATAGATATGGTGAGGCAACAATCTGAATATGGCCTCCTCGTTCAGCCATCGAACCAATGCCCTTAGAAATCTCTATCAGTGCAGTAGAAGAGAAAAAGCCAACCGCTCTTTTATAAGAGTCAGCTTCTTTAAGAAGGGGAATATAAAAATCCTGCACTACATTATCAATTAATGAGCGGTATTCAGACTTTATTTCCGAATCATAATCTTTAAGGCTCATCACATTTCTCCTTCAATATATTCCAAGGCTGATTTGAGTTCTTCAAAGTCCTCGTCAGAAGTAAAGTAACTCACACTAAACCTTATAGTCCCTGCAGGAAAAGTACTTAAAAATTTGTGGGCTAGCGGTGCACACTGCAGACCTGTTCTTACCGCTATACCTTGTTCGCTGAAAATTGTTCCCGCACTATCACTACTGATGCCTCTGATAAGACAAGATACAATGCCTACATAATGGTTTCCCGGAACATTTCCTACAATTTTCAACCAATCATAACCTTCTAAGATTGAAATGAGTTTATTTCGGTTTTCATTCTCTTTTCTTGAAATTACATCAATTCCGATATCTTTGTTCCACTTCAACGCCGCATTCAGCCCTGCAATCCCCGATATGTTAAGAGTTCCCATCTCGAATCGATCCGGTATGCTTTCAGGCATATCCTGATTTGCTGATTCCGTTCCGGTTCCTCCATATAAAACTGATTGCAACTTTATTTCTGAATTCATAACAAAACCAGATATTCCCATTGGTCCGTACAATGTTTTATGTCCAGCGAATACTGCGAAGTCAAAAGTGGATAGACCTACATTACAATCCACGAGTCCGGCTGACTGTGACATATCATCAACCGTGAACGAATCATATTCTTTTGCCAATGCAAATATATCTTCAACCGGAGCCACTAATCCTATAACGTTACTCGCATGACTAACAACCACAAGATCAGGCTTGTTATTATCAAATTGATATTTGGTTCTCTCCAAGTCATATTGTAATTCAGCATTAACCGTGAGCTCGTGCAGATGAAAATCTCCTTTAGTCTCAAAGGCATGGAGAGTTCGTGTTACTGCATTATGCTCAAACGGGCTAATGTACACATTTTTTAATCCGAGATTAACCAATCCCTGAAGGATAATATTAAGAGCAACTGTTGCTGTCGGAGTAAAGACGACCTGCTTTGTAGGACAATGCAAGAGATCTTTAATCAGCTCTCTTGTTTCACCTATTAGTCTGCCTGCTCCTTGCGCAATTCCATAGTTTCCCCGACCTGCATTAGCACCTGATTCCCGGTAGAATTTATCCATAAAATCATATACTTCAACAGGCTTTGGATATGTGGTAGCTGCATTATCAAAATAAGCCACAGAACTACCTCCTTAACATAATTTCTTAAGTACCTCCATGAGAATCTGTCTCTTTTCTTGTTCGGAAATAGAATGTCCCATGGATTCAATATCAGCAAGTAATGAATTCATTAACAACTTGCCTCTTTTACTTTGCTCTACCTTGTCAAATCTCTTAGTAACAGTACCCCCTGTTTCATCAATATATGTCAGGGAATACGCATTTGTGCTATCCCCGATATCTGATACAGTATCACCACTAAATTCTTCCGCAGTTAACTTATATTCCTTTAGTCTTTCGATAAATAGATCAACTGTTTCTCATCCCAGTCCTCAAGCCTTAAGTCTGTTACGAGCTTTGCTAACCGAATCACAAATGTTTTTTCATCATTTGTAGCCTCTCGGAAGAATCCTATACATCTATCAGCTCCGTTATCAAACAATTGCTCGAAAACTGCTGGATTTAAGCTGTCGCACCAATCCTTAATTACAGATGTAAGTGAACTTCTTTTCTGTATTGTTCTGCCTATTCCGGTAGCATATATTTCCTTAACTTCTTCAATCAATTTCTGTGTAAGATCAGAGAGAATACTATCGTAGTATTTCTTTGCCGCTTTGATATTATCGGCAAGGGAAGAGTTAAATGCATCCATGCCAAATTCTCGAGGAAGTTTTACAAAGAACAAGTCGTAGCTACCAATATTCTGTTTCAATAGCTTTATCAGGCTCCTATATCTTTTAGCGCGAGCTTCCGATACTCTCTCCTTGGAATACTTTGGTAGTGCCATATACCAGCGTTTCATCGCTGATACAACATAGTCATAGGAGTTGATCGCCTTTTCTGCTTCTATCACATACTCATTGAATATTTCTTCAAGCTCATTTATGAACTCTTCTTTCTCCGGATCCCAGTCCAAGTACTGAAGCCGGAACAAGCTAGGCTCAGCCTCAATCTGAAGGAGCGTATCAACATTTAATGGCTCCTGTCCCATGTTGCCAACTATCACTGCCTCTTGCTTATACTCATGCAGGACTGCTGCAAGGTATATCGGTATCAAAGACTTTCTAATACCTATACCGCCTTCTGGGGACATAAGCTCATGATATAGTTCGCCAAAATCACGGATTCCTTTACGCTTTGCATCCTGAATAAAACCTGAAATAACGCCCAACATATAATCGAGGTTATCGTCGCCTGTGATCAGATTGATTCTGGTCAGTCCGCCAGCCTCTGTAATCAGAACATTTTTACGGATCAGGGTACTCCGCATAATTGATACTTCTTGACCTGTTCCTGTCAGACCAAGATTTTCTTCAAGTGTATTTCGAAGAAGTCCGGCAATAATCTTGTTTCTACTTGTTGAAGCAGCTCCTGTCAGTTCGTTTTTATTTATCGCTTCATTATTAATTACCGGAGTTCTTGCATAAATCTTTTCACAGATTTCTGACATCAAACCGGTTAGAGCAGCTTTTCTTGTTATAGATTTCTCAACACCATTATGTATATATACAGACTTGAAGTATTCCGGGTGTGTGTAGGAACTTATGAATTCTGAGATGACGTCCCTAAGATCTTCATAAATAACTTCATATTCATCGAAGAGAAGATCATCTCCCTCCGCAGCTACCCTGAGCTTCATAACCGCATTAAACTGAAGAACGATATCCTTTATTTCCGAATACTTCTTGGGAATAATGAATACAAATCTCTCGAATCCCTTACTCGTTGTTAGTGTAAGCTTCTTGATCTTTGTAATAGATTCCTCGCAATCGGGGATTATCCCGTAAATAACACCATCCGATATGATGGATTCACTTTTAATGCCCCAATCAGTATCTTTAGTCACTTCAGACGCATCAATAAACTCAAATGAAAAATACCTTGTCATTTCCCGTTCATCATTATATTTTGACGGATACATATAATTATCAAGGCTCGCCGAATTAAGCGTTGCTTTGACTGAAAAATCTGCCGCATACCTCTCTATGGTATCTGCAATTTCCTGCTTAACATCTACTCCCGATGACTGTTTAAGGCGGAGATACTCGTTGCTAACCTTTAAGTAAATCACATACTCTTTGTTGATGAGAGCATCAATGGCTTTACGGATTTCATCATGTGTATAGTCAAGAGAATACATTCCATCAAGTTCGTCCGCAGTTGGTTTAATCTTGTCAAACTGCTCCAAAATATAAATCAGTGATAATGCCTTTATTATTTTTTCCTGAAGAGAACCATCCTCTAACTTTTCGAGAATAGCTTTTGTAAGAATGTAATTCTTATGGAGTTCGCTGGAATATGACTCTTTTCTGAACAATGGTTCAAAATAATCGAACACCATATCAGGAGTAATCACCCTGAAGCAATCATCGTGATAATCCGCCAGGAAAGTCGGTAATGTTGAAAGTCCCTTTTGCTGAAAGGAAAGTGAAAATAGTTCGTTCATTTTGCGCCACTCTTTCGGACAAACGAGGCAGAACAAATGTGGTTACCGGGTGAAGAGGATAGCAGTCGTAAACCGTGCGACTGCACTCATCCTTCGTCATATCCGCAAAAATAGCATGTGAACCATATCTCTTCAGCAAAGAATCGAAAGAATCAGCATAGTCCTTCTGAAAACGCCCCCAGCTCCTTTTCGTTTTCTTAATAACTGAAGAAATAATCTCATATGTCTGTGTAAAATTGTTATTAAGATGAATATGCTTAAATCTCTCGGAAACTCCACGCCAACCGTCAACCTTCTGTTTCGGTAGTTTGTCAATATAGTTCGATATCTCCTTGTGTGAAATAAGCATAAGGTGCAGCTGATTTTTGCCGCTTCGGTTACATTTTTCCGCAAAATCCTGCAGCATCTTGGTATCGCTAACTGATGCTTGTTTTATGTTGGCTTCGAGAAATTTGCTGAATTCATCATATACAACAAATATACCAGCATACCCAATCGGTTTTATGCATTTAACAACGCTCTCGTATAGCTCGGCAATGTCAAACCCTAAGAATGGATTAAACATGCTGCCAGATGTAAGTTGGGGATAAAGTTTCTCAAAATCTCCATAAGCCTCGAGATCGTAGTTTTCCAGCTTTTCTATAAATTTTTCTACCGGCTGTCCTATTTCCTTTTTAAACTTCTTGTAAGTGTCAGGGAATTCGTCTTCCCATTTCTTTATGGCTTTAATTGCAGCCTGATAATTTGTATCTGGCATAACACCCATCAAATCATTTTCTGATAACGCTTTCTGGAGTGCCAGCAGGAATGCTTGTTGCATGCTTGTGCTGCTACCATTAATGATTATCGGAAGCAGTTTCTTGTTGCTTTCATAGTAGTTTTTTCTTAATCTATCCAGATCAGGATTGTTGTCTACTTTCTCGCTCAACTTTGAGAACAGCCCCCAGTCCTTGCCCATCAAAATTGAAAGAATCGTCAATACAATGTGGGACTTTCCCTTTCCATATGCGCCAACAAGAACCCTCGCCCTCTCTGTAGATGATTCATTCGTGCTTTCCAGAATATCCTGCAAAAGCTGCAGCGAGGATTTCGTCGGTATGAAATTTGTAATTTGTCGTCATGATTTATGTCGTATCCAATGTTTACTGAATACTGGAATCCAGACGCCACGGAAATCATCTCACTCATGTTGTTCTCCTACTCTACCGTTTCTATTTCTTCGTAATAGTGTTCTACGCATTCTTCGAATCTATATGAATGTGTAAGATTAATCACATCCAAACCTGCGGTTCTTATTATTTTCAATTCCCCAGTTCTCTCCGCCACATGAAGTACATCAAGCATAGTTATCGAATCGAAGTTAAAAATCTTACCTATATTATTTTCTGCGGTAAGCAGCTCGTTTAAACCTATTTCTTTTCTTCCATTCGCATTTGCATGAATAACAGCAAGAATTACCCACGGATTAAAGGTTGACGCTGACGGTACCGCTTTTTTGTAAACGACATTATTGCGTTCTTTCTTCAAGATATCTATCAATCCCAACTCCCCAAGCGGGCAATCGATATTATTTTCTGCAGACACTTTGCTCGGCATGGTCTTATATCTTGGTAAATAAGTATTGATAATGCAGGAAAAGTCGTCCTCCAAAGACCTGACTGCCACATTAACATCATTATCTTTTATCTTTATGTAGTTTCCAATCTGCAACACAAAATCATCTTTTGTGAAATCAGAAAGTCCCAATTCGTTAAAAAAGAAATACCAGGATGTTGCCAACTTCTTGATTACTTGCCAATTTATAATGAAGGAGATAGAGTGTGCCCAATTCCTCGATATACTTGTCATGATTAAAAACAAGCTGGCCTAATTCTGTAAATCTCTGAATGCGCTTCCCGCTATTCGGTTCTTCGGTAATACCAGTAGCCTGTAACCAATATCGAAGTGCCTTCACCATATTGGCTCCGATACCCAAACATCCATAGGGTTTTCTTTTTTATCAATAAAAACCTCACCATAGCTCATATCTATATAGCGCATGCCCTTACTAATCCATCCTTTTCTAATGAAGAATGTGTCATGCGCTCGAAACTTCATTTCTGCCATGAATTCCTCCGATTACTGCTTAGTTCGTAAATATTTATCCATAGTACAACCACCATCCAGATACTTAGCAGTCATACACATCTTGCAGTGAACACATTTCTCTGGATCTATGAAATACTGCCCTCCGGCGACAGATATTGCTCCAGCTCTGCAAATCGACTCACATTTCAGACATTTGCGACAAGCGTTGAATTTACGTATCTGGTATCCAACCATGCGCTGTAAATCATCAGGATCCACAACGTTCATTGTTTTGACTTTAACGGCATGTTCATACCCGTCATGTTCAAATGGCTGTATCGACAGAATTGGAACATTCACCCTTGAATCTAAAACAATAACCTCATGAAGAAGTTTCTGTCCAAGTTCAGGAGCAACCCGCCCAAACGGAACAAACATCCCTATCAAATCATCATCAAAAGGTCTCACCAAACGGTATATCTTCGCATGCCTCTTCACTGGTGCAATTAGAAAATTTGATTTTCACATCTCCCGCTGCCGATATTCCATTACCTCCCTGTCGTGCTTTCCAGCATCCATCATCAACATATACTTCAGGGTCAGGCTTTCCTATTTTCTTCGCAAAAGAAATTAGAAAATCTCGCCATGCTTTTGACTTCTCAGACATATAAATTCTTGATAGGAACTGAGCCCTTTGATTATTGTTTGGACAGCACCAGCAGCCTACTCGATCATATCCGAGCCTGTAAGCCTCATTAAAGTCAACACCTTCTGAAAGTAGGTAAAGCCAAACATCCACATCTTTCCAGAAAAAGATAGGGGATGCGACTGTCTGCTGCTGTATTTTTATCGACTCAGTATCATCCTCAACGCGGTTATACTTTGAACGACTTACTGATTCAGATTTTCTAATGCCGTAAAAAGTCAAAATCTGCTGATTCCGGTATAGGCTGTTTATTACCCTTGTAATTGGTCCAGTCTTGAACATCGAACAGCACCATCTCATCATTCTCGCTGGAGGGCCGATGTCCTCACAGACATCCATAAAAACCTGTTCATTATTTCTCGCAATCTTAAAGATGGCCTGTGGATGATCTTCTCTGTAGCGAATCGCGTACTCTGTCGTATAAGGAAACTCAAGAGTAGTGTCTCCAAAAATATGCACGAGACTC
The DNA here is from genome assembly GCA_916438995.1 of uncultured Catonella sp. GTDB lineage: Bacteria > Bacillota > Clostridia > Lachnospirales > Lachnospiraceae > Catonella. Next base: position 427,744 of record CAKAGA010000010.1, read on the forward strand.
GGATTGCTCAACGATTTGATAACTATATCCGCTGTTGCTGTGGAATCCTTGCCTCCCGAAAACGATATAACAACATTCTCCTCTGAATATTTGGAGGCTTCATGATTTACAAATCTATATGCCTCGTCCTTCAAGTAATGTAGTCTTGAAGCATTCGCTTCAACAAAGCGTTTAATAGTTTTGTCAAAAAAAGTATAACTATTATCATTCCTGTGCGCTTCCAACTTTTTAGCTATATCATACGCATCTGCGCTCTTAAAAAGCGTGCTTGGAAGAGACACTGGTTTACCTTCGATGTAATATCTGCTGTTTACTGCCCATACTGATTTATCAATATATTCATTTGGCTTTTTATTAAGTAATATTTCAAGCAGTAACCTCTCTTCAGGAAATACAGGTCGAATATCCGAAGCCATATACTTCATACTGTTTTCACATCTCGGGCACACACCTTTATCAGCCTGAGATATGTTCTGGATAACAGGAATCTTACATTTACTGCACCAATAAATCTCGACAGGTATATCTTCGACCGTACCACTCCCACAAACCGGGCACTTTTTTTCACTCAATTCAATATTACAATTTCTACACCACATATTCTGATATCCTTTGCTTTACAGTACTTATTATACTAATCATTCTGTGCCATTATTTATGTTCTACTATAAGTTGACACTTGTAGCTTATAATTTCACTAACATTGAATCCTAAATAATTCACAAACTTTCAAAAATCTTATTTAAGACTTACTCCGCTTTTTCAAAAAGCTCCTGCTGTTCAAAAATATTTGCTGTTACTACTTGATTTTTTTCTTTGTGCCTTTAATATTCATTTTAGATACCTCTTGTGTTTTTTTAGATTTTACTAACTGGCAGGTCAGTAATAATCTAAATTTACTTGAGGTATTTCTTTATATCAATCTCTTGACCTATTTATAGTATACAGGAAGCTTTCACCATCTTTGCAACAGTCAAATATCTTAAGTCACTTTATTCACTAAGTCCTATTTATTAAGTCCCTTGTCAATCAGTATTCTCCATAATCCGTTATATAAAATTGTCATAGTTATAGTATCTTTCGCTATTCAATAACTCCTATAGTCTGCCGAAATCAGTATAACATAATTTTTCTAGAAATTCACCAAATTATTCAAATAAATAAAGCTTTTTCTTTCAAAAGGTAAAATGAAATAGTTACTTCCAGTTATCTTTCCTTATCCTGATTTTAGTTTTTCAATAAGTACTTTATGAAAGACTTACTTCCTGTTATCCTATTACTTGTGGCTGTTCATAGGAGAAAGGATAATTAAAATGAAAGCAAAACATTTAACCCTAGAGGATAGGAAAGCCATTCAGGAAGGCATCGAAAAACGTCTTTCAAAAACTGCCATAGCTAAATCTATTTCCAAAGATCCTACTACTGTTGCCAAAGAAATAAGACGCCACAGAACAGTTAAACAACGTAACCGTTTTAACTCGCCTGTCATATGTGCCAAATTAAAAGAGTGCAAAAAACCGCGTAAATCCTGCTCGGAAAGCTGTATTGATTATGTAGAACAGCCTTGTTCTGTGCGTGACCGTTCCACAGGTGCATGTAATCATTGTGAAAAGGTAAGCCGATGCAGGCTAGACCATTACTTCTACAACGCAAATGCAGCACACATAAAACCTATCTGTTTCACCTTTCTGATTCAAGACAGGGAGTTAATCTTTCCGAAGCTGAACGCTCCATAATTGCCCAGACTATAGCCAGACCGCTTAAATCCGGACAATCCTTATATCAGATACTTACTAATCATCCTGAGCTTGGTATCTCAGTTAAATCCCTTTATACGTACATTGAAGGTGGCGTATTTAAAGAATTCGGTATTGATAACTTCTCATTACGCAGACAAGTTGCCATGAGGGAAAGAAAAAAGTTAAAAAAGCGCAGGGAGCCTGTCAACTATGAAGGGCATAAGTTTACTGACTATCTGGCTTTTATAAAAGATAATCCCTTCATTCCTACTACAGAAATGGATACCGTTTACAACCAGCAGGAAGGACCATACATACAGACCTTTTCCTACCAGAACACCTGCTTTATGAATGGATTTATACATCCTGAAAAGACCTCAGAGTCAATGGCTTCTACCCTGAACCATCTTCAGGATTTACTCGGAAATGATTATTTTAAGCTGTTTTCGCTGATCCTTACAGACAGGGGAGCTGAATTCGAAAAGGTATCTCTCTTTGAGCTTGAAGCTGAAACGGGAAAACTTAGGACAAACATTTTTTACTGCGATCCACAAACACCAAGTCAGAAGCCCCATGTGGAAAACAATCATAACTATGTCAGGGACATACTTCCTAACGGCAGAAAGCTTGAAGGGCTTACCCAGCAAGACTTAAACCTTTTATTCAGTCACATTAATTCTGTACCACGAAAGGTTCTTGGTGGCAGGACACCTTATGATGTATTTTCCTTTCTCTACGGAGAAGAGATAATTCATAAAATGGGAATCAGGCGGATAGACCCTGATGAAGTAACACTGCAGCCATTTCTCCTAAAAATAGAATAAGCCGGCACCAAAGACCGACTTATCCTAAACCATTAATGCTAAACCTATGAACACACCACCCTTTCACCCTTTAGGGCAGTGGAACTTAGTCTTTCACGAATGAAAGAAATGCATCCCAGTGTCCTGTTTCGCATGCGCAAAAATAAGAAACTGTAAGTAAAGTTTACACAAAAACCGCATTTTTTGCAACAAGAATATTTTTACTTCCCAGCAAAAACAGAAGTTTCTCGTTCACCTGGAAGTTACTTTTATAAACGGATGTTAGATTTTTAATTCACCTTTTCTTTCAAAATGGATATAAACCTGATAGCAAACAAATTACAGCAATTCTACACATCAAATCTCTTGATAGCGTGATATTTTCAGCAGTTCTAACCTATCTCACTCTATACAAAGTACATTTTCAAACACTCTCGTATACTAATAAGCAAGATATGATTTTATAGTCTCCGCCTGTCTTTATACAGTCATCAGCTTTGTTTGACATGCAACAAAAAGAAATTTTCAGATATTAATAGTTTCATGAATATGTACACATAATCCCATTTATTTCATGCCAATCTTTGCTTCCTTATTTTGTCACACGTGACATCCTCACCACACTCTCCACATGCACCCCCCTGGAGAACTGATCCACTGCCTGCACCTTATCCAGTCTATACCCTCCATCCCCGCAAAGCACCTTCAAGTCCCTCGCAAGCGTAGCCGGGTCGCAGGAAACATAGACCACCCTGCTTGGCTTATAATTCATTATCGTCTCAAGGAGCTTTTCATCGCAGCCCTTTCTTGGTGGGTCTACTACGATTACATCAGGCTTTGGGAGCCTACGGGCCTCATCCTCAGCTTTTCCTACAGTAAAGTGCACATTCTCTATTCCGTTTAATTCGGCATTTTCCCTAGCATTTACCACTGCTGCCTCTACAATCTCCACCCCGTAGACTTCCTTAGCCTTCTTAGCTAAAAACAGACTTATGGTACCGATGCCACAGTAGAGATCCCAAACCACTTCTTCTCCCGTAAGATCTGCAAACTCCAAAGCCTTGCCGTAGAGCTTCATAGTCTGAGCAGGGTTTACCTGATAGAATGAAAACGGTGATATCTTAAACTTAACATCCTCTATCATATCCACTATGTAAGGCTCTCCGTAGATGCATTTAAGCTCATCTCCGAATATCACATTGGTGACCTTCTTATTTATATTCACGCAAATGCTTGTTATCCTTACATCACTCCTGCCCTCAAATGCCTTAAGCACCATAGCTGTAAACTCATCAGCCTTTGGCAGTACATCTCCGTTTATTACTACGCAGATGCCTATTTCACCTGTAGCAAAGCCCTTCCTGGTCATAATGTGGCGCACCAAACCCCTCGCCGTTTCAGGTTTTTTCGTCTTTGGATTTATTTTTTCCTCGTAGGCAGAGACTTTATACTTCTTCATAAATGCCATAAGGGTGTCCAAAATAAGCTCATTCTCCTCAAACTGAATGTAGCATTTGGTCGTATCCACTATCTCGTGGCTTCTCTCAGCATAAAATCCCGTAACTGTCTCGCCCGCTTTATTCGCACCAACAGGAAACTGAGCCTTATTCCTATAATGCATAATCTCTTCACAGCCAATTATAGGGAGCATAGGTATAGCCTCATCGCTAAAACCGCCTATACGCTTTATGCAGTTAAACACCTTCTCCTGCTTGAACTTAAGCTCTGCCTCGTACGAAAGGTGCTGGAACTGACAGCCTCCACATCTCTTTGAAATGGGACAGACAGGCTCTATCCTATCCTTAGACGGCTCTATGATACGCTCACATCTGGCATATCCATAGCTTTTTCCTGCCTTTACCACCCTAGCCTCTATCCTGTCCCCCGGCACTGTATCCTTCACAAAGAGGGTATAACCATTTACATGCGCTATACCCTCTCCCTCACTTCCAATTGCCTCAATCTGAAGTTCTAAAATTTCATTTTTTTCAAACATATTATTCCTTATTCTTAGTAGCTATTCTTATATTTGACTCAAAAAACTTGTTGTAACCAAGCCAGTCCGTTCTGCCCTCATTTACCTCCAAAAGCTCCGTAAATGTCTCCATCTTCGCATCCATGTTGTCAGCAAGGCTTAGTGCAAAGGCTTCCATAAGTGCAGGCATCTTAGGCGAACCAAATTCCAAAGAGCCGTGGTGCGATAAAATGCAGTGAATAAGCTCATCTGCCAGTCTTTTTGGGAAATTTTCAATGCTGTTAATCTTCTCATTTATCATATTTGCACCAATGTAAATATGACCTAGAAGCTGTCCTGAGTCAGTATATTCATTGGTCGGAAATCCGCTAAGCTCCACCATCTTACCTATGTCGTGCAGTGGTGCCGCAGTTATAAGCAAATCTCTGTTAATCATAGGATATTGATTAGACATGAAATCACAGACCTTTACCACTCCCAGAGAATGCTCCAAAAGCCCTCCCACAAAACTATGGTGGACTGTCTTTGCCGCAGAATGATTCTTAAACTTCTCTGCAAATTCCTTGTCCCTGAAAAATGCATCCAATAACTTTTTATAATAAGGATTCTTTACTGTATCGATGATGTCTAAAAGCTTCCCATACATCTCATCTCTATCATACCTTGAAGTAGGTATGTAGTCCGCCAGGTCGTATTCTCCTTCACCACATCTTCTGGCTCTGATAATTTTGCCCTGCAAAGCTCCCATATAGATAGAAACCTGTCCCTGAACACAGACAAAGTCGCCACCTGCAAAGTCCTCTATTCCATTTGAATTCGTATCCCATACCTTAGCATCAAGACTGCCCGTTTTATCCTGCAAAGTCATTGAATAATATGGTTTATCATTTTTACTTCTAAGCTCCTTCTTCTCCTTACAGTAATAGATGCCGTTTAACTGCTCTCCGTCCTTAATATCCTTTATATATCTCATTTTATACCCCTGCTGTCTCCTATCTCTACTTCTAATTCTATTTTCTTACCCTCATTCCTTGTTACCCTGTAAATGAGGACTTTTACCTTATTCTTTGGCTTTTTACTTTCAAGGAAGCTCTCATAGTCGCTCATATTTTCAATGTGTACGCCGTCCATCTCGTATATTATATCGCCTTCCTTAAATCCCGCATCATCCGCAGGAGAACCCTTGGTGACGCTGTCTACCATTACCCCTCCTGATATTCCTGTCTTCTCCTCAGCTCCGTCAAAAGCCTTGGACTTGATTCCTATATAAGGCAGGGGCTCATCATTCATCATTTTCTCAAGTAAGGTCATTATCTTTGAAATGTTAATTATCTGAGTTACATCCTGATTTCCCTTATAATATATGCCTACGACATTTCCATCAAAATCAACGAAGACAGCATCTCCATTCTTAGCTATATCTATGTCTGTAAACTGCGAATCAAAGCTATAATCATCCATAATAAGGGCTGTCTCAGTACCTGTTATAACTCCCGGTAATACTGAATAGATGTTTCCATTCGGATTACCTATAGCCATAATAGGCTCACCTATACTCTTGTAACTAATTCCTCCAAACTTAAGAGGTTCAATCTCATCCTTCTTTGCGATTCCCTTTAAATTCACCATTACAAGGGCAAGTTCCAAATTGACAGAATAATTCTTAATTATGCCCTCTGCAAGAAATCCCTGCTTAAACTTTACCTTTATATTATCAGCAGACTTGATACTCTTATAATCCGTTAATATATAAGCCTCGTCATTCTGAACTGCAATTATATAACCTGCAGCCTTATTTACTGCGTCATAAGGATTTTCAAACCAGTCCTTTCCCTTCACCACAGATTGCATTTCAACGACAGACTGATTCTGCTCGTTGGCTAACTTACCAAACTGGCTTAAAGCCTGCTTATAGTCGAACAAATCAGCAGAAACTTTTTTCTCAATTATCTTAACCTGCTTTTTATCCGTCTCAGGTTTACTCTCCTTAGCCTCCTTTACTGAACTTTCAGTAGCTATCGAAGCTCCGCTTACCACCTCTTCATTTTTTCTAAGCTCAATCGAGTGATTTTTCTTAAATAAGTTAAAATGCGGTAGCACCTCACCTGTCACTTCAAATATAATTCTTTCCGTAGCTCCGAAAACAACACCCAAAAATAAAACTGCAAACAAGCCAATAAAAAATTTCTTTACAGGATGCATCTTTTTCGGAACTATTTTTTCATTAATGAATTTATAATCCTTATCATCACTCATAATCATACCCCTGCTTTACTAATTGTAAATACAAACTCAGTTCCTGCGTTTTCAGTGCTGATTACATCAATTTCTTCTCCATGCGACTGGATAATTTCCTTAACTATAGCCAGTCCCAGACCACTGCCCTTCTTGTCCTTCCCCCTTGAAGTATCCGTTTTATAAAACCTCTCCCATATTTTCTTAAGACTTTCCTTCGGTATACCAATGCCATAATCCTTAACGGACACTATTACCTTATTTCCCTTAGATTTTGTAGTTATATTTATATCTGAATCGTTGTGGCTGAACTTGATTGCATTGTCAATCAGATTGTAAAATACCTGCTCAATCTTTCCCTTGTCAGCCATTACAAGCGACTCATCCCCTTCAAATATAAGATTCAGCGAAATATGCTTGTCCCTGCATTTTCCCTCAAATGCCTCCACTGTCTGCTTTATCATACTATGTAGGTCAAACTCTCTGATGTCTAAAAGAGCCTGATGACTGTCAAACTTATTAAGCTCAATCAGTCCACTTGTAAGCTTTGTAAGTCTGTCTGTTTCAAAGCAAATGGTACTTAGATACTTGTTGTAAAGCTCAGGAGGAATAGTTCCATCAATCATTGCCGTAGCAAAGCCCTTTATAGAGGTTAGTGGAGAACGGAAATCATGAGAAATATTTGAAATAAATTTTCTCTGATATTCCTCCATTAGACTTAGTTCTTTAGCCATGTATTCAATGGTGTCCATCAAATCCCTAAATTCATCGTGTCTGTTTTCCTCAGTGGCAAATACATAGTCAAAATTTCCTCTGGCATATTCTCTGGCAGCCTTAATTACCGCTCTTAAAGGAATAATCGATATCCTGTAAAGAAATAGCAGGGCTATGAGAAATACTACTCCAAGTATCAAAAAGCAAATATTCAAGGTATCTATACTATACGAGGCGTCTTTCTCAAGCTCTGACACCTCCATGGAAAGCACTACATATCCTTTAAGTACAAAGTCTATATCAATAGGGGAAATTACCGCCACTATAGCTTTATTAGATAATTCCTTGATATTGCCACCCACATATGAATCCTTCTCTAAGAGCCAGGCAGGAAGCCTTCTTCTCTCATTTTTATCGTTAAAAGAAGTTCCTCTTGTATCAGAAACTACTTCACCTACAGCATTTATTATCATTATTCTTGCATCTGCAAATGTATCGATAGTCTTTAGCACATTGTCTACGTCAAAAAGAGACATATTTCCGGAATAATACCCCTTCATATAATCGCTTGTTATTGTCTCTGCCTCTATCTTCATAGACCTTATATTGTCATTTATAATCCCATTTCTGATACGCCCTGCTCCTACTGTGTTTAGTATAATAAGGGAACTAATAACTATTAGGAGGTAGCAAACCAGGTACTTAAAAAACAGATTTGCTTTCATAAAAATGCACCTTCACCCATTGTTAATACACTTAACTACAGTATAGCGAAATTTGATGTATTTTACAATAATTATGTGATTTTATTTATGTTTAACAATTAGTTTTTTGCATCTGGATATTCATTGCATAAAAGCCTGTATGGAGGCTCATCTTCTTCAATTTTGGGAAATCTTCCGATTTTCTCATAGAACCTATTATCTGTTTCATCATCATTGCACTGCGAAACTTCGCCAATAAGCACACTTCCACTGCTAGGAACTACATGGAATTCATGATAAAGATAAGGAGTTATAGTTATACTTTCACCCGGTTTTAGCTCAACCATTCCACCCGCCTCTATAGTATATTCTCTTCCATCGGAATGTACTATTACATCTGTGTCCAAAAGATTTCCATCTTTGTCAGAGTTATACAGTTTAATAAGCATGGTGCCTCCTCCCCTGTTTATTATATCCTCCGACTTAAACCAATGAAAATGCATTGGTGCCATCATATTATCTCTTAAAAAGAGGATTTTTTCTGCATATACTTTTTTATATTTCGGATTATGCTGGTTTCCATTTCTTATAGTAAAAAGTCCAAATCCAACTTTATTAAAGTCACCCAACCCAAAGTCAGTTATATCCCATCCCAGCCTATTATCTCTTATCTCATCATATTCTCTTCCTTTTGTTTCCCATTCTTTTGGAGTCCATTCTGCAAAAGGAGGTAGTTTAAAGCCATTTTCCTTAATAAGTATTTCCATTTCTTTTATTATATTATTGATTTCTGAACGCTTCATTCTATTTCCTCCTATTTCGATATATATTCCTGTACCTTTCTTTGGATAATCCTCATTGCATTGTCCAAGTCTACATCCTGAGTATAATAATTGTTTATTTCTGCATCTGCTATCTGTATAGCGCCTTCATATCTTTCAAATTTTGGCTTTACACTTCCACTATCTATGACTTTTCCAATAAATTCTCCATCAATATCCTTTATAAGATTTTTATCTTCAGTTACAGAATGTAGTACAGATGCTGCTGGTGCATTTAAAAACATATCTTTTTGAACTTCTTCATTTCCTGTCATATATTTTAGAAATTCCCAAGATAATTCCTTATGTTTGCTATCTTTTCCCATCCCTATATTTAAGCTGTCAACCACTGAAGAATTACTTCCTTTTTTACCTCTTGGGAGAGTTATACAGTCCCATTGAAAATCAGTATATTTTTTAATTTTATATGGGTATGCCTTATAAGTTCTATACTCCGCATAGCTAAGTGGCATAAAGGCAACTTTGCCCTTATCAAAAAGCTCTTTTGTGACTTTTTGATTTTCATCTAATTCACTTAAAGCTTTGGTAAATTTAATAGCTTCCTGTAGTTTGGTGCTAGTAAAATAACACTGCTTACCATCATTTGAAAACAACCTAGCTCCGTTAGAAACTGCTGCCTCCTGCCAACTATACTTAAATATCCCAAACTGGTCTATAATTCCATCTCCATCTAAATCCTTCGTTATTTTTTTGCAGACATAATATAAGTCATCAAAAGTATAATCTTTATTGGGAATATCTATACCCTCTTTATTCAACAGAGTTTTATTTACAAACATAAGGTATGGAACGGTCTCAAAGGGCAATGCATATTGTACATTTGCTATTTTCCCCGATTTTAATGCAGTTTCGTAATATCTATTAGCATCAAATTCCTTATCCTTTTTCAAATAATCATCCAGATTTTCCAGTATTTCAAGCTCTGCAAAGCGGTTGAAGTCTTCGTCCTTTATCATCATGACATCAGGTGCATCCCCTTTTAGTATCTTACCACTAAGCCACTCCGAATAATCTTCCTTAGGTATACCACTTACGTAATGCACCTTTACCCCTGGATGCTTTTTCTCAAATCTATCAATAGCCCTGTCTATAAAGCTATAACTATCCTGTATTTCCACATTCCAATTACTACCATTAAACATAGCAAATTCTAGAACCACAGGTCTTTGATTTAACCAAATGACATATGACAATATAACAATGGCAGTAATTATCATCCCTATTACTAATATTTTCTTCTTAATCAAGCAAATCTCCTATCTTAATGGCTTCTATGTGACTGTATCGCCCAAATCGCAAGCTGAGTTCTGTCTCTTAAAGACAGCTTTTCAAGAATAACTGACAGATAGTTTCTTACTGTTCCCTCTGACAAAGCAAGAGTCTCTGAAATCTCTTTATTAGATTTTCCCTTTGCCACCTCGTCTATTATTTTCCACTCACCTGCGGTTATATCTTTGACCTGAAAGTCTTCGATTTTTATTAGCGATTCATCCTTAGCCATATCTGAGAAAAATTTCAATACCTTTGTTGCAACATCAGGATTAATCATAGACTGTCCCTGATGTGCAGCCCTTATAGCCTCCTGTAGTCCTTCCATGCTTACTCCCTTTAGCAAATAGCCACTAGCTCCAAATCTCAAGGCATTATAAACATACTCATCATCATCAAAAGTTGTAAGTATAATAATTTTTATATCCGGATATCCTTCCTTAACCATCTGAGTACACTGAACTCCATCAACTTTGGGCATTCTAATATCCATAAGTATAACGTCCGGTTTATTTTTTCTTATGCTCTGAATGACCTCAAGTCCATTTGCTACTGCATCAGTAACCTCAAAATCTTCTTTACTGTTTAATACAATTTTGAGGCTTTCTCTAATCATTTCCTGATCATCTGCAACCAATACTTTAATCATATTCTTTACCCCATCTTATGGGAACCACTGCCTCTACCACAAAGCCATCCTTATTGGCAAAGTTAACAGTTCCATTCAACATTTCTACTCTTTCTTTCATATGTCTTGTTCCAAAGCCTTCTTTAATTTCAGCGCAACCTATACCATTATCTGATATTTTCAAATATATTTCAAACTGTCTTTTTTCAAGTAAAACCGTTATTTTCGTAGCCATTCCATGTCTAATAGCATTAGTAATACACTCCTGTACAATTCTATAGATTGCATTTTCCTCATCTTCATCAAGTTTAAGTTCCTCCTCATTACAATAGTATTCTACCTCAACCCCCATAACCTTTCTTGTATTTTCAATAAGATTATACAGGGTTTGATTAAGATTCAGCCTCTCTAATGTATCAGGTCTTAGAGAACTTACTGAAGCCCTAATATCTTCAACTCCTTTACGGCTAACCTCTGAAATCAATTTTAGTTGCTCTCTTAAGATTTCAGGCGAGTCTTTTGCAAGTGCTATACAAGCGTCTATTCCAGCAATTATTCCTGTTAAAGTGTGCCCCATGGTATCATGAATTTCCCTAGCTATACGGTTTCTTTCTCTTATTTCTGCCAATTTTTCATTTTCTTCAACCATGCATTCAAGTTCTTTATTAACTTTGATAAGATTGCTATTGGCAAGTGATAACTGCTCGTATAAATCCTTTGTTTTCTTTATTGTTTCATCCTTTTTCATTATAATAAAAAGGCAGCATGCAAAAAATGCAATTATTGTCATAATGTTTAGTATATTATAAGTGAGATAGAAGTAGCTCTGCTCATCCTTAGAATATGCCGAAATATAATCTGCAATGTTATAATTTTTCAGCCACATAGATGCAAGGTTTTTTATCTGTAATTACATAGCTGATTACCCCTCCTCCAATGTATAATACTGAGAAGCGGCTCTTTATAAGATGTGCAAGGAAGTTTGTAAATACCCATAACAAAACCCCATTATAATTAAAGTTTAATAAAATAATAATACGAAATGCTATTAAATAATCTACAACAAGAGTAATCGTTATTATTTTTTTACTTTTTACCAAAATAGGTCCTAAGCTCCAAATGTAACTCCAAACATTAGCATGTAAAAAATAGTTTTTTGTGCCAAAACCTCAGCATTGCCTGGTAGTCCACTTATCTCAGCAATAAATTCCCTTGCACCAAAGTTAAGTGTTATCTTATCTATACTTAGGCATACAAACTGGGAAATCCAGATTGCTGTAGAAAAGCATATAAAATACATAAAGATAAGAATCTTGTTTGTTTTTAATACTAAGAAGTTCATTTTTCCATATCTATTGCCATTCATTTATATTGGTTTTATCCATATTTTCTTTAGTTACCATATCAACATCTATAGTAATATTTTTTTCAACTTTTTTATTCTTTAGATATTTATACGCTGTATCTGCTGCAGTTCTTCCCATGATTATAGGATGCTGTGCTGCAGTTCCAACCATGTATCCTTTTGATATTAACTGCTTGGCATACGGCGAACCATCTACTCCATATACCATTATCCCTTTTTCTGTCAGCTTATTTACCTCGAGCGCTGCAAGAGCACCAACAGCTGTTGGGTCATTATTTCCAAAAACAACATCAATATTAACTCCTGATTTAATAATCTTATCCATCTCCATGGTTGCAACTTCAATTTCTGAGCTCTTGTACGAATTGGCGACTATTTTGTACTCATCATGTCCTTTTATTCTATCTAAAAATCCCTTTCTTCTTACCTGGGTAGATTGCACATTGTAATGGGATAAAAGCACTATATTTGCTCCTTTGGGAAGCCTTTTCATCATATCTTCTGCCACAAGTTCACCTGCCCTGTAATTATCAGACTGAATAACAGAAACAACATTGGCTCTATCCTGAACCTCTGTATCTACAACAAATACTGCAACTTTAGCCTTCTTACAAGCTTCGAGTGCAGGCTCTATGGTCTTAGAATCGACAGGGTTGGCAAACAATACTTTAATACCTTCATCTATCATCTCAAGTATTTGTTGATTCTGTCTATCCTGACTTTGTGCAGGGTCTCTTGTAAGTAGTATATCTCCATTTGCTTCAATTACTTCTCTAAGGCTTTCATTAAGCACGGAAAAATAAGGGATTATTCATAGTCATATAAGTAGCACCAAAAACTCTAGGTATATGCTTGTGAATACCATTATATGTTATTTTTAGCCCAATTAATACCGAAAAAAGAATAGCTCCTGAAATAATAGGAATTATCCAATCTTTAAGGTATGTTCTTATGTTATTTTTCATGTTACCTCTAAAACAAAGGGGTGAGTCATCCTCACCCCTTTTATATTATTTATTCTTTTTAAGTGTACGGATATAGTCTAAGAATACTGCAAGGAGTATAACTACACCCTTTACTACGGTCTGCCAAAAAGAATTGACATTCATAAGGTTGAGTCCATTACTAAGTATACCTATAATCAGCGCACCAATCAAGGTACCTCCTAATTTACCTGAACCACCAGACATAGAAGTTCCACCAACTACAACCGCTGCGATTGCATCCATTTCTGCACCGTCACCAGCTGTAGGCTGTCCGGAGTACATTCGTGAAGCAAGGATAATACCTGCAAGACTCGCCATTATTCCGGAATATGCGTACACAAAAAATTTAACTTTTGATACATTAATACCTGAAAATCTAGCTGCCAATGGATTTCCACCTACTGCATATATATGTCTTCCCATCTTGGTTTTATTCATGATAAGTATAGATAGTATGAATACTATTACCATTATTATAACAGGAACAGGAATACTTGCAATATAACCGGCACCAAGCCACTGCCATTCTTTAGATACAACTCGTACAGGAGAACCACCTGTGTATACTCCCGCTAAACCTCTAGCAATGTTCATTGTTGCAAGTGTCACTATGAACGGTGGTATAGTTGTCTTGAAATAACAAGACCATTAAATGCTCCAGAAACAACACCTATAACAATACCTATCAGCAAGGCCATCGGTATGCTCATTCCATTCCTTGAAACTAAGCCGGCTGAAATAACACCTGTCAGAGCTATAACTGAACCAACTGACAAGTCAATTCCACCCAGTATAATAACCATAGTCATTCCACAAGCTAAAAGCATATTGGTAGAAATCTGTCTCAATACATTCATCATATTTTTCACAGTTGGAAAAGTTCCACTTGTTCCCGGAAAAATAGATAAGAATATGCATAAAATAACCAGTGCCACCATTATTCCCATATTCTCCTTAAAGAATACAGCTACCTGGTTGGCAGATACCGCCTTGCTGTTGGATGTAACAATTTTTTTATCTTCCATCTTATTCACCTCTATTTTTAGATTGCTGCAAGATGCATGATACTTTCCTGAGATATTTCTTCCCTATTTATGCATCCTCTTACTACTCCACCTGCCATTACATATACTCTGTCACTCATGTTAATAATCTCTGGAAGCTCCGATGAAATCATTATTATAGACACTCCCGTTTTTACAAGATTATTCATTATTGCATATATCTCTGACTTGGCTCCGACATCAATACCTCTTGTTGGTTCATCCAAAATAAGTATCTTAGGGTTTGTAGCCAGCCATCTTCCTATCATCACTTTTTGCTGATTTCCACCGGAAAGATTTCCTATTTCCTGTGCCTGCGATGGAGTCTTGGTAGACATAAGATCTATATATTTCTGAGTAATTTCAGTTTCTCTTTTGGCATTAACCCTAAACTTGCCTATAAACTCCTTAAGTACCTCAATTGTAGTATTATATTTAACACTTTGTACAAGGTATAATCCCTGCTCCTTACGGCTCTCTGGAACCAGCGCAAGCCCATATTTAATGGCATCTTCAGGATTATTTATTTCTACTTTATTTCCTTGTATATATATTTCACCCGTCACATTTGTGTGAGACCAAAAATAGCCTGCATTGTTTCACTTCTTCCTGCTCCTACAAGTCCCGCAAATCCAACAATCTCACCTTTTCTTATATTAAAATCGACACCGTTTACCTTGTCTCCATCAGAAAGCCCAACTACCTTTAGTATTTCTTCTCCTGGCGTGCCATAGTCTCTTACATAATAATTAGTCAGAGTTCTTCCAACCATCATTGCTATAAGCTCGTCTTTAGCTGTTTCCTTTACATTCTTAGTACCAACATATTCACCGTCACGCATGACTGTAACTCTATCACATATCTCATCAAGTTCACTCATTTTATGAGATATATAAACTATTCCAACTCCTTTTTTAGTCAAATCTCTCATTATCTTAAATAGGTTTTCTACTTCTTTATCACTTATAGAAGAAGTTGGCTCATCCATTACCAATATCTTAGAATTTACTGATACTGCTTTGGTTATTTCCACCATCTGTTGCTTGGCTATAGGAAGATCCTTAATTAGACTTCTTGCATCTATATCCATTCCTAAATCATCTAAAATCTTCTGTGCATTTTTAGTCATTTCTGATCTATTTACAAATATACCACTTCCAACCTCACGTCCCAAATAAATATTCTCTGCGACGCTCATATGTGGAACTAATACCAATTCTTGGTGAATAATAGCAATTCCGTTCTTTTCTGCATCCTGAACACTTGTTATGCTAACATTTTTGCCTTCAATCTCAATATCACCCTCTTCAGCATGATATATACCGCCAAGTACCTTAATCAAGGTAGATTTACCGGCTCCATTTTCACCAAGTAAGGCATGTACTTCTCCACTTTTTAACTCAAAGTTAACATTTTTTAATGCATAAACTCCGGGAAAGCGTTTATTAATGTTTTTCATTCTAAGAATAATATTATCGCTCAACTAATCATCCCCTTACTCTATAAATTTACATAAAATCTTCATGGTTATTCCAAAACCAAATAACCCATTTTTTTCATATAGGTACCAAACTCCTTTGGCATCTACATACAGATATAAAAACTTTAATAGTTTGTAAAAAAGGTGCTAACTCCTTCCATCCGGACGAAGAAAGCACCTTTGCTTCCTAATACAACTTATTATTGTTAAAATTTACTGCCAACCATCTGTGCCATAGTCTTTTACATTATCTGCAGTAATAAGGAAGGTATCTACCGGATATTCTTTTTCTACAGCCTTTCCTTCTACATGATTATACATAATCTCAACTGCCTTTTCTGCAATTGCCACTGGAGACTGGGCACCTGTTCCTTCTATAAGTGATGTTCCAGAAGCAAGTTCTTTCTTGATATCAGGAGATCCATCAATACCATAAATGAAGCATTTACCCTTCTTGATACCTGCTGCATTAGCTGCTGCAAGAGCTCCAAGAGCTGTAGGATCATTTCCACCAAAAATAGCAACTACATCACCATGCGCCTGAAGTAAATCTTCTGCAATCCCCATAGCGACCTGTAAGTTACCCTTTGCATCCTGCTGAGCTACAATTTCAAATCCATGATCTTTAATCGCATCTAAGAAACCATTAGTTCTATCAACTACTGACTGCATTGTAGGAGAATCAAGAACTATAATCTTACCTCCCTTTGGGCATTTCTTAACTAAATCCTCACCAACAACCTTTCCTGCGTTGTAGTTATTAGATCCTGTGTATGATACAAGGTATGACATATCTCCAACCTGTGTATCAAAGCCTACCATTGGAACATTGGCTGCCTTAGCCTGATCAAGTGCAGGAATAATTCCCTGTGCATCTACAGGATTCATAAACAGACCATCCAGATTCTGTGAAAGCATATCTTCAACCTGTGAAATCTGCTTTGTAACATCATTACCCGGATCTGTTGTTACCAACTCGTCTCCCTTTGCTGTAACCAGTTCTTTCATCTTATCCTGAATTGTAACAAAGAATGGGTTAGTTCCGTCCATACAAGTATAACCAAATTTATAATGTTTACCTGTTGTACTTGTTGTTGTGCTTCCAGCAGCACTTCCTGTGTTACTTGCCGCACCGCCACTCTTAGCAGCACTTCCACTGTTTGAATTACTGCTTCCACAAGCAGTAAGTGAACCTACCATAGTTGCTGCCAAAATTAATGCTAGAATTTTTCTTTTCATAAGTTTCTCCTCTTTAAAACTATATAATTTTTAGTTCCGAGTATATAGTAGCAGTTTGTTGCTATTTTTTCACCTGTTTTTTGTAATCATTTTAGATTACATTTGTCATTTTATTTCAAGTTGGCAAATACCCTGATTGTATCAGTAAAGGTTTTTTTCATAGATTCTAGTCCCCATAAAGCTATGTCATGGTAAAATACATTACCTGAACTCTCCTCTATTTTTTTCTTCACATATTCACCTGCATACTTTGCCGCATATGTATAAAAGTTAATTTTTCTAACCCCATTATCAATACATTTTCTAAAATCTTCATCACTAATACCTGAGCCACCATGCATAACAACAGGAATTCCGGTTGCCTTTCGAATATTCGCAATTCTTTCTATGTCAAGTCTTGGAGTACTTTTATATATTCCATGTACGGTGCCAAATGAGCAGGCAAGTGCATCAATGCCGGTTTCTGCCACAAATTTCGCAGCTATATCAGGTTCAGTATAGCATCTCTCATCCGCCTCACCACCCTCTTCACTTACTTCTGCCCCCATTGAACCAATTTCAGCCTCAACTGATGCAGAGTACTGACTTGCCAAATCTACCACCGTCCTTGTATTTGCGGCATTAAGTTCATAAGGAAGAGCAGAACCATCATACATAACACTTGTAAAACCTAAATCTAATGCTCTTTTAACTTCTTCAAAGTCTGCACCATGGTCAAGATGTACACAAACTGGAACACTTGCTTTATCCCCAAGTGCTAGCATAGCTGGTGCAATGTTTTCAAGAGATACATACTCCTTATGTGCTGCATTTGCAAATTGTAAAATTACAGGTTGTTCGAGTTCCTCGGCAGCCCCTATAACTGCCCTTATTCCTTCCAGTGTAGTAAGATTAAATGCTCCTACTGCGATATTTTTTGCTTCTGCAATACCCAAAACTGATTTTAACGATACTAACATAAACTCCTCCTTATTTATGAATAAAATTTTGTTCCTTCCAGCCGTTTTGTATCTTATTTTTTAGTATACTTATCGGTAGTAATCCCGACAAAGTGTCATATTCTGTTATACAGGATGCACCGGTACCCGCAGCTATCTTTAAAGTATCTTCAGGTGTCATTCCTTTGCATATCCCATATATAAATGCCGCTATTGACGTATCTCCTGCTCCTGTACCGGACAAGATCCTATCAGGTGTATAGCTATTTTGAAATATTCTCTTGTTTGACCATTCCTCTATACTTATTTTACCATCAAGTTCATTCATTCTGTTTCTGTCTGATGTCATGAGGTACATTCCTGCTGCTCCAACTTTAATGAGTACACCTTTACAACCGAGATTTATCACCTTTTCTGCCATAGGAACAATATCTTCTGATAGTGATAAATGCATACAGATATCATCACTTGCTCTATTTTGGATCTCGTGATATTTTTTCCTATCCAACATAAAACAAAGCTCTTCGATGCTTGGTACAAAAAAATCTACATAAGGCAAAACTTCAGAAAGCCTTTTATTCCAGTCAATATCTGCCTGCTCACTGTCTGGATCTATTGTAGTTACATCTAGACTTGATATAAGTCCAAAATCCTTCACCTTCTGAAACATCTTTCTTAGTTCATCTTTATCTTCCCTAAAAAATTCTTTCATTAAGGTAGGGTATCCAAAATGAAAATAGTCCGAGTTCTTTACTACTTCATAGTCTATATCTTCTTCACAAAAGCTGTCATTAGCCGCGCTATCATGGAGAAATGCCCTATCACATCCATTGAGTGCTAAAACTATTGTATATGATGTGGTATCTTCCCCACTTACTATAAAATTGGGTTCAACACCTTGTTGTCTGTATTTCTCATATAAAATTTCTGCAAATTCATCATTACCAACTTTTGCAATAAGTTTAACATCCACACCAAATTTTTTAAGAGCCAGTCCTGTATTTGTAACACAGCCTCCAGGTGCAATAGCAGCTTTACCAACATTTATCAATTTTCCTGCTTTTATTACGCTACCTATAGAACTTACTTTAGTCTTCATATTGAACTTTGGTGTAATATCAAGCGATACGTGCCCCGCTACTACAATTTTTTTTTCTTCCATACCGATTCTCCATTTATCTTTATAATAAGTATAATAATTTAATAGAGAAAACTTTTCTCTATATTCTTTATTCAATAATATCCTTTACATTATTATAAAGATATTATTGCTAAGATTAAAAGTTACAATAGTAATCTTTTTCATACAATCCTATATTTTTTTCAATCGCATAAAATGATATTTATCTTGTTTGTAGATTTTTATATCATTATGCTATACTTTTATAAAACGATATATGTGTCAAACTTATTTGATACTTTTATCATCACATTATAAAATTACAACTTTTGGGAGATTATATATGTTACATTTACCTCATGACCATCACCACGACAAACAGCATGAAGATGCAATATCCCGTCTTGCAGTTATAGATGATTTCAATCTTACAGCTGAAGTTTTTAAGCAGCTTGGGGATGGCAGCAGACTTAGAATATTTTGGCTTTTATGCCACTGTGAAGACTGTGTGCTCAACATCAGTGCAATGGTAAATATGTCTAGTCCTGCAGTTTCTCATCATTTGAAGCAGTTAAAAGCAGGTGGGCTTATTACAAGCCGCAGGAGCGGTAAAGAAATGTTTTATAAGGCTGCAGATAATGAAAGAAGCAGACTTTTACACTCGATGATTGAAAAATTGATGGGTATAATCTGTCCTGAATAGGATGAGACATGTACGACAAGAAGAAGTATGATTAACAGCTCAAACATTTGCGTTCGAAATATGTACGCTTTTCTCTCGACTTTCGTCCTGATGAATTAGAAGAGTTTAAGCGGATTTGTAAGGACATTGGTACAACGCCAACAACTGAGATAAAGAAATTTGTCATGACATTTTGTGAGGAAAACAAAATACATAACTAATTTTTTGAAATTTTATCAAACCTAAATTTTTAAATATGATATGAAAATAGATTTACAAGCCTAATGTATTAATAAAATTTATTAACACAAGATATAGTGGTTAAGATATTATTTTTTTATACCTGTCATGATATGAAAATGATATATTGATGCAAAAATGATGCATTTATTTTCGCCAAAATCGGCAAAATCAGGGCATAAAGCAAAAATAAGAAAAAGGCTTAAACCCTTGAAACTACCGAGTTTAAGCCTTTTTTATCTTCTGAGACATGGGGGAATCGAACCCCCGACACCTTGATTAAAAGTCAAGTGCTCTACCGGCTGAGCTAATGTCCCATATTAAATTGATGTCTTGACAAGACAAAATGCCCAGAGCCGGAATCGAACCAGCGACACAGGGATTTTCAGTCCCTTGCTCTACCGACTGAGCTATCTGGGCAAAAATTGCGGGGACAGGATTTGAACCTATGACCTTCGGGTTATGAGCCCGACGAGCTTCCAGACTGCTCCACCCCGCGATATTAAGTTTAGAAAATATCTTGGAATATTGCACTGTCCTACTATTTTCTAAAAATGGGTGGAGAAGGATTCGAACCTTCGAAAGCTATGCTAACAGAGTTACAGTCTGCTCCCTTTGGCCACTCGGGAATCCACCCAAAAAAGCCGATGATCGGACTCGAACCGATAACCTGCTGATTACAAATCAGCTGCTCTGCCAATTGAGCCACATCGGCATATCTAGTATGTGATTAAATTAAATGGGGCCTACAGGGCTCGAACCTGTGACCCTCTGCTTGTAAGGCAGATGCTCTCCCAGCTGAGCTAAGACCCCATAAATAATATCCGAAGATATTAACGACCCAAGCGGGACTCGAACCCGCGACCTCTGCCGTGACAGGGCAGCGCTCTAACCAACTGAGCCATTGGGCCAAACTAATATACCTTGAAAACTGCAACCGAATCAACATCTTCCTTTTTCTTTGGTCAAGCCTTCGACCTATTAGTATCAGAAGGCACACGGATTACTCCGCTTACACCACTGACCTATCAACCTCATACTCTCTAAGGGGTCTTATTAGCCTACGCTATGGGATATCTTATCTTGGAGGGGGCTTCACGCTTAGATGCCTTCAGCGTTTATCCCTGCCAAACTTGGCTTCCCAGCCGTGCAGCTGGCACTGCAACTGGTCTACCAGCGGTTCGTCCATCCCGGTCCTCTCGTACTAAGGACGGCTCTCCTCAAATATCCTACGCCTGCGCCAGATAGGGACCGAACTGTCTCACGACGTTCTGAACCCAGCTCGCGTACCGCTTTAATGGGCGAACAGCCCAACCCTTGGGACCTACTACAGCCCCAGGATGCGATGAGCCGACATCGAGGTGCCAAACCACTCCGTCGATGTGAACTCTTGGGAGTGATAAGCCTGTTATCCCCAGGGTAGCTTTTTATCCGTTGAGCGATGGCATTCCCCACTTACATACCACCGGATCACTAAGTCCCTACTTTTCGTACCTGCTCCACCCGTCGGTGTCGCAGTCAAGCTCCCTTCTGCCTTTACACTCTGCGAATGGTTTCCAACCATTCTGAGGGAACTCTTGAGCGCCTCCGATACACTTTCGGAGGCGACCGCCCCAGTCAAACTCCCCTCCTGGCATTGTCCCCCTGCCCGGATAACGGGCAAAGGTTAGAAACCAGATACACGAAGGGTGGTATCCCAACATTGACTCCGCAGAAACTGGCGTCCCTGCTTCTTAGTCTCCCACCTATCCTGTACATCATATATCTAATCCCAGTACCAAGATGGAGTAAAAGCTCCATAGGGGTCTTTCCGTCTTGGCGCAGGTAACCAGCATCTTCACTGGTACTTCAATTTCACCGGGTGCATTGTTGAGACAGCGCTCAAATCATTACGCCTTTTCGTGCGGGTCGGAACTTACCCGACAAGGAATTTCGCTACCTTAGGACCGTTATAGTTACGGCCGCCGTTTACTGGGGCTTAAGTTCGTACCTTCGGATTACTCCTAAGCACTCCCCGTAACCTTCCAGCACCGGGCAGGCGTCAGCCCATATACATCACCTTACGGTTTCGCATAGACCTGTGTTTTTGCTAAACAGTTGCTTGAGCCTATTCTCTGCGGCCTGTATCTCTACAGGCACCCCTTATCGCGAACTTACGGGGCCATTTTGCCGAGTTCCTTAACAATGCTTCTCCCGCCGGCCTTGGGATACTCTCCCCATCCACCTGTGTCGGTTTACGGTACGGGCTCTGACTACACAATAGCGGCTTTCTCGACGGCTCTCCCAGGAGCTTCCCTACTTATATTTCGGTCCGCATCACACAGTTCACTTACCCGGACGGATTTGCCTGCCCGGCATAAACCATGCTTGCACCTGAATCCTTTACAGGCACTTCCTGAATCTCCGTGTCCCCACATTTCTGATAGCCAGAGGTACTGGAATATCAACCAGTTGTCCATCGCCTACGCTTCTCAGCCTGAGCTTAGGTCCCGACTTCCCCAGGGAAGATCAGCTTTACCCTGGAAACCTTGGATATACGGCCTGAAGGATTCTCACCTTCATCTCGCTACTCATTCCGGCATTCTCTCTTGATAACTCTCCACGACTCCTTACGGTACCGCTTCTTCGTGTTATCAATGCTCCCCTACCAACATACCTTACGGTATATTCCATTGCTTCGGTGTTATGTTTCAGCCCCGGACATTTTCGGCGCAGGACCTCTCGACTAGTGAGCTATTACGCACTCTTTGAATGAATGGCTGCTTCTGAGCCAACATCCTAGTTGTCTTCGAAACCCCACATCCTTTACCACTTAACATACACTTTGGGACCTTAGCAGATGGTCTGGGCTGTTTCCCTTTTGACTGTCCGACTTATCTCATACAGTCTGACTCCCGGTAAACATCTATATGGCATTCGGAGTTTGATACGCATTGGTAGACTTTGACGCCCCCGCAGCGATTCAGTGCTCTACCTCCATTAGACTATACCGAGGCTAGCCCTAAAGCTATTTCGGGGAGAACCAGCTATCTCCGAGTTCGATTGGAATTTCTCCGCTACCCACAGCTCATCACCGCCTTTTTCAACAGACGTGTGTTCGGACCTCCATCCACTTTTACGCAGACTTCATCCTGGCCATGGGTAGGTCACCCGGTTTCGGGTCTGCCGTTACTGACTTACCGCCCTATTAAGACTTGGTTTCCCTTCGGCTCCGTACCTTAAGTACTTAACCTGCCAGCAACGGCAACTCGCCGGACCGTTCTACAAAAAGTACACGGTCGAGCGTTAGTCGCTCTTCCGCAGCTTGTAGACACAGGGTTTCAGGTTCTCTTTCACTCCCCTCCCGGGGTTCTTTTCACCTTTCCCTCACGGTACTATACTCTATCGGTCACCAGGTAGTATTTCGCCTTGGGGGGTGGTCCCCCCTGCTTCCTACGGGGTTTCTCGTGTCCCGTAGTACTCCGGATACCACTGAATCACAGTCTGTTTCGCATACGAGGCTTTCACTCTCTTTGGCCGGCTTTCCCAAAACCGTTCTGCTACCTACTGCTTCTTCGTATGTGGTCCTCAACCCCAAGGATAAATCCTTGGTTTGGGCTTCGTCCCCCTTTCGCTCGCCACTACTTAGGGATTCGATGTTTCTTCCTCTTCCTCCGGCTACTTAGATGTTTCAGTTCGCCGGGTTCCCTCCGTATGACTATGGATTCATCATACGGTGACAGAAGTTCTTTCTGCCGGGTTTCCCCATTCGGATATCTGCGGATCAAAGGATATTTGCTCCTCCCCGCAGCTTTTCGCAGCTTATCACGTCCTTCTTCGGCTCCTGGTGCCAAGGCATCCGCCCTGCGCCCTTTGTAACTTGACCAACGTTGAGATGGGATAGCCAGACGGCTATGGGGCGTCGTGCAAGCTCGCTTGCAAACGGCGACCTATAGACGGATGGTGGCGTTTCTACGAAACGCCTATCACGAGCAGGAAATGCGCAGCATTTCTGCGAGTGACCCATCTCAACGGTATTTTAGATAACTCATTATGGTTCTCTTTAATTTAACACTGACTAGCGTATCAGTATTAAATCTTTTTAATAAATACATTGTTTTATTGATTTCTAAACCGCACTTGTTTTTCAACTTGTGCTAATCAGAAATTCAATTTCTCGATGTTGTTTCATATCTAGCTGTATAACTTCAAATTGAAATCATACTTGCTTGAATATTTTATTCGGTATGCAGTTTTCAAGGTACATTTCAGGATGTTATCCTGAGTGGAGATAAAGGGATTCGAACCCTTGACCCCCTGCTTGCAAGGCAGGTGCTCTCCCAACTGAGCTATACCCCCATAAATCTGGCAACCACCTACTCTCCCACACCGTCTCCAGTGCAGTACCATCGGCCGCCCAGGCCTTAACCTTCGTGTTCGGGATGAGAACGGGTGTGACCCCTGGACGCATCGTCACCAGAAATATTAAGTTATTCTTTGATAACTAGATAGTAAGACAATCTCTACTTCTTCTTCCTTAGAAAGGAGGTGATCCAGCCGCACCTTCCGATACGGCTACCTTGTTACGACTTCACCCCAGTCACCAGACCTGCCTTCGGCAGCTCCTCCCTTGCGGTTAGGCCACTGACTTCGGGCATTTCCGACTCCCATGGTGTGACGGGCGGTGTGTACAAGACCCGGGAACGTATTCACCGCAACATTCTGATTTGCGATTACTAGCGATTCCAGCTTCATGTAGTCGAGTTGCAGACTACAATCCGAACTGAGGCAGCCTTTCTGGGATTTGCTCCGGCTCACACCTTCGCTTCCCTCTGTAACTGCCATTGTAGCACGTGTGTAGCCCCGGTCATAAGGGGCATGATGATTTGACGTCATCCCCGCCTTCCTCCGAGTTATCCTCGGCAGTCTTTCTAGAGTGCCCGGCCGAACCGCTGGCTACTAAAAATAGGGGTTGCGCTCGTTGCGGGACTTAACCCAACATCTCACGACACGAGCTGACGACAACCATGCACCACCTGTCTCTCCTGTCCCGAAGGACTACAGACATTACTCCGTATTCAGGAGGATCTCAAGACCGGGTAAGGTTCTTCGCGTTGCGTCGAATTAAACCACATGCTCCACCGCTTGTGCGGGTCCCCGTCAATTCCTTTGAGTTTCATTCTTGCGAACGTACTCCCCAGGTGGAATACTTAATGCGTTTGCGACGGCACCGAAAGGCTTATGCCTCCCAGCACCTAGTATTCATCGTTTACAGCGTGGACTACCAGGGTATCTAATCCTGTTTGCTACCCACGCTTTCGAGCCTCAGCGTCAGTTTTGGTCCAGCAGGCCGCCTTCGCCACCGGTGTTCTTCCTAATATCTAAGCATTTCACCGCTACACTAGGAATTCCGCCTGCCTCTCCCATACTCAAGTTTAACAGTTTTGGGAGCAGTCAAGGGGTTGAGCCCCCTGCTTCCACTCTCAACTTGCCAAACCGCCTGCGCTCCCTTTACACCCAGTAAATCCGGATAACGCTTGCCCCCTACGTATTACCGCGGCTGCTGGCACGTAGTTAGCCGGGGCTTCTTAGTCAGGTACCGTCATTATCTTCCCTGCTGATAGAGCTTTACATACCGAAATACTTCTTCACTCACGCGGCGTCGCTGCATCAGAGTTTCCTCCATTGTGCAATATCCCCCACTGCTGCCTCCCGTAGGAGTTTGGGCCGTGTCTCAGTCCCAATGTGGCCGTCCGACCTCTCAGTCCGGCTACCGATCGTTGCTTTGGTAGGCTTTTACCCTGCCAACTGGCTAATCGGACGCGGGCCCATCCTATACCTGATTGCTCATTTCCCGACAAAACCATGCGGTCTCGCCGACTTATGCGGTCTTACCAGCCGTTTCCAGCTGCTATCCCCCTGTATAGGGCAGGTTGCCCACGCGTTACTCACCCGTCCGCCACTAAGAATTACAGTCTTCCATCCGAAAACTTCCGTCTGTAATCTCCGTTCGACTTGCATGTGTTAGGCACGCCGCCAGCGTTCATCCTGAGCCAGGATCAAACTCTCATAAAAAGTGTTTGCCTTGTTCAGAACAAGCTGACATTTATCATCTCTTGCTTATTCCGTTATCAACCGGCTAAAGTCGATAATTTTTACTGTTTTTAAAAGGTGTACAAGTATTACTACTCATACGCGTTCGTTTGAATTTTCAAGATTGTCTCACTATTTAATTATCAAAGTTCTTAGCGCTTCATTGCTTCTTCGCAAGTCAGCTTTGTTATTCTATCACATCGTCTGGCTCCTGTCAACACCTTTTTTAATTATTTTTAATTTAATTTGAAAAAAGGAACGGAGAAAGAGGGATTCGAACCCTCGCGCCGCTCTCGCGACCTACACCCTTAGCAGGGGCGCCTCTTCGGCCTCTTGAGTATTTCTCCAAAAACCGAACAATGCGATTATAACTATAAAGTTTTTATACATTCACTAAGCGAATGCATATATAAGTGTATCAAAAGAGAAAGTTAATGTCAACAGCTTTTTAAAATTTTTATTAATTGTTTGCTCATTTAATACAATTTGTGGTCATGGTTTTGTTTCTACCTATATATAGTGTTATATTTTTAATTTCTCCTATATAATCTAATTTTTCTTCTTTAAACCATTTTTACTTTGATTATGAAATTAGCAGCATTTTTTTATAACCTGCTTTAGTGTAATATTTTTTTCATGTAATTCATCATTGACTGCTTGCAACTCTATGCAACAAGCACCCTTTTCTCTAACTTTAGTTTCAATCTCTTTTAACAAAAGATTTCCATTTCCTTTTTGCTGATATTCTGCTGCAATAATAATTTCTTCAAAGTGTATCCTATAATGTCATCATACTGTTTTAAAATATCCCATAGCAAAACCAATAACAATATCTTCTTCTGTTTTTCATAATCAATGAAAAAGAATCCATCATAGATAATACTTGTTCAAGTCTTTTTCTTGCTTTTTCCTCTGTCCAGCAATATCCTTCGTTATTATTATAATAATCAATGTATAACTTTAATACTCTTTCAATATCATTCAGATTCATTTCTAAAATAATCATGCATTATCTCCATAAATTCTAATTTGTCGAGTTATATAAAACTAACCTAAGGGACGCTCCGAACGATAACATTTCAGACTCGCTCCGGCATCCGCTTCGCTCCGCCTGATGCGCTCGCTTAGAATTTATCATTCGGAGCTGGCACCTTAAATTTATGCAAATAATAACTAGAATACCAAATTAAAGACAGCCACCCCAACCTGCCCCATGTGGCTGATGTGTTTGTTCGTGACGACTTATCAATCAAACAGCCGGAGCTGATAATGCCTAAGCGAGCGCGTTAGGTTTTTCGTCAACAGCATCAAATTATAACAACATCTTATAGAAAAACCGGAGCGAGTCTGGACATTTATCAGCGAAGGCGTAACTTAGTCAAAAAAACAAACACATTAGCCCTACAAATTACTAGTTTATATGATATACCATATCACCGTTATTCCAAATATACATAATTCCTGACACAGGCTCTTTTCCTTTTGCCCAAATCCATCCTGTATAAGTTGTACAATATCCAAAGTATCCTTCTGTCAAAATTTCAAACTCTACGTTTGAATACTCTTTTATATAATCTTGTAAACTAACGGCTTTTTCCCGAAAAAAATCACCTTCATAAACTGTTCTGTCAAATATTAAAAATACTACATTCATCTAAATCACAGCCATAGAACAAAACTTCTCCTGAATATATTTTTCTTCGTCTTCTGTATATTGAAATATTTTTATTAAGGTGCAATGTTAAAAATATTATCCTTAAATGTGATTTTCTTTATCTTACTGTCATGTAAACTGAACAAGATATTACTATTCCTATCATGTATATAGTCCATTGTTACCTCACTTTTTCTTGTATTATAATAATTCCACCTTAATACCTGCTGCATCGAATATCTTCTTTATTTTATCAAAATCATCCGTCAGAATTGTCGCTTCAGTTAGATTTGGAAATTGTCTCAGTTCTGCAAGGCTTACATCGTTCAAATCAAAATACCCGTCTTCGCCGTCCCACAGCGGAATGATATTCATATAAACCTCATTACCGCCATCCATGTAAAATGATCCAACTTCTTTTGCTAAGCTCTTAGGAATCTGCAAGTTCTTAAAATACTCAAGTGCAGGTTTAATTGCAGTTTCACTTTCTGTGTCAATTGCTTCACCCTTATACTCTTTTGCAAATTCATAAATATCAAACTCAGGTTGTAATACATTTATGTCATACATCAACTCTTGGATGATTGCAAGCTTAAAATTAAAATTGTCAAACTGAAGATAGCCTTCTTCCATATTATTATAAAAATCTTCACTGTACTTCTCATTCGCCTTGTTTTTTTCTATAGCCTTAATAATTTTTTCTGCTTCAGATTTGATATGTTTATTCTTATCTAAAATAGCAGATATTAAAGGATATATTATAACGGTAAAGACTATAACCCCTCCTATAAATACAATATCAATATAATAATTTTTTTCCGGTACTCTCTCAGAAATGTAATTAATTAATTTTACTATAAAATCAAATATTCTTTTACCCCAAAGCATTAACAGCAAGAATAAAGCCACTGCTGACTTCATAAAAAAATCAGTCATCATCTCCTTTGCTGCCTTGTCACATATATCCATTTTTTCTTCCATGCTTATTAGTTCGGCATTGGGGATACCTCTAAACCATTTTTCTGCTCTTTCTTCTCTTGTCATTAACCTTATCCTTTAACATTATAATTCAAATTATTTTCTCTAAAACCACGGCTACTCCATGTTCATTTTCCTTTTCAATTCCGGTCTCAACAAACCCGCATTTCTGCCAAAATCTACTACTTTGAGGGTTTCCCTTCATATAGGCAAGCCTCACTTTTACATATCCTTTTCGCTTAAAAACATTTAAGGCTTCATCAATTATAGAACTGCCTATTCCTTTCCCGGACTCTTTAATATCCACCATAAATACCTCCATATACACTATTCACTTTCAAGAATTTCTGCTATCCTTTCAAATGTATTACCATTTCTGATTGTAATTTTTATAAAAATCTTGTTTCATCAATTTCTTATGGTAGGATGTTTTTCAGGTATTCTGACTCATTATATTTTTCCCCAAAAATACCGCACATTTTTCCAACATATACTATTTCATTATAAAAAAACAGTTTTATCTAAAAAAATTAAGAACACTTGTTTTTGTCTAAATCACTTGAAAAGAATAAAATATCCCTTCTTGCCAAATCCTCATTCCACCAATCAGGTAATTTTTCTCTTTCTTCTAAATACTCTTCTTTGGTGAGTAAGGCAAATGGAATAGAAAAATCGTAGTTAGTTTCTAATAAATACCTTATATTACTGACACAACTTTCCTGGTCCTCATCGCTATCAAAAAACAAATTTCCACTATTTATGTAGGAAGTAACATTCTTAAACCCTGAATTTTTCAAAAGTTCTTTGAAGTTACTCATAGACACCTTATTCTTCCCTCCTACATTTATTCCACGCAGTAAAAGTATATATCTCAAATAATTACCTCCGCAAATTCTATTTTACTGTAGACAGATAACGTATTCCCTTATCTTTGTATTCAGCTCATCATTATTTTTCTCTAACTCCGGACAAAAACCTGTTATCCCATATCCAATCATGTTGTAAAGTGCAGTTAGACGCGTAGCATTGGCTGATTTCTTATCGCCTTCTGCCTCAGCTTCTTCTATTTCATTTATATCACAAACAGAATCTATAGTCTTTCTCGCAAATATTTTTTGCATAAAAGCCCAAGCCTTTTCTTCTGTATCAGATGCATTTTTAGGAGTTGACCAGACTTTCTTCATCTGTGCTATTCTCTCCTCCTTATCCCTAACTCTTCCGTTCTCATTATATATATAAGCCTCAAGCCCCCATATAAATAGAATGAAATCCCACACATTGTAGTTTATCTTTGTAGGAATATCTATATTGGTAAACTCACAAACCTTTAAGGCATCTTCCTTAGCTCCCATAACATATAGCCTATATGCAAGTTCACATAAATTAGCTGCATCTGCTCCACTTGCAAATGAACACTTCTTATTTAGTTTTTTGCAGAGACTCACTATTTTTCTTATCATCTTGTCTTTCCATAATTTCTTCAAATAACATATAACCTCATTTCTATTAAAAATGCTAAGTCTGAGATTTATCCCTTACTTAGCATTTTCAATGTTTAATTCAAATTATTTGCGATATATCGTAATCAAACCTCAAGTCTCACTTACGATATCTTACAGATATTTGGTTTAATTAATTTACTATATTAGTTATTACTGTTTTCAGTTTCTTCTGTGTCTTCTTCAACTGCCTTATCATCTTCCCTTACCGGCTATCTTTGCAATCACATTGTCTCCGTCTACATTCATAAGCTTAACTCCTGAAGTAATTCTTCCAAGAGTTGAGATGCTTTCAACTGCCATACGTATAATGATGCCTGCTTTTGTAATGAGCATAATCTCGTTATTGTCATTTACTGACTTAGCACCTATTACAAGTCCTGTCTTTTCCACTATCTTATAGCATTTCACACCCTTGCCGCCTCTGTGCTGAGTAGTAAATTCTTTTATTTCCGTTCTCTTTCCAAGTCCGTTTTCAGAGACTATAAGGAGCTGTTCTCCCTGGTCATCAAGCTGCATTGCAACTATTTCATCAGTATCGTCTATGGTCATACCGATTACACCCATAGAAGCCCTGCCTGTAGGACGCACATCTTTTTCGTTAAATCTAATGCACATTCCGTTCTTTGTTATAAGGAAGACATCGTTTTCGTTGTTAGTAAGTTTTACTTCTATGAGGTCATCATCTTCTCTTAGATTAATAGCCTGCAAGCCCGTCTTTCTTATATTTGCATATTCACTAAGGGCAGTCTTTTTAACTATTCCCCTCTTTGTTGCCATAAATAAATATCCGTCAGTCTTTTCTTTTCTAATGTTTATAACTGCGGTTACCTGCTCCTCCTGCTGGAGCTGCAAGAGATTTACCATAGCTGTTCCTCTGGCTGTACGACTGGCTTCAGGTATCTGATAAGCTTTAAGCCTGTATACCCTGCCCTTGTTGGTAAAGAAAAGTATATAGTGGTGGGTTGTAGTCATAAGAAGATCTTCTATAAAATCCTCCTCAATGGTCTGCATTCCCTTTATTCCCTTACCGCCTCTATTCTGGCTCTTGAAATTATCGGTTGTCATTCTCTTGATGTAGCCCATATTTGTCATTGCAATTACGGTATTTTCATCAGGAATGAGGTCATCATTGGTAATGTCTGAATCGTCAGCTACTATCTGGCTTCTTCTTTCATCACCGTATTTATCACGTATTACATTTATTTCTTCTTTTATTACACCAAGTAATTTCTTGATATCCGCAAGTATTTCTTTTAATTCTTTAATTCTTTCCTGTAAGCTGTCATATTCGCCCTGAAGCTTCTCTCTTTCTAGACCTGTAAGAGCTCTAAGACGCATATCAACTATAGCCTGAGCCTGTACGTCATCAAGGCTGAATCTCTCGATGAGTTTTTCTTTTGCCTCTGCAGTAGTCTTTGAACCTCTGATTATGCTTATAACTTCATCTATATAATCAAGAGCCATAAGCAGTCCCTTTAATATATGGGCTCTCTCTTCTGCCTTGTTAAGCTCGTACTGACTTCTTCTTCTTACTACATTTTCCTGATGCTCAAGGTAGAAACCAAGCATTTGCTTAAGGTTCATAACCACAGGTTCATTATTTACAAGCCCGAGCATATTGGTGCCGAAGGTAGTCTGAAGCTGGGTGTGCTTATATAATTTTTTGAGAATGATATTTGGATTTACATCACGCCTTAACTCGATACAAATGCGCATACCACTTCTGTTTGACTCATCACGCAGCTCGGTAATTCCATCTATTCTCTTATCTACCATCGGCAATGTACTCTATGGTCTTGCCTTTATTGACAAAGATGAGTAGTTCGGTCACAACTATGCGGTTTTTGCCATTTGCCATAGGCTCTATGTCTGTCACCGCACGAACTATAATCTTGCCTCTTCCTGTCCTGTAGGCCTCTTCTATACCGGCTCTTCCTAAGATGTGCGCACCTGTTGGGAAGTCAGGACCTTTCACTATCTGAAGTATTTCATCTATTTCAGTATCTCTGTCTTCTAACACCTTATTGTCTATTATCTTATTTACTGCATCTATAACCTCTGTGAGGTTATGCGGCGGAATATTGGTAGCCATACCAACTGCTATACCTGATGCTCCATTTACAAGGAGGTTAGGATATCTTGATGGAAGCACTGTAGGCTCTTTTTCTGTTTCATCGAAGTTAGGAGTGAAATCAACTGTATCCTTTTCAATGTCAGAAAGCATTTCCACGGAAATCTTGCTAAGCCTTGCCTCTGTGTACCTCATAGCTGCTGCCCCGTCTCCGTCCACAGAGCCGAAGTTTCCATGTCCGTCTACAAGCATATACCTGGTAGACCAGCTCTGAGCAAGATTTACAAGGGCTCCATAAATAGAACTGTCTCCATGTGGGTGGTATTTACCCATGGTATCGCCGACAATTCTGGCACATTTTCTATGTGGCTTATCAGGAGTATTGGAAAGCTCCTTCATTGCATACAGTATTCTTCTTTGTACAGGCTTAAGTCCGTCCCTCACATCAGGAAGGGCACGAGACGCAATTACTGACATAGCATAGTCTATGTAGGAATCTTCCATAGTCTTCTTTAAGTCTACTTCGTTAATCCTGTCAAAAATATTCTCGTCCATTCTCTTATCCTTTTTCCTTGAAAATATTTATATAAGTCTCAAATTTCAGTTTTCTCACTCTAATACAGTATTATACCATAAATTCAAATTAAATAACATACTTTAGAAAAATCTTATTTTTGTAATATACTGATGATAATGGAGGTGATTATATGGTTGAATTTATAATATACAGTTCAATTCTTGCACTAATAGCTTACTTACTTTTTCAAAATATGAATTAGTTTATAAAATTACTGAAAGTTGGAAAAGTTACAGTTCATCAGACTGTTCAGATTTATATAAATTAGATTGTCAACTTGGAGGCATTATTACTTTTATAATTGATTTACTTTTAATCATAAGTTATATTACAAATATTAAT
The DNA here is from genome assembly GCA_916438995.1 of uncultured Catonella sp. GTDB lineage: Bacteria > Bacillota > Clostridia > Lachnospirales > Lachnospiraceae > Catonella. The sequence continues at coordinate 460,943 of CAKAGA010000010.1, forward strand.
TTATTTAGTTATTTCAGTTTAGACTAAATATTTTGCAATTGTTTAGTAATATCCTTCATAGTCACAGACCTGTTGTGTTATACGACACAACAGGTCTGTGACTTATGGAGAATTTTGACTTAGACTTTTACTTTAATAATCCGGATTATATATCCAAATTCCTTACATACTTTGCATTTTGCTCAATGAACTCTCTTCTTGGCTCAACCTTATCTCCCATAAGGGTATTAAAGGTTAAATCTATCTCAGAAGTATTTTCTTCATCCATCATAACCTTGAGAAGCACACGCCTTTCAGGATCCATGGTTGTCTCCCAAAGCTGTTCTGCATCCATTTCTCCAAGACCTTTATAACGCTGAATCTTGTTATTGCCATCTCTTCCGATTTCAGTCATTATATTCTCAAGCTCTTTATCATTGTATGCATACCAGATTTTATTACCCTTTTCCACCTTGTAAAGAGGCGGCTGTGCAAGGTAAACATGCCCCTTTCTTATAAGCTCAGGCATGAAACGATAGATAAAGGTAAGCATCAATGTATCAATGTGAGCTCCGTCTATATCCGCATCAGTCATTATAATAATTTTCTTATATCTTAATTACATATATCAAAATCTTCATAGATTCCTGTACCAAAGGCAGTTATCATGGACTGAATTTCTTTATTTTCTAAGATTTTATCCAGTCTTGACTTCTCTACATTAAGGATTTTACCTCTAAGCGGAAGTATAGCCTGTGTTGCCCTGTCTCTGGCATCTTTTGCTGAACCACCGGCAGAATCTCCCTCTACAAGGTAAATCTCGCAGTTATCAGGGTTCTTATCCGAGCAGTCAGCAAGCTTGCCCGGAAGATTCATATATTCAAGGGCTGTCTTTCTTCTGGTTAAATCTCTTGCTTTTCTTGCTGCATCCCTAGCTCTTTGAGCTAAGAGTGCCTTTTCAACTATCATCTTACCTACAGCAGGATTTTGCTCAAGGAAGATCATAATCTGCTCACTTGCTATACTTTCAACTGCTCCCCTGGCCTCGCTGTTACCAAGCTTTTGCTTAGTCTGTCCTTCAAACTGTGGCTCAGGTATCTTGATGCTGACTATGGCTGTCATACCCTCTCTGATATCCTCACCTGTAAGAGCCGGATCATTATCCTTTACAAGCTTCATAAGCTTTGCATATTCGTTAAAGGTCTTTGTAAGTGCATTTCTAAAGCCTGTAAGGTGGGTTCCACCCTCAGGAGTATTGATATTATTTACGAAGCTGTAGCAGCCCTCGTTATAACCGTCATTGTGCTGAAGTGCCACTTCTACCTGAACTGTTCCCTTTTTTCCCTCACAGTAAATAATCTTATCGTAGAGAACTGTTTGATTTTTATTAAGGTAGCTGACATACTCCATAATTCCACCCTCATAGTGGAAGCTGTCAGTCTTTTTACCCTCTTCTCTTTTGTCTGTAAGGCTGATTCTAAGCCCCTTTGTAAGGAAAGCCATTTCTCTTAGACGGTGCTTTATGGTAGAGTAGTCAAAAACTGTTTCTTCAAATATTTCCTTATCAGGTAAAAATGTTACAGTGGTACCATGTCTGTCAGTAGTTCCTATTTCCTCAAGTGGAGTTACCACCTTTCCTCTTTCATAACGCTGTTTATAAGCCTTTCCATCTGTTTCAACCAAGACCTCAAGCCACTCAGAAAGAGCATTTACAACGGAAGCACCTACTCCGTGAAGTCCTCCTGATACCTTGTATCCTCCACCGCCGAACTTTCCACCGGCATGAAGAACGGTAAATACAACCTGAACCGCAGGAAGACCTGACTTTTTGTTTATTCCAACAGGAATTCCTCTTCCGTCATCTACTACAGTTATAGAATTATCTTCATTGATGAATACTTCTATGTGGCTGCATTCTCCTGCCAGAGCCTCGTCAACAGAATTATCCACTATCTCATATACAAGGTGATGAAGTCCCTTAAGAGAAGTAGATCCTATGTACATACCCGGTCTTTTTCTAACCGCCTCAAGCCCTTCAAGTATCTGAATCTGATCAGCTCCGTATTCTGCACTCATTTTTACACCTCACTTTTATCTATTTTACCGCTGTTTATCTTATATATTCGTCCGTTAGCCTTTTTATTTTCAACAAATTCCTCAAGACCTGTACAGGTAATGATAGTCTGGATATCTCCTATACTTTCAATGAGATAATCCTGTCTGCTTCTGTCCAGTTCTGAAAGCACATCGTCTAATAATAAAATGGGATTATCACCTGTTTTAACCTTAAAAAGCTCAATCTCAGAGAGCTTAAGTGAAAGAGCCGTACTCCTTTGCTGTCCCTGTGAGCCGTATTTTCTCACATCATTTTTATTGATATAAAAGGTTATGTCATCTCTTTGAGGACCTGTCAGGGTGGTTTTCTGGTAAATGTCACTGTTTCTGCCTGATTTTAATCTGTCCATAAAATCCTCTTCAGTAACATTTGGATTGTACTCTATCTCAAGTTCTTCTTTTCCACCGGTAAGCCTTTCATGGATAGGCTTTATTATCTTTCCCAACTCATCTATGAATTTTCTTCTGCTCTTTATAATCTCAGTGCCTGTAGTCACAAGCTGTTCATCCCATATATCAAGGGTGTCTGAGAGCCTGCTATCTGCATATATCTGTTTAAGAAGATTATTTCTTTGTAATAATATTTTATTATATTTTGAAAGATTATACAAATATATCTTCTCTATCTGGGACAGCTCCATATCTATGAATCTTCTTCTTTCAGCAGGACCGTCCTTTATCATACTAAGGTCCTCTGGAGAAAAGAATATGAGCTGGACTATACCAAATACATCGGCAGAGCGGTGAACAGGAATTCCATCGATTGCAACTCCTTTAGACTTACTTTTCTTAAGATGCATGTCTATCTTTCTATCCAAACCATCTTTTTCCAAAATAAGCCTTATATGAGCCTCATCCTCTCCTATACTTATCATTTCTTTGTCTTTACTGCCCTTGTGTGACCTTGTAGTTCCTGCAACATAGATAGACTCAAGTATATTTGTCTTTCCCTGTGCATTGTCACCATATATGATGTTGAGTCCCTTATCAAACTCAATATTCATATTTTCTATATTTCTAAAATCATTAAGTGCAAGTGACTTAATTATCATTTGCCTCTACCTTTATCTCTTCATCCTTATATTTAACAATGTCTCCCGGAACTATCTTTCTGCCCCTTCTGGTATCTATCTGACCGTTTACAAGTACAAGACTGTTCTGAATGGCGTATTTTGCCTCAACTCCGTTATCCACCAAACCTGCAAACTTTATAAGCTGCCCTAATTTGATATGTTCGTCTTTTATTTTAACAATCTGCATAGATACCTCCATTTTGAATAGAATTCAAGTTAAATGTCTTCAGGATTGAAGTTTACAGGAAGAATTATGTATAAATAACTCTCCTTTTTATTTTTAATAAAGCATGGTGCCTTTGGATTGAAGAGGAAAATGTCTATGTTTTCATCTTCAATTACCTTGAGCGCATCCATGATGAGTACAGGATTGAAGCCTATAATTATGTCTTTACCCTCTTTAGTAAGCTCCATATCAGTATTCATATTTCCTACTGTGGTCTTGATACTTAAGTTTAGGTTATTTTCACTTAAATTGAGTATTACAGGCTTTTTCTCCTTTTCAGTAATGAAAGGAAGGGCAGAATCCATATTTTCAAGCAATTCTCTTCTGTTTACATTTATCTTAGTCTCATAATCACTTGATATCATCTGGTCTACATTGTAGAATTCTCCGTCAATCAGCCTTGAATTAACTGTAGTGCTGCTAAACTCAAATACTATATGCTTGTTTGAAAAATAAATAACTACCTCGTCAGCTACCTCGCTTGAAAGAATCTTACTTATTTCACTGAGAGTCTTACCTGGTACAACTGCCTTTATATTCTCGTGTTCACCCTCAATTACTGTCTTTCTTATGGAAATTCTATGTCCGTCAAGAGCTATGATTCTGAGGTTATTATTGTTAACCTCAAGAAGTTCACCTGTCATTACTTTCATGTTTTCATTATTTGAAATTGAAAATAATGTCTGTCTAATCATTTCCTTAAGAGAAAACTGTGAAAGAGTAATGCTTTTAATCTTCTCTATTTCAGGAAGAATAGGAAATTCTTCAATGCTTTGTCCTGATATTGTAAATACTGACTTTCCGCATTTGATAGTAGCCTTATAATTATCATCAGTCTTAATCTCAACCATGTTGTTTGGAAGCTTCCTAACTATGTCAGAAAATAGTCTTGAATTAAGTGCTATACTTCCATTTTCAACAACCTCACCCATCACTATGGTTTCAATTCCAAGTTCCATATCATTGGCAATGAGCTTGATGCTATTATCTACTGTCTTAATAACTATACATTCAAGTATAGGTAAGGTGGTTTTGGTAGAAATAGCCTTAATTACAATATTTATGCTTTTAATTAAATCACTTTGATTTACTCTTATTAACATTAGTTTCTCCTTAGTGGTAGTTGTTCTTGTCAGGGTGGATAATTCCAATATAGATATAATATATACCTAGTAGTAGTAGGTCTCGTGGATATGGTTATAAGCGTAAAAAAGCAGTCAAAATCAGTATTCTACGCATTTTATAAGACTGTGGAAAATAAATTTACGCAAAAATAACTATTCACAGCTTATAAACATAACTTCACACTTATACAAAATTTATCACAAGGTTATAAACAGTATTTTAAGAAGAAATTAGCTTGGTTATTACATCCAATTTATTGGACAAATCATTCTTATTAGCCTTTTTTTCATCATCTAAGTCCTCTTCTATCTTCTTAATTCCATGTAAAATAGTAGAATGGTCTTTCTTACCAAGCTTAGCGGCTATTTCCTTAAGAGATGCAGGTGTGAGCTGCTTACATAAGTACATGGCAATCTGTCTTGGATAAGCTACATTGCTGCTTCTGTTAGCAGAACATATCTGGTCAATTGAAAGCTCATAGTGGCTTGCAACTACATCTATAATGTTGTCAATGGTTATAACATTTTTAACATTTGGATTGATAATGTCCTTTAAGGCATTTTTAGCTATATCAAGAGTGGCCTCTGTATTTACATTTACAAGCTTATTGAGGGCAGTAACTTTCTTATAGGCACCCTCAAGTTCTCTTATATTTGAATTAACATTGGTAGCTATGTAGTCAAGAATCTCATCACTTAGATGCTCGTGTTCAAGCTCACAGCGTTTCTTTAAGATAGCCATTCTGGTCTCATAGTCAGGAGGATTTATCTCAGCCATCATTCCATTACCAAATCTTGACTTTATTCTATCTTCTATATTTGTAAAGTCCTTAGGAGGGCGGTCTGAAGAAATGATTATTCTCTTTCCTGCCTGATAAAGGTCATTGAATGTATGGAAAAATTCTTCTTCAGTACGCTCTTTTCCTATAACAAACTGAATATCATCGATAAGAAGTGCATCTATGTTGCGGTATTTCTTCCTTAACTTGGTTGAGGCAAGCACACCCTCTTTGATAGACTCAATAACTTCATTTGTAAACTGCTCGCTAGTAACATAAAGTACCCTTGCATCCTTTTGATTCTCAAGGATTGAGTGGGCAATAGAATGCATAAGGTGAGTCTTCCCAAGTCCAACTCCGCCGTATATAAAAAGAGGGTTCCAATCCGTATTGGGATCCTTTGCTACAGCCTTTGCAGCGGCTGCAATAAAGTCATTGTTAGGTCCGACTACAAAGGTATCAAAGGTATAGTTAGGATTGAGATTTGCACTTGCTGCCCTCTCAATAAGCTGATTATTCTCACTTTTTTCAGTATCATAGGAATCAATGTCTTCCTTAGATATGAAATTAAGATTGTATGATTTCCCCGTAACAGCCTCAATTGAGTTCTTTATAAAGGTATAGAACTTTTCCTTTATATAGGAATCATAGTGCTGATATACATCATCATCTAAAAGAATAGTTACATTTTCATCGTCCTCGTCATATACCTTAAGAGGTTCAATGAAGGTTTTAAATAATACCGGCTTTATCTCAAAATCATTTTTAAGCATTTCCAGTATTGCATCCCAGTTTTTGCTGACTAATTGTTTCATAAGACAAAATACTCCTTTATACTGTTATATTTTATCGCAAACCAAAGAAAAAAACAACTAAAAGAAATATATACTTATTCAACTTATCCACAGTAAAATGTTGATAAGTTGTGGAAATCCTATCAATTTACATGTATGGTAAAAGTTGTCAACAACAGTAGAATAAATTTATAAACATGAGTTTTATAGGAGTAGAAAGTACTAAATATCATAAATATTTTTAGAAATCGAGTATTTTATCCACAACTTATAAACAAATTGTGGATAAGTGAGTACATCGCTGTAGAATGATTGTGGATAAGTCAAAAATTATATTCTATAAATGTAGAATTAGAAAAATGAAAGTTTTTCTTGATTTTTCGCTAACATGCTGATATTATAAGGGTTGATTGTATTTAATCGTAATATTTGATTTTATTAAGGAGGTGTACCAAATGAAGATGACATTCCAGCCTAAGAAGAGGCAGAGATCAAAGGTTCATGGATTCCGTAAGAGAATGAAGACAGCTGATGGCAGAAGAGTATTAGCTAGAAGAAGAGCTAAGGGTAGAAAGAAATTATCTGCATAATCAGTTACAATAAGGACACAGGCCATGCCGGTGTCCGTTTGTTTATCAGGGAAAAATATGTTACCTAATTCGTTGAAGAATTCGATAGAATTCAAAAGAGTCTATGACTACGGGAAATCTTTTGCCAACAAATATCTGGTTATGTATGTATATAATAATGAAACAAATAATAACAGGATAGGAATATCGGTTAGTAAGAAGGTTGGCAACAGTGTAGTCAGACATAGAGCAACCAGATTGATAAGGGAAAGCGTAAGGCTTAACGAAGAGATTGTTAAAAAAGGTTATGATATCGTTATTATAGCCAGAGGAAATATTAAAGATAAGAAATATGCGGATGTAGAGAGTGCTTATATTCACCTTTGTAAATTGCATCACTTGCTTAATGAGAAAAGAGATGATAAGAATTGATAAAGAGATTTCTTATATTTTTAATAAAGATTTATAAAAATCATATATCTCCTTATAAAGGGAGCCCAATGTGCAGGTTTATTCCATCTTGTTCAACCTATGCCGTTCAGGCTATTGAAAAGTATGGAGCCTTAAAGGGCTCTTGTTTGGCTGTAAAGAGAATTATGAGATGTCATCCTCTGTCTAAGGGCGGTGTCGATTTTGTACCTTAATGAAAGATTTAGGAGGACGGTAGTTTGATCCAACAGGTATTTGCACTTACACAGTATAATGGTGCTATAGTGGGCCCTATTGCAAGAATACTTGCATACATAATGAATGGGATTTATTCTGTATTTCTGCAATCGGCATAGAAAATGCAGCTATTTGTATTTTATTGTTTACATTTATAATGAGAGCTTTGATGATGCCTATGTATTATAAGCAGCAGAAAGTAGGAAAGCTCACTTCAAGAATGAGTCCTGAACTTCAGGAAATATCAAAGAAATACAAGGGAAAGCGTGATCCTGAGTCACAGAGAAGGATGCAGCTTGAAACTCAGGCAGTTTATGAGAAATATGGTTCTAATCCGCTTGCGGGCTGTCTGCCTATTCTTATTACCCTGCCTATAATGTTCGGTCTTTACAGAATAGTCCAGAGCATGCCTGCTTATATGCCGGCAATCAGAAGCTTGTATGAGAATATAGCAACCCCTCTTATGGGACAGAGCAATTATGCAGCTACTTTAACAGAGATAGCTAACAGCAATACAGTTAAGCTTGTTACAGAGGGTGATAATGCTACTATATTAAACTCTGTGATAGATGTACTTGCTACATTTAACCATGATAAATGGGAAGCACTTAAAACAGGTTTTAGCAGTATTTCAAATGTAATAGCTGTTAATTCTGCTGAAATAGAGCATATTAACAGCGTATTTGGACTTTTTTCAATATCAGATGTACCGGGATTTTCTAAGCCGCTTACCTTTATAGTACCTATACTTGCAGGTGTACTTCAGTATATCAATGGTAAGCAGATGGTGAAGAATCAACCGCAGACAGACGGAAATGATCAGGCTGCTGCACTTAGTAAGAACATGATGAATTTCATGCCTTTTATGCAGGCTTTCTTCTGTCTGACCTTCCCTATCGGTATTGGTGTATACTGGATTGCAGGTAGTATATTTATGATAATCCAGCAGTATTTCTTTAATAAAATGCTTGAAAATGTAGATGTTGATGAAATGATAAGAAAAAATCAGGAAAAGGCTGCCAGGCTTCGTGCAAAAAGAGGAGAAGCGCCTGTAGCTGAGAAATTTAATCAGTTTGCAAATACTTCAACCAAATCTATAGCAGCTACTAATACAAAGAAGATTGAGAACGATTCTTCAGAGACATCTAAGAGTACTGAAAAGGGGATTACAATTAAGGCTAAGAACAACTACAAGATAACAGATTACAAAAAGCGTGAGGGTGAATATAAGGCTAATAACATTTCTGATGTAGCCAATATGTTAAAGAGAGACTAGGTATTGGAGGGTAGATTATGAGTAATGAATGGATTGAAATTTCAGCAAAAACAGTTGATGATGCTATAACTGAAGGTCTTGTAAGACTTGGAACAACTACAGATAAAATGGATGTAGAAGTGCTTGAGAAGGAAAGTTCAGGATTCTTAGGGTTTATCGGTAAGCACGATGCAAGGATAAGAGTTAGGATTAAAGAAGTTAAATCTTCTTCTATGCCTTTGAAAAAGGAAGTTAGACAGGAAAAGCCTGCTAAAGTTAAGGATTATACTGAGGCTAAGGCTGAAGAAAAGCATGTGACTGAAGTTCATAGAAAGCCTAAAAAGAAATTTGATGAGAATGATAAGGGCGAGCCTGTATCTTCTGAAAGACAGGAAAAGGCTAAGGCTGACGCTGTTAAATTCCTTACAGATGTGTTTAAGGCTATGAATCTTGAGGCATCTATAAATGTGGAATTTGATTCTGCTGAAAATGAGCTTACAATTGATGTAAAGGCTGAGGATATGGGAGTTCTTATAGGAAAGCGTGGACAGACTCTTGATTCTCTCCAGTACATAGTAAGCCTTGCAATCAACAAGGATTGCAGTGAATATGTAAAGGTTAAGCTTGATTCTGAGAACTATAGAGTAAGAAGAAAAGAGACACTCGAGAACTTAGCAAAGAATATAGCATCTAAGGTTAAGAGAACCGGAAAGGCTGTTTCACTTGAGCCTATGAATTCATTTGAAAGAAGAATAATTCATTCTGCTCTTCAGGGAGATTCTGATTGTGAGACCTATAGTGAGGGTGCTGATCCTTACCGTAAGGTTGTAGTTAAGCCAAAGAATGAAGGAAAATCTTATTATAACAGCAGATACAACAAGGGTTATAGCAAGAAGCCTTATGGAAGAAAGCCATATCATAAGAATGGCTACAATAAGAATTATTCCAAGAAATATGACAATTACAAGTCAGATGTAGAAGAATAGTATACTTCCCCGTAGAACCAATTGATGGTTTTGCGGGGATTTTGTTGTTTATATGGGGAATTTGTGATAGTATGGGATAAGAAAGAGTAGGTAAATGAAATGTTCCGAAATGGGAAAATTATTTTAGATTTAAGAAAAATATTCTGAAATGGAAAATTTATATATTTAGGTCAACAATTTGATGTAATAGCTATTGGAGGATGATATAGATGAATGAAAGCATAGTTTTGCTATGTCCTTTTGATGAAAATATGTTAAAAGAAATCTGGAAAATTGGTTTCACTGAGATTAATCCTGAGTGGATAGAGTGGAATGCTCCTTATTTTTGATGATTATACTAAATATGAGTCATTTGAAGAGTTTAGTAACTCTAATGAAAAAGAAAATTTTTTTATGACAGAAAATGTGCTAGGAATAAAGGTTGATGGAAAGACAATCGGAATGGTTTCAAGATACTGGGAAGATAAAAAAACCAGATGGCTTGAAATAGGAATTGTAATTTATGATAAAAATTACTGGAATGGCGGTTTTGGTACAAAAGCTTTAAGAAAGTGGATAACAAAAACGTTTAGAGATTTTAGTGAGATTGAACATGTAGGACTGACTACCTGGAGTGGAAATATTAGAATGATGAAGGCAGCTGAAAAGCTAGGTATGTTACAGGAAGCCAGAATAAGAAAAGTAAGATATTACAATGATGAATATTATGATAGTGTGAAATACGGAATTTTAAGGGAAGAGTGGAGTGATAATTATGAATGATACAATCACGGCGATTTCCACTGCGGTTGGAAATTCAGGAATAAGTATTATAAGAATAAGTGGTGAGGATGCCTTTAATATAGCGGGAAAGCTAATGAAATTATCTTCTACTGATGTAGATAAAATAGAAAGTCATACTATTAAATACGGGCATATTTATAATGAGACAGATGTAGTAGATGAGGTCTTGGTTTCATTTATGAAGGGACCAAGGACTTATACAAGAGAAGATGTAGTGGAAATAAACTGCCACGGTGGAGCATTTATAACAAAAAAAGTGCTTGAAACTGCGATAATGGCAGGTGCAAGACTGGCAGAACCCGGAGAATTTACAAAAAGAGCCTTTCTTTCAGGACGAATTGACCTCACACAGGCAGAAGCAGTTATGGATATAATAAGGGCAGACAGCGACTATGCCATAAAGAGTGCAGGAAGAAGGCTAAACGGTGGAATAGGAGATAAGTTAAAACCTGTAAAAGAGAGCATTTTAACTGATATGGCCTACATAGAGGCAGCCCTTGATGACCCTGAGCACATGTCACTAGATGGAAAAGCAGAAGAAATCAGAGAAAATGTAGTTAAGAGTATAAATGCCCTGAATAATATTTTGGAAAATGCCGGAAAAGGCAGGATAATTAAAGAGGGTATTAAAACTGTAATAGTAGGTAAGCCTAATGTGGGTAAGTCTTCATTTCTTAACTACATTACAGGGGAAGAAGTAGCCATAGTTACTGATATTCCGGGCACTACAAGGGATGCTCTCATGCAGAGTGTGAGTCTTGGCGATATCTCTCTTAATATTGTGGATACTGCAGGAATTAGGGAGACTGACAATGAGATTGAGAGAATGGGAATTGAGAGGGCGAAGGAGCATCTAAGTGATGCAGACCTTGTGCTTATGATAATAGATGTATCTAAGCCACTTTCCACAGAGGATAAAGAATTATTAGAGAAAATTAAGTCTAGGAAGTCCGTTCTTATCTTAAATAAAACTGACCTTGAAAGAGGGTTAACGGATGAGGAATACAAGGCTTTTTCGGAGTTCAATCCTGTGGAAATTTCTGCAAAGAAGAGGGTTGGAATAGAGAAGCTTACTGAAATTATTAAGGAAATGTTCTTTAACGGGGAGTTAGACTTTAACAATGAAATCTATCTCTCTAACCTAAGACAGGAAGGTGCTATAAGAAGGGCTAAAGAAAGCCTTAATATGGTACTTGAGTCCATAGACTCAGGAGTTTCTGAGGATTTTTACACTATTGACCTTATGAATGCCTATAATGCCATTGGAGAAGTTACAGGGGATACCACAAGCGAGGATTTGGCTGATAAGATTTTTAAGGATTTTTGTATGGGGAAGTAGGTTGTGGTAATGTACTCGTTTAATATACAAAGTTATAATGAGATGGTAGATTATAAGTGACGCCCCTAATGATAACATTTCAGACTCGCTCCGGTTTTTCTGTAAGCGTCAGTTTTTAGTATTGTTATGTTGACGAAAAACCTAATGCGCTCGCTTAGAATTTATCATTAGGTGCTGATATCTAAAATATTTAATGGTAATATTATTCATAATAGTGATAAAATAACGGTACATTAGCCACAATAGAGAATTGTGTACGAGATTATGATTTTATTTTTAGTATCTTTAATTTATTGTTAGTCAAAACCAAGTTTTATATTTAAAAACTTGTATTATAAAATGAGAAAAGAAAAGGAGAAATGTTATGCCATTTATTAATTCTAAAATTACTAAGAAGATTACAAGAGAAGAGGAAGTTGTAGTTAAGGAGAAACTTGGAAGGGCAATTGAACTGGTACCCGGGAAAAGTGAGGCTTGGCTTATGCTTAATTTTGAACCTGAAAGCCACCTTTACTTTAAGGGCAGTAATGATAAGGATATAGCCTATGTTGAAGTAAGTGTATTTGGTAGTGAGAATAAGGAGGCTTTTAATAATTTCACTGCCGAGATAACAAAGATATTTAACGAGGTTCTTGGAATAGAGCCTGAGAGAATCTATGTAAAATACGAAACAACCACCAGCTGGGGATGGAATGGAAGGAATTTTTAATGGAAATCGAGATATACAGAAAACTTTGTGACGAATCAGAAATTATGTGGACTGCACATTGTTTACAGAGAATGCAGGAAAGAGATATAAGTCGTGCAGATGTAAAAAATGGAATTGCAACAGGAGAAATAATAGAGGAGTATCCCGATGATTTTCCAAATTATAGCTGTCTAATTTTTGGATATAGTATAAATGGAAAGATTTTGCATATAGTTGCTGGATGTGATAATATGAAAATATATGTGATAACCGTGTATTATCCTGACACAAAAAAATTCGAAGATGACTTAAAAACTAGGAGGAAGGAGTAAAGAATATGTGTATGTATTGTAAAAATAGCACAACAGTAGCAAGTACGACTACATGTAGTAAATTATAATAATTGTATTATTGTTATTAAAAATGTTCCTTGCCTTGAGTGTGAGCAGTGTGGAGAAAAATACTATACTGATAAAGTTGCTGAAAGACTCGAAATGATTGTAGATACAGCTAAAAAAATGATGCAGGAAATTGCTGTAATTGATTATCCACAGGTTGCTTAGAGAATATAGATTTAGGAGATGGTATGTAATTCATCTCCTTTTCTGTTATTTTTTAATAGTACTAATAATGTAGAAAGGATAAAGTATATGGCAGAAAGAATTGAAATGCTAAAAACCATATATGGGAAGTTTGATGAGGATAAAAGGCTTACCTCAAGCAGACAGGGGCAGCTTGAGTATTTTATTACGATGAATTATGTGGATAAGTACATCAAGTCCGGTGATAAGATACTGGAAATAGGTGCAGGGACAGGCAAATGTTCCATAGCACTTGCAAAAAATGGTTATGATGTTACTGCGGTTGAGCTTGTGGAAAGTAATCTTGAAGTCTTAAAGAAAAATGCTAAAGGTTTGGAGAATATATCAGCTTTTCAGGGTGATGCACTGAATCTAAATAGATTTGATGACAATACCTTTGATGTAACCCTTTTATTTGGTCCCATGTATCATCTATATGAAGAAAAAGACAGGCATAAGGCTTTAGATGAAGCAATTCGTGTAACAAAGCCTGATGGAGTTATACTTGTAGCATTTTTATCAGCGCATGCAATTATTATGAGTAATTATCTTTCAGGCAATTTTAAAGAGGGTTTTACAGCTAATTTTGATGAAGACTATAAGGTGAAGCATTTTACAGAACAGGCATTTACAGGTTTTGATATAGTGGAATTTGAAGGTATGTTTGAGGCTAAACCAGTGAAGTATATAACTACGGTTGCTGCAGACAGTGTTTTAGAAATAGTTGAGAGAAATCCTGATTTTAAAATGTCAGATGACGATTTTAAATTATTTTTAGACTATCAGCTCCATATTTGTGAAAAAAGGGAAATGCTGGGGCTTTCTTGCCATTTGTTGTATATTTGTAGGAAGTAAATGTGGAAGATAATACGGAAGTAAGGTGAAATTATGGAGAAGTACAAACCGCCTTTTATAATTACAGATAAGATATTGATGTATGTATCGTCTATTTCAGAAAAAATAGGAAGGATTATTGCAACTGGTAATCTTGATACAAGACCATATCTTAGAAGAAATAATAGAATTAAATCCATTCATTCATCACTTAAAATCGAGGCAAATTCACTTTCTTTGGGACAGGTAAGAGATGTAATAAATGGAAAGACTGTATTAGGAGAGCAGAAAGAAATTCTTGAGGTCAAGAATGCCTATGCTGCTTACGAACATTTATCTGATATTAATCCTTATGATATCAAGGATTTGAAAAAAATACATGGAGTTATGACAAATAATATTTTGAGAGAATCAGGTGAATTTAGAACCGGTGAAGAAGGTGTATTTAATGGTGAAGAGTGTATATTTATGGCACCGCCTGCAAAGTTTGTCCCACAGCTTGTAAGTGAGCTTTTTGATTGGATGAAGAAAAATCATAATCAGGTTCATCCGCTTATAATGAGTTGTATATTTCACTATGAATTTGTGTTTATTCATCCATTTCTGACGGCAACGGCAGAATGGCAAGATTGTGGCAAACAGCTATTTTATCGAAGTGGAAGACGATATTTGAATATATTCCTATTGAAAGCCAGATAGAGAAATTTCAGGAGGAATATTATGAAGTGATTGCAAAATGTCATATTAATGGGGATTCTACGATTTTTATAGAATTTATGTTGTCACAGCTTGATAAAATTTTAGACGATATCTCTATTCAGTTTAATGAAGCAAATGAGCATATTTCAGAAGCTGTTAAAAGGTTACTTGATGTGATGGAATATGACATTCCATACACGTGTAAGACACTTATGGAAAAGCTTGGTTTGAAATCAAGAGAGGGATTTAGAAAGAATTATCTAAATCCTGCAATAGACATGTGTGTTATTAAAATGACAGATCCGGATACACCAAGAAGCAGAAACCAGAGATATATCAGAGTTTAAATAGATGGAAAATGGGGATAATATAATGGATGTAAAAGAATTTTGGATAGATGTGCTGAAACAAAATAGAGAAAAGCTTATTAGCTATTTTCATAAAGATGCTGTAATTCGTTGGCATTGCAGTAATGAACTTTTTACAGTTTCGGAATATATAAAAGTCAACTGCGAATATCCGGGAGAATGGGAAGGTAAAATTGAACGCATTGAAAAAACTGAAAATATGATAATAACAGCTGTAAAGGTTTATCCCGTGAATAAAAGCAGCTCTTTTCATGTTGTAAGTTTTATAAAAACAGAGAATAATTTAATTACTGAAATGGATGAATATTGGGCAGATGATACTGAAGTACCTGAATGGAGACACAAGATGAAGATTGGGAGTAAAATATGGAATTAAAGATAGTTTTCAGTGATGTAGACGGAACCTTATTAAATAGTGAGCATAAGATGCTTGATGGAACAAAGCATGCAATACAAAAATTACAGAAAAACGATATTCCTTTTGTAATAATATCGGCTAGAAGTCCATCAGGAATATATCCTATTTTAGAGGAAAATGGATTTTCCTGCCCTATTATATGTTACAGTGGAGCTTTAATATTAGATGAGAATAAGAATACTGTGTATTCATCAGGTTTTAATAGGGAAATAGCAGAGAAAGTAATCAGTTTTATTGAGAAAGAGAACTTCGACTGCTGTTGGAATCTTTACTCAGGTGATAACTGGATAGTTAAGGATAAGAGCGATGAAAGAGTGATAACTGAGGAAAATATCGTGAGAACTGAGGCTGTCAGTGGCTCTGCAGAGTCATTATCTAACGATGCAAAGATAGGAAAAATTCTTTGTATCTGCAACCCTGAAAAGACTGATGAAATTGAAGATAAGATAAAGAAGAACTTCCCTGATTTATCGGTAGTTAAATCATTTCATACTATGATTGAGATTATGGCTCCCGGTATAACAAAGGGAAGTGCGGTTTTGGAACTATGTAGATTGTGGAATATAGATGTAAGTAAGGCAGCAGCTTTCGGAGATAATTTTAACGATGTGGAAATGCTTGAGGTGGTAGGACTTCCATTTCTTATGGAAAATGCACCAAAAGAGCTTAAACTTCGTTTTAAGAATATTACCGATAGCAATGATGATGAAGGAATATATAATGCTCTTGTTAAAATAGGAGCGATTTCACCGAGGTAAACTATGGATAAAATTTTAATTATTATTGCACTTTTAGGACTAGGAATATTTTTTATAGGAAAAATGTTTAATACCCCGGTTGGACCTAAATATAAGTTAAAGTCAATTCTTTTTAATCCTGAAAACAGTCAGGTTTCACAAGAACTTGGAAAAACAGATTTTTTATATCAAAGGGAAAAAGAAAAAAATTATTTTTGCCAACCGAATTTGATTTATGGACAGAGGCTAAACTTTTTGAAAAAAAGGGATTGTTTTTAAAGAAAAAAATAAAAAAAGAAAGGACAATATTTTTTTGGTGAATTATCCTCTATAGAGCCTTTTTTTAGTTAATTCATTATTTGTAAAAGGTAAATATTTCGGATATTCATTTACATTGAAAAAAATAAAAAAGAAAAAAATAGATTTAAAAAGCTGTGATATGAATGATTTAGATGTATTTATTGATGAAGTATGTAAATTATTTTTCGCAGGAAACAGAAAAAGGTAGTAATAAAGGAGGCAGGATGAAAGCTTTTATAAAGAAATATTATGTTTATATTTTAGTAATGCTTGCATTTTATGTGGCAGCACCGTTGTTGTGTAGGGATACAGGGAGTGCTATGTTTACACTGCTCTGTCTTTTTACCGGTTATATTATTCATACTTTCACTTGTTTATGCCAAAATGAATGGATTTAAATGGTATTTATCTCTGGCAGTTGCATTACTTTGGTTACCGACTGTTTTTATCTATTATAACGAAAGTGCAATGATATATGCTCTTATTTATGGAGTTATAAGTTTTGCCGGACAGGGAGTAGGGTTTTTGATGAATAAAAATACTAAATAGTGGAAAAATAGACTGATTAAAAATATCGCAATTACTTTAGTAATTAATATAAAAAAACTGTTGTTTGAGAAAGGAATTAAATATGTCATCAAGTAAGGAATATTTGAATTTTATCCTTGAGCAGTTATCTGAATTAGAGGATATTAGTTACAGGGCTATGATGGGAGAATATATTATATACTACAAGGGTAGAATAGTTGGCGGAATATATGATGACAGATTGCTTGTTAAACCTGTAAAATCAGCAATTGACTATATGCCGGATGCAAAATATGAACTTCCTTATGAGGGTGCAAAAGCGATGTTGCTTGTGGATAATGTGGATAACAGGAAATATTTGACGAATTTATTTGAAGTTATGCTTGATGAATTGCCGGTTTCGAAGGTAAGAAAGAAAAAGTAGAGTATTAACTTTTTATTTACGGATATTAGGGTACAGGGTGAAATTAAAGATACATTGTATGAGTTAAAGGATTTCAGAAGAGATATAATTAGTTTGATAGAAAGGTTAAATGCTGAAATAAGACGATATCAATAATTTGGGTTAAATATTGGAGTAAAACTATGCTTGGTAAGCTTGTAAAAGTGACAGTTGACAGACCGCTCGGAAGCTATCATCCTAAACATAAGGATATGTATTATCCGATTAACTATGGTTATATAGAAGGAATAATTGCAGGAGATGGTGAAGAACAAGATGCCTATATAATAGGTATTGATGAGCCGATAAAAGAGTTTACGGGAAGGGTAATTGCCATTATTCATCGTTACGATGATGTAGAAGAAAAGTGGGTGGTTGCATCTGAAAACAGTCATTTTACAAAGGCTGAAATAATGGAAAAAGTTGAGTTTACAGAAAAGTATTATAAGTCTGGAATTATAATGATGGATGATAATACAAGCAGTTAATATTAGCGTTTTTGATAACAAAAACACCAACATTAAAATTGCAATTATAGGAGATTATATGGGGAAATTTTTATCCGAAATAAAACAAAATTTAAGCAGTAATTCACTAGTTTGGATAAAGCCGATAGAAGATGAAACTGACCTTTGGTATGCGGTAGAAGAATGTAAGATAACAAGTGGACAGATGGAATATGTAAATCCGGCAAGTTTTTCAGTAGGAAGAGCATATTTAGATCCTGAAAATAATGTGCCTTGTGTTATTTACAATAATGAAAATAAAAGAGTGGGCTTTATTTCGTTTAGAAAAATAGTACTTAATAAAAAAGGGTTTAATTGGAGTTTTTATATAGATAAGAATTATCAGAATAAGGGTTTAGGAAGAGCAACTGCAGAGTGTGCGATAAAAACTTTGAAAAATGTGGACAGCAATATGCCGATTTTACTGACTACTGAACAAAATAATGAGTTGGCTCAGAGATTATACATTAATTTAGGATTTAGAAAAGCGGATTTTTTGGATGGGGATGATTTGGTGTTTATACATGAATAAATCTGTATTTTTGGAGATATTAGAATATGAAAATTATACCTTTTGAAGAAAGCTATAGAGATGATCTAATATTTATGATTTTGCAAGCTAAGGATGCTTTGGGTAGAAAACCAGGATTAAATGAAGACCTGTTAGATATAAAATCAAATTATTTTGATAAGAGAGGCAGATTTTGGATTGCCATTGATGGTAATGACAGAGTTATAGGAAGTATAGGATATGTAAGAGTTGATGGCACAAATGAAGCATTCATTCATAGGTTATTTGTTAAGGTGGCGGAGAAACGTAAAGGAATAGGAACTGCTTTACTTACGCAGGCAGAAGATTGTATGAAAAAAATAATAAAACATTGGTTTCAAAAAGTTCATCTTGGAACTCCTAAAGAAGACTGGTTTGAGTCTTATTCCTTTTTATCTAAAAAGCATGGATATGTGGAATATGAAGAGAGATATGAGAAAAATTGTTGTAAGATATGAATATAAAACCGAAAGGAGGATTTTTATGATAAAAAAAGAATAAACTTTTTTCTGCATATATTTGCGTAATAGTGTTTTGTATTTGCTTGATAGGTGGATTCTTTATTAAAGCTTTGTTTATTTTTGCTATTGTAGGTTTAGCAGGATATATTCTGATTGATAAAAAGTATTTGAGATGCCCACATTGCGGTTGTTTTGAAAATTTGGAAAGACTTTACATGCAAAAAAACATATTTATCACTGTAGGCATTGCGGTGAAATTATAGAGATTGAAAAGTAAAAGAAATGTAGAAATTCATCTTTGGAGGGTTAAACATGAAAAAACGAAATGTGGTTATTGTATGCATCTTGTTAGCTGTTTTTCTTCTTATACCAATTCCGTTGCGATTAAAAGATGGAGGTACTGTGGAGTATAAAGCTTTAGTTTATAGAGTTTTAAAGGTTCATAGGTTAGCACCTGTTGAATCGGGAAAAGAATATGAAGAAGGAATTATTATTAAAGTTCTAGGTATTGAAGTTTATAATAATGTTGAATAAAACAATGTATCTATATTGAAAAATAAGAATAATATTTTTGCAAGCATTTTTATAATAGATTTAATTATGCATCTAACTCGTTTGTAGACTATTATGATTATGAAAATGTTTCACGTGAAACATTTATAAGACAAATTCTAATTTGTCGAGTTGTTATATAGACTAAACTAAGTGACGCTACGAATGATAACATTTCAGACTCGCTCCGGCATCCGCTTCGCTCCGCCTAATGCGCTCGCTTAGAATTTATCATTCGTAGCTAATACCTTAAATTTATGCAAATAACAACCTGAATACCAAATTAAAGGCAGCCACTACCACCTGCCCCCTTGTGGCTGATGCGTTTGTTTGCAATCATTCATCAATTAAACAGCCGGAGCTGATAATGCCTAAGCGAGCGCGTTAGGTTTTTCGTCATCCTGTAATAACTTAAAAATAGCACCTTGCAGAAAAACCGGAGCGAGTCTGGACATTTATCAGCGAAGGCGTGACTTAGTCAACAAAAAACACATTAGCCCTACAACTTAGAATTTGTGAAGAAAATTTACGAAGTGGAGATGCAGCGTGAACATAAAATTAGTTAGAATTGGAGTTAATGAAGTGGAAAACTTATGGAATATGCAAATCATTGCATTCAAAAGTTTGCTAGAAAAATATCAAGATTTTGGAACAAGTCCGGGAGCTGAATCGAAAGAGAAGATTAAAGCAAAATTACTACAAGATTATACTTATTTCTATTATATCTATGTGGATGAAAACATTGTCGGTGCTGTTAGGGTAGTTGATAAGAAGGATGCGAGTAGAAAGAGAATTGCTCCTATTTTTATAGTTGAAAATTACCGTAATAAAGGTATCGCACAAAGAGTTTTTTTGAAATAGAAAGAATTCATGGAGAAAATAACTGGAAGCTTGATACTATCTTTCAGGAAAAGGGTAATTGCTATCTGTATGAAAAGTTGGGATATAAAAGAGTAGGGGAACTTGAAAGAATAAAAAGATGGAATGGATATAGTTTATTATATAAAGGATTGATTAGCACAGAGTTGTTCACACTATCATCCTGACCATATCGGGTTAGTTAGTGAGTGGATTAAGCAAGATGTGCAACTATTATTAATTGATACTCAGTATCCGTATATTCATTTCTCAGATTATATTTTTAATAGGAATAATACTGATATATGAACCGATAGACGAAGAAATGGCGAAGATTTTCACTGAAAAGAATAGCAGAGAAATTCTTAAGTGTATAGTTATAGATGGAGAAGTTATATGCACATGCTAATGAAAAAATGATGCGATAGACAAAACCTACTATTTATATAAGGAGAAATCTATGGAAGTAAGATACATTGATTCATCTGATGATAAAATGAAAATTAGTAAAAATATTGGAAGAGGGTTGGAGATATGCTTATAGAGGTATAGCTCCACAAGATTTTTCTGGATAAAAATTCCAAGAGGATATTGGAGTAACAGACTTGAAACTGAGGGAATGTATACTATGGTATGCATTAATGATGGTGAATATATTGGAACAAGCAGCTTTTTGTAAATCAAGAATTGAAAAAGATGAAGAATCAGGTGAAGTGATTTCAATATATTTATTACCAGAATATATTGGAAAAGGATATGGTAAAATAATAATGGATACTGTAATAAATGAGTTAAGAAAAGAATGCTATAAAAAAAGTATTTCTCTGGGTTCTTGTGGAAAATAAAAAAAGCCAGACATTTTTATGAAAAACTATGGATTTGAAGCTTGTGAAGATTATAAAGAAGTTAAAATTGGTGGCAAAGCGTTAATGGCTGTAAGATATGTTATCACTTTGCCAAGAACTGTATAAATATTTTTTTATTTTAAAACAAAAGTAACATAATCTTCATATTCAAAGGTTTTTTTATAGGATATAGAAGAAAAACGATGATATTAATAAGGATATCTGACTCTCAATCTGATATAATAAGTACGAGATAGAAAATGTTTCACGTGAAACATTTAATTTTGAAGTGGGGAATGGTATGAAAAAAATAATTACAGTTCAACATACTGAATCAATTCATCATATAAATGGAATGGTTGGTTCTTGGACCGATTGGAAACTTACAAATAAGGGTAAAGAAGAAGCCAAAAAAATTGCTTTGCATTTAAAAGAAGAAATTCAAGGAGAAAAGTTTACCTTATTTTCGTCAGATCTCATAAGAGCAAAACAAACTGCAGAGCCAATTGCAGATGTGTTAGGCATAAATGCGATATTTAAAAAAGAGCTGAGGGAGAGAAATCTGGGGAAATGCTGTGGTAAATCAATAAAGTGGCTGAAAGACAACCTTCAATGTAAAGAGGTCACAATAGATGACAAATTATTTTCAGATGCAGAAAGTAGAAGAGACGAGTGGAATAGATTAACTCCGTTTTTCAATGAGATAATGGAAAGTCATGATGAGAATATAATTATAGTTTCACATGGAGACTTACTAAGTGTTTTTAACACAATGTTCCTTGGCCTTCCAATCGAGTCTTTAAATCAGCTTGAAATTTGGGGTAATTCCGGTGGGGTTTCTCATATGTATATAGATGATGAAGGGAAGAAATTCATCAAAATGATTAGTAATATGGAATATGTAAAATAAATTTGAAGTTGCCATATGTTTGTTTAATATACTAAGTAATCCTGCTCTGTCACTATTGATTTGAGATACTCGCGCCAACGGTGCGAGAAATGGAGAAATATATGAGAAAAAATGAAATTGTGGGATATGAACCACTTCTGAATGATATAAAAGAAATGATTCAAAATAAACAATATCAAACTTTGAAAGTGCTCAATTCAGAGACGATAAAATTATACTGGGAGATTGGAAAAGAAATCTGTATTCAACAAGAAATAAAAGGTTGGGGAAAATCGATTGTTCAAGTATTATCTGAAGAATTGCAAAAAGAGTTTCCTGGATCAAAGGGATATTCAGCAGCTAATTTATGGAGAATGCGCAATTTTTATTTGACTTATCGTGACTCTAAAAAACTCGCACCGCTGGTGCGAGAAATTAGTTGGAGCAATAATATTATAATTATGGAAAAATGTAAGGATGATTTACAGTGCGAATTTTACATTCAAATGACTAAAAGATATGGATGGACTAAGCGTATTTTGGCTAATTTTATTGAGGCGCAGACCTATGAGAAATATTTATTGAATCAGACAAACTTTGATTTAACATTACCGGATGAGCAGAGAGCACAAGCTAAACTTGCTGTAAAAGACGAGTATACTTTTGATTTTGCGGAATTGTCACCAGAATACTCAGAACATGAGTTAGAAATGCAGCTGGTAAATAACATAAGAGAGTTTTTGATAGAAATGGGTGGAGATTATACATTCGTAGGAAATCAATACCATCTAATGGCTGGCAACAGAGACTTATATATTGATTTAGTGCTATTTCACAGAAGGCTGAGAAGCCTAATAGCAATAGAGCTGAAAATCGGTGAATTTGAAGCAGAATATGCTGGAAAGATGCAACTTTATTTGACCGCATTAGATGAACAAGTTAAATTACCCACAGAAAATTCGTCGATTGGAATTATTATTTGCAAAAGTAAGGATAAAACTTATGTAGAATATGCCTTAAAAAATATTAGTGCTCCAATTGGTGTGGCTACATATCAATTAAGAAATACATTGCCAGAAGAAATGAAGGCAATGTTACCGGAGCCTGAAGAGATTGTAAAGAAGTTGAGATTATTTGATAATAAAATATAATTTTAATTAGAGCTTTGACGATAGATGAAATCAATAAATTTCGTTTTTTGTTATAGAATAATTTAAATTTTATGAATCAATTTAATCTCAATATTAGTATTGTTACTAGAAATTAAGAATAATTATAGGTGAAAAGCTTTAACTATCAGGAGGTATAAGAAGTATGCTGCTAGATGACAAAAGATATGAAGCTATTATAAACTATGGTAAGGAGGCTATAAATAAGTTAAATGCTAACGAATTAGAAGAAGGTTTTGCTTTAGCTGAACAAGGGTGGAAGGCGTTTCCGGAATCAGGAGCAAAGTGGAATCAAGGCTACAACTATGCTAAGATGTTTTTTGGTCGTGCACTTCAAAATAACAATCTGAATTTTGCTAAACTTTGGTTAGATAGAATGAAAGAGAATAATGACACTTTACATTTGTTTGATTTTGAAATTGATCATATGAAAGCAAAATATGAATTTGAAGCTGGAAATATGGATGAAGCTTTTCAAATATGGGATAATCTTGTCAAACAAAAAGGCGTTAAGTATAGATACTTCGAATATGACGATCCAAAATATTTGGAATTTTACAAGTCAAAAAAATAAAATAAGAGTCTAAGTCAATGCAATAAGGTAAATCAAAAAATAGAGGGAAATATATGTTAAAAGAAAAATCTATGTCAAAGCAGGAAAAGTATATGGACTGGGATAATATGCATTCAAGCTTGGAAGCCTTGTTTGTTTTAGATAATGCTTTAACTGAGCCAGAAGATGATGACTTGAGATTGATACGGAAGTTCGAGACTGATAATATGATAAAGTATATTGTTGATAATGGTGCAGGAGATAAGTTAACAGTATTATTTACAGAAACTGAAGTGCTAATAAAAGGTTTTGCTCATGAAAACAGTTTGAATCAATATGCTGCTGATGAATGGAATCAGAGTATTATAGACAAGATGTATTATGGCTTAGATGAGAAATTGAAGAATCTTTTTACAGATGATGAAATGAAAGAAACAACATTTTTCATCTGGTATGATGGTGAAGTTCATCAAAATAAGATAGATGACAATGATGGAGGCTGTTGGTTACTCGGATATGCTTTCGATACTTATGAAAGATTTAAGGAGTTTGTTACAGACTACTATGATATTGAATTTGATAATGATTTACTTAGGCAATTATACAGTTGTTCTAATTTGTCAGAATTAGAATTGTCAAAGCTAATACAGGGGGTGTAGATAACAATGGCTGTAACACTGTATGTTCACTTGAATGAAGAACAAAATTACAAATTTGATGTTAAGAAATTTAATGAAGATATTGATGCAAAATATCCCGGCACTAATATTGAAGTAAGCGATACTGCCAGAACTTATGACATTTGCTGGGAGAACTATTCAGGACCATATCAATTTGAATTGAGAATGGATAGAAATCGTTGTACATTTGCAATCGAGTATTTTAATTCTGAGAAAGATTTATACGAGTTTGCAAGATTCATAGCTTGGCTTAGAACTTATTTTGATGAAGATAAGAATGTGATATTGCTATATGAGACGGATTGTTCACAGCTTAACTTATCCTGTGATAAGACAATTGATGATATAAAGAAATGGCTAGAAGAAACTTTTGGTTAAGTTCTATTTGATAGAGGGGAAAGTATAGCTTTAGGCTGGTTTATTTTAGTATCATAAGAACTATAAAATGTTTCACGAAACATTCTAATTCAAATACAATTGCTATTGATAAAATTATCGATAGACAAAACTCAGAAAAAGCTTACTTATGTAAAAACTATATTTACAATTGTAGGCATTATAGTGAAATAAAAGAATTTAAAATATAAATGTTTTCACGTGAAACATTTTTGGGGAGGTTGTTATGAGTATATATAATTGGATTCAAAAAAACAGTATTTAATACATATGAAGAATGGCTCTTGAAAGATCCAGGCCATAATAGTAAAGGTTTCCATATTGATGGTATCAACAATACACTTAAGGCTATGCAGGATGGATATTTTTATTATGGAGAGATACATCCACCCTATGCGATAAAAGGTTGCACCTTAATGAAGGCTGTCGTCGCAAAGAATAAAGACTATGTAAACTTATACCTTGTAATAAATGGCAAAAAGTACTGTATCTATGACTTAAGCTACGATGATACAATAAAAATAATGAGAGCATTTGTACAAAAGGAGATTCTTCCTGATGAGAAAACCTATGTAGAGGTTGTGGAAGATGAAGACGAAAAGGTTCGAAAGGCATTTGCGGAATTATCGGAACTTTTAATAGGAGATACTAAGCTTGCAAGGAAATTTCTTAAGAAGGTAAAGGTTGAAAGTATCCAAGATGTTGAAGATGCATGGATTGAACTTTATGAAGAGTTATTGAAAAAGAGTAGGGCAATTGAACTTGACTGGAAAATAAGAAAAGATGATTTTATGATTGCTGTAAATAAACTAAGTACAGGACTAGAGCTTGAAGTAAACGAAGAAATATTGGATAGCGATGAAGATATTCCAAGGTGGGGCAAAATAATTAACACTCAATGGACAGACTATGTTTTATCTGCAATGGATGTGGGTAGTGACAGCTATGTATTGATGATACTTAGTAAAGATAATTTTATAAAGGCTAAGGAACTGGCAAAGGATATATTACAAAGAATAGCTGTTATCGAGGAAATGTAATTTATGTTTAAAAGATGTAATGGAGGGTATGAGTATGCTGGAAAAAAAGCTAGAAACTTCGTTAGGAGTAATTCATTATTGGGTAAATAACCCTAATAAACAATTAGAAATTGCTCTTATATTTTTGCATGGACTCACTGCTGATCATCGATTGTTTGATAAACAGATAGAATATTTTGAGGATAAGTTTAGAGTACTGGTTTGGGATGCACCAGGACATGCATCATCATATCCTTTTAAATTCGATTTTGATTTGTTTGATGAAGCAAAATGGCTGAATGAAATATTGATAAAGGAACGTATTGATATGCCTATATTAATTGGTCAATCAATGGGTGGATATTTAGGGCAGGTTTACGCAGAATTATTTCCTGAAAAGCTAAAGGGTCTTGTTACAATTGATTCGCCCTCGCTTCAAAGGAAGTATTATACTGCAATAGAGTTATGGTTGCTAAAAATTGTGGAGCCAATTTATAGGATTTATCCTTGGAAAAAACTATTAAAGGAAGGTGCAAAAGGTGTATCAACTACTGAATATGGAAGAAAGTTAATGTTTGATATGATGATGGTTTATGATGGAAATAAAAAAAGGTACTCTCGTCTTGCCGGACATGGCTATAAAATTTTAGCAAGTGCAGTAGAAAAGAATTTAGCATATGATATAAAAATGTCCTTATATTATAATATGTGGAAAAGAAGATCGTGCAGGATCTTGTGTTAGATATTTAAAATCATTTGAGAAAAATACAGGAAAGAGTGTTGAATGGATTGATAATGCAGGTCATAATTCCAATACAGACAAACCTCAGATAGTAAATGAATTGATTAATGAGTTTGTAAATAAGAGTGTTGTATAAATTTAGTTGTATGGCTGATGTGTTGTTAACTTACTAAGTCACGCCTTCACTAATAAATGTCCAGACTCGCTACGGTTTTTCTGTAAGATGCTGTTGTAATATGGCTTTGTTGACGAAAAACCTGATGCGCTCGCTTAGGCATTATTAGTTCCGGCTGCTTGATTGATAAGTCGGTACAAACAAACACATCAGCCACATGGGGCAGGTGGGGGTGGTTGCCTTTAATTTGGTATTCGGGTTGTTATTTGCATAAATTTAAGGTATCAGCTCCGAATGATAAATTCTAAGCGAGCGCATTAGGCGTAGCGAAGCGGATGCCGGAGCGAGTCTGAAATGTTATCATTCGGAGCGTCAACTTAGCTGATTTAAAATAGCCCTAAAACTTAGAATTTGCGGAGGTATTTATGTTTGATTTTAGTATACTATCTACAAAATACAAAGTCAAAAAAATGGGAGAAGAGGATGCGCCAATTATTTTTAATTTGTTATCCGGAAATCCATTATATTTTGAGTATTGTCCACCAAAACCAAGCATCGAATCTGTACTCAATGATTTGAGGGCACTACCACCGGGGAAGAGCTTAATAGATAAGTTTTATCTGGGATTTTTTAATGATAATCAGCTAGTGGCAGTGATGGATTATATCGTATCTTTCCCACAAGAGGACACCATTTTCATAGGATTATTTATGGTGGATATTAAAGAGTCCGGGAAAGGAATAGGCAGTTCTATAATTGATGAAGCCTTAAATGTTTTTAAGCGAGAAGGATATGTAAAAGTGAGGCTTGCCTATATGAAGGGAAACCCTCAAAGCAGAAGATTTTGGCAAAAATGCGGGTTTGTTGAGACCGGAATTGAAAAGGAAAATGAACATGGAGTAGCTGTAGTTTTAGAGAAAATAATTTGAATTATAATTTAAAAGGAGAAGGCTAATGACAAAAGAAGAGAGAGCAGAAAAGTGGTTTAGAGGTATCCAAGATTCTGAATTAATCAGTATCGAAGAAAAGATGGACATATGTGACAAGGCTGCAAAAAAGATGATGCCTATATTTTTTGGACTGTTAGTACTAGCTTGTATTTTGCTGTTTATGATAAGTTGCGGTGAGATATTTGAGTTAACAGCAGGCTTTATTAACTATATTGCAGGAGAGAGTGCTACAAGAAATCATTATGTGGGTCTAGCCTTTGTGGGTGGGCTTATAGTCCTTCCTGTTATAATACTTCCTTTAATTATAGCCATTTTATATAAGAATAAATATATCAAGTCTGAAGCATCAAAAATAATAGCTACGGTATCAAAGAGCAGAGAAAATGAGCAGTATTACTCTAGCACTAACGATACCACAGAGAAGGAATATCTGGAATTTGATAACTTTAATTTTAAGCTTGCAATCATCCAAGAGTTGATGTATGACATAAATGTATTACAGCCTGAGTTTGATATTTATGAATTTGCAAAAGAGTATAAGGGTGAAGAGATTGACACAGAAAGTGAAACTGTAATTGAACCTGCACTTGAGTATTTTAAGAATTTGCAGATACCTAAGAGCTTAGCAAAAGAAGTCGGATCATTTTACATGGATGGTGGTAATGAAGTGTATATGAATATCATTCCGCTGTGGGACGGCGAAGACGGATATTTTGATTTGAACGATGTAAGCCTCACGGAGCTTAGACAATTTCCAAATCTAACTGAAG
The DNA here is from genome assembly GCA_916438995.1 of uncultured Catonella sp. Taxonomy (GTDB): domain Bacteria; phylum Bacillota; class Clostridia; order Lachnospirales; family Lachnospiraceae; genus Catonella. The sequence goes on from CAKAGA010000010.1 coordinate 489,281, forward strand.
CGACAATTCTGACGGATGATTTTGATAAAATAAAGAAGATATTTGATGCAGCAGGCATTAAGGTGGAATTATTATAATACAAGAAATAGTGAGGTAACAATGGATTATATAAAAGAGTATTCAAATGTAGAATTTGAAATTTTGACAGAAGGATATTTTGGATATTCTACAACTTATACAGGATGGATTTGGGCAGAAGGAAAAGAGCCTGTGTCTGCAATTATGTATATTTGGAATAACGGCAATATGGTTTATCGTATAAACTTCTAATTTGTCGAGTTATATAAACTAACCTAAGTGACGCTCCGAATGATAGCATTTCAGACTCGCTCCGGCATCCGCTTCGTTCCGCCTAATGCACTCGATTAGAATTTATCATTCAGAGCTGTCGTGAAACATTTATATATAAAAACATCATTTTATGAATAAAAGGGGAGAAAAAAATGTTAACCAATTTATCATTAATAGGAGGTTCAGATGGCCCAACAAGCATATTTCTGGCAGGTAAAATGAATTTTGGTTGGATGAATGTATTTGGGCTGATAATTATAGTTTTATTTCTTATTCCAAATATTATTTACAGGGTTAAAGTAAAAAATTATCAAAAGCTGTATGCCAATAAGTTTATGAAAATTTTAGAACAAATTGGTCAATATGGTTGTATGTTTCTTATGGTATTTGATTTTGGAATGGGTGAGTTGGGATTTGGCTCTATTGAGGCATTCTTGGTTTATGCTTTTGGAAATATTATTTTGCTGATTTTTTATTGGATACTGTGGATGTTATATTTTATCAAGGAAGCATATTGGAAAAAGATTACATTGGCAGTGATAGGCACTTGTCTGTTTCTGTTAAGTGGAATAACAATGATGTACACTCTTTTTGATTATATTTGGTATAATATTTGGAATAGGACATATATACATTGTAAGTAAAAAAATAAGCCAAAAATTAAAGGAGTAAATCTATGAAAAAGAGTTATTATATTATTAACCTGCCTGATTTTTAATATTTAATATAACAGGCTGTAAAAAAGAAGTTGTTGTAAAGAATACAATAGAAGGAAATCGCAAAACCTATAGTGAAATGAGTGATGGCAGTTGGACTTGTGGTAATCATACATATAAAAATTGTCTTGAAATAAGTGGTAGAATACCTAATGCTGTTGTAGATACGACCTTTGTATATCTAAGTAATCTTGAGGAGATAACTTTTGAACAGGCGTGGAAGGATTACGGATTTAGCAGTAATATGAACGATTATTTTTCTTTGGAAGATGCTGTACTTGTGGATGTTAGGGACGAATGAAAAATTTAATTTTATGGAGGAAGAGTAATGAAATCTATATGGAACAGTTGGCTAAAGCAGGCGGTTTTTCTTTATTCCGCGTTATACACATTTGCGACAATCTCTAATAGCGTGTTATATCTTTTAAATGGATATTACGAAGATCCTAATGGAAATTGGCATGAATTGGATAGAGCTATAATTGTATTTATTATCACCCTTGCATATATCTTGGTTAAAACTTTGAAGCTTAGAAATTATTGGTTAAAGGCTCTCGTGGTATATGTTCCTACACTACTGCTAGTGTTTGTCTATATTTGGGTAACAGGGATTAGGGAACCGCTTGCAGCCAATGCATATAGAGACATATTCATAAATTATACGATAGGTTATACGGCTGCTTCTGTAGTTGGATGGTTTAAAACTTTCATTAAGCGTAAGAATATAGAAAACAATTAGTTCCAATCAAGTTGTAAATAAGTGTAAGATTAGATTATCGAAAAAGAATATTATGTGGATTTATGTGGATAAATTGATTAGAGAGTAAATCAAAAATCAGTAAGTATTTAAAAGTGGCTTAGTTGTAGGGAGAAACATAGGATGAATTTTATAGACAAAGCATTTGCACAAAACTTAAAAGGTGATGATTTCTTGCAGGCAATGGCAGATATTTATTCAGAGCCGGAAGTGTATAAAGAATTAAAAAAATATCCACGCTTTGTTGCAGACATAATTACTGTTATTGATTATGATACTGCATTGCAAATAGATGGCTTGGATGATGTTATAAGTGGTAATTTAAGTAATAGGTATAAGGAAATCATAAATGCTCTTGAGAATTGTGGTGCAAAAGATGAGGCAGATGTTCTAAAAAAGGCTAAAGAATTATATATTTTGGATGACGGTAGTTATGATAAGGAGTATAATAATCTTAGCAGCCGGCTTGCTTTAAATAATGATTATGATAGATTTTGGGATATGGTAAGAGCTTATATTGACAGAAATTTAAGCTGATTAATTTATTGGGAGAGTTCGAGGAATAATATGATTTATGTTCATCATTATGCAAAGAACAAAGACAGTTTTTTTACTGAAAATAACCAATGTACTGTAAAGGGGTGCAACTGTAAGGGAGACGGTTATTAAAAATGAAAAATATAGACATAATATATAAAGGTCAAAGCCTAACTCTAACCAGATTTTGGGGTAACAAAAAGCTCTGTTTGTGGATTAAAAATCCGAGCCAGAGAGATATGCCTAAAATGGAATTTGTCGGGGGATATCCGGATGAATGGTGTATTTTCATAGAGAATTTGACAGAAGAGGAAAAAGGACAGATTATGGATGTGAACGGAGAACTTTTGGATGTAGAGAGTATATTAGAAAGCGAAGATATATTATGAAGATGGAAATAGGGAAGACTTATATTGTCAAAAAAGATATATTTGATTTTATAAAAGGAGAAATCGTAGTATTAGAAGATAAAGGTTATCAAGCTTACTATGGTGAGCATAATTTTGTTTTCGTTAATGAAGAAAACCAAAGAAAGTGGCTGGTATTGCGAGATAACGAGGATGATGATAAGAAGGTATATTATAATTTGGAAGAGTATTTCGAAGAAAAATAAAGATTAGGAGAGTCAAGATGCCTGTTTTAACTGAAAAGCAAATTGAATATGGATTTGACTATTTTCATAAAGATGAACCACAGAAAAAGTCAGTAATAGAAGTTTCTGAGTATAATGGTGAGAGTGAACTTATAATAAACTGCACACAGTTAGGTGATAGCTTTACACCTCAGTATAAGAGCGCAAAAGAGAAAAAGCGTGTATTACAGGAGTGGTGTGACTTTTTAAGGAACAATAAGACGGCCTTTACAGAGCTGTCATTTTGTACAAGGATGCCTCAAGAATTATTTGATGCAGTTTGTGAGCAGGAAAATCTAATAAGTCTTGATGTTAAATGGGGTGTATATCCCGACATTTCAAAGCTTGCCAACCTCACTAAGCTTCGTTACCTGTCTTTAGGTTCAGGTGCAGGTGTAAGCAGTATAGAGCCTATTTCAAAGTTAAACAGCTTAGTAGCTCTATCAGTTGAAAATTTCCAAAAAATCGTGGATTACAGTCCGTTTGCCATGCTTAAAAACCTGGAGAGTCTTTCTATTTGTGGAGACGGACTTGGACCTAAGTACATTCAGGTAGATTCTCTGGACTTTTTAACTCGGATGAAACAGCTTAGATTCTTTTCTTTTTTAATGGCTAGACTTAAAAGCAAGGACTATACTCCGGTTTTAAGCCTTGAAAATGTGGAATATCTAAGCCTTAGACCATGCAAGGAGACAAAAAAACTCTACAATGATATAATTAAACTACCAAAGTTAAAATATGGATTAATAGTAAAAAAGCCTGAATTATATGTATAACAAGATGAGCTTGAATAAAACAAAGGATGTAACAAGTGAAATATTTAATATTAGGACGATATTATTAGAACGATAATTACACATATATTTGCAGGCAGATAAAAGGAGACTGATTATGCTTAAAATAGGAGATAAATATTCATTTGAAGTAAGTTACGCAGATAGGCAGAGCTGTCTGATGTTCTTTAAGGAAGATGAATCTGCGTCTTGGTCATTGGATATTGGCTTTTGCGAAGGAGATTTTGGTGATGAAAGTGTAGCGCCTGCTATATGCATTAATCCGATAGATACAGATAAAAATTCTGTAGAAGAATTGGTGGGAGAAAGATTTGAAGTAACCACAGTAAAAGAGTGCGATGAGAGAGAAGATACATTTTATATTTTTGAGTCCGAGCCAATGGTTTCATACGAGGTAGAAGTCCTTGAAATAAAGGATAGCAAGGCTCATATCCGCTGCAGTGGTATAATGATAGTAGATGGATATTCTGATCCTTATGAAGAGGAAAAATTTGAGATAGACTGTCTGGTGCCTATTATTGAAGCTGCTAGTGACTGGGCAAAATTTGAGAATTGATAGAATTTTTATACTATGGTTTAGAAACTAAAAGAACTTAGAAAGGCGTCATTATGAGCAAGTTAAGAGAAAAGACTTTGGTTACAACAAGAGAAGAGGTGACAAGTGAGTATCCGTTTTATGGTGACCTGCCTATGATATATTTAGGTGAGATAGCCAATATGAAAGAGCATGGAATATTTATAGGCAAATCGGGTAAATGTTATTTTGGATATCATATTTCTAATTTTAGAGAATTAAGCGAAGAAGAAGTATAACAATACTAACAGAAAATATTTGACGGGGGTTATAATGAATAATCAGATAGATTTTGTACTTCCTGCTTTATATGATAAGTTTTTATCAGAAATGGGAGAGGATGGAGAACTTAATTTAGAGGATAGCGGTATCATTTTTATATTCAAAGGCGGATTTGGTAGAAAGAAATACTACTTATCAGATAGAAGAATGGGAGCCTGATTACTTTATGATTGGGCAGGACGGTGATTTGGCTTTCTTTATAAAAAAAGATTCTGATGATACTATTTACAAGAATGATTTGGGAGCCTTGGGCTCGATTGAAATGGAGAGTGTAGCAACTGATGTGTATGAGCTTATTAAACAATCAGGTGAGTATTTTGATTAGGGTATAAATAATTATAAATTCGTTGAATTAGTTGTGGCTAATAGGAGGGGTTAATGGAATTAATTGAGTATATGAGACTAAGAAATAAAATGACACAGAGTGAATGGGAAAACTCTTTTGAGAAAGCAGAAAGAGAGATTATTATTCTAAGACATGAAGGTGGTGGTGGAAGTCTTAGAAACGGTTTTTGGGACTGGGAGGCTTATTTTTTAGCCTATGTGGACTGTAAAACAGGTGAACTGCATAAGGAGGAAGGACGGATAGCATTTCCTGTAACAGACACAGAAAATCTGCCATATCAATTTGAAGATGAAACCATTTACAGATTAAAGGTACGTGAAAAGCTACCAGAGGAAGTTCCAAACGGTGCATTGCCGATAAAAAACTTGTTTTTGGTTGTGGAAGTTTTTGAAAAAAACGTAGCTTGTCCGGAACTTGAAGAAATACTTACAGAGTATAGAAAGCCTGTGGTTTTACAGGATGATGTCTTGGGAGAGCTTACTTATGATAAGCAGCTTAAAAGCTTTGAGGGAAATCTGTCTTGGCTTGGTGGCAGGATACATATATCTTTATATGTGGACAAGGATAATAAGAGCGGTATAACAAAGGCTAAAAAGGCTATAAAAACAATGGTTTTGGAACAGGAAAAATGGGACGTGGACCTGCGTAGTTTTGCGGCAAAGAAGCTAACCAAACTTGCCTGTGAATGGGCAGAATCTGATGAAGAAGCTGCTTTAATTACAGAAGAAAGCTTTGCAAAAAGAATTAGCTTAAGCTTAATATGGGCGACATCGGGAGGTTCATATACAGCTTATCTTGATGATGATGACCTTTTCTTTGGGCACAGCATCACAGTTAATGGAAGCCCTAAGAAGGGAATATTGTCGGCTGATATTGAGGGATAAAACATATACTGATATTTTTGGTAGTGAAAGGAGAAAAATGGAAAAACAAGCACTTATAAATCAATGGTTACTTGAGCAGGAAGTAGCGCATATTAAGGGTTGGGATTTCTCACATATTAGAGGAAGATATAAAGAAGAGGATGATCTCCCTTGGGATTTTGAAAACATTATAAAATCCTATTTGAATGATACAGATTACTTATTGGACATGGAAACAGGAGGCGGCGAATTTCTTTTGTCTTTTATGGTAAACGCTAAATATACTGCTGCGATTGAAGGGTATGAACCAAACATCAAAATATGTGAGGAAAGACTTCTTCCGTTAGGAATAGATTTTTGAAAGACATGACGGAGGAGATATTCTTCCTTTTGAAGATAACTACTTTGACATTATTACTAACAGAAGATGGTCAATATAACATAAACGAAATTAAAAGAACTCTTAAAAAGCGGAGGAGTATTTCTACGCAACAAGTCGGTGCAGAAAATGACAGAGAACTTGTAGAACTTTTGATAGGTGATGTTGAAATTCCTTTTCCGGAAGCATATTTAAGTATTGCAAGACAGAAATTTACTGATAACGGATTTGACATTGTGGAAGCAGATGAAGTCTACAGACCGATAGAGTTTTTATGATGTAGGTGCACTGGTTTGGTTTTGCCAGAATTATTGATTGGGAATTTCCGGGTTTTGAAGTGAGAAATATCAGGATAAACTTTTTTAAAGCACAGGAAATTCTTGATAAAGAAGGTGTAATTAAAGGTAAAATTCATAGATATTATTTTTGTGGCTAAAAAAAGAAATAATAGATTTTAGTTTGTTTTTGAGTAAAACAGTAAGCTATAGGAGATTAATATGAATCGGCAGGATAATTTTGATTTCACTTTGGTCTGCACTGTAAAATTTTATAGAGGAAAGAGAAGCTTACCACCTGATTTGAGTAATGGAAAAATATCGTCCTCATTTTATGATAAAAACAGATACAAGATATCTGGGTATTTGTTTTTATTGAAGGGCAGAAGGCGGACTTCGAGACTTTAGTAAAAAGCCTGGTTGTACCATTGTATGAAGAGGTTGATTATTCCGGATTAGTCTGTGGAACTGAGTTTTATATAATGGAAGGGCAAAATAAAGTTGGAGAGGGAATTATAGATGAAATTATTAACAATAGATGAAATAATATCTTCAATACTGGAAGAAACAACGGGACTTGATGCTGAAATAACTGATGGAATTATTCTTTGTAAAAAAAGAAATTTCTCCGTCTGAGATTGAAAAAAATTAAAATCTGAACTTGAAATAGAATATTTAAATGTTGTATTTACTGAGAATATTTTAAGTTATAACTGGGGGAATTTTTGGTTTTCTTAGCTATCAGTTTGGATATGGAGATGAAATGAGCCTTTAATTGGCTGTTGAACCGTAATCTGGAATATGAGGATTATCAGGTATTACATAAGAAGGGTTTAATAATTATTGCAAATGGAGATCCTTATACTATTTTTACTAGAATGTAAATCGGGGAAAAATATATGCATTTACAAGTGATAAGAGCTATGATGAGATAATACCTATTGCTTCCGATTTTAGAGAATTTATAAGAGCGATAGGAACTGCTCAATATGCTGTTTGGAAGAAAGATGAAAAAGAATTTGTAGAAATGATGAGAAGTATAGTTGTTGATTGTGGACTTAGTTTTTGGAAAGAGCTGGTAGGAGTATATTAAAAAATATATAAGGAGGACGCAATGGAAGAATTTATAGTAGCAGAGGAGGGCATTCCTTACAATATAGGCTGTGAAGGGGCAACGATAGCATATTATGGAAGTGAGATAGAATTTCACTATGAAACAGTGCCGCCGCATGGAGATGAAATATTCTCTGCAAAATTGCCACTGCTTAATGTTAATCTTCCATTTTGGATGTATGGGAGAAATCTTATATTTTTAGACGCCTATTATATGCTCGCAGAAACTGTAGAGAAGGGTACTTGGGATCCTATAACGAGCAGGCTCATCAATATACATACGGGAGAATATGTGGGCCTTGGCGATTGGTATAATAATGTGAAAGTTAAAGAAAATGAAGTTGAATTAAAAAATGATTATAGCGGGAAATCAATGATATTGAAAAATGTTAAAGAACTGAAATGGAGTTAAAATATTAAAATAACAATAATTTTGTAAGTAGAAATCGATGTTTTATGCTAATGAAATGTATATTATAACTTATACCTGATAAAAAGAAATTAAGGATGTATTACAAATGATTTAAATAAAACCAAGGAGAAGAATAATGGCTAAGAAAAGAGTTACCCTGCCAAAAGACTTTGATGAATTGCTTAAAGCGGGAGATATTGAAGCACTTAAAGCTGTCTATGATAAATGTGAGCTTACTGCCTATGATGGAAAATTCGGTCTGCACACTGCACTTCATTACAAGGGTGTACCTGACGAGCTTGTTATATGGCTCGTTAAGCAGGGCCTTGATGTGAATATACCTGATTATTATGGCTGCACACCTTTGTACAGTCAGGCAACCTTTGGCATGGATACAGTAAAACTGCTTTATGAGCTGGGAGGAGATATACAAAAGCCAGATAGATATGGAAATACGCCACTTCATATGGCAGCAGAGTATTTCCGCCCTAATACAGTACGCTTTTTGATTGAAAAGGGTGCAGATGTCAATGCTAAAAATGAAAGAGGCGAAACTCCTCTACTAGCTGCTCTTACAGTGTGCGGAGGACTCAGGGCAGTGCCTTTGGCCCAAATAGCAGAAATGTTAATAAAGGCAGGTGTAGAAATTACGCCTGAGATGGCAGAAAAAGTAGAAATAATCGGTAAGGATTTTGAATTCCACAGGGATAACTTTAGTGAAGCTTCCTGTGAAGAGGTAGATACAGCCCTGTCAAAGCTCTACAATATCTTTGGTGCAAAGCCTGTGGCAAAAAGAATAATACATGACGGCGTTTCTCCTATTCTTGTAAAGGGGAGCACTTGGAAAGAGCAGTATAATGAGCTTTGGGATTTACTAATTCCATCTACAGGAGCCGCAAAAACGGTGCAGGGTGAGGTTATCCGCATAACAGGCAGGGTGGACGATGAAATTAATAGAAACGGTGGAATAAACTGGGATAGGAGTTATAGAAATATGCTAAATTCGCTGCCGGTTCATTTTGCAGAAGGAAATGTGCTGACAGAGAAGGAGATAGAAGAGAGTAAGGTGCTTATTTCAAAGATAGATGGAAAAGGTTTGGCTGAGGATGGTGTAATTACAAGATTATGCGAGCTTGCAGTTAGTTGGGTAATCTTAAATCCTAATCCGCTGCCACTCGGGGAAATAAATTATAGCAGATAAAACTATAGGAGATTTTATGGTGAAAATAAAAGACATTGGAGATTTTGAGTCTGTTCCCGCCATTGTAAATGACATTTTGCAGGGAAATACCGAGGCTTTAGATAAGCATTTATCAGAGGGCTTCGATATAGAAGAGGACATAAAGCTTGGCAAATATACAAGACTCTCGCCTTTAGACCTTGCCCTTATTATGGAGAATTTTGACTCTGTAAAATGGCTGGTGGAAAAGGGTGTGAATCTGAATGTAAAAAAGAATCCTTCATTCTTACTTGCAGTAAGGTATTGCGATGAAGAGGTTATCAGGTATCTTGTAGAAAAGGGTGCGAAGGTAAATGTTGTAAATGCTGTAAAGTCAGAGGCCTTTAGTCAGGCTTTATATGGACATAAATATGAGAATCTTCCTCTTATTCACGAGCTTGGCCACAGTGTGGAAAAGTACGGTGGAGAGGCATTTAGAAGTGCTGTAGATGATGGGAATTATGAGGTGCTTGATTTTTTCATTAAAAACGGAGTTGATATTAACTACAATGCAGCTGACTCAGTCTATCCGTTTAAGCCTACTCCGCTTTGTGTGGCTGCAAGATATGTGGACCTTAAAATGTGTAAATATCTTGTAGAAAATGGTGCAGATGTGACAATTACGGAAAAAGATGGAATGCGTCCTTACAGCATAGCGGTTGAAAAAGGCGATGAGGAAATGGCAGAGTATTTTAAGCAGTTAGAGCCTGAAGAGTTTCATAGCCTACATAATAAATTTGATGAGCTTAAGCCATTTAAGTTGCCTAAGACAGTAATGGATTTTCTTCAAGGTGATGAATTACATGTTGAACTTAATGGCTGTGACTTCAAGTGGATTGAGTTTTTTTCTCCCTGGAGGATACCATACCTATGAAGAAAGGCAGAGCTAAGTTCCTTCGTCTGTCAAAGGCTACAGGAGATTACGATCATATTTACATAGTGTGGAATCCAAAGAGCAAGAAGGTGGCCTTTTATGATGAGGAGCATCGAGGAAATGAGCGATATGTGTGGTTTCTTAGAATTTATAAATGATATGCCGTCATATATGCAAAAAAATAATTGAAGGTGAGTACGAATAAAAAAAGGGGTGAAGTATATGCAGCTGGTCGATAACTTAAAAGCAGATAGTAGAGTATGTTTGTGAGAATTTTGAGGAACTGGATATGGATGATCCTGTTGAAGAGGGTTATATAGATGATTATGAAGAAATCTGTGGAGCAACAGATGAAGATATAAAGAACTTTGAGGAGAAGTTTTGGATAAGCCTGCCAGAGGATGTAAAAGAGCTCTATAGGTATAAAAACGGAAGTAAGTTTTTCGCTCTCTTTCCTTGTATTATTGGTGAAAGAGATATGGCATTTAACCTTATGAGCCTTGAGCAGGTAGAGAAGTCAAAGGGATATTTTCAAAATAAGGATGCCCTTTTAACAGATTTTCCTGATTATTTTACTAAAGAAGATATTGAGAAGATGAAGGATGAAAGGATAAAGCCTTATCTTTTCAATAAAAAATGGTTTCCTTTTGCTGAGTACTGTGACAGCTGCTATCTTATGCTTGACTTTGACCCGGGGGTAGAGGGAAAAGAAGGGCAGATTATCTGCTACATCCATGATCCTGATGAGGTGGTGTATGTGACAGGAAGTCTTACAGAGTTGGTTGAAAATATCATGGAGGAGATTGAGTCCTGAACTCTAAAGGTGTGATTCCAAACTGCTTTTTGAAGGCGGTTTGAAAATGGCTCTGGCTAGAAAAGCAGAGAAAATTGCTGATGGTACTTATGGATTTGCCAGTATAAAGCAGCAGTTTTTTTGCTTCTTCCAGCTTGCAGCGAAGGATAAATTCACTTATTGAAAAGCCTAAAATCTGCTTAAAATAAGTGGTAAAATAAGATTTACTAAAGCCCACATAGTCAGCCACATCTCCAACACTTAGGTGCTGATTTGTGTTTTGCTTGATATACTGAAGGGCTTTCTTTATGCGCTCGTCAGAGGATACCGGAGTCTTGGCCTGAGAGACTTTTTCAGCAAAGGTATAGCTTATTTTACCAAGCAAATCGTAAAGGCTGTCGGCATTTACAAGTTGCTCGGAAGTTCTGATAAAATAATCCGAGAGCTGATAGGCGCTATCATAGTCAAGCCCACCCTCAATAGCGGCACGGGTGCATATAGTTGTAGTTATGATAATGTTATTTTTTAGCTGGCGTATGGCTGTTGAGCCGGTTATTCCTATGTTAAAGTTGCTCTCGCTATATTCGAAGTTTCTAATTCCTTCATAATTCCCCGTACGTACCAGATTAAGAATCTGCTCTTCAATTGCATAGGTCTGATTGTGCTCTTCACTCGCTATTTCTCTATAGTTTTGCTCAGTAAGCAGAGAGGCATCTGTGACCTGGTTAGTATCTGCCGCGAGAGGATTTGCCCCAGTTAACTGCTCAAGCGAAATAACCTCCTCATGAAGGCAATAATTTAGAAATATACATTTTTTAAGCAGAGAAGCAAGGGAGAGACAGGGTATCTTTCTTAGAAAGTGATTAAACGCCTGTCTAAGATTGTTCGGTGCCGTATAGTCCCTGTATAGATTTTGTAACTCAGAATCCGCATAAGGCACTTCGGTAACAGGTCCAAAAACAAGAAAACTGTTTTTAGGCGCATCTATCTTTAATGCACAAAAAATGCTTCCATAGTCTGACACAATATAAGAAATCCTATTCACGGAAGTAAAAAGCTCCATAAGATATTTAGTGGGTGGATAGGTGAGGTCATCCTGCTCAGGCATAGAGAAAGTGCAGCTTTCTCCTGTATAAAGATACATTGGAATATTTGAGTCAACATAGTACATTTTTATAAAATCTATCAGATTGTGCATTTTCTTCATACATTGTCCTTTCAATATGTTTCGCAGTTTTTTACGAAACTTTTAAATAAGTTTTTAATCTTACCTATTTTTTTATTTCAATAAGTATTCTTATCAAAAACATATCTTTAATATAGCTTCTATCCTAATCAAAATATTACCCTAAGTCAATGGAAATCATCCAAAACAAAGTATAAAAATATAAATAAAAAGTATAAATATGAAATAAATAAATCTTGCTTGAGTATATTATCTATAGCATAAGTGTTAAAAAGAATAAGACACATAATAAACTAAAAGAATTAAGAACAATTTTACTGAGATATGGAAAGAAAGCCAAATAGAGGAGGTATTAGCTTGGAGAAAAAGAAAATTAGAGAATTAGTATCTGAGATGACACTGGAAGAAAAAGCGGGAATGTGCTCGGGAGCGGACTTCTGGCATCTTAAGGGAGTGGAGAGGCTTGGGATACCACAGGTAATGGTGACAGATGGGCCTCATGGCCTAAGAAAGCAGGCAGAGGGAGCTGACCATCTTGGAATAAATGCAAGTGAGAAGGCTATATGCTTTCCGGCAGGCTGTGCAGCGGCATCCTCCTTTGATCGTAGCCTTATACGTAAGCTTGGAGAAACCATAGGAAGTGAATGTCAGGCTATGGATGTAAGTACAATCCTTGGACCTGCAATGAATATAAAGCGCTCTCCTCTTTGTGGAAGAAATTTTGAGTATTACTCAGAAGACCCTTATCTGTCAACAGAGATGGCAGCAGCAATGATTGAAGGTGTACAGAGTAAAAAGGTAGGTACCAGTCCAAAGCATTTCTTAGCAAATAATCAGGAAAGCGCCGTATGACAAACTCTTCCGATGTGGATGAAAGAACACTGAGAGAGATTTACCTGGCCTCCTTTGAGGGTGCGGTAAGAAAGGCAAAACCTTGGACTGTGATGAGCTCTTACAACCGTATAAATGGAGAGTACGTGGGGGATAGCAAGGAATATCTGACAGATATTTTAAGAAATGAATGGGGCTTTGACGGCTATGTGGTTTCTGACTGGGGTGCGGTAAATGATAGGATAAAAGCACTGTCAGCAGGACTCGACTTGGAGATGCCTCCGGGCAATTTTGAAAATGATGAACTTATAGTAAAGGCAGTAAAAGAGGGCAGGCTGGATGAAAGCACCTTGGACCTTGCCTGCGAGAGAATAATTTATGTGATTTTTAGCTATGTGGAGAATAGAGATAAAGACGCGGTATTTGACTATGAGAATGACCATAAAATGGCAGCCCAAATAGAAGCTGAATGTATGGTGCTTTTAAAAAATGATGATAACATTCTTCCTTTAGATGAAGGTAAAAAGACCGCATTCATAGGTAAATATGCAAGAGAACCAAGATATCAGGGAGGAGGAAGCTCACATATTAACAGCTGGAAGGTAGAAGCTGCACTTGATGCAGCGAGTGAATATCCTCAGCTTAAGGATGTTACCTTTGCAGAAGGTTATAGGGATGACAAAGATGAAACTGATAATGAGCTCCTTGATGAAGCAGTGAAAACCGCCAAGGAAGCTGATGTGGCCGTTCTTTTTCTTGGACTTCCTGATAACTTTGAATCTGAAGGCTATGACAGAAGTCATATGAACCTGCCAAACTGTCAGAATGAGCTAGTGGAAAAGATTCTTGAAGTACAAAAGAACGTAGTCATAGTCCTTCATAATGGGGCGCCGGTTATACTGCCTTGGAAGGATAAAGTAAAGGGAATAATCGAAGCATACCTTGGAGGAGAGGCAGTAGGAAGGGTTGTACTGGAGGTACTTACAGGAAAGAAAAATCCTTGTGGACGTCTTGCCGAGACATTTCCAAACCGCCTTGAAGACACTCCTTGTTATCTTACTTACGGTAAAGGCTTTGATAATGCAGACTATAGTGAGGGTGTATTTGTAGGCTATAGACATTATACTTCAAGAAAAATTGAGACAGCCTTTCCGTTTGGATATGGATTGTCTTACACGACCTTTGAGTACAGCGCTCTTTTAGCAGATAAAGAAGAAATGTCTGACAGAGAGACTGTGAAAGTAAGTGTGAAGGTTAAAAATACAGGGAAGCGCTCAGGTAAAACAGTGGTTCAGCTATATGTAGAGTCACCTCAGACAGAGCTGGTACGTCCTGTAAGAGAGCTTAGAGGATTTGAAAAAATATTCTTAGAAGCAGGAGAAGAAAAAACAGTAACATTTTCACTTGATGAAAGAGCCTTTGCCTACTGGAATACAAAGATTCATGACTGGCATGTAGAGGAAGGCGTATACAGGATATTGATTGGTGAGAATGCGGAGAAGATGTGTGTAAGTAAAGAGATTAGAGTACACAGCACTAAAGAGATACCTAAGGTATATTCACTTAATACCTGTCTTGGTGAACTCTTTAGCGACCCAAAGGCACAGCCTGTAATTGAGCCTTTTAAGCAGGAATGGCGGCTAATCAGGCTGCTATGGATATAGCGGATGAACAGAGAAATGATGAAAGCGGAGTAGTAAATCAGGAAATGATGGCAGCAATGATGGAAGGGATGCCGCTTAGACAGCTACTAAGCTTTGTACCGGGAATGAAGAGAGAGATGCTTGAGCAGATGGTTATGGCATTAAACTCACTAAATGCATAAGGAGGAAGATATGAGTAGAGCTAAGAAAGAACTGGGGGTAGATTCAATGGGAGTTCAGAAGTCGATGAGACTTACGGACTATCTGGGTGATGGTATTGGACAGCTCCCACTTAACATTATGACATGTTTGGTAGGACAGCTTACATATTTTTATACGGAAAAGGTAGGGCTTGCTGCCGGAATGGTAGCAACAATGCTTTTGATATCGAAGATATTGGATGCCTTTACAGACCTTATTATGGGTAAAATAGTAGATGAGGGTAAGTCAAAAAAAGGTAAATGCCGCCCATGGTTTATAAGGATGGCCATCCCCGCATTTGTTGCTATAATTATATTATTTACAGTACCAAAGAATGTGGATGGTAACCTACAGGCAGCATACGTACTTATTACCAATATATTGATAACAGCTGTTGTGTATACAGCCATTTCAATTCCTTATGGAGCACTTATGGCAATACGAACAGAGAGCTCTGAAGAGCGTGGTAAGATGGGTATATGCCGAGCAACCTTTGGGTATATTGCGGGAATGGTAATAGTTATTCTTCTTATTCCTATTACCAACATGCTTGGAGGTACACAGGAAGCCTGGATAAAGGCAGCAGTTGTATTTGCACTGATTTCACTTCTCTCCCTGCTTTTTCTTTACAAGGTAACAAGGGAAAATAAGGTTTTGGAGACAGATAGCGAGGAGAAGGTTCCGTTTCTGGAAGAACTTGGAATGCTTTTTAAGAATAAATACTGGATTATGATGCTTGTTCTCCAGTTTATAATGAATATTTCTTATGGACTTAGCACATCAGGCGGTACTTATTATGCTAAGTATATTCTTGGAAATGATAATATTGTAGCCCTCCTTGGGGCAGTGGGACTTATTCCTACCTTCCTTGGATTTGCTCTTACCGGACCTCTTGCAAGGAAATTTGGTATGACAAAAACCTGCATGATTGCAAGTGTAATGGGTATTATAGCCTGTGTAGTCAGAGTATTTACTCCATATAGCCTTGTTAGCTGTATTGCTGGCGGTTGTGTGACCACATTTGCTACCATCCCAATGATGTGTCTGTTTGGCGCCATGGTAAATAACTGTGTGGAATACAATGAGTATAAATTCGGCAAGCGCATAATAGGTATGACAAACAGTGCGAATTCATTTGGAGGTAAGATAGGCTCAGGTATAGGTGCCTCTCTTATAGGATGGCTCCTTGGCTGGGCAGGCTACGATGCCGCGCTTAAAACACAGCCAGCGGCTGTGGATACATCCATATTTGCATTTTCAATCTATATACCACTTGTACTTTTTGTAATTATGTTTATCATTTTATTAAAGAATGATTTGGAGAAGAGATATCCTCAGATTGTAGAAGAGCTCCAGAGGAGAAAAGCTGATGAAAATAATTGATTTAAGAACTGAGTATAGGGAAAATCCTATTGGACTTACTGTTAAGCTTCCAAGATTCTCCTGGAAGCTGGAAGCAGTTAAGGAAAATACCAGGCAGAGCTCATACAGGATAATTGTTACAGATGAGGGGGATGTAAATGTATGGGACAGTAAAGAAGTAAAGTCTGAAGATTCCGTGCTTGTACCTTATGCAGGCAAGCCACTAACTTCTGAAAGGCTCTATAAGGTATCTGTATATGTCACAGACAATTATGGAAATAAGGCTGAGATTAGCGGAAGTTTGAAACAGGAATCTTTGACAATGGGCAGTTTACAGCCAAAATGATTACAAGTGATTTTCCCGAAGAAGAAACAGCCTGCCCTGTATTTACTAAAGCATTTTCACTTAAGAAAAATATACGTAAGGCGAGGCTGTATGCAACAGCACAGGGCGTATATGAGGTAAGCCTTAATAAAGAGGTGGTGGGAGACTACCGTATGGCTCCGGGCTGGACGAGCTATCACAACAGGCTGCAGTATCAGATTTATGACATAACTAATGAGCTAAAATGTGAAAACGAGATTGAAATTGTAGTCGGAAATGGATGGTATAAGGGGATATTTGGATTTTACTGCAGGCCTAATATATACGGAGATAAGGTCGGTGCCTTTGCCGAAATCCATGTTGAATATGAAGATGGCAGCAGGGAAGTGATTGTAACTGATGAGAGCTGGTCGGTAAGGACAGGTGTTATACGCTACAGCGAGATATACATGGGTGAAACTATAGATACGGATAATCCTGAGATAGTAATGGGAAATGTGGCAGTTAAAGAGTTTGATACATCAATACTTACTGCGCAAGAGAATGAGCCTGTACGCATAACAAAGAGGATAAGCGGTAAGGAGCTTATAATAACACCTAGGGAGAAATGCTTGTAGACTTTGGCCAGATAATTACAGGAGTGGTAGAACTTCGTATAAAGGGAGAAAAGGGACAGAAAATAGTTATAAAGCATGGAGAAGTGCTCGATAACGAAGGTAATCTTTACTCTGAGACCCTTAGGCAGGCAAAGTCTATAGATACATTTATATGTAATGGTAAGGAGCAGGTTTTCTACCCTAAGTTTACCTTTCATGGATTTCGCTATATCTGTGTAGAGGGGCTTACGGAATTTGCTCCCGATATGTTCACTGCCTTAGTAATTCACTCAGATATGGCAAAGACGGGAGATTTTAGCTGTTCAAATCAAAAGGTAGACAGACTTCAGAAAAATATTGCCTGGAGCCAGAGGGACAATTTCCTTGACATCCCTACTGATTGCCCTCAAAGAGATGAGAGGCTTGGCTGGACGGGAGATGCTCAAGTATTTGCAGGGACAGCGGCATTTAACAGAAATACTGCTTTATTCTATGCAAAATGGATGAGGGATGTGTCTGCTGAATCATCGCTTGAAAAGGGAGTCCCCCACGTAGTTCCTGATATTCTTGGCTCATATAGCTCTTCTGCTTGGAGTGATGCAGCTGTTTTAATACCTTGGACAGTATATCAGGTGTATGCAGATAAGGGGGATTCTTAGTGAAAACTGGAAATGCATGCACGAATGGGTTGATTATATAAAGAATCAATGTGGTAAAAATGGACTGTGGCAGAGCGGATTTCAGTATGGAGACTGGCTTGCACTTGATAAAGAAGAGAGTGCCGACAGGACGGGTGCGACAGATAAATATATGATAGCCAACGCATATTATATCTATGTTACCGATATAGTGGGAAAAACTGCCAAAATACTGGGATATAGCGAGGATGCGGCAAAATATGAGAAGCTCTATAATGAGACACTGGAGGCATTTAGAGAGGAGTATTATACTCCTACAGGGCGCATAGTAAGCGAGACTCAGACAGGTGCTGTGCTTTCTTTGTACTTTAACCTTGCAAGGGAAAAGGACAGAGAGAGAATCCTTAGTACATTGATTACTAATATTGAAAATCATAAAAATCATCTTTCAACAGGCTTTGTAGGAACACCTTATATCTGTCATGCACTTTCTGAAAATGGAGCACACGAGATGGCAGCCACAATATTTATGAAAGAAGATTATCCATCCTGGCTATATGCGGTAAATATGGGGGCTACTACTATATGGGAGCGTTGGAATTCCATAAAACCTGACGGAACCTTTGATGAGTCGGGAATGAATTCTCTAAACCACTATGCCTACGGCTCCATCGGAGACTGGATGTATAAGAAGGCTGCAGGCTTATCTCCTTTAGAACCAGGATATAAGAAATTCCAGATAAAGCCAATGTTTGTAAAGGGTATAGAGGAATGTGAGGTTTCATTTGATTCAGTGTATGGGAAAATTGTGGCTAAACAGCCTGCAAGGCAGGTAAAATCCACATTCATGCTGAAGTACCTGCCAACACCCAGGCTGTCATCATTCTTCCTGAAAAAGAAGAAAGACTTGAAGTCGGTTCAGGAGTCTATGATTATGAATATGACACAGAGACTTCTCTGGCGGTAGAGCGCTATAGTATGGACAGCACCCTCGGCGAGCTCTTAGAGCAGCCCAAAGCAGTCGATATGTTTAATCAGATGGCACCGGGCATGTTAGACAATCCTATGATTCAGTTTGCCTGTGGAATGACACTTTTAGAGCTTCTTGGTGCAGCACCTGAAGCAAGGCCTTTATATGAGGCTGTGGTACTGGAGCTTAATAAGTTAGAAAATATATAATCGATGGCTCAAATTGACCTATCCTAAAAAGGGTAGGTCTTTTTGCATCGTGGGATAATGTGGGAGATAGACGGATGGGGTTGAAGATTATGAAAAAACATGATATATTTAGTTCAAATTGATTTTAATAAAACTGATTTGAACTAAATGCGAGGGTACAGGTATGTTTATAGGAAGAGAGAAGGAATTAGCTTATTTAGATGAATTTTACAGGAAACCGGGAGTTGGCCTTACTGTAATATATGGACGTAGGCGTATAGGTAAATCTACCCTAATCACGGAATTTGTAAAAGATAAAAAAGTGATTTTTTATACTGCAACCAAGGTTGGTAAGGAGAGAAATCTGGAGTTGTTTTCAAAGCAGGTAGCAGAGATGTTCTTTGAAGGCATCGAAAATATCAGCTTTCATACAGATGAGGCTGTATTTGACTTTATTGACAGGAATATGACAGAGGAAAAACTATTACTGGTAATAGATGAGCTGCCTTATTGGGCTGAAAAAGATGAAGCTCTGCTTTCTGTCTTACAGAAGTATATCGATACAGTCTGGAAGGATAAAAATCTGAAAATAATACTCTGTGGTTCTGCGTTAAGCTTTATGGAAAATAAAGTACTTAGTGAAAAGAGCCCGCTGTTTGGCAGAAGAGATTCACAGATTAAACTGGAAGCTTTTGATTATCTTGATTCAGCAAAATTTGTCCCTGACTATTCATATGAAGATAAAGCAGTATGCTATGGAATCACAGGAGGGGTTGCAAAGTATTTGTCAATGATTGATCCGTCAAAAAATATTGATGAAAATATAATAAGCCTGTTCTTTAGAACAAACGGATATATGTATGATGAAACCAGAAACCTGCTGATACAGGAATTTTCAGATATAACGCTCGTTAATAACATAATAGAGCAGATTGCATCAGGCAGCAATACCATTAATGTGATAGCTAATAAGATAGGTGAAAAGGAGCCAACTATTTTGTATTCCATCGAAAAATTAATAGCTGTAGGTTTGGTGGAAAAGAAAAAATGCATCACCGAAGAAAAGAACAAGAAAAAAACACAATATGTCTTGAAAGATTACATGTTTAAGTTTTGGTATAAATTTATACCTAAGGCTGTTAGCGTGATAGAGATGGGGCAGGGAGAACTGTATTATAATAAGGTGGTTAAACCTACTATACACTCATATATGGGACAGGTATTTGAAGATATGTGTAAATACTATACTTTGAAGCAGGGAATTATAGGAAGTTTTGATTGCTTTGTTACTACAGTAGGCAGCTGGTGGGGAACGGAGACAGTAATAACTGATAATGGTGAGAAAGTGGTACAATCCACGGATATTGATGTAGTCGCACTTTCAGAACCTGAAAAAAAAGCAGTAATAGGTGAGTGTAAATTTAAGAATGAGAAAGTAGATAAAGCTATATATGACACTTTACTGCGGAGAATAAAAGTGATACCTGCAAAATACAAAGTAGTAAAACTAATTTTATTTTCCCTATCAGGCTTTACGGATTGGTTTGACACTCCTGGTGATGAAAAGCTTGAACTAATAACACTTAAAGATATTTATCATTGATAGGTAGGGGGATAAGCATGAATACAATTGAAAAATATTTAATTGCCATAAATATCATAGGCTTCCTTATGTATTTTATAAATTTCATGCTTTATAAATATACCAAGTCTGCCAACATAGATGTGATTTTAACACTACTTGCACTGGCGGGTGGCTCACTTGGAATCTTTGCATTCATAGTGCTTTTTGATAGAAAATCAGTCAAAGATAATATGATGTCTAGGGTATTTCTAATCTGTGTACTAATCATTCAGATTATAGCCGCGCTATTTATCAAAGGCTTCCATGGAGATGAGATAAATTTTGCTTTCTGGGAGTTTTTCGGCAGGAATAAGATTCTTATGATTTATTTGGGAATTATAAATGTTATTACCTTTTTAGCCTTTGCAATTGATAAGCTTCACGCTGTAAAAGGCAAGAGAAGAATAAGGATAATTACACTACTGGGGCTTGCCTTTGTAGGAGGCTCACTAGGGGCACTGCTAGGTATGTACACCTTAAGGCATAAGACGAAGGTAAATTATTTTACTGTAGGGATACCGCTTATTATGATAATGCAGGCAGTGATGGTGTTTTTCGTGATGAATATTAGAGGCTAAGTTGAACGATATATAGAAAAACGTAATAAATCAATTTATTTATTGATGAAAAATAATTTTAAAATAAAAAAAGATTATGTTAGTATTAATACGTAATTAACTGACAAAAAAATAGTTTTTCAAAAAAATACCACACAATACATACGAAAGCTTTTTGTATATATTAGAATTTGAAGACGAAAATTTATAACAAAAATTCGCCAGAAAAAAATAAAAGTTATACTTTAAGGGGTTTATAAGGTGAAGCAGATAAATAAGAAAGAAATATTACGATGTGGATTAGTATTTCTAGTAGCAATTGCAATTAGTGGATTAACGGCTATTCTACCAATATATTTTTCAGTTCCAAGAATAGTTTATGCTAATAGTGTTCCTACCTTTTTGACAACTATGACTTTGGGTCCAATATCAGGAATGGCTTATGCTGTAATAATAAGCTTGGTGATTAATAATGTTGGAATGGGGAGTGGACCTGTTATTTATACACTTTTGTTTCAGATTTTGGAAGCGGTGACAACTGGAATAATATGGAGTAAAAAGGGGAGATTTATTCTACGTTATATTATTACCGTGTGCTGTCTTACTTTCTTGATAAAGCCATTTTTCGTACTTATTTTACTATTTATTTAACTACGACAGCTTAAAAAATAGAAGTATTTTCTTGTATATTTTTGAAATGTATAAGGAGTATTTGACTATGGGGTGGATGGATACAATACTCTTGTATGCTACGGGTATATTGGCAGCATATTTAATAATGAGAGGTATCAATACAATTACAAAAAATGAAAATAAGGAGAAGGAACAATGAAAAAACGAGTGTTTTTAACGCTTATGTCGGCACTGATGATTGTGGGGTTATCTGCCTGTGGTAGCACAAACAAAGCACAAGACGAAAAACCTAAAACAGAATCAACTAAGTCCGAATCGGTAGTCAACCAATCAGAGAAAACAGGATCAACAAAGACAGAGAGTAATACTTTAAGTGAAATCGCTAAAGTATCAGTTAACAAGCTGGATACCGCTAATATGCAAGTTGTTGATATTAGAGAGGAAGAGCAGTATATTGGATGGGACACTGTAGATGGAAAGGGTGGACATATTAAAGGAGCGATTGATTTTCCAAAGTCTTGGCTTAGCATGGATTTGATAAAGATTCAGCCATTGGAACAACAATGGAATCTGAGTTAAAGCGTAGAGGCTTAGATCCTGAAAAGCCAACTGTATTATATTCTAATAAAGATGTGTCAGATGAAGAAGCAAGACAATATCAGAATTTAGGATTTAAGAATCTCTCTGTATTAGAGGGAGGGTACGAATCATATGTATCTGCCGGAAAAGAAACAGACAAGCTGGCACATTATGAAATGTATGTTTATCCACAGTGGGTACAGGATTTGATAGATGGTAAATCACCTGCAACGTTTAAGGGTGGAGACTACAAAATATTTGAAGTATCATTGGCTACCCCCGACAAAGAATATGAATTGGGTCACATTCCCGGTGCATATTACATAAAGGCTGAAACTACTAATCAGGTTCCGGGACCTCGAGCTTTAGCTGATTACGAGAATATACCTATGGAAGAACAGCTAAAATATTGGAATCGACCTTCTGATAGTGAGATACAGAAGATAGTTGAGGAAGCAGGAATAACAAAAGATACAACGGTTATTCTTTATGGACTTACTAAAGCAACTACCGCGGCAGCACGAACTGCGGCCATTTTGAAATATGCAGGCGTTGAAGATATACGTATTTTGAATGGTGGTGAAACCCTGTGGCTACTACAAGGTAGAGAGTTAGAGAAGGGAATTAACGAGGCAAAGAGAGTTTCATTCGGTGCTAAAGTACCGGTAAATCCTGATGTTTTCTACGATTATGATGAGGAATTGAAGGTGGTTAGTGACAAAAACAGCGTTGTAGCTTCAGTTCGCAGTTGGGATGAGTATCTTTGCAAAGTTAGCGGATACACATATATTGGTGAAGCAGGTGATATTGCAAATTCAAGATTTGCTTACGCAGGAGCCGGTCCATATAGTATGGAGGATTACCGAAATGTAGACAATACTATGTTTAACTACAACATAATGGCAGAACGTTGGAAACTATGGGGTATTACTCCGGATAAAAGAGTAGTATTTCATTGTGGAACAGGCTGGAGGGCGAGTGAAACCTATTTTTATGCGTATGCAATGGGATGGAACAATATCCACATATATGATGGAGGATGGTATGAGTGGCATAAACATAAAGACAGCCCAAGAAAAACTCCAGGCCTTCCTGATGATGCGCCTGAGCAGAAACCTCAGGAGTACTTTATTGTAAAGGATAAATAAGAAAATCAAGCAAAAGAGTATTTAATATTTTAGGCGGCTAACACAAATTTTGTGCTAGCCGTCTATGTAAATTATTTGATAATGAGGTAAGTTATGGAAGAGAAAGGCAATGTAGTAACCAAGTTAAAGAAGATTATTAACGCCAACGGGCTGGATTTCTTAGGTAAAAATCCATATCAGACATATACAGAACTGATGAAAGATGGTGCTGTAGACAGAAAGACAGCAGGTGCAATACTGTGTTTCTTGGTAAATGGTCTATCTAAGTATTTGGATTCCAATAACGATATCACTGAATTAACTAAAATAATACAGAATGAATGTGGATTTAATGAAGATATATCTTATAGTATAGCAGAGATATTTATTAATTTGTACTCAAAAGAGAATATTAAAAAATGGAAAAGCAAAGAAAAAGAAGGACTAAAACAGTTTTTAAATGATGAATTTACATATAAATGGACTGGGTTCACAATTTGGTATGTGAATAATGTGAGCATGGATTGCCACTACCAAGCAGAAATCGTATTATCTCCAACCCAAGATGTGATTAATGATCATGAACTTATGAAGTTGCTTGAGAAAAATCCATTTTTAAAAAAGAAAGCAATACGCGAATATTTTGAGGAAAAACTTAAAACTTATCTTGATGATCAGTTTAATGAGTACTGTACCTGTGAAGAGTATTATGAACCTGATGTAGAAGATTTTTATATTGATGATTGTGTAGAAGAATGGTGCAAGATGAATGGATTTAAGTTTATATCCTGCGATGGGAGTGGATATGATGACGGATATGAGCCAAATTAGGGTTGTATTGCTACCTGATTGGTATTAAAATATGGAAAAGTGTCAAAATAGGGGGATAAAAGTATTGGAAAACGCACAAAATTAGAGTATAATAATACTGGAAAACGCACAAAGTGGTGTGGAGGATTATTATGCTAAAGAGAAAAATTGAAAAAGATATAGAAAAATGGATTGAAAACAGTGAGAAAGCTATCCTTATTTACGGGGTACGCCAGGCGGGAAAGCTATCCTTATTTACGGGGTACGCCAGGCGGGAAAGACATTTATTATTCGTGAATGCTTGAAGAGAAATGAATGTGAATATATTGAATTTAACCTTATTAATCAGCCTGAACTTGTGGAAGTTTTGAAAAGTTCAACCAGTATAGATGACCTGATATTAAAGCTTTCGTTATATAGTGATAAGAAGATAATTCCCGGGAAAAACAATTTTTCTTTTTTTGATGAAATACAAAGATATAAAGAAATTGTGACCAAGATTAAATTTCTTGTTGAAGATAAAAGATATAGATATATTTTATCAGGCTCATTACTTGGGGTAGAAATAGTTAATCTCAAATCAGCGCCTGTTGGGTATTTGCAGACTCTAAATATGTATCCTATGGATTTTGAAGAGTTTTTGCAGATATTTAACGTTGACGAGAATATTATAAATAACTTGCGAAACTGCTTTTTAACCAAAAACAAAAAGTTGATGAGATTATCCATAATAAAAATTATGGAAATGTTTAACCTATATCTGATAATTGGAGGTATGCCTGCGGCGGTTGAAAGGTATCGTAATACTGAAAATATAGATGAAGTAATGGAAGAACACAGGGCTATTATAGAACAGTATAAGCTGGATTTTACACAGTATGAGGAGGAAAATCGTAAACTAATTATTACTCATATATATGAGCTAATACCTGCAGAACTGAACGAGAAAAATAAAAGGTTTATGATAGCAGATATTAATAAGAGTCTCCGTTATGAGCGTATATCAGACAGTTTTGTCTGGTTATGGAAGTCTGGGGTTGCATTGGGAGTATTTAATACCACAGAACCTACGATTCCACTTATGCTTAATGAAAAAAGTGCTTTATTTAAGCTATTTATATCAGATGTTGGTTTGCTTACCACAATCTATGGCAAGTCCTGTAAACTAAAAATTGTAAATAAAGAAAGCGACATCAACAAGGGAGCGGTATTTGAAAATGTAGTGGCACAGGAGCTTCATCGCATGGATATCCTCTATATTACTATAACAGTAAAAAACTGGGAGAGATTGACTTTATTGTTGAACAGAATGGCAAATCTTTACCAATTGAGGTAAAAAGCGGTAAAGCTTACAATAAACACTCTGCCCTTAACAATTTGATGAACACAAAGGAATACGGAATTGAAGAGGCTTTTATCTTCACAAATGATAATGTGAAGATAGATGGAAAACTTAATTATCTCCCTATGTATATGGTTATGTTTTTAAGAGATGAACCGATAGAGTTTGCTGCTATAAAGTTGGGGAGGTATTCCCAGGATTTTATGAAAACTCAAGAACAAGGAGCTACTGCCATGCATGGTCTTCTGCACCTGTAATGTTAATGCAAAAATATTTGTTGGGAATTAAGAGAGATGATGATGGATATGAGCCAAATTAGAGTCTACTACTGCTTGATTAGCGCTAAAACAATGGAATAGTGTCAAAATAGGGATATAAAAGCATTGGAATACGCACAGGTATTTGTAGAATAAAAATCATAGAATAGGAGGTCACTATGAGAAAAATCAAAACCAGAACTTTTATGGGAACCACAGACACAGCCATTTCTGAGCGTGAGAAGCTTGGGATGGAGATTGCGAGGGAGGCAGCGGCAGCAGGCATTGTGCTTCTTAAAAATGAGAATAATGTTCTGCCTCTTGAGAAGGACAGTAAAATTGCACTCTATGGCATAGGTGCAGCCAATACATTTAAGGGAGGCACTGGCTCAGGTGATGTCAATGAAAGGCAGAGCGTGAGTGTGTTTGAAGGCCTTAAGAATGCAGGCTTCATCATAACCAATGAAGAGCAGGTAAGAGATAGTGTTAAGCTCTACAATAAGGCAAGAGAGGACTGGAGAGATGACATCCTTAAGAAATGTGAGGGAAAGGACGGAGTAGAATTTCATTATTTACTCAACCAATCCATTTACACTACCTGAAAACAAGCAGGAGATTACAAAGACAGATGCCGACACCGCCATCTATGTTGTAAGCCGCATAGCCGGTGAAGGAGCCGACCGTCATAATAAAAAGGGAGACTTCCAGCTTACGGATGCAGAGGAAAAGGAAATCTCTGCTATCTGCGGTCTGTATGAGAAGGTAGTGGTTGTGCTAAATGCGGGAGGAGTCATGGACGTATCCCCTCTTGATAAACATCCTAATATATACGGAATTATAAACCTTGGTCAGGCAGGCATGGAGGGAGGCAATGCACTTGCTGACATAGTATCAGGCGCTGTTAATCCATCGGGAAAGCTTACTGCAACCTGGGCCTATAAGTATGAGGACTATCCTAATGCTAACGAGTTTTCGCATAATAACGGAAATGTAGATGAAGAATATTATAACGAAGGAATATATGTAGGCTACAGGTATTTTGACAGCTTTGGCATACCTGTACGCTACGGTTATGGTTTTGGACTTTCTTATACCGAATTTTCCCTTGAATTTAAGGGTATTCAGGAAGATAAGGGAAGAGGAGTTATACTTGATGTAAATGTTAAAAATACAGGCAAGGTAGCAGGGCGTGAGGTAATTCAGGTCTATGCAGCCTGCCCGGATGAAAAACTTGCGAAAGAAAGAAGAAGGCTGGTTGCATTTAAGAAGACGAAGCTGCTCTCTCCGGGCGAGGAAATATGCCTCTCACTGGATGCACCATTTGAAAGGCTTACTTCTTACAGCGAGAATGAGTCAGGCTGGTATCTGGAGAAGGGATTATACGCTTTCTATGTGGGTAATTCTCTCACTGACTCGACTCCCCAGGCGCTTATGGAGCTTGATAAGGATGTAATTACCGAAAAGACAATGCATATATGTAAGCCTGAAAAGCCTGTAGAAGAGTATGAGGCTGACCTTAAGCTTGTAGAGGGAAGAAGGGCAGAAATAAGCGATTAGCAGGCACTCTGCCTGTAGTTAGTGTAAAGGCTGAAAGCATAGCGGTAAAAGAGATAAAATATCTTAGCAATGAAGAGCTTGCGGCAGTAAAAGAGATGGAAATAGTCAAATCTCTTACTGAAGAACAGCTAAAGAAGCTTGCTACAGGAGATCCGGGAAGGGCACAGGAAGAATCAGCCCTTGGTACTGCAGGAATCAGTGTTCCGGGCTCAGCGGCAGAAACTTCATTCTGCGCAGAGGATAAGGGAATAGCAGGAATTGTGCTGGCTGATGGTCCTGCAGGACTAAGACTTAACAGGTATTATTTTGTGCGTGATGGGAAAATGGTTCCTATGTCATTTATGTTCAGCCTTGAAGGTGGAATTTTGGTTCCTGATGCGGACAAAACCGAAGGAGAGCAATATTTCCAGAACTGTACTGCATTTCCGGTGGGTACTGTACTGGCACAGACTTGGGATGAAGAGGTTGTGAAAAAGGTTGGGTGCCACGTAGCAAAAGAAATGGTTGAGCTTGGCGTGACTCTTTGGCTTGCACCGGGCATGAATATCCAGAGGAATCCGCTTTGTGGAAGAAACTTTGAGTATTATTCAGAAGATCCGTTCATTACCGGTAAGATAGCTGCTGCCATGACAGAAGGAGTGCAGTCTGTAAAGGGCTGTGGAACTACCATAAAGCATTTTGCCTGCAACAACAATGAAGATAACCGTATGGGCTGTGACAGCATACTTTCAGAAAGGGCTCTTCGAGAAATCTACTTAAAGGGCTTTGAAATCGCTATCAAAGAGGCACAGCCTATGGCCATTATGACCTCCTACAACAAGATTAATGGCATACACGCTGCCAATAACTACGACCTTTGTACCAATGCTGCCAGAAATGAATTTGGCTTTATGGGAATGATAATGACAGACTGGACTACCACCCAGAATGGACCTGATTGTACTGCAGCAGGCTGTATGAGGGCGGGAAATGATGTGGTTATGCCGGGCTGTGAAAATGACCAGGTAAATCTCTCCGCTGAACTTGCCTCAGGAAGTCTTAAGAAGGCAGACCTTGAGGCCTGTGTATCAAGACTTGTAAGATGTGTGCTACAGTCTAATGAATATGTAGAATAGGCTAAAATATGTGCACACGCTAAACAAGAGGTGCTGTAAAGGCAGATAGTATCACTAAAAAATTATCACTAATACAAGAGGTGCTGTAAGGCGCACAGTATAACTAAGAAGTTTTAACTAAAAAAACAGGGGCTAGACGAGTGATTGTCAGTCCCTGTTCTTTTGCTTGTCAGTTATTTTCACATATTATACATGTGAAAACGCTTGGTGAAATTAGGAAAAGCACTATAGTAACTTTTACCTGGTAAATGCGTGAACATTACTGTAATTATCAATGGTCAGTGCTTACCTTGTTTATTTCTTAATCTTCACCGTTTTTGTATAACTTCCCTTATACCTGCCCTTTCCGAGGATAATGATTTTTATCTTGTCCTTCATCTTCCTAAAGAATACCTCATAATCTCTACCTTCTTTAAGTCCTTTGATGCTGACTTTAATATGTTCAATATCTTTAGTAACCTTAAATGAACCAAGATTAATCTTAAGTTTCTTATACGCCTTCTTTATGAAGGTTTTTATGTCCTTCTTCTTTGCCTTTTTGTCAAGGGCATTAAGCTTCTTTACGATATTTTCAAGTGCTTTTAGCTTCTTTTCAATTTTTTCCAGAACCTTAAGTCTCTTATCGAAAGAACCAAGAGGAGTAGACTTTTCATCAATTATGGAAATCTGCTTTTCAAGTTTATCTTCCATTTCCTTTAATTTGTTTACGGCTTTATCGTCTTTATTTTCTCCTGCCTTCTCCCCGCTAGGAGCTACACTCACAGGTGGAATGAAAGAATAGCCGGGATTGTAAGAAGGAGCGGGTGGAGTTGAAGGAATCGAAGGAGTTGGAGGTGTAACAGGTGGAGTTTCAGGCTGTTTAGCAGATGAGACCTTCTCGGTTTCTATCCTCATCATGTACATGCCAAGTTCGCCTGCTTCATACCAGGCGCCGTTTATCAGCTTAAATATCTTGCCTGCTCCCCTTGTACTTTCATCAACAGCAATTCTTGGAACAGCATCGCCCTCACCAACCTGGGTGTAGGCAACATAGATATCTCCTTTTACAAATAAATCAGGGATGACTATGTCGGTGAAGTCGTTATCTAATGCCACAGTAGTTGTAACAGGGCCAAGTAAAATGTTTCCCGGATAACCATCTTTTTCGTTTTCTCCGTAAATGCTGTAGGTAAATGGCTTTCCTACTATGCTTTCGGTAGTAGTCTTTTTTAGTCCTATGCGAAGCTTTTTCAGGATGACTTCTTCGTCAAAATGATACTTTACTGCAACGCTACCACCATTTTTTAGAGGTGCCAGAATCTTTGCATTAGCGAAGTCTCCACTGTCATTTGCTATCTCTTTCTTCTCACCGCTTGTAGTTAGTTTGGTCAGGACAATTGTAGAAAGAGAGGTATTATCTTTAATAGTTACCATCTTCTCGTAGGTCCTATATCCTGATGCCAAAACGATGACCTTATACTCACCTTCAGGAATATTTGTAAGTATTACAGTTGATTTAGAGGAAGAGATGTACTTAGGAATATTGCTTCCCTTTTCATAAATCTTCACATCACTTTTCACGCTGTTGCCTTCGTTATCTTTAATATCAAAAGATAAACCATAGGTTTCAAGTGAAGCCATAAGGATGTCCTGCTTAAGCACCTCTCCCTCTTTAAGAGTAATCTTAACAGGCTTAGACTTGTAATTATCGTTATATGCGACCACTGTGTAAGTGCCTGCAGGGTGCTTTATTAAGAACCTTCCACTTCCTGCCTCGCTTCTTACATAGGTATTGGTCTCAAGTATCTTCACTATGGCAGCAGAAGGGATGGTAGAGGTGGTAGTGGTATTTTCACCTGCTTCATAGAACTTTGTTCCAAGCAGAGTGAAGCTCTCTCCTGAAATATCTACCGGTGTAATAGTCTCAGGGTTTTTAATAGTTTCATCAGAGGCATACTCACCGCCGGCATTGTAGGCTGCTTCTTCGTTTATAGCGTTTGCCGTATTAGTGGTTGTTGAAGCTTTTTCGTTTATAGCCTGTAACTCATTAGCGGTAGATGTTTCTGCCACATTAGCTGTATCGAAAATGGCTACATCATCAATGTACCAACCTGCTCCAGAATAGTCGTTACCTGATTTAAGTACAAATTTCATCTGAAATGAATCTTTTAAGAACTTAGGCTCTATCTCAAATCCATCCAGAATCCAAGCAGAGCTTCTTCTCTGATGACCGTTGATGTTTCTATTATCTATATTGTCATTTAAGTTGAAGGCTTTTTCCCACTCGCTTTCAGCAGTCTTAAACCAAATTTCATAGCTATCGGTATCCTGACTACCTATTTTATACCAATTCTGATAATAGAGATTGGCTTTTTTTATGTTTGATAAGTTAA
Source organism: uncultured Catonella sp. (assembly GCA_916438995.1). Taxonomy (GTDB): domain Bacteria; phylum Bacillota; class Clostridia; order Lachnospirales; family Lachnospiraceae; genus Catonella. The sequence continues at coordinate 520,050 of CAKAGA010000010.1, forward strand.
TTACAGGTGAAACCAATTCGTAAGTTGAATTATGTTTTCTGTGTATGTTAAGCCCTGTCATAAAGACGTTAGGGCTGTTTGTATTCTTGGTCTTTGAATTGGTGGCTGGACCATCAGAATAATCGTTACTGGTCTCTCCCCTTTCCCACTTTGCCTCTGAAGGCGAAGTCCAACCCTGGTTATCCTGTTCAAAATCAAATGACTGAATCTTATTACCCTTGGTAAAAGTAATTGACACAGGTTCACTAAGTTCGCTCTCAATACTTCCTTTTATAGAAGCAATCTTATAGAAGTAACTTCCTTCCTGTGGGGTTGGTATGTCGTCAAAACAGGAATTATAAGAAGAATAAATTGCATCGGTCACTTTTTCGTATTTCCCGTTCTCAGTAGTGGAACGATATAGAGCGTACTCTGTAATTAAAGGATTATTTACCTTTTCAAAATTAATCCTGATTTTTCCAGTACCTACAAAGTTTTCGGCAGAAAGACCTTCGCTTGGTGGGAGTGGTATGTCATTGGTTAATGCTTCAAGCTTAAAGTCATCAATATAGTAACCTGCTGCCTTTCTTTCACTGTAACCTGCCCATCTGAGAGCAAACATGACAATAATTTTTTTGCCTTTGTATCGTGAAAGGTTAATATAATGTTCTTTCCAGTCGCGTTTACTATGACTGTTTCTAAGTGCAGGCTTCTGACCATAAACAATTTGATCAGTTGAAGAACTGTTCTCAGGGATTTCACCAATCCAAACTTCGGCTGTATCCTCAAAACTACCCTGATAATTGTCAAGTTCAGACCAATCCTTAAATCTTAAATAGAATCTGAAGTAGCATCACTTAGGTCAATAGGAGGGCTGATTAATAAAGAATTCACCAAGCCTTCATAGTTCCCATTAAGCCTTGTGCCTACTACATTTTTGCCGCTTGGCGCTGATGTTGGTCCATAGGTTGGCGCTCCGACCTCCCACATAGGTGTCTTTCCACCAAAGACAAAGCCGTCTGCACCATTCTCAAAATCATTGGAATATCCCGGCTTTATGCCTGTTTCAACAGTAGCTTGGATGGTATTGGTCTTATATGTATTATCGGAGTAGTCGACAGCCTCAATGTAGTAGCTTGCATTTCCCACAGGCAAATCAGAAGGATGGATGGTAACGGTATAGGTTCCACTCTTTTTATTACCTGAGTAGAGTTCAAAGCTTCTTGAATTAAATGTCTCAGCCACGCGTGATTTGTAGTAAAGAGTCACGCTCTTAACACCTACATTGTCAGAAACCTTAGCCTCAAACTCAAAGTCATAGGCGTTGTACAGCTTCTTAGGTGTTGTCGCTTCGATAGCAGGGAGGACATTGTCTGTTCCCGGAATGAGGGTTTGTCCTGTAAATGTAGCGAACTTGTCTACATCCTTTCCAAGAGCTGCCTCCACAGCCTTAAATACATTCAGCTTGCCGTAACCATAGCCCATATTTGGCGAGCTTATATAATGGTCATCCGTAAGAGGGGTGGCAGTTGATTTTAAGATTTCTTCCACCTTATCAACGGTTAAGTTTCTATTTGCTTCGAGGATTAGGGCTACTGCACCGCTAACATGAGGTGCAGCCATAGAGGTTCCTGTTTTAAGCACATAGCCTCCCTTGTAGTCAGCAGAGAGGATATTTACTCCGGGTGCGGAGATCTCAGGCTTAAATTTGTTGGTGTGCTTGGATGGTCCTCTGAGAGAAAATTTAGCCAATTTGTCATCTTTGGTCAATGCTCCTACTGAGAATGAGTCTTCCAAAGAGCCGGGACTTCCGATGGAGCCCTCACCACCTGCATTGTACTCTCCGGTATTGCCTGAGGAGAAGATAGGGACTATTCCTGCGGCCTTCCATTTCTTAACAATGTCATCGTAAAAGCTGTCATCTCTGTTGCCTCCCCAGGAGTTGTTAACCACCTGAGGTTTTTTCTCAAGTATCCACTGTCCGGCAGCAAGAAGTCCATCATCACTTGCCTCTCCTTCTTTGTTAAATACTCTGGCAACGACGAGCTTTTGCATCCTTTGCTATACCTATGGTTCGTCCTAAAATGGTACCTGCAACATATGGGTACCATGCCCTGTTTCATCTTTTTGGCTCAGTATTTGAAGGCTCAACAAAGTCTTTAAAACCTTCGGGAATTAGGGCATTCTGAAGTTCGGGGTGATTTGCATTTACACCGGAATCAATAATGCCGACTACGATATTCTTGCCGGTCTTTGTCACGCGGTCTGCCTGAATGGATTCAAGATTCCAAGGAACATAAGAAGTGACTTCAGATAGGCTGCTTTTTCTTTTTACAATTTCTTCCTTATCAGAAACGATGGTATGATTTAAGCGAATGCTTTCTACATCGCTCCTACGGGCGATTTTCTCTATGAGTTCTGCCCTTCCTTTGATGTAGATACTGTTTATAATGAAGAATGAATTGTACTCGGATATGTCTCCGTCTTTTACTTTTCGTTCAACAAATGAAATAAGGCTTTCCTGGCTTTTTTCACTTGTATCCCTTAGGGTATCCACGACATCTTCGGGCTTTACTTTAGTTAAGTCTGCCTCTGCCTTCAAGGTGACTATGAATTCGACCTCTTTAGATGCCGGGACTTTTTGCAGTGATTTTTCTATCTTATCCAAATAAGAGGAATCTGTTTTTGCAAATAGATTCATAGGAAAGATAGAAATCACCAAGAATAATACAAGAAATATTGATAGTGCTTTGGTAGATTTTCTGACTTTCATTTTACTGTCTTCCTTTCTCTTTGTTAAAAGTGCAAATTTTAGTTTAACAAGTCGACAGAATAAATGCAATATAACAGTTAGTAAAATCTAACTTATTGATAAAAAAAGTCAATATGACTAAAGGTGGCCCTTTTCTTCATGTTAACTGAGATTTTTCCTAAAAACCATTTTTACCTCGGCGCCGCTTTTTGTATCTGAATAATTCTTTAAGTACAAATCTCCATCATTTGCAGTAACTATCCTTTTTACGATTGACAGACCGATACCGTGTTTTGAAGTTTCATCAGTCTCCTTGCTTGATATGAATTTTTCGGTAAGTACAGGGATTAGGCTCTCATCAAAGCCGTTTCCTTCATCCCTTATAATTATTTCAAACTGAGTTACAGTGTCGTTAAATGAAACTGAAATATCGCTGCCCTTTGAGGAATGCTCGACAGAGTTGTTTACAATGTTTTGCAAAGCTACGGCTATTGCTTCCTTATCAAGCTTTATCTCTGAAGAGTTCCTTTGCGCTATATTCACATTAAACTCATTTGCCCTGCATATGGCTGAAATTACATCTATCCAGTAATCAATAACACTCTCGCTTACTGTATCCTTCTTACCCTCTATTAGATATGAAAAGTTCGTTAGCTTACGAATATAGCTTTCAAGCCTTGTCATACCGTTTGTAATATCAGCAAACCTCTCAGATGAAAGGTCAGGGTTTTCCTCCTGTAAAAGCTCAAAATTGCCCTTTATTAGGGTGATAGGAGTGCGGATGTCATGTACAACTGAGTCTATCAGCTCTTTTTGGGCATTTTGTATATCCCACTGCCTGTTAAGTGAGGCTTTCAGATTATTTGCAAGCACATCAATGGAGGTCAGCACACCGTCTATTTCCCTGTATTTAGAGGACTCCCTTGTGTAATCCAAATCCATCTTTTTAATATTTTCATTGGCAGAGGCAATCTTTTTAATTTCTCTTCTCAACAGCTTCGACAGCCTTATAATCAGCAGTACAAAGCCAACCATCCATATAAACAGGGTGATAAGGATGTAGAGGCTTTCAAAGTTGTTCACAAGCTTGTACAGGCCTTTGATTGCAAATATTGCACTGACACGGTATTTTATTACCAGAGTTTTACCTCCCTTTGTATAAGCCTTAAAATACTTGGCTCCTATTATCGTATTGGTGGCTGAGGAGCCTGTTTTTAAGGCCAGTTCTACCTCTGCCTTATAATTATCTCCTATGGTATCCTGTATTACTCTGCCATTTTCCATATACAGATAATCATAATAAAACGGGATATCACTCACATTCAGGCTGCCCCCGTTAAACTCTTTTTCGATGATGGAGGCATTTGAACTTGCATAGTTGGCAGGGTAGATGATGCCGTTAATTGCAAGTAAACTAAGGCCTGCAAAGAAAAGTATAATGACTCCAAAGGTATAAGCAAGCTCAAGAGCCGCATATTTCCATACTAAATATGTTAAACTTCTTTTATTTCCCATTGATAACCCACTCCCCATATAGTTTTAATCGGATCTATATTATATTTACCAAATTTACTCCTTATAAGCTTGACTCTCTCGGTTATGGTAGTAGAGCTGTCGCCCTCTGCATCATAACCATAAATTGTAGTATAGATTTTCTCTTTTGAAAATACAGAGTTTCTATTCTTTAGCAGGAGCTCGCAGATTTCATATTCGCTGTTTGTAAGTTCAACTACCATATCGCCGCAAAAGATTTTCTTAGAAAGCAAATCGCAGGATATAGGATAATCCACGAGCCTTGAGTGTCTTTTCCCTCTTTTCACGCCTTATATGGGCTGCTATCCTTGCTCTGATTTCAGCCAGAGAAAAAGGCTTTGTAAGGTAATCATCTGCGCCCAGGGCAAGCCCCTCAAGCTTATCCTTTTCAAAAATCCTTTGCTGTAAGCAGGATAATGGGGGCATCTATAAGGCTCCTGTATTTTTGCAAGGAAGTCAAAGCCGCTCATTTCCTCCATCATAACATCAAGAATAATAAGGTCATACTTACCAAGCACTTCAGGTTTCACAGACTTTGCCAGGGGAGCGGTATCAACTTCGTACTCCTTTTTCAAAAGTCAGCTTAAGGAGCTTTAGCAAATCCTTATCATCATCAATTATCAGAAGTCTCATCTCATTCCTCCATCTTAGTAGTGCCGTCCCAATTATTATACCAAAAACAAAGCAGAGGTAAAGCCATTAAGGCTATAAAAAGGGATAAGGCAAGAAAAAACAGTACCTCTGTCGGTGTAAATTGCCTCCTTATATACCCAAAAATCAGCTTAACAGGATAGACAAAGGGACAAAAATACCAGATACCCGCTCCCAAGTCCGTTGTTCCAAGAAGAATGGCTGTGAGTGTAGAAATGGCTCCCACAAGTATGCTTCCGGAGTAGCTGTATTTGAGGCTAACGAACTGATAAATGGGGATAAGGCACATAAAGGTTACCGGACAAATGCTCGCACACAGGATAAAATGGATGCCTGAAACAGTTATACCCCTAAGTAATAAAAATGTCAAAAGGGGCAGGGTAGCAACCAGCTCGATTGCTGCTATAAGTAGGAGGATAAAGAGAAATCTGGTAAGAAACAGCTTAATCCTGCCTATACCGCACCTTAAGTCGTTGGCATAGTTTCCTGCCTTTTTGTCAATGTCATACAGCATTGGTACAAAGAAGCTGATTGAAAAGCAGGCAAGTATGGTAAATACAGCATAAAATGATGTGATTTCCTTTCCTTTTAGCAGGGCAGAGGTCTGCAGGTAGGCGGTGAAAATAAAGGAAAACAGCAGAGGACACAGAAATACCACCACCCTGACAGGAGTCCTTTTGGTTCTCTTAAAGTAGGAGACTAAAATATTAAGCATGGATTTTTCTTCTTTCTTTAATCAAAATCAATATATCTGTGACCAGCCAAACAGCAACGCTGATTAATAAACCTGTGTAAACCGCTCCTATTTCCATCATAGGAGAATCCGGGTTAAGGAAGGTGCCGTTTGGATGCACTCCTATAATGGGGCTTAGTATACGAAGGTTGTAAGCCCAGGGAAAGAACTCCCAATAGTTAGTAACTGCAATTACCGCAGATGGAAAGGTGAACAGAAAGTTGGTTATAATAACGGGAAGCCTTTTGTTAAACAGCCTGTATATAAGGAGCGATAAGGTGGCAATGGGCAGGCTTCCAACAAATAGACAAAGTGTAGCTATAATAAGCGTATGGATGAAGATTGTTTCGCCAAGTATCATCTTCCCTACAAAATATATGAGTAAAGATGAGATAAAAAGTATGGCAAAAAGCTCTGAAAAACTACGATATTCTTAGCTATTATCATCTTTCCTATGCTTAGATTCAGGCTGTTATCTCTTCCAAGATGTTCAGGCTTCTCTTTAGCCATAATATTTACAGCTAAAAGGCTTAGGACAATAGGCAGAATCATAACAGGATACCAGTTAAATGATGTAGCTAAGATATAACTTTTACCAGCAGAGCTTTGCCCCATAAGGCTTACCATAAGCAGGTTAAATACTACAAACACCACAGGTACAATGAATATAAGCTTTGAATTTGCCCCTCTTTTTTCCTTGATAAATTCCGCTTTAATCATATTAATCATTATTATTCACATCCTTTTTTATAATTTCCATAAATAAAGCTTCTAAGGTGTTGCTGTCTGTATGATTCTCGCCCTCATAACTTAGATGACCTTTGTTGATTATTCCGATTCTGTCTGCTACCTGCCAGACTTCACTCAAAATATGGCTTGATAAAATGATTGTAATTCCCTGCCCTGCTAAAGATTTGATGAGTTCTCTAAGCTCCTGTATGCCAAGGGGGTCAAGTCCGTTGGTAGGCTCATCAAGGATGAGAAGAGATGGGGAGCCTATTAGTGCCATAGAGATACCAAGTCTTTGCTTCATGCCTAAAGAAAATTCCTTTGCCGGTTTCTTACTGTTATTTTCTAAGCCGACCAGATTCAGAACCTCGTTAATCCTTGATTTATCAATGTTTAGCAGGGTAGTAAGAACCTCCAAATTCTCGTAAGCTGTTAAGTTTAGGTAAATTGCAGGAGCTTCGATTATTGCACCTATCTTAAGTAAATCGTCAGTATTTAGTTCGTGTCCTTCAAAGACAATACTGCCAGAGCTTTTAGGAATCATCCTCGTTATCAGCTTTAAGAGTGTGGACTTACCGGCTCCGTTTGGACCAAGCAGACCGTATACACTGCCTTTTTCCACCTGAATAGATACATTGTTAAGGGCTGTTTGATGTTTGTACTTTTTGGTAAGCCCATTAGTTTCAAGCATTATACTCATGTTATTTCCTCCTTTTCTATGAAGGTAGTGTAAAACACAAAAATAACTAAATTATAACCGGAATAAGATTTTTGAAAAAAGTGTAGAGCAGGAAATACTTGTTCCTTTGACAATTTTATCTTGTAACTTCTCCACATATCATTTAAAATATAATTTAGCACTACTATAGCATTGTGTGATAATATAGGAGAAGAATTATGTTTTATGTGAGTGAAGTAAAAACCAAGGCGCCGGAGAATTTTCAGAGTGAGCTTCAGCAAAAGATTTATGAGACTTTGGCTCATCTTGATATTCCCTTTGAGAGGGTGGACAATGACCCTGCTATCACTATGGAGGACTGCGTTTTAATCAATGAGAGACTTGACATGAAGACGGTTAAAACCCTGTTTCTATGCAATAGGCAGCAGACTAACTTCTATCTCTTTGTAACCCTTGACGGTAAGCCTTTTGTAACCAAGGATTTTAGTGCGGCACTTGGAATATCAAGGGTTTCATTTGCCACGGAAGAGCTGCTATTTAGTATGCTTGGCACAAAGATTGGGGCAACAACGGTGCTTAGCAGTATTATTGACACTGAAAATAAGGTAAGGATTATATTTGATATAGAGGTGCTTAAAAATGAGTGGTATGGCTGTACCGACAGCACCACAACCAGCTATATGAAGCTTAAAACCGCAGATGTTTTGGAGAAATACATACCTTTTACAAAGCATGAGATAACAGTGATTGAGGTGTAGGGGAGCTGTTATGAAGTTAAAATCAGATAAGATTTCTGAGTGGACAGGAGGCTATTATGGCAATAGACGGGGTAAAGATAATTGACAGTGATGACGGTTATGATATTTACAATACAGTCGTAGATAGATATAAAAATGGAGAAGATGTCGAGAAGATAATCGAAGATGTTTTAAATGATGAGAAGAATTTTTGCACAGACAGCTTTTATACTGAGATTTATTGGACAGCCTTTGCTTATTCTTTGTGGAAGATAGGGCATTTACCTGAGGAAATAAAAAATAAAGCTCTTAAGATAATAGAAAAAGGCGCAGATGAGTTCTGGCTTGAAATCGACAGCAAGGCAAAAAAGCAAAGACAGAAGGTGCTTGATAAACTTGCTGTTCAGTTACAAAGCGAAAATCCAAAGCCTCTTAAAGTTCCAAAGACAAAAATAAAGAGAGAGCCGTATTTTAAGGTAGGAGATGTGCTTGCAGTTAAATTTGAAAATGAATACGGAGTGATTTTTGTTTCAGATGTTGATGTGAGTCCTCGAAAGATAGAATATCACCTTGCCTGCACAAGGCTTTTGCAAAAGGATAAGCCGACTATGGAGGATTTTTTTAACAGCGAAATTGCCTGTAAGATGTGTAACACAAAATATGCACTTGATACTGACTGTTGGTTTAATCACAAGGATTTGGGGCTTTTACTTGATAAGCTTTACAAAATAGGAGAAGTTGTATTGGAGGACTATATTTTGGGTATGTTGGCACCGGCACATACCCTAGATGATATATACGAGGAAATTACGGCTGATAAAGAAATATGGCATCTTAGGTTTAAGGATACTTATTATCTTATAAAAGATATGAAAGTAAGTAGCTGAGTTACAAAGGTAAACATTTATCCTAAATACATCAATTAAATGGAGTAAGCTTATGTCAAAATATAAATATTTGCTGTGGGATATAGACGGCACTATACTTAACTTTGAGAAAGCAGAGAAGAGGGCGATAAGGACTTTGTTTGAGAAGTTTAACCTCGGTGAGTGTACAGATGAAATGCTATCGCATTACATAGAAATCAATAAAAAATACTGGAAACTCTTGGAATGTGGTAAGATGGAAAAGGAGAGGATTCTGGTGGAGAGATTCGAGGAATTCTTCTTAAAAGAGGGAATAAGGACTGATGTTGCCTCTGAATTTAACAAGGCATATCAGCTTGCCCTCGGAGATACTATAGCATTTAATGATGATGCCCTCGAAATAATAAAGGCTCAGAAGAAGAATTATCAAATTATCATTGTGACCAATGGGACCGCCATTGCTCAGAAAAAGAAGTTAGAGCGTTCAGGTCTTGATAAAATAGCTGACAATATTTTTATATCAGAGGAAGTTGGCTATGAAAAGCCTAGCATTCATTTTTTTGATAGGGTAATAGCTGAGGCAGGAATAGATGATGTAAGTCAGGCGGTTATTATAGGGGATTCGCTTACAAGTGATATACAGGGTGGTGCTAATGCAGGCATTGACACCTGTTGGTACAACCCTAAGGAAGATGTAAATGATACCAATCTTAAGCCAACTTATATAATCAAAAATCTGCACGAGCTTTGTGAGATAGTATAGGAGGAAGCAGAATGAGAGCTGAAGTATTTCCACTTGAGAAGATAAAGCTTGATGACAAAGAAATTTTACTTGGAATGAAAGCAGATAAGGTGCAGGAGCTGCTTGGGAAACCAGACAGTATTTTTCAGAATTATGGGGGAGATTCCTATAGGCATTTTTATTTTAATAGTGAATTAGGACTCGATTTTGATAAAGATGGTAAACTGGAATTCATTGAGTTTCTTGCAGGAATTGAGGGTATTCTCAGACCGTATATCTATGGCATATCAGTTTTTGAAACAGATGCAGATGAATTGATTGAGATAATTACAGAACATGACAGGGAAGTTGATGACAGCGAGGCAGGATTTTGTTATTCTTTTTTAAATGTAAGTATAGGATTGTGGCGTGAGAATGATGAAGAAAAACATTGGGATACAATTGGTATCGGTATGAGGGACTACTATAAATATGAATAATATAATACAGAATATAACCATAGAAAAATAAAAAGAATCGACAAAGATAAATTATTTATGGTGGGATATTGTCTGGAGATTGAAAAAAACATTTGCTCTGTGTGCATATTTCATGGGTAGCGGGCTATGACAGATATTATGTATTGGATGAGGAAGATATAGAAATATATGAAAAAGAGCCTGAAGAATTTTATAGGAAATATGAAAAAGAAATTAAAGCAGTCAGGACAAAGAAACTGATTGGCGCAGGGGCTTTGAGGGATTATAATTTTAGAAGTATTCCTGATGAAGTATTAAAAGATTTGGATAAATATCCTCCGTTTGAGGGATATTTCTATCAGGATGGAATACTTTATGCGAGGGTAAAGATTGAGGAGAGGTATGTAAGTCTTCCACCTATTTATGATGAAGAGTGAAAGAGTGAAAAATAACTTATATTATTGGGCGCACTTATATAAGGGGTCGCAAGATCCCTAAAATTGGTAACTATATAAATAAATGTTAGTTATCGTTGCGTTTTTACTAACTTTTGAGCTATCATAACCAAGGCTTTCAAGATAAGCAAAGACATTGTTTTTCATTTAGAATCACACGCTCTATTTGATTTTTTTCGGAGACATAAGTTCTTCATAATCAATAGGATTAAACGGTTTTTCTTCTGAAACCATGTGATAAATGCATACTATCATCATTCGTGCTATGGCAATGATTGCTTTCTTATGACCACGGCGTTTTTTAACTCGACCATATTTGATTGCAAAAATAGGTCTGCTTTTTTTGCTCTTGATTGCTGCAAGCGCACATTGTACCATCATAGGCTTTAAGTAATCTCCTGCTTTAGAAATCCGCACAGACTTCTTTTTACCGGCTGACTCATTGTTAGTAGGTGAAAGCCCACACCATGAGCACAGATGCTTTGCGTCATCAAAGATGCTCATATCTACGCCTGTTTCGGCAAGAACGATTGTTGAACTTAGTTCGGTCATCCCAGGCATTGTAGAAACAAGTTCAACGAACTTGTAGTAAGGCTTCATCCTTACATAAAAGCTCAACTTCAGATTGAGTAATCATGCCATCAAGATACTCCAGATGGCTGCGGGCAAGTTCAAGCTTTTTAGCCTGATCAGATTCTATGTTATACCCCCTGATTGCCTCAATGATTTCATCGGATTTAGCTTTTGCCCCTTTTTTAATGAGTCTGCGGACAGCTTTTTCATCAATGGAATCAGAAGTATGTGTAAGAAGATACGACATGATTTCTGTGGCTGTTTTGCCAAAAGGATCAGACAGTACACTGGCAATGCCGACATTGGAAACAGTCATGCAGTTTTGTATGCGGTTTTTCTCAGAAGATTTCATACATACCAGTTTGAAACGGTATCTTGCGATTTCACGCAGCTGTCTGAAGTCTTTAGGGGAATGAACGAGCATCTGACAAGGTCGAATTTGTAGAGGTCAGCAATCCATTTGGAGTCTTTTTTTATCAGTTTTCTTTCCCTTGATGGCTTTGACATATTTAGGATGGGTAAGGCAGACTTCTATGTCATTCTCGAGATAATTAAAAATAGGAATCCAATATTTCCCAGTGGATTCCATACATACATGATAACAATTATTCTCGATTAGCCAGCTGTGAAATTTTCTAATATCTGAGTTGAAAGTAGAAAATGATTTTTGCTTGTACTCAGAGATTCCATCAGCATTTGTGATTACGATGGTTGCAACGATAACATTTTTGTGGACATCAAGCCCACAGCAGATGGAGTATTTTAACTTCATCATAAGTATCACCACCTTTATAAAAAAAGGATAGCAACATTGACTGTCATCCTGCGACTGAATAAACATGGTTTATTACCAATGATAAGAGTCCGGGCTCAATGTCCCACTTGTTTGTGCTTGTAAGGATGACGGCACATATAAATATACGGGGTCGAAAATAAATTCGCCACTCCTCCTCCCGTGCTCTGTAGTATATTGCTATCCTATATAGATATTATAAGACAAAGCGAGGAGAGGCACAACATTTTTTCATAACTTGTTTGTGCCTTGAGCGAAGCGAAAGGAATGGTAAAAAATATGGATAATACTGATATACTTTATTTAAAACAAAAACTTGAATCAATAGATTGGAACGCTGATTTTGAAAAAGCGGACAAGGAAAACTATGAGGTTTTGGATAGCTTATGTGAATACATAGAAAAAGAGCTTGTTAATAATTCAAAATCAGAAACGATAGAGGCTGCTCTATTACTTCTTGCTGAAAATGTGGGTTGTGCAGAGGATTTTGAAAGATATGAAGTAAATTTTGTAAACAGGCTCGTGGATAAGGGGTTGCTTTCAAAGGAGAGGGATAAGTTATTTTATAACAATACAAATAGGAGACAGGGGTAGATGTGATGGGAGTTTTGTTTTCAGAAGATAGAATTGATTTTAGAGGAAAGCTAACAACTGGTGAAATAAAGCAAATCGTTAGAAACGGTGGTGCAGATACTTTACAGACAGACACACTTCCTTTAGATGTATCTACCCTGCAAAGGCTAAATGAGGAATATTTTGCTAAATATCCGCACACTGAGCTTCGCATTTACACATATGGAAGCTGTGATTTAAGCCTTCTTAAAGCCATGGATAAAGTAAGAAAATTATCTGTAGAAGCTTCCTCGGGGATATTGGGGATTGATGCAATTTATCAACTGCCTGCACTCAGGCATCTATGTGTGGAAACACCTAAGATAGAGGATGAGGATTTCCTTGTTAAAATTCTTGTTTCTTTAGAAAGCCTTGACTTGGATATTGCAGCCAAATCCTTTGATTTGAAGCCTTTAACAAGGTTTACCGAATTAAAAGTCTTAGGCTTACATAAGTGTAAAAAAAATATAGAGGCAATTTCAGAGTTAAAGCAGTTACAAAGCCTGAAATTACATGGGATTACCCCGGATTCATATTCATTTGTAAATGAGCTGCCAAGGCTTAAAAATCTGGTGATTTCAGGCGGCAATACCGGGGATTTGTCTGAACTTTATGGAAATAAGACGATTACCGGCTTATACCTGTTTCACCTGCCTAAAATGAATGACCTTGATATACTTGCTAATCTGCCTAATTTGGAAGCTGCAGAAGTGTGTCAGCTTGCAAATGTAAGTAAACTTCCTGATTTGTGCAAGTCGAAATTACAGCATTTATGCTTTGAAAATATGAAAAACCTCTTAGACTTTAAGCCATTACAAGTTGCACCCGCACTAAAGACTGCCGCTGAAACAGTATGTCCTGCTGCCATTACGGCAGATACCATACTTCCTGTTATGCTAAATCTTAAGACCAAGCAATGTGCATTTTATACAAGCAGCTCTAAGAAGAACAAAGAGTTTGAGAAATTGGCTTCTAAGTACGATAAGAAATATGAGGCAAATACCCATATAGTAAGACAGATTATATTTCCTGATGGAAGGATGTAGCAGGCGTAGCATTTTCTAACTGCTTAAAATCTTTAGCAAAGCTTTTTCATACAATTCATGATTACTGTAATCATCATTTCCATTTCATCCGGTTTTGATTCAGCAATCATAATTGTGAGGGCTACAAGTGTATGGTCATCAATTGTTTTCTCGCCATTAATAAATAGCACTCCATTTTTATCAAGAAAATACAAAAATACTGTAGCAGCAATTCTTTTATTTCCATCTAAGAAGCTATGATTCTTTGTTACAAAGTATAATAAATGCGCAGCCTTCTCCTCCAGAGTCGGATATAAATCCTGCCCTGCAAAAGACTGATAGATATTGCCAATACTTCCCTCAAATGAGCCGTCTTTTTCTTTTCCAAAAATGTCTGATTCATCACCGAATCTCATACTTGCAATTATATCCATACATTCTTCATATGTGAGCACATATGTCGCTACATTGCCTTTTGGTCTGGACATATTCTGATGATCATAAGCATCCAGCAAATCTAGGGCAGTACTGTATCTCTCAATAACTGAAAGCACTTGCTTACTATCCAAAGAATTCTGTGTACGCTTCATAATCTGTATTACCTCGCCAAGCTGTGCAATACGATTATTATTCACCGCATATCCTCTCAATATATACTGTCTTAACACAGAGTTTGCCCACTTACGAAATTCCACACCACGCTTAGATTTTACACGATAGCCGACTGAGATGATAACATCGAGGTTATAATACTCAATAAGCCTTTCAACCTCTCTACCACCCTCATTTTGAACTGTCGCAAATTTTGCGACAGTTGAATTATCCAATTCCTCCTTCAATGCATTATTGATATGCTTGCCAATAGTCTTTATATCTCGGTCAAATAGCTCCGCCATTTGATTTCTACTCAGCCAAACCATCTCTTGATTCACTGGCACTGTCAATGTTACAGACCTGTCTTCTGTTTCAAATAGAATAAGCTCATTACCTATATTACTATTGTCTTTCATTTTCTGCATCCTCCTCACTTACATTTTTTTAAATATCCTTTTCTTTCATCAATCCTGCATGCGGATATAATATTCCCGAAGTTCTCTCATCCTATTCTAAAATGTCTTTTCTTCCATAGCAGCCTTCTTTACTCATTGAGTAAATTATATCACGTTTCGTAATCAAATGAAAGGGCTGATTTAAAATCTTTTTGGAAAGTACTTGAATCTTGTCCCTTAAGTTTTGTCAGAATTATACCTCTTAACCTGTAAAGATACTGAAAAATCAGACTTTATAGGCTTGCGAAGTATTTCGGGAGTATGTAGGTAGTAATAATGATGTGATAGTCTAGAAAAAAACTACGGTAAGAAAATATCGTTTTGTTATAAATGGTAAAATAAAGTGTCAGTATAAACGAGAAAAAAAGTACACAAAACTATAAAATCATGTTATCATAAATTCGACCAAAAACTATGAAAGGATTTATAGGATTGTGGCGTGAGAATGATGAGGAAAAACATTGGGCTACAATTGGTATCGGGGTAAAGGATTTTGAAAGATATGAAGTAAATTTTGTAAACAGGCTCGTGGATAAGGGGTTGCTTTCAAAGGAGAGGGCTAAGTTATTTTATAACAATACAAATAGGAGACAGGGGTAGAATAATATGAAGATAAACTTAGAAAAGATTTCTGAATGGACATTACCGGGATTTAAGCTGGGAAGTCTGGCATATCAGTACGCACCTATAAATGCCAAAAATCACTTTGCAAGAGGAAAAGATGAATTTGTTATCTGGTGCAGCAATGATGGAGGAAACAATGGTATTCTCCTGATAAAGGGTGAGCAGAGTACATTTATACCTTTCTGTACAAAAGAAAAAATGGAACAATCCTTTGTTGCTTGATGCAGGCTCCGACATTTTAATTGCCTGCGGAGAAGATGGAGAAGTTCTTAGATTATCTGATTCGGGAGAAATACATAAGGTAGAAAGTAAGAATAAATGTGCAGGTGAGTATATAACAGAAATTTCTACGCTTTCAGAAAAAGGAAAATTCCCTGTTATCTGCCGGGTGGGTGGAGATGTTTGTGCGGCAAACAGCTTTACATTTTTTAATTATGACAGAGAAACCAACACACTTTGCTGGGATAGTTCCTTAACTCCTGTGTTTACAGAGGAAAAAGTAAGGAAGAGATTTATGGAATCCTTAGAAAAGGCAGATGGTGTTTATCATAAAATGGATTTTAACTACTCTTATCCGCAGATAGGCAGCCTTATGATAAAGGATGAGGCGATTTATGCCTTCATAGAAGCTGATATAATTAACCCTTGCGGTCTATCTCAGTTTAAGTATTATTGGTATGTGGAAATTACTAAAGACGGGATTTACAAAAAGAAAATCTGGGGAAATGAAAAACTTGCAAAGCTTCCCGGTAAGCATGGCATGAGAGGGAAATTCAGTGCTGATAAAGAATATCTTATTTTATCACCTGTATTTAAGACAGACGAATGGAAGGGAAAACAAAAATTGCTTAGACTATCTGACAATGAACTTCTTGATGTCACATTTCCAAGGGGTTTTACAAAATACAGGATAATGGATGTTTTAGAAAACAGTGTATTTATCAGTGATGAGGCGGAGAAGCTTGTGCTTTGTAAAATGACAGTAAAGGAGTAAACAGGAGGTTGAATATTAGAGATTAATTGATATATTTTTAAAGAATCGACTTAATCCAATCGTACACTTGCTTGGCAAATTTCGACTCATCAATTTCTCCAGGAAGTACTAATGTTATCCGGCTTACGGTTAATGAATAATCGCCATTAAAAATCAGTAAAAATGGGCCTTCCCCGGATGCTTTATCAATATAAAAACCCCTTTTTCATCCATTAGCTGAAACATCTCTTCATTTCGGGAAATAAAAATATCCGTTGTTTCATCTTCATTATCAATAACAATATATGGCTTTTCCCAGAAAGGAATACTCTCTTTAATTTTTTTGGTAAAAGCATCCTGGCTTTTATTCGTATATAAGATATAATCAACACCGGTAATCATAAATTCACCTACTTATACTAAGATTTATTGAAACCTGTCACTCCACGCACATATGTCGCTATCTTATGTTTTTCTCAACATCCTTTTCTTTCATCAACTCCTGCATGCGGATATAATATTCCAAAAATCTAAATACATACGGAGGTGCATTTCTATGTCCTAACTCCCATTCTGTTACCGTTCTGTAAGGAATATCAAATTGCTCACAAAATTCTTTTCTATTAAGCCCTGTAGATTCCCGCAGTTCTCTCATCCTATTCTGAAATGTCTTTTCTTTCATAGCAGACCTCCTTTACTCATTGAGTAAATTATAACACATTTCGTAATTAAATAAAAGGGTTTATTAAAAGTTTTTCGGAAAGCACGGGAATTTTATCTTCTATGTTATAACCAGTCGTAGGGTTAACGAAAATTATAAAGCTTGTCCCTGGAGTAGTTAGTCCTTTTGGGTGGTTAAATGATAAGGGGAATAGCAATACCGTTTTGTGCATATAAATAGTGACTTTAGTTAAGATTAGTGTTAAAATTATGGAAACACACAGTAATGATTGTACTATTAAATGAAAGGACAGTAATATGGTAAGAGCTTATCCACTTATACTTGAAGGTGTTCATTTTAGACACCATGGCATAATAGGTATCTATCAAATAAAAGAAAAGATCGCAGTCCTACACGATGCATTTGGCTCAGCGCCGGAGGAACAGCCGGCTGATGATAAAAGAAAGCCAAACTATATTATGTTGGATATGTTTTCAAAGGATTTTAAGGAACATAGTAAAGCTCATTTATGTTATTATCAGGAGAAATTCTTTTCTGCCTCAGACGCTCTGCTGTATGAAGATGGCGGAAGATTTATATTAAATACAAAAAAGTACAAGGGATATATAGCTACAATAGAAAAGCTTATTGAAGTTTCGGATACAGCCTTGGTTGAAATAGGACAGTCACCGGAGCCGGTAAAGGAAATATATAATGATAGTAAAAATTATAGATTCGGAGACTTGGAAGTGTATATGCATTCTCCATTTATTATGGCTTGTAGAGATATTCACTCAGGAGAGATTGTCTGGAAAACAAAAACAGGCGGATATTTATATACGGAAGTAAAGGAAGAAAACGGTATTATTTATTTTGGAACTGATGGTAATGGCGGCAAGTTCTTCGCCCTTAATTTGCAAGATGGCAGTATAAAGTATCGTTATAACACAAGAGGAACTTCAAATTTTATATTTTATAAAGATTATGTATTACTATCGAATGAAAAGAATAAACCGATTTTAATAAAACGAAATAATGGCTCGTTATTTAAGGAGATAGAGTTTGAAAAATATATAATAACCGCATATCAGCAAATGATTATTGTAAATGATAATTTGTATGTTATTGCATCTAAAAAGGATACTATTTATGCGGTATGTACCGGATTGGCTTGAATGTAAATAAGGAGAAGCAGATGGACGAGAAAGAATTAAAACAATATTTATCGGCATTAGTTTTGGAATTTGCAACAAAAATGAATGAAATAGAAACTGATATTTATCTAAAGTCAGAAGAAGACGAAGATGATGAGAAAGACTGGTTTGAGGAATTTAACAAGCAGTACCAACCTGTTTTTGAGGCTTATTGTACGGATAAAAAGCGCGTTTATGGTGGAAATCCCCGCAGCTTTGGCTGCCCTCCGGAATATTCAGGGATTGAAGCTGCATACGAAACAAAAGTTGAGTTTAAAAATGAGCGTAAAGCAGAAGTTATCTTTAAGACAGAAACTAAAGAACTTGGTGATACAGGATATTTATTCGTTGTTGTCAAAAAGAAAAACGGCTGGAAAATTGACAGTTATAAAAGATGGAGTAACTGGAAGAAAAAGTGGGTAAATGGGATTTTGTAGATGCAGGAATCCCCCCCATTTCATCAATTTGCTGAAACATCTCTTATATGAAGCCAGCCATTACACGCATATAAGCTCTGCTCCGCCACTGTATACAAGACCTTGTGTATAGTGATGGAGAGGACATAATTAGTACATCATATTTATTCTATCAGCTTGTTGTAGTACTTTTCTAACTGTTTAACATTTGCGGCTCTTTTCAGGGAATCAGCATCATTTTTGTCTGTATAAGCCAGCCATTTCCTATACAACGGGTGTAATATCTGCTGCCCCTCTTTTGTTAAATCGTTATTTGTATACGATAGCTTTATGATTCTTCCCTCAGAATCAAGAGGGTTCACCTTTAGCAGCTTTTTTTCGTATGCAAAGTGCAGAAAAGTAATGTGTTCCTGATACAGTTTATATATTCTATCAGGATAGCCCCTAAAGCTTTGAAATAAAAATCCTATATCAATTACGATATCTTTGGCAAAATATAACTCATGATAAACATAGTTTATGATGTCCTTTAGCTTCTCTTTATCTTCGATATTCTTGATTTCAATAAAGCTAAGATATGCCCAAGAAAATAAATTAACTGTCTCAAAATCGGAAATCATTTCTTCTACATTTTCAAAGGTAGGAGTGTAAAGCACATAGAGCTTTTCCTGATAAATTACTCCAACTCTTTTTCCTGAAACAAGAACTACGTACTCTCCAAATAGAGGTTCCAGTGAAAAGTTTATTATTTCTTTACATTGCTTTTCAAGATACTTAGCAAATTTTTTTGTAGTCATTTGTTGTCTCCTTTTATGTGGTTTATCTCAATCTATTTGACTGTTAATATGTAAAAATACAAATTCTAATTTATATGATATACCATATCACCGTTATTCCAAATATACATAATTCCTGACACAGGCTTTTTTTCCTTCTTCCCAAATCCATCCTGTATAAGTTGTACAATATCCAAAGTATCCTTCTGTCAAAATTTCAAACTCTACGTTTGAATACTTTTTTTATGTAATCTTGTAAACTAACGGCTTTTTCCCGAAAAAAATCACCTTCATAAACTGTTCTATTAAATATCATAACACTACATTCATCTAAATCACAGCCATAAAATAAAAACTTCTCCTGAATATATTTTTTTCTTCGTCTTCTGTATATTGAAATATTTTATTAAGGTGCAAAAGTTAAAACATTAACCTTAAATGTGATTTTTCTCTATCTTGCTGTCATGTAAGCTAAACAAAAATATTGCTATTTCTATCTTGTATATAGTCCATTGTTACCTCACTATTTCTTGTATTATAATAATTCCACCTTAATACCTGCTGCATCAAATATCTTCTTTATTTTATCAAAATCATCCGTCAGAATTGTCGCTTCAGTTAGATTTGGAAATTGTCTCAGTTCTGCAAGGCTTACATCGTTCAAATCAAAATATCCGTCCTCGCCGTCCCACTGCGGAATGATATTCATATACACTTCATTGCCACCATCCATGTAAAATGATCCGACTTCTTTTGCTAAGCTCTTAGGTATCTGCAAGTTCTTAAAATACTCAAGTGCAGGTTCAATTGCAGTTTCACTTTCTGTGTCAATCTCTTCTCCCTTATACTCTTTTGCAAATTCGTAAATATCAAACTCAGGTTGCAATACATTTATGTCATACATCAACTCTTGGATGATTGCAAGCTTAAAATTAAAATTGTCAAACTGAAGATAGCCTTCTTCCATATTATTGTAAAAATCTTCGCTATACTTCTCCTTGTTTTTTTCTATGTTCTCAATTGCTTTTTCAGCTTCAGATTTGATATATTTATTCTTATCTAGAATAGCACATATTAAAGGACATATTATAACGAAAAAGACTGTAACCACTCCTAACCATACAGCAATATAAATATAATAATTTTTACCAGCATTCTCTCCTGAAATGTAATTAATAAATTCTACTATAAAACCAAATATCTTTTTACCACGAAGCACTAACAGCGAAATAAAAACCCCTGCTGACATCCAAAAAAATTCAGTCATCATCTCCCTTGCTGCCTTGTCACATATATTCATTTTTTCTTCCATCTTATTAGTTCAGCATTGGG
The DNA here is from genome assembly GCA_916438995.1 of uncultured Catonella sp. Lineage (GTDB taxonomy): Bacteria > Bacillota > Clostridia > Lachnospirales > Lachnospiraceae > Catonella. The sequence goes on from CAKAGA010000010.1 coordinate 540,391, forward strand.
GATACCTCTAAACCATTTTTCTGCTCTTTCTTCTCTTGTCATTAACCTTCTCCTTTTTATATTATAATTCAAATTATTTTCTCTAAAACTACAGCTACTCCATGTTCATTTTCTTTTTCAATTCCGGTCTCAGCAAACCCGCAATTCTGCCAAAATCTACTACTTTGGGAGTTTCCCTTCATATAGGCAAGCCTCACTTTTACATATCCTTCTCGCTTAAAAACATTTAAGGCTTCATCAATTATAGAACTGCCTATTCCTTTCCCGGACTCTTTAATATCCACCATAAATACTCCTATGAAAATGGATTTCCGGATAACAAATTAAAAATAATTGGCGCATCCTCTTCTCCCATTTTTTTGACTTTGTATTTTGCAGATAGTATACTAAAATCAAACATAAATACCGCCGCAAATTCAAAGTTGTAGGGCTAAAATTAGTTGCAAAGTAGACGCAAAAACTGATAAATGTCCAGACTCGCTCCGGCATCCGCTTCGCTACGCCTAACGCGCTCGCTTAGGCATTATCAGTTTTTGCTGTCATCAGTTATCTTACCACACAGTGACGCTCCGAATGATAACATTTCAGACTCGCTCCGGCATCCGCTTCGCTCCGCCTAATGCGCTCGCTTAGAATTTATCATTCGTAGCTGGTACCGTAAATCTATACAAATAATAACTAGAATACCAAATTAAAGACAGCCACTCCCACCAGCCCCCTATGTGGCTGATGCGTTTGTTTGCAATCATTCATCAATTAAACAGCCGGAGCTGATAATGCCTAAGCGAGCGCGTTAGGTTTTTCGTAATCATGTAAAAACTTAAAAATAGCACCTTGCAGAAAAACCGGAGCGAGTCTGGACATTTATCAGCGAAGGCGTAACTTAGTCAAAAAACAAACACAACAGCCTTACAAATTAGAATTTATCTCAAACATCCAATATACTCCCTAATCTTTTCATTTAATTTCTCCCCTTTATCCACTAGGTAGTGTCAAAAGACACCCCTTGTTTTCTTATAAAATCTTTATTTTCAGGGGTTTCACAAATAAAGAAGCAATTCCCCTTTTTTAAGGTATAATGTTAATCGCCAAACCAACATAACCACAAAAGAGTTAATTGCTCGTAAACATTATATTTTATTTACTTCAAATCATTCAATACCAATATAAATAATTAGCCAACTTTTAAATTTCATCTGTAGATATATTCCACTCAAGCAGTGGAACTTCGATGATTCTCACTCTCCGAAGTACCAAAAATTCAAGGTTGATGAACTCCCTAGAATTATATCCTACGAACAGGACTGGAAGTGGAATGATCTCATTCCTTACTACGAAAAACAGCTCATGCATTACACGAAATTCATGGAATTAAAATATCCCATCAACAGGTGGCTAACTATCTCAAAACAGCAGCCGTTTGTGTTAAACCTTTCGTTGATAACTATGATTATCAAGTTGGCTCCGTTTTTACTGCTGATGAAACCTACATTAAGATTCGTGGAATTAAAGGCTATATCTGGTTCATCATGGATGCCGCCAAACGTTCCATCATCGGTTACCAGATATCCGACAAAATGTAAAATAAACTTTGATATCACTCAGGTTATTGGACTTACCAACGACGATGTTGTCTCCAAAGCGTTCCGTCCTTATAAACAGATGATTGAGAGACTCAACCGAACTTATAAACAGTCTTACAGACCTTCCAACGGTTTTGATAACATCGATGGTGCCAACTATGACCTATCCCTTTGGGTTGCCTACTACAACTTCCTTCGCCCACATAAACATGCTGGCTATAAAGTTTTAAACAAAGTAGACAAACTCGAAGATGCTTCTAACATGCCTGGTAAATGGCAACTACTAATATTCCTAGGGCAACAACAAATATTAAAAATGCAACAGGCCAAAGGCTCTAACTGTTCTTAGATTCTGAGCCAGAGGTAAGAAAACAGCCACCGCGCAAGCGGCTTGCCCTTGATGGCTCATAAAAGAACTGCTACACTGCTGTAAGTGACGGAGAAGAACTAACTGTTCTCATCATCTTCGCCGTCGGTAATGACCTTCCAGCAGTTCTTGTTGTGCTGTCAAGGGTGGCGTACTGCTAAAACAGCCTAAAATATTTACAATTTTCAAGGTATGAAAGTGCTTTTTTTCTTAATAACGTTTTTTCATATTTTAGTTGACACTATCCATTTATATTGTTAATGCGCCATTCAACATCAGGCAGGTCATCAACTCTTATAGCGTTGATTTTTGCAGAAATGGTCGAGAAATTCCTTTGCCAGTTTCTCGTCCTTCGCTCCTGCTTTACTTTCCAAATATCATAAAGAATACTTGCAGCTTGAATATCAGAAATGTATCTATGTAACCCCTGACCCCAAGCCACCTTTTCAGGAGAGTTTTCATTATGATAGTAATTCCAAAACAAGATTTTCTTTGCCTCTTTCTGCGTAAGACTTATCTTGTATTTCGATGAAGTGGTCACATAACCCTCATCACGATTATCACCTTCATAGGCTTCATCCACAAGGAACACGCCGAAAACAAATCTGTCAGCTTCCGGAGTATACGGCTCTCTCGATGTTAAAATCGCCAAGCTGTTAATTTGAACTTTGCTCAGCTTCATCGGCTTCTGCTTGTTTTCTCCGGTAAGCACAAATCCGGCAAAAGCTGCCCAGTTCCTGAGCATTTGGCTTTCATAACATACAAATCCGCCGTCATCGTTTTGCTCATCTAAGGTTTCACGGTCAATGATACCGTCATAATACTGACTGCAAGGAGCTTTCTCATTACAGCACCAACTATGTCGTGCCACCTCGATGTTGTATCCTATCAGTTCATCGCTGCAAGCACACAAATACCCGATTCCATTTTGCTCTTTCCCACCATCGCAGTAATTACATTTGAAAGCGATGTTTTCTTTCGGATAGTTTTTCTTTTTTTCATTCCGAGTATTCACAACCGGAACGGAGTGAGAGATTTCTTCAATTTTCTGTTGCCGTTCCTGTTGTTTCAAGATTTCCTGCTGCTTTTTGTGAGCAATTTCTTCTTCGATTTGACCCTGCATACTCGTATCTTCACATTTCAGGAACTTCTCAAATGCGTCCGGATAGACGAACTGCTTCTCGCCAATCGGAAAACTGATTTTAATGTAGTTTTCTTTTTGCTCTGTAACAGTTCCTATACCCCAAGAGATATGCTTAACGGAACAGTTCATAAGGTTCATATTCATCGCACTCCTTCCTTAGTGATTCTTATAATACGGACTCAGATTTATAAAGTAGTTCTTCATATCCTCCAGGTCATCACAATTCTTAAAAATGTACTCTAACAGTTCTTCCTGACGAGCCTGTCCTAATGTAAGACGATAGAGTGAAAGTATTTTGATAAGTCTTTCGTATGCCAGCTCATCTCTGCTGAACGGGTACATCGGAACAATTCGCTCAATCCTTACCATATCTTCCTTTTCAGTAAGCCCCCAAAATGGAATCAGGTCTGAACCCTCGCCACCATTTTCGACCTTTGCCGCTTCTTCAAACATTTCTTTCCAAATGTTCTTTGTGAACGGAACTGTACCGTATCGCTTGGCAATATTCTGTCGGATAGCCAAACACTCAAAGCGGTTTATTCTTCCTTCTCGCTGCTCCAAATCAATCGGGTTAGACGGCAGATTCCAATGAACAATTCGTCGGCAGTAGTTGTGGAAGTCCAATCCCTCCTGTCCAATAGAAGTGGACGCCAACACAAACGGTCTGAACGGAGAGTTGAACGCATTTCTTATTACTTTTTTTCGGTCTGCGTCTTTCTCTTTTCCATCGCCCTTTGTAAAGGCAACCGCAAAGTGAGAACGAAGTGCCGTGGCTTTATCCTTTCCTCCATTAGCTCTTGCCTTAAAACTGTTAAAAGTATCTACAGTATAAATCGTTGTTCTAACATCCATTGATGTTGCAATGGAATGATGTAGATTACCGATTAAATTGTTATCAGCGTCCAAGCCGTTTGTAATCAGATGAGCGTACTCATCAAACATTGCTTGCAGATTTCCTTGCTTGCAGTAGGTAAGGAGATTCTGCCAATGAGCATCATCCGACTTCTTTCCGCAAGCCAATTCTATCGTAGCGGTAGATTCCGCAGTATTCATTCTGTTGATAAAAATTTTGGCTATCTGACTTGGCAGAAAGCTCGGAAAAGATTCACCCTTTTTACAATAGGTCTGATAGGTTCGTTTAATTACAATCGCAGGAGAAGCGATTGCCATATCAGTCAGCACATCCAAAAGGTCGTCCGGCTTTTTGCCGAAATTACACTTTCTTCCGTAATCCGTTTCACAATAAAGCTCTTTAAGTGCTTGTAAATGGGTAAGAAAACCTTTCTGTCGTTTGGTCTTTCATCTTCATCATCATAAGAGGTTAATTCGCTGTCGCTGTTCAGCCAAGTAGTAACATACCCAGCTCCGTCAAGTAAGAATGGAGCGATATAATACCAGCGTTTATCCTGCACACCCGAAGTCGTAGTTTCGTATTTTGCAAGTTTATCTGCTATCTTACCCTTGATTTCTTTCTCAATTTCCCTAAGTGTAAGTCCTCTATTTATACAATCAATCGGGTCATAACATCTTGAAAGGAACTGCGACGGGTACATCAAGCAAAATAGAGTCATTGCGTTAGGTGTTCCATTGCTCACTGAAAAATTCAAGCGTGCGGAGGGGTAACGCTTTTCTCCGGTATAGAAATAATGTGCTTCTTTATCCTCGTTTGCCTTGGCCAGTTTTCCAACCGTCTTTCTTTCAGCTTCGTAAGATAATAGACCTGCAATCATTCGGGGTACCATTTCCCACGATGAGAATACAAGTGTTTTTGAAAAATCGGACACATTCTTAAATACACCCTGCGGCTGATAATACGGACGTGCCGGAGGAACCCATAACAAAAACTCTGCGTTATCTTTAAATGTGTGTGCCATTACTCTGTCAAGTCGTGCATTGTTATTCGGCACTTTGTCATATCGGTCAAGCGTTCTTCTCTTGAGCCAAAATGTATCCTTATTAACTTTGCCTACTTCATCAGGATGGTCAGCAAAGTATTTTTCAATATGGCGTTTAAGCTGATAGTCACGCATAAAGGACATCAGATACGGTGTTGACTTCACATAATCAACCGGAACATTAAATGAAGCTCCTATATCCTCAAGTAACTTTTGTGCCTGAACATAGGACTTAATATCCTGCTCCATAACACTAAGCGGAGCTGCAACATCTTGGTCATCAATTATATCCGCATTTCTGACGCTGAAATACGCTCGGTTCTGCAAATGTGCTGATACATTGCGTCCTCCGCAGCATTTTTCGCAGACAGAACGGTTGTATCTCCATCGGACAATTCTTTCAGTTTTACGGAGTAATCGCTCCATACCGTCTTAAACTCAGCTTTCTCATTTTCCGATATGTTAAGGAAGTTCATTACATCAAAGAACTCAGAGTAATGCTCATCGACCTGTGTTTCGTCTATTTCCTCAAGGGTTGAATACATCTTATACGGTGTTGCCGAAAGCAGAAGCATTCTGACCTTACTGGAATTAAAGAACTTATTTGCAAGCATACCCGTTTCTGTGTCCGAGTCCGAGTTTATCAGATATTTGAACCTCTGAAATTCGTCCATTATTACAAGGTCAGGTTCAAGTTTGTCTAAGCTGATTTTTGCAAAAATCACTCTCAGCTTGCCGATAACAGCATTGTTATTTTGCTGCTTATATCCGTTGCTTTTAATCTGCTTGCACATTGAGATTATCATATCAAGAACGTTATTCTTACCGTCCGCCTGCATATTCAGCTCTGCCGATAATTTCTCCAACATATACGCAAGGTACTTTCCACCGGAAGTTTTATCGCATTCTTTTACCTGTGTTTCATACCAATCTCTTGCCCAACCATCCCAAGCACTAACCGCATAATCCTCCATAGCAACTTCCAATGCTTTTCGATACATTGAAAGCTCCGGCATTCTTCTTAAAATTGCGTATATCAATGCTCTTTCCGATACTGTACCCGCACCGGAAGTCATTCGGAAAGATGTATCAGGAGTAAGAGGAATAAGCTGTATGTAACGGTTGAGTAGCTCTGTGTCATTTTCCTGCTTAAAAATATTCAAATGCTGCATAGACAAGCGGGAGGAACTTGTGCTTTCCGTTTTCAGCTCACTCGTAATTCTGAGTTTGTTTAGGTTCTGTTCTGCTATCGAAGCATTGGAACAAACATAAACTACCTTGACGAGATTATCTCCGGACTCCTTCTGCAATTTCGCAAGTTTTGCTATCGTACCACGTGCGATCAGGGTCTTTCCAAGACCTACTTCGTCCGATACTAAAACACGTATTTGTCCTGCACGATACAATTCATCAATACGATTAACGGTGGCTCTTTGAAAATCTTTCAGTCCAGCCATAATTCGTTTTTCAATTTCATCTAACTGACCTGCAACATTTACATCAGCCATCCAGTTTCACCGCCTTTTTAAATGTGGTATACAGTTCTTCAAAATTCTCCGGAATAACACCGTCCAAAGATATTGCTTTCACTAAGTAATCTATCTCTTTAAATCTTTCCGGAGCTGTTGCTGCCGTCTGGAGCATTTTCTCATACAGAGCCGGCAGGCGGGCAGCCGAATTTGAATGATTCATTATGGAACTCTCTGCGGATGAAGCAGCTTCCAAAGCTCCCAACGCATAGATGTCGCCAAGAAGAAATGCAATATATCTGTAAAAGCATTCTTTGTCCTTAACAACACTTGATACGACTGCTTTTTCTCTATCTTCCGGCAATCCTTCCGTCGGAATAATAATGATTCGCTCAACTGTCCTTTTCCCGTAGCTTACAGAAATCTTATAAAACTCTGAGAGCTGCGTTAATGCTAAGGACTTAAACAATATATTTTCCGATATTATTTCGGTTTTATTAGAAAGCAGAGGTGAGATACTGACTTTGTATTCTGCTTCAATCATATCAGGAAAGCAAACCGACAAATCAAAGTATTCGCCGTTCGGGATAACTCTTGCGGTAGGCTTTAATCGGTTTATCTCTTTTATGTAGCTATCAAGCAAATTCTGCTTTTCTTCTTCCTCGTCCACGGCAATCTCACTTGTAAGAAAAACCTCTTGAAAAGGATTTGATGGGTTATCCTCTGAACCATTAAATAATGCTTCGGAGAGTTTTGTCATATTTAAATAACGGTTCTTGCTTTTCAGCAACATCATAAATTCGATATTACCGAACATAGCATTATGCGACGCATTAAGCGAACCTAAATACAGATAGGAGTCGGAATTTTTACGCACCATATACACTTTGGCATGAATATCCTGCTTCTGTACCTGCTGTTCATCTTCTGAAATGGCGGACTCTCCATCTACAACAGCGTCCTTCATTGTGAAATTCTAAAATTTCTGCAATCCTCAGCATTTAATTTACCAAGCGACATTGCTCTTGTGAACAACATATAATCCGTGTGGTTGATATATGCATTTCTTTCCTTAAATTCACGGATTACAGAGTTGCTGAGGAACGGCGACATAACCAAAACCTCGTGACAGGAATCATTAAACAGCGGATTAAACGGCTCATCCTCTGTTGAGTGGAATCCGCCGTTACTGTTCTTAATTCCAACAGGAAGAAATTCAAAATCGTCAAATTCTCTTGAGTTCAAATCAAAATGAACAAATGGCAGTTCACGCTGAATTGCTCTTATCTTTTTCTGTTTTACTTTTGCATTTTCATCGGCAGGCAACTGATCGACAAGATACGACAAGAAATCTCCGACAGGAGCTGTTTTCAAAGTCTTTCTGGCGTTTACTTTACCATCCATACAAAAGGTTATATCCCAGCTTCTGTCGAATGTCAGATTTCTGCTCAGTACAACTACTCTATACAAAGGATTGTTCTGCTCATCGGCATATCTAAGTAGCCAAAATTTCGGATGAAACGAAGGGAACTTTGCAATTCCTCTACGCTTTGCTGTATTTACCTGAAATACCATTTTTTCAAGTAAGATATATAGTGGTGTAACACTATTCGGAGCGTGAATCTGTCCACCCTCACAAAACAGGACGACTTTATCTCCGGTCGCTCTTAATGCTTCCAAAAGGCAAATCGGATTTTTCATCAAATCGCTGTCAGTTTCCTCAGATAAGCCGAGAGCAATGCAAGCACCGACAAGAGCATCCAAATCAAGCGAGTATGTTGTTCCTATCGCAAAATCAAGTCTATATTTGTCCGGAGGTGCAAGAACCTGACCGTAATCTAATCTGTCATTATTTGGATTTAACATCAGTCTTACCCTCGCTTTCAAAAATATCTCTGACTATCGTTCTTGCATTGAAGAAACGATAATCAAAGCTCTCCACCGCCAATCCACTCATTAACATCAAATTCTCCCGGATGTGTGGTCTTGGCTCTGTTTGTACCCTTAAGCTGTACTTCTCGATTGTTAATACACTTTTTGAGTCCTTCAATATCTCCAACAATCATCAGATCCTGCGACTGCTTCAAGAACTTTTTGAGAAGCGGATTCGTAAACACTTCGAGCTTATTCAGAATGAAATCAACATCTATATCCGCAAGCTCTTTAAGTTCAGGTTTTAACCTTTCCAATTCATCATTGGCTGCTTCATTCTGTCCATCCGAAATGATGATGTTATAAACGGTACGAATTACATAAATGAAGTCAGAAAAGGCAAGGGCAAGCCAATAATCCTGCTGCACAGCTTCAGAGAATTTATCTATAATCGCCCCTAAATCTCTAAATGATTCACAATCAAGAAATTCAGTTATACCCATTTCAAGAACACAAGCAAGCAAACTGCCCTTGCAATTTTCTATAATCTGTTCTTGCAAGAACTCCGCTTCAGCTTTTGTGAGGTTTATAGACAGATTCTCCATCCACTTATCGAAATACAAGGGCATTTTCCAAAACTGCATTTTGAATAAGTCGCCAGCGTTTTTATCATCGCACTCATTTTCTTCTGCATTATCCTTTCTATTTCCGAGCTTTTTGAGAGTAGTCTTTTTGTCTTTCATAGCACAGGAAATCCTTATGTACTCCGAAAGTGATAAGCTACCTCCGGTAAAAATACCATACCGTTTCAGACCTGCCCAATAAATATCCGCAGGAGTTCTCTTAACCCATCCACCGGACTGTAATGAACGCTTTCCGATAATACCGTTTTCATTACTGTTCTGTTCAAGGAATGTCTGTCCGCAGGTCTTTTCGATAGCGTCCAATGCTCTGAAAGTCCGATTTGGATTTGTTTCCGTAGTTCTCTCCAACAACTTCAAAGCATACGGAACAATAAAGAAATATTTGGCTCTCGTTTGGATGGTCGTTGTACCCGGAAAAAAGAGGTTGGAAAAGCCATCTCTAACAGGTGCAATACCAAGCTCATCCAAAGTACCGCTTTCTGAAAGCAAATCTAAAACGCTAAGTATTTTGCTTCGTTCTGTTTTTGAAAAGTCTATCCAACCTAATTCCATATCCTTGTCTCCTAATTTGCGTATGGTAGTGTCAAAAGACACCCCTTGTTTTCTTATAAAATCTTTATTTTCAGGGGTTTCGCAAATAAAGAAGCAATTCCCCCTTTTTAAGGTATAATGTTAATCGCCAAACCAACATAACCACAAAGGAGTTAATTGCTCGTAAACATTATACTTTATTTACTTCAAATCATTCAATACCAATATAAATAATTAGCAAACTTTTAAATTTCATCTGTAGATATATTCCACTCAAGCAGTGGAAGTTCGATGATTCTCACTCTCCGAAGTACCAAAAATTCAAGGTTGATGAACTCACTAGAATTATATCCTTCGAACAGGACTGGAAGTGGAATGATCTTATTCCTTACTGCGAAAAACAGCTCATGCATTACACGAAATAAACAGTCTTACAGACCTTCCAACGGCTTTGATAACATCGACGGTGCCAACTATGACCTATCCCTTTGGGTTGCCTATTACAACTTTCTTCGCCCACATGAACATGCTGTCTATAAAGTTTTAAACAAAGTAGAAAAACTCGAAGGTGCTTCTAACATGCCTGGTAAATGGCAACTACTAATATTCCTAGGGCAACAACGAATATTAAAAATGCAACAGGCCAAAGGCTCTAACTGTTCTTAGATTCTAAGCCAGAGGTAAGAAAACAGCCACCCCCACCGGCCCCTCTTGTGGCTGATGTGATTTTTCACAAATCATAGAAATCAGCTCCGTTTTTGCGTTGCTCAGAGGCGCATTGCGAAGCAGCTAAGCCTATGAGCAATGCAAAAAGGTAGGAGCGTCACTTAGATTACAAACAATCACATCAGCCCTACAAATTAGAATTTTTTAAGAACTTTCCAACATTATACCATTTTAGCTATGTATTTTCCACTATCGGGACTTTACGGTTGTAATACCTGCCATTTAACTTGCAAAAATACTGAAATTATACTAACATTAAATTCAACTGCAATTAAGAACAAAATGAAAAGCGAGGTTAAGGTAAAATGCAAATTAGAAGAGCAAAAGAAAAAGACATATCTAAAGTAATAGAATTATTAAATCAGGTATTAGAGCTTCATGCCACAATTCGCCCCGATATTTTTGTTTCTGGTACGACAAAATATACAGAAGCAGAATTGACTGAGATTTTCAAGGATAATACAAAACCTGTCTATGTTGCAGTTAATGAAGATGATATGGTTATTGGATATGTATTTTGTGTAATTAGAGAGACTTCGGCGTCAAATAACATGAAACCACATAGAAATATTTTTATAGATGACCTCTGTGTGGATAAGATAGCACAGGGACAAAAAGTAGGTCAGAGACTGTTTGAATTTGTAAAGGAAGAGGCTAAGAAAATGAACTGTTATGAAATAATATTAAATGTTTGGGAAGGAAATGATAATGCCATGAAATTCTATAAAAAAATGGGAATGAAAACCAGAGCAACATTGATGGAGATTATAATATAATAAAAACCTATTTAATTGTTAGCTGTATTTGCCTATATTGAAAGTGAACTTTCATATAGGCAACATAAGCTAACAATTTACTGAGGTATATTTTTAGAAAAATTATAGATCCTGAAAAGAGAATACTATGAAATATACAAAAGAAGTACTGGATGAAGCCTTAGAGGGCTTACGAAACGAAGATGTAAAAGAGCGCAGGGTGGCCGCTACTATTTTTATGAAGGCTGCCTGTGTCGAACTTGGCACAGCTAACACTAAGCCTGTAAAAGAGTGGTTTGTATCGAATATAGAGGACTATATTACGGAGGTAAAAGATGAAACAGATAGTGAGAATATCTGGCGGCATCTCTATACTCTTGAGCAGTTTTGCGCAAGGTACATCCAAGGGGCTTATTTATTTATAATAAACTCTGAAATAATAACAGAAGAAAATGAAAAAAATGTTGAAGAAAAAGCCAAAGAATATGTGAATTCCTTACGTAAAGTACAAAAGAACCCTAAGGTGTTACAGGGGATTGCATCGTTTTTTTGGGTATATGAAGAGAGCTTTGTATGGGATATTTTTACGGAAGTACTTAAAAAGAAAAAAGATAAGCTTACCTTATCGCATATAGGGATAGCCATAAGGCAATGCCATAAACTGTCGGAGGAAAATGGTAGAAACGCCTATATTTCAGATGAACAGAGAAAGAATTTGCTTGAAGTATTAGAGCAACAGAATGTATTAAAGAATGAAGCAGAGATGCTTAAGAGTTGGAAGTAAATTAAAAAATGCCAGTTAAGGGGGTATAATTTGAAAAAATGTAAGTTATACCCCCTTAACCTAAGAAATTTGATGGGGAAGTATCCATAAATATAAAGATAATTGAACAAGTAAATTGGATAATAAAGGAGTATAGCATGAATGATAAGACCTCCCTCGTATTCACAGGGGATATTGGTTTTGACAAATATATGGATGGAAAATGGGACGATGAGGGACTGATTTCAGACGAAGTTCTTGATTTTTTACATAGCGGAAGCCATGTAATAGCCAATGTGGAAGGGGCTTTAATAGACAGGGCTTCACTTGGGGATACTACAGGTGTAGGACAGCTTCTGCACTCTATGAATCCAAAGGCAGTTAAGGTGCTTGACAGGATGAGGGCAGATATCTGGAATATTTGCAATAACCATATTATGGACGCAGGCGAGGCAGGGGTGAGTGAGACGCTTAGGCTTGCAAAACTTCATGGCGCAAGGACCATAGGAGCAGGTATGAACATAGACGAAGCTTCAAAACCGCTTATACTGGATGAGGCAGGTGGAATCGGTCTTATAAGCGTGGGCTACAGAAGAGGCTGTAAGCCTGCGGATGTAGATAAGGCCGGCTGCTTTATGTGGCACGAAATGGAAATGATAGGGGAGAAAATAAAAGAAGTTAAGAAAGCTGCCGCTGGTGTGTAATGGTAGTTCACGGTGGTGAGGAATTTACCTCGCTTCCGTCTCCATACACAAGAAAGAGATACCTTAAATACCTTGAAATGGGGGCTGACATTGTAGTATCCCATCATCCTCATGTGCCGATGAATTATGAAAAGGTTGGAGAGAAAGTCATTTTCTATTCACTAGGGAACTTCATCTTTGATACGGATTACCAAAGGGCTCAGTTTAATACAGAATTTGGACTACTTATAAAGCTTAATTTTACGAAAGACAATTACACTTGGGAAGCCTTTGGACTTAGGATTGACAGAGAGTGTGAGAGGGTTGTAAGAGAGGAACTCCCTAGGATATTTGAAAATGTGGAGGAAGAAGAATACAACCAACTTGCACCTCTTGCAGCTAAGATGTTAGTTGCGGCTTATAAGAGGCAGCAGATTTATTTTAAGCCTGAATATAAGAATGCAGATGATAAGATGTGGAGAGAGAACTTCTTTAACCCTAAAAGGAGCGGCAGAGTCGAGGGAGAGGGGCTTGATTTCTTTATTATGTGCCCGCTTGCTGATGAGGCAGAGACGGGTGAGTGGAAGAAGTCAAAGCTTGAGAAGGTTAAGGAGTATATATTGGAACAGATTTAAAATATTTATACTTGCATTTTCTTATTAACTATGCTACAATTAAGTTGTAAACAATCTAATTTAAGGAGGACTATTTATGATAATGATGTATGGAACCGACCTTTGCCCTGACTGCGTTGCAGCAAAGAAGGCGCTTGAGGAGAACGGAATTGAGTACAAATATATTAATATAACTGAAAGCCTTGGCTCAATGAAGCAGTTTTTAAAGCTTAGAGATACAAGGGACGAATTTAAGAACATAAGAGGCAGCGGAAGTATTGGAATTCCTGCCCTTGTAGTGAGTCTACAGAGTTAACTCTTGACTGGGAAGGTTATATAAGCAGTAGAAAGTAATTAGATAAGACGAAATTAAAGGGGCTGTGCAATAAGAAAAAGTACAACAAGATACAGTAGATTTATCATCAAATTATCACTGTATTTCGTGTATATTGTTCTTAATGCGACAGCCCATTTTTATTGAAAACATTAAGTATAAATTTCTTGTGAATAGAGGTCATTACAGCAGTCCACAAAGCACCCCTGCGTCCTCGTATTCTAAGCCACTAAGCAGAGGCTTACAGGTGAGAAGAACTTCCTTTGAATAGTAGTAAAAGCTGTAAAATAAGTCGTCTGGGAAGACATCGTCATCTTCATAACGGAGCTCGTCCGCATCTTCATCATAGACTTCAGACCATAAATACTCTTCTTTTAGTAAATCTAAAAAATGAGGCAAAGGCTCGGCGTGTTCAAGCATATTTCCATAATTCACAGCTTCTGCAATTTCTACAAAGAGCTCAAGCAATTCCCTTACAAGATAGTCGGCTATGCTATTACTCTGCCTTTTAATAAGGGCATCCTTAAAAATCCTCACAAGAAAAATAAGGGCGAAAGGTGTTGAATGCCAAAGGGTAGACTGGTGTGATATATTAATAGCCAGAAGCTCACCAGCCTCCTCTATAGCCTTGATATCCTTTATTTCTGATAAAATCCTCAGATATTCCGGGAAATCAGTTGCTCTGCCATAAGCTGTAGTCAGCCTGTGCCAAGGTATTTCATCTATTTTCACTGTTTGTATAAAGCTATTGTTATCTGTCATATTTTTTACCATTCCTTTCGCTTCGCTCAAGGCACAAACAAGTTATGAAAAAATGTTGTGCCTCTCCTCGCTTTGTCTTATAATATCTATATAGGATAGCAATATACTACAGAGCACGGGAGGAGGAGTGGCGAATTTATTTTCGACCCCGTATATTTATATGTGCCGTCATCCTTACAAGCACAAACAAGTGGGACATTGAGCCCGGACTCTTATCATTGGTAATAAACCATGTTTATTCAGTCGCAGGATGACAGTCAATGTTGCTATCCTTTTTTTATAAAGGTGGTGATACTTATGATGAAGTTAAAATACTCCATCTGCTGTGGGCTTGATGTCCACAAAAATGTTATCGTTGCAACCATCGTAATCACAAATGCTGATGGAATCTCTGAGTACAAGCAAAAATCATTTTCTACTTTCAACTCAGATATTAGAAAATTTCACAGCTGGCTAATCGAGAATAATTGTTATCATGTATGTATGGAATCCACTGGGAAATATTGGATTCCTATTTTTTTAATTATCTCGAGAATGACATAGAAGTCTGCCTTACCCATCCCTAAATATGTCAAAAGCCATCAAGGGAAAGAAAACTGATAAAAAGACTCCAAATGGATTGCTGACCTCTACAAATTCGACCTTGTCAGATGCTCGTTCATTCCCCCTAAAGACTTCAGACAGCTGCGTGAAATCGCAAGATACCGTTTCAAACTGGTATGTATGAAATCTTCTGAGAAAAAAACCGCATACAAAACTGCATGACTGTTTCCAATGTCGGCATTGCCAGTGTACTGTCTGATCCTTTTGGCAAAACAGCCACAGAAATCATAGTCGTATCTTCTTACACATACTTCTGATTCCATTGATGAAAAAAAGCTGTCCGCAGACTCATTAAAAAGGGGCAAAAAGCTAAATCCGATGAAATCATTGAGGCAATCAGGGGTATAACATAGAATCTGATCAGGCTAAAAAGCTTGAACTTGCCCGCAGCCATCTGGAGTATCTTGATGGCATGATTACTCAATCTGAAGTTGAGCTTTATGTAAGGATGAAGCCTTACTACAAGTTCGTTGAACTTGTTTCTACAATGCCTGGGATGACCGAACTAAGTTCAACAATCGTTCTTGCCGAAACAGGCGTAGATATGAGCATCTTTGATGACGCAAAGCATCTGTGCTCATGGTGTGGGCTTTCACCTACTAACAATGAGTCAGCCGGTAAAAAGAAGTCTGTGCGGATTTCTAAAGCAGGAGATTACTTAAAGCCTATGATGGTACAATGTGCGCTTGCAGCAATCAAGAGCAAAAAGCAGACCTATTTTGCAATCAAATATGGTCGAGTTAAAAAACGCCGTGGTCATAAGAAAGCAATCATTGCCATAGCACGAATGATGATAGTATGCATTTATCACATGGTTTCAGAAGAAAAACCGTTTAATCCTATTGATTATGAAGAACTTATGTCTCCGAAAAATCAAATAGAGCGTGTGATTCTAAATGAAAACAATGTCTTTGCTTATCTTGAAAGCCTTGGTTATGATAGCTCAAAGTTAGTAAAACGCAACGATAACTAACATTTATTTATATAGTTACCAATTTTAGGGATCTTGCGACCCCTTATATAAGTGCGCCCAATAATATAAGTTATTTTTCACTCTTCCTCCACAATCTTAGTATAGTAAAACAATTACGAAGATTTCAATTGTTTGGTAATTCAACGACAGTCAAAGACATAAAAGAGTTTATTCTTCTAACTATGGAGAATAAGGAGTCTATGACTATTTGTATAATAATTAGAGATTAATGGGCGAATTATTTCTATCATCATTGATTATACTCTAGACAAAATGTTTTTTCAAACAAAATCTAAGTTTCCCCTATCCTTGACTTAGCACATATCGAGTGCTATCCTTTCTTTATGTGCATTGTCTAAGCCATACAGCAGAAGCGCTAAAAGTGTAAGAGAGGCGAAAGTCTGCTTGAAAGAAAACTTTTATACTTTTGACACCATAATAGTCATAGGAGAAAAAATGAAAAAGAGATTGTTAAGCTGCACCGCCAGTGATATTAGAAAAATGTCGGCTAATGATTTAAAAAACTCAATCATAGCAAGTGAAAGCAGAACCATACTTGGAGAAACAGTTGTTACTGCGGCTCCGCTTTTTGAAGATGTTACCAATGCCGAGGTGATGTCTGCATTTGGAGCAGATTTACTTTTATTAAATGAATATGATGTGTTTACAAAATATATCAACGGACTTGATGAGGCTGAGCCAATTAAGTTTATTAAGCATATGACAGGAAAGCCTGTAGGTATAAACTTAGAGCCTGTGGAAGAAAATGTGGACAGTGTGGAAGATTTGATTACACTTCCCGCAGGCAGAAGGGCTACGAAGGAAGCCTTTGAAGAGGCGGCAAGGCAGGGAATAGACTTTATCCTGCTCACAGGTAACCCGGCTACAGGAGTGTCAAACTCAGGGATAATGGCTGCTATTGAAGTTTCTAAAAAGTATTTTAGTGGCCTTGTTTTTGCCGGGAAAATGCATGCAGCAGGGCTTTCTGAGAAAATACTCTCTGAGGAAGTTATACTTGGCTTTATGGATAGGGGTGCTGACGGGGTGCTTATACCCGCAGTGGGAACAGCTCCGGGCATAGGAGAAGCTGAGTCTTCTGCGATAGTAGCCAAGGTAAAGGCTAGGGGTGGAATTACCATAAGTGCAGTAGGCACAAGTCAGGAAAGTGCAGATGCAGATACCATTCGCCAGATAGGACTGTGTAACAAGAGGATAGGCTTTGATGTGCACCACCTTGGAGACGGAGGATATGGCAGAGTGCCTGACCCTGAGAACCTTATGGTGCTTTCAATTTGCATAAGGGGAAAGAGACATACCTTTATGAAGATGAGCCGTTCCTTAAATAGGTAAGATGAAGGTTCCTCCTGAATAGTGAATTTCTAAAAATCCTATATATGCGGATATCACATAGATTGATACCAATATTTAGTGGTTAAATTTAAATAGTTTGATTAATGTGCAGATTTTAAAAAGTTCAAGAATTTTAAATAAAAATCTTTGCAATTATGAGAAATCTATGCTATAATGGAAATATGTATATATTGATGTGGGTGTCAAAAGTATTTGACACCCATTGATACAGGATTGCTACAGCGCAGCTTTAGCAATCCTTGCTAAAATATTCGTAATTCGCTCATTTTTTTGCAAAAAAATGGCTACTTACTCATATTTTTTGCGTGTCAAAAGATAATAAATTCTCTTGCAAGCAAGCTTGCATCGAATTTTTATACTTTTGACACTTGTATCATATATTTTTAAATGTCACAATTCAAGGAGGGTAGTGACTATGGCAATTGAAGGCATAACACAGGAAGTGGATATAGCGGGTACGGCGGTGGTAAAGGAATAGGTTCTTTAAGTCGTGAAAGTATCAGTAAAACATCCGGTAATTCCGTATCTGCCGGTAATGGAGCCGGCGGTGTAAGTGGTGGCTTAGGCGTGAGCAGTGAGCCACTGGAGAATCAGGTCGCAGTTTCGCCGGACGGAGACACCGTTCAGATTAGCAAGAGGGCTGTGGCTAAGTATGATGCGGCAAGTGAAGCCAAAAAGAGCGAAAAGCTTGACGAGAATGAGCAAAAGGAAGCCTTGGGTAACGTTAGGCAGAATAAGGCTGAGCTAAAGGCCGAGCAGTCGCAAAATGCCCGCAAGGCAGAAAAAGCCAAGTCTGAAAAAAGGAATGCAGCCCTTAAAGAACTGGCTCAAAAAGAGCAGAAAAGGGAAGCCGAAATAGCAGAAGACAAAGAGGATGTTTCTTTTACAGGCAAGTCAGACTCTGATATTAAGAGGCTTTATCTTGAAGGCGAGATATCAAAGAATGACTATGACTCAGAAATGAAGGTCAGGGAAAAACTGCGTGAAGTACTTGCAAAGAGGAATGAAGATGCTATAAAGATGGCTGCCGAAAGAAATAGCATAGCTAAGAAGCTTGAAAGATTTGCTGAGAGCATAAAGTCTGCATTTTCAGATACAACATCCAAGACCTTTGACGCAGGAGTAAGGCTTGATGCAATTGATATAGCTGAAGGTACGAAGAAGGAAAGGGATGAGGCTTCAAAGTCCGATAAAAAGGAAGTGAAGTTTGTATATAACTAGGATTAGTGCGTAAAAATACATGACAATTATGTTCGGGATAATACATACCCATCAGGTTAAGATTTGCCTGATGGGTTATTTTAAAATACAATTGCAGGAGAGGCTAATATAAGACTATAATGTATTTAATTGATACAAGTGTCAAAAAATTTATTATCTTTTGGCATCAATATCTTGAGATAAAAGTGTACAAAATTCAATTTTGGCTTGCAGTAGAAGGGTATATTTTCTATATGAAAAGGCGTAAGAAGTGAATTTTGTGGGGAAGAGAAGACTAAGAATAATTAGGGGAATTGCTTGATAGGGTGAGAATATGGATGAATACAGGGTTAGGTGCATTTTTGACAAGATAGACCGAAATAAGACCATAAGGGTGAAGGTTCCGGGCTCAAAGAGTATAACCAACAGGGCTCTCCTTATAGCGGCTCTTGCTGAAGGGGAGACCATTCTTAAAGGTGCTCTTTTTTCAAATGATGCCAAAAATATGCTTGCCTGTCTCAGCATTCTTGGCATAAAAATGGAGATAGATGAAGAAAATGAAACTATTACCGTACAGGGTTGTGGAGGAAGGCTTCCTGTTAGAGAAGCCTCTGTAAATGTAGGCAGTGCGGGGACAGCAGCCAGATTTCTTACAGCTCTCTTAGCATTTAGTGCTGGAGTATATCACTTAGATGCTTCCGAGCAGATGAAAAAGCGCCCTATGAAGCCGCTTTTAGATGCCCTTATAAAGCTGGGTGCTCTTATAAGCTATGATGAGGCAGAGGGACATTTTCCATTTACCATAGACTCAAGAGCCGTAAGAGGTGGTGAAATATGCCTTGATACCTGCATTAGCAGTCAGTTTCTAAGCGCGGTAGTTATGACGGGATTTTTACTGTCTGATGGACTAAAGGTAAATATAGCAGGAGGAAGAGAAAGCCTGCCCTATGTGGATATGACAGCGAGGGTGATGGAAAGCTTTTCTATGAAGCCTCAGGTAGTTTGAGAAAATGGTGCGGTATCGTATATATTAAAAGATGGCGATACCTATAAGGGAAGAGAATACGAGATTGAGCCTGATATTTCTGCGGCCTGCTATTTTTATGCGATGGCTGAAATCCTTGGGTGCAGGGCTCAGGTAAAAAATGTACATTTAGACAGCATTCAGGGGGATATAGAGTTTGTAAAACTTCTGACTAAAATGGGGGCAAAACTTGAAGAGGAGGTCGACGGAATAGTACTTTCCGGAGCTAAGGATGGGTGCTATGAGGGAATTGAAGCAAATCTTAACAGCTTTTCAGACCAAAGTCTCACCCTTGCGGCAGTTAGCGCATTTGCAAAAAGTCCTACAAAGATAACCGGTATAGCCCATATCCGCTTGCAGGAGTCAGACCGCCTCCTTGCCATCAAAAATGAACTGGAAAAGCTTGGAATTAGAGCGGTTATGGGGGATGGTGAGATAAGCATTTTCCCGAAAGCAATGAATGAAAACGAGGTTTATATAGAGACCTATGATGACCACCGCGTGGCTATGGCTTTTGCGCTTGTGGGGCTAAGAAGAGCTGGTGTAATAATTAAAAACCCTGATTGCTCGGCGAAAACTTTTAAGGATTATTTTAAGGTCTTAGACGAAATCGGATAATAATTGCAAATCATGGAGGTGCCTGCTATGTATGAAAAAGAAATTGAAGAACTTCAGAAAATAATAGACGACAGCAGTAGAATTGTATTCTTTGGAGGAGCGGGAGTGTCTACGGAGAGCGGAATACCTGACTTTAGAAGCGCTGACGGACTTTACCATCAGGAGTATAAATATTCTCCTGAACAGATTATAAGCCATAGCTTTTTTCTAAGATACCCGGAGGCATTCTATGAGTTTTATAAGGATAAGATGATGTATCTAGCTGCAAAGCCTAACCCTGCCCACCTTAAGCTAGCCGAACTAGAGAGGGCAGGCAGGCTATTAGCTGTAGTAACTCAGAATATAGACGGACTTCACCAGCAGGCAGGCAGTAAGAAGGTCTATGAATTGCATGGAAGCATACATAGGAATTATTGTATGAAATGCGATAAATTCTACGATGCAGACTTTATAAAAAACTCTGACGGAGTTCCACATTGTGAGTGTGGTGGTATCGTAAAGCCTGATGTAGTCCTGTATGAAGAAGGACTTGACCAAAATGTAACCCAAAGGGCTGTTATGGCCATTTCAATGGCTGACACCCTCATTATAGGAGGGACTTCTTTGGTAGTATATCCGGCAGCAGGCTTGTGGATTATTTTCACGGAAAGCACCTCGTAGTGATAAATAAGTCAGAGACCGGAAAAAATGTAAATGCTAAGCTGACAATCAATGCTCCAATTGGGGAGATAATGAAGGGGATAAGGGTATAAATATTTTTAAAACAAATCACTATGGGTTCCGGTTCTAATCAACTTCAATATCAAGGTATCCTGAACAATTTGATATACCAAAAGCCAGTCTGGCTCGATATGACATTCCCTCATATTCTTGTAATTCCTTGAGTTTACCAAGTCGTGATCTTTATATGATTTAGGAAGTGGTTTTTCGCTTGATAGAAGGACAAGTACTTTCTCCAGTTTTTTAGGATCAACACCTCTTTTTACCATTGTTTTATAGTCTTTTTTAAATCTGCTTGTAAATTCGATATTAAGCATTAAGTGCCTCCATCACTTCAGATACACTGGTGAAAGGACCATGTATATCTTCTCCGCTAACGGCGGACTCCATAGCTGCATAAGTAGTTTCGTTAGGCTCATTTGTTCTGATTTCAAAAGGTATTCTGCGCTCTCTGACAACGGTTTTTGCAAAAATGCAAAAGGCGGTTGTCATACTCATCCCTACATCAGAGCAAAAATTATCAAATTGCTTTTTTTAAATCCTCATCCATCCTAATATTTACGCTTGTCTGTGCCATAATACAGCTCCTTTCTTTATAATTAACTACATTGTATTAAATTATGTAGATTATGTCAACAAATACGTGAAAAATTTAGCATGAATCATGAATTATTGCCAGGCTATGAGTTTGTAGAAATGACTAATGCATTTATAAACTTTCTATGGTAGAATAAAAGCCGTAGGAGATTTGAAATATGAGTGTTGAAGTTAGGAAAATAAGGCTTGGCGTGAAAGAGTATGACTACACCCTGGAAAGAAAAACCGTAAAGAATATAAATCTAAGGGTGAAACCCGGTGATATTATCTACGTATCTGCTGGTAAAAGAGTTCCTGTGAATGTGATCGAAGGATTTATAAAAAGCAAAGAAGAGTTCATACTGGAAGCTTTTAGGAGATTTGAGGAAATGGAAAAAATGCGGAAAGCAAGCGTGAAATAGGTTATAATACAGGAGATGAAATAAATTATTTTGGGAAAAATCTAAGCCTCAAGGTCGTGCAATCACCTAGAGAAAGTGTGAAAGCAAGCAGTGAGTACATTTATATCTTTGTAAAAGATGTAGACGACAGGGAGAAAAAAGAACGTCTGATAAAGAAATGGGAGTTAAACCTGGCAAAAGAAGTATTTACGAAGATGGTGGACTTTTGTTATCCTGATTTTAAGGAAATGGGAGTTGCATATCCCAGTATCAGCATAAGGAAGATGACCAGCAGATGGGGCTCCTGCAAGCCAAAGGGAGGCAAAATCACTCTGAACCTTGAGCTGATTCACAAACCCAAGGAATGTCTCCGGTATGTGGTGGTACATGAAATGGCACATTTCATACACCCCAATCATTCCAAAGACTTTTGGAGGGTTGTAGGAAATATTATGCCTGATTATAAAAAGAGAAGAGATGTGCTAAACGGCAGATAATACAGTGAGGAGAGAAGTAATGTCTGAGAAACAAAAGATACTTATAGTGGACGATGATGAGGATATATCCGAGCTTATATCGCTCTATCTCGTAAAAGAATGCTACGATACAAAGAGGGCAGAAGATGGAGAGGTGGCTCTCACCCTGTTTAAGGAGTATCAGCCTGACCTTATCCTGCTTGACCTTATGCTTCCGGGAAAGGATGGCTATGATGTGTGCAGGGAGATCAGGAAAACCTCGAAAGTGCCTATCATTATGCTGTCTGCAAAGGGAGAAATCTTTGACAAGGTGCTGGGCTTAGAGCTTGGTGCGGATGACTATATGATTAAGCCCTTTGACTCAAAAGAGCTTGTAGCAAGGGTAAAGGCAGTACTTAGGAGATTTAGTGCAGATGCAGGAGCCGGTAACGACAATAAGGATTCTACAGGAGTAGAAGAAGATGCAAATATCAATAGAGTCCGTTATGCGGATTTGGAGATAAACCTAACCAATTATTCTGTTACTTACTATGATAAAAGGGTGGATATGCCGCCTAAGGAGCTGGAGCTGTTTTATTTTCTGGCATCTCATCCCAATCAGGTATTTACAAGGGAACAGCTCCTAGACAGAATTTGGGGCTATGAGTACATAGGTGACACCAGAACAGTAGACGTCCATGTGAAAAGGCTTAGAAAGAAGATTAATGACCATGTGGAATGGAGGCTTTCTACAGTTTGGGGCGTGGGATACAAGTTTGAGACATTGGCAAGGAGTTAAGGGTAATGAAGAATCTTATAGTAGCCCAGTCAGGCGGGCCAACAGCGGCAATAAATGCGACTCTCACAGGGGTAATAAGGGAGTGGTGCAAGGAAAATAAGGGAGCTAGGGGTATATGGCTCAAGATTTGGAGTAGAAGGGATATTAAAAGAAAATATTGTAGATTTGACTAAGCTTTCTGAAGATGATTTGGACAAGCTTATGCGTACACCTGCTTCAGCTCTTGGCTCCTGCCGTTACAGGCTTTCAGACCCAAAGGAAGATGAGACTGACTTTAAGAGGGTTGTGGAAGTATTTAGAAAATACGACATAGGGCATTTTGTCTACATAGGTGGAAATGACTCGATGGACACAGTTTACAGGCTTTCGGAGTATTTTAACGAAAATAAAATAACAGATATTACTGTAAATGGCGCTCCTAAGACCATAGACAATGACTTAAATGGTATAGACCACTGCCCGGGCTTTGGCTCCACTGCAAAATACATAGCTACTGTGTGCCACGAGCTTGCAAGGGAAGTAAAGGTCTATGATAGGGAAAACATCCTTATAGTCGAGATTATGGGAAGAAATGCAGGCTGGCTTACAGCCGCTGCAGCACTTGCGGCTGAAAAGGACAGCGAGGTTCCCTATCTCATTTACTTAAGCGAGGTTACACTTTCTGTAGACAAATTCGTAGCTGACCTTAAGGAAGTGATGAAAAAGTCAAAGAATGTAATCGTTGCCTTAAGCGAGGGTACGGTTATAGAGCAGGGTGGCAAGAATCACGCAGATGAAGACGGTGAAGTGGATGCCTTTGGACATAAGCAGCTTGCAGGAAATGGAAGGATACTTGAAAAGATCCTAAAAGATGAGCTTAAATACAAGGCAAGGTATATCGAGCTAAGCCTTGTACAGCGCTGTGCATCGCACTGCCTAAGTGAGACCGATATAAGGGAGTCAGAAGAGCTTGGAAGAGTGGCTGTAAGACTTGGCCGTGAGGGGCTGTCAGGGAAGATGGCAAGGCTTATAAGGGTTTCTGATGAGCCTTACAAGGTGGAATATTCATCAGTTGACATAGCAGAAGTTGCTAATCTTGAAAAGAAGGTTCCTCTTCAGTGGATAAATGAGGCTCACAATGGAGTTACAGAGGAGATGATGAAGTATCTAAGGCCTTTAGTCCAGGGAGAAATGAGCTGCAGGTATAAGGATGGGGTACCTGATTATTTGGTTTTGTAATAAAGATGATTAAGAATGTTGGGAGGTGTATATAAGTCAACAAAGTGACGCTCCGAATGATAACATTTCAGACTCGCTCCGGCATCCGCTTCGCTCCGCCTAACGCGCTCGCTTAGAATTTATCATTCGTAGCTGGCACCTTAGATTTATACAAATAATAACTAGAATACCAAATGAAAGACAGCTACCGCCACCTGCCCCCATGTGGCTGATGTGTTTGTTTTGCTAACTTATCAATTAAACAGCAGGAGCTGATAATGTCAGGTGGCTCACTGGTTCCATCCTAATTTTGTGCTTCACAAGTAGCAATCGTGGATGACATTATTGGTTCACAGTCAGCCGGAACTAATAATGCCTAAGCGAGCGCATCAGGTTTTTCGTCAACAAAGCCATATAACAACAGCATCTTACAGAAAAACCGTAGCGAGTCTGGACATTTATTAGTGAAGGCGTCACTGAGTCAACTAATTTATTTATCACGCAAGTATATTTGTCAGGATATGATTGTTTAAGTGGCAAGCTTATCAGCAAAGGCGTGACTTAGTTAACAAACAATCACATCAGCCCCACAACTTAAAACAGTAGCTTACAGTCTGACATATCAATTTCTTTCATAATCCCTTCTCCAAAAGCCCCATTTGACACAATCACATCAAAATCAGAAAAATCAGCGAGCTTAAAATATCCCTCCTTGAACTCCTTGCTGTTATCAAGCAAAAGCACAGTCTTGAAGGAGTTCTTTATCATTTCCTTCTTGCAGAGGGCTTGGGAATCATCACCCTCGAATATTCCCTGAGTTGTAATTGCCTTGCTTGATATGAAGGCTATGTCAGCACGGAAATTGCTGATAAAAGCAGAAGCATACTCTCCTATTATGGAGAGGCTTTTGTTCTTTAGCACTCCCGGGCAGATGTAGCACTTGATATTAGGATAGGTATTTAACTGGCTTGCGATATTGATTCCATTGGTAATGACTGTGAGATTGCTGTAAGGCTTTAAGTAAGGGATGAAAAGGCTTACAGTTGAAGAGGAATCAAGGAAGATGACCATGTTATCCTGCAAAAGGGTGCGGGCTCGTTTTGCCAGAGCCATTTTCTTATCTGTATTTTCCATTTTTCTTATATTAATGGAATTCTCAGAAGAACTAGGAGAGACCAGGGTTATCCCACCATGATACCTCTTTATTATTCCCTCCTCTTCAAGGGTAATCAAATCCCTGCGCAAGGTTGACCTTGATACATAGAGCTTCTTGCACATATTTGTAATGTCGCCAACACCATTTCCGCTTGAAAGATAGGCTAAAATCTGTTTCTTTCGTTCAATATATTTCATAATCAGTCTCCATATCCCAGTTTAATAAATGCTACTGATATCCTGATTTGTTATCTAATAATCAGCACAAAGGTTAGCATCTTGAACATATGCTCAAAATGTGTAACTTTATTACCACATATCAGCTATAGGTAGTATAACATTTTTCGTTCATAAATCAAAGGAAAAATAAACCAAAATGAACATTTTAGAACAAAAATGAACCAAAAAAACAGATATTTTAAAAAAATAAATTCAACTAAATCTCCAAGTATAGCTAAAATATTCATAATATGTTATTATCAGTTCAGATGATTAGTAAAAAACTACAAAGAAATTTAAGATCATCTCAAAAAATTCATATAAATATAGTAAAAAATAAACCGGATTTATATTTATTGAAGGAGCATATATGAAAAAAGCACTGGCAATAGATATGGGAGCCACCTCAATCAGAGGAATAATAGGCTATATTGAGGATGGCAAGATAAAGCTTGAAGAGGTTATGAGATTCTCTCATGAAATAAAAAGTTCAAATGGAAGGCTGCGTTGGGATTTTGATGAACTCTTGAAAAAAAAATCGTGGAAACCATAAAGGAAAACGGACACGAGATATCTTCGGTGGGTATAGACACCTGGGGAGTTGACTTCGGCCTGGTAGATAAAGAAGGAAAGCTGGTTGAGCCTCCTGTCTGTTACAGAGATCCCAAGCATCAGGAAGGCTATGAAGAAGCCTTAAAGAGCCTTAGCGAAAAGGAAATATTTGCTGAAACGGGAACTCAGATTATGAGTATAAACACCCTCTTTCAGTTATTGGCATTTAAGAAGCTAAATCCGAGCGGATATGAAAAGGCTGATAAACTGCTTATGATGCCTGATTTGATACGGTATCTCTTAACCGGCAATATGACAGGTGAGGAAACCATACTATCAACTACTCAGATACTTAATCTTAAAACAGGAGATTATAGCGATAAACTGCTTGAGGCTTATGGCCTTGATAAAAACAAGCTTCCAAAGATAACAAAGGCTGGCTCTATCACAGGCAATGTTAAGACTGGGCTTGTAGATGAACTAAAAGACCTGGATGTAGAAGTAGTTTCAGTCTGTGGTCACGATACAGCAAGTGCAGTCTTACTTACCAAGGTAATGACGGATGCAGACACGATGTTCCTTAGCTGCGGCACCTGGTCACTCTTTGGAATAAGGGCAGAAAGCCCTGATTTATCTGAGAGAGCCTATGAAAAGGGACTCACCAATGAGCTTGGCTTTGATTCTACTCCGCTTTTATTTAAGAATCTTACAGGACTTTATCTGCTTGAAAAATATAAGAGTGCTTTCGAGAAAAAGCTTGGAAGAAAGCTTGAGTTTGACGAGATTACAGCCTATGTGGAAGAGTCGCTTAAGAAGGAAGAGACCATAACCAATCTGATAGATATGGAAGATCCTAGATTTGGTAGTGAAGAGGCTGATGCCAAAGAAGTAATAGATGAGTTTCTTAAAGAAAAGGGGCTTGCACTTCCTGAGGATGAAATGGACTATTTCAGAGTTATCTATGAGAGCATGGTAAAGAAATACCTCGAAGTAAAAACCGCTCTTGAAGAAATATCGGGCAAAAAGTATAAGAAGGTCCATGTGATAGGTGGTGGAGCAAAGTCTTCACTTCTATGCAAGCTGATAGCTAAAAGACTTGATGTAAGCATTACAGCGGGACCTTACGAGGCTTCAGCTCTTGGTAATATTATAGTTCAGTTGAAGGCACTCGGAGAAATTAAGAGTATCGAAGAGGGACTTGAGGCTGCTTATAAATCGCAGGAAATGAAAACATACTAACATACATATTTTAAGGAGGAAAATGACATGAGTTATCCAAAAATCGGTATTAGACCAACATTGATGGCCGCTGGGGCGGTGTTAGAGAGGCGCTTGAGGACCAGACAATGGGAATGGCTAATAGAGCTAAAAAGCTTATTGAGAGCGAACTTAAATATCCTGACGGAACACCTGTACAGTGTGTGATTACCTTTGCACCATAGGTGAGGCGGCGAGGTTGCTAAATGTGACATGAGTTCTTCAACACAAACGTAGTTGGCACCCTTACAGTGCCTTGCTGGTGCTACG
The DNA here is from genome assembly GCA_916438995.1 of uncultured Catonella sp. Lineage (GTDB taxonomy): Bacteria > Bacillota > Clostridia > Lachnospirales > Lachnospiraceae > Catonella. The sequence goes on from CAKAGA010000010.1 coordinate 567,923, forward strand.
GCATGACCAGGACTGAAATCCCAACACGATAAAGGCTGTATGGGGGATTTAACGGAACTGAAAGACCAGGTGCTGTTTACCTTGCCGCAGTTATGGTGCTTATGCACAGGACTTCTGCATTTTCAATTTACGGACACGGAAGTTCAGGACAAGGATGATGAGATCATTACAGAAGATGTAAAGAAGAAGATTTCGATTTTGCAAGAGGTGCAATTGCAGTAGGTCTTATGAAGAATAAGTCCTATGTAACCTTGGAAACTAGCATTCATGGGTATTGCAGGTTCTGTTGTAAATGTATTTCTTCCGAAATATCTTGAATGAGAACTGAGGCAGGTAGATATGACTGAGATCTTAAGAAGAATCGAGCTTGAAATCTATGACCACGAAGAATGGCGAGAAGTTTCAAGTGGGGTTCGTGAGAACTGCAAAAGAGGGCTACAATACAAATGTCGGAAAGGATTTCCTGAGATAATCAAGAAATCCAGATGGATACCTGAGGACAAGAAGTGGAGTTCTGCGTTGCTTGATGCACTTGTAAGAGACATACTTTGGCAACCAAAGCTTGCAGAAACCGGCTACACGAGGAGTCTTTGGTAGAAAACGCTATAGCAGGCGGTTTCCAGGACAGAGAATGTGGACAGACTGGCTTCAAATGCTGACTTTACAGAGGCTATTACAGCTTCAGGCTTTGACTGGAACGGCAAGAGAGAGCCTATTCCATTTGCAACAGAGAATGATACACTTAACGGCGTATCTATGATGCTTGGATGGCTCGTAACCAATAAAGCAGCAATCTTTAGTGATGTAAGAACATATTGGTCACCTGAGTCTGTTGAGAGAGTAACAGGAAAGAAGCTTACAGGTAAGGCTGCAAATGGTATTATGCACCTTATCAACTCTGGCGCAAGCTGCTTAGACGGTTCAGCTGCAGCTAAGAATGAAAAGGGCGAAGGCTGCATGAAGGAGTGGTGGAACCTCACAGAGGAGGATATCAAGGCTCTTACAGAGGCTACTGACTGGTGCAGAGCGAACTACGAGTACTTCAGAGGAGGCGGCTTCTCATCACACTTTAAGACAGCAGCAGAGATGCCTGTAACTATGATTAGAACCAATATCGTTGAGGGCGTTGGACCTACCTTACAGATAATAGAAGGTTATACCTGCGTACTTGAGGATGATGTGCATAAGGTACTCGATGAGAGAACAGATAGAAGCTGGCCAACAACCTGGTTTGCACCAAATCTTTCAACCAAGTCAGCAGACAGTGTTTACAATGTAATGGCTAAGTGGGGTGCTAACCACGGAGCAACAGTTCATGGCCACGTAGGTGACAGACTTATAACTCTTGCTTCCATGCTTAGAATTCCTGTTGCTTTCCACAATGTAACAGAGGATAGAATCTTCAGACCACATTCATTTAATGGATTTGGAACTACAGATCTAGAGAGCCAGGATTTCAGAGCTTGTGCTTATTACGGACCACTCTACAGATAAAACGATGTTTATGATATAAGAGATAAATGGCGTTTGCTGTCAAAAGCTTTGATGGCAAACGCTAAAAAGAAAATAGAAGCGGTCTTATGACCAGCGGAGGATGATGTTATGTTAATGGAAAAAGCTAGAGAGGAGCTTGTGAAATATGGTAAGAAGCTTGTGACTGCAGGACTTACCAAGGGAACAGGCGGAAACTTAAGCGTGTTTGACAGAGAGAATAAGATGGTAGCTATTACTCCATCAGGAATCGATTTCTTTGAGATTCAGCCTGAGGATATAGTAATAATCGACCTCGATGGAAATAATAGAGGGCACACGCACACCTTCTTCAGAATGGGAAATGCACCTTATGCCTTATAGGACAAGGGATGACATAGATGCAGTTATTCATGCACATGTTATGTACACAACAGTACTGGCGTGTCTGAGGGAAGAGCTTCCTGCAACTCACTATATGATAGCAGTAGCAGGACCTACAGTTAGATGTGCAGAATACGCAACCTACGGTTCACACGAACTCGCTGTAAATGCTTGTAAGGCAATGGAGGACAGAAAGGCAGTTATCCTTGCCAACCACGGAGTGCTTGCAGGAGCAAACGACCTCCTCAATGCATTTAACATAGTTGAAGAGATTGAATATTGTTCAGAAGTCTATGTAAAGGCTAGAAGTATAGGTAATCCTGTTGTACTTCCTCCGGAAGAGATGACACTTATGGCTGAGAAGTTTAAGACTTACGGACAAAAGAAGAGTATAAGAGAATAGCTTTTGCTAAGGAGTTAATATGGGTGATTTAATACTTTCAATGAAAGGAATTACCAAATCCTTTTCAGGCGTAGCAGCACTTAAAAATGCAGCACTAGACCTAAAGGCGGGTGAGGTAGTTGCCCTGATGGGAGAAAATGGAGCCGGCAAATCTACTCTTATGAAGATTTTGACCGGCATATATTCAAAAGATTCCGGTGAAATACAGTATATGGGACAGGAGGTCTGTTTTAAGGGACCTGCTGAATCTGAAGAAGCAGGAATCTCCATTGTTCATCAGGAGCTTAACATGATGAACGACCTGACGGTAGCTCAGAATCTTTTTATCGGACGCGAAGAAATGAACGGATTTTTAATAGACGATAAGAAGATGAATGAGAAGGCCAGAGAGTTATTCAAGGTATTGAAGATAGACATCAATCCTGCTGAAAAAATCGGTAATCTGACCGTAGGTAAGCAGCAGATGGTGGAGATCGCAAAGGCGATTTCTTCTAAGGCTAAGGTCATTATATTTGACGAACCTACTGCCGCCCTTACAGACTCTGAGATAGAGGAGCTTTTCAAGGTAATAAGAGACCTGAAAAAGCAGGGAACCGGCATGGTATACATATCTCACAGAATGGATGAGATCAATGTTATATCAGACAGAGTTATAGTAATGAGAGACGGTGAATATGTAGGAACCCTCATTACCAAAGAATGCTGCAAGGATGATATCATCAAGCTGATGGTAGGTAGAGCCATATTTGGTGAACCTAAGATAGCTTCAAATGTAGCCAAAGATGCCCCTGTAGTGCTTAAATGCGAGAACTTAAACAGAGGTAAGGCAGTTAAGGATGTAAGCTTCGAGCTTAGAAAAGGTGAAATACTTGGCTTCTCAGGCCTTATGGGAGCAGGCCGTACAGAGGTTGCCAGACTTATCTTTGGTGCAGACAAAAAGGATTCCGGCAAGATATTTATAAATGGCAAGGAAGTCACAATAAACACTCCGCAGGATGCAGTAGCACACGGTATAGGCTATCTCTCTGAGGATAGAAAGCGCTATGGTCTTATAGTTGATAAGTCAGTAGAGGAAAATACAGTTATTTCTTCGTTGAATGACTTCGTAAAGGGAATATTCATAGATAAGGCAAAGAGCAAGGAAGTTTCGAAGAAATATGTAGAGAGCCTTAAAACAAAGACTCCTAGTGTATCACAGTTAGTTAAGAAGCTTTCCGGCGGCAATCAGCAGAAGGTGGTTATAGCTAAATGGTTGGTGAGAAACTCTGATATCCTGATATTTGACGAGCCTACAAGAGGTATAGACGTGGGTGCCAAGAGTGAAATCTACTCACTTATGGAGAAGCTCGCAAAAGAAGGAAAATCCATAATAATGATATCCTCAGAGCTTCCTGAGGTACTTCGTATGAGCGACAGGGTAATTGTTATGTGCGAAGGAAGAATAACAGGAATTCTGGATATCGCAGAGGCTAACCAGGAAGTCATTATGCAGTCTGCTACAAACGTTAAGGGGAGAGTAACCATGGATATTAAAAAAATATTTTCTAATCAGCGTACAATAGTTATAGCTGCACTGGTGCTTATCTGTATAGCATTTGCAGCCATTACACCTGATAAATTCTTACAGGTAACTACTTTTACGAATATTGCTAAGTCTGCTTACTACGTAGCATTTATGGCAATTGGTGTTACCTTTGTTATCGGAACCGGAGGCATAGACCTCTCAATAGGTACAATAGCAATATGTTCAGCACTCATAGGTGGAACCCTTATGGAAAAGGGTGTTCCAATGGGAATCGTACTTCTTGTAATCCTTTTAAGCGGTGCATTATTCGGACTTATAAACGGACTTATGGTTGCGAAAATGGGACTGCCGGCATTTATAGCCACCCTCGGTACGATGATGATGTCAAGAGGTCTTGGCTCAATCGTATCAGGAACTAAGACAATATCCTTCCCTCAGGGAGATTCAGCAGGTTCTTGGTTTAGAGAGTTCTTTATGATAACAAAGGACGGCGGTATCTTACCAAAGAACTTCCCTACAGGCTTTGTACTTCCTTGCAGTGATTGCGGTAATTATGGCACTTATCTTAAATAAGACAAAGACAGGACGCTACATCCTTTCAATTGGCTCCAACAAAGAGGCTACAAGGCTTTCAGGTATCAATGTAGTTAAGTATGAGACACTTGCTTATGTATTTTCAGGCTTATTCGCAGCACTTGCAGGTATTGCTTATGTGGCGGTATTTACAACAGCACAGCCAAATACAGGTAACGGTTTCGAGCTTGATGCAATCGCAGGTGTAGTTATCGGTGGTACTTCACTTGCGGGCGGTGTAGGCACCATACTTGGAACTATAGTTGGTGTCTTTATTATGACAGTGTTAAAGATTGGTTTCCTATATAGGAGTACAGTCACATTATCAGCTCTTCATCACAGGTATCATCCTTATCTTTGCGGTATATATGGATGTACTTAACAGAAAGAGAGGAAAATAGTCAGTATTTTTAACTTAGAACCTATTAATTCCAAATCACTCAAATATTAAGGGTGTGAAAGTTTGGATTAATACAATAAAGGAGGAAAACAGATGAAAACAAGGAAACTTATGGCGGCACTTCTTAGCACAGTTATGGTAGTATCAGCGCTTACAGCCTGTGGCGGAAGCGGTAACAAAACTACTTCAACAAAGTCAGCAACAAGTGCAGCAAGCACAACCAGTAACGCTAGCGCAGCAAAGTCAAGCGCAGCAAAGTCAAGTGCAGCAGCAAGTACAACAACAGATGGCGGTACAAAGCACATTGACGTTATCGCAAAGGGCTTTCAGCATCAGTTCTGGAAAGCAGTTGAGCTTGGTACACAGAACGCTGCTAAGGAGTTTGGTGTTGAGGTTACCTTCCAGGGTCCTGACAATGAGTCAGCTATCGCACAGCAGGTAGAATACTTAAACACTGCTATAGCTAAACAGCCTACAGCTATCTGTCTTGCAGCCCTTGACACTAAGGCAAGTATCCCATCCATCCAGTCAGCTATGGAAGCAGGCATCCCTATTATCGGATTTGACTCAGGTGTACCTGATGCTCCAGAAGGAGCTATCAAGGCTAACGCTTCCACAAACAACTCAGTAGCAGGTGCTTTGGCAGCAGAAGAGCTTTATAAGTTAATCGAGTCAAAGGTTAAAGATGCAAAAGAAACTGTAAGAATCGGTGTAGTAGCGCAAGAGTCCAACTCACAGTCCATCGTTGAGAGAACAAAGGGATTTGTAGATAAGATGACAGAGCTTTGCGGTGCAGACAATGTATCAGTAGAGGGACATGACAGCTTAAAGAATGAGAAGGCTGGAGCTAAGGTAGTTCTTGATGTAGGTATCCCTGCAGAAGTTAAGGATGTAGATGCAGCAGCAGTTGCTTCTGCTATACTTGAGAAGAAAGATCTTATAGCTATTTACGGTTCTAACGAATTTGCAGCAAACGCTATTATCACAGCTAACGAAGGTCTTGACAAGCTTGGTGCTGACAAGGTAATCGCAGTTGGTTTTGATGCGGGAAAGAAGCTTCTTGATGCAGTTAGAGCTAAGACATTTGCAGGTGCTGTAACACAGGATCCTGTACAGATTGGCTACCAGGCAGTTAAGCTTGCTGTAGAAGCAGCTGACGGCAAGAGCGTATCTGATGTGGATACAGGAGCTAAGTGGTACAACGCTGACAATATGGACGCAGATGACATTAAGCCTTGCTTATATGAGTAAATCTGTGGTAAAATAATAACAACAAGGGGTGCCTTGCAATTAGGCACCCCATTATGTAAGAACAATGTGTTAAAACATTCACAATCAATTAATAATTAGGAAGGAAGAAGAGATGTTAAAAAATATTCCTAAAATACTATCCCCTGAGCTTTTGGCGGCACTTTGCGAGATGGGACATTCTGACAGACTTGTAATATCAGATGGTAATTTCCCTGCTCATACCATGGGCAAAAATGCCAAGGTAATAAGGCTTGACGGACATGGAGTACCAGAGGTACTCGATGCTATACTAAAGCTATTTCCACTCGATACCTATACTGAAAAATCAGTTTCTCTTATGGAGAAGGTGCCGGGAGATACTGTGGAAACCCCGATATGGAAGGAATTTGAAGAAATAGTGGCAAAATACGATGAGCGTGGTGCAGCTACCATCGGCTTCATCGAAAGATTTAAGTTTTATGAGGAGGCTAAGACCTCTTATCTCATAATAGCAACTTCTGAAAAGGCTCTATATGCAAATATAATGTTGCAGAAGGGTGTAGTTACAGACTAAGGTCTGAGAAAATGGAGGAAAAAAAGATGGCGAACAAAATTGTATTGAACGAGACTTCTTATCACGGAGCAGGTGCAATCAAGGAGATTACTGTAGAGGCTAAGAACAGAGGCTTCAAGAAGGCTTTCGTATGTTCAGATCCTGACCTTGTTAAGTTCAATGTAACAAGCAAGGTAACTGATTTGCTTAAGGCTGAAAATATGGATTTTGAAATCTATTCTGAAATACAGCCAAATCCGACAATCGAAAATGTACAGGGCGGAGTAGCCGCATTTAAGAAGGCAGGAGCTGACTATATCATAGCTATCGGCGGCGGTTCTTCTATGGATACAGCTAAGGCTATTGGTATCATTATCACCAATCCTGAGTTTGAAGATGTTAGAAGTCTCGAGGGACTTTCAGCTACTAAGAAACCTTGCGTACCTATATTTGCAGTTCCTACAACAGCAGGTACAGCAGCAGAGGTTACCATCAACTACGTTATTACAGATGTAGAAAAGAAGCGTAAATTCGTATGTGTAGACCCACACGATATCCCTGTAGTTGCATTTGTAGACCCTGAGATGATGAGCTCAATGCCTAAGGGACTTACTGCTTCAACAGGTATGGATGCACTTACACACGCTATCGAGGGTTATACAACTCTTGGTGCAAATACAATTACAGATATGTTCAACTTAAAGGCTATCGAGCTTATTGCAAAGAGCCTTAGAGGAGCTGTTGAGAATACAAAGGAAGGCAGAGAGGGTATGGCACTTGGCCAGTATCTTACCGGTATGGGCTTCTCTAACTGCGGTCTTGGTATAGTTCATTCTATGGCACATTCCTTAGGTGCTGTATATGATACACCTCACGGAGTTGCTAACGCCATCCTCCTCCCTACAGTAATGGAGTACAACGCAGAGGCTACAGGAGAGAAGTTAAAAGATGTAGCTATCGCAATGGGCGTTGAAGGCGTAGAGAAGATGAGTCAGGAAGAGTATAGAAAGGCAGCAGTAGAGGCAGTAAAGCAGCTTTCTAAAGATGTAGGCATCCCTGCTGACCTCAAGGCTATAGTAAAGCATGAGGACCTTGACTTCCTTACACAGTCTGCCATGGATGATGCCTGCAGACCGGGCAATCCAAAGGAGCCAACATTTGAGGACATCAAGAACCTTTATCTTAAGCTTATGTAATTTGGCGTAATGGCATAAATGGTGTGATTTAGGAGTATATGAATAATTATCCCCTGCTGAAATGAAATATTTTGACGGGGGATTTTTTTGGACAAAGTATGTCCCATAGATTTGATATACTATGCATATAAAAAATAAATTAAAGGAAAAAGAGACTATGAAAATTGAAAAGTTTTTTGAGCTAGTAAAGATGGAAGGTAGAGCCAGAGCAGTAAATGGCGGTAATAAAAACATACAGGAGATTGGTGGTTTGTTTTTTTAACAAAGTAAATGAAGAAGATAAGCACATTCTCAAAAAAACTACGAAGCAATGAGTTTAGACGATATCAGAGAAACTATGTCTTCTCTTTATAAAAAGTATTCACATACATTTAAGTACATAGCCAATGAATTAAATGTATCAGAAGATTTTGTTGAAGAGCATATTGGAACTAATTATACTATATGGATGTTTTTAAGCCAGTATAGGGATGAATAAGAAAGAAAAATAAAAGAATAAAGGAAAAGGTAGAAAAGATTAAGGAGGAAGACTATGACATTGGTTGAGTTATTTGGAAAATATTATAATGGGGAACTGACAAATGAAGAAGAGATCAAAAGAATTTTCAAAGAAGAAATAAATTTTTTTAGTGTGATTCATCCAACAGATATAACAGATGATGGATTATATTCAATTGGAGATGGAAATTCAATCCTTGATATTGAAGTTTCAGCATATAGTGACCAAGAAGATTTTTTTGATAAATTAGATGGCTTTTGTTGATATTATATTTACAGACTCCAGCCTATAAGGCTGAGTAAATTATTGAAAACAGAATAAGCCCTTGTAGTTACGAGGACGGAAAGAAAAGTTTGTACAGTGATGAAGATAAAAAAATGCCTATGACAAAAAAATTCATAATTATTAAAAAGAATGAATTTTTGGACAAGATATGTCCAAGACACTTCTTATAATACAAACATAACAGCTGTTAGTAACAAGTTGATTAGTTTGAAAAGGAGAGTAGTTATGAATAAGATTAAGAACACTTTAGTAATCCTTATAGTGTTGATTGTTTCTATGAATATGACGGTTGTCACTAAGGCTTATCCACTTCATATGTCTGATTTTATTAAGATTATGTACACTAAGCCAACAGTTACAGACAGTACCAGATACAAATCAGATACATACCTTCAAACAAGGCTTGGAAGAATAAATCTAAATGAGGAGGCATTGAATAAGTTTAGAGTGAAGGATAAGATAAGTAGGGAGGCTATTGCAGACTATGTAGTAGAGCATTTAGAAGACCTTAAGTATTCACTTGTACTAAAGGCACGATGGTAAAGAAGTAAACATAAAAAGGATAGTTGCAGGCTTATCAAACGAGGATATTAAAAAAGCTATAGCTGATAACATTTACCTCGCAGTACAGGGAAAGAGAAAAGGAAATCTTTCGAAGTTAGACTTAAATAAAATTCTAAATAGAACATACATTGAAGTTGATCTGGAAAATCAAATTATTTCACAGGTAATAAAAGGCAAGAGAATAGTTACTACCAATGTGGTAACAGGAGATATAAAGAAAAAGGCTCAGACTTCTAAAGGTTTATTTACAGTAATTTATATGCAGAAAAATAGAGTATTACATTATAGAGATTTTGATAATTCGTTTAAATCAGACTTTGTTGAAAGATGGATGAGATTTGATGATGCTAATTCAATAGGAATACATGATGCTCCATGGAGAAAGCTTAGCTCAGATTGGGAAGCATCAGCTTACAAAAATGGACACGGCTCACATGGCTGTGTGAATACACCAACTGATGCTGTTAAGATAATATATGACAATGCTTACAACGGTATGGCAGTAGTCGTTTATTAAAAATATTTTCAAATACGAGGAGGAAGTAAAAATGCTTAGAATGATTGATTTTAGTAAGGCTGTAAAGTATTACAAACCATCAAGAGATAATGTTGTTGTTAAAAACTTAGATGGTTCAATGTTAGAAGCAGGTGGATATAAAGGCGATTTAATATTTATTGATTTTACTATGTTCCCTTATGTATGTCCAGATTGTGAAGAATATGAGCAAATAAAAGAGATAACTAAAGAAGAATATTTATTAGAGTTAGCTAAACTTTTATCACAAGAGGCTCATAAAAATCAGATTGATAAAGCTGGTATAGATTATTTTACAGGACATATACAGGCTGTAGTAAATGGTGTGACTACAAATAAAGAAAAAATAGTTGCCTATCTTCATGATACGGTTGAAGATACTCCACTTACAATAGAGAGAATAAAAGAATTGTTTGGGGAGGAGATAGGCGAAGCAGTATTTGCTATTACAAAGTCTAAGGATGGGAGCCTGTCTTATGATGATTATATAGAGAGGGTGAAAGCAAATCCTTTAGCAAGAGCAGTTAAAATATCAGATTTAAAGCATAATATGGATTTGTCAAGACTTGAAAAAGTTGGAATTACAGAGAAGGATATTAAAAGGGCAAAAAAGTATCAGAAGGCACTTAAAAAATTACAGGAATAAGTTTTGGACAAAATATGTCCGGTAAATTTAATATACTATATATAAAAAAATAAGAACAAGGAGAGTGAAACTATGAAAATATGGCAATTTTTAGAATTAGTTAAAATGAAAGGCAAGGCAAGAGCTATACAAGGAGGTAATAAAGAAGCAGATGTCCAAAAAAAGTAGGAATGACTTTTTTTCAATAGTGTAAGTGATGAAGATAAACATATATTTAATGATTATAAAAAAATATGAATTATGATGATATGCAAAAAGTTCTTAAGGGATTATTAGAAAAAAATATAGTGGAATAGCTGGGAAAATAGCGGATGAAACAGGACTTGAAGAAAAATTTTGTTAGAGAAAATCTTGGTGACAGTTATACAATCTGGTGTTTTTCTCAGACAGTATATAGATGAATAAGAAAAAAATGGAAGAATTAAAGAGTAGGAAGAAAGATTAAGGAGGAAGGCTATGACATTAGTGGAGTTATTTGGAAAATATTATAATGGAAAAAAATTACAGATAAGAAAAAAAGATTAAAGAGATTTACAAAAAAAGAGATAAAAAAATTTTTAAAGTTATTCATCCTGAAGATATAACAGATGATGGTTGTTATTCAATTGGAGATGGAAATGCAATATTAGATATTGAAACATCAGAATTTAGCAAAAAACGAAGATTTTTAGAGATAGACTTATAGAATTTTTTTAGATATAATTTTTACAAGAGTAAGGTAAACAAAATTAAAGTATTGAAAGGCAAAAACTTGAAAATACGAGATTTTGGACATATATGTCCGGTCGGTTTGATATGCTTTTAATCATACTAATAAACAAATTACACAAAGGAGAAAAATACTATGGAAAACAAAGAACAAAATTGGCTTGATATCGAGATAGGCGATGAGACAAAGCAGTTGCTTGATGAAACAGAGGGGTTAATTAAAGAGGCTGAAAATCTAATCTATGAAATGACAGGAGAAAGACTTAAACATTATGAGTTTAGTCCTAATGAACAGTATCCGGTTGTGATTGATAAGAATCTTGATGTTGTAATGGTTCCACAAGTGCCAATAGAGGAGATATATTACAAGTCCGGTGGGCTTTATCAGGCTACATTGGAGGGGCAGATGGGATACCTTGATGGAACGGGGAGAATGGCAATTCCTTTCAAATACGAATCAGCTTATCCTTTTTCTGAGTCAGGGCTTGCCTTGGTAATTACACCTGAGGGAGAGGCCTCCTATATAAACAAAACTGGTGACCAGGTTATAGCCTTAAATGAAGGGATAGTAGATGGAGGTATATTTGAACAGGGGCTTAGCTTTATAACAGACGGAGAAACCTACACTTTCATTAATGAAAAGGGAGAAGAAGCCTTTAGTGAAAAGTTTTTATACACCGATGGCTTTGCTAAGAATGGAGTGGCTATTGTAAAAGGTATGAATGGCATTTTCAAAGGTATAGACACGAAGGGAAATACTTTGTTTGAATTACCTGAAGGCATAAGTGCCTTAGGATTTCATAAAAACTCTGAAGTAACCATCATAGAGAATAAAGGTAAACTTGGCTTGATGGATAAAGAAGGCAATATAACCGTAGAATGTAGATATAAGGAAATAGAGGTATCAAGATTTAGTGACTTTCACATAGTAAAAGCCGGGAAAAACTGGGCGATAATCAACAAGATTGGCGAAGAAGTCATGGAGCCTGTCTTCAAGAGTATTACAGTGATTAATAAGCAGGGATATTTCGCAGCCAAAATAGATGAAAAGTCTGAACCTGCATCTAAAATACAGGGCTTTTCAAAGTCTGACTTATATGTAGGCAGGATAACAGTGTCAGGCAATACCATTAATACAAGTATCAGCTATGCTATTCCGGGAGTTAAAAGCGTTGAAATAAGCGAAGATGATCCTTTACTTACACTTACTTATAAGGTAGGAGCAAAGGTATTACATGATATTACGAAACGAGAAAATGATAATGGGATAATCAGCGGCTTCTTCTCGGCATTCTATGGAGGTGAGGCAGTAGTAGAGCTTCCGGGAACTATACTGGCAAGTATCATACTTGCAAAAGTGAAAATGAGTAAAAATCCTGTCATTTGAGGAGAAACAGGCTCACAAAAGTTGATAAAATAATTGACTAAACTTTGATTATGTTGTATACTAAGTCAATGGGAAAGGTTCCATTTTATCAGTAATTTTGGCATTGCTTTACCAAAATTATGTAAAATAATTTTAACAGAGGGGTTGACAAAGAACATGGAAAACAGGACAATTCTAGCAAGCAAGCAAGCAAGCAAGCAAGCAAGCAAGCAAGCAAGCAAGCAAGCAAGCAAGCAAGGGGTTATTGCGTGATTTTATAAACGCTGTTAAAATTGAATATTGTAAATTTAAGCATCTGTCTGAGGAAGTATCAGGCAGGTGCTTTTGTTGTGCGCCTAGCGACGCACGTTTCTAACGGGTTAAAGGCCCGAATCCGCCCGGTAGTGGGAAGGATGCGCCGAAAGCAAGGGTGTCGAGGGTGACCTCGAATCTGAAGGAAGCCGGATACGAGGAAGATACTAACTCATGGGCAAATCTCTGGTCTGACGAACAGAAATCTCATATGAGGTTATGCATGAGGATAAGACTGCCATACAAGCCAAAGTCCAATAACTACACGCAATCTGACATGATAAATGAGGCAGATAGATGGAGAGGAAGAAATGTGTGCGAACTAGATACAGAAATCGTAGGGTAATGGGAGTTCCTAAAGACCTGGCATGGAAAGCGGCAAACAGCAGACGTGGCTATTGGTCTACAACACATACAGTTGCCATAAACATGGCAATGACAAAAGAAAGACTGATAAACAGTGGCTTTTATGATTTAGCCACAGCCTATCAGTCTGTGCACATCAACTACTCAAAGCGCTGTATACGAGAACCGCACGTACAGTGCTGTGAGTGGACGGCGGTTAGTCACCGCCTCCTGATTGATTAAATATATTATCGACTTTAGAAACAAAAGTTTATAATAGTGTGGCTTAAACAAGCTCAGAAGCACTTTTATAATAAAATCTTAAAACAATGAAAAAGGAGACAAGCTATGGGAAGAAGTGTAGGTTTAAGAAAAGGTGGATTGTTATTTTTGTGTTTTGTATTTATTTTATCCTTAACACTAAAATTAGAGGTGGTTAGTGCAAGGACACAGGAGATGCGTACAGAAACGGGTGTAGAAATAGGAGAATACTACTATGAATTTGGCGAAGATAGTTTACCAAGAAATAGAGAACCAAAAGACATAGTAAAAATTTCATCTGACAGAAATAAAAAAGAAATACTTGTAAAGCAGGCTACATCATGGAATGTAGTTACTAATGGTAAGGTACTATATTATTCAAAAAAATAAAGGAGGTACAGGTGTTATATATAAGATGGACATTAAGACTAAGAAATCATCTAAAAATTATATCTGGTAAGGAATATGAACTTTTGGGTGGAACTAACAAATATCTATATATAGCTAAGGTAAGACATGAAAGTTGGGCTACATCTGCATACGAAGTATATATATACAATATAAAAACAAAAAAAATGAAACTTAGAAAGTTTAGTGAGCCTTTAGGTCTGTTTCAGGTAAGATATAAAAAAGTACTGGCAGGAGGTACGCATTCAGATTTTAGCAATGCCCTTTTAGAGGTTATGTCAGAATCAGGAAAAAGTATATTTAAGGTTCAAGCTATTGATGGCTTTTTTGTCGCAGGTGTTGTGGCTTATATGCAGGAATATCACAAGAACAATGAGCAAAACGTAAGATATTATTCATATGATTTGACTACAAAGAAGAAAACAAAAAGAGATCAATACACATATGAGGCCTATCAAAGACATTCTAACATGTATTAATACAATAAGAAATTATAATGGCATCAGTGTTTAGAAAGAAAGGAGACCAGCTATGAAGAGAAGAGAATTAAAAAAATACTATCGCTATTATTGGTAATTACGGTATTAATTACAGGTTTACAATTAAACCTGTCGAGCATAGTAAAAGCTGATAGTGATGTGAAGCTTGTAACAAAGTCAGATATAATTATGGTTGGAGAGAGAAAAAAATAAAGCTGAAAAAAACTTATCTCAAAAAGGCGAAAGTTAGCTATAAATCAACAAAAGAAACAGTTGTATCAGTAAATAATAAAGGGGAAATTAAAGGCAAAAAGGTTGGAAATGCACAAATAAAAAAATCTCAGTTACTTTTAAATAAAAAAACTACTAAACTTGTATATAAAGTAGTTGTTAAAAAAAGGAAAAAGTTATAAGGTATCATTTAAGACATATGGTGCTAAAAAAATAAAGACTCAAAAGATAAAGCGTGGAGGATACGCAAAACTTCCAAATGAGCCTATTAAAAAGGGATATGAGTTTGTAGGATGGTTTAAAACTAAGAAGCCATCAGACTGGTCAAAACGTTTTAAGTTTAATAAGTCTCGGATAAAATCTAATATTACCCTGCATGCTGTTTGGGTAAATGTAAAGAAAGATACAGATAAAGATGGGATTGCAGATGAAGTTGAAGAGAAGTTGGGTACTAATAAAAAGAAGAAAGATACAGATAATGATGGTTTAACAGATTATCAAGAAGTAATGCTAGTTGGAACTAATCCGCTGTTAAAAGATACTGATAAAAATGGAATATCAGACTATAGAGATGACAGAGATGGTGATAAACTTACCAATGGAGAAGAAGTTAAGCTTGGAAGTAACCCTACTTTATCAGACACGGATTCTGATAATCTTAATGATTATGAAGAAGTAAAAAAACATAAGACTTCACCTGTAAAAAAAGATACAGATGGAGATGGAGCTGAAGATGGGTGGGAGATCAATAATGGATTTAACCCAATTAAATTTAACACAACATTTGAAATAGTAAAAGATACAGGGAAGACCTCGGAATATCAACCGGTAGTGGCTTCAGTTAAAATGGATGTATCTGGAAAACAAGTAGAAAGTCTATCGGTGAAACCTGTAAATTATTCTGATAATCATTGGGTTAACCCAGAAATTGCAGGATATCTTGGAAGTGCATATGAATTTGATATTGATGGTAATTTCTCGAGAGCTGAACTTACGTTTGAATATGATACAAAAATAGGAAGTATAGGAAAAAATTTTGAGCCGAGAATATATTATATTGATAATGTCACAGGTAGGCTTACTGAATTGGAGAATCAGCGAGTAGAGAATGGAAAGGTTACAGCTATAACCACACATTTTTCTACATATATATTACTAAATAAGATAGAATATGACAAAGTATGGGACAGTGAAATAAAACCGCCATCAAATAAAACAGAACACGGCGATGATAGTTTGGATGTTGTTTTTGTTATAGACTATTCCTTCAGTATGGTGGAGAATGATCCACACAAGATGTTTAGAGATGTTTCAATTAATTTTATAGATAACTTAAGAGAAAATAAGGATAAGGCATCTGTAATTAAATTTGTGAGATATCCATCTTTACTACAAGAGCTTACTTACAATAAAAATTCCTTAAAGGCAGCTATTGCAGGGATAGAATATGATAATGGACGCAACTATACATCAGGAACTAATGGTTCAGGAGCATACAAGCTTGCTTTAGAACAGTTAAAAAACTCAAAGGCGGCTAATAAGTATATTATTTTTATGACGGATGGTGAGGATACACATACAGAATATTCGTATAGCGAGCTCATCAATGAATCTAAGTCTAATGAAGTAAAAGTATATACTATAGGCTTAGGCGGAGCTTCAGATCAGATTTTGAAGAATATCGCACAGAGTACTGGAGGTAAGTTCTTCCATGCTTCAACCAAATTTGAGTCTAGTAGTGACAATAATGGAATACCCAATATTTATAAAGTTCTTTTAAGTATTCAGGAAGAAATGAATAACGTTGATACTAACGGAGATGGGATTTCGGATTATTATAATGAACTGATTAAATCTGGTAAATTAGTTTTAAACAATGGATCAAAAGAGCTTGCTGGCACAGATTTTAATGTTGATAAAGATGGAAAGCCTTCAGATGATTATGATGGAGATGGCTTAAAGAATGGAGAGGAATTACAAATAAAAAAAGATACAAAGAATGGTCAAGTATATTTGATTATGAAATCAGATCCAAAATCATATAATAGTGATAAGGATCCCTGGAATGATTATGTAGAGGTGAAAATTTATAAAACTAATCCTATGGTGGCAAACTTAACAAAAGGTATTGGTGACTTGCTTAATGATGATGTGTTTACTTATTCTTTGGTCACTAAGAAGAATGATGAAGATACTGCATTTGCTAAAGCCTATAAAGATAATTTTTGAGATAGTAATTAATGGGTTTTCTGCTGATCAAGTAGCAGAGGATTGCTATCTTAAGACTTATGTTGATTTCTTTTGGTTATTATACTGATAAAGAGCTAAAGTTTGCAAATTTAACTAATGATATTAGAGATATAAAAGAAAAAAATTAATTGATACAATAGCGGACACTTTATCAAATTTTTAATGGCATAGTACAAATTATAGCTGAAATAAAAAAATGCAAAAAAACAATTAATGAACTTACTACAGTGCTTAAAAAAATTACCTGCCAACAAAAATCAGTGAAGTTTTTGAATAGTATAGCAAATGTAGATCTTGATACAGTAGACAAAGGTTTTAAAATATTTTTGGCTACTATAATGAGTTTATAGATATAGCTTCTGCAATCGATAGATTATCAGAAATAACTGAGAATGTGGATACATTTAAAGAAAATATGAACATAATCTCAAGATTAACAGAAAGTAATGATGAATATGCAAGAAGAGTAGCGGGAAGGATACAAAAACATATGGAAAACAGCATGGAAAATATAAGAGATACTATTGTATCCAAGGCTAGTATATCTGCGATGAATATTGGGATAGATTTTGTAATCGATAAATTAGGTGGCCTACAACTTGAAGTAGCTACGTTTGCAAAAGACATAACAGCATTCTTATTAAAAATTGATGATGAGATCGAACAAAGACATAATGTAGAGGCTTATCACAGGCTTAGCAGGGCTATCATTGAATCTCTTGAAGAGGATATTACAAGGGATGGAGATTATTATCAAATAAAGTGGGGAAGAGAGGAAAGTGCAACGAGAAAAGTGAAACTACTTGCGCAATGCCGTATCCTTGGGATGAATGAATATATTGATTTATATGAAGACGAAGGAGTTCTGCAATATGTAATTAATAGCTTTTAAGAATGATGAATTGACTAATTTTAAAAAGAATGCAAACGATTTTTATTCTAAGAATTAAAGAGTTGCTAAAAAGCTAATGGTTTAAGTTTTTTTCATCAAAATTTGAAGATAAAATAAATGAGATACGCAAAAAAAGTTAGACAAAAACTAGGGGGAATAGTGGGATATTTAAAAAAATTAGTAGATGTAAATATAAAAAGGTATAATCAAAGACAGTTATTAATACATTTAATAAATAATGTCAGAGAATAAAATGTTAACAAAATAAAAGGAGAGTAAAACATGAAATCTAAAAAATCAAAAGGACTACTAACAATGCTTCTTGCGACAGCTATGACTATCGGAAGCATTCAGGGGGCAGTATATACTGCAAAGGCTGAGGAAACCACCATTAAATGGAATAAGGCCACGAAGAAAAAATACAGCTGGCTTGTTGAAAAGGGCTATAAGCTAGTGGGAACTATTGGAAATGGCTTGCTTAAAATCAGCAATGATAAAGGGGATAAGTTTGGACTGGCTAAGAAAGATGGCACCATACTTTATGAACCCGAGTATATTACAATATCTGAAAATAGTGGTCCTGAATATATATGGAATTATGAAGGAAATATAATTATAGCTTATGATAAATACAAAGGTAAAAAGGAGATATATAGAGAAGGCCTATTGTCGCCTGATGGAGAGGTTATACTTCCTATAGAGTATGATATTATCAAACCATTCTCAGAAGGCCTTATGGCGGTTTCTAAAAAAATAATAAATTTGCATTTTTGAACAGTAAATTTAAAGTTGTGATTCCATTTAAATATGACGAAGCGGGATTTTTTTCAACAACGGGTTAGTAGAAGTAGAAAAAGCATAAGTATGGAGTAATAAACAAAAAAAGAATAAAACGGTTATTCCTTTTATTTATGAATATATGAGCTATGACTACGAGTATAAAGTGTATTCAGTTACCAAAGATTTTTGAAAAAAATATGGATATATAGATCGTAAAGGCAAGGTTTTGGTGCCACTAAAATATGACTCTGATAAAGCGGCTGAAATGCTTTGCTAAAAAGATGAAAAAAATAGAACAATTGTGTTTATATACCAATGAAAAACTAATAAGTAGCCAAAAGCTTAAAATTTATCCTAATATATCTTGGCCGCTTGAGTAATATATCAAAATAATAATATAAGGAAAATGATAAAAATCATATACTAATTTTTGTAATATGATATGAAGTATTATCACGAAACAGGAAAGGAAGAATATACGATGAATGCAGCTAAAAACAGATTATTACTAGGATTATTTAACGGAAATATGAAAAGATTTATAATTCCAGTTTACCAAAAGACAGTACAGCTGGAAAAAAGAGAATTGTATGCAGCTTATGAAGGATCTTAAAGATATTCATAAAAGTAATCATGAGTCACATTTTTTTGGGGCAATAGTTTTTGCCTCAAAAAACGATGGTAAATGTGAAAAATTGACCATAATAGATGGACAGCAGAGAATTACCACAATTTCATTATTACTTTTGGCAATCAGAAATTATATAAGAAAACACGAGGAGATAGAGCTTGAAGTTACAAAAGAGACAATAGAAGCATACTTAATTGATGCCTTGGAGAAAAATGAAAAAAAGCTTAAACTAAAGCTTGTTCAGGGCGATGATAATTCCTATGAAATGCTTCTTAATGAGAATAATGATGGCGACAATAACATAATTAACAATTATAATTATTTTTATAACGAATTAGAAAAAATGAAACCGGAAGAAATTGATGGAATTTATGATTCAATGGCAAAGCTTGAGTATGTTGGTATAAGCTTAGAAGGAAATGATGATCCACAACTTATATTTGAAAAGCATGAATTCTACCGGACTTGCACTTGATAATACAGATAAAGTAAGAAACTTTATATTGATGGGAATGGATTATGAAGCTCAAGAGATATTTTTATAAGAAATATTGGGAACCACTGGAAAAAAACTTGTAACTAAGAGTAATATGGACAGCTTTTATACGATATTATCTTGCTATTAAAACAAGGCAACTGTTTTTCAGAAAGAGATTTATATTTTTAAGTTTAAGGACTATTACTATAGTTGTGAAACAAGTGAAAATGAGGAGACAAATAAAGAAGAACTCTTAAAAGATATGCTGGCGTATGGAAAATATTTTTCTATTATAATCAATCCAGAAGGAGAGAAAAAAGCATATTTAGAAGTTCTTAAAAGACTCTGATAAGTTGCAGATTAAAAACCTGCATTCCACTTTTCATGGACTTGTTCATGGCTAAAGACAATAACAAAATTTCGGATGTTGAACTGGATAAGGCTTTTGAGATGATTGAGAGCTATATTATAAGGAGAGAAATATGTGATTTACCAACCAACTCACTTAATAAGGGATTTGTAAGACTAGGAGGCGAAATAGAGAAAGAATATAGTGAAGAAAGTTCATATTTTGACCTTTTTAAGAACATAATGATGAGAAAAGTAGGAAGAAGTCGTTTCCCAAGTGATAGTGATATGGAAGATAAATTTATAATGTATGAGCTCTATACGAGAAAGCCTTCTATTCGTCAGTACATACTTGAACGACTTGAAAACTTTGGAAATAAAGAACAAATTGCGGTTGATAAGCAGATATTAACGGGAGAGCTTACAATAGAACATGTAATGCCACAAACACTTACTGATGATTGGAGAAAAGAATTAGGGCCAGACTGTGAGGCTGTTCATTTGAAATATTTGAATACTATAGGAAATCTCACATTAACTGCTTATAACAGTGAATATAGTAACAATAGTTTTAATTATAAAAAGACGCTTGAAGATAAGGGATTTCTATCAAGTAAGTTATACTTAAATGAATATATCGGACAGTGTAACTCTTGGGGTGAAAAAGAAATAGTAGAGCGAGCAAAAATTCTCCTTGAAAAAGCAAAAAAAATATGGTGGATACCAGAAATGTCTAATGTGAAAGTTGATGGTAGTGCCTGGTTTGAATGGGATAGTGATGTTGACCTTACAAATAAAAAAGTAACAAAGGTTGATATTCTTGGAGATGAGATTGAGATTTCAGGTGGAGTTATTGATGCATACAAGACAATAAATGAGAGACTATATGAGTTAGACTCTGAGAAATATAAAGAGTGTAATTTTTCATGGACATCTGACAAAGAGAATAATTTAAGAAGTGCATATAAGATTGGAAATGAACTGTATATAGAAACGAATAACAATAGCAATGCTAAACTAAGGGCAATACAGGATCTTGCGGAAAGATTTGAACTTGAGCCTGAGGATATAAGGCTTTTTGTTGAGAGTAGGGAATAAATATTATATCAAAGGTCATTTGTATAGCTTGTACACAAATGACCTTTGATGATTACCTGAAATTTATTCAATAAAGATAACCGCTACGTAAACTTACTTATGCAGTAGGGATAAAAGTAATGCACTATATCGAAACAGCTGAAAATAACAATGGCATTATCAGCGGTTTCTTTTCACCTTATGTTGATGGTGAGGCAATTGTGAATCATTGACATAAACGATTGTGTATAAAGAAAGTGCTATAGGACAACAGAGTCCACGAAAATAAGCAAATATAGAAAGGATAAGTAAAAACATGAAGCTAAAACTTAACAATATCAGTAATACAATTTTGTTCATAAGTCTTACACTCGTTTTATCCTTATCTGTCTTGCCTTACAGCGTAAAGGCTGCGGACATTGTAACGGTAAGCTACGAAGTTACTTACCATCAGAGTGAAGCCAGACAAATGTTAAACCTTATAAACGAATTTAGGACAAGTGGAACGTGGTATTGGAATGCAGACAATGTTTCTAGAACAACGATAGCAGCGGGGGAACGCACACCTTTACAGCTTGACGCCAAACTTGAACGAGCCGCAATGAAGAGAGCGGCTGAAATAGCATTATTTTTTCAACATACTAGACCTGATGAGACATCCTGCTTCTCCACTTTTCCAGAACAGTGTAATGTTGGAGAAAATATTGCCTATGGACAGGGGAGCACCGATGAAGTTTTTGTAGCTTGGCGAGAAGATAACAAAAACTATGAGGGACAAGGTCATAGAAGAAATATGCTTGTTAATGGCTTTACAAGCATAGGAATTGGATGTGCAGAAGTTAACGGAATAAAATATTGGGCTCAGGCTTTTGGGAATACAAGTGTTGAACAGCCTGAATCTGCGGATGATTCCACAAAAATTGTCAATGTAGATGTGAAGGAGAAATTTATAGCGGATGCAGGGATAGAGCTCGAAACTGATAAAGATTATGACGATAAGGTTGTGATTACCAGCTATAAGGAGAATACAATTAAATTAAAGGTCGGTCAAATCTTAAAAATAAAAAAGGTGGTTCCTTATATTAAGCCTATAATAACCCAAAATATGATTCCTTTATCAGGCGTAAATATTAAGGGAAAGAGTTTGAATTCGGACATAGTCTCTCTTGATGAAGGAGGAAGTATAATACCTAAGGCAGAAGGAAGAGGACAGATAGTATATGAAGTAAACTATCCTATGGGATTGTCTGAAAGACGTCTGAATGTTGAAGTAGAGAGGATAGATATATCAAAAGATGAAGGAATCGATATTGACATTGATACTCTTAGCTATGGGCAGTATACGGGAAAACCCATTGAGCCATTCATAAAGATAGAGTATACAGACGAATTATACAAGTCTGTAGAGTTAGAAAAAAATAAAGATTATAAGATAGAATTTAAAAATAACATAAATGCCAGTACAGGTAATAATGAAGCTGTTGCAATTATAACAGGAATTAATGGATACAAGGGGAAGAAAGAACTCTCATTTTTGATACCGCCTGCAGATGCTGATGAATTTAGGATTCCTAAAATTCCTAATCAAAAATATACAGGTAAAGCGATTTGTCCTAAAGTGGATATAAAAAATGATGATGGTATGGGCTTGGTTGAAGGAAAGGATTATATTCTTTCGTATGAAGACAATGTTGAGGAAGGAACTGCAACAGTACATGTTGAGTATAGAGGGAACTATAGCGGATCAAATGATGTATATTTCTTGATAGTAGGAGAAAAAGGAAATGCCGTCAAGAATAACACAAAAACAGGACCTGACAAGAAGGAAGGTAAAAAAGAAAAAAATAAAGATAAATCGAATAGTACAATAAAAACTCCTGTTAAGCCAGATAAAAAAATAAAGTCCCCTGATGAAACTATGAATTCAAAGACAGGAGATACGTCGCAGCATAAAACAGCAATTGACAAGACAACAGTCAACACTAAGTACAGACTTGTATCTTCGAGTGGAACGGTGATATTGTCCCTAAAACAGACAAAAGGAGTTACCTACAAAATACAATATTCAACTGAAAAGGATATGAAAAAGAGTGCAATAATAAATCTTAAAAAGGCTAAAACTATATCAGACAAATTAAAAAAAGGAAAGACTTATTATATAAAAAGTGGGTGAAGTTAAAAATGGAAAGATAAAGTGGGGGAAGATAAAAAAGCTGATAATTAAGTGATATCTGTAGCGCAATCTATATATTACCGGCGCCAAGAGTCTGTAAGATAAAGTGGGTAAAATAAAAAAATAATCCCCATGGACATATCTTGTCCATCGCACTTGGTATACTTCAAACATAACAACTAACACCTTAAAGGAGAGAAAAATTATGGAGAAGTATTAAGCGGTAAATAAGTCAATATGGAAGGGAAAAGTTGAAGAAGAAAACCATGTAGAGGAGGAGATAAGAAGGATAAACGAAGAAAATAGTCCACAGTAAAGTGCATAAAGAAAGCCGGTTTAAGTAGACAAAAGAAGAAAGGATGGTATAGCACATGGATACTATACAGAAAGTTTTTAAGAAATTAAGCATATTTTTAGTCTTTGCAATGGTAATAGGACTTATGACTCCTGGAGTAGTCTTAGCAAAGAAAAAGGACTATAAGGTGTATGAAGATTATGGTGATGGTTTGATTGCGGTTTATAAAGGAAAGAAATATGGAGTAGTAAATAAAAAAGGCAAAATTGTCATTCCAATTGTATATCAGGAGATAATAAGAGAATATGATGTAATTTCACTAAAAGATAATTACTTTGTAAAAAGCTGGTAAATGGGGGATTAGTAAATAAGCAGAATAAGGTTTTGATTAAACTTCAGTATGATAATATAGAAAGGTTTGAAGATAAGCATTACATTGTGCGCAAAAAGATAAACGGGGTGATGTTTATTATGGAATTATTAAGAGCAATAACAAAGTTGTATTACCAATAAAGTACAGTGATATTGGAATATTATATGACGGCTGGGCTTTTGTTAAAAAGGCAAGAAGTACGGGTTTATAAATGATAAAATTAAAACTATAATAAAAGCCTCAGTATGACTTTTGTATCAAGATATATTGATGAAGGATATGCATCTGTTGTAAAAGTCAGGACACTATGGAATAATCAACAAGAAAAAAACAAGGTAATTATCCCATTTGAATATGATCATATAGGTGATACGTATTTCAATTATGGTTATATTATAGCTTCTAAATCAGGTAAAACAGGTATCATAGATACAAAAATAAAGTAATTATACCTTTTGAATACGATAGCATTGAAGCAGTAGATTTTGAAAATGGTTTCATAGGTGCCATAAAATCAGATAAATACGGATACATAAATATGGAAAATAAGGTAGTAATTCCTTTTGAATATGAGGGAGGAATGGAATTCGCCGAAGGGTTGGCTGGTGTTAGTAAAGATGGCAAATGGGGCTTTATTAATAAAAATAATAAAGTAATAATTCCTTTTGAGTATGATGGCGCCTGGGGCTTTAGTGAAGGGCTTGCAAAAGTAAAGAAGGCTGATAAATATGGCTTTATTGATAAGACCGGTAAGGTGATTGTTCCGTTCGAGTATGATGACGCAAATAGCTTTATTGGTGAAAGTGCTCCTGTAGAAAAGGGAGGGAAAGCAGGTACTGTAGATAAAAACGGAGTGTTCACTCCTTATGAGGATTAGTCACTAACTTAATACCGGCTTTCTCAAGATACAAACTTTCTGTCTGGGCAGCCTCTGCCCAGACAATACACTATTTTAAAGAATAATACAAATATTCGGAGGTTATTGCTTTGGACTACAGTATAGATAAAACAAAACAGGAGCAGCGTATCCTTGAGATATATCAGGATTTGCTTGACAATAAAGAAGTGGATATAGATGTTAAGTCTGAAAAATTTGGAGTAGATAAAAAAACCATAAAGAGGGATTTGACTGCAGTAGAAGAATTCTTAGATACAAGGCATCAATTAGAGATACAAAAAAGTAAGCCAAACATATATAAGCTTAGCCGTGAAAATGCGGGAAGGCTTACACAGACAGAGGTGCTGGCTGTATGTAATATCCTGCTTAACAGTAGGGCATTTTCTAAAAAAGAAATGAAAAGGCTGTTGGATAAGATCATAGAACATAATTTGGATAAGGAAGAAAGTAAGTATGTAACTGCCCTTACAGGCAATGAGATGCATCATTACGCTGAGCTTAGTACCTCCAAGCAAATTGCACCAGAGGACTTCCTTGAGAATATGAAAAATATAGCTGAGGCCGTTGTAAGTCAGAAAAAGATTGAAATCGAGTATAAGAGAAATGAGGATATTAATAGCATTAAAAGAAAGCTATGTCCTTTGGCTATTATGTTCTCGGAGATGTATTTTTATATGGCAGCTAAGATTGAGGACAAGGAAATTGAGGAAAAACTTAGACGGAACTATTGTTCATCTCCTGCTATATACAGACTTGACAGGATTAGCAGCGTGAAAATACTTGATGAACATTTCAACATATCGGATAAGGATAGGTTTGAAGCCGGACATTTTAAGAATAAATCTAAATTTATGTATGGTGGAAACATTAGACATATTACCTTTGACTATACGGGGACAAATAAAGGTATGATATTAGACCAGATACCTAATGCGACAGAAATGTATACAAAAGGTAATACTACACGCTTCAGAGCAGCGATAATAGGGGATGGACCGGAGATGTGGTTAAGGCTTCTTAAAGATGCTGTAAAAATCATACCTCCAGCTGGCAAAGAAGTTTAATAATAAACTAAGTAAAATGGGAGATTTTAAGATATGGGAAAAGATGTAGTCAAGCTAACTAGCTTTATAGAAAACAACAAGGGAAGGCTAAAGTATCTGATATCCGATAGGGTGTCTATACCAAATTCAATTATAAGAAAACTAAATAAAGAAGAAGATATAATTACAGAAAATGTGAGAACTGTTACTATAGAAAATATTGCAAAAAAATATAGTAATGGGATATAACGCATATGCAGGTAAGGACTATGATAAAGAAGGCATCTTTACTGCTGAGGAAGTTTATCTGATTCATGACATCCTACTGTCTTCGAAAGAGGATAAAATCTATGGTTTTTTGCCTAAAACCAGTATTTCACTTGAGACTTCAAGAGAGATATTGAGGGTAATCAATATACTAAGAGAAGGTAAGAAAAAAGAGGGGGTAACTACAAAGATAGACCCACTCATTTTAGACTTAGAAAAGAAGCTTGAGGATAGGAAGTTACTTGATAAAATTGGAATATTAAACGAGGCTGTAAAAATAATCGAAGAAAGCAGTGAGGTGGATATCAGAAGGTATCTGGCTATTAGCGGCGAGATTAAACTTGCAATCACAGATTATTTTGCTGAAAAGATTTCTTACCTTGAAAAGAGGTTCTTAGATGCTTTATGTGGAAAACTTGGCATAAATGTGGATATCGTCTGTATGACAGATAACAACAAATCTGAGCTACATTTTGTAAAGGCATACGGACAGTATAATGAGGTTGAATACTGTATAGAAGAGATAAAAAATAAGGGTATCAACTTTGGTGAAGCAGGCATCTACTATACAGATGAAATATACGAGAACTTCATCAAGGCTGTTTGTGAAAAAAATAACATAGGAGTAACCTTTAAAAAGGCAAACGCCGGAGATAATGAAATAATTAGGCTGTTAATTGACTTGATTGAAAGCATAGAGGCTGATTTCTCTTACGAGATACTTGGAAGGCTTGTAAATAATCAGACTGCAACCCTGAAACATATTATCAAAAGAGATGAAAAGGCAAAAGAAGAGGCAAAAGCAGAGGCATTAGAAAATGAAGTATTAAACGAAGAGCCTATTTATGATGAAAAGGATGAAGAACAGGGTAATTTAGAAAAAGAAAATACTGAAGAATATAAATATAGCCTTAAAAGGGCTTATGATACCTTGCTTAGGCGTGAAAATATTGGCTGGTCTAAGGCAAGGTATGAAGACTTCTTTAAGAGGCACGAGAGCATAGGTGAATTCAGTACCCTTAATGAAAGGGAAAATGCAAAGATTCAGCCTTTTAAAGAATTCTTAAGGGACTTCATAGATATTTATGACGAAGAAAATACTGCAGAGAAGACTTATTTAAATCTGCTTGAGTTTGCTAAAAAAATATTCTTACAACAATAAAAATAAAAATACATATCTTAAAGCACTTAGGGAATTGGCTGTTCCGTTTGGGCTTCTTGGAAAAGAGTGTAAAGAAGACCAGCTTAGCATAATAAAAGATGCCTTAGTGAACTTTAATTTTGGACAGCCTGAAGAGATGGATAAGGTGAGGGCACAAAGGCTTACAGGAAGATGCGTGGCAGAACGCCCATATAACTTCATAGTGGGACTTGCTGCTTCTTATGTACTGCAGGATACGGCCAATTCCCCTGTACTAAGTGATGATGAGATAAAGGAAGTCTTGGATATTGATGCAGCCTATGTGCCACTTGCAGGCGATTCTAACCAAGTATTTAAGGAAGAACTCGAGTACCTGTTAGCGACCTGTCCGGCAGGGGAGACGACCCTGATTTATAGCTATTACGATACATTAGCTTTCAAGGAACTTTCACCGAGTCTTTTTTATCTGACAAAATTGAATGAAGCAGCAGAGAGTGAGTCAACTTATAAACCACATAAAACCGGTTATAGGTTTAATAAGTGTCTGGAAAATGTAGAAGATGAACTTGTAAAAGAGATAGAAAATAAAGGAGAAGAGTATACATTTGTAACCGAGAGCCTTAGTGCCACAACCCTTGAGACCTTAGTAAAATGCCCTTTTAAGTACTATTACCAGAAGATTCTTAATATAGCAGAGCCTGATAATAATTATAACGGTGAGACTTGGTTAAATGCCAGTGAAAAAGGAACATTTTTCCATAGAATAATGGAATTATACTGTAAGGCTGTGTTCCTAGATAAATATGCAGGAGAGACGATATTTTCACAAGAGGAGTTTGACAAGGCTTATAATAAGGCGTTAAAGGAGACAGAAATTAAGGTGCCGTATATTTCTGAATGTGCAAAAAATGTAGAGGCAGAAGCTATAAAACAGGTAGCAATATCATACTTAGAAGAGTTACATAGGTTTTATGAAGAAGAACTTACAAGTGGAAGAAAGTGGATGGTTCTAGGCTGCGAGCTTGGTTTTGGCAAAGATGAAGGTAGCAAATTTAGAGTTATATATAACTATGATGATAAAGTCAACTTTGACTGGAAAGGCTCTATAGATAGGATGGATGGATATATGGATGCTGAAGGCATAATTCACCTTAAGATTCTTGACTACAAGACGGGGAAAATGTCGAAATTAAAGGAAGGTATTAAAGGGAAGACAAAAAAGGAAAGTAAAAAATCGCTCTTACCTGATAAAAAGTTGCTGCCGCCTGATATGAAATTGCAGCACTTTATTTACGGCATGGCTGGGATAGAGTATGTAAAACAAAGCCAAGAGACATTAAAAGAAAAGTTTGGGAACAATGAAATAAAAGGCATAAAGCTTGATAAGGTCTTCTATGACTTTCCGTTTGAGCATAATAAAAATAATGTACACGATGCTACAAATAAGCTTGAAGAAATAGGATTTAACATAGAATTAGCTATAGATAAAGATTTAGATATTACAAAATGTCTGCCCCAAAAAGCTAAGAATTTGCTTGTAAAGAGCCTTAGCGAGCTAAATACGGGCAATATTAAGGAGTTTATGGTAAATGCAGAAACATATTATAATTCTCAAGCTGAAGAATACAGTAAAGTAAAGGATGGCTGTAGTTATTGTGGGTACGCTAAGATTTGCAGGAGAAAAGTAGGTAAGGGGGAAATGGACAATGAATAGGTATGAAGGAATTGCTGATAGTGGGCAAAGAGAATATATAACAAGTCATTTGAATGAGAGCATGTTTGTGGAAGCAGGTGCAGGTGCAGGCAAGACTACCCTCATTATTGAAAGAATAGTGGCTCAGCTTGTGGCGGGGGTAAAGCCCGAAGAAATAGCTGCTATAACCTTTACCAATGCTGCCGCAGAGGAACTAAGAGGAAGGATAGTTGCAGAGGTAAAAAAAAGGTCTGTAAGCAACAAGAAGCTTACGTCTGTCTTACATAACATAGAAAATATGCAGATATCCACTATCCATAGCTTCTGTGCTACTCTTTTAAAAGAGAGATGCTTTGAAGCAGGGCTTCCTATAGGAGCAAAGGTATTAGAAGATGATGATGACGAAATAAGAAAAGGGAAGATATTTGATTTGTGGCTAACTACATTGAATGAAGATGAACTTAAAGAAATGTATAGGGTTAGCGATACATCAAATAAACAGGCTAAGAGGGTAGTTTTTGATAATTTCTCGAAGTTGGCTGATGTAAGTGAGTATTACAATATATATGGAACTTCAGAGGAGAAGTTAGTGAACTAAAAAAAGGTTTTGTGAAAGAGTGCGAAGATATTATAGAGGAGGAGATAACGTCCTGTAGAGAATTATTCGATAATTTTTTTGCAGTCCGTGATGGCTGGTTCAAAGAGGCTCAAACTATTCTGGGGGTTGATGGCCCTATTAAACGTATTACAAAGGGTGCAAATGTAGGCAAAAATGAAAAATGGGATATTCTTGATATAGCAGAGAATATCTACACATCTATTAAGAATGATGAATTTGTTAAAAAAATACCTGAAGTAATAGAGCTTATAAAAAGGGTAATCCTACAAAGGATAAGGTTTATTTTTCAAAACCGGAGATGAAATAGATAATATTAAAAACTTGCATGATATGATAAGAGAAGAATATAGTGGGCTTAAGGGTAAAAAAGACGATAAAACAGGTATAGTCGGATTAGTTGTTTTTACTGATAGGGAAACATATGATAAGAAAAAAAGAAAAAGCACTAACTATATTAAAAATACAGCTTGCTTGCAAGGAAATATTACTTTGAAAATCTGCCTGTTAAAGAATTAAACAATAACCAGCTGCTTGAGAAAGCCTATGAACTACTTAAAGACGAAGAAGTAAGAAAATATTTTTATAATAAATTCAAATGCGTATATGTAGATGAATTCCAGGATACAGATCCACTGCAGGAATCAATAGTATGGAATCTTACTACCTTGGGAAATGCAGAAAACCTTAAGGAAGGCAAACTCTTTGTGGTAGGAGATCCTAAGCAGGCTATATACAGGTTTAGAGGGGCAGATCCTGCCATATATTTTAAGGTAAAAGACAGATTTGAGCAGTCTCCTTACGCAGGGGTTTTTCGTCTCAGCATAAATTACCGTTCAAATAACAAGCTGATTGACTATGTAAATGATTTCTTTGCTGATAAAGGTATACTATGGGAGGAAGAAGAAACAGAGAATTCCTCATCAAATCCAGGTGGATATGAGGAGATGGAGGCAGCAGAGGGAAGAGATATACCTGATAATCTAGAAGAGAAAGAGCTTGCAGGAGCGTATGTGTATCTGGTTGAGGGTATGAATACGAAGGAGGCTGATATAGAGGATGAAATTTCTGATATAGAGAGTGAAGAGGCAGATACAGAGGATGAAAATGCTGATAAGGACAGCGAGAAAGATGATGGAGCTGCCGATAAGATACCTGAACTTGTAGAGGCCTTAGTAGAAGGAAAATACAAGATTAGAGACGGAAATAAGGGCTTTAGAGAAATCTGTTATAGTGACTTTTTGGTTTTATTTGATAAACACAGGGGCATGGGTAAGTATGTAGAAGAATTTTCAAAAAGGGGAATCAAGACTCAGGTTCTAGGTGAGATAAATCTAGAGGAAGTAGAGATAGTAAACCACTTTCTTAGACTTTATAAGGCCATAGCTCATAGCCATAATAAGGAATACAGGACAGGTGCAGTGGAACTCCTTAAGCTTAAGTTATACGAGGGTAAGGCCGCACCTGAAAGTGGATTAAAACTTACAGGATTTGAGGAAGATATATATGAGGCAGCAGCCAATCATGTCATTGACGAGCTTGTAGAGGCCGTGAAAGGGCTATCTGCCTATGGAAAAGCAGCCTACCTGGCTGAGAAGTTTGATCTGTTTTTTGTAGGAAAAGAACAGCCTTATACCTATATAATCTCGAGTCAGACTAAGCTTCAGCAGCTGGTTGAAAATATGTTTGCAGAGGACAAGGGCAACACTGTTGCCTTTATAAGAAAAACTGAACAATACATTTCTGATCTCCTTGATAGAGAACTGGTTTTGGAAAATACCGGGACTGATGTGGTAAGGCTGATGAATTATCATAAAGCTAAGGGCTTACAGGGAAAGATAGTGATACTGCCACCTAAATCAGCAAAGCAGGAAAATGATGAGACGGATTATAAAAAAGATGACAAATACTATCCTCTTATAACTTGGGGACGCGATGGAGGGCGAGGTATAAAGGGCAGTACCTGTTCCTTTATGGGGCCTGAGAAAATTAAGGAAGAGGCCAAGAGTGCAGATAGAAGCGAAAAAATAAGACTTGACTATGTCGCAAAGACAAGAGCTGAGGAAGTTCTTATTTTCATTGGTGACGAAAATACAGAAGAGGATGTAGAAAGGCTGGAAATTCCGATAATAAATGAGAAAAAGGCTGAGCAGTTTGCTGAATATGAAAGAAATGTTGTATTTAGTACAGAGGGTAAGGATGGTATAGCTTATCATAAGTTCAATCCTTCAGGTTTTGAGAATACTTCAAAGACAAGGGCAGAGGCATATATAAAAGCAAAGGAATCCGGTATTGAAAAATTTACCAGAGATGAGATAAGACCTAGTGGAAATGTGATAGGAACTGTTCTGCACAGGGCCTTAGAGATTTTTGATTGAAAGGCTCGGATTATCTACTGAGGATGAAAAACCTGGCTGTAATCTGTGCTAAACAGGCTGTAAGAGAGTTTAAGAAGGATATCACAGAGGGAATTATAGGAGAAGCAGAAAAGTTAAAGGAGCTAAATAGGTACAGAGAGTTTCTACCTAAGGCTGTCAGGGCTATGGAGAGCTATATCAAAGAAAAATATGGTAAAGACATTTCGGATAAGAATGTAAAGATATTTACAGAACTTCCTTTCTCGTATTATGAGGCGGATAAGTCAGATGAACTTAAAGAAATTGAGAAAATACGACTTAAAGAAGATGAGATAGCAGTAGATGGAGCAGCCTGGATAAATGGTACAGCAGATTTAATCTTTGTATATGGTGATAGAGCAATAGTTTTTGATTACAAATCTGACCTTGCGGACTATATAACCGAAAAGGAAGATTTTGAAAAGACCTTAGAGGAAAGATATACAGGACAGCTTGCCCTTTATAGGTACTCGGTAAACAAACTGTATGCAATAGATAAGGACAGGGTAGAACTTAAACTCCTCTACTTTAAGGACTATGGAGATGGACTTAAGGTGTGTGAGAAGAAGATTCTGGAAAATGAATTACCTTAAGCGTTAAAGTAGAAAGCCATCTTGGTAATACTTGATTACTCTTATTTGTCCATACCAAATCATGATAGAAAAAAACAGCTTTTGGTATGGACATAATAAAAGCTTGTAAATCTTCGCTAAAATGGGGAAAAATAACATTGCGATACTAAGTGCAGGAATAGAAGAAGAGCAAAAGGGAAATAAAGATGCTGGTAGTTAAAAAAATTATAATATAAAGGAGAGTAAAACATGAAATCTAAAAAATCAAAAGGACTACTAACAATGCTTCTTGCGACAGCTATGACTATCGGAAGCATTCAGGGGGTAGTATATACTGCAAAGGCTGAGGAGACAACCATTAAGTGGGATAAGGCTACCAAAGAAAAATACAAATGGTTGGTTGATTGGGGCAATATACTTACAGGTACTATTGGAAATGGACTGCTTAAAATAAGTGATAAAAAGGGTAATAAATTTGGTCTGGCAAAAGAAGATGGGACAGTGATTTATGAGCCTCAATTTGAAAGAATTTCTGAAAGAGGAGGTCCGGAAGATTTATGGTATTATGATGGGAATATTATTTTGGATTATAAAGATAAAGATGGCGGATATTTTTCCGGACTGATGTCATCAGATGGTGAAGAACTGGTGCCCGTAGAATATGAAGAAATTACACCTGCCTCAGATGGCATGATGAGGGTAGCTAAAAACGGGAAATATGGATACCTGAATGAAAAGTTTAAGTTGGTGATTCCTTGTAAATATGATGAAGCAGAATGGTTTAGAAATGGAATATCTGTTGTTAAAAAAGGTAAGAAATATGGTGCTGTAGATAAAAACGGGAAAACTGTAATTCCATTCAAGTATGATGAAATGTTGAATAATGAGCTATATAATGATAATCAGGGGAAATACATTATTGCGTGTAAAAATGATAAATATGGGCTTTTAGATAGCAAGGGAAAAGTAGTTCTTCCATTAAAATATAATGGGATAAAGAATGCAGGTAAGGATAAGAGCGGACTTGCTTACTATAAAGTATGGAAAAATAATAAGGTAGGGTTTGTCAATGAAAATCTTAAGGAGATTACAAAAGTAAAATATGATAACGCAGGAAACTTTTATGGAAATCTTGCAATTGTAGAAAAGAAAGAAAAATTAGGTGCTATAAACAATTTGGGCAAAGAGGTAGTGCCTGTTAAGTATCAGGGTGAAATAGAATCATACTACGGACTCAGCGTATGGAATAACGGAGAATATCTTGCGTTGCTGAAAAAAGGATACTTTGGGCTTTTAGATAAAACAGGAAAAGAAATAACTCCTTTTAAATACTTGAGCATCGAATTTATTAATAAAGATACTATTATTGTAGAAAAATCCGGATCAAAGGTAGGAGTTATAAATAATAAGAATAAAGTTGTGGTTCCATTTATTTATCAAGAAATAAAACAATATTTCGGAACATCAATTGGCAGAGATGATGGTAGGTTTGACAATGTGCTAAAAGTATCTAAGGATGGCAAAAAAAGTATGGATATATAGACTTTAAAGGCAATATAGTCATTCCAATTAAATACAGTGAAGATAATGCTGATACAGTATTAGAAAAGAAGTTTGGCAAATAATCAAATTCAGAAGTGATGGGAGCATTGTCCATACCAAATCCTGACAGGAAAAAACAGCTTTTGGTATGGACATTTTCTTTTCAAAGGAATCTGCCTTTGAGGACATCAAGAACCTTTATCTTAAGCTTATGTAATTGCTTATAAGATAATAATATTTTTGCTCGAATTTATAAAAAAATAATTTATCCCTATCAAAACTGAAAGAAAATATATCAGGTTTTGATAGGGAATTAATTTTTATATTATAAATCCAGTTGTACAAGTGTAGCAGGCATTTCATGCTTAGTATTTACCTTATCAGGACCGGTAACAAGGTCAAAAGCATGAAAACTATAATTCTACCATCCCATAATATAGGTTCTCCGGGCTGGTCAAGTCCTCCATCCACTCCGCTGCAGTCAGGGCTTTCGGCAATACGCTCAACCTTGCCGTCCGGAGTTACTTTCGCAATAGCATTTGCAGAGAAATCGGCAATATAAAGATTACCGTTATCATCAAAAATCATACCATCCGTACTCTGCAAATTTTTGGCATCCTGTGCAAATATTTTATTTTCAGCAAGGCTTCCGTCTTCTTTGAAAGTTAGACGGTATACCGCCCCATCACCAAAATTACCAACATATAGAGCTCCGTCAGGTCCGAACACAATACCGTCTGCTCCATACTGACAATCAGGATTTTCAGTTACAAAGGTGGCAAAGATATTTTCATCTTTCAGAGTATTGCTTATATGTATATCATGTTCATCTGTTCTAAATCTATAAACACAGCTTACCAGCTTACCGTCCTCACGTTTCACAGGATGGAGATAGCTTTGTGTAACATACATATACCCATCTTTTATGCGGATACCGTTTGGATGTTCCATCCCATATGCCACCACAGTAGTCTCCAAAATTTCTCCGTCATCCGTAACCTTTAGCTTGAGGACACGTCCTTTATATATAAGATCAGGATGTTCACTCCAACCTTGATTATCACATAAATATACATTCCAATCGTCATCAAAGGCTATACCCATATTGCGGGCTATGCCTGTTTCAGGATGAACCGGAACATCAAACCATTTTGTTACATTTCCTTCTTTGTCAAGGCGTACAACAACTCCGGACAAGTTATCTTCGGCATAATTCGGACAGGAAAGTACAAGATTTCCATGTCTGTCTATAGCCATCCCATCAGGCGTACATATATATTCAGGTAAAATACTGAAAAGTTTTGATTCTCTCATATTGCCTCCTTCTAAAAACTTGATTAAAAATTTTTGCTCAAACTTTTTGCATCAAACCTTAAATGCTTTTGTAGTATTCAAAAACTTGTATTATTCTTTTTCGATGATATTATTATTACTAATCAAAGTCAACGTACAAAGCTAATGCTTTTGGGTAAAATACAACACTCTTATCTGTAGTCAATGAGGATAGAAACATTCCGCTTTTTGGTATAGGCATAATTCAAAGATTATAAATTCTTGTTAAAATAGAGAAAATAAAATTGTGATACAAAGAAATAATTTTCATATATACATTTCTTAGATATTATGATAAAATTATGATAAAAAAAGGAGATGAATTATGATAAATATAAGACCTGTATCAGATTTAAGGAATAAATTCGCAGAGATAGAAGAAGAGGTGATTACCACTAATTCGCCTATATTTTTAACAAAAAACGGATATGGAGCAATGGTGGTAATGAGTATAGAACAGTATTCATCCCTTACGGATTCTGTTGAAAAAGCCTTGATATAGCAGACAAATACGCAGACGAATGTAAGGTTAGGCACTCTAATGATGAGGTTTTTAATAGGGTTAGGAAAAGAATAAATGGGAAATCTAAAATTCTTAGTAGAGAGCAGGAAGAAACTATGACTCTACCAGAGCAAGTTATTAATGACGCTATCCACAACTGAATATTATAGTATTTAAATTTGAGCATTGTCCATACCAAATCCTGTCAGAAAAAAACAGCTTTTGGTATGGACATTTTCTTTTAAACTTCAACTTGACAATTAAATATTAAAGTGATATTATTTTGATATCAAATAAATTCTTGTGGACTAATAGTCCGGAAAGGAATCACTATGGAAGAGAAAATTCTTAAAAGCACAGGAAAGGGCTTCGCTATGCTCCTTGTGAGCCTGTTAATTATACTTGCAGGCTGTGGCACCATAGCCTATGGCGGCATTTATGATATGACATTTTGTATCCCTATTGGGATTGTTGTTATGATAGCAGGCTTCATACTTATAGCTGGGGTGAAGGTAGTTAGGCCTCAGGAAGCTGTAGTTTATACACTTTTTGGTAAATACATAGGTACACTCAAAGAAGAAGGCTTTCACTTTATCAATCCATTTGCAACATCCTTCAATCCAGCCTCTAGGACGAAGCTCGGACAAAGTGGCGATGTGAAATCAAGCGTCAATGCAGAGGTAGCAATGGGCAATAAAATATCCCTCAAGGCAATGACACTCAACAACTCAAAACAGAAAGTAAATGACGCACTTGGCAATCCTGTAGAAGTGGGAGTTGCAGTTATCTGGGAAGGTAGTGGACACAGCTGCTGCAGTGTTTAACGTAGATAACTTCAAAGAATACCTATCATTACAGTGTGACACCTCTGTGAGAGATATAGTTAAGCTCTACCCTTATGATGTAGCTCCTGACATAGACACCACAGGCGATGGAATTGCAGATGATGGAAGTCTCCGTGGTTCTACTACTGTAGTGGCTGAGCGTATCAGAAAGCTCATTCAGGAGAAGGTTGAGATAGCAGGACTTGAAATAGTAGAAGCAAGAATTACCTATCTTGCTTATGCACCTGAGATTGCATCTGCAATGCTTCAGAGGCAGCAGGCAAATGCGATAATTGATGCAAGAAAGGTTATAGTTGAGGGTGCAGTAGGCATGGTCGAGATGGCGCTTGAAATGCTGGAGGAAAAAGGTACTGTAGAGCTTGATGAAGAAAGAAAGGCGGCTATGGTTTCAAACCTCCTCGTAGTGCTTTGCGGCAACCACGAGGCTCAGCCTATAGTCAATTCGGGCAGTCTTTACTAGGCAGTATAGAAACATATGAATTTTAAGTTGTCGAGTTACATAAACTAACTAAGTGACGCTCCGAATGATAACATTTCAGACTCGCTCCGGCATCCGCTTCGCTCCGCCTGATGCGCTCGCTTAGAATTTATCATTCGGAGCTGGCACCTTAAATTTGTGCAAATAACAACTCGAATGCCAAATTAAAGACAGCCACCCCCCACCTGCCCCAATGTGGCTGATGTGTTTGTTTGTAGTCATTAATCAATTCAACAGCCAGAGCTGATAATGCTGCATAATTCTCATTTTATTTACAACTCTTTTATAGGCAGAACTATTCATTTAGATTTCAGTTAAACAGCCGGAACTAATAATGCCTAAGCGAGCGCATTAGGTTTTTCGTCAATAGAACTATTCTAAAACAATCTCTATCAGAAAAACCGGAGCGAGTCTGGACATTTATTAGTGAAGGCGTGCCTTAGTCAACTAAGCGAAATATTATGCATTTATATTTTTTTAACAATCAGTTGGCTAGCATACTATCAGCGAAGGCGTGACTTAGTCAATCAAATAAACACATTAGCCCGACAACTTCAAATTTATAAAAGCAAAAAACCACCTAATTAATATTATTAGAAAGAAGGGAGGACCATGGCAAAGAAACAGATACCCTTAAGAATAGGGGAAAAACTATACGATGCGCTGGCGTCTTGGGCAGAGGACGATTTCCGCTCACTGAACGGTCAGATTGAGTATCTCCTCACAGAATGTGTAAAACAAAGGAAAAAAGACGGAAAATATGTAGGTGAAAAGATAGACGAACCGATAGAACTGGATATAGAATAGAAGTATTTAAATGCAAATTACAGAAGTTGTTATTTCACGATTCAAAATAGTAAAAACCTTCTTTTAGTGATATACTGATTAAATGATAAAACTATCACAACTAAAAAGCGGAGATAAGCAATGAAGACTGATTTGATACAAAAGCTAAAAGAGAGGCTTCTTATTGAGTTTAGTAAGAGAGACCGTTCGGGGATATATGCCGTTACATCAAGAGAACTGGCATATAACTCCAATAAAATTGAAGGCAGTACCCTTACGGAGAACCAGACTGCAAGCCTCTTTGACACAGGCATGCTCCCTGTGAGCGATAGCGCATACAGGGCTAAGGACATAGAAGAGATGAATGGGCATTTCCTTATGTTTAATCATATGCTTAAAACCTTGGACGAAGAATTATCTGAAGACCTCGTAAAGAAATTTCATTACGAGCTAAAAAGCGGAGTCTTTGAGGATAAGGCAAATGGATATAATATAGGAGAATATAAGGCACGTCCGAATATCGCAGGTACCATGCAGACTTCTATGCCTTCCGATGTACCCGGGGATATGAAAGAGCTCTTAAAATGGTATAAAAATGCCGATAAGAACCTAGACACTTTTGCACTCCTACATACAAGATACGAAAAGATACATCCCTTTCAAGATGGAAACGGACGCACAGGGAGGCTAATCTTATACAGAGAAGCACTTAAACATGACATAATTCCACCTATAATACACGATGCAAACAGAGTAGAGTACACAGAAGGAATTAAAGAATACGCTGAAAAAGGCGTGTCCGATAGAATGTGCAGCCTTCTAAAAAAAGAACAGGAAGAATACGAGAAGACAATAAATTTTTTTCTTGGTTAGACTAAAGAACTTAATTTTTATACCGATATACTTTTTGCTGATGAATTTTTGTAAAGATAGGCTAAACTAGTCTTATGACCTAAGAGAAAAATAGATATTTTACAAAACCCTATTGAGCACAATGTAAAAAATATACAAAAGTGACGGTTTAAAACCTATAAAATATATCTGTTTTATAGGATTGCCATTTAAATACAGAAGTGCTATAATCAGCCACACAGCTATAGGTCAAGGTATCGGTAGCTAAGTATATTTAGGTATTCCTAGATATACGATTATAAAAAGGACTTTATAATTATAATATTAAGGAGAATAACTACAATGAAAAACGTTTCTATCAGGAAGACATTACTTATTATTTTCACAGTAGTATCATTATTGTCTTCAGCAATCGCTACCCTGTTTGTGGAGTCTTTCACATTCCAGAACACAAAAGAAAAGATCATGTCATCAGATGAAACGGTGACAAAGCAGGTGTCCTACGGTATTGAAAAGTTTATAGATTCTTCAAAAATTCTTGTTTCTACTATGGCATCAACCCCAACAGTGAAATCAATGAATGTAGACAAAATCGCAGAATACATTTCATCTGTAAAAGACAGTA
This sequence comes from uncultured Catonella sp., assembly GCA_916438995.1. Taxonomy (GTDB): domain Bacteria; phylum Bacillota; class Clostridia; order Lachnospirales; family Lachnospiraceae; genus Catonella. The sequence continues at coordinate 607,181 of CAKAGA010000010.1, forward strand.
TGGGTGATTTTGAGCTTATATTTGTGATTAATCCTGCCGGTGACCAGATTTACAGAACATCAGGCACCCTAGGCAACAGGGCTGACAGACAGTATTTTAAGGAAGCCATACAGGGAAAAATCTTTGTATCAGCACCTTACGTATCAGCGTCTTCAGGAAATCCTTGTGTAACTATATCAGCTCCTGTCTATGATAACGATAAGATTGTAGGCGTATTTGCAGCTGATATTGCACTTAACGTGCTTACAGACTTTGCCACAAACGTAAAGATTGGCGAAACAGGATATATCAATATCATAGATTCTGAGATGAAAATCCTTTATTCACCTAATACTAAGCTAGTAACTGACGGAGTTACAGTAGCTGAGGAAGAGTACGCTAAGAAGGTAAACAATGACGAGTCAGGCTCTGTAGAAGGAGTTGGGACAAACGGAGAGAAGGCTATCATCTCTTATTCACCACTTACAAGCCTTAAGCTTGGAGTTATATCATATTACGCACAAGACGACTTAATGAAGGAGAATGTAGAATCAGCTAAGAAAGCTGCCGTTGTGGTTGTTATAGTTGCATTGTTTTCTATGTTACTCGCATTACTTGTAGCTAATAGAGTAATAAAGCCTGTTAGGATTATATCAGATTTACTTAGGAAGATGGCCGGACTTGACCTCGCTATCGCAGATGACGAGGGCTTGCAGAGGCTTACTAAGCAGAAAAATGAATTTGGAGATATTGCCAGAAGGCTGCATGAAACGGCTGAGTCTATTAGAGCCCTGGTTCAGAATATATCTTCACACGCACAGAATACAGCTGCAACAGCAGAGGAGCTTACAGCTACTGCACAGTCTACAGCTGAGTCTGCAAATGAAGTATCACAGGCTGTACATAACATAGCTGACGGTGCTACAAATCAGGCACATGATACTCAGAATGCGGCAAACAACATAGAAGAGTCCAACAGACTTGTAAAACAGATGACAGAGGTACTTGAAGAGCTTCAGGCTTCAATTGATTATATCAATGATAAGAAGGAAGAGGGCAGCAAGAGCTTAAAGGGACTGATTGAGGCCACAGATAAGGTTACAACTTCATCTGATGAGATAGGTGAGATTATATTACAGACAAATGACAGCGCAGACCAGATATCTGCAGCCAGCGACATGATACAATCAATCTCAGACCAGACCAACCTTCTTGCGCTCAATGCTGCTATTGAGGCTGCAAGAGCAGGCGAGGCAGGAAAGGGCTTTGCGGTAGTGGCTGAGGAGATTAGAAAGCTTGCAGAGCAGTCAGCAGGATTTACAGGAGACATCAAAGAAACAATAAGTGGTCTCAAGAATCAGACTGAAAAGGCTGTAAATACTATAGAAGTATCCAAAGCGCTGGTATCTGAGCAGGGCGAGAAGATGAATGAGACAGGTGAAAAGTTCAGACAGATATCAGAGTCAGTAGAAAACAGTAAGAAGATAGTAGAAGAGATAAAAGAAGGAACCAAGAGCATAGTAAGCAACAATGAGGATATGACTAAGGTTGTAGAGAGTCTCTCAGCTATTGCAGAAGGTAATGCAGCAACCACAGAGGAGACATCAGCAGCCGTAGCCACTCAGGTTCAGTCTATTGACGATATATCTAAGGCAAGCGAAAACTTAGCAGAGATAGCAGTAAGCCTGCAGGAAGAGGTTGCAAGATTCATCGTATAAGATGAGCCAAAAATAATCCTTGACATACCCCCGTCTTTGACAGCTTTTTAAGAAAAAAAAAGCCTTGTAATTCGCTATAGAAGCGAGTTACAGGGCTTTTAGAAAATTTACATATGCACGTTACACTATCTATTTTTTTGTTTGTGAAAAAATATTCCTCATTTTTTTTATTGGAACTATCTGTTTAGATGTACAGAATCCAAATGCATCGTGCAGTGCATCTGTGAGTTCTGTTCTGGTGTAAATGGGCTGATAACCTTTACCATCGTACTTTATGAAATCCATTTCCTGAAGGGTAGGAAGTATCTGGTCTATGGTATATTTATTATTAAGTTTCTTTTCAAGATACCTGTATACAATAAGCGAAATAAAACAGGTTATGAAATGGGCTAGTATCCTGTCTTTCCTGTTTAAATATACAGGACGTGCTTCAAAATCAGTTTTCATTATTCTAAAGCATTCTTCAATCTCCCAACGTCGCTTGTTTGCCCTGACTATACTACCTATGTTGTCATTAAGGTTGGTGCATACAGCGTAGAAACCATCATATTTTTCTTCATTTTCAATATATGACTGGTCTATGCTGTTTATGGATACATCTGCAATCTCCCCGTACTTTGTTGTATGGTCGGTTTTTATAAATCGTTTAGGATCATTCTGTTTTTTCCTTTCTATCGAAGAGCGTCCTTTTTCAATCATTTTCGCAGCTCTTTCAATCTGTCCTCTACGTACATGGCGCTGGAAATCACGGTATTTTAAGGAGTATGAAACAATGAGCTTCTGTTCGATTATTTGTTTTCTGTCGCCACTGTCTGTATGGACTATACCTTCCTCTTTAATCCAACGCGATCTGTAGAAAATCTTGTCTCTATCCTTTTCACTGTCTAATTCTGATATTCTATATTTTTTGCCGCTTCTATCACCATCGAGAAGCCATCCGTCATCAGCCATACACCACTCTTGTAAGAAGTCTTTAAGTATTTTGATAGGCTGTGTTGTTATATACCCGCGCATGCCGTTTTCGCTGTTGTAGGAATTAAACACCCGGTTTGTTGCAGATGACAGTCCTGAATCTGTACAGACAACAAACTTGGACATATCAAATCCAGAAAGCATCTTCTTTTCAAGCGGAATCATAGTAGTCTGTTCATTGCGGTTTCCGGGATAAATGCAAAAGGATATAGGAATACCATCGCTATCCATAAACAGCCCCATTCCTACTATAGGGAGTGGGCGGTTTTCCTTACTTTTGCCAAACTGCTTATCATCCTCTTCATTGTCGATTTCAAAGTAGAAATTTGTACAGTCATAATAGATTACTTGAGTATTTCGTTTTTTCACTGCAGTGCTGTTTTTAAAAATGCGGCTCTGAATATAATCAGCCTCTTCAGCTATCACTGATAATGAGCGGTAAACATCATGCAGTTCAAAAGAGGGCTGTTCAATAAAACGCTTTGACTCTTCAAAGCTATTCCTTTTTGATGACGGGAAAAGTATTCTGCTGTATATAAGACGTGAAAGTACGTCATTCAGGTCGTACTCGAATGGGTGTCTCGCAGAGATTGCACGGCAAATCTTATGCATGCCTAATTCATAATAAATATCCTGAAGGAAAAGATATCCGCCATTAAACCTATGCTGTTCATTACTAACAAGGTCATTAGCGGCACAGAGCTCAATATTAAATGTTGCGGAATCTTCTTTTTCAACTTCATTCATAATACGCACCTGTTCTTTAGCCCAGGCTTTTGCATCTTTCACGCCATACATCTCGCAGATTTGTTTTTCTGAACCGAAGGTTTTAACAATCTGAGTTTTGTTTTTCCCATTGATTCTAACTGTTTTAACAGCACGATAGGTAATTGAATATTTTCCGGTAGTCCATCCTAATCTCATAGTATTATCCTCCAATACTATTATAACGTATCGGAGTGGAACGTGCAAGTATAAATTTAAGATTTGACAAAAAAAATAAGCCATATCTGGCTTTGATGAACCTCATAACGGATTAGGTTGTCAAACTCCCGAGAGAGTCTCTCAGCTATTGCAGAAGGTAATGCAGCAACCACAGAGGAGACATCAGCAGCCGTAGCCACTCAGGTTCAGTCTATTGACGATATATCTAAGGCAAGCGAAAACTTAGCAGAGATAGCAGTAAGCCTGCAGGAAGAGGTTGCAAGATTCATCGTATAAGATGAGCCAAAAATAATCCTTGACATACCCAGTCAAAGATGTTAAACTAATAAAGCTGTGTATACAGCAAGAAAGTGAAGTATCCGCTTCCACCTAAGTGCAAAAGGGCACCGTGGTCTTTAGAAATGAATTATTTCAGCTATATGCTGTCTGTCTAGAGTGGATACTTATGTGTATTCACTCTATTTTTTATTATAAGTTTGGAGGTGTTTTTCTATTAGCGAATTAATGATCAATGAGCAGATCAGGGATAAAGAAATCCGTCTGATTGGAGAAAATGGTGAACAGTTAGGGATTATGTCATCAAAGGATGCAATGAAAATGGCTATTGAAGCAGAGCTTGATTTAGTTAAAATTGCACCTACTGCAAAGCCGCCGGTTTGTAAGATTATCGATTACAGAAAGTATCGTTATGAGCAGGCGAAGAGAGAGAAAGAAGCGAAGAAAAAGCAGAAAGTTACTGAAGTAAAGGAAATTCGTCTTTCACCAAATATTGATGACAACGACCTTAATACTAAGGCTAACCAGGCTAGAAAGTTCCTTGAAAAGGGAGATAAGGTTAAAGTAACCCTCCGCTTCAGAGGAAGAGAAATGGCTCACATTTCTTCTAACAAGCAGATTTTAGATGTATTCCTAGAGAAGCTTGGAGACGTAGCATCAGTAGAAAAACAGGCTAAGCTTGAGGGCAGAAGCATGTCCATGGTTGTAACGGGCAAGAAGTAATGCTATTTTCACGTACTTAGTGAGGATAATAATTAGATTATAGGAGGAAAGAATTATGCCAAAAATGAAGACAAAGAGCGCGGCTAAGAAGCGCTTTAAGGTAACAGGAACAGGTAAGTTAATGAAGATGAAAGCTTACAAGAGCCATATCCTTACCAAGAAGACTACAAAGAGAAAGAGAAATCTTCGTAAAGCAACAGAAATTGATAAGTCAAATTTAGCTCCAATGAAGAGAATACTTCCATATAGCTAAATAAAAGTTAAATTGTTAAGGAGGAAATAAAATGGCAAGAATTAAAGGTGGCTTAGGTGCCAAGAAGAGACATAATAGAGTATTAAAGCTCGCTAAGGGTTATAGAGGAGCAAGAAGTAAACAGTATAGAATAGCTAAGCAGTCAGTTATGCGTGCTCTTGCATCTGCTTATGCAGGCAGAAGAAAGAGAAAGGGCGACTTTAGAAAGCTCTGGATCGTAAGAATCAACGCAGCAGCAAGACTTAATGGACTTTCATACAGCAAGTTCATGCACGGTCTTAAGCTTGCTAACATCGACATCAACCGTAAGATGCTCGCTGAGCTCGCTGTAAATGATGCAGCAGGCTTCACAGCTCTTGCAGATGCAGCTAAGGCTAAGCTTGCTTAATTTGAATTTGTTAATATTGATCTTATAACTGCCATCAATTCAAGGTTACTTGGGTTTGATGGCAGTTTTATTGTGTAATCAGGGTTTAGAGCCTTTTCATATATAAAAAAATGTGGCTATTTTTCTTCTTTTTCATCAAGGTAAAAATTTTTAGAAAGAGATATCCAGCATTCACAGATTTATTGGCATTTAAGTAAGATTGATATATAATCATAATAAGGAAGGTGGGATTGAAAATGGAATTTCAATAAAATATTTATAACAGGAACCAATACTGAAATTACTAATACAGTTGATTTAAGTAAGCTGGAGGGGTGAGTATGAGATTTGTAGCAAGGACAGTAATTAATGCAATAATTTGTTATTTAATATTGTTTATATGTTTATTTATAGTAATGGCACAGATGCTGATGTCCAATGTAATTGGTCATTTACTGCAATCAGTTATAACCCTTATTTTTGCTATATATTGTTAATAAGGGATTAAATAAGGCAGAAAATTTAAAAGCTATCAGTAGGTGGAAGCTTATGGAGTATTACATCAGGGATATTAATTTTGGGTATATATCTTTTAGGGCAGGGAACTACTGATTGAAATATGTTAGTGAATATGGTATTTTTGGGTGGATTTAGTTTATCTTTTTGCAATTAATTGTTTAATAATGCTTATACTGAGCATACCATTAAATATGATTTTTTTGGACGTTCTGATGAAGAATTTTAGAAAAATTAAAAAGGTAAGAGATATGATTTCAAAATTGAACTATTAAAAAAATATTTGGCGGATAATAATAGCCAATAAAATATTTATAACAGGAACCAATACTGAAATTACTAATACCGTTGATTTAAGTAAGCTGGAGGGGTGAGTATGAAGTTGGTATTTAGAACAGGTGTTAATATTTTTTGTTTCTTATTTTTGCGATGGTATTATATCTCGAAATAATAGAGACAACTTATTTTTCTGAGAAATATAATTGGCGTTTTTAACCATACCTGTCGTTGCACTTATAATAGTTCATGTATTTAATGTGTTATTGAATAAAGTTAAATATTTAAATCTATCAATGGACGAAAACTTAAAGAGTATTAAATTAGGTATTTTAATTTTTGGAACTGTACTTTATAGGCAGAGACTTTACAAGAGGATTCAGCATTTTTGAATGATGATGGTTTAGCGATTGTGTGTACTATTATGTTGGTATTTAATTTACCATTAAGTAATATTATTAAGAGATACAAGAGCACTTCTTAGAAATGTTATGGAACATAATTTTTATAGAAGGAGACCAGCTCATGAAATTTATAATAAAAAAACAGGTATTGATATCGTGGTATATATTTTCGCGATACAAATTAGTAATCTCATAGTACTTGGCGGTTTTTGCGATTAAAGGTATATTAGGTAATGTATTGGTATCTATTCTTACTTTTGCTGGTGTTATATTGTATTAATATAAGCTTTGATGAAATTACATTTTTTAAAAGTGTCAAAAGTTCAAAATGTATTAAGCCTTACATTAAGTTCTCTGATTTTAGCCTTATATTTTTTTGTATAAAGTTTTTTTCATTTAATGACTTCGACACCTTTGAGAGGGAAATTGATGTTTTTTTATTTGATTAACTACCTGATTATAGTAGGATTAAGCATACTTTTAAACATTATCCTTAAAAGATTTAAAAGCAGAAGTTTAGAGGTATTAAAGGAATAAAGCACAAAACTTAATTTGTAAAGGACGCTTTGGGGAATGGCAAGGTTGCTGTTCCCCTTTTAGCTAAAAACAATCTCTCGGAATCTCAGCCTATAACCGCTTATAATTCCGAGAGTTCATAGTTATTTATCTTCTGTATTTCCGATTCGTGTTACAAAAAGTATATGGAGCATAGGCATTAAGGGCTTCAGTTCTGAACTTTACCGCTAAAATATCACCTACTTTTTGGCTCTGAATCTGAGATAATATCTTTGATAAAAAAATTTTAATTTTATAATTATTTAAAAGCATCTGTATTGCTTTCTTTACCATAAGCAACAGCCCAGACAAATTCTCCGTCTATTTTTGGTAATAACAAAGGTTTCTTCCTGGGGTGCAATATCAATAAAGGATTTTGCACAAATTTTACTTAAATATTTCTTAAATTCCTCGTCATCTATACGGTAGTACGAATTATTGTATAATAGTCCTGCAATTTTTGCATCATCGTCATACCCGATAAGGCTAAATTCCCTTATATCACTTGAACCTGCCTTTATCATAAATAAAGGAGTAAAACCTTCTAAATCATCATCTTTCCTACCTATTTTGAGATTTTTTAAACGGGAATGCAACTCATGAATTTCTATTATAGTTAAATCTTTCATAATAATGCCTTTTTCGGGTCGGTAATCTGTGGTTATTGCCCGATCGATTTTTAATCAGGCTGAAATTTATAGGAGGTTTTTGGGGATTTGTTAAAAAGCAAACTGATAGGATGGCACAGATGATGACAGCTACAAACATAACCCAAAATGTCGGCTTTTTATAAGTTAAAATTCCCTTAATGCGTTGTTTGACACCGATTTCACCAAATGATAGAGGACAGATAGTTACTATCCTTTTCCTTGTGCTACAGTCTAAAAGTGTCTGTGAATATGCTACAATATAATTTTTGTCTGTGTTTTTTATAACCTCTTCATCACATGCCATTTCAATATCTCTGCAAAGGAGGACATAAGAGAGTAAACAGAGAGGATTAAACCAATATACTGACAGCAGCAGATATCCGAATAGCTTTTTTAGGTGGTCAAGCCTCTTTATATGTGCCTTCTCGTGGCTTATGACATGGTCTGCGGCTGAATCTGAGAGAGTGGAAGGCAGATAAATCATTGGCTTAAAAATGCCAAAGACAAAAGGTGATTCTATAAAATCACATATCATTATATTATCTCTTAACCGTACCGATGCAGCTATTTTTCTTTTAAGATGCAAATAGCTTAACAGAGCAAAAGAGAGCATAATTAAAACTCCTGTAATCCAAACGGCTGTACCGATAGAAAGTACAGTTTGCAAAGGATTAGCGCCGGCATAGGGAACCGGAGCATAATTCTCGGAGATGACAGGATTAACTGCATTGTTAATAATTGCTATGCCTGAATTAATGGCAGGATTTTGTTTAAATTCAATACCGGGCGGGATAGTTTCACTACTCGGAATCAGGCTGAAAATGCTCTCTATAGAAAAAGGAAGGGTAAGTCTTACCGCGACTATTGCCCAGAGTAAACATAAAATTCGTTTTGGAGCTTTTTTAAGAAACGGACGGATGATGATGATTGCTAAAATAAGCCAGCTTGCGGCTATGCTCATATTCAATATTTTCAAAAAAATTTCACTCATTTTCAGCCCTCCTTTTTGAAGGTATCAATCATTTTTTGGATTTCCTCTGCTTCTTCAGCTGTAAGAGCTTTCTTTGATATAAATGAGGCAATGAAAGCCGGGAGAGAACCCTTAAAAGACTCATCAATAATCTGCTCGCTTCTTGCAGAGTAAAATTCATTACGTGAAATGATTGAAGTTACGATTCCGTTATTATTTTTAAGAAGCCCTTTTTCACACAATTTACGAAGTACGGTGTAGGTTGTGGGCTTTTTTTCCAATTCAGGGTTTCTTCACATATTTTTACTAAATCTCCTGAACCTATCGGTTCATTTTTCCCATACAATATCCGCAAAAACGCTCCTGCACAATACCCAGTTCTATCTCAGCCATGTAAAAACTCCTTTCCGGGTTTATCCTAATAAACCTTAACTTGAGTTTACTGCAATAAACCAAAAATGTCAAGCAATAAAAATTTTTCCCTTGACATCTCCTTTTTAAAAAGTGCTAAACTAATAAAGCTGTACATACAGCAAGAAAGTGAAGTATCCGCTTCCACCTAAGTGCAAATGAGCACCGTGGTCTTTAGAAATGAATTATTACAGCTATATGCTGTCTGTCTAGAGTGGATACTTATGTGTATTCACTCTATTTTTTATTATAAGTTTGGAGGTGTTTTTCTATTAGCGAATTAATGATCAATGAGCAGATTAGGGATAAAGAAATCCGTCTGATTGGAGAAAATGGTGAACAGTTAGGTATTGTGTCATCAAAGGATGCAATGAAAATGGCTATGGAAGCAGAGCTTGATTTAGTTAAAATTGCACCAACTGCAAAACCGCCTGTATGCAAGATTATTGATTACAGAAAGTATCGCTATGAGCAGGCTAAGAGAGAGAAAGAAGCGAAGAAAAAACAGAAGGTTACTGAAGTAAAGGAGATTCGCCTTTCACCGAATATTGATGACAACGACCTTAACACTAAGGCTAACCAGGCTAGAAAGTTCCTTGAGAAGGGAGATAAGGTTAAAGTAACTCTCCGTTTCAGAGGAAGAGAAATGGCTCACATTTCTTCTAATAAGCAGATTTTAGATGTATTCCTAGAGAAGCTTGGTGATGTAGCGTCAGTAGAAAAACAGGCTAAGCTTGAGGGCAGAAGCATGTCCATGGTTGTAACAGGCAAGAAGTAATGCTATTTTCACGAACTTTGTGAGGATAATAATTAGATTATAGGAGGAAAGAATTATGCCAAAAATGAAGACAAAGAGCGCAGCTGCGAAGCGCTTTAAGGTAACAGGAACAGGTAAGTTAATGAAGATGAAAGCTTACAAGAGCCATATCCTTACCAAGAAGACTACAAAGAGAAAGAGAAATCTTCGTAAAGCAACTGAAATTGATAAGTCAAATTTAGCTCCAATGAAGAGAATACTTCCATATAGCTAAATAAAAGTTAAATTGTTAAGGAGGAAATAAAATGGCAAGAATTAAAGGTGGCTTAGGTGCCAAGAAGAGACATAATAGAGTATTAAAGCTCGCTAAGGGTTATAGAGGAGCAAGAAGTAAACAGTATAGAATAGCAAAGCAGTCAGTTATGCGTGCTCTTGCATCTGCTTATGCAGGTAGAAGAAAGAGAAAGGGCGACTTTAGAAAGCTCTGGATCGTAAGAATCAACGCAGCAGCAAGGCTTAACGGACTTTCATACAGCAAGTTCATGCACGGTCTTAAGCTTGCTAATATCGACATCAACCGTAAGATGCTCGCTGAGCTCGCTGTAAATGATGCAGCAGGTTTCACAGCTCTTGCAGATGCAGCTAAGGCTAAGCTTGCTTAATTAAAAGCATAAAAACTGCCTCAAAATGCAGTTCCACATAGAGATGGTTATTCTCTAAAAATATCGGTGTAGTCATGTATGTGTGTCTACACCGATATTTTGCAAAAAATGGCTGCTTACTCATATTTTTGCGTGTCAAAAGATAATAAATTTTCCTTCAAGCAAGCCCCAATCGAATTATTACTTCCCACACTTGTATCATTATATTATACCGCTCCCGGCGCAATATATACATCCTTAAGTGAAGGGCTCTCTTGTCCTAAAAAGCCGTAGCCCTCATCATTTTCAGGCTTTCCCATCTTCATAGAGTAGATATCAGGGAGCTTGTCAAACTTAGCTATAGCCTTATCGAGCACAGCCAGTATCTTAGCCTTATCCTCAGGCAGACTCCCCCTGGTACGCACATGAATCCAGTCGTGGAAGCTATCCCACTTGATAGGGTGATCAGGACTCACAGCCAAGAGCTCTACAAGCTTTCGCTCTTCTCTAAGGTTTTCAAGCTCGGTAGCAGGCTTAAAATTACCGTTTCTAATCTCCTCTGAGAGCTTATCTGCAGATAGGAACATGGAAAAATTGACCACATTCTCAGGTTTTGTTTTAGTAAGAAACTCTGCCATAGCTATAGCTGACTCTTTCCATCTGCCACTTCCTGCAACCCCTGTCATAAAGTGGGCGGCATAGCTAAAGCCTGCATTTTGTAGTCTTTCTATTTCCCTATAAGCCTCGTCTACACCGTGGTCCTTGTCCATATATGAAAGTACATCAGGCAGAGCATTTTCAATCCCAATATATAGCTTATTATAGCCTAAGCTATGGAGGGTCTTAAGCTCTTCATCAGACTTACTTTTTATACTGGTTATGGTTGCGTCAGAGTTAAAGGCAGCAGCTTTTGGGAAATAGCGTTTTACAAGGCTTATTATCTCTGCAAGTTCATCAGTATTTAGCTGGAAGGCGCTTCCATCCCCCAGATAGATTAGTTCGGGGTTACCGCCGTGTGCACTCACCCTCTTTAGCTCATTTTCGATATCTTCCAGACTTATTTTGCGATATCTTAGGTCCGTAAATAAATCGCAGAACTTACATCTGTTATATGGACAGCCTACAGTTACAGGTAGCATAAAAGCCCTTATTTCCATAGGACCGCGACATATTCTTCCTTCATATTCCATAAGCTGCTCCTTTCGATAACAATAAAAAGACGGCATAACTCTTGTATCATTATATCACATAATAAAAAAGCAGGGAAGTTAAACTTCCCCGCATTAAACTATCTAATATCCTCAGGACCTTTTCGCTGTGACATCTTGTCCTCGTACATTCTTTCATCGGCAAGCTTTATAACCTGGCTTGAATATACAACTCCCCTCGCTGAATCTGAAGTTCCAGCAAGGAATTCTCTATAGGTTGCAACACCTATTGAAACTCCGACAGGGAAAGGTGGTCTTTGCTGATTTTTTAATTTTTCTAAGTTGTAGCGAATATTTCTTGCTATTGAGCTAACTTTTCCTGAAGGAATTGCTACGCAGATAAATTCGTCACCACCATTTCTTCCTGCAAATCCCTCTGAATTGCCCTCCATTGCTTCTTTTATAGAGGTAGCAACCATTTGAATGAGCTGATCTCCAGCTTCGTGTCCAAAAGTATCATTGGCGTATTTTAGTTTGTTGATATCTATAAAGATAACAGCGTAGTCTTTTTCTCTGGTTAAATCCAAGATATTAAGCTTTCTCTGTAAAAACTGCCTATTGCCAAGCCCTGTAAGATTGTCAGTATAGGCGAGTATTTCAAGGTGCTTTTCTCTAAGACTCTTCTGTAAAATATCCTTTACCTTGATTACATAAGAAGTGAACAAGGTTAAGACAAGGATGAGAATGAGCACAATTGAAATGAGCTTTGGCGAACCATTGTAATAGAGGTGGCCAATTCTCAGTAATCTGAGCTGCCACTATAATACGTATTTGTTCTAATATACCAAATAAGGCCACGCCTATGAGTCCACTTCCCATAACTTGATCGGCAGCTGTTTTTCTCTTCTTTCCTGGGAATAGCAGACTCAGAAGAGCAGAAAATACCATCACTATCTGTAAAGCTTGCATAAATCTAAGGTGCCATACATAATTGAAACCAGAAGGTAGGATGTAAAGTACTAAGCAAACCCAGAATACTACAAATAGTATACTACCTGAAACTTTAAGGTACTTCTTAACCAAAGGACGTTCAGTTTCAAAACTGGAATAAAGAGGAGCACTTGAAAACAGTAAATACATTCCTATATACTCCGCAACTGCACTTATATTTTCGCTGGAAGTCAGCATATAAACCATACCTGAGTTGCCCATATACCAAAGCGTGATAGAGAAAATCAAAGCCATCAGCCAGGTTCCTTCTTTTGCAAAATGAACGGTGCGGTAAAGGAAGGCAAATACTATCATTACAAGGAAAGAGAAGATAAGTATTACACTAAAAACAGTGTAGAAGGCCTCTTGACCTATAATAGGGAAGAATTGTTCTGTTCCAAAGGCCATAAGGTAAGGCGCTCTGAAGGTGTCTTCGAGTATTCCTGTATGTGGGTCAATTACAACAACTATCTCATTTCCATAAGCTTTGGTTGGAACAGGTATTGTGACCTTCAGTTTACCTACCATGTTTCTGTCGATGTCTTCGCCATAGGAAATCAAAAGTTTATCGTTATAATAAGCCTTAATAATACTGTTATAAAACAAGAAATTGATTGAGCTATTTTCACTCTTCCAACTCTTATCAAGGGGGAAATGCATTGTGATAACATCGTCCTCTGATGAATAGCTAAATAAATGGCTAGCATATATGTCCCTTGTTCCATCCTTATGCTGAACTTCAATTACCATATCGGTAAGCTCTCTATAGCTGGATGTTGGAACTCTGCCTATTACACCAAAAATAAAGTACAGCAAGAAAAGCCCTGTTGTCAGAGCAGCCACTAATAATATAAATGCTTGGTGTTTTCTAAAACTCATACTTATATAACTCATTAGACCTCCCGACAATCCGCACTAGCCATGAGTATAGGCGGTGCCATAATTTCTTTCCCTCTACCAAAAGCCCATAGAATGGGCATTTCAAGATTATATGGGGGGGGTGTACACATTATCTAAATAATTATACCATAATCACATAATCAAAACAAGGACAGATAGCATTAAACTTGATTTTTCGGCATTGTGTCAAAATAATAAAAAAATTACTGCCTAAAATGCTCAATATTAAATAAAAAAATGTTAAATTAAAAAGTAAAATCAGCGAGAATTAGGTGTAATTATAAAAAAATAATTGTAAGAAACGGTTTTTGTAATTGTACTTGTTTGCAAAAAAATAGCTCAAGAAATTTAGAGAAATTACAGATTTTTTTGTAGACTATTTTTAGGAAAAATGATTTACAATAATAACTATAAAAAAACTTGTTAACTTATAATCTGATGCGAATGTCAGAAGTATGAGTTTTGCTTATAAGTCAATTTTGGGATATTTTTAATTTATTGACTGTGCTAAAGTAGCGTAACTTAGGGAGTTAGGGTTCTCCTGTCACAAAAGCTGAAAAGAGTATGAATTGTTCATATTCTTGAAGAAACAAAGGAGGAAAGTATGGATTTTTTAGAGAATGACGAAAAAATATGGCTCGAGGACGAAGCAGGTAAGGTAATTGCCTATGTGGAGTTTCCTGAAATCGGCGGAGTTAACAATGTTATGCACACAGTAGTAGACCCTTCACTCAGAGGACAGGGGATTGGCGGCAAACTCTTGGAGGCTCTGGTAAAGAAGATGGAAAGAGAGGGTAAGAAGATAGAACTTACCTGTTCTTATGCTATTGGTTGGTTTAACAAAAACAGGGGACATGAAAATGTGCTTGTCGATGCCAAAAAGGAGTATGCAAAGGCAGTCAAATAAGGATAAGGGTATTGAACATGAAGGTATATAACTCAACCCTTGTTTATATCGAAAAAGAGGATAAGTATCTTATGCTTCACCGCAATAAGAAGGCTGGCGATATAAATGAGGGCAAATGGATTGGGGTAGGCGGAAAGTTTGAATTTGGAGAAAGTCCGGAGGACTGTATGGAAGGGAAGTCATAGAAGAAACGGGACTTACACCTTTAGGCTATTATTATTGTGGTATAGTTACCTTTGTTTCTGAGGACTTAGATAAGCCTGAAAAGAATGAAACGGAGTACATGCATCTTTTCAATGTAAAGGACTTTGAAGGAAAGCTTAAGGACTGTGATGAAGGGGAACTGGTCTGGGTTGAAAAAGACAAGCTGCTTACTCTTCCACATTGGAAGGGAGATGAGCTCTTTCTTTCTGTAATTAAAAATGGAAACAGACAGTTCTTTTCGATGAAGCTCTCCTATGTGAATGGTAAGCTGATTGAGGCTGTTTATGATACTGTTCCCTGCTTTATTACGGAAAGGCTAATCTTAAGGCCGTGGCACATGGAGGATGTGGGGGATTTGTTTAAGTATGCCTCAGATCCCGATGTAGGTCTGTCAGCGGGTTGGAAGCCGCATAAAGATGTTGAGGAGAGCATGGAAGTAATTGAAAATGTCTTTATGAAGCCCGGTGTTTACGCCGTCGTTTACAAAGAAACCAACGAGGTTATTGGAAGCATTGGCTTACATGCAGGCAGCAAAACAAGCAGAGGACTGGGCTCTGACGAGAATCAGGCAGAGATCGGATATTGGGTAGCCAAGCCTTATTGGGGAAGAGGGCTTATGACTGAGGCAGCCAAGGAGCTGGTGGAGTTTGGCTTTCTGGAACTTGGCTTAAACAGGATATGGATAGCCTACTTTGACGGTAATCAAAAATCAAGAAGGGTAGCTGATAAGCTTGGCTTTACCTATAGCCATTTTGCAGAAAAAGTAGATGTTATAGCCCTTGGAGAGACCAAGAAGGAGCATTACATGGTGCTTAACAGGGAAGAGTTTGACGAGGCAATTAAGTTAAAATACCGTCCTCTTTTAGCTCAGAGGTCGTAGGATGCCGGTAAACATCAAAGATAATAACGAAAAACAAAGACTGTACTTTTATTCTATTATAATATAGAATGAAGTACAGTCTATTTATATTTTAAAGGATATAAGTGTCAAAAACTTTTGACAGCCTAAACCTAATATATAATTTCTCCGATGAATGTAGTACTAATGGAGTGTAAGGCTGCCTGAAGCACACTTACAAAGTGTATGTAGATGTACATTTGGTAAAGAAGGAAGGTAAAATGAAGAAAATTAAGATAGCATTTTTTGACATTGACGGTACGATTCTTAGGTTTGGTAAGTCTGATATGACAGATAGGGTAAAGGAAGCACTAAACAGGCTTCAGAAAAACGGAGTACTTATCTGTCTTGCGACAGGCCGCCCTCTTGCCGTCATTCCAAAGTTTGAAGGGGTGAAATTCGACCTTACCATAGCCTTTAACGGCTCTGTCTGTCTGGCAGGGGATAAGGCAATCACTAACCTGGTAATACCTTATGAAGAGGTAATGATAATCATAGAAAATGCTGCCAGGTTGGGAAGGGCTGTAGCTATAGCTACAAAGAGCAGGATAGTCACAAACGGCGTTGATGAAGCACTAAGAGAGTATTTCGAGCTGGCAAGCCTTAAGGCAACCCCTTCTCACGAGTTTGATGAAGCGGTAAAAGAGGAAGTATATCAGATGATGTTAGGATGTGAGAGAAGTGAATGGGACGAGGTGCTTAAAGGTACGAAAAAGGCCAAAATAGCGGCTTGGTGGGACTGTGCTGTGGACATTATTCCTGACGGAAGCGGCAAAGGAAATGCAATCACCAAGGTGGTTGAATATTTTGGTTTTTCTCTTGATGAGGCCATTGCCTTTGGAGACGGAGGCAATGACGTGGATATGTTGCAGGCTGCCGGGATAGGAGTGGCTATGGGCAATGCTTCTGACAGCGTAAAGGCAGAGGCCGATGAAGTCTGCTTAAGTGTTGATGAGGATGGTATTTATCACTATCTTAAAGAAAAGCAGCTAATATAAGATATGGGTAAGGGTGAACAATACAGAGTAAGGCTTGGTACAAAAGAGTTCATATACTCTTGACTTGTAAAAATAAAAGTAAGTAACGAAGCTTTGTGAGAAGCCTGTGAATATTGTGCTGTGGGTGTAAAAGATAATAGATTATAGAAGAGGTGTTATGAGCATAGGATTTAAGATATCTAAGGAACAAAAAAAGTTTTATAAGGCGCTTTTTGCCCTGGTTATTCCTATAACCATTCAGAACTTCATATCAAGTGCAGTAAACTCAGCCGATGTACTTATGCTTGACTTTGTAGGTCAGAGCGAGCTTGCAGCAGTATCTCTTGCCAATCAGTTCCAGTTTTTACTCTGGGGCTTCTTTTATGGAATAAACTCAGGTGTGACCATGCTTGGAAGCCAGTACTGGGGTAAAAAGGATACGGATTCAATTCAAGCGGTTATGGGAATTGCCATTAAAATTTCCATAGTTATTACAGTTATCCTTTCCTTTAGTGCGGTAGTATTTCCGAAAGAACTTATGAGGATATATACCAATGATGAGAAGCTTGTAGAGATAGGAGCCTCCTACCTAAGTATAGTGGGGATATCCTATGTTTTTAATGAGTTTTTCACAGGTCTATATGTCTACAGTCAGAAGTATGGAAAGAGTAAAAACAAGTACCATCATCAGTTCTACAGCCCTTATCTTAAATGTAACCCTAAATGCAGTATTCATATTTTGGACTGGCAGGCTTTCCTAAGCTTGGAGTGATGGGAGTTTCCTTTGCAACCCTTATATCAAGAGTCGTGGAAACAGCCTTATGTATGATAGATGCTGCAAAGGCTAGAGTATTTAAGATTAACTTTAAGCTGATGTTTGGTCATCACAAACTGTTGTTCAAGGATTTCTTAAAATATGCAGCACCTGCTCTGGGAAATGACCTTAGCTGGACTGTTGCCTTTTCTACCTATGCAAGTATTATGGGACACATGAATGGAGACATAGTAGCTGCCAGTGCTGTCGCAAGTACAGTGCGTGAGCTCTGTGCCATAGTATGCTTTTGCAATTGCAGGAGGCGCATCAGTTCTGCTTGGAATAAAAATCGGAGAGGGAAGGATGGAAGAGGCCAAAAAAATATGCCACCTATTCCTGTAGAACAACTTTTGTAATTGGTATAATTACAGGGTTAATTATTTTGGCAATTCGTCCGATAGTATCTCATGGGATTTAATCTGAGTGCACAGGCACATGACTATTTGAACATAATGCTCTTCATTAGTTCGTACTATGTGCTTGGACAGGGCGATGAACACTCTTCTTATAGCCGGTATATTTAGGGCGGGCGGAGATTCACGCTTTGGACTAATCTGCGACACAATAACTATGTGGGTAGTATCGGTTCCGCTCGGCTTTTTTAGTGCGTTTGTACTAAAATTACCGCCAATGGTGGTTTACTTCATCCTTTGCCTTGATGAATTTTGGAAGATTCCTGTAGTCTATAAACACTATAAGAGTTTTAAGTGGCTGAAGAATATAACCAGAGATTTGGAGTGATTAAATCTACATCTATTAGTCTTTTTATTTGAACTTATTTTATTTAACTCAAGGAGGATGTTAAAAAAAGATGAAAAAGAAGATGGGATTTAGAAGCATAAGAAGCCTAATTATACTAGGCAGCTTCGTCATTGTAAGTGTTATTTGTGCTATTATGCTGCTTGTAAGCTCAGTTTTATCAAGAGAAGCATTTAGGACACAGGTAGAGGCAGACATGCAGGTGCTTGCACAGGAGACTTCAGAAAAGCTTGTAAAAGACATTCAACACACAGAAGCTATCATAGAAGAGCTTGCGGCCAATCCAATGCTAACAGATGATAAGTATAAGTGGAAAGAGATTGCAGATTTCTTTGAAAATAGGGCAAAAGCAACAGGATTTAACCTCTTTTTTACAGTTAAGCCTGACGGTAAGGGTATAAACCTTACACAGGGTGCAGAAACCTTTGATGTATCAGATACAGAGTATTTTAAGCAGTCTATACAGGGAAAAACCTTTACAAGTTCCATTATAACCGATGTTGTAACAGGCGGTAAGATTATAGTTGTTTCAACTCCTTACTATGAGCCGGGGAGTAGCAAGATTGTGGGAGTATTTGCAGGTATTATGAATACAGACTTTATCTCCCATTTATGTACGGATTTCAAGTGGGGCGAAACGGGAAATATAGCAGTGTATGACAAGGATACCAATATTGTTGGACATACTAAGCCTGAGATAGTTGCAAGTGGATTAAATCTTGTAGAAAAGGCTAAGTCAGACCCTGAATATGCGTCTGTGGCTGAGTTCTTCAAGGGACAGATAGACAGCAATACCAACGGAATAGGTACTTATAATTGGTTCGGTAATAAGAGAATAGGTGCTGTAAATATAATTGAAGGCAGAGAATTTGTTACCCTCGTTGCCGTAAATGAAGCTGAAGTATTTAAAAATATGAATGACTTACAGGTTAAGCTCATTCTTGTTATTGCCTGCCTTGTTGTACTGGGTATGCTTATTATGTACTTTGCGTTTGGTATTCCATTCTCCAGAGCATTTAATAACTTAGAACAGACTTACTACATATAGCGAACTATGATTTAACCAAAGAACCTACAAAAGATTACTCAGGCAGACGTGATGAGGTAGGTGACATTTACAGGGCTATAATTACTCTTAAAGAGAATATAGTGAATATAATAACAGGTATCTCTGCTCATGCTCAGAATACAGCGGCTACGGCAGAGGAGCTCTCAGCTACAGCTCAGTCTACCTCAGCTACAGCAGATGAGGTTGCAAATGCAGTAAACAACATTGCAAGCGGTGCTACCAGCCAGGCTGAAGATACACAGAATGCAACAAAGAATGTAGAGCATTCAAATAAACTCCTAAGCCACATGATGACAGTTCTTGATGAGTTAAACGGTTCCACAGAGCTCATCAATGATAAGAAGGAAGAGGGAAGTAAGAGCCTTAAGGAATTATCTGCGGCTACGGTCAAGGTTACAAAGTCTTCTGAGGAAATTGCTGCAATTATAGCACAGACAGATGAAAGTGCAGATAAGATATCAAGCGCCAGTGACATGATTCAGTCTATCTCAGACCAGACCAACTTACTTGCACTTAATGCAGCCATAGAGGCGGCTAGAGCAGGTGAGGCAGGAAAGGGCTTTGCCGTTGTTGCAGAGGAAATCAGAAAGCTTGCAGAGCAGTCTGCAGGATTTACAGGAGAGATTAAAGAGACAATAAGCGGTCTTCAGGAGCAGACCAAGAAGGCTGTTGAGACTATGGACTTTACAAGAGAAGCCGTTGCCGAGCAGGAGGCTAAGCTTCAGGAGACAGGTAATAAGTTTGGTGAGATTTCAGAAGCTGTAGAAAAGAGTAAGGACATAGTTAGAGAAATCTCCGAAGAAGCTAATACTATGGTTAAAAACAATGAAACCATAACTCAGGTTGTAGAGAATCTCTCAGCTATAGCCGAGGAGAATGCAGCAACCACAGAGGAGGTATCGGCTTCTGTTGATACACAGGTTCAGTCCATACAGGATATATCAGATGCAAGTGAGAACCTTGCTGAGATTGCAACTGAATTACAGAGTGAAGTTGCTAAGTTCATCATATAACAATTACATATAATAGGAGGAGTGCAAATATGCGCTTGAAGAATAACAATAAACTTAACAGTCTTGGCATTAAAGTCGGACTTTTAATTTCCATCATACTCTTAGTGGTTTTAGGTGGAAAGTCAGCTTATGACATATACAGCCAGTACAATGAATCTATCACTATGACACGTAATCTCAAGCTTGAAGAGGCTAGAAGTCTTGCACACATGCTTGAAACCACATTTGCAACTACCTATCAGGTAGGATATGACTTAGAGGCTAGTATTGGCAATACAGTTGCCAACATTCCTGTAGAAAGAAGAAACAGGGAGCTGGTTCTTAGCAACGCCCAGCTTGTGTTAAAGAATAATGAAAATATAACAGGTATCGGTGTATATTTTGAGCCTAATAAGTTCGATAATAAGGATGCTGAAAAGGGTAGGTTTTCACACTATGTGTTAAAAGAAGGTGATAAGACTGAAATCTTTGAAGAAGACGGAGAAGGACCATGGTACACCAATACCTTAAAGGAAAAGAAGGTAATAGTTCTTAATCCTTTTAAGGATGAGGATGGAAGACTTAAGACTTCATACTGCTTCCCTATAGTTTCAGACTCTGAGGTAATTGGTGTACTTGTAGTAGATATGTCAGTTAATGATATACAGGATGAGCTGAAGAAGGAATCAAACGGTCCTGATGATTATAAGTGTCTTCTTACAGATAAAGGTATCTATGTTGCCAATGCGCTTGATGACAAGATGATACTATTCAACCTCTTTGAGAAGGTACCTGTGGCTAAAGAAGGCATCGAAAGGTCAATAAAAGAAGGTTTTGATATATCACAGGGAACTATAGCAGGTACAGGAGAAGCAGGAGAGTTCATCCACGTTCCTGTTAACCTTAAGGGAGTGGATGCTAAGTGGGTATTTGAGTCAGTTACATCAATTGATTATCTCCTTAAGGATGTAAGAACATCGATGGTAATCAACATTACATTTAGTGTTCTCGTCATCCTTGGTATGGGTATATTTATCATTCTTCTCTTAATTGGTAAGGTTGTTAAGCCTCTTTCAGCTATTGATAAGGCGATGGAAAAGATATCTAATTACAACCTCGATGTAGCTGAAGAAGCTGTAAAGGTTGAAAAGTATAGAGATAACAAGGATGAAGTAGGTAGTCTTGTACGCTCCATAGATGCAATGGTAAAGAACCTTGTAGGCATTGTTGGAGAGATATCAGCACATGCTCAGAATACAGCGGCTATGGCAGAGGAGCTTACAGCTACAGCACAGTCAGCGTCCGAGTCCTCGGGAGAGGTATCTACGGCAGTTAACAACATTGCAGAGGGTGCTACAAGCCAGGCAAGTGATACCCAGAGTGCGGCTATGTCCGTAGAGGAATCAGGCAATGTATTAAATGGTATGATTGCCGAGGTTGGAGAACTTTCAGAGTCAATGGAACATATTGACAGCTTGAAAAATGACAGTAATCAGATTATGGGAGAGCTTGTTAAGATAACTAACGAGAATAAGGAAATATCTGAGAAGGTTGAGGGAGTAATTGTTGAGACTAACAGTGCTACCGAGACAATCGCTAAGGCAAGTGAGATGATACAGTCTATTTCTGACCAGACCAACCTCCTTTCTCTCAATGCGGCTATTGAGGCGGCAAGAGCAGGTGAGATGGGTAAGGGCTTTGCGGTAGTAGCAGATGAAGTAAGGTCACTCGCCGAAGAATCAGCTAAGTTTACAGGTGAAATCAGGTCTATAATTGATGAGCTTAGGAAGAAGTCCAAAGAAGCTGTAGACATGATAAAGATGTCAATGACATGATTAACAAGCAGGGTGAGAAGGTAAAGGAGACAGGAGATAAGTTCGTAGAAATCTCAAGAGAGCTTGAAGAGAGCAAGAGAATTGTTGAAAATATCAATGAATCCTCTGTTAAGATTCAGAATGAGAACAGCAATGTAATCAGAGTGGTTGAGAACCTTTCTGCAATTGCAGAAGAGAATGCAGCAACAACTGAAGAAGCGGCTGCATCTGTGGATACACAGGTTCAGGCAATCAATGATATATCACAGGCTTCTGAGAATCTTGCTGATATTGCTACCCAGTTACAGTCTGAAGTATCAAAGTTCACACTGTAATTCAATAAGATACCGGTGTCAAAAGCATAAGAATTCGATGTGGAATTGCTTTCTAATAGTTATTAGCTTTTGACATTTAAGGAATAAAAATATAATAAGGGCTGCCATAAAGAGAAAGTCATTACAGGAGATAACCTAAAGGCTATAACTGTAAATTAAACCTCTTCGTGGCAGCCTGTTTTATGCAGGATGTTAGATCAAAAACATTTGATCATAGCTCATTTTTTCAAAAAAATATTGCACTTTAAAAGTAGTTGTGCTACAATCCCCTCTATCAAAAAAATTATTTTTATTGGATGTAAGCGTCAAAGTCATGTGGCAGTCAATAAATCATTATTTAAGGAGGCAGTTATGAGTATAAGAATCGGAATACTTGGTTACGGTAATCTATCAAGAGGTGTAGAAAGTGCAATAAGACAGAACCCTGATATGGAGCTTGTTGCCGTATTTACAAGAAGAAATCCTGAGAGCCTTAAGGTAAGAAGTGGTGTACCTGCTCTTAATGTATCTGAACTTGAAAAATACAAAGATAAGATTGATGTACTTGTCTTAGGAGGTGGAAGTGCCACAGACCTTCCTACTCAGACACCTGAGTATGTGAAGTATTTTAATGTAGTGGACAGCTTTGACACTCATGCCAGGATACCTGAGCATTTTGAGAATGTGGATAAGGCGGCAAAGGCAGCAGGGAAGGTGGGAATCATCTCTGTAGGCTGGGATCCGGGCATGTTCTCATTACTTAGAATGATATCTACCTCCGTACTTCCTGAGGGAGAAAACTACACCTTCTGGGGAAAGGGAGTGAGCCAGGGACACTCCGATGCCATTAGAAGGATAAAGGGAGTAAAGGATGCAAGACAGTACACCATACCTGTTGAAGAAGCTGTAGACAGGGTAAGAAAGGGTGAGAACCCTAATCTTTCCACGAGAGATAAGCATACCAGAGAATGCTTTGTAGTAGTAGAGGAGGGAGCGGATAAGGCGGCAATTGAGAGCGAAATAGTCAATATGCCAAATTATTTTAGTGACTACAATACCACAGTTCACTTTATATCTGCGGAGGAAATGGAAAGAGACCACAAGGGATTGCCTCATGGCGGCTTCGTACTTAGAAGCGGTGTAACAGGCTTTGATAAAGAGAATAAGCACATCATTGAGTACAGCCTTAAGCTTGATTCCAATCCTGAGTTTACAGGCTCAGTTATAGCAGCTTATGCCAGGGCTGCATATAAGCTAAGCAAAGAGGGAGTAAGCGGCTGCAAGAGTGTATTTGACATTGCACCTGCATACCTCAGCCCTCTTAGTGGCGAAGAGTTAAGAAGGACTATGCTGTAACCAGATATTTTTATTACACGCATCTCTTAAAGGCTAAAGAACAATAACATACATAATCCCCTGCAGGATACAGTTTTAGACATATGTATCAGCAGGGGATTTCTCAATGTCAAATATAAATAATCTGAAACTATATAAATAAATCAAATAATACACACAATATTATATATTACAAACAATTAATATCTAATTAATTAAAAAAAATATTTTTAAAATAGTGTTGACAAATAAAAACTAATATGGTATAGTGGAGACAACAAAGAAAGAGACAAAAAAACATAACAGCTGACAAGGTAGGGTCAGCAAGTATGAAATATTAAAAAGATAGGTGGTGTTTCCGATGCACAGTTTAAGAAGAAGTATAAAGGAAATGGATAATGAAGTGAGTTTTGTTTAAGTTAGTTAAACATAGATTGAACTGAAACCATTTGCTTAATGACAGTATAGTAACCATTGAAATATGCGAAAGTGAGGTACAGTCCACCAGCAACATAAAATAATGGCAATAAACGGAATACTGGATGATTAATAAAAGACTTATGAGGTGAGCTCTCTATGGTTGAGGGCTCATCTTTTTATGTGAAAAGGAAGCCGCCATAGGCAGCTTCCAAAATAGTTTCACATTAGTCTATAGGCAGAGCGTGTGCAAGAAGATAATCACACCAAGCCTGATAGTCGCTGCTGTTTAAGTGCAGTCCGTCATTAGAGCTGTAGCTGCTAAGATAGCCCTCGTAGTCAGAAAAAACGGAAAACACATCCAGATATATAAGGCTCTTTCCATCACATCTTGACTTTAAGAGTTCGTTTCTTTCCAGTACTTTGGCATTGCTATAGTGATAAGGATCACCTAGCTCCTTATTCTTTGTCACACCCAGTATGGACTGTATGTAGATGACAGCATCAGGCTGTAATTCCTGTATCTGCCTGATAGCATCAAAAAACTGGGTTTCAAAGTCTTCAAGAGGAATTATAGCGGCATCATTTACACCTATCATTATGTAGATTTTTTTGTACTGTCTCTGAAGCAGGGTCTGAGTTAGGGTAAGCCCTGTATTCTCATCCAGTGCAGGATAGATGAAAAATGAATTGACGCTGATTCCTGTCTTGGCAAAATAGGAAGAGTTTACAAAGCTTCCAAAGGCTCTAAGCCCTACAGTACGACTGTCTCCAAGGAAGAGAGCATCGTCAAAGTAGGAAGGATCCACAGGGCCAAGCTCAGATTCGCTGCTTATAGAAGATGAGGTTGCTATAGTGGAAGATGTTGAGGAGGCAGTGCTCTCCTTATTGTTATCTTCTTTTTCTCAGTCTTTTCCTTCTTTGCTATTTCATTTGTTTCCTGATTAAGTGAGGCATTGATTATCTGATAAGCCTTGAATCCAACCAGGGCAATTAGCTCAAGCAGTACAGTTATCAAAAGTGCGATTAATATTATTTTTATTTTCTTTTTCATACGCTCTTTTTAGAATTCTCAATAAGCTCCTTACTATATTCCGGTTCAGCTCCGGTCTGGCTCTCGTGATAAAGGGTTGCCTGATTACGGCCCTTTTTCTTTGAGGTATAAAGCGCAATATCAGCTTTTTCAACCACCTTATTAAGTGGAAGCCCGGTTTCTATGGCAGCTATGCCGGCACTAAGAGTCAGATGCATTCTCTTGCCGGTTTCGGTATCTGCAAGTTCCTTTGATAAGACTCTTATCTTTTCAAGTGGATCGGCAACAGTGGAGAAAAACACACCTATGAATTCATCTCCGCCCCATCTTCCTATAAAGCCATCGTGGTCAACACAGCTACCCAGCTTATCAGAAAGGAAGGAGAGAGGGCCTCATCACCTGCAGCATGTCCCAAGGTATCGTTGATAGTCTTAAAAAAGTCTATATCTATCAGGAAGAGATGACCTCCCTCAAGCAGATGCTGCTTCGAAAAGTATTCAAATCTTGCCATAAATGACTTACGGTTCATTATCTTGGTAAGCTCATCAAGGGTGGCAAGCGAAATAATCTGATTGCGATATTGCGATATGGTATTTATTATAACAGCAATCATCAATAAAAGCAAAACTGCCAACATTCCAAGCTGTAAGGCGAGCTGAGTGACACTTGCTCTTATAATGGCATCACCACTGCCATATATTATAAGATACCAGTTAAATGCTCCAAGATACCTTATTTCACAGAAATGCTTATTTATCCCAAGTTTTCCGTCATTAATCCATTTTCTGGTAACTGCACCGTCTAAAGGAAGAGGTTTGGATTCTATGTTGTAGAATATACCCCCTTCGCTAAAGATATTGGAGCCCTTAGGAAGTGCCTTGTCCTTAGATATCATTATATTGCCTTCAAGGTCTGAAAAAGCAACTCCTACATTGTACTCATTGCCTATTTCTACTATACTTCTCTCCACTACTCCAAGGTTGATATTCATACCTATGGAGCCAAGAGTCTTGCCGTCAGAGCCTCTTAGTTTGTACACAATAAGCATTGACACATTGTTTGAATCATCGCTTGCCTTATAAGGATTGAGACTGAACTGATACTGGAGATTTGAGTCCATAAAGTCAAATATCCATTTATCTTCAGCATTTTGAGGAGACATCTTGAGGTTTACTCCATCCTGATAGTAGATGTTTTCAGTAGTCTTAGAGGCATAAAAAATGAAGTTATAGTTATTTCCCTCCTGATAGGTCTTCAAATAGTTGTAAAGCTTGTTGATATACTCAGAGTCGGTAGTATGGGTTGCCTCTTTTTCGGCCCAGTCAATGACAAAGGAATTTCCCGCCATTATCTTTGCCGCAGACACAGAACTCATCATACTTTCATCTATGTTGCGTATAAGGTTCATGGCTGTCATGTCAGTCACCTGCTCTACAAAGGCCCTGGTATTCTTAAAGCCTGACACTGTAAACATAATGGCACTTGCAGCAAAGGCCACTATGATAACAACGCAGATTAGGACTATCTGTCTGGAAGAGTTCAACTTATTATTCATATATTTTCCCCTGTGTTCATCCCTGCAGAAAAATCTGCACGATATAATAGCCTTCCCTCTATTTTGCCATATTTTAGAGGGAAAGTAAACAATAAAGTATGTGTTACCTATAGTACAGGATTGCGACAGCTTCACCGCATAACTTCCTGTATCATATATATCGGAGAAAATCTGCAATTAAATAATAATAAAAAAAGCACCAAGCCATAATGCTTAGTGCCTTTTATAGTAATTAAAATTTATTCCTGAGTAATAGCTCCTGTTGGGCAAGCTTCTTCGCAAGCGCCACAGTCTATACAAGCAGAAGCGTCTACTTCATAATGCTCTGAACCTTCTGAAATACATTCAACAGGACATACAGAAGCGCAAGCTCCGCAATTGATGCACTCATCGTTAATTACATGTGCCATGACATTACCTCCTTAAAAAATTATATATACATGAAGAGTATAACTGTTTTTAAAAAGGTTTGACAAGTGAATTTTTATCAAAAATCTTCAACAATTTGATAAAAAAATCAGTTAATTTAGAAAATGAGTATTATTTTTCAAAAATGAATTATCTGCTCAAAATCCTAAATCTGTCCGTATTTTTCAAGTATCTGCTTGATTCTATCAGTTGGGCTGAGAAGCTCGCTGATAGAAGCGTCATGGTTTAACTTATCTATGATGAGGGCAACATACTTGCTCATATCCGCACTTATATAATAAGGGCGGCTAAGAAGTTCAGGAGTCTGGTATACAAGGTTCGTTGTAATAACCTTGTGGATGAGTCCGTCCTCATAAGCCTTGTCAAACTTCTCCAGCCCGTCAGTAAAGAGGCCGAAGGTAGAGGCTACGAAGATTCTTCCTGCATTTCTCTTTTTAAGCTCACTTGCCACGTCTAACATACTTTCGCCTGAAGAAATCATATCATCAACTATGATTACATCTTTTCCGTCAAGCTTTCTTCCAAGATATTCGTGTGCCACTATAGGGTTCTTTCCGTTTACTACTGTAGCATAGTCACGGCGTTTGTAGAACATACCTACGTCTACTCCGAGTACACCTGCAAAGTATACGGCACGGTTCATAGCACCCTCGTCAGGACTTATTATCATCATGTTATCTGCATTCATCTTGATATCTGGCACATTTTTAAGTATGGCCTTGATGAACTGGTAGGTAGGCATGATTGTATCAAAGTTGTTGAGAGGAATAGCATTCTGCACTCTTGGGTCGTGTGCATCAAAAGTGATTATACTGTCAACGCCCATGTGTATAAGCTCCTGAAGTGCTACTGCACAGTCAAGAGATTCCCTGCTGGAACGCTTATGCTGGCGGCCTTCATAGAGGAAAGGCATGATTACTGTTATTCTGTGAGCCTTGCCCGCACAAGCCTGAATCACGCGCTTAAGGTCCTGATAATGGTCATCAGGTGACATATGGTTCTCGTGACCAAACATATTGTAGGTAATGCTGTAGTTACATACATCAACAAGGATATAAATATCCAGTCCTCTTACTGTGTTTGAAATGGCACATTTTGCCTCTCCGCTTCCAAAACGAGGGCAAACGGCATCAACATGGTAAGAATCCCTCCTATAGCCTGAAAAGGCGAGAGAGGAAGTATGTTCGTTGTCTCTTCCGTTTCTCCATTCTACAATGTAGTCTTCAACGGTGCTGCCAAGCTTTGCGCAGCCTTTCAGTGAAACGATACCAAGAGGCCCCACGGGGATAGTCTCGATATAATCTTCTTTTGGCATTGTTCTTCTCCTTATCTAAAAGAAAAAATATAGGGTGTATGATTATCACCATTAGGTGGTTAATCCTTATAAAGCCATACGGATGTCGGCTCCGGTCAGTTTTAGGAATTTGTAATGTTTGGTAAGTCTTGAAAATACTCTATCGCTGTAATTTGCCTTTATATGGGCAGGACTAAGGTTTGAAGATATAATTGTTGGCTTATTGCTTAAAATACGCTCATTTAAGCAGTCAAACAGCTTTGAATTGGTAAAGGCATTGGAAATCTCAGTACCTATATCGTCAATCACCAGTAAATCACAGTCGAATATAGGCTCTACCTCAGGTATCTTGTCCATCTCATCTGAATCGCCTCTTCTAAAAGTATTTTTCTCAAATATATTAAAAAATCTATAAGCAGATAAAAATACTACTGAATGTCCACTCTCTATAAGTGAATTGGCAAGTGCAGAGGTAAGGAAGGTCTTTCCTACTCCAACACCTCCGTAGATGACGAAGTTTCGTGAATTACTGTCAAAGTCATCTGCCATAGCCTTTAACATAGTGAAGGCGGTGAGGGCATTTTGCCTGGATGAAGCCTCGGTATCAGAGTCATAGTCATCAGGAGAGTAATAGTCAGCCCTAAAGTCCTTAAAATCTGCGCCCTCATCAGCCATCAGGTATATACTCTGTCTGGTATGGGCAAGTCTTGCCGCTATAGCCTTAAAGCAGTCACATTTTACTCCGTCAACAAAGCCTGTATCTTTGCAGAGAGGGCAGGTATATATCTGATTCAGATAAGCCTTATCAAAGCCTCCCGCTGTAAGCAGTTCTTCTTTCCTCTTGGCAAGCCCTGCCACCTTTTTATCAAGCTCACCTTTAGAGGCGGCATAGCTTTCATTGGAGAGAAAGAGCGCTTCCTTTGCAAGGTTAGCAAAGTCGGTTATGATTTCATCCTCAAGTTCTTTGATTTCGGGTATTTTCTCATATACCTCTTTTGTACGGTTATGAAGAAGTTCGGCATTCTCATAGCGGATGCTGTCATACTCTCGCATAACTGCTTCATAATCTGAGTTAGTAAGTCCCATAAAACCACCTTAATATTATAAAATATTTGCTAATTATTCAAGTAAAAAAGCCTACAATTATTGAGGATATTTATATTAAATTAATGCAATTATCTAAGCTTATACCTTGGATAGCCCGTGTATAGATTGCTGCTATGCCTTTTTTAAGAGCTTTTTAGTGATGTCAGTCATCTCTTCATCGCTGTAGCTTCTCTGCTCGAAGTTGTTGAAACGGTTGTTTAGCGGCTTAGGTGAATTATCCTTTACCACCTGCAGACTCTGCTTTGTCATAAAGTGAATCTTGTCATCTTCTGCGACACCCTGAAGATCTTTTATTCCCTTTGCATACCATTTCTTAAGAACTCCTTCTGCATAGTTAAAGTCAGGCTTGGTAAGGGTTTTTAAGGTGCGGTCACAGGCCTCGGCAACCATTTCCTCTGACATCTTATACTCGTGAAACCATCTGTCTATGTACTGCTTCTCCGAAGCTCCCGGAAGCCTTGTAAGGCCAAAGGACTTCATCACAAGTGAGTTTTCCTTGTTGAAGGTTTCAGCCTCATTCTTTGCAGCCTCAACCGTCTTAGTATTCTTCTCAGCCCAAGCGAGGGCAACCTTTTGGATATAGCTAAATCTGCTTATTTCCTTGGTAAGACAGCAGTATTCATAGAGATAGCTTATAAGCTCAGCGCTAAAACCAAGCTTTTCGTTGAGGTCGCAGATAAAGTCTATCTCGGAGCCTGATAAGGTTCTGCCTGCATATTTTCCCGCGGCCGCTATAACATGTTTAAGGTCAAAGTCACAGCCTGCCCCTTCCTCTTCTTCATATGTGAATAAAGAGAGAGGTTCATTGGTAATTGCGTCTTCCGGAGTTATTTCCTCTGGCTTTATCTCTTTTGTCTTTGTCTCTCCAGCAGCAGGTGTAGAGGCTTCATTCTCATAGTCGGAAATAGACGGATCGGATATGCTTATAGCAGTAATAGTATTTTTATCCGTTCTTGTAACCTTAAATACCCCCTGCTTCTCCCAATAATTGATGGAGCGGATTACATCTCTTTCGCTGTCATCAAGGAAGTCACAGGCATTACTTATGGAAAAGCTCCTGTGATTCTTGGAATAGTACATAAGATACAGATAAAATCTTATATGTGAAGCATTGGCATCATTAATAAAACGCTCTATAAAAGCGTTTGAAATAATGGTTGCATTCGTATTTACCGTTACATTTAGATTGATTTCCGACATGATTTTTCTCCCTCATTTGCTACTGTATAAGGAGTATATCACAAGATTATTTAAAAATAAAAATAGATGGGAAAAATCAGGGGGATATAGGCAAAAAAATGTGGATAATGTGGATGCTTTTTGTGGATTGCTTATTAAAAAAAGATGTTTTTAGACAAAATTGATGTGGATAAGTATGTGTAAAAGAATAAGAAAAATCCACAGCAAAAAAATTTTTAAAGAATTTTTTGTTGTGGATAATGTGGATAAAAACTTAGCTAAGCATATTTTCCCCGACTTTTACTATATCTCCGGCACCCATGGTTATCAACAAATCACCGGGCTTTAAGGTGTGGATAAGAAAATTTTCAACTTCTTCAAAAGTTTTGAAAAATAAGCCTCATGTCCGTTTTCAGACATTATTTCTCTTATATTATCAGAGGAGATATTGCCCGGATTTTCCTCTCTGGCGGCATAAATCTCAGCAAATACCACCATGTCAGCCATGGAGAGAACCTCAGCGAATTCGTGCAGGAAGGTCTTGGTTCTGGAATAAAGATGAGGCTGGAAAGCCACTATGAGACGGTTATGTTTAACCCTCTTTGCAGCCTCAAGCGTAGCCCTTATCTCTGTTGGGTGATGGGCATAATCGTCCACTATGGTGTAGCCGTCACGCTCTCCCTTGTACTGGAAGCGTCTTTCGGTTCCTGTGTAGTTCTTAATTCCCTCTTTAATCTTGTCAAGGGCTATTCCGTCTTTGTAAACTGTAGAAGGCTCTAGGGATGCTGCTATAACCGCAAGTGAGTTAAGTACATTGTGCTCACCTGTTACGGAAAGCTCAACAAGACCTTTGTTTTCACCTCTAACTATCAGTTCATAGTGGGCAAAGCCTAAGTCATTGTAGGTAATGTTTGCAGCAGTGTAGTCAGGAGACTCGCCATCTACAGGGCGAAGGCCGTAGCGAATCACCCTGATATTTTTCTTTGGTATGAGGCTGTCAAGGTCATCTACCTCATTATTGATAACCAAAAGCCCGTTCTCAGGCAAGAGGTCAATGAACTTGGTAAAGGAGAGTCTTTCACTTTCAAGTGTGCCAAAAAAGTCCAGATGCTCTGCTTCGACATTGAGGACTATGGCTGTAGTAGGAGTGAAGCTAAGGAAGCTGTTTGCATACTCACAGGCCTCCATAATGAAGTTCTCAGACTTACCCAGTCTCATATTGCCCTGAATTCCGCTTAAGATGCCGCCTACAGATATGGTAGGGTCAAGGTCTGCCGCAAGATATACATAGGAGAGCATAGAGGTTGTGGTGGTCTTTCCGTGAGTACCTGCGACTGCAACTGCATTTTTATAGTGGCTCATAATCTGTCCTAGGCAGTCAGCCCTGTCAAGCATAGGGATGCCAAGCTCCTTAACCCTCATAAATTCAGGGTTGTCCTCGTGGATGGCAGCAGTGTATACAACAAGGCCAATCTCAGGAGTGATATTTTCTGAGACCTGAGAGTAATACACCTTTATTCCAAGGCTTTCAAGCCTCTTTGTAACGGCTGATTCGTGTAAGTCTGAGCCTGAGACCTTAAAGCCCTTGTCAAGGAAAAGCTCAGCTATTCCGCTCATGCTTATACCACCTATGCCTATGAAATGGACTGCTATGGAGTTGTTTTGTAAGTCTAATTTATACATAATTCTACCTCTTTTACTTGTGGTTGTAGATAATTGCGCCTTTATTATATCTGATATTTTTGTCATAGTATAGCATAAATGAAATTCAATGGCAAAAAAATGTGAAAAGCTGAAAGATGGCTCTTAAATGGCAACATAGTCATTTAAACAACAAGAAATGTCTAAAAATGAAAAAAGTTACTAAAAAATGGCACTAATCTCTATAATTAATGCATACATACGCTAATAGAAATTTTACCAAAAATCTGTTATAATTATACCTAAAATTAGAGGGGCTTATAAAATTAAATATTGTTTTTTGGTCGGACTCTGATTTGCAACTTAATCATCAGTGGCGGTTAGACTACACTGCCCGGGAGAGATAGGGGGTCATATGAATATTACAGACATCAGGATTAGAAAGGTTGCTAAGGAAGGCAAATTAAAAGCAGTAGCTTCCATAACAATTGACGGTGAGTTTGTGGTTCATGACATTAAGATTATTGACGGCGACAAAGGTCTGTTCATAGCTATGCCTAGCAGAAAGACCAATGATGGAGAATACCATGATATTGCTCACCCTATTAATTCGGAGACTAGAGAGAGATTGCAGAAGTCAATTGTAACAGAATATGAAAGCGGTAACTGGACAGAATTTCCTGTAAAGGAAGAGAACTAGGAGTCAGTACGAACATATTGAATAATATGTGATGGGAGGTCAGCAGACCTCTCATTTTTTAAAATTTTGTAAATCTTAGGGGGTGTTACACTTGAAAAACGAAGTTAGACAAGTACTCTACTATAAAGCAAAGAAGAGGAAAGATAGTTGATATGATGTTTATAAAAGGATTGGTTTATGTAAAAATAATGTAGTTGCAATAAGGCTAAATGGCTTTATGACGATTAAATTAGGTTCACTATAGAAAATAGGGGGCAAAAGTACTATGAAGAAAATCAATTACAAAGTTGCTGATGCTGTTTTTTTAATCATAGTTTTTATAGGTTTGAAAGTATTTGATAAATATATAATTGAAACACTTAAATATAATAAAAATTCAATTTTTTTATGGCTATAAGCGTTACATTAATATTTTTTTAGGCATATACATTAATAGGTATTTTTTAGACCCTCACATAAAGAAATAACACAATTGAAACGAAGAGGGTGGAAAATCACAGGATATTATTCAAGCCTTTCGCTCAGCAATGAAGATATATATAATAAATCCTATGATTTGTGGATTAAATATAGTTGCTTATTACTTTTAACTCAGTTGCTTGGACTGCTGGTTTTATATGTGCTGAATGGATGTTTTTTAACAAGCAGTATGTTTTTTGCTCATATTGCAATGGCTTGTATATCACAAGCTGCTGCCTGGATTATTACATTGAGGAGAGAGAAGAAGTATAGGAAAATTAAGCAATGAATTAGTGGTTTGTATTTTGCAAGATTGATTCAGCTTGTGGACATTCAAACTGATTGTTGAATGAATAATAATAGTAAATTCTAACTTGTCGAGTTGTTATAGATCAACTAAGTTGACGCAAAAACTGATAAATGTCCAGACTCGCTCCGGCATCCGCTTCGCTACGCCTAACGCGCTCGCTTAGGCATTATCAGTTTTTGCTGTTATCTTACCACACAGTGATGCTCCGAATGATAACATTTCAGACTCGCTCCGGCATCCGCTTCGCTCCGCCTAATGCGCTCGCTTAGAATTTATCATTCGTAGCTGATACCTTAAATTTATGCAAATAATAACTAGAATACCAAATGAAAGACAGCTACTCCCACCTGCCCCATGTGGCTGATGTGTTTGTTTGCAATTATTCATCAATTAAACAGCCGGAGCTGATAATGCCTAAGCGAGCGCGTTAGGTTTTTCGTAATCATGTAAAAACTTAAAAATAGCATCTTGCAGAAAAACCGGAGCGAGTCTGGACATTTATCAGCGAAGGCGTAACTTAGTTAAAAAACAAACACATCAGCCCTACAAATTAGAATTTGTGACACCAATGGTGACATAAATTACTAAACTGAAACTTTTAGGCAGATTTTGTAATCCCTGTTAAGCTATTATGGTTTTTCATTAAATTTATTGTCTTTAGGCGTGGATAATGCTAGAATGAGAGGCAGGAATTAATATGAATATTCCCATAGATTTAATGTGTGGAAATGAGAATAATGGAGATGAAGGCTTTTATTATATCCATGCAAATGTATAAGTGAAAGAAGGAAATTTATGCATATAATAGCAGGACTAGGGAATCCGGACAGAAAATATGCAGGAACACGCCACAACATCGGCTTTGATGTAATTACTTATTTATCTGATAAATATGGTATTTCGCTCTCAAAGACAGGCTTTAAGTCAAAGCTTGGACAGGGCTTTATAGAGGGCGAAAAGGTTCTTCTTATGAAGCCCCAGACCTATATGAACCTATCAGGTGAGGCAGTGGGAGAGGCTGTTAACTTCTACAAGGTAGATGAGACTACTGAGCTAATCATCATACAGGATGACATAGACCTTGAGCCCGGCAATATAAGGATAAGGGTTAAGGGAAGCGCAGGAGGACATAACGGCATCAAGAGTATCATATCTCATCTTGGCGGCAATGAATTCATCCGTCTAAAGCTCGGTGTGGGTGGAAAGCCTGAAGGAGGTGACCTTGCAGACCACGTGCTTTCAGGCTTTGACAGAGATACCGAGCCTCTTATAAGGAAGGTCATAGAAAATGCAGGGGCTGCCATACTGACCGTGATGAAGGAAGGGGCAGAGGCAGCCATGAATAAGTATAACGGAAT
Source organism: uncultured Catonella sp. (assembly GCA_916438995.1). Taxonomy (GTDB): domain Bacteria; phylum Bacillota; class Clostridia; order Lachnospirales; family Lachnospiraceae; genus Catonella. The sequence goes on from CAKAGA010000010.1 coordinate 642,197, forward strand.
GAAGATTGAAGCCTAATTTAGCGAAGCAGTTTGCCAGGCAGAAGTCTTCTACATATCGTGGGTACCAAGCTCAGGAATAAGGTCGGACAAGCTGTATATTTTATAAGTCATTGTGAAGTATTTATCAGACCCTGAACCCCAGCCGCTTTGGTGGTTTTCATAAAGGAGGGCAATATCTCCGGCCTTGTTGCCGTTGCCGTCTTTTTTAAGCTCGGTGAGGCAGGAATACATAAACTCCGAATTGTATTCGCCCACTCTTAGAGGGTTAGGAAGCCATTTGACAGTGTTTTCGCTGTCATCATTTAAGAATCCAACAAAGATTTTGCCATTCAGGCGCTGACCTCCCTTTGAGATTGGCTCTCCCAATGATGAGGTAGAGCCTTCTTCGTTAGGACCTGTGGGACAGGTCAAAAAGAAGGTGGTTTTATTGTTTACAGGCTTAGAATATACTATGGCAGACATCTGAGTGTTGGTATTTACAGTGATATCTGTCTCTACCTCCTTTTTCCAGCTATATGAGGCTGTCTCTGCAAAATACTCTACGTCTATATATTTCAGCTTTGTATTTGAATGATGACGGTAGAAAAACCTTAAATTGCCGTTAGGAAGTTCGATTACAGCGCTTTCGGAACTGCTTGTATTCACAGGCATATCAGAGCTTCTCACCCAAGTTTTGCCCTTGTCTGTAGAGTAAATGAAGCTGGTTTTTTCTACAGTTCCTCTATCTGCATGGTTTAAGTAATAACAAGGGAAGATGATATGGCCTATCTTGGTATATAAGCCTCTTCCGGGACTTGCCAGATAAGCTTCTTCTGTGTTTTTTTTGAGCGGAATAAGGGTAGGAGTCCCAAAGTGCCTGCCACCGTCATCGGAACTTACAAGATAGAAATAGCTTGTTCTTTGCACCTTGTATGGAGAATCCTTAAAAAACAGGTTAGAATCCACTGTTCCGTCTGCACTCCTTATGTTAAAATGCGAATCTATAGTATAACCCTCTACAGCTTTATTTGAAGCATTGTCATATATCTTATAATCACCCTTATCCAGCCTATAAGAATAACTTTGATGGTTGTCACTGCTAAGCAGAAGATTGCCGTTATTGTCAAAGCCAGACTCCATTGTAGGGCTTACATCCATATCTCCATTTAATGCAACTCCATAAGGATAGAGGTCACAAAGCAGCCATACCTTTTCCCCGTCAGTAACCAGGGAAGGATCTATAAAGCAGGTGGAATTTTTACCGTCATATTGGTTGCCATTATCCCCCAGATAGTTTACAAAGGAATAGTTCCAGTTTTGGCCATTGTCATCAGAATAGCTGACTATGGTATCAAAGCCTCCGCCGTCTACGTTGCTGTTCCATCTGGCATCTGCCGCCGCAAGTACTCTGCCATTATCAAGGGTAGTCAGGGCAGGGATACGAAAACAGGTGCTTCCTGCAGTTTCCTTTATGAATGGTTCGGCCTTGGTGGTGCCGTTTTTAGGTTTTGTTGCCTCGTGTTTTGCTGTATAGGCAGACATTTCATTTGAAGATTGCTTGCTTTTATGGAGTAAATGGATGAAGTCTTTTAAGTCAGGCTTTTTCATGGACGATTTCCTTTCTTATGGTATCATTTGCACTCGTACCTAAGATAACAAAAATATGGTTATAGTTTCAAGGTTAAAATTCGTTTTAGATGCATAAAGTTAAGCCTCAGAAATGATGGGGATATGATTTGCGGGGTATCTGCACTTGCGTTTTTGGTCAAATAAGTGTAGTATCAAAAATAATGAAATTTAGATATGAAGATAACAGACTGCCAAAGGATGAAAAGCGGATAAATAGACATTGGCATTAAGAAGATGTAAGGAGATAAGATGAGCCTATTAACAGAGCCTCTTTTAGAGTTAAAGGAAGTAAAGGAGGCGCTAAACTGCGTCAATAAAAAGGAGCTGCCTGTACTTATCACAGGCTGTATGGATGCTCAAAAGTGTAATATAATAGAAACCCTGTCGGAGGCCGCGGACAAAAGGCATAAGGTCATAATAACCTATGACGAGATAAGAGCCAGGGAAATCCAGGCGGATATGAAGCTTTATGATAAAAAAGCTTTGATATATCCTGCGAAGGACATCATGTTTTTTGCTGCAGATGTGCATGGCAATGCCATAGTGAGTGGCAGGCTTGAGGTAATGAAGAGGCTGATTGAGGAGATACCCTCAACGGTGATATTAAGTTTAGAGGCGGGGCTCGATAGAGTGCTGTCACTTTCCTATGTCAAAGAGAAGATAGTTAAGCTGTCGGTGGGTGATAGCTTTGATATATCTAAGCTTAGCAAAAAGCTTGCTGTACTTGGCTATGAGAAGACCTCTCAGGTATCAGGAAAGGGGCAGTTTGCGGTAAGAGGAGATATATTTGACATCTTCCCACTGACTGAGGAAACACCTATGAGACTCGAGTTCTGGGGAGATGAAATCGACTCTATTAGGGCTTTTGATGTGGAAAGCCAGCGCTCCATAGAAAATATGGAGGAATTACTTATCTATCCTGCAACCGAGATTATCATAGATGAAGAGAGAAAGAATGAAGGACTTAAAAGGCTGAACAAAGAGAAAGAAGAAGTGTATAAGAGGCTGAGGGCTGAGATGAAGACAGAGGAAGCCGCCAGGATACACAGCACTATAGAGGAGTTTAAGGATAACCTTGAAATATACGGCGGTTCCTTTGGTATAGACAGCTATATCAACTATTTCTTTGAAGAAACTGAGACATTTTTTGATTACTTTAACGAGGAAGACATCTTCTTCATAGATGAGCCGATAAGGATAGAGGAAAAGGGTAAAGCTGTTTCATTTGAATGGCGTGAAAGCATGGGAAGCAGGCTTGAAAAGGGCTACATTCTCTCAAAGCAGGCGGATACAATCTGGGATTATAAGACTGTACTTGCAAAGCTTGCAGGAAAAAATACAGTGCTTTTGAGCTTACTAGAGACAAGAACGGGTGATATAGAGGCAAAAAAAAGGTTTGATGTGCTTTCAAGGAATGTCAATCCTTATAACAACAGCTTTGAAACCCTTATCAAAGATTTAACAAAGTACAAAAAAGAGGGATACAGGGTAGTGGTTGTAAGCTCTTCAAAGTCGAGGGCAGAGAGGCTTGCTGAGGACTTTAGGGAGAGGGAGCTTATGGCAAACTACCTCGAAAAGGGAGACAGAATACCTATAATCGGGGAAGTTGTTACCATACAGGGTAATCTTAGGAGGGGCTTTGAATATCCTTCGATTAAGTTTGCCATTATATCTGAAAGTGATATATTTGGCGCAGAAAAAAAGAAGACAAACAGGAAGAAAAAGAAGATAGACGGTGCGTCCATAGCGAACTTTTCGGAGCTTCACGAGGGAGACTATGTCATTCACGAAAACCACGGAATCGGCGTATACAGAGGTATAGAGAAGTTTACTGTGGAGGGGGTAACTAAGGACTATGTGAAGGTTGACTATAGCGGTGATGTGAGTATCTTCGTACCTACCACCAACCTTGACATACTCCAGAAGTATTCAAGTGCAAACGGAGCCAAGCCAAAGATAGACAGGGTGGGTGGACAGGCGTGGAAGAAGACCAAGTCGAGGGTAAGAGAGTCCATCAGTGAGATAGCGAAGGACTGGTGGAGCTTTATGCAAAGAGGCAGCAGGAAGAAGGCTTTAGATATGGTAAGGATACGGTGTGGCAGCAGGAATTTGAAGAAATGTTCCCTTATGATGAGACAGAAGACCAGTTAAATGCAATAAAAGATGTCAAGGCTGATATGGAAAGCATAAGGATAATGGACAGGCTGGTTTGCGGGGATGTGGGCTTTGGAAAGACAGAGGTGGCCATAAGAGCTGCATTTAAGGCAGTATCTGAGGGGAAACAGGTGGTTATGCTTGTACCAACTACCATACTTGCAGGCCAGCACTTTGCAACATTTTCAAAAAGAATGCAGAACTTCCCAATAACAGTGGAATTCTTATCGAGGTTTAAGTCTGCGGCTGAGACTAAGAAGATAAAGGAGAGGTTAAAGGCAGGCCTTATAGACATCATTATCGGCACTCATAAGGTGCTCTCTGCTGAGATAAAGTATAAGGACTAGGCCTCCTCATCATAGATGAGGAGCAGAGATTTGGCGTGAGCCACAAAGAGAAGATAAAGAAACTAAGGGAAAATGTAGATGTACTCACTCTTTCTGCAACCCCTATACCAAGAACACTCCACATGAGCCTTGTGGGAATCAGGGACATGTCGGTGCTTGAAGAGCCTCCTGTGGACAGAATCCCTATTCAGACCTATGTACTTGAACACGATGATGAAATAATCAGAGAGGCGATAAACAGAGAAATTGGGCGTAGCGGACAGATTTACTATGTGTACAACAGGGTAAACGGTATAGAAGATGTAGCGGGCAAGATAGCTGAAATGGTACCTCATGCAAGAGTTTCATATGCACATGGACAGATGAATGAGAGAGAGCTTGAAAGGATAATGTTTGAGTTCATTAACGGCGAAATAGATGTACTTGTATCTACGACTATCATAGAGACGGGACTTGATATATCCAATGTTAATACCATTATCATAGATGATGCCGATAAGATGGGGCTTTCGCAGCTTTACCAGCTAAGAGGAAGAGTGGGTAGAAGTTCGAGAACATCTTATGCCTTTCTTATGTACAAGCGTGACCGCATGCTTAAGGAGATTGCAGAAAAAAGACTTGCCGCAATCAAGGAGTTTACAGATCTTGGTTCCGGGTTTAAGATAGCCATGAAGGACCTTGAGATAAGGGGAGCAGGAAATCTTCTTGGAAAGAGCCAGTCGGGACATATGGAAGCTGTCGGCTATGACCTTTACTGCAAGATGCTTAACGAGGAAGTTAAGAGGCTTAAGGGAGAGGCTGTATCTGCGGATGAATATGAGACCTTGGTAGACATTGAGGTATCAGCCTATATTCCTGCAGAATATATCAGAAATGAAGTGTCGAGGCTTGAAATGTACAAGAGAATAGCTACTATATATTCTGATGAAGAGCTGCTTGAGCTTAAGGATGAGCTTATAGACCGCTACGGCGAGATGCCTGATGCCCTAGATAATCTTATAAATATCTCCTATATAAGACAGCTTGCCCACGAAGCAGGTGCCACAAAGGTGGAGGGCAGGGATGAGAAGGTAAGGATAGACATATATACTGACATTAAGTTTGATGTAAATAAGCTAGGCTCTCTTATGGATGAGAGTGAGGGCAGACTAAAGCTAAAGAGCGGTAAGGACACCAGCTTTGAATACAGATTTGGAGACGGAGTACATAAGATAAAGGCGGAGGATATGATTAAGGCTCTTATGTGGCTTGTAAAGGAACTTTCGCTTTGTAGAGTGAAAGAGGAAACGGAGGGGTAATGATAAGGAATCTGCCGGTTAAGATTGTGGTGTTTGTGGTTATATTTATATGCGTGCTTTCAGCCATTTTCTACTATGGAAACCAGGATATACCGAATGTGGGAGAAAGGGCGGATGAGATTATATCACAGGCTCAGATTTATTCTCCTGAAAGGACGGCGAGTGCAGAGATACCTATAATTAAAATAGGCGATGATACAGTTTATTATCCTGAATTTGAGTTTTATCTCCTGGCAACCAAGAAGGACTTCGAAGCTTCTTTGGGAGATGAGGTCTGGAATGTGGTTAAAAATGGCATGAGCGTGGAAGATGCTCTAAAGTCTGACATTATAGAAGAGATTGCGAGGCTTAAGATAATTGTTAATCAGGCTCGCAGTGAGGGTTATAGTCTGACTCCTGAGGAAGAGGACGAGATAAAAAGGACTGCAAAAGAGCAGCTAAAGGGCATAGATCCTATGCTTAAAGCCAAGTATTATCTGGATGAGGAGTTGATTACGGGTATTTATTTGGAAAACTATCTGGCTACAAAGTTTTTTGATGGTTTTTCAAAGGAAGCAGGCTTAAAAGGGGATGAAGCAAGGAAAATATTTAAGGATGCTTATAATTCTTGGGAAAATGCTTATACAGCAGAGATTTATTGGGAAAACATTGATAGAATCGACATTAGCGAGCTTGATGTAGATGGCAAATAGGGTGGGAATTCTGATAAAATATTCTCGATATGCCGAAAAATCAACTATTTTCATCGAAAATCACTTGACAAATCCCGATAATAAGTTTATAAGTATCTTGTAGACTTATTTTGTGAGCGGGGTTATGCTCGCACAAGAAAATTATAGGAGGATTTATTCCATGAATAAGGCAGAACTTGTATCAGCTATCGCTGAAAAAACTGAGTTGAAGAAAGTTGACGCAGAGAAGGCTGTTAAGGCTTTTGTGGAGGTTGTTACTGAGGAGCTCAAGAAGGGTGGAAAAGTTCAGTTAGTTGGATTTGGTACATTTGAAGTATCAAAGAGAGCTGCAAGAGAAGGAAGAAACCCACAGACAAAGAAGACTATCAAGATACCTGCATCAAATGCAGCAAAGTTTAAGGCTGGTAAGGCTCTTAAAGATGCTATTAACACAAAGTCAAAGAAGTAATTAACTCATAAGAGGCGAGGGGCTGTCTGCAAAGGATGGCTCCTCTTTTTTTAGTATTAACCTTTCGTAGTATGTGAGGATTGTGTAAAGGAAGCCTGCCCCTTAGCAATGTACAAAGAGCGGCTGAGGTGAGCGCAGGTACTGAATAAGGAGAAGTATGAGATTAGACAAGTATATAAAAGTATCAAGGCTTATTAAAAGAAGAACGGTGGCTAAGTCTGCCTGTGACGCCGGAAGAGTATATGTAAATGACAAGCAGGCAAAGGCCGGAACTGAGATTAAGATAGGTGATATCATAACCATAGGCTTTGGCGACAAGCAGATAAAAGTCAGGGTCACAGAGATAGCCGAGACAGTGAAGAAGGACGATGCTAAGGAAATGTATGAGTTTGTGGAGTGATGAAGTGTCGTAAAGGCTATATTTTATAGATAATTTATATGGAGAACTACAAGGCGGAAATATGGCTTAAAATTTTGTTTGACAGAGTCTAAAAAATGTAATATAATTGCAATTACGCATGCTTAACATGCGTAGATTTTGTGTGCAGATATGTACACGGTACTAAAAAATAAGAAAATAGGAGGTGAAAATTAATGCCAACTTTTAATCAGCTCGTAAGAAAGGGTAGACAGACAGCTGCTAAGAAGTCTAACTCTCCTGCTCTGCAGAAGTCAGTTAACTCCTTAAGAAAGACTACTGTTGAACAGTCTTCTCCACAGAAGAGAGGCGTGTGTACAGCAGTTAGAACAGCTACACCTAAGAAGCCTAACTCAGCGCTTAGAAAGATCGCCAGAGTACGTCTTTCTAATGGTATCGAGGTTACAAGCTACATCCCAGGCGAAGGACACAACCTTCAGGAGCATAGTGTTGTTCTTATCCGTGGAGGAAGAGTAAAGGACCTTCCAGGTACAAGATATCATATTGTTCGTGGTACCCTTGATACAGCAGGTGTTGCTAAGAGACGTCAGGCTCGTAGTAAATACGGTGCTAAGAGACCAAAGGAAGCTAAATAATTAGCAAACAATCGAACAAGGATTTTAGGATTAAAAGTGCGGGATTAATTTTTACATAAGAGATAAATTAATTCAGCCCGTCAATAAATTTGACGAGAACCGCCGTATAAGCTTGCTTATGAAGGCGTTCGAGTCAAATTGATTAAAAGTGTGAGAGAGAATTTTCTCTCGCACACGAACGAGCGAGATGCGAAGCATCTGCGAGTTAAGGGCTGGATTCAAACTAACAAAGTAAGATTTACCCCAGCACGGACACTAATAATGATAGTGAGTACCTAAGAATCTGTAATCAGAATTCTATGTAGGAGGGAAGAAACGTGCCACGTAAAGGACATATAGTAAAAAGAGACGTGCTCGCAGATCCAATTTACGACAGCAAGCTTGTTACTAAATTAGTTAACAATATCATGCTTGACGGTAAAAAGGGTGTAGCACAGAAGATCGTATATGGCGCTTTTGCTCGTGTTGAAGAGAAGAGCGGCAAAAAGGCAGTAGATGCTTTTGAAGAGGCTATGAATAATATCATGCCTGTACTTGAAGTAAAGGCTCGCCGTATCGGCGGTGCTACCTATCAGGTGCCTGTTGAGGTTAGACCTGAAAGAAGACAGGCGTTAGCACTTAGATGGCTTACCACATTTTCTCGCGCAAGAAGTGAGAAGACACAGGAAGAAAGACTTGCTAACGAAATACTGGATGCTATCAATAACACCGGAGCGGCAGTTAAGAGGAAAGAGGATATGCATAAGATGGCTGATGCTAACAAGGCATTCGCTCATTATCGCTGGTAATTGGAGGAAAAATCGTTGGCTAAGAGAGAATATCCACTTGAAAGAACCAGAAATATCGGTATTATGGCTCATATCGATGCAGGTAAGACTACTCTTACAGAGCGTATCTTATTCTACACTGGTGTAAACTATAAGATTGGTGATACCCACGAAGGTACTGCTACCATGGACTGGATGGCTCAGGAGCAGGAAAGAGGTATAACCATCACATCCGCAGCGACAACCTGCCATTGGACTCTTGAAAAAGAGGGTAAGCCAATGCCGGGCGCATTAGCACATCGTATCAACATCATTGATACACCTGGACACGTTGACTTCACAGTCGAGGTTGAGCGTTCACTTCGTGTACTTGATGGTGCTGTAGGCGTGTTCTGTGCTAAGGGCGGTGTTGAGCCTCAGTCTGAAAACGTATGGAGACAGGCTGATCAGTACAACGTACCTCGTATGGCTTATGTAAATAAGATGGACATACTTGGTGCTAACTTCTACGGAGCAGTAGACCAGATTAAGACAAAGCTCGGCAAGAACCCAGTGCTTCTTCAGCTTCCAATCGGAAAAGAAGATACATTTGTAGGTGTTGTTGATTTGTTTGAGATGAAGGCTTACATCTTCGAAGGAGATAAGGGAGAGAATATCAAGGTTACTGATATCCCTGATGATTTAAAAGATGATGCAGCAATCTATCATGACGAACTCGTTGAAAAGTGCTGTGAGCTTGATGACGAGCTTATGATGGAGTACCTTGACGGCAATATTCCTGAAGTTCCTGCTCTTAAGGCAGCTCTTCGTAAGGGAACAATTGAGTGTAAGGCTATTCCTGTTTGCTGCGGTACAGCATATAGAAATAAAGGTATTCAGAAGCTTCTTGATGCAGTTATCGAGTATATGCCTGCACCTACAGATATCCCTGATATCACAGGTGTTGATCCTGACGGTAACGAGGTGGTTAGACACTCATCTGATGAGGAGCCATTCTCAGCACTTGCATTCAAGATTATGACTGACCCATTCGTAGGAAAGCTTGCTTTCTTTAGAGTTTACTCAGGTATCCTTAAGTCAGGTTCTTATGTGCTTAATGCTACAAAGGGCAAGAAGGAAAGAGTAGGCCGTATCCTCCAGATGCACGCTAACAAGCGTACTGAGATTGAGGAGGTATTCTCAGGAGATATAGCTGCTGCTGTAGGTCTTAAGATTACAGCAACAGGTGATACCATCTGTGATGAGCAGCATCCTGTTATCCTTTGAGTCAATGGAATTCCCAGAGCCTGTTATCGAGCTCGCTATCGAGCCTAAGACAAAGGCAGGACAGGGTAAGCTTGGTGAGGCTCTTGCTAAGCTTGCTGAAGAGGATCCTACATTCAAGGCACATACCGATACAGAGACAGGACAGACAATTATCGCAGGTATGGGTGAGCTTCACCTTGAGATTATTGTTGACCGTCTCCTTCGTGAGTTCAATGTAGAAGCTAACGTTGGTGCACCTCAGGTTGCATACAGAGAAGCTCTTACAAAGCCTTGCGAAGTTGAAGCTAAGTACATCAGACAGTCCGGTGGACGTGGTCAGTATGGTCACTGTAAGGTTAAGTTTGCACCACTTGATGTTAACTCAGAAGAGACATTTAAGTGCGAGTCTACCGTTGTCGGCGGTGCTATTCCTAAGGAATACATCCAGCCTATCTTTGATGGTATCGAAGAGGCTACAAGAGCAGGTATCCTTGGCGGATTCCCTGTTATCGGTGTACACGCAAACGTATACGATGGTTCTTACCACGAAGTTGACTCCTCAGAAATGGCATTCCATGTAGCAGGTTCTATGGCTATGAAGGACGCTATGAATAAGGGTGGTTCAGTTCTGGTTGAGCCTATCATGAAGGTTGAAGTAACAATGCCTGAAGAGTACATGGGTGATGTAATTGGTGATATCAATTCACGCCGTGGACGTATTGAGGGTATGGAAGACATCGGTGGTGGTAAGATGGTTAAAGGCTTGTACCACTTGCAGAGATGTTCGGATACGCGACAGACCTTCGTTCAAGAACTCAGGGACGTGGTAACTACTCAATGTTCTTTGATCATTACGAGCAGGTACCAAAGAACGTTCAGGAAAAAGTTCTTTCAGCAAGAAGCCAGGAAAGGGCTGGCAAGTAATTATAATAATTATGCTTGCAAATAGACAGTTTTTAGAATATAATAGGACTTAATATGGTTGGCTTTAGTACATTTTAACAAAGTTGTAAAGTCAACCTGATAATTAGAAAAGTGATGAAGTAATCACAATATTTTCCATAATTAAGGAGGAAGATTCAAAATGGCAAAGGCTAAATTTGAGAGAAGTAAAGTACATTGTAATATTGGTACCATTGGTCACGTAGATCATGGTAAAACAACACTTACAGCTGCTATAACAAAGGTTCTTTCTGAGAGAGTACAGGGAAACAATGCTGTAGATTTCGCAAACATTGATAAGGCTCCGGAAGAGAGAGAAAGAGGTATTACTATCTCTACAGCTCACGTAGAGTACTCAACAGAGAAGAGACACTATGCACACGTTGACTGCCCTGGACATGCTGACTACGTTAAGAACATGATCACAGGTGCTGCTCAGATGGACGGTGCTATTCTCGTTGTTGCTGCTACAGACGGTGTTATGGCTCAGACAAGAGAGCACATCCTTCTTAGCCGTCAGGTAGGTGTTCCTTACATCGTAGTATTCCTTAACAAGTGTGATATGGTTGATGATGAGGAGCTTATCGATCTCGTAGAGATGGAAGTTACAGAGCAGCTTGAAGAGTATGGCTTCAAGGGATGCCCAATCGTTAGAGGTTCAGCTCTTAAGGCTCTTGAGGATCCACATGGTCCTTGGGGAGATAAGATTATGGAACTTATGGATACAGTTGATTCTTACATCCCAGATCCAGAGCGTGATGTAGATAAGCCATTCCTTATGCCTGTAGAGGATGTATTTACAATTACAGGTCGTGGTACCGTTGCTACAGGTAGAGTAGAGCGTGGTACACTTCACCTTAACGACGAACTTGAGATCGTTGGTGGACGTGAGGAGAATAGAAAGACAACAGTTACAGGTATCGAGATGTTCCGTAAGCTTCTTGATACAGCTGAGGCTGGTGATAATATCGGTGCTCTTCTCCGTGGTGTTAACCGTGATGAGATCGAAAGAGGACAGGTTCTTTGTAAGCCAGGCAGTGTAACTTGCCACAAGAAGTTTACAGCTCAGGTATACGTTCTTTCAAAGGAAGAGGGTGGACGTCATACTCCATTCTTCAACAACTATCGTCCACAGTTCTACTTCAGAACAACTGATGTTACAGGTGTAGTTACACTTAATGGCGATGCAGAGATGTGTATGCCTGGTGATAACGCAGAGATTACTGTTGAACTTATTCACCCGGTTGCAATGGAAGCTGGTCTTGGTTTCGCTATCCGTGAGGGTGGTAGAACAGTTGGATCAGGTAAGGTTGCTACTATCATCGAGTAATTTTAGCTGATTAGCTTAAATAAACTATAATGAAGCCCTCCAAGGGATAACCTTGGTGGGCTTTTTTGAAGGTGTGCCTTGCGGCGCACGTTTCTAAAGGGTGAAAGTCCCTAATCCGCCCTAGTAGTGGGAAGGGTATAGCCGAAGACAAGGGTGTCCATCGTGAGGTGGAATCTGAAGGAAGTCGGATGGCAAATCTCCGGTCTGACGAATAGAAATCACATCAGGCTATGGCTAAGGATAAGGTTGCCTTACAAACTGAAGTCCAATAACTACTCGGAATTAGCTATGGTAAATGTGGCAGATAGGTGGAGAGAAAGAAACGTGTGGTACCGAGGGAGGTCTTGCCAGTGGTGGAAACAGAGTAAGAAGCCATAGTAACAACGAATGGCAAGAAGTCAGCAAAAGTCATAGTACCATTAGGGTTGCAAACATAATGGGAAGGACTGAACTTTAGGAGGTGTTAGTAAATGAATGTAACCAATGATGGAGTTAAGGACAGACAACTTCACATAGAGGACTATCTGCAAATGGTATCTGCGGAACAGAAAGAGTATGCAGAAGTGTCCGACCATCAGAGGATTACTGAAAGAAACGACACCATCACAGATTTTCAGACGGACAAACTGATGGAAGAGATTTTATCAAACGATAACCTTAACAAAGCGTACAAAAAGGTAAAATCGAATAAAGGAGCAGGCGGAGTGGATGGGATGAACGTAGATGAACTTCTAGCGTTTCTCAGAAACAACGGAAAGCTACTTAAACAGCAGTTGATGGAAGGGAAATATAAAACCCAATCCTGTCCGAAGGGTGGAAATACCGAAAGAAACAAAGGGTGAGTTTAGAAAACTGGGAGTGCCAACGGTTGTTGACAGAGTTTTCCAACAGGCAATCGCACAGGTGCTAACTCCTATTTACGAGAAACAGTTTTCAGAAGACAGCTACGGATTTCGTCCAAACAGAAGGGCACACGATGCACTAAAGAGGTGTCAGACAAACGTAAATGATGGATATGTATATGTGGTAGATATGGATTTAGAGAAGTTCTTTGACACAGTATGCCAAAGCAAGCTTATTGAAGTACTATCACGAACCATCAGAGACGGAAGGGTTATATCACTTATTCACAAGTATCTCAATGCAGGAGTGATAAGCAGAGGAGTATTTGAAAGGACCGAGGTAGGAGTACCACAAGGTGGTCCACTTAGCCCGTTGCTTAGCAACATAATGCTAATGAGCTAGATAAGGAATTGGTGCGAAGAGGACACAGATACGTCAGATATGCAGATGACTGTATGATATTTTGTAGAAGCAGAAAGAGTGCAGAGAGAACCTTACGCAATATCACGCCATATATAGAAGGTAAACTGTTTCTTAAAGTAAACAAGGAGAAAACCTGCGTGGAACATATCAGCAAGGTCAAATACCTAGGGTACAGCTTTTATAGGTACAAGGGGGAATGCAGACTGGGGATACACCCAAAGTCAGTAGCTAAGATGAAAGACAGAATAAGGGAACTGACAAAAAGAAGTAACGGATGGAGTAATTCATACAGGGCAATGAAACTTACGCTTTATATACGTGGATTTGTCAATTACTTTGGGCTTGCAGATATAAAGAGTATCCTTCTTAGAACTGACGAATGGCTGAGACATAAAATAAGGACAATCTACTGGAAACAATGGAAGAAAGTAAAGACTAAATTCAAAGAACTAAAGAAGTTAGGTGTAGATGAAGAGAAAGCGTGGATATGCGCAAATATGCGAAATGGAAGCTGGTATTGTGGTGGATACTTCGTATTACAGACTGCATTTAACAATAAGAAACTCCGTGAACTCGGCTATCCGACATTCACAGAGTACTATATGAAAATATGTGAAAACTAAAGAACCGCCGTGTACCGAACGGTACGCACGGTGGTGTGGGAGGTCGGTAGATAAAATAATTATCTACCTCCTACCCGATGTTATTAAATTAAACCATAGCTATGATAACATAGGAAAGGCGGTCTGCACAAAATGAGCCAAATAAGATCCAAAATCAATCCAATTCTACAGGCAGAACGGTTGGAGTTAGATTGAAGCACTTGATGGAACTGAATATTATTAAAAGGAATGGAACTTTGACAGACCCTAAGCAGACATATGAAATGATTTCGAAGCAACTTTGAAGTTCTTCTAAGTAAGACTTGCTTTTATTGTGGTAAATTTTACTATAGCCACAATATATGGGGATGTAAAAAGAAACTACACATAAATGTAGACTCGCTACTTTGAAATTTAGCTTCGAAGTAACTTCAAAGTTACTTCGAAGTAGAATATACGTTTGTATATTTCTCTTTAGCTGATTGCTTACAAATTAAGTAAATTTGAGTCCTCCAAGGATTTCCATGGAGGGCTTTTTTTAGGTTGACATGACAACACACAAGAACTATAATTCTATGCAAATATCGTAATAATGTATCAACTATAGTACTACCAACTAAAAACGGAGGCAATGTATATGAGGATTAGTAAGCAGATAATCGCATTATGTTTAGCGGGAACCACGATACTTTCAGGGCTTTTTCTTTCTCTCGATAAGGTGCAGGCGGATGTAAAGACTGTGCAAGCTGTAGACGGTGCTAAGGTTATAGAAAGCCAAGGGTATGGAGAGCATGTATTTGGTGCTTCATCTGATGAGAAGAATATATATTATAGCATCAACTCGGGAAGCTTTAAGAAGTCAAAGTACAACACAATAAAGAGAAATATTAAAACCGGAAAAGAAACGGGAGCACTAAAAGGCAAAAAATACGGCTACTATGGGTTTGATAGTCTTAAACTCTATAAAAATTATCTTCTGGGAGTGAGAACTAATGGTTCCAACCCAGTATGGCGCTCCATATACAAGGTTACAAAAGACGGTAAAGTTAAGGAACTAGCAATCGGTCGTTCTCCTGTAGTATCAGGTAATTCAATATACTATGTAGCAGAAAAAGTACAGAAATATGGTGATAGCAAAACCCTAGGCATTTATAAAATGGATATGGATGGAGGGCATAAAAAACAGGTTAAAAAGGGAGAGTATTACACCCTTGGGCTATCAGGTAAGGAATTGTACTACTCCAGAGCAAAGTATGTGGGTGAGCAGCTAAACATTAAATGGTTTGACTTTAAGACAGGGAAAGAGGAGAAAAATGTTGTGCTCTCACAGCTATATGATGCCAATACTAGAACAAAACTTGCATTTAACAATAAGGAGCTAAGAGCAGGCGTATATAAAGATGGAAAATGGGAATACAAAACGATATTAAAGGTCAAAAAAGCAGATGACAATTATATGGGAATTGCACAGGTAAGACTGTGTGGAGGTAAAGTCCTTGTACAGATAAATGGTGAAGCCGTTTCTAAAATATACATAATAGATTTAGATGGCAAGCATAAAAAGCTATTAAAGGAGTTCATATTGGTTGGTTAATATAACGATGTATTAACTGATTGAAGGTAAAATTGAAATATCATGATTTGTGATACTGCATAAAAATTAGAGTTAAATAAAGCTTGAAAAAGCCTGATTATAGGGGTATCATAGTATTGTTAATTGATATTCAAAGCTACCGATATAAGTGGGTGCAATAAACCATAGGATATTGTCGCAAGCTTTGAATGAACGAATAAAACAATATAAGGAGAGGTAGAAGAACATGAGTAATTTTAAGAGAAAAAGTGCGTTAGCACTTGCGATGATGCTTACATTTGCAACGGTTTTCGGGGTGCTTAAGCCTGAAGAGGCAAAGGCCTGGGCTAACCTAACCATAGCGCAGTTTGATACGATTTACGAGCACAATGGTTCTAAAGAGGTTACTTATAAGTTAACTCTTCCTACATCAGGAAAGCTTACACAGATTACTTCCGTAACAAGTAATTATCTTGACTTTGAGATTAAGGATGCTTCTGAAAACAGAATAGAGCGTTTGTCAGGAAGTGCTACTAATAACTACACCTACGATATGGACCTTATTGGTGGAGATTATTATATAGTGGTATCTTCAATCTGGACAGATGCAGCTGCGAATTTTAAGTGGATATTCACTCCTTCTGAAGAATCATTCAACGAGAGTCAGGATGAGAGAAATAATGACCTCTCAAATAAGTTTCCGATTGCTGTCGGACAGACTGTAAAAGGCCAGTTTGCAAGGAATGATGATGTAGATTACTATGGTTTTTCAGTAAATAAAACAGGAACTCTTAGCCTTAAACTAACTGCTAAGATGGAGGGCATGGAAGTAAGCCTCTTAAATGATGAGGGAAGCTACAATTACAAGGTTTCAGACATAATAAAGGGAACCAAGACATTTACCTTCCAGATACCAAAGGGAAATTACTCCTTGATGTGCTCAGGAAAGAAGACAGGAAATTATCAGCTTACAACCTCATTTACAAGTGGACCTTCCAAAGTAAAGCTTACTTCAGTAAAAAATATAAAGACAGGAAGGCTAAAGGCAAGCTGGAAAAAAGGGAAATCTGTTAATGGTTATGAAATCCAGATTTCTACCAGTTCAGACTTTAGCAGCAATGTAACTACAAAGCTTGTAAAAGGTGCTAAAAAGACTTCCTTCACGTTTAATGGGCTTAACATAAGCAATTCTTGGGTAAAATATACCTATTATTGCCGTGTAAGAGCCTATAAGGAGAAGAATAAGATTAAGGCATATTCGGACTGGAGCAATGAGAAAGTGATTACGATTAAGAAGTAAATACTATATCATACAAGAAAGAGACCGTAAGTAAACTGTGAAAGGTTTATTTATGGTCTTTCTTATAAAATCTTAAAATAATCGTAAACCTAATGACACTATTATAGCTAAATTACTTGTTATAATTAGCACATCAAAGCAAGATACGCATTTTATAAAGATAATGTGAAAAAACAGACTGAGGGTATTATTTAAAATGCCATAATAAAGGGAGGTTACAATGAAGGTTAATGGTTTATCGTTATTATTAATTGGTTCGCTTGTTATTTCAGGCTTAACTGCAGTAAATAAAGAAAAAGCAATTGCAGGGAGCATTGTAAGTACTAAAAATATAGTTGCTGATATAAAACCAAGTAGTGAGAGATCTCGCAATATACTGGCTGCGAAAGGTTATACTGATGATGAGATACTTAAGCTTGCAAAAAAGTATTTTGATAATAATTGTAAAGAAAATGGAGATACCGTAGAAATAGACAGCGTAGATGGAGATACTGTAACCATACATGTCTATGAATATATTGATGAAGGAAACGGTGAAGGGCATACAGCGACATATAACTGGTATTACATATCAAAGAAGACTGGTAAAGGTGAAGATTTTTTTGGCAACGAAATAGATTTGAATAAGTTATCAGGAACAAAAACAGAGAAGATGTGCTCTGACAAGAAGATAACAATCGAAGACTTGACCTATAAGCTAACTGCAAAGAAATATGATAAAACCGAGAAAATGAAAGTTAGAAATATAATGCAGATATCAAAGTCGACAGGAGAGACAACAAGTCTTGTAAAGAAAGTTACCTCAGAAAAGATTGTTACAAACGGTAAACAGCTGTATTACTCCAAAAATATGAGTAACAAGGGTGTGATATATAGGCTTGATATCAGTACAGGGAAATCACATAAGGTAATATCAGGTAAAGGATATGTCTTGCTTGGAGGCACAGATAAGGAACTCTACATAGGGGTATCAAGCGCCAAGAACAAGAGTGGGTATGATAAATATACCTATAACTTGAAAGCTAAGAAGCTAATAACAGTCTACGATAATAAGTGATGAAATGTGAAAAGAACTAGTGAGTATGATATTAGGTATAGAAAAGATCTTCCGTATATTGGGAGGTCTTTTTTGTATTTAGGGAGTTAGTAAAAATCATATAAAGCACCATATATGAATTGCTCAAAGAAATTTATCAGGTAACGGTTATCGTCTTAGAAGAAATTCAGATGCATAAAAAAGTATATGAGTGAAAGTTGCCATAGAGTGACAATGTATATAGTGAACATAAAAAAATAATTAATTTAGTGATTTAAAGTGGCAAATTTATGAATAAATATAAATAACCATAGCTTATAATATCATTAATAGCAAAAAGAATAAATTAATAAATGATGGTTATTGTACAAATATACCAAATAAGGGTTGACTTAGTTGTAAAAATGGTGCTAAATTTAAGAAGAAAAGAATAAAAAAATTGAAATACACGAAAAAGAAAAAAATCATATCCGGATTTGGATAATTATATAAGGGGGTGTAAGGAAAAGAGAGGTGAAGAGTGCTTTAACAAAATAATCAGTATTAATGGATGACATTTTAAACATCCAAGACAAAAACTAACCCAATACTAAGAAGGAGAGGGAACTTTATGAAAAAGAATTTAAGAAGTTTGGCGCTGTTATTAATCGTATGTCTTTTAGTTGGTTGTAATGGAGCTGGCAGCGGAGGAGATACTCTTACAATCGCACTTTCGGGTGATTCAATTTCTCTTGATCCGGTACTAACTAATGACAACCAGTCAAGTAATGCTATGGCTCAGATTTACGAAGGACTTGTAAAGATTGACGACAAAACAGGTGAGATTTCACCATGTCTTGCTGAAAGTTACGAGCATCCTGATGATTTAACCTATATATTTAAGCTTAAAAAAGGCATTAAGTTTCACAATGGAGAAGAAATGAAGGCATCGGATGTAGTTTTCAGCTTAAAGAGAGCCTCTGAAGCACCTAATGTTAAACATCTGTTTGCTTCAATTGATCCTTCTACTATTAAGGCAACAGACGATTATACAGTAGAGTTCAAACAGACTAAACCTTTTGCAGGTATAATTGCAGCACTTTGTCATACAGGTGGCTCAATCGTCAATGAAAAGGCAGTAACTGAAGCCGGTGACAATTACGCGCGCAATCCTATAGGTACTAACGCGCTTAAATTCGTAAGCTGGTCAAAGGCAGACAATATGGTATTAGAGCGTTTTGAGGATTATCATGGTGAAAAACTGATTTCCAGACATTGAAGTTTAGAATAATTCCAGAGCCAAGTAACCGTGTTATAGAGCTCGAGTCCGGTGGTGTAGACATAGCTCTTGATATAGTAGCAAACGATCTTGATAAGGTATCAGGAAATCCTGATTTACAGCTTGTTAAGTCACTTGACTACGGTCTTACTTATCTTGGGTTTAACTGTTCAAAGGCTCCATTTACAGATCCAAAAGTTAGAGAGGCCATCTCTTACGCACTTGATACTGATTCCATTGTGAAAGCAGTATTCCACAACCTTGGTAAGACAGCTACAGGTATATTGCCTCCAACACTTGAATTTTCTATTTCAGATCAGATTCAGCTTAAAGGAAGAGATGTTGAAAAGGCAAAATCCCTATTAAAAGAAGCCGGTCAGTCAAATCTTAAGCTTACCATTTCAACTAATGAAAATAAAGATCGTGTAGATATGGCTACTGCTATGAAGGAACAGCTTGCTGAAGTTGGTATTGAGGCATCTATTAATGTTCTTGAGTGGTCAGCATTTAATGACTTAATCAAAAAGGGTAACCACGACTTGTATATGATAGCTTGGACAGCAGATTCACCTGATCCTGATACATTTATGTATCCTTGCTTCCATTCGTCTGCTAAGGGTGAAGGCGGAAACTACGCATTCTTAGAGGACACAAAGCTTGACGCTTTACTTGATGAAGCGAGATATGAGGGTGATAAGACTAAACGTGGAGAGGTTTATAAAGAGGCTCAGGAATATGTTATGGGAATAAATGCTTGGGTACCTCTTCACAACAAGGAGATTACAGCAGGTGCGAAGAAGAACATAGAGAACCTTCAGTTGTCTCCATTTGGATGGCACCATTTCACACAAATCAAACGCGCTAAATAGACGGCTTTGATGATATTGTTAGAATAATGTGGGGGCTGTGGATTATTCCCCAGCCCCTTTGCAAAGGGAAGGTGTACACATGATTAAATATATTATAAAGCGAATACTTTACCTTATACCCGTTATTATTGGCGTAAGTTTCATAGTATTTGGGCTTTTATATCTGACTCCTGGGGATCCTGCCCGCAATGCGCTCGGACCTTCAGCGCCAGAGTCAGCAGTAAAGGAGCTGCGTGAAGAGATGGGACTAAATGATCCCTTCCTTGTGCAGTATGGAAGATATATCAAGAATATAGTTTTTCACTTTGATTTGGGGAATTCATACATTACCAAAAGCTCAGTGACAAGGGAAATATTATCACGAGCCGGTGCAACTGTCCGCTTAGCATTTACTGCAATATTGTTCGCAGTTTTGCTGGGGGTTCCTATAGGAATTATCTGTGCAAGGAGGCAATATTCCATATTTGACAACATTGCTATGATATTTGCCCTTATAGGTATATCAATGCCGGTATTCTGGCTGGGACTCCTGCTTATTATGCTTTTCTCTGTTAAATTAAGGTTACTTCCATCATCAGGTTTTGAGACATTCCCGCAAATGATACTTTCCGACTATAGCGCTTGGTTCCCAGTCAGTATCTGTAATTGCGAGAATGACGAGATCTGCAATGCTTGAGGTTATACGTAAGGACTACATACAGACTGCAAAAGCAAAAGGACAAAAAGAAAATGTAGTTATATGGAAGCATGCGCTAAAGAATGCCCTTATTCCTATAATCACAATTATAGGAACACAGTTTGGACAACTTCTCGGAGGAGCACTTATGACTGAGGTTATATTCTCTATTCCGGGCATCGGAAGACTAATGGTAGACTCAATAAAAATGCGAGATGCTCCTCTTGTTTTAGGCTCGGTATTGTTTGTTGCGGTGACATTCAGTGTTGTGAATTTGATTGTGGATATATTGTACACCTATGTGGATCCGCGTATCAAAACGCAGTATATATAGGAGGGCATTATGGGGAAAGACAGTAAAAAGCAAAGCAGCCACGGTCGCTTGAGAAATCTTAGAGATATTTGGATTCGTATGAAACGAAACAAATTGGCGATGGTAGGACTGGTAATTATAATTTTTCTTGTATTGGTTGCCATATTTGCAGACCAGATTGCTCCCTACAGTTATGCACAGCAGGATCTGAAAAATCAGTTCCAGCTTCCAAATTCTAAGCACTGGTTTGGCACAGATGACCTTGGAAGGGATATATTCAGTAGAGTTGTTTACGGTTCAAGAGTATCACTTAAAGTTGGTTTTATATCGGTAAGTATTTCTCTTATTATAGGAGTAACCCTTGGAGCGTTAACAGGATATTACGGCGGAAAAGTAGATATCCTTCTTATGAGATTTATTGATATCTTACAGGCTGTTCCTGATACTCTGCTTGCAATCGCAATCATGGCGGCACTAGGTCCCGGACTTACCAACCTTATGATGGCAGTCGGTATAGCCTCAATCCCGAGTTATGCGAGACTTGTAAGGTCATCGGTATTGTCAATTAGAGACATGGAATTTATAGAAGCAGCTAAGGCTAATGGTTCAAGTGACTTTAGAATAATATTTAAGCACATTATTCCTAACTGTATGGCTCCAATAATTGTGCAGGCTACATTGGGTGTTGCTTACGCAATCATCAATGCAGCAGGACTTAGCTTCATAGGCTTGGGACTCGAACCACCTACGCCTGAGTGGGGTGCAATGCTTTCCGGAGGACGTGCATATATTCGTGACTATGTGCATATGACATTGTTTCCAGGACTTGCAATTGTTACCACCATCTTTGCATTAAATGTACTGGGTGACGGACTTCGAGACGCCCTTGATCCAAAGCTAAAACGATAGAGGAGGAGAAAAGGTGGCAGAATTATTAGATATACGCAATCTATCGGTTGCATTTGACACAGATTCCGGCAAGGTCTACGCTGTTAACAATTTAAGTCTTAAGATAGGAAGAAAAGAAACCTTAGGTCTTGTTGGAGAGACAGGTGCAGGTAAGACAACTACTGCACTTGCGGTTATGAAATTGATACAGTCGCCTCCAGGCAAGATAACTTCGGGCGAAATTATACTTGAAGGTCAGGATCTTATGAGGGTACCTGAAAAGGATATGTTTAATATTCGTGGGAATAAAATATCTATGATTTTTCAGGATCCTATGACGTCTTTGAACCCTGTAATGACTGTAGGTGAGCAGATAAGCGAAGTAATTGAGTTACATCAGAAATTATCAAAGGATGAACTTCGCAAAAAAACTGAAGAGATGTTAGAGGTAGTGGGTATCCGCAAGGAAAGAATCAACGATTATCCTCATCAGTTTTCAGGTGGTATGAAGCAAAGAGTAGTTATCGCCATGGCTCTTGCCTGTAATCCTGAGCTCATTATAGCAGATGAGCCAACTACTGCGCTTGATGTTACTATTCAGGCACAGGTGCTTGAGCTTATGAAGAACCTCAAAGAAAAATACGATACTTCTATGATTCTTATTACACATGATTTGGGGGTTGTAGCTGAAATCTGTGACTATGTATCGGTTATTTATGCAGGCTCAATAGTTGAATACGCTCCGGTAAAGGACATGTATGAAACCCCCGGGCACCCTTATACTAAGGGTTTGTTTAATTCGATTCCAAGTTTGGATGAAGATGTCGAGTCTCTCACTACAATCAAAGGCAATCCGCCAGATCCTTCAGCACTTCCAAGTGGTTGCCGTTTTCATCCTCGTTGTGATAAGTGTATGGAGATTTGTAAACATACAAATCCAGAACTCCAAGAGGTTAGTCCCGGACATTTTATAGCCTGTCATTTGTTCAAAAAGGGAGAGGGGGAATCTGAAAATGGCTAATGAGAGAGAGACTTTAGTGCAGGTAAAAAACCTGAAAAAGTATTTTCAGACTAAAAGAGGCCAGCTCCATGCAGTGGACAATGTCAGCTTTAACATCAAAAAAGGCGAGACCTTAGGGCTTGTAGGGGAATCAGGCTGTGGCAAATCTACTGTAGGACGAGCTATTATACGTTTACACGAGCCAACATCAGGAGAGGTACTTTTAGAGGATAAAAATATATTACAATATAAAACTAAGCAGGAAATGCGTACTTTAAGAAGGGACATGCAGATAGTATTTCAGGATCCTTATTCATCACTCAATCCTCGTATGAATACCTTTGACCTAATTGCAGAGCCGTTAAGGGTGAATAAATCATACAACGGACATAGTGAGCTTGAGAGCCGTGTTATGGAAATGATGTCAACGGTAGGCCTTGAGGAGAGGCTTGCCAATTCCTTCCCTCACGAGCTGGACGGAGGAAGGCGCCAGCGCATAGGTATAGCAAGAGCACTTATAGTAAGACCTAAGTTTATAGTGCTTGACGAGCCTGTGTCAGCACTTGATGTATCTATTCAGGCTCAGGTGCTTAACCTGATGGATAAGTTACAGCAGGAGTTTGGGCTTACCTATCTCTTCATTTCACATGACCTTTCAGTAGTACGACACATATCGGATAGGATTGCAGTTATGTATCTTGGACAGATTGTGGAACTTGCGGACTACGACCAATTGTTTAGAAATCCACTACATCCATATACAAAAGCTTTGTTATCAGCCATACCTATACCTAAGTATGGCTTGAACCGCCAGAGAATCTTCCTTGAAGGTGATGTGCCAAGTCCTGTAAACCCACCTGCGGGCTGTAGGTTCTCAGGTCGTTGCAAAGAATGTATGGAACATTGCAAAGAAACTCCGGTTGAACTGATTGAAATGGAGCCAAATCATTTTGTCGCCTGTCATTTATATAAGAAATAAAGGGATTAATAAAGCCCTCCGAGGCTATACTCGGAGGGCTTTTACAAAAGCAAAAATCAGATCTGATTTTTTTATAAGCTTAAAAGTTCTATATCTTTATTTAAGGGTCCGTTAAGTATTGAGTTAATCACAAATCTGCTTTAGATACATAAAAAGAACGAGACATAAAAGAGAAACCCCATTACTTAAAAATTCCCTTGACATAAAGTCAGTATAGGAATATACTATGCTTTGGTTAGTTACAACTAACTAGATTCAAGCTTGAAATTTATTCTGAAAAGGAGAATAGAAAATTGAAAAAGACAATATTATTTTTATTACTTGGAGTAATGCTTTTAACAGGCTGTGGAAAGACAGGTAGTGCTAATGAAGCTGTAAGTCAGGCTAATTCAGGAAACATGGGAGAAACTGTGACTAGCGGACAGGATACAGGCTCTGGGAAAAGCTTAGATTCTGTGGAGGTGGCAGGTTCAGAAGATGCCAATTCTCAGCCTAAAAAGAAGGTAACAGTAACAACTTCATTTCTGTACGACATGGTAAATCAGCTTGCGGGCGATATGGTGGATAAAGAGCTTATTATCCCTGCGGGAGAGGATCCTCACCTATATGTAGCAAAGCCTGAGGACTTAAAGAAGATAGCAGAGGCTGATTTGCTGCTTTTTCATGGACTGCACTTTGAGGGGAAGATGCAGGAGGTGCTTGAAAAGAAGGGATATGCGGTAGCATCCACGTTTTCAGAGGACAAGATTGGCAAGATGGAGGAAGATGGGGTTACAATTATAGATCCGCATTTTTGGTTTGATATAGACCTTTACAAGGAAGCTACTGAAAATGCAGGAGCAAAGCTTTCAGAGCTTTTGCCTGATAAAAAAGATATAATAGAAAAAAATACCAAATCATATGTAGAAAAGCTTACTGCACTTGATGAAGAAAACAAAAAAGCGCTTGATACTCTACCTGAGGGCGGAAAGTATTTGATTACTCCACACGATGCCTTTAACTATTTTTCAAGGAGATATGGCATTGAAGTTGTGGCTCCTCAGGGGGTTAGCACAGATTCAGAGGTTGCAAATAAAGATATAGATAAGACTGTGGACTTTATTGTGAAGCATAAGGTTAAAGCTATATTTGCAGAATCTACCACAGATCCTGCAAGGATGGAGAAACTCAAAGAGGCTTGCAAGGCGAAGGGATTTGATGTAAAGGTTGTAAGTGGCGAAGGAAATGAGCTTTTTTCCGACTCGCTTGCACCTCTTGGTTTAAGTGGTGATACTTACATAGATATGTATAGACACAATATAAAGTTAATCACTGATAACTTAAAGTAAGAAGGAGGGGTAGGCATGGAAGAGGTGATTGTAAAGGTGGAGGATTTGACCATAGCCTACCACGACAGGCCTGTACTTAGGGATTGTGACGTAGATATAGTGGCAGGTTCGGTCACAGCCATAATAGGACCTAATGGAGCAGGGAAATCCACCTTAATAAAGGGGATATTAGGGCTTCAAAAAAAACTTGCCGGTGAGATTTTGATTATGGGCGAGCCTATAAAAAAGGTTCAGAAGAAAATAGCATATATCCCACAAACTTCTGAGGTAAACTGGGACTTTCCGACCACTGTTATGGATGTGGTGCTTATGGGCAGGTATGTACATCTTGGCTGGTTTAGGCATCCCGGGCTAGAGGATAGGAAAAAGGCGGAGGCTGCTCTTAAAGGATAGGTATGTATGAGTTTAAGAATAGGCAGATATCCAAGCTTTCAGGAGGGCAGAGACAGAGGGTGTTTATAGCTAGGCTGATAGCACAGGAGGCTGAGATTTATTTTATGGATGAGCCTCTTGCAGGCATAGATAAGGTTACGGAGAAGGTAATCATAGATTTTATAAAAGAAGAGCAGAAAAAGGGGAAAACTGCAGTAATAGTCCACCACGACCTCGCCACCATAAGGGAATATTTTGACCATGTCGTAATTATCAACAAAAAGGTAGTAGCCACGGGCAGGGTGAGTGAGGCGTTTACAAATGAAAACTTAGAAAAGGCGATGATGAAAAATGCTTAATCTGGACATACTTACAAGCTATTCATTTATCATAGTTGGCAGCGGGACTTTTTTGCTTGCAGCCATAGCAGGGGCTGTGGGCTGTATTACAGTACTTAAGGGACAGTCGCTGATAGGAGATGCCATAGGACATGCTGCATTCCCGGGGATAATCCTGTCTTTTATGCTTTTTATGCAAAGGGAGCCTGTGCTGTTAACGCTGGGAGCGGTAGCATCCGGCGCTACAGCCTTTATGCTCATTCAGGCCATAAAGGAGAATTCAAAGCTTAAGTTAGATGCGATACTTGCAGTGGTTTTGTCGTCATTCTTTGGAGTGGGAATGGTGCTAAAAAGCTATATTCAGGGTAATAGCAACTATAAGGATGCTGCTCAGTCAGGGCTTTCAAGCTATATCTTCGGACAGGCGGCTTACATTATGAAGGATGATGTAAAGCTTATTGTATATGTTGGCATACCTATGTTGGTTTTACTGATTTTGTTTTATAAAGAAATAAAAGTATTTTTATTTGATGAAATATATGCAAGCACCATTGGGATAAGGACGGTTTTGCTCTATGGCATAATTCTTGTAATGACGATGGGAATAATAGCAACAGGACTGAAACTTGTGGGAGCTATCCTTATTTCATCTTTGCTTATAATACCCGCAATTACAGCTCTTCAGTGGAGTGATAAATTTAGTCGGGTGCTTATAATAGCAGGTGTGGTTGGTGGAGTTTCAGCACTTGTCGGCACTTATATATCAACCGCTTATGACGGGATGAGTACGGAGCAACTATTATCCTCATAATGGGAAGTCTTGCAATCATTTCTCTTGTGATAGGCCCACATGGGATGATAAAGAACCTTAGGATGAGGAGGCAGGGATGAAATGATAGATTCACTAATGTCATATGTTGCCATATCCTACGAGTCTCTTTTTGTTCTAATAGCGACTGCCGTGGCCTGTGCGATTTTGAGCCCGTTTTTGGTGCTTAGGAAGTTGTCGATGGTTTCAGATGCAATTTCACATTCAGTTTTACTCGGTATTGTTATCGCATTTTTCATAGTAAAAGATGTGGGTTCGCCATTTCTAATAGCAGGAGCGGCATTGTTTGGTGTAATTACTGTCTTTGTCGTGGAGTTTCTTTCAGGAACAGGACTTGTTAAAAATGATGATGCAGTGGGCATAGTTTTTCCGATGTTTTTTGCTCTTGCAGTAGTTTTAATCACCAAATTTGCAAGAAATGTACATCTTGATACTGATATAGTGCTAATGGGAGAGGTGATAATTGCACCATTAAATAGGGTAGAGTTTATCGGGATTAGCATACCTAAGGCTCTGGTTCAAATGGGGATATTATTGTTGATAAACTTGCTCTTTGTTATTATCTTTTTTAAGGAACTTAAGATAACCACTTTTGACAGGGGCTTCGCAAAGCTTGCGGGATTTTCCTCGGCAGCCCTGTTTTATGCACTGATGACTCTTTCATCGCTTACAGCGGTTACAGCCTTTGATGCGGTTGGGGCTATCTTGGTGGTTTCGTTTTTGATTACTCCCGGGGCAGCAGCCTATCTTATAAGTAAAGATCTAAAGGTGATGATAGTGATATCGGTGGGCTATGCGGTTATCAATTCTAGTATAGGCTATGTGCTTTCGCTTCTTATGAATGTATCTATGTCTGGAATGACAGCGGCAGTCGCAGGAGTTACATTTTTAATTACCTTCCTGTTTAATAGAGAGGGGCTGGTTACTGCTATATTTATAAGACTACAGAGAAAGAGTGAGTTAAAACCAGGACTTTTCCTTACCCATATAGGTAATCATTCAGGCAAAAGAGAGGAAAGTGAGGAGCTGGGCTTAGATTCAATCAAAGACCATCTTAAATGGAAGCAGGCCGAGGTTGATAAAATAGCAGAAAGACTTATAAAAAAAGGGTTAATAAGGGTAGATGCAGATAAGAATATTTATGCTCTGACCGAGAGAGGCAGAGAGAAGTTTGTGGAGATTGAGGAATAAAATCCCCTGACTGTGAGGCAGGGGATTTAACTGAGAGATAGATAAAGCCCTCCGAATCATCGGAGGGCTCCTATCCCTTATTCAGTCTATACTTTCCAAGAAAATCTCATCTTTGCTAACTGTGAAAACAGGTTAAGCAGTTCTTTATTTTTATTTAAGGACTCATTAAGCATTTCAGAAACCGCATTATTCTTTATGCCCAGTACTAAAAGCTTGTGTGGTGTTTCCTTGAATAAAATACTTAAATTGGTACCTATAGGAATATCAAACCTATTTTTACTGAAAAACTCATCAAGAGTCTTCCTTATAACTCTATGTAGTGGTAAATCATCTTTTTCGTTTGTCTTTTGGTAGGCTGCAAGCTTTCCTAAGGCACTTTAAAAGGCTCTCCTTTAGAGAGAAGCTTGATTCCGTCCTTAGTAAGCTCATAATCATCCACGCCTTCTTTCTTTGCCATATCGTGTATCCAGCCATTTTGACCAACTCCGTACTTATATTTCTGGCGGACATCAAGGAGATGACCATCCTTAAACTCAATATCGGTATAAGCATTTTCTTTATAAATACCATTTTCTGAAAAGTATTTCACCCTTGAGGATAACAGACCTAATGCTGCACTTTGTATAGTTGGAGTACTGCCTTTGACTTCACTTCTAACATTTGTTGCAACCTTTTCTATAACATCCTCTCCGTCCTTTGTAAAAAAGCTGCCGTCTCTTGCCTCCAAATCCCTCATATCATATCCGGTATATCTGTAAATTTTATTTGCTAAATTCCAAAGGCTACTTTTTTCATTGCTATACTGCTCAGACTTAGCAAGCGATGAGGCAGAAAATGCAATATGTAAAGATAATACCTCAGGATTCTTACCTTGATTTAGAACGCTCTCAATTCTTTGTTTTAAGCTATCATCTACCTCGCCTAAAACAGAAATTCTATTTGTATATAAATCACTTCTAAAAGTAAGAGTAACACCTCTTGGTATGTTAATATTATTTTCTTCAAAGAGTTTAGACATCTGAAAATCCATGTTAAGCCTGTCATGAATGGCTGATCGAAAGCTCTCTATTTCTCCATGAATACTAGGTGCTTCATAGCCACGGTATGCATAATCCATAACAGAGTAACAGTAAGGTTTGCCGCCCTTTAATACTCTCATCTCGTTACTATAGGCAGTCATGCGTACTTCAGAATGAGGTTCACCGTCTAAAACCCTATAGTGACAATAGCTTGGGTCAAAGTATTTTCTTTCTATATGATATTCGGGATCAGCAAAAACCTTATTTCTACGATTTTCTTTTTCGTAGACTCTATCAAGTTTATCAGCTAGTTCTCCAGACGGCCCCTTATATAAATTTTTAGCTGTTCGTCCTTCCAGTTGATAGGAAGAACCGGTATAGCCGATAGCAGAAGTTTTTGATATATCCATATTTTTTACCATTCCTTTCGCTTCGCTCAAGGCACAAACAAGTTATGAAAAAATGTTGTGCCTCTCCTCGCTTTGTCTTATAATATCTATATAGGATAGCAATATACTACAGAGCACGGGAGGAGGAGTGGCGAATTTATTTTCGACCCCGTATATTTATATGTGCCGTCATCCTTACAAGCACAAACAAGTGGGACATTGAGCCCGGACTCTTATCATTGGTAATAAACCATGTTTATTCAGTCGCAGGATGACAGTCAATGTTGCTATCCTTTTTTTATAAAGGTGGTGATACTTATGATGAAGTTAAAATACTCCATCTGCTGTGGGCTTGATGTCCACAAAAATGTTATCGTTGCAACCATCGTAATCACAAATGCTGATGGAATCTCTGAGTACAAGCAAAAATCATTTTCTACTTTCAACTCAGATATTAGAAAATTTCACAGCTGGCTAATCGAGAATAATTGTTATCATGTATGTATGGAATCCACTGGGAAATATTGGATTCCTATTTTTAATTATCTCGAGAATGACATAGAAGTCTGCCTTACCCATCCTAAATATGTCAAAGCCATCAAGGGAAAGAAAACTGATAAAAAAGACTCCAAATGGATTGCTGACCTCTACAAATTCGACCTTGTCAGATGCTCGTTCATTCCCCCTAAAGACTTCAGACAGCTGCGTGAAATCGCAAGATACCGTTTCAAACTGGTATGTATGAAATCTTCTGAGAAAAACCGCATACAAAACTGCATGACTGTTTCCAATGTCGGCATTGCCAGTGTACTGTCTGATCCTTTTGGCAAAAACAGCCACAGAAATCATCATCGTATCTTCTTACACATACTTCTGATTCCATTGATGAAAAAAAGCTGTCCGCAGACTCATTAAAAAGGGCAAAAAGCTAAATCCGATGAAATCATTGAGGCAATCAGGGGGTAT
This sequence comes from uncultured Catonella sp., assembly GCA_916438995.1. Classification (GTDB taxonomy): domain Bacteria; phylum Bacillota; class Clostridia; order Lachnospirales; family Lachnospiraceae; genus Catonella. The sequence goes on from CAKAGA010000010.1 coordinate 672,234, forward strand.
AACATAGAATCTGATCAGGCTAAAAAGCTTGAACTTGCCCGCAGCCATCTGGAGTATCTTGATGGCATGATTACTCAATCTGAAGTTGAGCTTTATGTAAGGATGAAGCCTTACTACAAGTTCGTTGAACTTGTTTCTACAATGCCTGGGATGACCGAACTAAGTTCAACAATCGTTCTTGCCGAAACAGGCGTGAGATATGAGCATCTTTGATGACGCAAAAGCATCTGTGCTCATGGTGTGGGCTTTCACCTACTAACAATGAGTCAGCCGGTAAAAAGAAGTCTGTGCGGATTTCTAAAGCAGGAGATTACTTAAAGCCTATGATGGTACAATGTGCGCTTGCAGCAATCAAGAGCAAAAAGCAGACCTATTTTTGCAATCAAATATGGTCGAGTTAAAAACGCCAGTGGTCATAAGAAAGCAATCATTGCCATAGCACGAATGATGATAGTATGCATTTATCACATGGTTTCAGAAGAAAAACCGTTTAATCCTATTGATTATGAAGAACTTATGTCTCCGAAAAATCAAATAGAGCGTGTGATTCTAAATGAAAACAATGTCTTTGCTTATCTTGAAAGCCTTGGTTATGATAGCTCAAAGTTAGTAAAACGCAAACGATAACTAACATTTATTTATATAGTTACCAATTTTAGGGATCTTGCGACCCCTTTATATAAGTGCGCCCTAATAATATAAGTTATTTTTCACTCTTCCCTCCTGTAAGAAAGTACATAAAATATAACTGCATATTATGGGTTCTAATAAGTATATCGGATGATATCTCAAAATATTGAATTAAATTCTATCTTAGGTTAAAATGGTACATGAAATTGAAAGTCATTGATTATTTTACATGATATGGAGGTATGGTGTTGGATAAAATAAAGACAATAGAAAGTAAGAGTAAGACCAGAAACGGTATCAAGAGGCTTAGCTTTGTCGTACTGTCTATACTGGTTGAGGTTGCTTTGATTCTCATAATAATAAACTATCTCTACAGGGATTTTGCCTTGATAGAAGTTACAATTAGAATCATTACAGTGCCATTAAGTCTGTATATATACGGACAGCAAAAGACGGCTTCAATGAAAATGCCGTGGATACTGCTTATACTGGGAACTCATGTTGTGGGAATTACCCTTTATCTGCTTGTCGGCTTAAATGGCGGTACCAAGAAGATGAAGGAGCGTTATAAGAAGGTAGATGAGCAGATATTTCCGCTTTTACCTGAGAATACACATGTATTAGATAAACTGGAGGAGTGTGAACCCAATGCCTACGGGATTGCGGCTTACTTAAGTAAATACTCTCACTATCCCGTATATGAAAATACAGATGTCACCTACTATGACAGGGCTGAAGATGGGCTTGAGGCACAGCTTGAGGCACTTAAACAGGCGGAGAAATTTATCTTTATGGAATACTTTGCCATACAGAATACAACTGCCTGGGGAAGAATAGAAGAGATACTTGTGGAGAAGGCTGGGAAGGGCGTGGAAATCAGAGTGTATTACGATGATGTAGGCTCTGTGGGCTTTGTAAATAGAGACTTTGCAAAAAGACTCAAGTCGCTTGGGATTAACTGCAGGGTGTTTAATCCGTTTATGCCCGGTATCAATGTGTTCTTAAATAACAGAGACCATAGAAAGATGACTATAGTGGACGGAAAGGTTGGATTTACGGGAGGTTATAACCTTGCAGATGAGTATTTCAACCTAACCCATCCTTATGGTATGTGGAAGGATACAGGAATAAGGCTTGAGGGAGATGCTGTTAAGTCTCTTACAATATCATTCTTAGAGATGTGGAATGCAGTAAAGCGCTCGGACAAGGATGATGTTGACATCGAGAAATATCTTCCACGGACTGACTATGTGGCAAAGAGTAAGGCCTTTGTACAGCCTTATGGAGATATACCTATAGATAAAGAACAGGTAGGAGAAAATGTATATATAAGCATGGCAAATAAGGCGGAGAAATACTGCTACTTTATGACTCCTTACCTGATAATTACGGATGAAATGAACCATGCAATCTCCCTTGCAGCCAAGCGTGGAGTGGATGTGAGGATAGTAACTCCCGGCATACCTGATAAAAAGCTGGTATATAAGGTAACCCGCTCTTTCTACAACGGTCTTGCAAGAAATGGAGTGAGGATATACGAGTGGACTCCGGGGTTTAGCCATGCGAAGATGAATGTGGTAGATGATAAAATGGCTGTCTGCGGCACTATAAACCTAGACTATAGAAGCCTTTACCATCATTTTGAAAATGCCTGCTTTATAGTAGATGAGGGTATCGCAACCGAAATGAGAGAGGACTTTGAGAAGACATTTAGGCAGTGCAGGGAGGTGACAGAAGAATACAGCACAGGTAAAAGATCGGTAATAAGGCTTGGACAGCTCTTCTTGAGGCTTTTTGCATCATTATTGTAGTGAAGGGAAGACCATGGAAAAACATAAGGTCACAAAGATATTTTGGATAATACTTGGCTTTATTGGCTTTGGTATAGGTACGGTGGGAGTTGTAGTTCCTCTCTTGCCTTCATTTCCGTTTTATATGCTAACCCTCTTTGCATTTGCAAAAGGCTCGGATAGGCTTCATCAGTGGTTTATGTCAACAGACCTATACAAGAAAAACCTTGAAAGCTTTGTAAAGAAAAAAGGAATGACTGTTAAAACAAAAATAAAAATTATTGTCTGCGTTACCCTGGTAATGGGATTTGGCTTTTTTATGATGAAAAATGTTCCCATTGGCAGGATAGTACTCGCTATAGTGTGGGTCTGCCATGTGGTTTACTTTATATTTGGGGTAAAGAATTATACTGAGGATGAAAATGGGGATGAGAGCCCGAAAAATATAGAGATTGATGGGGATAAAAATGATTAAAAAGAGACTGATAGGACTATTGTCACACGCCGGGAAGCACATTATTTATCATATATTGTTGCAGATTCTGTCGTTAATTGCTCAGATAGTCCTTGTATTTACACTTGCAGGTGTGCTTGAAGACGCTGTAGGAGGTGCACTTGACAGGAATGCTGTCCTTATAGCAATCATTACCTTTGTAGTAGTGTATATAATAAGGGTTACCTGTGAAGAGCTTGAAGTGAGGGAGTCCTACCTTGCAAGCGTAGATGTCAAAAGGATAATAAGGGAGAAAATCTATGACAAGCTCCTTAGGCTTGGTGCAGGTTACAGGGAGAAAGTGTCTACCTCTCAGGTAGTTCAGCTTAGCTCAGAGGGAGTGGAGCAGCTTGAAACCTACTTTGGCAGATATCTCCCACAGTTTGCCTACAGTATGTCAGCACCGCTTATTCTCTTTGTGGTGCTTGCTATCAAGGTAAACTTTGCAGTCAGCCTTGTACTTCTCCTTCTCGTACCACTCATTCCTGTTTCAATAGTGGCGGTTATGAAGATAGCAGGAAGGCTCTTTAAGAAATACTGGGGAGTGTATTCTGAGCTTGGAGATACATTTTTGGAGAATCTACAGGGACTTACCACCTCCAAATATACAGGGCAGACGAGAGAAAAGCTGCCGAAATGGATGTGGAGGCATCTCATTTTAGGAAGATAACAATGAAGGTCCTTACCATGCAGCTAATCTCGACAACTGTTATGGATATAATGGCTTATGGCGGGGCAGCAGTAGGTATGTTAGTCGGAATAGGATATTTTCTTAAGGGAGAGATAAGCCTTGCAGGCATGCTTACTGTGATTCTGCTTGCATCAGAGTTCTTCCTTCCTCTTAGAATACTTGGTTCGTATTTCCATATAGCTATGAACGGGATGTCAGCTTCCGACAAGATATTTGAGCTTCTTGATACCGATGAGGGAGAGAAGGGAAGCGAAGAGTTAGATGAGGGTGTTCCTGTAATAAGCCTCTATGATGTGGGCTTTAGATATGAAGAAGAAAGAAATATATTAAAAAAAGTAAACCTGCTCTTTCCTAAGGGAAGCTTTACATCCATTGTTGGTGAGTCGGGCTGCGGCAAGAGTACGGTTGTAGGTATAATTTCAGGAAGAAATAAGGGCTACACCGGCAGTATAAAGATAGGCAGTAAGGAGCTTAGGGAAGTAGATGAGGCAGCACTTCTTAAAAAGGTAACCCTGGTTAAGTCAAATGGCTATATTTTTAAGGGAACTGTTGAGGAAAACCTTAGAATGGCTGATAAGGATGCCACACCTGAAAGATTATGGGAGGTTCTAAGAAAGGTAAGGCTTGATGGGCTTTTTGAGGAGAGAGACGGACTTGATACAAGGATTAGTGAAAAGGCAGGCAATCTCTCAGGCGGTCAGGCTCAAAGACTGGCACTTGCAAGGGCATTGCTGTCTAAGTCTGAGGTAATGATATTTGACGAGGTTACATCAAATATAGATGCCGAAAGCGAAGAGATGATAATGGAGGTTATAAAGAGCCTTGCAGGCAAGAAAACCGTAATTATGATTTCTCACAGACTTTACAATGTAATAGAGTCTGACAATATCTATATGATGGATAAGGGTGAGATAGCTGAAAGCGGTACACATGAAGAGCTTTTGGGAAAGAATGGCAAGTATGCAAAGCTATTTAACTCACAGACTGCCCTTGAAGCCTATGCAAAGAAGAAGGAGCTTAAGCCTAATATCAGAAAGGCTGTAGTGGCTGATAGCGTAGAAAATGGTGAAGAAATAGAGTATACAGAGCCAAATGTAGAAGAAAGAAGAAGCGGACTTGCTATTATGGGCAGGCTTATAGTCCTTATAAAGCCACTTTGCATATAATGGCTGTGGCTATTTTGCTTGGAGTAGCCGGCTATCTCTGTGCCATCTCACTTACCATACTTGGGGCGAAGGCGCTTAGTCTTGCTACAGGAGGCTTCCTCGCCGGTGCTGTGGATTATCTCTCTAAAAATGCGGGCGTTAGTGTGGAAATAAGCAAGATAATGACGGCCATGGTGCTCGTGGCTGTATTAAGAGGAGTATTCCACTACATTGAGCAGTACTGCAATCATTTTATAGCATTTAAGCTACTTGCGGTTATCAGACATAAGATATTTGAGGCACTTAGGAAACTCTGCCCTGCTAAGCTTGAGGGCAGGGACAAGGGTAATCTCATTTCTATAATAACTACTGATATTGAGCTTTTGGAGGTTTTCTATGCACATACAATATCTCCGATAGCCATTGCAGCCATCGTATCTCTTATAATGACTGTGTTTATAGGCAGTTATTCGGTAGTAGCAGGTGTATTTGCACTCATAGCCTATGTGGTAATAGGTGCCATCATCCCTGTCGTTAACGGCAGAAGGGGAAGTGCCCTTGGAATGAAGTTTAGAAACTCTGTGGGAGAGCTGTCTAGCTTTGTACTTGGTGAGCTTCGTGGTATAGATGAGACTATTCAGTATGGTGCGGGAGAGAAGAAGAAAAAGGCTATTTATAAAAAGTCGGTGAAACTGGCTAAGATACAGGAAGAGCTTGCTGAGGCAGAGGGAAGACAGCGAAGCTTTACCAATGGAGCCATACAGTTATTCTCCTATGGAATATTGTTCTTAACTCTCATTCTCTACAGTAATGGAGTAATAAGTTTTGAAGCTGTGGTGATATCAACTATTGCTATGATGAGCTCCTTTGGACCTGTTGTAGCACTTTCATCCCTTTCAAATAATCTGAATCAGACCCTTGCAAGTGGAGAGCGTGTGCTTGCCTTACTTGAGGAGGAACCTGAGGTTGCCGAGGTTAAAAAGGGCAAGAATGGGGTGTCTCTTAAGGAGTTCTCGGGAGTAAGGGCAAAGAATGTAGATTTCTCTTATGGTGATAGGATTATCCTTGAAGACTTCACTTTGGAGATAAAGAAGGGCAGGATATTAGGCATACACGGAGCAAGCGGCTCAGGTAAGTCTACCTTCCTTAAGCTTCTTATGAGGTTCTGGGAGACTGATGGTGGTGAGCTTCTCATTTCAGGGAAGGATATAAAGAAGATAGTTACTGAGGATCTAAGAAAGCTTGAGGGCTATGTGACTCAGGAAACTCACCTTTTCACAGGTACGATAGCTGAGAATATCGCACTTGGAAAGCCTGATGCAACACTTAGTGAAATAAGGGAGGCTGCAAGGGCAGCTTCAATAGATGAGTTTATTTCTGGGCTTCCAAAGGGCTACGATACCTTGGTGGGCGAGCTTGGAGATACCCTTTCAAGTGGAGAAAAGCAAAGACTTGGTATTGCGAGGGCATTCCTTTACAATGCGCCTTTCATTCTCTTAGATGAGCCAACCAGCAATCTTGACTCTCTAAATGAGGGAATTATACTGAAGGCTCTTAAGGAGAGAAGCAAGGGCAGAACCATCCTCCTTGTCTCACACAGAGATTCCACTATGAATATTGTGGATGAAATGGTTGAGATGGGGTAAATAATATGGACTAAACCTGATTTAATATAACTATTAAAGAGTAGACCAAGGGTTACGCCCTAAGATAAGGTGTAACCCTTGTTACTGTATTTTCCACATACATTTTTTATAATACAGGTGTTAACGGTATAAAACTCTGTTAGGAGGTACCTGTAAGAGAATTTGTCTACCGTTGGCACCCACATTACCCCTTAGAGGTTAAGGCTAGTAAGCCATTACATCGCAGAAACCAAAGTTTTCTTTGAATTTCTTGCCGAGTTTGTCTGCTAAAGGCTGCATTTTATTCGTAAGCTTCTCTGAATCCTCATACAGAGAGTCAAGCTTAGCATTAAGCTCCTTTGTAGCCTTTTCAACCTTGTTATAGAGCTTGTCATATTCTACAACGAGAGCATCGATTTCCTTCTGAGTCTTGATAAGAGTCTCTTTTTCCTTGTCGGTAAGAGCCTTTGAAGACTTGATAAACTCTATATTATCTTCTATCTCAAGATCCTCATCAGTTGCATTATCATATATCTTGTTCCAAAGCTTTACATGCTTGTTGGAAAGAACATCAAACTTATCTTCTATCTCCCAGTTGTTGGTAAGCTTATTTGTAACCTTGTCTATCTGTTCGTAGGTTTTGTCGATGTTCTCAAGTGTGGTTAAGAGCTTCAGGTAGTTCTCGGTCAAGGACTGCTTTTCAGCCTGTGTGAGCTTGCCATCATTTTTTAAGAAGTTCTCAAGGGCCTTCATCTGATCAGCCTTAGATGGCATATCACTTGGATAAGCAAAGAAATCTTCATCGGTTTCCATAAAATTCATATCCTTATCTACCATCTTGTTGCTTGAAGGCTTCTTTTCCTCAGCTGCACGAGCTGTGCTTAATCCGGAAGCTGCTCCTGATACAATCAAACTTCCTGCTACTAATAAAATCGCTAATTTTTTCATAATATTTACCGTCCTTTCTATATTTGTGTTATTCTTGATAACTTAGGTGTTATCCTTTATCTGTCTGTAGTATAGCTTAGAAATTCAGGTAAAATCTCCTTAAAAATGTAAGGAGTTCTAGGAAAAAGTGTGGGAAATTTGTGGCAAAATGAGAGTGAAGATGGTACCATTTTCTCCTGAAACCACTTCCAGCCTGCCTTTGTGTAGCTTTGCTATATCGCTTGCCATAGAAAGTCCTATGCCAAACTTACCTCCCTTTCCTTTGTAAAATCTCTCAAAAATATGTGGGATATCCTCTTTGTCTATACCGTCTCCATCATCAGAAACCTTAATAATCGTCTCTTTATCAGAAGTTTCACAAGAGAGTTTAATCTCTGATTTTGCATATCTTATCCCATTTGAAAGAAGATTGGATATAAGCCTCTCAATGAGCTTAATGTCAGCAGATATGATTGATGCTGTCTTGGTTTCACAGATGATATTTACATTTTTTTCTTTAGCCATAAGCCTGAAATTGTCTGCCGCTTCAGCGATAATTGCCGATATATCTACATCTTCAAATTCAGGCTCGCAAGCCTCCATCTTGGAAAGGAAGAGGATTTCATTGATAAGATCAGCCATTTTTGCGCTTTCCTTTAGGATGACATCTGTTGCCTCCTCTTTAGGTATGACATGGTACTTAATCCCCTCTGCGTAGCCCTGAATGGACATGAGGGGAGTTTTAAGCTCGTGGGAGGCATTTTGAAAAAATCTCTTTTGTATATTTTCGCTCTCTGCAAGCATTTCAGACATTTCATTGACTGTTGTTATAACAGCCTCTATTTCAGAATAATTGGACTCAGGGCTTGCTAAGCTTTCTCTGCCTTTCTTACCGATAGAAATGAGGTAGTCTTTAAGGGCCTCAAAGTCCTTATTTGCCTGCCTTGTGGTAAGAAAAAGGAAGAAAATGGAGCCAATGCCTGAGAGCACGAGAGCTGCCATTAGCACCAGATTAACCCTGTCTATGAACTTTTGCATAGGGGTGATATTGATATAAAAGAGTACATAGTAGTCCTTGCTATCCTTACTTTCTGCATCGGGAACGAAGACATCATTTTCAATAACTCCCTTATAGTCCCTTGCCTGAACCAGATAAATATTGTCATTCACATTCAGCTTGTGGTGGGAATCCTTATAGGAGTCAGGGGAATCCGCTATCATATCAGAGAGGGCTTTTGCTGTCTTTACCTCATAATCATAGTACCAAGGCGGGGAAGGAAAGACGAGATTGCCGCCTTTATCTATCACAAGGTGCATGACAGGAACTATGAGGGTGGTGTCTTCCACATCTTCGTCATCACTTTCTGCAAAAAATGTAACACTTCCAATATTGTCCATTTCATTTTTAAGGGCATCACTTGTAAGTGCCTTTATATACTGGTCAGAAATAATCTGAAAGAGGATAAATACGGCAAGAAGCGAAAATAACACTATAAAGGAGGGTACAACAAAGATTCTGTGTAAAAGTTTTTTCTTCTTCATACTGCCTCCGATAAGGTTAGCTTAAAGCCAAAGCCCCAGATAGTTTCTATGTGAACTCTGCTTCCTGCATCTTTCAGCTTTTTTCTAAGTCTCTTCATAGTGTCATCAGTAACCCTTGTTTCGACCTCGCTGTAGCCCCAGATATCGGAAAGGAGTTTATCCCTTGAGACAGCCTTTTCAGGGGTGGAAAGTAGGAGGGAAAGCACCTGAAACTCAGTTTTTGTAAGCTTAAGCTCGCTGTCAAGCACCCTGCAGGAAAATGAAGAGACATCAACGGAGAGGTCTCCAAAAGCCATTTCATCTGTGTTTTTTTCATTTTTCCCAAGTTTACTAAGTATTGCATTTACCTTGAGTGTGAGCTTTAGAGGGGAGAATGGCTTGGTGAGATAGTCGTCACAGCCTGCCATAAATCCTGTCATAAAGTCTGCATCTGTATCCCTTGCAGTAAGGAGGAGAATGGTGATGTCCGGATAGGCTTTCCTTATCCTGCCACAGGCTGTAAACCCGTCAATCCCCGGCATCATTACATCCAAAACCACTATATCAGGGACTGAATTATCAAGCTCTGTGAGGAGAGAATCGCCATTTTCAAAAAGCCTGACCTCGTGCCCTGCATCTTCGAGGAATTTGCCAAGTAAATCCCTTATATTCTTTTCATCATCAGCTATAAATATTTTTCCCATAGTAACTCCTTAAAAAAGTTGTTATTACTATATTGGCACATTTTTAGGGAAATTACAAGAAAGATAAGTCTGGTAAGCTAAGCAAAGCTAAAACAAAGTTTAGAAAATAGGCTCTAAAGTTATGTTGTAAAACCAAGGTATTTGCCATATAATAAGCGTATGATTTAGTTAAGAGTTTATATAACTTGAGAAGGGAAACGCTTATGAAGGTTAGTGAGATTATTAAGAAGCCTGTAGTGGAGGCGAAGTATCTGAATGTGGACAATTCAGACAGATACCGCCCCATTATCAGGCTTTTTATTTAAATTATGAAAAACTAAAATACTGGTTATATCAGGAAGAAGTTTTTGAGGAACTAAAAGAAGATGTATATTTTGCTGAATACAACATAGAACAGTGTAAGCAGGACTTAAAGACGCTTACTGAATGGGGCAATCTTCTGGCTATGCAGGATACAAGAAGGGCAGCAACTCTGGAAGAATTTGCCAATAAGAAATTCCGTTATCAGCTATCCGAGACAGCAGTAGAAATAGAGCGAATGATAATAAGGATAGAGAATCTCTTCATAGAAAGCTCTTCTTTAGAGCCGAGCCTTCTTGAAAGAATAAGGATGAGCCTTGCAAATCTTCCTTCGATGTTAGAGGAAAATGATGAGAAGCTGTATTCGTATTGGAATGATTTAAACAATGACTTTAAGAGGCTTAATCAGAACTATCAGGACTATATGAGAGAGCTGAACAGTGTGAAGGCTGAAAACCTTATGCGTACAAAGGAATTCTTGGTGTTTAAGGACAGATTGATTGAATATCTGAGGAGTTTTGTAAAGGGACTTCAGACAAATGTAGGGATTATTGAGGCTATCATCAAGGGTTTTGAGGAAACAATGGTAGAGTCGCTTATAAACAGGATATTTCAGTATGAGTTATCTATCCCAAGGCTTGAAACTGTTGTAGATGTGGAGATAATTCTTGATAATATAAAGGGAAGATTTAAGAGTATAAAAGACTGGTTTGTAAGTGATAGTAGCAAAGAGTCAGAGGTAGTTAAGGTATTTGATACAACCAATGAGATAATCCGCAAAATAACGGGTTATGCAGCGAGGATAAGCGAGAGCGGGGGCAGCAGTGCCAACAGGAGGGAAGAATACAAAAAGCTGGCAGAGATATTTTATGAGTGTGAGGATATAAATGAGGCCCACTGCTTTGCCGGACTTGTCTTTGGTACAGAGACAGTACTCCACTTAAAGGGATTAGGAGAAAGGCAGACAGAGAGCATAAACAGCGGTGTATATGAAGAAAAGGCTTCTATAAAAACTGTTATACCTAGGGTTAGGACTTATAGGGAAAAGGCAAAAAGAAGCGGAATTAAGGATAACTATAAGGAAAAAGAAGAACTTAGGCTTGCAACCATAGAAAAGCTTGCAGCTGAAAGAGAACTCTTAAAAAGCTATATAAAAGATGGGAAGCTTGTATTTAAGGACTTACCTGAGATAACTCCTTTTGTGAGGGATGTATTCTTAACTTGGATATCAAAGGCCTTGGAAAATAAAGATGGCAGGGGTAAGACTGAAGAGGGTAAAAGATTCAGGCTTATATATCCTGTTAAGGATGAAATGTGTGAGATTAAAAGTGAAGACGGAGTGTTGTATATGCCGTCTTATGAAATTATATTTGAGGATGAAATAGATGAAGGCGTTGGAAGTATTGCTTAGTAAAAGATGGATATTAAAGTCAAAGGATAGAGAGCTGTATTATTCTGTAAGAGATGAGCTGCCTAAGTTTAAGCAGTTTTTGATAGAGAAGCTTGGATTTCAGGTGATTATCAATCCATATCTTATAAAGCTTGAGAAAATCCCTGCCGTAGCTGAAAGCTGGATGGGAATAAGGGAGTTTGGCGACAAGATGGAATATGTGATTTTCCTGACTACCCTTATGTTTTTAGAAGAAAAGGATATGGGAGAGCAGTTTGTCCTTTCAGAGCTTACAGAATACATACAGACAACAGTAGAGGTTGAGCAGATTGACTGGACAGTCTACAGAAGTAGAAAGTATCTTGTCAAAGTTATGAAGTATCTGGTCTCATCAGGAATATTAGAGCTTAACGATGGGAATGAAGAAGACTTTGCTAAGGATGGGGTAAGTGAAGTGCTATATGAAAATACGGGAGCATCCAGGTATTTTGTAAGGAATTTTACCAAGGACATATCAAACTTCAAGTCTATATCTGAATTTGAAGAGGGAGACTTTATAGATACCAACGAAGACAGGGGAATAGTGCGCAGGCAGAGAGTCTACAGAAAGCTGTTGCTCTCGCCCGGGCTTTATAGGAATGAAGAGACGGAAGAGGATTTTAACTATATAAGAAATTTCAGGGGGATAATAGCAGATGACTTTGAGGGACTGTTTGACTGCAGTCTTCACATACATAAGTCAAGTGCCTACCTGGTGTTAAACGAGGGTTCAAGACTGGGGAGGTCATTTCCTGAGGACAATACATTGTCTGATATAGTACTCCTTGTAAATGACCTGATCCTTAAGAGAATAGATGAAAATAAACTTACACCGGGTATAGATGAGAGCATTATTTTATCGCTAGAAAGCTTTGATGAATTGATTGAGGAAACGAAGAGGCTGTATGGAAGCGGATTTGCAAAGACCTACAGAGATATGACAACTAAGGAAATATGCACTGTGGCAGCAGAGTATATGAAGGAGCTTCAATTTGTAGAATATATTGGCGGCGATGTAAGAATCAATCCAATCGTAGGTAAGGTGGCAGGAAGATATCCAAAGGATTATTTAGCAACAGATGCGTAGACGGACACTGTATAGATATAGTAAAAAGCGGCAGTTATAAGTGAAGGCTTTAGCACTCTTAGCAATAAGTTTGGTGTAGCTGTGTGGAATAGGAAAAGTAAGGAGAGGCAGATGAATAGCAACTGGAAGATAAACAGGGTAGGTCTTGTGGATTTTTGGTATTATGATGACGAGGAATTTGTGTTTGATGATGGGAGGATGCTCCTTAGGGGAGCAAATGGTTCAGGTAAGTCTGTAACCATGCAGAGCCTCATTCCCTTGCTTTTAGACGGAAATATGAGGCCTGAGAGGCTTGATGCCTTTGGCACAAAGGCAAGGAAAATGGAGAACTATCTTCTTGAAGAGGATGATGACAGACAAGAGCGAACAGGTTACCTCTATATGGAGCTTAAAAGAGAAGAAAATGAAGAGTATGCTTCATTTGGCATAGGTATAAGGGCAAGAAGAAATAAATCCTTAGAGTCGTGGTATTTTCAGATTACTGACAGCAGAAGGATAGGGAAAGATATACTTTTGTACAAGGAAATGGATGGCAAGATTACCCTTTCAAAGACTGAGCTTAAGAACAAGTTAGCAGAGGGCGGAAGGGTGATGGAGAGCCAGAGTGAGTACTTGACTGCGGTAAATAAGACACTTTTTGGGTTTGAAAATGAAGATGAATATAAGGAGCTTATAGATATACTTATAAGGCTTAGAGCGCCAAAGCTGTCTAAAGACCTCAAGCCCACCCTTATAAGTGAGATACTTAGCGGTTCTTTGCAGCCTCTTTCAGATGACGACTTAAAGCCTATGTCAGATGCAATTGAGAAGATGGATGAGACTAAGCTAACCTTGAGAATCTCCAGGATAGCCTTGCTTCGGCGAAACAGATAGAAAAAGTATATAAGCTATATAACGAAGTTGTGCTTTTTAACAAGGCAGGCTTTCTTTTGGAAGCGGAAGGTGATTACAAGAAACTTAAAAAAGAAGAAACAGAGAGTCAAAAGAGGCTTGAAGACGTAAAAAGAGAGATTGAATCAAAAGATACTGCGTTAAAAGAGCTTGAGAGTGAAGAAAACAGATTAAGGGAAGAGAAAAACTCCTTAGGAAGTGAAGAGATAGTAAAGCTTAAGGAAAATGAGGGAAGGCTTGAAGGCAAAGCCCTGTCTTTGGAAGGCACCATAAAGGATAAAGAGAAGAGGGAAGAGGATAAGAAGGAAAGGGAGAGAAGCCTACAAAAGGAGATTAGAGAAGACAAAGATGAGGCAGAATCGTTGTGGGAGGCCTGTGAGTCTACCCTTAATGAGATGGAAGAGGAGCTTGAGTCAGTACCTTTTGATGATTTTGCTTTTATGAGGGAGGAGCTTGAAAAGAATAAAAATGAAAAATATTCTTTTGAGCCTCACACCAAGACCTTCGAGGACTATGCTGCAAAGGCAAAGGAAGGAAAGAGGCTTCTTGAAGAGGAGGCAAAACAAAGTGATAAATATGACAGAGTCCTAAAAGTCTTTGATGAATATAAGAGCAAGCAGGATGATTTAGAAAAGACCGAGAGGCAGTGTGAGACACTCTTACATGACGAAAAGCAAAGGCTTACGGAGGAGGTATACGCCTGGGAAAAGGGGAATGCAGAGCTACATGTCGATACTGCACATTTACAGGGTATAGAAAGAGAAATAGAATACTATGACGAGAACAAGAATTATTATGATATAAAAAATATTCTAAAGCCCGCTTATGAAAGAGTTTATGGAGAAATCTTTGAGAAGAAGCTAAGAATAGATAATGAGACTCTTGCTCTGAAAGAAGAAATAAAAGGTAAGGAGTTAGAACTAGCAGAGTGGCAGAATAAAAAAGACCCTGAGCCGTTAAGAGCGGAAAGTGTAATAAAAAATAGAGAAAAGCTAAGGTCAGAGGGCATTGAATTCTTAAACTTTTATAAGACGGTGGACTTTGCAGCAAACCTTGCGGAAGACGAGAGGAACAGTATTGAAGAGGCTCTGCTTGACATGGGAATCCTTGATGCTATCATAGTTTCGGGTAAGGACAGGGATAAGGTGCTGGCTGTTGACAAGGGAGTAGGTGACAGGTATATATTTGATGATGTTAAGGCTGTAAATGATAATATACTTAATAAATTTGAAATCGAGGAAGAGTATAATAATATCTTCTCAAATTTTAAGATAAATGCAGCTCTTTCAAGCATTTCCCTAAAGAAAACCGAAAACAGCGGAACCTGGATAGGTGAAAACGGAAGCTATGGACTGGGAGTAATAGAGGGAAAAATAACGGGAGCCTATAAAGCAAGCTTTATAGGTGCACTTTCCAGAGAAAACTACAGGATTGAAAAAATAAATGAGCTTGAGAATGATATTAGGAATTTACAGGAGGAAATAAGGCTTAAGGAAGAAAATCTTTGGATAATACAGGCGAGGGAGGAAGAGCTTAATAAGGAATGGGAGAGTTTTCCAAAGCCTGACAGTATGAATACAGCTCTTGGAGAATTAAATAAAGTAAGGGAAAGGCTTAGGGGGATATTAGAGGATATAGCAAGGCTTAAAACAGAGCTAGACAGTGAGAAAAAAGCTTTGGATGAAATAAGGCTTGCAGCACATGAAGCCTGTGGAAAATGCTATGTAAAGGCAAACCTTCGTCTGTTTGAAGAACTTAATACAGCGCTTGAGGATTATAGAGTTCTGCTTGTTAATCTATCTTCTTCGCACAAAGGATACCTTGCAAAGCTTGACTTGATATGCTCCAAGGAGACAAATCTTCTTGAGGTAGAAGAGTACCTTGACAATATACGCTATGAACTCTCTACAGACAGAGCCGAGCTTAAGGACGTAAGAGCAAGGCTTGATTCGGTAAGGGAGCAGTTAAGCTTACTGATTATGATAAGATAAAGGATAGGATTGACAGCATAGAAAAAAGGCTTAATGAGATACCGCCGGTAAGAACGGAAGCCTCTATGACACTTGGAAGAAGAAAGCAGGAAGAAGCTGACATCGAAAAGAGTCTTGAGGGATTTAAGCCACAGCTTGAGTCAAAACTAAAACATAGAGATGATATGGAAAGAGCCTTTAAGGATGAGTTAAAGCTAGGGCTTGTAGATGTACTAGAGCTAAGTGAAGATGTGTTAAAGCTTGCAGAAAGGCTTAGGCTAAGCCTAAGAGAGGCGGTGGGCGATACAAAGCAGGAAGATGTATTTGGGAGACTGCAGGAAACCTTCCATAAATACAGGGGAGGACTTACCAGATATAACGTAAATATGAAATATCTGTTTACCGGGGAAGCTGTGGACTACGGCAGTGTTAAAAATGTGAAAAGGCTTGATATCTCCGCAAAATACAAGGGAAGCCAGGTAAAATTCGGTGGCCTTGTAAGTGCACTTGATGGTGAGGTCTTGGAGCTTGAAAACATCCTTAAGGAAAGCGACAGGGAAATCTATGAAGACATATTGATAGGGACTGTGGGTAGGAAGATAAGGGCAAAGATTCGTCTTGCAGAAAAATGGGTAGGAAAGATTAAGCTGTTGATGGAATCAATGGAAACCTCCAGTGGTTTAACCTTAAGCCTTGCTTGGAAGCCAAAGAAGGCGGAAAAGGAAGAGGAGCTTGGGACGAAGGTCTTGGTTGATATACTTATGAGGGATGAGGAGATACTTAGACCTGAGGACTCCGCTAATCTGTCGGGGCATTTTCGCTCTAAGATAAATGAAGCAAAGAAGGCAGCAGAAGAATCAGGGGGGATGAAGAGCTTTTATGCTGTCATAAGGGATATACTTGACTATAGGAAATGGTATGAGTTTACTTTGATGTATCAGAGGGCAGGAGAGAACAAGAAGGAGTTAACGGACAGGGTATTCTTTACCTTTAGTGGTGGAGAGAAGGCTATGGCCATGTATGTGCCGCTTTTCTCTGCTGTTGTTGCCAAGTACCAGGGAGCAAGGGAGGATGCGCCTAGACTCGTGGCACTGGATGAGGCCTTTGCAGGAGTTGACGAGACCAATATCAGGGATATGTTTAGGCTGATGTCGGAGTTTGAGTTCAACTTCGTGATTAACTCACAAAGTCTGTGGGGAGATTATGATACCGTTCCTGCTCTAGCCATATATCAGCTTGTAAGGCCTGAAAATGCAAGTATGTAACAGTTATCAGATACAGATGGAATGGAACAAGGAGAGAGCTGGTTGATGGCGTAAGTGAAAGGGGCTAATTTTGTCTGAGATAAATGAAGCGGTAGAGTATTTTAAAAAAAAGCCTGTCTATGAAAAGCTATTTAATGAATTTAAAAAGAAATATGAAAGTCATGGAAAGATAGGCGGGATAGCAGTGCTTACAGGACTTAGCACGGGTGATAAAGAGGATATATCAAGCTTTTTGATGAAGGACTTTACATCAGAAGAAGAGGTAAGAGTTTCTGCAAAATTATTTGAAAAGGCATTACTAAAAAGCAGATTTAGTAGTCTAACTACCCTAGATATAATTACCCACTACTTTGGGATAAAGCTTCGTACCAATAAGGAAAAGAGCGAAGAGAACGAGGGCAAAAGGGCAGAATATCTGGCAGAACTAACGGGATATACAGATAAAGCATATATAAAGGAATGGTTAACCGGGGTCTTTTGCACAGGTGCAGATGGTGCAGTGGTCATTGCAAGGAGCTACAATGCAGATAAAAACGAGCTTAAGATAATTTTACAAAAGCTAATTAAAGCAATTCCTATGCTGCCTTACTTTCAGGGAGGTAAAAAGAAAGAGCTGCTTGCTGTGTTTGCCGCACAAGCTGCCGGGAATCCGCATTTCTTTGATGATAACACCTTGGCAGGGAATCTTCTTACAGCATTTCTTAGAGATTATTTTCGCTTCGGATATGAGGATGATTTATCAGAAGCTGAGAACAGAAGTAAGGTGTTGTTAAGGCAGGCATTATAAAGGATACTCTGTCAAATGATGTAATAGCTTTCGGAATAAGGGGAAGATGCGTGGATGGCAGTTTGCATCAGGGGATGGAAGGCTTTCTTAATCAGAAAGAACCGGTTAAGTTAAGTCTGCTTACACTTGCGAATCTGGAAGAAACATTCACAAACAGCGTAGATAGAAGGGTATATATAGTTGAGAATCCTGCAGTATTTTCCATACTTACAAGCCGTTTTCCGGAAAAGGCTTTCATATGCAGTTATGGACAGATAAGAAGGGCAGTATTTATGCTTTTAGACCTGTTTGATAAAAATATAGTATTTTCCTATGCAGGAGACTTTGATCCTGAAGGCCTTCTTATAGCCGAAAGACTTAAGAAAAGATATGGAGATAGGATGGCTTTTTGGAAGTATGAATCGGAAATGTATATAAAGTATATGTCGGAAGAGAAACTGACCAAGCAGAGAATTAAAAAACTGGACGGAGTTAGGGATGCTGCCCTCCTTAAAATTGCAGAGCTTATGAGAGAAGAGAGGCGTGCGGCCTACCAGGAGAGTATGCTAGAGGAATATGTAAACTCTCCTATGTGATTAGAATATAAGCAGAAGAACAGGTTGCAAAACTCAAGCAAATAAGGGCAAAGACATTATATAAGTGATGAAAAAGACAAATAATCGGTAAAAAAATAAGGGTTACGCCCTAAGATAAGGCGTAACCCTTGGTTATAAGTTTAATTGTTAAGTGGAATATTAAATATTCATAGCCTGTTTTTGAGCGTATATTTCCTTCAAGTTCTCAATTGCCATCTCTACATCGAGGGTGTGAAAACCTTGCCAGCACTCGCTCATGGTTTTAGCGTCTGCGATTGTATATATCCTCTTGCTTGACTCATTTGTATAATAATGCCAATAACGGTAGCAATAGCCCGTCCAATACATTACCTCATTATCAAAAATGGTACCTGCTTTTTTAAGCCCATTTACCTCGTCACCTAGTTCTTCGAGCATATATTCTTCGCCTGCCCATTGCATTCTGTCATAAACATCATCAAGACAGGCAGCAACCCTACTCTTCATAAAGGCTTCTATGAAAGAAGGACAGTCATAACCTTTTTTAAGTGCAAGTTCAAAAAGTCTTCCCTGTATATCACAGAGTTGCATTTTTTCGAGTGTAAAACTTTTCATCTCAATTCTCCATATTTAAGATTTCATCAAAAAATCTGCCCTCTCGCCTGTATTTTCTACAGATTTCCTCGGCTAAGCTAACACCTTTTGAACGATTTATTTCGCTTTCTTGCTTTAAGTTTTCACGCTCGCCATCTGTTAAGACTTGGCTGTTAATAATTTCAATTTTATCACAGGCTTTCTTTGTTAAGGCTACATACTGCTCACCGAGCTTTAAGGCTGAGAGACTGTGAATAAGTGCAATATCAGTGATTATCCCACTGAAAAAGCGGTCTAATACAATAAACATCCTGTCATTTGCAATATAGCCTTTTATTATATCACAGTTTTTACCTAAGTCAGCATACCTGTTGTATAGCGAAGAGCCTTTAATAAGGTCCATTTTACCACGATTATATGCCACAAACAGTGCCCAGTCCAAATCCAGATTCAAATCTAAAATATCAAGACCTGTTAAATCCAGATTCAGGGTATAAAGGCTGGCATTTGGATAATTGCAAATTAGTGTGAGAGGCTGTGATTTTTCGGTGCCCATATAAAATCCTTTTCCAAAATCGCAGTGTTCTCTGCTTGTTGGTGTAATATTCCCATTAATGCCGGATTTTGAGCCATGATAAAGAGTTATAGACTCATTAATGCGTATAAGCTTTGACGTCTCCATATATAGCCCCCAATTCTTTTATAATGATGTTATATACATTATCGCATACGAAATGCTTTAAGACAAGAGTAGAAGTCAATTATAGGATAAACCAAGGGTTGACAAGATGAAATAAGAGTGATAATATAATAGCAACAATTAAACATATATTTAATCGTTTGATAAATAAAGCTGATGAAGGGAGATTATTATGAAGAAAACCTATGAAATCGAAGTTGATTGCGCTAACTGTGCCAACCTTATGGAGGATGTCGCAAAGAAGACTGCCGGAGTAAAGGATGCTGCAGTGAATTTTATGGCTCAGAAAATGCTTGTTGAGTTTGAGGACGGACAGAATGAGAAGGCTGTGATGAAAGAGGTGCTTAAGGCCTGCAAGAAGGTGGAGCCTGACTGTGAGATAGATATTTAATAATATCTGAAGTGGGGCAATAAACTCGCTAGAATGCTAAGACTGACTGAAAATAGAAACTTAAAGGAGGATGTATGAATAAGAAACAGAAAAAAATGCTCATCAGAATACTTATTACAATAGTCCTTCTTGTGGCGCTGAACCTGCTCCACATTAAGGGAGTGATAAACTTAGGTCTCTACCTTGTGACCTATGTCATAATCGGCTATGACATACTTAAAAAGGCTGGGAGAGGGATACTAAACAGGAGGGTATTTGATGAGAACTTCCTGATGGCAGTTGCTACAATTGGAGCCTTTGCCCTTGCTATCTATGAGAAGAGTGCAGACTATAATGAGGCGATTGCAGTTATGCTGTTCTATCAGATAGGAGAGCTTTTCCAAAGCTATGCAGTGAGAAGGAGCCGTAAAAATATCAGCGAGCTTATGGACATCCGCCCTGACTATGCGAATCTTTTGGAAGACGGTAAGATTAGCCGGGTATCCCCTGATGAGGTAGCCATAGGAAGTGTAATTGTAGTTCAGCCCGGAGAAAAGGTTCCTCTTGACGGCGTCATTATAGAGGGAAATTCAAGCCTCAATACCAGTGCACTCACAGGAGAGAGCCTGCCAAGAGATGTTAAAGAGGGTGATGAGATTATAAGTGGCTGTATTAATATAAATGGAGTGCTAAAGGTTAGTACAACCAAGGAGTTTGGTGAGTCTACAGTGTCTAAGATACTGGAGCTTGTGGAGAATAGCGGTACTAGAAAGTCAAAGTCTGAGAAGTTCATTTCGAAGTTTGCAATGGTATACACTCCTTTTGTATGCTATAGTGCACTTGCACTTGCTCTTATCCCTCCGCTTGTGAGAATGTTCTTCTTAAACCTTTCCCCTGACTTTGATGTATGGGTATATAGGGCACTTACCTTTCTTGTAATAAGCTGTCCCTGTGCCTTAGTCATAAGTGTACCTCTTAGCTTCTTTGCGGGAATAGGTGGTGCAAGCAAGGAGGGCATACTTGTAAAAGGCTCGAACTTCCTTGAAACCCTGTCTCAGACTAAGATTGTGGCCTTTGACAAGACAGGAACCCTGACTCAGGGAGTGTTTGAGGTGAGTGCGGTTCATCACAGTGAGATGGAAAATGCTAGGCTTTATAGAGTATGCAGCCCTTGCAGAATGCGCCTCCTCCCACCCAATCAGCAAGAGCCTTAAAATGGCTTATGGAAAGGAAATTGACAGGTCTCGTGTGACGGATATCGAAGAGATAAGCGAGAGGGAGTACTTGCAAAGGTTGACGGAAGTGATGTGGCTGTAGGCAATGGAAAGCTGATGGAGAGACTTAATATTC
The DNA here is from genome assembly GCA_916438995.1 of uncultured Catonella sp. Taxonomy (GTDB): domain Bacteria; phylum Bacillota; class Clostridia; order Lachnospirales; family Lachnospiraceae; genus Catonella. Next base: position 693,057 of record CAKAGA010000010.1, read on the forward strand.
CTTACCATGAATGTCATTTATCAGGAACCATAGTACATATGGCTATTGATGGAGAATACTCAGGACACATTGTAATATCTGACATAGTGAAGCCGAATGCCAAGGCTGCTATAGATGAGCTAAAAAAAGCCGGAGTAAGAAAGACAATAATGTTAACCGGAGACAGAAAGAAAGCTGCAGAGCAGGCAGCAGAGCTTCTTAATGTTGATGAGGTACACAGCGAGCTTCTTCCTGCAGACAAAGTATCTAAGGTTGAAGAGCTTTTAAGTGGGAAGTCAGACAGGGAAAAGCTCGCCTTTGTGGGTGATGGAATAAACGATGCGCCTGTGCTTACAAGGGCAGACATAGGTATAGCCATGGGTGCTATGGGCTCAGATGCTGCGATAGAGGCAGCAGATGTAGTGCTGATGGACGACAACCCTATGCAGATAGCAAAGGCCATTAAAATCTCCAAAAAATGCCTTGGAATAGTGTATCAGAACATTGTATTTGCACTTGTAATCAAGTTTGGCTGTCTCTTCCTTGGAGCTATAGGAGTAGCAAATATGTGGTTTGCAATCTTTGCGGACGTCGGCGTAATGGTGATTGCGGTGCTCAATGCCATAAGGGCTTTGAGGGTTAAGGATTTGTAGAATAAAGAAGACTTCTATCCGTGAAAAGCAAGGGATAGAAGTTTCTTCACATTTTGTTATTCAGCCATATCTATTTGCCCTAACTGCTGGAGCCAGCGACAGGATAGCTCCATCCAGTCCTCACAGCGTTTGTTTATACCGGAACTTGTTCCCTTGGCGGCAGTCTCCTCATTTGCAAGGGCAAGCCCATGTTCGCCTGTCGGGAAAATATGCAGCTCAACGGACACTTTGTTGTTTATCAGTGCTTCAGCAAATAAAAGAGAGTTCTGCACAGGAACAGCGGAATCAGTCAGTGTATGCCAAATAAATGTCGGAGGAACATTGGCGGTGACTTGATTTTCTAAGCTTAGGAGTTCTTTAAGCTCAGGGCTCTCCTTTTTACCCATGAGGTTTGTGATACTGCCTCCATGAGTCTTTGTACCTGAAGTTATAACGGGATATGAGAGAATAAGCCCATTTGGCCTGATATCTTCACAGGATAAACCTGTTTCCTTACTTAGCCACTCTTTATCCCAAAACACACCAAGACTTTCCGCAAGATGCCCTCCTGCGGAAAAACCGACAATTACAATTTTATCCTTATTTACATGATATTCTTTTGCATGCTCTCTTATATGAGCAACGCCCAGAGCAAGCTCACACAATGCTTGAGGGAATTCAGCTGGGGCAACGCTGTATCTAAGGACGCAGGCGTGAAAGCCTCTTGCAAGATACTGAATAGCTACTGCCTCTGCCTCTCTGTCAGAAGTGAAGCCATAGCCGCCACCTGGACATATTAAGGCTAAAGGCCTTTCTCTGTATATATCGATTTCCTTCGAATTATCAAGCAGATATGTATAAAGTTTAGCTTCACCACCATTTACTTTGATCGGAATAGTCTGATTTAACATAATCTTTTACCTCCTGATTTATATCTATAGCATCTTTAAGTGAATAATAGTCTTTTTGACGTATAGTGTCAACTGTAGGCAGATACTGATTTTTTTAATTTCTCTTGACTTTGCGTCCCTGCCTTATTATAATAGTTGAGGTGGCAAGGCCATTTGTTCCCTTAGTTAAATGGATATAACAAGCGCCTCCTAAGCACTAGTTGTGGGTTCGATTCCCGCAGGGAACATTCATTGTAAGCGGTAATGATGATAAGTCATTGCTGCTTTTTTCATGCAGAAACAGCATTTTTGGTGACAGATTTGTCAGCGAAAAGCAGAATACCAGAATGATTTTGTCAGAGGGAAAACCTGCAATGATTCTTGCAACCACTATCCTATTCTATATTGTTTGTATATTTGCCGGAATATACGGCCTTGCTGCCGCATTTGTTAATTTTATTGCTATGGTAGGAGTAATTATGTTCCTATTTTTACGGGATTGGCTGCAGTTAGGCATTACATTATCAATTCTTGTAGTAAGCTACCTTATGTTGGATGCATGGGGAGTTGTCATTTTGTTTATTGCAAAAATCAGAGAGGTGTTTACAGATATTCTTTTTGCATGATAATTCAGGTGAATTAAAAATCTAACATCCGTTTATAAAAGTAACTTCCAGGTGAACGAGAAACTTCTGTTTTTGCTGGGAAGTAAAAATATTCTTGTTGCAAAAAATGCGGTTTTTGTGTAAACTTTACTTACAGTTTCTTATTTTTGCGCATGCGAAACAGGACACTGGGATGCATTTCTTTCATTCGTGAAAGACTAAGTTCCACTGCCCTAAAGGGTGAAAGGGTGGTGTGTTCATAGGTTTAGCATTAATGGTTTAGGATAAGTCGGTCTTTGGTGCCGGCTTATTCTATTTTTAGGAGAAATGGCTGCAGTGTTACTTCATCAGGGTCTATCCGCCTGATTCCCATTTTATGAATTATCTCTTCTCCGTAGAGAAAGGAAAATACATCATAAGGTGTCCTGCCACCAAGAACCTTTCGTGGTACAGAATTAATGTGACTGAATAAAAGGTTTAAGTCTTGCTGGGTAAGCCCTTCAAGCTTTCTGCCGTTAGGAAGTATGTCCCTGACATAGTTATGATTGTTTTCCACATGGGGCTTCTGACTTGGTGTTTGTGGATCGCAGTAAAAAATGTTTGTCCTAAGTTTTCCCGTTTCAGCTTCAAGCTCAAAGAGAGATACCTTTTCGAATTCAGCTCCCCTGTCTGTAAGGATCAGCGAAAACAGCTTAAAATAATCATTTCCGAGTAAATCCTGAAGATGGTTCAGGGTAGAAGCCATTGACTCTGAGGTCTTTTCAGGATGTATAAATCCATTCATAAAGCAGGTGTTCTGGTAGGAAAAGGTCTGTATGTATGGTCCTTCCTGCTGGTTGTAAACGGTATCCATTTCTGTAGTAGGAATGAAGGGATTATCTTTTATAAAAGCCAGATAGTCAGTAAACTTATGCCCTTCATAGTTGACAGGCTCCCTGCGCTTTTTTAACTTTTTTCTTTCCCTCATGGCAACTTGTCTGCGTAATGAGAAGTTATCAATACCGAATTCTTTAAATACGCCACCTTCAATGTACGTATAAAGGGATTTAACTGAGATACCAAGCTCAGGATGATTAGTAAGTATCTGATATAAGGATTGTCCGGATTTAAGCGGTCTGGCTATAGTCTGGGCAATTATGGAGCGTTCAGCTTCGGAAAGATTAACTCCCTGTCTTGAATCAGAAAGGTGAAACAGATAGGTTTTATGTGCTGCATTTGCGTTGTAGAAGTAATGGTCTAGCCTGCATCGGCTTACCTTTTCACAATGATTACATGCACCTGTGGAACGGTCACGCACAGAACAAGGCTGTTCTACATAATCAATACAGCTTTCCGAGCAGGATTTACGCGGTTTTTTGCACTCTTTTAATTTGGCACATATGACAGGCGAGTTAAAACGGTTACGTTGTTTAACTGTTCTGTGGCGTCTTATTTCTTTGGCAACAGTAGTAGGATCTTTGGAAATAGATTTAGCTATGGCAGTTTTTTTGAAAGACGTTTTTTTCGATGCCTTCCTGAATGGCTTTCCTATCCTCTAGGGTTAAATGTTTTGCTTTCATTTTAATTATCCTTTCTCCTATGAACAGCCACAAGTAATAGGATAACAGGAAGTAAGTCTTTCATAAAGTACTTATTGAAAAACTAAAATCAGGATAAGGAAAGATAACTGGAAGTAACTATTTCATTTTACCGCATGATAATTCATATTTGTTTGGTGGAGAAAAGACTTTTAAACTTATGTTTTAACAGGGTATAATGAAATACAAATTTGGATTTGGGGGTGAAAAATAACCTTTTATTATGATAAAAAAAGGAGGGATAATAGTGACTCAAAAAGAAAAATGAAAAAGGATCTTCTTGAAGAGATAAATGGATACTTTATGCAGTTAGTATACGATGAAAGATTTAATAAACGTAAGTGAAGATATTGATAAATATGAAAATTTGAATCTGTACCTAATTTTTGCACTAGTTATAAGATGTGCATTAGTAGACAGTTATATGCTAGCTCTTATAAAATTATATGATAAGTCAGAACAAGCTAAAACCATTCCCAATTTAATAGAAAAATGTAAAAAGAATATCCACTTATTTCCGTCAAATAATTACACATTAAATAAATTAAATGAATTTCAAGAAAAATAACGAATGATGAATTTATTTTCGCATGACAGTTAAAAACCCTTATAACTAGGCGTGATTCCATTCTTGTTCATAATGATAAAAAATATTTTGGGGAAAAAAATTAAAAATGACATTTCTATTTAAAAATATCATATTTGGATATTATGTGATTTTTACAGAGGAAGTCCTAAATTATTTGTTTTCACAACTTTCATCAGAAGAAACGTTAAAAAACAAAATACAATTGTGATTTATGTAATTTATTCAAAAATTAGAGTTACAATGTAATTATAAGATTATATATATTTTTTAAATCTGATTACTTGACAAATTCCAGTTTGTAGAGCTAACAAATAACATAGTTATCTCTTATAGTTGAAAAAACTAACCGCAAACTAACATAAAACTAACGAAAGACTAACCAAACATCCCTTTTTTTCTATTTTAAGGTGTGATATTATTATGATGGACAAATGAGATAGCAAATCTCAGGCAGTCCTCTTTTGCAAAAGAATACAGGTAAAGAATCAGGCGTCAGCCTATTACTAAATGGTGGTAGATATGACGCTTTTCCTTTTGATAAGAAAGCCCTCCATTTTCAGTGATGTAAAGGCATTTAAAATAGTCATGCCCGCAAAAATGCGGACACAGAAAACAAGGCGGTGTGAGGTTAAAAGATATAAAATCCCTCTTCATCTACAACGTCAGTATCTTCATCGTTTAGAAAGTAATCCTTGTCAAGTAAGTATCTAACATTCATGTGACGGATGTCCTCGCTGGTCATGCCTTTCGGCGGATTGAGAATATATCTGTACCATACAACTTATATGTGTTAAAATAATTAAAATCGTAGCAGATAAAGAGGTGGTAGCTATATGAATAATGAAATAGATAAAATTCATAAAGATGTTTATAGCAGCATTAAAGAATTGATGGATAATGCAAGAAATAGTGTTGCAAAAGAAGTTAATAATATCCTCATTCAAACTTATTGGGAGATTGGGCGAATTATAGTAGAAGATGAACAGGGAAATTCTGATAGAGCCGAGTATGGAAAACAGTTAATAACAGACTTATCAAAGAGGCTTACCAAAGAATATGGAAAGGGATTTTCAAAATCCAACTTATTTAATATGAGAAATTTCTATTTGAGTTTTCCGATTTTCCAGACAGTGTCTGGAAAATTAAGTTGGTCGCATTATTGTGAATTACTTTCCATAAGCGATGAGAAGAAAAGAAGTTTTTATGAAAAAGAAACGGTAAGTGCGAATTGGTCTGTAAGAGAGCTAAAAAGGCAAATAAAAACATCATTATTTGAGAGATTATTGCTATCAAGTGGAGATGAAAATAAAGAAAAAGTATTAGATCTAGCTCTAAAGGGAAATGAAATAGCTACTCCAAAGGATATCATAAAAGATCCTTATGTCTTTGAATTTTTAGGATTGCCTGAAGAAAAAGCCAATTATGGAAAGTGATTTAGAAAAAGCCCTGATAACTCATATTGAAAAAAATTCTTGCTTGAACTTGGCAAAGGCTTTATGTATGTAGGCTCACAACAAAGGGTAACACTTGGAAATACCCACTATTATGTTGATATGGTATTTTACAATAAAATCCTAAGAAGCTATGTTCTGATTGAGTTAAAAACAGGAAAGCTAATGCCTGAAGCAGTAGGACAGCTTAATATGTACCTTAACTACTATAAAGCCGAAGTTAATGATGAAATGGATAATGAACCTATTGGAATTATCCTTTGTACTGATAAAGACAGTATACAGGCAGAATATGCACTTGGCAGTTTATCCAATAAGATATTTGCTTCTAAGTATACACTATATATTCCGGATAGAGAGCAATTAGAAGAACAGGTAGAAAGAGTAGTAAAGGAATACAAGAAAAAATAAAGAACCAAAGAGACATGTCTCTGGCGCTTTGGCTGACGCTTTGGCACACAAGATTGTCCTTCAAGGTCTTTCTCAATATAGCTATGATAAATAGCTTAAATATTGTAGCAGGCTGTTGAATACTTGTCACGGTTAGTGGCAAATTTACTGGTAAAAGTAATGCTATTGTTAGTGTATAATTATAATTGGCAATAGCAAAAAAAGAAGGGGTTGCCCTCTTCCCAATCATACAGTCTTGTTTGTGATACAAAAAAATAAAAAAACAATGATAAAAGAAAAAGTAAGGAAATTTGCCAACGAATACTTGACACAAACTTTCAAATAACACATATTTGTTTGGCGGAGAATAAGACTTTAAACTTATGCTTTTAACAGGGTATAATGAAATACAAATTAGAAGTTATCGAGGTGAAATATGCAAGATAAAAAAGGTTTTGATTTATGGGCAAATGATTATGATAAGAGTGTAGGTTTGTCTGACAAATATGGCTCGTATCCTTTTGCAGGATACAAATCTATTCTTAATGTAATATATAATCGTGTTATTTGTTCATCTGCGAAGACTGTCTTAGATATTGGGTTTGGAACAGCAGTACTGACTTCAAGATTATATGAAAACGGCTGTACGATTTACGGACAAGATTTTTCAGATAGAATGATTGAAATTGCAAAAGAGAAAATGCCTAAAGCAAGTTTGTATGAAGGCGATTTTTCCAATGGCTTGGTGGAGCCGATACAGAAACAAAAGTATGACGCGATCATTGCTACATATTCTCTCCATCATCTTACAGACTTTCAAAAGGTAGATTTTATTACATCATTATTTAAGCTGTTGAACGAGGGAGGATGTATATATATCGGAGATATAGCATTTGAAACTCGTTCATTACTTCAAGAATGTATGCGGATTGCGGCAGATGAATGGGACGATGATGAAATGTATTTTGTATGGGATGAGCTAAAAGGTCAATTTCCAGAAATGCGATTTGAAAAAATGTCTGACTGTGCAGGACTTATCACCTGGCAAAAATAACTTACAGGTTGTAGAGCTAACAAATAACATAGCTATCTCTTATAGTTGAAAAAACTAACAGCAAACTAACATTGTACCACAAAAGGGAGGTCAATGCCCTTTTTAGATTAATTTTATCTAAAATTCAGGATTTTATAGTAAAATACTAAATAATGCAATGAATATAGAAATTGATAATCTGATCAGAAGATAATTTTAATATAACAGAAAGATGGTTATTATGGAAATAAAAGACTTAATCGGGGAAGCTACCGAATATGACAAGAAGCTACAGCTTGAGGTAAAGAAGCCCAAAAGCTGGTGCAAAAGTGTAAGTGCATTTGCAAATACTCTTGGCGGTTCATTGATTTTTGGCATTTCTGACAGTGGAGAAGCTTTAGGTTTAGATGATGCAGGGGGGAGATGCCGAAAGGATTAGTGAAACTATAAAAAGCAGGATGGATCCTGTTCCGGAGTTTAAACTGCAGTTTCATAATGAAAAGGGTAAAACGCTCATAGTCTTGGATATTTTCAAAGGAGAAGATACACCATATTATTATTCAGGTGATGGCGTACTGGAAGCCTATGTACGTATGGGAAATGAGAGTGTTAAAGCAACATCTACTGAGCTAAAACGCCTGGTTATGCGTGGAAAGAATACGTCTTATGATTCACAAGTTTCAGTATATAGAGTAGAGGACTTTGCGTTTTCTAAGCTTAGAGAAAGATATAAAAAGTGGACCGGCAACAGCTTTGATGATAAAGACCTTGTTTCATTTGGGCTGGCTGATGAGCGTGGCTATCTTACTAATGCCGGTGCTTTGATAGCAGATGAAAGCCCTATTCACTGTTCCAGACTGTTTTGCACAAGATGGAACGGACTAAATAAAAGCGGTGGCACAATTGATGCCTTGGATGATGCAGAATATGGTGGAAGCATCATATCTCTTATTGAAAATGGAGAAAACTTTATCAAACGTAATGCTAAGATGATGTGGAGAAAAACTGCAAATTCAAGAGAAGAAATGCCGGAATTTGTTGAGAGAAGTTACCACGAGGCATTGGTTAACGGATTGGGACACAGGGATTATTTAATATACGGAAGTGAAGTACATATTGATATTTATGATGACCGTATGGAGATTTATTCGCCGGGAGGAATGCCTGATGGCTCCATAATTCAAGACAGAGATCCGCTTACAGTGCCATCAACAAGAAGAAATCCCGTGCTTGCTGATGTACTTAACAGGCTTGGTTATATGGAGCGTAAGGGAAGTGGATTTGGTAAAATAATAAGCGGATATGAGTTTCAGAAAAATTATACTGAGAGTAAGAAGCCGACATTTCGTTCAGACAGATACCAATTCACTGTGATAATGCCTAATCTGAATTATGGCACTCAGGATGGCACTCAGGATGGCACTCAGGATGGCACTCAGAAAAATGAAGGGACACGGATAATAGAGCTAATACGAAATGATAGTAAAATTAGTACAGAAAAGATTGCTGAACAATTGGGAATCAGTATAAGAACTGTTAAACGCCGCATAAAAGAATTGAACAATGTTAAGTTTATTGGCCGAGGCATTAATGGGCATTGGGAAATATTTGATTAAACTGAGGATAAATATGTTTATAAGACATAAAAAAATAAAAAAATACATAATGTAACTTTATAGAGAAGTTTATATTAATAAGGGTGGAAAATTACAGGGTATTATTCAAGTCTTTCGCTCAGTAATGAAGATATATATAATAAGTCCTATGTTATGTGGATTAAATATAGTTGCGTATTACTTTTAATTGAGTTGCCTGGACTGTTGGTGTTATATGTGCTGAATGAATGCTATTTAACAAGTAGTATGTTTTTTGCTCATTTTATAATGGCTTGTATATCGCAAGTTGCAGCATGGATTATTACATTGAGAAGAGAGAAGAAATATAATAAAAGGATATAGTTTATGAATGAAATATTAACAGCAACAAACCTTACAAAAGAGTACTTTGTAAAGACCGGGAAAGAGACTGTAAAGGTAATAAAGGGCATAAACCTAAGTATATCAGAGGGTGAAAAGGTTGGATATGTAGGACTAAATGGAGCAGGCAAATCCACAACAATCAAGATGCTAACAGGGCTTATCAAGCCTACTCTTGGTGAGCTAAATGTACTTGGCTTCGAACCATTTAGCCAAAGAAAAGACTATGTTGCGCATATAGGGGTAGTGTTTGGACAGAGAAACCAGCTCTTTTGGGACTTAAAGGTAGAGGATTCTTTTAAGTTTAATAAGAGCCTGTACAGACTTTCAAACCAAGAATACAAGGATAAACTGGACTTCTTGAATGAATACACAGATCTTTTTTTCGTTAATGCCAAAGAGAGTGTTGCAGCTTTCACTAGGTCAGAAAATGAAATGCAATATAGCCTTGTCCCTGTTACATTCGCCTAAAATGCTATTCTTAGACGAGGCGACCATAGGCTTAGACCTCATAGTTAAGAATGAAATCAAAAAGCTGTTGAATGAGGTAAACAAACAGTTTAATACAACATTGATGTTCACTTCACACGATATGAAAGACATAGAAGATGTATGTGAGAGAATTATCATACTTGAAAAGGGGAATATTCTTCATGACCTACCCTTAAATGAGTTAAAAAAGCAATATGGCGGTATGAAGAATGTGACATTATCACTTGAAAATACTGAAGAAGCAGATAAGCTTATGTCCTTATATCATGATAATTGGAAGAAAGATCTAATGGATTTTACGATGGAAGAAAAGACTGTTAAATTTTCATTTAACGAGACCAACATAAATTTCTTTGAGATTATGGATTCATTAAAAAATGTGGGAATCAGACCTTTGGACATAGAGATAAACAGCGATAGTTTGGAGGATATAATAAGGGGTATATATAAATGAGCCTGACATTGAGATTTAAAAAATATTTATCGGTTATGGGCATATCCATAAAGGCAAGCTCTGCCTACAAAATCAAACTGTTTTTCTACGCTCTTACAGGAATTACACAGTTTTTAAGTTACTTTTATTTGTGGAATGTCTTATACAGCAACAAAGGCAGCTATAATGGTTTTACAGAAGGGGGCATTCTTACATATTTTGTAATATCATTTTTCATACAGAGCCTACTGCCAAGGTGGATTGCAATGGAGATAGGCTGGGGAGTAAAAAGAGGGGAAATTATAAATGTGTTTCTAAGGCCTGTAGGCTTTATGACATACTTTATGCTCTATGCTTTTGGAGATGTGATATTTACCCTAATGTTTATGGGACTTCCTATAATGGTGATTGCTTGTTTAAGTACGCCGTTAGTTCCTTGTGCTAATGTATTACTATTCGCTATTACCTTGATACTAAGCTACTTCATAGCCTTTAACCTGTTTTATCTGATAGGGCTGATTAGCTTTATTACTACAAATATATGGGGAATATTTTTAACTTTTGACCTTGTAAATCTGTTTTTATCCGGTGCATTACTACCGCTTAGATTTATGCCTGAATGGTTGGTTTCTATTATAAAATTGCTTCCATTCAGATATATAGTGGATTTTCCAATCTCCATTTGGCTTACGGGGAAAGCAGGTGTTGATGAAGTTTTGATACAAATCTTGTGGGTTGTGATTCTCGGCGTTCTTACCAAGGTTATATATAGGCAGGCTATTGCAAAGCTGGATATTTTCGGAGGTTAGGATGGGCATTTATATAAAACTGTTTTTTGCAAAGTTTTACATACTTAAAATGTATAAAAAAGACTTTTATCTTGGGCTTATTTCCTGCATTATTAAGGCTCTGATAAGTATATTTTTAATTGGTTTTATCTTGGATAATTTTGAAGTGGTTGGAGGCCTTGAAAGTGATAAGGTAGCCTTCATTTACTTTTTTGTCTCCTTTATTCAGGCTGTATCGAATATGGTTTTGCCGGGGATAATCAGTTTCACAGGAATTTATATAAGAGATGCGGAGCTTGATATGGTGCTCTTAAAGCCTGTAAATAAGCTGATTTATATTGTTTTTGAAAACATAGACATAAAGGAATTCCCCAATGTAATGGTGAATTTGGCAATTTTCATCCTAACAATAATAAGGCTTAACTGCCCGGTATTTACAGGAGTATTATTGTTTTTGATGTCATTTTTAGGAGTCCTCATCGTATTTTCGCTCTGCCTTTTGATAAACATTTTGGGATTTAGATACAAAGATACCCTGATGCCAATCAAGTTCCTGTTTGCCTTGGTGGATATGTGCAAATATCCGCTAAGTATTTACAGTTTTGTGATTAGGTTCATATTTGTAACTATTATTCCCATTGGACTTATAAACTATTTTGGAGTAATGCAAGTAAAGAATATAGCCTGGACATTTCTCTTTAGTCTTGTAGTTTCAGAGGTATTCTTGTGCATTTCGGTTTACTTATTTGAAAAGGCATTTAGGCTGTACGAAAGTACGGGTTCGTAAGTTTGGGTGGGGAGACTCACTCAACTTCTTTCTTTGTTCTAATACTCTCCCAATATTTTTTGGCTTCAAAGATATTTTCCTCGAATTTCTTTTGTACAGTATACGGTTTGGTTGCAAAAAAAATTATCTATGCTGCGGACCGCACTCTGTCCCAGGTCATCACTTGCAAGTGGCTTATAATCTTCTTTTTGGTTCACTCTGTACAGAATTGCGTACAAAAAAGCACAGGCTCTTACTATTTTTTGTGGTTTTTTAAGGAGTGTTAAGAGTATAATGAGTTGGAATTGAATGGATTAATGAAGTTATGTATGCTAGAATAAAAATAGAGTTCAGAGTTTGCGTGAGTTAGTATAAATTGTTTTGATATGACATGGGCAGATTGATTTAATATTTTGAAAGAAGGTACTGATGTGAAGCCAGGGAACATAAAAAGAGAATGTGAAGAGATATGGGCAAAAAATAAATATTTTGTGTTAAGCAAGTCACATAAGACATATCTTGAGATAAGGGAGTATCTAAAGGAAAAGGAAGTTGATATTTTATATCTACAAGATAAAATACAAAAAGCACGAGATATGGAAGAAAGCAAGAAAGATTTTAGCAATGCCATTCTTCACGTATGGGGATACTTCAAGAAAGAGGCAAGCGAAAATGAGAAACAAGGACTATTTGATATGCTGGAGGAGTATATGGATGGGAAGAAAAGTCAGACCTCTGTCATTGACCACATCAACGCTTTACTAGAGAAATATCCCAATAAATATTTACAGGAATCTACTTTATTGGTAGTGTCAAGTGAGATATGAAAAAAAGAAGTCAAAAAATAGGTTTCACGGAAAGTTTTATTTAGCTAAAAACATATAAACTCTATAATAATTATGCAAAAGGCTATGAAACAACGTTAAAAACATGGTTTAGGCAATATAGAAAGGACGAGCATATGGGAGAAAAAATGATAGAAGAGGCAAAGAAGGTCAATCTTACTGAGCTGTTTTATGACTTGGTGTTTGTATTTGGGATTTCTAAGATAACACATGTTCTACATAGCCTAGAGAAAGGAATATTTAGCTTAAATGAGATTATTATATATACTGTTGTTTTTGTATGTTTCATAAATGTTTGGAATGTGCAGACAGTGTATATGAACCGCTATGGGAAGCATAATTTATTTCATATCATCATTATGACAGTTCTCCAAATGCCTGCTTTATTATTTATGGCCGCAAATGTCAGCCCGGATATGGAGGCTAGCTGGACCGCCTTTACTTTGGCGATTCTATGGATTGCTGTCGTGCAATTTCTGCAATATCTTTTCGCTTATACAAAGCACAAGCATAGTGAAAAAGATATAAAACTGATTAAGGATTTTCTATGGCTTCTCTTTGCAAGATTAGTTGTTACTGTTATTAGCTTATTTATACCGGGAACAGGCAGCATCTTGTTGATTGGCTTTGGTTTTATTTTAAGCATTCTAGGCTCAAGCTTATTTAGAAAAGATATGGCTATGGCCCCCATTAATATGCCCCATCTTATAGAAAGATTGACACTCTTTACTATCATTACTCTTGGGGAAATGCTGATGGCTGCCGCGAATTTCTTCGAATTAGAGAAATTTTCAATAAACTCTGTTTTACTTATGTTTCAGGTAGTGGCGTTGTTTTTGTTTTATATATCAGAATTTGACCACGCTATTGAGGATAATCTTCCTTGTCAAAGTGGGGCTGGACTCATTTACAAGCATTACTTTATTTGGTTTGGCTTAAATATCTGTACAATAGACTTAGACTATGCTAATGATGCCATGGGTATTATAAGGATTATAATGATGTTTCTTGGCTTGTTTCTGTTTTACCTTGGTGTGCTAAGCAATTCACGATTAAACAAAAAGAGCCATCAGCTGGATAAGAAGCTAATGATTCCGTTTGTGCTGGTTTATATCTTGGGGCTTGGCAGTTCCATTGTTTTCCAGTCAAATATTCCTGTGGCTTTTGCTCTTTGCACCCTGACGATTATTTTGGAAACGGTATTATTTGTTACATTCGTAGTAAGGCGTTTTTCAAAGAAAATCAGGGAAGAGATGATTTGCCCGTAAATGAAATGTTTATTGTATTTTACAAGATTGATTTAGCTCGTGGACATTGTGGACTGGTTGTTTGATGAGTTATAATGTCAGTAACTTCTAATTTGTAGGGCTAAAATAAGTTGCAAAGTAGACGCAAAAACTGATAAATGTCCAGACTCGCTCCGGCATCCGCTTCGCTACGCCTAACGCGCTCGCTTAGGCATTATCAGTTTTTGCTGTCATCAGCTATCTAGCCCCCCGCAGTAACGCTCCGAATGATAACATTTCAGAAGTCAGAGTGGAAACGGCGAACTATACGGCATTATCAGTTTTTGCTGATACCTTAGATTTATATAAATAACAACCCGAATACCAAATTAAAGACAGCCACTCCCACCTGCCCCCAATGTGGCTGATGTGTTTGTTTGCAATTATTCATCAATTAAACAGCCGGAGCTGATAATGCCTAAGCGAGCGCGTTAGGTTTTTCGTAATCATGTAAAAACTTAAAAATAGCATCTTGCAGAAAAACCGGAGCGAGTCTGGACATTTATCAGCGAAGGCGTAACTTAGTCAAAAAAACAAACACATCAGCCCTACAAATTAGAATTTGAAGTTGGAAATTGGGATAAAGCATTTGAGCTATGGCAAAATCTTGTAAAGCAAAATGAAGTTGGGAATAATGCGATATTATTAAGCAGTAGGACTATAATTTCATAAGGAGCAGACTATGTTACGGATTGAAATAAAGAAAAATACAGTATCTATAGTATTTGTGATAGCCATGCTGTTGGTGATGGGATTTACATTTTTATCAATTGCGCCTGAAGTTGACTACTATTATAGCAAACCGCTGAGTTTTGGAGAATATAGCTATTTTAAGTTAAAGGAAGATGTAAAGCAGGGCAACATGGTTGTCTATGGTGGAGAGGAAGGCAATGGAATTCCTGTTGATTTAGAGATAAATGAGGAGATAAGAGCAAGATTAGAAGAATTAATAACTAGAATAAATCCCTCATTTAATGCAGACGAGAAAATGTCAGAGGTTGAAATAAGCTTAACCGATAATGAAATTTTGGAATTAATAAATGGATTTGAGAAAACAATAGGCTATAGGACAAATTACCATTATGGCGAAAAGTCCGGACTTTATGCTGTTTATAAATATAAAAGGTTTGGAATAAATAGATTACATGATGATAACCGTAATACGGTAAAAAGAGGAAAGAGAGATATTTAATTACTCACTAAAGTCGGGGCTTGCAGAAGGATATGCAAGATATTTTTATGAACTATATGGGAATATTAACAAGCCTTGTTTCAGCAGCTATAGCGGCTACTGTTTTTATAAAAGACAGGCAGAACTATGTCAGGGAATTCATATATGCGTCCAATAGTAAAAGTTCAAAAATTATACTTATAAGAATTGCGTCAGTAGTCATACCTATTTGTTTAATGACATTAATTATGACAATCATTGGAGCAGTGTACTTTTACAGCGAATCGATAACTTATGGCTATATTATTTCTTGCATTCCTTTTATAAAGTACTGGGCTGTGTGGATAGTTCCTACCATATTGGTAACTGTTTCGCTATCGGTTTTTCTGGATATTTTATCAAATAATTTAATCCTCGTTTTCGGAGTACAGTTTATTGTCTGGTTGTTGTCTATAGCTACATTTATGGGGAATTATGAGATATGGAGGGTAGTAATAAGATTTAGTTCTTTTGGGATGGATAAGTATTACGATGGAATAAAAATGACATATATATAAATCGTATATTTATGGTATTTTTTTATCAATTATCATTACTGCTATTTCTGTAACGATATTTGATAAGGCAAGAAACGGAAGAAGGCTTAAATACAGGTGGAACTATATAAAAGATATATTATTTGATAGACTGAGCAAAAAGAAGCATGAACAGCTGTGTTGTAAGGGAAAAATCATTTTTAGTTTATCAATTGAAACTTGCATATAACAGTAATGTGATAATAAGCATACTATTTTTTTACTTGTGTTGTTAATAAGATTTGCAAATAGAAACATGAATGAATATGATATAAAAACTACCGGTGAAAAATATAGTGATATTTTTTTCTCTATGTTTATGCTATTACCACTATGTAATATAGAAAAAAGAAATGGAGTTACTGAGTTTACTTATACAATGAGAACTTCCTATACTAAAATATATTTTGCAAGATTCATAATGGGAGTTATGTTAACAGTAGGGTTAATAACATTTTCATTATATCTTATTTCGTATATGAATGATGTAGTTTTTGGATTGTGGGGCATATCCATTTGCATCAGTTCCATGTATCTTGGGTTGTTTGGAGTGATATTTTCAGAGGCAACAGGCAAAGAAATTGTAGGATATGTAGCTTATTTGGGATATTATCTGTTCTGTGCAGTAGGTAAAGAAAATGTTATTTTTCTAAATGTCTGCTGTTATACTAATCACCTGAAATATTCAGTAATCAGCCTTATAGCAGGTGTTTATATAATGGTAGTGATACTGTTTTTCATAGTAAAAGGTAAAGGATCGGGTAGAAATTGATGGAAATAAAGGTAAATGGGCTGTGTAAGAATTATGAAGAAAAGCCTGCATTAAGTGATATAAGTTTCCATGTAAAAGAGGGAATGTATGGGCTTTTGGGGGCAAATGGTGCAGGTAAAACAACACTTATAAAAATACTTGCAGGTGTCCTTGAAAAAGATGCAGGAGAGATTTTTTACGGTGGCGAAAAAATACGGAATATTAACGAAATAAGACATAGAATAGGCTATATACCACAAAAATTTTCGTTTTACCCCAATATGACCGTATTTGAAATTATGGACTATTTTTCTGAACTTAATAGTGTAAAAAAGGGTAAGACAGATATAATAGAAAATTTACTTAAAACAGTCCATCTTGAAGAATGCAAAGGAATTAAGACCAAGTCACTTTCCGGTGGAATGAAACAAAGGCTGGGTATAGCTGTTTCACTGATAGGCAATCCGGATTTACTCTTGGTGGATGAGCCAACAGTAGGCTTAGATCCTATGGAGAGAATACATTTTAGTAATGTACTAACTACTTTTTCAAGAAATAGGACTATAATAATATCATCACATATAGTTTCTGATATCGAAGCTACCTGTAAGAGATTGCTTATACTTGATAATGGTAAAAGCGTTTATAATGGTAGTAAAGATGAACTCATCGCAAGGTGTAAAGGCAATGTTTGGGAATTAAAAACAAGTGAAGATGAGTCATTACATTTTGAAGCAATTATTTCATTTCAAAGAAAGACTTGCTTGAAGATGGAGTTTTGTTGAGAGTAATATCAAAAGAAAAGCCCATAGAATCAGCATGGGAGGTAACGCCTACACTTAACGATTCTTATTTGAATCTGATGAATTAATATGTAGAAATGGTATAAAATACTCCTTGACCTTATAGTAAGCTGTAATGATATAAAGGGTTCAGGAAGGAGGAAGATATGACGATTAAAGAATTTGCCCATATCTGTGGATGCAATCCTCAGACACTTCGTTATTATGATCAAATAGACCTACTGAAACCGGTTAAAGTAGACAGGTGGTCAGGATACCGATTTTACGATGAGGAGCAGGCTTATGTTTTTGTCAAAATAAAAAATCTTCAAAAAGCCGGATTTACAATAGATGAGATAAGGGGGCTTCTTGATAAGGATAATCTTGCAATCTGTAGAGCCTTTGACGAGAAAATAGCTAAAGAAGAAAAGAGATTGCAGGAAATCAAAGATATCCGACAGTCATATCAAACTGAAATGAATAATATCAAAGATAAGATTGATGAAGTAAGGAAGAAAATTACTGAGGAAATGCAGGCATACAATCAGGCGTTAGAGTTTGGACTAGATGCAGATAAGTATGAAGAATTAATTGATAATGTTAATCGCTATTTAGACAATGTGGCTATTTCAGATATTGATAAGTTTGATTATGAAGAATTCCACGAAGGAGAAGATGTGGAAGAGGAACCTGAATTCTTTGATATGTCTGAAAATGCAGACTATGAGCTTGTCTATGAAAAGCATGACTGGTGTAATATCAAGGATTTTATTGATGAATTTTATAATATTGAAAATGGGAAGGAGTACGCACTGTTTGTCAGTGTAAATGAGTCGAAAAAGGCCTATAGTACAGCATTTGCAAGTACTCTAATGGGGCTCATTTTAACAAAAAATCCTGATAAAAAGTGTGGTTTTACCTGTAACATAGAGAAATCCAAGGACAATAAAAACCATTTCAGGGTATTTAAGACTAAAGGATAATAGCTAAATTTGGTAGTACACAATATAAAACTTGAAAGAAGGTGCATTGTGAACAACAAAGTTATTAAAAAAGAATGTGAAGAGCTATGGGCAAAAAATAAATATTTTGTGTTAAGCAAGTCGCATAAGACATATCTTGAGATAAGGGAGTATCTAAAGGAAAAGGAAGTTGATATTTTATATCTGCAAGATAAAATACAAAAAGCACGAGATATGGCAGAAAGCAAGAAAGATTTTAGCAATGCCATTCTCCATATCTGGGGATATTTCAAAAAAGATGCAAGCGAAAATGAAAAACAAGGATTATTTGATATACTGGAAGAGTATATGGATGGGAAGAAAAGTCAGACCTTTGTCATTGAGTACATCAACGCTTTACTAAAGAAATATCCTAATAAGTATTTGCAGGAATCAACTTTATTAACAGGAGAAAACATATGAGATTGTGGCATGAAAAACTAATCCCCATATTACCTAAAAATCAGCTTCTTGGACAGCATAGAGAATGTTGTGCCCTTAGGGGTAACGGCTGGCTAAGGAGACATAGAACTGTAGATTATGTATTTTTATATTCACCTTACTGCTTAGTTGCTTACCATTCATTGGTTATGGACGAAATGGAAAAAAGAGGATACAAGGTTTCGACAGAATGGAGAGATAAGAATTATCGGGGAAAGACAGCGGAAAGTTACGATAATCTTGAAGAAAAGAGTCTGGACAGCCCGATTTACAAGGAACATAATGATGAATATTTGAAAGAATGCTTGGAGAATTTGCTTAGAAAAGGGATTGAATTAGGGATTTAACTACAGACCTTCTGTGATGAAATTTGATCATGGGAGGTTAATTATTTTTAAATAGTCATAGTTTGTACCATCGATGTTTCCATAATCGTTTGTTTGACGGTAAGAAGCTTTAAATGAAAACATACCAGTATATGAAGCTAAATTTTTAAATAAAAAGTTACGTTTTGTTAATAAACGATTATTTTTTTGTTGCTATTAACTTGTAACTATCAAATAGCTTAAAACATAACTCAACAATAAAGTTGGCATTATGAGATGGAAATTTGTTTAAAAAGTATAATACATAGTAAAAGTACTATGTATTTAACTGTCTAAAAATCTGCATTTTAGGCAAATAATTATAACCATTTTTAATGAAATTGCGGAATGTAACTAAAAATGTAACCAATGAGTGATACAATCCCATCTTTGACACTTGTAACAATCAAAAAGGCTCTAATCCATTTTATAATCTGGGTTTTTAGAGCCTTTTATATATGCTAAAAGAAAAATGTGGCTATTTTTTTCTTCTTTTTCATCTTTGTAAAAAATTTTTTTCATATTTCTGTTTGACACAATCTCTAAGTCAGTTCTGAAACCTGAAATTTCATGTAATGCATCTGTAAGGTCTGTTCTTTCATAAACGGGAATATATCCATCACCCAGAGATACCAGCATAGTTCATATTTCTAAGTGTTTGTATGATCTCATGACATGAAAAGCTTACTTCAGGGGACTGCGCTGTAAGCCTCTTCTCCAGAATCCGATATAGTACAAGGGAAGCATAACAAGTTAGGAAATGAGCCTTAATTCTGTCTTCTCTTGAGAGGTAAACAGGCCTTGCCTTAAATTCGGTTTTCATAATACGAAAGCACTCTTCGATTTCCCAGCGCTTGTGGTTGATTCTAACAATAGATTCTGCATTGTCTTCAAGGTTTGTACATACAGCATAAAAGCCATCATACAGTTCTTCCTCAGCGATCTTCTTCATATCTAACTTTATGAGGGATTTTTCTGCCATCTCCCCACTGCTTGTGATATGCTCTTGTGATAATAGGCGTTTATAATCGTTTGCGGACCTTTTTGTAAGGGTTGAAGGGTGGTCAAGACAACTGCTCGCTTTTTCAATCTGTCTTCCTCGTATTTTTCTCTGGTAAGCCTGGTATTTTAGAGAAAATGTAATAATAAGATGCTGTTCAAGGCCGTCTTCATTAATCCACCTGTCTTTATAGAAGGTAGTATGGTAGTCTTCTACAGGATCAAGCTCACTTATTCTGTAAGTTTTTTTACTTCCTGTCTTTCTCCACCCCTCATCTGAAAGGCAGAACTCTTTTAAGAAGTCTTTTAACTTTTTAATTGACTGCGTAGTGATAAACTTTCGCTTTTTTGTATCATTGAATCTCCTGTTTGATGCAGACGAGGACCAGAGTCAGTACATACAACAAGTTTATCGATACCGAAATCTGATATGATCTTCTTCTCTAAAGGTGCAAGAGACGGCTGTTCGTTCTGGTTGCCTGGAAACATGGAGAAGGCAAGGGGAATGCCGTCAGCATCCATAAACAAGCCCATCTGAACAATAGGGTTTGGTCTGTGTTCTTTGGAGATGCCATATTTCCGAAAGCCATCTTCTTCCTCTGTTTCAAAATAGAAGTTAGTACAGTCGTAGTAAAGGATATGTTTATTTCTCTCTATAACGGACATGGAGTTTTTCATAAAGTTTTTGTATCAGGTCATTTTTCCTTTGCAAGAACTTCAAGAGCACGATAAACCTGATGAAGGTCAAAGTTCCTCTTCTCCAGGAAATTTTTCTGCATAGTGGAACGAAGCTTCCTTTGAAGACAGTGAAAAGAATTCTTGTATAAAGGAGGGAAGAAAAAAATGTCATCTAAGTCATATGTTATCTTATATTTCTCAGATATTTCCTCTACTACTTTAGGAAGCCTTAGTTCGTTGTAAATCTTCTTTAGGAAAAGATAGCCCACATTAACAGATTTCCTGACATTTTTATCAATCTGCCTGCTTCCGGAGTACTTAACGGTGATATCTTTCCTAGATTCTTTTTCAGAAAAGGGTAGAGTTTTTTTAACATACTCCTTTGCCCATTCAATAGGATCCTTATCACCCGCTCGAGCCTTTAGCTCTTCAATAGAGCCAAGGCGTTCTACTGTCTTTGTGGATGTTTTATCACCTATCCTATATGACTTTTGAACATAGTATGTAGTTGAATTTTTTGAAGAAGACTTTGTAAGTTTCATAGTATCATACCTCCACCTCCCATTATATCATATATAGACACATATAGCCACATAAAATTTGAAAAATTTGACAAAAATAAGCTTTAGTTGGCTTAAATAAAGGATTATTTTAAATTTGGTGTTATGAGTAAGTGTCAAACTCCGTTAACTACAGACCTTCTGTGATGAAATTTGATCATGGAGGTTAATTATTTTTAAATAGTCATAGTTTGTACCATCGATGTTTCCATAATCGTTTGTTTGACGGTAAGAAGCTTTTAAATGAAAACATACCAGTATATGAAGCTAAATTTTAAATAAAAAAGTTACGTTTTGTTAATAAACGATTATTTTTTTGTTGCTATTAACTTGTAACTATCAAATAGCTTAAAAACATAACTCAACAATAAAGTTGGCATTATGAGATGGAAATTTGTTTTAAAAAGTATAATACATAGTAAAGTACTATGTATTTAACTGTCTAAAATCTGCATTTTAGGCAAATAATTATAACCATTTTTAATGAAATTGCGGAATGTAACTAAAATGTAACCAATGAGTGATACAATTCATTTAATGTTAAAGTGTATCCTGTTAGCAGTATCTAAAGACAACGGAATATGCTTTCTAAAATAGATAACTCCGAAAGGAAAAAAATAACACTAAGAAAAGGAGAAGCTATGAAAAATGTGAGAAGCAAGTCAGTTTCATCTCGCTATGCCCTTTTGTCGATGATACTGATACTCTGCATGTTGGTCGGCCTGACCAACGGAGTACCGTTTTTATCACAGGCATCTGGTCATGAAGAGCAGTTAGAGAGTAAGAATGTCATGGCCAAAGTCATGCTGGACGGGAAAACCCCGCCTGCTGGCAAGTTCCAGTTTGAGTTAGTAGACTCAAGTGGACGAGTTGTCGAAAAAACCACTAACGACGCGGGTGGAAATGTTATATTTAAAAACCACGAGTTAGAGGTTAAAGAGGCAAAATATTCTATTAGATTGGTAGAAAGCGATAAGGACAATTATAATTATGGCGAAACTACCAAGAATGTAAATGTTTACCTCAAGGACGGCGAAGAGATTGTAGACCCATTTGACGGTGCAGTTAATTTTAAAGCTAAAACCGTTAAAACAGGTCCATATGATGAGAAAATCTTCGTTGAATACACTGTAAATGGAAGAACTGCAAGTACTCAGGCGTTCTGTATCAATACCGACGTGGCATTGATAAACGGTTATGCTATGACTCCTATTAAGGATCCTGATGATGCAACTCTTGCAAAGCATATTGTCCCAAGAATTTATGATTGGCAGGCAATATATAGGGAAGCGCATAAAAGGGATAAACTTAACTTAATAGCTCTTCCTGGTTTTGTGAAAGTTACATTAGAGAGAGCAAGATATGATTTTTCGCGTTATGCGTATGGTACTGCTACAAACAGTATTGCCAGTGAGATAAGACATACTTTTGGCACTAACAGTATTTCTGACTTACTGCGCAAGACTCTCTACTATACAGAGAACAATTTTAGCTTAGACGGTATTCAGGTTGATCGTATTAGCGGTGCCAGAAAAATTGCTGCTGATAATTATATCACTAACGCAAAAACAGGTAAGTATAATGATTTTGACTATACATACCACTTAAAGCAGGCTATGGTATGGGCAGTAACAGGTGGTATCTGGGGAACCAGAAGAGCGCACTATCGTTATGATAGTCAGCGTGGTAATGGTCGTATTGAAGAGATGTTCCCTAATGAGAATGATGCTGTAATACCTGCAAACTTTAAGACTCACATGCAGAAGATAGCTAGACAGAATTTCAATATTCCTGACAACTATCATGTGATGATTTTTGCTAATGCATCAAACCCATCACAGCCTCTTGCATTTGGATACTACATTGATGGAAACACAAAGAAAAGAGTTAAGAAGACCTGGCTTAATGTTCCTAACTTTGAGTTAAAGTCCCAGAAGAAGATACAGGTAACAAAGAAGTGGCTAGGAAATATAAAGGCTGATTCAGTAAATGTTACCCTTAAAACAGCTGACGGTAATGTTGTTGAGTCTAAGAACATCACTGGTGATAATGGCTGGAAGGCTACCTTCGGTCCTTATGATAAGTATGATGCTGCAGGAAACGAAATTAAGTATGTTATTAATGAGGCGGCAGTAGACGGATATGCATCAACAATTACAGGTGATGCAGATAACGGCTATGTTATTACCAATACAGAAACCAAAAAGATTAAAGTAATAAAGAAGTGGTTTGGTAAAATTGGTGATACAATAACTCTTATACTTAAGGATGCTAACACAGATAAGGTTATTGAAGAAAGAGTTATTAATAAATCTGACCTTCCTAACGGAAACAGCGATACTTGGGAGATCACCTTTGAAGCGCCTATGTATGACTCTTCAAAGAATGAAATCAAGTATACTGTTGACGAAGCTAAGCAGGATGGCTATACAATAAAGGCTCTTTGTGATAAGACAGATGGTCACACAATCATCAACATTGAGCGTAGAGAATTAAAGGTTATTAAGAAGTGGATTGGACCTGTTGGTTCTGAAATTTCAATCAATGTAAAAGATGCTTCTAACGGTGCTCTTATTAGAAAAGTAAAAGTAGATAAGAAGTACAAGGGTCTTCAGGAGCTTTTTGATAAGAAGAACAACATCACTACTTGGATTATTCCTATAGAAGTAGATATGTACACTGATAAGGGTGTTAAAATTTCTTATGATATTGAAGAAGTTAAAATGCCTAACTACATCGGCACAGTAGAAAAAGATACCGAAGATCAGTTTACTATCGTGAATGTTCCATCTGTTAGCTTCAGTGGTAAGAAGAACTGGGTAAACAGAGAAGGAAAGCCTGGTCAGGTAGGTAATAGAATCATTGTTCACTTGATGAAGGAAGGTTCTACACAGCCTGTTGAGACTAAGGTATTAAACAAGTCTGAATATGTAGGTAAAACTACATGGGATTTCAGTTTTAAACCTGTTCCTTTATATGATGATAACGGAAGAGAAATAAAGTATTATGTAGAAGAGGAAGCGGTACAGGGTTATGAAAAGGCTGAAATCACTAAGGATTCAGCTGGAAACTTTGTTATTAACAACAAAGAAGAGCGTAAGAACGAAAAGATAAACATCAAGGTTACAAAAAAATGGTTGAACAACAAGGGCGAAGCAGGAACTCCTGGTGGCTCTATTGAAGTTTCACTTAAGGACGGCACAAAGGTTGTTCAGAAGCAGACCATTAATCTTGGTGCGGATAAGTCAGTTTGGGAATTTACCTTTAACGACGTTGATAAGTATGATGATAAATCAGCCTATCAAGTATTCTGTAACAGAAACTGCTTTAGACGGTTATGAAACAGAAATCACAGGTAATCAGGATAATGGCTTCGTTATTACAAACAAGAAATTACCTGAACCAAAAGAGAAAATTAATATTATTAAGAAGTGGATTGGAAGAGTCGGTAACTCTATTACAATCACAATTAAGAATGCGAATACTAAAGAGGTTCTTGACAAGGTAACAGTTACCAGAAATACTAAGGGCTTTGTTGAGAAGAAAGATCCTTCACAGCCAAACGTTACAATATGGGAAGTACCATATGAAGTAAATAAGTTTGACGCTTCACGTACACCTATAGAGTACAGTGCTGAGGAAACAGCTTTAGAAGGCTATAACACAACTGTTTCAAAAGACAGTAATACTCAGTTTACTATAACCAATACTGAAAAGGTTAAGGTTAAGGTATACAAGACCTGGGTTGGAGAGGTAGCTACGAATGCAACAATTCAGTTGTTAAACGGCACTCTTCCTTATGCTACAAAAACCATAGATGAGTCTTTTGCTAAAAGACCAAATACCTGGGAAGTAACTTTTGAAGCTCCTAAGTACGACACTCAGGGCAGAGTGATTGCTTACACTGTAACAGAAACAGCTATATCCGGTTACATTGCAAAGGTTATCAAAGCCAATGATGGAAGCTTCACAATTGTCAACACAAAGACAAAAAAAGAGAAGTACAAGATTGAAAAGCACTGGATAGGTAAAGAGGGCGATCAGATTACTGTTCGTTTTAAGGATAAAGCAACAGGAAAAGAGCTTTTTGTAAGAACAATACACAGAAATGATCCTGATCTTAACAGAATTACCTATCAGGCAACACCTGATTATGTTACTTGGGTAGTATTTGTTGACCTTGACAAATACAATCTTAGCGGTGACAGCATAACCTACACAGTGGATGAAGATCCAATACCTGGCTACAACACATATATTTACAAAAAGGGTGATAAAACTGACAAGTATGGTTATATCTGTGATAGGTATATCATTGAAAACAGAGAGACAGTTGCTTACAAGGTTACCAAGAAATGGTTTGGTAAGATAGGCAAGGATATTACTGTAGAACTTAAAAACGGTGAACAGGTCATAGAGACTAAGACTATGTCTAAGGCAGACCTCAAAGCCGGAACAAACAATGAGTGGGAGATTACTTTTGCCCCTGTTGAAAAGTATGACAGATGGGGAAAGGCACTTAGGTATTCTGTTGAAGAGATTACTTCTCCTGGCTCTGGATACACCAATAAAGTAATTGACCATAAAGATGGCAACATTACTATTATAAACACCGAAAACACTGAAATTATCGTTAACAAGAGATGGATTCGTAAGGTAGGTCACGAAGTTAAGCTTAAGTTAATGAACGGTGAAAAGGTTGTTAATGAGCAGACATTAAATGCACCTCCTGTTAAGAATGCACAGGGTTGGGAAACTAGATTTATAGTTCCTAAGTATGATGAGAATGGCAATTTAATTCATTATACAGTAACAGAGGTGGCTATCAAAGGCTATAAGGCTGAGGTAACCGGAGATGCAAAGAACGGATTTACAATTACCAATACCAATGATGAAAAGGTTAAGGTTAAGGTAAATAAGAAGTGGCTTGGTAAGATTGGCGACAAGGTAACTCTTACCTTGATGGAAGGCACAAGAGTTGTAGAAACCAAGACAATTGATGCTTCATCAGCAAAGAAGGCGACCCAAGTACTTGGGAAGTTTCATTCGAAGCACCTATGTATAGCTTAAACGGCTCTAGAGCTCTTTATACTGTAACTGAGGCTGCTATCGAAGGATACAAGGCTGACATAAGCGGAACTAAGTCAGAAGGCTTTACTATTACCAATATAAGTACAGAAAAGATCAAGATAAAGGTAGATAAGAAGTGGCTTGGTAAGGTAGGCTCACAGATTACCCTTAAATTGAT
The DNA here is from genome assembly GCA_916438995.1 of uncultured Catonella sp. Classification (GTDB taxonomy): domain Bacteria; phylum Bacillota; class Clostridia; order Lachnospirales; family Lachnospiraceae; genus Catonella. The sequence continues at coordinate 719,360 of CAKAGA010000010.1, forward strand.
GGATGGTACAGATGTTGTTGAAACAAAGACAGTAGACGCATCAGCAGCTAAGGACGGAGATCCAAATACCTGGGAAGTAGAATTTGAAGCACGTAAGTTTGACGACACAGGTAGAGAAATAGTTTATACAGTTAAGGAAGAAACAGTACCTGGTTATGAGACTAAGGTAAGCGGAAATCAGAAGGATGGCTTCACTATTGCCAACAGAGACACAGAAAAGATCAAGATTAAAGTTGATAAGAAGTGGATTGGCAAGGCAGCATCTGAGATTAGCATTTCCTTAATGGATGGTTCTAAGGTTGTTAGCACTAAGAGAGTAAATGACACATTTGCTAAGGCAGGAGCTGCCAATACTTGGGCAGTAACCTTTGAAGCAGATAAGTACGATGAAAACGGTAAAGAAATTGCTTATACAGTAACAGAGTCAGCAATTGCAGGCTATGATGCTAAGGTAAGCGGAAATAAGAAAGATGGATTTACAATTACCAATACAAACACCGAAAAAGTTAAGATTAAAGTTGACAAGAAGTGGCTTGGTAAGGTAGGTTCACAGATTACAGTAGCACTTTTAGATGGCACTAAGGTTGTTGATAGGAAGACAGTAGATACATCAGCAGCTAAGGACGGCGACGCTAAGACTTGGGAAGTTTCATTTGAAGCACCTAAGTATAGTGAAGACGGAAGAGAAGTAGTTTATACAGTAACAGAGGCTGCAATCGCAGGCTATAAGGCTGAAGTAAGAGGAGATCAGGCTACAGGATTTACCATTCTCAATAAAGACACTGAAAAGGTTAAGATTAATGTTAACAAGAATTGGCTTGGTAAGGTAGGTTCACAGATCACCGTTAAACTTATGAACGGCACTAAGGTTGTTGATACAAAGACAGTTGACGCATCGGCAGCTAAGGACGGCGATGGCAAGACTTGGGAGCTTTCATTTGATGCTGATAAGTATGATGAAGCAGGTAATGAGATTACTTATACAGTAGCAGAGGAAGCAGTACCAGGTTATGAAACAAAGGTAAGCGGCAATCAGAAGGATGGCTTTACAATTACCAATAAAGACACCGAAAAAGTCAAGATTAAGGTAGACAAGAAGTGGCTTGGTAAGGTAGGTAACGAGATTACTGTATCCCTTATGAATGGTACTAAGGCTGTAAGTACAAAGACAGTAAATTCAACATTTGCTAAATCAGGCGATGCTAAGACTTGGGAAGTTATTTTTGAAGCAGACAAGTATGACAACACAGGTAAGGAAATAGCTTATACAGTAACAGAGTCAGCAATCACAGGATATAAGGCAAGTGTAAGCGGAAATCAGAATGCAGGATTTACCATTACCAATAAAGACACCGAAAAGGTTAAGATAAAGGTTGACAAGAAGTGGCTTGGTAAGGTGGGTTCACAGATTACCGTTAAGCTTATGAACGGCACTAAGGTTGTAGATACAAAGACAGTAGATGCTGCGTCAGCTAAGGATGGCGATGGCAAGACTTGGGAGCTTTCATTTGACGCTGATAAGTATGATGAAGCAGGCAATGAGATTACTTATACAGTTACAGAGGAAGCAGTAGCAGGTTATGAAACAAAGGTAAGCGGAAATCAGATATCAGGATTTACTATTACCAATAAAGACACTGAAAAGGTTAAGATTAAGGTTGACAAGAAGTGGCTTGGTAAGGTAGGTTCACAGATTACCGTTAAGCTTATGAACGGCATTAAGGTTGTTGGTGAGAAGACAGTTAACGCATCAGCAGCTAAGGACGGAGATGCTAAGACTTGGGAAGTTTCTTTCGAAGCTGACAAGTATGATGAAGCAGGAAAAGAAATAGCTTATACAGTAACAGAGTCTGCAATTGCAGGTTATGAAGCAAGTGTAAGCGGAACCGCAAGACAGGATTTACAATTATCAACAAGGATACTGAAAAGGTTAAGATTAAGGTTGATAAGAAGTGGCTTGGCGGAGTTGCAGATCAGGTAACTATTTCATTAATGAATGGTACAATACCTTATGCAACAAAGACAATAGACGCATCAGCAGCTAAGTCAGGAGATGCTAAGACTTGGGAAGTAACATTTGAAGCTCCTAAGTACAATGCACTTGGCGAAGAGATTGCTTATACAGTAACCGAGGCAGCTGTATCCGGATATAAGGCAGCGGTAAGCGGAGACCAGAAGAATGGTTTCACAATTACCAATACTCAGACCGGAACAGAGAAGTTCAAGGTTATCAAGAGATGGATTGGTGCAGAAGGTGACAAGATTACTGTACGCATCAAGGATGCAGATACAGGAGCTGAACTCCTGGTTAGAACCATCAATAAGACAGATGCTGACCTTAAGAGAATAACAGATCCTTCAAACCCTAATGTAACAATTTGGGAAGTACCTGTTGAGCTCGACAAGTTCGATTCTGTAGGTAGAAAGATTACTTATAGTGTTGACGAAGAAAAATTACCTAACTACGGTAAGACAGTTGTTAAGAGTAGTGATGGATTTACCATTACCAATACAGAAGAAGTTTCCTTCAAGGTAACTAAAAAGTGGCTTGGTAAGGTTGGTAACGAGATTACATTAACTCTTAAGAGCGGAGATAAGGTTCTTGAAACTAAGAAGGTTACAAATGCTGACCTCAAGGCAGGAACCAACGACACATGGGAAGTAACATTCAAGGCAGTTCCAAAGTATGACAGCTTAGGACATATGATCAACTACACAGTTGACGAGCAGGATGTAGCTAACTATGAAAAGAATGTAGTAAACAACAACAACGGAAGCTTCACCATTACTAACACTGAAAAGACTGTAGTTAGAGTTGATAAGAAGTGGCTTGGTAAGGTAGCTAATGAAGTAACCGTTAAGTTAATGAATGGTACAGAAGTTGTTGGTGAGAAGACAATTAATGCATCAGCAGCTAAGTCCGGAGATGCAACTACTTGGGAAGTTTCATTTGAAGCACCTAAGTATGGCAAGGATGGAAAAGAAATAGCTTATACCGTTACAGAGTCAGCAATCGCAGGCTATGAGGCAAGTGTAAGCGGCAATAAGAACGATGGCTTCACGATTACCAATAAAGACACTGAAAAAGTTAAGATTAAGGTTGACAAGAAGTGGCTTGGTAAGGTAGGCGAGAAGGTAACCCTTTCCTTATTGAATGGTACTGAAGTTGTTGATACAAAGACAGTAGATGCAGCGTCAGCTAAGGCTAACGAGGCTAACACTTGGGAAGTTTCATTTGAAGCACCTAAGTATGGCAAGGATGGCAAGGAAGTTACATATACTGTTACAGAGTCAGCAATAGCAGGCTACAAGGCAGAGGTAAGCGGCAACCAGGTAGCAGGATTTACAGTTACTAATGCAAGCACTGAAAAGGTTAAGATCAAAGTTGACAAGAAGTGGCTTGGTAAGGTAGCAGACAGTGTAACTGTTAAGTTAATGAACGGTACACAGGTTGTTGAAGAAAAGACAGTGGCTAAGACAGGCGAAGAGAAGACCTGGGAGATCTCATTTGAGGCACCTAAGTATGACGCAGCCGGTAGAGAAATAGCTTATACAGTAACAGAGTCAGCAATCGCAGGATATAAGGCAGAAGTAAGCGGAAGCCAGTCTGCTGGGTTCGTAATTACCAACAGAGACACTGAAAAGGTTAAGATTAAGGTTGACAAGAAGTGGCTTGGTAAGGTAGGCGATAGTGTAACTGTTAAGTTAATGAACGGTACACAGGTTGTTGAAGAGAAGACAGTAGCTAAATCAGGCGATTCAAAGACTTGGGAGTTATCATTTGAAGCACCTAAGTACAATGAAGCAGGCAATGAGATAGCTTATACAGTAACAGAGTCAGCAATCGCAGGTTATAAGGCAGAAGTAAGCGGAAGCCAGTCTGCAGGATTTGTAATTACCAACAGAGACACTGAAAAGGTTAAGATTAAGGTTGACAAGAAGTGGCTTGGTAAGGTAGGCGATAGTGTAACTGTTAAGTTAATGAACGGTACACAGGTTGTTGAAGAGAAGACAGTAGCTAAATCAGGCGATTCAAAGACTTGGGAGTTATCATTTGAAGCACCTAAGTATGATGCAGCCGGCAATGAGATAGCTTATACAGTAACAGAGTCAGCAATCGCAGGATATAAGGCAGAAGTAAGCGGAAGCCAGTCTGCAGGATTCATAATTACCAATAAAGACACTGAAAAGGTTAAGATCAATGTAAACAAGAAGTGGCTTGGTAAGGTAGGCGACAGGATTACCGTTAAGCTTATGAACGGTACACAGGTTGTTGAAGAGAAGACAGTAGACGCAGCGGCAGCTAAGGCTAACGATGCTAAGACTTGGGAAGTTTCATTTGAAGCAGACAAGTATGATGCAGAAGGCAATGAGATAGCTTATACAGTAGTAGAGTCAGCGGTAGCAGGCTATGAAACAAGTGTAAGCGGAACCGCAAAGACAGGATTTACAATTATCAACAAGGATACCGAAAAGGTAAAGATTAAGGTTGATAAGAAGTGGCTTGGCGGAGTTGCAGATCAGGTAACTATTTCATTACTTAATGGTACAATTCCTTATGCTACTAAGACAATTAATGCATCAGCAGCTAAGGCAAACGATGCTAAGACTTGGGAAGTTGAATTTGAAGCTCCTAAGTACAATGCACTTGGCGAAGAGATTGTTTATACAGTAACTGAGACAGCTATATCCGGATATAAGGCAGCGGTAAGCGGAAACCAGAAGAACGGCTTCACAATTACTAATACTCAGACCGGTACAGAGAAGTTCAAGGTTATCAAGAAGTGGATCGGTGCAGAAGGTGACAAGATTACTGTACGCATCAAAGATGCTGATACAGGAGCTGAACTTTTGGTTAGAACTATCACTAAGACAGATGCTGATCTTGTAAGAATTACAGATCCTTCTAACCCTAACGTTACAATTTGGGAAGTACCTGTTGAACTCGATAAGTTCGATTCTGTAGGTAGAAAGATTACTTACAGCGTTGACGAAGAAATGTACCTAACTATGGTAAGATAGTTGTTAAGAGCAATGATGGTTTCACCATTACTAACACAGAAGAAGTTTCCTTCAAGGTAACTAAGAAGTGGCTTGGTAAGGTAGGTAACGAGGTAGTTATTTCCCTTAAGAGCGGAGATAAGGTTCTTGAAACTAAGAAGCTTACAAGTGCAGATCTAAAGGCTGGAACAAACAACACATGGGAAGCGACATTCAAGGCTGTTCCAAAGTATGATAGCTTAGGACATATGATCAACTACACAGTTGATGAGCAGAATGTAGACGGCTATGTAAAAGAAATAACCAATAACAACGACGGAAGCTTCACCATTACCAATAATGAAAAGACTCAGATTAGAGTAGACAAGAAGTGGCTTGGTAAGGTAGCAGGCAGTGTAACCATTAAGTTAATGAATGGTACAGAAGTTGTTGAAGAGAAGACAGTAGCTAAGTCTGGCGATGCTAAGACCTGGGAAGTTTCATTTGAAGCACCTAAGTATGGTAAAGACGGCAACGCTATAGTTTACACAGTAACAGAAGCAGCAATCGCAGGCTATAAGGCTGAGGTTAGCGGAAATCAGAATGATGGATTTGTCATTACCAATACAGACACTGAAAAGGTTAAGATTAGAGTTGACAAGAAGTGGCTTGGTAAGGTAGGTTCAGAAATTACCGTTAAGCTTATGAACGGTACTGAGATTGTTGAGACTAAGACAGTAGACGCATCTGCGGCTAAGATCGGAAATGCTAAGACTTGGGAAGTTTCATTTGAAGCACCTAAGTACGGCAAGGACGGAAATGAAGTTGTTTATACAGTAACAGAGTCAGCAATTGAAGGCTATAAGGCTGAGGTAAGCGGAAATCAGGATGCAGGCTTTACAATTACCAATAAGGACACTGAAAAGGTTAAGATTAAAGTTGACAAGAAGTGGCTTGGTAAGGTAGCAAACCAGATAACCATTTCCTTAATGAATGGCACAGAAGTTGTTGAAGAGAAGACAGTAGATGCAACATTCGCTAAGCAGGGCGATGCTAAGACTTGGGAAGTTACATTTGAAGCACCTAAGTACGGCGCTAACGGCGAAGAGATTGCTTATACAGTTAAAGAGTCAGCAATATCAGGTTACGAGTCAAATGTAAGCGGAAATCAGAAGGATGGCTTCACCATCACCAATAGAGACACTGAAAAGGTTAAGATTAAGGTTGACAAGAAGTGGCTTGGTAAGGTAGCTAACCAGATAACCGTATCTCTTATGAACGGTAACAGAGTTGTTGAATCAAAGACAGTTAACGCATCAGCAGCTAAGGCAAACGATGCAAGTACTTGGGAAGTATCTTTTGATGCTGCTAAGTACGATGAAGCAGGAAAAGAAATAGCTTATACAGTAACAGAGTCAGCAATATCAGGCTACGAAGCTAAGGTAAGTGGAAATCAGGCAGAAGGCTTCACCATTACCAATAAAGACACTGAAAAGGTTAAAGTTAAGGTTGACAAGAAGTGGCTTGGTAAGGTAGCTAACCAGATAACCGTATCCTTAATGAATGGTACTGAAGTTGTTGCAACTAAGACAGTAGATGCGGCGTCTGCTAAGAACGGCGATGCTAAGACTTGGGAAGTAGAATTTGAAGCACCTAAGTATGGCAATGACGGTAAAGAAGCAGTTTACACAGTAACAGAGTCAGCAATCGCAGGCTATACAGCAGAGGTAAACGGAACTCAGGCTTCAGGCTTTACAATTATCAACAGAGACAACGAAAAGGTTAAGATTAAAGTTGATAAGAAGTGGCTTGGTAAGGTAGCTAACGAGATAACCGTATCACTTATGAATGGCACTAACGTTGTTGAATCTAAGACAGTAAATGAAACAGCAGCTAAGTCAGGCGAAGCAAAGACCTGGGAAGTTTCATTTGAAGCACCTAAGTATGATGCAGCAGGTAATGAGATAGCTTACACAGTAACAGAGTCAGCAATCGCAGGCTATGAAGCTAAGGTAAGCGGAAATCAGGCTACAGGATTTACTATTGTCAACAAGGATACCGAGAAGGTTAAGATAAAGGTTGATAAGAAGTGGCTTGGTGGAGTAGCAGATCAGGTAACTATCTCCTTAATGAACGGCAACGTTCCTTATGCAACAAAGACAATTAACGCATCAGCAGCTAAGGCTAACGATGCTAAGACTTGGGAAGTAGAATTTGAAGCACCTAAGTACAATGCACTTGGCGAAGAAATAGCTTATACAGTAACAGAGTCAGCAGTTTCCGGATATAAGGCAGCAGTAAGCGGTAACCAGAGTAATGGTTTCACAATTACCAATACCCAGACCGGAACAGAGAAGTTCAAGGTTATTAAGAAGTGGATCGGTGCCGAAGGCGAGAAGATTACAGTTCGCATCAAAGACGCTGATACAGGAGCTGAACTCCTTGTAAGAACTATCACTAAGACTGACGCTGATTTAGTAAGAATTACAGATCCAGCTAACCCTAACGTTACTATTTGGGAAGTACCTGTTGAACTTGACAAGTTCGATTCAGTAGGTAGAAAGATAACCTACAGTGTTGATGAAGAGAATGTTCCTAACTACGGTAAGACTATCGTAAACAGCGGCAATGGCTTCGTTATTACTAACACTGAGGAAGTTTCCTTCAAGGTAAATAAGAAGTGGGTTGGACAGGTAGGCGGCGAGATTACAGTTGTACTTAAGAGTGGAGAGAGAGTTCTTGAAACTAAGAAGGTAACAAGTGCAGATCTTAAGGCTGGTACAAACGATACTTGGGAAGTTACATTCAAGGCAGTTCCAAAGTATGATGCTTTCGGACACCTTATTAACTACACAGTTGATGAGCAGAATGTAGCTAACTATGAAAAAGAAATAACAAACAACAACGACGGAAGCTTCACTATTACTAACACCGAAAAGACTGTAATTAGAGTTGATAAGAAGTGGCTTGGTAAGGTAGCAGACAGTGTAACCATTAAGTTAATGAATGGTACACAGGTTGTTGAAGAAAAGACAGTAGCTAAGTCAGGCGACGCTAGCACTTGGAAAGTTTCATTCGAAGCACCTAAGTATGGCAAAGATGGAAAGGCAATTGTTTACACAGTAACAGAGGCGGCAATCGCAGGCTATGAAGCAGAGGTAAGCGGAAATCAGGCAGAAGGCTTCACCATTACCAATAGAGACACTGAAAAGGTTAAGATTAAGGTTGACAAGAAGTGGCTTGGTAAGGCAGCTAACCAGATAACCGTAGCCTTAATGAATGGTACAGAGATTGTTGAGTCAAAGAAAGTAGATGCGGCATCAGCTAAGGCTGGAGAAGCTAACACTTGGGAAGTTTCATTTGAAGCACCTAAGTACGGCAAGGATGGCAAGGCAATTGTTTATACAGTAACAGAGTCAGCAATCGCAGGCTATGAAGCAGCAGTAAGCGGCAATCAGGAAGCAGGCTTTACAATTACCAATACCAATACTGAAAAGGTTAAGGTTAAGGTAGATAAGAAGTGGCTTGGTAAGGCAGCTAACCAGATAACCGTATCACTTATGAATGGCACAAACGTTGTTGAATCTAAGACAGTAGATGCTACATCAGCTAAGAACGGCGATGCTAAGACTTGGGAAGTTTCATTTGAAGCACCTAAGTATGATGCAGCAGGTAATGAAATAGCTACACAGTAACAGAGTCAGCAATTGCAGGCTATGAAGCAGCAGTAAGCGGAAACCAGAATAATGGATTCACAATTACCAATAAGGATACTGAAAAGGTTAAGATTAAGGTAGATAAGAAGTGGCTCGGAGGAGTTGCTGATCAGGTAACTATTTCCTTAATGAACGGTTCTATACCTTATGCAACCAAGACAGTTGATGCATCAGCAGCTAAGTCAGGTGATGCAAAGACTTGGGAAGTTACATTTGAAGCACCTAAGTACAATGCACTTGGCGAAGAAATCGTTTATACAGTAACAGAGTCAGCTATATCCGGATATAAGGCAGCGGTAAGCGGAGATCAGAATAATGGCTTCACAATTACCAATACCCAGACCGGAACAGAGAAGTTCAAGGTTATTAAGAAGTGGATCGGTGCTGAAGGCGAGAAGATTACAGTTCGCATTAAAGGACGCTGATACAGGAGCTGAACTCCTTGTAAGAACCATCACTAAGACTGATGCTGACCTTGTAAGAATTACAGATCCAGCTAACCCTAATGTAACAGTTTGGGAAGTACCTGTTGAACTTGATAAGTTTGACTCAGTAGGAAGAAATATAACCTACAGTGTTGATGAAGAGAATGTTCCTAACTACGGTAAGACTATCGTAAGCAGTGACATCGGCTTCGTTATTACAAATACTGAGGAAGTTTCCTACAAGGTAACTAAGAAGTGGGTTGGACAGATTGGTAGTGAGATCACGGTTGTTCTTAAGAGTGGAGATAAGGTAATCGAAACTAAGAAGGTAACAAGTGTGGATCTTAAGGCTGGTACAAATGATAGTTGGGAAGTTACATTCAAGGCAGTTCCAAAGTATGACGCTTTCGGACACCTCATTAACTACACAGTGGATGAGCAGGATGTGGCTAACTACAACAAAGAAATTACCGATAATCACGACGGAAGCTTTACTATTACTAATACCGAAAAGGTAAAGGTTAAGGTAGACAAGAAGTGGATTGGTAAGGTAGGCGAGAAGATAACCGTTTCCTTAATGGATGGCACAAATGTTGTTGAAACAAAGACTGTAGATGCAACGTCAGCTAAGGCTAACGAGGCTAATACCTGGGAAGTTTCATTTGAAGCACCTAAGTATGGCAAGGATGGCAAGGCAGTAGTTTATACAGTAACAGAGTCAGCAATAGCAGGCTATACAGCAGAGGTTAGCGGAAGTCAGGAAGCAGGCTTTACAATTACCAATACAAGTGATGAAAAGGTTAAGATTAAGGTAGACAAGAAGTGGATTGGTAAGGCAGCTAACCAGATAACCCTTTCCTTAATGAATGGCGAGACAGTTGTTGATACTAAGACAGTAGATGCGGCGTCAGCTAAGCAGGGCGATGCTAAGACTTGGGAAGTTTCATTTGAAGCACCTAAGTACGGCAAGGATGGCAAGGCAGTAGTTTATACAGTAACAGAGTCAGCAATCGCAGGCTATACAGCAGAGGTTAGCGGAAATCAGGAAGCAGGCTTTACAGTAACTAATACAAGCAACGAAAAGATTAAGATTAAGGTAGACAAGAAGTGGCTTGGTAAGGTAGCTGAAAAGGTAACCCTTTCACTTATGAATGGCTCTAACGTTGTTGATACAAAGACAGTAGATGCAGCTTCAGCAAAGGCTAACGATGCTAAGACTTGGGAAGTTTCATTTGAAGCACCTAAGTACGACGCAGCAGGCAATGAGATTGCATACACCGTAACAGAGTCAGCAATTGCAGGCTATGAGGCAAGTGTAAGCGGAAATCAGAATGATGGCTTCACCGTATTCAACAAAGACACTGAAAAGGTTAAGATTAAGGTAAACAAGAAGTGGCTTGGAAAAGTTGCTGATGAAATTACTCTTTCCTTAATGAACGGCACAATACCTTATGCAACAAAGACAGTTAATGCATCAGCTGCAAATCCTACAGATCCAAAGGCTTGGGAGGTTGAATTTGAGGCACCTAAGTACAATGCAGCAGGTGAGGAAATTGTTTATACAGTAACAGAGTCAGCAATTTCAGGCTACAGTGTAAAGGTAAGCGGAAACCAGAAAGATGGCTTCACAATTACCAATACTCAGACTGAAAAGGGCAAGTTCAAAGTAATTAAGAGATGGGTTGGTGCCGAAGGCGATAAGATTACTGTTCGCATTAAAGACGCTAACACAGGAGCTGAGCTCTTTGTAAGAACTATTTACAAGACTGATTCTGATATTAACAGAATTACTGATCCACAGACACCAAACGTAACAATTTGGGAAGTACCTGTTGAGCTTGACAGATTTGACTCTGATGGTAAAGAATTAACCTACAGCGTTGATGAAGAAAATGTACCTAACTACGGCAAGACAATAGGCAATGTAGGATCTGACAGTGTTACAATTACCAATACAGAAATGGTATCCTACAAGGCTACTAAGAAGTGGATTGGTAAGGTAGGTGATGAGATTACAGTATCCTTCAAGCTTGGTGAGACAGTTCTTGAAACCAAGACAATAACGGGAGCAGCTTCGTTGCCGGAACAAACGACACTTGGGAAGTATCATTTAGTCCAGTTCTTAAATATGATGAATTTGGACACGAAATTAAGTATACCGTGGATGAGCAGGATGTAGCGGGATATGAGAAGCAGATAATCAATAACAACGACGGAAGCTTCACAATTATCAACAAAAGGAAACCCCAACTCCTAATGACGAGAAGGTTGTAATTAAAGTCAATAAGCAGTGGGTTGGTAAGGTAAGCGAAGAGATTACTGTATTCTTATTGAACGGTACAGATATTGTTCAGGCACAGACAGTAAATGCGTCAGCTGCAAAAGACGGCGACCAGAATAACTGGGAGTTCACTTTTGAAGCACCTAAGTTCGATGCTGAAGGTAAGGAAATAGTTTACACTGTTATGGAGAAGGCATTAGACGGATATATGACAGTGATAACAGGAAATCAGACTGATGGTTTCGTAATTACCAATACAGAAACACCAAAAGACGACAAGATAACCATTAAGGTTGACAAGAAGTGGCTTGGTAAGGTAGCAGATGAGATAACTGTTTACTTAATGAATGGTGCAAGCATTGTCGAAGAAAAGAAAGTAAACGCATCAGCGGCTAAGGATGGAGATGAGAATACTTGGGAGTTAACATTTGAAGCACCTAAGTACGACAAAGATGGTAATGAAATAACTTACACAGTTGCAGAGGCTGCATTAGCAGGTTATACAACTGATATAGTTGGAAATCAGAACGATGGTTTCACAATTACCAACTCAGAGAATCCAACACCTAATGATGAGACAGTAACGATTAAGGTTGACAAGAAGTGGCTTGGTAAGGTAGGTGAGAAGATAACCGTATCCTTAATGAATGGCACACAGATTGTTCAGGTTAAGGAAGTAGATGCATCAGCGGCAGTAAACGGAGATGCAAATACTTGGGAGATTACTTTTGAAGCACCTAAGTATGATGCAGACCATAATGAAATAGTTTATACAGTTGTAGAGGCTGAGTTAGAAGGCTACACAACTGAGATAAGCGGAAACCAGACCGATGGCTTCGTAATTACCAATACTGAAAAGCCAAATGACGAAAAGATTAAGATCAGAGTAGACAAGAGGTGGCTTGGCAAGGTAGCAAGCGAAATAACCGTATCTGTACTGAATGGTGACATCCCTTATGCAACAAAGACAGTAACTGCTTCTGCTCTTAAGGGTGCAGATCTGAATACTTGGGAAATGACATTTGATGAATTACCTAAGTACAATGTAGCCGGAGAAGAGATAGTTTATACAGTTACAGAGTCTGCAATATCCGGATATAACACTACAGTAGAGGGAGACCAGAACCTTGGTTTCACAATTACCAATACTGAGACCGGATGCGAGCACTTCAAGGTTATTAAGAAGTGGGTTGGTGCAGAAGGCGATAAGATTACCATCCGTATTAAAGATGCAGAGACCGGAAAAGAACTCCTTGTTAGAACTGTTTATAAGACAGACGGTGACATTAACAGAAAGTATCTCTTTGATAACCAGAACATAATTGTATGGGAAATACCTGTTGAACTTGACAGATTAGACTCTAACGGTAGAAAGATAACCTACAGTGTTGATGAAGAAAACATACCTAACTATGGCAAGACAATAGGCGATGTTGAGTGTGGTGGTGTAACAATTACCAACACAGAAATGATTTCTCATAAGGTTACAAAGAAGTGGTATGGTAAGGTTGGCGATGAGATTACTGTTTCCCTCAAGCAAGGTGAAAAAGTTCTTGAGACAAAGACAGTGACAGCATCAGCTCTTAAGGCTGGCACAACTAACATCTGGGAAGTTGCATTTGGCACATATCCTAAGTATGATGGACTCGGACACGAGATTAAGTATACAGTGGATGAGCAGGATGTAGCTAACTATACAAGCAGGTAATTGACAACAATGATGGCAACATCACAATTACCAACTCTGAGAACGGAATTGTTAAGGTAACAAAGAAGTGGGATGGAACTGTAGGAGCGTTCATAACACTCAACATTAAGGATGGCGATAAGGTTGTTGCAACCAGAGTTGTAACAAAGGCAGCTGTTGCTTCAGGAGATGCTACTACCTGGACTACAGAGTTCGCACTTCCTAAGTATGATGAAACAGGTAAGGTAATAGATTACAGTGTTGATGAGGTTGACTTGAGCAATTATACCAAGACAATCACAGGAAATACTCAGGACGGATTTGTGGTCCTCAATAAAGAGAAGCCATATACACCTGACATCCCTGTAATACCACCTACACCAGACATCCCTGATCCACAGATTCCACAGGATCCACAGAATCCAGATCCACTTGTACCACAGACACCTGTTGATCCAGATCCATTTGTACCACAAGTTCCTGTTAATCCGGACCCAACACCAGGTGGCGTTCCAAATCGTCCAAGTGTAAGTACACCGGATCCTAAGAAACCGTCAGACATTGTTACAATTGATGATGATGACACTCCAGAGGGTTCTGTTGTAAATGGCAAGAAGCCGAAAGGCAAGAATACCAACGTCGAAGTCGGAGAAGACGAGACACCAAAGGGTCTTCCTAATACAGGAAGTACCGACAATACGGTATTCTATGCAAATGGTTGCGTACTGCTTCTCTTAGCAGGCTTGATGATGTTCAAAAAGAAAGAAAACGAATAATTCTAAGCAGAAGCAAACAAACGTAGCCGGATGAAAATTGTTGTGTAGATATTTTCCACATACACAAGGGAAGGGCCTTTGCGGAAACGCAAAGGTCCTTCTTCTTTAAAGTAAGTAATTACAAGCAAGAGCAACAAAAACCAAACGAGTTATACCGACATCAACTAATGACAAGTTGATAATTTTCCAAAAATGAATATAATTGTATTTGTGCTAAAATCAAATATACGGAGGAAATTTATGAAGAAATTATTAAAGAAGTATTTGCTCTTTCTTTTGGTTCTTGTGGTTGCTACAACCACAGTATCACCTATGATTGCCAGTGCGGCTAAAAGAGGTAGAGTTCAGAACTTAGTAATGTACATTGGTGAGGCGTACGAGTCCACAGACTTTACCCAGGTTAAAAGCATCAAGAATACGAACTCATCTGTAGTAAAGGCTACAAAAGGCAAGGAAAATAATAAGAAAGTTATATTTGAGGCTAAAAAAGTAGGAAAAGCTAAGATAACCTATGTTACAAAAAAACAGGAACTGTAGTAATCAACGTTACAGTAAAGAAGTCAAAATTTGAATATAAGTTCTACAGCATAGGTAAGGGGAGAAATCCTTGTTGAAGTTACCAACAAGACAGGTGCTATATTTCAGGACGGTAAATTCAGATATTCCTTAAAGGGAGCTGACGGTACAGAGTATTTATCAGAACTAATATCTGTGTACTCACTAATGCCAAATAAAAAAAGCTACGCAAAGATAGTATTTAATGCAAGTGCATTTGAACCTGATGTCACAAAGACCGGTATGAAGATGGTAAGCCTATCCAGGTCGCCTGCTTATACCTATACAAATGCAGAGAAGAAGTTTAAGGTAAAGGATACTATCAAGTCACAGACAGAGGAGCAGGTAGTTGTTTCCGTAAACACAAAGAATACAGGAAAAATTCCTGTAAGTGGTAATGTATTCATTGTATTCTATGATGCATCTGGAGCACCAATTAACTTTGTAAGCAGGGGAGTTTACTTAAAACCAGGCTTAACCGACACAAGTGATGCCATCTGCTATCTAAACATGATTAATTTTGAGACAAAGGAAAGAATTGCATTTGGTAAGTATAAGGTATTTAAGAATGTATACACAAGCGTATATACAAAGAAATAAGACAATAAGAGCCTTTTCAGGAATTATACCTGAGGGCTTTTTATATGTAATGAAAAAAATATTAAGATTATTTATAACCTTATGCAGGTGTCAAAAGATAATAAATTTTCTTTGCCTATTTACTTATTCAAAAATTTTATTGCATACTATTTAAATAGGGATAAATGTTGATTTTAAGAAAGGTGGACATATGGAGAAGATAAGTAATGAAGTTCTCACAGGAGAGCGCGCACTCTTCACGGAAAAGACCTTGATATAGACAGTACAATATTTGCAGATGGAGAATCTCCGCTTAAGCATGGAGAGAATATAAATGCGGTCAACACAATGTATAAGTGGAAATATCCGCTTTGGTATGCTAAGGATGTGAGGGTGAAGGACTCTACATTTTTTGAGATGGCAAGGTCCGGAATCTGGTATGGTAAAAACATCAATATAGAGGATACTATGATTGAAGCACCAAAGGAATTTCGAAGGTGTGATGGCGTAAGCTTAAAGAATGTATCTATTCCTAACGCAAATGAAACCTTTTGGATGTGTAAGAATATAAGACTTGAAAATGTAGTAGCAAAGGGTGCTTATTTTGGTTTAAACAGTGAAAATGTCTACCTGGATGGGCTGAACCTATATGGCAATTATTGCTTTGACGGTGGTAAAAATATAGAGGTACATAATTGCAGGCTGCTCTCAAAGGATAGCTTCTGGAATACTGAAGATGTGGTAATCTATGATTCATTTATAGTCGGAGAGTATTTTGGCTGGAATTCTAAAAATGTAACACTTATTAACTGCACAGTAGAGAGCTTACAGGGATTTTGTTATATAGAAAACCTCGTTATGAAGAATTGTAAACTTGTGAATACAGCTCTTGCCTTTGAATATTCCACTGTAGATGTAGAAGTTACAGGGAAGATTGACAGCGTATTCAATCCGAAAGGAGGAACTATAAAGGCTAAGGAGATAGGAACTCTTATAATGGACGGAGATAAGATTAATCTTTCCGACACTAAGATTATAGTTGAGGGAGAGGCTCCAAAGCCTGTAACTCTTGCAGAAGTTGAGCTTATTTCAGGAGAAGGAAGGGAGACCGAACTTAGAAGAAGGGGGTAAATATGCATATTGAAAAGTCATTTAACTTTGATAAGGAGATAGACAGAAGGAATACCAACGCAGAAAAGTGGAAGGTAGAAGAAAACGAACTTCCTATGTGGGTCGCAGATATGGACTTTGAGGCTGCGCCTTCTATAAGAAAGGCTCTTGAGGCTAGGGTTAAGCATGGAGTGTTTGGATATTCAGGCATAACTGATGAATGGTATGAGGCCTACATTGGCTGGTGGAAGAGCAGACATAACTTCACAATGGAAAAGGACTGGCTAATTTTTACTACAGGAGTAGTCCCTGCTATATCAAGCCTTGTTAGAAAGCTAACAACTCTGCTGAGAAGGTGCTAATCCAGACTCCTGTTTACAATATATTTTTTAATTCCATACTAAACAACGGAAGAGTTGCTCTTGAAAGTCCGTTGGTGCTTAAGGATAACCGCTATGAGATGGACTTTAGGCAGCTTGAAAAAGACCTTTCAGACACCCAGACTACTCTTATGATACTCTGCAATCCACAGAATCCGGGTGGAAGGATATGGACTAAGGATGAGCTTATAAGGGTGGGAGAGCTGTGTAAGAAATACGGTGTAACTGTAATATCTGATGAAGTTCATTGTGACCTTACAGTAAACAAAAAGAAATATGTACCATTTGCAAGTGTGTCTGAGACTGCAAGAGAGATAAGCGTAACCTGCCTAAGTCCCGGTAAAGCCTTTAATATAGCAGGCCTTCATACAGCAGCTGTATTTGTGCCAAATGAGATTCTTAGAAACAAGGTAAACAGAGGGCTTAATACGGATGAGGTGGCTGAGCCTAATGCCTTTGCTATAGATGCGGCTATTGCAGCCTATACGGGTGGAGGAGAATGGCTTGACAGCCTTAATGAATACCTCGATGACAGCAGGAAGATGGTACTAGACTTTATAGCTAAGGAAATCCCTGAAATAAAGGTGGTGGAAAAGGAAGCAACTTATTTATTCTGGCTGGATGTAAGAGGACTTAAAAACGAAGGTAAGGGCTTTGCCAAGGAGCTTAGGCTTACTACGGGGCTTTATCTTACAGATGGCAGGGAATACGGCAAATCCGGTCAGGGCTTTGTTAGGATGAATATAGCCTGCACCAAAAAGAACCTCATAGATGGGCTTAACAGGCTAAAGACAGGAGTGAGGCTGTGGGAGGATGGTTCACAGGCAGACAATGCGATAAGTGAAGCTGAGAAAGAATTTGCTGAAGGTGGAGTGCTAATTGATGCAAGAGAAGCTCTAAGTTCATTAAGGAGAAAATATTTTGAATAAATACTCTGTTAAAATTTATTCGAGAGCATATCAGGATTTGGAGCTGATTTACAAATATATTGCTGAAGAACTTTTGGAACCATCAACAGCAATGGAAATAGTTGAGGGATTGGAGAAGTCTATTTTTAGTTTAGAAGAGCAGCCAGAACGTGGTGCAATAAGGCGTATTGGAGCCTACGCAAATCAAGGATATCGGCAGATTTTTTATAAGAACTACACTATTATTTATCGCGTTGTTAAAATGAAAAATGAAGTTCACATTATTACAGTAAGGTATACACCAAGTAATTTTTAAGTACAAGGACAGTCTTAAAGGCTGTCTTTTTTTTGGGAAAATCAAAAAATGAGAAATATATGATAATTTGATAAGATAAGTAAAAAAATTAATCGTGACAAATCAAAAATAATGGTGTACAATAGTTTAACATTTATTTTTAGAGTAAACTAAACCCTTAACCTGGAGGAAATGAAATGATTAAATTATTTAGGTATCTAAGGAAGAAGGATTGGCTCTTTGTCTGTATCAGCCTCTGCTTCATCGTATTTCAGGTATGGATTGACCTTAGGCTTCCCGACTATATGGCAGAGATAACAAGGCTTATACAGACACCGGACAGTGCACTTAGCTCTGTCGTGTGGGCAGGTGTGAAGATGCTCTCCTGCGCCATTTTAAGTATGGCAGCTATGTTTGTAGTAGGCTACTTTGTGGCACAGGTGGCAGCAGGGCTGTCAAAAAGGCTTAGAGAAGCGGTGTATGACAAGGTTATCTCATTCTCCATGGAAGAAATGGGTAAATTCTCTACAGCCAGCCTCATTACCCGCTCCACCAATGACATATCACAGGTACAGATGGTAATAGCCATAGGCTTGCAGGCAAGTGTGAGAGCACCTATAATGGCTGTTTGGGCTATAACCAAGATTATAAATAAAAACTTAATGTGGTCCGCAGCTACGGGAGTGGCTATCGCCTTTTACTTGTGCTTATAGCGGTTATTTTCGTCCTTGTAGTTCCGGGCTTTCAGAAGATGCAGACTCTTACAGACAATATAAACAGGGTAGCCAGAGAGAACCTAAGTGGTGTAAGGGTGGTTCGTGCATACAATGCAGAGAAGTACCAGGAAGACAAGTTTGAAGAGGCAAATGAAGAGCTTACATCTGTGAACCTCTTTAACCAGAAAATAATGGCATTAATGTCACCGGTAATGACTCTTATAAGCTCAGGACTCACCCTCTCTATATACTGGATAGGAGTTTATCTCATAGATAAGGCCGCCCTTCAGGATAAAATAACCCTGTTTTCAGATATGATAGTGTTCTCCTCCTATGCTATGCAGGTAATCATGTCGTTTATGATGCTTACCTTTACCTTCATAATCTTGCCTAGAGCCATCGTTTCAAGTAAAAGAATAAATGAAGTTCTTGATACAAAGAATAGGATAATGGACGGAGAAGGCTGCGAGAATACCTCAGAGACAGGCACTGTAGAATTTAGAAATGTATCCTTCCACTACCCTGATGCCGCAGATGATACAATAAGTGATATAAACTTCAAGGCAAATAAGGGAGAAATGGTTGCCTTCATAGGTGCTACAGGAAGTGGCAAGACCACCCTAATTAACCTTATTCCAAGATTTTATGATGTTACAGGTGGAGAGGTCCTTGTAGATGGAGTAAATGTAAAGAAGTACAAGCTCTCCGAACTTAGGAAAAAGATAGGCTATGCCCCTCAGAAGGCCATGCTCTTTAGTGGAACTATAGAAGAAAATGTAAGCTATGGGGCTGATACTCCTGATAGTGAAAAACTTAACGAAGCTCTTGAAATCTCACAGGCAAAGGAATTTGTGGAGAAGCTTACTGACAATGTAAAGTCTAAGATCTCCCAAGGAGCTGTCAATGTATCAGGCGGACAAAAGCAAAGACTTTCCATAGCAAGGAGCCTATATAATAAGCCTGAAATCCTCATCTTTGACGATTCTTTCTCTGCCCTTGATTACCGCACCGACAAGATACTAAGAAAGGAACTAAGGGATAGAAGCAAGGGAAGTACCAGCCTCATAGTTGCGCAGAGGATAGGTACGATTATGGAAGCTGACCTTATTATTGTGTTAGAGGAAGGACGGGTTGTAGGACAGGGAAAACACAAAGAACTGCTTAAGTCCTGCCCTATATACAAGGAAATCGCTATGTCACAGCTTTCAGAGGAGGAATTGTAATGGCAGAGAGAAAGAATAGAGGAATGGGACCGGGACCAAGGCCTGGGATGATGCCCGGAGAAAAGGCAAAAGACTTTAAAAAGGCAGTTAAAGACCTTTTTAACTATATAAAACGATATATGCCTGCCATCATAACAGCCATCATTTTCTCGACAGCAGGCACAATATTAAATGTAATAGGGCCGGATAAAATGAAGAAAATCACCAACCTTATTACAGAAGGAGTGATGACAGGGATAGATAAAGGGGCTGTGTTTAAGATAGCTTTCACCCTTGCCATTATGTACGGCGCAGGAGCCATACTTAACTTACTTCAGGGTATAATAATGGCTGATGTGACTCAAAAGACTTCAAAGAGCCTTAGGAGTGACATATCAAAGAAGATAAACAGACTTCCCCTCTCCTTATTTTGACAAAACCAGCATAGGAGACATACTTTCAAGAATCACCAATGATGTAGATACCATAGGACAGACTATGAACCAGAGTCTGGCAAGCATTGTGGGGGCAATAACTATGTTCTTTGGAAGCCTTTTTATGATGTTTATAACCAACTGGATAATGACGGTGGTGGGGATACTTTCGAGTATCATAGGCTTTGTCTTTATGATGATAATTATGGGCAAATCCCAGAAGTACTTGCCATGCAGCAGGAGGAGCTGGGACTTGTAAATGGCCAGGTAGAGGAAACCTACACAGGACACCTCATTGTAAAGGCATTTAACAACGAGGCAAAGACCAAGAGAGAATTTGATAAAATGAATGAGAAGCTTTATACATCAGCCTGGAAGAGCCAGTTTTTATCAGGTATGATGATGCCTCTTATGGGCTTTGTAGGGAATCTTGGCTACGTGGCTGTTTGTGTGGCAGGAGCGATACTTACTATGAAGAACATGGCTGAAATAGGAGATATAGTGGCATTTATGCTCTATATCAGACTCTTTACCCAGCCTCTCTCGCAGTTTGCCCAAGCAGGAACCAGCCTTCAGTCTACAGCTGCTGCTAGTGAGAGAGTATTCGGCTTCCTCTTAGAGGCTGAAATGGACTCTGAGGAGGGCAAAAAAGACCATATCGATGATATAAAGGGAAATGTAAGCTTTAAGAATGTTAAGTTTGGATACAACCCTGACAAAATAATAATAAAGAACTTTTCTGCAGATGTGAAATCAGGTGAAAAGATAGCTATAGTAGGGCCTACAGGAGCGGGCAAGACCACACTTATCAACCTCCTTATGAAGTTTTACGAGCTTAACGAGGGTGAAATCGTCATAGACGGCACCCCTATAAGCGGGCTTAAGAGGTCGGGAGTGCACGAGGCCTTCTGTATGGTGCTTCAGGATACCTGGCTTTTTGAGGGAAGCATTAAGGACAATATAAAATATGCCAAGACAGAGGCAACAGATGAGGAAGTGAGGGAGGCGGCAAAGGCGGTAGGACTCCACCGCTATGTGAAAACCCTGCCCGAGGGCTACGACACCGTACTTAATGAGAATGTGAGTCTCTCGGCAGGACAGAAGCAGCTGCTTACAATAGCAAGGGCAATGGTTGAAAATGCTCCTATGCTCATCCTTGATGAGGCTACAAGCTCTGTAGATACAAGGACGGAAGAGGAGATACAAAAAGCCATGGACAGGCTTATGGTGGGCAGGACTTCCTTCATTATTGCTCACAGGCTTTCCACTATCAAGAATGCCGACCTCATCCTTGTAATGAAGGATGGAGATATTATAGAAAGCGGAAACCACGGCGAACTTATGGAAAAGGGAGGCTTCTATGCGGACCTCTACAATAGCCAGTTTGAGAATTAGGGGGTTGAAACTATCTGAATTTATATGGTAGAATTAGGCGTTATCAGAAAGGAGAAGCCGGTAATGGAAGAAATAATCAAGATTATCAACCTGAGAAAGACATTTAAGCTCTCAGCCAAGCAAAAATGATTGAGAAGACTAAAGAAAATGTCAAGGTGGCAGTGGATGATATATCATTCTCAGTGAACAAGGGTGAAATATTTGGACTTTTGGGGCCAAACGGAGCAGGAAAAACAACCACACTGAGGATGCTTGCAACCCTGATTAAGCCAGACTCAGGGGACGCTGTTCTAAACGGCGAAAGCATAGTAAAGAACCCCTTTGGAGTAAGAGAGACTATAGGCTTTCTTACAAGTGAGTTAAAGATAGAGGACTTTTTTACACCTAACTACCTCTTTGACTTTTTCTCTGATTTGCACGGAGTTGAAACAAAGGAGAGAGAGGAGAGAAAGGCTAAGCTTTTTAGTAAATTTGGTATAGACAAGTTTGCAGAAGTAAAGGTGGGTGACCTCTCTCAGGGTATGAAGCAGAAGCTCTCCCTTGTTATATCTATAGTCCACAATCCTGAAATAATCATCTTTGACGAGCCTACCAACGGTCTTGACGTAATCACAGCTAAGACAGTGGTTGACTACCTTGTAGAGCTTAAAGAGGAAGGAAAGACCATAGTCATATCCTCACATATATTCAGCCTCATAGAAAAGATATGTGACAGGGCAGCCATTATCATAGAAGGAAGGCTTACTACCTGTGGCAGCATAGAGGAGATAAAGGGAGGTAAGAGCTTAGAGGACAGATTCTTTGACATTTATACGGAGGTGGTAGGAAGTGAAGAATAATATTTATACAATATTTAGAAAAGAAATGGCAAGATTTTTTTAAGGATAAAAGACTTGTCCTTACCACCATCATACTTCCGGGACTTATGATATTTATAATGTATACCTTCATGGGAAACATGATGAGAAATCAGTTTGGAGTGGATGCAGACTATGTGGCTAAGGTTTATGTAAAGAACCTGCCTGAGTCAATTAGCCCAAGGCTTGACAGCAGCCAGTTTGAGGTAAAAAAGGTTGAGGGAGATATTGGCGAGAGTAAAAAGCTGGTTGCTGACAAAGACATCGACCTGGCTATAAATTTCCCTGAAAACTTTGACAAGGAAGTAGCAGAGTACAAGACAGGAGAGGGAGCTGCACCTCAGGTTGAGATTTACTATAACTCAGCGAACGAGGAGTCACAAGCGGCCTACAACAAGGTTTATGACATCCTTGATGCCTATGAGACCGAGCTTAGCAACAAGTTTGATGTAAATGCAAACGAGAAGACAAGCTATGACCTTGCTAATAAAGAGGACATGACAGGAAAGCTCTTTGGAAGCCTGCTTCCTATGCTCCTTATCATCTTCATCTGGTCGGGCTGTATGTCGGTTGCACCTGAGTCTATTGCGGGAGAAAAGGAAAGAGGAACCATAGCCACCCTTCTTGTAACTCCTATGAGCAGGCAGGCACTTGCCCTTGGCAAAATACTTGCTCTTAGTATAATCGCCTTTTTATCCGGTGTTTCAAGCTTTGTAGGTACATTTGCATCCCTTCCTGCCATGTATCAGGGCATGGAATCTGGCGTAAATACAGCATTTTATGGAGCTAAGGACTTTGCGTACCTTTTCATCATCATCATATCAACCACCATTCTTATGGTTGCAGTGATATCGGTGCTCTCAGCATTCGCAAAGAGCGTGAAGGAGGCTACTACACTCATATCCCCGCTTATGGTGGTAATTATGGTAATGACATTCTTGCCTATGTTTAGCAAGGGAGACAGTGAAACTCCGATAACTCTGTTCTTACTACCGATATACAACAGCATTCTCTGCATGAACAAGATATTTACATTTTCCTATTCAAATGTAAATGTGCTCATTTCTGTGGCTGCAAATATAGTATATACCGCAGTTTTAGTATTGGTACTTACCAAGATGTTTGACTCGGAGAAGATAATGTTCTCAAAATAAATAGAAAGTAATAAAGACTGTAGGTTAAAATGTAGAATAAAGATAAATAAGGCTGTCGCACAAGATAAAACCTCACACAATATAGATGTCATCTATGAAAAACATCTATAACAGATATTGATTGTCTTGAAGCGGCAGCCTTTTTTATGTGACAGGAAATTTCTCCGAAATTACCTGTCACATAAAAATCTCTCCGAGGGATCGCACTGCGGCGGATAAGTAGATGTCGCTCACGCGACCCGCCGCAGGCGGTGAATCCTGCGAAGCAGGATTCTTTCTTTTTTGACAGGAAATCTCACCAAAATTCCATATCAAATAATAAACTCTCCGAGGGATCGCACAGCAGCGGATAAGTAGATGTCGCTTGCAAGAGGCGCTGCAGGCAGTGGATCCTTGTAAGCAGAATTCTTTCATATGTGTATCGACCTAGAGAATTGGATGTAAGATTGAAGCCTTTTATGCTCTTCTTGGAAGACTCTTACCGAGGAAGGTATTTTTTACATTCTGCATCCTAAAGTCAAGCTCTGCACTTTCAGTTGCACATTCGCTAAGCTCTCTTGAAAGCTCATCAAGCATCTCTGGGGCAATCTTTTTGTTATATCTAAGCTTATGTTCAAGCGAAGCCCAAAAGTCCATTGCTATAGTACGAAGCTGAACCTCCACCTTTACTGACTTCTTCTCATTTTCAAGGAAGATAGGCACTGCAACTATTAGGTGGAGACTGCGATAGCCTGAAGGCTTAGGATTTTTAATATAGTCCTTCATCTTGATAAGGGTGACATCATCCTGCCTCATAAAGCAGTCAGCCAGCTTATAAATATCATCCACAAAGGAGCAGATAACCCTCACACCTGCGATATCATCAAGGTTTTCCTCAAGCGCATCAAGGTCGAAAGGAAGGTCACGCCTTATTACCTTTCTTAGAATACTCTCATTACTCTTTATTCTGGACTTGATGGCTTCGATTGGATTGCCGTCATAGATGAGGGAAAACTCCTCATTAAGCACCTTAAACTTAGTTTCGACCTCCATGATGGCACAGCGGTAATTGGCAAAGAATCTCTCAGCAGGAAGTGTATTTTCCTTGAGAAGCTCAATTATTTTCTCCTTAGCTTCTATGGAAATGTCGTTAAAATCAATGGAACTAAGCCTGTTTATAGCCTTTTCAATCTTTGACTTTTCCTTCTTGCTAAAGACATCCATTATCTCATTACTTTCACTTGTATCAAATTCGTTATTCATAATCTCCCCCACAAAAATGCCGTGTAAGTAAGCCTGCGTCAAATTCTATATTTTAAGCCAATGAAATCAAGTAGGTAAAATAAACTTACACTTTAAAATACTGCTGAAATGTCCGATAAATCTATATATGCTATTATACACCATAATAGTGAACAATCAGTGACTAATAACAGAAAAAAATATTTTAAGAATTTATTATTTAAACTATTTTAAAGTGACTTAGAATTTCAAAATATATTGTTAAACGGGGGATTTTGTTGTAAAATGTAACTAATGAAACTGGGTGAGGTTTATATGAAAATAAATGGTGAAGTTTTAAGGCAGAGAATAGAAAAAGCACTTATGATAGTGCTTATCATAATAATTTTACTCATGCTTTATTATGTGGAGAGATTTTCCAAGATGGGCAGACTCATTAACTATACCGGCTATGTAAGAGGAGGCACACAAAGGCTTGTTAAGCTGGAGCTTTTTGGGCACCACGACCAGAAACTTGTGGATAAAATAAATAAGATTATAGATGGGCTATGGAATGGCAATGAAGAGCTAAACATACCTAAGGTAGAGGAAGTAAATTATAGAAAGAAGCTTGAGCTGCAGACCATATTCTGGGAGAAGCTGTATAAAGATATCATGGCTTTGGAAGCGGCTACAGGTGAAGAAAGAGAAAAAATAGTTGATTTGGTACTCACTGAAAGCGAGGATTACTTTAAGGTAGCGAATGAAACTGTATATGCGGCTGAGGATTATTCTGAAAGTCTTGCAGCCCAAATGGGTATAATAGAGGTAGTATTAGCATTCGTTGCTGTATCCATTACAGGCTCATTATTTTGGAATTCTCAGACAAGAAAAACCTTTTAAATATCAATCAGAGGCTCGGGAGAAAGGCCTATATTGACGAACATACAGGGCTTCCGAATAAGAGCCGCTGCGAAGAAATCTTCAATGCCAAAGACGTTGTTGGCGACGAGGTATGCTGTGTCATGTTTGACTTAAACGGACTCAAAGATGTCAATGATAGAATGGGGCATGTTGCGGGAGATATGCTCATTAAGGGCTTTGCCAATGTCTTAAAGAGGTCTGTAAGAGGAGACGACTTCATAGGAAGATACGGCGGAGACGAATTCGTTGCTGTAATCTATGATGCGGGTAATGATAACCTGGATAGGATATTTGACCGAATAAAGAATAATGTAAAGAAGTTTAATGATTCAAATCCTAAAATGACACTTAGCTTTGCCTACGGTTATTCGTCTGCCTGTGGAAGAGAGGGTTGTACTATGCTGCAGCTTCTTAAAGAAGCAGACGCCAATATGTATTGCAATAAGTCATATATGAAGAAGAATGGTGGCCAGTGTCACTGTAGACTGTAGAAAGGAGGCATCATGTCCGGTTATATTTCCCTTAAAGATGTAGTAAAGACTTATAAAGTTGGCGAGAGCACGATTAATGCCTGTGACGGAGTTACTCTCGACATAGATAAGGGGCAGTTTGTGATTATAGTCGGACCTTCAGGTGCAGGAAAAACTACGGTTCTTAACATACTCGGAGGTATGGATACCCTTACCTCAGGCTCTATCACCGTAGATGGCACAGACATAAGTAAACTTCGTTCCAGAGCACTTATTTCCTACAGGCGTGAAGATGTGGGCTTTGTATTTCAGTTTTATAATCTTATGGCGAACCTCACAGCCTTAGAAAATGTAGAGCTAGCGCTGCAGATATGTAAAGAGCCTATGGATGCTAAGGTGGTGCTTGAGGAAGTCGGACTTATAGATAGGATGAATAACTTTCCTGCCGAGCTATCGGGCGGAGAACAGCAGAGAGTGGCTATAGCAAGGGCTTTGGCGAAGAACCCCAAGCTCCTTCTTTGTGATGAGCCAACAGGAGCTCTAGACTATGTGACAGGAAAGGAAATCCTCAAACTTTTGCAGGATACCTGTAGGGAAAGGGGGATGACGGTAGTCGTAATCACCCATAATACAGCCCTCACACCTATGGCAGACAAGGTAATTCACATAAAAAACGGCAGAGTAAGCTCTTCAGAGATAAACAATCATCCTGTTTCCATAAATGACATAGAGTGGTAAGACTGCGAGGCAGATATGAAAAATAAACTAATAGTGGATTTTTTTAGGGAAATAGCGAAAGGATTCGGCCGCTTTATTTCCATTTTTTTTATAGTAATGCTTGGAACAGCCTTTTTTGCAGGGCTTCGCTCCTCAGGAAGCGACATGAGGATATCTGCAGATAAGTACTATGATGATATGGCTCTTATGGACTTCAAGGTGATTAGCACATTTGGACTTACAGATGATGACATTGCCGACATAAGGAAGATAGATGGAGTAGAAGCTGCAATAGGGGCATATACTAAAGAGGTCATATTAAGCGCAAAAAAGGCAGAGGCTGTACTTAGGCTAATAGGGCTTACAAAGGATGTAAATAAGCCATATATAACAGAGGGAAGACTGCCACAAAAAAATGATGAATGTCTTGCAGATACGCAGATATTCTGGTTTTCTGACTATAAGATAGGAGATAAGATAACTGTTTCTTCAGATGATGATTCTGACCTTTCCAAAGACTTAAAAACTACAACCTTTACCATAACGGGATTTGGACATCTGCCTTATTACCTTGAAAGAGGCAGGGGAACAAGTTCTGTGGGTGACGGCTCTATTGACGCATTCTTACTTGTACCTGAGGAGAACTTCAAGTCAGACGTATATACAGAAGCCTATGTAAAAGCTAAGGAAACTTCCGGACTTATGACCTATTCAAAGGCTTATGAGGATAAGGTAAAGGTAATTAAGGAGGAAATTAAGTCCCTTGAAGATAAGGTAAACAGCAGAAGATATGAAGAAGTCAAGCTTGAAGCAGAGGCTAAGCTAAAAGAGGCCAAAGACAAGCTCTTTGACGGAGAGAAAAAGCTAAGTGATGCTAAAAAGAAGATAGATGATGCTAAAGATAAGCTAAAGACAGGTGAGGAGAAGCTCTCCAAGGAAGAAAGAAGCTAAAGGAGGCTGAGGTAAGGCTCCTTGACGGAAGAAATAAGCTTATAAAGGCAAAGAATAAGATAAAAGACGGCGAAGACAAGATAGCCTCTTCCAAAAAGCTGATAGAAGATAAGGAAAAAGAGCTTAAAAAGGGTGAAAATGAGTATAACGAAGGCCTTAGAAAGCTCTCTAAGGCTAAGTCTACACTTGAAAATGGTGAAAAAGAGTATGAAGTAGGACTTAAAAAGTTTGCGGCAGGAAAGGCAGAGTATGAAAAGAACCTAATAGCTTATGAAGAAGGGCTAAAGGCTTATACGGAAGCAAAGGCGAAACTTGAAATGGCTGAGCAGGCAGGGCTTGCTACTCCTGAAGCTAAGACTGTGCTTGAAGAGGAGGGGAAGAAGCTTGAAGCCGCCAAAGTAAGCCTTGATACGGCAAAAGCCACTATTGATGAGACAAAGAAAGTCTTAGATGAGAGTAAGTCTAAGCTTGCTGAGGGTAAGGCAGAGATAGCGAGGTCTGAAAAAGAGCTTAATAAAGCGAGTGATGAACTTAAAAGTGGTAAAGAGGAGATAGCAAAAGGAAGAGCCACGCTTGATAAGAAGAAGGCTGAGCTTGAATCCGGAAGAAAAGAAATAAGAGAGTCTGAGAAGAAGTTAGCCGACTCTGAACAAGAATATTCAGATGGTAAGGAAAAGCTTGAAGAGGCGAGGGCAAAGCTTGATGAGAACAAAAAGAAGGTAGAAAAGGCTGAGAAGAAGTATGAAAAGGAGCTTCCTGCAGCCACTAAGAAGCTTCAAAAGGGAAAAAAGAAGCTTGCCAAGGCAAAGAGAGATGTGGCAGATATAAAAGAGCCTGATTTTTATGTGCTTGACAGAGACATGATGGAAAGCTATGTCAGCTTCAAGCAGAATGCAGAGAGAATGGACAGCCTCGGCAATGTATTTCCTGTCATCTTCTTTCTTGTAGCTGCACTTGTGAGCCTTACGGCTATGACCAGAATGGTGGATGAAAACCGTATGAGCATGGGCATACTTAAGGCGCTCGGCTTTAAGAGCTCTGCTATAGCGGGGAAATACATAGCTTATGCCCTCCTTGCCACAGTGAGCGGAGGCCTTATAGGCATTGCTCTGGGTGAGAGGTTCCTGCCTCTGCTTATCATCAAGTCCTACGGGACCTTATTTAGAGGGCTACCTTACTGTTTTACGCCGATAAATTATGAGCAGGCATTTTTGGCACTAATAGCGGCGACCATAAGTACAGTGGCTGCCACCCTGATATCCGCGCTTTCACAGCTTCTTGAGAATCCGTCCTTCCTTATGCGTCCTCTGCCACCAAGCTCAGGCAGGAGGGTATTCCTAGAGAGGATAGGCTTCATTTGGAAGGGTCTTAGCTTTACAGGGAAGTCAACAGTCAGAAACCTTGCAAGATACAAGAAAAGGCTTATAATGACAGTAGTCGGCATAGGTGGATGTATGGGACTTTTACTCGTGGGATTCGGACTTAAGGACTCTATCAACGAGATAGCAAAGAAGCAGTACATCAGGATATTTACCTATGATGCAAGCATAACCCTTAACTCAAAAGCTACTGAGGCAGAGAAGGAAGAGGTGGCTAAGGCGGCTGCTTCCTATGAGGGGGTATCTGAGGATATTAAGATAGAGTTTTTTGCTGTTGATCTCACTCATGGAGATAAGATTAGAAATACCTATCTTTTTGTACCAGAGGATACAAAGAAAATAAAGGATTTCCTTACCCTTAAAGACAGGACTACAGGAGTAGAATACGCCTTTCCTGAAGGAGATGAGGCATACATTTCCGAAAAAACAGCCAAGATGCTTGGTGTAAAGGCTGGTGACAGCGTAGATATAGTGAGGGATGAGAAAAAGAAGGTAAGTGTTAAGATTGATAAGATAGTTGAAAACTATGTATTTCATTATCTTTTCTTATCTCCGGCTTTGTATAAGAAGCTGTATAAAGAAGAGCCTGATTACAACACACTTAACCTAAAGTTTGACAGGGCGAAGGTAGATGAACAGGATATGGGCAGCAAGCTTCTCTCATACGTAGGCTGCTCAGGAATAAGCTTTGTGGATGACCTGGAAGAACAGATAGACAATATGTTAAAGGTGCTTGATCTGGTTACCTTCGTGCTTATTGCGGCAGCAGGACTCCTTGCCTTTGTAGTACTCTACAACCTTAACAGCATCAATATACTGGAGAGAAAGAGGGAAATAGCAACTCTCAAGGTACTTGGCTTCTACGATAATGAGGTGGCGGCATATGTATATAGGGAAAATATCATTCTTACCGTATTTGGAATAATGGCAGGTATTGTATTTGGAACCATCCTCCATCAATATGTAATAGTTACGGTAGAGGTGGATCTTATGATGTTTGGCAGAAATATAGACCTTCACAGCTACTTTTTAAGCAGCCTTATAACCATTGGTTTCTCGATATTGGTAAACCTTGCCATGTATTTTATGTTAAAGAAAATAGATATGACGACCTCGCTAAAGAGTGTTGAATAGGGAAAAGCTGCAGACCAAAGTATAGGTTTTGCAGCTTTTATATGTACTCATAGAAACAAAGATTTGTCTTTATTTGAGTTTAATCTTGGCATGATAGTTAATGAGTATTAGATAGTTGGGTAATGAGAATTGACATTATTATGGCACTAAGGGTAAAATGATATGAGTATAATTTTTAATACATACTACTGATTATAGATTGTATTGCTGAGGGAGGTTTAAGGGTATGGATATAATTGATTTAAGTTCTGGACATTATACGATAAATATTGGTAAAAAAACAAAAAAATATTCATAGAAAATACGAAATCACATTTAATATATCTTCAGAAAAAAATAATTAATAGTGATGATAGTAGTTATATAATTTCTTTTTATGAAAATGAGATTGTTAATCTAAAAGCTTAGCAACGGGAGAGATATAGCCTGTTTTGTGTCATATAAAAGATATGGTAAAGACAAAGGAGATATATTTCTTTTCAAAAAAATAGGAGAGAATATTGATGAGAGTGTTAAATTAGAAAGTATTGCATTAATGCCTCACATAAAGTTTAGGAATTTAAAACTTGCATCTGTAGATAATGTTAAGAGCTCTAATGTTGAAATTTATCTGAAAAAAATAGAATAATTGATTTTGATGATTCAAGTTTAATTGGAATAAATATAGTAAATAATTTAAATGGGGCAAGTATATATGTTGATAAAAGTAATGTTATCTATCATTACGATAAAGAAGAGGAAGCAATTCATATCAATCGTGAGCAGCGAATGATGATAGATCTGGAGTTACCTAGCTTCATAAATCAATATTATTTGGATATAATAAATGATGACAGGTTAAACAAATATTATGTTGATGAGAATCAAAATATAAGCTATACACCTCAAGATGATTTTTACTAGTGTAAAGAAAAGAAGTAAATATGGCTTTGTGTGATTCAAAGCACAATATTTTTTTCAATTATCTATATACCCTGTTTTTAAAACAGTGGAAATGAATAAATCTACAACAAATAGGTTTTTTTAATCATTATCTTAAATGGTTAATTAGAATTAAAAACTAAAACAAAGGTAGTTATTCGCCCCTATTCCATAGATGAAAGTGATAAAGTTGTGCGTTTGACTAATAACAGCCTTAAACAGATAGGAGTGGATGAAAATGATTTTTATAGTATTGAGAAATCCCATAAATAAGAAGAGCTTAAAGGTAAAAAGCTATGTCAATGGATGATGAAACTGCTATTTATCAAGAAAATAGAGTGATTTCAAGTCAATATTTGAATTTATGTATAGGGGTTCCATTGCATATTAGAAATGAGTTGAAATTAGAGAGTCTTAATTCAACAGTTGAGATTGAAAGGGATTTAGTATTTATATTTAAGAAGCATCTTAACAGCCAAATACAGTCATTAATCGGTGTATTGCTATCTTTCATTGCAATAAAAGAATATATAGAAAATGAATTTATAGTAGTAGGGATTTCTATTGTTTTCCTTGCTGTACTTGTTTTTATTTCATTTTCAGACATAAGGGAGAAAATAGATGAATAAAGAGAACAACAATGAACCGGTCGATTTTGATGAACTGGAGAAAATAGAACAAAGTTTTTTTGAGCGAAAAATATAATAGGTGAAAAAAAGATTATATTTTTAGAGGAAGGAAATCTGAAAATTCTGCTTAGTGCGCCTCATACTGTTAAACAATTAAGAAATGGAAAAATAAAAGCATCAGAAAGCCGCACAGGCATAATAATAATGCTTTTAAGGAAGATTTTGTCATGCCCTGATTATATATAAGATTAGAAATGAAAAATAATGATGCAAACTTTGATGAAGAAAAGTAGTTATAGAGATGAGTTAATAGATTTTTGCAATAAAAAGAAAAAAATTGGTTGTGTATTAGATTTTCATATTTCAGCACCTTCAAGACCGTATAGTATAGAGATAGGAACAGGATATGGTGAGAATATTTGTGGAAGAAAAGATCTGCTAGAAATAATTGTAGAAGAGCTAAAAAAAGTTTATAATAATATTACGATTGATTCTATTTTTTTCCTGCATCCTATGCAAATACTGTCTCGGCTACAGTAGGGAAAAAGACGAAAAATACCAGCTTTTTCAGATAGAAATTAATTGGAGCATAATTTCAGATTACAATAAAATGATTAAATTCGTAGACTGCTTTGTAAAAAAATCATAGAAACATTGGAGGAAAAAAACTTGAAACTGTGGATAATATATAATTCTTCTATTAAATTAGAGAAAATGCTTAACCTAATACGAAGACTATATGAGGAATTTAAAAAAAGAAATTGTGAAGTTATATTGCTTAAAAAAATGATGAAATAATTATGTGCTATGATAATGCCAACAAGCCTCAAATTAGAACAAAAAATTGTATACCGTTACCTGATGGAGTTTTTATTTTTGGGATAAAGACATAATGTTGGCAAAAACACTTAGAAGAAATGGGAATTAGGTTGTTCAATTCTTCATCAGCAATAGAAACTTGTGATGATAAGGTATTAACACAATTAAGGCTTTTCAAAACTAAACATTCCAGTTCCCAAGTCTATAGTTGCACCATTTGTTTATTTTGATTATGACTTGAATAATGAATATATAGAGAATATAGAAAAGGAAATCTGCTATCCTATGATAATAAAAGAGGCAAAGGGGTCTTTTGGAATGCAGGTTCACAAGGTAGATAATCGAGAAGAACTCAAAAAAGAAATTATGAATCTTGGAAATAGAAAATTTTTGTTTCAAGAATTTATAGAGTATTCATCTGGAAAGGATATCAGGGTAAACATAGTTGGTAACAGGATAATTGGTGCAATGCTCAGAACAAACCCGAATGATTTTCGTGCAAATGTGACTTTAGGTGCTAAGTCAGAGCAAGTTGAATTAACTAAAGATCAAGAAGAATTAGCATTGCTTGTTCATAAAGCTCTTGGCTTAGATTTTAGTGG
The DNA here is from genome assembly GCA_916438995.1 of uncultured Catonella sp. Taxonomy (GTDB): domain Bacteria; phylum Bacillota; class Clostridia; order Lachnospirales; family Lachnospiraceae; genus Catonella. The sequence continues at coordinate 752,556 of CAKAGA010000010.1, forward strand.
AGTAGATCTGCTTTTTTTCAAAAAAATGGTAAGCCGATTTTTTGTGAAGTAAACTCAAATCCTAATTTTCTAAGCTTTGAAAAGACTACTGGATTAGACTATTGTAATGAAATAATTGACCATATTTTTGAGGAGCTAAGATGAGAGGAATAATATTCTATAGCAGAGATGATTATGAAAAAAATAAAGTATTTGTAGATTGGCTGATAGATGAATTTAATGCTAAGAGACATGAACTAGAACTTATATTTGTTGAAGACTTCTACAAAGCACGTATGCTTTCATTCAGGCCAGATTTTTATAATAAACAGATCTAGAGATTACAACTTAAGTCAATTATTTGAGTTAAATGGAATTAGAGTGTTCAATAATTCACAGATAACTCTTTTTAGGAAACAATAAGTATTCAGGTTATTTATTCGCGAAAAATAATGGGTTTGAAGTAGCTGAAATTCCAATTAACATATATCATAATGAAGTTATAGTTAAGCCGATTTATGGTCATGGGGGACAAGATATAGAGTTAAAGACCTGCTTAACTTTTGACAAGAACTTTATATATCAAGAGTATGTGAAAGATTTAGATGGAGATGTCAGGTTTTATGTAATAGGAAAAGAAATTGTAAAAGTTGTTCGTAGATATAGAGATGATGGCGAAATATTACTTAACTTTAGTCAAAATGGCAAAGTGGAAATATTTAGTCCAGATTCATATATGTTGTCTGAAGCTAAAAGGTTTATATCTCTGCTAGATATAGACTATGCAGGTGTTGATTTTTTCATAACTAAATCGGGGAAGTTTATATTTACGGAGCTAGAAGATGTGGTTGGCAGCAGAATGCTGAGCTTTTTAGGTTGCAATAATATGGTGCCATTGTTTGTGGAGCACATAATAAAAGAATCTGAAAGGAGAGCATAGCTTTCGTCATATCCATTCTTATGTGATAAGGAGTTCCACCATTTTAAATGATGTAGAGGCATTTAAAACAGTAATGCCCGCTGGTGTGCGGGCACAAAAATTCTTCTTAACCTACATAGTCGATGTCTTCATTCTATAGAAAACATTCCTTTTCAGTAAGTCTCCAATACTAGAAAGTGAGTCTCTTGTTTAATCAGGAAGGGCGAATCTTTCCTTGTAAATATTTCTGTTCTTCTCGTACTCAGCCTTCTCAGCCTCATCCATGTCTTTGAAATAATCGTGTTCGCTGAAAAGTATGTTACCTGACTGAATTACATTGATTGCGATATTGGAACAATGACCTGCAACCCTGTCACAGTAATTGATGTAATCTGTAAGGACTACACCAAGTTCGCCTGAACATTCGCCGGTACGAAGCCTTGCCACATGTCTGTTTCTCATATTAAGGATTAGCTTGTCTATTATGCTCTTAAGAGGCTCGACTGTGGAAGCAAGTTTAACATTATCTCCGGTGTAGCATTCGACAGTATTTACAATGATCTCGGAAGCAGCTCTATTTAGTACTTCTTTGTCCTTCTTTGCGGCTTCTGAGAAGCTAATCTTTGTCTTATTCATGTTCTCTGCAAGAAGTATCATGCTCATAGCATAGTCACTGATTCTCTCTATATCTACAATACTGTGGAGCATACCGTTTATCTTCTTGCCGTCCGTATCACTTACATCTGTTCCTGATATCTTGATAAGGTATGCATTTAGCTCATCCTCAAGCTCATCCAGCTCATTTTCTATGGCCCTAATCTTGTCTTTATTTTCCTCAGTATATTCTTCAAAGGTAGATATTGATTCAAGAAAGGCTTTGCTTGCCTGATTTGCCATATATACTGTCTTAATCTTACACTGACCTAAGGCTATACTTGGTGATACAAGGAGACGCTCGTCAAGTAGAACAGTTTTTTCGGCAGCTCCTGTATCCTTGATAACGAAATTAGCAAGTGCTACAAGCCTCTTAGAAAAAGGTATGAGAACCAAGGTAGTAGCTATGTTAAATACAGAGTGGAAACCTGCTACAGCGAAAGAGCTGATGGCAGTGTCAAAACCGCTTATTTTAATTATATCCTTGAATATAAAGAAAACTATGAGTCCCAATAAGGTTCCGATAAGGTTGAAACTTATATGTATAACTGATACTTTTTTAGCGTTTTTATTAACTCCTATGGATGATAAAACAGCAGTCACACAGGTACCTATATTTTGTCCCATGATGATGGGAATGGCCATTCCGTAGGTAATTGAGCCTGTAAGTGAAAGAGCCTGAAGTACACCTACTGAGGCAGCAGATGACTGAATTATAGCTGTAAATGCAGTACCTATAAGAACACCTAGGATAGGGTTTTCAAAGGCTGTAAGTATACTGGTAAATTCTGGCATATCTGCAAGGGGAGCAACTGAGTCACTCATAAGCTCCATACCAAACATGAGGACTGAAAAACCTACCATAATAGTACCGACATCACGCTTTTTAGCACTCTTTGCACCCATTATCATAATAACGCCTATGAGGGCGATAATAGGAGAAAAGTTCTCAGGCTTAAGCATGGACAGGAAGAAATTGTCGGTTTTAAGACCGTTTAAGCCAAGAATCCAAGCTGTAAGGGTGGTTCCCACATTGGAGCCCATGATTACACCTACAGTCTGTGACAAGTCCATAATTCCTGAGTTAACAAGACCTACGAGCATAACGGTAAGAGCAGATGATGACTGGATGGCAATTGTGATTACCGCTCCAAGTACAAGGCTCTTTCCGGGATTGGAGGTAAGTGTCTTAAGTATTCCCTCCAGTTTGCCGCCTGCTACTTTTTCAAGACTGCCCGACATTACATGCATTCCAAAAAGGAAGAAGGCAAGTCCTCCGCAAAGCGTAATTATTGAGTAGATATCCATAAATCTCTCCTTGGTATACTATGATGTGGGTGTCAAAAGTATTTGACACCCATTGATACAGGATTGCTACAGCTGCGCTTTTCGCAATCCTTGCAAAAATATTCGTAATCCGCTCATTTTTTTGCAAAAAAATGGCTACTTACTCATATTTTTTGTGTGTCAAAAGATAATAAATTCTCTTGCAAGCAAGCTTGCATCGAATTTTTATACTTTTGACACTTGTATCATACTATTACATTTTTGACAACTGCAACGACTAAATTATAGCATAATAACACCGGTTAGGAAAGATGGGAAAAAGGGTAGGAGACAAAATAACACTTATTTAACAGGTAGAAATACAGGCTGCTTCAGAATACGTAAATCATACAAATTAAATAGGTGTTAAAGTGCCTAAAACACTTGACAATATGATTAAAACTTTATATTCTAGTATGGTTAGAAGTCTATTTTCTTAATAGACATTGAACTTTGGGAGAGGTGTGTATGAACGAGGAAATGGTTAGTTTACTTGGTAGCGGTGATGTCTACAGAAAAATGCTTGAAAACATGGACATGGGTGTATACTTTGTAAACAGAGAAAGGCAAATTACCTTCTGGAATAAAGGTGCTGAAGATATAAGTGGGTTTACAAAAGAAGAAGTTGTAGGAAGATACTGCCATGACGATATTTTAAATCATGTTGATGAGAAGGGGAATAAGATATGTACCAATGTTTGTCCACTACAGGCGACAGCAGATACTGGAGAACCTAGAGAGGTTATAGTGTATCTTCACCATAAGGATGGACATAGGGTAAGGATTAAGGTGAAATCATTTCCTTTAATTTGGACGGCAAGCTAATTGGAGCGGGAGAAACTTTTGAAAAGCTTGGCACCAACAGCAGCAAAGGCGATTTGACGAGACTATATGATAATTTTTGCTGTTCTGTAGAGGAGCTCAAGGTATTAGCATATTATGATGAACTCACAGGACTCCCAAACAGGCGGTACTTAGAGTCTATACTTGAGTCAAGATTTTTGGAGTTTGAAAATCTTAACCTTAGCTTCGGTGTGCTATTTATGGACATAGATAATTTTAGAAATTTCAACAATGCCTATGGGCATGATATAGGAGATAAAGTGTTGAAGGCTGTAGCTAATACCTTCGTGTCTGCTATCAGAAAGACTGATTTTGTAGGAAGGTGGGGAGGAGAAGAGTTTATAGGAATTTTCCCTATGGCCAATAAAATGGAGCTTGAAATCATAGGTGAAAAGATAAGGGTACTTGTGGAAAATTCTGTGCTCAGAGAGGAAAATGGCAACAGATATAGCATTACAGTGTCCATAGGCGGAGCTGTGCTTAACGAGGATGACCGTATAAGGTCACTTATTAAGAGGGCAGATGAAAATATGTATATAAGCAAGAAATCAGGTAAAAATATGGTTACAATACGTTAAAAAAAAAGGCTGTCTCTTGGCGAAGTAATTCGCTTAGAGATAGCCTTTTAATATGATAGAGAATTATTACAATTACTCCTTTAATTCCATCTTCTCCCTGTCGTATTTGTATTTCTTCACATATTTTCCAATTACAAAGAAACGGTTGCTGGTCCAGGTGCCTTTATCACAGGTCATAAGAGAGATAATTGGTTTACCCACAGCGTCAGCCTGTGAATTGTCAATCAGCTCCAGAGAAGTACTCGGAACTATCTTGGTTTCAATTACCTTGTACTCGTAGATGTCGGTTTTATCAGTAATTCTGATGATGGCTCCTTTTTTAATGTCAAGAAGCGAGCCAAAAAGGAGGCTCTTGTCGCCGTTATTATGTCCTGCAAGGGTGTAGTTTCCTTTACCCATCTTGTCATCAGGCTTCATAGTACCAACTCCCCTAAGTAGGTTGTAGTTGGTAGTCCCCTTAAATATACCGAGGTTCATCTCAAGGGAAGGGATTACTATCTGCCCTATGAGGAGAGACTTGTCTATAGGCTGATTGTCAAGCAGGGTGCCCGTAGGAGATATTTCTTCTACCTGTGAAAAGTCAAATATTTCCTTAGGCTGTTCTTTCTCTTCATTTTGTTTAAGCACCTCAGGAGTGGCCTCTTCCACTACCTTGACTATGTTTTTGGCATCTTCCTTAATCCTTATTTTACTGTACATAGGAAGGAAGATAAGTACAAGTCCTGATATCATAAGCAGGAGTACAATTAGTTTTCTTAAAATTTTCATATCTGTTTCGTCCTTTTATCATAGTTATAATAAGATATAGGAGTCAAAAAAATTTGACACCTATATCGTAATCTGCTTATTATAACATGATTTTTCGATTTTGTCGCCATGAAAATTGACAGTAGTTAAAGATAGATTAGAAAGAAAGATGGTAATATATGATAAAGATAGAAGATAACGGGATTTATTCTACAGCAGTAGGAGAAGTGGACGGGCTTAAAATAATTATGAATCTCCCCAAGGAAGCCTATGAGGAGTATGGTGAGCTGAAAGAGAATGAGGCAGAGGAAAATAAGCCGGATGAGCACAAGGCAGCGGAATATGTGCCAGAGAAGACTGTGGCTTTCGAGGCCTTAAAATATAATCCTCTGAGACTGTTTAGTGAAATGTTAGACCTCGCAGGTAAAGGAGAACTTGATATCTACGAGGGGAATGTATTTGTTAGCAGAAAGATAGGAGAAGAAAATAAGGGCAAGGAGCTATGCGGGGGTATCCTTGTAAAGCCTCTTATATCAGGTAAGCATGATGATAGCCTACAGTTCATCCCTCTATACAAGGAGGAAATCAGCTTGCAGAAAGGTTGGGCTCACGAAAGCTTAGGAATATGTTCAAGTATTTTGCACCTGAGGAGATAAACGAGGCAAGGCCTGACCGTTACAACATAATCACAGATATAGACGGAAGAAGAAATTGTTTCTGATAGAATATGAGGGTGCAGGCTGCACTTAGGAAAGAAGATATCGAAAGCTTCCTGTATACTATAAATAGGTCAAGAGATTGACATAAAAAAATACCTCAAGTAAATTTAGATTATTACTGACCTGCCAGTTGGTAAAATCTAAAAATACAAGAGGTATCTAAAATGAATATTAAAGGCACAAAGAAAAAAAATCAAGTAGTAACAGCAAATATTTTTGAACAGCAGGAGCTTTTGAAAAAAGCGGAGGTGATTAAGGAAAATCTCACAGCTTCAACCTGGCGTGAGTTGGAAACCAATGGTAAGTTCGATAAAAATAAAAAACTCTCTTTTATCAGCGATGACATGCTTATCTTGGGATGTGATGTAGGCAGCGAAACGCACTATGTGAGAGCAATTGATACCAGAGGACGGGAACTCAGTAAGTCCGCATATTCTTTCAACAATGATTATGAGGGATTCCAGAGTGCAAAAGAATGGGCAGTAAAGATAGCTGCTGAACATGATAAGAGTCAGATAGTACTTGGCTTAGAGCCGACCGGTCACTACTGGTTCTGCCTTGCTACCTGGATGATTGCAAATGGAATCAGTGTTGTTCAGGTAAACCCTTATGCTGTTAAGCAGACAAAGGAGGTTGAAGATAACAGCCAGCTGAAGGATGACAGGAAGGATCCAAAACTGATAGCAAATCTTGTCAAGGATGGCAACTTTGGTATGCCATATCTTCCAGAAAAAATCTATGCTGAACTTCGTAGGTTATCCATGTTCAGAGACCAACTGAATGAAGACAGAATTCGAACAATCAACCGGATGCACAGGGAGATGAAGATATATTTCCCGGAGTATAAGGAAGCATTGGGAAAAGTCGATGGAGCATTTAGCCTTGAACTGCTGAAAGAGGCACCATTTCCGGATGAACTGACCGCACTTGGAGAAGAAGGGATAAGACAGATTTGAGCATGTTGCTAAACTTAGAGGACGCGGGTACAGCAGAGCCAGAGAAATCTTACAGTACGCAAAAAGCAAGTGTTGGGATTAAGGATGGATCTATTGCAAGCAAGGCAGCTGTAAAGTGGTTCGTGCAGAAAAATCATGGAACTGGATGTTGAACTTGCTGTTATAGAGAACCAGATCAACCAGAAATGTCAGGAGATACCGCATACAGGTAACGTTCTGGAGATATCTGGGATTGGAGAAAATACACTTTCCGGTATTCTTGCAGAGATGGGAGATATTTCAAGATTTGATGATGTTAAGGAAATACAGAAATTAAGCGGATTAGGCCTTGTGGCATGCAGTTCAGGAAAGCATAAGGGAGAAACCAAAATCAGTCATAGAGGACGCAAACGACTCAGATATTGGTTATTCCAGGCAGCAAAGTCAGCAGTGGCCCATGCAGAGGAATTCAAAGAACTCCATATGTATTATACGACACGAGCAGATAATCCATTGAAAAAGATGCAGTCATTGATTGCGATAGCCTGCAAGCTTCTGAGAATCATCTATACGATTCTGAATACTGGTACGTTCTATGATCCGAAGAAGATGTTGATGGACATCAGACGTCCGGAAAAGAAGGAAGCTATTGTAGCGTAAGACAGTCGGCAGCAAAATTTATTCCAGAACCTTGCCGGTTTTCGGATTCTTCCGAGAACAGGCAGGGTTCTGGAAAGAAACCCGATAACGATGGAGCGCTACAGGCGCTGCATCATTACAATGACCAGCAAAGCGAGGCAGGGTAAGCGTCCACGGAATATCCGTACCCTGTGGAGCAGGCAGGTCAGTAAAATCAAAAAAACAAACAAGAGCTGTAGCTTGCAGTAGTTCTCTCCGTAGGGCATGACCCTGTTCGAAAGCTTAGCAGGCACTCGGTGTATGGACAGGTGGGACGAAGGAAGTTGGGACACGATCCCTTTAGACACGGAAGGTTCACCATCATAGTTAGCAGAGGATTTATAGCCTTTATAAAGCAAAACAATAGGATGCTTTATAAACCACACCCTCTTTTAGCTGTTCAGTATAAAATACAATGACTGTCATACATTTTTTGCTCTGTTTTATGAGGTAAATATTTAAAGAAAAGCCTAAAATTAAATGATTTAGGGCTTGACATTATAGGAAGGAGATTTATGAAGAACCGGGATATGACTGTGGAAGAAGCCTTAAGGAAGATAGCTGAGCTTTCTCCTGTTAAGATAGTATTAAGCAATGTGGCAGATAAAGAGCAGAAGATAAAAAAGGTACAGATAGAGAAAAAGGAAAAGCACTTTCAGATAGCGCAGTATTCCGATAAACAGGTATTTCATAAAAATGTGGACGAGGAGGAGCTAATCTCCTTTTGCATAGAGGAACTCGGTGTGAACTTTCTCCAGCTAAATGCCTGGATGCTTGGCGGAGAAGCCTCAGTTAAGCTCACTAAAAAAGGGAAGCTGTTGTTTAGCCTTAAAAAGGCGGATAACTCAGCCCTTGCAGATGAGGTAAGGGACAATAACAGGAAGAAGAACTACATACTTGAAGAGGGCAGGGTAATAGAGCCTCTTGTTGACATGGGGATATTTACCAAGGAGGGCAAGATAGTAAACTCAATGTATGATAAGTTCAAGCAGATAAACCGCTTTATAGAGATAATTGATGATGAGCTTAAAAAGAAGATTATCACACATTTAAATATCATAGACTTTGGCTGTGGCAAGTCCTATCTCACCTTCATAGTATATTATTACCTCACGGAAATTAAGAAGATAAAGGTAAATATGATAGGTCTTGACCTAAAGGAAGATGTGATTAAAAAGTGCAATAATGCAGCTAAAGTACGGCTATAACGACCTATCCTTTGAGCTTGGTGATATCAATGGCTACAGTGCGCCTTTTAAGGTAGACATGGTTATTACCTTGCATGCCTGCGATATGGCTACTGACTTTGCCTTGTACAACGCGATTAATTGGGGTGCAAACTATATTTTTTCAGTGCCTTGCTGTCAGCATGAGTTAAATTCCCAAATTAAAAGTGAAACCTTCTCTCTTATGACAAGGTATGGAATCATAAAAGAGAGGTTCTCAGCCCTTGTAACAGACGCAATACGTGGGAATCTGCTTGAATATATGGGCTACAATGTAAACCTCCTTGAATTTGTAGACCTAAGCCACACACCTAAAAACATACTCATAAGGGCAGTAAATAATCCTAACAAGGCTGAAAATGTAAAGCTTAGGGCTATGGATGAGGTAAAGAGGATGATGGAGGAGTTTGGGCTTAGTCAGGCGCTTTATAGGATGATAGAGGGGTGATAAAACACACAAAAAGCGGTTTAACGCCTTAAAGCGCTAAAATGTAAATTATACTAAATAAAACAAGTAATCGCGATTATCTAATAAGCAAAACTGCAATAAATACACATAGAAAGAAGAATAATTCGTAAAATATTGACATATCACCCTTTAAGATATATAATTTTTTTGTATAAAAACTATATATTTATAGAAGGAGGGTGTTTTATGGAAGCAACAACTTTTATTGCTGCTGATGATACTTGGGTGCTATGGACGGTATTAGCCGTATGTGCGGCACTCGCAATCTATCTGGAACAAAAGTACGCCTGGGCAAGTAAGGTAACAGGCTGTATTCTTGCTACAGCATTTACCTTGGTTCTTGCGAACCTTAGCATTATACCTACAGATGCACCGGTTTACGATGCTGTATGGGGCTATGTTGTTCCTCTTGCGGTTCCTCTCTTGCTTTTTAATGCCAACATTAAAAAGATATGGAAAGAATCCGGGAAAATGTTCATCATCTATCTGCTAAGCAGTGTGGGAACTCTTGTGGGTGGATTCGTGGCTTATTTTGCACTTAAGGGTGCCATACCTGCTCTTAATGACATTGTACCTATGTTTGTTGGTACCTACACAGGCGGCTCAGTTAACTTTATAGCTATGTCACAGCAGTATGCAGTTCCAGGCAAGACCGTATCTGCAGCCCTTGTAGCAGATAACCTTCTTATGGTGCTTTATGTATTCGTACTTATATCACTGCCTTCAATGGCTATCATAAAGAAGCTCTACAGACAGCCTTATGAAGAGGCTCTTAAGGCACAGACAGATGCAGATAAAGATAACAACAAGACTATGGCAGCCAAGTATTGGGGAGCAAAAGAGATTTCCCTTAAGGATATTGCTTTTGCAGTTGCTATAGCATTTACAATAGTTACAGTATCCACAAAGCTTGCGGGAGTTATAAGTGGTGCATTTAGCGGAGAGGATTTTGTAAGTAAATTCATAGGCGGTTTCTTTGGTAATAAATATCTGCTTATGACTACATTTACTATGCTTCTTGCATCTGCCTTCCCTAAGCAGATGTCATCTGTAAAGGGTGCGCAGGAGATAGGAACCTTCCTCATCTACATCTTCTTTGCGGTTATCGGAGCACCTGCCTCCATACCTATGATAATAAAGGAGTCTCCACTTCTCCTAGTATTTGCGCTCATTATAGTTGCAGTAAATATGATTGTATCACTCATCTTTGGTAAGATATTCAATTTCTCCATTGAAGAGATAATAATAGCCTCCAATGCCAACATCGGCGGACCTACCACAGCGGCAGCCATGGCTGTATCAAAGGGCTGGGGAGCTCTCATAGTTCCGGGACTCCTTGTTGGTACCTTAGGCTATGTGCTTGGTAACTATTTAGGAATACTGGTTGGTTTTGCACTCCACTGATGAACATGTGATATCATAATTAGATAACAGGCAATGTACAAAATACAAGGCTTCCTAGTCGATATGTATCGTAGGAAGCCTTGTATATACAATTATAAGTTTAATTTTCTTACCAAGCTTTGAGGTCTCTAAGTAAAGTTTCTCGACCTAGTTTCATTCTTTCTTCCCTGTTTTCCTTAAAGTTCTTATTGTAGTATTCTTTCAAAGGATAGAGAGTGGTTTTCCCCCCTATTCTTTCAGGGAATAGCAGCTCATATTTGTTAGTATTGCCTTTAATAAAGCGAAGTTTAAAATAATCAGGTAAACGCTCCATTTTATTGTACGGATTCATTTCTGCTATATAGCCGCTTATAATTTCCTTGGCTTTATCTATCTCCTCTTTTGTCTTAAGCTCCTTAGCCACCTCATTCATTCCGATAATTACAGGGCTATCTTCAGGCTTTCTGATTGTTTTCCAGTCTGCCATCACTGTAATATCAATAAATATGTCTTTATCTTTCTTAGTTTGATTGCTAAAAGCAATAGTAAAATTATCTAATTTATAAACTCCCTCTTGTCCATCCGTCATTATTTCTTTAACTTCATTTCCTATTTTAGCGGCCATATCATCTGTTAATTCAGAGCAGGTAAAATCATTAATAATATCAGGATTCTTTCTAGTAGCAGACTTATCTACTGTTGATACCTTGTTGGATTCTGACTGGCTTGTATTAAGCAAATACGCATACGTTGTTATAAATGCCGTATCATAAACAAGAGTATCCATATCTACTAAGGAAGCATCCTTTTCCTTAACATAGTCTTTCATCGTTATCTTTACATCTTTTGGAGATGCGAAGATGTCGTAGGTAAAGTAGCACAGTGTAGGAATTTTCTCCAATGTAAATGTTGTTGCATCTGTCCCAGCACTTTCATAATTTACAATACCAGGAAAATACTTCTCACACTGCTTTTTAAGCTCGCTCTTATCTTTTTTAGATGCAAAGAACATCTGCTTTCTCTGCTTCTTATTGCCTATGGAATTGATATTAACTACACCGTATATATTATCCTTTTCCTCCTTTGACAGGCTTGCTACAAAGTGCCTTGAGCCTCTCCTTAGGTGTTCTGAATCAAAGAAAACAAATTCAGGGTTGTATGGAAGCTCTTTATCAGAAAGAATCCTTGCCATCTCCATAAGAGCTGCCACTCCACCGGCATTGTCAAGTGCGCCTATGCTGCCCTTATATGAATCATATCTTGCTGAAAATATAACAGTTTTGAGTTTCGGATTAGCATCTTTCCTTTTAACAATAATATTTCTGCCCTTAAATAGCACCTTTTCTTTCTTTTGATTCTTATTAATATTGCCATTTAGGTCAACTAGTTTCTCATCATAGCCGTTAAAATTCTGAAATTTTACATCATAGCCATAGTCCTTAACAGTATCAAATATATACTTTCCTGCTTCCTTGTTTTCTTTGGTTCCCCTAACTCTCTGTGTCTTAGTAAGTTTTTCAAAATTATTCTTTATATCGCTTTTGCTTATCAGGCTCTCAACCTCCTTATAAGCCTTGTCCGCTTCCTTTGAGAGTTTAATCTCAGAATTTTTCACCGCAGCCTTTGTGGTATATCGGTTAAAATGCCCTACATTTCCAGAAAACAACCCAAGTGACATTGCAAATACAACCCCAAAACCTACCAATCTTTGAAACGTTTTCCTGTTACTCATAAGTTTTACCTCCAATTCTGATTTACTTGCTGTTCTAAAGTTAATTGTAGCACTTATTATGACAAGGTCAATATATTATTTTATTATTTTAGCAGCACCCGAATATTTTACATTCAATACCAAAGTTATATTTAGCTAGATTTCAAGGCAAGTGCAAGATTACTTTCAAAGTAAGGGCAACGATATTTTTCAATGTAAATGCAACAGGGGTATCTGTCAAAGTAGGTACAACACCATGTTGCATTTAAGTTGAAAAACTGCAATGGAAATAAACACGGAGTTTTTAAAGAGTTTTAAGGGTAGTATTATTGGGGGAACTACCCAAGAAACTACCCAAGAAACTACCCAAGAAACAAACATTATAAAATCTGATCCCGATAAGATGGTGGATTTGATGAAAGCTGAACCTAATATTACTGCAAAACAAATAGCAGAAAGACTGAATATTTCTTTTGATGGTGTTCGTTACCATATAAAGAATTTAAGAGCAAATGGCAGAATAAAAAGAGAAGGTTCTACGAAATCGGGTAAATGGATAGTAATTAAGTAGCAGTAAGTAGCAAATATTGTAGATATTGAAAAAATGTTAGTGTTGATATGGGAGTAGCTAGATTTACCAGGTAAGTGCAACACTATTTTCAAAGTAAGTGCAACGATATTTTCCAAAGTAAAAGCAATAGGGATATCTGTCAAAGTAAGTGCAACACCATGTTGCATTTAAGTTGAAAAACTACACAAGTAACATTTAGCTATAGCTTGACAAAAAAGCAAGACCATGATATGGTGAGGAAAGACTTGACTTTTATGACACAAGAATCCAAACACTGTCTAAAAAAACCAAGACCCAAAAGGAAAGTGGACTGTATTAATGACTTCAAAGGGAAGGGCAACTACGGTTGTAGCAACCTTAAAGGTTGAGTATAACTTTGGATATTAATCAACTTAGAACTATTGAAATTTACAAATGGAATTGTTAAATGCGACAAGGAGGTAGCAATTATGGCGATTGGAATTGGTTCTATAACAGGAGGAATGAGTGCATTTCGATACTCTACTCCAGGCAAAATAAATACTGAAGACCCTAGATATAAGGCGCTTGAAAGAGATGGGATTATAGCAGATATACTAGAGGAAGAGATGACAATGTCTCCGAAAGAGCGTATCGCTTATGAAATGTTTGGTGGCAGAGAATTGCTTATTAAAAATCATATGAAAAACTATGATTCGGAGGGTAATAGACTAAACTGTTATGGTGTTGCAGGTATGGATGCTACAGGCAAGGATTTATCTGAAATTCATCAGATTATTCCTATATCTGAAGAGCATCGCCAAAAAATGTTTGATTCCACAAAAAGAGAATTTATCAGAGATAAAGGTGTGGCTACAGGCAATACCAAGCGTACTGAGGTATTTACAGCTTTTCAGAAGAGCATACCCATTAAGGATAGGCTAAAGGGGTCTTGGACACTTGGACGATATGAGGCTGCGTACTGGGTGGCAATGGCAAAAGCTATGGAAAAGCATGACCCCAATTGGAAAAACGGTAAGCCGGTAGACGCCAATGTATTAAAGAACGTGACAAGAGAGTCCGTAGAGAAAGAATTAACGCAACAAGGTAATAGGTTTATACTAAATGGATTTGATTTATTGATATAGTTGAAACTACTGTATATTGATAGTGTTTGGAAAAGAGGTTGAGATTTATATTTCGACCTCTTTTTTTGGTGCTAGAATTCCAAGGTAAGTACAACACCATTTTCAATGTAAAGGCAATAATATTTTTCAATGTAAACGCAACAGGGGTATCTGTCAAAGTAGGTGCTACACCATGTTGCATTTAATTTGAAAAAACTACCACCTATGAATAATGCTTAAATTTGTCCTTAAATATTCTTGACATTTAGTATATTAATCCATACAATTATATTAAAGGAATTAAATGAATAATAATTCTGTATATTATATCGTAAGATAAAAAAATATTCAAAATATAATTTTTGCTGTTTTATTAAAGGGATAGACATACTTTGTATTTTTATTTATATGAGTATTTATTCCGCATATCTTATGTTTAATAAATGAGTATGAGCTGTGGATTAAAACCTGCGAGTAACATGCTGTTATAAACACGACTTTTGGAGGTTTAATAATTATGAAGAAGATAAACTCTATAAGATATAAGAATGGTGATAACAATTTTTTTGAAGAATACAAAAATGAAGTTAAAATGTCGATAATAGCCATAATTGTCGTAATGCTGATTTTTCTGGTAGGTAGAACATATATTAAATTCAGCCCATTTTTTGATGTGCTTAGCGGATTTTCAACAAGGTGGGATATAAGTTTCCCTACAAGCGCAGAACTCGTTGAACAACAAAGTGATACCGGCTGGTTTGGTGAAGGTGAACGCTTGGCTATATTAAGGATTGGAGATGACGTTAAAAACTCCGTTTTTGACATTAGTCAATTCAAATATACTATGTCAGAAGACGAAAGAGCCCTTGTTGAAAGCATAATTGATAATTATCATGGTAAAAATATTAATAAAGCACTCCTAAATTCTAAGTATGTAAGAAAGTTAACTAAGTATGATAATGAATTGATTATCATCTTTGATAAGGGCAGCAATGAATATTATTTATTTGAGAATTTAATGTAATGATACAAGTGTCAAAAGTATAAAAATTCTATTCAAGCTTGCTTGCAAGAGAATTTATTATCTTTTGACACGCACATCATAAAATAAAAAGATAATAATATGAACAATATCAGGAAGAAGGTGACTGAAAAATGATATGAAAAAAGATAGTTAAAAAAATAGTATAATAACAATTGCCTGCTATAGTATCATACATATATTATATTATTTTAGTGTTAATTTGACGGGTGTTTATAATTTTATTTGGGATTGGATGAATTTCTATCGCATTTTTGCCCGTCACCCTGCATATTTTCGATATGGGCATTATTATTGCAGAGGGATATTACAAATATATTTTTAATATCTGGTACAGTACTGGGAATTATAATAGGAAATGTGTCTGGAAAGTTGTCAGAACAAAAGTCTCCAATAAGTTTTAATAATGGTTGGATATTTTATACTTCCGTTTTGTTCATATGTTGTTTGGCTGGCTACCTTATCGATGTAAAAAAAGAACTTAATAAAAGGCAACCAGTAACAACTGGGACTAAAGTTATGCGTTTTGTCTTCATAGGTGTATTAGCTTTGGTTTTTACCATTAACTGTACTTTAGCAAAATGGACTCTGAGTTATTGTAAGGGCGGAGAAGATGGCTATATTGAAGGGTATAATGCAGGATTTTCCGATGCACAAAATAACAAACCAATGAAAGAAAACACACCAGATAAAGGCGGTAAATATTCCTTTGGCGAGTTGGAGTATAAAGGATATGTCATGCATTGGAGCTCTGGATACAAAGCAGGATATGAAGCAGGAAAAAAATAGTGATTCTAAAAATATGCTAGATTTCCAAAGTAAGTGCAACACCATTTTCAAAGTAAGTGCAACAAGGGTATCTGTCAAAGTAGGTGCAACACCAAGTTGCATTTAAGTTGAAAAACTACATCACAAAAGGAAAGAGATTTTGTAATTACCAATACAGTTGATTTAAGTAAGTTGGAGGAGTAAGCATGAAATTGGTATTAAGAATAGGTTTTAATATTTTTATTTCTTATTTTGCAATTGCATCGTGCCTTAGTGTGGTGGAGTTAAATTATTATCTGTATGATGAAGTAATAGTTTTTCTTATACCTGTTATTGCACTTATAATAGTTCATTTATCCAATAAATTATTAAATAAAATCTCATATTTTTAAGTTATCAATGGATAATAATATAAGGAGTATTAAATTAGGTATTTTAATTTTGGAACTGTTCTTTATAGGCAGAGAATTTATAAGAGGATTCAGCATTTTGAATGATGATGGTTTAGCATTTCTGTGCACTATTATGCTGGTACTAAATATACCATTGTGCAATGCTATTTTAAGAATGGCTGATGTTTCTAAAGATTATTGAATATATTATTCAGGGAAGGAGACTTGATGAAACTCGTTATAAAAACCATCATTGATATACCAGCCTGCATTTTTTTAATACAAATAAGTGCTCTTATAGTATTTGGTATTTTTCAAGCCACGGGCTTAGCTAGTAATTTGCTGGTAGCTGTTATTGCCTTGATGATGTTATATTGTATCAATTTAACGTTAGATGAAGTTAAATTCTTAAAAATGTCAAAAGCAAAAAATATGTTAAGCATTGTAATAAGCACTTTGATTATAGATTTATATTTTGCATATAAAGCATTTTTGTTTAATTGCTTCGATGATAGTGAGAAGGAAATCAATGTCTTTTACTTTATTACATATCTTATGATGATTATATTAAGCTTGATAATAAGCATTATCCTTGACAGATTTAAGAGAAATATTGGAAATTTTAGAAACAAAGATTGTACAAATTAATATACGCTTATGGAGAACAGCTTAGCCGCTGTTCTCTTTCGCTTAGTTGTGAATAAACTTAAACATTATATTTACATAGAGTTAACAACTACCTACTTGACCTTGGCTGAGATTTGTAGATAATAGAAGGTGTTAAACACCAACATTTTTGAGACTAAGGGGAACATTATGATTTATAAAGCAATTGACAGATTGATTGGATATGGACTTAAAAAAGGATTACTTGAGAAGGAAGACATTGATTACACTAGAAATAAGCTTCTCTACACCCTTTGCCTGCCTTCCTACGAAGGAAATGGGGAGATAGGAGAGTGTAAGGAAGAGCTTTGTGATATTCTTACAGACATCATAAGCTATGCAAAGGATAAGGGCTTAGTAAGCGACTCCATTACCGAGCAGGATTTATTTGACACAAAGGTTATGGACTGTATCCTTGGCAGGCCATCCGAGATAGTTAGAAAATTCAATGAACTGCTTAAGAAAAGCCCTAAGGAGGCTACAGACTGGTACTATGACTTTAGCAAGGCTACCAATTATATCAGAGAAGACAGGATAGTTAAGGATGTGAAGTGGCAGGCTGATTCTCCTTATGGAAAGCTTGATATAACCATCAACCTCTCAAAGCCTGAGAAAGACCCTAAGGCGATAGCTGCAGCCAAGAAGCTGGTACAGACAGGTTATCCTAAGTGCCTTCTTTGTAGGGAAAATGAGGGCTTTGCGGGAGATATGAATAAGCCTGCAAGGGAGAATCACAGGCTTATACCACTTACGCTGTCGGGGGAGAATTATTTCTTACAGTACTCCCCTTATGTGTACTACAATGAGCACTGCATTATCTTAAATGAAGGTCATGTTCCTATGAAGATAGACAGGGCGGTCTTTTTAAAGCTCCTTGAATTTACTGAGCAGTTTCCTCATTATATGGCAGGCTCCAATGCGGATTTGCCTATAGTGGGAGGCTCCATCCTTACCCATGACCATTTCCAGGGAGGAAACTATGAATTCCCTATGGCAAGGGCAGGACTTAGAGAAGAGGTACGGTTTAAGGGCTATGAGGATATTAAGGCAGGAGTTGTAGACTGGCCTATGTCTGTTATCAGGCTCACAGGAAAAGATTATAAGAAAATAGCTGAACTTGCAGATAAGATACTTGGCGTATGGAGAGTTTACTCGGATGAGGCTGTAGATGTCCTTGCTGAGAGTGACGGAGAGCCACACAACACTATCACTCCTATAGCAAGGCGAAGAGGAGAAGACTTTGAGATAGACCTGGTGCTTAGAAACAATAGAACCACAGTGGAATATCCTCTTGGTATCTTCCATCCTCACGATAAGCTCCACCATATCAAGAAGGAAAATATCGGTCTCATTGAAGTTATGGGACTGGCAGTGCTTCCCGGCAGGCTTAAGTCTGAGATGGACAGCCTAAGGACTGCACTCCTTGAAGGCAAGGACATAAGGGAGGATGAGGTGCTTGGTAAGCATGCTGACTGGGTGGATGAATTTATGGCTAAACATAAGGACTTTAATAAGGATAATGCTAAAGAGATAATAAGACAGGAAATAGGACTTGTATTCTCTGAAGTTCTCACGGATGCCGGTGTTTATAAGGACGACGAAAAAGGAAGAAAGGGAATACTTAGATTTATAGAGAGGGTAAACTCTCTGTAGTTAAGTTACAGGTAATGAATGATAGAAAGTTTATTGAATTTTTGAAGGCAGTATATTGTTGTTTTTTGCAGGACAATGTGAGAAATCCCATACTTGATGCGATTCTCATACCATTTACACTCTCCAACAATGCAGGTATACCCTGCATACTTTTTAGTGCTTATTTTTTTCTCTACTTTAAGAAACTTAGGAAGGTAGGCATACTGATGCTTGTTTCGCTACTCCTTGAGTTTATTATTGCAAACCTAGTGCTTAAGAACCTGACAGCAAGAATCAGGCCGTATGAGGTGATACAGGGGCTTACCCTCCTAGTCGGAAGGGCACCTGATTTTTCCTTCCCTTCGGGGCATACGGGAAGTGCCTTTGCAGTAGCTGTGGTTATCTTTCTTAAGATGCCCAAAAAATACGGAATCCTTGCGATTGCACTTGCCTCTCTGATGGGATTTTCAAGGCTTTATGTAGGCATCCACTATCCTAGCGATGTAATCGGAGGAGTGCTTTTGGGAATCATTACTTCACTGACTGCGATTAAGTGCCTGCCGGACTTTTCTCCTATTATGAAGAGGTTTGCAGGCGAAAGCATAGAAGCAGCTTAAAAGGAGCAAACTGATGAATATTTCATCCAAACAAAAAGGAATACTATTTATCCTTCTGGCGGGATTTGGCTTTGCCCTTATGGGGCTCTTTGTCAATCTTGCAGGAAGTATCCCCACCATGCAAAAAGCCTTTTTTAGAAACATTGTCCCTGTGTTTATCGCAGGGGCAGGGCTTAGGGGAATTAAAGGGAAATTACATATAGACAAGGGCGATTTGAAGTTTTTGATATTAAGGGCAGGCTTTGGCACACTTGGCATAGTCTGTAATTTTTATGCCCTGGACCACCTAAAGCTCTCAGACGCCAATATGTTAAATAAGCTCGCGCCCTTCTTTGTTATTATTTTCTCATTTATACTGCTTAAAGAAAATATAAGCATATTCCAGGGATTAGCCGTATTTGGCGCCTTTGTAGGAGCACTTTTTATAATAAAGCCAACAGGCAATGTATCCATGTTTCCTGCCCTCATAGGTGCACTTGGAGGGGTAGGAGCGGGAGCCGCCTATACGATGGTTCGTATCTTAGGAAAGAGAGAGGTAAACGGAAACCTTATTGTATTCTTCTTTTCGGCCTTCTCCTGTCTATTCTGCCTGCCTTTTGTAGCAATGAATTATGCCCCTATGAGCCTTCATCAGACTGCTATGCTTATGCTAAGTGGTGTGGCGGCAGCCGTAGGACAGCTTGCAATCACAAAGGCTTATTACTACGCTCCTGCAAAAGAGATATCAATCTATGACTACAACCAGATAATAGTCTCAGCCCTTCTTGGCTTCATCTTCTTAGGGCAGCTTCCTGATGCTATGAGCTTTACAGGCTATGCCATCATCTTTGCAATGGGCTTGTGGATGTATTTCTATAATAGAAAGAGATAATTAAACATATTTTTTTGTGAAAAGTTTAAACTAAGTTTTTACTTCAAATAGCCGATAAAAACATGGAGTGTTAAAAAACCATGTTTTTTTCATTTCACATAATATTTAAAATTAACTAATATTAAGGAGAAAAGCTTATGAAAGGTACTGTTGTAGCCTCTTGGATGACCTCTGGAAGAAGTCTTTTCGGAGACAAGGTAGTAAATGAAGCCTTTGAAAAATATGGTTTGAAACCTGATCACATTTTTTCACCACTTGAAGACGTAGATGATAGTATGGCGCTTGGAATGGTTGAGTACTTAGGACAGAAGACAGGAAACAGCCATGAACAGATCTGGGAGATAATGGGAAGGGAGAATATCAGGACCTTTGCGAAATTTTATCCGGGATTTTTCAGACACGAGAATGCATATCATTTCTTAAAGTCAATGAATGATGTGCATGTTATAGTAATGAAGAGATTTAAGGGAGCAACCCCTCCTGCACTTGATATGACACCTATTGATTCCCACAGGGCACAGCTTGTGTACCGCTCTAAGAGACAGCTTGGAGATTATCTTAAAGGACTCTTAAAGGGTGTATTTGCACATTTTAATGAAAAGGTAGATGTAAAGATAATCAGCCAGAACGGACCTGAGATTAAGATTGAGCTTACCTTTGATAAGCCTATTTCTTATACAAAGAGCTACAAGCTTAACAAAATACTGTCTTTGGGCTTTATTAAAAACTCAGTATTTAAGACATCTTTATTTACCATGCTTGGTGTGGGAGTGGCAAGCTTTGCTTCCTTTGGCTTTGGCTGGGAGCCTGCTGTTGTTACCTTGGTTTCAGGAATTGTGCCTGCAGCCTTAGGTTCACTTTTTGCAAGACCTGTGACAGAGCTTCGTGAAGAATTAAATGACTTAAAGAAGAGAAGATTTATCACTCACATGATACTTGATAGTGGGGATGAATATGAGGAGCTTGCAGCTGATATCTCAAAGGTAAAGGAAGTAGTACAGAAAGACTTTATCGACTTCAATGCAGTTGTTGATGAGATGTACGGCTTCAACCATTCACTTGGAGAGATTTCAGGCAACATGAGAAGCACATCTGATAATATCAAGGGCATTATGGGCAAGATTACAGAGGATACAAGCAGACAGGCAAGTGAAACTGAGCGCCTTGTAAATGTCTTAAACGGAAGTGTACATAATATCACAGAGATATCTGAGGAAAGTCAGGATAATAGAGTAAAAATAGAAGATGCTATGAAGGGCATCAAGGAAAGCTTCGCAGGAGTTAAGAAGACTGCTTCAGAGATAAACGGAGTGCTTGACGGACTTGGAACAATCAGAGAAAGCGGCGCTGAACTTCAGAATGATGCTGACAAGATGGTGCAGATTGTATCTATAGTTTCAGGTATTGCAAATCAGATTAACCTTCTTGCGCTCAATGCTTCCATAGAGGCAGCAAGAGCAGGAGAAGCAGGAAAAGGCTTTGCAGTAGTAGCAGAGGAAGTAAGAAAGCTTTCAGTAGAGACAGATAAGGCTGTTGAGGAAATCAACAACAACCTTACAGGCTTTGTATCTAACATGAAAGAAGTAGTATCAGGTATAGACAACCAGTATCAGGTACTTGCGGCAGAAAATGAGTCGCTTGACAAGGCTGTGGAAACCTCTCAGGTATCAAATGACAACCTTCAGGCAGTATCTGTACTTATGATTGACAACTCTAAGAAGCTAAACAGCGAGGCAGAGTCTATCACAGAGCTTTTTGAGAATATACAGACACTTACCTCAATTGCTGACGAGAATTCATCAGCCGTAAGCGAGGTAAATGGCAGCGTTGGACTCTATGTAGAGCAGATTAAGGAGCTCTCACACCAGATTGGCGTATTCGACACCATGATTGAAGAGTTCAAGAACAGTTTAAGCAAGTATCATACCTGATTAACCAAAAAACCGGAGCAGATATTATATGAAAAATATCGTGGCAGACCTTAGGAAAAATGTTGTAATGATTACTTTGCCTGTTACCATTTTAACCAATCTCATCTTTGGAGGGCTTGCCTTTGCAGCGGTCGAAGATGAGAGGAGGTCTGCTCACGATATAAGTATTGATGAAAACGGTAAAGTAAAGAAGAGCTTAGGGGAAAATGGAGAACTACCTTCATTTGTAAGGGAAGCCCTGCCCATCGTAGAAGAAGGGAAGAAAGGCACTATCCTTACCTACCCTTCATCAAAGAATGAATATTTCACTTTGCAGATAAAGAAGAACAACCGTAAAAAAGACGACTACATATTTAAGATATCAGATGAAAAAAAGCTTAGAGTATGGGGCTATAGAGGCTCCACAGGCTTTAAGCTAAAAAATGGAAAGAAGGGCTTTGTAAGCCTTTCAGAAAAAAGGTGAAGCTTAGTTTTAGAAGATAATTATTCATGATACAGGTTAATAGCTTAATCTGACATATATACGGAAACAGCAAAATGTTTCATGAGTATTTATAATAAATTGCATCTGGTTAAATGCGATAAGACCGGACGCAGAAAAGAAAAACAATAAAATTTTGGAGGTTTAAATGAAGATTAGAACAAGGATGTTGGCTTTTATTGCTTTTCCTATACTTATGGCTATTCTGCTCATTGCGGGAAGCTCTTATGTATATTCAAGCAGGATGGTGGAGGACCTAAGCAAGCGTGAAATGTTGGAAACAGCTAAAAAATATGGCTCAAACTTAGAGACTTTCATTGCTAAACAGATTGCAAATGTAGATATGCTTTCAGATAGTATTACTATGTCTGACTTATCTGATAAGGAACTTTATAATGAATTGATATATGTAACTGATAAGAACAGTGATATTCTTGCGGCCTTCGCAGGATTTTCAGATAAGCGCTTCTTTAATGGAAGCCAGTTGCCTGTACCTGCTGACTATGACCCTACAACCAGAGACTGGTATGGTGATTCCATGAACTCTGACCGCCCTTATGTATCCATTCCTTACACTGACGCAGCAAGTGGCGATACTGTAATTACAGTTTCAACCCAGATTAAAAAAGATGGAAAGGCTATAGGTGTTCTTGGTTTAGATATAACCATGAAGACTGTAAATGAGCTTGTAAACGGTATTAAGCTCTACGATACAGGCTTTGCCTACATCATTGACAGTGAAGGATATATCGTATCTATAAGGACTACGAGCCTTCTGAAGAGTTTGGTAAAATAGAGGATGGAAGCAAGGCTGACCTAGTTGATACTATTCTTGAAGGTGATGATGAGACATTTTACTCAGTAGAAGATGGTATAAAGAGAGTAAATTCTAAGTACGGTATAATAGGAACTGATTGGACTTTGGTTGTAAGTGTTCCTGAGTCAGAAGTTATGGGAGAAGTACATAATTTAAGCCTGTTTATGATAGGTATTGGTGCTTTCTTCTTCGTACTTATCTTAGGTCTTCTCCTTTGGATAATCAAGTCTATCACAAGTCCTATCGCAGCACTTGGAAAAGACATGGAGAAGCTTGCAGACTATGACTTCAGTGAGGAGGTTAAGTCAGGAATCAGCAAGAATTCAGGCAGAAAAGACGAAATTGGCTCTATATCAAGGGGTACTGAAAAGGTAGTAGAGAGACTTAGAGACATCGTACTTAACATCAGAGAGGTTTCAGGCAATATCCTTAATGTATCTGATGAGATTGCAGACAATGCAAAGAGTACAGCCAAGGCTTCAGACGAGCTTACCAAGGCAGTTGATGGTATCTCTATAGGAGCTATGCACCAGGCAGAGGATATGCAGAGAGGTACCAAGGCTATGCAGAGCATAGGCGAGGCGCTTAGAGCAAATGAAGAGTCTATGGTAGAGCTTAACAACTCTTCTGACGGCGTATATGAAGCTAAGGAAAAGGGTATGTCTGCTATTAAAGACCTTATAAACACTACCGCCAAGGTTGAAGAATCAGCCATGAAGGTGAGTGAAGTTATAGTAAGAACCGATGAAGGCGCTAAGAAGATAGATGAAGCAAGTACGATGATTAAGTCAATTGCAGGACAGACCAACCTCCTTGCACTAAACGCGGCCATTGAGGCTGCTAGAGCAGGAGAAGCAGGAAAGGGCTTTGCAGTGGTTGCTGACGAAATAAGGAAGCTTGCTGAACAGACAGATAAGTTTACTGAGGAAATCGTGGTTGTAGTACGCAACCTTTCAGAGAGAACCAGGGAAGCCGTTGACATCATGGAAGAAGTAAAGACAGTTGTTGGCGAGCAGGTTACCTGTGTAGATGAAACTGAGAAGCAGTTTGTATTCATCTCTGACGAGATAGATGTAACCAAGACAATAATCGGCAAATTAAATGACTCAGAGAAAGAGCTTGAAAGTGCGAGAGGAGAGCTTTCTGAGATAGTTGAAGGACTTGCGGCTGTATCTGAAGAAAATGCTGCGGCTACTGAGGAGTGTCTTGCATCTGTTGAAGAGCAGGCGGCTTCAACCTCCATTATCGAGAGCTCTGCTGAGAGACTTCCTGAGATGGCTAAGGGACTTGAGGAAGCAGTACAGAAGTTCAAACTGTAATACGCTGCTTGATTTAATAGCAATAGTAATGCACAAGCGGATGTTTATAAATGGATACAGGATTGCTCGGTTTAGATTTAATAATACTTGCAAAAATACAGGGTTATGGCAAATATGTCATAGCCCTTGTTATTTATCGCTAAATGTGATAGATTATTTGTTGGAACATTGTATATATTTCACATAATAATCACATTTACGGAGGTTTACGCTATGGAACTAAAGAAATATGAAGAGCTTCTGATAAGCAACATTAAGGCACTTATGAGTGTTGACAGCCCATCAGGCTTCACTCATAATGCTGCCGAGCTAGTTAAGAAGATGGTAACTGACCTTGGCTATAAGTGCACTCAGAACAATCTGGGCAATGTAGTGGTTGAAGTTGAGGGAGAGGATGATACTGCTCCTCTTGGCATGTCAGCTCATCTGGATACACTGGGGCTTATGGTTCGCTCAATCAAGTCTAATGGAGACCTTGCTTTTACTGTGATTGGTTCTCCTGTTACACCTAGCCTTGACGGAGAGTATTGCCGTATCTATACAAGGGAGGGCAAGGTGTATGAGGGAACGGTCATATCTGAAACTCCAGCGAAGCACGTATTTAAGGATGCCAATACACACCCAAGAGAAGCTGAAAACATGGTTATCCGCCTTGATGAGGTGGTACGCTCCAAAGAAGACGTGGTTAAGCTTGGCATAGCAGCGGGTGACTTTGTATGCTACGATCCTAAGACTACCTTTACTTCCTCAGGCTTCCTTAAGTCCCGCTTCATAGATGATAAGGCCTGTGCAGGTATCTTCATTACCCTCCTTACGATATTTAAGGAGCTAAATATCAAGCCAAAGCACAAGACCTACCTCTGCTTCTCAGTTCATGAGGAAATAGGATACGGTGGAGCCACCCTTCCAAATGACATGAAGGAGCTTTTGGTAGTGGATATGGGCTGTATAGGTGATGACCTTAATTGTAAGGAGACTGATGTATCTATCTGTGTTAAGGACAGCTCAGGTCCTTATGACTACGACATGACTACCAAGCTTGTAGAGCTTAGCAAAAAGCACAATCTCCCTTATGTAACTGACATCTATCCTATGTATTCTTCAGATGCCATTGCAGCCTGGAGAGCAGGACATGATGTACGCTGTGCCCTTATAGGGCCTGGTGTTGCAGCTTCTCATGGTATGGAGAGAACACATATACAGGGACTTATGGCTACTGTAGAGCTGATTTTACATTATATTCAGTAAGATGGGATTTATAAGCCTAGACAAGAAATAAAAGATGAGGGTGTAATATATTTTGATGCTCTCATTTTACAAGAAACTTTACATAGAAAGAAAAAACGGGCTGTCTACACCCCAGCAGACAGCCCGTTTGTATTACAAATAACTTCTCCGATATTCTTATACACTTCTAAAATAGAGATATGTATGGCATAAGTTTTTATTCCTCAGTAGGAAGCTCGATTCCTTTTTCCTTCTCTACCTTGTGCTTATCGTTATAAATCTTCTTGATTATACCGATTACAATGGAAAGAGCAAAGAGTGAAAGGAGGCCTACGAAAAGCTTCTGTGCTCCACCTGAAAGTGTACCACCTACATAAGAATAAACGATGGTTGCAGGAAGCTGACCTATACCTGTAGCAACAAAGAAAGCCCAGAAGCCCATATTGGTAAGACCTGCGCCGTAGCTTACAAAGTCAAATGATACGAAAGGAAGGAGACGGCAGATTAAGATTGCATATTTACCATATCTTTCAAAGAATACGTCCACGCTTTCCATAGCACCCTTACTGGTAAGTTTCTCTACCACATCTCTACCAAGAGCTCTTGCAAGGAAGAAGCAGAGGGCTGCACCAACCATTGCTGAAGACCAGGAGAGAACCGCACCCCATACCCAGCCGAAGATGGCTGCATTTGAAAGGGTAATAAGGAAGGCAGGGATAGGAGCCGCTATTGACTGAAGTATCATAAGTATGAATGAAACTACAGCGGTAAGAGGACCGAATGACTTAAGATACTCTATAACTACAGTTGTATCAAGCTTTGATATGGTAGCAAAAGCAGTATTAAGATTGTTTCTAAAGTCAGCAAAAGCAAAGTAAACGATGAAGAAGACTACAAGACCGGCAATAGCGATATATCTGAGTTTCCTTCTTTTGTTCTTGATTTCACGAATCTCCTCTTCGCTCTTTTCTTCTCTGAGGTCGCTAAGTTTAGCTTCTTTTTCTTTGATTTCCTTAAGCTCTTCCTTAGTATATATCTTCTGATATTTACCGAGTGTAAGGGTTATGTAGATATTTATGATATTTACAACTACGACAAAGATGATGAAAGGCACCTTCATTGAATTAACCGATACATTGGCAGGTAAATCAAGTGCTTCCTTGGTAAGATAAAGGATGTTCGGTATCTTACCGAAGATAAGTGCCATTACGATGAGAATAGCCTCATATACGAAGAAAAGATATTTTGTTGTAATGTTGTTGAATGCAATACCAAGCATGATACCGAAGGCAACAGGGATGTACATAACCAAAGCAAGGTTAATCATCATCTGGTATTTATTGCTAAGTGAGAATATAATACCTAAGATGTAACCTATTGGCAGGCACATAGTAGCGTTATAAAATATGGCTCTTAACTTTTTCAAAATGTCCTCCTTTAGAAACAAGCCACAGACCAGCAGTTTAGTGCAAAAAGTAATTTGGCTTTGCCTGTGACTATGATAATATGAAGTGGGTGCCAAGAGCATTTGACACCCGTAAATTAGGATTGTGATAGATCAAACTATGCAATCCTTAAAACAGTGATTAATCTTCTAAATCTTTGCCCTATGATTAGTTGCCAAGTGTATATCTAACAGCTACATAGGTTCCATCTTCAGGAAGAATCTCAGCATTACCGGTAAATCCAACCTCTCCTCTGGTCTCTACTGCACCATAGGTATAGGTTGTATTAGAGATGATACCAACAGGACAAGAGTCAAGACAAGATAAGCAGCCTGTATTCTTAGCTTCAGAAGCCTTGCGGTTGCCACCGAATTTCATTTCAATAGGCTTCTTGTTGCTGTCAATGATAACTTCGTTGAAATCATAGTACTTATCAGCACCATTCCAAGTAACTTCACACTTGATTGGATCACCTTCAACATGAGTAGTTTCCTTATTGTCAGCGGTCATGTTGCCACCCTCTTTGCCGCCAATCTCCACGAGGGCATCATAGAAATCAAGCTGATTGCCATAAGCTGTGAAGATAGACTTTGTACCGAAGCCGCCTCCGGTAAATACAGAAGCGTGTCTGGTTGGCTGTGTAAAGTACTGACCATTTACACTACATAAAACAGTAACTGTCTTAGCTTCCTTGTCAACCTTTATTGGGTTAGCAAGAGATACACCATCAACCTCATCGGCAGCGCCGGTGGTAGCTGTGCTTTTTGCAGCACTTGCTGTACTTGAAGCCTTGCTTGAAGAAGCAGTGCTTGTTGTAGCAGTTGAAGTCTTAGCTGATGCAGCAGCGCTTGAAGTCTTGCTTGAGTTAGACTGTCCGCCGCAACCTACAGTAAGTACCATGGTTGCACAAAGAAGTGCAGCGATTAAAGTTCTTTTTGTTTTCATTTTCTTTCCTCCATTCTTTTAGGTAAACAATGGCTTTATAATGACTACAAAGCCTACATATCTAGTGGATTATAACATACCTTAAGAGAAAATACAAAAAAAATCTTATTGTATTTTCTGATAAATACATACAATTATAGATAAAATCTATTTGAATAATAATATAGCTGCGTGTAAAATGAAAGGAATGTCTGTAGATATCTCTTATAATATACAGGATTACGAGATATCTTGGGCAAAAAATAGATAAGGAGAAAGAAATGAAAAAGACAGTATTATCAATGCTTAGTTTAGTTGTAGCTATGGGCTTACTTACAGCCTGTGGTGGTAACACTCAGAATTCTGCAAAGTCTTCTGCAGCAAAATCATCTGAGGTAAAATCAGAGGCGGTACCTGCAAGTCAGGTAAGCCAGATAGTGACAGCCTCTAGTACATCAGGCTCTGCATCAGCTTCTACAGCTAAGGTAGATGCAGTTGAAAAGACAAAGGTATTTGTAAGCCCTGAATGGATTAAGTCTGTGATGGATGGGCAGCAGGAAGAGAATAAGGATTATCTCATCCTTGAGGCTGGCTGGGGAGAAGTGGCAGATGATAAGGCTTATACAGATGGACACATTCCAGGTGCGGTTCATATGAATACGGACTATGTGGAGTCTGATGAGTTCTGGAATATTCGCTCTGCTGATGAAATAACAGAGCTTATGAAGAAGTATGGCATCACAAAGGACACAACTGTTATCACCTATGGCAATACACCTGAAATCGCGGCTGATGACAGAGTGGCTACTGCTTTACTTTGGGCAGGTGTTGAAAATGTAAAGGTGTTAAACGGTGGCATAGATGCCTGGAAGAAAGCGGGCTATGAGCTTGAAACCACAGTAAATGAGCCAAAGGCTACAGATAAGGAGTTCGGAGTAAAAATTCCTGCTCATCCTGAGTATATCTTAAGCATAGATGAAGTTAAGGAGAAGCTTAAAAATGATAAGAATTTTAAGCTTGTAAGTATTCGTTCAAGAGATGAGTTTGAAGGTAAGACCTCAGGCTATGGCTATATCGACAGAGCAGGTGAGCCTCTTGGAGCCATCTGGGGACACGATACGGATGATGGCTCTTATAACAATACTGACGGCACTGTAGTTGGCATCGACAAGGTCGATGAATACCTCAAAGAGTCAGGAGCTTCTACAGATAATGAGGTTTCATACTATTGTGGTACAGGCTGGAGAGCTTCTATTCCATTCCTTATTGAGTATGAAAACGGAATAAAGAATGTAAGCATATATGACGGTGGCTGGTATCAGTGGCAGATGGACGGAGAGAACCCTGTTCAGCTTGGAGCGCCGGGAAGCGCTGATTACAAGGAAGTAAAGGTGAAGGACCTTAGCACAGATAAGGCTAAGAAGTAAATATTTGACTAAGGGGGCTTTAGCCTACTCTTAAAGCTCCTTTGTCTATAAAGATGATTTTTCATAATAAGAGATGTATTGCAAAATCAGTGGATTAAGAATGTTTAATATCTAACTTAAATCGGAGAGCTGTAAGATGAAGAAAATATTGCTCGGATTACTATATCTTGTTTCTTTGTTATTGCTTGCAGGGACGGGAGTAGTGCATTATTTTACAAAGGCAAAGATGGGTATGGCAAGGTACATGGTTTATTTTAACGGAAAAATAGACGATAGACTGGGTGGAGTAGGCAAGGGTAAAGTGTTGCTTGTAATACTCATAGTCATAGTATCGCTAATTACAATGAGCCTTATAGTACTTACATTTAAGAACCTTAGAGGAAGCTTGATAAATAAAATTCCTGCAGACCTTGCCTGCATAATAAATGCATTTTCTCTATTTTATATCCTTGCATTTGATAGAGGAAAGACAAGGGACTATTATATAAACGGCTTTGCTTATGTGACTGTAGGAATATTGATTATTGTTGCTCTTTTAGTGAATTTGAGAGGAAAAAATGAAACTAAATAAATCTACAAAAAAGATAATTATATTTGTACTTATTATAGCTGTAGTTGTGATAGCTAATCATTTCTTAGGGCTGTCTTCTTATCTTAAGATGGATAAGCTGATGGAGCTTAAGACAGTGGTTGCTGACAATTTCCTACTGGCAGCTGTTATCTATGTGGCCGCCACCGTTGCGGGCAGTGTACTCCTTGCTCTTCCGGGAGTGAGCTTTGCGATAGCCGCAGGCATACTCTTTGACGCATTCTGGGGAACCTTGCTTTGTACCCTGGCAGCGAGCATTGGTGCAATAGTAGCCTTTATAGCGGGAAGGTTCTTTCTTAGAGACCAGATTAAGCCTATGGCTATGAAGAATAAGTATCTTAAAAAGTATCTTTTTGATGATATGAAGAAAAACGGAGTCTTTGTACTTATGATAACAAGGCTTGTGCCACTCTTTCCTTTCAATCTTCAGAACTTTGCATACGGAATCACTGATATAAAGCTATCCACCTATTCTATATTTACTTTTATCTTCATCCTCCCGGGTACTGCTATGTATACGGTGGGAACAGCAGGCTTTGCTGACAGTAAGAACAGGGTATTATACATAGGGATAGCGATAGCTCTTGCAGTGGTGGTCTTCCTTACAGCCTACCTCTTTAGGAAGTTTGTGGTAGACAAGGAGATGCCGGAGGAAATTGCTGAAGAAAACAAGGAAAGCTCTGAGAAAAAGTCTGAATAAGATGAATCTATAGATGAATTAAGAGAATCGTCTGGAATTTCTAAACACATATAGATGAATAATAACTTGAGATAAATTGGAGAATAATATGGGTAAAATCAAGCATACAGACGCAAGTAAATGTATAAACTGCCACCTCTGTACCAAGCACTGTTCATTCCTCACTAAGTATGGTATTACTATAGGGGATGTGGACAGGCTTAGAGAGTTAAAATACAGTTGCTTCCTCTGCGGCGAATGTACAAGAGTCTGTCCGAAGGACATAGATGGAAGGCAGATTATCCTTGATATGAGGACTGATGAAGTAAAAGAAGGTAAGTACGGTCTCAAGCAAAAGGGCTACGGAGCATTACTTTTTGAGAAGAAGAACTATATATTTAAGAATTATAGAAAAGGAAAGTCAAAGAGCCTTTTATTTCCGGGATGTAACTTCCCATCTTACTTTCCAAAGACTATAGCCTACCTCTCAAAGCTATTAAAGGATGTGGCGGACATAGATACTGTCTATGACTGCTGTGGCAAGCCTATAGCGGAGCTTGGACTCGTAAAGGAAGAGAATAAGATAATAGACAGGATAAATGACTATATTAAAAGACATGGAATAGAAGAACTCATTTTGCTCTGTCCTAACTGTTACTATCACTTTGGTGATAGGCTTGATGTGAAGATTACCGTTATCTATGAAAAGCTTGCAGAGCTTGGGCTTGGCAACAAGATAGATGTAAATGCTGATATCTTCCTACCTTGCCCAGACAGGGAAAACAAAAAATGGATGGAGTATCTAAAGCCTTTCTTAAGCAAAGATATGGACTATGTAAAGGGTGTACAGTGCTGTGGAATGGGAGGCTGTGCCATGGTAAAGGAAAGAGAGCTTTCAGACGATATGCCTAAAAAGCTTAAGGAACAGGGTCACGAAGGGCTTATAAGCTACTGTGGCACCTGTGCAGGAACTCTTTCAGGCAGAGGCTGTTCTATGGACCACTTTCTTCCTATAATCCTTGGAACGGGAGAGAAGGCTGATTATAAGAATTCCTGGACTAATAGGGCGAAGACAAAGTTTAAGTAAAGAGTAAGATAATAATTGATACAGTACGACTAAGGCTTTGTTATTTATGGTTGTTGAAGGTAAGCCCTATTTGGGTTTATATGATTTAGGTATCGGTATCATTATTTTGGCTCATACATGAAGGAAGGAGGCAGATAGATGAAGGCTTTTATTGTATTTACAAGGATACCTGTGGAAAATAAGACAAAGACCCGTCTGCTTCCCTATTATACGCCAAAGCAGTGTGTGGGGCTCCACCTTGCCATGCTTAAAGACCTGGCGGAGACTCTAAACCGCCTCGATAATTCTATAAAAATCTATATTTACTATCTTCCCGAGGGAGATGTAAGCCTTATCAAGAACATATTCGGAGAGGATAAGACCTACAGGAAGCAGAGGGGAGAGGACCTTGGAGACAAGATGTATAATGCCATATCCGAGGTCTTATCAGAAGGTACATCTGCCGTTAGCCTTAGTGGAACCGACATCCCAATGCTTTCCGCAGAGGATATAGAAAGCTCCTTTACAGTCTTAGAGAATAATGACATAGTCCTGTCTCCTACTGAGGATGGAGGCTATTACCTCGTGGGGATGAAGAAGGCAGATAAGGAAATATTTGATATTGAGGGCTATGGCACAGGCAGCGTATATGAGAATACAAAGCAGAAGATAGAGAATATGGGGCTAAGCCTTGGGATAGGCAGAAGCCATAGAGACATAGATACAAAAGAGGATATAAAGGCTTATTATGAGATAATAAGGACTGATGCAGACTTTAGAAAAACCCATACTGCAAAGTTTCTTAAAGAGAATAAAAGTATAGCAATAATCATTCCTACTTACAATGAAGAAGAAACTATCGTAAGCCTTATGAACCAGCTTGAGGAAATTAAAGACAGGTGTGAGATTGTATTTGTAGACGGAGGAAGTACGGATAATACAGTAAGCTTATTGAAGAGAGTAAGTTCAGACTGCTTCATTCTAAGAAAGGACGCAACAATCAGATGAACCTCGGAGCACTTAGCGTGGAGGCAGACATTTTATTCTTCTTACACTGTGACAGCGTTTTACCTCCTAACCCACTAAAAGAAATCCTTGACCTTATGGAGATATATAGGGCAGGCTGCTTTGGCATAGCCTTTAAGAGCCTTTCCCCTCTGATGTTCATCTGCAGATACATCAGTAACCACAGGGTATTTGACAGGAAGGTAATGTTTGGAGACCAGGGCATAGTCATAGACAGAGATTTATTTATGGAAATAGGTATGTACCCTGACTTACCTATAATGGAGGACTATCAGCTATCCCTTACCCTCAAGGAAAAGGGAGTAAAGCTGGGTATGGCAAGGCATAGAATATACACAAGTGCAAGGAGGTTTAAGGGAGGGCCTATAAGGAAGTTAAGGCTTATGTGGAAGATGAACCGCCTCAGGGCTAAGTACCGCAGGGGAGTAGATATAGAAGAGATTTCAGCAATGTATAAGGATGTGAGGTAAGATGGAATATACTACACTTATAGAACGGCTTATAAAAAGCAGAGAATACAGGGAGGGACTTGGACTTCCTGAAAATGTGGAAGAAAAGTACGAGCTGCTTGCCGCAGGAGAGTACAATGTAAACCTTAGCTTCACTCATCCGATATCGGGTGAGAAGCTTATCTTAAGGATAAATCAGGGCTCACAGATGCACCTTGAGAGTCAGATTGAATACGAGGCAAATACACTGAGACTCCTTAAGGATTCAGGCAGGACACCAAGGCTTTACTATGTAGATGGAAGTAAAAAATACCTTGATAAGGGCATATTGGTTATGGAATATCTGCCGGGAGTTGCACTTGACTATGAGAAGGACTTGATGAAGGCAGCAGACATCCTTGTAGACATACACAGACAGGCCTTGCCTGGAGAAAGTGGGCTTATAGAGGCGGGAGAGGGTTTAGCTTTGTGCTTGATGAATGTGAGGAGATGTTTAAGCACTATACTGAAAGCAAATATGCTGACAAAGATATAGAAAGTAGGATAAGGCATCTTCTTGATATGGGATGGAAGCTGTCAAAGTCCGGTGAAGTAAGCTTTGACGGGCTGTATAAATGTCTTATAAATACTGAGCTTAATTCAACCAACTTCCTTATAAATGAAGAGGGTAAGAACTATCTGATAGACTGGGAAAAGGCTGTATTTGGCTATCCCGCTCAGGATATAGGACATTTCCTTGCACCTACAAGTACCTTTTGGAAGACAGACATCATCCTTACCAAGGTAGAAATTGATGATTTTATCACAAGGTACATAGAAAAGGCAGGAAGATATTTTGATACAAAGGGAATAAGGGAAACTGCCCTTGCCTTTATCAAGATAAACTGTCTCAGAGGTCTTAGCTGGTGTGCCATGGCTTTCGTGCAGTATAAGGAAGCTGACAAGGAGATAATGAATGAAAGCACAAGGATAAAGCTTGGTCAGTATCTGGAAGATAGCTTTATCATTGGGATAGAGGAGATATTTGAAAAGAGCGGGCTGTAAACACTTATAGTAAAATGCTATAAATGCAAGGCATTTATTTGTTTTATCTATTTGACTTTGTTTTGATTAGCCTGTAAGATAATTGGGATTTTAACCTATTAAAATGGTATGAAAAAAGGGGTAACAAATGAAAAAGAAATTATTGGCAGGAATCTTATCACTGGCTATGGTTGTTTCACTCACAGCTTGTGGAACCAAGAGTGACTCTGCTTCAAGCAAGACAAGCACTTCTACAACTGGCAGTAAAACCACTAGTGCAACTAGCAAGACTTCTACAAAAAGTTCTGCATCAGCTGCATCTTCGGCATCAACTTCAGCTTCTAAGACTGAAGGAAGCGACTTTGACAAGCTTGTAGAGGCTGCAAAGGGTACAGAAGTAAGCTTTTACGGTTGGGGCGGAGATGATAAGCTTAACGCTTGGCTTGATGAGTATTTTGCTAAGAGACTCAAAGATAAGTATGATATA
The DNA here is from genome assembly GCA_916438995.1 of uncultured Catonella sp. Lineage (GTDB taxonomy): Bacteria > Bacillota > Clostridia > Lachnospirales > Lachnospiraceae > Catonella. The sequence continues at coordinate 787,257 of CAKAGA010000010.1, forward strand.
ACCTTAAAGAGAGTTCCTATGGATATCGACAAGATACTTAGCCAGCTCTCAGGTGAGCTTCAGGCGGGCAAGACTGACGGCGATATCGATATGATATGGATAAATGGAGAGAATTTCAAAACTGCAAAAGAGAATAACATGCTCTTTGGACCATTTGCAGAGACTCTTCCTAACTTCGAAGCTTATATCAACAAGGATGACAAAGAGACCTACTATGACTTTGCCTTCCCTATCGAGGGCTATGAAGCTCCTTACGGCAAGGCTCAGCTCGTATTCTTCAACGACAGCAAGATTACACCTGAGACTCCTAAGAACACAGATGAACTTCTTGAGTTTGCTAAGAAGTACAAGGGAAAGGTTACTTACGCAGCCCTTCCTGACTTTACAGCATCAGCCTTTGTAAGAAATGTCATTTACGATATAGTAGGCTATGAGCAGTTTGCAGATATGAAGGCGGACAAGGCTACAGTTAAGGCGGCTATAGAGCCTGCTCTAGAGTACCTTAGAAAGCTTAATCCATACCTTTGGCAGGAAGGAAAGACCTTCCCATCTGATAACCCTGCGGTTACAAAGATGTTTGCTGACGGTGAACTTGTAATGGGTATGAGCTATTCAGCCTTTGGAGTGGCTACCAATATTGAAAACGGAACATTTGCAGATACAACCAGAACCTTCCAGTTTGACAAGGGAACAATCGGTAATACCAACTATATAGCAATTGCTTCTAATTCAGGCAATAGCGCAGGAGCACAGGTAGCCATCAACGAAATGATGGACCCTGAGGTTCAGGCAGACAGATATAAGGTACTTAGAACAATACCTGTTGTTTCGTATGATAAGCTTAACGATGAACAGAAGAAGGCTTTTGACAGCGTAGACATCGGCAAGGGAGTACTTAGCCAGGATGAGCTTCTCTCTAAGAGACTTCCTGAAATGCCTGCAGGACTTGTTCCAATCATTGAAGAAATCTGGAATGAAGAAGTGGTAGGAAAATAATGAAGAAACTGACGCCATATTTACTTTTGGTGCCTCAGCTCCTTCTCGGAACAGTATTTATTACAGGAATAGTAATCGGAATTACTCAGAGCCTTGGGGTAATTCCGATTTTTAAGTTATATACTCCGACACTTATGTATTATAAGGAGATACTGGGAAGAGAAGCGAGCATAGATGGCATAGTGTACAGCTTTAAGATAGCGGGGATATCTGCCATACTCTCGATACTCATAGGAATAATTATGTGTTATATTCTTATAAATACAGGGAGAAACGGACTTATAAATGCCATAGTGAAGCTCCCTATAATAGTGCCTCACACTATAGTTGCTCTTATGATAATAAATGTAATGTCACAGAATGGACTATTAGCTAGGCTTTTATTTCATCTTAATATAATAAGTGACCAAAGTGACTTCCCCCTCCTTATAAATGACGCGGGCGGAGTGGGGGTCATCCTTGCCTATATGTGGAAGGAGGCTCCTTTTGTCATATACTTTGTCATAACTCTTATGGCGGCAATCAGCAATAACCTCGGGGAGGCGGCTATAAACCTTGGTGCAAGCAGGCTTACAGCCTTTATCAAGGTCAGCCTTCCGCTTTGTATAGGCAATATCTTAAGTGCCTTTCTCATCATATTTGTATATGCTCTTGGAGCCTATGAGCTTCCGCAAATCTTAGGGGCAACCCTGCCAAAGGCTCTGCCTATACTTAGTTACATAGAGTTTCAAAAGCCTGACCTTAGGCTCCGCCCTTATGCAATGGCCTATAACGGCGTGCTTACGGTAATCTCGGTATTTGCAGCCATTGTTTATTTCAGATTGATGAAGAAGAGCAGTGAGAGATATGGAGGGGCAAATGAAAAGAAATAATATATTTGGAAAGATTATAGTAATAATATTTTCACTTGTAGTCATCCTCCCGATTCTTCCCCTTTTTATGTGGGTATTTACGGAAAGATTTACCTGGCCTTCACTCTTTCCTCAGACTTTTTCACTAAGAGCTATAAACAGCCTTATAAGGATGAATTCAGAGCTGATGCAGACCTTTGCTTTAAGCATAGTGCTATCTCTAACTGTGGCTGCGATTTCCGTTGTTATAGGGCTTATGACTGCGAGGGCACTTAGCTTCTATGAATTTAAGCTTAAGGGAGTGGTTAGCTTCTTGGTCATGTTTCCATTTCTTGTACCCACCACGGTATTTGCAATGGGTATACAGGTAACCCTGCTTAGGGTAGGACTTGCAGGCAATGTATGGGGAGTAATTCTCTGCCATGTTATTTACTCAGCTCCCTACGCAACCAGGCTTATAGAAGAGGGCACAAGGGCATTGTCTCTTAAGCTTGAAGAACAGGCCAGGGTGCTTGGCTGCTCCCCTGTAAAGGCATTTTTTAGGGTAAGCCTTCCAAATCTCACTCCTGTCATCCTATCAGCCTTTACCATGGCATACCTCATTTCCTTTAGCCAGTACTTTTTAACTCTCCTAATCGGAGGAGGAAATGTCAATACCTTTGCGGTAATTATGGTGCCTTATATTCAGGGCGGTGAGAGAAACTTTGCGAGCATATACAGTCTGGTATTTATGATAGTGACGATAGTAATATTTGCGGGCTTTGACAGACTGGCAAAGCTCTTCCTAAAAAATGCGGAAATAGAGTATCACAGGTAGGTGAAATATGAGTTTAAGTGTAAAAGGATTGAATGTAAGCTATGGGAAAAACCACATACTTAAGGATATCAATCTTGAGATAGAAAGTGGTGAATTTGTCTCCATACTCGGGAAAAGCGGCTGTGGCAAGACCACCCTTATAAAGAGTATAGCAGGACTTTTAGAAACTGATAACGGAGATATCAACATCTTTGATAAGAATGTAGCAGGGCTTCCACCTGAAAAAAGGCAGACGGTGATAGTATTTCAGGACTTGAGGCTATTTCCTCATATGAATGTAGAGGATAACATTGCCTTTGCCATGAAGCTTAAGAAGATGGACAAGGCAGTAATCAAAGAAAAGGTAGAAAAGCTTTTAGACCAGGTTAGGCTCTCAGGCTATGAGAAAAGAAAGGTAAGCAGGCTTTCGGGAGGACAGATGCAGAGAGTGGCACTTGCAAGAGCGCTTGGAGCCGAGCCTAAGCTCCTCCTCTTAGATGAGCCATTTGCAAGCCTTGATGAAGACCTCAGAAAGGAAATGGGAGAGCTTGTAAGAAGGCTTCACAGGGAAAATGGCATAACAACTGTGATGATAACCCATGACAAAGAGGAAGCTATGGAGCTCTCTGACAGGCTTGCGCTTATGGAAGAAGGGAAAATCCTTGCCATTGACAGTCCCGTGAGGCTGTATAACAGTCCAAAAGATGAGAAAATTGCTGCTATGTTAGGCGATGTGAACCTCTTTTGCGGCGAGGTGGGAGGAAACACCTTTACATCTGATATAATGAGCTTTAAAACTGATAAAAAGCCGGGGAAATATAAACTCCTTCTTCGTCCAAGCGAATTAGATGTGGATAACAAGGGAGAATTGGGGATAAAGGTCAGAATAAAGCAGATATCTTTTGGGGGTGAGATTACCGAGCTGATACTTGAGGCAGAAGAAAATGAATACAAGGTAAGGCTTCCTTACGGAGAATTTACCAAATCAGAGATTAAAAACGGCGATGAACTAAGGCTTATAAGCAGGAAGAACAATGATTTTATACTTTTGGAGGAATAGGGATGAAAAAAATAATATTTGACTGCGACAATACTATAGGAGTAGAAAACTGCGATGTGGATGATGGCTTAACTCTTCTTTATCTATTGGGATGCAAAGATGTTGAAATCTTAGGAATTACAAACTGCTTCGGCAATAACGAGACTGAAACGGTATATGCCAACACACTTAGCTTTCTTAAGGAAATAGGAAGAAGTGATATAGGGTGTATAAGGGAGGACTGACTCCCGGAGATTATGACAATGAAGCCACCAAGTTCATAATAGATACCCTTAATTCAGAGGATGAGGTACATATACTTGCAACAGGCTCTCTTACTAATATTGCAGGAGCTCTTGTGAAGGATGAGGCGGCTTTTAACAAGGTAAAATCCATCACCCTTATGGGAGGAATAACATCCCCTTTAGTCGTAGGTGGACTTACAATCAATGAGTTAAATTTCTCTGTGGATTATGAGGCTACATTCAAGGTATTAACTTCTGGAGTGCCTATCAGTATAGCTACAGGAAACAACTGCCTAAAGGTAATATTCGAGGTGGAAAAATTCAAGGAGAACCTGCTTTCTTTTGGTACTGAGATAGGAAGGTACATAGTTGATAAGACCAATTACTGGTTTGAGAGAAATGAAAAGAAATACGGTATTAAGGCCTTTTGTAACTGGGATGCAACTGCCGGTTCATACCTTGCAAATCCTAACAATTTCACTGATGACAGGGCTTATTACAAGCTCTCCAAAGAAGACCTTAAGACAGGCTTTCTTAGAAAGAGTGAAGAAGGAGATAGTAACTCTGTGTTAAATCTTCCTCAGGTAACTGATGAGGAAGGCTTCGTAAGAGAGGTGTACAGAGGATTTAAAGAGGCGGATATAAAGTTATAGAAGCCTGAATAGAATGTAAACAGCTTTTGATGTCCACATCATTTAATAAAGGATGTATAAAAGCTCCCACAGTCAGCTGATTGTGGGAGTTTATTATATGTAATTGGAATTTCCATTGTGCTGCTTATATTTATTTGACTGGATTTCCAAGGTAAGTGCAAAACTAAGTTGCTTTTAGTTGGAAAAAAACCACAAGTACTTGACACAAACTCCTTGAGGTTAGCTTTTGACAAAGGATAAAATATGTGGTAACTTTGGAGTTAGTCTATACTAATGAGGTGAGAAATGTGAAGAATAAAAAGTGGTACAGCAGTGAGACAAAAGTGATAGCAGAGCAGGTAAATTACATAAAACTTGATTATGGGTGTACTGGAAAGGGAGAATTGACAATATATGATATCTTTCCAGGAGTGTATTTATACTTTATGGATATGGATACTTCCGATATATTTCCAACCCAAAATTTCCCTGAGCAAATGATTAGCATTAGTCATTGTAGAAAAGGACAATATGAATGTCAGTTCCCAAATCAGACATTAGATTGTCTGTCGGAAGGGCAGTTTAGTATTAATGGAACAGAGTATTTACCAGTATGCTTTTCTTTTCCACTTAAAAAGTATGAAGGGCTGTCTATAGTATTAGATATGCAGGCAATACCACAGCAGGTGCAACAGTTGATGCAGGTGTTTGGAATTGACTTTGGACGATTAATGTGTCTGATGAATGGAGAAAAACACTGGTATGTCAGCCCGCCGTCAAAAGAACTTGCTGATATATTTGAAGCAGTATATCAGGGAAAAAGAGAAGAAAGTACGGATTATTTTAGAATTAAAGTAATGGAGGTACTTTACCATATAGAAAAGACTCAGATTGAAAATCGTTTCGATGGCAGATATTTTAATAGAGAACAGGTACAGATAACAAAGGGGGTAAAAGAGTACTTGATTTCTCATATTGATGAAAATATATCTGTGGAGAAATTAGTAGTTTCATCAGGAATTAATATAAATATTTTTATCAAATATTTATGAAATATATGGAGAAACTCCCTATGCATACTTAAAAAGATATCGTATGAATGTGGCTGCAGTCCAACTGCTGACGGGAGAACGACGGATTGGTGATATTGCAATGGAATTAGGATATTCCAATGCAAGCAAATTCGCTAAGGCTTTTTATTCGGTATATGGAGAATTGCCGAGAGAGTACAGGGAAAAAAAGAAGATAAAAACAGGGCTATTTTTCTATAAAACAAAAAGAATGGAGTAGAATTATAGACTTCTTTTGCGTATAATTGTGCTAGTGATTAGATTAAACTAACTCTCGCATTTTTGTTAAAAAAGGAGGATATGTTATGAAGAAAAAAGATGATCTAATCCAGAGGCTCTTGGCATTCGCAGGGAAAAAACGCTGGTTATTAACGGTATCTCATATACTATCTGGAATAAGTGCATTGTTCATTTTAATTCCATATGTATGTGTGTATTTTGCCGCAAAAGAGATGGTAGCAGTATTTACTGGGAGTCCGCTGAATGTGAATGCATTAATGTGCTGGGGAGGTTATGCACTGGCAGCAGAATTAATAGGATTGATAATTTATTTTGCATGCTTACTGTGTTCTCATACAGCAGCATTCCAAATGGAGAAAAATCTGAAAATGGCAGCGTTGCAGCATCTTGCTAAAATGCCGATGGGCTATTTTGATGCAAATCCAAGTGGAAAATTAAGAAAAATTATTGATGAAAATAGCACACAGGCGGAAAGTTATGTAGGTCATCAGCTTCCAGATTTAGTAGGTGCATATGTAACAATGATTGCAAGCTTAGTCCTGATGCTGTGCTTTGACTGGCACATTGGACTTCCATTGCTGTTATTGTTTGGAATTGGTTTTATGCTTCAGTTTATGTTAATGGGAAAAGACAGCATGAAATTTATGCAGAACTATCAGGATTCATTAGAGACAATGAATCATGAAGCAGTGGAGTACATACGAGGCATATCAGTTGTGAAAGTATTTGGACAGACAGTGCAGTCTTTCACAAAGTTTAATAGAGCCATTAAGGATTATAGTGATAATGCGATGGCATTTTACAGTCAGATGTCGTACAGGTGTGGTGGCGTTTACGGCAGTAATTAACTCACCATTTCTGGTATTAATACCGGCGGCAGTTCTGTCAGGTGTTTTTTCAGATAATATGGTTCATTTTACGGAAAATTTTCTGTTTTATCTGATTTTCACGCCGGCATGTGGTGTTATGTTAAATAAAATTATGTATATGAGCAACTATAAGATGCAGGCACAGGAATCTATGCGCAGAATCGATATGATTTTAAATGCAGAGCAGCAGAGTGAAGCAGAGAATCCGAAGCAGAAAACGGGTAATGATATTGTTTTTGAGAATGTAACCTTTTCTTATGAAAATGCTCTGAATCCAGCAGTTAAAAATCTTGGTTTTGTGGTAAAGGAAGGTACAACAACAGCATTGGTGGGACCTTCAGGTTGTGGAAAAAGTACAACTGCCAGCCTGATACCACGTTTTTATGATGTGACAGAAGGAGAGATAAAAATTGGTGGTGTTGATGTTAGAGAATTGTCTCAGGCAGATTTGATGAAAAACGTTGCCTTTGTGTTCCAGAATCCGAAGCTCTTTAAAGAGTCTTTATTAGACAACATCTGTGCAGGGCGGCGGGATGCCAACAGAGAAGAAGCATTACATGCCGCGCATCTGGCACAATGTGATGATATTTTGGCAAATTTCCCAGACGGAATTGATGCGGTGGTAGGAAGCAAAGGAGTGTATCTTTCTGGTGGAGAAGTGCAGAGAATTGCAATTGCAAGAGCAATTTTAAAGGATGCTCCGATTATTGTATTAGATGAGGCGACAGCATTTGCTGACCCGGAGAATGAAGTACAGATTCAGAAAGCACTGACCGAATTGACAGAAGGAAAGACGGTGATTATGATTGCGCATCGATTGTCGGCGATTCAGGGGGTAGACCAGATTCTTGTAATGAAGGATGGAGAACTTGCAGGCAGGAAACCATACAGCGTTACTGGAGAAAGACGGAATTTACGCACATATGTGGAAAGATTATATTAAGACAACAAAATGGCATGTTGGAAACGAGGTGATGACTTGTTAAAAAAGATGTTTGCTTTAAGCGATAAGGGTGCAAAAAGCTTGAAAGGCGGTATTATAGCAGCGGCGTTTTATAATCTATGTCTAATGATTCCGGTAGGATTGTTAATGAAGTTGGTACAGGATATGCTTTTTTCTATCGAGAGTGGAGAGCCTGTAATACAGAAGAATATCGTGTTCTATCTGATTGGAGCGGTAGTGTTGTTTACACTGATTTTTGCGGCACAATGGGTTCAGTATAACAAGACCTATACGACTGCTTATGAAGAAAGTGCAAACCGTAGAATTGTTTTGGCAGAAAAATGAAAACTACCTTTATCCTTTTTTTGGAAAGAAAGATATTGCGGATCTGACTACAACAATTATGGGAGATTGTACTGCGCTAGAGAGAACATTTTCAATGCAATGCCAATGCTGTTTTGGAACAATTGTGACCTTTATTTTTAATATCAATTGGATTAATTGTGACCGATTATCGTATGGGACTATGCATTCTATTACCTGTTCCGTTGGCAACCCTGGTGCTTTTTCTTGCCAGAAAAGCACAGCAGAAGGCAGAGGCGGAGAATGTGCAGGCAAGAAGAAGTGCTTATGATGGTGTGCAGGAATATCTGGATACAATTCAGGAATTAAAATCTGCATCAAGGGAAGACGAATACTTAAAAGGGTTGGAAGGAAAATTGGATCAGGTAGTTAAGTGTTCTTTCAGAAACGAACTTATCCCGGGTTCAGCTCTTGCAGCAGCCCAGTTTGTGGTACGTTTTGGTCTGGTTGCAGTGCTTTTTGCAGGTGGATATTTTGTTGCAGAGGGGACATTAACGATTCCTATGTTTCTCTTTTTTCTGATTGTAGCAGGAAGAATATATGATCCGTTTTCCAGCTGTTTTATGCTTTTGTCGGAAATTTTTTCTGCATTAGTTAGTGTGGAACATATGAAAGAGATGGAAGCAACATCGATTCAGACAGGAAAAAGCGTGTGTGCGAATCAAGGATATGAGATTGAGTTTCGGGATGTTGTATTTTCTTATAAGAAAGAAGAGGATGCAGAAGAAGTATTATCAGGAATTTCCTTCGTAGCAAAACAGGGAGAAGTGACAGCGTTAGTTGGTCCTTCCGGAAGTGGAAAGTCTACAGTCTCCAAGCTGGCAGCACGTTTTTGGGATATTGACAGTGGAAAAATAACATTAGGTGGAGTGGATATTTCCGAAGTGGAGCCTGAGACGTTACTTAAAAATTTTGCAATTGTTTTTCAGGATGTTTTGCTTTTTGATGAATCAGTAATGGAGAATATTCGACTGGGAAGAAAAGATGCAACGGATGAAGAGGTGAGAGCGGCTGCTCAAGCAGCACAGTGTGAAGAATTTATTGAACGATTGCCAGAAGGATATGATACAAACATTGGTGAAAACGGAAGCTTTCTTTCAGGTGGAGAACGTCAACGTATCTCGATAGCAAGAGCCTTACTTAAAAATGCACCAGTGGTACTTTTAGATGAAGCGACAGCATCTATGGATGCAGAAAGTGAGACATTAGTACAGGAAGCTCTTTCTACGCTGTTGGCAGGAAAGACAGTGTTAGTAATTGCACATCGTATGCGTACAGTTGCAAATGCAGATAAGATAGTTGTTTTGGATGGAGGGAAAGTAGCAGAACAGGGAACTCCAGAGGAATTAGTGCGTAATCAGGGAGTGTTTTCACGCCTTTATGCAGCACAGGGACTATAAAAAGGAGATTATTGAAAATGGAAAAAAATTAAAAAAATTATCAACAAAGTTTAATTAACACAGGTATTTTTTTACAGCAATTTATTTTGTTGTTATGTTCGTATTTACTGCCGTAATATCTTTTGCACCAATTACTTATGTTTTATTACCAGCATTTATTGCAATTCTTTGTGCACCTATTTATATGCTTTTCATTACAAAAGTAAAAACCTTTGGAATGATTACGATCATGGGTGTATTAATTGGTATTTTAATGGTATTTACTACCGGTAATTCGTGGATTATGTTTGTATTTTGTTCATTATTAGGTCTTATCAGTGACTTGATTACAAAAGCGGGTGGATATACAAGCAAGAAGATGAGTCTGATTGGATATTATGTATTTTCCATCTGGCCTGTTGGTTCATTTTTCCCAATCTGGCTTATGAGAGATGCTTATTTTGATGGTGTTGTAGCATCTATGGGAGAAGCATATGCAGAAGGATTAAAAGCAATGACACCTTACTGGATTATCCCGGTTATGATTGCTTACACAATTGCTGCTGGTGTTGTGGGCGGATTAGTTGCCGGAAAAATGAATAAGAAACATTTTGAAAAGGCAGGAATTGCATGAGAAATTTAAATCCAATAACAAAGATACTATGCATCCTCGCAATCAATATCACTATTACATTTGGTGTAAATGTGATAATGGAGCTTGTGCTATTAGTTTGTGTAAGTGGGTTATTCATGGCAAATGATAAGTGGAAAAAATGCATTCATTATGACCTGATATTTGCGTTTTTGCTGTTTGGAGATAAGTGCATTTTGCCGGCAATAACTGTTCCATGGTTATCTACATTGGCGTGTCTTGTGTTTATTGCATTTCGCAAATTTTTCTTTTGTATTATGTCGGCTGATTTCTTTGTTTCAACCACAGAAATCAACGTCATGATTGCTTCGCTGGAAAAAATAAGAGTTCCGCAAGTAATTATTATACCTTTGGCTGTGCTGGTGCGATTCTTTCCTACTGTCAAGGAGGAATGGAATCACATACGCGCAGCTATGCGTATGAGAAATATTGGAACAGGAGCGGGGCAGATTTTGCTGCATCCGATAAAGGCTATGGAATATATGATTGTTCCACTATTATTTTTCAACAGTAAAGATTGGAGAAGAATTAGCAGCAGCATTAGCAAGAGGGCTTGGCATGCACAACAAAAGAACAAATTTGTGTCGTGTCTCATTGAAAATGGCAGACTATCTTGTGATGGTATTCTCCGTGACTATTGTGGTTTTTTCGAAGTTATGTGGAGGATATTAAAAATTTATGGAGGCAGTTCGTTTAGAAAATGTGTCATTTCAGTATACTGGTGTGAATCGGAAAAATGGCATAAAAAATGTATCAATGAGTGTAAAAGAAGGGGAGTGTGTTCTGTTAACAGGAATCAGTGGATGTGGGAAATCCACGATTCTTCGTGTGATAAATGGACTTGTGCCCTATTTTTACGAAGGAGAAATAACAGGAAAAATTGAATTAATGGGAAAGCAGGCGGATGAAATTCCCTTTGCAGAGATATCTAAAATTTGCGGAAGTGTATTTCAGAACCCAAGATCCCAATTTTTTTATATGAATACCTCTAGTGAGATTGCTTTCGGTTGTGAAAATCAGGGGATTCCTACAGAGGAAATTGAAGCACGGGTAGCAGATTGTGTAGAACAGTTTCAACTGGAGGATTTGCAGAATCGCAATATTATGCAGTTGTCTGGTGGCGAAAAACAAAAAATTGCATTTGCAAGTATTTATGCGGGAAGACCGGATATTTATGTGCTGGATGAGCCTTCTGCAAATTTGGATTTTGATGCGATAAAGGACATTGAAAGAATATTAAAGACCTTAAAAAAGCAGGGTAAGACCATTATTATTGCAGAACACAGACTTTATTACCTGATGGAACTTGCAGACCGTGTCTGCTATATAAAAGACGGAGAAATTGCGCAAGAGTATACGATAGAAGCATTTAAAAAACTCTCCGGGCAGGAATTAAGAGAAAAAGGACTTCGTTCACTTGATTACCATATATTGCATGAGGAAGAACTGGGGCAAGAAAAAATAGACAGAGATATTAGTGAAAAAAGTAAAAGGGAATCTTGGAATGCGGCACAACATATCTACATGAAAGAGGTTGCCTGTAGGTACAAAGGGAGAGAAGAGCCGGTATTAAAGATTAAGGAGTGTAGGCTGCCGCTACATGAAAAAATAGCAGTAATTGGTCATAATGGTGCTGGTAAATCCACCTTTGTGAATGGTTTATGTGGGATGAATAAATCGGTAAAAGGAATCTATTGTAAGAGAAATGATATTCTTCCAATAAAGAGAAGAGCAAAAGAAAGCTTTGAAGTATTTCAGGAAATAAACCACCAGCTGTTTACAAATAGTGTGGAGGAAGAAATATCATTAGGCAGTGAAAATAAGAACGTAGAGGAAAGAAATGGACTGATGTCTACGTTGGACTTAACAAATTATGCAGATACTCACCCGATGGCATTGTCAGGCGGGCAGAAGCAGAGAGTTGCAATTGCATCTGCACTTTATAGTGATAGAAAACTGATTTGTTTAGATGAGCCGACGAGTGGAGCTTGATTATCATCAGATGGAACGGGTGGCAAAACTGCTGGAACAGGTACAGCCTAAAGCTTGATTTGTTGCTGATAATTACACATGATCTGGAATTTATTTTGAAGACCTGCACATATATTGTGCATATTGAAAATGAGGGAAGTATTGGAACAATATTCATTGGATGAGGAAGGAAAGAGAAGTTATTTCGGTTTTTTAATTATGAAAAATAAATTATATTTTGAAAAAAATTGAGAATATAATGGTTCCGTAAAACAGACACTTTTTAAGACAGTTTTTAATGAATCTGATATGCTTAGAACAACCAACATGGAGGATTCAAAAAAATGTCTCGTACAAGAAGAAACTTTAGTGCCAAGTTTTAATCCGACCTCGTCCTCGAGGTTCTGAAGGGAGAAAAGGAACTGAATGTCATTGCTACCGAAAATGGCATTCAGTCTAACCTCCTTCGAAACTGGAAGAAGGAGTTCCTTGAGAAAGCGTCTGTGGTCTTTGACGACACGCGGGAGGAGAACCTTAAGGGAAAGCTCTCCGAGGAGCGCAAAGAGAAAGAAGCTTACGCAAAGAAGGTCGGCCAGCTCACCATGCAGGTGGACTGGTTGAAAAAAATCTGAGGAGATGCTTGGACCTGACATAGAAGAAATAGGAGATTTAATTATTACAGTAACTAGGGTATTTGGCACGGATAGTTCTATTTCCGCCCATGCAACTTCTTTTCTTAGGATAGAAGATGGTAAAATTGTTTCGATAGACGAATACTGGGGTGATGATGGAGAAGTTCCGAAGTGGCGACTGGATATGAAAATTGGAATGAAAATCAGATGATTTGAGATTGAAAAAGGTGATAAAATGAAAGAGCGAGAAAGAATTATTAGATTATGGTTTGATATGTGGCTCAAACAACAAGATTTAGGAATAGATGATATATTTGCGGAAGATGTTGTTTATACTGAAAGTTGGTGTCCTAAATATGAAAATCGAACAACTGTGAGGCATTGGTTTAATGAATGGAACAGTCGTGGAAAGGTTATTTGTTGGGAGATTAAGCAGTTTTTTCACAGTGAACATCAAACAGTTGTGGAGTGGTACTTCAAAAACAAGATGAATGATGGGAGAATAGATGAATTTGATGGTATATCGTTGATTGAGTGGACAAAAGAGAATAAAATCAAGAAACTAAAAGAATTCGGTTGCAACATCAATCATTATAATCCTTATGAAAATAGTGAGGAACCTCAATTTAGAGATAATAAAGTTGCTTGGTTTTAGAACTAATTTAAAAATATTTACAAGAGCGATTAGAAAAGTAAAAAAATCTAATCGCTTTTTTTATTTAATAAGAAATTCCTCCATTTTCAGTGACATAAAAGGCATTTAAAACAGTAATGCCCGCCGGTATGCGGGCATAGGAAACAAGACGGTGAAAGGTTAAAAGATATAGAATCCTTTGTCAAGCAGCTTGTATGTAACAGGAATTTCCAAAATGCTGCTTATATTCATTATCACAGGGCTAACCCTGTCTTGTGGAAGTGCTTGTGTAGAATGTAAGCCACAGTTTTTATTACTCTTGCTGCATAGCTTCAGCGGGCGGATTGTACTATTATACACCTTCTTGAAGAAGTAAATAGAAGCCAAAAGCGAGATTATCTCGGCAACGAAGAATGACCACCATACATTATTTACATTTCCTGTCTGTGCAAGGAGCCAGGCAGCAGGGATGAGGACTACCAGCTGTCTCATTACCGAAATAATTAAAGAATATATGCTCTGTGCGAAGGCCTGAAAGACCGAGCTAAGCACTATTCCGATGGCAGCCAGTGGGAAATGGATGGCTATGGTGCGAAGTGCAATTATTCCCATGCTTTTCATATCATCAGCCGCATTGAACATGTCAAGCAGGACGCCTGGAACAGCCTCAAGCAGCAGGGTTCCTGCAAGCATTATGCCAAAGGCAAGAGCCAGTGAAAAGCGTAGTGCCTCGTCTATCCTCTTCTTATTCATAGCCCCGTAGTTGTAGGAAAGTACAGGTATGAGTCCGTTGTTAAGGCCAAATACCGGCAGGAAGAAGAAGGACTGAAGCTTAAAGTATACACCAAAGACTGCGGTTGCAGTAGTTGAAAATGCAATGAGGATAATGTTCATGGCATAGGTCATAACAGAGCCTATGGATACCATTAGGATACTAGGTATAGCAATGAAGTATATTGGTTTTATTATCCTCATGCGAGGGTGTAGAATTTGCTTTATGGAGAGGTGGATTTCTTTGTTGTATTTTACATTTAAGAAGAGTCCTACAGCAGCGGCTATGAACTGACCTATTACTGTAGCGTAGGCGGCTCCTGCTACTCCCAGCTTAGGAAAACCAAGGAGGCCGAATATCATAATAGGGTCAAGGATGATATTTGCCACGGCGCCAACTATCTGGGATATCATACTTAGCATAGTGCGGCCTGTAGCCTGAAGCAAACGCTCCCCCTGTAATCTGCAAGAATGAGCCTGTAGAGAGGAAGCTGATTATTTGAAGATAGATAATGGCGTCAGCCTGGATGGCGGCATCACTTGTCTGGCTTGTGATAAATGGTACTGCGCCAAAGAGGCCTATAAGCACAAAGATAATGGTATTTATAAGTACAAGAAAGACACCTGCATTTGCCGCAGAGTCTGATTTTTCATAGTTCTTTTCTCCGAGGCCTTGAGATAGAAGTACATTAAAGCCTACTCCGGTTCCGGTAGCAAGGGCTATTATAAAGTTTTGCATAGGGAAGACCAGAGTTACCGCAGTCAGCGCTTCCTCTGATAGCCTGGCTACGAAGATGCTGTCTACTACGTTGTAGAGCGCCTGCACCATCATGGATATTATCATAGGAAGTGACATGTTAAGAATGAGCCTCTTCACCGGCATGGTTCCCATTTTATTTTCTTTTGTTTCCATATTCCCTCCTCTTTTTTAACAGTGCTAAAGATTATAGCATAATTTAAGTGCTTATGTAAGGGAGAAATTGAACAAAAATGTTTGCTTATTTCCTTTGGCGCAATTTATGTTAAACTAAATCTAAAAGCAGGCAAGGAGATTGGCAGTGTTTGCAGGGCGTGAAAGCGAATTAACTTTGTTAAATAAATTATATGCTTCAGATAAATTCTAAGTTGTAGGGCTGTTGTGTTTGTTTTTTGACTAAGTTACGCCTTCGCTGATAAATGTCCAGACTCGCTCCGGTTTTTCTGCAAGGTGCTATTTTTAAGTTTTTACATGATTACGAAAAACCTAACGCGCTCGCTTAGGCATTATCAGCTCCGGCTGTTTAATTGATGAATAATTGCAAACAAACACATCAGCCACAAGGGGCAGGTTGGGGTGGCTGCATTTCATTTGGCATTCGGGTTGCTATTTGCATAAATTTAAGGTATCAGCTACGAATGATAAATTCTAAGCGAGCGCATTAGGCGGAGCGAAGCGGATGCCGGAGCGAGTCTGAAATGTTATCATTCGGAGCGTCAACTTAGTCCGATGTATTTAGATATGCAACTTAAATTTGTAACTCCATATCCGCCCCTTCAAATTACTAATAAATATCAATCACTCAAAAAGTTTTTAATCTCCTTACTTATTCTTCTATACTCGTAATCATGCACATAATGTGGACAATCCAATTCTACATACCTTCCAGACTTCACTTCTTTGATGTATTCTTCAGTTATCCTTCTCCATATTTCTTTATCAAAACCAGTTCCGCCAGTGCCATTAGAAATAAATAACAACATATCAACCTGTGGCACTCCATTTTGCTCTACAATCCTTGCATTATCCTTAATAATCTTTGCTTCATTTATCATTGTTACAGTTGCCGTCCTGTTATAAAAAATTGCTCTATACACATTCTTTTCATAATCAGTCAATGTTCCATGCTTTATGGCATCACTTTCTGAAAGTGCAGGAATTAGTCTGGTAATTCCTAGAGCAGATGCATATTGTCCGAGTTTCATCAGTGGAAGATTTATTTTTATATTCTTGTAACATTCCGGTACAGACATATCTAAGCCTATGATTGCTTCAATTTCATCTGGGTATTCCTGAGCCCAATAAAGTGCTTCAATTCCAGACATAGAATGCGGGCATAAAATATACGGACCATCGATTCCTGCTTTATGCAAAGCTAATCTTGTATCAGATAATATAGTCTGTATATTCCTATCTTCATTAACAATATCACTATATCCATATCCAAACTTTTCAACAACAGCGATACGATACTTGTCACTTAACAATGAGTATAGCGATTTAAAGTCTAGAATGGGAGAGCATGTTCCAGCCCCCGATAAAAATACAAGTGTTTTTGAACCTCTCCCTTCCACATATATACTCATATTTTTCCCATTTATATCAATGAGCTGTCCTAATGGCTTTCTCAATTTTTCCTCTACCGTAAGTCTATACCTATGATAAGCAAAGCAAATCAAAATTAAGAAAATAATAATTGCTACTATACATAATAATAGCCTTAGCATTATGTTTTTGCTATTTTTCCCATTGTCTTTATAGGTCCTTCCTGAAATAAAAACGGCAAATTGCTCCCTTATTTTACAATCCATGAGCCCATTTTTTTTGATCCAATCCGTTCAATTACTCCTTCAGCAATTAGTTCTTTCATCAGCATTTGTATTGCTCTCCTAGATTTATTCATCATTTCTGATATCTCAACTTGTGTTAATGAAGGATTTTCTTTAAGAAGAAGTAATATATGTTCGCGATCAGTTATCTGGTTATTTTGCGCTTTATTATATTCATAATTCAGATTCCAAAGAGTCAGGAAAAAATTATATCCGTCCGTATAAAACACAGGCTTTAATTCTTCCTTGTATCGTTCCTTAGCCTCATAAACATCAAGAATCGTCTTGAATCCGCTACCTCTTCGCTCCATTTATAAGGATATCGCTTTTGCGCTTTAAATTCAATTCTAAAGCGCATTTTTTATATCTATGCGCTATACAAATTTTAATTTGTCGAGTTATATAAACTAACCTAAGTGACGCTCAAAATGATAACATTTCAGACTCGCTCCGGCATCCGCTTCGCTACGCCTAACGCGCTCGCTTAGAATTTATCATTCGGAGCTGATACCTTAAATTTATGAAAATAACAACCGAATACCAAATTAAAGACAGCCACTCCCACCTGCCCCCCAATGTGGCTGATGTGTTTGTTTGCAATTATTCATCAATTAAACAGCCGGAGCTGATAATGCCTAAGCGAGCGTGTTAGGTTTTTCGTCATCCTGTAAAAACTTAAAAATAGCACCTTGCAGAAAAACCGGAGCGAGTCTGGACATTTATCAGCGAAGGCGTGACTTAGTCAACAAAAAACACAACAGCCCTACAACTTAGAAGTTGTATAGGTAATGCATAGTAGTGAATTTCACAATATATACGCTTATTCACCATTAAAATATTTTCACAAAGCCCTAAAAACCCCAGTATATAGGCAATTCTAAAAAATAAAAAATTTTCTGATTTCCCTGCAACATTTTATGCCCCTCATTTGTGTATATAGTGAAAAGGCAAATGAGCCAAAAAAATAAACCAATACGGAGGAAATTAAGATGAAGAAGGTGTTAACAGTTGTAGCAGGAGTTTTAGTAGCAGGAAGCCTTATGAGCAGTGTGGCAAGAGCAGATATGATGGTAGGACAGGATAAGTCAACCTGGAGTCCATATCCAATTGAGACAGAGGCTGTTGCTAATGCAGGGGTAATAACAGGACAGGATGAGTCAACCTGGAGCCCATATCCTATTGAAGGACAGGAAGACCAGGCAGTTGAAACGCCTAATCCTTTTACAGAAATTAAGAGCCTTAAAGAAGCAATGAAGCTTTCAGGTATCAAACTTACCATTCCTAAAACAATCAAGGGATACGATAAAATAAGCTACCAGGCCATTAAAAAAGACAAGTTCATTCAGGTATATTATAGAAAGGATGATGACAACTACATCGTAGTTAGAAAGGCGGTATCAAAGAAGGATATCAGTGGTGATTATACCAAGTATAAAAACACCAAGAAGGTAACAGTTAAGGGCAACAAGATAAAGCTTCAGGGCAATGGCAAAACCTACTCACTTGCAACCTGGACAAAGGGCAAGTATTCATTTTCAGTAGGCATCTACAATGACGGCAAGGGCATGAGCCTTAAGGAGATCAAGAACATAATCGGTCAGGTAAAATAAAAATAATAAATTGACCAAGTTTTTAACGAGAGGTGCCAAAGCCTCTCGTTTATTATTGTAAAAAAGAATGCACAGGGGAAAGTATTCCATAACATAAAAAATTTGCATCTTAACATATATTATGTTAAGATGCAAAAAAATCTTGTCATAGTTGATAATAGAAAAGTGCAGAGTATAAGACTTTGAGGTAACAAAATGTCACATCAAAAAAAGAAAACTTCGATATTGTAATATATGTTATAAGCAGGTTGAAATCTATTGCTTTTTATGCTAGAATGAACATAAGAACAGAGATGTTCTTCTTCATCAAAAATGAAGTCCTGTGACGGTTCTGACAGGACGGTAAAATAAAAACTGACCGAGCGATGAAGTCCTGTGACGGTTCCGACAGGACGGTAAAATAAAAACTGACCGAATGATGAAGTACTTAACGAGAGGTGTTAAAGCCTCTCGTTTATCTATATCCAATTTAAGGAGAACTACTTAATGAACTTCCCGGAAAATGATTATCAGATTTTGAAACTTACTGATGCCTTTTACAAGGCTTATCCCAATCCGCCTTATACTGAAATATTAAAAAAAATCAAAGAGCATATAATTGTTTGTTATTCCAATCACATTATGATTATTTTATCTGCATACCTTATCGAAGTGAGATTACACACAAATATGCATATCACTTCACATCCACAGAAAGAGCTAAACTACATAAGTCAGGACTCGACTATAGTAAGATAGTGATTATTGATAAACTGGAATATATCGATTCAGTAGGTGCAATAATTGATAAAGATGAATTCTAAAAAAATAAAATTTTTTTTAATTTCCTGCAACATTTTATGCCTCTCATTTGTGTATATAGTGAAAAGGCAAATGAGCCAAAAAAATAAACCAATACGGAGGAAATTAATAATTCTACCCCTTGAAATTAATCCTATAAAACGATAAACTCAGATTCAGACAAGATCATAGTATGTGATTTTGTCTGAATTATGGGCAGCCACATTGGTCTTATTCCGATATAGATGAAGCTTTTAGGTGATAAAAGTTAAAGGAATGAGAATGCGGTTACTCACGCAAACTGTAAAAAAGGAGAGGAAATTTTATGGAGTTAATTGCAGAGAGGTACGGATTTTCCTTAAAAGAAGGGCTTATTAATCTGATTAAAATGGTTGGAGCCACCATAAAAAGGGCTTCCATTCTGCCATTTGCAAAAAAAGAAGACACAAGAGCCTTATTAAATGAGCGTGCCGAGAAATTCTTGAAAAAGTACGGCAATCAGGTGCTTAGGATGGCATACGCCTATGTTCACAATATGGATGAGGCAGAGGATATCTTGCAGGAAACTCTTATCAAAATCTTAGAGGTAAAACTCGACTCAGATGATGAGGAATATATCAAGGCATATTTCCTACGCACTGCTTCCAATATAGCTAAAAACCACATTTCTGCAAACAAGAGGCACGAAACAGATGAGCTGAATGAAGAGCTTGTCGCAGAGGAAAAGTCCGACCTTTCCTTTGTGTGGGAGGCTGTAAAGGAACTGCCGGATACACAGAGGGATGTCATCCACCTTTTTTATGAAGAAGGCTATCAGACTGCTGAAATAGCTGAGATTCTAGGAAGAAAAGAAGCTACTGTAAGGTCTGACTTAAAGCGTGCAAGGGAGAGGTTAAAAACTATATTAAAGGAGGTGTACGACTTTGAGTAAATACAATGAAATAATGAAAAAAGTAAATGTTACTGATGAAATGAAAAGCCGTATCCTTGGTAATATAGATGAATATTTTAGCAAAAAGAAGAATGCAGGGAAAAAGTCCTTCTATCTTGCTTTCTGCGGGGTAGCGGCAGCAGCCCTCCTTATGATAATAGTAAGACCTTGGGATAACAATGTAGCAAGGCCTATAAATCCCGGTACAAACTCAGTCGGAGAAGACTCTACTGGACTATGCGTAAATCCTATGCAGAATTATGCCTCAGCAGAGGAGCTTTCTAAAGCGGCTGGTTTCAATGTGCCAGAGATAAAGAGCCTTCCATTTAAGCCAAGTGAAACAGAGTATATGACGCTTGGTGAGGGTTTTGCTCAAATAACCTATCTTAGTGATGACGACAGGCTGATTTACAGAAAGTCAACAGACAAAGAGGATAACTCGGGCAATTACAATCCTTACGACTATGTGGGAGAGGTTAGCGTAAATGATATCAAAGTCACAGTAAAGGGAACTAAGGAGGCACTAAACCTTGCCATTTGGAATGATGGTACATACGAACATTCTATCTCTGTAGAAAAGGCAGTAGACAAGGGTGTAATGATTAAGATGATTGAAGAGGTTATTGAGGATAAATAAGCTAAAAGGCTGTGCACTAACAGGTTTAAGTGTTAGTGTACAGCCATTTTTATGGTGTGCCTTGCGGCGCACGTTTCTAGCGGGTTAAAGTCACGAATCCGCCCTGTAGTGAGAAGGATGCGCCGAAAGCAAGGGGGGGGGGTGAGGAGGATTCGATAATAATACTTATCTTCCACTGAATAGTGACAAGATTATTTAGCATCAGCCTTTAATGCATAATCCTTATTTGCCGCAGGATACTTGCTGGCATCCCACTCGTGGTGGCCTTTTTTCATAGAGAGGTCGCCTTTTAGGTAATAGTCTCTGGTATTATAATACTGGTACTCGTTCATCCAGCTTTTTTGACCACGGTTCCAGGTAGCATCCACATGATACCATTTGCCGTCTACCCGTACCATGTTCCAAGCGTGTAAGGTAGTCTTGTTTACATAACCTGTAATGTAGATTGTATCAAGTCCGGCCTCAGTTGCAAGCCTGTAAAATAGCTTAGCCTTGGCATCACAGACACCGCCCTTCTTATAAAGCAGAGCAAAAGAGCTATACACGGAGTATTTGCCTAGCTTTTCTTCTTTTACGCTTTTACCTCTTGTGAGGTAGTTTGTGTTGTCACCAAAGGTATATCTGTACTGGGACACGATGTAGTCATTGATTGCCCTGACCTTTTCCTCGTCACTCATACCATCATTGATATGCTTATCTACCCAGTTCTCGACAAAGTCTTCCAGATGATTTACCTCTTTTTTAGTAATCTCATAATCAGTCTTTATCACCCATTTATAATAAGTATTATAAGAGATTTTTGAGGATGTAAAACCCTTGTAGTACCTGCTTATATCGTTGAACTCAGGTATTGCATAGAGCTTTTTCCAAAAAGCTGTGTACTTCTTTGTGTTATCTAAATCAAGGACACTTTTGTCCAGATTAATATGGAAATCTCTGTCCAGATTCTTTGCGTGAAGTAACATAAGGTCGGTAAGCTCTTTTTCTGTCTTTATTATAGGCTGTACATCATCCAGTATCTTCTTAGCCTCTGCCTTTGTTATATCATAGCTTACTCTCACCTGCCAGGTGAAGTATCCGTTGTAATCATAGGTCAAAGTACGGTCTATATTGGCATGCTCTATTATGTCGTTGTACTGAGGATATTTGGTAAGTTCCTCCCAGAAATCCTCAAAAGCCTTTGGCTCATTCTTAAGTGCCTGATTACCGATAACTAGGGTAAAATCCCTGTCAAGATCGGTTATGTGCTTAATAAAAGCATTTACTAGCTGCTTTCTTGTTAGTATGGCATTTTGGTTAAGTGCTACGCTTCCTTCTATAGGTAAATTCTCTACAGTACCTGCATATACAGGCATATTTCCTGAAAATGTAAAAGTCGTACTTAAGTATAATAACGCCAAACCAACCAGCTTATGGTTTGTCTTTTTCATGTTTACCTCTTTTTTTTTTTCTATTATATTTAACGATATTATCTATATCGGCAGCAATACAAAAAAAGTAACATAGTTTCAATTAATATTTAAAAAAGCAATATAATGTTTAATTTGTTACCTAAAGGTCAATATCTAGTGGCTTGTAAAATGTCAGGAAATCCCGTCTTTGACAGCTTTTTAAGAAAAAAAGCTTTGTAATTCGCTATAGAAGCGAGTTACAGGGCTTTTGGAAAATTTACATATGCACGTTACACTATCTATTTTTTGTTTGTGAAAAAATATTCCTCATTTTTTTTATTGGAACTATCTGTTTAGATGTACAGAATCCAAATGCATCGTGCAGTGCATCTGTGAGTTCTGTTCTGGTGTAAATGGGCTGATAACCTTTACCCTCGTACTTTATGAAATCCATTTCCTGAATGGTAGGAAGTATCTGGTCTATGGTATATTTATTATTAAGTTTCTTTTCAAGATACCTGTATACAATAAGCGAAATAAAACAGGTTATGAAATGGGCTAGTATCCTGTCTTTCCTGTTTAAATATACAGGACGTGCTTCAAAATCAGTTTTCATTATTCTAAAGCATTCTTCAATCTCCCAACGTCGCTTGTTTGCCCTGACTATACTACCTATGTTGTCATTAAGGTTGGTGCATACAGCATAGAAACCATCATATTTTTTTCTTCATTTTTCAATATATGACTGGTCTATGCTGTTTATGGATACATCTGCAATCTCCCCGTACTTTGTTGTATGGTCGGTTTTTTATAAATCGTTTAGGATCATTCTGTTTTTCTTTCTATCGATGAGCGTCCTTTTTTTCAATCATTTTCGCAGCTCTTTCAATCTGTCCTTTACGCATATGGCGCTGGAAATCACGGTATTTTTAAGGAGTATGAAACAATAAGCTTCTGTTCGATTATTTGCTTTCTGTCGCCACTGTCTGTATGGACTATACCTTCCCTCTTTAATCCATCGCGATCTGTAGAAAATCTTGTCTCTATCCTTTTTCATTGTCTAATTCTGATATCCTATATTTTTTTGCCGCTTCTATCACCATCGAGAAGCCATCCATCATCAGCCATACACCACTCTTGTAAGAAGTCTTTAAGTATTTTGATAGGCTGTGTTGTTATATACCCGCGCATGCCGTTTTCGCTGTCGTAGGAATTAAACACCCGGTTTGTTGCAGATGACAGCCCTGAATCTGTACAGACAACAAACTTGGACATATCAAATCCAGAAAGCATCTTCTTTTCAAGTGGAATCATAGTGGTCTGTTCATTGCGGTTTCCGGGATAAATGCAAAAAGATATAGGAATACCATCGCTATCCATAAACAGCCCCATTCCTACTATAGGAAGTGGGCGGTTTTCCTTACTTTTGCCAAACTGCTTATCATCCTCTTCATTGTCGATCTCAAAGTAGAAATTTGTACAGTCATAATAGATTACTTGAGTATTTCGTTTTTGCACTGCAGTGCTATTTTTAAAAATGCGGCTCTGAATATAATCAGCCTCTTCTGCTATCACTGATAATGAGCGGTAAACATCATGCAGTTCAAAAGAGGGCTGTTCAATAAAGCGCTTTGACTCTTCAAAGCTATTCCTTTTTGATGACGGGAAAAGTATTCTGCTGTATATAAGACGTGAAAGTATGTCATTCAGGTCGTACTCAAATGGGTGTCTCGCAGAGATTGCACGGCAAATCTTATGCATGCCTAATTCATAATAAATATCCTGAAGGAAAAGATATCCGCCATTAAACCTATGCTGTTCATTACTAACAAGGTCATTAGCGGCACAGAGCTCAATATTAAATGTTGCGGAATCTTCTTTTTCAACTTCATTCATAATACGCACCTGTTCTTTAGCCCAGGCTTTTTGCATCTTTCACGCCATACATCTCGCAGATTTGTTTTTTTCTGAACCGAAAGTTTTAACAATCTGAGTTTTGTTTTTTTCCCATTGATTCTAACTGTTTTAACAGCACGATAGGTAATTGAATATTTTCCGGTAGTCCATCCTAATCTCATAGTATTATCCTCCAATACTATTATAACGTATCGGAGTGGAACGTGCAAGCATAAATTTAAGATTTGACAAAAAAAAATAAGCCATATCTGGCTTTGATGAACCTCATAACGGATTAGGTTGTCAAACTCCCGAAAAAAAGTAACATAGTTTCAATTAATATTTAAAAAAGCAATATAATGTTTAATTTGTTACCTAAAGGTCAATATCTAGTGGCTTGTAAAATGTCAGGAAATAGGCTAAAATAGAAACATATTTAAAGTGGATGGAGAGACGGTTATGACAGGTAGAAGAAGGAGAGGTACCGGCAAGCTTGGGAAAGTGCTTTGCGTGGTATTTGCAGGTATGTTTTTGACTATCATAAGCATCAATAAATTTATGCTTGATGATAGACTGGTACAGGCAAAGGTTAAGAATGAGGCTATGAAGGCTTATTTAGATAGCGAAAAAGACAGGGCGAAAGAGCTTGAAGGTCTTAAGGCCGAGATGAAGACAAGGAAATTTGTTGAAGAAACCGCCAGAGATAAATTTGGTTTAGCCTACGAAAATGAAATAGTATTTGAACCGGAAAAATAAAAGGTCTGACAACCGCCAGGGAGTCAGGCCTTTGATTGTCACTAAGGGGATGAAATGGACAGTATAGATAAAATCAAGGCAGTTATTAAAGAAAATGAACTTATTAAAGAGGGTGAGAGAGTTGTTGTAGGTGTATCCGGAGGGGCAGATTCGGTATGTCTTCTTCTTGTACTTAAGGAGATAATGCCCCCTAAGTGTATAACCGCTGTACATATAAACCATGGAATCAGAGGGGATGAGGCCGCAAGGGATGAGGATTTTGTCTTACAACTTTGCAAAAGACAGGATATCAGGCTTGAAATCAGACGGCTGGATGTTCCACTCTTTGCAAGGGAGAATAAAATCTCGGAGGAAGAAGCGGGCCGTGTCCTTAGATACAGAGTATTTGAGGAAATCAGACTCTTATACAAAGCTGATAAGATAGCTGTTGCCCACAATCTAAACGATGTGGCTGAGACCTTTCTTATGAATCTCTCAAGGGGGAAGTGGAATAACAGGGCTTACAGGTATAAAGCTAAGAAACGGTGTACTAATCAGACCTCTTATTAAGACAAGCAGGACAGAGATTGAGGAAATAGTTACATACTTAGGAGAGAGCTTCATTACAGACAGCACCAACAACAGCCTCATTTACACCAGAAACAGGATAAGAAAGAGGGTAATTCCTGAACTTGAAGAGGTGAATGAGAGGGCTGTAAGCCACATTAACGATGCCTGTGATAGGCTTGAAAAGATTGAGGGCTACATCATAAAGGAAGCCTCTAAGGCATATAAGAGCTATGTGACCAAGGGTAAAGATATATTTATTAGCAGCGAAATATTGACACTTGATGAGGTAATAATAGAAGAAGTACTTCATAAAGCACTCTCAGAAGTGGCAGGAAGGGAAAGAGATATAGGAAGTGTACACATTTCGTACCTTCTTGAGTTATTTAGCAAGCAGGTAGGCCGTGAAATTGACCTCCCATACAAGGTAAGAGCATTTAGGGAGTATAAAGGGATAAGGCTTAAAGGGAGCTCCAACAAGTCTGAATCGGGGAGAAAGCATACAGATGCTGCCTGAGCTTTTGCTTCATACTGAAGATGTAGAAGGCATTTCTACCGTTGCATCAGAGGAAGATAATATAAGCCTCACATTTGAAGACGGAAGTGTAAAAAATCTTAGTCAAAACAGTTGTATCAGATGGTTTGATTATGATAAAATAACTGAGAATGTAATGCTTCGATTCAAGGAAGAGGGTGATTACCTCGTTATTTCGCCTGAGGGAGATAAGAAGAAGCTAAAAAAATACTTTGCAGACAGCAAGATTCCTTCGGACAAAAGAGGGCTTATCCCGCTTGTGGCTTCGGGAAACGAAGTTCTCTGGGTAGTAGGCTATAGGACAGGTGAAGGCGCAAGAATCACAAGTAGTACAATAAAGTTATTAAAAATGGAAATAAAAAGAAATAGTGGAGGAGAAAATGGAAGCTAAGATTACTACATTGTTAAGTGAACAGCAGGTTTCATACCGCATTAAGGAGCTTGCGGAAGAGATTAACAGAGACTATGAGGGAAAAGAAGTGCATTTAATCTGCATTCTTAAAGGAAGCGTATTTTTCACCACAGAGCTTGCAAAGTATATAACCGTGCCTTTAACCATGGACTTTATGTCTGTTTCAAGCTATGGCAACTCTACAGAGAGCAGCGGAAGAGTAAGAATAGTAAAGGACCTTGATGAAGGCATAGATGGCAAAGATGTGCTCCTTATTGAGGACATCATAGATTCAGGCAATACCTTATCTTTCCTTCAGGACACGCTTTGGACAAAGAAGCCTAACTCACTCAAGCTTTGTACCCTCCTAGACAAGCCTGAACGCAGGGTTGTGGAAGGTATCAAAGTTGACTATGTGGGCTTTGAGATTCCTGATGAGTTTGTGGTTGGCTACGGTCTTGACTATGCTCAAAAATATAGAAATCTTCCATATATTGGTGTGGTACATTTAGATTAAGAATTATTTTAATGCGAAACGGAGAATAAGGTGAGAAAACAAACCAGAGGAATTGGAACGTATTTTATAGTATTGGCGATAGTTGTAATTGCTATGTTTTTATCTGAAAATCTGTATAAAATCAGCCACAACAATTATAACTATGAGAATTTTAAAGTGGATTTAGGCAAAAAGATTGTGGATTCTGTAGACATTTTCCAAAATCAGGCAACCCCAACAGGTGAAGTGGAAGTAATTATAGGTAAAGATAAGGATAAAAGGAGTGAAAGCTTTTATGTTTCTGATGTAAATGAGGTTGTTGCCTTGCTTAGACAGGAGAACTTTACTTCATATAACATGCACGACATAGCAAAGCAAAGCTGGTTCATTACTCTCATGCCTTATATGCTAATCCTTGTTATGTTTTTCATAATGATGATGATGATGACAGCAGGTCCCGGCATGAGCGGAGGTGGCGGCGCAGGCAATGCAAAAATGGTGAATTTGGTAAAAGCAGGGCAAGGATGTCGTCTGACAAAGATAAAAAGGTTACCTTTAATGATGTGGCAGGACTAAAGGAAGAAAAGGATGAGCTTGAAGAAATAGTGGATTTCCTTAAGAATCCTGCAAAGTACAACACAATAGGCGCAAGGATACCAAAGGGTGTCATCCTTACAGGACCTCCGGGTACAGGTAAGACTTTGCTTGCCAAGGCAGTTGCCGGAGAAGCGGGAGTACCATTCTTTTCTATATCAGGCTCAGACTTCGTAGAGATGTTTGTCGGTGTGGGTGCTTCAAGAGTACGCGATTTATTTAGCGATGCGAAGAAAAATGCACCTTGTATAGTATTTATAGACGAGATAGATGCTGTGGCAAGAAGAAGAGGTACGGGACTTGGCGGAGGACACGATGAGAGAGAACAGACACTTAACCAGATGCTTGTAGAGATGGATGGCTTTGGTGTAAATGAGGGTATCATAGTGATGGCGGCTACCAACAGGGTAGACATCCTTGACCCGGCTATCCTTCGACCTGGCAGATTTGACAGAAAGGTAGCAGTAGGCTATCCGGATGTAAGAGGAAGGGAAGAGATACTTAAGGTACACTCAAAAGGCAAGCCTCTTGGAGATGATGTAAACCTTGAAGAGGTTGCCCGTACTACCGCAGGCTTTACTGGTGCTGATCTTGAGAATCTCTTAAACGAGGCTGCCATAAGGGCTGCTTCCGAGAATAGAAAATACATCGTTTCAGAAGATATCAAAAAATCATTTATAAAAGTAGGAATAGGAACTGAAAAAAAGAGCCATATTATATCAGAAAAGGAAAAGAGAATCACTGCTTATCACGAATCGGGACACGCTATCCTCTTCCATGTCCTTCCTGATGTAGGTCCTGTGTATACCATTTCTGTTATACCTACCGGAAATGGTGCTGCAGGCTACACCATGCCTCTTCCTGAGAAGGATGAAATGTTTAACACAAGAGGCAGGATGAGGCAGGATATCATAGTAACACTTGGAGGCCGTGTGGCGGAGGAACTCATCCTTGACGATATCACCACAGGGGCTTCTGGCGACATCAAACACGCAACTAAGGTTGCAAGAGCCATGGTTACCCGCTTTGGTTTCACCAACGAAATAGGCCTTATCAACTATGAAAATGATGATGACGAGGTATTTATAGGTAGAGACCTTGCACATACGAGGGCTTACAGCGAGGAGACTGCGGGCAGGATAGACGAAGAGGTTAAGAAGATAATAGATGAGTGTCACGTGGAAGCAAAGCGCATAATATCTGAGCATATGGACGTGCTCCACGCCAGTGCAAAGCTTCTTATGGAAAAGGAAAGAATAACCAGGGAAGAGTTCGAAGCTTTATTTAGCTAAAAGTACTTATAAACCCCGCTTATTAATGTTAATAAGAAAAAAGAGACATTTATAGTTTAAAATGACAGGTGATTTTTTATGGTCTCTTTAAATACAAGGTAATTATTAATAGAAAAATCGCCAGAAAAAATTAAAGTTTGTGCAGACTTATTGCGTTTTTTCTGCTATACTAATAAGCGTAAACCCCAATACATTATATAGTTTTTGCTACACCCCATAAGTAACAAAAATACCTTCTCCGAAGAGGTCGGCTCCCCCAAGCCGGCCTCTTTACTTTTAAAATGTCCGGGGATTAAATATTTTTGACACCTGTAACCTATTGTGATAAAATCATAAGGTTAACAAACACAAGCATTTGGAACGAGGTAAAAGAGAATGGCTTTAGCTAAAAGAAATGATATCAGAAACGTTGCAATCATAGCCCATGTAGACCACGGTAAGACTACACTTGTAGATGAACTCTTAAAACAGAGCGGTGTGTTCAGGGCTAATCAGGAAGTTGCAGAGCGTGTTATGGATTCAAATGACATAGAGCGTGAAAGAGGAATTACCATACTTGCCAAGAACACGGCAGTTACATACGGAGATGTTAAGATAAATATTATAGATACACCGGGACATGCGGACTTCGGTGGAGAGGTTGAGCGAGTTCTTAAGATGGTAGACGGAGTTATCCTTGTAGTAGATGCCTTCGAAGGAGCCATGCCACAGACCAGATTCGTGCTTACCAAGGCGCTTGCACTTGACCTCCCTGTTATCTGCTGTGTAAATAAGGTAGACAGGCCTGAGGCCCGCCCTCACGAGGTTGTGGATGAGGTACTTGAGCTTCTCCTTGAGCTTGATGCCAATGAAGAACAGCTTGACTGCCCATTTATATTTGCGTCAGCAAAGTCAGGCTATGCTTCCCTTGATGCAGATGTGAAGGGAACGGACATGAAGCCTCTCTTTGAGACCATTCTTTCACACGTTCCTGCACCGGAGGGAGACAGCGAGGCTCCTCTTCAGACTCTTATCAGCACAATAGATTATAATGAATATGTAGGCCGTATAGGTATCGGTAAGGTAACAAGCGGTACAATTAAGGTAAACGGAGAGGTTATGCTCTTAAACCACCACGATGAATCAAAGAAGCAGAGAGTTAAGGTTACTAAGCTCTACGAGTTTGACGGACTTAACAAGGTAGAAGTAGAATCTGCTACTATCGGAGCTATTGTAGCAATCTCAGGTATTTCTGATATACATATTGGAGATACTCTTTGTGATGTAAATAATCCTGAGGCTCTTCCTTTCCAGAAGATATCAGAGCCTACCCTTGCTATGAACTTTATAGTAAATGACAGCCCTTTTGCAGGTACTGAGGGTAAGTTTGTCACATCCAGACATCTAAGAGAAAGGCTATATCGAGAGCTTAATACAGATGTGAGCCTTAGAGTAGAGGATACCAATACCACTGAGGCTTTCAAGGTATCAGGAAGAGGTGAGCTTCACCTGTCCGTACTTATCGAATATGCGCCGCGAGGGCTTTGAATTTGCAGTAAGTAAGCCTGAGGTGCTTTATAAAGAAGATGAAAAGGGTGGAACCCTTGAGCCTGTTGAGCAGGCTATAATAGATGTACCTGACGAATTCTCAGGAGCAGTTATATCAAAGCTTTCAGAGCGTAAGGGCGAGCTTAGAAATATGACAACGAACGCAAGCGGAACCACAAGGCTTGAGTTCATTATCCCTTCAAGAGGACTTATAGGTTATAGAGGAGAATTCCTCACAGATACCAAGGGAAACGGAGTTATCAATACCATATTTGAGGGCTACGTACCTTATAAGGGTGAGATTAGCTATCGTGGGCAGGGCTCCCTCATTGCCTATGAGACAGGAGTGAGCGTAACCTACGGACTCTACAATGCACAGGAAAGAGGAACCCTCTTCATCTCTGCCGGTGAGAAGGTCTACAGCGGTATGATAATAGGACAGAATGGAAAGGCTGAGGATGTAGAGGTGAATGTATGTAAGACCAAGCACCTTTCCAATACACGTTCGTCAGGCTCTGATGATGCACTAAAGCTTTCACCTCCAAGGATACTTAGTCTTGAGCAGGCTATTGACTTCATAGAGACAGATGAGTTGCTTGAGATTACTCCTAAGACACTCAGAATAAGAAAGAAAATTCTTGATCCTCTTGCAAGAAAGAGGGCGGCAAGAAGAAATTAAAAAGGCTTATATACACCTGTCATTAAACCGGGCTTGGGCTGGATTTATGGGATTTTCAGATTTGTATTTATGATAAAAAAGGTGTATAATAAATCAGATAGGCATTTTACGAATATACTAGTTTTGCTTTAGGCGAAATTACAAGGAGATTTAAGATGGAAAGAGAAGAATTTTTGCAGGTTTACCGCCATTCTTTAGCACATGTGCTTGCAAAGGCTGTGTTTGAGATATTTGGTGAAAGTGTTCAGATTGCGATAGGACCACAGATTGAAGACGGTTTTTACTATGACTTCGTACTTCCAAGGGCAGTGACCGAGGAAGACTACAAGGTTATTGAAGATAAAATGCGCGAAATCCTTAAGCGTAAAGAGACTTGGACAAGAAAAGAGCTAACCAAGGAAGAGGCTCTCGAGAAGTTCAAAGACCAGAAGTTCAAGGTTGAGATAATCAACGACCTTCCTGAGGATGCCATCATCTCTACCTACAATACAGGAGATGACTTCTGCGACCTTTGTCGCGGACCTCATATTGAGAACTCTACAGAGCTTCTTAACGTGGCTTTTCAGGTTAAGTCTGCATCAGGTGCTTACTGGAGAGGTGACGAGAAGAGAGACAGGCTTCAGAGAATCTATGTCTATGCCTTCCCTACAAAGGATGAGCTTAAGGCACACCTAAACCTCATCAAGGAAGCCCTTGAGAGAGACCATAAGAAGCTTGGACCAAAGCTTGACCTCTTTATGTTCAATGAGACTGCACCGGGTATGCCTTACTGGCTACCAAGAGGCTGGAGGCTGTATCAGGAGCTTATTAACTTCTGGAGAAAGATACATGTTAAGCACGGTTATCAGGAAATCTCAGCCCTGTCATCAACAACCGTAAGCTTTGGCTCATAAGCGGACACTGGGCTCACTATGTAAACAACATGTTTATCGTACCGGGCTTTGATGATGACCTTACACAGAGAACCTTACAGAATATAGAGCTTGATTCTGATTCTACATTTGCAGCAAAGCCTATGAACTGTCCTAATGCTATGCTTACCTACAAGAGAACAGTTCACTCCTATAAGGAGCTTCCTATCAGATATAACGAAATAGACGTTATTCACAGAAAAGAGAAGTCAGGCCAGCTTAATGGACTTTTCAGAGTTCAGGAGTTCAGACAGGATGATGACCATACCTTTGTAATGGAATCTCAGATAGAAGAAGAGATAGCGGATGTAATGGAGGTTGCAGACCAGATATACAATACCTTCGGCATTACCTACAGAGCCGAGCTCTCAACCCGTCCTGAGGACTTTATGGGTGATATAGAAGTATGGAACCGTGCTGAGGCAGCCCTTAAGAAGATACTTGACAAGAAGTATGGAGAGGGCGGTTACGAGGTAAATGAAGGAGATGGAGCTTTTTATGGTCCTAAGATTGACCTTCAGATTAAGGATGCTCTTGGAAGAGAATGGCAGTGTGGTACTATCCAGCTTGACTTCCAGCTTCCACACAACTTCGAGCTTACCTATCAGGACAGTGATGGAACCATAAAAGAGCCTGTAGTTATACATAGAGCTATCTTTGGATCATTTGAAAGATTCATCGGTATACTTATAGAGAACTACAAGGGAGAGTTTCCATTCTGGATATCTCCTTATCAGGTGGCTATCGTACCTATAAGAACAGAGCACAATGAGTATGCTAAGGAAATTGAGGATGCCCTCTATGATATGGGTATCAGGGTAGAAGCTAACTATGATGACAAGAATATGAACGAAAAGATTAAGGCCTTTAAGCTTATGAAGGATCCTTACATCATTGTAGTAGGAGATAAAGAGAAAGAGGAGAGGACAGTATCTATTACAGTTCGCGGACAGAAGCAGCAGATGCACGGAGTGCCACTTGAGAGCTTCTATAAGATGGTGAAGAAGCTTCAGGATACAAAGGCTGGCGAGTTGATTAAGGATGTATCTGAGATCTAATTACAATATGGGCAGTAATGCGATGAGTGTTGCTGCCTAATTTTAAATGAGGAATTTGGGTTAATGGCTCTTGTTATGGGCGATAGGGAAAGACTATGGATATAGATAAATATATTTCATTAAAGGCAGAAAATATTCATAAACAGCTTATATCAGACATCTTGTTAAATCTAGAAGAGGGAGATGAGCTACTTGAAAAACTAACGGAATCAACCAGATATGAGGAAGACTATATCTTGCGAGCGAGCGTGGAGACCGCTAAGGTATATATGTTTTCTCGAAGAGGTCTTTCGTCAGAGGTGATTAAAAGAAGTAGTGAGCTTGTGGAAATAGCGGCTTTGCTTCAGGAATGGGATTTGCTTTCATTTGACTATAATATGATAGGAAGTGCCTATTTTATGCTTGGTATGTATGAAAAGGCAATGGAATACTACTATAGTGCGGTAAATAATGAGAGAGAACACGGACTTAGGAATATACTTCCTGCAGCCTATGGAAACATAGGGAGGATATTCTTAAATCTAGGAATGTATGAAAAGGCAGTTGAACACTTAAGACCTGCTTTAATGTACTTTAATGATGCTGACAAAGAATATTTTAAACTCGGTGAGAAAATAGTACATGTCTTATCGGATATTATGACATCGGTAACTATGCTTGATAATCCGGATGTAGCAGAGATTCAGAATGTTCTTGAACGGCTCGAGGCTATAGATGGAGAGTCATTGAATCAGGATACTGGATACTCATACTATCTTGGACTTATGTTTTATTATTTCTGGAAGAAGGATTATAAAAGAGCTAAAGAGGAGTTTACTAAAGCATTAAAAAAGGCAGGAGAACATCCGATATATAAAGCAGCAGTATTATATTCTTTTGTAGAAGCCTGCGATGTTTATCGCTTAGACCTTGAATTTTTTGCTGATATACTTATAGAGATTGAAAAAATGGCTACTGATGAAGATCCTATCAGCGAACCTGCTATTTACAATTATTTAAGACAGTATTATTTAAATCAAGGAGATACCAATAAAGCAGATAAAATACACAAGGAATACAAGATTTTTCTTGAAAAGACCTTTGAACAAAACAGGAAGAAAAAAGCAGAATCAATGCTGATTTTCGAGAATTTGCTAAGAATTGGCGAAAATACCCAGTTCAAGATTGATAAAAATAAAGAGTTTGAACTGGTTGCAAAGGAAGCTATTCGCAACAAAAATGAACTGCAGAATACATACAACAGGATTAAAATGATCAATGAAATCGGAATTAAGCTTACCTCCTCGACTAATCTCAATGAGGTAGTGAACCTAATTTACAAGAACATGCGTGAAAATATTCCTGTTGATGCTTTCATTATTATGTCGGCTGAGCCTGAGAATAATCAGATGCGCTCCCTTCTTTGCTACAATATGGGTAAGGAAAATGGTGAGTTTACAGTCAGTCTTGATAGTAAGGAAAGCGCCTTTGTAAGATGCTGCATGAATAATGAAATAATAAGTACTGAAGATGTAGATTTCAAGCCTCACTTTGATTATGAAACCTATAGCTATGAATACATTGTAAAAGGTACTATGAAATCAGCCCTCTTCATTCCGCTTACAATAGGTGATAAGGTAATTGGTGCTTACTCAGTTCAAAGCAGGTTTGAAAAGTCT
Source organism: uncultured Catonella sp. (assembly GCA_916438995.1). Classification (GTDB taxonomy): domain Bacteria; phylum Bacillota; class Clostridia; order Lachnospirales; family Lachnospiraceae; genus Catonella. The sequence goes on from CAKAGA010000010.1 coordinate 821,614, forward strand.
TATAGGCCTGAAACGATTAACTTTTTAAGAGAGCTTAGGCCGTACTTAGAGATAGCGCTTAACAATGCAGTACATTCAAGAAAACTTGAGACGGAGATAGAAAGAAACAAGGAAATTCAGGAAAAACTAAAAGAAGCAAATAGCTTGTTAAGCAGGATGGCAGGTATAGATGCTCTAACGCAAATCAGTAACAGAAGAGAATTTACTGAGAAATTCTACCAGCTTAGAATTGAGGCGGATAAAAGAGACAAACCTGTCAGTGTATTTATGTTTGACATTGATGATTTTAAGAAGTTCAATGACACCTATGGCCATTTTGAAGGAGATGAAGCCCTTAAGAAGGTTGCAGGAGTTATAAATAATAACATTATAAAAAACGACGGAATTGCAGCCCGCTTTGGCGGGGAGGAATTTATAAGTGCCTGTATGGGGCTCTCTGAGGAAGAGAACTTCGCATTGGGCGAAAAAATAAGAAATGAGGTTTTGGCTTTAGGCATTAATAACTTTGATACCAAGTTGGGTATACTAAGTATCAGCGTGGGTATTGCTATATCTAATCCAGGTAAAATAGTAGTCAAGTCAGAGATCATGAGCCTTGCAGATGAAATGCTATATGAAGCTAAGAAGTCAGGAAAGAATAGGGTTGTAATGAAGGTCGTTGAGTAATACGAAAAGGATGGCGTATGAAAAAATTATTAGTTTTATGTTGTTTTACTGTATCAATGAGTCTATTAACTTCCTGTGGAAGTAAGGGAGTACGTAGTGGAAAAAACGCAGAATTATCGAGTGAATTCACCTTGGAAACAAGTGAGCTTGAAGGTGGAATCAATTTGGACAATGTATTATTTGCAACTGAAGTTACAAAGGCAAAGTTTAGCTCTCTCTCTGCTGATAAAAAGGGAGTAGCCCTTGGTTTCTCTCTTCCTCAGGAAGAAACTGAGAAGTTAATCAACCTTTTCCAGTCAGAGGATGTAGTGGGAGTGGAGACCGACCAGAGCCAGTATAATTCTGTGGCTATGAGAGATAATTACGGCTATACCATAGACTTTGTAGATAGTACGGATAGATTTTATATGGGTGTGTCAAGGCTTACCTGCTTTACTACCGCTAAAGAGAACTACCTAGCAGTAAGAGAAGAGGGAGGAGGTACGAAACTTTATAAATCAAGCTTTCAGATGAGGTAGTTGCATTCTTAAATGATGAAGCATCTAAAAACTATGATCCGTCTAAGGGAAGAACAGGCTGGTTTGATAAGGTGTTTAAATAATACAGGGATTGTGTCAAAAGATAATAAATTCTCTTACAAGCAAGCCCCAATCGAATTTTTATACTCTTGACACTTGTATCGTTAAATGCATTTAACAATCAAGTTATTATAACAACAAGGAGATAAAATGATTACAGGTATAATAGGTGCTATGGAAGAAGAGGTAGCTAAGCTTAAGACTGAAATGACTGAGGTCACAGAGATTAAGAAGGCAGGCATGAATTTCTTAAAGGGAAGGCTATTTGGCAAGGAAGTAGTAGTTGTAAGAAGCGGCATAGGTAAGGTGAATGCCGCTATCTGTACCCAGATACTTGTAGATGATTTTAAGATAGACAGGGTAATCAACACCGGAGTTGCAGGAGGTCTTTACAGCGAGCTTGAGGTAGGAGATATAGTGATATCAAGCGATGCCCTCTACCACGATTTTGATGTGACAGGCTTTGGCTACAAGGAAGGTGTGATACCTAGGATGGAGACATCTACCTTTACAGCGGATATGGAGCTTGCAACTAAGGCTAAAGATATCTGCTCTAAGGTAAATCCTGATATCAAATGCTTCATAGGCAGGGTAGTAAGTGGTGATGAATTTGTAAGTACTAATGAAAAGAAAACCTGGCTGGTAGACAAGTTTAATGGCTACTGTACAGAGATGGAAGGCTGTGGAATAGCTCATGCTGCATATCTTAACCACATCCCTTTCGTTATTGTGAGAGCAATTTCAGACAAGGCAGACGGCAGCGCCAAGGTAGACTATAGTGAGTTTGAGATGAAGGCTATAGAACATACAGTGAAGCTTATGAAGGAGCTTGTAAGGGAGTTTTAACAAGCCGAATATTTACAACGCTTAGGGAAAATAAGCTTCGAATGATAATTTCACTCGAAGCTTATTTTAATAATCCTCTTCAATTACCTCAATTTCAAGGTAGTCAAAGTCAATTTCGTCTACAAAATTATCCTTTGTGAATCTGGTTTTGCTGCTTTTTTTAAATTCACTTATATTTTTGTCCAGCCAAAGAGGCTTGCTAAGGTCGTATGCATAGCAAGCCTCATCTATTGCCAGAAAGATTTTTTTAGTTCTATTCAGGGAAGAATCACTGTTTTCAATTGTCATATTCTTAACTATCTTCCCTGAATCTATTATTTTTACCCAAAGTCTAAACATTGTTACCTACTTTATAGGCTTGATTCCCCAGATTTCATCAGCATATTTTTTAATAGCTGTATCAGCTGCAAATCTGCCCGCAGAGGCAATATTTACAAGGGATTTCTTTGCCCATTCTCTCTGATTCTTATAGTCGTTCATCATTTCATATCTAGCCCTGCAATAGTCACCAAAATCAGCCAGACACATATATGGATCAGCTATTCCGTGGTCGCCTACAAGGAGATAACGGTGGATATCGGAGAAGTCGTTGCCGTTGATACCCTGTTTTAGGTAATCTACGGCTCTCTTAAGGCGGTGGTTCTCCTCATAGTACTTATAAGGGTTATAACCGTCACGCCATCTGTCCTCTACCTCTCTGTCAGTCATACCGAAGATGTAGATGTTATCCTTTCCTACAGCCTCTGATATCTCCACATTTGCCCCGTCAAGAGTACCTAAAGTAATGGCACCATTTATCATAAGCTTCATATTACCGGTACCGGAAGCCTCTTTACCAGCAAGGGAAATCTGCTCAGATATATCGCTGGCAGGCATGATATGCTCAGCCATAGTCACCCTGTAGTTCTCAAGGAAAACCACCTGAAGCTTCTTGCTGATTACAGGATCCTTAGCTATCTCCTCACCAAGGTCGACAATGAGCCTGATGATTGACTTTGCTCTGTCATAGCCCGGAGCAGCCTTTGCAGCAAAAAGATAGGTCTGTGGGACTATGTCCATATTAGGGTTATCCTTCAGATCAAGGTAAAGGGCAATAATCTGAAGTGCATTAAGAAGCTGTCTCTTATACTCGTGTAAACGCTTAACCTGTACATCAAATACAGAATCAGGATTTAGCTTTATTCCTGTATCATGGTATAAAAGCTCAGCAAAATCCTTTTTATTGGCTGCCTTAATCTCTGTAAGCTTGTCAAGGATAGCATTGTCATTGCTAAATGCAAGCAACTTTATAAGCTCAGGACCATTCTTCTTATATGAACCACCGATGGTCTTATCAAGAAGGGTGGCAAGTCTTGGATTTGACTGGCAGAGCCATCTTCTGTGAGCGATACCGTTTGTAACATTGGTAAATTTCTCAGGAGTATCATCATAAAAATCCTTAAATACAGACTTCTTAAGTATGTCAGAATGTAATTCAGATACACCGTTTACATTATGTGAACCTATGATGGAAAGATTAGCCATATGGATTAATCCACCTGAAATAAGAGCCATATGAGCACACTTATTCCAGTCGCCTGAGAATTTATCAAAGATTCTCTTGCAATGTCTTTCATTAAGCTCGTGGATAATCTGGTATATTCTAGGTAAGAGCCTCATCATCATGTCCTCTGGCCATTTCTCAAGAGCCTCTGCAAGGACGGTATGATTGGTATAAGCAAGAGTCTTGGTTATGATAGCAAAGGCATCATCCCAAGAATAGTGGTGCTCATCCATAAATATACGCATAAGTTCAGGAACTATCATAGCAGGGTGGGTATCATTTATATGGATAGCCACCTTATCTGCAAAATTATCAAGGGTTGGATAGTACTTCATATGGTCTGCAATTATGTTCTGTGCAGAAGCAGATACAAGGAAATACTGCTGCTTCAGCGAAGCTCCTTACCCTCATAGTGGCTGTCTCTAGGATAGAGAACCTTGGAGATGAGTTCAGCCTTGTTGTTGCCAAGTGTTGCCCTTGCATAATCACCCCTTGAGAAAGAGTTCATATCAAAGGTATCTATATCACGGCTGCGCCATACTCTAAGTACACTTACACCCTTACTGTCCGCACCTGATATCATCATATCATAAGGAACTGCCTCAACCTCTTCACAGTCTACCTGCTCGGTAACAAGTCCCTCATCCGTCCAGGTTTCATTGATCCGTCCACCGAACTTTACTACGAAAGTCTTGTCTGTACGAGGTGAAAGCCATACCTCACCGCCCGGAAGCCATACATCAGGAAGCTCTATCTGCCAGCCTTCGACTATTTTCTGGCGGAAGAGCCCATACTCGTAAAGAATGGAGAATCCGGTGGCAGGGTAGTTAAGAGAAGCGAGGGAGTCCATAAAGCAGGCTGCGAGTCTTCCAAGACCACCATTTCCAAGACCTGCGTCAGGCTCCATTTCATAAAGCTCTTCTAAGTCGTAGCCGTGCTTTGCAAGTATCTTCTTGTACACACCGGTCAGACCTAAGTTGTAGAGATTGTTCTTAAGTGAACGCCCAACAAGAAACTCCATGCATAGATAATATATTCTCTTACCGCCGGACTTGTTGTTAGCCTGCTTAAATTCACGCTTTTTGGCAAGTAAGATATCCTTAACAGTAATTGCTGTTGCCTTATATACCTGATCCTTTGTAGCCTCATCAAATGAAGCTCCAAAATGTCTGGATAGTTTATCTACAATCGCCTCTTCCACTTTTAAGGCGTTTGTAGACGAAGCTGCCTTAGTTTTTGTCACAGGAGCGGCAACTTCTTTCTTAGTAGTACGTTTTTTATTAGTTTTATTAGACACAGTGACCTCATTTCTTAGGGACTATCCCTATGTATATTAATTCATAATACGCTAACTTTAATTATCACATAGATTTGGTATAAAAGCAAGTTTATGAAAAATCGTCGCTTTTACCCGTCTATTTTATGCAGTAAAGGAGGTATACAGTGTTTGTGAATAACATTATCTGTATCAGTGGGGATATGCTAAGCAAAACACCTCATCATATAGTGTATATATATGAATAAGGTGTTTTGAAAGGAAGGCCTAAGCCTTTATACATCAAATTTTAATTATTCGGATATTTCCATAAACCATAGAAAGAATATCCACTCACCGGTCTTGTGGACTTATCTTCCTAAAAGCCAGCTATACATTTCATCATACTTATCAGCAGACTTAGCCCAGCTAAAGTCGATGGTAGCAATGTACTTGCGCAACTTATCCCAATTCTCAGGGTTGTTGTAGTAAAGGTCGATTGCACGGTAGATAGCATTTGCCATATCATCAGGATTGTAGTCTGCAAAAGTAAAGCCATTACCCTCACCGAAGCTGCAGTCAATTATTGAATCTCTAAGACCGCCGGTTTCTCTAACGATAGGTACTGTTCCGTAACGGCAGGCTATCATCTGTGAAAGTCCACAAGGTTCAGCCTTGCTAGGCATAAGGAACATGTCTGCACCTGCATATACCTTTCTTGAAAGGTCTTTGTTGTATGTAATCATTGCAGATACCTTGCCGTTATACTGATTCTGCAGCCAGATGAAGTAGTCCTCATACTTTCTGTCGCCCTTGCCAAGAACAACAAGCTGTACCTCGCAGTTTCTTACGATATTCTCCATAGCCTTAGTAATAAGGTCAAGTCCCTTATGTGCAACCAGTCTTGAGATGATGGCTATTACAGGCACTCCTGCATCTTCTCTAAGCCCTGCAAGCCTCTGAAGCTCAAGTTTATCCTGAACCTTGCCGGTGAAGTCATCAGGTGTAAAGTTGTGAGCAATGGCTGTATCTGTAGCAGGATCATAGCCCTCAGCATCTATACCGTTAAGTATACCCCTGGTCTTCCAGTTATTCTTCCTAATCATGTCCTGAAGTCCGTGAGCAAAGGCAGCATCTTCAAGCTCTTTAGCATAGGATTCACTAACTGTTGTAACACAGTCACTTGTCTCAATCGCACCCTTTACAAGGTTTACACAGCCTTCGTATTCAACATAGGCACCTGCTTCAGGTGGAAGGTCAAATACGGTAGGGAAGTATCTTTAAGTCATACTGTCCCTGATATTCGATATTGTGTATGGTAAATATCAGCTTAATGTCATAGTGATATTTGCTGTTGTTGTATATAGGTATGAGGGCTGTCTGCCAGTCATTTGCGTGAATGATATCAGGCATAAAGTCTATGAAGTAGAAACTGTCCATTACAGCCTTACAGAAGAAAGCGTATCTCTCGCCGTCATCGTAGAAGCCATAAAGTCCGTCACGGTGGAAGTAGTATTCGTTGTCGATGAAGTAGTAGGTCACGTTATCCTGCTTTAACTCAAAAAGTCCGCAGTAGAGATTTCTCCAGGAAAGTCCTACATTGTAGTTGCAGAGATACTTAGCAGAGTTCCTATACTGTTCACCGATATCACTGTAATAAGGCATCATAACCCTGACATCATAATCTCCTCTGGCTGCAAGTGCCTTAGGAAGACTACCAAGAACCTCTCCGAGTCCGCCTGTGGCAGCAAATGGAAGAACCTCAGAGCCTACAAAAAGTATCTTTTTCTTTTCAGGAGCAGCCTTTTTAGCCTTTTTAACCTCTTTGGTGATTTCTTTATTAATCATAGCAGCCACCTGTTCCACATTATCCTTTGTTTCTTTTACCTCAGCCTTCTTGCGGCCTCTCTTAGCAGGCTCTTTTGCCTCAGCCTTCTTACGGCCTCTCTTGGCAGGCTCTTCCACCTCAGCCTTTTTTCGTCCTCTCTTGGCAGGCTCTTCCACCTCAGCCCTTTTTCGTCCTCTCTTAGCAGGCTCTTTTACCTCTGCCTTAGAAGCAGCCGTAGAAGTTTTTTTAGCCTCCTTCTCAGCCTTAACTTCCTTATCTTTAGCTTCTTTTATCACGGTTTCCTTAGTTGCCTTCTTAGGCTCCTTCTTCTCTTTATCCTCAGCCTTTTTTCGTCCCCTCTTAGCAGGCTTAGCGTCATCTTCAGCCTTTTTTCGTCCTCTCCTTACAGGCTTAATAGTTTCTACAGCCTTACTTTCTTTTTCAGAGGAAGCTTTAACTTCGGCCACAGGCTTGGTTTCTTTTGCTGGAGCATCTGCCTCAGCCGCCTTTGGCTCTTCCTTTTTCTCAGGCAAAACCATTACTTCAGCCTGTTCTTTAACTTCTTTTTCGGCAGTCTTTGCAGCCTTCTTGTCTGTTTCTTTATCCTTAAGCTTCTTTCCAGCCATATTGACCTCCCTTTATATATGGTTACAGAGCCCGAAAGGAAACCTATCGGACCCTATGATTTATTTAGAGTACGGAGTTTTTATCAATAAAGAACGGATGTCCCTCACAACCACTTAAGTATCTTCCGCCACGAACCACTACACGCTTGTCCATAACAAGGTAGTCGATAGCAGAATTCCTTTCAAGTACACAGTCCTGCATAACTATACTGTTACGGATAACTGCACCCTGAGCTACACTTACATCTCTAAAAAGTATGGAATTCTCAACTATACCGTCTATACGGCAGCCGTCTGCGATTATGGAGTTTTTAACTCTTGCATTTGGGCCGTACTTGGTAGGAGCGGAGTCCTTAACCTTGGTATACACAGGGTAGCTTGCACTGTGGAAGAGCTGCTGGCGGGCGTCCCTGTCAAGGAGAGCCATATTAGCCTCAAAGTAACCGGCAAGTGTATCTATACAGGAAAGATGTCCTGTATATTCATAGCCCATTACCTTAAACTTCTCAAGACGAGGCGCAATTATATCCCTTGAAAGGCTCACTGTGCCATATATAAGAGAGTCACGCACAAGATCCTTAAGCAGCTGACTGTTAAATACCCATACATTAAGGGAGAAATTCTTCTTACCGCTTATGGATTTCTGAACCTTAAGATCGGTAATTCTTCCTTCAGCGTCTATTTCAAATATGCTGCTAGGGCGCTCTATATTTCTTGTTGATTTATTCTCGGCATATACACCTGTGATATCCGCACCTGAACTCTTGTGGAATTCAAGAATCTTATCAAAAGGAAGGTTACATACTATGTCACAGTCCGACATTATAAAATAATCCTCATCACAATGCTCTATGAAGGTAACTGAATTCTGAAGAGCCTCAAGCCTGTTGGTATAAAGTGGTCCACTGCTTGCCTCACCAAAAGGAGAAAGGATGATGACACCTTCATTCTTTCTTGCAAGATCCCAGTCCTTACCTGAGCCTACGTGCTTCATAAGACTCTGGTAGTTGGACTTGGTAATGACGCCTACCTTGGTGATGCCTGCATTTACCATGTTGGAAAGAACAAAGTCTACCAGTCTGTATCTTCCGCCAAACGGAACAGAAGCCATTGTACGGCCACTGGTCAGTTGTGAAACATTTTTATCATGAATATTCGAAAAAACTAAACCCGCTGTTGCCATATTAACCTCATTTCTTATCTTTTATTTAATATCTTCTTCAACCATAACACCTGCTTCAACCTGTTTTCCTTCGCCAACTGTTATGTTTGCACCTACTACGGTAATATCCTTATCAGGGTCATTATCACCTACAACTGCGTTATCACAGATATTGCAGTCTGCATCAAGGATGCTGTGGTTAATCTCTGCATTTTCTCCAATCACTACATTTGGCATGATTACGCTGTTTCTAATAACAGTGCCCTTTCCTACCTTGATACCGGAGAAAAGAACGGAGTTGATAACGCTACCTTCTATATCGCAGCCCTCTGCTATGATGGAATCCGAAATCTTAGCATCATTACCGATGTACTGAGGATTGAGAGGGTTGTGGCGGTAAGATATCTTCCAGTCAGGATCAGAGAGGTCAAGCTCAGGTGCTTCACCGAGGAGGTCCATATTTGCTTCCCAAAGGGAGCGGATGGTACCTACATCCTTCCAGTAACCCTTGAACGGATAAGCGTAGAGTCCGCGCCCGTCTTCAATCATAGTAGGGATGATATTTTTCCGAAGTCATTTGAGGACTTAGGATCCTCTTCATCGGCTTTAAGATAATTAACAAGGATATCTTTATTAAATATATATATACCCATGGAAGCCTTGGTACTCTTAGGCTTAGCAGGCTTCTCGGCAAATTCCACAATCTTATCATTGTCATCTGTGGAAAGAATACCAAAACGTTTAGCTTCTTCAAGAGTTACCTCAAGAACAGCTATGGTAACATCTGCACCTTTTTCTTTGTGGAATTCAAGCATCTTGTTGTAGTCCATCTTGTAGATATGATCACCTGAAAGGATGATTACATATTCAGGGTCATATCTCTCTATAAAGTTTATATTCTGATATATAGCATTTGCAGTTCCCTTATACCAGTCAGCCCCCCTGCTCTTCTGGTATGGTGGAAGAATATGCACACCACCGTAGTTGCGGTCAAGATCCCAAGGAGAACCATTTCCTATATAGTCATTTAATTCTAAAGGCTGATACTGTGTAAGTACACCGACTGTGTCGATGTCCGAATTGATACAATTTGATAGTGGGAAGTCTATAATCCTATACTTGCTTCCAAAATACACCGCCGGCTTGGCAACTTTTTTGGTAAGAGTATAAAGCCTGCTTCCCTGACCGCCTGCAAGCAGCATAGCAAGGCACTCTTTTTTTCTTAACATAGAAAAACCTCCTATTTATTATTATACGATTACAACCGCAGCTAAAGGTGGAACGGTAATGGAAATATAATTCTCTTTTCCATTTACTTCGCCCTTTTTGGCGGTGAGCTTACCTTCATTTAAGATACCGCTTCCGCCGTATTTAACATCATCTGTATTAAAGACCTCTTTATATGGTTTTTTTCTTATCAACACCGATATAGTAGTTCTCTCTGGTTACCGGCGAGAAGTTGATTACAAATATGATTTCTCTGCCTGACTTAGCCCTTCTCTTGTAGGAAATGATATTGTGGTCTGCATCATCAGGGTTAATCCACTCAAAGCCTGACCAGTCATCTTCAATTTCCCATAGGGCTTTGTGTTCGAGGTAGAAATGATTCGCATCTCTTACAAAGTCGTGAAGCTTGCGGTGGGATTCAAAGTCTAAGAGATTCCAGTCGAGTTCTTTAGTAAAGTTCCATTCATCAAACTCACCAAGCTCGCAGCCCATAAAGGTAAGCTTCTTTCCCGGATGACTAAGCATATACATAAGGAAACCTCTAAATCCTGCAAACTTCTGGTTATAGTCTCCAGGCATCTTGTTTAGCAGGGAACCCTTTCCGTACACCACCTCATCATGTGAAATAGGAAGTATGTAGTTCTCAGAATAAGCATATATCATAGGGAAGGTCAGTTTCTGATGTTCATATTTCCTAAAATAAGGGTCAGTCTTTATGTATGAGAGACTGTCATTCATCCAGCCCATATTCCACTTGTAGTGGAAGCCAAGACCTCCGCCCTCTGTAGGACGGGTAACAAGAGGCCAGGCAGTAGATTCCTCTGCTACCATAATAGTGCCTTCGCTCTTTGTAGCAATAGCGTGGTTCAACTTCTGTAAAAATGCTATGGCCTGAATATTCTCGTGTCCTCCGTTTCGTTAGGGCACCACTGCCCGTCAGGTCTGTCATAATCCAGGTAGAGCATGGCAGCTACAGCGTCTACACGTATTCCGTCTATGTGGTACATCTTAGCAAACATCATAGCACTTGATACGAGGAATGACTGTACCTCAGCCTTGCCAAAATCAAATATGAGTGTACCCCAGGACTTGTGCTCACCCCTTAATGGATTAGGGTCTTCGTAAAGTGGAGTTCCGTCAAATCTTGCAAGGGCAAAATCGTCTTTTGGGAAATGTGCAGGAACCCAGTCGATAAGGACTCCAAGTCCTGCTTTATGTGCCTTATTTACAAAGTACATAAAGTCAGCAGGAACGCCGTATCTGGAGGTCACTGAAAAATATCCCGTTACCTGATATCCCCAGGAGGCAGGGAAAGGATATTCTGTTATAGGCATAAGCTCAAGATGTGTATATCCCATATCTTTTACATAAGGGATAAGTTCATCCGCCAAATCACGGTAATTAAGAGGATTACCGTCTTCGTGCACCTTCCAGGAGCCTACGTGGACCTCATAGATGTTCATAGGAGCAGGCTTAAATATATCTGCTCTTTTCTTAAGCCACACAGCATCAGACCACTTAAAACAGTCATCCATAAAATATACCTTGGAAGCAGTTTTTCCGTCAGTTTCACTGTGGAATGCATAAGGGTCTGCTTTGTAATGTGTTGAATAGTCCTGATGGGTGATTGCGTATTTGTAAGCGCTGTATTCAGGCACATCAGGGATAAAGGCTTCCCATACTCCCTCAGCGATATGCTCACAAGGGGAAGCGGATTCGTTCCAGCCGTTAAAATCACCGACTACAGATACATTTCTGGCATTTGGAGCCCATACCCTAAAAACTACCCCATCTTTTTTTCTCTTGGTAGTTTTGTGGGCACCAAAATATTCATAGGCAAAGTAATTCTCGCCCTGCTTAAAAAGCTGTAGTTCTTTTGGAATTCTTTTGACTTTTGATTTGACCATACTTTGACCTTCCTTAAACTAATCTCAAACTATTCACCTTTAGTGTCAAGTGGCTCTACCGGCGGTTAGAGAAGATTATAGATGTCTCTGATGAAGTAGTTTGGAAGCTTTTTTAACAACCTATAAATCTATTAATAATGGTTGCAAAAAAAGTGAATATACCTTTATAGTTATTATACTTATAAATTGGATTATTTACAAGGTTTTTTATGCGTTTTTATCTAAAAATATCAACAAATTTTTAAACTTTGTGTATAATAATTACAAGAATAAAGACAATACTAGAGTTTATACAAAATGGTTTGATGAATTATCGCGGTCAAATACTGTATTTTAGGATATTGTATTTTAAAAAACAAGGATTATGGACAATAATCCTACGGCATTTTGCCTGTGAGAGAATTGATTGTTTTGATGAAGCAATTTTTAAAATAAAGGTTATAGAATATAAAAATAATTTTAGAGTTTAGACAGGAGGAAGAGATGTCGTATACTGCTTTATATAGAAAGTTCAGGCCAAAGGGATTTGATGAGGTAAAGGGACAGGACCAGGTGGTGACTGTACTTAAAAACCAGATTAAGCACGACAAAATCGGGCATGCTTACATGTTCTCGGGAACCAGGGGAACGGGTAAGACCAGTGTGGCTAAGATATTTGCCAAGGCTGTAAACTGTGAAAATACAGTAGATGGAAGCCCTTGTGGAGTCTGTGATACCTGCAAGAAGATAGGAGAGGGAAGGACTCTTGATGTAATAGAGATAGATGCCGCTACCAACAACGGTGTAGACAACATGCGTGAAGTCATAGAAGAGGTGAAATATTCCCCTACAGATACAAAGTACAAGGTTTACATCATAGACGAGGTACATATGCTATCAAGCGGAGCCTTTAACGCCCTGCTTAAAACCCTCGAAGAACCGCCTGAATACGCTATCTTTATATTGGCGACAACCGAGCCTCACAAGGTACTTCCAACCATCAAGTCAAGATGCCAGAAGTATGACTTTAGGAGAATATCGGTAGAAACAATATCTGAGAGACTTAAGGAACTGATGGATAAAGAGGGGAATAGCTATGAAGAGGAGGCACTTAGGTTTATCGCAAGGAAGGGAGACGGCTCTATGCGTGATTCCCTCAGCCTCCTTGACCAGTGCCTTTCATTTTCATTTGATGAAACTCTCACCTATGACAAGGTCTTAGAGGTGCTTGGCTCAGTTGATACCGACCTTTTTAACAAGCTCTACATTGCCATAGTAAGGGGAGATGTGCCTACCTGTATGGATGTGGCAGAGGAAATATCTATGAGCGGCCTTGATATAGGCCAGTTTGCCCTTGACTTTACCTGGTATTTTAGGAACCTGCTCTTACTAAGGGTGTCAAAGTCGGCGGCGGGGAGGATAGAGATAAGCTCTGATAAGCTTGCAGAGCTTAAAGAGGTAGCAAAGATAGGCGAGGAAAATGATTTGTACAGGTACATAAGGATATTTTCCAAGCTGTCCGCAGATATTAAGTACTCTACATCAAAGAGGGCTGAGCTTGAAATCGCCCTTATTAAGCTGTGCAGGCCGGAGATGGAGGAAGACAGGGAGAGCCTTATTGCAAGGATAAATAAGCTTGAAACTATTATTGAAAATGGAGATTTCACTGCACTAAAGAAGGTAGAGCTACCATCAGAAGCAGAGGAAGTTGTTGAAAATGAACCTGAGGAGGCAGCAAAGGCACTTCCTGAGGATATTAAGAAGATAGCTTCTTCTTTTGGCAGCATTAGCAATGCAAAAGAGGTAGTTCAGCCGTTAAAGACTGTACTAAACAACGCAAGGCCTTATTATCAAGAAAACGGCAACCTACTTGTGCTTGCGGTAAATGAGCCATTTGACAAGGAATGGCTTGACAAAGAGGAAAGCCTTGAGCTGATAAAGAAGCTGATTAAAGAAAAGCTCGGTGTCTTGGTAGAGATTAAAGCTAAATTCGAAAAAGAAGCCAAGCAGGTGGGCGATGTAAGGATGACAGGATTTGACAAGGTTGCCCCGGGATTATTGACATATGAGGATTAAGGGAGAAGTATAAAGGGGCTGTTGCTTCAGCCCCTTTAATTATCACAATATGTATAGCCTTTCTTTATTTAAAATAATGGCTTACTTTTTTTCCAAAATAATGCATGTACAAACAGCAATAACTAAACATACAATTAAAGTGCAGAATCCAATTTCCTTTGACACTAAGTCATTCCCCATAAACGGGAAAAAAATCAAACATAGCACCTGTATAAAAACAGAAAGATAACACCAAATAAAACACCTAAAATTAGCTTTCTTTTTGTAATATTCATAAAAAGTATTCTCCTTCCAAAATTTAGTACATAAATCACTATATCTGTCGGATTTTTTTCTCTTAGGTTTACTATAACACTTAATAATTAAATACACAATATGTTTTGTGAATATCCTGAATCCGTGAAGTTATAAATTTAACTTTTACGAAAATGCCCACGCTACCGTGGCTTATTAAAAAGTTTTATATTTTATTACAATTCGCCTGTAAGGTGAAGCCATATCATGATATAATAGTCCTGTAAATCAATGGTTTCGGGAGAAAAAATATCATGAATCATAACCGTCATATTACACTTGAAAACAGTAACATAATTGTTAAATATACAAACGAGTGAATCATTCCTGCAAGCGGCCTTGCGGTCGTAGGCACATTGCTTAGCAAAAGCAATTTCACCCCCAAAATAAAAATTAGATTTAGATAATTATATTTTTTAGAAAGCGAGGAATATTATGGAAGTTTGGAAAGAATATCGTAAGGGAGAGATTCCGAAAGGAAACTACAAAGCAAAGGTTATTTGCGGAGATTCAAATTTTTTGATTATAGAGTTAAGAAGCAAAGAGAATAGGCTGATTCTTGATTTTGGAATTACTGAGGCTGTAAGGATATTTGATAGAAGACTTGTAGATTTGGATATGTATGAGAATATTGAAGGACTGAAAGAGGATAATTTTTCAAATGTTATATATGAAGTTGAAGATGGAAAATATCTTGAAGATATTAAATTGTATTCAGGTGGCAATTTTTAACGAATATACTATAAAACAATTCACTATAGTTACAGAGAATTTATATATTGATGTTATTTATGAATGGGAGCCCTCATTTTTAACCAGAGTATATGAACTTAATTAACAGTATTTAAAAAAGGTAGATGGATTATGGAAAAATTGGAAAATATATCGTGAGGATGAGATACCTAAAGATGTTTATATTGGGGATATCTCCTATGCAGAGGATAACAATCCGGTAATAAAAACTTGAGAATTGGCATAATGGCAGAATCATAAATTATATTAAATTGGAATTTAAGAATATGTATTCTGTCAGAGTATTTGAGGAAGGCAAGTCATTAAATAAAATTTTTGAAGATATAATGAAATTCAAGCCTGATCGTCGCAAGAATGTAATCTATGAAGTAGAAGATGGGGATTATGCAAAGGAAGTAAGAAAAAAATAGTCGGGAAAAAAACTGATAGGAACAAAGATTTATCAATATGTAATAATGACAGAAAATTATTTTTTTGAAATTGTGACAGCTTCGGAGCCTGTAATTACTATGATGGAAGAAAAGGCAGAGAAGGAGGCATATTTCAGATATTGGGAGAATTATAGGTTGAATAAAGTTGATTTAATATTCAAACACCTTGAAGAGCCCGTTTATATGTCAAAGGATGAAAGTCGTCATGAGACAGGCGTAGAATTTACAGAGGGAGAATATCATTATAAATATCTTCTTGGTGACGGACTTGAGCTTATAGACAAGGAAAATAAGGATATATGTGTAGATGGAGGAGAATTATGGTCTGTTCTTACCATCGGTGGAGATGGAGCGATAGAAAAAGAGATAGATAGTTCTGCAACATTCTTGAGTATGGCATTTTCCATAAAATGATGGAAATTGTGCCTGAAAATATAGAGCCAAAGGTATTTATTGCAGGCAAAGACAAACAAGCCGTGTGTATACTTAGCTTTAATGAAATAAGAGGACTTCATGCAGCTACTGTAGCTTGGTACAAACCGGATGGAGAGCTGCACAGGTTTGCAGAAAATAACTTTGGAAGTTATGAAGAAGCAGATGATGATAAAGTTATGCTAAGGTTCTGGCTGGATATAGACCAAATAGACGAAACAGACTTTGGCAACTGGAAAGTAAGAGCATTTCTTGATGGTGAAATGATAAAAGAGGATGATATAATTATCTCTGTACTTCCCCCTGCATTATTGACATGTGAGGATTAAATGAGATAAACTATAGTATATGCCTAACCAGTCTTAAAGGAAAATATCTTTCCTTAATAAGAAGAATAGTGATAAGAAAGGAATAAACAAAATGGGAAAAAAAGGTGGATTTCCGGGTGGTGGAATACCGGGAGGAATGGGAAATATAATGAAGCAGGCTCAGCGCATGCAGAGACAGATGGAAGAAACAGAAAGAAATGGAAACTAAGGAGTTCGAGGGAACTGCAGGCGGCGGTGTAGTTACAGTCAGATTAAACGGCAAGAGAGAAGTGCTTGGAGTTACACTTGCAGAAGAAGTTGTAGATCCTGATGACATTGAAACCTTAGAGGATCTTATTGCTGCGGCAGTAGGAGAGGCTCTCCGCAAGGTTGAGGAGGCAAGCAGTGCTTCTATGGATCAGATTACAGGTGGACTTGGCGGCTTCGGCGGAGGATTTCCTTTCTAAATGGAATACTATGGAAAACAGGTTAATAAGTTAGTTGAAGAACTTGCAAAACTCCCCGGGATAGGGCCAAAGACTGCAGGAAGGCTTGCATTTCACATCATAGGCCTGCCAAAAGAAAATGTAGAGGCCTTGGCGGGAGCAATAAGCACAGCCAGAGAAAATGTCTGCTATTGTAAGGAATGTCTTACGCTGTCAGACTCTCCTATCTGCCCTATCTGTGCGGATAAAGAGAGAAACCACAATATGATAATGGTGGTTGAAAATGTAAGGGACTTGGCTGCTTATGAAAAAACAAAAAAATATGACGGAGTTTACCATGTCTTACATGGTGTGATTTCTCCGCTCTTAGGTATAGGTCCTGCTGATATCAAGTTAAAGGAACTTATGGTAAGGCTTCAAAACAATGACGTGGAAGAAGTAATAATCGCTACCGGCTCAAGCCTTGAAGGCGAGACTACCGCTATGTATATAAGCAAATTGATTAAACCAACGGGAATCAAGGTGACTAGGATAGCAAGCGGTGTGCCGGTAGGGGGAGACCTTGAAAATGTTGATGAAGTAACCCTGCTTCGTGCATTTGTCGGCAGAACAGAACTTTAAAAATAGCAGAGCTGCTGTACAAGTACAGCAGCTCTGCATTTAAATGAGAGGGGGAAGATGAAGTATTTCTTTGGGGAAAGTTTTCTTCATCTACAAGACAAAGTATATAGGTTAAATGTGTTTACTTTGTGTTCAAATTATTAAAAAAATAAGAAGTTTAATTAATATATATTTGGCAAAGCCGTAAAAAAGAAAAAAAATCTTAAAAACCTTGTCTTAAAAAGACAGAGGTAGTGCCTTTATACAATTAATCTGATATACTTATGCATGTAAATCACAGCAAGAAGATGTATAACAGGGTGACATATACTTATGGCATCCACATCATATTATTATAAGGAGAAATGGTATGGCTAACAACATTCTTAATGAGGGCAGAGATACTCTGCTAAAAATTTTCGATGAAGTAAAAGACCTTAACCAGAATGAACTTAGGGAAAAAGAATTGGTTGCGGCAGAGGACAGTACAGAAAGGGCGCTTGCCGATAAAGAAAAGACTATAGCGAGGGAAATAGCCGACACAACCAAGAAAAGACGTGATGAGATAATAAAAACCTTTGATACCGAAGAAGATAAACTTAACAGCTTATTAAAGCGAACTAATCAAAAGCGTGAAAAATACAGAGACGGTAAGGTATCAGAGCGAATAAGTGCGGAAACAGCCGAATTCTACGAAGCAAATGAGCAGATTAAGGCAGAGACAAAGAAGCTATATAAGCAGAACAAGACACCGGGCTTCTTTAACTCAGGGATATTTTATACCTTGTTTACGCCGGGGAGCCTTGGAGACTTTTTGTGCTGTCTTCTTACCTTCGTATTTTTCTTTGCAGTTATACCCGCTCTTATCTGGTATTTCCTTCCAAAGCCTGTAACCACGGCTACCATAGGACTTATCTATGTGGCTTGTATACTGGTGTTTGGTGGTATATATATGATTATCTTTAGGACTGCAGGCACAAAATACAGAGAAACAATTGCTGCGGGCAACAATGCAAGACGCAAAATAAGAAACAACCTAAAGGTAATTGCCAAAATAAATAAAAGCATAAGAAAAGATAAGGATGATACACAGTACGGCCTTGATGACTACAATGCACAGATTGACGATATAAAGCTTCAGCTTGAAGACCTTGCCGCAAAGAGAGTAGAGGCACTTAAGGTATTTGATGAGAGCACCAAGCAGGCTGTAACCGATGAAATAAAAAATACACACCAGGCTGAGGTAGATGCATATAAGAGCAGGCTTTCAGGTGTTATAACCGATTTGTCGGGAATAAGAGACTACATAAAGCAAAGAAGACTCTACATTGCAGAAAACTATGAAGTATTTTTAGGTAAGGAATATGTAGATGCCGATAAGCTTAAGAACCTTGTTGATATAAGTGAGAAGAATCCTAACGCTACCATAGCGGAGGTAATTGAGCTAAGTAAGCAGCCGGTATCAGAGAATTGAAAGGCAGTGAATAATGTCTGATTATAAAGAGAATGAAAATGATTTAACTAATGACAGGGATTTGAACGAAAATAACATGACCATATTCTTGTCATCTCCTGAGGATGAGGAATTTGAGCCTGACGAGGAGCAGACATCATCAGGCAGTAAAATAAGGATAGCCATATTAATATTAATTCTTGTGGCAGTTGCAGGCTTTGCCACAAAGAGTCTGTTCTTTAGCAAAAAATTATATAAGAGCTATGAGGTTTCTGCCCAGTCAGCAAAAACTCTGCCTGAGGATGCGGGTTATGCCACTGATTATGGCAAACTGCTCTCTTACAATAGCGAAGGGATATCCATTTATAACGAAAAAGCTGAGATAGAGTGGAATGCTGCCTTAAATATGACAAATCCAAAGATTACAGTTAATAGCGGTTATGCTGTGGTTGCTGACATTGGTGGAAGAAATATCCTTGTAGTTAATCATAAGTCTGTGCCTGCGGCTCAGGTAAGCCTTACTATGCTTAATGACATACTTCTTACCGACATATCGGAGCAGGGAGAGATTGCGGTACTTATGCAGGATGAGAAGGGTTATGACATCCAGTTAATCAATCCCTTTGATAAGAATAACAGTCTTAAGGCTGAGATAAAGACCTATTCAAAGGATGATGGATATGCGCTTTCCCTTGCTATGTCTAAGGATGGCTCTAAGCTGGTAACTGAATATGTAAAAACCGAGAACAATGAAATAAAGTCTACCCTCACCTTTTATAACTTTGACAAGGTAGGTGAGAATTCAAATGCAGACAGAATAGTGGGAGTCTTTCCTTTTGAAGATACCATCTTTCCTAAGCTAAAATTTGCTGATAACAATACAGTCTGTGCGTATGGTGACAACAAGATAGTGTGTTTTGCAGCTAAAAAAGAACCTGAAATCCTTTGGGAGAAGAAGATAGCGGGAAAGATTGAAAGGATAGCGGAGGATAAGAACGGCTTTGCCATTCTGGTAGATGAAAGTGGTCTTTTACAGGCAAATACGGGCGGAGCTGCAAGTGATTCTGCTATAGAAGATGACTACATAGACAGTGATTATCTTACGGGAGAAGCAGACGGCAACGGTAAAACAGTGCTATATTCAATGCATTACAGCGGGGGCAGGGCTTATAGTAAAGAAGTGGATATCAATCCAAAGGGAATGAGCTATAATGACGGTGAGATAGTGCTCTACTCTGATACCAACTGCATAATCTTTGACAGTAACGGAAATATAAAATTTAAGAACAAGTTCAATGACGGAATAACAAGCTTTACCCAGGCTGCCGGCAGAACCAGGTATTATGCCATTGTAGGGAAGAAGCTTAAGGTTATGAGACTTAGTGAATAGGATGGAGGATGAATGTCTAATTTTGTACTGATAATGGTGATTGTCATATTTGCTGGCTGCTTTTACTTAGGCAGCAGGAGAGGCCTGGTGAGGACGGTCTTCGGGCTGTTCTCCTCTGTAGTTGTTCTCCTTGCAGGCACTGTGATTTCGCCTGTTATAAGCAATCAGCTAAGAAACAATGAGAAGTTTTTTAATGCCATTTCTACAAGGATAGAAAAGTCCCTTGAGAATTATGGTAAGAGCGAGGAAAAGAAAGAAATACAGGAAAAGCCTGAAAAAAAGGTTCAGACAAAGAAAAAGGATAAAAGCATAAAAAAAGGTGAGAGTGGTATAAGTATGGATGAAATATATCTTCCTTACAAGATGCTCACCGAGAACAAGGCTGTAGAAGAGATTGTCTCAGATATACTTAAAAACGAACATATAAAGAAGGCAAAGGAAGACATACAAAAAGAGGTCAACCACAGAGTTGCTATCTACCTTACAGGGATAGTGATTAACTCAGGAACTTTTATTGCGGTGTACTTTATTTTAAGCGTAGGTCTCTTTGTGCTTGGCAGGGTACTTAATATAATAAGCAAGCTCCCTGTCCTAAATGAGCTAAACCGCATGGGCGGAGGAATTGTCGGTATATTCCAGGGCTTAGTTATAGTATGGTTGATATTTACCCTTATGATGGTATTTATAGACAAGCCTTCGTTCAGGAGGCAATGGAGCAGATAGAAAATAACTTCTTCTTAAATCTTCTGTACGAATCAAATATAATTGCCAAGTTCATCGGACTTAAGTAGGAGGGGGAAATGAAAGAAGATTATTCCTTTTTTGCTATGATGTCAAGGCTAAAGTACATCAACCGCTGGGCTTTGATGAGAAACTCCAGAGAAGAAAACCTGAGCGAGCATTCACTTGAAGTAGCCCTGCTCTCTCACGCCCTTTGTACCATAGGAAACAAGAGGCTTGGCAAGGTGTTAAATGCTGACAGGGCAGCACTCATAGGGCTTTACCACGATGCAACAGAGATAATTACAGGAGATATGCCTACTCCTGTGAAATATTTTAACAGTGATATAAAGAGCATTTACAAGGAAATTGAGCATACCGCCTGTGAGAAGCTTCTCTCCATCCTGCCTGAGGACTTAAGGGATGAATACGAGGAGATATTAGAGCCATCAGATAAGTACAGCTATGAAAAGGCTCTGGTTAAGGCTGCAGACAAGCTTTCAGCCTATATCAAATGCCTTGATGAAAAACAGGCTGGGAATAACGAGTTCTTACAGGCTGAAAAGGCTACATTCAAGGCGGTTAAGGAGCTTAACTTAGAAGAGGTGGAGATATTCTTAAGAGAATTTATGCCGGCTTATTCAAGGACCTTGGATGAAGCCTGCCTGCTATAGGAGGTTGTTTTGTTAATAAGAGATTTTAGGGCTTGTGACAGGGAAGAAATATTTAAGATGATGAGGGTGTTCTATGATTCTGATGCTGTGCTGCATACAGCCTCAGATGAGGTTCTCTATAGGGACATAGATGACTGTCTTTCAGACCTGCCGTATATAGAGGGCTATGTAATCGAAGAAAATGGAGAGATTGCAGGCTATTCTATGGTTGCAAAGAGTTATACCACGGAGTATGGCGGCCTCCTCATTTTCATAGAGGATTTGTATATCAAAGAGGACTTTAGGGGGCTTGGTATAGGCAGCAGCTTCTTTCGCTTCATAGAAGAAAAGTACAAAGGACAGGCTGTGAGATACAAGCTTGAAGTCGAAGAAGAGAATGAAAATGCCATCTCTGTATATGAGAAACGCGGCTACAAAAAACTGGGATATTTTACAATGAGCAAGGAAGTGTAGGCTTCCTTGCTCTAAGTTTTTAAAGTCCGTTGATTTTTGAACAGTTTTAATATATGATATGACTATAAACCACCAGAGTAAGGAGGTATTATAGAATGGTTAATCCTGGAAGCCAAATATCAACGTCTGACAAAGAAAGGAAGTCAGAAAGTAATAGCAAAATAATCATACATCGGTTAATATGTATTATAACAATTCTTCCGCTTGTAGTCACTGTATGCTTGCTACCATTCACCAGTAGTAAAGTCCCGTTACATTACGATGTGTTAGGAAATATTAATCGATGGGGTAGCAAATATGAACTATTACTATTTCCCATTGTTATAATTGCCTTTGGTTATTTTTATACGTACAATGATAAATTTGAGTTATAGATACTTAGGAAAAAACTAAAGCTGAGAAAATTTTACTCACTATTATTATCACAATTTCAATTCTAGCGATTATATTAGTAGACTATAATTGTCTTAGATTCTTGTATAAAGTATTTAGCATAGGAAACTAAAATTTATGCTGTTTACAAACATATGCAAATAAGAATCTTCTATGTTAATAAAGGATGGAAATCTCCAAGAGGGAATTCCATCCTTTTGCTTAATGGTTATTTACATAAAAAGTTTAACATACTCATTGATATAACGGAACACATGAACCGAACCTAAATACCCTAACCACTAAGCTCCTAAAGAGATAAACCGGTATTCCCGGTTACAAGATGAGTTCTAATACCACAATAAGGAAGGGGGCGGAACTTACTTTTTCAATTCACCCACGATGAATAAATGTTATTAAAAAGGAAGGCCACGAATCACTTCGGGCCTTTCTTTTTATGGCAGGTTATATTTTTTTAGAAAAATTAACCATAGACAACTGTGAAAACAAATCCAGCAATTCTTTATTCTGATTGATAGATGAGTTTACCATATCGGAAATCACACCACTTTGTATACCATATACAAAAATTTTATGTGGCATTTTATCATAAAAAATCTTAAGGTTTGTGCCCATAGGTATATCAAGTTTAATTTTATCAAAAAACTCATCAAGAGCCTTCTTTATAACTCTATGTAGTGGTAAATCATCTTCTTTTTGCGTCTTTTGGTAGGCAACAATTTTCCCAGAAGGTACTATAAAAGGCTCTCCTTTAGAGAGGAGCTTGATTCCATCCTTAGAAAGCTCATAATCATCCACTCCTTTTTCTTTTGCCATATCGTGTATCCAGCCGTTTTGCCCTACTCCGTATTTATATTTCTGTCGTACATCAAGGAGATGACCATCCTTAAACTCAATATCGGTATAAGCATTTTCTTTATAAATACCCTTTTCTGAAAAGTATTTCACATCTGACCTTAACAGGCCTAATGCTGCTCTCTGTTCAGCCTGAGTATTGCCTTTGGTTGCATTTCTAACTCCCTCTGCAACCTTTTCTATAATATCCTCTCCTTCCTTTGTAAAAAAGCTACCGTCTCTTGCTTCCAAATCCCTCATATCATATCCTGTATATTTGTAGATATCGCTCGCCAAACTCCAAAGTCTGCTCTTTTCAAGGCTGTATTGTTCAGACTTTCCAAGGGACGATGCCGAATATCCAATATGTGTTGATAATATATCAGCATTATTACCTTGATTTAAAACATTTTCTATCCTTTGTTTTAAGTTATCATCTATCTTGCCCAAAACAGAAATTCTATTTGTATATAAATCACTTCTAAAAGTAAGAGAAATCCCACTTGGTATATTAATATCGCTTTCTTCAAAGAGTTTCGATACCTGAAAGTCCATATTAAGCCTTTCATGAATAACTCTTCTAAAGCTCTCTATTTCTCCATTAATACTAGGCGCTTCATAGCCGCGATATGCATAATCCATAACAGAATAAACGTAGGGTTTTCCTTCATTTAACACCCTCATTTCATTATTATATGCATCCATACGATTTGCTGAATGAAATTTACCGTCTAAACTCCTGTAGTAGGAATAGGTAGGGTCGAAGTATTTTCTTCGTATATGTTCTTTGGGGTCTGCAAAGGATTTGTTTTTGCGATTGATTTCTTCGTACATTTTATCAATTTTGTCTTCCAACTCTTCCGATGGCCCTTTATATGAATTATTAGCTGTTCGCCCTTCCAGTTGGTAGGAATAACTACCAGCATTAGGCATAGTAGGCCTTGTAATATCCATATCTCACCTACCTAATATTCCAGTCGGAAGTTATATCATAAGTGTAGTCTACTTTCTTTAGTGAACCCATTGCTTTCATAAATAGCACTCACTTTCTTAATATGAATTTTGATTATAGGTTAAATTAACCTATCACTAATTATATCGGATTCTTTCTATAAAAACCAAGGTGATTAATTAAAATTTATAATATCCAGCTCGCTATTTTTTTGAATGTTAAGGGAAAAACTGACTTAACTTTTTGTGAATTATATATTTCTTATTGTGAATTATGCTAAAGTTTATTAATTGAAAGTTAGAATCCACATTAATGTGGGTTTTTGCTTATTTTTAAACAGCATAATAAAACACAGTAATTTACTAATTCTATCATATATGAAGGTGGCAGTGTGGAAGGAAAAAGGTGGCAAAGTACTTTTATTCTAGAGCGAAGTATGGTTAATCTTGGAAGCCAAATATCAATGTCTGACAAAGAAAGGAAGTCAGAAAGTAATAGCAAAATAATCATACATCGGTTAATAGGTACGAAAATGTTATGATATTCAATAAGTTTTTACGGATTTAAAGTAAAAACTATAGATATTTTTGAGTTTTTTCGGTATAATATGAGTAAAGGTAAAGGAGGTAAGCAACATGATTATCCGGCCAAATTATATGAATACGCTAAGAACTTATCGGGATGCTCCAATTGTGAAGATATTAGCAGGAATCAGGCGCTGTGGCAAATCTACAATTCTAGATATGCTGCGGGATGATTTACTTGAAAGTGGGGTTGCCTCAGACCATATTATTAGTATGCGTTATACATCTGAGGATTTGACGATGGTATGACAGACAAAGATATGTATAACGGTATAAAGGTAAAAATGACCGATAAAGGGCGGTACTACCTTTTGCTGGATGAAGTACAGGAAGTTGAAGGTTGGGAAAAAGCGGTCAATAGTCTGCTTGAAAATGCCAACACCGATATTTATGTGACCGGCTCTAATTCAAAGCTGATGGCAGGGGAAATATCCACTTACCTGACGGGGCGCTACATTTCCATTCCGGTTTATACATTATCCTTTGCTGAGTATTTGGAATTCAAAAAATCAGATTCCCGCTCTCCGAAGGAATTGTTAAACGAATACCTGAGATTGGGCGGTTTCCCCATTGTGGCACTAGGCAGCTTTGACGAACGCTCCTCCTATCAGATTGTAGAGGGCATCTATAACTCTGTTATCACGAACGATATTACAAAACGGCACAACATTACGAACTTTGATTTATTTAATCGTTGTGTAAAGTATATCGTGGAAAATGTTGGCAAGACCTTTTCTGCAAATGCCATTGTTAAGTTTCTTAAAAGCGAGGGGCGTTCCCTGTCGGTGGAGGCGGTATATAACTATCTGAGCTGGTTAGAAAAGGCGTTTGTGGTCTATCGCTGTCAGCGGTATGATTTGCAAGGGAAATCTGTACTGAAGACCCAGGAAAAATTCTATCTGGCAGATGCATCCCTAAAATATTGCATCATGGGATTTAATCCGAAGTCAATCACAGCTATGTTGGAGAATGTAGTATATTTTGAGCTGTGTCGTCGGGGTTATGAGGTATATATGGGGAAAAAAGAAACGAAAGAAATTGACTTTGTAGCAGTGCATCGTGACGAGCGTATCTACGTTCAGGTATGCCGTAATCTGCCTGAAGAATCTGACCGGGAAATAGCCAATCTCCTTGCTATCAAGGATCACTACTCTAAGTATGTTGTGACATTGGACGAATTGGCCACTGGAAATGTAAACGGTGTAAAAATCGTACACTTAGTGGATTTTTTGCTGAGTCAAGACTACTAAATGACAAATATTCACCCCTTTTTCATAATGCAGAATTCAACGCATGATGAGAAAGGACTTATATTACATAAACCTAAGCGTTATGTAAGCCAAAAGAACAAATGATTGGAGGAATATTTGGTTCATTTTTAGGGAAAGATGGAGGAAAAGCAATTGTTAATCAAATCAGCAGATAATAAATTAGATATTTTTTTGAATGTATATATTTTTGGGGAAAAATGCGGATGATTCTGAGTTTACGCTGTATTTGAATACTCAAAGTACCAGCTTAGTTGACGAATATAAATTATGGTTAGATATTCAAAGGGATATTTTTATTAAGCATTATTCAGGATTATTATGTAATAGTACATTTGAACAAATCAATAGATAAATTAATGTCATTAAATCAGTTAGACAAAAATCGACAAACTATATTTTTGTCACTCAAAATGAAATAGGAGATTATTTTTATTGAAATCCCACCAAATGATATACGACTCTTAACTGAACTAGTAAATGACAGCTTGGTATGGGAATGTGGGAATCTTCTAAAAATCGCTGCATTTAAGGATAGACCGACACTTCAAAAATAAAACTTATAATTTTGAGAAAGCTGAAGTTGTCCTGCACTCATTTGAAGATAACCTAGGTTTTAATATTAAAAATTTGTGATATGAAGAATAATGAAGTTGTATTTTATAATAGAGTAGAATATATGCTTAATAAATATCACATTATAGAGGGAGGCTACTATGGCTAATATAATTAAAAATATTTACTAGAAATTTATTACTAAAAATGTAGGGTTTAATACGAAAAATGCTGTCACATTCTATTTGAAGGTGACAGCAATTTTTAAGACATTCTTGCAATTATATATTATCCTCTCTTGCAGCTCTGTTTGCCCAAATACTTTGCACAGGGTTAAAGCTGTGTTAATAGAATTTTTATACTCTTCATCACCTAACTTACATTCAGCAAAGGCCTTACCGTAATACAGCACAGCCAAAGTATCGGAAAACATATTTTTTTTGCAGGAATTAATTCCTTTGTAGGTATAGTCAAGAGCTCTGATAAACTCTTCGTTATTTCTGTAAATAGCTGCAAGATTATGACATATTCTCGGGTATATTTCACTATCTTCACCACACAGTTCAAAACAAAACTCCAATATGTCTTTATATCTTTCGTGCTGTTCCAGTTTATCAAATACCAGGGCTATATCCATAAGTATCCTTATTTCCATTGATGAGAATTCATATTCTCTGTAATTATCCAAGGTGAAGCCGTTTAAAGTCTGTCTTATGGCGCTTGTATAAGCTTCTAATGCTTTTGTATACTCTTTATTTTTATAATACTTGATACCGTAAAGAAATAATCTGAATCGGGTAATAATCATCCTGTAATACTCATTTTCAATCTCATCGCTCATCTCTTCAAGTATTTTTAATTCATTATCAAAATTCAAAGTTTCTTCATTTATTAGTTTAAGATCTACACCCCTCTGCATTTTTAATAATATAGAATAGTCATTTATGCGGCTCTCTATGATGGCTGAAACCAAATCAGTCTTGTAGATAACTGACAGAGCCTCAAGTGTTTCTAATTTAGGTATGACTTGCCCCTGCTCTGTTCTTCTTAAGGTTCTTTCATCCACATAAGCCATATCCGCTGCCTGTTTTTTTGTGTTAGATGCAGTTTTTCTCTTATACTTCTAAGTTTTTCTCCAAATACAGCTAAATTATAGTACAAAATTACGTATCCTCCTTATATGTACTTGTGGAATATACCTAAATCGGACTTTAAAGTCCGTTGATATTTGAACGGTTTTAATATATTATATGATTATAAACCATTGGAGTAAAGGGGTATTAAAAATGACAAGAAGATATAAAATATTAATGTTGCTATCTTTATGTACACTTTGTTTGCACCTTTTGGCTTGTCCTGTATTACTTTATCAGGAAAGGGAGAGATAGAACTACTAAGTATTTTGGCTCTGTTGATTTGATTATTGAAAGGAGGGCCGTTATGAAAATTTCAAAAAAAACTTGGATTCTGCTTTTAGTCATTGCTGTAGGGGTAATTGTAGCCATTTATCTAAGATATTTCCGTAAAGAATATAAGGAATATACCTTTAAGTCGGATGCTAGAGATTTCACCATTAAGCTAAAATACAATACTGACTTCACCTTAGAAGAAGATCAAGGCTGGGAGGGAGGCCCCGATAGAGAATATTCTCCTACTGTAGGTGTAAGGCTATATTATAAGAACGATAATAATGTAATAAGCATTTACAGAAGCATTCCGGAGCTCTTTTTTTCCGGAAGATGTAACAGATATAGAGGAGATAACAGCAAATAACGGGATGAAACTTCGTATCGGGAAGCTTGATACCGGGAACAAAATCAGCTATCAGTTTATATACTATGACAACAGTGAGCTTCCCACGGATGGCGGAGATATTATTTTTAATGATGAAAGTGCTTATGAGAAATATAAGGATGATATCTATAGTATGCTAAAAAGCGTTGAGTTTCATTAGATAAAACAACTTCGCTAAGGCTATGAAAAAAGCAGGTAAATAACAATCTTCTATGAGAAAACGCAAAAGATGAATGATATATATAACAAGGGTGAAAATCCTATCTGAGAGATTTCCACCCTTTATTATCAAGGAAGATTTTTATTTACAGACTCTTTTTCATTGTCTCTTCCATAAACTGAGATGGTGACATTATTTCAGGTTTATGTATATTAATATCAGAGAAATCCTTGTCTCCTGTTATTAGGATATCTATATCTTCAATGATTGCAGTATACAATACAGGATAATCTTTTTATGTCTCTGATATAAAACAAATCATTTTCTAACTCGTTTGGAGTATAAAACATATTCAAAGCTCATTAACATAAGTAATTTGTTGATGGCTTTTTCTTTTGATGGAAATTTTCTTTTAATTACTTGTTTTAATTCATCTACCACATATGAAGACAAGACAAGCTGATGATGCGTAAATATATAGTTCATAATTGAGTTCATTTTAGTGTTTGGGAAAAGAAGAGCAGAAAGTAAGACATTGGTATCCAACATAACTCTCATTTACTTTGCCCAACTTTCTTCTCTAAGTTCTTTTATCATCTTCATTATGTCATCATCATCTTTTAGACCTACTCTTTCTGCTTCACCGAAAAATTCTTTTTGAGCTTCGCGTAATGCATCCATTGAGGAATTGAGCATATATATTCTTCCCGCTTCCTCAACAAATAGGATTTTATCTCCATTTTTAACTCCTAGTTTTTTACGTATCTCAATTGGAATTGTGACTTGACCTTTCGAAGTAACTTTTGCTAATTCCATATCATTTCTCCTTTACAGTACATTGTATTCCTTACTTTCCTTACCTATATTATAATGAAATTCTGCCAATTTATCAAGCTAAAACTACGCTTACTACATTATTACATTTGAAATGTGGGAATGGACAAACTTTGTCCTCCTTTCGTATGTCTTTGTGAAATATATCCAAATAGGACTTTAAAGTCTGTTGCTATATGAGTGGTTTTTAATATATTATATGATTATAAACCACTAGAGTAAAGGGGGATAAAAATGACAAGAAGATACAAAATATTAATGCTGCTTGTTATTCTTTTAGGATTTACAATAGCAGCTTTTCTATTTATTCCTAAAGAAATGGATATACCAACAGGAAAGAAAGTGGTATTTGTTGCATTTAGTAAATCATATCTGAAATTTGATGAAGATAATTTAAAAGCCTGCTATTGATAGCGAGATTTATGAGCTATCAGAATATTATGAAAGAAATGGATGATATCCTAAAAGGAATTAAGCTATATCCAACTATTAAAGGGTTATTTCAGAAAGGCGATTATAGATTGGTCGGTAATGGTTATGTAGTAACTATTTATATAATTGATGTTTCATCAGGAAATAGCAGAGAAAATCTTACAGAGCTGGCTTTTGGCTCAGAAGGATACGCAGTATATGATGATAGTAATGGCAAGAGTTATTTGCAAAGCTTTGGATTTGATAAAAAAGAAAAGGCGGATAAACTAAAGCAAGAAATAAAAGAACTGATAAAAGCAAAAGGAATAAAGAAGCAATCATAATCTGTATTTTTTGTATGATTGTTTTAACAAATCAGCTACACTAAGGCTATGAAAAAAGCAGGTAAATAACAATATTCTATGATAATAAAGGATGAGAATCTCCTAGATGGGATTTCATCCTTTTAAGTTTTTCTCCAAATAAGAATAGATAAGATAGAGGCATAGGGTAATGTTTGCTAGGTTTCTTAGGCTAGTGAAATATTAGCGTTTATCCTCAAACTAATTTTGCTTAAACATAACTATACCATTTTGGGATGAATAATGGTAGAATATAGGTATATTTGGAAGAATGGATTTAATGGAGAGAAGAGGGAGTGGTCTTAGAAAGATTTTAGAGAGCTACGAGCATGAACATAAATATAAAAAGGAGCTAAAGCCTGAATTTATATCAACACAGAGTTCATTTGTAGTAATTTTAAAAAATTTAAATTATGATTTAGGAAATGAGTTTCAAAATGAGCCTCAAAATGAGCCTCAAAAAAATTCAAAACAAGAGAGGTTTGAGAAACTTAAAGAGATTATTGCATATGAGCCTCAAGTCACTATGGCTAAAATCTCAAAAATGCTGGATGTTTCTGAAGCAACCATAAAAAGCGTTGAGTTTAATTAGATAAAACAACTGCACCAAGGCTATGAAAAAAGCAGGTAAATAACAATATTCTATGATAATAAAGGATGGGAATCCCCTAGATGGGATTTTCATCCTTTTGCTTAGTGGCCATTTTATAAAAATTTATTTCCCTTGCAACATTTCTACAAAAAACATACACTTATTAAGTGAAACTAGTTTATTGCCGATTGGCGGATAGAGGTTAACCGATGATTAGAGATGCTGAGGTATTTACGAGGCTGTATTCTGAGGTGGCAAAGGACCTGTACAGACTTGCCCTGTATTTTCTAAAGAATAAAGAAGATGCAGAAGATATAGTGAGCGAGGCCGTACTAGATGCCTACCGACAGATAGAAAGCCTTAGAGATGACAGCCTGTTTAGGAATTGGATAGTAAAAATCCTAACCAATAAATGCAGGATGAAGCTTAAGGAATATGCTCTCTCACAGGAGGAGGTCAGTGATAATGTAACTGAGCTTTCGGATGAGAGGACAAAAAGAGAAGCTTATAATGCAGAGTTTAACAGCCTTGAGCTAAAAGAAATGCTTATGGAACTTGAAAATGAAGAGAGATTCATCATCTGCCTGTCGGTATTTGAGGGGTATAAGGGGGATGAGATAGCAAGGATACTAGGGCTAAATCCTGCTACGGTCAGGTCAAAAAAGCAAAGAGCACTAGCGAAGCTTAAAGTGTTAATAAAAGAGTAAGGAGGCATGAAACCGATATGGATAGAGAAGATGAGATTCTTGAAATGCTTAAAGGTTTGGCAGACGAAGACATTGAAATACCGGATTCTTTGCAGCCTGAGAGAATAAAAGAGAAACTTCTTAAAGAAGATGCAAGCAGGAAATAAAAAGGGAGGAAAACTATGAAACATTGGATGGTTGGCTCTATGGCAGCAGTAGGCGCAGTTGCAGCAGCCTTTGCTGTTATGATAAATACAGGATTTATAAACCCTTCAGATATGGCAGGAAATGTGCTTACAGGACTGCCAAATCTAGTAGCAGGGAAGAAGGCTGACACTAAAAAGCAGAAAAAAGCAGAAAAGGCGGTTGAGGGAATAAAGAAGTTTAAGAACTACAAGGAACTGTACACCTTTCTGGCAAAGGCATCAGGAAAAAGAAATACCTATGACTACTTATTAGATAGCAAAAAAATCATTTACTACAGCCGAAGCTACAGATGCGGTACCTCAGGCGAAAGAAGAGAGTGGTGCAGAGAATGAGGCTTCCAAAACAGAAAATGATTACTCAAAAACAAACACCAGAACAGAGGGAGTGGACGAGGCTGACATCGTAAAGACAGACGGTAAGTACATCTATGTGCTTAAGAATGACAATGACGGAGCATCCGAGGTCAGGATAATAAAGACAGATAACGGCAGGATGAATGCCATAACTTCAAGGATTTCCCTTGATAGGGAAAAGAGAGGAACAGGTTACTACTACAACGATATGATGGTTGAAGGGACTACACTTGTAGTCTTTGCGGACACATACATGGTAGAGTCAAGAGCCGGCTACCTATATGGATATGGGTCGAATGTCAACACTGTGGAAGTACTATTTTATGATATTACCAATCCTGAGAAGCCTGTATTTAAGACAAAGCACACTCAAGAGGGCTCTATAGGCAGTACCAGGATGAAGGACGGCATCATCTATACATTTTCACATACCTATAATTATAACTATTATTACCTTATGGATGACAAGGAAAAGGTTGATTACACTAAGCTGGTTCCAAAGGTAGACGGCAAGAAGATTGATATCGGAAGAATCTACGTGCCTGAGTATTCTGATGGAGAAAGCTACACAGTTGTAACCTCAGTTGATGTTAAGAACCCTGAGAAGATAATCGATAAAAAGCTTATTATGGATTCAGGCTATAATGTATATGTGAGCAGTGAGAACATTTATTTTTGGCATACGGACTATATTATAACCGGAAATAAGACTGAGATATCAAAGTATTCTTACAAAAATGGTATAATCACGCCTCAGGCAAGCACTTCCGTTATGGGAACTTTCAATGATGATTTCTCCCTTGATGAATACAAGGGAAACCTTAGAGTCGTGGTTACAAAAGAAAAGAGCAGCTTTAGGATAATTCCTTTTGATGTGGCAGATAATGATGAAGAGGAAGATGCCACAGAAAATTCACTCTACATCTTCGATAAGGACTTAAAGGTAAAAGTAAAGATTGAAGGGCTTGCAAAGGGGGAGTATATCAAGTCAGCAAGATTTATGGGAGATATGGCTTATTTTGTAACCTTTAGGCAGACTGACCCGCTCTTTAGCGTAGATGTAAGCAATCCATCTGCTCCTAAGGTGCTTGGCTACCTTAAGATACCGGGATTTTCAGAGTATCTCCATCCGTTTGGAAGTGGCCTCCTATTTGGACTTGGACAGGATGCGGATGAAAAAGAGGGTGGCGTAAAGGGACTTAAGCTGTCTATGTTTGACATTTCAAATCCTTATGATGTAAGAGAAATTGCTAAAACCATTTACAGTGAAGACAAATATTCATCCTCAACTGCAGAATATGACAGAAAGGCAATAACCATAGATGCAGGCAAGAACCTCATAGGCTTAGCGGTCGCAACCTACGATGAAAGCAAGGGGAAAAGCCTTGAAAAGTATGTGGTATACGGCTTTGACAGGGAAAAAGGCTTCTATGAAAAGTTTAGCGTGGACAATCTTGAGGGAGAGAACTACTTCAGAAGTGATTGCAGAGGACTCTATATAGGAGATTATTTCTACATAGTGCCTGCCAATGTCAATAAGGTATATTCATTTGACCTAAAGACCGGAGAGGAAGTAGAGAAGTTTGAGTACTAATTAGAAAGAAATCCTGCTCTTTATTTGAATTCAAGTATTTTAGAAGTAATTTCTGATATGAAGTTTGAGTGACAAACAGAATGAAGAAGTGCATAAACTTGCTACTTAGTGAGATATGCACTTCTTTTTTGATGGCGGTTAAATCAGCAAGAGAGAATCCTGCTTTCAGGATTTGCTGCTGACATAAGAAAAGCCCCACCACAATGGTGAGGCAGATAAGAACGGAGTGGGTGGGATTCGAACCCACGAGCCTCGTTAGAGACTACCTGATTTCGAGTCAGGGCCGTTATAACCACTTCGATACCACTCCGTAACGAATCTATTTTACTAGCAAATTATCAATTATTCAAGTGTCAATTCATTAAATTCGAATTTAAACTTAGTTCCCTCACCCTTTTTGCTTTCTACCTCAATAGAGCCGTCATGCTTTAGGGCTATCTGCCTTGCTATGGCAAGACCAAGACCTGAGCCTTTAGCATTTTGTCTAAGCTTAGACTTGTAGAATTTCTCAAAGATATGAGGCAGCTCAGACTCGGATATACCCACGCCGTTGTCTCTGATGCTTACAAAGAGCTTGTAACCGGAATTGATATAGGTATCACCTGCAAGGGTAGTTCTGAAACCAGAGTCTATTCTGCTTACACGGTACTTATTGATATTAATATCGATATCTCCGTTGTCATTTGAGAACTTAATGGCATTATCCACTATGACCATGAACATCTGGCGTATCCTGTCGTAATCCCCGTACATAAGCAGGATTTCGTCTGAAGTCGTAAAATTGATTTTGACATTTTTCTCTCTTGCAAGAGCCGAGCCTCCACGAAGTATGTCGGAGAACACCTGTACAAGGTTTATAGGCTCTTTTTCAAGGACAAAGTCCGGGTTTTGCATCTTTGAGAGAACAAGGAGGTCACCCACCAGTCTTTCCATGGACTTACACTCAGTAAGCATCTTATCATAGTACTCAGCCTTGGTAGCCTCATCCTCGATAATGCCGTCAAGCAAGGTCTCTGAGTAGGCGCGGACAACAGTTATAGGGGTACGAAGCTCGTGAGATACATTGGCAAAGAAATCAAGTCTCATTTGCTCCAGGTTCTTTCTTTCGTTGTCGGCCTCTTTAAGCCTGTCAGAGAGAGAATCTATGGCTGCGGCAAGCTCACCTAGTTCGCCACCCTCTGTTATATTGGTATGTGCCTCATAGTCCTCATCAGCAAGCCTTAAGGCGGTCTTTCTCATTATAGAGATTGGGTGCGAGAGCTTTCTTGCCAGGAAAACCGCAAAGATAAGGGAGAACAGTAGGGCTATAAGTGTACTTATGATAATGATAGTAAAACTTCTGTTTATTACTATATTTTGGGACTCAGATATCTGATTCACAAATACAGCACCCATGATTTTATTTGATTTCGTACTGATTATAGGCACGGAAGTAAATATATAGTTAGCACCATAGGTGTCCGAATGTATGTCTATCGCATCGGATTTACCTGCAAATGCAGAGTCAAACAGAGGGGCAATCTCGGGCTGATTTTTCCTTGGTCACATCTATGTTGGTGTATTTCTTAGGCATGGGTGACTTAGGGATTGGCAATTATCCATATATCAGTGGTTTCCAATTCCTCAAGTACCTCAAGGAAAGACGGATAGGTAATATAATCCTCATCATCCACAAAGACACTTACTCTCTTTGCTATCGACTCTGCCTGCTTGATGAGGAGGTCTTTATTAGCCTCGATGGCAGACCTTGAGTAGAGCTGGACAAAGATTAAGCCAGTAAGTATGGCAAAAGCCACCACGACCATGGCATAATTTCTAAACATTATAAAGAAAAAGACTATGAATTATCTGCTTCAAAGTCCTTTTTCTTTACCATGGCGGGTTTAATTGTAGAATCATTTTTTTCATTAAACTACCACCTGTATTTATTTACTCGATTTTACCGTAAAGTATCTTGGCAAGTTCGCTGTCTCTGCCAAGCATGAGCTTTTTCTCTCCCTTACCGCTAAGTGATACCTTCAAGGCATCGAGGCTTCTGATGTAGTTATAAAAGTCTGCCTTGTCCTTGTCGTTATAGGCCTGCTGCAAGGTCTCCATGTACTTTGCCTCGCCCTCAGCCTTTAACTTTGCAGACTTCTTCTCAGCCTGAGCCTTAAGTATGGCTACCTGCTTGTCGGTTTCATTCTGTATCTTTTTAGCCTTGCTCTCGCCCTCAGCAGTGTAGGAGGCGGCTATGTTATTTCTTTCGGATATCATACGCTCATACACAGCCTGTTTGTTGTCATCAGGCAGGTCAAGGGATTTAAGCTGAGCCTGAACTATCTCTATGCCGTACTTTTGTATGTCAGGATTGGCATCAGCGGTAATGGCCTGGGTGAGTTTCTCGCCTCTTGCCTCTATGATTTCATCCTGTGTCATTGAGGAAATTACCGACTTTACGGAATTGTATACTGTAATTCCTGTTCTGTCCTTTGCATTATTTACATTTGCATTCAAGGTCTGATAATAAACTGTAGGGTTGCTTACCCTCCAAAGTATGTACATATCAGCTATCATTGACTTCTTATCAGAGGTCATTACATCGCTTGGGCGGATGTCATAAAGCTGTATTGACTTAGGCACCTTTCTTACATTCTGCATAAAAGGAATCTTAAAATAAAGTCCCGCATGCTCGTCTATGGCAACAATCTTATTAAACTGAAGTCTTATACCATATTCGTTCTCCTTAAGAGAATATGTGGAATTAAAGCCTAAGAAAAGGGCGATTAATAGCACTATAAAAAGTAAAAATCTTTTGTTCTTCATAAGCTCCTCCCTAATTATTGAATTTGTCTACAGGGTAGATTGATTGAGTCTTTCCGTCTGTTATGATTACATCCAGATTCGGAAGGACTTCTTCAAGCGCCTCATAGAACATACGCTTCTTGGTTATGAGAGGGAACTTTTTATATTCCTTATAGGTATCGCTAAATCTCGCTACCTGTCCCTCGGCCTCTGCAATGCGGTTTTCCTTATAAGCTTCAGCTTCCTTTATTATCTTATCCGCATCAGCATTGGCTGATGGAAGCTTTTCGCTCTGATATTTATTTGCATTATTTATAGCTGTTTCAGCACCCTGCTTCGCTGTTTCAACCGCCTTAAATGCCTGTACTACCTCGGCTGTAGGAGGCTCTGCATCCTGGATGGATACATTTACCACCTCTATACCCAGGTCAACCTTCTGCATCTCTGCAATCAGCCTGTCTTTAACTTCTGCCTGTATCTTGCTCTTGGCCGTAGTCATTACCTCATCCACAAGGTACTTAGATATGGTTGAGCGAATAGATGCCTTAGTAAGGTTCCTTAAGGTATCTAAAGGCTCTGCAGTATTAAACAGAAAAAGCTCAGGATTTACGACCTTGTATTCGAGATAAAAATCAATGTTTACAAAGTTAAAATCCTTGGTTATCATCATACTGTCGCCGTAGTTGTAGGTATCCTCGGTAGGGTCGTTGGTGCCTGATTCTTCATAACCTATAGGCATACCCTGGGTTGTGGTATTTACCCTTGTGCTTTCCTGAATAAAAGGAAGCTTAAAATGAAGCCCCGCAGTCTCAACTCCAACCACCTTACCAAACTGTGTGATAACAGCCTGTTCCTGCTCTGACACCGAGTATATGCTTGAAAATACTGTGAAAGCAATCACCACACCGAACACAACAAAGCCAATTAACTTCTTGCCTGCATTGAAGTTTCTCAAAGCGCTCGTCTATGATTCTCTCTTCATTGCTCTTGTCCTTTTTTAAATTCATTTTGCTAACCTCCCCATGTCTTTTAGGATTCAATATCAAACTTATAACCTACTCCCCATATGGTCTTTATGCACCAGTTCGGATGCTCGACTTCATCAAGCTTTGCCCTAAGTCTCTTGATATGTGAGTCAACAGTCCTGCTGTCGCCAAAGTAGTCAAAGCCCCAGAGGCTATCTAAGAGGTTGTCCCTTGTAAATACCTTGTTTGGATTCTCAGCAAGGGTCCACATGGTTTCGATTTCCTTCTTGGTAAGTGAGAGCTTTTTGCCTCCAATGCTTAGAGAATACTCGTCAAGGTTAATCTCAAGGTTGTCAATCTTTATATAATTCTCACTGGTTACATTGGCTGAGGTCTCAGGAGTAACCATCCTTCTAAGCACAGCACGAAGCCTTGCCATAACCTCACTTGGGCTAAATGGCTTAACTATGTAGTCATCAGCACCTATATCCAGTCCCATTATTTTCTCAAAGCCCTCTCCTCTGGCTGTAACAAGGATGATAGGTACATTTGATTTTTCACGAATCTTACGGCAGACCTCATAGCCGTCAATCTTAGGCATCATTACGTCAAGAAGTACAGCTGAAGGGCTGGTTTCATCAAACAGCCTTAGAGCCTCTTCTCCGTCTGCTGCAATGATAGGGTTGTATCCCTCTTTGGTAGTATAGGCAGCAAGTACCTGTGTGATATCAGCATTATCATCTGCAATCAAAATATTATGCATAGTCTATACACTCCTTTCGGTTGTTTTTAATGTTATGCTGTATTATATGGGTATTTTACATCTTATGACATTGGATCGCCATCGATTTTATGTACTTGCTATTAATTATAGTGCTTTTCGGTCGTAGTTGCAAGTTAAACCAAGGTTACAAATTTATACTTAAAATGACACGATTATGACAAAAACGGATTGTATTATATGAATGTCATAGGACAGACGGAGGTTACAGATGAAAAATCTTATTAAAAAAGTCGCTCTGTCAGTCGTGGTTATGCTATGTTTGATTTTGTCCCTTAGCAATGACAGAATAAAACTGTATGCCGGGGAGGTACTGACAAAGGAGAACGTTGTAGAACCAAAGCTGAATGTTACTGAGATTTCTTTGGTAACTGAAAGCCAGTTTAATTTGAAAGTCTACAATTTGACTGAGAATCAGAAAGTGCTTTTTAAGTCAAGTGATGATAGCATTGTGAGTGTTTCAAAGTCGGGTAAACTTTCTGCACTTAAAGTGGGAGAGGCCACAGTTACGGTTACCCTTAAGGATAAGACAGCTAAAGAAGACACTGTATTTAAGTGTAATGTATATGTAGGTCCCCCTGCTATAAGTATAAGAATTACCTTGAGTGAAGTTACACTTGAGGTTGGCAAAAGGAAGACATTGCAGGCTATACTTAAGCCGAACACAACTGCAGAAACAGCTATATTTACGAGTGTCGATCCTGACATCGTTGCAGTTAGTACCAGCGGCAGGATGCTTGCTAAAAAGGTAGGCACAACTTATATCATATCAAAAATTGCTAATGGCAAATATGATATTTGTACTGTTAATGTAGTCGAAGCTACTGAAAAATCTACTGACAAAGCTACTGAAAAAAATGAATAAGAACTAAAAAGCCCCTTGCCGCTTTGGTGAGGGGCTTTTTCCGTATACATGGAATATATCGAAATTCCTTATTACATAAAAATCTCACTTCTTTATTGGGCAAGAATTGTGTTTGAAATAGATACTATTCAAACAATGTCTTCAGATGGAAATTATTATGCAGAGACTTCTTTTGAATACTTATTAATTAGTATAACATCTTCCACGAAAAATACTAAAACACTTGAACTGACAGAAAACAATGAATTTAAGTACAGCATAGATCTTCCGGTTTATGATAAAGATAACAGACTAATTGAATATGTAGTTAATATTAACGAGAAATCAGAAAAGAGAAATATCCAGATTAATAAGAATTGGGTTGGCAAGCCTGGAAAGGCAAAATTTGCTCTTTTCAAAAAGGGAGAGGCAAAACAGTTAGATTATAGTGAAAAACAGATAGAATTAGCTGATGAAGTTATTGTAAGATTTGAAGATGTTGATATTTTAGACGAAAATGGAAATATTATTCAATATGAAGTTAAGGAACTAGGCCCGGATAATACAGTTCTTAATGACGGGGACTCCGTTATCATAGATGATATAAGATATAAGGTTGTCTACGATGAGTATGGCAATATTACTAATGCTGAGCCTCTAGATCTCACAGTTAAGAAGGAATGGGCTGAAAATGTTCCTTTATCAGAACGCAAGTCAGTAGAGATTTCTGTAGTTAACGGTAATAAAGTAGTAACTTCTGTAGCCTTAAGTGTTGGAAATAACTGGGAGCATACCTTCAAGGACCTTCCTAAAGTTAGAGGTGGATATAGGGTAACAGAAACTAAAATTAACGGTATAAAAGTTGATGAAAGCTTTAATAAGCTATATAGTATAACTGGAAATGAATGCCCGGTTATGGAAAATAAAATCGTAACAATCAAAAATACTTTTACTACTCCGTATCAATGTGGTGAAGATAAGGTAATAAAGCTTTGGGAAGACAGTGCTAGAAGGCAGAAAATTACGGTAAGAGGATATAAGAAAGTTAAGGGTAAATGGATACCTGGAGAAAAAGGAAATACTCCTGGAGAGGAGACAGTTGAGAAGGTAGAGTTCTGTGACTGTGTAAAGGTAAAGCCGGGGGAACCTAGTCCTGCCAGTCTTCCAAACCGTAAAAAGACATATTTTGCTCAAAAAGACTCAAATAAGCAAGCAGGAAGAGTTTACTCTATGGGAAATGACGGAGAGCTTTTCGGACCTGTACCTGTAAATGATGTTGAAGGAGAGATAGTTTATATTGAGACAACCATCGGAGATGTAACACTTACAGAAGAAGAGATTCAGAAGATACTAAGTGCTGCAAATCTTAATGTGATTCAGTACAAGCTCGGTGAGTATGAGGTAACTATACAGAGACTTGATGGTAATATATTCTTCATTAAGAATGCAGGTATAACTCCAGTACCTCCAAGTCCAAATCCTAACCCAAACCCTGGACCAAATCCAAATCCGGGGCCAAGTCCTGATCCTATACCTACACCAAATCCAAGTCCTAACCCAAGTCCTAACCCAAGCCCAAATCCTAATCCAACCCCAAGTCCGGATCCTTCGAACCCAACACCGGATCCTGATACCCCTTCAGTTGACATTCCTAACGATCCAACACCTGAAGGAGATACAAAGCCAAAGGATAAGGACGAAGGAGATGATCCAAAGGGTGAAGACCCTGATGAACCTATTGAAGTACCGGGTGACAAAACACCGAAGGGAACCAAGAAGCTTCCTAAAACAGGCGGTACAAGCAGCGAATACCTTGTAGTATTAGGCCTTGGACTTTTAGGCTTAGGCTATGCATTTAAGAAAAGAAGATAGTATATAAATACTTGATACAGTGAAAACCCCTCTCAGGTAGCGAGGGGTTTAGTTATTGAACTTTATATTATAACTTTTTGCTTTTTAAAAGGATGAAATAACTGTCATAAAATTAAAAGACACAACTATTTACTTTATGACAAGAATTTGGTATTATTAGTTTTAAATAATGTGTAGGAGGGAATTGGTATAATGAATTTAGTAGAAATTGGTAAAAAGAATTAAAGCTCTTTAGAGATGAGTCGGAACTTACCCAAAGCAAAGTTGCCGAGTATTTATCATTAGACCAAAGCATGATTGCCAAAATCGAAAAGGGAGAAAGAAATATCACAGCAGATGTGATTGAGAAATTATCTGTGTTATTTTGCTGTACTGTAGATTATATTTTATATGGAAAAAATCCGGAACAAAGATGTAGGGTTTCTTTTAGAAGTAATAATTTAACCGCGGAAGACCTCAAATCTTTGGCGATAATCAATAAGATTGTACTGAACCAATTTGAAATGGACTCTATGTTGGAGGTGATATAAATGATTGATAAAATGGATTTGAACAATAAGGCATCAAATCTTAGAAAAAAACTAGGAGAAGATAGTGAGTCACTATTGATATTTTTAAATTGGTTCAAAAGATAGATAATCTCACACTTGTTTTTCATTCGCTCGGCAATAATATTAGTGGAGTTTGTTATAAGGGTAAAGCTTCAAATGTAATAGTTATCAATTCAGATATGTCAGTAGGGAGGCAGAGGTTCTCCTTAGCACATGAGCTTTATCATTTATATTTTGATGATTCGACAACAAATGCTGTAACTTCTATTCTGATTGGAAGCGGTGACGAAAATGAAAAGAAGGCTGACCAGTTCGCATCATATTTTCTAATTCCGCCATCATCACTGTATGCTATGATTCAAGATATTAAGAAAAAAGGAAATAAAATACAGCTTACTTTGGAAGATACTATAAAAATTGGACAGTATTATGGTGTAAGTCATAAAGCTATGCTATATAGACTATTGAATGAGGGTTATCTAAGGGATACACAAATCAAAGATATGGAAACAGGAGTTATCGAGAAGGCCGCTAAGCTCGGCTATGATACTGCTTTATATCGTAATTCAGACATTAATAAGAGTACAACCTTTGGACACTACATATCGGCAGCAGAGAACCTTCTAGAGGAAGACAGAATATCACAAGGCAAATATGAAGAATTGTTGTTGGCTGCATTTAGAAATGATATAGTTTTTGGAATTGATGGGGAGGGGGGATGTGTCTATTGACTAACTCTATATTTTTTGACACAGACTGTATTTGTGCATTTCTATGGGTTGAAAATGAAAGTATTTTAGAAAAAATGTATTCGGGAAAGATTGTTATACCTAAACAAGTTTATGACGAAATAGATAGACCAACAATACCCCATCTAAAAGCCCGAATTGATCAACTGATAAACAGAGGCGTTGCTATTGTTATGAGTATGGATATTAATTCCGAAGAATATACTCTGTATAGAACTCTAACAACATTATCAAAGGAGAATAAAGTTATTGGTAGTGGAGAAGCAGCTTCAATTTCTTTAGCTAAAAAGCATAACGGGATATTAGGTAGTAATAACCTTAGAGATATTGCCAAGTATGTCGAAGAATTTTCGCTAAAACATGTGACGACAGGAGATATTCTAGTTGAAGCTTTTAGAAAAAAACTAATTACCGAGGAGGAGGGCAATGCTATTTGGGCGGAAATGCTGAAAAAGAAAAGGAAAATTGGTGCAAGCTCTTTTTCTGAATTTTTGAACAATAAAACCAAAGAGTGTAAAGCTAACTGACATCAACAGGAAATTTGAAATTACTTGTAAAAAAGTTGAGGGATAACTATTTTAAGCTTCTAAAGAAACAGCCACCATGGAAAGTAAGGTAATTTCATAATGCATAACCTCCATAAATTTGATGATGCAATAATACTATGGATAGACTTAGTTCATCATATCAAAATTTGACATTAATAAACTGTTTATTAAAAATGATATGCCAGGATTCGGGAGAGATAAGGCTTGACAATAAGTCCGCTGCTTTTAGCGTTTATTCTGCTTTATCTTACGAATTCTTTTCATACCTCTTTTGATTGCAAGCGTAACAGCAATGCAGATAGGAAAGAAGGGGGTAAAAGGGCCTGCCCAAAAAGCAAGACAGACTGTAGCCATTGTTAAGCTCCAAGGATAGCGGAAGATTGCATATATAAGGTATCCACCCCAAACAGGGGAATAAATGACGAGTACAACAGCGAAAAACAGTACAAGAGTTTTCAGGTCTTTTAATTCCTTCCATATAGAGAGGAAAAATTTTTTAAATCTTTCTATTATAGTTTTCATTAGCCTCCTATCAGGTAAAATTATTATTTAGATTGAGTGATATTGTAAGCTAAAATCAGACCTTATGTCAAGATAATTCTGAGCATATGATAGGAAAACAATAACAGCCAATGTGATTTCGTTATTTGCAGTAATGGTGGTTGAAGAGCCAGTTGAATATTAGTCATGGTGCTTTGCTTTACAAGATTATTAACT
The DNA here is from genome assembly GCA_916438995.1 of uncultured Catonella sp. GTDB lineage: Bacteria > Bacillota > Clostridia > Lachnospirales > Lachnospiraceae > Catonella. Next base: position 864,651 of record CAKAGA010000010.1, read on the forward strand.
AAATTATGATCCGGTACTCTCATATAGCCTGAATGCCTTCTCAAACAGATATACACAAACGAGCAGAAGCATAGCTGAAATCACTACACTAAACATAAATATCAAGACTATATTTTCCATCTGTATTATTCCCCAATAACTCACTAACCCTATTGGAATAACTGTCATAAACAGAATCTTTATCAAAGGATTATAAATGCTTAAAGGATACTTGCACATATCAACCAGTGCAAATAAGAACTTGATAGGCATCAAAGTCTCTTTGTACCTGAAGCCTAATATATTAATTAAAAGGCAGAGTGAAAATACAATAAGCACTCCTGCAAAGGACTCTAAAAATAGCATTATTGCGACAGATATAGGTAAGTTAAGCCTTATTATCGACAAGATGAAAATTCCCAGATTCACCATTACATTTGGAAATTCCTTTATATCTATATTCTCGAAAACTATATAGACCAGCTTATTTACGGGTTTTAGAAGTACCATGTCAAGTTCTGCATCCCTTATATAAATTCCCGTAAAGCTTATTATTCCAGGCAAAACCATAGACGATACAGCCTGAATGAAAGTAATAAAAAAGTAGAGAAAAGCTACTTTATCACCTTCCATTCCACCTACAATTTCAAAAATTATCCAAAATAAAATCAATTAAAAAAATATGCTTATTAAAGCCTTAATAATGCAAGAAATAAGCCCCAAGTAAAAATCTTTCTTGTACATTTTAAGCATAGAAAGCTTGGCAAAAAATAGTTTTATATAAATTTCCATCTCATCCTCCAAAAATATCCAGCTTTGAAACAGCCTGTCTATATATACACTTGGTAAGTATGCTAAGTGTAACGAGCCATATAATCTGTATCAGCAACTCATACATATCTGCCTTTCCCGTAATCCAGATTGAAATCGGAAAATCCACTACATACCTGAACGGAAGTACTTTTATAAGTAAGACCAGCCACTCAGGCATAAAGCTTATTGGAAGCAAAGCTCCTGACAAAAATAAATTTACAAGGTCAAAGGTTAAGAATATGCCCCATATATTCGTGGTAATAAAGCTTATTAGACCTACAAGATAAAAAAGGTTAAAGGATATGCCATAGCTTATAATCAGGCTTAATGCAAAAAGTATAGCATTTCCACAAGGCAACAGCGAAGTGCCAAACCACGTAAAAACGATTATCGGAAGGCCCATAAAAATAAATGTAAATACCACATCTCCAAAAGCATAGAGAATAAAGTATGTTCTAAACCCAACTGGTCTTAGAAATACATTAATTATTTCACCTCTTTTTACTCCCCAGCCTATTTCCATAGTAATCCATCTTGGAATAAAACTTTGTATGAAGAATGATATGACAAAATAAGTAAGTATGCCCTCTCCTGTAAATCCATTATACATAGCTTTGTCGCTATATAATGTGTTCCATAAGTAATAGCAGCTTATAAACTGGGTTATTCCTGTAAGTGCATAGAAAAACAGTTTAATTTTGTAAGCAGAACTTGCTTTTATGGATATTACCATAATCGAAAAGTATTTTTTTAATTTCAGCGTTAGACTCATTGATATATTCCCTTATTATATCCTCCAGACTATCACTATTTATCTCTATGTCTGAAGGTCTGATTCCCTCGTTTTTCAGCATGTTCATAATATCAAAGAAATTAATTTTTGTTTCATTGAACGAAAATTTTATGGTGTTTTCTTCTTTCTTAAAGTCCATAAAATTATTTTTCCATTTATCTTCATACCAAAAACAAGCTTGTCTATATCGACTCTTTCCGCAAGTGAAATCTTCACATTCTTCGTACCACCATATAACTTTTTAAATTCGTTCAGTGGCAAGTCATAAAGAATCTTCCCTTTTTCAAGTATGATAATTCTTTCGCAAACATCTTCAATGTCCTTCATGTCATGCGAAGTAAAAAGCAAAGTAGTATTAAACTGCCTGTTCACCTCGTTTAAGAGCTTTTTAATTTCATTTTTAACTATAATGTCTAAGCCAATAGTCGCTTCGTCCAAAAATAATATTTTAGGAGAATGTAAAAGAGATAGAGCTATATTACATTTCATCTTCTGACCCAGTGAAAGCTGTAACACTCTTTTTTGCATAAGATTATCGAGGTCAGTATATTCATTCAAGAAATCCAGCTTGTCCTTATATTCCTTATCTGAAAGCTTATATAGGCTTTTATTAAATTGAAAAGAATCTTCGACTTTCAAATCCCAGAATAACTGGTTTCTTTGTCCAAAGATTACTCCTATATATTCAACATACTTTTTTCTAAGGTTAAACGGCGTAAATCCCAGAACATCAAGCTCACCGCTTGTAGGATTTATAAGTCCCGTAAGCATTTTAATTGTAGTAGATTTTCCTGCTCCATTGAGTCCTGCATAACCTACCTTTTCGCCTTCTTTTATACTTAGATTTATACCCTTTATCACCTGTACGGGCTCTTTCCCAGCCACTATAAAGTATTCTTTAGTGAGATTTTTCGCTGTTAAAATTTCTTTCATAAACTATCTCCTTTTGCCAAGTAAAGCACCTACGTCTTCAAGGTCACTTAATGTAATGATTTGCTCGTTTGTATATTTTACAGTTATGTTACTGATATCAAGTGTATATGACGGTTATGATTTCTGATATTTTTCTCTTGAAAACACTGTTTACACACTATTATATCATGATAAGGCCTCATCTTATAGGCGAATTGCAATAAAAATATAGAATATTTAATAAGCTACAGTATGGTAGGCATTTTCATAAAAGTGAGGTATTTCACTTCACTAATTCAGGATATTATTCAAAAAGTTAAGTGCAACTACTACTGAGTTTATATGTTTTTCATAATCATGATTGTATATGATATAATTATATCCCTTTACAATTCTTTTCCCTTAAAAATATATTCATCAAATATATTTATTTTTTATTCATTATGAATGTCAATGTTTCTAACGCAAAAGTTGTATAAAAACCTTTTTCTCCCCCAGCTTCCGTTTACGTTCTGTGCAACACAGATACTATTTATCATGTCTTTACTCAAGTGTATGTCATAAAAAAATCTTTAATTTTTTTGCATAATTATATATCGCTATATCAACTTCTTCAATGTTTCCTAACATTAACATCTTCCCTATTTTTTTATTTACTTCATATTTTTATAAAATCTGGAATATTAAAATGCATTTATGCCGTTTATGAATTTTTACATAATACGATAGCCCACCTATCCCATACAAGTCCTCAATAAAGAAATTTAGTAAGTCATCTTTGTGAGTATGTAAAAAAACAATATATATTATCTTTGTATCCATCAAGGATTGCAATGTTATCAAAAGAACATAGTGCTAAACATAAATCATAATAATCCAATTCTGTATATTTAGCATAGGTGTCTATCAGATATTGATTAATATCAACTTTGTTTTTAATTTTGAATAAATCTTATGATTGCCTAAGCCGTTGCATAACAAAATTATAAATAATATTATTATCGAGCATACTATTATTTACTATTGCATCATGCAATTTGTTATATACAATTTCGGACAGCCGATCTTTTTGTGTAATAATGATTTTTTCTCATCAGCAAAATAGTTCATTAACATCATCTAAAACCACTTTCTTTAATCTTAAATAAAGTTTGAAGCTCTCTTCTAATATTTTTTCTAATATAATAACATTTCTTATTGCTAGGACTTAATATATCATTATTTGTTATCTCTGCTTCTATGGTAACATCCACCTCCACATAAGAATCTAGCCCAACATATACCACATTCTTTTTGAAAAATATTGTTGCATCTACATATTTATTTTTCTGTACTAAATCCATTATATAAATCTCCTATAGAATATTTCTTATTTCCTATATATCTATGACAAGGATATATTTTTACCGTCTGTATCAATTGCCACATAATTTTTTGGCAGCTTTTACAAAAAGTATGCTCTTATGGTCTGTCTATCGATTTTTTCTATATCGTCTTTAATTTGTCCATAAGCTCCGTTATTTAATTTAATATTATCCTTATAGTTTTTATAGAACTCTTTACATATTTTTTTCTATATCCCCTCAATAACTTTATCAATATCCTGTAAGTCTAAATCCAGAGTGTCAACCTCTGTAGATACTATTTCAAAAATGTACATTATTAAATTGTACTAAAAGATAAATGTTTATATAGCGAAAATAAATCTGTATTATTTTTTGTAATAGTTCCTCTTGCTGTTCTGCTTAAAATTGGTAACCCTTCAATTCCATCTATAACATTGGAATATGTACTATTTCCATTCTTATACTTTCGACAACAGTTATGTGATGATCGTCTCCGTCGATACTTATATTAAAATGGAACTTATTATCAATCATAAACTTTTTGATTTCATCATCCATCAATGTTGCATTTGTTGTTATAGAAAAAAATAGAATTTTTTTGCCTTTATTGTATCCTAATAAAATACAATATTCAACGACCTCTTTTATAAGTCTTTTATTGAGCAGTGGCTCACCGCCAAAAAGAATATTACAGTTAAATTTTTCGTCTATTGAGTTATCAATTAAAAAAATTTATTGCTTTCTTAGCTGTTTCAATTGACATTTTACACTCTTTAATGTAATCGCTATTATAACAATATTTACAGGCAAAATTACATTGATTAGTCAATATTAATGATATAGACTCCAAATTATATTCTTTGTTATTTATATTATTTTTAAAAATCATTTTATTAAATTTTTCCCTTCTTTTTATAAGTGTTATTACATCATCAGGGAAATCTTTTGTTTTTACAATCTATATTTTTCAAAAAAATTTTTTTATGTTCTTCATCAATTTGAAATATCAAAGAATTATTAACATCTAATACATAATCATTATTGGTGGTACTAAATAATTTGAAATCCATAATCTTCACCTCTTATATAATTTTTAAAAGGGATATTACATAGCATAAGTAACCAGCAATATCCCTTTTCCAAACGTACAATTAATTTTTAGTTGTTGTTGTTCTGTGGTCACTACAGCTCTTCATTGCACAATTTGTAATTTTTCATTCTTGAGCTTTTTATTTATAAGTCTCATACTCTTTAACCTCCTCTCGTAATTTTTATTAGTCTTTATTCGAATTTCTCATCCTATCTTTTTAAAAGCAAATGTAAAATGAGATCCAAAACTCAGAATAACCCTTTTCGATTACGTCCCGTTCCTCAATCAATAAGATATCATACAAATTTTTATCGTTCTGAATTACTTCTCTTGTCTCATAGCTTATATATGGTGTTATTGCTGGTTTACCAATATAATCTATTAATCGTAAATTACTTGGAAGTATTTCTTCAAAAAGTCTTAGGTGTATATTTCTTTATTGGCAATCCAAATGGACATCTTGAAATTGCATCTTTTTAATAATGTATTAATAGAAACTAAGTCACCCATCTTTGATGTTTCAATTATATCAAGCATTAAATTATCAACGCCAACAAATATAAACCCATTTGCTTTCAACTGATTGCTCAACTTTTTCAATACTTCAGAATCCTTTTTCTAAAACAATATCCTAATACATCTCCTTCCATTATAATTACATCATATTCAGTTGGCAAAACCAATTGTGCTGATGTTAAATCTAGTTCAATAAATTTTGGAGTTATTTCATTTATTATTCCTGTTTCCCTTAACTTATAAATGTTTTTTTCTGCTTCTTTTTAGCATTTTTAGGCGAAATATCGCAAAAATCAACTGAGTATCCTCTAGAATAATAATAAGCACCAAATTCTCCTGTACCACAACCTATATCTATTATGTTTACATCATCATTAATATATTTATTTATAAATTCAAATGTGATTTCATTTGATATCTTCCAAAACAAATCATTTTCATAGATTGTATCATATGTTAAAGATATCTCATCATATTTTTTTCTTTAATATTCATTCCTGCCATTATCTATTTTCTCCCTAACCCTCTTCTGATTTAACTAACAAATAAATCATGTCTCTAGTAACGTAACAATGGTATTGCAATAATATGTTATATATTTATCGTTACAGCTCACTAGTTCCATTAGCTAATGCATTAATCATACTCTTATAATAACCAATTCACCATACCAAAACCTGTTTTTAAATTCAGGTTTTGACGGGTTTTCGACACTTTTAAAACTACATAAAACTCTATAAACCGCAGAAATGCGGTATGTCAAATTTCTTAAATTTATTCGTTGTATGGTGTTGTATTCTTATTAAAAGTATGATATAATAGATGATGAAACTATGGTATGATAAAAATCCAGGATCCAACCTACTTTTATACAGCTTGGTATCCGTAACGGAAAGAAAACAACAACAAAAAATGTAGCACGTATTGGAAAGCATTCTGAGCTTCTAAAGATTACCGACGACCCACTTGCATACGCAAAGGACGAGGTTAATAAATATAATGAGGTTTATAGAAAGGAAAACAAGGTATCTTTAGAGATTAAGGTTGATTTTGCTGAAAAAATAAAGTCTTCAAGCTCAACCTGTTCGCAGAGCACCCTTTTAAATATTGGCTACCTTTTCCTTCAAAAGTTTTATAAGGATCTTGAGATTGCATCTTTTTTTGAAACGGTTACTGCTGATATGAAAAACGAGTTTGACCCAAACCTGGTTAACCGCTTTCTTACCTGCTCACGCATTCTTGAGCCTGATTCAAAACTCGGAACACATCAGAACCTTAGCAGGTATTATGAAAAGCCTGATTTTGACTATGTGCATATTCTTCGCACCATGGATATTTTAGAGGAGCATTATGATGAGTATATCAGCCATCTTTATGAAAAAAGCTGTAAGATTGTGAAAAGGGATACATCGGTCTGCTTCTATGACTGCTCAAACTATTACTTTGAAACCGAAACTGATGATGAGGATTATGTAGACGAGGTAACCGGTGAGTTTATAAAGGGGCTTAGAAAATATGGCCCAAGCAAAGAACACCGCCCTAATCCTATTGCGCAGATGGGTCTGTTTATGGATAGAGACGGAATCCCTTTGTCCATGTGTATTACATCAGGTTCTGACAATGAGCAGACTACAGCTATACCACTTGAAACCAAACTGACAAAGATGTTTAAGGGTAAAAAATTCATTTACTGCGCAGACGCAGGACTTGGTTCGTTGAACATACGCAGCTTTAATTCTATGGGTGGAAGGGCTTTTATTGTAACCCAGTCAATTAAAAAGCTGTCTGAACAGCTTAAGCAGGCCGTATTTAGCGACTGTGATTACCGCCTGCTGTCAACTGATAAGCCAGCAAGCATAAACTCTATGAAGAGCTTTGACAGGTTTGATGAAAAAAATATAAGCCTGTATAACGACAGAATATATAAGATTATTCCTGCTGATAAAAGCTTTTGATTTGGGGGCTTTATGAGGAAAAGGTATGTAAAAAAACGGTGCAGTTAAGAAAGTGAAATCAAAAGCGGTAATTCCTCAAAATATTATCGTTTCATTTTCAAGAAAAATGATGGAATATCAGAGAAATATAAGGAACCGTCAGATTGAACGTGCAAAAAAACTTCTAAAAAATATTGACCCCGAAACCTATAAGAAAGGTCCAAATGATGTAACACGCTTTTATTAAGCGTATATCAAGGTCAAAAATCAGGGGAAAAATGTTACTGATACATATGTACTTGACCAGTCAGTTATTGATGAGGAAGAAAAATTTGACGGCTTCTACGCTGTTGCAACAAACCTGGAGGATTCAGCAAAAGACGTACTGGCAGTAAGCGAAAACCGCTATAAGATTGAAGACTGTTTCCGTGTAATGAAAACAAATTTATCTGCACGCCCTGTTTTCCATCAGAAACGAAACAGAATAATTGCACATTTATGATTTGTTACACAGCCTTGCTAATCTACCGTCTTCTTGAGAAGAAGCTTGATAATTATGGCACACATTTTACAATAGAGAACACAATAGAAACGCTAAAAATATGAATGTGGCTAATCTGGAAGATATGTGCTATATGTCAACCTACACAAGCTCAGATTTGTGTACTGCTCTAAATGCCATTACCGGCCTTGGATTAGATAAAAAATACTATGAACCAAAAGAATTAAATAAAAAAATTAGAAATATTTTGAAGTAGCATTTCCATACAACGTTTTTTAGTTATAGAAAGTGGCGTAAACCCAGTAGATACAAGGGTTACCGCCACTTTATTCTTTTTTAAGTGTCGAAAATGGGATCATACTCTTATAATAACCAATTCACCATACCAAAACCTGTTTTTTAAATTCAGGTTTTGATATGGTAAATTGGTTATAACACACCAAGTGGTGCAGAATTCTTACAGGGTAAAAGCTCGAATCTGTCCGATAGTGGGAAGGATGTGCCGAAGGCTAGTGTGTTTGTGGATAGCTAGAAGTTGAAGGAAGCAGGAGATATGGAAACAATGGAAACGTGTGGGAACTAGATATCGCTGTGATATAACAATAACCGTAAACCGCTTGAAATTACAGTGACAAGATGATATCCTTAATACATAAAAATCATAGATTTAAATGTATGTGAGGTTATAATGAAAGAACTTACAATCGGAGATATAATAAAATACCAGATAAATAAAAAAAGTATTTCACCTGAAAAGCTGACCGAGGGGTTGTGTATCACTACCTCGCTTAAAAGGCTTATAAATGGAGACACCAGACAGAGTTTCTTCTTGGTGGAGAGGATAATTCAGAGGCTTGGAATATCTATAAACAAGGTTACACTTTTGCATAATGAAAGTGACGACACCCTGTTTATTATGAGGGAAATGATATGCAAACTGCTAGTAGAAAAGGCTTACACGAAGGCCGAATATATTCTTAGCGAATATGAGATGGTAGCTGACTTAAGCAGCCCGCTTCATTTGCAATATGTCCGTGAAACAAGGGGGGTTATACTCTCAGAGGGCTATGGAAAGCACGAAGAAGCCTTGGAACTTTATCATAAGGCTTTTAAGACTGTGCTTGATAGATTTGAGGTGGATAGGCTAAGTGATTTTATGCTTGGAGAAGAGGAGATGATACTCCTGATGCTTATGTTAAAAGAAGAAATGAAAGCTAAGAATATTAATATAAGCATATATGCAAGACAGCTCCTTGACTATGTAGAGAAACAATACGAGGATGAAGAAGTAAGGACGAATATATATAGCAAACTTGCCTGGCTGATGGGTGAAAGTGCGATAAAGAATAATCAGTACGAAGAAGCCCTAGAGCTTACCCTAGGTGGAATCGATGCGTTGACGGATAATGGCTTGCTGCTGCATCTGCCACAGTTTTTAGACAGACTGCTACTCCTTACCAAGGACAGGGCTGAGGATATATACAGGTCTTGGAAGAAAAAGCGGGATGCGCTAAAGGAGCTGTATGTAGAGTATAATGAACCATGGGAGACAGAGGACATAAGGCTGTGGGAAAGCTACAGACAGAACAATATTTACCTTATCTCAGAGCTATTAAGAGATGAAAGAGACTTGTCAGGGTATTCTCAAGAGGAGCTTGCAGAAGCCATAGGAATAGATGTAAAGACCATATCCAGGATAGAAAATGGCAAGTCAACCCCTAAAAAAGGTACATTTGCATCTATAAAAGAGCATTTTGACCTTGAAAGTGATAGCCTTCAGACAAGGCTTGCTGTGGATAGCCCATTTTTGCTTGAAATGGAAAGAGACATATCCAGACTTACTTCAAAGCATCAATACAAAGAGGCAGAAATATTATTTAAGTCGTTAAAGAAACAGCTATCTAAGGAAAGTAAGGTGAACAGGCAGTACGTGGCATTTATGGAAGCATTATTTGATAGTATGCTAAAAAGAAAGCCAGTAGAAGAAGTGATAGCTGATTTGGAAAATGCATTTTTAATAACAAGAAAAGATAAGCACCTTGAAAACCTGGGAAGATTCGTAACTACTGACTTAGAGGCTAAGATAATAAATATGATGGCTTTATGTTATAAACAGACTGGGCATATAAACAAAAGTGTTGAAATACTAGAAAATGCGATAAAGGGATATAAAAGAAGCAAAATAGATGTAAAAAGGCACGAGATCCCTTTTATATTGTTATCTGTCAATTTATGTGCGAGATATGAAGAGGTGGATAGGTTTGAAGACTCTATCCGTTTAACAGATGAAATGATTAAAAACCTTATAAGCTGTAAGAGAGGAGATGAACTTGGATTTTTAGTAGAAGAGAAGACTTATACAACTGATAGGATGACAGGGGATAATGCAAAGAGTAAAGAAAAATATAGGCAGAGTTACCGGTTATTTGAATTAATGAAAGCGGGAGAAAATGAAAAAGCCCCAGTTAAGAGGGCTTATATGAAATGGTACGGAGAAAATATAAGTTAATACTAATACTTATTTGTTCGAAGTTCTGATTCTTCAATAGTTAATGGACAATACTTACTAGTATTCGATGTAGGAATTAAAATAGAATAGATAATATTACAAGTGACATAATTATTACAATTTTTTTGCAGCATTTTTTCATGATGAAAAACACTCCATAAATTTGATGATGCAATCTTATTATGGATATAGAACAATTACCATACCAAAAACCCTGATATTTTTAAAACAGGTTTTGGTATGGTGTTTTGTTTATCATAAGAGTATAATCGCAGTATCAGCTGATTAAAGACTTTGCTAGTGAAGTGAGTAAATATACAAATAAACTAAATGGAGGTTCAGAATGAAAGTGAAAAACTATTAAGAGAATTTGCCTATCTATTATGATGGGAGTTATGGTTTTGTCAAATGCAGGTACTATGCTCACATTTGCCAATAATCATATAGACCTACCATATTCAGCATATGGAGGAGATGGTAGTGACTATTCATCAGATATTAGACCTAAAACAGATAGAAGTAGTGCCTACGCAAAGAATTTAAATAATAATCTTACACACAGAATTCAAGTGGCAGGGACTCATGCTGCTTCAGGTTATGGAAACGTATTCGGATTTGATAACTGTACTTGGGGTACCAAATGGGATTATTACGATTTAAAACCTGGCACATATAAGTATCTTAAGAATTCAGTTTATGAAAAGGGATATAGAAATGCATACCTGGTATTTACAGAGGCTCATCATAAAGCGGGCTGGATAAGAGGAGTATGGAGTCCTGACAGCATTTAATTATTAAAAGAGGCCACTATTTTAGTGGCCTCGAAAAGGAAGAAGGTAAGCAGTTTTGAAGAAAACAAACATTATTAAAATAGCTATAATCGCTGTTGTAGCAATAGTTATACTTGCAAGCCTGAGTAATAACATTAAATTAACAGCCAACGATAGCTTAGTCGCCAAGTTCATTAATAGTGTGTTTAAGAGTGAAGAAAAGGATAAAAACAATATCACAGAGAATTCTACAGATGTAGTACATAAAGATGATAATGTATCATCTTCAATACGAAGTGCTAGTAAAGAAAAAGCATCATCTCAAATAACCCCTAACGAAGAGCGTCTATTTGAGGAAATTAGTAAAGCAGAATTATGGTATAAAAGGTAATAAGACAAGATGATGTTATTGTAACTAACTTTAATAGATATATTGTTAATAAAATCTCAACCTCTAAAAAGCTAGGAGATTTCAACTATAGCGACAATTTTGGGCATGTTGATAAGGTCGGTAATGCGATAGATGGTTATTCGTATTTTTATTATAAATACGACTTTAGAATGTTTAGACGTAGATGAGGTTTTAGGAGGGTTTTATCTAAAACAGTATAGATTTGATTTTATATAAGGGTATTGAACTCAAAAATACGGCTATGAAATGCTTACATCTAACAATGATGTTTCAATGAAAAGTAAAAAGTGCATTCAAGGTTAAAATGAAAAGAGGAGAAAAAGAAATTTTAATCTGGTATTTTTTAGTAGAAGATAAATTTATAAAATGATAAGAATGTTGATTTTTATCTTGATATAAATGACCTAGGTGCTTCGCCTGGAAGTGATGATAAAAACAAATATATAGTAAAACTTGATTATGTTAGGTAGGTAGATTATGAAAGCGATTTATACTAATGAGATAAAGAGGGCGTTTAATACCATAGGTATGAAGCTTACTTTATTGGTAGGCTGTGCATTGTCTATATGGCATGTTATCACAGTAATAATGCCGATAAGCGAAGGACAAAACTATGAATTATCTGCCAATGCTATAGATGACCTATATGTGCCTATCAGCCTGTTTAGCACCTGGATGGGAAACGAACTTTTTCCTATCCAAAGCTACATATTCTACCTTATTCTGCCCCTTTTGGCAGTTCTCCCTTTTGGAAGCTCATTTTTTGAAGATATAAAAAGCGGATATATCATAAATGTATGTACCAGGGTGGAGAAGAAGATATATTTTAAGGCTAAGTATCTGGCGGTTTTTCTGTCAGGTGGAGTGGCGGTTGCTGCTCCGTTGTTGCTTAATCTAGTGCTTTCATCAATGTTTATGCCGGCATTTATACCGGATAATGGCACAGTTGGCACCATATCGCCTACAACAATGGCATACGAAGTATTCTTTACACATCCGCTTGTTTATGTACTTATGTTTATAGTTATAGATTTTCTCTTTGCAGGTGTTATAGCTACACTTGCTCTTAGCTATACGTATTTTACAGAACACAGATTTGGAGTGATGATAGTGCCTTTTGTATTTTATTTTTTCATTTACTCCCTCACAAATCTGATAGATAAAACGGAGTATTCACTATTCTTTATGCTAAATGGTGGAGCTAACAATAATTATCTACCGATGTACATACTTTATTTTCTATTATTTTTTATATTGTCATATGTGATTTTTTATGTGGAAAGGGAAGAAACAGGATGTTAAAGCGTAGTTTGAATGTTATTGCCATATCCCTGTTTTTATTCTCTGTACTATGCTTTTACTACTCTGCAAGTCCGTATAATGGGGCGTATTATTACCGGGGACTTTTTACCCTTGCTGATGCCTATATTTATTTTTTAAACCCAAGGGTGTATGGTATGCTGGTTTTGCCATTTATCATTATCATATACTACAATCTGATAAAATATGATGATGAGGTAAATGCACTGATTAGGCTTGGAAGTGTCAAAAAATTAGTGAGGATTAGGATAAAGAAAGCTGTTTTATTTTCACTTCCTGCATCAGCATTTGTAATGTTTGTGGTTACATTGGCAAATAGCCTGCAAACAGCTACTCTCATCAACTGGGACAGTGGCAGCAGCATATATCTTCTTAAAACAGATAGCTACAACAGTGTTAGCTTTGTATGTGTGTTTACAATGGGATTTGCAACTCTTGTTCTAAGAAATATACTGGTCTGCCTTTGGATTATATTTTTTGACCTAAGAGTTAATAACAGCATCATTACGTTTATTATACTGTTTTTTGTTGTAGCATTGGAAATGTTTCAAAGCCGTATCCCGCTGTTTTGCAATTTCATAACTATTGATTACTCAATGTGGGATAGCTTGGCGGTAAAAGTCAGTTATTGCCTGTATATAGTTTTAACTCTTGTTATATACGGCATTTTAATGCAAAAATATATAAAAACAAAGGAGTGGCTGTAGTGGCTAATGATGTGGTTTTATTCAAAAGACAGCTAATACACGACATTAAAAATGGAATTGTAAGAAGATATAAAGTCTACGTTTTGTTTATGATACTGCTTTCTGTGGTGCTGGCGTTTTGGGATAAAAGGATAGCTCTATATACGACAGATAAGGCAGGGCTGTTTGACTATCTGATATATATATTTTCTGGTAAGGAGGAGATTACAAACCTTACCGTCCAGGATGTTTTTGACATACCGATAGCTTGGCTTTTTGTACACATATATACCCTGTTTAGCATAGGAACATATCCTAAGACTGAATATGTTGAGCGTGGATATCAGTTTTTAATAAGGGCGGGCAACAAATGGTGCTGGTGGCTCAGCAAATGCATATACATATTTTTAAGCGCAATCCTTTATTACATATCCCTACTGTTTTCCTGCTTGTTATTTACTACGATAAACAGAGGAAGCTACACTGTGATAAACAGGGAAATCTGTATGAGGATTTTGGGTGTTAATCTCTCTGAGATAACGGATACAAAGCTATTCCTTTGCACTGTAATTATGCCGATATTGCTGTTTATGGCACTTAATTTTCTCTGTATGCTCATATCATTTACAAACAACAATATCTTAGCTGTCATAGCTATGATGGGATATTTATCAGTGTCTGCATACTGGTGTAATGCTTTACTACTTGGGAACTACACAATGCTCTTAAGAGAACAGAAAATGCAGTTTGGGACTGGAATTACTGTTTCTTTATTGGTTATAATTTTGTCAGGAGCTTTAGGATATGGGTATTTTAAGAGCTTAGATATTTACAGCAGGGAAGAGGAGGTATGAGATGTATATTGAAATAGATGATTTGACCAAGGTTATCGATAAGCATAAGGTCTTGGATAAGGTGTCTATAAGCTTGATAAGGGCAAAATATACGGCATTAAGGGTAAGAATGGAAGTGGTAAGACTATGCTTCTTCGTGCCATTTGCGGGCTGATAAAGCCAACAGAGGGTGAGGTAAGAGTTGGAGATAAGATTATAGGTAAGGATGCAACCTTTCCTGAGAGCGTGGGTGTATTGATTGAGAATCCGGGCTTCATACCGTCATTTTCAGGGTATGAGAACTTAAAAATGCTTGCCGATATAAGAAAGCTTATTGGCAAAGAAGATATTGAAGCAGTTATGGAAAAGGTTGGTCTTGAGAAGGCTTGCTTTAAGAAAAAGTATAGAACTTATTCCTTGGGTATGAAGCAAAAGCTGGGAATAGCTGCGGCTATTATGGAAAAGCCTGATTTGATATTACTTGATGAACCAACCAATGCACTGGATGAAGAAAGTGTTAGAAAACTGCTCGACATACTTAGGGAAGAAAAGGGTAGAGGAGCCTGTATTGTACTTGCTTCTCATGATATGGAGGAGTTAACCTTGTTATCTGACATTATTTTCATAATGGAAGAGGGAAGATTGAGGGAGGCTTAGTGAAAAAGATATTTGTTACTGGATTGTTGGCTTTAATTCTTGTTCTGTATGTACTAAGGGTGTACAAGGTAAATACGGGGCTGTCTGTAAAGGAAGAAGTTATTCCATATGCCACTGAAAGAGAAGTAGGAAACGGAGTGTATATGAAGGTAAAAGAATACACGGTTCTTACAAGCAAGGAAGCTAAAGATAAGTATGATTTTGAATACGATACGGATGAAGATGTGAAAATATATCTGGTAAAGGTAGTATATTCCAACAAGGCAAGGGATAAAAAGATGGTAGATACAAGGCCGGTTTCCATTGAAAAGACAGGATATACGAATGCAACCGAGATGATGTTTTATGGCATTTGCAATCCTTTTGACTTGGAGTTTGAGCTAAAATCAGGAGAGGAAAGAGAAGTAATTCTTCCATACATCTTATCTGATTTTCAGTTTACACCTGCGGAGTGGCAAAAGCTTGAGGATGAAGAGTTCTACTTATCAACGTCCAGATATCCCGTGAAGACTAAGTGGATGATGAAATAAAACTATAAAAAGGCGCATAAAAGGTATGGATAATGTTTATTATATTGAAAAAATGTGCAGAACCCGGTAAACAGGCTCTGCACATTAGTAGTTTAAATTTTATTTAGCATTAAGTGCTGCCATAGTGATGTAGTTATATGGCTTGAAATAGCAATAACTTGATGGTATCCTAATACATAAAAATCATAGATTTAAATGTATGAGAGGTTATAATGAAAGAACTTACAATCGGAAATATAATAAAATACCAGATAAATAAAAAAAGTATTTTACCTGAAAAGCTGACTGAGGGGTTATGCACTACTACCTCACTTAAACGGCTTATAAATGGAGATACCAGGCAGAGTTTCTTCTTGGTGGAGAGGATACTTCAGAGGCTTGGAATATCAGTAAACAAGGTTACACTTTTGCACAATGAAAGTGACGACACTCTACTTATTATGAGGGAAATGATATGCAAACTGCTAGTGGAAAAGGCTTACACGAAGGCCGAATATATTCTTAGCGAATATGAGGTAGCAGCTGACTTAAGTAGCCCGCTCCACTTGCAATATGTCCGTGAAACCAGAGGGGTTATACTCTTAGAGGGATATGGAAAGCACGAAGAAGCCTTGGAACTTTATCAAAAGGCATTTAAGACTGTGCTTGAGAGATTTGAGGTGGATAAGCTAAGTGATTTCTTGCTTGGAGAAGAGGAGATGATACTCCTGATGCTTATGCTAAGAGAGGAAATGAAAGTTAAGAATAAAAATATAAGCATATATACAAGACAGCTCCTTAATGATAATCATTATCCAAGCATATTTAAAACCTTACAAATTTTAGAAGTTGGACATCTTTTATATAATATATCACTCATAGCAGATATATATGGTTATGAGTATGAGCTGGATAATGATAGTATTAATATACTTGTACTTAAGAATAAAAAGGCAGGAACTAATTATCTAGAAAATAATAAAACTATGGAATTTTTGGGAGAAAGCCCAAAACAGAAGTAGCGGAAAATATTATGGCGGGCTTATAAATTTTTGATTTAGACTATCAAAAAGTATGCCTATTCTCCCAAAGGTACAGATGAAACTAAAAAGCATAAAATTTAATAAGAATATTATGAACTCAGTAAAGACATTAACATTTGTAAATGATGGCAATGCTCTTGTTGACAAAAAAATAATGGTTTAGTGCTGTAAATGTTTATAACAGACCAGTAAAAACAAATGAATTTTAATTTTTGGTTGCCAATAATAAAACAAAATGATATTTATGAAGAGTATATACCATTTTATGGAATTCTTACCGGTAAAGAATCGGAATCGGCTTCAACACAGAGAAAAAAATAATTTAGCAAAAATCAGTTTTTGGTATGTCGTTTAATGTAACTATCTGATAGAATACTTATATCAATTTAGTATATAAGCTGTTTATCCAATACTATATACTGAATATATTATAAAATAAGTGAGGATATAGCCAATGAAAAATGAAGCAAGTAATAATTTAAGCTTAAAAATGTACAAGAAAGGCTCAAAATGGTGGAAAGCTATCATTCTGACAATTCTTTCAGGGCTTGAAACCCCATTTAACACAGGAACCTACGCTCTGTTCTTCTGGCTGATACAGGAACAGAGGTTAGAGTGGCTGCTTCCGTTTGTCGGTATCTATGTGGCATCATATGCAATTCTTTTATGGATAGGCAAGCAGGCGATTAAGGCTACAAATAATTATAAGGCACAGGTAATAACTGATATTAAAATGGCCTGTGTTAAAAACGCAATTGCAGAAGGAATTGACTCCGGTACGGCTATTTCATTTATAGACAATGACTTAAAGCTTGTTATGGCAAACTATTTTGACAATATAATAATAATAACAAAAAGTTCTGCCGTGGTAGTATTTACCATCATACTTACCTTTAGCAGCAACTGGATATTTGCACTTATTTACCTTGTAATAGGTCTGCTTCCAATGGGGCTTGGCAGCATATTGGGAAGAAAGACTGCGGAGATGACAAACCAGTATACTGAGAGTATAAGCAAAACTACGGTGCTTATAAAAGATGTGATCAAAAACAGTGGAACTATAATTAATTATAACAGAATTGCAGACACTGTTAAAAAACTTTTTGCCTCAATATCAAAGAGTGAGAAGGACTTTGCAGATAGAAACAATGAGATGGAATTTACCGGTCTTTATATGAACATTGTGTATATTGTGGTGAATATTATTCCTATTGCAATAGGTATATATATGGGAATTAAAGGCTATATTACTATACCAGCCTTTATTGCGGTTCAGTATTCAAGCGGCTGGATAGTGGGCTCTTTGGGACAGATAGCAGGTCTTATGGCTGTGCTTAAATCAACTGAGCCAATCAGAGAAAATATAATGAAGTTTAGTGATGTTGATGAAGTAAATGAAAATGAAGCTGAGGATGTAAAGAAAATTGAATTTAAAGAGGTGGATTTCGCTTATAATGAGGACAAAGAGATACTTAAGAAATTTTCTTTTAAGGCGGAAAACGGCAGTAAAATTCTTATACAGGGTGAGAGTGGAAGCGGCAAGAGTACCATACTTAAGCTTATAAGCGGAGAACTTAAACCTGACTCAGGAAAGGTGCTGTTAAATGACAAAGAGTTAAAGTACAGAAGACTTGGCTTTATATCACAAAATCCTGCGGTATTTAATGAAACTCTAAGATATAATATTACTCTTGGAAAAGATTTTACTGAGGCAGAAATAAATAAAGCTATAGAACAGGCAGGGCTTGCAGAATTTACCCGTGAAAATGGTCTTGACTATGCAATTGAAGATGAGGGCGGCAATATTTCAGGAGGTCAGAAACAGAGAATAGAAATAGCAAGAGCCCTGCTCTATAACTGCTCTGTGCTTCTTGTAGATGAGGGAACTTCAGCCCTTGATAAGAACACAGCAGCTAAGGTGCGTGAAACTATTATGAACCTTGATAAGACAGTTGTAGAAGTAGCACATTATATTCCTGATGATGTAAAGGTGAAGTTTAATACTATAATTGAACTAGGATAGATTAGTACCCATTTAAGCTTATTGGCGTATTCGGTATAGAAAAAGTGAAGTAAAGAATAAAGCTTAGGACAATATTTGCCTCAACATTATATTGAGGATATGGAATAATATCCCGTGAAGACTAATTGGATGATGAAATAGGCACAAATATATGATGGAGTGGCAGCGTTTAGTAAAAATGGGCAGAACCCTATATCGGTTCTGCCCATTGATTACCGGTGAATTTTATTTCGCATTAAGTGCTGCCATAGTGATGTAGTTATATGGCTTGAAATAGCAATAACTTGATGGTATCCTTAATACATAAAAATCATAGATTTAAATGTATGTGAGGATATAATGAAGGAACTTAAGATTGGGGATATAATAAAATACCAGATAAATAAAAAAAGTATTTCACCTGAAAAGCTGACTGAGGGGTTATGCACTACTACCTCACTTAAACGGCTTATAAATGGAGATACCAGACAGAGTTTCTTTTTGGTGGAGAGGATACTTCAGAGGCTCGGAATATCAGTAAACAAGGTTACACTTTTGCACAATGAAAGTGACGACACTCTACTTATTATTAGGGAAATGATGTGCAAACTGCTAGTGGAAAAGGCTTACACGAAGGCCGAATATATTCTTAGCGAATATGAGATGGTAGCTGACTTAAGCAGCCCACTTCACTTACAATATGTCCTTGAGACCAGAGGGATTATACTGTCAGAGGGCTATGGAAAGCACGAAGAAGCCTTGGAGCTTTATCACAAGGCTTTTAAGGCTGTGCTTGATAGATTTGAGGTGGATAAGCTAAGTGATTTTCTGTAATACGAGGAGGTGTTACAATTGAAAAACGAAGTTAGACAATTAAAAATTGCCGTGATTTTATCTGTGTTTACAGTAATAATTTTCTGTGGTCTTTTTGTGTATTCATGGTTTTTTGGATATTCCTCAGGTAAGTTCTCCTCCGCATTATTAGTGGCGGGAGGGATTGTGATTTTAATCAAAAACTATGTATTTTACTATAAAGCAAAGAAAAGGAATGATAGTTGATGCTGCAGAGGCGGCAGTACCACATTTATAAAAAATGGTATGGAGAAGATATAGACTAGTCATTTAAATTCAGGTTTTGGTATGGTGTTTTACTTTTGGAAATAGTATGATAGTAGCAGAGGTTCTAGACATTTAATTATTTTAACTAAGGAGAAGTGCCTATGAAAAAGATTGCTGTTTTTGCTGCTACTTTTATGCTATTGTTGACTGCCTGTAGTAAAGGTGAAGATAAACCTGTCTCTAAAACATCCGAAAACCACAGTAGCACAAGTATAAGTATGACAAGTACTGCTGTATCTGCAACAAATGAAAATTCAGCTGATAAAAAAGAAGAATCCAATACTGTGACTGAGCTTAAGAAGGGAGAAATAGGCTACGCAAAGGATACAAAACATCTTGAATATCCTGCCAAAGGGGCAACGATTTTGGGTTATAATGATAAACTGTCATATTTTTTCAAATATGTAGGCAATAATTGTGTATATTATGTAAATGATGGAAATACCAATAAGGAAGTTCACAAGATTAATAGCGTCAATTTTGGATTTTTATCAGGAATGTATGATACTGACCTGATTGAAGGAGTTGTTAGTCAATCTGAGAAAGAGGAATCGGCAGATGGATGGCCATTTTCATTTCATAGAATAAATAAAAACAAAGGTGAAATAATATATCAGGGTAAAAGCTCTGGGATGCCAAAATCAAAAATAATTGGAGATAGGATTATATTCTACACAAGTGACGATGTAAAGGGAGAGGGTATCCTCAATGAATACAATTTACAGACAAAAAAGGTAGAAGAAATAGTCAAACATCAGTATAAAGTTGATGATAATAGAGAACTTGAAGATGGTAGTATAGTCTATGAGTTAGACGGATTTAATGACGGAGTTATCTTTGAGGTTGAAACTGCCGATAAAAGTAAAGGTAAAGGAGTTCAAAGTATAGAAGTCTGGTACTATGATTTTAACAAAAAAGAAACAACCAAACTTCCAATAACTTCTGATAAAAAAGTTAACTATATAGGTGGTGATTTGAACTGTGTGATTGTAGGAGATGATGATGAATACGCAGAGAATACTGGTAATATGTACCTTAAACAGGATGATGGAACTTACAGCCATATCACAATACCTGAAATAGCCTCCGGGAACTATATATTTGAATCTGCAAGGATATCTGATAGCATAATTATCATCAGAACACAACAGAAGTTTATGTTATCGATTATAAAAACGGAGTTTATGAACCTATAGAGCCTAATGGACTTCTTCAACAAGGTAGAATCATTACGACTAAAAAAGATGAGCTAAATATACTTAGTGATTTTAAGGCTAAGTAATATGAAGTAAAGAATAAAGCTTAGGACAATATTTGCCTCAGCATTATATTGAGGATATGGAATAATATCCCGTGAAGACTAAGTGGATGATGAAATAGAGCCTTCTTTATGACAAGGTGGCTGAGATTAAAAAATGTGCAGAACCAGCTAAACAGGTTCTGCACATTAGTAGTTTAAATCTTATTTCGCATTAAGTGCTGCCATAGTGATGTAGTTATATGGCTTATTAAAGTGTGGAAGGAAGAAGATATCAAGGAGCTTTAACTTATCTATGGTAACGCCTTCCTCTATAGCCAGTGAGAACATATGAATAGCCATTGATACATCTTCTTTTGAAGATAGCTGAGCACCAACTACTCTTCTGGTTGATTTCTCATATACTATTCTTATCTTAACATCTGCATTTTCCTTCATGAAAGCAGGACGCTGTGTATCTTCATAATCGGTATATTCTACATCTAAGCCCGCCTTCTTAGCGGCATTTAGTGAAAGTCCAGTAGAAGCAAGCTTTCTGCCGAATACACAGATAGCGTTAGAGCCCTGTACTCCTGCACCTTCAAGCTTGGTACCGCCTATGTTGTGACCAGCCACTATACCTGTACGAACTGCATTTGAAGCGAGTGCAATATAGGTCTTGTCTCTAAGTGCATTAGAGTAGATAGTAGCACAGTCACCAACTGCGTATACATCAGGGTCGCTGGTCTGCTGATATTTATCTACTGAGTAAGCACCATTCTTCCAAAGTTCAAGGTGGTCTTTACCAAGGGCGTTGTTTGGAACGAAGCCGATAGCGTTGATAACAAGGTCAGCAGGATATTCGCCACTCTCAGTTACGATTGAAGATACTCTGCCATTTCCCTTATATTCAAGTACTTTTTCTCCAAAATGAGTCTCGATTCCCGCTTCTGATATAGCCTTGTCCATATCCTCTGTGAACCACTCATCATAGTAGCTTGCAAGTGAGCTTGGCGCAATATCAAAAAGCCTTACCTTCTTGCCACGAAGGAGACAGGCCTCAGCAATCTCAACACCGATGTAGCCTGCACCTATTACAGCGACCTCTTTAACCTCAGGCTTGCTTATTTCTTTGTCTACTTCCTGACCTTCCTGGAACAGCTTTAAGAAATTAAGTCCCTCTAAATCATTTCCCGCAAGGGCAGGTGAGATTGGGAGAGAACCTGTGGCAAGTACGAGCTTGTCGTAATTCTCTTCGAACTTTTCGCCGTTCTTCCTTGTGCCGTATACAATCTTCTTATCGAAGTCGATGTGATCAACGGCTGTTTCAAGGCTAATCTTAGCCCCTTTCTTCTCAAAGGCTTCAGCACAGGTATAGAAAAGTCCCTCATAAGAGTCAATCTGTCTTCCTACCCAAAGTGCAGTACCACAGCCAAGGTAGCTGAGGTTGGTATTTCTATCAATCATTACAACTTCGTTTCCAGGATAATTGTCAAGCAGGGTGTTTGCAGCTGCTATGCCTGCATGATTAGTACCTACAATAAGAACTTTCATATCGGTTCCTCCCAAGTTTAAATTTACCATAGTCGGTAATACTACAATTATAGTAAAAAAAAATACAAAAAGCAAATGGATTTATGATGATAAATTTCAATCATTTATAGTAAAAACATCCAAAACTGTGTAGTAGGAAGTAATAACCACAGATTTGGATGTTGAAATTTTGGCATTTATTTAGTTGTTTTAGTTGATTTTGTGGTAGAAGCTGCTTCAGGAGTCTCCATCTTTTCAAGCAAATGCTCAACCGTCACAAGCTTGGTTGAGAGTGCAAGAAGCTCTGCAGCAGTCTTAAGGTCTGCGATAGGAGGGAAGGAAGGAGCAATCCTTATGTTACTATCCTGAGGGTCCTTACCGCCGGGGAAGGTTGCGCCTGCAGGAGTCATGACCACACCGGCCTTAGCACAACGTGAAACCACCTTCTTAGCACAGCCTGGCAGAGTGTCATAAGAGATGAAATAGCCTCCCTTTGGAGATGTCCAGGCAGCAATACCGGTACCGCCAAGCTCTTTTTCAAGGATTTCCTCAACTGCCTCAAACTTAGGACGGAGGATGTCTGCGTGCTTTCTCATATGCTCCACAAGTCCATGTATATCCTTAAAGAACCTTACGTGACGGAGCTGATTTACCTTGTCATGTCCTATGGTCTGCATAGCCACTGCCTCTGTATGTCCTCAAGGTTATTAAGACTGGTAGCAAGGGCTGCTATACCTGAGCCGGGGAAGCTTACCTTACTGGTTGAAGCAAATTTATAAACTAAGTCAGGGTTACCGGCACGTTTACACTCTGCAAGAATCTCTATAAGGTGATCCTGGTCGTGGTCATAGAGGTGATGTACCGTGTAAGCATTGTCCCAGTATATTCTAAAATCTTTTGCGGCAGGCTTGAGCCTTGCAAACCTCCTAACTGTCTCGTCTGAATAAGAATTGCCTGTAGGGTTTGAATACTTAGGTACGCACCAAACGCCCTTGATGCTTTCATCAGAAGCTACAAGCTTTTCTATCATGTCCATATCGGGACCTGTCTTTAACATAGGTACACATATGCTCTCTATTCCAAAATACTCTGTGATGGCAAAATGTCTGTCGTAGCCTGGAACTATGCATATCCATTTTACCTTATCAAGCTTGCACCAAGGGGTGCTGCCCATCACACCGTGAGTCATTGAGCGTGAAACGGTGTCATACATTACATTTAAGCTGGAGTTACCGTAGATAAGCAGATGGTCGTATGGCACTTCCATCATATCACCTATAAGCTCTTTTGCCTCAGGGATACCGTCAAGTACGCCGTAGTTACGGCAGTCTGTGCCATCTTCGCAGAGAAGGTCTGAGGAGCTGTTTAGGGAATCCATCATACCCATTGAAAGGTCAAGCTGGTCTACGCAGGGCTTACCACGGCTCATGTTTAGCTCTAAGCCCCTTGCCTGCATCTTCTTATAGTCTGCCTTAAGCACATCCCTAAGCTCCAGGAGTTCTTCTTTTGTCATATCGGTATATTTTTTCTTAGCCATAAAACCTCCGTAAATGATTAAAATGTATTCGTGTATGCAATGTATTTTAGCATTAAAAATATGATTTAGCAAGAAATATATGAGGTTATATCCATTTTCGTTATATTGCTTACATTATCCTGCCAGCTTATGTTTAATATGCTCAGTAAGTATGGTTATGCCTGTAGAGTTCTCGCCACCCCTAGGGATGATGATATCCGCATACTTCTTAGAAGGCTCTACAAACTGCTCGTGCATAGGCTTTACCGTCTGCTGATATTGATTTATAATAGAATCAATAGTTCTTGCCCTCTCATTTACATCACGCTTAATCCTTCTAAGAAGCCTCTCATCGGCGTCTGTATCTACAAAAACCATAATGTCCATAAGGTCACGAAGTTCCTTATTTGCAAGGATGAGAATGCCCTCTACGATAATCACATTTTTAGGAAATACATGAGTGGTGGAGTCGGTTCTGTTGTGAATAGAAAAATCATAAACAGGGATATCTGCCTCCTCTCCATTTGAAAGCTTTGCTATATCCCTAATCATCAAATCAGTATCAAATGAATCAGGATGGTCGTAATTAAGCCTTGTTCTCTCATCATAGCTAAGGTCGTTGTGAGCCTTATAATAAGAGTCGTGGCTGATAACAAGTATATCATCACCAAAGGAAGCCTTAAGCTTATTTACTATTGTTGTCTTACCGGAAGCACTTCCGCCTGCTATTCCTACTATACATGGTTTATTCATATCATCCTCCCGTCAAAGAAATGTATTATTGTTTAACCATAATTGAAGCAAAATATATACTTTTTATGGGGGTTTACAAGCAAATGTCTATACTTGAAATGTACCCCTAATATAGTGGTTATGTCAATAATAAATCATAATGATAGTGAATATTGTTATCAAAATTGTCTAAAAATTTGTTAATTAATTGTAAATTTTTGCGAAATCACTTTGCTTTTACTCAGAAAAAGTATATAATAAGATTGTTAAAAAATAGTCAATGATTGTCTGCAAACAGCAATCATAAGTTAACTTTTAGGAGGATAGTACAATGGCAAGATTTACATTACCAAGAGATCTTTATCACGGAAAAGGATCTTTAGAGAACCTTAAGAACCTCAAAGGAAAGAGGGCTATGGTTTGTGTCGGTGGAAGCGCAATGAAGAAGTTCGGCTTCCTTGAAAGAGCAGTAAACTACCTTAAAGAAGCAGGCATGGAGGTTGAGCTTTTTGAGGGAATCGAGTCTGATCCTTCTGTTGAGACTGTTATGCGTGGCGCAGATGCAATGCTCAAATTTGAACCTGATTGGATAGTAGCAATGGGTGGCGGCTCACCTATCGATGCTGCTAAGGCTATGTGGATTAAGTATGAATATCCTGAATGTACATTTGAAGATATGTGCAAGGTATTCGGCATACCTGAGCTTAGAAAGAAAGCACATTTTTGTGCAATCCCATCAACATCAGGTACAGCTACAGAAGTTACTGCATTCTCAATCATTACAGATTATTCAAAGGGTATCAAATATCCTATAGCTGACTTTGAAATCACTCCTGATATCGCAATCGTAGATCCTGACCTCGCTGAGACAATGCCTGATAAGCTTGTTGCTCATACCGGTATGGATGCCCTTACACACGCTATCGAGGCTTATGTATCTACAGCTAACTGCGATTATACAGATCCGCTTGCTCTTCACGCTATGACAATGATTAAGGCTAACCTTATCGAGTCTTATAAGGGAGATAAGGAAGCAAGAGCAAATATGCACAATGCACAGTGTCTTGCAGGTATGGCATTTTCAAATGCTCTCCTTGGTATAGTTCACTCTATGGCACACAAGACTGGTGCTGTATTTGAAGACCAGGGTGCTCACATCATCCACGGTGCAGCAAATGCTATGTATCTTCCAAAGGTAATTGCTTACAATGCAAAGGATACTACTGCAGCTAAGAGATATGCGTATATTTCAGACTTTATGGGAATTGGCGGTGCTTCTGAAGGCGAGAAGATTGCTAACCTTATCAAGTTCTTAAGAGGCATGAATGACAGCCTTAGAATCCCTCACGGCATTGCTCACTATGGTGCAGACAGCTTCCCTACAGAAAAGGGCTTTGTACCTGAGAACATCTTCCTTGAGAGACTTCCTGAGATTGCTAAAAATGCGATTGCAGATGCTTGTACAGGCTCTAACCCAAGACAGCCTAAGCAGGAAGAGATGGAAAAACTTCTTAAGTGCTGCTACTATGACACAGAAGTTGATTTCTAATTTAGTAAGCGTGTTACTCCTTTTGTTTATTTGTGTAGAGAGTCCGGTTATGCCGGGCTCTTTTTTTAGGGATAGTAAATTCGCCAAAATTCCATATCACGTAATAAACTTGGTTGCTTTAATTTTGGCACTTGGATAATGGTTTAAAAATGCTCTGATTTGGAGTACAATGGCAATGTAATGCCAATTGGAAATCTTATAAATCACTTATGCCTTATTGGAGGACTTAAAAATGCGTGATGAAATTACTATATCAAAAGATGAATACGTACAGCTAGTTAATGCGTTAGAAAAAGTAATCTATGTCTTACACAGGAGTGAAAGCAGAGATAATCCGGATACAAGAGCCTATTCTTTAGCCCTTGGCTACGAAGAAGTGAAGATATGGGATGATTTAATGGCGGTGAGAGATATCCTTTACAATGCCATTTCAGAAAAGGAATTTGATGAACTGGATGATAGCGGAAGTTTTGATTTTGATAGAATTTCTCTCACTGATGAAACAGATATTGAAACTTTAAGGGAAATGCTTAGGAAGCATATAATAGAGTGGAGAAAAGTGAAATCATAGGAGGCTTGTAAGCTGTTTTTGCGATTATGGCACAAAAGTAAATGCTCCGAACAATAATGCTTAATACAGAAACTAAGCGTTATCATTCGGAGCTGTAGTTCAATGATTATTGTATGTGTTATCTCTCTCTGCACTCATCACAGCCGCAGCTGTCAATAGAACAGGAGTCCTCATCCTCATAATCGTCCTCTTCTTTGTGTTCCTCTTTGTCTTCTTTTTTGTCCTCTCCACTACAAGAGCCACAACATTCAGACTTTGCATCGTTGTAGAATTCTACTTCGATGTCCTTGTCATCCTCTGCGTTTTCTTCGCCGTCTACTTCGCCTTTGGCTTTCTCTATTTCTGCCTCAAATTCATCAAGCTTTCTGCGGAGTTCGTCACGCTCTTCTTTTGTCATCTCGACAACAGCATCCATTGCTTTTTTAGCCTTGCTCTTTACTACAGTTTCCTTAAAATCTCTAGCTGCTTTTTTGCCTTCATGGATGATCTTGCTGCTTGTAGCAACCTTCTCACCCTTTTCGGAAAGTTTTTCAATCACATCCCCAGCAGCTTCGGCAGCTACAGCAATAGCTCCTATTCCGGTATAGGCTATTTTCTTTGCAATGTCCTTCAATTCATTCTTATCACTCATAATAAACCTCCTAATATTTCGGCTTTTTATCGACCATACGATATTATATGGATTATAACATTGTTTTTTTAAAAAAAGGCAAATAAAATTATAAAAAAATTAAGAAAAAGTTCACATTTTTGTAAACGTGGCTTTCAATTTGCGTCCCCAAGTATTATATAAAAAAAGAGAAAACTATCCTCAATCAGCATATAATAGGCATTTTTGGAAATCAGATCACACTTTTCTAGGGGAGTATTTAGAGATTCACCACACTTTTTCTAGGGGAATATTAGGGATTAAGCTACACTTTTCTAGGGGAATATTTTGTTCATTTTCCTTATAACTCATTCTCCGTCTTATTTAACTTTATATTTGTTATAAAGGATACGGCGTATATCATCGCCTGTTATTTCCCCTCTTTTTTTCCTTTTTCAACAAGCTTTTAAAAAAATTCTTCAGACGGTTTTTGCTCCATCTATCTGGGCAAGACCAATTGCAAAAATCCCAAGCCTTTTTCATTTGTCATTATAATTACCTCCAATCGATGATAAATACACTATTTATTATAGTATAAAGTACAGGTAAAATCAAATTATTTGCTGTGACTATATTATAATTTGATCAACAGCATCTTTATAATTTAATAGGTATTTCAGGCTTATTTATGTTAGTAATTGAAACATTTTTTTAATTAGATAATATACTTTTTGCCACTTGGTAATTATTCTATTGGATTCTGGTTGCAATATGTATATAATATATATATATGATGTGGGTGTCAAAAGTATTTGACACCCATTGATACAGGATTGCTACAGCTGCGCTTTCGCAATCCTTGCAAAAATATTCGTAATACGCTCATTTTTTTGCAAAAAAATGGCTACTTACTCATATTTTTTGCGTGTCAAAGATAATAAATTCTCTTGCAAGCAAGCTTGCATCGAATTTTTATACTTTTGACACTTGTATCATATATATTACAGGTTATGAAAATAAGGAATATTTTACAACCTATATGTAGCAATTAAACTTTTTATTTCAGAAAAAACTTAAGCGACCAGGAGAATCCTATGCCTTTTAGAATAATCAGAGATGACATTACAAAAGTAAAAGCTGATGCCTTAGTAAATCCGGCAAATCCTGAGCCTGTCATCGGTGGCGGAGTGGAGTCTGCCATCTACGAGGCGGCGGGCAAAGAGAAGCTCTTAGAAGCACGAAAAGAGTTAGGGAGACTGCAACCGGGAAAAGTTGGAGTTACCGAAGCCTTTAATCTAGCTGCAAAATACATAATACATGTAAGTGGACTCTATTGGGAAGGCGGTAATTCGTTTGAAGCCAGATGCCTTAAAGAATGTTATGAAAAAGCTCTAAAAGCTGCACTGGATAAGGGGTGTAAGAGCATAGCGTTTCCCCTTCTTGGGACTGGTACATACGGTTTTCCTAAGGATATCGGGTTAGATGTTGCAGTCAGTACATTTACGGAATTTTTAGAAGAATACGAGATGGAGATAACCCTTGTCGTATTTGATAATGAAGCTGTAAATGTAAGTGGCAAGCTTGCCTACGAGGTTAAAAGCTTCATAGATGATAAGTATGCCCTTGAGGTTTTAGAAACTGAATACAAAAAAGATAGAAACATAGAATGTTACGAATTACCTAACGAGAGATTTCATCTGCTCTTAAAAGAAGAGACTTATGATGTGCTTGACAATGCCTGTACTAAAGATACATTCTCTGCAAAGCAACCAGGCTCTTTAGAAGCTGCCCTAAAAAATATCTACAAGGAGTCCTTTGAGAAGCATTTGCAGCAGCTAATTAATAAAAAAGGACTGAGAAATTCCGAGGTGTATGCAGCAGCCAACATATCCAAGCAGTATTTTTCAAAGCTCCTTAAAGGGCAGGTAAAGCCGTCAAAGGATAAGATGCTTGCACTTGCGGTAGGACTTCGGCTCAATATGGATGAGACAGCTGATTTTTTGCGGATAGGTGGTTACGCATTGTCGCCTATATCTCAGACTGATACAGTTGTAGAATATTTCATCAGGAAGCAGGAATATAATGTCTTAAAAATAAATATTGTACTGTTTGACTATGGTCTGGAACCGCTTTCAAATGGCTGATTTGAGGCTTGCATAAAGTAAACTTAAAAGGTCGCCCTAGAGTTGACCTTTTTTATGCACTTTGAGGTATGATGATATCACCAAATAAAAAGAAAACGGAGGACAAAAATATGGGAAATAATAATAAATTAGCGAGATATAACGACAGCAACCAGACATTGTATGATGAAGAATGCAGTTGGTTTAAGTTATTAGATAAGAGGGTTATAAATGATAACGAAAAATAAGTGATAATTATATATCCAATAGAGCATGGTTCAGAGATGTATTGAAGGGGCAAGATGTAATTTTACGAGGGATATCTGCACTTGAATATCTTCAATTATTTGATGGCTATGTTGGTGAGAGCAAGATTTATGTATATGCGAAGAGCAGAGGAATATATGAGAATATTGATTATCATGTCATTGATACGTTTGATAATATAGATTATTTTCACCATGACAGCATCTTATGTTCAAGTGCAAACCAAGCCATTAATGACTTATTTATGGATTATGGAAATACTGATGAACTAGCCCTGACTGAGGCACTTAGTAATTATTATCATACACATGATATGTGTTTTGATGGGCTTAACATTAAATACAATAAAGAAAAATATGAAGAGCTTAAGAACTGGGCAATTAATTTTTATGCAAGAGATTAGCTATTTAATATGTGAATATGAAAGCTTCCTGTATACTATAAATAGGTCAAGAGATTGACATAAAAAAATACCTCAAGTAAATTTAGATTATTACTGACCTGCCAGTTGGTAAAAATCTAAAAAAATACAAGAGGTATCTAAAATGAATATTAAAAGGCACAAAGAAAAATCAAGTAGTAACAGCAAATATTTTTTTGAACAGCAGGAGCTTTTGAAAAAAGCGGAGGTGATTAAGGAAAATCTCACAGCTTCAACCTGGCGTGAGTTGGAAACCAATGGTAAGTTCGATAAAAATAAAAAACTCTCTTTTATCAGCGATGACATGCTTATCTTGGGATGTGATGTAGGCAGCGAAACGCACTATGTGAGAGCAATTGATACCAGAGGACGGGAACTCAGTAAGTCCGCATATTCTTTCAACAATGATTATGAGGGATTCCAGAGTGCAAAAGAATGGGCAGTAAAGATAGCTGCTGAACATGATAAGAGTCAGATAGTACTTGGCTTAGAGCCGACCGGTCACTACTGGTTCTGCCTTGCTACCTGGATGATTGCAAATGGAATCAGTGTTGTTCAGGTAAACCCTTATGCTGTTAAGCAGACAAAGGAGGTTGAAGATAACAGCCAGCTGAAGGATGACAGGAAGGATCCAAAACTGATAGCAAATCTTGTCAAGGATGGCAACTTTGGTATGCCATATCTTCCAGAAAAAATCTATGCTGAACTTCGTAGGTTATCCATGTTCAGAGACCAACTGAATGAAGACAGAATTCGAACAATCAACCGGATGCACAGGGAGATGAAGATATATTTCCCGGAGTATAAGGAAGCATTGGGAAAAGTCGATGGAGCATTTAGCCTTGAACTGCTGAAAGAGGCACCATTTCCGGATGAACTGACCGCACTTGGAGAAGAAGGGATAAGACAGATTTGGCATGCTGCTAAACTTAGAGGACGCGGGTACAGCAGAGCCAGAGAAATCTTACAGTACGCAAAGCAAGTGTTGGGATTAAGGATGGATCTATTGCAAGCAAGGCAGCTGTAAAGTGGTTCGTGCAGAAAATCATGGAACTGGATGTTGAACTTGCTGTTATAGAGAACCAGATCAACCAGAAATGTCAGGAGATACCGCATACAGGTAACGTTCTGGAGATATCTGGGATTGGAGAAAATACACTTTCCGGTATTCTTGCAGAGATGGGAGATATTTCAAGATTTGATGATGTTAAGGAAATACAGAAATTAAGCGGATTAGGCCTTGTGGCATGCAGTTCAGGAAAGCATAAGGGAGAAACCAAAATCAGTCATAGAGGACGCAAACGACTCAGATATTGGTTATTCCAGGCAGCAAAGTCAGCAGTGGCCCATGCAGAGGAATTCAAAGAACTCCATATGTATTATACGACACGAGCAGATAATCCATTGAAAAAGATGCAGTCATTGATTGCGATAGCCTGCAAGCTTCTGAGAATCATCT
This sequence comes from uncultured Catonella sp., assembly GCA_916438995.1. Lineage (GTDB taxonomy): Bacteria > Bacillota > Clostridia > Lachnospirales > Lachnospiraceae > Catonella. The sequence continues at coordinate 896,393 of CAKAGA010000010.1, forward strand.
ATACGATTCTGAATACTGGTACGTTCTATGATCCGAAGAAGATGTTGATGGACATCAGGCGCCCGGAAAAGAAGGAATCGACTGCAGCGTAAGACAGTCGGCAGCAAAATTTATTCCAGAGCCTTGCCGGTTTTCGGATTCTTCCGAGATCGGGCAGGGTTCTGGAAGGGAACCCGATAACGATGGAGCGCTACAGGTGCTGCATCATCACAATGACCAGCAAAACGAGTCAGGGTAAGCATCCACGGAATATCCGTACCCTGTGGAGTATGCAGGTCAGTAAAATCAAAAAAACAAACAAGAGCTGTAGCTTGCAGTAGTTCTCTCCGTAGGGCATGACCCTGTTAGAAAGCTTAGCAGGCACTCGGTGTATGGACAGGTGGGACGAAGGAAGTTGGGACACGATCCCTTTAGACACGGAAGGTTCACCATCATAGTTAGCAGAGGATTTATAGCCTTTATAAAGCAAAACAATGGGATGCTTTATAAACTACACCCTCTTTTAGCTGTTCAGTATAAAATACAATGACTGTCATACATTTTTTGCTCTGTTTTATGAGGTAAATATTTAAAGAAAAGCCTGAAATTAAATGATTTAGGGCTTGACATTATAGGAAGGAGTTTTGTATGTATAGGTCAATAATTGAATTAAAAAAAGATATTTCCCCGGATTTGTTAAGCCGGCTTAAAGAAAATATTGAGGCTGCTTTTTCTAACAGGGTAGGTACTGTGAAAAATACAGGAAAAGATCCATATCACCTTGAGTTTGCCGGCGGAGAAGATAAGTTTGGATGCTTAGAGTTTGGAATGTTATGTGTAGAAGAACAGCAAGATGTAATTCCTTATATTGAAGCTTGGAACTGGATTGATGAAGAGTGCCCTGATGAAAGCTGTGATATGCTTGAAGAAATTTCGATTCCAGTGAGGTAAAATAGAGCAAATTAATCAGCTATATAAAAAAGATAAGAGGTATGATGATATCACATAAAAAACAAAGAGGATGCTTTTTGAACCGTTATTCTAGTTTTGGAGAATCGGAATCAACAAATGACCACTGTTTATAGGAAGGAGGAAAAAACCATGGAATATATAACTGATGAAGCTGCTAAAAATATGCGTGAAGCATATTTAAAATGTAAGACTGTTTTTGATCCAAAATATTTAATGGTAAATAATAGGGTAGATTTTGAAAGTGAGGAAGAGGAATTTTTCTACAAAATCATGGGTGATTTTTTCTTACAAAGAAAACAAATGGAGATTATAGGACATGAAAAATAATAAAATTTATACCTTGTTTGCGGGAGTAAATGGTGCTGGGAAAACGACCATTTACCGCACAATGGGATTTGATGAAAATGAAAACAGAGTGAATGCAGATGAAATTCTTGCTGCAAGTGGTGGTGATTGGAGTAATCAGGAAGACCAGATAAAGGCAGGCAGAGAAGCTTTAAGTAGACTGATTTCCTTTATTAAACAGGGTGTTTCATTTAATCAGGAATCAACCTTAACCGGGCAGACTATTCTAAGAACCATTGAGAAGGTAAAAGAAAACGGATTTTTTGTTAATCTATATTATATCGGATTAAATAGTCCGGAGCTGGCAATAGAACGAGTTAAGCGTAGAGTTGCAAGTGGTGGACATGGGATTCCTGAAGATGTCATAAGAAAGCGATATGAGGCATCTTTAGACATGTTAACAAGAGTAGCGCCATTGTGCGATTTTGTAGTAGTTTATGACAATTCCAAAGCATATAATAAAGTTGCGATATATAAAGATGACAGCTGGACATTGTATGATGAAGGATGCAGTTGGTTTAAGATATTAAATAATAGGGTTATAAATGCTCATGTTGGACTGTACAGTACAATAATTGAATTAAAAAAAGATATCCCCACGTATATATTAAGCCAGCTTAAAGAAAAAATCGAGTCTGCTTTTTCTAACAGGGCTGGTATTGTGAAAAACACTGGTACAGATCCGTATTACTTTGTATTTGCCGGTGGAGGAGATGAGTATGGGTGTCTTGACATAGGTACGCTTGAACTTAAAAATGATGAACTTTTTTTAAATAATGTACTGAAATGGGACTGGATAGAAGACAATCCGGGGGAATGTTGTGACCTTATTGAGCTTTTATTAAAAAGAGGAACTAAGAATTGATGGTTTGAAAAAGTAATTACTTTTGATTTGGATAATAATGGTCTTAAAATATGCTATCATAAGCATCATTGTAGCTAAAGCTAAAACTTTTTCAAGGGACTTTTTGGATGAAGTATCAACTTTTTCAAGGGACTTTTTAGACAAAGTATCAACTTTTCCAAGGGACTTTTTAGATGAAGTATCAACTTTTTCAAGGGACTTCCTATGCCTTTTAAAATAATCAGAGATGACATTGCAAAAGTAAAATCTGATTCCGGATAAAGAGGCTGATTTGACGATTGTATCATATAAATTAAAAAGGTCGCCCTAGGGTTGACCTTTTTTCATGCCTTTCGAGTTATGATGATATCACCAAATAAAAACAAAGAAAACGGAGGTATCATTATGAGTAAAGGCTACACAGAGATAGTTTACATTTTGGACAGAAGCGGATCTATGGCAGGGCTTGAAGCGGACACAATAGGTGGCTTCAACTCGATGATTGAACAGCAGAGAAAGACAGGAGAAAAGGCTTTGGTTTCGACTCTGCTTTTTGACACTGAACACGAGGTATTGCATGACAGGGTGGAGATTGACAAGGTTAAGACTATGACTGACAAAGAGTATTTTGTAAGAGGAGGTACAGCCCTCTTAGATGCAGTAGGCGGTGCGATTGACCACATCGGTAATGTTCATAAGTACGCAAGGACAGAAGACAGACCTGAGAAGACCATTTTTGTAATCACCACTGACGGAATGGAGAATTCAAGTTTTATATATTCATACGATAAAGTACAAAAAATGGTTAAAAGGCAGCAAGATAAGTATGGCTGGGAATTTATTTTCATCGGAGCCAATATCGATGCCTATGCAGAAGCTGAGAGATTTGGTATACATAAGGATAGGGCAGTAAACTATGTATGTGACGGAGTTGGTACGGCTGGTATGTATCATGCAGTAGCAAAGGCTGTTAGTACAGTGATGACTGCGGACAGTGTAGCGGAGGTCAGTGCCTGCCTTGATAACAGTGGCTGGGACAAAGAAATAAAAGAGGATTATGAGAGAAGGGGAGGAAAGATGAGGAGCGCACAGAAATATTAATGGATTAGATAAACTCTCAAATTTTCTGTAGCAAAATATTATTATTTATGATATAATATTGTTATACCATAAATATCCGGAGGATGAAACGATGAAGACATTGTTTAGCGAACAGAAAATAGTTATTGAGAATCCTAAATACACAATTTCTCTAAATGCAGAGGGACTTTCCTACAATACCGCAGATGGGAAAAAATCACTTGAGATTAAGTTTTCCGAGGTAGGTGCAATCTTGCCGATGAGATACTGCAATTCTAATCAAAGTTACAACCTGATATTTAGGGATAATCAGGGGAAAAATATCTGTGACATAGATACAGATACAAAGGCTAACAACGGGCACAACATTTTAGAAACCAAGCTTATTCTGGTCGCATTTGCTGCATATAAGCTTACACAGGCGTTTCCTGACAATTTATTTACCCTTGACCTTACTCTTGGCTTTAACCTTAAAGAAAAGGAGATAAGGATTGCAAACGGAGTTATAAGTGGTGCAAAGCATAAGGTCGATATCAACAGGATATGCAGAGCAAAGTGTGTTACAAACGGCACTATAAGCAATCTGGCAATCTACACCAAGGAAAAGGGCGGCTTCTTTGACACTCCTGACATGACCCTGCCTGTAAATGAGATTACTCTGCCTATTATTGAAGCCGCTATGGTTAGAAACACAGGCATGGGGATTGACTTTAGCAGGGGAGATGGATTCGGACAAAAAACTTCTGAATTTGTTATCATCCGATATATGGAACCAAACTTCTTTGTAGGAGAAGACGGAACCATAAAGGAGGAGTGGCAGGAAAAGGCCTACGAAAGAGTTAAAGCCTATGGATATTCAGTGGCTGAGCTTATAGGAAGCCAGTTATAAGATTAAATAACCTTAATTACTCATGACACTTATGTTTATATAGTGTAAAATATGAATGTTATATTAAAGTTCGGTCATTATTTGTTAAAGTTGAAAAATGTTAAGATATACGGGACATATAGTGATACGGAAAGTTGTAGGATTTACTCTTTCAAATAAGTGGCATAAAGTTGTTATATAAAACAATTGCATAATTAAATAGAATTTTATATACTAAAAGTAGGGGAATCCCTACTTTTAGTATATAAAGAATGGAGGTAATACCAGTGATTAATAACACATTTATAGATAATGCAAAGATTATGTCTAAGGGGCAGGTCACAATTCCAAAGGATATTAGAGAGATTCTTGGAGTTTCTTGTGGTGATAGGATAACTTTATCGTAGAGAATGGAAATGTACGCCTGATTAATTCTGCAGTATACGCTATGCAGATATTGCAGGCACAAATGGCAGGTGAAGCAGAAAAAATAGGATTAAACACGGAAGATGCGGTCATAGATATGGTAAAAGAAATCCGTACAGAAAGCGTGGATTAATGAAAGTTCTTATTGATACTAATATACTGATTTCAGCAGCTCTTAGTAATAATGGACTTCCTTATCAGGCATTTGTAAAAGCTGTAAGTTATCCTAACCATGGGGTGATTTGTGAGCAAAATATTGATGAAATGCGTCGTATATTTAATCGCAAATTTCCGGCTAAGATACAGGCCTTAGAGAGCTTTTTATCTTTAGCATTGTTAACACTTGAAATTGTTCCTACACCTATTGAAGAGCAGGAAATTGAATCAAAAATACGTGATATAAATGACAGACCAATTCTTAGAGCCGCAATTAGTGCTGGAGCAGATATATTGTTAACAGGCGATAAGGATTTTATTGAGTCTGGAATATTAAATCCTAAGGTTATGACTGCAACGGAATTTGTAAATGAAATATAAGCAATAGAATTGTACTGCAAATATAACATTAGTTAGTATAGGTGTCTGTAATACAGCAAAAATAATTTTCCCTATTGACATCTTTATCACAATCAGTTATCATATCAAGCATCAAACCTGTGAGGGAGAGTAGTAGTTAAGGGTTACTCATACCAGAGAGCTGTGATGGTGGAAATCAGCATGAGGAAGCTTAGTGAATGGACTCCTGAGGGCTTATCCGAACCAAGTAGGGTAAGACGGAGTGATGACCGTTATTCTCATTACCTGTGTGATGGCACGGGGTAAAGATGGTGCATTTGCATCAAATTGGGTGGCAACGCGGATAATATTCGCCCCAAGTAGAAGTTTTTCTTCTGCTTGGGGCTTTTTTTATTTGGCGAAGATAAATATTTCTGCAAAGTTAGATTTACTTATAGCCTACCTTGTTTAGAGCTAAATGAACATCTGAATACTATAACTGTGTAGGTCCATTAGCTTACACCAAAGGAGAAATGGATATGAGAAAATCAAACAAAATGGTAGCATTAGGACTTGCACTTACACTTGCGGTATCAGCACTTACTGGCTGTGGAGCTAATAAGCAGACTTCTTCAAGCACTTCTAAGTCAGGCAGTACGGCTAATACTTCTACACAGTCAGGCAGTACTTCTAAGTCAGGAAGCTCTAGCACCACTAAATCAGGAAGTCAGGTGACAGGCGGAGATAAGGCAGTTGTAGGTATAGGACAGTTTGCAGAGCATGGCTCGCTTGACAACTGCAGAGAGGGCTTTATAAAAGGTCTTGCAGAAGGAGGCTATAAAGAGGGTGAGAACCTTGAAATAATCTACGAGAATGCAGGAGCAGACAGTGGTATAGCAGCCCAGATAGCTAATAATTTTGTAGCTAAAAAAGTAAATCTGATTTGTGCAATCACTACACCAATGGCTCAGATAAGCTATAGTGCCGCAAATGACACAGACATCCCTGTTGTCTACACAGCAGTTACCAATCCTGTGGTAGCAGAGCTTGCAAAGGAGGATGGCAGTTCAGTGGGCAATATCACCGGTACAAGCGACAAGCTCCCTATCATAAAGCAGCTCGAAATGATTAGAAAGATAATGCCTGATGCAAAGAAAATCGGCATTCTCTACTGTACAAGTGAGGTAAACTCAGAAATGTCAGTTAAGGAATACAAGGAAGCAGCAAAGGATTATGGCTTTGAAATAATAGAGCAGGCGGTAACAAGTTCAGCAGATGTACCTCTTGCAACTGACAGTATACTAACAAAGGTTGACTGCTTAAACAACATATTAGACAACACAGTGGTAAACAGCCTTGACATAGTTCTTGATAAGGCTAAAAAGGCAGGCAAACCAGTATTTGGAAGCGAGATAGAGCAGGTTAAGAAGGGTTGTGTTGCCAGCACAGGACTTGATTATGTATATGTAGGAGAAGAGACAGGCAAGATGGCAGCAAAGGTGCTTAAGGGAGAGGCAAAGCAAGTGACATGAAGTTCCTTACCTTTGAAGAAGCTGACTTATACGGCAATGAAGAGGCTGCTAAGTCTTACGGTCTTACCCTTCCTGAAGGATATAAAGAAGTAGGAAAGTAAAAAGAATGGATATGGCTCGTTAAAAAATGGCTTGCCATAAAAAATAGTTATTTACTCTTATTTAGATGTGTCAAATATTGTAGGTGACACATCTAAATAAGCAGTGACATTATATGGAATATTAGCATTTCAAGGAGTTAAAGATAGATTTGACTCATAGCTAAATGCTTGTACTTTATTTTAATAGATGTGGGAGGCTAAAATGCAGATTATATTGGGAGTGCTTACGGAGGGGCTTGTGTATGCCATTCTCTCCTTGGGCGTGTACATTACTTATAAAATACTTGATTTTCCAGACCTTTCTGTGGACGGAACATTTCCACTCGGAGCGGCTGTTACGGTAGCTATGATTCTTCTTGGAGCACCGATTCCCCTTGCTATGTTTGTGGCAACGGCGGCGGGTGTTGCCTTTGGAGTGGTTACGGGAATTATCAATGTAAAGTTTAAGATTCGTGACCTCATTTCAGGAATCATAGTAATGACAGCTCTTTACTCTGTAAATCTTAGAATAGCCGGTAAGGCCAATGTGCCGCTTTTTAGCAAACAGACTTTGTTTGAAAACGATGTCCTTGCGAAAATATTTCCTGAGGGAATGAAGCAGTACAGCAACCTCATCATACTGATAATCATTGTTTTGATTGCAAAAATCTTGCTTGATTTTTACCTTAAAACTAAGTCAGGCTTTTTACTTCGTGCAGTTGGTGACAATGATGTGCTTGTAACCAGCCTTGCAAAGGATAAAGGAAATGTGAAGATACTCGGACTTGCCATTGCAAATGGCCTTGCAGCCCTTGCCGGAAGCGTATATTGTCAGATGAATGGTTTCTTTGAAATATCAATAGGTACGGGAACTGTGGTTATAGGTCTTGCAAATGTAATCATTGGAATCAGCCTTGTGAAACATTTTAACTTTATAAAGCCTACTACAGCTGTAGTAATAGGTGCCATCATCTACAAGGCCTGCGTATCCGTAGCTATCTCTATGGGACTTGCGCCATCCGACTTGAAGCTTATCACAGCAGCTCTGCTACTGATTATACTTGCGGCAGGCAATCTTAAAAAGAGGAAAGGAGGCAGGGCATGATTGAACTTAAAAATATTTACAAATACTACAATCCCGGCACCGTCAACGAAATGTGCCTCTTTGAAGATTTTAACCTGAATATAGAAAAAGGCGAGTTTGTATCAGTCATAGGAAGTAACGGCTCAGGCAAGACCTCTATGTTAAATCTTATCTGTGGAAGTATTCCACTTGATAAGGGTGATATTTTGATAGAGGGAAAGAGTATAGCAAGGCTTCCTGAATATGTGAGAAACAGGAGGATAGGCAGGGTGTATCAGAACCCATCGCTTGGAACCTGCCCTGAGATGACAATACTTGAGAATCTCTCCCTTGCTGACAATAAGGGCAAGAAATTCGGACTTTCTTTTGGGATAAATAAGGCTAGGATTGACTATTATAAAAAAATATTATCAGAACTGGGACTTGGACTTGAGGACAAGCTAAATACAAAGGTGAAGTCTCTTTCAGGCGGTCAGCGTCAGGCTCTAACCCTGCTTATGTCAACGCTTACTCCTATTGAATTTCTCATACTTGATGAGCATACTGCGGCTCTTGACCCCAAGACGGCAGACCTTATTATGGAGCTTACCGACAAGGTGGTTAAGGAGAAGAAGCTTACCGCAATAATGGTAACACATAATCTCAGATATGCTGTGGAGTATGGAAATAGGCTGCTTATGATGCATCAGGGTAAGGCGGTTATAGATAAGGCTAAGGAAGAGAAGTCTAAGATAACGGTAGATGATATACTTGGGAAATTTACGGAAATTAGTATTGAGTGTGGTAACTGATATGTGGTATAATATTATATACTAAGTGACGCCCCTACCTCTGTAAGTACCAAAAAAGTTCAGCGTGCTTCGCACATTCACTTTTTTGGTAACTTACAGACGGGGCTGATTAAAGTCTGGGTATGATATTATACCACTTATTTATGTTTGGTAGGTTGAAGGGAGTAGATTAAGATGAACAAAGGGTTTAAGATTTCGATTAATTCACCGGTAGTACTTGGATTTTCAGCGATATGTCTGATTGCGCTGGCTCTTAATATATTTACTAAGGGGGCGACTAATAAGCTGTTTTTTATGACCTATCATTCTTCGCTTACCAATCCAATGACCTACCTCAGATTTTTCACCCATGTTTTCGGTCATAGCGGTGTGGATCATTTTATGGGAAATATCACCTATATCCTGCTCTTAGGCCCGCTGCTTGAGGAAAAGTACGGAAGTAAACTCCTCATACAGTCGATAGTAATTACTGCTCTTATTACAGGACTTGTGAATTATATACTATTTCCGAATGTAGCCCTTTGTGGAGCAAGTGGAGTGGTTTTTACCTTTATTTTACTTAGCTCATTTACAGGCTTCAAGGACAGAGAAATACCACTCACCTTCATCTTGGTAGCTGTCATCTTCATAGGACAGCAGGTGTATGACGGTATTATGGTTAGGGACAATGTTTCCAATCTCTCCCATGTACTTGGTGGTGTTGTAGGCTCTGTTATGGGATATTTGCTTAATAAGAATGGAATTAAGAGAGGGTGAGATTTAACCCTCTTTTTTTGAGGAAAATTTAATCATTGCATTATGATGACATCTGCGTTACAATGTCTTTAATAGGAGGTATGATGCTATGGAAAAAACGGCGACTCTAAATTTGAGGGTAAATCCTACAGTAAAAGAACAGGCAGAAATAGTTTTGTCAAGATTGGGAGTGCCTATGTCTACTGCAATAAATATGTATTTAAACCAGATTTCGCTTACCGGAGGTATTCCTTTTGCAGTAACTCTGCCAAAGGCTTCAGAGGATATTAATGCTGATGTCATGACTGATGAAGAGATTCATGTGAAATTGCAAAGTGGCTATGATGATGTAAAGGCAGGTAGAGTAAAAAAGGCAGCTGAAGCACTCAAGAGGAATTAGAAGAATGCTTGTTGACAATTATTCGATATTTTATGTTATAAACAAAAGTGATGTAATGGTAATCAATGTTTTATATAGTGCATCAGATTTAAGCCAAAAGATTGAGATGATATATTGCATAATGTAAGGAGACAAAAATGATTAGATTTAACAACGACTATAATAAGCCTGCTCACAGCAAGGTGCTTAAGGCGGTTATGGATATAAGTGATGTAAGTTACCCGGGATACGGGCTGGATGAGCTTTGTGAAAAAGCTAAGGCTGAGATAAAAAAATACATAAATAAGCCTGAGGCAGAGGTGCATTTTTCTTGTAGGAGGCACACAGACTAACTTCATCGTGATAACTTCTGAGCTTAGGAGCTATCAGAGTGTAATCAGTGCAGATTCAGGCCATATTAGTGTACACGAAACCGGAGCGATAGAAAATACAGGGCATAAGGTTGAGACAGTAGCGGGAAAAGATGGTAAGCTTACTGCTGCACAGGTAAAAAAGGTGGCAGAAAATTATAGAATCAGCGGTGTAAAGGAGCATATCACAGAGCCAAAGATGGTTTATATTTCATTCCCTACAGAGTATGGAACTATCTACTCTAAGAAGGAAATTGAAGAAATAAGTGCGGTCTGCAAGGAGTATGACCTCTATTTTTTCATAGATGGAGCAAGGCTTAGCTATGGACTGGCAGCAGAGGGAAATGATGTAACTATGGAAGATTTGGCGAATTTTGCAGATGTATTCTACTGTGGTGGTACGAAATGCGGAGCAATGTTTGGTGAGGCAGTTATCATTACCAACAAGTCTCTTATGTCAGGCTTTAGAAGCTATATGAAGCAAAACGGTGCCCTCCTTGCTAAAGGCTGGCTCCTTGGTGCACAGTTTAATGCCCTTTTTGAAGACGGACTTTACTTTAATATAGCTGAGTCCTCTGTTAAATATGCAATGAAGATAAAGAAAGCCTTTAAGGATAAGGGGATTAAGTCATACATTGAAAGCCCAACCAATCAGCAATTTGTAATACTAAGCAGGGGGCAGATGGATAAACTTTCCCCAAAATACGCCTTTGAATATGAGGGGAGATATGACGAAAACTCCCATATAGTAAGGTTTTGTACAAGTTGGGCTAATACTGAGGCTGAGGTTGATGAGCTGGTAGGAGATATTGAAAGATTATAAGGCTACAATAGAAAATAATGTTTAATGGGCTGCAGCCTTGAGAATAAGATACACAAAATACAGTGATAATTTGACGATAAATCCACTATATTTTGTTGACCATATCTCATTGCGACAGCCCATTTTAAGCGCTTATAAGTTCTAGTTCTTTCCAGTCACTGTATGCGTTTCGCCTGCCTCCACAGGTTTTTTAGCTGAAGGGGTAGTGACAATAAGGATCACATCGGTATTGTTTGTGACTGTTATAGGTGTCTTATAGTCAAGGGTTGTTATTTTAGAGCCTTTAGCCCCACGGTTTACTACGATAGTAGTACGGGCATCAGCAAAAAGAGTGATGCTTTTATTTGCCGTAACCTTTGTCTCTTCTGCAGAATCATTTATGGCAACTACATCTTTCTTTTTATTTTTACCGCTTATCTTAATATCTGACTTTGCAAGTACGTAGATATTGCAAGGTTCTTTTTTGCTATCTGATACAAAATCAAGTTTTGCAGGATTTTCAAGGAAGACGGTATGTACAACTGCTTTCTTCCCTGAAGATTTAAGAGATATTTTCGCATTGTCTTTTCTTAAGTAGAGGTAAGATAGCTGTCCTGCGACCTCGATGTTCACTGCCTTAGAGCCTGTTATTATCACCGAATTAAGCAAGCTTCCCTCTGATACCTTAAGTGAGAGGCCCTCTCCTGCACTTTCAAGATTCTTACCGAAATTCCCCTTTGGTATGGTATACTTAGCCTTTCCATTTACAATGATATCACTTACTCTCTTATTTTTAAGGAGGCTTACAAGCGTAGCCTGGGTAGTGGCATAGCCCTTATTATCTACCTTAACATTTGCTTTAAGAGTATATTTAAGCTTGTTCTTTGCATAGATTTTGGCGTAAATGACAGTTTTTCCCTTAGTTTGTCCTTTTACAACCCCTTTTAATGATACAGTGGCTATTTTCTTGTTTCCTACTGACCATTTAACAGTAAGTTTCTTATCAAGGCCTTTTATTTTTAAGCTGTATCCCTGTTCTATGTGAAGATTTATGGATGATTTATTTAGCTCTGGCTTGGCAGCCTGCACCGGTGTAGCCCAAAGTAATACTGTCATCAAAAGTATTGCCATAGTTAATATGGGAAGTATATTTAATTTTTTCATAGTTCCTCCTTTTTTGTATATTGTAATTGTAGCATTAAAATGTGGAGACTACAATAACTAAGATATATTTGAAATATGATTGTACACATTTTTCCGACTTACCCTTGCCTCTTTACATTTCCCACCGTTTTCGTATAAAATTACATGGGAGTTTAGCAGTATAACAACAAGACAAAGGATGGTGGATAAGACGTGAAGCTGGATATTAAAACAATAAGCAGGGAAGTAGTAAAAAATATATATCAAAATAAATTCGGATATTACACAAAGGCCGTCATATTGCAGCTTTTTATGGCAACTGTGGGGAGTTATTCACTGAGGTTCATATTCAAACTAATACTTATGAGTGCCGGACAGGATAATTTTACCACTCATAACGTGATATCCATACTTAGCGCTCCGCTAAGCCTGCCACTTTTGTTTATCTTTGTAATCCTTTTAAGTATGCTTACATTGTTTGAATTTTCTGTACTTACGCTGATGGTTTATAGTTCATACAAAAAAACGAAAAGATTCTTTGGCGGGATAGTCTTACAAAGGAATTTATAAAATGGAAGAACTTTAGCCCCAAGCAGTTATTTTTGTTTGTTATATATTTTATACTGATGATACCTATGTCAAACCTCGGGCTAAGCTCTGCATTTTCGGAAAAATTCTTCATACCTTCATTTATCACTGAGGAACTTATGAAGATGAAAATTGGAGCAGTTGTATACATAGTTTTTCTTGTAATATGCGGATACATCAATATAAGGCTGATTTTTACCATCCCGCTCACGGTCATTAACAACCAGCCTTTTTCAACCAACATGAAAAAAAGTCTTGAAATTACCAAAAAAGGGAAAATAAGACTGCTGTTTATGTGGTTTAGGCTGGAAGCTGTCCTAGTCATAATCGGAGGCATTTTACTCTGGGTTAACACTTTGGTATTTGAGCTTCTTGATTCATCTGGAAGAGAAATAGTATATAACAATGTATTTTATATTATTTCGCGTATCATTTTATTCTTTTTTATAATAGCATCTAAGCTGATTCTTATATCTTCGATAGTGAAGATAATAAGTGACAGGGGAGAAAAGCTCTTTTTTAAGACAGCTCCGAGGATGGATAATGAGATAAAAAGGCGTAAAAAGATGGCAGCTATAACGAGTGTAATAATGATAATTATATTTGGGCATATGGGATACCAGATGTTTTCTACAGAGATAAATAAAAATGTGCTGATTATAGCACATAGAGGATATAGTAAGTTGGGAGTTGAGAACTCCCTGGAGTCTCTTGCGGGTGCTAAAAAGGTAGGCGCAGACTATGTAGAGCTTGATATACAGTTAACGAAGGATAATAAATTTGTGGTAATGCACGATTTCAACCTTAAAAGACTTGCAGGGGTTGATAAAAAGGTAAAAGATTTGACCTTTGACGAGATAGAAAAGCTTACCATAAGTCAGGGAAATTTTAAGAGCCATATCCCATCCTTTGAGGAATTTGTTAACCGCGCAAAAGAGCTTAATATCAAGCTTTTGGTGGAATTAAAGCCTCACGGCGGGGAGCCTTACAACTATGCCGAACTTTTTATAAATGAAATGAAGAGGCTTGGTGTTGAGAAGACTTACAAAACTATGTCCGGAAATCTGGAAATAATGGAAGAAATAGAAGATAAGGCGCCTGAAATAGAGACAGGTCACATTATTGCCCTGCAGTTTGGCAATTTCTCGGATGAAAAGGTAGACTTCTTTGTACTGGAAGACTTTTCATTTAATGACATATTAAGTGCTGACGCCAAGAAAAAAGGTAAGGACATCTTTGTCTGGACTATAGATGACAGTGAGAATATAGTAAAATATCTTCATAAGGATGTGGCAGGCATAATTACTGATTATCCCGATATGGTAAAGGAAGAGATAGAAAATGAAGACAATAGCTATTTTGAAAAAATAACGAGGCTGTGGTCGCAGAGTATTAAATAATATTATCCTGTAGAATTTGCCAAAAACTAGCTATCTTAATACATTCAGAGAGAAAAATGAATAGTGCGTAAAATATTATTGTTTATGAAGTTTGTATTGGTGTCACTTAAAAACGATTTTTTTAACCAAAAATATGTGATATAAGTAATTGACATTATATAATTATGTAAATATAATTGAACAATAAAAGCTTTTATGTTAAGGGGGAAAAAAATATGGCAAAAATAATTGAAATTCGTCAGGATATAGTTTCAATTGGAACCGACTATAACACAATTGAAGAGATTCGTGCGTCTGAATTAAGTTTTGTACCACATCTGGGTGATGAAGTAGAAATATTTAAGACAGATACACGTATGATAGTGAGTAAAGTGGAAAAGAAGAGTGACTTTCCAGCAGGCGGTATCAATATAAACATGAATCAGGCGCAGAGCCAGCAGGTAGCTGCCCCTATTTATGCGTCAGGAAAGGTAGTTAATAAGGTTGCTTATGTTGTATTTGCTATTTTACTTGGAGGAATAGGTTTACATAAGTTTTACTCAGGAAAGATAGGAATGGGTATCTTATATCTAATATTCTGCTGGACAAGTATTCCTTCCATCATTGGCTTGGTTGAGGGAATTATAGCAGCATTGAAGCCTGCAGATGCTAATGGAAACATCGTAGTATAAAGTAATATATTCTATAAAAGTGGCTGTCACACTGAATTGGTGACTAGCCACTTTTTTTTCGTAACAAGAAATTCCTAAATTTTAAATGACATCAAGGCATTTAAAACAAGGATGCCTGCTAGTATAGGGCATAGAAAACAAGGCGGTGAGAGGTTAAAAGATATAAATATGGGCTATCAATGAAGCAGAAACCACTGCCGCCTTAAGTGAAAACAAAATCGTCCATGGGCTAAGTTCATACTCCAGGCAGGCGTATTTAAGATATGAACTTACAAGATTCAGACTTGACTTTACAAGTGAGGACTCAGCTATCAACTATAAATATACGGATATATCTGAAAAAGATGTAACCTGCTTCTATGAGAAAAACAGAGATTTATTTACAAAGGCAAATGGTGAAAGATATTAGCTATAAATATATCTGAGATGTGAGTTCTGAAAGCATTTGAAATTCTATGATAACGATTGCATAAATATTTATGGAAAATGTTTGCGTAGATGCTATTATAATAGTAAAGTTACTTAAAATTGTTCTTTTCAAGGACTATTATAGCTTTGATCAATCAAATTTTATATATTTTACACTTGTATATTTACATAAAAATAGGAGAAACTTATGGCAGATAATCTAATAGTTATACATGGAGGAGGGCCGACTGCGGTGATAAATTCCTCCCTCTATGGGGTTTTAACTTTCGCAAGGAAGGATGAGAGAGTAGGTAAAATCTATGCTGCAAAAAACGGTACGGGCGGACTCTTAAAAGAAGAACTAATTGACCTTAGCGATGTAGCTGATGAAAAGCTTGAACTACTCAAACAGACTCCGGGCACGGCTATCGGGACATCAAGAGATCCGCTTAAAAAGAGGATTATGAAAAGATGGTGGATATCCTTGTCAAATACGGCATAAAGTATGTGCTCTTTAACGGTGGCAACGGCACCATGGATACCTGTGGCAAACTTTGTGAGACTTGTAGGGAGATGGGAAAAGATATATTTGTAATGGGTATACCAAAGACTATGGACAATGACCTTGCAATTACAGACCATAGTCCGGGCTTTGGCAGTGCTGCCAGATACATAGCAACAAGCGTTAGGGAACTATGCTTCGATGTCGAAAGCCTGCCTATCCATGTGGTGGTTGTTGAAGCATCCGGCAGGAATGCAGGATGGATAACCGCAGCAAGTGCTCTTGCTGATAGAGAAGGTAGATATGCACCAGACTTGATATATTTGCCTGAAGTTCCATTTTCAGAAGAAAGATTTCTTGAAGATGTAAGGGAAAAGCTTAAAACAAAGAAGGGCATAGTGGTTGTTGTCAGTGAAGGACTTAGCGATAAAGAGGGGAAACCTATAGTTAAACCTATATTTCAGGTTGGCAGGGCGACTTACTTCGGCGATATCAGCTCCCACCTTGCAAATCTTGTGATTAAGGAACTTGGCTACAAGGCAAGGGGTGAGAAACCGGGGCTTCTTGGCAGGGCATCCATTACCTTGCAAAGTGAGATAGATGTCGAAGAAGCTATACTTGTAGGCATTGAAGCTGTAAAGGCTGTACTTAACGGAGAAAGCGGCAAGATGATAGCCTTATCAAGAAATGAGGGAAGTGAGTACGGAGTTCATACTACAGCAGTAGATATAAAAGAGGTAATGATGTTTGAAAAGAAGGTTCCAAATCATTTTATAAATGAGGCCAAAAACGGAGTGACTGAGGATTTTATAAAGTGGTGCGAGCCTTTGGTTGGGGAAATTGGGAATGAAATGGTGAGTTTTAAGTAGTTCATAATATGCAAATATATGATAGCAGAGCAAGTTGAGATTACGTAAGAGTGAAAATATAAAATGCTATACTGAAAGATATGAAAAAAAGAATTGGAAAAGTAGTCAAAGAAGTAACTAATAAAGTACATTTTAACGGTATATATAAAATTTATAAAGAAATGAAATAACGAGGTGAGAATATGTTAGTAAATATGAGGGATGTACTAAAGGCAGCAGATGACAATTTATACGGGCAGGGTGCATTTAATGCCAATTCCGTAGCACAGATAAAGGCTCTTGTCGAGATACACGAAGAGCTTAGAAGTCCAGCCATTATTCAGGGAGCCAATCTAGCCAACGGCTTCATGGGTGGCTGCATTGATTTTACTAAATGTACGCTTGAAGATAAGAAAAAAGGTGCCAAGAACATAGGGGATGCGGTTAGAAAATATGCAGAGAACAGCAAGGTTCCTGTTGTACTTCACCTTGACCACGGCAATGACTTTGATGCTTGCAAGGCTGCCATAGATGGTGGCTACACCAGCGTAATGATAGATGGCAGCAGCCTCACCTATGAGAAAAATGTGGAGCTTACCAGAGAGGTGGTAAAGTATGCCCACGAAAGAGGAGTGTCTGTTGAAGGCGAGCTTGGAGTACTTGCAGGGGTAGAGGATGATGTATTCAGCGAAAAGAGCAGCTACACCAATCCTTTACAGGCTTTGGACTTCTTTAAGAAGACAGGGGTGGATGCCCTCGCTATCAGCTATGGAACCATGCATGGCCCTAACAAGGGTAAGAATGCAGTGATTAGAAAAGAGATTGCTATCGCTATCAAGGAGATAATGAGGCACGAGGGAATTGACGGCTTCCTTGTAAGCCACGGCTCCTCAACTGTTCCTCAGTACATAGTTAAGGAGATAAACGAGCTTGGCGGCAACATTACCAATGCCTACGGAATAGATGTAAATCAGCTTGTTGAGGTAACAAAGAGCGGAATCAACAAGGTAAATGTAGATACAGACATTAGGCTTGCTACCACGAGGAATATGAGGGAGTTGTTTAAGAACAAGCCTGAACTTAAAAATGTGCAGTTTTGTGATGAGATATTTAAACTCCTTGAAGCAAACCTAAGGTATCAGACCCTAGAGCCTACTTACACCCTATAATGGATACACTTATGTACGGGCATATTCCAAATGAAGGCGTGGCTGAGATAGTAAGAGAGGTAGAACTTGCAGTCAAGGAAACTGTCGGAACTCTGATAGTCAAGTTTGGCAGCGTTGGTAAAATGCCCCTTGTAGTGCCTCATACAATTGATGAAATGACCGCATACTACAAGAGTAGAAAGTAAGGAGGAAGGATGAAAAAGTATTTATATCTTAACTTAAAAAGATTTGACGTACTGAGAGAATTTGGCGGTGTTAATGGGGACTTAGACCTTAAAAACTGGTCTGTTAACATCATCAAAAAGATAACAGAGCCATTAAAGGAGATTAAGGCTAAGTCAGATGTCGAATTTGTAATGTATCTCCCTGAGCTTCATTTATTTAATGCCTTAGAGACTGCTGATGAAACTATATCTGTCGGCTGTCAGGGTATCTTCTATGAAAATGTGAGCAAGGGAGGCAACTTTGGAGCATTTACAACTCACAGGGTAGCTGCGGCAATGAAGCAGATAGGGGTAAAGGATGTAATTATTGGCCATTTTGAAGAGAGAAAAGATAAGAACAATCTCTTATCAATGGCGGGGACTGAGGACAAGGCTTTGGTGAACAGGATATTAAACAAAGAGCTTGCCCTTGCCATAGAGGCTGGCATTACTCCTTTATACTGCATAGGAGAGAGCCTTGAGGAGAGGCAGACTTCCTGGAAAGAAGTTCTTAAACTACAGATAGAAGAGGGCTTAAGGGGAATTGACTTAACAAAGGTAAAGATTGCCTATGAGCCGCTTTGGGCTATAGGACCGGGTAAGACTCCGGCTACAGCTGAGGAAATAAAAGAAGTGGTTGATTTTATCAAGTCAATTGTTGATGTACCTGTACTTTACGGGGGCGGTCTTAAGAGTGATAATGCAGCCTCTATTTCAAAGATAGAAGGGGTAGATGGCGGCCTCATAGCACTTACAAGGTTTACCGGAGATATAGGATTTTACCCTGAGGAGTATTTGGAGATAATTAAGACTTATTTGGGGTGATATGTGGGTTACAAATCATTGTGTAAGTAGACTTGAACAGAACTTTATAAGTTTGACACTGGTGCAATAAGCCTTGATTGTGCTAATAAGAATTGATAAATCTTTGTTTGCTGTTATATGTAAGCTTGGAGTGTTAAAAGAACTTATATAAATAAAATATTCGGAGGTAAAAATGAACTTAAATTTTGAGTATGGACATGGCTTCATGAAGGCGGAATTGCCGGATAATACTGATATATTTATACCTGGTGAGACAGTTGCGGATCCTCCTCATATACCGGAGGAGCTTCTTGTGGAGAAGACCCTTTATTCTATCAGGCATCCAATAGGGATGGAGCCTATAAGCAAGCAGGTTAAGGCAGGAAGCAAGGTTACCATCATCTTCCCTGACAGGGTTAAGGGTGGAGAACAGCCAACATCTCACAGAAAAATCTCCATAAAGCTAATCTTACAGGAGCTCTACGATGCAGGAGTGAAAAAAGAGGACATCCTCCTTATTTGCTCAAACGGACTTCATAGGAAAAATACTGAAAAAGAAATAAGAGGGGTATTAGGAGATGAACTTTTCTTTGAATTCATCCACACAGGACAGATAATAAACCACGACAGTGAGGACTACGAGCATCTTGTAGACCTTGGCAAGACTCCACAGGGCGATCCTGTTATTATGAACAAATACGTCTATGATGCGGACTTTGCAGTGCTTATAGGACATACTCAGGGCAACCCTTATGGAGGGTATTCAGGAGGATACAAACACTGTGCAACAGGTATTACCCACTGGCGTTCAATAGCAAGCCACCATGTGCCAAAGGTAATGCACAGAGAAGACTTTGTGCCTGTAAACAACAGCTCCGCTATGCGCCATAAGTTCGATGAAATAGGCTCATATATGGAAAAATGCATGGGCAAGAAATTCTTCTGCTGTGATGCTGTCCTTGATACCAAGTCAAGGCAGATAGAGATAAACTCAGGCAGTGCTGACGGAGTTCAGGAAAAGGCCTGGGTAATGGGAAATCAGAGGACCTATGTGCCATTTGCAGAGAAAAAATACGATGTAATAGTCTTCGGTATGCCACAGTTCTTCCACTACGGAGACGGCATGGGCACTAACCCTATCATGCTTATGCAGGCACTCTCTGCTCAGGTTATACGCCACAAGAGAATAATGAGTGATAACTGTGTATTCATCTGCTCAAGCACCTGTAACGGATATTTTAATGAAAGGCTGTGGCCTTATCTTCCTGAGCTCTTCGAGCTTTAAGGAAGAGGGAAATACCCTGGTTGACTTAAACAGATATGGAGAGTACTTTGCGACAAATGAGGAATACATCAGAAAGTATCGTTACGCAAACGCTTTCCATCCTTTCCATGGCTTCAGTATGATATCCTGCGGACATTTGGCTGAGAAACATACATCAGCAATCTACATTGTAGGAGCTGAGAAGCCCGGGTATGCAAGAGCTATGGGTTTAAAGACCAGGGAAACTTTTGAAGAGGCACTTAAGGATGCAAGACTTAAATATCTTCCAAAGGAGCCTAACATCCTTGCCCTCCCAAGAACCTTTACCACAGCTGCAGTCCACCTTATGATGAAGGACGATGTGATGCCTGTAGCAGACAGATATTTAAAATAATTTGTGATCGAAGTATCGGGGGTATAACAATTTTGCGTTACGTATTTGCAAAAGAATTTATTCTATTTTGATTGGCAAAATGTGAATATCGCTTGTTTTTAATAATAAGCTGATTGCGTATATCTGACAGGAATTGGGATAAGAAAACTAGAAATCAGGATGTCAGCGAGTTTTGACATCCTGATTTTTTACTCCCGTTAATGCAATCGTTTGCCTAAATTTGTGTATTAATTTGCCTAAATTTATGGTATAATATCCTTACCTTATAAGGCAAAGGGGAAAAGCATGGAAAAGAATACAACCCTTAAAGATATAGCTGACAAGCTTGGAATATCAGTATCAACTGTTTCAAGAGTAATAAACGGCAATTCGGTAAAGGCAGCGAACAAAAAGCTTCAGGATGAAATCTGGAGGACTGCCAAGGAGTTAAACTATGTTCCCAATACCGCAGCTCAGCTTCTAAAGAGGAGCAGAGAGACAGACAGGGATAGTCTTAGAACGATAGCCTGTGTATTTGCAAGGGCGGATACAGACCAAAGTGATCCATTTTTTTCGGAAATATCCAGGGCACTTGAGACTGAACTTCTTAGACAGGGCTTCATTATGAAGTATTCCATTTACAATAAGGGACTGCCTCAGGCTGTACTTGAGACCTTTCTTAAGACTGAGAGGGTGGATGGGGTTATCATACTTGGAAGACCTGATAAGAAGATAATTGAGTTAGTATGTAAGTACAACAAATATGTAGTATATGTTGGGCTTAACAAGATAGATGGAGATATAGACCAGGTTATCTGTGACGGCTATGAAGCGGGAATGGCTGCATTGAAGCATTTAGAAAAGGCAGGGATAAGAAAAATATTTTATCTTGGTGAGACAAAAAGTGAAGCAAGGTATAAGGCATTTAAGGACTTTATGAGGCAGCACTCCCTTGCAAAGGAGCCTGCTGACTTTACTATAGAATCACCTTTTAGACTTCAGGCTGCCTACGATAAGATGAAGCACTTCTTAAAGAAGGGGGAGCTGCCCGAAGGACTATTTTGTGGCAATGACCTGGCAGCACTAGGTGCGCTGAAGGCTCTGATTGAAGAAGGAATTAAGGTGCCAAAAGACATATCGGTTATAGGGATTGATGATATTGCAATGGCAGGCTTTTCAACCCCTATGCTTACTACAGTAAGCATCCCCAAGGAACAGCTCGGTAAGAAGGCTGCTAAGTTCATAGTGGACAGGATACTTAATGGAAATGACATAAATGTAATAATGATGATTCCTTTCAAGCTGATTGAGAGGGAGTCTGCAAAAAAAGTAAAAGAGGTAAAAAGATGATTAAGAACAAAAAAGTAGTTTTAACAGCATTATTTATAGCACTTGGACTGACCTTGCCTATGATAACCGCCAATGTACCAATGATAGGCAATATGCTGCTTCCTATGCATTTCCCTATTATTATCTGCGGTCTTATCTGTGGGGCGGGCTATGGAGCTTTGGCGGGAGTTATAACCCCTCTTTTAAGAAGCTTTATCTTCGGCATGCCTCCTCTTTTTCCGATTGCGACAGCTATGGCATTTGAACTTGCTGCCTACGGAGCTGTAGCAGGACTTGTTTATGTGGTTATTCAAAAGAGTAAAGGCTCAGTTTATCCTGCCCTCATTATATCAATGTTATCAGGCAGGGCAGTATGGGGAGTTGTAACCTTCATCCTCTTTAGGATGATGGGCAAGACACTTACGCTCCAAATGTTCATTGCAGGAGCATTTACAAATGCGGTACCGGGAATAGTAGGACAGCTAATCATCATCCCTGCGCTTATGTATTATCTTGCAAAGCACAGGGCTGCATCAGTAGAAACTATATAGGTATGAAATGAAATATTCTTATGAGGAAATAAAAAATTTTGTAGAAAGATATATGCAGGATGAAGGTGAAAGCCCTGTGTTAATTGCAATTGACGGTAATTGTGCCGCTGGCAAGACTACGCTTGCGGCAAGACTTCAAAGCGATCTAGGTGGCAATGTGTTTCATATGGATGACTATTATCTGCAAAGCTTCCAAAGGACAAAGGAGAGGCTAAGGGAAACAGGCGGTAACGTAGACTATGAAAGATTTAGAAAAGAGGTGATTGAACCTCTTAAAAAGGGTGAAGCAGTAGGGGTATATGCCTGCATTCACCCTGATTTCGTTTTAGAATACAGGAAAACTCTCGAATTTAAGAGGCTTAACATCATAGAAGGCTCCTATTCCTGTCATCCTTATTTTAACTCTCCCTACAAGCTGCAAATTTTCGTAGAGGCTGATTATGAGCTACAGATTGAAAGGATTAGAAAGAGAAATGGGGAGGTAATGCTTCAAAGATTTATAGATGAATGGATACCCAAGGAAAATGAATATTTCAGAAAAATGAAGATAAAGGAGAAATGTTTACAGATAAAGATGTAGAAACAAAAAAAGGATGATAAAAAAATCATACTTATAATCAGAAAAGTATAGTGGTACAATAGCCTTAACTTGATGAAGGGAGATGGTTACATGAAGAAAAAAAGTAAACTCCAAACAATCCCTAAGCAGTTATGGCTATTGTTTTCTTTTTTGGCGGCAATGGTGGTATGGTACCTCTTATCTATCAATCCACAGACTGCAAGAAGTTTTCCAAATGTAGTCTTAACTGTAGAATCTGTAAAAACAATGATTGGCAGGGGAGTTTTCTTTACAGACATTAGTAGCAGTTTGATATCGGTAAGCGTGGGATTTTTGCTTGGGTTTGTATTGTCCTTGCCTACCGCTATACTTATGGCTTGGTATGCACCGGTAAGAAATATTATCGAGCCTTGGATACAGTTTATCAGAAATATTCCACCTCTTGCTTATGTTCCTCTTGTAGTTATTTCTGCGGGGGTAGGCAGGAGGCCACAGATTATAGTTATTACTATTGCGACCTTTCTTATAATGACGGTTACTATCTATCAGGGTGTTGTAAATGTGGATGAAACCCTTATAAAGGCTGCCAGGGTACTTGGAGCAACCGATAAGGATATATTCTTTAGAGTTATTGCCCCTGCGACTCTGCCTTTTATAATAACAGCTATAAGGCTTGGAAGCTCAACAGCTCTAACCACGCTGATTGCGGCAGAATCAACAGGAGCGGTTGCAGGACTTGGTATGAGAATACGTTCGCTAAATAACAGCTTTGAGTCAGCACCTATGCTTATGTATATCATTATTATCGGTATCATCGGTATGTTGGTAGAAAAGCTGGTTAAGTTCTTAGAGAGGAGGTTTACATCATGGCAGGAGAAGAGAGAAGTGTAAATGAGAATGTAAAACTTCGAATAAATAAACTAAGAAAAGTTTTTAACACCAGAAATGGTGAAATGGTTGCCTTAAACGGGGTTGACCTAGATATAAGAGAAAATGAATTTATCTGTGTAGTAGGACCATCGGGTTGTGGTAAGTCAACCTTACTTAACATAATTGCAGGACTTTCAGAGCCTACCTCAGGAGAGGTCTACTGTGATGGCAAGCTTGTCAAGGGAACAGGTACTGAAAGAGGAGTGGTATTTCAACAATATGCCCTATTTCCTTGGCTTACAGTAAAAAAGAATGTAATGTTCGGACTTGAACTTAAGGGAATCAAGGGAAAAAGAAGCTGAAGAGAGAGCCATGAAATACATCAAAATGGTTCAGCTGGAAGAGTTTGCTGACCATTATCCTAAGGAGCTTTCAGGAGGTATGAAGCAGAGGGTTGCCATAGCGAGAGCCTATGCGGTGAATCCTTCAATTTTGCTTATGGATGAGCCTTTTGGAGCCCTTGATGCACAGACTAGAACCCAGCTTCAGCAGGAGCTTTTGGAGACCTGGGAGAAGGAGAGAAAGACCTGCTTTTTCATCACACATGACGTGGATGAAGCTATCATCCTTGCACAAAGGGTTATCATAATGAGTGCAAGGCCGGGAAGAATCAAGGAGATAGTTGAGATAGATATTCCTTATCCAAGGGATCAGGAAACCAAGATGTCACCTAGATTTTTGGAGCTTAAGAACCATATTTGGAGCCAGGTATACAAGGAATATCTGGAAGTAAAGAAGTAAAACCTGCGTGCAGGATATTTACAATATAAGGAGGAGAAAGATATGAAGAAAAGAATAATGGGACTGGCACTTTGTGCTACACTTCTTGCGAGTGCTTTAGTAGGTTGTGGAGGCAATACCACAAAGACTACATCAGACACAAAGGCAAGCACAGCAAACACCTCACAGGCTGCAAGCACAGCTTCAACCAAGTCAGAGGCTAAAAGCGAAACCCCTGCCAGCACAAAGCCTGAGGCAGTTACCCTCAATGTGGCATATATGCCTAACTATGGAAGCCTCTGGGCAATTGAAAATGCCATTGCACAGGGCTATCTGGAGGAAGAGGGAATTACAGTTAACCTGACTGAGTTCCAGGATGGACCTACAATTATAGCGGCTATGGAATCTGGAAGCATTGATATCGGATACATTGGACAGGGTGCTCATAAGCTTTGTATCAACGGAAAGGCTTCAATATTTGCACTTTCACACATTTCAAACGGTGACGCTGTTATCGGAGGAAAGGATATCAAGAAGATAGCAGACCTTAAGGGAAAGAAGGTTGCTTATTCCTCAGGGACTTCAAGCGAGGATATCTTACTTAAGACTCTTGCTAAAGAAGGAATGAAGCTTTCAGATGTAGAGGCAGTAGATATGGATGCTTCCGCTATAGTAACAGCTATGCTTTCAGGTGGTGTAGATGCCTGTGCAACCTGGTCGCCAAATACACTTAAGATACTTGATGAAATGAAGGATGCTACGAAGCTATCAGACAACCTCACCTTTAAGGATACCACAGTTTCTCTTGCAAGCTGGATTGTAATGCCTAACTTTGCTAAAGAGAAGAAGGATGTACTTGTTAGATTTACAAGGGCATTATTTAAGGCTATGGATTATGCGGCAAAAGACCATCAGGAAGAGACATCAGAGCTTATAGCTAAGCGTATTGCAAGTGACAAGGATACAGTGTATGCTCAAAGAGGCGATGCTGACTGGCTTACAGGTAAAGAGGTGGCAGCAGGTGCAGCGGATGGAACAGTAGAGAAGTACTATGAACTTCAGAAGAAGGACTTCATTGCGGCAGGTGCTGTAGAAGGAGATCCTGCAGTTAAGGACTATGTACTCTTTGATGTTATGATTGAAGCAGGTAAGTAAACGCTATATTATATGGCTGTCGGAAGTGGGATGATGCTTGCTTCTGACAGCTTTATCAGGTTTAAAGGAGGGAATATGAGACACGACTACTATAATTATTCAAAGGAAGAACTGATTAAGAATCCCAAGATAGAGCTTATTCCTATGGAGGACGGTGAGAAGGTATTTCAGTCAATGGCTGAGGAAATGGTGGCTGAGATAGAAAAAAACAATGAAATAGGAGAAAATACAGTATTTATCTGCCCGGTAGGTCCTGTCGGACAGTATAAGTATTTTGTAGAGGCCGTAAACAAAGGGAAGATTAGCCTTAAAAATGTATGGTTCATAAATATGGACGAATACCTTACAGATGAAAAGGAATGGATAAGTAAGGAGGATCCTCTTAGCTTTAGGGGATTTATGTACAGCGAAGTATATGATAGAATAGATAAAGACTTGGTAATGCCTGAAAACCAGAGAGTATTTCCAGATCCAAGAAGGCTTAATTATATCCCTGAGCTCATTGCTGATCTTGGCGGTGTGGATATCTGCTTTGGAGGAATTGGTATCAATGGTCATGTGGCATTTAATGAGCCAGAGGAGAGCCTAAGTGTTGAGGAATTTAGAAGTCTTCAGACAAGAGTGCTGGAGATAAAGCCTGAAACAAGGGCAATCAACGCAGTAGGTGCGCTAAACGGTGCTATTGAAGATATGCCAAGGTACTGTATAACCATTGGCTTTAAGGAAATATCAGAGTCTAAGAAAATAAGGCTTGGCTGTTTTAGAGACTGGCACAGAGCGGTGGTAAGAAGGGCTGCCTATGGAGAGATGACGACAGAGTTCCCAGTGAGCATATTACAGTCACACAATGATATAAATATCAAATTTCCGAGGTTGGTCGCAGAGATAAAATAGGAGAAGATATGGGAAATATATTTATTAAAGGAGCAGAAGTATATATTGACAAGGCATTTACAAGGAAAACTATAGAGATAGAAGATTCTAAAATAAAGATACATGAGGAGGATTACGCCCTTCCAAGTGATGCAGTTGAAGTAAACGGTGAAGGGAAAAAGCTTGTACCCGGCTTCATAGACATCCATACTCATGGAGGAGTGGGAGTTGATGTAAACTCTGCTACAGCAGATGAACTTGAAAAAATAGGAGAGTTTTTTGCTTCAAACGGCACTACTTCCTGGCTTTGCTCTATACTTACAGACACTAAAGAACAGACAGAGTGGTGCATAGAGCAGTTTAATGAATACCAAAAATCAGAAAGAAGTGGTTCAAATTTGGTAGGAATTCATCTTGAAGGACCGTTTCTTGCAAAAGAATACAAGGGAGCCATGCCCGAGTACCTCCTTAGAAAGTTTGACATAGATTTACTTAGGGAATATCAGGAGAAATCAGGAGGAAATGTCCGCTATCTAACAGTTGCCCCTGAGGTTGACGGAATAGCGGGCGGAGTAAGAGAGATAACAAAGCTAGGTATAGCTGTTTCCTTAGGACATTCAGGTGCAGACTATGAAACCACAATGAAGGCAATTGAAAACGGAGCCACTGCCTGCACCCATACATTTAATGCAATGAAGCTTTTACATCAGCATTTTCCAAGCATCATGGGAGCTGTACTTGAGACGGATGTATACTGTGAGGCTATTTGTGACGGAAGGCATCTTCATCCGGGAGTAGTAAGGCTTCTTATCAAGGTTAAGGGGCTTGACAAGGTGGTTGCAGTTACGGACTCAATTATGGCAGCAGGTCTGCCTGACGGAAAGTATAAGTTAGGTGTAAATGATGTGGTTGTGGAAGACGGAGATGCAAAGCTTGCTGAGAATGGAGTAAGGGCAGGAAGTACGCTTACTCAGAATGTAGCCCTTCTCAATTTACTTAAATTTACAGGCAGACCTCTTGAAGAGATTTTACCTATACTTACGGAAAATCCTGCAAAGCTTGTAGGCATATATGACAGAAAAGGCTCTATAGCTGACGGAAAGGATGCTGACCTGGTTTTACTTGATGAAGATGCCAAGATATCAGAGGTCTTTGTTATGGGAAAGAAGCAGGAGAGAAAGTAAGAACAGGGATTTGGATTAGAGAGAAAGATGCTTATTATACTGACTATTTTTTTGGTTATATCAACTGTAATCTATGGTATTTCTAAAAAAAGAACAGGGAGATGCTATTACTTTTAGGGACTATGCATCTGCCTGATGATGGAAATAGCCGGAGTTATGATATACATAGCCAAAAAAGGGCGGTATATCCTACAATGTAATGCAGTTTTTCTATTTTACCGATGCCCTAAAGGGATAAATTCAGATATTTATACATCAGCCTCGGGCAGCTGGGATTTCTGATTACATTGGGACGTCTTTTTCTTTCCTTATTTTTTTGCTAAACCTTGCCCTAAGCTACTCTATGATTGAAGCAATAAGACGAAATAACAGGCTGAAGACAATTACCCTGATTCTGCCTGTACTTACAACTGTTTTATATTATCCAACTATCTACCACAAACTGGTCGATAATAGAGAGATTTGGCAGATATATATAGCTGAGGGAAGCATGATATGGATAGTAGCCTACCTCATCACAGCCACAGTTTTGCTTATGGTAGAGTATGCCTCTATAACGATAAAGCTTTGCAAGGTACAGTTTAGGAAGATTATTATAAGCCTCCTTGCCCTTACAGGTATCTATTTGCTCTATTGCAGACAGGATCCCGGTCAGGTATACAAGTTTTACAGCTCTCCCTTTGCCTGGAATAGGGGAATAGGATATCTCCAGGGTAATCCTTCTCTAATTAGCTATATTACTCTGATAACAGTGAGTGTGGTGTGCTGTGTAATGGGCTTTTACAGCCTCTTTAGCTTCACCAGTGACAACTACACCGAGAGTAAAGACGATGCTATCATAAGGAGGAAGTTTGACACTGCAAGAATCGGAGCTTCTATGTTTGTACACAGTATGAAGAACCAGATTCTCTCAAACAAGGTAATATATAAAAGAATATCGAATCTGTTTGAACATGAGCCCCCTGACATGGTAAAATTAAAGGAGTATATATCTGCCCTTGAAAATGCTAATACCAATATGTTAAACAGGGTAGAAGAGTTATATAGGCATGTAAAGGCTAATGAAATATACATGGTACCGGTTTCCATGGAAGAAATAGTGGAAGCAGCTGTTAGCAGGTTTCATGAAAAATATCCTGATGTAAAGGTGGATGAGACATTTAGTGGAGAAATGCAGATACTGGCGGACAAGTCTCATTTATCAGAGGCTGTCTGCAATATAATTGCAAACGGCTATGAATCAATGCTTGAAGCGGGAACAGCTAAAACCAGGGACATTGAGATTAAGTGTTACAATGAAAGGCTCTACAGTGTGATTGAGATAAAAGACTATGGTAAGGGAATGAACAAGAAGCTAAAGAAAAAGGCTTTTGACCCGTTTTTCTCGAGTAAGAATTCCAATCATAACTGGGGTATGGGGCTTTATTATGTAAGGGAAATAGTGAAAAGTCATCTTGGACAAATCAATATAGAAAGTGCGGAAGGAAGAGGAAGCAGCTTCTATATAATGCTGCCAAGATATAAATGATATGGGTATCAAAAGTGCTTGGTGCCTATGATAGATGGACAGGTGGAATAAGAATTGGAAAGAAAAATAAGAGTTTTAATTGCGGATGACTTCGTATATTTGAGAGAAGATTTGACAGAGCTAATAAATAAACAGGAAGATATGGAAGTGGTGGGAACTGCTGCAAGTGGAAGTGAAATCATTGAACTTGCAGAAAATACAGACCATGATATTGTGCTTATGGATATTGAAATGGAGCAGACCAATGCAGGGATACTTGCAGCTGAGGCTATTAGGGATGACAATCCGGATTCGATGATTATCTTCCTTACAGCGCACGAAACCAAGGAAATGATACTAACTGCCATGGGTGCGGGGGCAGTTGACTATGTGGTAAAGGGACTTGAAGATGAGGTCCTTTTAACCCATATTAGAAGTGCCTACGAGGGCAACCCTATTATGCAAAGCAGGGTTAGGGATACAGTCATGCAGGAATATGAGAGACTTCAAAAAAGCGAGAGAAGCCTGCTGTTTTTTATACACTGTATATCAAACCTTACAGGTGCAGAAAGGGAATTGGTTAAGCTGTTGCTTCAGGGGTGTAAGGTCTCTGAGATTGCTGATATAAGAAAGGTTGAAAACAGTACAGTAAAGACACAGATTAAAGCCTGCTTAGGAAGTTTGGCTGTGCCAGAAGCAAGGAAGTGGTAAGCCTTATTGAGGAGCTTAAGATAGGTCATCTGTTTTAATGATGCAGGTGTTTGAAGTATAAAATCTGATTATGGCATATTTTAAGAGGATTTATCATCTTTTTAAGAGGCAGCAGTTTTATAACACAAGTGTAGAATAATTGGGAAAATAGCGATGGAAATTTTATTTTTTGTAGTTTGTTTTTTGGCATCAATAGTTGGGGCAATCTGTGGAATAGGCGGAGGTGTTATTATTAAGCCTCTCCTAGATGCGCTTCAATTCCTTGATGTGAGTCAGATAAGCTTTTTATCAGGTTGTACGGTTTTGTCTATGTCAACTTACTCTGTGATTAAATCTAAGCTTAGTGGTAAAAAAGAGGTTGATATAGCTATGGTTTTACCTGTGGGCGTGGGCGGCGCTATAGGAGGAATAGTAGGCAAATGGCTGTTTTCATTTATAAAAAGCCTTAGCGACAACCCAAACAAGGTGGGAGTGGTACAGGCTGCCTGCCTTCTCATAGTAACTGTATTTACTCTGGTTTACACTGTATTTAAGGATAGGATAACTACTAAGAAGCTAAGAGGTCTTCCTATCCTCATATTTGTGGGCTTACTCCTTGGCATCATGTCATCCTTCCTTGGCATTGGTGGTGGTCCTATCAATCTGGTGGTTTTGTTTTACCTCTTTTCCATGACTACAAAGGAGGCTGTAATTACCTCTCTTTACATCATCTTCATCTCCCAGATAGCAAGCCTGGCTACATCTATCATTACCAATACAGTACCGGAATTTCCGGTAAAGGTACTGGTTGTTATGGTGGCTGGCGGCATCCTTGGCGGAGCTGTAGGAAGAATAGTGAATAAGAAGATTGCAGATAAGACCGTAGACAAGCTCTTTATAGGACTTATGGCTGTGATGATAGTTATAAATATTTATAATATTATCAGCCTGGTTTAGAGTTCGAGAATGATTAGTGTAAGATATGAGTAATGAAAGTATTAACAGAGACTCTATGGTGAAGAGGAGTAATGAAGAAACAGATTAATTGTGCAAAATACAAATTTATTATACAAATTCAATATATTTTATTGACATTATGCACAAATGGTGCTAGAATATTTTTGTCGACAGGAGAGAGTAGGAAGACGAACTGGCTTCGTAGCGGAATAGAATTGGACATTTGGGGATGTCATTCTGGGGTACTCGATAGAAAAAAGATAACGATACACGCATTTTACGTATGTATATGCCTTGTGTTGCTGTCTTTTTTCTTTTTTAAACATCATTTTCTATAATTCCACTTTATTATTATACTTAATAAAACACATGGTTTTGCCGACATAAATGTTATAAGTATTGTGGAACAACTAAGATATGCAGTGGCGGGAGCTGCCGTCAAAGTGGCATATCACAGGTGTTGCGGCTAATATAGGTTAACATTATGACGAGGTGTCTATGCAGATAAACAGTGTAAAAGATAGTACAAAGGTACTTGAGACGGGACTTAAAGATATCGATAAAGATGTTAAAGTACAAGAACCTATTTATGAAAAGATAAGCCTTGGAGAGGCATC
The DNA here is from genome assembly GCA_916438995.1 of uncultured Catonella sp. Taxonomy (GTDB): domain Bacteria; phylum Bacillota; class Clostridia; order Lachnospirales; family Lachnospiraceae; genus Catonella. Next base: position 927,621 of record CAKAGA010000010.1, read on the forward strand.
TAATAAGAATATAAGGACTAAGTCTCTAACTTATGGAGATACAGTTAATAAGCTTTAAGGAAGAAGACAGAGAGCTTAATAAGTTTAAGGAAAAGGCTGAAAAAGCTGTAGAAACTCTTGAATACAATGCCAAAAGTCTTTCTCCTGATGTGATTAAGGAGCTTGAGGATGAGGGGGTATCCGCTAAGGACTCAGATGCGGATTTGGTAAAGAAGAGCATTGAAAATATAGTTCAAAATAGGGAAATCCGCAGGGAAAACCTTGCCAAGCAGGCAGAAAAACTTAGTGAGGCTGCGGACGATATAAAGGAAATGTCTTATTCGGCAATTGGTGATTCTACCTTAGCAAAGCAGCTTGTAAACTCAGGAATGGCAGTGACAAGGGAAAATATGGATAAGCTATCTTCTGCGGTGAACTTTGCAAAAGAGGTGGTATCCAATATAAATGAGCCTACCATAAGCCGTATGGTGGAGGCGGACTTGCCTGAGACCATTGCAAACATCTACAAAATGGAGCATATGGAGTCATACAGCGAGGTTAGTGTAAATGCGGAGATTGAAGAAACTTGGGACAAGGTATCTGACCAGGCAGTAAACTTACTTGAGAGTAAGGGAGTAACTGCAGATGGTGAAAGCCTTGATGCAGCGAAATGGCTATTTACCAAGGGAATGGAAATCACTCCCGCCAGTGTAGCTAAGTATCTAAGCCTAAGTGAACTTAAAAAAGAAGCCAGAAGCGAAAAGGGATTTAATAACCTTGCGTCTAAGATTGCAAATGGCCTTTCTGAGGGGAAGGCAACTCCTGATGTCATAGTTGGTAATGCAAACAACAGGCAGGCAGGCTATGTGGTTAATTATTTCAGACGTACCACAGAGATAACCATTACTGAGGTTACAAAGAGAAGAAGCCTTGAAGAAATAAGGCTTAAGCTTACTGAGGAATCAGCAGTAAATATGCTAAATAAAGGCATTAAAATAGATGTGACCGACCTAAAGGGACTTGTTGACAATCTTAGAAAAGAAGAGGAAAGCTATTTTAAGGGCTTACTTGACGGCGCTAAGCCTCTTGGTAATACTACTGAAAGAGCAGGTAAGATAGAAAACAGCACAAATCAGATAGAGCTTTTAAGAAGCGTGGTGTCTATACGCTCTTATGCAATTACAAGGGAGTACAGCTCAGATTATAAGATAGGTGCTGTATCTGAGACATTCAGGCAGGAGACAAGGATTACACTTGCTTCATATCACGAGGCCGGTATCGCTTATGAGAAGGGCGCAACAGAGATTAGGTCAGACCTTGGAGACAATATCCGCAAGGCATTTGGTAATATTGATGAGGTTCTAAAGGATAACGGTTTGGAACTTTCAGACGCCAACAGAAAGGCTGTAAGGCTTTTAGCTTATAATAAGGCAGAGGTGACTGTTGAGTCTGTGACTAAGATGAAGTCTGCTTCTATTCTCACAGAAACAGCTCTTAAGGAATTAAAGCCTGCTACTGTTGCAAGCCTTATAAAATCAGGTACAAATCCACTTGATATGGATATGGAAGAGCTTCTTAAGGCTGCAAAGGAGATAAATGAGAAGGTAATTCCAAGTGATGAAAAGTATAGCAGATACCTGTATAATCTCGAAAGAAGCGGTGAAGTAAGCGAGACTGAAAGGGAGGCTTACATAGGTATATACCGTCTCCTTAACCAGATTGAAAAGGGTGATGATGCTGCAGTAGGGAGTGTGAGCCTAACCAACCAGAGCCTCACACTTAGAAATATGCTATCAGCAGTAAGAACCAGAAAACTTGGAGGCTTTAATGAGAAGGTAGATGATAATTTTGGTGAGCTTACCAACTTACTTGGCGGAGCTGACAAGATAGACAATCAGATAGATAGGGCTTATGCAAAGCTTCTTGCAGGAGAGCTTAAGGAGAGCCTTAGTGAAGTAGGTGAAGAGTATTACAAAGAGAAGGAAGCAGAAATAGCTAGAGAAATACAGTCTACTGATGTAGAAAAGCTAATAGATGAGGGAGCTGAGCTTACATTTTCAAATGTGCTTGCCCAGTCAGATATAGCAAAGGGAAGAAAGAGCCTCCTTGGAGTGGTTCGTGAAATGACCCGAGACGAGAAGAGGGAGGTAAATGACCTTGCCGAGAAGTTCATAGACGAGTTTGATGGAGACCGTTTTGCCGCAGAAAATGAAAAGAAGATTACTGATGCGCTCAGCAAAAAAGTTACCAAGATGATGGAATCGTCTGAAATGAGGTACGACAGCCTTAAAGGACTGATGGCGGTTAAGAAGACAATTACTCTATCAGTAAAAAGAGAAGAGACTAAGACTATGACATTCCTTTCATCTATGATGAGGATAAGCTTTGCGACCTCTCTCTTACAGTAAGAAAGGGTAAGGCTGAGGTGGATAAAGGCAAGGTAGGAATTATCTTAACCACCGACAATGAGACAGTGACTTCAGAGTTTAGAATAGTAAGTGAAAGGGTAATGGGGTATTTTAAGACTGAATCGAGGGAAAGCCTTGATAACCTAAAGGCTGGTGAAGACGTTCTTAAGAGCGCTCTTGCAGACCTTGATATGGAAATTGGTGAAATTTCTTATCATCTGGGCGCTTACTCTTCACAAATTACAAATTCTGACGATATATATAGTGATAATGTTAAAACAGCTGATATTTATAGAACTGCAAAGGTGGTAGCAACACATTTACTTAAGGTTCTTGGTATCAGAGGCTAGAGAATGAGGTTTTAAAATGAGAATAAACAATAATATTTCAGCACTTAGAGCAAATACCAATCTTAGCAGAGTTGACAGAAGACTTGATAAAAGCACCCAGAGGCTTTCATCAGGCCAAAAGATAAACCACGCAGCAGACGATGCGGCAGGCTTTTCTATATCAAAGAGAATGCGTACCCAGATTCATTCATTAGAGAGAGCTTCCCAGAACGCGGCAGATGGTATCTCGGTTATTCAGACAGCAGAGGGGGCACTTAATGAAGTAAGTGCCATACTCGTTCGTGTTAAAGAACTGGCAGTTCAGTCTGCCAACGATACCTTCTCAGGTGATGACAGAGATGCTATCCAGAAGGAAGTGGATCAGTTACTTGCTGAGGTAAACAGGATATCCTCAGATACGGATTTTAACCAGAATACCCTCCTTAACGGAGAGGTTGGAAGACGCTCAGTTACAAAAAACACGGGAGTTGAGGTAATTCGTTCTACTGAAATAGTACCTGATGGGAAATATAAGCTGACAGTTGAGGAAGATCCTAAAAAGGCAGTGTATACAGGCGGTTCAGTAAATGGTGCAGACTTTGGTGAGAACTCTAAGGTACAGGGAAGAGTTATTATTAACGGCGAAGTAGTAGACATCAAACCGGGCGATTCGGCAGAAACTGTATTAAATAAGCTAAGAACAGGAGCTGAAAGAGCAGGCATAAGTCTTGCAGGCAATGGTGGAGGCCCTGATGCAAACGGTGAAGAGGTATATGGCGGTTATACCGCAGAAGCACTTGATGAAGGGATAGAATTACTCTTTGTAACCAAGGAGTATGGAAGCAAGGCTAAGATAGATATCAGGATAGAAGGAACTGCCACAAAGGATGAAGACGGCAATACGGTATCTGCAGAGGATAATGCTGATAAGCTATCTGCTGCACTTGGACTGCCAAGGAAGGTAGATCCCTGCACCAAGAGGTAAGGATGCTAAGGTTACACTTGATGAAGGATTTGAGAAAACAGCTACTGTAAATGTGGATGGAGACAAGGTTGTAATCAAGGACAGAGACGGCTTTGAGCTTGAGCTTAAGGTAAACGACTACACCACGGAGAATGACAAGGGTGGAGAGGTTGAGCTTACAGTATTTGATGCGGGCTATATGACTCTCCAGGTAGGAGCTAATACAGGCGAGAGCTTTGATGTAAGCATAGACAGAATAGATACAGAGACTTTGGGACTTAGCAAAATCAATTTAAGATCAAGCAAGGAAGCTGAAAATGCCATAGAGATGGTGGATAAGGCTATCACAATGGTATCAGCTGAGCGTGCAAAGCTAGGTGCATACCAGAACAGACTTGAGCATACCATACTAAGTCTTGATGAAACTACAGAAGATATGACTAGTGCATTCTCAAGAATAGTGGATACCGACATGGCTGAGGAAATGACCGAATTCACACAGCAGAAGGTGCTTTCACAGGCGGGAACCAGCGTACTTGCTCAGGCTAATGAGCGTCCTAATACCATACTTACATTGTTACAGAGTTAATTTGGAGGTAGCTTAGTTGAAAGCTGAGTCTGTAAAAATATTTACAAGAAGAATAACTTCTGCAAATAAAAGCGAGATTATTGTTATAATATATGATATAATAGAAGAAAATCTCGCTTTGGCAAAAAAAGGCACTTGCAGAAGGTGACAGGGAAACATATAGAAATGAGATTAAACAGGCAATTTCCTTTGTGAAGGAATTGCTTGTAAGCCTTGACATGAATTATGAGGTCAGTAAGAATCTTGCAAGCCTATATATTTATGTAAGCAGATGCCTTAACTTTGCACTGGTGAGTGGAAAGAAAGAGGAGATAGAAGCCGCAGAAAAGGTTCTAAGAAAACTTGGTGACAGCTTCAGAGAAGTGGCAAAGACAGATGAGTCTAAGCCTGTTATGGAGAATACCCAGAGAGTATATGCAGGCATCACCTATGGAAGAGGGCTGGACTTAGATGAAACTCTGGTGGCACCTGCGATGGAAAGCAGAGGTTTTCGCGCCTGATTTGTGGTTTGATAAAAACTATGAATAAAAGAAAGATTATATTATTTATTTTCTTTACTTTGTGTTTTACATTTACACTTTTACCTTATAAAGGAGTTCGCTTGGAGGCTTCCCAGAAGACGGGGAAGGCTTTTAAAGTGAACTCTTTTTTTGTGGAGCAGGATAGTGAACAGGAAGGTGTGACAAGTGGCGCCATAGTGACTGTTAGCTTCTCTGTTACAGGGGTGGACAAAAAAGAGAAGCTTGCCAATACAGTATATTATTCAACGGCAAAATCAGGTAGAGACTGGGCAAAAAGAAGACTTAAAAGTACCTCAGCAAGCGGTGAAGAGAAGATAAATGTGAGAGTGCAAAGCTCGGGATATTATTATTTTAAATTAGTTTCTGAAAAGGGAAAGAAAACTGCAGAGAAAATACTTGAAATCCCAGTATATGTATCAGGAGACAGGTATTTAGCAGGTATAGAATTTATGAAAGACAGTGGAAAGCAACCCTTGGTTGAAGGAATAACTGGCAGGTATGTGGATGACAAGGCCGAGATTAGCTGGGATGGAGAAGACGATAAAAACTATCTGGTCGGTTTTTATAATAGCGATACCTTAGAGGAGATTTCAAAGAATTATACCAAAGAAAATCCCTTTGTTGCGGACATACCTGAAGGTATAGAAAATGTATCTTACTATGTGGCGAATACAAATATTAACGGCAATAACGGAGACTTTAAGCTTTATGACCTGCCTGACAGGAAAAAGCCCAATGCCATGGTGAGATTTCCGGTAGAAGAGATATCAAATGAAGAGGAAATGTCGATAGACGTGCTTTTTACAGGTAACTGTAAGGTGAACATAAGTGTGAATGGAAAGTCCGAAGCAAGGGATTCAGAGGCCAGTGGAACCTATACCGTGCCGGTATCTGACGGAGATGTGGAGATAGTTGTAAGTGTAACCGATGAGAATGGCAATATAAAGAACTATGCCAAAGAGATGATAATCGACACCGTTAAACCAAAGGTGGTGCTCGATAAGGTCATAGACGGGGCTGTAACCTCAGACAGCAGGATAGAGGTCACAGGCGAGTGCTCTGAAGCTGCCACCCTCATTATGAATGGACAGAGAAAAGATGTAAAGAAGGGAAGTTTTAGCTTCACTCAAAGACTCGCTGTGGGTGAAAATGATATCAAGCTTCAGGCTATTGATGCGGCTGGCAATAAAAGTAATGTCAGAGCGGTGATAACCAGGGAAACCGAGCATAAAAGGAGCATGAAGGCCACGGCTTTGGTAGGAGGTACGTTTGGAGTTATATTACTTGCTTATATCATCACTTTCAGTGGTTGGATATTAAAGAAAAGGAAGAATTGATACAGTTGACAAAATGCAGTTAGGAAAGTAGACTTAAAAGGCAAACCTATAAAAAGACAGGAGAAAAAAATGTCAGAGAAAAAACCATATTATATTACAACAGCAATAGCTTATACTTCAGGAAAGCCACATATTGGCAATACCTACGAGATTATTCTTGCAGATGCAATAGCCAGATTCAAGCGTAAAGAGGGCTATGATGTAAGGTTTCAGACAGGAACAGATGAGCATGGCCAGAAGATAGAGACAAGGGCAATAGAAGCAGGACAGACACCTAAAGAATTTGTAGACAGCGTGGCAGCAGAGGTTAAACGCCTTTGGGACCTTTGCAACACCTCTTACGACCGCTTCATCCGTACTACAGATCCTGACCACGAGAAGCAGGTACAGAAGATATTTAAGAAGCTTTATGATAAAGGTGATATCTACAAGGGTTCTTATAAGGGAATGTACTGCACTGAGTGTGAAGCCTTTTATACAAATGCACAGCTTGTGGATGGGAAATGTCCTGAGTGCCATGGAGAGGTACATCCTGCAGAGGAAGAGGCCTACTTCTTTAAGATGAGCAAGTATGCTGACAGGCTTATTGAACATATCAACAACAATCCTGACTTTATCAGGCCTGTCTCAAGGAAAAATGAGATGATGAACAACTTCCTTATACCGGGACTTCAGGACCTCTGTGTATCAAGAACCTCATTTACCTGGGGAATACCTGTGGACTTCGATCCTAAGCATGTAGTCTATGTATGGCTTGATGCCCTTTCTAACTATACCACAGGTCTTGGATATGATGCAGATGGAAACCATGGAGACCTTTATAAGAAATACTGGCCTGCGGACTTACATCTTATAGGTAAGGACATTATCCGTTTCCATACCATATACTGGCCTATCTTCCTTATGGCACTTGATGAGCCTCTTCCTAAGCAGGTATTCGGACATCCTTGGCTTTTACAGGGTGGGGAGAAGATGAGTAAGTCTAAGGGAAATGTTATCTATGCTGATGACATGGCAGACCTCTTTGGAGTAGATGCAGTACGCTACTTTGTACTTCACGAAATGCCTTATGAAAATGACGGAGTAATCACTTGGGAGCTCATGGCTGAGCGCTACAACTCTGACCTTGCTAATACACTTGGCAATCTGGTAAGCAGAACAATAGCAATGAGCAATAAGTATTTTAATGGAGAGCTTGAGTCTACAGGAGTAGTAGAGGCTGTTGATGCTGAGCTTAAGGAAATTGCCGTAAACTGCATCCACAAAGTAGTTGACAAGATGAAAGAACTTCGTGCTGCTGATGCGATTTCTGAGATATTTACCTTATTTAAGCGCTGCAATAAGTATATAGATGAGACTGAGCCTTGGCTCCTTGCTAAGGAGGAGGATAAGCTTCCTCGTCTTAAAGAGGTGCTTTACAACCTTTCTGAGAGTATAATGATAGGAGCTTCACTTTTATATTCATTTATGCCTGAGACTTCAGAGAAAATAGCTAAGGCATTTAACTCTGAGCTTCGTGAGTTTGGTGACCTTGATATGTTTGGTCTCCTTAAGAATGGCACCAGGGTAGAAGAAAATCCTGAGATGCTCTTGCAAGAAAGGATGTAAAAGAGGTTCTTGCTGAGACCGAGAAGATAGTTGCAAGACAGAGGGAAGAGTTTGTAAAGAGCAGTGAGACAGCAATTAACAACCTGCTTAAGGCAGGCAAGATAAACGAGGCTGAGGCAAAGGAGTCTCTTGATAAGCTTTACGGCAGGGAGGCAAAGGCTGAAAGTGCTGAGGCTATCGAACTAGAAGCTAAGCCTGAGATAGAGTTTGATGACTTTATGAAGTGCCAGTTCCAGGTTGGAGAGATTATTAAATGTGAAGAAGTACCAAAGTCAAAGAAGTTACTTTGTTCACAGGTAAAGGTAGGAAGCAAGACCTTACAGATAGTTTCAGGAATTAGAAAGAACTATGAGGCTAAGGACATGGTTGGCAAGAAGGTAATGGTACTTACCAATCTTAAACCTGCTAAACTTGCTGGAGTTATGTCACAGGGAATGCTTCTTTGTGCAGAGGATGCAGAGGGCAATCTTTCGCTTATGACACCTGAAAATTCTATGCCAAGCGGAGCAGAGATTCGCTAAAGAGGAGATTTAATGGCAGATTTAGGACAGCCACAAAATACAATAGCAATACTTAAAAAGTATGATTTTACCTTTCAGAAAAAATTCGGTCAGAACTTTCTTATAGACACCCATGTGCTTGAAAAGATAGTGGATGCGGCAGACATAGGAAAGGATGACCTTGTACTTGAAATCGGCCCCGGCATAGGTACTGTAACCCAGTATCTATGTGAGGCTGCAAGAAAGGTAATAGCGGTAGAGATAGACAGGAAACTGATTAAGATACTTAAGGATACTCTATCAGCCTATGACAATGTAGAGGTTATAAATGAGGATATCCTGAAGGTAGACATAGCGGCTCTGGTAGAGGAGAAAAACGGAGGAAAGCCTATAAAGGTTGTATCAAATCTTCCTTACTACATCACAACGCCGATAATTATGACCTTGCTTGAAAAGAGGGTTCCCGTTACTGATATGACTCTTATGATGCAGGAAGAGGTGGCAAGAAGGATGCAGGCGGTGCCTGGGAACAAGGACTATGGTGCACTTTCCCTTGCAGTTCAGTATTATTCTGTCCCTTATATAGCAGCCTTCGTACCGCAAAACTGTTTCATGCCCCGCCCCAATGTGGGAAGTGCAGTAGTCAATCTTAAATGTCATAAGGAGCCTCCTGTTAGGGTTAAGAATGAGGAGTTGATGTTTAAGTTAATTAAAGCCTCCTTTGCACAGAGAAGAAAAACCCTGCAAAATGGGCTTACCAACTCAGCGGAGCTTGACTTTACAAAGGATGAGGTTACAGAGGCCATACTTAAGATGCAGGAAACTTTAGGTATGAAGCAAAATCCTTTAATCAGAGGTGAGACTCTTACACTTAAAGAATTTGCCTGCCTTAGCGACATCCTTTCCTGATTGAGTAGAGTATGATGATACCAGTGATATGCCAGATAGTGGTAAAGCATACAAATAGGAGAGAATTAAAAAGGATTGAAAGAGAGATTCTAATGAGTAAGACCAAAAAGCCTGTTATAATTATAGTTATACTTACCATTCTACTGATGTCGTCTTTGATTTTTACTATGAAGCTTGTATCTGAGGCTAAGCCTTTTACAATATTGTACTTGGTGCGGATGAGCTTAATACAGGAATTAAAGATGAGAAAGCCATATTAATTGACCTTAGAGATGAGGCTGACTATGAGGCAGGTCATATAGAAAATGCTATAAATATGCCCTTTACAGATAATGGCGTAAAAATGCTTGATTATTTAACTAAAAGAGCCGATAAAGATAGTAGGGTATTTCTTATGTGTTATCATGGAAACAGATCCGGTCAGGCATTTAATCTTCTTAGAGATAAAGGTTATACCAACTTAAACTATGTCAAATTTGGCTATGAAGACTATGTAAATGCTATGGGCAGCGGATTTAAGCCTGCTTTGGGCGAATGTCCATGTAAAAACTACGACTGATAATAGAAATTGGAGACCGAATTGGAATATAAAATATTTGAAACTCACGCCCACTATGATGATGACCAGTTTAATGAGGATAGAAAAGAGCTGATAGAAAGCCTGCTCTCGTCTGACATCTCATACATAACCAATATTGGAGCTGACCTTAAGACAAGTGAAAACTCAGTTAAGCTTGCTGAGGAATTTGAGAGAGTTTTTGCAGCAGTTGGAGTACATCCTGATGATGTAGACAGCTTAAAAGACCTCTCTGACGAAGAGGCTCTTAAGAGGCTTAGGGAGATTGCGGCAAGTAAAAAGGTGGTAGCGATAGGTGAAATCGGTCTTGACTACTTTGAAAGAGAAGCAGAGCAGAAAAACGAAGAAGTAAGAAAGAGGCAGAAGCACTGGTTTATGAGGCAGCTTGAACTTGCAAAAGAGTTAAACAAGCCTGTTGTGATTCATAGCAGGGATGCGGCTGAGGACACTTACAATCTGCTAAAGGATTTCGGTTATAATAAAGGAGTTATCCACTGTTATTCTTATTCGGCTGAGATGGCCGAGAGGTTTGTAAAGCTTGGGTTTTACATAGGAATAGGTGGAGTAGTTACATTTAAGAATGCCAAGAAAACTAAGGAAACAGTTAAAAAAATCGGTTTGGCAGGCATAGTGCTTGAAACGGACTCTCCTTACCTCTCTCCCGTACCTTTTAGAGGAGAAAGGAATAATTCAGGAAACATAAAATATGTAGTAGCTGAAATAGCTGATATATTGGGAGTTTCAATGGATGAAGTCGTAGAAGCAACATTTAAGAATGCGGTCAAACTTTATGAATTGGAGGATAGGGTTTATGGCAAATTATCTTGATATTGAGTCTACATCAGGGCTTGACCAGGCGGTGAGGCAGTCACTTAAGTTTAAGACAGGTAACTTTGTGTGGAGAGTGAGATTCAACACACCTCTTGATCCAAGGACAGTAAACAGCAACAATATGTATGTGACCTCTGCTTCAGGTATGCTCAAGGTAAATATAAGCTATGATTCATCCAAAAATGAAGTTCAGATAGAGCCTCTTGAGCCTTATGCAAAGGATGAGGTGTATTCGCTTCATATTACAAAAAAAGTTGCTTCAAGGGGGCAGAAGAAGTTAAAAGAAGAGATAGAAGTACAGTTTAAGCTGTAATTTAGATTATACAAATACTAAAGGCTCTTGTAGTATGCATTACATCCAATTACAAACCGTGAATGAAATTCTCCTAAAATCAATCAAAGAAATAACTGATTTTGCAAAAGAAGAAAACCAAGAATTTCTAAAAGTGATGAATAAGTTATCTGATGAAAAAAGGAAGAAAAGTATCAAGGAGATAAAGAAAAATTAGAAAAAAACTATCATCAAAGAAAAAAATAGATACAGATAAATTCCTGAAGATGATAGAAAAAAATATACAGACTTTGAAGAACTAACGGTACCGACGATAAATGAGTGTATAGAAAAAGTTGTAGTATATGAAGCAACAGGAGGAAGAAAAAGAAAAAAAGACAGAAATCAGCAAGTGGATGTGTACTTCAACTTCATAGGTAATATAGGGTTAAATGACAAGTAGTAAGTAACAAAGAGATAAATAAAGGCTATAAAATCTTGGGAACAGTAAATCAGAAAAAAATGGTTTACTGTTTTTTATTGTTCAAAACTAGAAAAAAATTTAGAAAGAAAAAAATTAGCTAAGAAAAAAATAAAAAAATGAATAATGTTATCAAAAATCATTGACAAAAAAATAATTTTAAATGGTAAAATACGGTTAACCAAAAGAAAGAAGGCATAGAATTGAAAAAAATAGAATAGAGCAGTATAGAAAACCATTAGGGTTGTCTCAATATAGGTTAGGCAAAAAGATAGGAGTATCAAGGACAAGTATAAATCTAATAGAAACCGAAAAAGACAGTCCCAACTTTAATGACAGCAGTGAATATAGCTAACGCTTTGGGTGTTTGTATATATAAGGTATTCGATTTAGATAATACTGGAAGGTATGAGTGCTCACAATGTAACAATTTTAATGAATTACATCTTGTTTGAAATATGTAGAAAGGAGGCAAAAAGTTATGAAAAGTTTAAATCCTCAAAGGTATAAGAACGGAAATACATTTAATTTTTATTTAAAATAAGTATACAAATATAGATAAAAAAAGTATAAATGCGATAGTTTCTTACCTTTTTGTAAAAGGCTATTGACATCAAAGTAGGAGGTAAAATGTATGTCGAGAAAAAAATAAAAAAATAGCAAATACCATATAGTTAATTATAATTGCACAACTTTTGCGGTGAGAGCTTTGCGGCAGGTGGGTTGTCAACAAAAATTGCTCGTACAAAGTGGCAAATACCTAGCTATGTATATGATAGATTAAGTAGAGAGGAAAAGAAAAAGTAGATAGTTTTTTTATGGATATTACCCGGGAGCTGCTGGAGAGCAATTAAATGGAAACTAAAAATAATTGGTGTTTTTTTGATTTTTTTCTTCTATTAGGATTTGCTTGCATATTAACCCTTGAGAGAAATAGCTTTGACAAATATTTACAAAGATTAGAAGATGAGGGACTATCCGTTGTAAATAAAAAGAACAATAGAGGTTGGGGAAAAACATAATTGTTACTTATAGAGATTATGAAGAACCTGTAAATGAAGAGAGCGAATTTTATATAACTAACGAAAAAAAGAAGAAAAAAATTGAGTGCCTATATGAAGGAAAAATAATTATAAATTAAAAAGTGGAACTTATGTTATAGGTGATTCGCAATCATTTGAAGAAGTAATAAAAAAATTTTAAAATTTGAGAAAATCAAATAAAAAAAGAAAAAAACAGTAAACTGAAAGAGGTTTACTGTTTTTTTCTTTGCCCAAAAAGAGAAAGGAGAGGAGACAGATGGTAGAAACATTTCACTTTTTACATATCAATGATAAGCAGAGGAAAAAAAGTAAATCAGCAGTAGTAAGTGCAGTATATATATCCTGTGAAAAATTAACAATTGGGTGGGACGGAGAAATCCACGACTACCACAACAAAAAAGGACTACTCCATTCAGAAATATTTTTACCTGAGAACATGCTAAAAAGAATTTCAAGATAGAAGTTATCTATGGAACTCAGTAGAGTTAAATGAAAAAAAGCAAATAACGCACAATTTGCAAGAAATTTTATCATCGCCCTACCAAAAAGAATTATCCTTTGAAGAAAATAAAAAAACTAATAATAGACTTCATACAAGAACTTATGGAAGAAAAAAGAGAAATAAAAAGCACCACCTAATAAACAGTTAATTATGGATATTGGAAAGACAAAATACACTGTAAACCTACATTTCAAGCAAGGAACAGGCGAAACATACAAAGATAAAATACTAAAGTTAATCAAGAGAGACACAGAAAAGATATAAATTTATCAAAAAATTTTTATTTATGTCCTTGACAAAACAATCCGAAAGGGACTGTTGTCACAGTCCCTTTAATTCTCCCTCTAATAAGGAATACTGAAAACAGTCCTTCCAGTCTCCGTTTATCAGGGCAAATTCCCTGCTAACTCCCTCCCTTGTAAAGCCAAGACTTTCGGAAAGTCTTACTGAGGGAAGATTGTCTACTGCAATAAGAGCCTCTACCCTGTGCAGCTTTTCATCTGTGAACATAGAGGAGATAGCGCAGTGTACAGCTTCTTTGGTTAGCCCGCGTCCTGAAAAATCCTCATCTATCTTATAGCCTATTTGGCAGGATTTGAAAGCACCTCTTTTTATATCCTGAAAATTAACGCCACCAATTATCCTCTCAGGAGAGTCCTTAAAAGAAAACCAGTATCTTACACTGCTTCCAAGGAGCATATTCTTCATATCAGCCTTCATAAACATTTCCATTGCCTCTAAGGAAAGGAATTTATCGTTTAGATTTGGCTCCCATTTGGATAGATAATCGTAATTCCTCTTATAAAAATCACATACATTAGGAGCATAATCTTCGCCAAGTGCCCTTAGAATGAGATTACCGCTTTCGAGTTCAAATCTCATAATTATTTTTCATCCAATATCTTGATGCCGAAATTAGCTGTCTTAGCCTCTTTTACATTCAAGAAACTTCCCTTAACAACTCTGTATACATTTCCCCCTGTAACTTCAACAATGTTGGTAGACGCCGCTATTGATTTTTCAAGCATTTTAAGGAAGTTATCATAGGTAGACCTATCCATAGGCAAGAGATAATCATGCCTTATATGCTCTGTTGAGAGAACAGCAAAGCCTATCTTGTTAAATCTTATTCCCTGAAAGAGACAGATTTCGGTTGATTCGGTATTTCCTTCTGCAAAACAGTTAAATTTTATAAACATGTGTTTATCCCCCTGATGGTTTATATTATTTCTAGGAAATTGTTCGCAATCCACATATTTCTTAAAATGGATGTTTGCTCACATATCATTAGCTTAATTATACAACAAAAAGACTGTAAAATAAAAGATTAATTATATTGCTAAATTCTTCACAATCTAGCATAAATGCTAAACTTATTAGCTTAGGATTGTAACAGATATAAAATTTTGCAATAGGAAAGACTTAATATGAAAAAAAGTTAGAGTTTGCTAATCCTTATTTTTATCAATAATAATAGTAGGTAAACTTAGATTGCATCCTTATATGTGTTATTTATACAAATAATCCCTCATTTATATATGTGTTAATGGCGGTTAAATATAAAAACCTGATATATAAATTTTTTATCACTTCTATAGCCAAGATTTTTTTGATTGAAATGCATATAACATTGCTGTATACTGACAACAGGAAAACTAATACTTTTAAGAAAGGACAATATACATGAAGAAGGTATTGATTTGTAAAGAATCTGATGCTCTGGAAACCAGAGTAGCTATGGTACCTGCTGATATTAAAAAGCTTATAGGAATGGGATTTTCATTCAAGGTTGTAAGCGGAGCAGGACTTAAATCAGGTTTTACGGACGAGGCATACAAGGAAGCGGGAGCAGAGATTGTATCAAGCAATGAGTCGGGATATGCTGACAGCGAGATTGTTGTGCGTATCTTAAAACTGAAAGTACGGAGGGCTTAAAGAAGGATACCTTACATTTAAGCTACCTTGATCCGTTTAATGAAAAAGAGCTGTTAAATAAATTTGCAAGTGAGGGTATACAGGCGGTTTCGCTTGAAATGATACCAAGAACCACACTTGCGCAGAAGATGGATGTACAGTCCTCTCAGGCTTCTCTTGCAGGCTATGTGGCGGTACTTAATGCCGCAGCTAAGCTTCCTAAGATCTTCCCTATGATGATGACGCCTGCGGGAACTATTTCTCCTGCCAAGGTATTTATCATAGGTGTTGGAGTTGCAGGACTTCAGGCCATAGCTACGGCTAAGCGTCTTGGTGCAAGGGTAGATGCCTTTGATACAAGGCCTGTGGTTGAGGAGCAGGTAAGGAGTCTTGGTGCTAACTTTGTAAAGATTGACCTCGGTGAAATGGGACAGACTGAGCAGGGATATGCAAAGGAGCTTACACCTGAGCAGATAGCAAAGCAGCAGGAAGCACAGGCGAAGGTGTGCGAGAAGGCGAATGTAGTTATTACTACAGCTAAGGTATTTGGCAGAAAGGCGCCTGTACTTATAAAGAAGGATGTGCTTGACCGTATGCAGCCCGGTTCCATCGTAGTAGACATGGCTGTTTCAACAGGTGGTAATGTGGAAGGCTCTAAGCTTTTTGAGAATGTGGTGACTGAAAACGGAGTTACCATTATGTCGGGCGATTACCTTGAGAGACAGGTGGCTTTTGATGCTTCCCTTATGCTTTCAGGTAATATCAGCGCATTTTTAACTCATTTCCACGACAAGGAGAAGAATGAGCTTGTAGTTAATCTTGAAGACGAGATAATGAAGGGCTGTCTACTTACTCAGAATGGGAAATAATTCACGAGAGATTTGTATAAAGAAAGGAAATACAGATTATGATAATGCTTATATTCGTATTTGTAATTGCAGGTTTCCTCGGTGTTGAGCTTATTGCGAAGGTGCCTTCACAGCTTCATACACCGCTTATGTCAGGAACTAACGCAATTTCAGGTATTACAATAGTTGGTGCTATTACAGTTACAGCCCTCAATATAGAAGGACCTGTAGGTACTGCACTTGGTTTTCTTGCCATTGTATTTGCTACAATCAATGTTATCGGCGGTTACATGGTAACAGACAGAATGCTTGGTATGTTTAAGAAAAAGAAATAATGAGGCAGAATAAGGAGGATTAAATGAACAGCATAATAATGGTTTCATATATGATAGCCTGCATCTTCTTTATCAGAGGTATCAAGCTTCTAGGTAAGGCAGAAACAGCGAGAAAAGGAAACTTTTTATCAGCGGTTGGTATGCTTATTGCAACCATTACCGTAATGTGTGAAAAAGATGTACTTGGTTCTTGGAATAACGACATTCTAAAGAACGGATATTTTTATATAATATTAGCGATACTTGTAGGTGGAGTGATTGGAGCGGTTTGGTCAAAGAAGGTTGAAATGACAGGCATGCCTGAGCTTGTAGCTCTTTTTAACGGCTTTGGTGGTCTTTCATCTCTTCTTGTAGCTATAGCTCAGTATATGTCTACAGATGCCACTAAGACTGATGCATTTACTGACATTACTCTCGGACTTACAATAGCAATCGGTGCGGTTGCATTTACAGGTTCAGTTGTTGCCTGGGGCAAGCTTTCAGGTAAGTTATTTAAGAAGCAGGTAGTTATACCGGCTAAGAATTTATTAAACGGAGCCTTGGTAATTGCTGGTATAGCAGGCATAATTATGTATGCTTTCTGTGGTGTGGAACTTGGCTTTTATGGCATAGTTTTAGTTACTGCTGCTTACCTTATTGCAGGTATTACCCTTGTAGTATGCATCGGTGGTGGAGATATGCCTGTTATTATCTCTTTCCTGAATGCTCTGTCAGGACTTGCAGCAGCATTTGCAGGTTTTGCAATAAATAATACAGTACTTGTAGTATCCGGTTGTCTTGTAGGTACATCAGGACTCATCCTTACCCTTATCATGTGTAAGGCAATGAATAGAAGCTTCTACAGCCTTCTCTTTGGCAGCTTTGGCGGTGGAGCAAGTAAAGGTGCAAGTGGAGACGGTAGAGAAGCAAAGGCTATTTCTACAGAAGATGCTTATATGATACTTGAAGCAGCTAAGAATGTAGTTTTTATCCCTGGTTACGGTATGGCGGTTGCGCAGGCTCAGCATGCAGTTAAGGAACTTACAGAAAAGCTTGAGAATAACGGTGCGGAAGTAAACTTCGCCATCCACCCTGTCGCAGGAAGAATGCCGGGTCATATGAACGTACTTCTTGCAGAGGCTGACATCCCTTATGAGAAGCTTAAGACAGCGGATGAAATGAACCCACAGATGCCTATGACGGATGTAGCCATAGTTATAGGTGCCAATGACGTAGTTAACCCTGCAGCCCTTGACGATCCGGAAGCCCAATCTATGGTATGCCTATCATCAATGCACATCAGGCTAGAACAGTCTTCGTGCTTAAGCGTGGCAAGGGAACAGGCTTCTCAGGTATAGAGAACCCACTCTTTACCAATGAGAACACTGTTATGATTTACGGTGATGCAAAGCAGACAGTATCTGCTATTGTAAGTGAGTTTGATGATTAAGAAATGAAATCCCCCAAGACTTTTGTTGGATAATAACATAGGTCTTGGGGATTTTTATGCAATAGACAATTTCTTGTTTTTTATTCTCCGATAGGCAGTGTTGGTTAAGGAGAAAATAGTAAGAGAAACAGTATCGCTTTATCTTTATTCTAAAGTCGATACTTCATATACTTCTCTCAGCTCTATGGGATTTGACATTTCAGGCTTATCCCCAATTATCTCGCCGTTAAACCATACCTTTATTTTTTTACCCTGTAATTCACTATTTTTTACCGGTTTGATACCGCTTAATATACCTGCCTCTTTAAGCTTTATCTGTACAGGGTTTATTTCCTCTGTCTTTTTATTTCCAAAAATATAGCTAAACTCCTTTGGTAAATCTGTAATTTTAACTAATATTCTTTCTTTATCTCCTTCTATTATTTCCGCCTCAAAATGTGCTACGCCTTCAGGTATTACCCAAGAACTTATTGCTATATCCTGAAAAACCTGCCATTTATTATCTATCTTCACATATAAATATTTAATATCTGCTTTCTGATATCTATATCCTGTACCAAAATTAGATTCATCATTTTTTTCAGGAGCCTCATCATTGCTTGTACGAATTTCTCCATCTGCTGTACCACATTTTAAAGCACTCAGAACATATCCCATATCCACATATGTTCTGTCATCCACCATGACCATTCGAATCTTTTTTACTTCACTTTTATTTTTAGATGATTTTTCAACATTTGAACTATCCGTACTTGCTACATCAGCATCTACCGTAGAATTTAAGTTATTATCCTCATTTCCTGCTTTTTCATATGATACATTGCTTTTAATTAAATCTTTGCTCATCGAATCTTGTGCTTTTTCTTTATCCTTACTGTTTCCACAAGCTGTAAATACTGTAATTACTACAACAAACGATAAGATTGTCAGGCAAATTTTTTTGATACCTTCCATAGTTTTCCTCCTTGTTCTAATGGTATGTTTTGATTATTATAATAGTTAAATTTTTATCATTTACTATGTCAAAAAAATATGGTATATAATTTAAAAATTATATTAAAAATTAAGATAATATGGGAGTTTGCTCATATGAAAAATTTCTTCTGCCATATAAAGAGGAAGATTGATAAGGCCATCTTCAGCTTTATAGTCAGCCATTGACATACGGATGGAGAGCTTAGGGTTAAATTTTTCACGATAAGTTTTAAGACTTTTAGCTTTCAGATTTATCTCTGCTTTTACCTCTATCGGCATAACATCTTCTCCTGTATCGATAATAAAATCAACCTCACAGGCACCTCTGTCGTTGGTGTAATAATAAAGTCCTAAGTCAGAAACTGATTTTAATTGCTGGCAGACATATTGCTCCGTAATTGCTCCCTTAAACTCCGTAAATAATTCATTTTTGTAAAGTATAGTCTGGCTGGACAGGCCTGTTATATAGCCAAGAAGGCCGATGTCCACAAGGAATAGCTTAAAAGCTTTTAAATCTTCATAGGCCTTTAGCGGTATTCCGACGGATTTTACCCTGCTTATCTTGTGTATTAACCCACAATCGCTAAGCCACATAATTGCAGTCTCAAAGTCTTTGGCTCTTCCGCCTTCGCGCACAAGCCCATAGATAAATTTTTTGTTTTCCTTTGCAAGCTGCGAGGGGATGCTGTTCCAAATCATCCTTATCTTAGGCACTATATCATTTGGCGCATGCTTTTGAAAAATCCTGTTCATAAGCAGACAGAATTCTTTTTTGGATATTTCTTACTTCATTAAAGTCTTTTTCTTCTATAAAATTTTGAACAGCTTCCGGCATTCCGCCTACAAAGTAATATTGTTTAAGTGCTTCAATATAAGTTTCTTTAAAAGATGTAATCATTGTATAATCGGAGGTTCCCAGTAGTTTAGCAAAATGTTCGCCTTTAACGGCTATCAAAAATTCTTTGAAGGTAAGTGGATAAAGATTCAAAAAATCCACCTTGCCAACCGGGAATGAAGTTCCGCTGTGGAGTGCAATACCAAGTAGAGAACCTGCGCATATAATGTGGTATTCAGGGGCATTTTCACAAAAGTATTTTAACGAGGCGAGTGCTTTTGGTACCTCCTGTATTTCATCAAATATAAGCAAAGTAGTAGCAGAATTGACTTTTTTTCCTGCATAAATCTCAATCCCCATTATAATTCGTTCGATGTTCAAATCAGTGGAAAATAAATCTGCCATTACAGAATTAGAGTCAAAATTTATATAGATATAGTCTGAATAAGCCTTATCTCCAAATTCTTTCATAAGCCAAGTTTTTTTCCAACCTGCCTTGCACCTTCGATAATAAAGGGGCTTTACGATTCTTTTTATCTTTCCATTTATAAAGTTCTTCTATTAATTTTCTGTACATATCCTACCTCCATATAAGATCAAAACAGAGTTTTAAAACTAATTATATCTAGAGTATATTACATCAATACAAAAATTACAACGAAAAAAATGGTAAGCTATACATTTTTACAAGGAAAAAAATGTGAAATATAATTGAATGGGGATTATATAGGTATAAATGTAAAGTGAAATATTTATAACTTATATCTTGACATTCATGCATAAAGTGATATATTTATAACACAAGTGAGAAATATATCACATAGAATAAAGGAGGATTTAGTTATGATTAAAAAAAGTATCGGTAAAAGGAAATTATTGCAACTAAGATTATCTTTTGCGATCCTAGCTGTGGGTTACTACTGGATGTTGTCAAGAGAAGACTGGAATTCTTACTATCCTGTAATACAATGTGTGGCAGGAGGGACACTTGTTTTTTATACTGTTTATACACAGTATAAGAATTAGCAAGTATACTAAAGAAGGCATAGATGAACTTGCAGAAATTAATATTAGAAGATGTGATGCTATATGTTTTCAAACTATTAATAGTTGTAATGCTTATTATAGCTTATGCAGGGGAATATTAGGCCATGTCAATGTAATTTCGCCATCAATTATGGGCTGGGCTATAGTAATTTCAATTTTGATTACTTCAATTTTGCGCACAATTCTATTTTTAATTATGGATACGAAAGGGATATGATATGGCACTTATAACTAGACTGAAAGAATACCGTGAAAAAGCTAACTATAAGCAGGCTGAGTTAGCTGAACTTGTTGGTGCAAGGAGGGAAACTATAGTACATCTTGAAAATGGTAAATACAATCCCTCGCTAAAGTTGGCTATGGATATTGCAAAAGTCTTTGGAGTTACAGTTGAAGAATTATTTGAGTTTATTGACTAATAACTAATTAGCCCCAAGAAGTGCACTTAAAGGTGATTGCTATCTTGGGGCTTTTTGTATTTTGAGATTTGATCATATTTTTAAAATGTGATTATTTTGCAAGATGGTAGAAAAAAATTGAAAAGTCAGGAGCAAAGTTCTGAAAGTTGCAGGATGAAAGTTCTGAAAGTTGCAAGATGAAAGTTCTGAAAGTTGCAGGATGAAAGTTCTGAAAGTTGCAGGATGAGATTGACAAAGTATCCGAAATACAGCTATAATCAAATGATAGGGAGGTGAAGATTATGCTGGTACCTGAAGGGTATAAATCGAGACTTATTGAGAAGTTATTTGATGAATATATGGAAACCTTTGGTGCAGTCTGTATAGAAGGGCCTAAATACTGTGGGAAGACCTGGACAGCACAAAAGTAGGGCTGAAAGTGTGGCATTTATTAGTGATCCGGGAAAAGAACTTTCAGACAAGAACAATGGCAAAAACTTAGTCCTGACTTAGTGCTAAAACGGTCAGCTGCCAAGGCTCATAGATGAGTGGCAGGAAGTTCCGCCTATATGGGATGCAGTAAGATTTGCAGTGGACAAAGATGGTAAAAAAGGGAAATATATTCTTACAGGCTCGGCTACTCCAAATCACAAAGGAATTATGCACAGCGGTACTGCAAGAATTGGAAGAGTTAGAATGAATAGTATGTCATTATATGAAACGGGAGATTCAACAGGAGATATATCATTAAAAGATTTGTTTGACGGAGAAATTGAGCCTAGGATAACAGGGGATGTTTCATTAGAGCAGCTTGTTTATTATACGGTACGAGGCGGATGGCCGGGAAATATAGAAACATCTGAAAAGGTATGTGGAAATCTTGCTAAAGAATATTTGAAAGCTGTTGTTGATGATGACATGTATAGCGTTGACGGGATAAAAAGGGATTCTCGCAAAGTCTGGTCACTGCTATATTCCCTTGGAAGAAATGAAAGTACACTTGTAAGCAATAGTACACTTATAAAGGATATGGGAGCAAAGGATAAAATAGAAATTGCGAGGGATACAGTTTCTGAATATTTAGATATATTTAGCAGGTTGTTTATTTTAGATGATCAACCGGCATATAATGCTAATATAAGGTCTTCCAGAAGAGTCTTAAAATCTCCCAAGAGGCACTTTACAGATCCATCTTTAGCAGTAGCTGCGTTAGGAGTTACACAGACGAGACTTTTGAATGATTTAAATACATTTGGATTTATTTTTGAAAGTCTTTGTGAACATGACTTAAAAATATATGCTGAGTACAATGATGCAAAGTTATTTCATTTTAGGGATGAAAGAGGAAATGAAGCCGATGCTGTTGTAGAATTTTCAGATGGAACCTGGGGAGCCTTTGAAATAAAACTGGGAGCAAACCAGATAGATTCTGCGGCAAAAGAGCTGCTAAAATTAAAGGAAATAATGGAGAAAGAGGGAGATAATCCACCTAAGGTACTATGCGTAATTTGCGGAATGTCAAATATGGCATATAGAAGAGAAGATGGGGTGTATGTTGTTCCTATTACTGCACTTAAACCATAAGGGAGGTATATTATGACAAAAATTTATTTTGTGCGCCATGCACAGCCTGAACATGCTTGGGAAGATGACAGAACAAGACCGCTTACGGGAGAGGGGAGAAGAGACTCAGCCATCGTATTTGAGTTTTTAAAAGATAAACATATAGACGCATTTTATTCCAGTCCGTATAAAAGAAGTATGGATACTATTGCTGATTCTGCCGATTTTTTTGGTAAGGACATAATAACAGATGAAGATTTAAGAGAGCGTGAAAAAGGAGAAAACGGTAACAATCACGGAATGTTTCATAAACGCTGGGCTGACCATAATTATCACGAAGAAGGTGGAGAATCTATTGCTATGGTGCAGAAGCGAAACATGAGAGCCTTGACTGAGATTTTAAGAGATAATATAGATAAGGAAGTTGTAGTTGGTACACATGGAACCGCACTTAGCACGATACTTAATTTTTATGATAAGAGTTTTGGCTGCGATGATTTTTTAAGAATTATAGACCGGATGCCTTATGTTATAGAGCTTGATTTTGAAGGTGATAAGCTAGTGGGAAAAGTGGAACATTGTTATGTATTAAAAGAGTTTAAGAAGTAATAATAAATTCAACATTATTCCGATAAACTTGATATTATTCCGATAAAGTGATATTATATAAAATGATGTGGGTGTCTAAAGTATTTGACACCCGTTGATACAGGATTGCTACAGCACAGCTTTAGCAATCCTTGCAAAAATATTCGTAATCCGCTCATTTTTTTGCAAAAAAATGGCTGCTTACTCATATTTTTTGCGTGTCAAAAGTATATAAATTCTCTTGCAAGCAAGCTAGCATCGAATTTTTATACTTTTGACACTTGTATCATAAAATATAGGAGGAATAATTTTATGTTTATGACAGTAAATGAAGCATCAGCTAAATGGGGAATTTCGGACAGAAGAATCAGGGTTTTGTGTGCAGAAGGGAAAATATCCGGAGCAATTAAAGAGGGCAAATCCTGGAAAATCCCGCTTGGTACAGTTAAACCTATCGATGGGAGATATAAATCAAACGAAAGCTTACTGGCACTTATAGATAAAAAGAAAAAAGAATTGGATAATAGAAGGCCGCTTACAGAGGGTGAAATGGAAAGACTGAATGAAGAATTCGCCGTAGAGTATACCTATAACTCAAATGCTATAGAGGGGAATACTCTTACTTTAAGGGAAACGGATTTAGTACTTAGAGGCTTGACAATAGATGGAAAGCCATTAAAAGATCATATGGAGGCAGTTGGACACAAAGAAGCCTTTGAGTTTGTAAGTGAACTGGTTAAGCAAAATGAGCCACTGAGTGAGCGTATTATTAAGCAGATTCATTTTCTTGTGCTTGTAGGTAATAAGGATGATAGAGGAGTATACAGAAGAGTGCCAGTTCGTATAATGGGAGCTAAGCATGAACCTGTACAGCCTTATATGATTGAGCCGAAGATGGAAGAACTGCTAAAGAGTTTTATGGAAGATAAGGAGCATATAATAACTAAGCTGGCTCGTTTTCATATAGAGTTTGAGGGAATACATCCTTTTATAGATGGAAATGGAAGAACAGGCAGGCTTTTAGTCAATCTGGAGCTTATGAAGGCAGGATATCCGCCAATAGATATTAAATTTACAGACAGAATGAAATACTATAAGGCGTTTGATGAGTATCATGAAAAACACAATCTTTCTGCAATGGAAGGTCTCTTTACAGAATATCTAAATTCTAGGTTGGATATGTACTTGAAAATATTAGAATAGAGGGTAAAATTGGAATATAAATACAACCTCCGTCCCCATCATGGGATGTGTAGCACTTTTAGGGTAAATTATGGTTAGTTATTGGAAAGAGAAAATTAAAAATCTTATATTTGGTAGAAAAGATAAACCATATTCATTAAGTAAACAATTGTCGGCATTAATTACATTCTGCTGTACAGTGGCAATAATTACTCAGTCAATTGTGCTTGTTGGTATGGTTGCAAGACAGTATGTAAAGAAAGGGATAGAGGATACTTCTTACATATTAAAAAAATGATAATGGAAAAATGGAAACGAAAATTCCAATATTTACAGGAAATGGTATTAACTATACAGCATAATCAGGGGTTAAGAGGATTTTTAACAGGGCAGTTTTATAATGATGAAACTGTGACAAAACAACTTGAAAAATGTAGTTAATATTTTTTTCTGAAAGAAATAGGATGGAAAAATGCTGAGCCCTTTTGTTGAAAAAATATATTTTTTTAATAAAAAAATGGAAGGAGTATTTGCGAACTGTATTATCCCATTACGGTAGCAGAATATAACAGTCTGAATAATAAATACGGGTACTTATATAAGGAGTTTGTCGGCAGCAGAAGAGACTTTTATTACAAAGCTGAAGATAAATACATATCTCTTTGTCTGTATCTTTATGATGAAACTATGGACAATATTGGGGGCTGTATTTTTGTGCTTAATAGACAGGGTATTGAAAAATAACTATGAAAAATCTTGACGAAGTAAGCAGATATGCTTGGGGAATAAGAACGAGGTCGGAGATACTTATTGATAAGTCAAATTTGATTTCATATGAAAAAAGTAATCTGATTGAGCAAGAGTTTAATGCAGGATTTGGATTGACATTTTATGCAAGACTTTCTAATTCTGCAATTTTTGGTTCTCTTTGGAGCTCTATTCTTATTACATTGGCTGTTTCGTTGCTTATAATTGTTGTTTTATCTATTATTTCACATTTAATTTCACTGCACTATGTTAAACCGTTGAAGACTATTGTCAAGAAGATTAAGCAGGTTGGAGGTGGGGATTTTAAGACGAAGCTAGGAGAATACAGGGTTGAAGAACTAAAGAATATTAGTGAAACATTTAACGATATGACTGATTATATAAATAGACTTATAGTAGAAGTGTATGAAAACCAGCTTATTGCAAAACAATCTGAACTTCAGTATGTTCAGGCACAAATGAATCCACATTTCCTTTATAATGTATTGTCAATGATTGGAATGAAGGCTGCTATAAATAATGATAAGGATGTTCAGGAATTGATTTATAAACTTTCTAAGCTTTTATCAGGGTAAGATATTTAGAAAAATGAACCTGTGATTTTATTATCTGAAGAAATGGAAATTATAGACTTTTATTTATCTATACAAAAATAGCAGGTTTGGAGATAAAATAACATATTCCATAAATTATGAGGGTGGGAAAGAAAATTATGGTAGTATGTCTGTTCCTCGCTTAAGTATAGAGCCAATTGTTGAAAATGCGGTTTGCCATGGCTTAGAACCCAAAGATGGAAATGGCCATATTTCAGTTAATATAAGTAAAAAAACAGGTGTTTTAAGGATTATAGTTGCAGATGATGGAATAGGCTTTGATGCGGAAGAAGTTAAAAAAGAAAGCAAAGACAAGGGACATACACAGGTAGGTTTACTAAATACTGATAAAATGATAAAAAATCTTTATGGAGAAGAATACGGTATCAGACTGGATAGTAGGCGAGGAATAGGAACTGAGGTTACTATCATCTTACCAATTTGCATGGAGGAAAATTGATGTGGAAAGTAATGATAGCTGATGATGAAATGTATATGTTGGAGGCTTTAGAAAAGCTAATCAATTGGAATAATTTAGATTGTAGGCTAATATACAAAGCAAATAACGGTGAAGAACTTATAGAGAAAATTAAGGAGGAGATACCTGATATTGTAATAACAGATATAAAAATGCCTCTGGTTTCAGGCATGGAAGTGGCTAAATATGTTTATGAGCATCTTCTTCCCACAAAAGTTATTATTTTAACAGCATATGCTGATTTTGAATATGCAAAAGAAGCAATAGATTATGATGTTTGCGGCTATATAGTGAAAACATCAGCAATTGAAGAGTTACCGGCCATGCTTAGAAAAGCTATTACAAAACTATCGCAACCCAATGTGCCAGAGGAAGAAGACTTTCCTTATGATATTTTTGGTAAACTACAAAAATATATTGAAGATAACTATATGGGAAAAACTAACTCTTTCTCAGATTGCTAATGAAGTACATAGTTTAATGGGAGTTATCTTAGCCATCTCTACAAGGCTAAAACAGGACAGAATTTATTTGATGCAATTAATAAAAATGAAACTTAAGAAAGCAAAGGAATACCTGCTTCAGGGAAAAGGGTAAGTGATATCGCCTTGATGGTTGGATTTGAGGATGTATCATACTTTTCAAGGGTTTTTAAAAAAATATGAAAAATTGCTCTCAAGAGAATACGAGAAAAAAACATAATATAAAGGAGACTGGATTGAAAAACTAAAAAAATATATTATTTCAGTTATAATTTGCATTTGGATGTTGATATCCTTAGGATGTGAGGTAAGGGAAGAAGAAAAGACTGAAATAAGCTTTATTCATGGATGGGGGAGTACAGAGGCTGAACATGCTGCAATGAGGAAGATATATTTAGACTTTGAAAAGGAAAATCCGGATATTAAGTTAAACATGGTTTCTATGCCGGCTCCCACTGATGTAGTAAATAAGGTTAGGGACCTTCTTACGGTTGGCGGGATTCCTGATATTATATTTACTGCAGGTGATGGCAGAGAGTCGATTTACAAGTTTATGCTTGACAAAAAATATGCTTTGGATTTACTTCCGTATATAAATAAGGATGAGGAATTTAAAAGAAGGATATCGCCAATCATCCTTGATAACTGGATCACAGATGATAGAAAGCTATATACAGTCTCAGATGTACTATTAGTATGCGGGGGATATTGGTATAATAGAGATATTTTTAAGAAGATTGGTATAAATACACCTCCTGTAGATAGAGAAAGCTGGCTTCGGACTTGTGATAAAATAAATAATTATGGAAGTGAAATAGGGATAAAGTCTGCCATTTTAGATTCTAATCAGATTGTATATCTAACAGATGCGGTTTTAGCAGATGAAGAACCAGGGTTGATTAGAAATTTATCAGATAAAAAGGTAAACTTGAATAGTCTGGGATTTAGAAGAACCCTATTAGAATTAGAAAGGATTTCAAGAAGTACAGAAATAGTCAACAGTTTTAATTATAGGGATGCACTTGCAAGTTTCAATGAGGGGAAAACGGCTATATATATTAATGGAGTATGGGCATCGTCTATGATAAATAAAGATATAGATGCAGGATATGCACCTTTACCATCTGGAAATGGGAAGGGGATATCAGCTGTTTCATCAGGTATAGGTTATATTTTAGGAGATACAAAGGATGAAAAGAGGATAGAAGCAAGCATTAAATTCTTAAAATATATGCTTAGTGATAAGGTCGCAAAGCGGATACTTGTTGAAACAGGGCAGATACCTTCAAACCCACTTATGCATATAACGGAGGAAAATGCAGGCAAGCGCCTTTATGAGGCTGTTAATCAAATAAACAGTGCAGAGTATAATATTGAGGCACCTCCCAATATCTGGGGAACAACTAAAAAAGACGAATATGGTGATAATATTATCCTCTATTTAAAAAAATAAACTAA
Source organism: uncultured Catonella sp. (assembly GCA_916438995.1). GTDB lineage: Bacteria > Bacillota > Clostridia > Lachnospirales > Lachnospiraceae > Catonella. The sequence goes on from CAKAGA010000010.1 coordinate 955,363, forward strand.
CACTGAAAAGAATTGCAAAAATAGGATGGTGGATTAGTATAGTTTTTAAATAATTATAAATAGGATTATATTTATAATTATTTAAAAAAACCCAAAAATAGTACAATTAAAATAATATAAATATTCAATTTAAACAAAGATATAATCCATTCCATAATTTGGAACTTTATGTAAAAAAATAAAGGTGTAACCAAGATAGTTCTAAGTTTTTATCCTTACCAAAAGAAAAGATAATGAGGATAGTAAACATGAATTACTTTATTTATGGGGAGGATTATTTTTTATGAAAAGAAAAATCTTATCAATGGCACTAACTTTGACAATGGCAGCTTGTATGCTGGGTGGTTGTGGAGGTAATGCATCCAAAATGTCTTCGGTTGAAGAAACAAAATCAATGCAGGTATCTGATGCAGGAACAACATCTGCTTCAGGGAAAGTATCTTCTTCCAAAACCACATCAGGAGAAAAAGAGGTCTTAAAGTTTTATCATGGATATTTTCATGATAAGGCAACTTGGGCACCTGCAGCAGTTATGAGAGATATATATCAGAAGTTTGCGGATATGCACGCAGATGGACCTGTAACTTTTGAACCGATAGCCCTTGATGGGGGTTCAGAACAGGTTGTACAAATTGTTACTAATGAAATAGCAGGCGGGACATTCCCTGACATGGTTGATTTTGCAGGATCTGCCCTTCCTTTAGGAGCAATAAGCCAGAATCTGGTCTATGATATGAAGGACTATATAGATTCAGAAGGATTGAAAAACAAAGTAGGACTTAACTATACTACAAATCAGATTGACGGTAAAATATATACAGTACATGACCAGCTATTTACTATGGGACTTTGGTATAATGAGGATGCTTACAAAAAAGCGGGGGCATCTCTTCCTGACACTTGGAAAAGCTATGAAGATATGCAGTCAGCCATGGAGACTTTAAGAAAAAATGGTGGAAAGGGTACATATGCATATAGTGCCGGTCAGGGTTCTATAAGACTTTTCAATACCTATATGGGACTATTGAATAAGGATTATGCAAGTAGTTCATTAACAAGTGATATTATAAATTCAGATGAGTTTGCAAAGGTATTTAAGGCGGTAGCAACAATGGATCAGGCAAACGGTTCAGCAAATACTTCTGATAATGTAGGAGATTTTCAGTCTGATTTTCAGACAGGCAAATGTCTAACCTGGTTAAACGGAGTATGGGCTGCAGGAGCACTCACAGATGTTAAATTCAAGGCTGCTCCTGCGGTATATCCAGGCAATGTATCAATAGCAAATGCAGGTGGTGGGCTTACAATTTCAGCTGGATTATCTGAGGCACAGAGGGCTCTTGCACTTGAATTTGTAAAATATATGACTAGTGATGAGGTTCAGGAAAAAATATTCCTTGAGGTTCAGGCAAAACCCTTGTAACTCAGATCTTGATTTGAATGCACTTGCAAAAAGATAACAAGAGCGTAGAAGCACTTGCAAAAAGCTTGTGAGTTGGCGAATAGTGCAACAACAATTGTAAGCACAACGGACAGTGTTTGGGGTGGGATGTTCAGTCAGCCATTATCAACAAACTTATTGAATGCTCTGTTGAAGGAGCTGATATTGATGCTAAATTGGCAGAATTGAAGGCAGAACTTATAGCTTTGATTGGATAAACTTAAATTGGTGTCTGTTCCTTAAGTTCTAAAGGAACAGACATTTTATGTAATCTGGGTGGAAAAGGAAAAATAGGATGAATAAAAAGTTAACAAGAAGTCTTTTTCATCGTAGTCTTTTTTAATGCCATCCTGTCTGTGCTTCCTAATATTTTTATGCATATCCTATAGTGCAAATAATTATAACTTCTTTTTGTAAGTGGGATTATACAAACTTAAGTAAGCCGGAATTATATGGGTTAAAAGATATATTTAATAATTATAAATATGTATTTACTCAGTATCCGTACTTCTGGGAAGCACTAAGGAATTCAATTTGCTGGGCACTGGTAGGAGTATTTATTCAGGTACCATTAACTTTGGTTGTAGCCATTGTATTATCAAAAGGATTAAGATTTTCAAAATTTGTAAGAAATGCTTATATAGTACCAAGTGTAATTTCAAGTGCGGCAATGGGACTTATCTTTTTGCAATTATATAATGCAAGATATGGCCCGATTCAGCAGTTAATACAGAAGTTTAGACCCAATTTTACAGATAGCATTTTACTGGTAGAAGGTGTTAATTTTTGGGCAATTGTATTTGCTTATGTATTTTTCTGTGGAACTACAACAATTATGCTTTTAGGACAGATTCATTCTATAGCTTCTGAAATTTATGAAGCAAGTAAAATTGATGGGGCAAAAGGATGGAAGCGCGAATGGTATATTACAATACCTCTGGTAAAACCTACGATTCAAACTGTAACAACATTAGCAGCAACTTCCGGATTTCTTATTTATAATGAAGTGTTTTTCCTTACCAATGGGGCAGCAGGGACTAAATCAATAAGTTATATAATAAGAGAATTAGCCATTACGAGTACAAGGACACAGTATGCCAGGGCAAATACCATAGGTGTTATGCAGATTATTATAGGACTCGTATTGGTAGTAATTATTAGCTTTGCCTTTTCTGAAAAGAATATTAAAAAAAGAAGAGAAGGGTAGGGAAAATTATGAATAAAACAGTCAGAGAGACTAATCCAATGAGGGTTAAAAAGGGAGAGGCGACAGTAGCTTATATAATAATGATTTTAATCTGTCTTATTGCTTTATTCCCGATCACTTGGGTTATTATATCATCATTTAAGGAAGATATGATGGCTAGTCCGGGGTTTGAACTTCCCAGAAGTATATACATTAATGGTTATATCAAAGTTTTTACAAAACTTGGAATAGGTAAATACTTTTTGAATAGTTTTATTTGTGCAACTTTTGGAGCTTTTTTCAGTATAGCAATGATATCCATGGCAGCCTATGTGGTTGCAAGGTATGAATTTAAAGGTAAGCGTATAATTGTAGCCTGTTTTATGTCAACTATGTTTGTTCCAACCGCAGCGTTAACCTTTCCGGTATACAACCTTATAAAAAAATTAGGACTGTTTAATACAAGAGTAGGATTAATTTTTATCTATGCCTGTAGTGGCATAGCAGTTAGTTTTATGGTAATAAGAAATTATTTTGCTATAATTCCTAGAGAATTAGAAGAAGCCGCAAAGATTGATGGCTGTACATACTTGCAATCATTTGTAAAAAAACTCATGCTTGCCAATTGCGAGACCGGGTATATTTACCGCAGCTGTTTTTAGCCTGGTTAAATCTTTGGAATGAATTTTTATTGGGCTTCACTTGTAATAACAGAAAAAAATAAGATGACTGTACCAGCGATACTTTCTCAGTTCACTACTAGTTTTGCAACTGACTACAATGGCTTGTTGTCTGCTATAGTAATTATAGTTATTCCTCTATACTATTATATTCATTTTCAAGTAAATTCTTTATTGAAGCATTATCAGGAGGAGCGGTAAAGGGATAGAGGTAAGAAAATGAAAAAAGTAACAGCAATTCTAATAGGAGCCGGGAACAGAGGGGCAGAGGCTTATGCCTCGTATGCACTTAGTTTTCCTGAAGAACTTTCATTTGTTGGAGTGGCAGAACCCAGATTAGAACATAGAGAAGAATTCAAAACTAAGCATAAAATAGATGAAAAATACAGTGTAAGTACTTGGGAAGAACTTCTAAATTTTCCTAAATTTGCAGACCTGGTATTAATTTGTACACAGGATACTATGCATATTGCACCGATGATGAAGGCTATGGAAAAAGGGTATGACATTCTTGTAGAGAAGCCAATAAGTCCATATAAAGAAGAATTATTAGAATTAAAGGACAGATGTGAAGCTTATGAAGGCATGATAAGTGTTTGTCATGTTCTTCGTTACTCTCCATTTTTTACAAAGATAAAGGAAATTATAAACACAGGAGTAATTGGAGAACTTATAAATATCAGGCATATGGAGAGTATTGGTTTCTGGCACATGGCACATAGTTTTGTAAGAGGCAATTGGAGAAATACTAAGGAAAGTTCGCCTATAATTTTAGCCAAGACCTGCCATGATTTTGATATTCTTCTTTGGCTTACAGGTAAGAAATGCTTGAGAGTATCAAGCTTTGGAAGTCTTAAGTTATTTAATAAAAAAATGGCACCTAATGGTGCAACAAAGAGATGTACGGATGGATGTCCCCATAGGATAGACTGTCCGTTTTATGCGCCTAAATTCTACTTGGAACATCCAAGGGCAGAGATTGATGGATTCCGTAAGGTTGTAAGTATGGACTCAACTGCAGAAGGCTTAATGGAAGCTTTAAGGACAGGACCTTACGGTAGGTGTGTGTATGCTTGTGATAATGATGTGGCAGATCATCAGATAGTAAATATGGAAATGGAAGATGGGCTTATTATAAGTTTTACTGTAACGGCCTTCACGAATCTATGTGAAAGGACAATAAGCATTCATGGAAGCAGGGGAGAACTTAAGGGCAATATGGAAGAGAATAAAATTGAAGTCACAGATCAGGAAATAAGACTGTCTACAGGATTAATACTCCGAAGGCCGGACATAGTGGAAGTGATGTTTCTATGATGAGGAATCTGATAAAACTGATTGCTGAAGGAAGGCAGAAAGAGAATATAAGTAGTGCTATACAGGCTATAGATAGTCATCTTATAGCCTTTGCAGCAGAAGAAAGCAGGCTGCACAATGGAGCAGTTGTAAGACTTTGATTAAATACTTGAAAGGGTTGATTTTATGGATAGAATGGCGGAAATAAGAGAGCGTGTGAGATGGTGGCAGGAAGCCAGGTTTGGTATGTTCATTCATTGGGGGCTTTTACTCTATACCCTGCCTCGGGTGAGTGGGTGATGTCTGAGAAGGAAATGACGGTTGAGGAGTACCATAAGTACTTTGAACTCTTTAACCCTGTTGATTATGACCCAAAGAAATGGGTTAGGGGCTGCAAAAGAGGGCAGGAATGAAGTACATAGTTCTTACTGCTAAACATCATGATGGATTTTGTCTTTTTGATTCGGATTATACAGAGTATAAGGCTGCAAATACAAAGGCAGGCAGAGACTTGGTAAAAGAATTTGTAGAGGCTTGCAGGGAGGAGGGTATCAAAGCAGGTTTATATTTTTCTTTAATAGACTGGTCACATCCTGATTTTCCAAAGTATGGTGACAGACAGCATCCGATGAGGAATAATGAAGCTTATAAGGATGAAAAAATTAACTTTGACAATTATTTAACATTTATGCATAATCAGGTAAAAGAGATAGTTACAAATTATGGAAAACTTGATTTACTATGGTTTGATTTTTCATATGATGAACTATGTGGTGAAAAATGGAAAGCAAGTGAACTCGTGAATATGGTGAGGAAATATCAACCGGATGTGATTATTGATAACCGCCTTGAAGGTTCAGGAGAGAGCCATGGAAGCCTGATTTCAGGTAAGCCTTCACTATATAGTGGGGATTTTGTAAGTCCTGAACAAATTATACCCACAGAGGGAGTTACGGATGTCAATGGAAAACCTATTCCATGGGAACTCTGTGCAAACCATGAGACAATCATTGGGGATATTGTAATTATGACTATGAATACAAATCATCTGAAATGATAATAAGAAAGTTAGTTGAATGTGTAAGTAAAGGCGGCAATATGATGATAAATATTGGACCCGATGCACGAGGAAACATTCCGGATGAAAGCTTAGCAATTCTTGAAGAAGTAGGTGAATGGATGGATAAAAATAGTGAAAGTATCTATAAATGTGGTGCTTCACATCTTGCTAAGCCTGAATGGGGCAGGTATACTCAAAAGGGAAATGTAATCTATGCACACATATTTGAAACGCCATTAGGAGCACTTCCGCTTACAGGGATTAGGCCTGAAAGCCTTGAAGGAGTTTATTACTTGAAAGATGGCAGTGAAATAAAGCGTGGCGAAGCTTGGAATACAGCTATGTACACTGATACAGCCTTTGTTTCTTTTGGTGAAAATCCTGTATTTACCTATCCTCTTCCAGATAAAATTGACACTGTACTTAAAATTGTGGAGAGTTAAATTATTATAATATTTTAAGGCATCTGTAGTAGATTATGACAGATGCTTTTTATTTGATAGGAAATTTCTCCGAAATTCCCTATCAAATAAAAAAACTCTCCGAGGGATCGCACTGCGGCAGATATGTAGATGTCGCTAGCGCGGCCAGCTGCAGGCGGTAAATCCTGCTTTGCAGGATTCTTTCTTGTGTGCTGGATAATTAATCTGGTCTATACACCAGAATGATTGAAGAATAGTCCAAAAATCTATTATAATTGGACTATAAAATAAAAAAATCCGGACGAAAAAAATATTTTATGTTAGGAAAAAAATAATTAAATGAAATACAAATACAACCTCCGTCCCCATCATGGGATGTGTATAGCATTTTTTAAGGGCAAGGGGTATAGCGAAGAATTTACAGCCCATATGAAGAAAATAATAAGTGAGGTGGAACATAATCCTCTCGTAAGGCTATGCGTCTATACTGATGAGCTTTGCTCGAAATGTCCTCACAATGTAAATGGAATTTGTGAAAGTACAGATAAAGTTACAAGGTACGATGAAGAAGTTCTTAAGAGATGTGGTCTTTCGGATGGAGTAATTTTATCGTATTTAGACTTTAAACAGGCGGTTTATGAGAATATTCTTCTTACCGGTATGCGAGAAGAAGTTTGTGGTGACTGCGAGTGGAGTAAGATATGTCATTTTGATTAGGGGGATAGTAATGAATGTTGCTAAAATATCATGATTTGCTTGGTAAATAAGCCTATGCTATTGACATAAGGACCTTGCATAGTAGAATATAGTAGATATTATTTTCGGAGGAGGGAAAAAATGGGAATATTTGATTTATTAAACGGTCCTGATATTAACGATGGACTTAAGGAATACCAGGCAGAAGAAAAGGCTGTGCTTCTTGATGCCAGAGAGAAAGATGAGTATGCAGACGGACATATTAAGGGAAGCATTAATATTCCGCTTAGTCGATTTATGGATGCGGAGACATTATTTGAGGATAAGAGCATACCTATCTATACCTATTGTCATAGTGGGGCAAGGAGTAAGCGTATGGTTATGGGGCTTACTAAACTTGGATTTAAGAATGTTGTAAATATTGGTGGAATAATGGATTATAAGGGAATATTGGAGAAATAATCAGCTTAGAGGCCTGGCCAAGAAAACTTATAGAAATACTCTATAATACTGTATATTTATAGAATATTTTTTTAATTGACAAAAGCATACGATAGCATGTTAAAACTGACCTTGTATTTGTATAAGATTTACATATGTTATTTAAATAATATATATAAATTTGAATATTTTTAACGATTACGAGGAGGAAGTATACTATGTCAGAATTTTACAACGAGGCACTGGAGTTTGCAAAAAAATATGTTGCGCCTTATGCCAAGGAAACAGATGAAAATGCAGCTTTTTCCTGTAGAAACATTTAAGGAGATGGGAAAAGCAGGATATTTCAAACTCATAATTCCTACAGAGCTTGGGGGTTTAGGTAAGGGAATAGTAGAGCATCAGGAAGCCGTGCTTGCATTTGCAAAATATTGTCCATCAGCAGGTCTTTGCTATATGATGCATAATGTAGCCCTTAACTGTGTGCTTGCAAATGCTACAGAAGAAACTAAAAAAAGGCTATTTGTAAAGATGTTGTAGAGAATGAAGTATTTTTAGCACTTGCTTATTCTGAATTTGGAACAGGAACACATTTCTATATTCCTGAAGTAAAGGCTCAGTACAGTGCAGACGGAGTTGTATTAAATGGTGTTAAGTCAATGGTAACTTCTGCTGAGCAGGCAGCATATTATCTTGTACTTACTCCTGCTGAGAAAGAAAATGCCATCAACAACTGGATAGTACCTCAGAATAGTGAAGGACTTTCATTTGCAATGAATCAGTGGAAGGGTATTGGTATGAGGGGTAATGTATCCTGCCCTATGAAGATGGATAATGTAAAACTTTCAATGTCTATGAGAATAGGTGAGGACGGAAGCGGCATGGACCAGGTATTTGCACAGGTTGCACCTATGTTCATAGTTGGCCTTGCCAGCGTTTACACAGGTTTAACACAGGCTCAGCTTGAACTTGCAACTGGCTATTCTATGAGTAGAAAATATCCTGATGGAAAGTCACTTTCCAATATTGAAACAGTACAGATTCACTTAGCAAGAATATATACTATGGCACAGACTTCTGAGTTCTTAGCAAGAGAAGCTGCAAGAAGTTTTGCAGCAGGCGAAGCAGACGCAGTTGCTAAAATCCTTGCTGCAAGAATCAATGCATCTGAAAATGCAATTGAGGCATCAAGACTTGCCATGAGAATAGGTGGAGGCAAGACTTATAATAAGGCAACTCAGATTGAAAGACTTTTAAGAGACTCTTTTGCAGGCCAGATTATGGCACCATCTGTAGATGTGCTAATTGTATGGTTAGGTAAGGCTCTTACAGGACAGCCATTAGTTTAATTAAATATTAAAGAGTTTAGTATGAGGAAATTATATGAAAAAATTAAAAGTAGGTGCAGTTTTATACGATCCTAAAGTTTCCGTTATTTGGCAGATGATAGAGGACTACTATAGGGGAAATGGAGCTGAAATAGAAGCTGTATTTTTCAAAGATTATGATATGCAGGTAACTGCGTTGGAAAATAAAGAAATTGATGTAGCTTGGAACTCACCATTAGCAAGACTTGATGCACATATAAGATTGAATGGCAAAGATAAGTTTGGACCTATGAGAAATACAGACAGAGATCTTTGCACTTATATGGTTGTAAGAAAAGATAGGGGATATAAGAAGGTATCTGAACTTAAAGGTAAGAAGATTGGTTTTGGTGCGATTGATTCTCCGCAGGCCAGACTTATACCTATCAAATTCTTAAGAGATAATGGCCTTGAATTTGAAAAAGATTATGAAGAAGTAAGATTTGATATTGGAGTAGGACTCCATGGTGACCATGTTGGTGGTGAAAAAGATGCAATGTTTGCAATGATTGAAGGCAAAACTGAAGCAACCTTTGTACTTGCTCCAAATTTTGAGGCCTGGCTTAAGGATGGAAGCATTGATGAAAATGTTGTTGAAGTTTTAGCTAAGACAGAGAAGTTTGACCATTGTCTTTTCTCTGCACATCAGGATGTAAGTGATGAGGATTTGAAAGAGTTTACCGATATTATGCTTAAGATGGACTATTCAAATGAAAAAGAAAAAGAGATAATGGATATGGAAGGTCTGACTAAGTGGGTTGAGGGAAGAACAACAGGCTTTGAGCAGATTACAGAAGCAAATAAATATCTGAATTTTTTAGAAAATTTTAACGAAAAGAGATAAAACTATGGCGGTAGATAAATTTAAACCTTTATCTACCGCTCTTATCGGTTCTATGCCTAGAAATGAAAAGGTGTTAAAGGCAAGACGCATGGTAAGGGCGGGAATGATAGAGAAAGAAGATTATATGAACCTTGTCGAAGAGCAGACAAAGGAAATAATCGAGATGCAGGAAGATTTGGGAATAGACATAATAACTTCTGGTGAGATAGCAAGGGATAACTATGTTTCTTTTATATCAGAAAAGCTAGGTGGAGTAATTGAAATGACTCAGGCTGATATGCTTGAATATATAGAGGATAAGAGGGAATTTGAAAATCAGCTAAGTATATTGGATGTTCCTGCTCAGTCAATAAAAAATGCAATATGTAATGATAAGCTTCTTTATAAAGGTGATATTGTTAAAAATGAGCTTTTGATGGTAAAAAAATTTACCGATAAGCCAATTAAGATAACAATGCCTGGACCTTATCTCGTTACCAGAAGTATGTGGTTATATGAACTGTCTAAGAATGGTTATCCATCCAAGGAGGCATTGGGTGAGGCTGTAATTGAGATTTTTGAAAAGGAAATATCAGAAATTCAAAAAATAGGAGTGGATGTTATCCAATTTGATGAGCCTGTTTTGACTGAAATTGTATTTACTGAAGGCAAGCCAAGAAGTTTTATGTGTGCCAGCCTTTCACAGAGAAAAGATCCAACTGAAGAATTGGAATTTGCTACACATCTAATAAGTTCAGTAATAAGCAAAATTGATAAAAAATTATCAATATCAGCCCTTCATGTCTGCAGGGGAAATTGGAGTAAAAAAGAAGAAATTTTACTGGAAGGACCGTATACTCCTTTGGTTGAATTATTTAGTAAATCAGGCTGCGATAATCTCTCTCTTGAATTTTCGACTCCAAGAGCTGGAGAACTCAAGGCATTACTTGCAGATGATAGGATTAACAGCGATATTATTCTTGGATTGGGAGTTTTAAATCCAAGAACTGATGAGGCAGAGAGCGTGGAAAGCATAGTAGGAAGAGCGAGGGAAGCTTTGCAGTATGTGAAAAAAGAAAATCTGTGGCTCAACCCTGATTGTGGATTTGCAACATTTTCAAATAGGCCTGTAAATACCTATGGAAACATAGAAAATAAAATTAAAAACATGGTTACAGCAGCAAGGATTGTAAGAGATGAGTGTTAGAGAATCTGAAATATATGAAAAAAATATAGGTTGATTGCTGTAAATAACGGTGTGAAAGCCTATAATGAAAAATTAGTATCAATATAAATGAAAATATAAGCTTTTGATTCTAAAAAAAGAAGAATTTTTCCTCACTGGATCACTTCGTCACATCAATAGTTTCAGATTTACTTATTGCAATTAATAAGTATACTAAAAAAACAGGGTGAAATAATAATGGATTTAGAGAGTCAGACAGTTGTAATTGTGAAAAATCCTCTGAGTCTTTTTAAATGTAAAAGGGCTTTTGATGAGCCTTCTTATATAGAGAGTATTAAAAATTAAAATATACTTATACACCTTTTATGGAAGAGGAAAAGGCTGAGACTTACTTTAGAAATATCATATCAAAAATGTTTAATCTATAATACCTTAAAAGATAGGTTGGATATTAGTGTTGAGTTTGAGTTCACCCTTTAGATTTAAGAAGATTTTGTGAAAGGTTTGTTTTTCTCCGATTTTTAGGTTAGAATGTAATTATAGATTTTTAATAAAACTTTAGGAGGATATATGAAATTTAATATTGCAAAAACAGGCGGAGTTAAGGCAGAACTCGTATTTGAAGACAGACTGGATACAGAATTTGTAAAGGCATTAGCTGAAAAAGAAGTATTTTCCGGTAAGGCTGAAGAGGTTTATTTCTCAATGAATGAGAAATTTGAGTGCAATCTTCTCATTGGTCTTGGCAAGGAAGAAAATATCGAATTTGATATGCTTAGAAAGACCTTCTTCAAGGTAGCTGAAGTCTTGCTAAGGAACAAGGTAGCAGAGGTAGAATTAAATATACCTAAGTTAAACAATCTTTGCAACTACAAGCTTGCGGAAGCTATAGCAGAGGGCATGCTTCACGCTACTTACAAGTTTGACAAGTTCAAATCAGAGAAAAAGGAAACACCTGAACTCACAGTAAACTACAATCCTATTCCAGGTAAGGAGCACAGAGCTGAGAAGGGTATAGATGAGGCTAAGGAGCTGATTGAGTCCATTTTCTTAACACGTGACCTTGTGAATCAGCCTGCGAATGTTATTTATCCTGAAACTTTAGCCGATATAACTAAAGAGAGACTTGAGGCAAAGGGTGTAAAAGTTACCGTTTACGGCAAAAAGGAAATAGAAGAGATAGGAATGGAAGCCTTCTTAACTGTTGCCAGAGCGAGTGCTAAGGAGCCAAAACTCATAGTTATGGAATACTACAATAATCCTGAATCAGATGAGAGGATTGCACTTGTAGGAAAGGGACTTACCTACGATAGCGGCGGTTATGCCATTAAGCCAGCAACAGGAATGGTAGACATGCATACTGATATGGGCGGTGCAGGTACGGTAATAGGTGCAATTAATGCACTCGCAGCTCTTAAGGCTAAGGTAAATGTATTTGCTGTAGTGGCAGCCTGCGAAAATATGATATCTGGTGATGGTTACAGAAATGGCGATATCATAGGTTCAATGAGTGGAAAGACTATTGAAATAGTAAATACAGATGCTGAGGGCAGGCTTACACTTGCCGATGCAGTTTACTATGCAACAAACAACCTTGGTGCAACAAAGCTTATTGACCTTGCGACCTTAACAGGAGCTTGTGTAATGGCTCTTGGTGAGCAGGTGAGTGGAGTTGTGACCAATAATGACGACTTCTATAATAAGCTTGTTAAAGGCAATGAGAGAGCCGGAGAAATGGTTTGGAAGATGCCTGCCACAGATTATTACAAGAAGATGAATGATTCTAAGACTGCTGACCTTAAAAACAGCGGGGGAAGAATGGGCGGAATGATGACTGCAGGACTCTTTGTAGGATCATTCCTCGCAAAGGAAATTCCTTGGATTCATGTTGATATAGCAGGCACAGCGAGTGTTGAAAAGGCTTATGGCTATGTTAAGGAAGGCGCGACAGGAGTTATGGTTAAGAGTCTTTACTATGCCCTTACAGAGTAAATGGATTCACTTTGTACTTAAGACTTAGATTAACAAGGAGGTTAATATGGACGGATTAGCAATGAGCATAGCATCTCTTTCTACAGATATGGCTATGTCAAAGACCATGTCAGCAGTTAGTACTGCTGTAATGAAACAGAATATGGACACCAATGAGGCTATGGGAGCAGGTATGGTTAAGATGATGGAGAACTCTGTTACCCCAAACATTGGAAACAATGTAGATGTAAAGCTTTAATTAGAATCTACTATGACAGAAGATGGATGTAGTGCCGGATAATCGGTGCTGCATCCATCTTTTGTGTATTCGGAAAATTTTATGAAATTATCTATACATAAAATCTCTCCGAGGGAAAGTACTATGCGAATGTGCAGATGTCGCTTATATGACCTGCAACAAGCAGTGAGTTCCTTGGAGAAGAAAACATCTTATTTATATTACAGATATATCATTTTATTATAGCAAGCTACTGGAAATATTAATCAAAAACCTGTATAGTAAAGGGGCTTATAAAAATATTCATAATCATCACATTTCAAAATGGATGTTTACTTATATTTTTTGACACTTATATCATACTTTGAGAGGGAGATATATGGATAAGAAAAAAGGCAGTTTTACAGGGAGCTTAGGCTTTATTTTGGCAGCGGCCGGAAGTGCTGTAGGAGTTGGAAATATCTGGAGATTTCCTTATTTGGCAGCAAAAGACGGAGGCGGACTATTTATTCTGATTTATTTGGTGTTAGTACTAACCTTTGGCTTTACCCTTCTTACTACGGATATCGCAATCGGAAGAAAAACGAGGAAAAATGCCTTGCAGGCCTTTGGAAGTATTTCTCCTAAGTGGGGCTTTCTTGGCAAGCTAACATTTTTAGTACCGGCTCTTATTATGACATATTATTCTGTGATTGGCGGCTGGATAACCAAATATCTTTTTGATTATGTGGTTACTGATGGAGTTGAGGCCGCTGGAGACGGATATTTTGTGGGCTTTATTACCTCCGAAACCCTGCCTATTGTATTTATGCTGATATTCCTGCTGGTAACCATTTGGATAGTGTACAGAGGGGTTGAGAAGGGAATTGAGCAGTTTTCAAAGTTTGTAATGCCGGGGCTTCTTTTGCTCATCATCGGAATTGCAATCTTCTCACTTACACTTAAGCATACTGATGCTACAGGAGTTACAAGAACAGGTATAGATGGTCTTATGGTTTATCTAAGGCCTGATTTTGAAGGGCTTACTCTTTCAAAATTCTTAAATATCCTGCTTGATGCAATGAGCCAGCTTTTCTTCTCTCTCAGTGTGTCTATGGGAATTATGATAACCTATGGTTCCTATGTAAAGAAGGAAACTCATCTTGAAAAGTCAATCACTCAGATTGAAATATTTGACACAGGTGTTGCCCTTATTGCAGGAATGATGATAATCCCTGCGGTTTTCGTCTTCTTTGGAATGGAAGGAATGGGCTCAGGTCCAAGCCTTATGTTCATCTCACTTCCTAAAGTCTTTGCGGCTATGGGCGGCGCAGGTAAATTTGTAGGTATACTTTTCTTTGTAATGGTTGTATTTGCGGCACTTACCTCCTGTATATCCATTATGGAAACCTTGGTTGCTAACTGTATGGAAATCTTCCACGCAGGCAGGAAAAAGGTATGTATGGGAGTAGGAATATTTGCAGTAGTTACAGCTGTTATCATCTGCCTTGGATATAACGTCCTCTACTTTGAAGCTCCTCTTCCAAATGGCTCTACAGGGCAGCTTCTTGATATAGCAGATTATATCAGTAACAGCTTCCTTATGCCTCTCATTTCATTTTTAACCTGCATCTTCATAGGCTGGGTAGTTAAGCCTGGCTGGATAGAAGGCGAAATGCTTGAGAATGGAGCAAGTTTTCACAAGAAGAGAATGTATGAAGTCATGGTAAGATACGTAGCACCTGTTATGATGGGGATATTATTTTTACAGTCTACAGGATTATTTGCTTTCCTTGGCTGGAAGTAGTTAGATATTGGTTAGGACATCTGTTAAATATGGATGTCCTTTTTTGACACCTATATCATTTAATGCTATTCTACTTCTTGAGAATATTTATTTGGAAGAAGGACGGAGAATGAAATATCACATATATATTTTAAGATGCGCTGATAATACCTACTACACAGGGTTTGCTACAGATGTAGAAAAAAGGCTTGCAGAGCATAACTTAGGCAAGGGAGCCAAATACACCAGAGGCCGCACCCCCTGCACCCTTGTGTACACAGAAAGCTTTGAAGATAAAAGCAGTGCGATGAAGAGGGAATGGGAGATAAAGCACAGGTTAAGCAGGGAGGAGAAGGAGAGGTTGATTTCTTCTAAATAGTATGTATGGCTAGTGTATAAATACTTGCAAAAATGATTTTTATACTGATAAAATTCCTTTATAAAAATAGAATCGAGGGAAATATTGTGTAACACAAAGATGATATATTAGAATTAGGCTTTATCAATACAGTTATTTGAGGTGGTAGACTTCGTCCGGACCACACGCCGATGGCAAGACAGGGAAACCGAGAGATGCAGGAGAAACGGACGCCTGCCGAATGACTGTATTGTTTCGTCTTGTTTGAGATTTTTATTTTATGAAAATACTGTTATGGATGTTGGTGGTATAAAATGTGTACACCCAATATCTTTTTATTTACTTAAAAAGGCTAGATTTTCAAGGTAAGTGCAACACTTTATAAAAATAGTAAATGCAACACTATTGCCAGATAAAATGATAAATTTATATCAATAAAATCAGACTGAATTTAATCAAATTTGGTTTGATTTTATTGCTTTTGGCGAAAAAAGGGTATAGCAAACAGACCTGAAACTACATCTTTCAGGTTAAATGCAACGGTTTTTTAGTGTTGCGTTTAAGCCCCAAAACTACAAATACGAAGAATGAGGAAAAGAAGAGTGAAAAATAACTTATATTTTTGAGCGCACTTATATAAGGGGTCGCAAGATCCCTAAAATTGGTAACTATATAAATAAATGTTAGTTATCGTTGCGTTTTACTAACTTTGAGCTATCATAACCAAGGCTTTCAAGATAAGCAAAGACATTGTTTTCATTTAGAATCACACGCTCTATTTGATTTTTCGGAGACATAAGTTCTTCATAATCAATAGGATTAAACGGTTTTTCTTCTGAAACCATGTGATAAATGCATACTATCATCATTCGTGCTATGGCAATGATTGCTTTCTTATGACCACGGCGTTTTTTAACTCGACCATATTTGATTGCAAAATAGGTCTGCTTTTTGCTCTTGATTGCTGCAAGCGCACATTGTGCCATCATAGGCTTTAAGTAATCTCCTGCTTTTTGAAATCCGCACAGACTTCTTTTTTTACCGGCTGACTCATTGTTAGTAGGTGAAAGCCCACACCATGAGCACAGATGCTTTGCGTCATCAAAGATGCTCATATCTACGCCTGTTTCGGCAAGAACGATTGTTGAACTTAGTTCGGTCATCCCAGGCATTGTAGAAACAAGTTCAACGAACTTGTAGTAAGGCTTCATCCTTACATAAAGCTCAACTTCAGATTGAGTAATCTATGCCATCAAGATACTCCAGATGGCTGCGGGCAAGTTCAAGCTTTTTTAGCCTGATCAGATTCTATGTTATACCCCCTGATTGCCTCAATGATTTCATCGGATTTAGCTTTTTGCCCCTTTTTAATGAGTCTGCGGACAGCTTTTTTTCATCAATGGAATCAGAAGTATGTGTAAGAAGATACGACATGATTTCTGTGGCTGTTTTGCCAAAAGGATCAGACAGTACACTGGCAATGCCGACATTGGAAACAGTCATGCAGTTTTGTATGCGGTTTTTTTCTCAGAAGATTTCATACATACCAGTTTGAAACGGTATCTTGCGATTTCACGCAGCTGTCTGAAGTCTTTAGGGGAATGAACGAGCATCTGACAAGGTCGAATTTGTAGAGGTCAGCAATCCATTTGGAGTCTTTTTATCAGTTTTCTTTCCCTTGATGGCTTTGACATATTTAGGATGGGTAAGGCAGACTTCTATGTCATTCTCGAGATAATTAAAAAAATAGGAATCCAATATTTTCCCAGTGGATTCCATACATACATATGATAACAATTATTCTCGATTAGCCAGCTGTGAAATTTTTCTAATATCTGAGTTGAAAGTAGAAAATGATTTTTGCTTGTACTCAGAGATTCCATCAGCATTTGTGATTACGATGGTTGCAACGATAACATTTTTTTGTGGACATCAAGCCCACAGCAGATGGAGTATTTTAACTTCATCATAAGTATCACCACCTTTATAAAAAGGATAGCAACATTGACTGTCATCCTGCGACTGAATAAAACATGGTTTATTACCAATGATAAGAGTCCGGGCTCAATGTCCCACTTGTTTGTGCTTGTAAGGATGACGGCACATATAAATATACGGGGTCGAAAATAAATTCGCCACTCCTCCTCCCGTGCTCTGTAGTATATTGCTATCCTATATAGATATTATAAGACAAAGCGAGGAAAGGCACAACATTTTTTCATAACTTGTTTGTGCCTTGAGCGAAGCGAAAGGAATGGTAAAAAATATGTAAAAGACTTGAAGGGAACTAAACATAGTGGTATAATCCCATTTTCGACACTTAGAAAAGAATAAAGTGGCGGGAACCTGTGTATCTACTGGGTTTACGCCACTTTTTTATAACTAAAAAAACGTTGTATGGAAATGCTACTTCAAAATATTTCTAATTTTTTTATTTAATTCTTTTGGTTCATAGTATTTTTTATCTAATCCAATGCCAGTAATGGCATTTAGAGCAGTACACAAATCTGAGCTTGTGTAGGTTGACATATAGCACATATCTTCCAGATTAGCCACATTCATATTTTTTAGCGTTTCTATTGTGTTCTCTATTGTAAAATGTGTGCCATAATTATCAAGCTTCTTCTCAAGAAGACGGTAGATTAGCAAGGCTGTGTAACAAATCATAAAATGTGCAATTATTCTGTTTCGTTTCTGATGGAAAACAGGGCGTGCGGATAAATTTGTTTTCATTACACGGAAGCAGTCTTCAATCTTATAGCGGTTTTCGCTTACTGCCAGTATGTCTTTTGCTGAATCCTCCAGGTTTGTTGCAACAGCGTAGAAGCCGTCATATTTTTCTTCCTCATCAATAATTGACTGGTCAAGTACATATGTATCAGTAACATTTTCTCCTGATTTTACCTTTGATATACGCTTAATAAAGCGTGTTACATCATTTGGACCTTTCTTATAGGTTTCAGGGGTCAATATTTTTTTAGAAGGTTTTTTTGCACGTTCAATCTGACGGTTCCTTATATTTCTCTGATATTCCATCATTTTTCTTGAAAATGAAACGATAATATTTTGAGGGATTACCGCTTTTGATTTCACTTTCTTAACTGCACCGTTTTTACATACCTTTTCCTCATAAAGCCCCAAATCAAAAGCTTTATCAGCAGGAATAATCTTATATATTCTGTCGTTATACAGGCTTATATTTTTTTCATCAAACCTGTCAAAGCTCTTCATAGAGTTTATGCTTGCTGGCTTATCAGTTGACAGCAGGCGGTAATCACAGTCGCTAAATACGGCCTGCTTAAGCTGTTCAGACAGCTTTTTAATTGACTGGGGTTACAATAAAAGCCCTTCCACCCATAGAATTAAAGCTGCGTATGTTCAACGAACCAAGTCCTGCGTCTGCACAGTAAATGAATTTTTTACCCTTAAACATCTTTGTCAGTTTGGTTTCAAGTGGTATAGCTGTAGTCTGCTCATTGTCAGAACCTGATGTAATACACATGGACAAAGGGATTCCGTCTCTATCCATAAACAGACCCATCTGCGCAATAGGATTAGGGCGGTGTTCTTTGCTTGGGCCATATTTTCTAAGCCCCTTTATAAACTCACCGGTTACTTCGTCTACATAATCCTCATCATCGGTTTCGGTTTCAAAGTAATAGTTTGAGCAGTCATAGAAGCAGACCGATGTATCCCTTCTCACAATCTTACAGCTTTTTTCATAAAGATGGCTGATATACTCATCATAATGCTCTTCTAAAATATCCATGGTGCGAAGAATATGTACATAGTCAAAATCAGGCTTTTCATAATACCTGCTAAGATTCTGATGTGTTCCGAGTTTTGAATCAGGGTCAAGAATGCGTGAGCAGGTAAGAAAGCGGTTAACCAGGTTTGGGTCAAACTCGTTTTTCATATCAGCAGTAACCGTTTCAAAAAAGGATGCAATCTCAAGATCCTTATAAAACTTTTGAAGGAAAAGGTAGCCAATATTTAAAAGGGTGCTCTGTGAACAGGTTGAGCTTGAAGACTTTATTTTTTCAGCAAAATCAACCTTAATTTCTAAAGATACCTTGTTTTCCTTTCTATAAACCTCATTATATTTATTAACCTCTTCCTTTGCGTATGCAAGTGGGTCATCGGTAATCTTTAGAAGCTCAGAATGCTTTCCAATACGTGCTACATTTTTTTGTTGTTGTTTTCTTTCCGTTACGGATACCAAGCTGTATAAAGTAGGTTGGATCCTTGGATTTTTTATCATACCAAAGTTTCATGCATCTATTATATCACACTTTTAATAAGAATACAACACCATACAACGAATAAATTTAAGAAATTTGACAAAAAAAACACCGCATTTCTGCGGTTTATAGAGTTTTATATAGTTTTGAAGTGTCGAAAACCCGATTGAAAAACCCTGTGCAAGAAGGGTCTAGGGTTTAATGCGTTAAGCACCTGTTAGATGTTTCTTTTTGTTCATAGGAACTCCTTTTCGTTGTTGTATTTTTAGTTACCTATGAATAAAAACAAATATCTGGAATAAAAACAAGGGCTAATTTGGAGTGCTACCATGTACTTCAGATTAAATGCAACACCACTTTCAAAGTAAGTGCAACGATATTTTTCAATGTAAATGCAACATGGATATCTGTCAGAGTAAGTGCAACACCATGTTGCATTTAAGTTGAAAAACTACATTTACTATAAGTTGTAAAATAAAGTGTCCACTTAAAAGAAAATAAAAAAGCATCGAGTTACCATTCATGTTATAATTGGATTGGCAAAAACAAAAAATAACGAAAGGTAACCGATGCAAACTTATTATAACAGAGAAAGAAAAAAAGGTAAACACTTAACGCTGGTAGAAAGATGTATTATAGAAGCTAACTTAAAAGAAAAGAAGACACATAAAGAGATATCTGAGAGAATAGGTGTTTCTACAAAGACCATACAAAGAGAAGTTAAAAGAGGTACGGTAGAACTGCTGAATTCTGATTTAACAGTTAAAAAAGAGTATGTGGCGGAGCTTGCCCATCAGAAGTACAGGGATAAACAGAAGGCAAAGGAAGGCATATTAAAAATAGGCTCAATGCAGAAATTGGCTAATGATATAGAAAATCTGATTATCAAAGAAAAATATTCTCCATTTGCAGCACTTGAAGTCTTGAAAAAGAGATATGAAATACCATTTGGCTGGAGGACCCTGTACAATTATATTTATAAAAAAATCTTCCTAAAGCTAAGAAAGAAACATCTTCCTTATAATAAAAAATATGAAAGACATGAAGAGGTGGAGAAACGCATAAAGAAGAATGGTGGAAGAAGCATAGAGGAACGTTCTGAAAGGATAGAAACTAGGGAAGAGCTTGGACACTGGGAAATGGATACGGTAGTGGGCAAAAAAGGAAATAAAGCCTGCCTGTTGGTTCTAACTGAAAGAGTAAGTAGAAAAGAGATTATCTTAAAGCTTCCGGAAAAGAAATCATCCTGTGTAGTAGAAGGTTTTAAAAGAGATAAGGGAGCGATTTAAGAAAAGCTTTTGTAAACGATTTAAGAGCATCACAAGTGACAATGGATCTGAGTTTATGGATTCAAAAAGTATAGAGGAAATGGGAATAGCCTATTTCTATGCACATAGTTATTGTTCTTATGAGAGGGGAAGCAATGAGAATAATAATAGATTCATTCGCCGTTTTATAAGAAAAGGTACTGATATAGGAAAATGCAGTAAGGCATATATCAAGAAGATAGAAAAATATATAAACGCATATCCAAGGAAACAATTTGGTGGAAAATCTGCTGATGAAGTGTATAAAAGAATTATTTACTTTGAGGTGGACACTTAGTGTTGCAATTTATAAAAACTACATTTACTTAAAAAGTAAAATATCCTCTCACAAAATGTTTGTATTTGCAATTTTTTTATATGGTATAATATTACAGATTTTCAAGATTTATAAAAGCAACAGAAGGTTTGGGAGGTTTTAGATGTCAGCGTATATTCCATACATTATAACAGCGGTTATAATCATTGCACTATTGGTAGGCTTGTACTTTTTATCGAGGTACGCAAAGAAGCTTCAGGACAAGCAGGCAGCGGCAAGCGAACAGATGAGAGAGATGGAGCAGGCTGTTTCCATGCTGATTATAGATAAAAAGATGATGAAGATAACAGAAGCCGGATTTCCTCAAATAGTTGTGGATCAGGCGCCAAAGCTCTCCAGACTCTCAAAGGTACCTGTAGTTAAGGCAAAGGTTGGACCTAAGGTAATGAGCCTTATGTGCGACCCTAAGGTGTTTAATACAATTCCTGTTAAAAAGGAAGTTAAGGCAATGGTATCAGGTATATACATAACAGGGGTTAAAGGACTTAGAACAGGTCTTGACAAGGCTCCTGAGAAGAAAAAGTTCATAGATAAGGTAAAGGGCATATTTAAGAAATAAACAATGTGCACCTGATGAAAGGGCACTCAGTTTAGAGTGTCCTCTTTTATGTAATATGAAATTATTACTAGGGGTGTGAGCTTATACAAGGAAGTTTGCCTTTGGTAGGATCTACCTGAGTGTAGAGCATTTTTAAGAAAGAGGATTATGGATAGAGTTTATGAAAAGGCCTATGGCAAGCTAAACCTAAGCCTTGATGTACTTGGGCGGAGGGAAGACGGTTACCACGATGTAAGTATGGTAATGCAGACTGTATACATTTATGATGTGATTACTCTAAGTAAGCTTGAGGGGAAGGATGAGATAGTCCTTACTACAGATGTAGAAGGTCTCCCTACTGGGAAGGCAACATTGCATACAAGGCAATAAAGTTAATTAAAGAGGAATACGGGATTGATACAGGAGTAAGTGCCCACATAGAAAAGCACCTTCCCATAGCAGCAGGCATGGGAGGTGGAAGTGCAGATGCGGCTGCTGCCCTAAGAGGGATGAACAGACTTTTTGAACTGGGACTTAAGAGTGAAAGACTTGAAGAGCTTGGAGTAAGGCTTGGAGCCGATGTTCCCTTCTTATAAAGGGAGGAATCGCACTTGCGGAGGGGATTGGTGAGAAGTTAACTGCACTACCTGCCTTCCCTGAATGCAGCCTCGTTATAGTAAAGCCTAATGTTTCGGTGTCTACTAAGGAAGTGTATGAAGCCTTTGACAGCTTGACAGAAGTGGTTCATCCTGACATAAAGAAACTGACTGACTCCCTTGGTAAAGAGGATTTAAGGTATATAGTAAAGCTTTTAGGAAATGTACTTGAAGATGTAACCATCAAAAAACATGGAATAATCGATGAAATAAAGAGGTCACTGCTTGAAAATGGGGCTGTATTCTCTATGATGACAGGAAGCGGACCAACAGTGTTTGGAATATTTGAAAATGAAGAGAAGGCGGTAATGGCGGGGGAAAGGCTTAGTGAGATAGGTGGCTTTGAACTTGTAGAGGTTACAAGGTGTCAGGGCTTAGAGTAAAGGAGATTTATGGATAAATATGTATTAAATGAGTCTGAACTTCCTTTAAGAGATGTGGTTTTTCGTACCCTTAGAAGGCAGATTCTTATGGGTGAGTTAAAGCCGGGTGAAAGGCTGATGGAGGTTAAGCTGACAAAGAAGCTTGGAGTAAGCAGAACTCCGGTAAGAGAAGCAATTCACATGCTTGAAATAGAAGGACTTGCCAAGGTAGTACCAAGAAGGGGTGCTTCGGTAAGTGATATAACCGAAGAGGACCTGCAGGATGTACTTGATGTGAGATGCGCCCTTGAGGAGCTTGCTGTCGAGCTTGCCTGTGCAAGAAGAAGTGAAGAGGATATTTTCAATATAAAGAAGGCGGCAAGGGCCTTTGTGGACGCTACAAAGACGGGAAGTATTTCTGAAATGGCTGAAAAGGATGTAGCATTTCACAACTGTATATTTTCAGCTACAGGCAATAAGCGCCTGATTCAGCTTGTGGGCAATCTCTCAGAGAGAATGTACAGATACAGGATAGAATACCTTAAGAATAAGGGTGTATATGAGGGGTTAATCAAAGAACACAGCGATATTATCCGCTATATAGAGGAGAATGCTCCGTCTGAGGCCAGGGGAGCAATTAGAAGACATATCACCAATCAGGTTGAAAAGGTAAGCCTTGAGATAAAGGCAGGAAAGGAAAAGAAGTAGATATGAAAAAGAGGCTGGCAGTAATAATAGGTGGACGTTCAAGTGAGCATGAGGTTTCTCTTGTAAGCGGAGCAAGCGTAATAGAAGCTATTGATACAGATAAATATGATGTTAAGATTATTGTAATAAGTAAAGAGGGTGAGTGGCTCCTTGTGCCGGATGTAGAGACAGTTAAAAGTGGCGCATGGAAAGAAAGTAAGGTAAAGGCGGTTATCTCTCCAGATACAAAGGACAAGGCTTTACTTGTATTTAATGAAGATGGTAAGGTAGAAAAACTCGCTCTGGATGTGGTTTTTCCTGTTCTTCATGGACTTTATGGAGAGGATGGCACGATGCAGGGACTTTTTGAAATGGCAGGCATCCCTTATGTAGGCTGTGGTGTAATAGCATCTGCTGTAGGCATGGATAAATGGTATACTAAAGAAGTAGTACATACTACAGGAGTAAGACAGGCTCGCTTTGTACCTGTTTATAGGGAAGAACTTTCTAATATGGATGAGGTGGTAGAAAAAATAGAAAAATCATATCCATATCCTTACTTTGTAAAGCCATCAAATGCAGGCTCTTCAAAGGGAGTTAGCAAGGCCTCTGACAGGGAGGGGCTCAAGAAAGCTCTGACCTTGGCGGCAGAACATGACAGAAAAATCCTTGTTGAAGAGACTATAGTGGGAAGAGAGCTTGAATGTGCAGTCCTCGGTGGCTATGATGCTAAGGCAAGCGGTATAGGTGAGATACTGGCCGCTGCTGAGTTCTATGACTTTGATGCAAAGTACAACAATGCCGAGTCAAAGACAGTGATTTCTCCTAGTCTTCCTGAGGGAAAGACAGAGGAGATAAGAAGGGCAGCAGTTAAAATATTTAAGGCTCTTGACGGATACGGCCTTTCAAGGGTAGATTTCTTCCTCGAAAATGATACTAATGAAATTGTATTCAATGAAATAAACACTCTTCCGGGATTTACCGCAATCAGCATGTATCCTATGCTCTGGAATGAGCAGGGAATTGACAAGAAAGCCCTTGTTGAAGAGCTCATCAGTCTGGCACTTAGGAGATATGAAAAATAGATGAATAAAAAGGTGAAGGTCAGCCTGTCGTCTTATCAGAATACAGAGTCCGGGGTGGAAGAATTCAGAGTTTCTGCCCCAGGCACCTACAGTCTGATAAATGACAGGCATTTTATAAAATATGAAGAAAAAACTGATGATGATGCCATAAACAAGGTATTGTTAAAGTTTGATAATAATTTCCTTGAAATGACCAAATCAGGTGAGGTAAGGAGCACCCTGACTTTTACTGAGGGAGAAAATACTGAAGGCTATTATAAAACCCCTTATGGTACATTTTTAATTGAAACAGATACAAAGAAACTGGATATCAAAATAGGTAAAAAAAATATCTTTGTAAAACTAGAATACGGACTTTTCATAGATGGTGAATTTGTAGCGGACTGTAAGATGTATATAGAGATTTTGTTTTAATCTCAGTTATTTACAAAACCTCTTATCCTGCTATATTATGCAAAATAAGAGGTCTGTGATTTATGGAGAAGTTTGGGATTAGCACAGTCCGGCTAGTCCTAAAAATCGCTCATTATGACTTTCTTTCTACTGCGATTTTTCACGTTCTCTCTTTTTCATCACTAATTAATTTTTCAAGGATTTCATTCATAGCCCTGCTACGTTCTTCACTTGTTACAGGGAACTCATCACAGAACTCCTTGTGTTCCGCCATCTTGCAAAACATAATATCATCGATTGGATTGAGCAGTTTTGCGTATTTTTCAAATTTTTTCTCTTTAAGCATATAGTCCTTTCTTTCTCTGGGTTTGCTATAATGCCTCTATGGCTATTATAGCAGAAGAAGTTAAAATGTTAAATAGATTTTCCTGCTAAGTAAGAGTTAGATACTTAAGCTAAAGAAATCGGATGCGGTTACAATAATAAGAACTTCTTGATATCAGATATCGGTAAACTGAAGATTTTGCAATAAGTATTGGGGAGGAAAGCAACATTCTTGCAGACAGATATCGAATACATAATATACGCAAATCGCAAAATGCTAATAAAAAAATACTGACTTTGGTGATTATTGTAACTCACACCGACAATTAAAATTATAAAATAAACAAATATATTTGACAACGGTAAAGTGCACAAAAATAAGACAAAAAAGTGTACAAAATGACCAAAGTTTGTGGCGTTATATAGGAGAGATATTATAGAAATTTATTTAGTATTGAATTTATTTTTTTGAATTTTTGTATAATAGAGTTATGGAAGTTGGAGTTTGAGAAATTTTTGAAAGGGGCTTGACATATAAAATGAGAGGCGAAATAATTATTACACGACACGACACGACACGACACGATCACGACACGACACGACACGAGTATAATTTAATATATGATTTAGAGCTTAAATATAGATACTAGTTAGGCACTTATTTTGATGCGTTCAGAATAGGTGTCTTTTTGTGTAAAAAAACTTTTTAATTTATAAAAATTGGTTATAAATGTATTAAAGAAAATATATTTAATTTAGGAGGAAAGCAATATGCCAACAGCAATAGTAACAACAAAAAGTAGCAAGTAATAAACAATTTGAGTGGTACTATAATGTATTTAATGCAGTAATACATAATAAAGTAAGAATAATTGATTACTGGACAAATAATTGGCTGCTAAGCCCAAAAACGAAATCCTGATAGGATAGAAGTATATTATAATGATAAACTTGCTTTTGCAGGGAAAATTATAGATAAATTTAAAAAAACGCCCTGTAGATGTTTATAAATCAGTATGCATCGAATCTTGCTCAAATAGGATTACCCCCAAATGCTACATCACAAAAATTTTTGTAAACATAGCTTGATAGTTATTTTCCAAGCCGTCCAAAAAAATAATGGAAGTATTGAGATAGGTAACATAGTTTTTGAAATTGATGAGTTAGGATTTACCGATGATAAAATGATGAACAAGTTAGCAATGCTAGGAGTTTGTAGGGGGTTGAAATTAACATTGAATAAACACATACCCTTATAAAACCAATTCGAAGATGTCTATTATATTTAATAAATATAGATATTTATCATTATATTACTTTAGGAGAATTAAAATGAGAAAAAGATTAAATATAGCGATTACAACCTTAATAATCACCTCTCTGACTGCCTGTGGCTCTGCCACAGGCAGTCAGGCTACTTCTGCTTTTGACTTCCAAATCTGAGACAATACAATCAGTACAGGTAAAAGTAGAAGAAAATCAGTATCTAACTAGAGCAGAGGCTATGTCTTTGTTATATAGAACCATAAGTCCTGACTCTACTCCACAAGTAGATGCAGATTTTGATAAGGCAGTAGGAGATACTGAATACAACCTCTATGCGAAAGAGTACAAGAAAGAAGCCTATATTAATGTAACGGACAGCTCCTTAGATAAATCAACCTACAATAGCACAATGAGCCGAGGAGAGGCAATATACTTTGCTTATGAACAGATTTTATGGAGAGGAATTGGATACATATAAGGCTGATAATGTAAAATTAGAGGATGCGAAGGATAAGGGGGAGGAGACAGGAAGAACTAGGATAGAGGAGTTATCTGAGATGTTAAATAACCCTGAGGCAGGGGTAGAGCATAGTATGTATAAAGCAATAGCATTAGCTTATGAAAAAGGGATATTAGATACAGCGAAGACACGTTGGAATGAAGGGATAACTAAGGAGGAGTTGATAGAATTAATAATAAAAGTAGAGGCAGAGTTTAATAAGGCAGGAGTGATAAAGGGTGGTTTAGTGGATAGTGATAACATACAGGGTGATGAAGAGATGGAAGCAGAAGGCAGTATGACAGGAGGAAGTATAGATACAAAAGACTCTTTAATACTTGCAGATGGCAGTTTGAATGAGAACTATAAAGACAAAAAAGCAGTTGAAGCAGCTAAAAAGGCAATAGATGAAGAAAGAAAGCTGACAGAGAAATTGGAGAAAGAGGAGAAAGCTAGAAAGGAAGCAGAGAATAAAAAGAAAGAGCAGAGCGTAGTTAATGCTACAAGTAAGAAAGATAATAAGAGTGTACCAAGTAAAGAAGATAAGGGCAAAGAAACTAAAAAGGATGAGCCAAAGGTAAAGAAAGATGAACCAAAGGTTAGCAAGGAAGCACCTGTTAAAGATAATAACGCTACTAAGAAAGATGCACCAAAGGTTAATAAAGATACAGTAAAAAGATAATAAAGCTCCTAAGAAAAATAAGGTTAACAATAAGAGTAAAGTTAAGAAGGATGATAAGAAAAAGAAAAAAGATGGCAAAGTAGATATGAGTGGCTGGAGTGATAAGGAGAAGAAGGCAGGAAGGAAGATGACAGATGAAGAGAAGAAAGAAGATGAGAGATTGAAGAGACAGGGTGCAAAAGGTGGTGTAAGGTTAGACGATAGCTGGATAGACCCAGGTAAAAATTCAGATGACTGGCAGGAATGGGAGGAAGTAGACGAATGATAAGAAATAAGATAAAGTTTATAAGGCTTGGGTTAATCCTAAGCCTTCTGGTTTTAATAAGTATATTATCATCAAAAGCAGTTTATGCTGGAGATGGAAGTATGACACAGGGGGATAGCTCGTATAACAAATGGGTAGACCACGGATTAAAAGATGACCACATGGGTTGGTTGTATTATCTTGTAGACCCTAACACAAATAAGCAGAAGTCAACTACAGAAGCTGTTGTATGTAATAGCTATGGAATAGAGTATAACTTAGGGAGTACAAGAAAAGGTGTTGAAGATATAAGACTTAAATCGAGGTTTGGTGTAGACTATAATACAGTTAAGAAAGGAACACCAAAATGGGGAAAGCCATATACAAGGTCTGGAACAGCATTTAATGGTAGAGGAGATATTGTAAAAAGATTTATATTATCACATGAAACTAAAGTAATAAACGGCAAGAAGATGAGAAACATACATGCAAGAGCATATGGAGTAATAGTAAATGCATGGAATAAAGAATTAGCGGATAAATGGGAGAATAAGGAATTACTGTTAGTGTTTGAGCCATTTTTTTGGAATGGAGTTTATGCTGATAAGTTTGTAAATGGTACTCCGTCTTGGAAATGGGAAGGTAAGTATATATGTGCTACAGCGCTTAATATGGGTAAATATCAGTTAGAGCGTGAAAAAATGGGTAAGATACATTCAGAAGGTCCTTGGGCGATATATGATGGTTCTAATGGAGCGTATCCTCATTGTGTAATGTTAGAGAGTGGGCAAACTATTTTAGGAATGAGTATTAGCAAGTCACAATATGCTAAGAGAAATAGTAGAATAACTAATACAGAAATGGCGAATTCGGCATATGGATTTGGTGTTGGCGTTGTATGGACTAAAAAGAAAGATGGAATAATAAACACATATGATGGTAGTCATAGTCCTGGTAAACCAGAGAGTACAAGTAAGAAGAAGAATACAACAGGTAGGAGTACAATAATAAAGCAGTATTGGGATATTCAAAACAAACAGATTCAAAGGCAAATTTACACTTTAGAAAATTATTTACAGAAGTACTATAACTTGCAAACCCAGTGTATGAGCAGATTACATAGGATTTTTACAGTTACAGAAGAGTAGAAAGGTAATACTAGAAACAGCTAAACGCAATTTGATTTTTAAATCTAAGTTTATAAAATCTAAAAATTCAAAAAGTCATTATTTATTTCAAAATTTAAAAACACAAAAAAACACTATAATCCCAAATCAAGCTAAATAACTACAGACTTCAGTCCTCTAAATTAAGCTAAAAATCCCATAAAACAGGCAATCAAGGCCTTACTTAGGCGTAAACCTGGCCAAAGTAAGGGTAAAACAGCTATTTTATGGGATTTTCAGTATATTTAACCATTAAGAGCATCCTCTAAGATACTTGGCTTAAGACTTGATGTAGGTTAAGATGGTATAACCTTAACCCTGTAAAGCCAAAACTATATCCTTAGAAAGCCCTGTATATTTCATCACAAGCTCAGCAGAAAGCCCCTCTTTAATCATAGTTTTAGCGATTTTTAACTTTTCATTTTTAGCACCACGCTTTTCACCGCGTTTTTCACCACGTTTTTCACCACGCTTTTCACCTAGTAATTCACTTTCTCTCTTTTCATCACTAATAAGCTTTTTCAAGGATTTCATTCATAGTCCTACTACCTCCTTCACTTGACTTCAATCTGAATTTTAGTTCACTTGTTACAGGGAACTCATCACTACTGTAAGCATCATTCTCAGTAAATAACTTCATCAGCCTTGCAGGCTTAGAACCATCGTAATTAACTGTATTTACAAATATCTCAGTCAGACCATCCTCAATAACCTGACCTGTCTCTCTAACAACTTTGTCTATGTGGTAGAGGGGGAGACCACCTTCAAATATATCAAACTTAGATATAAATACAATGCAGACATCCGGTATGAACTCAAACTTTGTCCCTGTTTCGGCTATATTTGTAGTTAAGATGGCTGCATTGTAGCGAACTCTCTTTAGATGATTATCGTCATTCGCCTTTTGAACTTCGATGTTAATCTGTCGTCCATCACCGGTTACACATTTGGCATCTAAAACCACAGAACGTCCAATCAGGTTTTTTCCCTGCCACTGAGGAATAGCCTCTAAGACAGTCAGCTCATCATCTTCGAGGATAACTCTTAAAATCTCTTCGCAGAACTCCTTGTGTTCCGCCATCTTGCAAAACATCAAATCATCGATTGGATTGAGCAGTTTTGCATACTTTTCAAATTTTTTCTTTGTAGGCATATAGTCCTTTCTTTCTTTGAGTTTGCTATAATGCCTCTATGGCTATTATAGCAGAAGAAGTTAAAATGTTAAATAGATTTTCCTGCTAAGTAGACTTTGATACTTAAGCTAAAGAAATCGGATGTGGTTACAATAAACAGAACTGCTAGATATTAGATATAGGTAAACTGAAGATTTTGCAATAAGTATTGGGAGAAAAGCAACATTCATATAGACAGATATCGAATACATAATATACTCAAATCACAAAATACTAAAAAAATACTGACTTTGGTAATTATTATAACTCACATCGACAATTAAAATTATAAAATAAACAAATATATTTGACAACGGTAAAGTGCACAAAAAAATAAGGCAAAAAGTGTACAAAATGACCAAAGATTAAGAGAATTTGTTATGTGGGGCATCTTATTATGTGGGGGCACAAAAATAATAAATTCACCCTCAAGCAAGCCCCAATAGAAGTTTAATACTTTTTGACACTTGTATCAAAAAAATTAAATAAATCTTAAATGGGGAAGTTATGAAATACTTGAAAATGTCAGATTATCTAAGTTATAATAAGTTGACATTGGGCGTGAATTTTGCTTTTAAAGATTGTGAGAAGTGAAAGTATTGAAAACCTGTATCAATGGGCGTCAAATACTTTTTGACACCTATACCATATAATAGTAAGAAAGCTTCCTGTATACTATAAATAGGTCAAGAGATTGACATAAAAAAATACCTCAAGTAAATTTAGATTATTACTGACCTGCCAGTTGGTAAAATCTAAAAAACACAAGAGGTATCTAAAATGAATATTAAAGGCACAAAGAAAAAAAATCAAGTAGTAACAGCAAATATTTTTGAACAGCAGGAGCTTTTGAAAAAATCGGAGGTGATTAAGGAAAATCTCGCAGCTTCAACCTGGCGTGAGTTGGAAACCAATGGTAAAAGTCTCGATAAAATACTCTTTTATCAGCGATGATATGCTTATCTTGGGATGTGATGTAGGCAGCGAAACGCACTATATGAGAGCAATTGATACCAGAGGACGGGAACTCAGTAAGTCCGCACATTCTTTCAACAATAATCAAGAGGGCTTCCGGAGTGCAAAGGAATGGGCAGTGAGGATAGCCGCTGAACATGATAAGAGTCAGATAGTGCTTGGCTTAGAGCCGACCGGTCACTACTGGTTCTGCCTTGCTACATGGATGATTACAAATGGAATCAGTGTTGTTCAGGTAAACCCTTATGCTGTTAAGCAGACAAAGGAGGTTGAAGATAACAGCCAGCTCAAGGATGACAGGAAGGATCCAAAACTGATAGCAAATCTTGTCAAGGATGGCAACTTTGGTATGCCATATCTTCCAGAAAAAATCTATGCGGAGCTTCGTAGGTTATCCATGTTCAGAGACCAACTGAATGAAGACAGAATTCGAACAATCAACCGGATGCACAGGGAGATGAAGATATATTTCCCGGAGTATAAGGATGCATTGGGAAAAGTCGATGGAGCATTTAGCCTGGAACTGCTGAAAGAGGCACCATTTCCGGAAGAACTGACCGCACTTGGAGAAGAAGGGATAAGACAGATCTGGCATGCTGCTAAACTTAGAGGACGTGGGTATAGCAGAGCTGGAGAAATCTTGCAGTATGCAAAAGCAAGTGTTGGGATCAAGGATGGATCCATTGCAGGTAAGGCAGCTGTAAAGTGGTTCGTGCAGAAAATTCTGGAACTGGATGCTGAACTTGCTGTTATAGAGAATCAGATTAACCGGAAATGTCAGGAGATACCGCATACAGGTAACGTTCTGGAGATATCGGGGATTGGAGAAAATACACTTTCGGTATTCTTGCAGAGATGGGGAGATATTTCAAGATTTGATGATGTTAAGGAAATACAGAAATTAAGCGGATTAGGTCTTGTGGCATGCAGCTCAGGAAAGCATAAGGGAGAAACCAAAATCAGCCACAGGGGACGTAAACGACTAAGGTATTGGTTGTTCCAGGCAGCAAAAGTCAGCAGTGGCCCATGCAGAGGAATTCAAAGAACTCCATATGTATTATACGACACGAGCCGATAATCCGTTGAAAAAGATGCAGTCATTGATTGTGATTGCCTGCAAGCTTCTGAGGATCATCTATACGATTCTGAATACTGGTACGTTCTATGATCCGAAGAAGATGTTGATGGACATCAGCGCCCGGAAAAGAAGGAATCGACTGCAGCGTAAGACAGTCGGCAGCAAAAATTTATTCCAGAGCCTTGCCGGTTTTCGGATTCTTCCGAGATCGGGCAGGGTTCT
The DNA here is from genome assembly GCA_916438995.1 of uncultured Catonella sp. Classification (GTDB taxonomy): domain Bacteria; phylum Bacillota; class Clostridia; order Lachnospirales; family Lachnospiraceae; genus Catonella. The sequence continues at coordinate 987,527 of CAKAGA010000010.1, forward strand.
GGAAGAGAACCCTGATAACGATGGAGCGCTACAGGTGCTGCATCATCACAATGACCAGCAAAAACGAGTCAGGGTAAGCATCCACGGAATATCCGTACCCCTGTGGAGTATGCAGGTCAGTAAAATCAAAAACAAACAAGAGCTGTAGCTTGCAGTAGTTCTCTCCGTAGGGACATGACCCTGTTAGAAAGCTTAGCAGGCACTCGGTGTATGGACAGGTGGGACGAAGGAAGTTGGGACACGATCCCTTTAGACACGGAAGGTTCACCATCATAGTTAGCAGAGGATTTATAGCCTTTATAAAGCAAAACAATGGGATGCTTTATAAACTACACCCTCTTTTAGCTGTTCAGTATAAAATACAATGACTGTCATACATTTTTTGCTCTGTTTTATGAGGTAAATATTTAAAGAAAAGCCTGAAATTAAATGATTTAGGGCTTGACATTATAGGAAGGACGGGAAGGCATGAAAACAGCAGTTATATGTATGAATGGATTTGAAGAGGTAGAGGGACTTACAGTAGTTGATATGCTAAGAAGACTGGAGATTGAGTGCGATATAGTTGGAAAGAGTTCCGATATTACAGGTTCTCATGGCATAGTAATAAAGGCTGATAAGCTGTTGGAGGAAATAAAATCTGAGGATTACAGTGCTATCATTCTTCCGGGAGGTCTGCCTGGAGCAACCAACCTTAGGGATGACAGCAAGGTAATTAGTCTTGTAAATGAGATGAATAAGGCAGGTAAGATTGTTGCAGCCATCTGTGCAGCCCCTATAGTCCTTGAGAGGGCAGGAGTCCTTGAAGGCAGAGGATTTACAGCTTATCCGGGAGTTGGCGAAAAGATAGAAGGAGGAAACTTTAAGGAAGAGCTTGTGGTAATGGATGGCAATATTATCACTTCCAGAGGACCCGCAACAAGTATGGAATTTGCCTTTGCCATAGCCGAGGCACTTGGAGTAAATGCGGACAGCCAGAGAAAAGCGACTCTTTGGGACAAGGTAACAGGGAGATAAAAGAAGTTAGAAAGGTAGAGTATGGAGGAGAACCAGTTTGAACGAACAGCCCTGCTTCTTGGCAAGGCCTCTGTAGCGAGATTAGCTCGTAAACGAGTTGCGGTGTTTGGAGTAGGCGGAGTAGGCGGCTTTGTCTGTGAGGGACTTGTGAGAGCAGGGATTGGTGCCATAGACATAGTTGATAAAGATACAGTTGCCCTAAGTAATATTAACCGCCAATTGATAGCCCTTCACAGTACTGTTGGAAAGAACAAGGTAGATGTGCTTGAAGAGAGGCTTAAGGATATAAATAAAAACTTAATTATTAAAAAATATAAATGCTTCTTTCTGCCTGAGACGTCTGAGACTTTTGATTTTAGGGAATATGACTATGTGGTAGATGCAATAGACACAGTTACAGGCAAGATAGAGCTTATTCTTAAGGCAAAAGAGGCGGGAGTTCCTATTATTTCTGCTATGGGAGCAGGAAACAAGCTCGAACCTGCAGGCTTTCAGGTTTCGGATATATATAAAACGAGTGTCTGCCCACTTGCAAGAGTTATGAGGAGAGAACTTAAGAAAAGAGGGGTAGAGAAGCTAAAGGTGGTATATTCTAAGGAGGAGCCCATAAAACCACAGTTTGAAGAGGGGGAGGAAGTTGTACCGGGAAGCATTTCCTTTGTTCCACCGGTTGTGGGGCTTATTATAGCCGGGGAGGTAGTTAAGGACTTAATAAGAGTAGAATAGTGGGTTTAAATCTAACCTAAAATATGATAATATCTTAGCAAGGACCTTGCTAAGCACAGTTGTAGCAATCCTGTATCGATGGGTGTCAAATACTTCCCCCAAAATCTTAGAATAGAAGTGACAAAAAAACAAATTCGATTGAGTTTGCTCGAGGGAGAATTATAGTATTTCTTTTGAAAGAGTTTATGCGAAAGGAAATAAGGCAATGAAGAAAGACGATTATTTAGTTGAAATAAGAAATGTATTAAAGCAGAATCCTTTCATACTTGTAGGAGTTAGTGATATAGAGGGTGAGGAAATCTGCCATTTTTTAAAGAAAGAAAAGATAGAATTTGAAAGTGTGAAGCTAAGCAATGAATCTCCGTATTGGGAAGAAATCCCTGAAGAGATTAAGGAGAAGGTTAATAACATCATCCTTAGTGGAAGAAAGGTAATGAGCATTTGTATAGGGGGCAATATGCCTGAGGCTATTTTTTCGATTGCGTCAGCCTGGCATGCCGGACCTGATGAAGACAAGCCATATTCGCCTATTGAACAGTTTTCTCTTGCCATAAAAAAGGATATTTCACCTTATTATAGATTGATTGGTGCAAACAGCAGGGGCTTCATCTATGCCATGCGTGAAGAGGCGGCTGCTATGCTTAAGGGATTTGGTGCAAGGAGTAAGTACAAGAGTATATTAAAAGATGCAGGAATTACTGATTATGATTTAGAGGACTATAAGCAGAAGATATATGATTCTGGAGAAGCAGGAATGGAGAGTATTCCTGAAACCTATAGAGCGGGCATAGGTCTTGTAATAAGGGAAATAAGGAGAAAAGACAGGGCTGCTCAGGGAATTACGCAAGAGCAGGAGCTTCAGGCGGAGAGGGCGGTAATGAAATCCTACCTTATAGGAAGTGTGACTGTGGTAGATATGCATGATGCAAAGCCTGCTGCCGTATTTGACCGTCTTGTTGAGACTGAAAAATATGGTCTTCTTATGCTTTCGGCAAACGGAGGCAGCTATTTCTTAGGTCCTTGGAGCAAGGTAAAAAAGTTTGAGGAGCATTTCCCTGAGGGTAAGGTGGGAGGAGAGCCGCCTATAAGAGGCCACTGGTCAGGCAACTACAGCAGACCTCTTGTTGTTGACTTTGTGGAAAGCCTTGAAAAGGTGAAGGACAAGAGTAAGCTCCACGAAAAGTCTGAATTGTTTATGAAGCTCTAGATAAGATTGTCAACCTTATAAATATAAAAAGGTTTACAATTCGCAAAAAAGATGTATAATAGTATCCGAATTAATTGCTGAGTTAGCGTTAATTCGGATACTTATTTTAAGGAGAAAAATTATGTCATCAAATGGAAATGCAACAGCTAAACAGGGAATGGATGTAAAGAGCCTTACCCTCATAGGTATAATGGCAGCTATTTGCTGTGTGCTTGGCCCCTGGCAGATACCGATAGGACCGGTTCCGATTTCTTTACAGATTATAGCAGTCTGCCTCTGTTCCTATGTGCTTGGAGCAAAGAAGGGTGCTTTAGCCGTGCTAATATATGTGCTCCTTGGCCTTGTTGGGCTTCCAGTATTTGCAGGAGCCAAAGGTGGGGGAACTGCCTTGTTCGGACCGACAGGAGGATACATAATCGGCTTTATATTTATGGCATTTATAGGCGGACTCTTTATAGAGAAAGCAGGAATTAAGAAAATACTTATACAGACAATAGGCTTAGTTTTGGGACTTTTAGTCTGCTACCTCTTTGGAACTATTTGGTTTACTCTGGTAAATACAAAAGGTATAAACTTCACACAGGCCCTTGGTTACTGTGTATATCCGTTCATACCTTTGATTTAGGAAAGATTGTAATATCCGTAATACTTGGCAATGCCCTTAAACAGGCACTTAATAAAATTAACGTGTAAGTATGGCTATACCAAAGGGTGGGATGTTAATCATTCCATCCTTTATTGTTACCTCTTTATCGCCGGTTACAAGAAAGGCTCCAAGCTTTGTATATTCTCCATTAAGCTTTCCACTCACATCATTTCAAACTCATCCATGTCCTTAGGACCCTTACACATACCCTCGGCATTTGCATCCTTTGTCCATTGCATTGGAGCTCTTTTGTTCTCGTCACGCCCGGAACCCTTCATTCCAAGCTCCTCTCCGTAATATATGAAGGCATTGCCGCTCATAAGCAGGTTCATTGCCCCTGCGAGCTTAATCATATCAACGCTTCTCTCTCCTGAGTAGTAGCCCGCAGAACGAGGTATATCGTGGTTTGTATAAAATGGTGCATTTATCTATATTTTTATAGTCCATAACATCATATCTATGGTAGGAAAGTGAAGGAGAAACTATAAATAAAACTGTAAAGTTAAAGTAGGAAAAAATTAAAACTTTCACTATGGTTTTTAGTTATTAATTATGATATCATGGTAAAAGTGTAAGGATTTGAGCGGATTATGAATATTTTTACAAGAGCCGGGAAAAGCGAAGTTGTAGAGCTCCTTTGTCATAGTGTGCCAAATACTTTTAACATACACATCATTTTATAAATATCCCGGGAGGCTTTATGAAATTTAACAAGGATTTACTGGAAAAAAGGTGGGTTGCATATACTTTAGCTACCTGCTCTGCAGTGATTTTATATTTTCTGCTTTCAAATGTTTCCGATATCTTTAATGGACTAAGGGTTGTATATAAGGTGCTAAGCCCCCTAATTACAGGGACTTATCATAGCCTATGTCATTGATCCCTTTGTTACTTTTTTACAGAGGACTGTATTTGCAAATGTAAAAAATGAACACACGAGGAAGAAGCTTTCGGTAACTGTAGCACTTGTTGGAATAGCTCTGCTTATTATTCTCCTTATGTTTGCACTTATCCCGCAGATTGTCGTTAGTATTAAAACACTGTTTAGCAACATGGATGAGTACATAAGGTCACTTCAGGGATTCTTACAGGCTGCAAGTGTGGAAGCTGCAACAAGAGGAATAGACATAAGCGGTATAACCAGATTCAGTGATGATATATTAAATGTAGTGGGGAAGAAGATACCTGAGAACTTTAACGGAATAGTAACTACATCCCTAAGTATAAGCAAGGCAATTTTTGATTTATTTATAGCAATGTTTCTTGCCATATATTTTCTAGCTGATAAAGAAAGACTTAAGGGCAGCTTTGACAGGCTGTTAAAGCGTCTTATGAAAGCAGATAGATACAAGGCTTTCGCAGGATTCTGGGCAAGGTGCAACAGCATACTTATAAGATACATTGCCTTGATATAATTGATGGTGTGATAGTAGGAGTAGCAAACTTTATATTTATGTCGGTAGCAGGCATACCTTATTCTGTGCTGATTTCCGTTCTTGTGGGAGTAACCAACCTAGCGCCGACATTTGGCCCTATAGTTGGAGGTATACTTGGAGGCTTCATTCTTGTGCTTGTTAACCCTCTTCAAGCACTGTGGTTCATCATATTTACTATTATACTTCAGACTATAGACGGCTACGTCCTTAAGCCAAAGCTCTTTGGTGGAAGCCTTGGAGTGCCTGGGGTATGGATACTTGTATCTATTGTAATTGGCGGAAGGGTTTTTGGAGTTGCAGGCATACTGCTTGCCATACCTTTTGCTGCTATAGTTGATTTTATCTACCACGATATGATATTTAGAGAAGCTAGGCTGAAGGAAGAGAAGGAAAAACAGAGTCAGGAAAAGCAGGCAGGCAAAAGCAAATAAAATTATTGCCTTAAATAGCACTTATGTGAAGTGTCTTAAAACGATAATATAGAGTATAACAGAAGAATGTACTGTGGTGGATATGTAGATGAATCTATGAAACCGGCACAGGCACATTCTTTTTTAGAGAAAACATTATGTGAGGTTATCTATAGTAAATTTTAGTCTCTGTCGTCAAAATGTACAACAAAGTCGCGATTTATATCTATAAAATAGTGCAATATTTTAGTTTATTTTTTCTTGCATTTTCCTGTGATTTAGTATATAATGTTCCTTGCGTTCAACAAAAGCGTGCGCGTCTTTAGCTCAGCTGGTAGAGCACCTGACTCTTAATCAGGGTGTCCAGGGTTCGAGCCCCTGAAGACGCACTAAAGAGGTCCTTGTTTGACAGAAATCTGTCGGGTAGGGGCTTTTTTTGTTTTAAAATAAATCTTTCTTTCACTTACAGTCCCATCTTGACAGGCAATAGGTTCTATTCTATACTTTAGTAGTTACAAGTAAATTCACAAAGCAGAGTAGGAAATTTAGCGTAAAGTGTCCATCAGACGGGGAGTTGCTGACGGAACGAAGGGGAAGTCCCGCGGTGAAATTTCCGCATCCCGCTGTTACATTAGAGAAATGCCAGGCTCTTTTGTAGTAAGGATAAACTGCAAAGGAGGTTAAAATGAACGAAAAAGAAAACTGTAAAAAATGTATCTTATTATCAGAGCTTCAGGGACTTGCACGATTTCCTTCCAATCTGGTAAAGGAAACCATTGCCCTGCCAAAGACCTTTGGTGAGTCAGCCAAAGAGTTTAAGAGTCTGCATACTGTGATTCTATGTGGTCTGCTAGGAGCTCTTAGTATTATTCTTAGCATGTTTGCTTCCATAGACTTTGGACCGTTTAAGGTAACTTATGCCTGGATTCCAAACCGTATTGTGGACTTCGCTTTTGGGCCTGTGGTTGGTGCGCTCTATGGTGGAGTTATGGATGTGGTAAAGTTTATAATCAAGCCAAGTGGTACATTTAACCTGGCTTATACTGCTATGGCTGTATTTGCAGGGATAATATTTGGAACTGTACTTTATAAAAAGCCTGTCAGTGTTATGAGAATAGTATTTGCACAGAGCGTGGTTAAAATCTTTATAAATGCGGGTATGGGTACCTACCTTATGGCGTTTGAAAGAGGAAAGGCTCTTATGGAGTTACTCCCGGTAAGGCTTGTAAAGAACCTTATTATGATACCTTTAGATAGTATCATACTTTTCATTGTGCTCACAGCTCTTATGAAGGTGCTGCCTAAACTTAAAAGTGGAAGCCTTCACAAGGCTTAATGTTTTAGGCCTTTAGAAGTATTGTATCAAGTGCGTAAAATCGTGTTGGCACGTTCGGCTTAATAATATATATTCAGTCATCAGTTGGAGGGAACTATGGATAACGAAAAGAAGTTGGTTGTTGTGGCACTTGGAAGAAATGCGTTTGGGAAAACAATTCCAAAACAGAAGGAAAATGTAAGGCTTGCTGCGGAGAGGATAGCTGAGATTGTGGAAGCCGGCTACAGGGTTGTGGTTACACATAGTAACGGGGAGCAGATAGGTATGCTTCATACGGCAATGACTGAGTATTCAAGGCTTGAGCCGGAGTTTTCGGTTGCTCCTATGTCGGTCTGCGGTGCTCTTAGCCAGGGTTATATTGGATACGACTTACAAAATAGCATTAGGGAAGAACTCCTCAACAGAGGTATATACAAGACTGTTTGTACGATTATAACTCAGGTAAGAGTTGATCCTTTTGACAAGGCATTTACCAATCCGACCAAGGTAATTGGAAGATATATGAATCGTGACGAGGCAAATGCAGAGATTAACAAGGGTAACTTCGTAGTAGAAGAGGAAAGGGATTTAGAAGGGTAATTCCTTCACCACGTCCTATCGATATCTATGAGATAGACGCAATTAGAACCTTGGCTGAGGCAGATCAGGTAGTCATAGCCTGTGGTGGCGGTGGTATCCCTGTTATGGAGCAGGGTACAGCCCTAAAGGGTGCAAGTGCCATCATAGAAAAGGACTTTACAGCGGCAAGACTTGGAGAAATGCTTGGTGCTGATGAAATCATCTTCCTCACCAATAAGGACAACTTATTTGTTCATAAGGGAAGTCCTGATGAGATGCCTCTCTCTGAGATAACAGTGGCAGAAGCCAGAAAATATATGGAAGAGGGCAACTTCGAGCCGGGACTTGACCTAGCAAAGATAGAGGCTGCAGTTGAGTTTGTTTCTACAGGTACTGGAAAGAGGGCTATAATAACCTCTATGGACAAGGTTCTGCTTGGAATAAAGGGAAGAGCAGGAACTATAATATCCTAAAATTACGATATTATGCAGATATTTTGTAAGATGCACCAAGGCTATAGGCCGAGAATGGTTTATTTACTCGAATCCTGTGGGACAAGAGATTTGTAAAATGAGTACTAGATAACTATAGTAAGAAAATAAAAACACAAAAACATCCAACCTATTTTTAGGTTGGATGTTTTTGTGTAGTGAGCAATATCAAAGAAAAATTTTCTAGTTAAATGTACAATTAGAACATATTTTAATCGCTATCAGATGACGAAGTTTCTTCTGCCATGTTGTTTGCTTCATTGTTGCACTTGGTAAGAACTTCTTTTATATCATTTTCTCTCGCTATGGACTGAAGAGCAGCAATCCATAGAGAACGAACCTTAGCCCACCCAGGAGTAATCTGATAATAGTCTCCCATTGAAGGCATAAAATAAGCTAAGAATGTTCGCATTGTGGTACTGATATCAGTATCATCATAAAGCCCGGACAGTTCCTTATGTACAGGGAAAAAACGGCTTGCCTTAACTGCTTTTTTTACACCCTGGGGATCATTAGCCATATAGTCGATAAAGACTTTAGCAGCATTAATTTTCTTTTCATCATTATTATTAAAGATACCAAAGCCCCATATACCTGCTGAAAGCTTTGATATGCCGTTTGGAGAAGGGAATTGCAAAGGAATAATCTCATCACCAGTCAATGTTTTACCTGCTTCATACTCAGCAGAATCAAGCTGTGTAGCAGGACTCCAGCAAATGCTTATTGCAAGCTCTCCTTGGCGAAATTTATAGACCTCTTCCTGGCTACCTAATTGAGGGTCGAGAATTATACCCTGCTGTGAGGTGAGAGCAGAAAGGGCTGCTATATTGCCAGGAGAATTAATGGTGTATGACTGATGTGTTTTATCTGTAAACGAACCACCATAAAGATTGGTAACCAGCGCGCGTGAACCCTGATCTCCATTTTGACTATTACAATAAATGGATAGAACATTTTTATGCCCTGATCTATATATAGCATTTACAGCCTTGAAAAAGTTTTCCGTAGTCCAACTGTGGTTTTTAAGGTCGACGTATTGAAGAGCATTTGCCTCTTCAAAAATACGTTTATTTATTGCCATACAGTGAGTCGCAACGCAAAGAGGATATTCATAGTACTTCCCATCGGACGAACGGCAAGCGTAGACAACATTTTCGTAGATGTCTTTTGAGGCATCGGTATACATATCGCTAAGGTCGACCATAAGCCCCCTAGCACCCCAGTTAGCTACCAGCCTTTCAGGACCCTCAAGCACAATATCAGGAGCTTTACCAAGTCTAATCGCCTCCAGGATTTCCTTGTCACCAGTTCTGTAATTCAAATATCTTACTTTTACTTTGATTTCCGGGTGAGATGCAGTAAAGTCTTCGATTAGCTCGGTTACAGTCTCTTTATTACCCCAACCACCTATGGGATAAGTCCACAATTCTATTACTGCATCATCTATTATAGGTCTTGCTACATTGCTTGAACAAGAACTAGTAATGAGGAGGCAAAATACGAGAGACAGACTGAACAAAGTTTTCTTTATCATATTATCTACCACACTATTTTTTATTAATTTTTTAAACTTATTATTTAAGTATAGCAATGTAATAACTAATTTTCAAGATTTTTTTGTTTTGTAATACGATAGTAGAATGAAATAACGTAGGAATAATGTAGACTATTAAGCTCATTTGCTAAATGATTCTGAGATTTTGATACAATAGGACTGAAAAGTGAGAGGTGAATTGCACTATGGATGTAGAATAATTTGTATGGTAAAACTATATATACTTAATATTTAACACCTTGAAGGTCAAATAAAGTTTTGTTAAAATATTTTTCGGGAGTTTGACACTTACTCATAACACCAAATTTAAATAATCCTTTATTTAAGCCAACTAAGGCTTATTTTTGTCAAATTTTTTCAAATTTTATGTGGCTATATGTGTCTATATATGATATAATGGGAGGTGGAGGTATGATACTATGAAACTTACAAAGTCTTCTTCAAAAAATTCAACTACATACTATGTTCAAAAGTCATATAGGATAGGTGATAAAACATCCACAAAGACAGTAGAACGCCTTGGCTCTATTGAAGAGCTAAAGGCTCGAGCGGGTGATAAGGATCCTATTGAATGGGCAAAGGAGTATGTTAAAAAACTTACCCTTTCTGAAAAAGAATCTAGGAAAGATATCACCGTTAAGTACTCCGGAAGCAGGCAGATTGATAAAAATGTCAGGAAATCTGTTAATGTGGGCTATCTTTTCCTAAAGAAGATTTACAACGAACTAAGGCTTCCTAAAGTAGTAGAGGAAATATCTGAGAAATATAAGATAACATATGACTTAGATGACATTTTTTCTTCCCTCCTTTATACAAGAATTCTTTCACCGTCTTCAAAGGAAGCTTCGTTCCACTATGCAGAAAATTTCCTGGAGAAGAGGAACTTTGACCTTCATCAGGTTTATCGTGCTCTTGAAGTTCTTGCAAAGGAAAAATGACCTGATACACTTTATGAAAACTCGATGTCCGTTATAGAGAAATAAACATATCCTTTACTACGACTGTACTAACTTCTATTTTGAAACAGAGGAAGAAGATGGCTTTCGGAAATATGGCATCTCCAAAGAACACAGACCAAACCCTATTGTTCAGATGGGCTTGTTTATGGATGCTGACGGCATTCCCCTTGCCTTCTCCATGTTTCCAGGCAACCAGAACGAACAGCCGTCTCTTGCACCTTTAGAGAAGAAGATCATATCAGATTTCGGTATCGATAAACTTGTTGTATGTACTGACTCTGGTCTCTCGTCTGCATCAAACAGGAGATTCAATGATACAAAAAAGCGAAAGTTTATCACTACGCAGTCAATTAAAAAGTTAAAAGACTTCTTAAAAAGAGTTCTGCCTTTTCAGATGAGGGGTGAGAAAGACAGGAAGTAAAAACTTACAGAATAAGTGAGCTTGATCCTGTAGAAGACTACCATACTACCTTCTATAAAGACAGGTGGATTAATGAAGACGGCCTTGAACAGCATCTTATTATTACATTTTCTCTAAAATACCAGGCTTACCAGAGAAAAAAATACGAGGAAGACAGATTGAAAAAAAGCGAGCAGTTGTCTTGACCACCCTTCAACCCTTACAAAAAGGTCCGCAAACGATTATAAACGCCTATTATCACAAGAGCATATCACAAGAGCATGGGAGATGGCAGAAAAATCCCTCATAAAGTTAGATATGAAGAAGATCGCTGAGGAAGAACTGTATGATGGCTTTTATGCTGTATGTACAAACCTTTGAAGACAATGCAGAATCTATTGTTAGAATCAACCACAAGCGCTGGGAAATCGAAGAGTGCTTTCGTATTATGAAAAACTGAATTTAAGGCAAGGCCTGTTTACCTCTCAAGAGAAGACAGAATTAAGGCTCATTTCCTAACTTGTTATGCTTCCCTTGTACTATATCGGATTCTGGAGAAGAGGCTTACAGCGCAGTCCCCTGAAGTAAGCTTTTCATGTCATGAGATCATACAAACACTTAGAAATATGAACATGCTGGTATCTCTGGGTGATGGATATATTCCCGTTTATGAAAGAACAGACCTTACAGATGCATTACATGAAATTTCAGGTTTCAGAACTGACTTAGAGATTGTGTCAAACAGAAATATGAAAAATTTTTTTACAAAGATGAAAAAGAAGAAAAAAATAGCCACATTTTTCTTGCATATATAAAGGCTCTAAAACCCAGATTATAAAATGGATTAGAGCCTTTTTGATTGTTACAAGTGTCAAAGATGGGAATGTAATAACTAATTTTCAAGATTTTTGTTTTTGTAATACGATAGTAGAATGAAATAACGTAGGAATAATGTAGACTATTAAGCTCATTTGCTAAATGATTCTGAGATTTTTGATACAATAGGACTGAAAAGTGAGAGGTGAATTGCACTATGGATGTAGAATAATTTGTATGGTAAAACTATATATACTTAATATTTAACACCTTGAAGGTCAAATAAAGTTTTGTTAAAAATATTTTTTTGTAACGCTTAGTTTGAGAAAGGAAATGATTATGAATAAATATGAAGAAGCTTCAAAAAGGCTTATTAACTTTTTGGATAGTAACCCAAGCCCGTTTCATGTAGTGGATGCCCTGGCTAAGATGTATGAAAAGGCAGGATTTAAGAGGCTTGATGAGAAGGAAATTTGATGTGGTTAAGGGTGGAGACTACTATGTAACCAGAAATAACTCGGCCATTATAGCTTTCAGAGTGCCAAAAGCGGGATTTAAGGGATTTAATATAACCTCTGCACACAGCGATTCCCCTACATTCAAGATTAAGGCAAATGCGGAGATAAATGTAGAGAAGAACTTTGTTAAATTAAATGTTGAAAAATACGGTGGGATGCTTATGGCACCTTGGTTTGACAGACCTCTTGGAATTGCGGGCAGAGTAATGGTAAAGAATGGCAAGAAGATTGAGGAGAGACTTCTTCACATAGATAGAGATATTGTTATGATGCCTAATCTTGCTATTCACATGAATCGTGAGGCAAATGAGGGATATAAGTACAATGCACAAAATGATACCCAGCCTATCTTTGCCGAACTTGGTTCGGATATTACCTTGTATGATGTAGTTGCCAAGGAACTGGCTGTGTCTAAGGAAGCCATACTTGATACAGACCTTTTCCTAACCAATAGGGTTAAGGGGACTTTCTGGGGTGCCGGCAATGAGTTTATAGCAGTAGGCAGGCTCGATGACTTACAGTGCGTATTTGCAGGTGCAGAAAGTATCATAGAAGCTAAAAATAAGAATAATATAATAGTTCACTGCGTGTTTGACAATGAGGAGGTGGGCTCAGGAACTAAGCAGGGAGCAGCATCTACCTTCCTTAAGGATGTGCTTGTACGTGTGAACAAGGCTCTGGGTGGAGATGAGGAGAGCTACTGTCAGGCTGTGGCAAGAAGCTTTATGGTATCCGCTGACAATGCGCATTCTGTACATCCAAACTATACAGAGAAAGCAGATCCTTGTAACAGACCTGTTGTCAACAAGGGAGTGGTTATTAAGTATAATGCTAACCAAAAATACACCACAGATGCAGTATCTGGTGCGGTATTTAGAGATATCTGTGATGAGGCTAAGGTTCCTGTACAGACCTTTGTCAACCGTTCGGATGCGGCAGGCGGCTCCACCCTTGGTAATATCTCAAACACGCAGGTTTCTCTGAATGCGGTAGACATAGGCATGGCTCAGTGGGCTATGCATTCTCCTTATGAGAGTGGTGGTGTGAAGGATACTTACTACCTTGAGGCTGCACTGAAACAGTTCTTTAAGACTGATATTAGCGAAAAACTGGCATAAACCAACTTATTATAAAAGTAATCCGGAGCGGGGTATAATATTTACTCTGCTCTTTTTTTATGTATAGGAAATTTCTACGAAATTAGCTGTACATAAAATCTCTCTGAGAGATCGAGTTTTGGGGGATATGCAGAGGCCGCTTACAAAAAGTTCCTTAGAAATTTCATACCACAAAAAATATTTAAGGAAGGTGGCTTGTGGAAGATTGTCCTGTGTGAGGGAAGGTTCCACACAGGATTTAAGTTAGCTACAAACCTTAGTGAGATTAGATAGAAAAAAATTGATAAACATTTAGTTTTGGTTTGCAATTTCTATTAATTGTTAAAAGATTAACAATTTTATTCGGCGTTATTTATAATTTTTTTGGTATAAATAACTAAAAAAAGCTTGCTTTTTATCTAAAAAAACATACTAAAATTTAAAAAGCTAAACGGAGATAATTAGCATTTAACGAAAATGAGGAGGGCATGTGAATGGGAACTTTAGCAATTTCAGTACCAATTTGTGCGGCGATTGCGCTTGTATTTTTGCCTTTGGACTGGCAAAATGGATAGGAGGCCTGGACAGTGGAACGGATAGGATGAAGGAAATATCCGGCTACATCCACGAGGGAGCCATGGCCTTTCTTAAGCGTGAGTACAAAACTATGGTAGTAGTTGTTGTTGTACTTTTTGTGTTAATCGGGGTTCTTCTTAACAGCTGGGTTACAGCCATACTTTATGTAGTAGGTGCATTGCTTTCAGTGCTTGCAGGCTACTTTGGTATGACAGTAGCAACAAAAGGAAATGTAAGAACTGCCAATGCAGCAAAAGATGGCGGTATGGTTAAGGCTCTTAAGGTAGCCTTCCGCTCTGGTGCTGTTATGGGGCTTTGTGTGACTGGACTTGGGCTCTGTGGACTTGGAGTTATCTTTGTGGCAATGGGAGTGGATGCTGCAGATGTAGTTACAGGCTTCGGTCTTGGTGCTTCTTCTATGGCGCTTTTTGGCCGTGTAGGTGGAGGTATATATACCAAGGCGGCAGATGTAGGAGCAGACCTTGTAGGCAAGGTAGAGACAGGTATCCCTGAGGATGATCCTAGAAACCCGGCAGTTATTGCTGACAATGTAGGCGACAATGTAGGTGACGTGGCTGGAATGGGCTCAGACCTTTTTGAATCTTATGTAGGCTCAATCATTTCAGCTATTACCTTAGCTGTAGTTATTCCAAAGATTACACCGCAGATAGGAGCAGAATTTGCTCTCGATCCTTATATGGGCTCACTTTCCCACTGCTTCTTTCAGCTATAGGCATAATTGCTTCAATCCTTGGCATTATGTTCGTCAGAGGTAAAGAAGGGGGGAACCCTGCGTCAGCACTTAATGCAGGAACCTATGTAAGCGGTATCATAGTTATCATTGCTTCATTCGTAATGAGCAAGATGCTTCTTAATACCTACAATCCTGCCATTGCAATAATAGCGGGACTTATAGTTGGCATAGCCATAGGAAAGCTGACAGAGATATATACCTCAGGAGATTATAAGCATGTTAAAAAGATAGCAGAACAGTCACAGACAGGTTCAGCTACTACGATTATATCAGGACTTGGAGTAGGTATGATGTCTACACTTTGGCCTATTATCTGCGTTGCAGCAGGTATCCTTGTTGCCAATGCATTTGCGGGACTTTACGGTATTGCGCTTGCGGCTGTAGGTATGCTTTCGACCACAGCTATGACAGTTGCGGTAGACGCTTACGGTCCTGTATCAGATAATGCAGGCGGTATAGCAGAAATGTGTGAGCTTCCTCACGAGGTAAGAGAGATTACAGATAAGCTTGATGCCGTAGGTAATACCACAGCAGCCATAGGTAAGGGATTTGCCATTGGCTCAGCTGCACTTACAGCTCTTGCTCTCTTTGCTTCCTATTCACAGGTGGCAAAGCTTGAGTCTATAAGCCTCCTTGATCCTCTTGTAATAGCAGGCCTCTTTATAGGAGCTATGCTTCCTTTCCTCTTCTCAGCTATGACCATGAATTCTGTGGGCAGGGCTGCAAATGATATGATAGAGGAAGTAAGAAGACAGTTTAGAGAGGATAAGGGCATAATGGAGGGCAAGTCTAAGCCTGATTATGCAAATGCGTAGATATTTCTACTAAGGCTGCACTTAAAGAGATGATACTTCCGGGACTTATGGCTATAGCGGCTCCTCTTGCTGTGGGTATAGTTATGGGAACTGAGGCTCTTGGTGGTATGCTTGCAGGAGCCCTTTCGTCAGGTGTACTTCTTGCAATCATGATGAGTAATTCCGGCGGTGCCTGGGACAATGCTAAGAAATACATAGAAGAGGGACATTTTGGAGGAAAGGGAAGTGAGCCTCACAAGGCAGCAGTAGTAGGTGATACAGTGGGCGATCCTTTCAAAGATACATCTGGTCCTTCCATCAATATTCTTATTAAGCTTATGACTATAGTTGCAGTTGTATTTGCTCCTCTTTTTGTGGCTATAGGCGGCTTACTTTAATTTGATTTTTATACCGGTTTAAGCTTGAAAAATGACGGCTCCGGTGCTAACATAAGCCTATAGATGTTGATGGGTGGTTGTTTAATAAGGCATCTGTTTTAAGAAAATTAAGGCAGGTGCCTATATTATTGTTCAATATAAAATTTCTGCTAGTAAAGAACGGAGAGCCTTACATTATCCATCATAATGATCCCTGGCAGCTCAGATATGAAGATGATATACTTGCATCACGAGGGGATATAGTGGGACATTACAGATTTCCAAAGGAATGAGGATTAGGTTTAAGAAAAACAGGAGAAGATTGTATGGAAAAGCATTTTTTAGCCCCTGATACCCTGCTGGGGAGGATAGTTACAAGTAAAGAAAGGTATGAGGTGGTTCATCTATCCCTTAAAGAGGGCAATGAAGTCCCTGAGTATAAAAATGAGTCGGAAATTTTGATCTTTGTGATAGAAGGTGAAGTCCTACTTATGACGGATGCGGCTATTACTCTAAAAAGCCTGGAACTTGTAGAAATACCTTCAAATGTTGAACATAGGATGGTGGCGATTAAAGATTCTCAGGTGATGGCTGTTAAAATTAAAAATATGAGTAAGTAAGAGGCAAATAAATGGATAATAAACTTATAAAAGAATTAAGAGAAGAAATGTCAGGAAAAAAGGTCCTTATCTTAGGTTTTGGAAGAGAAGGGGAAATTAAACCTTGAGGTAGCCTTAAGGGCGGGAGGAGCTGCGGAGATTGCTATAGCTGATAGTAATGACATTAATATAGAAGATGTTAAGGAGCTTTTAGCAGAAGCAGAAGTAGATATAGAGGATGTAAAAATTATAACGGGAGAGGGCTATCTGTCTCACTTAGACGAGTTCGATATAGTCTTTAAGAGTCCCGGAGTAGTCCTTCCTAAGCCTTTTTATGAATATAAAGCCCTGATAACTTCTCAGGCACAGTATTTCCTAAAGGTATATGGAGACCAGACCATAGGAGTGACAGGAACCAAGGGGAAGAGCACTACCACAACCCTCATTTACCACGAACTAAAGGAAAATGGCTTTGATACAGTTTTGGTTGGAAATATTGGTATACCTGCCTTTGGACTCATAGACGAGATAAAGGATGATACTAAGGTAGTATTTGAACTTTCCTGTCATCAGCTGGAATACGGCAGCTATTCTCCTCATATCGGTGTATATCTAAATGTCTTCCCTGAACATCTTGACCACTATGGAAGCTTTGAAAGTACAGAGCTTCAAAGGAAAACATATACAGAAATCAAAAAGAGGGAGATAGGCTCTACTGCGGAACCGGGGTTATACCAAAGAAGGGTGAGGCTAAGTCCAAGGTAACTGTGGTTTATGACTTTAATAGAGATGATAAGAAGTTTGAAAATGACGAGCACGTTACTACATTTGTAGAAGGAGATTTCATATCCCACAAAACATTTACCTTTAGTATAAAAGAGCATGAAACAGCCTTAAGAGGCTTTCACAATTTCTTTGATATAGCCATAGCTTTCGCTGTCTGCACGGACCTTGGTGTAAGTATAGAAGGCTTTGAGGCTGCTCTAAGGACATATAAACCTCTCCCGCACCGCCTTGAATTCGTGGGGAATGTAGACGGGATAAAATTCTACGACGATTCCATTTCCACAATTCCTGCTACAGCGATAGAAGCGATGAATACCATAAGTGATACTGATACTATAATCATAGGAGGAATGGACAGAGGAATAGACTACGAGCCTCTTATAAAATACCTTGAAAAGTCTAAGGTTCCTAATATCATTCTTATGGAGACTACCGGGGCAAGGATTAGGGAAGAGATAAAGATGGGCTATATGGAGTTAAACAATTCAGACAGGCTTCATCTTGTGGACAATCTTTATGAAGCAGTTAAGCTTGCAAAGAAGATAACTAAGAAGGGCTCCTCCTGTATAATGAGTCCTGCGGCAGCAAGTTATGGCATATTTAAGAACTTTGAAGAAAGAGGAGAGACCTTTAAGAAGTTTGTAAAAGAAGAATAATCCGAATTCTATCAACCTTTTGTGTACAGGGCCCAAAACTGAAAGAAGAAATTTCTCTAAAAAACGCAGAAAAAATTTAAAATAAAGAATTGATAATCGCGCTTTTTTGTTTTATCATGTGTTTTGCAGAGTCATAGGAGTTATTATACGATGGCGCATCATAGAATGATGGTTGTTAACATTTGACATTGTAATGAGAAGATTGTGAATACTTTTAGGGAATGCTCGAATTGTTGGGGAAAATAAATAATAAGGATTCAGGTAAACAATGAAAGAAAAGAAGAATCTTACACTGAATTATATCTTTGTTCAGGTTGGTATGTGGGCAATGTACGCACCCCTTATGGGGTACACTTCAGTTTTTTTACTTGCAAAGAAATTTACCAATACGGAAGTCGGTATAATTTCAGGACTTAGCTGTGTAATATCCGCAATTTTGCAGGCTATAATATCTGCCTATGCGGATAAGGAGAATGCCAAGTCAGTTAAAACCCTTCTCACTATGATTGCGGGTTTCCAGCTTGTTCTAGCGGGTGTGCTCTTTGCCCTTGGCAACCATCTCTTTTTGGTGGCGGGACTGGTATTTGGAGCCCTTATTGCTATAATGCAGCTAATGGTGCCCCTTACTAACTCTCTTGCCATGGAAATGATGAACCAGGGTAATGAGATTAACTACGGAGTTGCCAGAGGGACAGCCTCTTTACTGTACGCAGTTTTGGTGAACTCGATGGGAGCCTTTGTAAAAGGTGATGACTTAAGCATAGTTCCTATTGCACCATGATATCTGCGTCTATTCTTCTTGTTGGAACCATCCTCTTTCCGTTTAAGAAGGCTGAAAGGAGGCAGGAAGGATTAAATGATAGAGCTAATGTGACGAAACCTTTCTTAGCGAAGTACCCTAAGCTGGCTATATTCCTGGTAGGAGCTATTTGTGCCTATGTAGGTCATAATCTGATAAATACATTTTTATATCAGATTGTTATGCTAAAGGGTGGAACTCACACCAATATGGGTATATGCCTTGCTTTGGCTGCTGTATTTGAAATTCCTGTGATGTTCGGTTTTGCCTTCCTTGTTGCAAAGAGAGATAGTAGCACCTGGGTAAGGGTGGGAAGTGTAGGTATTATGTTTAAGATAATCCTCACCCTGATTGTACCGAATGTAATGAGTCTTTACTTTGTACAGGTCTGTCAGCTGTTTGGTTTTGCGACCTTCGTAGTGGCTACGGTTTATTATGCAAACCATGCCGTAGAGGAATGTGATAGAGTTAAAGGGCAGGCTTATATGACTATGTCTAATACACTTGGAATAGTTTTTGCTTCTCTTCTTGGTGGAGCACTTATAGATATTCTTGGTACAAATGGAATGCTTGTGGTAGGCTCCATAATTTCGGTTGTAGGCTGTGTATTAGTATTCATATCGACTACTAAGGAAAAGAAGGAGGCTATATAGGAAGATTGACAAAGTCTATTTGTTATAATATCATATGGATATTGTATACAAGTATACTGATATGGAGGTTTTATGAAAAAAATACCGTTCGTTACCTTAGATGAGGTGAAGGAAATAGTAAAGACCTATCCTACTCCTTTCCACATCTATGATGAAAAGGGAATTAGGGAAAATGCGAGAAACCTAAAGAAGGCCTTTAGCTGGAACAAGGGCTTTAAGGAGTACTTTGCAGTAAAGGCTACACCTAATCCATATATTTTAGATATTCTAAAAGATGAGGGTTGTGGAACTGATTGTTCCTCGCTTACAGAGCTTATGATGAGTGAGGCCTGTGGAATAACAGGAGAGAACATTATGTTTTCGTCAAATGTTACTCCTGCAGAAGAATATGTAAAGGCAAGAGAGCTTGGGGCTATCATCAATCTTGACGATATAACTCATATAGACTTTCTAAAAGACTGTGCAGGCATACCTGAGAAAATAAGCTGCCGTTACAATCCGGGCGGAGTATTCAAGGTAAGCAATGACATTATGGATAATCCAAATGATGCAAAGTATGGTATGACCAAAGCACAGATGTTTGAGGCATTTACCCGTCTTAAAGAGCTTGGCGTAAAGGAATTTGGCATACATTCATTCCTTGTAAGTAACACAGTAACCAATGACTATTACCCTATGCTTGCAACAGAACTTTTTAAGCTGGCTGTAGAGCTTAAGGAAAAATGTGATGTTCATATTGGCTTTATCAATCTTTCGGGAGGTGTGGGAGTTCCTTACAGACCTGAACAGGAGCCGAATGATATCTTTGTCATAGGTGAGGGAGTAAGAAAAGCCTTCGAAGAAATCCTTTTGCCAAATGGTATGGGGGATGTAAGTATATTTACAGAGCTTGGAAGATTTATGCTTGCTCCATACGGACATCTTGTAACTAAGGCTAGTACACGAGAAGCATATCTACAAAGAGTATATAGGTGTAGATGCCTGTGCGGCTAATCTTATGAGACCTGCAATGTACGGAGCTTATCATCATATAACGGTGCTTGGTAAGGAAGATGAGAAAGGAAGAGTTTAAGTATGATGTGACAGGCTCTCTATGTGAGAACAATGACAAGTTTGCCCTAGACAGGATGCTGCCTCATATTGATATGGGAGACTATCTGGTTATCCACGATACCGGAGCCCATGGTTTTGCAATGGGATATAATTACAATGGAAGGCTCAGATCGGCAGAGCTTTTAAGAACAGAGGCGGGTGGAGTTAAACTCATAAGAAGGGCTGAAACGCCTGCTGATTATTTTGCCACCTTGGACTACCCGGGGCTTGGCAAAGCTAAGTAAAAAAATTTTTTCATTTTTTGTGATTTTTAAAAGAAAAAGACTAAAGTAATGATTTTTTTTGCCGATAAATAAATCAGAGATACTAATTGAACTTGGTTAGGAGATTTATTTATCGGTTAATTTATATCCAAACCAAACTGATTTAATGGAAGGTGATGTTATGAGAGTAGATAATTTTGGACAGATTTCAAACGCTTACAACGTGAGCAAGGCAAGAAAGCCTGAAGCCGTGGCTAAGACTGAGAGAGGCAGTGACACAGTTGAAATCTCTGATGCAGCTAAGACATTTCAGGTAGCAAGAACAGCAGTGAATTCTGCTTCTGATGTTCGTGCTGATAAGGTTGCACAGCTTAAGTCTGCAATTGAGAACGGTACTTACTCTGTTTCCGCAAGAGATATAGCTGATAAACTTCTAGAGGGACGTTTTTAGAATAGAAGATGGCAAATAAATAAATCGGAGGAACTATGGCGAGCTTAATTGAAGAACTAATCATGGTCCTAGGCGAAGAGGAAAGGATTTATAGTGAAATCATTCCTCTCGCTGAGAAAAAAACCCGAATAATTGTAAAAAATGACCTCCAGTCTTTAACCGACATTACTGAGAAAGAGCAGGCTTTAGTAGGCGAAATCAGCAAGTTGGAGAAAAAAAGACAGGAGGTCATTCGTAATATAGGTGTAGTTATGAATAAGAAAGAAAGTGAATTAAACTTCCTTTCTATCATAAATCTGATAAGAGGTCAGGAAAGGGAGCAGCAGGAGCTTAGAATTATACACGATAAGCTTAAAAGCACCATAAACCTTTTAGCTATGCTTAATGAGAGAAATCAGATGCTGATAAAGCAGTCACTCGAAATGATAGATTTTGATATGAACCTGCTTCAGAGCTTGAGGACCTCTCCGGGAGTGGGACAGTATAATACATCCTCTGAGGTAGAACTTCAGGGCGAAAAGAGTGGGATGTTTGATGCTAAGAGTTAATTACAGCAGGGAGATATAATATGAGTTTAATGACAAGTTTTGGTGTGGGAGTTTCAGGTCTTACCACAGCCCAGCATTCACTGAATGCAACCGCACACAACTTAACTAACGTTGATACTAAGGGCTACGTGCGCCAGCAGGTGCTTACTGTTGACAAGGAATACGAAAGAACAGCAACACTTAATATATGGACCAAACCGGTCATGGCTCTCTTGTAGACAAAATCAGACAGCTCAGAGATAGATTTTTGGATGATTCTTTTAGAAGGGAGAGCGGAAGACAGGGATTCTACAATGCACAAGCGGAAATTGTGACAGAAGTAGAGAATCTTTTCGGCGAACTTCAAGGCACTACCTTCCAGAGTTCGATGGAAAACCTTTGGAAATCCGTTCAGGAACTTCAGAAGGAGCCTGAGAGTGTGGTTGCAAGAACTTCGCTTGTAGAGACAGCGAATACTTTTATGGAGCGTTGTCATACCATTACTTCTCAGCTTAAAAGCCTCAGACAGGATATCAATCTTAAGATAGAAAATACTGTTAAGCGTATTAATGAAATCGGAGTAAGACTTGATCAGATAAACGATGAAGTCCGTAAGGAAGAGGTCATAGGTCAGTCAGCAAACGACTATAGAGATGAGAGAAACAAGCTGCTTGATGAGCTTGGAAGCTATGTGAAGGTTAGCTACAAAGAAGTTCGTGATGGCTCTGTGCTTGTAACAGTAGAGGGAACACAGTTTGTAACCGAATTTGGAATAAATGAGATAGGTCTTAAGACTACCGATGACGAACTTAAGCTACATACTCCTGTATGGAACTTTGACATAAATGATGATAAGGAGCCAAGAGAAGTATTTAACTTCGACTTCCCTCCTACAGCGGCAGCAGATACCGATATAGGCTCACTTAAGGGGCTTTTGCTTGCGAGGGGGAAGACAGGGAAGATATATCGATGTTCCTGTGCAGCCAAAGCCCGAGGACTATGAAGAAGGAGAAAATGACGAGCATTATATAAGTGCAATGAGAGCCTTTGAGCAGGCAAAGGTTAATTACAACAATACTGTAGCCCCTTCTCTATTAACCAACACGGAGGCTCAGTTTGACCAGTTAATCCACGGTCTTACAACCATGATAAATGATATACTTGCTCCAACCTTACTGCAACCTGGACAGATGGAGGAGTTCCGGTGTGGAAGAACTCGGAGGGCAAGGTGCTTGAGGGAGATGATATCCCTAATATAGACATTTCAGATTTAGAAGATTATAAGATAGAGGAAAAAGATGCCTTAGGCAATCCTACAGGAAGATACAAGGTATCCATCCTCGATGCTAAGAATGCGCCTGTGAGTGCAGATAATACAAAGACTCCGGGCAATGCTCTCTTTGAGAGAAAGAGTATGCCTCGTTATAAAGAACTTGATGTGGAGATGGACGGCAAAAAGGTAATGCTCTACAACAGCGAGGACTATGATCCTAACTATGAGGGCTCAAAATATTCAATATTCTCAATGGGAGAAGTTGAAGTAAATAAGCAGATAAGAGAGAATGTATCTCTCATACCTTTAAGCTATAATACCAACACAGGTGATTACAGTATGGATATAGCTGCAAAGCTTAACAAAGTATGGGATGAAAAATTTGCAGTGTTAAATCCAAATACACTTACTAAGAATACTTTTATGGAGTATTATACAGCTTTTACTTCAGAGGTAGCCAATACAGGACATACCCTCAAAGCTCTGGCAAAGAGCCAGGAAACCACAACCCAGAGTGTGGATAACCAGAGACAGCAAGTGCTTGGAACCTCTTCTGATGAAGAGCTTACACATATGATTAAATTTCAGCAGGCCTTTAATGCGGCATCCAGATATATTACGGTAATAGATGAGATGCTTGAGCACGTTGTAACCAGACTTGGTTAAGGCCTATTCGTGAACAAATAGGAGATATATATGCCATCAACATTTTTTGGATTGGATATAGGTACGTCAGGACTTCATACCTATCAGGCTGCGCTCAATACAACTGCGCACAATATAACTAACACAAAGACAGAAGGATACAGCCGCCAGCAGGTTAACCGCCAGGCAAAGGATCCTATTGCCGTTGCGCAGCGCTATGGTATGGTAGGAACCGGTGTTACTGCCAACAAAATTTCCCAGATAAGAGATGAGTATTATGACATAAAATACCGCTCGGCAAATACGGTTAACGGAGAATATGAAAGCAGAGCTTACTACTTAAATAACATCCAAAATTTCTTAAATGAAATTAAGGAAGGTGGCTTCAATACCAACTTTAAGAATCTTTTCAACGGTATGTCAGAGGTTGAAAAAGATCCTACCAGTAAGTCTGCAAGAGCACAGATGGTTAATCAGGCCTATGCACTCACTGAGTATTTTAACAATGTATCTGAGAATTTGAAATACTCAGAACGAAGTTAACTTCAACATTAAAAATACAGTAGATACGATTAATTCATACGGTGACCAGATAGCAACCCTTACCAAACAGATAAACATGGTTGAGGTAAGTGGAGGCTTTGCCAATGATCTTCGTGACCAGAGAAACCTCCTTGTAGACAAACTCTCAGAGCTTGCAAGTGTAAGTGTTAAGGAGGAGAAAATAGGCGAGGCTCTTGATGGAAAGCTTGCGGGAGTTACCCATTATACAGTTAAAATAAACGGTGGTTATCTTGTAAATAACTACAGGGCAAATAAGCTTGATGTAGTGCCAAGAAACTATATCAGCAATATAAATGATGTAGAAGGTCTCTATGATGTGACCTGGGCAGACGGTCAGGGCTTTAGTTCACATAACAGCCACCTTGGCGGTAAGCTTGGTGCCCTCTTTGAGATGCGTGATGGCAACAATATGGCATCTCTCAGATGCCATGTTAAAGAGGCTTCAGAGGGAGATACAGAGCTTACTTTAGAAGATACCAATATCAACAGCATTGAGGAAATGAACTTCCCTCCTAGAGGACGCATCCAGTTAGGAAGTGAAGAGTATGAGTACACAGGCTTCGATGTAAAAGTAGAAAAGGATGAAGATACAGGAAAGAGCAAGTATAAATATATATTCAAGTTAAAGGAAGATAAGCCTATTACTAAGGACATCACCGAAGACTCAAAGGTAGTGGCAAAGATAGGTGAGCAGGTTAATTTTAAGGGAATTCCTTATTATATGGACCAGTTAAATACCTTTGTAAGAAAGTTTTCAAAGGAATTTAATGAGGTACATAAGACAGGTGTAGATCTTGACGGAAATCAGGGGAGGAGACTTCTTCAACGGCATTGACAAGGCTACAGGAGAGAACTACAAGTTCAAAGTGCCTGGAACTGAGGATGAGGACGGCAATGAAATAACAGAGTTCTCATCAGATGATGAAACCTACTATAGATTGGTTGCGCACAATTATTCTGTAACAAGAACATTTAAGGAGAATCCAGGACTCATTGCGGCTGCAAGTACAATCTCAGAAGGTGTCGAAAATACAGATGTAATGAAGAAACTTGAGAGCCTTCAGAGGGATAGGACTATGTTTGACCATGGTAAGCCGGAGGAATTCTACCAGTCGCTTACCTCAGATATAGGTGTAGGTGCAAAGACAGCAGAAACATTTGCAAAAAATCAGGATATGATGGTTAAGTCAATAAATAACCAGAGACTCTCTATTTCAGGGGTTGACACTGATGAAGAGGCAATGAATCTTGTAAAATTTAAGAATTGTTATGACCTTTCAGCTAAAGTTATAACAGTAATGAACGAAATATATAATAAGCTGATTAATGAAATGGCAGTTTAATTTCAAAGTTATATAGAAAGGACTTAAGGCTATGATGAGAGTTACCAACCAGATAATGACCAACAATACTCTGGCTAATATAAATACTAACAAGCTCAATCTTATGAGTATAGAGGAACAGTATCAGACAGGAAAGAAGATACAGCGCCCTTCTGATGATCCGGTTGTGGCAGTCAGAGCATTGAAGCTTCGTAACAATCTTACTGAGATAAAGCAGTATTTTAAGAAGAATGTTCCGGATGCAAGGAGCTGGATGCAGGTAACTGAAAGTGCTCTTACTCAGGTGACTGACATCTGTAGAACACTTCACGGCCTTGCTGATCAGGGTGCTCAGGACAGTCTTACTACTGAGAACCGTGCAAGTATAATGAAGTCTATGGCTCAGTACAGGCAGCAGGTATACAAAGAGGGCGATGCCAACTACGCCGGAAGATATGTATTTACCGGCTATAAGACAGATACAAGCCTTACCTATCTTGAAAATGATAAGAGTAAGCAGTATACAATAACTGAAGAACTTGATAAGACAGCCCTTAAAAACAGCCTAAGGACTTACGGCGGATTTTCTCTTAAGGATTATGAACCGGGTGGAGTAAATGATTTTACTGAACACGCTGAGAATAAGGAAGTAAACTATATAAGACTTTCATATAAGAACCTTGATGCTTCCTCAGATGATTTTCCAAAGCTTACATTTAAGGACGTAGATGATAATGAGGATAGCATTGACATTACGTCTACAAATGAAAATGGAGAAGTGCTTACTTCTAAAGATCCTAGAGCTTACGAAAAGCCTGAAACAGGAGCAAAGTTCATAGCTGACACGGGAGAGCTCATTCTTTCAGATGAGGCTTATGAAAATCTTAAGAGTGCAAAAAAACTTCAATGTAGTGTATAATAAGACTGAATTCCAGTCCGGCGATGTTCGTCCTGAGCACTATTTTGACTGCATAGCAACTCCTTTTGATGCGGATGGCAATCTTACAGAAGATGAAAGTAAGATAATTAACTATAAAAAGGAAGACCAGGACATAGAGTATGAGGTAAGTTTCAACCAGAGACTTCAGATAAATACTCAGGCAAAGGATGCACTTACTCATGACCTTGGCAGAGAGCTTGACGGAATTCTTACAAGCATTGAGGATGTGAATCTGGTAGAAAGTAAAATTAAAGAAGTAGATAAGATAATAGGCAATACTACAGATGAGAATGATCTTACGAGCCTTAAGCGACTTAAGGAGGCTATGAATACTGAGCTTACCCTTAAGAAGAAGGTTATGCAGGATAGATTTTCTAAGGCTATGAATAACATAAGAGATTATCAGGACGTAGTAAATAAGGCTATTGCGGACCTTGGCAGCCGTGATGCAAGACTTGACCTCACAGAAGAGAGACTTTCCGGTCAAACTGATGATTTTACCGACCTTATGTCAAATAACGAGAATGCGGATCTTGCAGAGACTATTATTAACTTTAATGCACAGAATGTAATATACAATGCATCTCTTCAGGCAGGTGCAAAGTAGTGCAGAATTCATTATTGGACTTTTTAAGATAAACATTAACCATATAACCTAGATGAAAGAGGTGGAAAACATGCTTGTAAAGACAAGATTTTTTGGAGAAGTTGATATCGAAGATGAGAAAATCCTTACATTTGATAATGGGATTATGGGCTTCGAGGATATGAAACGCTGGACACTTATTTATGACATTGAAAAGGGTTCCGAGGGACCTATTTCATGGTTCCAGTCACTTGATATGGCTGAGCTTGCTCTTCCTGTAATCAACCCATATACAGTTACAGCGGTATATGAACCTGTAGTTGAAGATGAGCTTCTTAAGCCACTCGGAGAATTTAAGGATGAAGAGCTTGTTACATTTTTAACTATTACTATTCCTGCTGAGGACCCTAGCAAGACAACTGCTAACTTTAGGGCTCCTATACTTATCAACCCAGTAAATCGTAAGGGAATACAGGTGATAGTAAACAATGAAGACTATCCTATAAAGTTTAGCATCTACGAATCAGTTCAGAAAATGAAGGCAGAAAAAAACAAGTAAGAGGAGGAATAACAATGTTAGCTTTATCAAGGAAACCCGGCGAAAGTGTCATTATCGGAAATGACATCGAGCTTACCATCCTTGAAGTAAAGGGTGAACAGGTGAAAGTCGGAATTAAAGCTCCAAAGAGCATTGCGATTTATAGAAAAGAACTGTTCGAACAGATACAGGAGTCTAATAGAGAGGCTTCCAATACTTCAGAAAAGGATATGAAGGATATCAACAAAATTTTCGAATAGAGTACTTCAGGGGTTAAGTTACCCACAAAAACTGCCGATAAGACTTATAGAAAGCGTGTTCTATGTTTTAACTTTATTTCAATATGCAAAGGATTGTATGTTTTAAGTTTACATGGAGGTGAACAAATGAGTCTTAAGGTGATGCCTAATGCTGTAAGTCAGTCTGGCATCGAATTTAACGGCAGTATAAGCTACCCTGTAATAAACAGGAGAGAGACTGGATTTGACATCGACGTAGCTATTACCGATCGTGCCAATAAGGGTTATGTTGGACAGACTGACAACCAGGGAAACGAAAACGGGATTGCGGGGCTCAGAAGATGAGCGCCGCATTAAAGATGCTATTGACCAGGCGAATGAGAGGATTAAGCAGTCAAACGGTTATAGGAGGTTGGCTTTTTCGTATAATAAGGAAACTGGGAAGATTTCCATAAAGGTATATGATGAGCTGACTCGTGAAGTAATCAAAGAGATTCCGCCTGATAAAAACAAAAGTATACTTGAGAAACTACATGATTTGGCAGGTATAGTTGTTGACGAAAAAAGGTAAGGAGGAATTGATATGCCAATAAGACTTTCAGGAATTAACTCTGGTATGGATACTGATTCCATGATCAAAAAGATTATGGATGCTCAGAGAACCAAGCTTAGCAAGGTTGAAGGAAAGAAAACTAAGCTTGAGTGGAAACAGGATAAGTGGAAAGAGCTTAATACTAAGCTTTATTCCCTTTATACCAATAAGATATCTGCACTTAGATTCTCAAGTGCTTATACAACAAAAAAAGTTTCCAGTTCAGATGAGAATATTGTTAAGGTTACCGGTGATCCATCAGCTTCTGACGGAGCACATAAGATTCAGGTTAAGCAGGTGGCTACAGCTCAGAGCGTAACCGGTGCAAAGGTAACTGATATTGAAGATTTTGGTAAGGACTCAGTGCTTACTGACATCGGTTTTGAACTTGGTGAGGAAGTTACATTTAAGGTAGGCGATAAGGAGCATACCTTAGAGGTTAACGGAGACACCACAGTTGGAGATTTTCTTAATGCAGCTAAGAAAGCAGGTATTAATGCAACTCTTGATACCAAGCAGCAGAGATTCTATTTATCTTCAAGAGAAAGCGGTTTAGCTAATGCTTTTGAGATTACAGAGTCTAAGAACGGAGTAAGCATGACAAGCGGACTTGAGAAGCTCGGTCTTTCAGGTTCGGGAGTTACCAAGCTTGATGCAAAAAATGCAATCTTTAAGGTAGATGGTACAGAGTATGAGACAGCTACAAATACCAATAGTATTAATGGTCTCAACATAACTGTTTCCGGAACTACTGCTAACTATCACTTAGGTGATGCAGGAAAGAGTGTTGCAGTAAGCGCCACTACAGATGTAGAATCCGTTTACAATAATTTCAAGGGATTTATTAAGGAATATAACTCAATCTTAAAAGAGATGAATGATCTCTACTATGCAGGTTCTGCAAAAGGTTACTCTCCTCTTACTGCTGACCAGAAGAAGGAAATGAATGAAAAGGACGTTGAGAACTGGGAGAAAAAGATCAAGGATTCACTTCTTAGAAGAGATGAGAAGCTTGGCAATGTACTTAACGGCATGAGGACTGCTATGCAGACTTCAGTTAAGGTAGGAGCTGACTCAAATGGAGAAGGCGGAACCAAGTACAGTCTTGCAAGCTTTGGAGTTATGACCTCTTCTGACTATAAGGAAAAGGGACAGCTCCATATATTCGGAGATTCTGAGGACGGAGTATATTCTTCAAGAGAAGATAAGTTAAAGAAGGCTCTTACGGAGAATCCAGCTGAAACAGCAGAGGCTCTTCAGGGAATAATGAAAAATCTTTATGAGAAGATGACAGATGCAATGAAGGGTACCAGCCTTTCATCAGCAATGACCTTCTACAACGATAAAGAAATGACAAAACTTTCTACTACATATAAGAAAGAATATACTACACTTGAAGAGAAGTTAAACAAGATGGAAGACAAGTATTACAAGCAGTTCGCTGCTATGGAAAAAACTATGGCTACCATGAATGCTCAGAGCAGTAAGCTTCAGAGTATGATTGGAAGATAATAACAAGAATATTAAGAGATATCATAATTATGGTATCTCTTTTTAATGCATAGGAAATTTCTCCGAAAATTACTTGGGATTCTTTGTTGTGTAGAAGTCTGAAATTAACATTTGCGATAAAGATATATCTATATATATGAAAACAATAAAAAATACACGAGTAACAAAACAATATTTCACAATTTAAATTTTCTAAAAGCAGCTAAAGTATAGTTTTCTTTATCCGATATATACTTTGTAATTAGTAACAGACATACATTTGGAGGGAGTACGATGACAAACGCAGCAAGTCTTTATCAGGGAGCATCAATCAATACAGCTACACCTGCTGAGCTTACACTTATGCTCTACAATGGAGCAATTAAGTTTTGTAACCAGGCAATGGCAGGTATTGAGGAGAAGAAACTTAGAAAAGGCAAACAACAACCTGATTAAAGCGCAGAACATTATATGGGAACTTCAGGGAACTCTGGATTTCAAATATAAGGTAGCAAAAGATTTTGATCTCATTTATCAGCGCATATTAAGAAACCTGCTTATGGCTAACATCAGAAAGGATGCAGATAAGCTTAACGAAGCCCTTGAGGATATTAGAGGAATGAGGGATGTATGGGTAGAAGTAATGAAGGCGGCGAAGAATTCATGATGAATACGGAAGTTGGGAATTACTTAGAACTTATGGCTGATTCTCTGGTTAAAAAGGGAAGAAAACTTGAAGAGGTGCTTGAACTTACAAAGGCACAGGAAACCCTTTTAAACATGGAGAATGTTAATGAAGAGGACTTTGACAATCTCATAAACAAAAAAAGTACTTTGATTGAAGAAATCAATAAGTTAGATGAAGGCTTTGAACTTATCTACAACAGAGTAAGGGAAATGGTAAAAGAGAATCCTGAAGCCTATAGAGATAAGATTGAGAAGCTTCAGAACTCAATCAGAACACTTGTGGATAAGGGAGTGGAGATAGAAGCTTCCGAAAGAAGAAACCAGGTTAAATTCGACCTTAAGGTTTCTAAAGGTAAGGACAAGGTTAGAAGTTATAACTTAAGCAGCAATGCGGTTGCCAAATACTACAGCAATATGAATGGGACTGTGGAGGAGACAACATATTTCGTGGACAAAAAAAAATAATTATAAAATACTAAAGTTTTTGAAAACGATGTCGATATATATTGTGAAGGTAAAACTTAAGGCTAATCCAAAGGAGTGTACGGCCTTATAGAGAGGCCAAAAGTTTTATAACTATATTATATTAACTATTCAGCAAGGAAGCTGAATACAAATTCAAGGAGGAAAATTATTATGGTAGTACAGCACAAT
Source organism: uncultured Catonella sp. (assembly GCA_916438995.1). Lineage (GTDB taxonomy): Bacteria > Bacillota > Clostridia > Lachnospirales > Lachnospiraceae > Catonella. The sequence continues at coordinate 1,018,518 of CAKAGA010000010.1, forward strand.
CTTACAGCAATGAACTCAAACAGACAGCTTGGTATCACAAGCTCATTACAGGCAAAGTCTTCAGAGAAGCTTTCATCAGGTTACAAGATCAACAGAGCAGCAGATGATGCAGCAGGTCTTTCAATATCTGAGAAGATGAGAAGCCAGGTTAGAGGTCTTAACAGATCTTCAGCTAACGCACAGGATGGTATATCACTTATCCAGGTAGCAGAAGGTGCACTTAACGAGACACACTCTATACTTCAGAGAATGAACGAGCTCGCAGTTCAGGCAGCGAACGATACCAATACTGAGGACGACAGAGGCGCAATCCAGAAGGAAGTAACAGCTCTTACATCTGAAATTGATCGTATCAAAGATACAACAGCGTTCAATACACAGAACCTTCTCGATGGTGAGTTTACTGACAAGAAGATCCACGTAGGTGCTCTTAAGGATCAGACAATTGAAATCAGCATCGGTAACATGGATGCAGCTACAATTGGTGCAGCTGATCAGGATCTTACAACTCAGGATGGAGCAGAGTCTGCTATCGAGGCATTCCAGGGAGCAATTAAAGTTGTTTCTGATCAGAGATCAGACCTTGGTGCTCTTCAGAACCGTCTTGAGCATACAGTACTCAACCTTGACAACGTATCTGAGAATACACAGGCAGCTGAGTCACGTATCCGTGATACAGATGTTCCTACAGAAATGGTTAACTTCAGTAAGAATAACATTCTTGCTCAGGCAGGACAGTCAATGCTTGCACAGGCTAACCAGTCTACTCAGGGTGTTCTTTCATTGCTTAGATAATCCTAGGTTACGCATAATGAGAAAGGCCGCTAGAAATAGCGGTCTTTTTTTATTTGACAGGAAATTTCTCCGAAATTACCTGTCAAACAAAAAACTCTCCGAGGGATGCACAGCTCGCGGCAGGGGAATTTGCCTTACGGCACCGCTCGCGCGCGAAGTGTGTGCGAGCACACACTTTTTTATGTTACATTTTGGTTACAAAATGTGGATTCCAATGTTTTTTAAAATAGGATATTGAAAAAAATGTAACCGCATGTTAAAATTATAGATGAAGGGCATTCACAAATGATGAAACTGCTCTGAAAAGTTGAGAAATATAGATAATTTATTGCAGTAAAAGGATTTTGCAAATATTTTTTTAAAATATTAAATTATCTATTAAGTTTTTGGATTCCATCGCCGATATATATTATGTGAGGAAGAGAGTATAGAGCTTACGGCCGAAGCCTAGTTCAAACCTCGCTTACAAAATAACAAAAATAACGGCAAGGAAGCCGATAGTTAATTCAAGGAGGAAAATTATTATGGTAGTACAGCACAATCTTACAGCAATGAACTCAAACAGACAGCTTGGTATCACAAGCTCATTACAGGCAAAGTCTTCAGAGAAGCTTTCATCAGGTTACAAGATCAACAGAGCAGCAGATGATGCAGCAGGTCTTTCAATATCTGAGAAGATGAGAAGCCAGGTTAGAGGTCTTAACAGATCTTCAGCTAACGCACAGGATGGTATATCACTTATCCAGGTAGCAGAAGGTGCTCTTAACGAGACACACTCTATCCTTCAGAGAATGAACGAGCTCGCAGTTCAGGCAGCGAACGATACCAATACTGAGGACGACAGAACCGCAATCCAGAAGGAAGTAACAGCTCTTACATCTGAAATTGACCGTATCAAAGATACAACAGCTTTCAATACACAGAACCTTCTCGATGGTGAGTTTACTGACAAGAAGATCCATGTAGGTGCTCTTAAGGATCAGACAATTGAAATCAGCATCGGTAACATGGATGCAGCTACAATTGGTGCAGCTGATCAGGATCTTACAACTCAGGATGGAGCAGAGTCTGCTATCGAGGCATTCCAGGGAGCAATTAAAGTTGTTTCTGATCAGAGATCAGACCTTGGTGCTCTTCAGAACCGTCTTGAGCATACAGTACTCAACCTTGACAATGTATCTGAGAATACACAGGCAGCTGAGTCACGTATCCGTGATACAGATGTTCCTACAGAAATGGTTAACTTCAGTAAGAATAACATTCTTGCTCAGGCAGGACAGTCAATGCTTGCACAGGCTAACCAGTCTACTCAGGGTGTTCTTTCATTGCTTAGATAATTTTAAGTTATGCATAATAATCAGGACCGCTAGAAATAGCGGTCTTTTTATGTAGTGCGAAAGATTTTTCTTGTTGTAAAAGCATGTCTGATAGTCTGTGTGGAAGCACAGTCCTTTTTATTTATAGAAATTCAAGTTAATATTATATTTGAATAAAACCGTGTTGAAAAGAATGAAAACAGAGTGGTAGAATATTCATTGGAGAGTATCTGTGGCAAAATAAAAACTCCCTAAGTATAACTATACGAAGGGAGGGATGTGTATGACAGATTATGAAATCGTTATGATTTTTTTCTGGGGATATTAGCACTGCTGATGTCCTTCGGAGTTCTGCTTATAAACATTCTTACTTACCTTAAGAAAAAGTAAGATTTTATCTTGTCCGACATACAAGATAGGTGCATCCTTAGGGACATCAGCACCAACTCTTAGGGAGTATACCTGTTCACAGGTACTCTCTTCTCCAACAATATAGCATATTTTAGGGATAATTGCAAGATGGATTAACTACAGTGTTGAGATGGAGTATGCTGGTAGAACCTTTAATAAGTATGTAAAATCCAGCTCTTTGGATTAATATAAGAGGATTGAAAGGAGACAAAATGGCAGTAAAGAAGGTAGAGAAGAAGGCGGATAAGAAAGCAGAGAAGAAGGCTAAGGAGATAAGGCAGAGCGCTTGGGAAAAGTACGATAAGAAGGCACTTGACGCCTGCTTTGCACTTAGTGAGACATACAGACAGTTCATTTCTGACTGCAAAACAGAGAGAGAATGTGTGGATGAGTCAATCAGACAGGCAGAGAAAGCAGGATATAAGAATCTTGCTGACTTCATTGGAAAGAAGAAAAAGTTAAAAGCAGGTGACAAGGTCTATATGTCAAATATGGGTAGGGCAATTGCACTCTTTGTTATCGGCAAGAAGCCTATGGCGGAGGGCCTTAATATCCTCTGTGCCCATATAGACTCACCTAGAATAGATGCCAAGCAGGTACCTCTTTATGAGGATACTGAAATTGCTATGCTTGATACACATTATTACGGTGGTATCAAGAAGTACCAGTGGGTAACACTTCCTCTTGCAATTCACGGCGTAGTTGTAAAGGAAGATGGAAAAACCGTAAATATCTGTATCGGTGAGGAAGAAGAAGGTCCTGTTATTGGTATTACAGACCTACTCATCCATCTTTCTGCTGACCAGATGCAAAAGACAGCGTCCAAGGTGGTTGAGGGAGAAGACCTCAATGTAATGCTTGGAAGCATGCCTCTTAAGGGAGAAGAAAAAGAGGCTGTAAAGGCTAATATACTTAAGATATTGAAGGATAAATACGGTATAGAGGAAGAAGACTTCATATCTGCCGACCTTGAAATAGTTCCTGCAGGAAATGCCAAGCACTACGGTCTTGACAGCAGTATGATAATGGGCTATGGACAGGATGACAGGGTATGTGCATATACTTCTCTTAAAGCCATTCTTGATGCACCTGCACCTTCTAAGACAGCCTGCTGTCTCCTTGTGGACAAGGAAGAAATAGGCAGTGTAGGTGCTACAGGTATGGAGTCAAGATTTTTTGAAAATGTAGTGGCTGAGGTTATGAACCTTGTGGGAGAATATAATGAGCTCGACCTTAGAAGAACTCTTGCCAATTCCCGTATGCTTTCATCAGATGTAAGTGCGGCCTTTGATCCAAACTACCCTGGAGTAAATGAGAAGAAGAACACCGCTTATTTTGGTAAAGGTATTGTATTTAACAAATATACAGGCTCTCGTGGTAAGAGTGGAAGCAATGAGGCTTCTGCAGAATACATGGCTGCCATCAGAAAGATAATGAAGGACAATAATGTTACCTTCCAGACTGCGGAACTTGGCAAGGTAGACCAGGGCGGCGGCGGAACCATTGCCTACATAGCAGCTGCTTACAATATGGAGGTCATTGACTCGGGTGTTGCGGTTATGAATATGCATGCGCCTTGGGAAATAAGCTGCAAGGCAGATATTTACGAGGCTTACCTTGGTTACAAGGCCTTCTTAAAAGATGCATAATTTGCGGTATAACTGTGATTTGAATTGGGAATTTTCATTAATGCTTATTACAAGAAATAATGAGTGTAAAAGTTACACTTAAATTAGACTTAATTGTATAGAAGAACAGGTATGCAATCGGTAAAATAATAGGGCGGAGAAATAAAAAATAATCCACAAGCTAATATATTAGTGCTTATATATGAGCACCAGATATGTTGCTTGTGGATTTGCTATGTAATTAAGATGATAAGACAAGTTAATTAATCATCATAGGTATTTGCTTTATTACATTGAATAATGTAGGGTTTTATGTTATATTTTTTTATAGATTTTTAATAACTACCTCGAAAAGGAGCCATAAGTGAAAAAAGAATTAGTTGTAGTAATTGATTTTGGAGGACAGTACAACCAGCTGGTTGCAAGAAGAGTGCGTGAAGCCAATGTTTATTGTGAAATATATTCTTACAAGACAGAATTATCTAAGATAAAGGAAATGAACCCTAAGGGAATCATACTTACAGGAGGCCCTAGCAGCGTATACGAGGAAAATGCTGCTACCTGTGGAGAGGAGTTATTTAAGCTTGGTATCCCTGTGCTTGGACTTTGCTACGGTGCTCAGCTTATGAGCCATGTCCTTGGTGGCAAGGTTGAAAAGGCAGAGCATAGAGAATATGGAAAGACAGAGACAGTCTTTGATACTTCTTCAAAGTTATTTGCAGGAATCCCTGAGAAGTCGATAGTGTGGATGAGTCATTCGACTATATTTCAAAGCTTGGAGATGGATTTAAGTCTATTGCCCACACTGCATCTACAGCCAATGCGGCTATTGAAAATGTAGAAGCAGGGCTTTATGGCATCCAGTTCCACCCTGAAGTTCTCCACACCGAGTACGGTAAGGAGATGCTTTCAAACTTTGTACATAATATCTGTGGCTGCGTGGGAGACTGGAAGATGTCAGCCTTTGTGGAAAACAGTGTAAAAGAAATCAAAGAAAGAGTAGGAGATGGTAAGGTACTTTGTGCCCTTTCAGGAGGTGTTGATTCATCTGTAGCTGCAGTTCTTCTTTCAAAGGCAGTAGGCAAGCAGCTTACCTGCGTATTTGTAGACCATGGCTTACTTCGTAAGAATGAGGGAGACGAGGTAGAGGCTGTATTTGGACCAAATGGCAGCTATGAGCTGAACTTTATCAGAGTAAATGCACAGCAGAGATTCTACGACAAGCTTGCAGGAGTTACAGAGCCTGAGACCAAGCGTAAGATAATAGGTGAGGAGTTCATCCGAGTATTTGAAGAAGAGGCTAAGAAAATAGGAACAGTTGACTATCTAGTACAGGGAACCATCTATCCTGACGTAGTAGAAAGCGGTGTAGGCGGTGAGTCCGTAGTCATCAAGTCTCACCACAATGTAGGCGGACTTCCTGACTATGTGGACTTTAAGGAAATTATTGAGCCGCTTCGTAATCTTTTTAAGGATGAGGTAAGAAAGGTAGGACTTGAACTTGGCATACCTGAGCGCCTTGTATTCCGCCAGCCATTCCCTGGCCCAGGCCTTGGTATAAGAATAATAGGAGAGGTAACAGCAGAGAAGGTTAAGATAGTTCAGGATGCAGATGCAATCTACAGAGAAGAGATAGCCAATGCAGGCCTTGACAAGTCTATAGGACAGTACTTCGCAGCCCTCACCAATATGCGTTCAGTAGGCGTAATGGGTGATGAAAGAACCTACGACTATGCCATTGCACTTAGAGCAGTAGATACCACCGACTTCATGACAGCTGAAGCCAGCGAGATACCTTGGGCAGTACTTCAGAAGGTAGTAAGCAGGATAATCAATGAAGTCAGAGGAGTGAACAGGGTACTCTATGATATCACAAGTAAACCTCCTGGAACGATAGAACTCGAGTAGATAAAATTAAATATATTTATGTTAGCAACCTCCCATCATTTTGGTGGGAGGATTTTGTGGATATGGAGTTACAAATTAGAATTTAGTGGAGGACTGTTGAATGATTTGGAATGCGAAGAACGGTACAATTCCTATTGGTAACACGAAAATGAGTTATGTTTCATTCGGTTTAGGAAAAAAAGTATTGATTCTTCTACCGGGTTTATCCGACGGATTAGCTACTGTAGACGGAAAAGCTCTTCTGCTTGCTATACCATATAAGTTGTTCTTCAAAGACTATACTTTGTTTATGTTCAGCAGAAAAAATAATCTGCCAGACAACTATTCAATTAGGGAAATGGCGGATGATCAGGCAGAGGCAATGAGAAAACTGGGTATTGAAAAAGCATCTGTCTTAGGTGTATCTGAAGGTGGAATGATAGCACAATATCTCGCAATCAATCACGCTGATTTGATAGATAGGCTCGTAATTGCAGTCTCTGCACCAAATGCTAATGATATAGTTCATTCTGTTGTTGAATCATGGATAGGCTTGGCAAAGCTACAGAACCATAAGCAACTGATGATTAATACAGCGGAAAAGAGCTATTCCGAAGCGTATCTAAAAAAGTATCGGAAAATATATCCTGTAATTGGATGGATTGGAAAGCCGAAGAACTATGATAGATTTTTGATTAATGCTAATGCGATATTGAATTTCGATTGCTTTAATGATCTTAAAAAAATTATTTGTCCGACGTTCATTATTGGAGGAGAGGCTGATCAAGTCGTCGGTCCGATGGCCTCTTATGAAATGCATGAGCAGATTAAGGGCAGTGAACTTTATATGTATAAAAAACTCGGACATGCCGCATATGAAGAAGCGAATGATTTCAACAAGCGTGTGTTTGAATTTTTAGTTAGTTAAATCCAAGTTTGTTTTTACCGAATTAAGGAAACGATAATAAGAATAAGACAGTAGCTTTCCGTCCTAGTGAACATGAAAGGGCTATGATAGAGGAGAAGGTAGCCTTAAGTGGTCTTACGAAGAAGGATCTCATAGCAAGGAGCTGTATCAATTCGAAGATATGTGTTGTCGACAGTAAGGAGAACATAAGGTACGTTCTTGATGTTATAAGAGAAATGAAATACAGTCTTGTTATGATAGGAGAGAAGTTAAGCGGTGGAAAGCTAATTGCAGGAGAAGACAAAGCAGGCGAACTTCCACTTTCTAATGACTCTTTTGCTGAAATGTCATTGCGGTATGCCATTTTATGCTCTATAATAGTAGATATTTTAGACGGTAGTGCATATTTATTTGATAAATAAGTCCCATAAAGGGTTAGTGCCAATGAGAGGCTTGCCCGTACTGAACAGCTTATTGCTTCGGTAGAGAAGGATGGGGTAGAAGGGATTCAGACAGAAGTGGATAAGAACAGTCTGGATGATGATTAAGTTATTTTATCAGATTTGAGGTCGCAAATTGCGACTTCAAGTTAAATATGGAGGTATTTATGGCAGAGGATAAAAATCTTGTCATAGTTCATAATAAAGAAATACAGAGTATGATTTATACATTTAGGGGTAGGCAGGTAATGCTTGACAGTGACCTTGCTATGCTGTATCAGGTTACTACAAGTAACTTAAATAAAGCTATGAAAAGAAATATTGCAAGATTTCCAGAGCGTTTTTGTTTCCAACTGACAGAAAATGAATATGAGAACTTGAGATTCCAAAATGGAATCTCAAGTTTAACTAATAATTATGGTGGAAGGCGATATATGCCTTATGTTTTTACAGAGCAGGGCATAGCCATGCTGTCTGCGGTGCTTAAAAGCGATATTGCATTAGAGGTAAGTCTTAAGATTATGGACAGTTTTGTAGAAATGCGAAAGTTTCTAATTTCAAATCAGGAGCTTTTCTCAAGGCTTGATAAAGTTGAACTTAGGCAGATTGACTTTGAGAAAAAAATTGATTCAAAGAATGCTGATACTGATAAAAAGCTGGAAGAAGTCTTTGACTACATAGCCACAACAAAAGAGGTGAAACAGAAAATCTTTTTTAACGGTCAGATATATGATGCGTTCAGCCTTATGGTAGAAATTGTAGAAAAGGCAAAAAAAGCTTTGGAATTACGAAGCTGGAAGTAGAAGAACTGACTAAAAGCCTGTTAGCTAAAGTGTTGTAGGGATATAAACGAGGCACGGGTTATTTCTGGGATAAAAGAGCAAAAACAGTGTGTACCAGACAGTACCAAAATGAAAAAAGGCTTTAATGTAGTGCAGAAAGGGATGTAATGTATGAAAAATGACTGATGTTCAGAAGAGATGGAGTAGGAGAAGCAAATATGTTACTGCTATAAAACGCTTGGAAATACACGGATTTGGCGCTTTTGAAGTAGTAAAATTCTCTAAATGATACTATTTTGATACTGAAAAGCTGAAAAGATAGGCTCAAAAGGGAGTTGTTGAATTGAGCGAGCTTTGCGAGCGATACTTATTGACCGAAGGGCAATAAGATAGGTACAAAGGTTAAAAGCCTTCCGTCTTTTATGGTGGGAGGCTTTTGTGGAAAATAGAAAATGGTAGATTAGAAGTTGTGGAGTATGAATGAATATAAGAATTAGAAAAATGACAGTCAGTGATTTAGAACCGCTTTACAAACTTTTGTCGAATTCGAAAGTAATGCAATATCTCGAAGCACCCTATACAAAAGAGCAGACCGAGCAATTCCTCTTTCGATCCGGTCTTTCTGAGACACCATTGATATACGCAGTTGAAAAAGATAACGACTTCATCGGATATGTGATTTATCATGATTACGATTCAGAGAGTGTCGAGATTGGATGGGTTTTAGAACCTTCCTTTTGGGGGCTAGGGATTGCATCATGCTTGACATCAGGTATGATAGCAAAAGCTAGAAACTCAGGTAAACAGGTAGTGATTGAATGTGTACCTGAACAAAAAAGTAGTATTCGGATAGCTGAAAAATATGGATTTCAAAAGTGTGGTATTATCGATGGACTGATGATATATCGTTTGTAGAGGTAAATCCCTGTCTGTCGGGATAGGTAAATTAGAAGCTATGTGTGTAATGAAGTATTTGGAGGTATATGAAATAATATGATTAATGAAATTAAGGGTAATAATATTATATTGCGTGAGCAAAAAATCGAAGATGTGAAATTCTTTACCTACTGGTACAATCAGCCACTAGTCATGTTTCAATGTGGCTTTACAAAACTTACTGATGAAGAAGCTGAGAAAGAGAGGATATGGAACAGAAGCCATTAGACTTATGCTGAGCCTTGCTTTTGATTACTATGAAATGAACCGAGTGGCAATAAAATATTAATCCCGATTTGTCGGGCTAATTCAGTAAATTATATAGTGAAAGCACATGACTTTAAGACCAAAAATCTTTCAGCTATGTGCTTTTTCTATGCCTATTTTATATCCGGCGGAATCTTAGCGGAAATATTTTATGGAGCAAATCTACAAATCGAAGGAGGGAGAATAATGCCTGCATATAAAGACGAAAAAAGTGGAAAATGGTTTGCTTCGTTCTATTACAAGGACTGGGACGGACAAAGCAGGAAGAAGCTGAAAAGAGGTTTTGAAACAAAGAAAGAAGCAGTTGCCTATGAAAGAAATTTTACGGTTAAAATGTACGGTTCACTCAATATGCTTTTTGAGGATTATTTTGAACTCTATAAAGCCGATACTATAGGAACTATTCATCTTATACATGGATGACAAAAGGACACATGATTAGGACAAAAATACTGCCGTTTTTTACAGGAATGAAAGTAAGCGAGATAAACCTGTGGTAGTTAAGAAATGGCACAATGTACTTCTGAACATTGAAAATGCGGAAGGGGAAGCCTATCAGAAAGCTTATGAGGAAATAGATATTTTTCTTAAGCAATTCCCACACTTGAGACATGTTGTAGTAGGAGAGTTGAAGACAAAATCAGGTAAAAATCTTTTTAGAAAATTAAATGAGCATTCAAAAGAATTGCAGGCTAAACAAGAGGAAACTGCAAAGAAATATAATGCGTTATCAGTAAAATATGAGGAGTTGGAACATCTGAAAGTTAATATGAATGAGTATCTTGGTAGAGATAAGAGGGAGAAAAAAGAGTCAGTTATAGAAAAAATTAGTAGACATAAGGAACAAGATAAGAAAATTTCTAAAGAGAAAAAAAGAAAAAGATGAAAGAAGTAGAAAGATGAATTTATATTGCGGTAGACTATGTTTTCTTGAAAAATAAAGAATCTTGACAAATAATGAATTATGATTTATTATTAAATACAAATTCAGTATTGGAATAGAAAGAGGTGTGCTATGGCACAAGTATTAAAAGAAGAAGTTAGAAATAGAATACTCGAAGCAGCAGAAAAAGTGTTTTATAAAAAGGATTATAGAGGTGCCAAATTAACAGAAATTGCAAAAGAAGCAGATATTCCTGTGGCACTAATTTATACCTATTTCAAAAATAAGGAAGTTTTGTTTGATGCAGTAGTAAGTTCTGTTTATATAAACTTCGAGTCAGCTTTTGATGAGGAGGAGTCTTTGGAAAAAGGCTCTGCTTCTGAAAGGTTTGATGAAGTTGGAGAAAACTATATTCATGAACTTTTAAAAGAGCGTAAGAAGTTAATTATTTTAATGGATAAAAGTTCAGGTACGAAGCATACAGAAGCCAAACACAAACTCATATCACAAATGCAGGTTCATATTGAAGTAAGTTTAAAAAGACAATCAAAAGAGGAATATGATCCAATGCTTGCCCATATTTTAGCCAGTAACTTTACAGAGGGGCTTCTTGAAATAGCAAGGCACTATCAAAGTGAAAAGTGGGCAAAAGATATGCTAAAACTTATTGCAAGGTGTTACTACAAGGGAGTGGAATCCCTATAATTAGCACTAAAAAATAGACTTTGCGTAATCAGCAAAGTCTCACTTTAAACCTTAATACTGAATTAAAATTCAATATTATTCAATTTTGAAAGGAGAGTTGTTCATGCTGGAAAAAGAATTAAGAAAAAAAGTGATCGGAAAAAAATGGCTTAGCGGGTTTACTTCTTGCTTTTAAAAATAGTATGTGATTTGATACCACAAATCTTACTCGTATATTTGATTAGTTCTTTAATTACAAACAATATTAGCGAAGATAATTTGAAATATATTATTTTAGGAATCTTTACATCGTTTGCATTAAAAGGCGTGTTTTACTATTTTGCAACAAAGGTTGCTCATGAGAAGGCATACGAAATATTGACAGAACTTAGGATAGATATTATCGGGCATCTAAAAAAACTAAGTTTAGGATTTTTCAAAGAACATAATACTGGAGAGCTTACCAATATCGTTCAACATGATGTAGAGCAAGTGGAAGTATACCTTGCCCATGGTCTTCCTGAAATAATGTCAGTTACACTTCTGCCTACCATTATTTTTGTAGCTATGATTTTTGTGGACCCACGTCTTGCACTTGGTATGATTGCCGGAGTTCCACTCATGTATTTGGTAAAAGTTCTTTCACAGAAAACAATGGATAAAAACTTTGCTATTTACTTTAACCATGAAAACAAGATGAGAGAAGAGCTAATGGAATATGTAAAAAATATTTCTGTGATTAAGGCTTTTGCTAAAGAAGAGGAGATTAGTGAAAGAACATTAAAAACTGCAAGAGAATATATTTACTGGGTTAAAAAGAGCATGGGGATGGTTACAATTCCAATGGGACTCATTGACATATTTATGGAAATTGGAGTGGTAATTGTCATGATTTTGGGAAGTATATTTCTTTATCGGGGGAATATTACAACGCCTAATTTTATCCTTGCTATTATTTTATCTTCTGCGTTCACTGCATCTATAAGTAAGACAGCTACATTGCAACATTTTTCCATTGTGTTTAAGGAAGCTCTAAAAGCGATTGGAAAAGTTTTAACAGTTCCGCTTCCAAAGAAAAAGACAGAACAAGGTTTAGAATTTGGAAACATAGAATTTAAAGATGTGAATTTTGCATACGGAAAAGATGGCTTTGAGCTTAAGAATATCAATTTGACTTTTAAGAAAAATAGTTTGAATGCCTTTGTAGGAGCAAGTGGTTGTGGGAAAAGTACTGTATCTAATTTGCTTATGGGATTTTGGGATGCAGACGAAGGACAAATACTGATAAACGGAAAAGATATAAAAGAATATAGTCAAGAAAATATATCAATGCTGATTGGTAGTGTCGGGCAAGATGTTATCCTTTTTGATTTAAGTATTTTTGAAAATATAGCAATTGGAAAATTAAATGCAACAAAAGAAGAAGTCATAGAAGCGGCTAAAAAAGCAAGATGCCATGACTTTATTTCAGCATTGCCAAATGGATATGAAACGCGAGTAGGCGAAATGGGTGTTAAGTTATCCGGTGGAGAAAAACAAAGAATCTCCATAGCAAGAATGATACTTAAAAATGCACCGATTTTAATATTAGATGAGGCAATGGCAGCTGTTGATAGTGAAAATGAAAGACTAATCGGCGAAGCAATTGACGATTTAAGCAAGGATAAAACCATCATTACAATTGCTCATCATCTAAATACGATTAGAGATTCAGACCAAATTATTGTTATGGATCAGGGTGCTGTTCTTGATGCAGGAAGCCATGAAGAGCTGATGAAAAGATGTGAGTTCTATAAGGATATGGTTGAAGCACAGAACAAAGTAGATAGATGGAACTTGAAAGAGGTGGTAACAGAAAATGTTTAGAGAAATGTTAAAACTACTTACAAACCGGCAAGAGAGATTTGATTATATCAAGTGTATTCTTTGCCTTTTATGGACTAAGCTCCATAGCTATGATTGTAATCGTATTTTATATACTGTTCCAAATCTTTGATGGAACGAGCTTAGCAAGCCTATATAAATATTTTATTGCGATTGGATTACTTGTAGTCTTCAAAGGTATTTGTAATATGGTCGCAGATATGAAAAAGCATAGTGCAGGATTTGATATTGTTCAGCAAATAAGAGAACGCCTGATTATCAAATTAAAGAAATTCAGTTTGGGATTTTATACCAATGAACGACTTGGGGAAATAAATACAATTTTACACAAAGATGTTGATAATATGTCCCTTGTTGTAGGACACATGTGGTCAAGAATGTTTGGCGATTTTTTGATAGGTGCAGTCGTATTTGTTGGTCTTGCAAATATTGATATAAAGTTGGCACTGATAATGGCAGTATCCGTTCCGATTGCACTTATCTTTCTATATATGACAATTAAGCAATCTGAAAAAATAGAAAATCAGAACAACTTAAGCCTTCTTGATATGGTTAGCTTATTTGTTGAATATGTGAGAGGAATACCTGTACTAAAGAGTTTTGTGGAGAATAAGAGCTTGGATAATGAGCTTATGAATAAAACAAAGAAGTTTGGAGAAACAAGTAAATCAGCTTCAAGATTTAAGGCAAAACAATTATCTATATTTGGGTTTTTACTTGATATGGGATACTTACTGCTTCTTATATTTGGTGTGGTATTTGTGATAAATGGCAATCTAAAAGTATTTGATTTTATTATTTTTGCTGTTATCTCAAAAGAATTTTACAAACCGTTTGCATCTATGGAGCAACATTATATGTATTATGTTTCAGCAGCAGATAGCTATGAGCGATTAGGAAGAATTTTATATGCAGACATTATACCGGATAAGGTCGATGGAATTACTCCGAAACATAATGATATAGCTTTTGAAAATATTGCTTTTTCCTATGAAAAAGATGAGTTCAAAATGGAGAATTTAAGTTTTGAGATTAGAGAAAAGACCATGGCTGCACTGGTAGGAGAATCAGGCGGTGGAAAGACTACTATAACCAACTTGCTTTTAAGATTTTATGATGTGCAGCAAGGCAAAATTACACTTGGCGGTGAGGATATTAGAGATATTCCTTATGATGAACTTTTGGATCGTATTAGCATTGTCATGCAAAATGTTCAACTGTTTGATAACACGATTGAAGAAAACATCAGGGTAGGTAAAAAAGGAGCTACAAAAGAAGAAATCACCCTAGCTGCAAAGAAAGCAAGGATACATGATTTCATTATGAGTTTACCAAAGGGTTATGAGACTGATATTGGAGAAAATGGTGGGATTCTTTCAGGTGGACAAAGACAAAGAATATCTATTGCAAGAGCTTTTCTAAAAGATGCACCTATTTTAATTCTTGATGAAATGACAAGTAATGTTGATCCTGTAAATGAATCTTTGATACAAGATGCCATTACAGAACTTGCAAAGAATAGAACTGTACTTGTGGTGGCTCATCATTTAAAAACCATTAGGAAAGTTGACCAAATTCTTGTATTTCAAAAAGGCAATTTACTTGAAAAAGGAAAGCATGGGGAACTTCTTGAGAAAGATGGCTACTACACAAAATTATGGAAAGCTCAGTACGAGGTATAATCATGATTTTGTTAAAAGATGTGTCTTATGAATGGGAAGATGGACGAACTGCTTTAAAAAATATAAATCTTGAAATTAAAAAAAGGTGAATTTGTTTTAATTTCAGGGAAAAGTGGAAGTGGTAAAAGCACTCTTGGAAGTGTAATGAATGGTCTTATTCCGCATTATTATAAAGGCAAAATGCAAGGAAAAGCCTTTGTGTCAGGAAAAGATATAAGCAAATTATTACTTCATGAAATAGGGCATATTGTAGGAACTGTATTTCAAGATCCAAGAAGTCAGTTTTTTACGACAACTACAGATGAAGAAATAGCTTTTGGTCTTCAAACTATCTGCAAATCAAGAGATGAAATCAAACAGAGAGTAGAAGAAGTATACGCAGAGCTTGACACCCCGGAACTGAAAGGAAAATCTGTTTTTGAATTATCAAGCGGACAGAAGCAAAAGATAGCTATTGCAAGCATCTATGCAATGAATCCAAAAGTTTTAATTTTAGATGAACCTTCAGCAAATTTGGATATGAAGGGGGCATTTGACCTGTTTTTAATTTTGGAGAAATTAAAGAAAAAAGGAACAACAGTTGTTCTAATTGAACATCGTTTGTACTATGTAAAGTCTTTATTTGACCGTTTTCTTTTGATGAAAGATGGAGAAATTGCACAGGATTTGAGTCGGGAAGAAGTTATCCATCTTGAAGAGAAGTTTTGGGATGAAAATGGACTAAGAACTCTTGAATTAGAAGAATACAGGATAAGTGAGAAGAAAGATTCTTATCAATTAAATGATAAAAGTATTAGTGGGAAAGGCTTGAAATTTTGTTACCCAAGTGCAACTAAGGTTGGAAATAAGCAAAACCAATACATCTTAAATCATCTCGATTTCAATATGGAGTGCGGAAAAGCCATTGGTCTTATCGGCTTAAATGGTACCGGGAAAACTACTTTTGCAAGGGTAATTTCAGGACTTGAGAAGATAAAAGAGGGGAAAATATGGGCGGAAAAAGATAAAGAGTTGAATCGTAAAGATTTAATGGATATGTCATATTTTGTCTTTCAAGATTCAGACTATCAGTTATTTTCGGAAAGTGTACTTGATGAAATGCTGCTTGGTATGGAGGGTAAGGATAAAAAAGAAAATACTCAAAAGGCAAAGTCTATTTTGAGTGTACTTGGCTTAGACAAATACATTGATAAGCATCCGTTTGCTTTATCAAGAGGAGAAAAACAAAGACTGACAATAGCTTGTGGAATGATGAAACAGGCAAAGATTTTCATCTATGATGAACCAACATCAGGTTGTGATAGAGACTCAATGCTTTCCGTCGCAAAACTGATTGAGGAACAATTAAAAAATGGTACAACAGTTTTGGTTATAAGTCATGATTTTGAGTTTTTAGCGAACACAGTGAGTAAGCTCTGGGTAATGGGAGATGGGAAAATAGAAACTGTTTTGAATATGAGTGAAAGTAATAAATTTCTCATATTAGGCAAGATGAGAGGAGGTAGAGAGCTTGTCAGATAGAAAAACTATAGATCCGAGAATAAAACTTACTCTACTTCCAATTGCCTCCTTTACGAGTTTTTTTATAAGCGATACGATTCTACTTTTCGGACTGATTGCCTTTGCCTTTTTTTCTGTATGTATACAGTAGTATGTGGAAAAAGAGAATTATGCTTTATCTTGTTTTTTTGTGTGTTTTTATACTGCGTAGAGTTAGTGCTTGGAAAAGTTCCCGGAAGCAAGTATTGTGTTTGCAATATATATGTTTATTTACTTTGCATCAAGAATGACCTTAATCGCTATGTTTGGTGGATATATAACAAAGACTACAAGTGTAAGTGAAATGCTGGAAGCGTTAAATAGTATGAAAGTGCCAAGAAGCATTGGCATACCTTTTAGTGTTTTGCTTAGGTTTGTACCAACTATAAAAATAGAACTCAAGGCATTAAAAGAGAATATGAAGATTCGAGGAATCGTAACAAGCAGATTTTTCCCGCTGCTACATCCAATTAAATATATTGAATATACGCTTGTTCCGCTTTTAATGAGAATGATTAAGATCTCAGATGAACTGTCAGCTTCAGCACTCATTAGAGGACTTGATAGTGATGAGAAGAGGGTAACATTAACAGAATTGCGGTATAAAACAACGGATTTATTGATTGGACTATTAGGAGCTTTGATTATTGCTCTTGTGATAGTAATACAGAAAATTTATTAGGAGGACTCTTATGAAAAACAAATTAAATGGTCGTGATTTTATTACAATCGGAATCTTTAATGCAATTGGAATTGTCATATACATGGCAGCCAGCTTTGCTATGGCAACAACAGTTATTGGAGGATTTATTGCTTCAGGAGTTAGCTTTATGATAGCTGCTACCGTTTATATTCTTATGGCTGTAAAAGTTAAAAAGAAGGGTGTATTTACAATATCAGGAACGCTTATTGGTTTAATTGCGTTGTCAGGAGGACATTTACCCCATGCAGTCTTTGCTGTAATCGGTGGAATTATATGTGATTTGATTATAGGAAATTATGAGAGCAAGGGACGAATGATTATTGGATATGGAACATTTGCATTAGCAGATTTTTTAGGAACAGTAATTCCTGTAATTTTATTCGGAACAGCTTCTTTTGTGGAAAGAGCATCAAAATGGAAAATGAGCGAAGCGGGGATAAATGAAGCATTATCTTATTTCAAAGTTTCGTGGGCAGTAGGATTTGGCTTGATAACTTTTGTTCTTGCTTGCATAGGAGCATTTGTTGCAACAAGGATACTTAAAAAACATTTTGAAAAAGCAGGAGTGATTTAATCAATCTTTGTTTGTGAAGGGAAAAAATGGATTAAATAGTGGAGGTAATACTTAAGTATGATTTTCTACTATACTATTGACAAAACGGTTAGGAGAGACTATCATATAAATATACAGAACGAGTGTCAGTCAATAGGAGGTGAGGTTTTGACAAAGAGAAATGTAAAAGATCCAGAAGAAAGAAAACAGGAGCTTATAAACATAGCATCCAGACTTTTTGAAAAGTATGGGTATGAGAAAGTCTCTGTTAGAGATATTCTCGCAGAAGTTAATGGAGCGCCGGGAATGTTTTATTATTATTTTCAAATCAAAAGAAGATATTTTTCTTGGCGTGTATGGAAACATACTTTTGATGAAAAATTAAAAAAATAAGTTAGGTATACTTCAAAAACAAGGAAATAGATTACGAAGAAAGAATAGAGATTTTAAGAGAACTCATAGTAAAGGATATCGGTCAGTTTACGACAAGATATAATTTTTCAAAAGAGAATTCAATTACAGATAACTCTTACAGGCTATGGGAGTTGATTCATTACATTGGAAAATTTATAGATGTCTATTCAGAGTTTATAATTGAAGGAATTGAAAATAAAAAAATAGAAAATAATATGGGAATAAACAGAGAAAATGTGAGAAGTTTTTGCAGCTTTTTATATTTATACGGAGCTGTTGGAACAATATATCACGACTATATAATTAAGGGAGAAAACAAAAACAAATTCAAGCGAAGCCTTTGGAATAATAAGCAAACTATTTCAAAGACCACATTAGAGAAAAAAATAAAATATAAGTATTTTACAAGGGAAACATCAAGGGTGTTTTTCCTTGTATTAGTTTTAAGGTAAATGAACGAACTCGTTCGGTAAGGAGGTATGTTTTAGATGAAAAAGAAGAAATCTATCAAAGATATTATTTCCTATAGTGAAATAAAAAAAGGACAACTTGTAGGAGGAATATTATTTGTTAGTCTTGGAATGCTATTAAGTATTTGTCCAATTTTGGTGATATACAAAGTCATAAAATCTCTATTTTTATATGGAAAATTAGAAGATAGTACAATACAGTTCTGTATCTATGGACTTGCAGCAGTGATGTTGGCATATTGCTTTAACTTACATTGGTGGTATTTTTATGCCATAGGTTTTCATATGTTTTTAATAGCTAACTTAAAAAAAGAAGATATTATTTCATATTGGAAATCTTCCTTTAGGATTTTTTTACCGGAGACAACAAGTCAAAAAAATAAGGCAAGTATTAGGATCGGATATGAATCAAATTGAGGGATATTTTTTTCTCATCAATTACCAAATTTAATTTCAACTTTAGCAATAATTATGACAATGATAATTGTAATGCTGAAGATAAATCTAATATTAGGTTTTACGACTTTATTAATTATATTTGTTGGTTTGGGAATTCAGATTGCAATCATGGCAAAGATTATAAAGACGGGTGGACTTGAGAAGAACTTTGCGATTCTGGATCAAATCAATTCAGCAACTACTGAATATGTTAAAGGTATGCCGGAAGTGAAAATATTTGGAACAGGAGCAAAATCATTAAAAACTTTTTCAAATTCAGTAGGAGAATATAGAGATTTTACAAGTTCGATGACATCAATGATAAGACCGGGATTTGTCTCATTTAGAATGTTTATTTTATCTGTTGCAACATTCATAGTTCCAGTAGGAATACTTTTAATGTCACGAAATAATAATATGGATTTTGCTACAGTCTTTATTTTCTATTTGATTCTTGCACCGGCCATTAGTGTACCTGCATTAAAACTTAGAGATTTTGCAGAAGGGATGAATTTACTAAATGAAGTTGTTTTGAGAATCTATGAAATTATAGATGAAAAAGAATTGTTAATTGAAAATAGTGAGAAAGAGATAGAATGTCATGATCTTGAATTTGAGAATGTAAGCTTTTCTTATGGAAATGAAGAGGTTTTAAAGAATATAAGCTTCTGCGCTAAACAAGGAGAAGTTACAGCATTAGTTGGCTATTCGGGAGCAGGCAAATCTACCATTGGAACGCTAATACCGAGATTTTACGATCCTTCAGAAGGCTCTATTAAAATCGGTGGAGTTAATATAAAAAATATTCCGATAAACGCCTTAATGGACAAGATAGCATTCGTTTTTCAAGACAGTGATCTTATCACAGATACAGTCTTCAATAATGTTGCTATGGCAAAGACAGGCTCTACAAAAGAAGATGTTATAAAAGTCTGCAAAAAAGCAAGATGTCATGATTTTATTGAAAAACTTCCTAATGGATACAATACTGTTTTAGGTAAAGGAACTTATTTATCCGGCGGAGAAAAACAATGTATTGCAGTAGCAAGAGCGATTTTAAAAGATGCACCAATATTAGTATTAGACGAGGCAACAAGTTTCGCAGACTCTGAAAATGAATATCTTATGCAGGAAGCTTTATCTGAATTGGTTAAGGATAAGACGGTTATTATGATTGCTCATAGGTTAAATACCATAGAATATGCAAATCAAATCTTAGTTATATCTGATGGAAAAAAATTGCAGAAAGAGGTAAGCATGAAGATTTAATCCTTGCAAATGGAATATATAAGAGACTCTTTGATATTTATAAGAAGACAAATATTTGGCAAAATGGATATAGAAGGGAGTGAGAATGAATGATAAGAAATATTACTTTAGGAAAGATGAGTAATATAAGAAAATCCATTATATTAAATGTTTTTGGCATCTATTTCCAACCTTATACCATTTATTGCTTTTAGGGAAAATTGTAGAAACACTATTTTTTTAAATAGAGATGCAGATAGCATAGATACGAGCCCTTTATGGAAGTATTTTTGGGATAATGGCAATATTTTTTTCTTAATAACATTCTTATTGGAAAAATTTAGCTACAAAAATATACCTATGAACTTGGATACAAGACAAGTGCAGATGGAAGAATAGAGCTTGCAGACCACATAAGAAAAACTGCCAATAGGTTATATTTCAGGGAAAAGCTCAGCAGAGATTTTAGATACATTAATGAATGATTTTTTCAAAATAGAAACTGCGGTAACTCATCAATTACCTCAATTTTTCAGTGGTATTTGTGTAGCGGTTCTTTGTTCAACAATATTTTTGATAATTAATGTAAAAAAATGGGAATAGCAACACTTATTGGATTGCCAATTTCTGTTCTGCTTCTTACGCTCATGCAAAAAGCTTTCAGAAAAAAATTATTTAAGAACAAAGAAAAATGAGGATAAAAGAGGAAGAAGATATAAACGAATATTTGGATGCCATTAAGACTCTAAAAGCTTATAACAGCTTAGATGATACATTATCAAAACTGGAAGAAGATATAGATAACTCGAGAGATGCCAATATTAAGAGTGAGAAAGGAGTTGGTTCATTAACTACTATAGCAAGTATGATTTTAAGAATAGGACTTCCGTTGATGAGTTTAGCTGGTTCCTATTTATTTATAAATGGATCTTTGGAAATTGATACATTTTTAATGTTCTTATTTGTAGGCACAAGGATTTTTGAACCATTGGAGCTTGCGCTTGTAAATTATACAGGTCTACAAATGGCATCAGTTTCAGGAGAGAGAATCATTAACTTACTTAATGCCAAACCTATGTCAGGAGATTGTGAGGTAAACGTAAGCAACAAAATTGATATCCGTGATGTTTCATTTTCTTATAAGGAATCTAAGGTTATCGATAATGTTTCATTAGACATTAATGAAAATGAATTAACTGCTTTTGTTGGTTACTCTGGCTCTGGAAAATCTACACTAATTAAATTAATTTCCAGATTTTATGATCCTAATGAAGGGACAATTAAAATTGGTGGAGTAGATTTGCTAACAGCCGCCCCTGATAAATTAATGGATAAATTTTCTGTTGTTTTTCAAGATGTATATCTTTTTAAGGACACAATTTATAACAACATAAAATTTGGTAATGAAGATGCAAGTAAAGATGAAATCATGAATGCTGCAAAAATGGCAGGAGCTTATGACTTTATAGTCAAAAAAGATGATGGATTTGAAACTATGATTGGACAAGGAGGAGCAACTCTGTCTGGAGGTGAGAAACAAAGAATATCAATAGCGAGAGCTATACTAAAAAATGCCCCAATAATACTACTTGATGAAGCAACGTCTTCGCTTGATTCTGAAAATGAACTTATTATACAAGAAGCAATATCAAATTTAATTAAATAAAACAGTTGTGGTTGTAGCGCATAAGTTAAGAAGTGTAATGGGAGCTGATAAAATTGTTGTTTTAAACAAAGGAAAGGTAGAAGAGGTTGGGAAGCATGAAGAACTTATTAAAAACGAAGGACTATATAAGGACTTATGGAATTATCAAGAAAAGTCTAAAGAATGGAAGATTGTACAGTAACAATCAATTTTAAAGGAGGAAACTTATGAAAACACAAAAGAAATCATCAAAAAATGCAGTTACAGCAGGTGTTCTAATTGCACTTTACTTTGTAACATATGTAGTTATTGGGGCAATATCTATGCCTGTCCCTGTTTTATTTTTACTAATGCCTATGCTTGTAGCACTACTTGCTGCACCAACCTATCATATGCTTCTTGCAAAAACAAAGTCAGCCAACGCTATTGTAATTGCAGCTATCTTACCAAGTATTTTATTAGTTGCAACTGGACATATTCCAATTGCACCATTAGTGGCAGTACCGGCCGGATTAATTGCTATGTTCATAGCAAAAGGTGGAAATTATACAGATTTTAAGAAAAATACAATTAGTCATATGTTTTTTTCTCTAAACTTATTTGGAGGATTCTTACCAATTTGGGTTATGAGAGAAGCATTTTTTGAAAGTGTAATAAAAGGTGGCTTAGATCAAAGCTTTTGTAACACAGTAAGAGCATGGACACCAATATGGATGTTACCAGTTATGATAATAGGAACATTTATATTCTCTTTTATTGGTTCTTATTTTACAAAAGAAAATACTAAATAAAAAGTTGGAATCCGCAGGAGGTTTTATAATGGAAAATTCAAAGTTTGTTCTGGGGTCAAGATATGACCTCAGAACAAAAACTTATCTTGCTTATAGGTGCCAATATTTTTAATTTTTAGGGTTTGATTGGCTCTATCAAAAGTCTTATTACATTATTTTTTTCTTGTCATTATTATTAGCGATGGTTATAAAAGAATCCGCTATAAGGTATATTTTATTTTTTTGTAATAAGTGTAGTGTTGGAAATAACTTTAGCCTATTTTTAATATGAATTTTTGGGGATTTAGTTTTATTTCTCTTGGCAATTGGAAGAAAGTTTTTTTGCCATGTATTATCGTAGGTAAATGGATTTTTAAATTCCACATCTGTTTCTTGTGCAGTGGCAACATTACAAAAATTAAAACTTTCAAAAAGACTCGCTCATAATGATTTCTGTAATATTTAGATGTTTGCCTACTATAAAGGACGAATGGAGTCATATAAATATGGCGATGAAAACTCGAGGAATTAATTTTAATTTAATAAATTTAATAAGGAAACCAAGATTAATTATGGAATATTTTTATGTGCCCTTGTTCGTAAGTGTGATAGAAATTGGAGATGAACTCTCTCAATCAGCCATTTTAAAGGGGACTTGATGCTCCTGTTAACAAAACAAGTAGATATCTTATTAAATTTAGGAGTAACGATATTTATATTTTTACTTTCTATGATTGTAATTATATTAATCGTTGTATCTATGAAAAATTTCGGGGTGGGATTTATGATTGAAATTAGAGAATTAAGTTTTCAAATACAAGGGAGGATTTAATTACTCATTAAAAGGAATTAATTTAAATGTAAAAAAAGGAGAATGCATTCTTCTATGTGGCAGGAGTGGTTGTGGAAAGTCTACTCTATTAAAGCTTATGAATGGTATAATACCCGAGTTTTATAATGGAGACATTTCTGGAAGTGTTATGGTCAATGGTATGAATACATTTACCGCACCAATTTATAAATTATCTAAGAATGTAGGCTCAGTTTTCCAAAATCCTAAAACACAATTTTATACAACAAATACAACAGATGAAATTGCTTTTGGCTTAGAAAATTACGGCATAGAAAGAGAAGTAATTAACGAAAGGATAAAAGAGGTCGAAAAAGAGCTTCATCTTGAAAAGTTGATGAATAAAAATATATTTAATCTCTCCGGAGGAGAAAAACAGAAGATTGCTATAGCAAGCATTTATGCATTAAACCCTGAGATATTTATTCTTGACGAACCGTCTTCAAGCTTAGACGTAAAGTCAATGAAAGAACTATCTCTTACAATAAAAAAGCTTAAATCTTTAGGAAAAACTATTGTTATTGCAGAACATAGGCTATGGTATTTAAAAGACATTGTTGATAGAGCAACATACTTGGAGAATGGAAAAATCATCAGGGAATATAGTATGGACGAAATTGAAAATCTAAGTGAAGATGAACGAATGAGAACAGGACTTAGGCATTCTGATTATAAAGCCATTAGAATGTTTGATGATTATAAAACTTCAAATAAAGGAGTTTTATTAGAGTTAAAAAAATTTGATATTTAAAAAGAAATACCAGAACAATTTTTGTCCATTGAGGATCTTAAATTTTTGCTATGGGAATATTATTGGGATTGTTGGAGAAAATGGAATTGGAAAGTCTACGTTAGCAAAAAAATAATATGTGGCTTATACAAAGAAAAATAAAGGGAAAATATTAAGAGATAATGAGAATTTAAATATAAAAAAAGTAGGTTAAATGAGAGCCTGCTTATTATGCAGGAAGTGAACTGCCAGTTATTCACAGACAGCGTTAAAGATGAAATATTATTAACATCAAATATTAAAGAGAACAATGTTTTTAGATACTTACCTAATAGATATGGAGTTAAAAAAATATCAGTGATAGGAATCCTCACACCTTGTCAGGGGGACAAAAACAGAGAGTAATTATCTTATCCGCTTTACTATCCGACAAGAAAATTCTGTTTTTTTGATGAGCCAACCAGTGGATTGGACTATAGAAATATGAAAAATAGTAGCTAAAAAAATATTAAGAAAGTAAAGGAAGAAGATAAGTTGGTTTTTAATAATATCCCATGATGTTGAGTTTTTTAGAGTTAGTTTGTGATGAAGTAATTGATTTTACTTATTTATGAAAATTCATACATTAGTAAATTGCAAGATGGCCATATGATAAAAAAACGCTAGAAAAACGAGAAGTTGTGAATAGTATTTTTTTGATACAATATCCCAAAATACGGAAAAAGACGATACTTGAAGAATACTATGACTCACTTAGCCGATTGTAAATATCGATAGGAGAAAAAGCGCATTAGAGACATTTTTAATAAAAAAATTAGCAAATTTAGGCATTGACTTGGAGTTAACTCTAAGATATATAATGAATATATCAGAGATACGAATGATAGATTAAAAATACGGAAATATGGAGAATGGAGGGCGTTTTACTTGTTAATTAAAGAAGTATGCGAGAAGTATCACATATCAGCGGATACACTCAGATATTATGAACGTGTGGGTGTAATTCCAGAGGTTTCAAGAAAAGATAGTGGGATCCGTGATTATGAGGAAGAGGATATAAAATGGGTGGAAAATGCCATATGCATGCGTGATGCAGGTGTCCCGGTGGAAATACTGATTGATTATGTGAGGCTGTTTCAACTTGGTGATGAAACAATTGAAGAGAGATCTAATCTCTTGAAGGAGGCCAGAGAGCAGATTTTGGAAGCGAAAAAGAAGTATGATCTTGCTTTGGAAAAATTAGATTACAAAATTGGCCGTTATGAAACTGCAATAGAAACCGGTGTATTAAGCTGGGTCAAGTAAAAGGAAGGTGAAATAATGAGATACGAAAGGGATTATGTATATAAACTGATGGAGCAGGGAGGCCCTACAGATTGTATGGTAAGGTAACAATAAAAGAACATGCATGGCTTGGTATTAATGTAACCATTTGTCCGGGTGTCACCATAGGTAAATACGCTGTTGTTGGTGCGGGTGCAGTAGTTACTAAAGACGTGCAGGATTATGCAGTGGTTGGAGGTGTTCCAGCAAAGATTATCAAATATTTAGATTCAAGTGAGATTAAGGATAGGAAGGGCACTATGAAGAGTTTAATTATTTATTTTAGCAGAGCTGATGAGAACTATTCAGTAGGCTATATTGATAAGGGAAACACAGAAACTGTTGCGGAATATGTGAAAGAGCTGACAGGGGCGGATATGTTTAAGATAGAGCCCGCAGTGCCATATGCGAAAGATTACAAGACCTGTATTGAGCAAGCAAAGCAGCGTATCGGTAATGCTCCAATCAAAGAGAAGCTTACGGATATCTCAGCTTACGATACGGTGTATATCATGAGTCCTATTTATTGGGGTACCTATGCACCTGAGATGGAAACAGCACTTGAGGGCCTTGATTTTATAGGGAAAACTGTTCGCATTATCAGTACACATGAAGGCTCAGGACTTGCCGGAATGCCGTCTGATGTTATTAAGATGTGTAAAGGTGCAATTGTAGATCGTAAGGGATTGGCTATAGTAGGATCTAAAGCAAAACAATCAAAAAATATAGTGAAAGAGTGGATTTAGGGAGGTAAACTATGGAAAAAATTGAGCTTAACAATGGTTTAGAGTGTTCGGTTATAGGAATTGGTACATTTATGCTTTCACCGGCAGAAGCCGAGAATAGTGTAAGGGAAGCATTGAAGATGGGCTATAGACTTGTTGATACCGCTAATGCGTATGTCAATGAGAAGGCTTGTGGAAGAGGAATCAAGGATAGTGGTGTAGGCAGAGAAGAGATTTTCCTTTCAACGAAGCTCTGGCCTAGTGAATATGAAAATGAAAATGCAGTTGATGAGACACTGAAGCGTCTTGGCGTAGAATATGTAGATCTTCTTTACATTCATCAGCCTGCCGGAAATTGGCTTGCTGGATATAGACAGCTTGAAAAGGCATATAGAGAAGGAAAGGCAAAATCTATTGGGATTTCAAATTTTGAAGGAAAATACATAGAAGAACTTGAAAACAAATGGAAAATCGTTCCGCAGTTTATTCAGGTAGAAGCCCATCCGTACTTTACACAGACTGAGCTTAGAGAAACTCTTGATAAGTATGGTATTAAACTTATGTCATGGTATCCATTGGGGCATGGGGATAAATCTTTGATTAATGAGTCAGTATTTTCTGAGCTTGGAAAGAAATATGGGAAATCGTCTGCACAGATAATCCTTCGCTGGCATACACAGATGGGGTTTGTTGTAATACCTGGAAGTAAGAGTGTAGACCATATTCGAGACAATTTAAATATTCAAGACTTTAGGCTTACTGATGAGGAAATGCTTAAGATTGCAAAGCTGGATAAGGGCATACGTTACTACAATCGTACTGATGAGCAGCTTGTACATTTTGCAAAATGGCAACCAGAGTATGAAAAATAGGAGATTATGCAAGAAAAAATAATACAAACAGCAGGGTGTTTCTAGAACCTATAAGGGCTTTGAGGATTTTCTATTGGATGAAACAACGCTGGATTTATAGAAATAGCATCGTTAAATAGTTTAGTAGGTATGTTTCCACATATAGACAGGCTGCTTGACACACTCAGTGTTCACTCATTTCGAGTGGAGATGGCCTGTCTGCTGTTGGGAAATAGGAATTAATTTTATTTCCCAAAAACAAAAATAAATTGAAATTGGAAATTAGAAATGCTGATATGATGACATGTTTATGAATAGACTCCGTAATTCATGCTGAGACGGTATCACTGCCGTCACAAGCGGTGGGGAGCGAGACAAATTATAAAAATTGAGTATATGAGAAAGGACATGCAATGAGCAGTCAGTGTCGAATTTGGACGAAAGGGGATCCGGTACTTGAAGAATACCATGACCACGAGTGGTGCAAGATCAGTCATGATGACAATTTTGAATTTGAGATGCTGTGCCTTGAAGGGGCAAGTGTCGGGCTTTCCTGGGCAACGGTAATGCATAAGAGGGAGAATTACCGCAGCGCATTTCACAATTTCAAAATTGATGCCTGTGCAGTTATGACAGATGAAGAACTTACAGCTTTAATGACCGATACAGGTCTTATACGAAACCGCAACAAGATCTTCAGCGTTCGCAAGAATGCACTGGCAGTACAGAAGATACAAAATGAATTCGGCTCTTTTGATGCATATCTTTGGAGCTTTACAGGCGGACAGCAAATCGACAGGCATTGGAAAGAACTCTCAGAAATACCTGTAGAGTCTGATGTTTCTATTCGACTGAGCAAAGACATGAAAAAACGTGGTATCAGTTTTGTAGGCCCGGTCATCACGTATTCTTTCCTGCAGTCTATCGGGATTGTAAATGACCACTTAGCCGATTGTAAATATCGATAGGAGACCAGCTATGAACAACTATATAAAATTAAACGAAGACAGATGGAATAATGTAAAAAATGACTATACTGAGCCATTGACACATGAAGAATTAGAAGAAGCTAGAAATAATCCAATTTCTGTTGCATTAACTGTTGGGAAAAAAGTTCCCAAAGAATGGTTTGAAAAAGCAAACGGGAAAAAGATATTAGGTTTAGCCTGTGGTGGTGGACAGCAGGGACCGGTTTTTGCTATAAAGGGTTATGATGTAACCATAATGGATTTTTCTAAATCACAATTACAAAGAGACGATATGGTTGCTAAAAGAGAAGGTTTAAAAATCAATACAGTTCAAAGCGATATGACAAAACCATTTCCATTTGAAAATGAAACTTTTGACATTATTTTTAATCCGGTTTCAAATGTATATGTAGAAGATTTAGAAAACGTATATAAAGAAGCCTCTCGAGTATTGAAAAAGGGTGGATTGTTAATGGTCGGATTTATGAATCCTTGGATATACATGTATGATGCTGACATTGTATGGGACAAACCCAATGAGGAATTACTATTAAAGTATTCGCTGCCTTTAATTCAAAAGAGCTTGAAGAGAAAGGCAAGATAACCATAAATCCGGAATATGGATATGAATTTAGCCATACCTTAGAAACTCAGATTAGAGGACAACTTAAAAATGGTCTGGCTATGATAGATTTTTATGAATCGTGTGATAAGAGAAACAGATTATCACATTATGGAAATGACTATATAGCTACACTTTGCATTAAACTATAATGTTATAGAACATATTGTGGAACTCAAATGAAAGGGGAGGTATATAAAACTGCTGAGTTATTTTTATATACTGCTGACATACAGGATGGAAGAGATTCTTTTATGAAAATCGCAGGGAATAGGGAAAGAATAGTCGAAATACTGAAGAAAATGCAGGAAAAACAGAAATAGATCAACAAGTTACGAGGGGAAGCATATGAGTAATGTTGTTTTAGCAAAATACTTTGATAGGATTAAGGCTGCTTACGAAGTAAGTGCATTTACAGAAGGGATCTGTCCTGAAACAGAAGATAGAATAATACAGTTTGAAGCAAAATATGAGCCTATTCCGACAGAATACCGCTGGCTGCTACTTAACTTAGGTGGCTGCTATTTGGCAGAGCCTTGGATATTCGACTTGAAAGAACTGGAGGAAAACTATGCAATTTTTGTAGAGGCATACGAGGAGTATATGAGTGAATGTGAACACGGCCCTGCATTTCCTATTGGAGGCTTAGGTGATGGAAGTATCGTATTTATAGACTTGGAAAGTGGTATAGTGCGTGGATATAACAATGACTATGCTGACCTTGAGGAAATTGCAGAGAGCTTCCCAGAGCTTATTTTAAATCTGATAGAACAGGTAGAAAGCTTTTCCTAATACAATATAACAGGCAGTTTTTACACTATATAGCTAAAATTTGAGGAAAAAATATGAAAGTCAATATGAATGTTATTGTTGGCGGAACGGATGATGAGTTAAATAGTATATTATCTGCTGCAAGAACAATAAGAAAAGAAATGAAATCTTTATTTGAAAGCTTTGAGATAGAGGCATTGCAGAAGATGGATATTTGCGTTTGCCTTAGTGGAAATATATCAAAAATATTATTCAGAGTCTGGAATTTATCAGGCAAGTTATTATCTTAAAACTAAGAAATTTATTGTATATGTTCATTTTTTGTTCTAATGAGTGGAATTCTGGTAAGAAAAGAAAATGTAAGTAAGTTTCTTAAAATGTATAATGACTATCTTTTGGAGCTTTCGGATATCATTAAGAAGAAAATGGCAAAGCATAAGTTGGATTTTGATAGTAAATGCTATGAAGATATAATTAGAAGAGTGTTTGAAAGTTTGGGAATATGTGTTTGATAGACAAATTCTAATTTGTAGGGCTGATGTGTTTGTTTTTTTGACTAAGTTACGCCTTCGCTGATAAATGTCCAGACTCGCTCCGGTTTTTCTGCAAGGTGCTATTTTTAAGTTTTTACAGGATGACGAAAAAAACCTAACGCGCTCGCTTAGGCATTATCAGCTCCTGCTGTTTAATTGATGAATAATTGCAAGCAAACACATCAGCCACATTGGGGGCAGGTGGGAGTGGCTGTCTTTAATTTGGTATTCTGGTTATTATTTGCATAAATTTAAGGTATCAGCTCCGTTTTTGCGTTGCTCAGAGGCGCATTGCGAAGCAGCTAAGCCTATGAGCAATGCAAAAAGGTAGGAGCGTCACTTAGATTACAAACAATCACATCAGCCCTACAAATTAAAATTTTGAGGGATGTTCAATTGATGATAATTGATAAAAAAAGAAGATTTGTTAAGATGTATCAGGAATGAAGCTGTACTTGAAAATTCAAAAGTGAAGCACACTGGAATTAAAGGGTTGTTAGAATATAGATTAAATAATAACATTAGTCATCCAGATTTAATATATAAAGTATATGACAAGCATAAATGTAAATATTATGGAGAATCAAAAACTTCTGATTATTTCAGAGCAATATATAACATTGATCCATTTAAGATTGGAAGTAGCGATACAATTTTTAATTGCTGGTCATTTGCTAGTAGATTTTTTCAAAGAATTTAAATCCTATCTATCAGATTGTGAAGCGCTCATATTGAAGAACTTATTGCTTCGGTAGAGAGGGATGAGGTAGAAGGGATTCAGATAGAAGTGGATAAGAACAGTCTGGATGATGGTTAAGTTATTTTATCAGATTTGAGATCGCAAATTGCGACTTCAAGGAAAAACATGGAGGTATTTATGGCAGATAATATATGCCTTATGCTTAATCGCAATCGGAGGATTTTATGGAAACATATAAAATAGCACATTTTGGAACTTTTGATGCATCTGAATTGGACTCGGAAATTATAGCAATCTATAACAACGATTTAGAAGCATTGAAAAAACTGCTTGGTAAAAAAATCAACAAGATTATTAAAATAAAGGGAAAATATACCGAATCATTTACTCCGTTAGAAATGGCACTGTACTTAAACAAAAAGGATATAATCAAATACTTATATGAAAACAATGCTTCGTACAAAGGTAAATTCCACCCTAAGCCGATTGAAATTGCTCTAAGGTGTTGCGATGCCGAAACAGTTCTTATGTTTAAAAATGATTTGGAAAGTATGGACGAAGAGAAAAAAGCCGAACTATTGAAAACGATTTTTTGGGGAGATAATGAGGCAGAAAATATAGAGGCTTTGGAGAGTCTTGGCATCACCATCTCTAAATACGGCGGGCTTATGTTAAGATATTCAGCTTTTAATAATGATATTGAAACGGTGAGACTTTTCTTAGAAAAGGGAGCAGATGTAAATTATCACAAAGCAGACTCGGTTTTCTCCGATACAAGCACACCTATCATAAAAGCCGCGCTGTGCAATAATCTTGAAATTGTCCGTTTGCTTGCAGGGCATGGAGCTGACATAAGCATAGAAAACAAGCGCGGAGAAAGACCGTATTCCATCGCTGTTAAAAATGATAACAGAGAAATGATAGAGCTTTTAGCAAAATACGAAACAAGAGATTTACACAGTATTGAAAGCAAGGATACTGTGCTAAAAAAGTATAAATTGCCGAATAGTTTGGTCGAATTTCTTAAAGGAGACAAACTCAAGATAAAAATTGCTGGTGACAAGTATTGCAAATTTATTCGTTTTTACTCTTACCATGACACAGTAGAAACGAAATGGAAAAGGAAAAAAGTGCTGTCATTGGTGGCAGAAGTTGATAATTACAGTGCTGTCGATATAGTTTGGCACCCTGATAAACAAATGATTTGCGCTATTGACGAGGAACATGAGACTTTTACTCCCCTTGCCCCTTGGGAAGAGTTTTATATGAATATGGAAAAATATGTTTTGGCATACTTGAACGGAGATATGAATACTTAAAGAAAATGAATTAAAGGAGACAACATGAAAGATTTTAATAAGTACAAATTATTAAGCAAAGGGAAAGCATTTGGAGATAGGGCTAAAATTGCTTTATTACTGCTTGATAGCAGCACAGCTTATGAAGAGCTAAAAGAGGAAGGAGCGCAAACCTCAGTTGCCGGGAGTTATGGCTGTATAGGTGGTGATTTGGCTGCAATACTTTAGCCAGTTCTTAAAAGTGAAATAGCAGATAAAGCAAGTATAAATATTGAGTACAAAAAAGGAAGAAAAAGAGTGAAAATATTTATTATAGAAGATGAGATGACAATCAGGGAGGAACTAATCGAGCTTCTTCAAAAATATGGATATGAGTGTAGCAGCAGTGACGATTTTCGCCATATCTCAGAAGCTGCGCTTTCCTCAGGGGCAGACTTAATCCTCCTTGATATCAATCTGCCCTATCAGGACGGCTTTCAGGTATGCAGGGAAATAAGACAGAAATCAACGGTTCCCGTTATTGTTCTAACTAGCAGGAACAATGACTTTGACGAACTGATGAGTCTAAACACTGGAGCTGACGATTATATATCAAAGCCATATAATGCACAGGTTCTTCTGGCAAGAATACAAAAACTTCTGGAGAGAACATATGATGTGCAGGACAATGTTACAATTACCTACAAGGGACTGACCTTAAACGTACTTAAAGCTGAAATAAGCTACAAAGGGCAGAGTAAAGCACTTACCAAATGAAATGGGGATTTTACGGATGCTTATGATGAATAAGGGGAATATCATTCCACGTGATGCCATCATTGATGAGCTATGGCAGAGTGAGGAGTTTATTGACGAAAATACCCTGAATGTAAATATTGTGCGCTTGAGAAAAACACTTGCAGAGATAGGCCTGCCTGATTATCTGAAAACAAAGCGCGGACTGGGGTATTGCATATGAGGATGTCAGAATATCTAAAGGACCGTATTTTCTCTTTGATGTGTATGTTTGTATCTATGGTTCTGCTCTTTGCCCTTCTTTGGCTAATTGGAACAGCTACAGTCTTTGTCCTGTTTGCAGAAGTGGTTTTTGCTACAGCGTATGTGACATCACTTACCTATGATTTTATCCGCAAGCGTGGATACTATAAGCTGCTTTTGAAAATGTTAGAGCAGATGGAAGAAAAGACGCTTCTAGGAGAACTCCTCTCACATCCGGGATTTTTAGAGGGACAGCTTTTGATAGAGGTGTTGCGCCGCTGCAATAAATATCAAAATGACAGGATAGCCGCTGCCAGACAGGATACCAGAGAATATAGAGAGTACATTGAGTCCTGGGTACATGAGATTAAGACACCGATTACGTCCGTACGTCTTATGATTGAAAATGATAAGAATCCCACGACACTGCGCATCAATGATGAAATAGGTAAGATTGAAAACTACGTGGAACAGGCTTTGTATTACGCTCGTAGTACTGATGTGGAAAAAGACTTTAAGGTAGAGAAAACTTCCTTACAGGCAATAACTGTAGCAGCGCTGAAGTTATACTCCAAACCACTGATACAGGCGGGAGGAAAGCCGGTTATGGAAGGGCTTGATATTCCTGTTACTACGGATATCAAGAGTTGTACTTTTATCATCGGGCAGATGATTTCCAATGCAATCAAGTATCGAAAAGATGGACTGCAAATCACATTTACAGGTAGAGCTGAGAGAAACAGGGTGTTGCTTTTTGGTCTCGGACAATGGAATTGGGATATCGGAAGCTGATCTACCTAGGATATTTGATAAGGGCTTTACAGGCGAAAATGGACGCCGCTATTCCAAGTCAACAGGCATTGGCTTATATCTTTGTAAAAAAATGTGTGAAAAAATGAATATCGGGCTTTCTGCTTCCAGTACGTCTGGGAGAGGGACTACCATAACGATGGATTTTCCTACTGAAAGCTACTTGAAAGAGGCGGGGGTGTAGATTCCTGCTTCTTTTATTGTTATATCTTTAGATTACATTTTTGTAAGGTAAATGTAATCTAACTTAATGGCATAGTCAGATGTATTAAAGTAGAATAAAGGTACAAAAACAAAGGGCCTTTGAGAAAGGAGTAAGACAAATGGAAAATACAATATTACAGGTAGATGATATCCAAAAATTTTATGGCAACAAGGGAAATCTGACTAAGGCTATTGATCACATTTCATTATCCGTGAAAAAGGGAGAATTCCTTGGGATTATGGGAGCTTCAGGCTCAGGCAAAACTACATTGCTAAACTGTATATCTACTATAGACACAGTTACTAGCGGACATATTTACATAGAGGGAAAGGATATTACAGAACTTCATGGAGCCCTGCTTTCAGAGTTTCGAGGGAAAAAGCTGGGATTTATATTTCAGGATTTTAATCTCTTAGATACGCTGACTGCTTATGAAAATATTTCACTTGCACTGTCTATAGCGGGTATGAAGCCAGGGGACATTAACGAGAGAGTATTACAGGTTGCAAAGGCACTGAATATTCAAGAAGTGTTAGAAAAGTATCCTTATCAGATGTCAGGAGGCCAGCAGCAGCGTGTGGCAGCGGCGAGGGCAATAGTGACAAACCCCGCTATAGTACTGGCAGATGAGCCGACAGGGGCACTGGATACGAACTCTTCAAGGATGTTGTTGACTATGTTAACAGAGCTTAACGAACAACTGGATGCCACCATTCTAATGGTAACTCATGACGCTTTTTCAGCGAGCTATTGTAAACGCATACTTTTTATCAAGGACGGTAAGGTTTTTAATGAACTGCATCGTGGCGAGGATACCCGCAAAGAGTTTTTTGCAAAGATATTGGAAGTGGTGTCAGTACTGGGAGGTGAAAAATGATTTCACTAAAGCTGATTTTTCGAAATGTTCACAAGAACGTAAGAGAATATTTTATTTATTTTTTAACGCTGATGTTCTCGGTAAGCCTGTTTTACGCCTTTAACTCGATATCTGCTCAGCCTGCACTTTCTAATCTTGGTACCACCAGAAAGGTCTTATATGAACAGCTGGTTATACTGATATCGGCACTTTCGATTGTGATTGCTGTGGTGCTGGCGTTTTTAATTATTTATGCAAATCAATTCCTATTAAAACGGCGTAAAAAAGAATTAGGTATTTACATGTTGCTTGGGATGAAGAAGGGACAGATCTCAAGACTGTTTGCGGGCGAAACTCTATGTATTGGAAGTATTGCACTTGCAGTGGGATTGGTTTTGGGATTTGCCATATCACAGGGAGTTTCACTCGCAGCGCTAAGGCTCTTTGCAGTAGAATTGGACAAATTTCAGGTTGTATTTTCTGCAAAGGCACTTTTTATGACTGCCTTATGCTTTGCAATTATCTTCCTGATTGTACTGCTTTTTAATGTCTGGTCGATTACAAATGTAGAGTTGATTGACCTGATAAGAGCAGACAGAAAAAATGAAATGATGAAGTCAGGAAAGCCGGTACTTACAGCCTGCTTGTTTATACTTTCCATAATAGGTATTGGAGCTTCTGCCATTTTGTTTAATAAGAATGGGATATTGCCGACGAAGGAGAATTTCTCTTTTCAAATTGCGGTCACAAGCTTAACTGTGGGAACCTTCCTTTTGTTTTTCACCTTATCCACAGTTTTGATAAGGCTCTCAAAAACCAATAGGGCTTTTTATCTGAAGGGCTTAAATACATTTCTTGTACAGCAGATTGCAAGCAAAATCCGCACGAATTATCTGATTGTGACGATTGTCTGCGGACTTCTCACCGTTACCATTTGCACAGTGTCAATCGGTGCAAGTACAGCGCTTACAATGAATCAGTTAGCCAAGGAAGCGGCTCCTTATGACCTAAATGTGGTTTCAAATATTTCTGTAGACGGAGATGGGGATATTGCAGCATATCTTGCAAAAAAAGGAGCCGAACTGGATAAATACGCCGAGAAGATGGAGCAGATTAGCTCGTATGAGACTGATTTTACCTATGGAAAGTTTTTTGAAGGCCAGAGAGTTGAGCTTTGGCAAATTGATGAAGAGCTTCCCGAACAAAAGATTGATGCATTTGCCTTATCGGATGTCAACAAAGCACTTAAAATGCAGGGAAAGAAGCCACTCACGTTAAAGGAAAATCAATATCTGATAAACTGCAATTACAAAGGAACTTATTCCTTTATAGACACCGCATTAAAGCTGCATCCGGAGGTCACGATAAATGGACAGGTCTTACATAGGGCTTCTGATGAAGTGATGCAGGACACGTTTATCATGACTAGTATTGGTAACAATGACAGGGGGACATTAATCGTTCCTGATAAGATTGCTAATGGCCTTAAGAAAGACATGAATGCACTTTTGGTACGGTATAAGCCTGATGTAAACTCCAATGAAGTACTGAAAAAAATGATACCAATTGGACTGGATAAAACACACGGATACAGATATGCAGAAAAGAACATAATGTATGAAATGTATTACGGAACCAATGCGTTGATGAGCTTCTTATGCTGCTATCTTGGTATAATCTTCCTTTTAATCTGTGCAGCTCTGCTTGCATTAAAACAGCTTACAGAGACGACAGACAATGTCAGCCGCTATGGGCTGTTGCAAAAGTTAGGAGCGGCAAAGGGAGATATCAATCGAGCCATTTTTGTACAAACAGCGGTATTTTTTGCCCTTCCTTTGGTGGTTGCAGGCATCTACTCTGTTTTTCTTACGGAAAAGGCGATGACTGTTGTAGAAAAATTTATGAATATCCATATTTCAACCAATATTGGATTAACTGTGATTATGTTCCTTATTATTTACGGAGGATATTTCCTTGCAACCTATCTGTCAGCTAAACGTATGGTGACAGAGTAAAAGAAACGGAGGTATGAAGATGTTTGAAAATGTTAATATGAATGGTGTATTTCAGAGTATTGTTGATACCTGGCTGCCTGTAATCGGAGTAGTGGCTGCTGTGATTATAGTTATAATAGTTGTCAGTGTGATGCGTAAAAAGAAAAAACACTGAGAACAATTTAAGACTAAGTGTAAAATGTAGTACTGCTTTAAAAAACTGTACTGTAAAGGTAAATATATTTTTGTAAGCAAACCTCCCATCTTTTAGGTGGGAGGTATTTATGAATGTGGCTATACAAATTAGAATTTTAATACTTGTGGAGACGGTAGTATTGATTACTAAGAAGGGCTGATATAAACACCATATAAGGCTTTTTTTATTAAAACATAATTGCGGAGTCCGCAAAAATTTTTCGACTTACTCTTGATAAAAAGCTGAAATTTGATTATAATCAGAACAAAAAATAAATGCGGAATCCGCAAAAAAATCTTAATAGGTGAAATGATATGGAATTTAGCAGACTTGAATATATGCAAAAGTTGATATCCAAAATGCATAATGGAAGAGTAAGATTATTACAGGAATCAGAAGATGCGGGAAGTCTTATCTTTTGTTTGAATTGTTTACACGTTATCTTCAAGAAGAAGGAATTGCTGCCAATCAGATAATTACACTTGCTCTCGATGAGTTTAGAAATGCTAAATACAGAAATCCCATGGAATTAGACAAATATATTAGAGAACAGATAACTGATAAAAGTAAGCAATACTACATTTTGATTGATGAAATACAGTTTGTGTCGGAAATTCAAAACCCATATGTCGAAAGTCATGATGCAAAGCTTACCTTTGTGGATGTAGTGATAGGGCTAGTAAAAATAAAAAATGCGGATGTCTATATTACCGGAAGCAACTCAAAGATGCTTTCGAGTGATGTTTTAACTCAGTTTCGCGACCGTGGAGATGAAATACGTGTTTATCCACTATCCTTTACAGAGTTTCATGAGATGTATGAAGGGAATGAGCGTGATGCCTGGGTGGATTACTACACATATGGGGGCATGCCTATCGTATCCTCCCTACCGTCACATGAAGAAAAGAGTCAATATTTGAGAAATCTGTTCAAAAGGACATATATAAAAGATGTTGTTGAAAGATACAATATACAGAACGATACAGCGGTGTTAGAGGATTTGTTAAACATTACTGCATCTGCTGTGGGCTCACTTACAAATCCGACTAAACTTTCAAAGACCTTTTTGAGCGAAAAACTGATCAAAATCAGTTCCGCAACCATTGACAAATATCTTGATTATTTTGTAGATGCATTCCTTATATATCGAGCTAATAGATATGATGTAAAGGGAAAGAGATATATGCAGACTCCGCTGAAATATTACTATACCGATGTAGGTTTGCGGAATGTGCGACTGGGGTTCAGGCAACAGGAAGAAACCCATATTATGGAAAATGTACTTTATCTTGATTTGATTAGAAGAGGATATGATGTTGATGTAGGTGTCGTGGAGCAAAACATCAAAACGCCTGAAGGAAAGAAATTGCGAAAACAGCTTGAAGTTGATTTTGTTGTCAATCGAGGAGATGAGCGTTATTACATCCAATCAGCATTATCTGTTGCCGAACCTGAAAAGAGGAAGCATGAAATCGAGTCGTTGATTCGAATCCCGGATTCGTTTAAGAAGATAGTAATAACAAGAGACTACATCAAACCCTGGACAGATGAAAATGGTATACAGTATGTTGGTGTTGAGCAATTTCTGCTTGATAAAAATGCTCTGAGTGTGTAACCCCCTACCATTTCCCTCTCACCGATTTCATCTGTAATAAATTCAATTGTTGTTTTAGCAAAATACTTTGACAGGATTAAGGGGTTGTAGGGCTAATGTGATTGTTGTAAACTAAGTGAAGCTCCTACCTTTTTGTATTGCTCATAGGCTTAGCTGCTTCGCAATGCGCCTCTGAGCAACGTAAAAACGGAGCTGACTTCTATGATTTTATTGAAAAATCACATCAGCCACAAGAGGGGGGCAGGTGGGGTAGGCAGATAATGATTGACAGTGACCTTGCTAGGCTGTATCAGGTAGAAACTAAATATTTAAATAGGCAGAGAAATAGGAATGCTGAAGATTTCTGCTTTCAGTTGTCAAAAGAAGAATATGAGATTTTGAGGTGCCAAAATGTCACCTCAAAAAATGAAAATGGTTCATGTGGTAGAAGATATCTTCCTTATGTTTTTACAGAACAGGGAATTACGAAGCTGGAAGTGGAAGAACTGACGAATAGCCTTTTAGCTAAAGTATAGTAGATAATATATTAGGGAGTAGTTACATAAATTAAAGGAGACCAGCTATGAAAGATTTTAACAAGTACAAATTACTAAGCGAAGGGAAAGCATTTGGTGATAGGGCTAAAATTGCTTTATTACTGCTTGATAGCAGCACAGCTTATGAAGAGCTAAAAGATGAAGGGGCACAAACTTCGGTTGCCGGAAGTTATGGCTGTATAGGTGGAGATCCTGCTTCAATACTTGAGATGCTAACGATAGAATTGATTTGCCGTAATCCTCGTGATACCTGGTATTTGCCTGACGATGTAAAATATTGGGACAGACGCTTTGGCAGTCTGTTTGAAACAAAGTTCTTCTGTTACGATGACGATGTAGAAACCTGGAGTAAGATACTATATAAATACTTTATAAAGTTACAGTGGATGCCTAAAAGGGAAGATTATACTTCGACAAAAAGTTATAATAATGTCTGGGGATATTTTGCAGAACTTTTAGCGGTTGTAAAAGAAAATAATCATCCTGAATTTAATAAATATTATGAGATTGCCACCGAAAATGGTATGAGCAAAGCAGTATTTGAAAGAAAGCTAAAAGAGCTGTCCGAATTAAAGCAGTCATTTGTAAAGGATTAAATATTATCTTATTAAAAACTTTACAAAAATTAACCCCCATTGCCATAAACATCATAATCCATTATAATTATATTCATCTTTAGCTAAGGCTGTTACCTGTCAAAGAAAAAAACTGTGACAGAGTCTGCCTGATTGAAGCGAGAATAATTGTACCAGGAGGAAATTCTATGTATTGGTTTTATACAGACATTCCACTATTCATAGGCATAATTCTGACTATGCTTGCCTCTTTTTACTTAAAGAGCACATATAGGAAATACAGTCAGGTTTCAAACAGTAGGGGAATGACAGGGGCAGATTGTGCTATGATGATTCTACATAATGCGGGGATAAATGATGTAAGTGTTCAATATATTCCGGGAAGCCTTACCGACCACTATTCCCCAACGGAGAAGGTTCTTAGACTTTCAGAGACTGTCTATGGCTCGACCTCAGTAGCTGCCCTTGGTGTTGCGGCTCACGAATGTGGCCACGCCATTCAACATAAAGAGGGATATGCACCCCTTAAACTGAGGTCAATATCAGTACCTGTAGCAAATATAGGCTCTATGCTTTCCTGGCCACTCATTTTAATAGGTCTTGCAATGGGCTATATGGGGCTTGCTCAGATAGGTGTTATATTGTTTACTTTTGTGGTTTTATTCCAGCTCATTACCCTCCCTGTTGAATTTGACGCATCAAGAAGGGCAATGATTGCTCTTGAAGAACAGAACATATTAGCTGGCAGTGAGTTAAGTGCTGCAGGAAAGGTCTTAAAAGCGGCAGCCTTGACTTACGTTGCAGCCCTGCTTTCATCCATTTTACAGTTATTAAGGCTTATAATGCTTACCAGAGGCGGAAGAAGGAGATAATAAATAAAGCTATATAAATCTCTTGAAATACGCTACTCAATATTTATGGTGAGGTAAATCTTGGGATTTTTATTATTATAATGAAGTACTAATTATATGTCACAATTTTGTAGATTACATATTATGATGATGCAAAATTTCTTGTTAAAAGGAGTACACTTATGGAGGAAAAACTAAAAAAGAAACTTAGATTAAAGCGGTGTCTTATATTGTTAGCAATCTTATTAGTCGTTTTAGTCATTGTGGGAGTATATATCAAGATACATATAGACAAAAAGAATTCCAAACCTCAAATTGTTTCAAAATCAACCTTAGAAAAAGTAATAAGTGTTAGTGATTTATCAACCTTTGAGGCCATTTATAATGGAGTTGCAATTGTAAATAATGAAGAGGAACCTGAAGAGATTGACTACTATGTTTCCTATGAAGCAAAGGTCAAGGCAGGTATTGATTTTGAGAAGGTCAATGTGGAAGTGAATGAAAAAGAGACAGAGGAAGGAAGCGAAAAAACTATAGTAGTGACCTTGCCAAAGGTTAAAATAACAGATGTGAATGTAGACATAGCTTCACTGGATTATATATTTTTAAATAAAAAAGCTAATACAGAAACTGTCTCAGCTCAAGCATATAAAAAATGTATTGAAGACGTGACAAAAGAAAGTGAATCTACACCAGCAATATATGAATTTGCACAGCAGAATGCTAAAAACATCGTTGAAGCTTTAATCAACCCTTTTGTAAAACAGTTAGACGACACGTATAAATTAGTAATCAAGGAGGGGTGATGTTATGAAAAAGTATTTATGCGCAATTTTAGTTGTTTTGATATGCTTTTTAAGTACATCCTGTGCAAAAGAAGAAGCTAAAAATGTTAAACCTGAGCCATCTCAGATGAAGGCAATATGCGAACTGGCAGTAATGAAATGTTACTATCACAATGTAGCTAAATACAAACATGAAAATGCTACAGGAATGCTTTGGTGGAAGAAAGATAGACATTTTTGGATGGAATATGCTGGAGTGGTGACTATCGGAATTGATGCTACTCAACTGAGCATTGAAGTTAAGGAAGATAATGTTACTATAACAATCCCCCCTGCCAAAGTACTTGGTTGCAAAGTTGACGAGTCTACGCTAACAGAAGATTCATTCATAGTAGCTAATAATTCGTCAAAAGTTGAAGCTGAACATCAAAGAGAAGCATTTGCATCAGCTATGGGAAATCTTGAAAAAGAAGCAAAAACTAATGTAGCCTTGCTTGCATCAGCACAGCAAAGGGTTCAAAAATTATTGGAGGACTATGTGACCAATCTTGGAAACAGCATCGGAAAAACATATAATA
This sequence comes from uncultured Catonella sp., assembly GCA_916438995.1. GTDB lineage: Bacteria > Bacillota > Clostridia > Lachnospirales > Lachnospiraceae > Catonella. The sequence continues at coordinate 1,060,150 of CAKAGA010000010.1, forward strand.
TAACTTGGAAATATCTTGATGGTGTAGAAAAAACAAATGAAACAGATGCAACCAAGTCATCGGGTAGCTTATCAACAGAATAGGATATCCGGGAAAATGTGTCGACTACGATAAGAAAGCTTGTCGCACAACATCACAGATGCTTAAAGGGGCTGTCGCATTAAGAATTAGATACACAAAATGCAGTAATAATCTGATGATAAAATTACTTTATTTTTGTTGTGCTTTTGCTTTTTGTGGCAGCTCCTTATTTGATGGAATAGGAAAATTCTTAGTAAGTGTTTATTACACTAAAAATCTCACCAAATTTTTAAATACCCCTGTATTTATTCATGAAAATTTGTTATTCTAATAGATGGTAAACATTTATATAGTTGCTAGAGGAGAAACAAATGACTATTTATTCCGTATTTTCGCTGTTAGGCGGACTTGCATTCTTCCTTTTTGGTATGAACGTGCTCTCGGGAAGCCTTGAAAAGGTGGCGGGAGGAAAGCTTGAGACAAGCCTTAGGAAGCTTACCTCAAATGTGTACATGAGTCTTTTCTTAGGAGTTGCAATTACTGTTGCACTACAGTCATCATCAGCACTTACCGTTATGCTGGTCGGACTTGTAAACTCCGGAATCATTACACTTTCACAGACCATCTTCGTTATATTTGGTGCGAATGTCGGCAAGACTGCTACATCATGGCTGCTTTCACTAAACAGCATACAGACGGATAACTTTTTCATATCATTATTAAAGCCTGCTAACTTCTCGCCGATAATGGCGTTTGTTGGCGCATTCATGATGATGGCTTGCAAGTCGCAGAAAAAGAAAAACTTGGGCACGGTTCTTATCGGCTTTGCCCTCCTTATGCATGGAATGGGCATGATGAGTGATTCTATGTCTCCTCTTGCGAAAATGCCGGAATTTACAAACGTACTTACAGCATTTAACAATCCTATCATAGGAGTGTTAATCGGTGCTGTGTTTACGGGTATCATCCAGTCCTCAGCGGCCTCAGTCGGCGTGCTTCAGGCGCTTTCACTTACAGGCTCCATTACCTTTGGTATGGCTATTCCTATTATCATGGGTGAAAATATCGGTACCTGTGTGACTTCACTTCTTTCATCCATCGGAGTAAAGAGGGATGCGAAGCGAGTTGCCATTGTCCACATAAGCTTTAACATAATCGGAACTGTAGTATGTCTTGTGATATATTTCCTGCTAAGATATCTGCTACAGCTTGCGATTTTTGACAAGCCGATTAGCATAATTGCAATAGCTATCTTCCATACAAGTTTTAATATATTTACAACCTGTATACTCTTGCCGTTTAATAAGGTGCTCCTAAAAATTGCCTATGCTGTGGTTAAGGACGAGGGTGCAGAGAAGGAAGCAGAGAAAGAAGTGCTTTTCGATGAAAGGCTTTGCTTTCTCCGGGACTTGCTATCTCTCAGGCAAGAAGCAAGGTAAAGGAAATGAGCCGCCTTGCAAGTGCGAATATAAATAGAACACTTGAAAACTTTGAGAATTTTAGCAACAAGAAGAGCGAAGAAATCAAAAAGGCTGAGGCTACCCTTGATTATCTTGAAGATGAGATTGGTTCTTTCCTTATCAAGCTTTCTTCTAAGGAAGTCAATGATGTGGAAGGTAATACTATATTTGAAATGCTCCACTGCATCAATGACTTTGAGAGAATAGGCGACCATGCCATAAACCTTAACAAGATAGCGAAGGAGCTTAAAGAAAAAGAACTGAACTTCTCAGACTATGCTCTTGATGACTTTAAGGTGCTTCATGGGGCGCTTTCGGAAATCCTTGATATGACTGTAGAATGCTTTGCAAAGGATGATGAGAATAAGGCGGGCGAGATAGAACCTCTTGAACAGGTCATTGACGGAATTACTAGAGAGAGATGAAAGACAGACATATCAAGAGACTTCAGGCAGGCAAATGCAGCGCTGAACTTGGTATATATCTTACTGATATAATCTCTAACTGCGAGAGGGTTTCAGACCACTGCTCCAATATTGCGGTTTGCATTATTCAAAGTAAGACCTCTTCTTTTGAGACTCACGGCTACTTAAATGAGCTAAAGAGCAGCAAAAGTGAAGCATTTACAGCAAGATACGAGGCATACAACAATAAATACAGACTTTCCGAAGAATTTATGTCTTAATGACTTGACTTTAATACTGAAAAGAGTATATTCTTAAAAGGTCGGTTAGAAATGGCTAATAATAGAACGAAGGTAGAGAAATGTTTTTTGATAAAATAGGCAGGAATGATGATTGCTGGTGTGGAAGTGGCAATAAATATAAGCACTGTCATCAGCAATTTGATGAAAAGCTGGCTGAATTAAAGAGTGCAGGACATAAAATACCTACACATAAGATGATTAAAAATACGGCTCAGATAGAAGGAATCAGAGAGGCGGGCAAGGTAAACAATGCCATACTTGATGAGGTTGCATCAAAAATCAAAATGGGAATGAGCACCGAAGAAATCAATTCTATAGTTGTAAAAGCAACTGCAAGGCTAGGTGGAATAGCGGCTCCTCTTAACTATGAGGGCTTCCCAAAGAGTGTATGCACCTCTATAAATGATCAGGTTTGCCACGGCATCCCTTCCGCAGAGGACATATTGGAAGACGGAGACATAGTAAATGTAGATGTAACTACCATATATAAGGGTTATTACGCAGATGCTTCAAGGATGTTTCTTATAGGAGATGTCCTCCCTGAGGATAAAGAGCTGGTAAAGGTAGCAAGAGAGGCTATAGATGTAGGCCTGTCTGTGGTAAAGCCTTGGAACTGCCTGGGCGATGTGGGACAGGCAATCAATGATTTTGCGATGGCGCATGGTTATTCGGTAGTGCGTGAGATAGGCGGCCACGGCGTAGGGCTGGAGTTTCACGAAGACCCTTGGGTAAGCTATGTAAGTAAGAAGAATACAGGCTATGTGCTTGCGCCAGGCATGGTATTTACCATAGAACCTATGATAAATGAGGGCGGGGCGGAAATATTTATAGATGAGTCAAATGAGTGGACAGTATATACTGAAGACGGCTCCTACTCAGCACAGTGGGAAGTTACAGTTGCTGTGACGGAAGATGGGTATGAGATTTTGGCATCCTAGATTTGTTATAGTAGTTTCACTTTTTTTCACTGTGTGAGGTGCAATGGAATTTGCGTCTTATTTAAGTTAAAACGACATTTATAATGAAAAAGGAATAAAAATGAAAAATTTAAAATGATAAAAATAGCGGCTTTTTGCAGCATTTTCAATGGTTCTCTCCTGGGTACTCCTCAAGGGGTGAAGGCTGAGACAGTAAAAAGGAGATAGTGTTAGAGCAAAGATAACGATAGCTGAGGCTACAGCAAGTGAGGGAGCAATAGAGACTGCAAGCCCTGACGCAGTAAACGCAACCTCGCCTGCAATAACTACCACTCCTCCTGCGGTAACAACTCCGGGAGTGATTGATAAAAGCGATGATGAGGATATTACAGAAGTCGAAGTTGATGACGAATTTTCTGTTGGAGGTGTATTCTACATCGTAACAGAGATAAAGGGAAGTAAAATATATGTGGGAGTTTCAGGAGTTGTAAATGACAGAGCAACCACCGTATACATACCTAAGAAAGTCAAGGCTGAGGGTAAGGAAATGATAGTTACTTCCATTGAAGAGGATAGCTTTTCTGATATGGAAAGACTCAGGAAGGTTGTTGTAAATGCTGATATCGTCAAGATAGGCAATGACGCTTTTAAGGATGCGGCTAAGTTTAACAGGCTCGTTCTTAAAACAACCAAACTTAAAAAAGTGGGTAAAAATATTTTTAAAAATGTCAGCAATAAGCTGATTATTGAGGCACCTAAGAAATCACTTTCTTCCTACAAGAAACTGTTCAACAACAAGGGAGTTAAGGTTAAGGAAATTAGGGCAATTAGGAAGTAAGACGAGTACAATTACATAATAGGAAGACAGAGGCGAGTAAAAAAATATTGACTACTCGCCTTTTCTGTGCTATATTGGTATAGCGAGATGAAAGAGGTCTTTTTTTTATGCCTAAAAACAAGGTAATTTTAAAGCGGAGGTGAAATTAATGCGAGTTAAAATCACACTGGCATGTACAGAGTGTAAACAGCGTAACTACAATACGATGAAGGAAAAGAAACTTCATCCGGAAAGAATGGAAACAAAGAAGTATTGCAGATTCTGCAAGAGACATACTTTACACAAAGAAACAAGTAATTGTGTTAAGTTGAAAGGAATGTAGAATGGGAGAAAAGGCGAATAAGACAACTGAGAGCGCGGTTAAGACCGGTTTTGCTCAGGAAGTCAAGTCGGAGTTTAAGAAGATAATCTGGCCAAGCAAAGAGTCCCTTACAAAAGAGTCAGTTGCCGTAATAGCAACTACTATTGTACTCGGAGGCATTGTAGCCCTTTTGGACTTAGGCATCCAGTATTTAATTAATGGTGTTCTTTAATATTAAAAAAAGGTGATTATATGGCAGAAACTAATTGGTACGTGGTACATACTTACTCAGGATATGAGAATGCAGTCAAAGATGACATTGAAGCAACTATCAAAAGCAGAGAATTACAGGACGAGATAAAAGAAGTTCTCGTGCCAACTGAAGAAGTTACCATCATTAGAAGTGGTAAGGACAGTAAGAAGGGCAAGCCTACACCAAGAAAGCTTTATCCCGGTTATGTGTTCATCAACATGGTGATGAATGATGAAACCTGGTATGTTATCAGGAATACAAGGGGTGTTACGGGCTTTGTAGGTCCGGGATCTAAACCTGTTCCTCTTTCTGCTGAAGAAATGGATAAGATGTTAAATGGAATCCGCACTTCAGTTGAAGCAGACATTGAGGTTGGTGACTGGGTTAAAATTGTAACAGGCTCTTTTAAGGATCAGGAAGGCGAAGTTATCGAGGTTGATCTTGATGAGAGACTTGTGACCATAAATATCAACTCCATGGGAAGAGATATGCCGGTAGAAATTAGTTTCACAGATATCAAGAAGATTTAACGGAGGTTATGATATGGCTAAGAAGGTCGAAGGTTATATAAAATTACAGATCCCTGCAGCGAAGGCTACACCAGCCCCTCCTGTAGGACCTGCACTTGGACAGCATGGTGTTAATATTGTCCAGTTTACAAAGGAGTTCAATGCACGTACAGCTAAGGATGAGGGTATGATTATCCCTGTAGTTATTACTGTATATGCTGACAGAAGTTTTAGTTTTGTTACAAAGACTCCTCCGGCACCGGTTCTTTTAAAGAAAGCGGCAAAGATTGAGACTGCTTCAGGTGTACCTAACAAGAATAAGGTAGCTAAGATTCCTTCTTCTGAGGTAAGAAAGATTGCAGAGCTTAAGATGCCAGACCTTAATGCATCAAGCATTGAGGCAGCTATGAGCATGATAGCCGGCACAGCTAGAAGTATGGGTATTGTTATAGAAGACTAATTATTAGTCGTGATTATTTGATTTTAGTGTGAGTGGGAGACTGCAAATGGCAGTCGAACAGTTAGATAACCACAGGAGGTTTTTAATAATGAAAAGAGGAAAGAAATATCAGGACGCAGCGAAGCTTGTTGAAAAGACTAAGGCTTACGATACAGAAGAAGCAGTAGAACTTGCAAAGAAGACAGCTGTGGCTAAATTCGATGAAACCATCGAAGCACATATCAGACTCGGTGTAGACGGTCGTCACGCTGATCAGCAGATCCGTGGTGCTGTAGTGCTTCCTCACGGAACAGGTAAGACTGTTCGTGTGCTTGTATTCGCAAAGGGTACAAAGCTTGATGAGGCTCAGGCAGCAGGAGCAGATTTTGTTGGTGGCGAAGAACTCATTCCAAAGATCCAGAACGAAGGTTGGTTCGATTTTGATGTAGTTGTAGCTACTCCTGACATGATGGGTGTTGTTGGTCGTCTTGGTCGTGTACTTGGACCTAAGGGACTTATGCCAAACCCTAAAGCAGGAACAGTAACTATGGATGTTACTCAGGCCGTTAACGATATTAAGGCAGGTAAGATTGAATACCGTCTTGATAAGGCCAACATTGTACATGTACCGGTTGGAAAGGCATCTTTTACTAAAGAGCAGCTCGCAGACAATTTCACAGCACTTATGAGCGCTATAATAAAGGCAAAGCCGGCTTCAGCTAAGGGTCAGTATTTAAGAAGTGTAACCATCGCTTCTACAATGGGCCCTGGTATCAAGATAAATACGTCTAAATTGGTAGGCTAATTAGTAAAAAGTTGACATTTAGGCAGTAAGAGGCCCTTATCCTTTACATCGCGCATATATGGCAGCCTGTTTATATACAGGCTGCTTTTGTTAGAGTGGAAGTCCTTATGACTTCCCCTCTAACAAAAGCAGTCAGGTGCATTGGTTTTAATATGCCGGGAAAAGTCTTGTCAAATTAAAATCTATTTTAGAAACCATACAGTAGGAAATTGTCTAGCTAATTATGGTAAAGAAAGTGCGAGTACTTTTACAAAGAGTGCTACTATAAGAAATGGAGGTATACATGGGAATTAAAGAGAGTATGTTAAAGAAACTTGGTGGTGCAAAAGACATGACCGAAGGCAGGCCTTCTAAGAGACTCATAGAATTTTCTGTTCCTCTCCTTATTGGGAATTTTGCCCAACAGCTCTACAGCACAGTCGATTCTGATCATAGTTGGAAAATATGTGGGAGATGAGGCTTTGGCTGCAATAGGTGCAAGCGGAGCTCTTGTATTTCTCCTTATGGTATTGTTCATAGGCATTTCTATGGGAGCCGGCATCCTTGTATCTCAGTACTACGGTGCTAAGGATAGAGAAATGCTTTCGAAGACCATAGGAAATGCAATTATCTTAAATGCCATCATCAGTATTCTAATAATGATTGCTGGAAGTCTCTGTATAAGACCGTTTTTGGAATTTTTACAGACACCGAAGCCCATCCTTAATATGGCAGTCAGTTACACAATGATTAGTTGCCTGGGTATAATGGGTACAAGCTATTACAATATCCTATCCGGACTTCTAAGAGGAATGGGTGACTCCGTTATGCCACTTCTCTACCTCATAGTTTGTACAGTAGTAAATATTATACTCGACATCATCTTTGTAGGTCCGCTTGGGATGGGGGTAGCGGGTGCAGCCTATGCAACCATTATCTCTCAGATTATATCTGCCGCTCTCTGCTATCTAAGAATGATGAAGATGAAGGATGTGCTTACTCTTGACAGGAAGGCTTTTAAGATAGATGGAACACTGTCAAAGCATCTTATAAAGCTTGGACTTCCTGTAGGTATTACTCAGGCACTATTTGCGATAGCCGCAATCTTTGTTCAGAATTTAACAAATACCTTCGGAACTGTATTTATTGCAGCATCCACTGTAGTAATGAGGGTGGACGGTTTTGCAATGCTTCCAAACTTCACCTTTGGTACTGCAATGACAACCTTTGTAGGACAGAATGTCGGAGCAATGAAGATAGACAGGGTTAGACAGGGTACAAAAGACGGACTTAAAATCGGAGTTACTACATCTGTTGTTTTGGTCGGATTGATACTTATTTTTGGAAAATTTCTGATGGGACTCTTTACCAATACGGAAGAAGTTATAGAGGTAAGCTATGAAATGATGTGTATACTTGGAATAGGCTACATCGGAGTTGCCATCAATCAGATACTTTCAGGAACCATAAGGGGAGCGGGAGACACTATGACTCCTATGTGGGTAGCCCTTGCGACAACAACTGTTATAAGACTTCCAATTGCTTATGGAATGGCATATCTTACAAGAAGTGAGGCGCTTCCAACCGGCGAACCAAGAAGCATATATTATTCTCTTGTGATTTCCTGGGTAATGGGAGCAGTTATTACAGCCATCATTTACAAGATAGGACACTGGGCGAAAAGAGCCAGAATAGGCGGAAAGATAGTAGATATATCAAATATGTAATAAGATGCTAAAATTCTGTAGCATAAGGCTTTAATCATAATTAGTTAAATAAAAATCGCACCTGGTTGAAGGGTGCGATTTTTTGGTTGATAGATTTAACGAAATCTTTTGTTAGGATTACTCCTGAGATAGAGTATAATTAATAACTGTGTTCAATTCAAGGATTAATCACGAACTTCTAAAAGTTCTATAAAAATTGCAAATTAATAGGGAGTTTATTAATAAAAAATGAAAATAGAGGTCTTATCGACCTCTAGACTTAAGCGGCACCGCCACTTTATAAGGAGCCACCTCAGCTGGAGCCTGCGCCTGCAGTACAGGCATAGCAGTGTTTGTCAACCAGGATGGTTCTTTTTTTATATGGTTTCCCAAGTAAATCAAATATGGTTTTTTCAGGCTGAAGGCAGGGAAGACCGGCTGCAAGGTTGAAGTCGCAGTCATATATCTTGCCGTCATAGTCAACTGAAAGCTGGAAGCGGCACATTATCGACTCTGCAGCAGTCGGATTGAAGGCTTCATAGAGCTTCTTTAGGTAGCCTTCAAGATTCTTTGTTCTCGCAAGGAAGGCTCCAAAGCGCCCTAAAGGATTGTTGTAGAGGGTATATAAGGAATTGAAGGTGATTCCAAAGTCAGCACCAAGTCTTTCTTTATATTCTTTTTCCATAGCAGCCTGATCAGGTGGAAAGAAGGCACCTGCAGGGTTGTAGACAAGATTAAGTACAAGCCTTTCGTCCTTTCCGTAACCTAACTCATTTAGGAGCTTTAGGACAGTTATAGATCTCTCAAAGGTTTGATCTCCCCTTACTTTGTTTGTTTCAAGTGCTCTGTAATAAGGAAGTGAACAGACTATTTCCACTTCTTTTTCTGCAAAAAACTCAGGCAGGTCGGTATATCCATCCTCTAAAAGTATCACAAGGTTAGTGCGGACTATGACCTTTTTTGCAAATTTAACTGCCTCTTCTACGAGATAACGAAGATTTGGGTTCATCTCAGGTGCACCGCCGGTTATATCTATAGTAGATATATTCTGCTCTTTTGCATAGGTAAGGGCAGCATGCATCACCTCTTTAGACATTTCCTCAGTCCTTGCCGGGCTGCTTAGTACGTGGCAGTGCTTACAGGCAAGATTACACCTTCTTCCTATATTCATCTGGAGTACATCCAGTGAATCAGCAGTCTCTAGACAGGCTTATCCACTGTTTCCTTAAAATCAGGTACTGAAGTAATGTCTGCAAAACCACGGATAATTTCGTCCATCATATCTCCTTCTGTTGTTGCTATATATAAAAGAACTGTCATAACAGGCTTTTGGCTTATTATGACAGAAATATAGCTGCTCATTTAAGTTAAAATGTCATAAGAGGGCAAACACAGTTACCATCTTAACAAAAACACCTACAATTTGCAAACGATTAAGGCGAACCGTAGATGCATACTCGGTCTGTAGACTATCGATTGGCTAGAATTCAAGCTTCTCCACTATGTTCTTAGCCTGTACACCGTGCACAAGGGAAGCACCACCTCTGATAGCAACTGCTACATGAATAGCTTCCATAATCTGCTCTTTATTAACTCCCTTATTGAGTAAGTCATTTGTAAATGCGTCTATGCAGTATGGGCACTGAACTGTATGTGCGACAGCAAGAGCAATCAGAGACTTTTCTCTGGCAGTGAGAGCACCCTCTGCAAATACTGAGTTATAGTACTCAAAGAACTTCTCGCCAGCGTGAGTTGTAGGGGTTTCGCCTGCAACTGAGCCAAATTTGTCTAGATCTTCCGGATTGTAATAAGTTTCCATAATAACCTCCTGATAATAATTTGACCACATCATTAACTAAATAACAAACCCTCTTAAATATTGCAAATAAGAGGTCTATATACTATTGTGAATTATGGATTTTAGTTTTCCATTTCGTCTAAGATGTCTAGGGCAGTCCTAACAAAGCAGGGACAGGCTTCAAATAGAATACCGCTTTCAAATATCTTAGGCACATCCTCAGGCTTTGAAAGTCATAGCCTAGCAATTCTCTACAAGAACGGTGAGTATGAGCCTTTTTGAACTTCTCTAAGAACTCAGCCCTCTTTGCGTTAAGTGTATCTTTTTGTTCCTGTTGGTTCTCACCGGTATTGCCGTACTTCATACCAAGGACAAGCATACCGCCTATGATGGCGCCACAGGTCTCACCTTCTCCAAGACCTCCGCCAAAGGCTGAAGAGACTTTTATGGCATCTTCCTTTGACATACCAAGTCTGTCTGCCCACTCTCCCATAATAATCTGGGAACAGTCAACTCCGTTAATAAAGGAATTAGCTATCATTTCTTTGGTTAACTCCATATTCCCTCCTTAAAGATGAGTTTGTAATATTGTATCATAATATTTGAATTAAGTCTGTTACTATAAACAAACACAATAAATAGGCAGATTTATAATGTAAATAAATATATATTAGTATCTTCTTTTAGGATTTTTTGGAAACCAACCTTTTTTTAACCCTATCCTCCTGCTCAAAGAGTTCTCTTATACTCCATAGACAGGAAATACCAAAGACTGCAATCAGGGAACTGATGACAGGACTACTTATAAATAATGAGATGAAGAGAGAAGCAATTCCTGTAGCTAAGAACAGAGGCCAGATTTTCTTTGAAAAATAATACTCCCCCTTTACCACAATGACGTGAAAAACTCCAATGAGCAAAAAAGTAGCTACACCGAGAATCAGACCTGAATAATTCATATTATCCTCCATAAACTAAGTTTACATATATTGATGGCTCGACTTCGCTAAGTGCTTAGATATCACTCGCACTAAACTAACACTTCACTGACGGCTCGTATTCATTAAGTACTCAAATTATATCATAATAACCCATAAATTAACAGTATGTTTATTTGGTGATGTTTTGTCAAGAGTCTTATTATATGGAAAAATATAACACAGAAAGCGTAGATTAGAATAGAACACATAAAAGACGAAAAAAAGACTTGCATTTAAGTGGTGATAGGTGTATAGTATAGATGTGGTTACAAAATACTAAGGGACATCAAATAGGCTATTGAATTTGAAACCAGCAGATTTAATGCACACAAGGCTATAGCACTCTTTTTCAGACCTGACTGAAATGGCTTAATTGTTAAAATCAAAAAAAGTTTCAAAAAGGTGTTAAGTTTTTTATCTCCCGTTCCGATATAGTATGTGTAAGTCAAAAAAACTATAAACTACGTTATACGGATTATCTTAGCGTACATAGGATATGAAGATAACCAGCCAGGGATGGCGACAAGGGAGACTGTCTTAGCGTACATAGGATGAGGTCCCGACAATAATAAGGAGGTTATTAGAATTATGAATTTCAAGAAAACAATCGCAAAGTCACTCGTTGTAGCAATGGCATTAGGTATGGTGCCTGTTGCTAACTTACAGACAGCTAAGGCTGCTCCTACATTCACTTTTAAGGGTGAGGAAGGAACAGCTACCGTTGGTAATACAAAGTTCTGGGGTATTGCTAAGGAAGACAAGAAGGGTGGCAAGGATAGCGTAGAAATCAACGGTAAGAAATACAAGATAACAAATGTACAGGATGTTGCAGGAATGATAGATGTATATGCTGCTCTTAAGGGCAAAGCTGGTATAATAGCAGCTGGTGATACACCTACCCCTGACAATACCTGGGGCATACTTTCCCTTGATGCTGCTGATAGCACATTTAAGGTACAGTTCGTAGCTAGTACAAGTGCTGTAAAGGGAACAAAGCCTACAAAGGCTTTAGGTGGAGATTTTGGTTATCTCTTCGCTACTACAGGGAAAAAAGGCAGTGAAGCAGAGTATAACTTAACAGATAATGCAGAGAAAGTGGAAGTTAAGTTAAATGATGGTAACTGGCAGACATTTAAGGCTTTCCTTGGTGGTACTACACCTACTAATGATTTAGTAAACACAAAGTTAAGAGCTCTTGGACAGAGCGGTTCTTCTCTTTCTTTCAGAATTAAAGGAACAGAAACTGCTTGGGCTAGTAAAGAGTCTAAGTTAAAGGTTGCTACACAGGGTAATGCTCCTGCTGCAAAGGTAGATGTAACCAAAGAGACCACAAGTGTTAAACGGTGTAGAATGGCAGTTAGTTGACGAAGGAAACGCTGCTGATGCAACTAAGTGGAAGTTATCTACAAGCAAGAAGGGTCTTACTTTCTCTGAGCTTACTGGTTTAGATGTAACTAAGAATCAGGATTTACTTGTAAGAACAGGTGCTAATGCTAAGAAGATTGCTTCTAAGGTTGGCAGAGTTACTCTTAAGAAACCTGAGGGCGCTTTAACTGTAGGTGCAGGTGGTAAGATTACCGGTACCGGAGCTGCTATCAATGTTGGTAGCAAGGTTGGAGTTATTGTAAGTGCAACCCTTGCTTATGATATTACAAAGGGTGCTTTAATCCAGAACGTAAGTGACAAGGATATTGAGTATGCTTTAGTTCCTTCAACAGGTGATACATCTAAGTTTAAGTGGAGCGTACTTAAGGCTTCTAAGGATCCTGTAAAGAAACCTACCAAGGCTAATCTTAAGCATTCTACTGATGAGAAGGCTAATACCTGGACAGAAGGAAAGACTAAGCTCTTCTTAAGACTTTCAGGTACAAAGCAGGATAAGAATGGTGTTGCAACCAGATCTGGTGTTTCTGCTGGAGCTATCCTTGCAATTGAAAAGATTGCACAGGCTTTCACTTTTGAGAGCGGAACTGTAGCTGGTGATGCAACAAAGGCTGAAATTGCAGCAAGTGCTACAACAGCTGCTATCAAGGTTGCTACAGGAACAGCTGCAACCTTCACTATCAATGCTAAGATTGATAAGGTTGTAAATCCTAAGGGTGGTTCACCCTAAGGTTAAAAGTTGTTAAGGCTTTTACCAAAGGGCGTTACTTACAAAAGTTGGTAAGGTTGACGGAGCTACAGGTAAGTTCACAATTACTGTAAACGTATCTAACAAGGCATTCGTAACTGCTGATCCAAGTGGTGAGGCTGAGTTTGGTCTTACTTACGAAGGCGTTAACAGCGGATTCAAGGTTACTTTCGCTAAGAAGAACTAATTTGATTCCCAATCAAAAAAACTAAATTATAATAATTTGCCCCAACCGGAGTTTCCTGTTGGGGTTTTCATAGTTTAAATACAATGAAATAAAAATTATTATTTAGGTGCATTTACAAAAATGGACGGGAGGTAGAAGTATAATTTTAGCCCTTTATTAAATTCTCCCAGCATGGTATACTATTAATGACTATTCCAATATTCACTAAGAATCAGCATATGAACAATAAAGATAAGGCAGAAAAAAACTGCTTGAGGACTACAATGATGTATTTGCAGATATTGTAAATACCTTACTTTTTTTGACGGAGTAAATGTGATTAAAGAGGACTCGCTTGAAGAGAGTAAGGTAAATTCTATTTACAAAGCAGAGGACTCTAAGCTTCACGAGCAGGAGAGAGACATAAGTAAGTATTGGAAAGATGGGGGCTTAAATCTCCTAATAATAGGAATTGAAAATCAGACCAGAGTAGACAGACTTATGCCTGCAAGGATAATTGGATATGATGGAGCTTCCTACAGAAGTCAGTTGCTTAAAACTGATGATAAGGGTAATAAGACGAGGATTGCGCCAGTGGTTACGATAGTTCTATACTTTGGCACAACCAGGTGGAATCAACCGAAGTCTCTAAAAGGAATACTGGACATCCCTAGAGGGCTTGACAACTATGTAAATGACTACAAAATCAATGTATTTGAAATTGCTTTTCTACCTGAGGAAAAGGTAAGACAGTTTAAGAGTGATTTTGGAGTGGTTGCCAGGTATTTTACAAGTATAAGGAAAGATCCTTACTACGTGCCCGAGAATGAAAATGAAATAAGGCATGTAGATGCTGTACTTAAGTTTCTTTCTATAATGTCAGGGAGTGAGGATATTATTAAAAAGCTAGTAACGAAAAAGGGAAGTGAGGTGAGAAATATGACAGGAGGACCGCTTAGTCAGTTGTACTATAAGGGTGTAAGAGAAGGTAGAGAAGAAGGTAGAGAAGAAGGTAGAGAAGAGGGTGTTAACGAAACTTTGCTTAAGGTTTATATTAACTGTCGTAAAAAAGGTATGTCTATTGAAGAGAGTAAGGATATAGTTCACTTTGCAGACAGTGAAAGCCTTGATAGGGCAGAAGAGGAATATCAAAGGATATATTCGGGAAACTAAATAAATAAGAGATATTTATAAGGGGCTGTTACAGCCCCTTTATGTTAGCTTTTATACCATCTTTCAGCCAGCTTCCTATCTGCAAAATGATTTATCATTTCTTCTGTAAGGCTTACGCCTTCATGCATCTGCACTATATCCTCAGGATAGAACCAGGTGCCCTCTTTAAGCTCTTCAGTCTCAAGTACAACTTCGTCACTTCCATCAACTTCTGCAAAAAATCCCGCAAGTAATGAAGAAGAGGCCGACCAGGGCTGGCTTTTGTAAAAGGTTATATTCTTTAGTCTAAGACCAACCTCTTCGTAGGCCTCCCTCACAACACTTTCTTCAAGAGTCTCCCCTATCTCTGTAAAACCTGCTACAAGGGCGTAACGGTCATAACCCTTGTTAGCATACTTTGTAAGTAAAATCCTGCCTTTATGAATGATGCCTACTATTACTCCCGGACAGATCTTAGGATATATCACATTGCCACAATCAGGGCATTTAAGCATTCTTTCCCTGCTATCGTGAATGGTATGAGTGCCACATCTGCCACAAAATCTGTTATCCCTGTACCAAGAGTAAAGCTGACAGGCAGTTATTACAGCAAAGGAGGTGGAAAGAGGCTTTAGGGAGCGAAATTTGAAGGCTGGTATGTAGTATAGGTCTTTGAGTCGTAAACCACCCGGATTGTCTATGTCTGACTCTCCGTTCTCTTTAACATTAGAGTAATTAAGTCCTGTATTTTCAATCAAGGAACTGTCCGTAAGAAGAAAGAAATCCCTTTTATCGCCCTCAATAGCCATATTAAAAAGGTATATTAGTTCATCCCCTGTAATACCAAGGTATTCTTTGACTTCCTTAAAAGTAAGGAGACACCACAATACCTCCTTATTTCCGACTTTGCCGGGAATGGCGGTTTCCAGGCTTTTTACATCTCCATTTGCGTGGCAAAGAAGGTCATTATTGTGAAAATACAGAACAAAACTATTATCAGAAGGTTTAGCCTCTGCTTTGTAACTATTGTCGTAGCTATTATTTAGGTTATCTTGAATCATTTTATTTCCTCTTTCAAAAAGATAATAATGTTACAGTTAACAAAAAATTAATAAAGCTTGTTTGACAAGGATTATACTATCTTTGACATTTAAAGCATTATCATAACACAATAATTGTAGCACTAAAACAAAGAGATACAAGTACCAAAAGCGTAAAATCTTATAAGTTTGCTTCAATAAAACAACTACAGCATGAAGGCTAATCATATATATTTATGAGTTATCAAAATAAATTTTAAATAATTAATCTAAGAACCTAGTTAAGATATATCAATAAAATAGTTAAAATATTACCTTGCGATTACTGAGAAAGATATGATATATTAAAAAAACATCAATAATCTTGAGATGATTTGGAGAAAGTATGGAAAATTATAATAAGTATCAGAGAAACTATTTTATGCCTAAAGAACCTACCTATGATTGGGTTAAGAAAGAGTATATAGAAAAACCTCCAATTTGGTGCTCGGTTGACCTAAGAGATGGCAATCAGGCTCTGATTGAGCCTATGGATCTTGAAGAAAAGCTGGAATTTCAAACTCTTGGTTGATATCGGGTTTAAGGAGATAGAAGTCGGCTTTCCTGCAGCATCTGAGACTGAGTACAATTTTATGCGTGCTCTCATAGAAAGAAACCTTATTCCTGAAGATGTGACGGTTCAGGTGCTTACACAGGCGAGGGAGCATATTATCAAAAGAACCTTTGAGGCGGTAAAGGGTGCTCCTCACGCAGTCATTCATGTGTACAATTCTACATCTGTAGCACAGAGAGAGCAGGTATTTGCAAAGGATAAGGAAGAGGTTAAGCAGATAGCTATAAAAGGGGCTAAGTTACTTAAAAAGCTTGCGGCTGAGACTGAGGGGAATTTTTCGTTTGAATATTCTCCTGAGAGCTTCACCGGTACCGAGGTGGAGTATGCACTGGAAGTTGTTAATGCGGTTATAGATGTGTGGGAGCCCGATAAGAACAATAAGGTGATTATCAATATCCCTGCTACAGTTGAGCTCTCCCTCCCTCATGTTTTCGCTACACAGGTTGAATATATGCACAAAAACATGAATCGCAGAGAAGGGGTTATATTAAGCCTTCATCCTCACAATGACAGGGGAACAGGGGCGGCTATAGCAGAGCTTGGCATACTTGCGGGGGCGGATAGAATAGAGGGAACTCTTTTTGGCAATGGAGAACGTACCGGAAATGTGGATATCATCACTCTTGCAATGAATATGTATTCGCATGGAGTAGATCCGGGACTTGATTTTTCAAGGCTAAATGACATCAAAGAGGTCTATGAAAAGCTTACGAGGATGGAGGTTTCTCCTAGGCATCCTTATGCGGGAGAACTTGTATTTACTGCATTTTCAGGCTCACATCAGGATGCTATATCTAAGGGCTTTGCCCACAGGGAGAAGCATAAAAAAGACAAGTGGACGGTGCCTTATCTTCCAATAGACCCTAAGGATATAAGCAGGAGCTATGATGGGGATGTTATCCGTATCAACAGCCAGTCAGGCAAGGGCGGGGTAAGCTATATATTAAAGACCAACTACGGTATAGAAGTGCCTAAGAATATGCAGGAGGAGCTTGGATATGCAGTTAAGGCGGTATCTGACCACGAACATACTGAACTTTCCGCAGAGAGAATATACAATATTTTCTATGACAAATATGTAAACAACAATGAGATATTTAGTATAACCGATGCTGACTTTATTCAGAGCGGGGGCTTCCTTGCGACCGTAAACATCAGTCATGGAGGAAAAGAGCATATTGTAAAGGCTAACGGTAACGGACGGCTTGATGCGGTTGCCAATGCTTTAAGGCAGTATTTTGGCACAGAATACGAGCTGACAGACTATGAGGAACACGCACTTACAGGAAGTTCTGCGTCTAAGGCAGTGACCTTTGTAGGTATAGTCTGTGGTGAGAAAAAGTACTGGGGAGTGGGTATAGACGAAGATATTATCAAAGCTTCCATAGATGCACTCGTATCAGCACTCAACCAGCCTGAACAGCTTAAATATGTGGAAGAGAGGGAAGAGAGGCTAACTAATATTCTAAATATTATTCAGGAAATTATAAAGAGGCTACCCTTGATTTCCTTGCTGAAAAGACCTTCCTTTCAAAGCCTTATCTCTCAAAATACATTAGAGCTAAATCGGGAGTAGCCTTTGGCGACCTCGTGCGATTGACAAGGCTTAAAAAGGCAAGAGCATTCCTTCTTGGTGGCAATATGAAGATTGAAACCATATCGGAAGCTATAGGTTATCCGAATGTAGAGCATTTTATAAGACTCTTTAAGAGAGAATACGGAAAGACTCCTGCTCAGTTTAGAAACGAGGCAAATAAAGACAGAAAGAGCCGATAAAACCAAAATAGCCCGCAGAAAACCATTTCGGTATTCTGCGAGCTATTTTCTAATTGATAGGAAATTTCTCCGAAATTACCTGTCAAATAATAATCTCTCCGAGGGATCGCACTGCGGCGGATATGTAGATGTAACTTATGCTGTAAGGAAAGACAGGGCTCCGAGGCTTACCACCATCATGATTATGCCTGCAAGAAGTACTCCTGCAAGTACGGCTATAGTCCCCTTTTTAATATTTATACCTAAGAGGCTGGCTGCCAGGCTTCCCGTCCAAGCTCCGGTTCCGGGTAAGGGGATGCCTACAAATAGAGTGATTGCAAGGTAGAGTGCAAAGCCTGCCTTGTTTTCAAGTTTCTTTCCTTCGTTGTAGCCCTTTTCAAGGAAGAAGTGGCACAACTTGCCTATGTATTTCTTATCTTTTCCCCAGTGCAGGAACTTGCTTGCAAAGAGGAAGATTAAGGGTACAGGAACCATGTTTCCGATTATGGAAATGGCATAGGCTGTTAAAGGAGGGACTCCTATTGCGGTTGCAAATGGAATGGCTCCTCTAAGCTCGATTATAGGAAGCATTGATATAAAAAATACCTGTAAATATTTAATAAAGCATATGCTCGCTTTCTTTTTTTAATCATGTTTTTTTAGATTATAACATCTAATTATATTAGTGTCAAAAAGAATAAAAAAAGTAATAGCAGGTTTGCCTGCCGGAGAAGTCATTATCTTTATAAAAAAATTCCCTCTTCAAAAAGGGGAGAAAAAGATGGAAATTGTCGATAATGATAGCTATTATCAAAATTATACAAGAATTATTGAGAAATTACATCAATTAACACAAATTGCACAATAAAAAAATACATGATTTGGCTTTACATAATTAAAGTAAAATAGTAGAATTAAAGATATGTAATAAAACTTGAAACAAATACTCCATTATTACGTATTGTTTTTGTTATCATCAATAATATTTATTATTTTAAGGAGGCTATCTATGGCTAGATCAATGAAAACTATGGATGGAAATACCGCAGCCGCTCACGTATCCTATGCGTTTACTGATGTGGCAGCTATCTATCCTATCACCCCTTCCTCACCAATGGCAGACTACACAGATCAGTGGGCTACCCAGGGAAGAAAGAATATCTTCGGACACGAAGTAATCATGTCTGAGATGCAGTCAGAAGGTGGTGCAGCAGGTGCTGTGCATGGTTCTTTACAGGCAGGTGCGCTAACCACAACCTATACTGCTTCTCAGGGACTTTTACTTATGCTCCCTAATATGTACAAGATTGCAGGTGAGTTACTTCCTACAGTATTCCACGTATCAGCCCGTGCGCTTGCAAGTCACGCACTTTCAATATTTGGAGATCATTCAGACGTTTACGCCTGTCGCCAGTCAGGTTTTGCAATGCTTTGTGCAAACAGTGTACAGGAAGTTATGGACCTTGGTGCGGTAGCACATCTTAGTACTATCGAGAGCCGTGTTCCTTTCCTTCACTTCTTCGATGGTTTTAGAACCTCTCACGAGATTCAGAAGATCGAAGCTTGGGACTATGATGACCTTAAGGATATGTGCAATATGGATGCAGTTGCTGCATTTAGAAATAAATCACTCAATCCTAACCGCCCATTACAGAGAGGTACAGCTCAGAACCCTGACGTATTCTTCCAGGCTAGAGAGGCTTCTAACCGTTTCTATGATGTAGTACCTGAAGTTGTTCAGAACTACATGGATAAGGTTAATGCTAAGATTGGCACTGACTACAAGCTTTCAACTACTATGGTGCAGAAGATGCAGATAGAGTAATCATTGCTATGGGTTCAGTTTGTGAGACTATAGATGAGACTATCGATTACATGAATGCTAACGGACACAAGGTTGGTGTTGTTAAGGTTCGCCTTTACAGACCATTCTCAGCTAAGCACCTTATCGCTGCTATACCTGAGACTGTTAAGAACATCATCGTTCTTGATCGTACAAAAGAGCCTGGTTCTCTTGGTGAGCCACTTTACCTTGATGTTGTGGCATCTCTTCGTGGAACTAAGTTTGAGTCTTGCCTTGTTACCACAGGTCGTTACGGTCTTGGTTCAAAGGATACAACTCCTGCTCAGATTATCGCAGCTTACAACAATACTGAAAAGCCAAGATTTACTATCGGTATCAAGGATGATGTAACCAATCTCTCACTTGAGATTACTGAGAATCCATCTACAGCTCCTGAGGGAACAACCTCTTGTAAGTTCTGGGGACTTGGTGCAGACGGTACTGTTGGTGCTAATAAGAACTCAGTTAAGATTATCGGTGACCACACAGATAAATATGCTCAGGCTTACTTTGATTATGATTCAAAGAAGTCAGGTGGTGTAACTATTTCTCACCTTCGTTTCGGTGATAAGAAGATTAACTCTACCTACCTTATCAACAAGGCAGACTTCGTTGCCTGTCATAATCCTTCATACGTGCGTAAGTACGATATGGTTCAGGATATTAAGGATGGCGGAACCTTCCTTCTTAACTGCCCTTGGGATGTAAATGAGCTTTCAGAGCGTCTTCCGGGACAGGCTAAGAAATACATCGCTGATCATAACATTAAGCTTTATACAATTGACGGTATCAAGATTGGTAAGGGGAAATCGGTCTTGGTGGACGTATTAATACAGTACTTCAGGCAGCTTTCTTCAAGCTTGCTAACATCATTCCTATCGAGGATGCTGTTGAGTATATGAAGGCAGCAGCTAAGGCTTCTTACCAGAAAAAGGGTGACGATGTAGTACAGATGAACTACAACGCTATCGAAGCCGGTGTTGCAGGCGTAGTTGAGGTTAAGGTTCCTGAGGACTGGAAGAATTCTCAGTTTGAGGATATCTCAGAGAAGGCTGATGTAGGTATTGAGAATGTAGTTCACTATGTAAATACAATTCAGAATAAGGTAAATGGACAGGCAGGTAACACACTTCCTGTATCTGCTTTCGTAGAGTATGCTGACGGTACTACACCTTTAGGCTCTGCTGCTTACGAAAAGAGAGGTATAGCAGTTGAGGTTCCTGTATGGAATAAGGACACCTGTTTACAGTGTAACCTCTGTTCTTATGTCTGCCCACACGCAGCAATCCGTCCTGCAGTAATGGATGAGGAAGAGGCTGCAAAGGCTCCTGAATCTATGAAGATGGTAGATATGAAGGGTATGCCTGGCAAGAAATTTGCAGTTACCGTTTCCGTACTTGACTGTACAGGCTGTGGTTCTTGTGTAAATGTCTGCCCAGAGGTTAAGGGAAATAAGACACTTTCACTTTCAGCTCTTGATACACAGATGGTAGAGCAGAAGAGCTTTGATTACGGTAGAACTCTTGAGCTTCACGAGGATGTACTTGAGAAGTTCAACGCAGTTACACCAAAGGGAAGTCAGTTCAGACAGCCTTACCTTGAGTTCTCAGGAGCTTGTGCAGGTTGTGGTGAGACTCCTTATGCTAAGCTCATTACCCAGATGTTCGGTGACAGAATGTTAATTGCCAATGC
Organism: uncultured Catonella sp.; assembly: GCA_916438995.1. Classification (GTDB taxonomy): domain Bacteria; phylum Bacillota; class Clostridia; order Lachnospirales; family Lachnospiraceae; genus Catonella. Next base: position 1,081,254 of record CAKAGA010000010.1, read on the forward strand.
AACAGGTTGTTCTTCAATCTGGGGTGGTTCTTCACCTGCTAACCCATATACAGTTGATAAGAGAGGCAGAGGTCCTGCTTGGGCTAACTCACTCTTCGAGGATAATGCTGAGTATGGTTACGGTATGGCACTCGGTTCAGAGGCTCTTAGAATGAGAGTTATCGACAATGCTGAGAAGCTTATGGACAAGGTAGATGGAGATACAAAGGAATTAATTCAGAAGTATCTTGATACAAGAGATAATTCAGGTGAGAACAGCGTAGCAGCAAGAAGAATGATTCAGGCTCTTACAGCTTGCAGCGTAGATGCAGAGGAGAAGAACTACATCTTAGAGAATGCTGATTTTGCAGGAAAGAAGAGTCAGTGGATCTTCGGTGGAGACGGCTGGGCTTATGATATCGGTTACGGCGGTCTTGACCATGTGCTTGCATCAAACAGAGATGTAAATGTATTCGTATTCGATACTGAGGTTTATTCAAATACAGGTGGACAGGCTTCTAAGGCTACTCCTACCGGTGCGATTGCACAGTTTGCAGCAGGTGGTAAGGAAGTAAGAAAGAAGAACCTTGCTGAGATAGCTATGGGTTATGGTTACATCTATGTAGCTATGGTAGCTATGGGTGCTGATTACAACCAGTGTGTAAAGGCTATAGCTGAGGCTGAGGCATATCCTGGCCCATCACTTATCATTGGTTATGCTCCTTGTATCAGCCACGGTATCAAGGGCGGTATGAGAGTTTCTATGACTCAGGAGAAGAGAGCTGTTCAGTCAGGTTACTGGAGCCTCTTCCGTTATAACCCACTTCTTGCAGAAGAAGGAAAGAACCCATTTACGATGGATTCAAAAGAGCCTACATTAAGTTATAGAGAGTTCATTGAGACAGAGGTTCGTTATAACAGACTTCTTAGAAGCAATCCTGAGAAGGCAGAAGAGTTATTCAAGCGTTCTGAGAAAGAAGCTAAGTTCAGACTTGAGACATTCAAGAGAAGAACTACCTGGAATGTAGAGGAATAATCTAAAATACTTCCTAGATAAATCTGTCTTTAACAGTTACGGCGTAAGCCTCGAATTTGAGGGGCTTACGCTGATTTTTTGTATAAAATACCGCTATATTATTAGAATAAAGTATAAATAAAATCATATATATTCATTTTACTAATAAATAACCTCGTGCTATAATGAAGGAAACTAAATCTAAACTTATAAGCAAGGAGTGGGACTATGGGAAATATTAGAAGAGTATATGTGGAAAAAGAAAGACTATGCTGTTAGGGCAAAGGAGCTAAAAGAAGAATTTGCCGACTATCTTTCACTTAAAACGATTGAAAATGTAAGGGTACTCATCAGATATGATATAGAGAATCTGGACGAGGCTACCTACAAGAAGTCACTTGGCATAGTATTTTTCCGAGCCACCTGTGGACTTGCTTTATGAGGAGAACTTCCCTCTTCTTTCTGATGAAAGGGAGTTTTTCAGTAGAATATCTTCCGGGCCAGTTTGACCAGAGGGCTGATAGTGCCATTCAGTGCGTTAAGCTCTTAAATAAAGAGGCTGAGCCTGTTATCCAGTCTGCTACTACATATGTAGTAAAGGGTCAGCTCACAGACAAAGAATTTGAAGAAATAAAAGCTTATCTTATCAACCCTGTTGATTCAAGGGAGGCTTTAAAGGGATAAGCCTGAAACCATAGTTCAGACCTTCCCTGAGCCAAGCGATGTAAAAAAATCTTTGAAGGCTTTATAACCATGCCTGAAAATGAGCTTAATAATCTTTACTCATCACTTAACCTTGCAATGACATTTAAGGACTTTTTATTCATCAGAAAATATTTTTTTCAGAAGAAGAAAAGCGTAATCCAAGCGTGACAGAAATAAGGATGCTTGATACCTACTGGTCAGACCATTGCCGCCATACTACCTTCCTTACAGAGCTTACAGAGGTGAGCTTTGAAGAGGGTAAGTATACCACACCTTTGGTGAACAGCTTCAATGACTATAAAGAGAATTTTGCATCACTTTACAGGGATAGAGATGACAAATACATCTGCCTTATGGACATTGCCCTCATGGGAATGAAGAAGCTAAGGGAAATGGGCAAGCTTACAGATATGGAAGTTTCTGATGAGATAAATGCCTGCTCAATTGTAGTTCCTGTAGAAGAAATTCTTGCAGATGGAACTAAGCATACAGAAGAATGGCTCATTTTCTTTAAGAATGAAACACATAACCATCCTACAGAGATAGAACCATTTGGCGGTGCTGCTACCTGTCTCGGAGGTGCAATCAGAGATCCGCTTTCAGGAAGAGGATATGTATATCAGGCCATGCGTGTGACAGGAGCCGCAGATCCAACTCTTCCTTTATCTGAGACACTTAGTGGCAAGCTTCCACAGAGAAAGATAGTGACAGGAGCGGCGGCAGGCTACAGTTCTTACGGCAATCAGATAGGACTTGCTACCGGTCTTGTAGATGAGATATATCATCCTGACTATGTGGCAAAGCGTCTTGAGATTGGCGCAGTTATGGGAGCTGCAAGAAGGAAAAATGTAATAAGAGAGAATTCAGATCCTGGAGACCAGATTATTTTACTTGGCGGGCGCACAGGACGAGATGGTATAGGTGGAGCAACAGGCTCATCAAAGTCACATACAACCAAGTCCATAGATACCTGTGGTGCAGAAGTTCAAAAGGGAAATGCACCTACAGAGCGCAAGATTCAGAGATTTTTCAGAAGACCTGAAATAACAAAGCTCATAAAGAAGTGTAATGACTTTGGAGCAGGCGGTGTATCTGTAGCCATAGGAGAGCTTGCGGCAGGTCTACATATCAACCTTGACAAGGTACCAAAGAAATACGCTGGGCTTGATGGTACAGAGATAGCCATTTCCGAGTCACAGGAGAGAATGGCAATAGTCGTTGACAGCAAAGACGTGGCAGCCATGCTTAAGTTTGCTGATGAAGAGAACCTAGAGGCTGTAGTTGTGGCAGAAGTAACCAAGGAGCCTCGCCTTGTGATGGAGTGGCGTGGCAAGGAAATAGTGAATATCAGTAGGGCATTCATAGATACAAATGGTGCAAGAAGCGAGGCTAAGGCTAGGGTTAAGGCGCCTGCTCCGGATAGATTCTATGAAAACCACGATAGGGAATTTGAAGGAAAGAGCCTTAAAGAGGCTTGGCTTTCAGTACTTAGCGACTTAAATGCCTGTGGCAAGAAGGGACTTGTTGAGAGATTTGACAGCTCTATCGGTGCAGCCACAGTTACCATGCCGTTTGGTGGAAAGTACCAGTTAAGCCCTATTCAGACTATGACAGCTAAGCTGCCAAATGATCTTGGTGAGAGTGATGTGGTAACCCTTATGAGCTATGGCTTTGATCCTTATATATCAAAGGAGAGCCCTTACCACGGAGCTGTCTATGCTGTTATCAATTCTGTGGCAAAGATAGTTGCGGCAGGTGGTTACATGAAGAAGATTCACTTCACCTTTCAGGAGTATTTTAAGAGGCTTGGTGATAAGGCAGAACGCTGGGGAGAGCCGCTTGCAGCCCTGCTTGGTGCGTACGAGGCACAGATGAAGCTTGGACTTGCTTCAATAGGAGGCAAGGATAGTATGTCAGGAAGCTTCAATGACATAGATGTACCGCCAACTCTTGTAAGCTTTGCTGTAGATACAGGAAATGCTAACGACATTATCAGTCCTGAGCTTAAAAAGGCAGGTAACATCCTCGTTAAATTTAACATAGAAGAAAATGAGTACAGGCTGCCTGTATTTGAAAAGCTGATTGAAGACTATAACAAGATAACGGCTCTCATACATAAAAAGCACATAGTTTCAGCCTATGCCCTAGGAAGATACGGAATCTCTGAGGCTGTAAGTAAGATGGCTTTTGGTAACAAGCTTGGAGTAAAGTTTGATGAAAGTATTACCGAGAGGGACTACTTTAAGCCTGACTTTAGCGCTATAGTGGCTGAAGTAAGTGCAGGAAGCCTTGATGAGGTAATGAAGTCAGGACTTAATGTAACACTTCTTGGTGAAGTTACTGACAGTGGCAAATTCCAGTTTGCAAATGCAAGTATAGACATTGAGGAAATGCTTAACAGCTGGCAGGAAAGACTGGAAAAGGTATATCCTACAAAGACAGAAGAAAAGGCTACAAAGCCTGAGGAGAATATCTATGATGTAAGAAAAGAGGCTGGTTTTGCTCCTGCATCTGAGAACAAGCTTTATATAGCAAAGAATAAGGTAGCAAAGCCTAGGGTATTCATCCCTGTATTCCCTGGTACAAACTGTGAGTATGACCTTACTAAGGCATTCACAAAGGCAGGTGCAGAGGTCGAGACAGTAGTATTTAAGAACCTTAATGCAGAAAATATCAAGGACTCTGTGGAAGAATATGTAAGAGCTATAAAGAACTCTCAGATAATAATGTTCCCTGGTGGTTTCTCAGCTGGAGATGAGCCTGACGGTTCTGCTAAGTTCATAGCTTCAGTATTTAGAAATCCTCAGATAGCTGAGGAGACCAATAGACTTCTTAAAGAGAGAGACGGACTCATCCTCGGTATATGTAATGGGTTCCAGGCCCTTATCAAGCTGGGTCTTGTACCATACGGAGAAATCACCGAGATAAAGGAGGATTCTCCTACTCTTACAACTAATAAGATAGGCAGACATATATCTCAGTCTGTATATACTAAGGCGGTTACCAACAAGTCTCCTTGGCTTATGAATGTAAGGCTTGGAGAGGTTTACTCCATACCTGCATCACATGGAGAGGGAAGATTTGTGGCAAATGAAGAATGGCTTAAGAAGCTGTCCGCAAATGGACAGATTGCTTTCCAGTATGCGGATGCAGAAGGCAATGTGACCATGGATTGTGCTTTCAATCCAAATGGCTCTTACAATGCAGTTGAAGGTATCATCAGCCCTGACGGCAGAGTGCTTGGCAAGATGTGCCACTCTGAGAGAATTGGTAAAAATGTTGCTATCAACATAGTCGGAGAAAAAGATCAGGGTATATTTGAAAGTGGTGTAGAGTACTTCAGATAGATACTTATTATATGATGTGGTGTCAAAAGTATTTGGCACCCAATGATACAGGATTGCTACAGCGTAGCTTTAGCAATCCTTGCAAAAATATTCGTAATCCGCTCATTTTTTTGCAAAAAATGGCTGCTTACTCATATTTTTTGCGTGTCAAAAGATAATAAATTCTCTTACAAGCAAGCCCCTCTCAAATTTTTTTATACTTTTGACACTTGTTTCATTATATTATTAAAGGGAGTTTAGCACTAAAAATGGTGCTAAACTCCCTTTTTTAAAACCGGCTCGTTAAAAGTCCTGTTACCGGTTTAAGATTATTTGCCCTTATCAGGTAAGCTTCTTTAGAGAATACATCTGATTGATTTATGACAGTCTTTCCTTAAAGTCCTGATATCCGAAGCTTTTGATATTCTCCACACTACCGTCCTTTTTAAGTACAGCAAGGTCTGGAAGAGGCATGCCGTTAAATGTGTTGTTTTTAACAAAAGAATAAATGGCCATATCGCCAAATATGAGCATATCTCCGATGTTCTTTTCTTCATCAAAGGAGAAGTCACCGATTATATCTCCTGCAAGGCAGGTGCAGCTACCAAGTCTGTAGGTATATTTCTTTTCGCCCGCTTCTCCTGAGGTAAAAAGAGGTGGTCTGTAAGGCATCTCAATCACATCAGGCATGTGGCAGGCAGCACTTATATCAAGAATCAGATTTGTAATGTCTCCTGAAGTGGTTTATCAAGTATTGTGGTTACAGAATAGCCTGCATTTAGAGCGACAGCCTCACCCGGCTCAAGATAGACTTCCACATCAAACATGGACTTAGCCTTATTTATACACTTAATAAGGAGTTCCCTGTTATAATCCTCCCTTGTTATATGATGGCCTCCGCCAAAGTTCAGCCATTTCATATTTTTTAGATATTTTCCAAAATTCTTATACACAACCTCCAAAGTATCCCTTAAAGGCTCTGCCCCCTGTTCACAAAGGGTGTGAAAATGAAGTCCGTCAACACTCTCTAGCAGTGAAGCATCTTCTTTAAGAGCATTTTCAAGGGTACTTAGGGTGATGCCAAGCCTGCTTCCACTGGCGCAGGGATCGTAGATTTCATGTCCTTCTTGCGTGGAAAACTCAGGATTTATTCTAATACCAATGCTGACACCCTTGTCTAAGCAGTAACTCTCATATTTCTTAAGCTGATTTACAGAGTTAAAAATAATGTGGTCGCAAATCCTTGTAATTTCCTCTATGTCCTCGTCCTTATAAGCAGGAGAGAAGATATGATTCTCCTTTTTCATTTCCTCGGCACCAAGTCTAGCCTCAAAAAGCCCACTGGCAGTAGCTCCTGCGAGATATTCTCCTATGAGAGGGTAGAAATAAAAGCCAGAAAATGCTTTCTGTGCAAGCAAAATCTTGGCGCCTGTTTCATCCATTATTCCTTTTAGAATCTTACAGTTTTCCTCTATCTTGGCCTCATCTATGACATAGCAGGGAGTTTTAAGCCCTTCAAATGCCTCTTTTAACTCTTGATAGTTATTTGAAATCAAGTTAAACTCCTTTATATTCAAAGACACAGAGAGGTTTGATTCTCTGTGTCTGATGTAACCCTCTTATGGTACGAGGACAGGATTCTCCTCAACCTGCCAAGGAAGTCCCCACTTATTAAGAGCCTCCATATATGGATCAGGATCAAATTCATCTGTGGTATATACACCAGGTTTTCTCCAAAGTCCGTTTAATACAAGCATGGAGCCTATCATAGCAGGAACACCTGTAGTATAGCTTACAGCCTGACTTCCTACTTCTTTGTAGCAAGCTTCGTGGTCGCAGATGTTGTATATGTAGATGCTCTTTTCCTTGCCGTCCTTAACTCCCGTGAAAATACAGCCGATATTGGTCTTTCCCTTTGTACGAGGACCAAGTGAAGCTGGATCAGGAAGGAGAGCCTTAAGGAACTGAATAGGTACTATCTCTTTTCCTTCATAGTTAATAGGGGTTGTAGAGAGCATACCTACATTCTCAAGGCAGTTCATATGTGTGAGATAGCTCTGTCCAAATGTCATGAAGAAGCGGATGCGCTTAACCTCAGGCATATTTCTGCCAAGTGCCTCAAGTTCCTCGTGGTGAAGGAGATACATATCCTTTCGCCAACTTCTTTAAAGTTATACTCACGCTTTATGCTCATTGCAGGGATTTCAACCCACTTACCATTTTCAAGGTAGCTGCCAGGTGCAGATACTTCACGAAGGTTAATCTCAGGGTTGAAGTTGGTAGCAAATGGATAGCCATGGTCACCACCGTTGCAGTCAAGGATATCAATGGTATCTATCCTGTCAAAATAATGCTTCTTTGCGTAAGCAGCAAATACGCTGGTTACACCAGGATCAAAACCTGTACCAAGAAGGGCTGTAAGTCCTGCTTTTTCGTATTTCTCAGCATAAGCCCACTGATAGGAATAATCAAAAAGTGCTGAAAATCCTTTTTCTTTACAACGCTTCTCGTAAGCAGCCTTCCACTCAGGCTCTTCTGTATCCTCAGGCTCATAGTTAGCTGTATCGATGTAATGTACATTTGCAAGAAGGCAGGCATCCATAATAGCGAGATCCTGATAAGGAAGTGCAACATTGAGTACTGCATCAGGCTTGTAGCTCTTTATAAGCTCCACTGTCTTAGCTACGTCCATAGCATCTATCTCTGCAGTAGTAATAACGGTCTTTGTCTTGCCCTCAAGCCGAGCCTTAATAGCATCGCATTTTGACTTTGTTTTACTTGCTATACAAATCTCTGTAAAAACTTCGCTGTTCTGACAGCATTTGTGGATTGCAACCTGTGCAACTCCGCCGCAACCGATAATAAGTAATCTTGACATTATTTTTCTCCTTTATTTTCTTCTTCTTCCAATATATCTTCAACATATTTAGGTAACATAAATGCGCCTACATGGAGGTTGCTTGTATAATACCAGGTTTTGATATTTCTCTTTTTCCACTCATCAGGCTTAAAGTCTGTGATAGGGTGGTACTTTTTGCTGGCAAAGCCAAACATCCAGTAGCCCGAAGGACAGGTAGGGATATGCGCCTGATATACACGGCTTATAGGAAAGCTGGTATACACCTTTCTGTGCATTGCCCTGAAGGCTTCTTCATCTTCATCAAAGAAGGGGCTTCCATGCTGGTAAACCATAATTCCATCATCTTTAAGAGCCTTGTAGCAGCTGCCGTAGAATTCTTTGGTAAACAGTCCTTCAGTATGGCCAAAGGGATCTGTAGAGTCATTTATAATGAGGTCATATTCAGCTCTTCTGCCTCTAAGGAAGCGAAGTCCGTCCTGATGGGTTATATGAACCCTCTCATCATCAAACCCCTTTACTGCATCCGGGAAAAACTCCCTACAAACCTCAACCATTTGCTCGTCAGGCTCTACAACTTCTATTCGCTCTATCTCGGGATATGCAGTCAGCTCTCTGGCTACACCTCCGTCACCTCCGCCTATTATAAGCACCCTCTTTACGTTTGGGTGTACTGACATAGGTACGTGGGCAACCATTTCGTTGTACACAAATTCGTCTGCTTCTGAGAAGATTATATCTCCGTCAAGCATCAGGAACCTGCCGAACTCGTGTGACTGAAATACCTCTATTTTCTGGAATTCGCTTTCGGCGCTGTATAGCTGCCTTTCGACACCTATATCCATACTCACGTTGTCGGTAAACTCTTCAAAAACGTGGATGTTTGTATAATCGGACATCTTTCCTCCTTTCTTTCAGTGGCAAGTGTCAATGGTAAAAAATATTTCAAGTTACTTTATCAGCACTTCCAACCTCTTAACCTCAGGATCGGCTGTACCCTGTAAGCTGCATCCTTTTTCTTTTGCATAGAGTATATGGTCAACAATATCCTTTGTAATAAGCTCTCCCGGAGCAAGTATAGGAATGCCCGGTGGATATGCCATAACTGACTCGCCGGCAACTCTGCCGTATGCTTCCTTTATAGGCACAGACTCCTTTTCGGCATAAAATGAATACTGCGGACTTGAAACTACCTTAGGGATGACTGCATCCACAAAGGCAAGACCGCTTTTCTCTCTGGCATACAGCCTCTTGATATCCTCAAGAGCACCAACAAGCCTCTCTATATCCTGAAGCCTGTCGCCTATTGAGATATAAGCCATAATATTTCCTATATCGCCGAATTCTATCTGTATATCGTATTCATCACGAAGTAAATCGTAAATCTCAATTCCTGTAAGCCCTATATCTTTGGTGTACACACAAAGCTTGGTTACATCAAAGTCATAGACATTCTTTCCGTCTATGAGCTCTTTCCCATAGGCATAGTAACCGCCTATGCTGTTTATCTCATTTCTGGCGTACTCTGCCATAGTTATAACCTTTGCAAAGCTTTCCATTCCTCTAAGTGCAAGGTTTCTTCTTGAAAGGTCTAGACTTGAAAGCAGGAGATAGTTAGCAGAGGTAGTCTGGGTAAGTCCTATTATCTGTCTCACATGACCTACATTCATATTTTTACCTGTTAGTAGGATGGAACTCTGTGTGAGGCTGCCACCTGACTTGTGCATAGAAATAGCCGCCATGTCAGCACCTGCACGCATTCCCGCCATAGGAAGATTAGAACCGAAATAAAGCTGGGTTCCGTGTGCCTCATCTACAAGGACTTTGAGCCCCTTTTCATGGGCATAGTCGGTAATGCTCTTAAGGTCGGAACAGATACCGTAGTAGGTTGGATTATTTACAAGTACAGCTACCGCATCAGGATTACTGTCTATGGTTTCTTTGACTGCCTCTATTTCCATACCGAGAGCTACACCTATCACGGGATGAATCTCAGGCTTGACATAGACCGGAATCGCGCCACAGAGAATGAGTGCATTGATTACGCTCTTGTGCACATTTCTTGGGAGAATAATCTTGTCGCCTGCCTTGCAGACAGAAAGTACCATAGCCTGTACTGAAGCAGTGGTTCCACCTACCATAAGAAAGGCATGAGCGGCACCAAAGGCCTCGGCCATAAGGTCTTCAGCCTCTGAAATGACGGAAACAGGGTTGGAGAGGTTGTCAAGGGGCTTCATACTGTTTACATCAAGGGAAACACATTGTGCGCCAAGAAGTCTCACAAGCTCAGGGTTTCCACGTCCTCTTTTATGTCCCGGTACGTCAAAAGGCACAACTCTTTTTTTCTTAAATGTTTCAAGAGCCTCACAAATAGGAGCTCTCTGCTGTCTGCTAATGTCCATCTCATTTTCCTCATATCTATATAATAAAAAAGTGTGTGCTCGCACACACTTCGCGCGCGAGCGGTGCCGTAAGGCAAATTCCCCTGCCGCGAGCTGTGCATCCCTCGGAGAGATTTTTATTTGACAGTTAATTTCGGAGAAATTTCCCGTCAAATAAAAAAGCAGCTCAATCATCTTGAGCTGCACGTAGTTTCCTTTAAAATAGAATAAGTGCGTTAACTTCATTCAGAGTAGTCCAGCAAATATCAGGTTGCTGCTCTTATTGACGTTTCACAAGATGATAATGATTGTAGAGTAATCAACTTATAAAATCCGGGCTTCAAACCCTATCAATAATGTGGAATAACCACTACGGCAAGTGACCGCCTGTCCGTAAGGCAAAAACAAAATTTGGTCTGATATTTGCATGATGAATCACGCAACTATGTAGAATAATCATAACATCAAAGGAACTTAGTGTCAATAGCAACGCCAAATTTATGTACTGGAGAGTCCATAAAAAGCTTAGCGAAAACTTGGTAAAAATTTGAGGTGATAAGCCTAAAAACATAGAAAGTTTGAAAAACTTAAAAAGCTCAAAAATCTTCTTGACAATGGAATAAGTTTGGACTAACATAGGCATATAAAAATTATATAGCATTCTTCAGGGCAGGGTGTAATTCCCGACCGGCGGTAAAGTCCGCGAGCATTTGCAGAATCGGTGAGCCTCGGCAATTCCGATACCGACAGTAAAGTCTGGATGAAAGAAGAAATAATAGGATATTAACTTATCCTATGTTTTTGTAGCATAATCAGCCCTGGCCAAACGGTCAGGGCTTTTTTTCCTTAAAGAATGCGGGAAAGAGGAAAAAAATGATTTTATTAGGCGGTTTGAAAGATGCAGCAGTTGAAAATTGGGGTATGGTTGTCATTACCCTGGCTGTGGTGGCTTTGCTTCTTGTACTGGCATTTGTTGCAGAAAGGGTCTTAAAGAAAGATGAGGCTGGCGGGTCGTTTAAGGTAAGGAAACTTGCACTTGTAGCCATGTTATCAGCTATCTCTGCTGTGCTTATGCTTTTTGAGTTTCCTATACCATTTATTGCGCCAGGCTTTTACAAGATTGACCTCAGCGAGGTGCCCGTGATTATTGGTGCCTTTGCGATGGGACCTGTGGCAGGCGTTGTTATAGAGCTTGTAAAGATATTGCTTAATTTATTTATAAATGGCACATCATCTGCCTTTGTGGGAGAATTCGGTAATTTCGTTGTAGGCTCTGCCTTTGTGATACCTGCGTCCATTATGTACTTAGTTAAGAAACCAAGAAAAGGGCTATAATGGGGCTTGTAGCAGGAGTAATTACTACAACTGTAATAGGCTGTCTTGTAAATGCCTTTGTGCTTCTTCCTTTTTATGGAGCTGCCTTTGGAGGAATAGACAAGATTATAGCAGCCGGAACAGCAGTAAACCCTGCGGTTAACAGTGTGTTTGTCTTTTGTCTCATCATAGTAGCTCCATTCAATATCATTAAATTCAGTATTGTTTCGGTGATAACTGTGCTTATTTATCACAAGGTCAGTTATTTGCTCAAAATGGGGAAATAATTGATGAATGGCGCTAGAATGTGTTAATTCTGTTTTGACCTAAGTAAATAATTGTCAGCAGAAATTTTTAATTTCACTTAGTCTTGAATTCTATCTGAAATTGTGGTAGAATGCTGAAAGATATGTTTTGAAAGGGAGAGATGGTTATGTCTACATTAAGGATTGTTGTTACAGTTATTTATTGCATTTTATGCATTGCACTTGCGGCTATAGTACTTTTACAGGAAGGAAAGCAGCAGGGACTTGGAAGCATCGGCGGTATGGCTGATACCTACTGGGGCAAGAATAAGGGCCGTTCAATGGAAGGTAATCTTAACAAGGCTACTACAGTTGTTGCCCTCGGCTTTATAGTGCTTTCATTTGTACTTAACATGAAGTGGTAATAAGTAGAACAAGAAAATTTTAACTGTTGCATAGTATGTTGTTTCAGGTCTTATCCTGCCTACACACTTTGTAGCAGTTTTTCTTTTTTTCGCTATAATTATATTAGATAGACAAGGGGTGATAGAGGTGGCTAAAGAATATACTAAGAAGATGAGGGAGAGAAGAGAACTTCTTCTACAGTTCTTTGAGAGGAAAGACTATGTCCCTATGAAGTTTAGGGATATTGCATCCTTGTTTCAGGTGCCTAAGGCTGAAAGAGGGGGATTTGCAGCTTATACTAAATGACATAATAAAAGAGGGAAAGCTTGTAGAAAATGGTGAGGGATGCTACACAAAGCCTGATGCCGACCTCGTCACAGGAACATTTATGTCTACTGCGAAGGGCTTTGCCTTTCTTAGAACTGCGGAGGATGAGGAAGATGTGTTCATTCCTGCCTCAGAAGTCGGCAATGCCTTTGAGGGGGATACTGTTACTGTTAAACTTTTAGCCAAAAGCAGGGGAAAGAGTAGAGAAGGCAAGGTTGTTAAGGTAATTGAGCGAGCTTTTACTACAGTTGTAGGCACATTTGAAAAAAGCAAAAATTTCGGCTTTGTAGTGCCCGACAACACTAAGATTACTTCTGATATTTACATACCCAAGAATGCCTGCAAAGATGTGCCTAAGGGTGTAAAGGTGGTTGCAGAGCTTACAAGCTACGGCGACGCTAAGCATAGCCCTGAGGGTAAGATAATAGAGATTCTTGGCTTTGAAAATGATAAGGGTGTTGACATTCTCTCTATTGCCAAGGCTTACGGCATAGAGGATGAATTTCCGAAGGAAGTGCTTGAAGAAGTAAAGAAGGTTCCTACGAAGGTCATTAAGACTTCTGTTAAGAACAGGCTTGACCTTAGAGAAATGAAGATAGTTACCATAGACGGCGAGGATGCAAAAGACCTTGATGATGCTGTGTCTGTGACTAAGGAAGTTAAGGCAGGCGGAGAGGTTATCTACCATTTGGGAGTGCATATTGCTGATGTTACCAATTATGTGAAGGAGGGCTCAGCCCTTGATAAGGAAGCCATTAAGCGTGGTACAAGTGCATACCTTGTAAATAAGGTAATACCTATGCTTCCTAAGGAGCTTTCAAACGGCATCTGTTCCCTAAATGAAAATGTGGACAGACTGACGCTTTCCTGTCTTATGGATATAAATGAGAAGGGAGAAGTAATCTCCCACGAAATAGCAGAAACAGTTATTAGGACTGCACATAGGATGAATTATTCTGATGTAAATGTGCTTATTACAGGTGAGGGCGGGAGACTTAATGAATTAAAGAAAAGTATGAAGATGTGTACGAAATGCTGATAAATGCAGAGGAACTGGCGCTAATCCTCAGAAAATGCAGGCATGAGAGAGGCTCGATTGACTTTGACTTTCCTGAGGCTAAGGTAGAGGTTGATGACAATGGAAGAGTTGTAGATATAAGGGCATACGATAGGAATGAGGCTACCAGGCTGATTGAGGATTTTATGCTTATTGCCAATGAAACTGTGGCGGAAGACAGCTTCTGGCAGGAACTTCCTTTTGTGTACAGAACTCATGAGAATCCGGATGAAGAAAAAATTAGAGAATTAAGTATATTTATTAATAATTTTGGGTATAATATAGGGAAGGGTGGAAAGAAAAAGTCAAAGACGGAAATTCACCCAAAGGATATTCAGAAGCTTTTAAGTAAGATAGAGGGGACTCCTGAAGAGATGCTTATTAACAGGATGACACTAAGAAGTTTAAAGAGGGCTAAGTACACGACCTCCTGTGATGGGCATTTTGGACTTGCCGCTAAGTATTATTGCCATTTTACCTCTCCTATAAGGAGATATCCTGATTTACAGATACACAGGATAATAAAGGAGAACTTAAACGGCAGGCTTACAGACAAGAGGGCAACGCATTATAAGGCGGTTCTTTACGATATAGCGCTTCGCTCAAGTATGATGGAGAGAAGGGCTGATGAGGCAGAGAGAGAAGCGGATAAGATGAAGGCTGCTGAGTTTATGTCCCATAAAATAGGCGAAGAATTCGATGGCGTAATCTCAGGGGTTACAAGCTGGGGTATATATGTAGAACTTCCAAACACTGTTGAGGGCATGGTTAAAATCAGCAGTATAAGAGGGGATTACTATGAATTTAATGCTGAAGAATGGAAATTGTAGGGGAACATACTAAAAAGAAGTTTAGCTTGGGTCAGCAGGTAAGAGTTCGGGTAGTAGAGGCAAGCAAGCAGATGAGAACCATAGATTTTAGGATAGTAGAAGGAGAGAAGGATGTCTAAGGACAATTATAAAGTAGTGGCACAAAACAAAAAGGCTAGTTTTGATTATTTCATAGAAGAGAGGTACGAAACCGGAATTACCCTTGCAGGTACTGAAGTTAAGTCAGTTAGAATGGGCAAGGTCAGCATCAAGGAATCATACGTACAGATAGACAAAAATGGCGAGGTTATCATTATAGGTATGCACATCAGCCCTTATGAGAAGGGGAATATTTTCAACAAAGATCCCCTTAGAACTAGGAAGCTCCTTATGCACAGGGCTGAGATAAATAAGCTTGTGGGAAAGGTAAAGACTGCAGGCTACACCCTGGTGCCTATTAAGGTTTACCTTAAGGGGAGTCTTGTAAAGGTAGAGATAGGTCTTGCAAGAGGTAAGAAGAATTATGACAAGCGTCAGGACATACAGAAAAAAGACCAGAGGCGTGAGGCTGAAAGAGATTATAAGGTGAGGAATCTGTATTAAAGCTAAAGGAGAGGCTGTTATGAATGGTGAAATTTTAGAGGAATTATCAAATGGTATAGTTGAAATAATAAATAGTAATATTGAAAAAGTAATACTATATGGTTCAGTTGCAAGAGGGACAAATGATAAGGATTCTGATGTAGATATAATGGTTATAGTAAAAAAATGAGCTGGATAAATTTACTGAAGATAAATTATCGGATTTTATCGTTGACATGAATTTGAAATATGATAAAGTGTTTTCTGTCATTGATGTAAATGTACATGAATTTATAAAATGGGCTGACACTTTGCCGTTTTATAAAAATGTAAACAGAGAGGGAATTGTGTTATGGGCAGCAGCTTAATTGTTAAACACTGTAGAAAAATATTTAGTGACACGCTGGAAACAGTGATGAATTTGTGTTTAGCTATAGAAAGGTTGATATATGAATTTTTACAAGGATAAGGTTAATAAAAAGTATTTAGAAATCTCAATGTATGTGATTTTTACCTGCGTAGTTATCTTTCTATTAAGCAGGGTTACGGACCAGCTTCCTACCCTTGCAAAGACTGTGGGGCAGGTTGTATCGTGGGTAGGAGCAATTCTTAAGCCCGTAATCATAGGCTTTGTCATAGCCTACCTATTGTTTCCTATGCTTGAGAAGATAGAAAGCCTGCTTCAGAAGATAAAACCTCTTAAAAAGAAGAAAAGCGTTAGAGGTCTTGCGGTAGCTCTCCAGGGAGTCGTTATTCTGATTGGCTTGTTTTTGTTGGTTTCACTACTTGTTTCAATTATTACCAAACAGGCAAGGGCGGCTAATTCAGAGGACATAATTGAAGGTATTAAGACCTATGTAAACTCTATAAATTCGCTGTACTGGGAGCTTATGGATAGACTTGACAAGATGAATATAAATTCAGCTGAGATAAAATCAAGTGTTGATACTTTTATGAACAATATAGGAAAGTATCTTTTTAACTTATCCAGTCAGGTTGGCAATATTGCAAGCAACTTAAAAGACGGAGTTGCAACAGGATTTTTTGCCCTTATCTTCAGTATTTACTTCCTGCTTGATATGCCAAAGCTTAAAATATACTGGGGCAGGGTACTTACAGTAATTCTACCTAAGAGGGTAAAATCGACTATAGATACTCTGATAACCGATGCAGATAGAGTGTTCT
This sequence comes from uncultured Catonella sp., assembly GCA_916438995.1. Classification (GTDB taxonomy): domain Bacteria; phylum Bacillota; class Clostridia; order Lachnospirales; family Lachnospiraceae; genus Catonella. The sequence continues at coordinate 1,097,441 of CAKAGA010000010.1, forward strand.
CTGGATATATCAGAGGACAGGCAATAGATGCTTTTATGCTTGGCGTTGTGGTAAGTATTGTGCTTTCAATAATCGGTATACAATATGCTATTGTGATTGGACTTCTCATTGGGATAGGTAGCCTTATTCCTTATATGGGGCCTATAGTTGGCTACGCTTCCATAGTCGTTGTAGGTATAGCCACAGGTGATTATAAGAGCATGATTATAGCCGCAATTGCTCTACTCATTATACAGACGATAGATGGTAATCTCATCTATCCGAAGCTTTTAAGCTCGAGTGTAAATATTCATCCAATGATAGTAATCATTTCTCTTACTGTAGGAGCCAATGTTGGAGGACTTTTAGGAATGATAGTTGCAGTCCCTTCAGGGGCTCTGGCAAAGGTATGGTTTGAAAGGCTTATTAACTTAAAAGAGAAGAAAAATGAAGCTAAAGAAAACACAGAAGAAAGTACAGTTGTAGAAAAAACAGACACGGAAAAAAAGGAATAAGGTGAATAAATGGATGCGTTTGAAAAGATATTTAATACGAGCTTTGAACAGGCAATGCTTTATATCGCTAAGCCTGTAATAATCCTCATAGTTTGTAAAATAGTAGTAACCATTGTGCTTAAGGTTTTAGACAAAGTCTTTCTTACCTCTAAGTTAGAAAATGGTATGAAGGGATTCTTCAAGCAAGTTGCAAGAATTATAATCGACATCATCGGAATAATTATGGCAGCACAGGCGCTGGGGATAAATACTTCCTCCCTTGTAACCCTATTGGGAGTGGTATCTCTTGCCTTTTCGCTATCGCTTCAGAGTATTCTTACCAATATGTTCTCAGGTATTATGCTCCTTATAACCAAGCCCTTTGTAATAGGTGACTATATAGAGGTTTCCGGAGTGGCCGGTATAGTAACAAGTATAACCCTTATGCGTACAAGGATTCGCACAGTTGACAACAAGGTGGAGCTCATACCTAATTCAGATGTGGCTTCTCAAAGAATCTCTAATTACACAGGAGAAAACAGAAGAAGGGTGGACATTGAGATTTCTGCTGACTATAATGCTTCTACCAAAGATGTTATAGCAGCAATAAAAGCTGTGGTGGATAAGGATGAGAGGATATCAAAAGAAGAAACCTATATTCCTGTAATAAGGCTTTTAAGATTCAATGCAAGTGACATAACCTATGCAGTAAGGGTCTGGTGTGAAACCCCTGTTTACTTGGATGTTTATTTTGATTTGATGGAAAATATAAGAGAATCATTTAAGGAAAATGGAATTGAATTCAGTTATCCACATAGAATTGTCCATGTTGACTCCAAAAATGTGTAATTTTACCTATAGACAAACTAGGTAAAATTGAGTACAATATAATCTCATAAAATATTTTGTCATTTGTAAACGATACAATGACCATAATTACGGAGGAAATATGAAAAGAAAATTATTAGGACTTATATTAGCGACATCATTAGTGATTTCAGCTTGCCAGGGAAATGGTGGCAGCTCTTCTGCTACAAAGAGTGGCTCAGCTTCCACATCAGGAAGTGCTGCGGCAGGTGAAAGTAAGACATCATCATCTAACAGTGGCTCATCATCTGCTGACAGCAAGACATCATCATCTAACAGTGGCTCATCATCTGCTGACAGCAAGACATCATCATCTAACAGTGGCTCATCATCAGCTGCTTCTTCTGCAAAAGAAGGAAGCACTTCTTCAGCAGGCACAGAGGAGGGCACAGAGAAATTCCCTGCATTTGAAACAACGGATACCAAGGGAAACAAGGTAACCGAGAAAATCTTTGCTGACAAAGACATAACCATGGTAAATGTATGGGGAACCTTTTGCGGTCCTTGTATCAATGAAATGCCTGAACTTCAGAAGATATATGAAAGCCTTCCTGAGAATGCCAATCTTATTGGAGTTATAGCTGACGTTCCTGAAGGAATGAAGGACGGAGTTGACAATGCTAATTATATTGAAAAGCAGACAGGAGTAAAGTATACCAACCTAACACTCAGTGATTCGCTTGGCAGCTTTGCAAGGAGATTCTACGCAGTTCCATCCACAATCTTCGTAGACAAGAACGGAAACATCATCGGTGAACTTGTAATGGGTGCCGATATTGATGCTTATGTGAGAAACTTACAGAATGTGCTTACAGATTGGAAATATGAGTCTTAATATCGAAAGCCCTGCCTGTCTTGACAAAATCTGATGATGACAGTAAACTTCTGTATATGGCATAGATTTTGGAGGGATAATGGCAAAGGAGTACAATTCCAAGGGGAAAAATGAAGTAATCATGTATCTGAAAGCTCATAATGAGCATAGACTTACAGTTGCTGAGATTCTTGACGGACTTAAGGAAGAGGGTATAAGTATCAACCGCTCGACCATATACAGAAATCTCGATAAACTGGTGGAAAGTGGTGATATACTGGTTTTCAAGGGAAATGACAGTGAGTCTGCATTTTACCAGTATTCGGGAGAGCACAAGGAATGTAATGCCCATCTTCATTTGCAGTGCAATTCCTGCGGGAAAATATTTCATCTTGATCATGACTTTGTGGATGACTTTATGGAGAGGCTTCGCAAAGACCTTAAGGTGGAGCTTGATGTCTCAAAGACCATGCTTGTAGGAACCTGTGAGAAATGTCTGGGTAAGTAAAGTTGATATGTAAATAAGGCATAGCCTTTTGCTGCGACCAAAGTTGGACTTAGTATCTAACGTTTGGAAAGCGGCACAGGGCTGTGCTTTTTTTAAGCATATTTCACGTGTTTTATAACAACAAGAGCAGATTTTATCAAATTTTGGGAACAGACGATTGATTGTAATTTTTTGAACTACAAAAAAGACAATTATAGAACTGGTTTTATGGTTTTAAAACTTGGTGAACTATGTTATAATTAAAAAATATAGCGGGCATAGAGAATTATGTATTTAAGAAAAGTTAATGACATTAAGTGAAAAGATAACATACACGAGAGGGAGCAACCTATGACTTTACAGCAGTTAAGATATGTGATAGAAGTAGCCAAGACAGGCTCTATGAATGTAGCTGCAAAACAGCTCTTTGTAAGCCAGCCCAGCCTCTCAATGGCTATTAGGGAGCTTGAGAATGATGTGCATATCTCTATATTTGAAAGAACCACCAAGGGAGTGGTAATCACTGCCGAGGGCGAAGAGTTCCTAGGCTATGCCAGACAGATTATCAATCAGGTGGAACTCTTAGAGGACAAATACATAGAGGCAGGACAGATAAAGAAGAAATTCGGAGTATCCGCCCAGCATTATTCATTTGCCGTAAAAGCCTTGTAGAAATGGTAAAGGGCTTTGATATGGATAAGTATGAGTTCGCCATAAGAGAGGCAAGAACCCACGATGTCATCCACGATGTGGTTACAGGAAAGAGTGAAATAGGTATACTTTATACCAATGATTTTAATGAAAAGGTGTTAAACAAGATATTTAAGGATAATCAGCTTGAGTTCGTTCATCTTTTCACCTGTGAGGGTTACGCCTATCTTTGGAAGAATCATCCACTGGCAGGGAAGAAGGTCATAGATCTTGAGGAACTTCAGGACTATCCTTGCCTTTCGTTTGAGCAGGGAGATAACAATTCGTTTTATTTTGCGGAGGAAATACTTAGTACCTACGATTTTAAGAAGACTATTAAGTCAAATGACAGGGCTACCAATTTGAACCTTATGGTGGGGCTAAATGCCTTTACTCTATGTTCAGGTATCATCTGTGAGGAGCTAAATGGCAGTGATTATATTGCGGTTAAGCTTGCCAAAGAGGTGACTATGGATATTGGATATATCAAGAGGGCTCATATGAATATGAGTGAGATAGGGGAGCTTTACATTGAAGAAATCAAAAAGTATGTCGGCTAAATAACAATTTAACAGGAGAACTTATTTGATGAAAAGGATAGAAACAGGAATTGATGGGCTTTTTGTGGTGGAGCCCGAGGTTTTTGGAGACCATAGAGGTTGGTTTATGGAGAGCTGGTCAAAGAGGAAATTTGAGGAAATCGGGATTGACTGCGAGTTTGTACAGGATAATCATTCATTTTCAGAGAAAAAGGGCACTCTTAGAGGACTGCATTTCCAAAAGGGAGAATATGCTCAGGCTAAGCTTGTAAGGGTGCTAAGAGGCAGGGTTTATGATGTGGCTGTGGACCTTAGGAAGAATTCTCCTACCTTTCTTAAGTGGTTTGGGGTAGAGCTTAGTGAAGAAAATAAAAGAGAGCTTTTTATACCAAGAGGTTTTGCTCATGGATTTTTGACGCTTACTGACAATGTAGAATTTGCTTATAAAACTGATAATTATTATAACAAAGAGTCCGAGGGAGCCATCATCTACAACGATGAAAGGATAGCTGTGGACTGGAGGCTTGAAGGCCTTGGAATAGATGAGGTTATAGTATCTGATAAGGATGAAATTGCGCCAAGATTTGAGGAAGTGGATGAAAGCTGTTTTTACATTTTATAGAAGCTCCTACCGATTTTTCTATAAAACATAGATGCTCTGAGTAAGAAATTTGAACGGTTATATTGAGATATATACTACCAAAGTAGAAAGAAAGGTGAAAAATGAAAATAATAGTAACAGGTGGGGCAGGCTTTATAGGAAGTAATTTTTTATATTATGTACTTAAAAAACATCCTGAAAATGAGTATATTTGCTTGGATAAGCTAACCTATGCGGGCAATCTTTCAAACCTTGAAGAAGCTCTTAAGAATCCAAAGCTTAGGTTTATAAAGGGTGACATTGCTGATAGGGACTTTATTTACAAGCTGTTTGAAGAAGAAAAGCCTGACCAGGTGGTAAACTTCGCCGCAGAAAGCCATGTAGACCGCTCAGTTCTCTTTCCTGATGAGTTCTTAAGAACCAATATTACAGGGGTGGGAGTCCTCCTTGATGCCTGCAGAAAGTACGGCATCAAGCGTTTTCATCAGGTATCTACAGATGAGGTTTATGGAGACCTTCCTCTTGAGAGAGAGGACTTATTCTTTACTGAGGATACCCCTCTTAATCCATCGAGTCCTTATTCATCCTCAAAGGCATCTGCTGATATGATAGCCCTCGCTTACCACAGAACCTATGGACTGCCTGTGACCATATCAAGATGCTCCAACAACTACGGCGCTTACCAGTTTCCTGAGAAACTGATTCCTCTTATGATATACAATGCTAAGCACGATAAGGAACTACCTGTATATGGTGAGGGTATCAATGTTAGGGACTGGCTCTATGTAGAAGACCATTGTATAGCCATTGACCTGATACTTGAAAGGGCAAGGTTGGCGAAGTATATAATGTAGGCGGGCATAACGAGAAGAAGAATATAGAGGTGGTTAAGGCCATCTTAAAGGCTACGGGTAAGCCTGAGAGCCTCATTAAATACGTAACAGACAGACCGGGGCATGACCTAAGATACGCCATAGACCCAAAGAAGATAGGAAAGGAGCTTGGCTGGAAGCCACTTACTCCATTTGAAAAGGGTATTGAATACACCATAAAATGGTATTTAGACAATGCAAAGTGGATGGAAGACATAATGAGTGGAGACTATGAAAAATACTACTCAGAGGTGTATAACAACCGTGAAGAAAAATTTGGCAGGTAAAAAATGAGAATACTTGTAACCGGTGCAAAAGGACAGCTGGGTATTGCTGTTATAAGAGAATTGTTAGGAAAAAAACAGAGATTTGACTTTAGGCTTATGCTCACGGTATCTAATGATGCCTCTTGGAATTCCCTGTACAACCTAATGAAAGATGATGGTCTTTTAGATGAAAGAGCGGAGATTACAACTCTTGATATAAGAGATTATTATACGGTTAAGGCAGCTCTTTTTGGTTTCTTGCCGGACGTTGTTATCAACTGCGTGGCCTATACTGCCGTGGATGACTGCGAAGACCGCGAGGAGGAGGCAAGGGCTGTGAATGAAACAGGAGTGAAAAACCTCGCCCTTGTGGCAAAGGAAATAGATGCCGCCTTGGTACACATTTCAACGGACTATGTATTTGACGGCTGTGGTACAAGGCCTTATACAGAGGGTGACAAGCCAAATCCAGTAAGTGCCTACGGAAGAACTAAGGCTCTTGGCGAGAAAGCAGTGTGCGAAAACCTTGAGAAGTATTTTATTATAAGAACTGCCTGGCTCTTCGGAGAGGGAAAAAACTTTGTAAGGACTATGATTTCACTGTCAGAAAAAAATAAAACTCTTCGTGTGGTTTCTGACCAGATGGGCTCTCCTACCTCTGCAGCGGAGCTTGCAAGATTTATAGTATATCTCATTCAGACTGATAAATACGGAATCTGGCATGGAGTTTGTGACGGAAGCACAAGCTGGTATGAGTTTGCCAAGGAGATAATGAGACTCATAGGAAGAGAAGAGGTGGAGGTAGTGCCTATAACTACGGGTGAATATCCTACAAAGGCCAAACGCCCACATTTTTCTGTGCTTTCCAATGAAAAGCTGCATAGTGAAACGGATTTTAAGATTAAATCCTGGGAAGAGGCGCTGAAAGAGTATCTCTCAAACCAGACGACAAAGCACTAATGAGGCTAAGAAGTATTAAATATATAATTACAACATTCTTAAGATTTGATTACAAATGTTGTAAAAAAGCCTGTTTAGATTGATTTTTACAGGAGTTATATGGTATAAAATATAGTCATAATATTACTATGAAAGAGAGGACTTAAATTGAACAACGAGAACGAAAATATTGAAAAGGTAGAGCAGCTTGAGGAGGCTGCTGAGAAACTTGAGAATGTAACCGCAAGACTTGAAGGTTTGGCTGAGAAAATGGAAGAGATTGAAAATGAGGCTAAAAAAGAAGAGGGTCTTTTAAATAAGATACTCGCAAAGAAGACCTTTGGCATCTTAGGATGGGGATTTTTTGCCTTTGTTATAGTATCGTTAATAGCCCAGGAAATAGGAGTAGCCTTGATTAGGATGCTGCACACAGGCGATGGACCGATACCTGCAATTATGACTTATATTGTATCATTTTTCCCGCTGTACTTTATTGCCTTTCCGGTCCTTTTAATCGTTATCAAAAAGCTCCCTAATGACAATAGGGAAAAGGAGGGCTTAGGTTTTCCAACTTTGTTAAAGTGCTTCTGTATGTGTATTACCATCATGTATCTTGGGAATATCTTAGGAACGGGACTTTCTGAGGTAATCGGAGGCTTTTTTGGCAAGACTTCAACTAATAATCTTGCTAATCTAATTACAAATGCTGACCTTACAGGCACAATTATCTTTGTTGTTATTGTTGGCCCTATAATGGAGGAAATAGTATTTAGAAAGATACTTATCGACAAGACTGTGAAGTACGGTGAAAGAAATGCAATGATGCTTTCTGCGCTTATGTTTGGACTTTTTCACATGAACCTTTTCCAGTTCTTCTATGCCTTTGGTATAGGTCTAATCTTTGCTTATATTTACATAAAGAGCAGAAAGATTGGATATTCAATAGCTTTTCACATGATTATAAACTTCATGGGTTCGGTTGTTGCAGTGCTTGTGTCTAAGAACTTCACCGAGGATGTGATAAGTAAGCTTCAGAGTGGCAATCCTGAACTTATTTCTCAGGCCTTAACCCCTGGGATTATAATGTCTACTGTATATTCATTTGCTATTATTATCATTTTCTTTGTAGGACTTGTTTTACTCATTATCGGAAGAAAGAACATGAGACTTGATGTAAACGGCGCACCATTTACAAGGAGAGAAGAAAAAGGCCTTGTATATGGGAACTTTGGAATGGCATTTTTTATAGCTGCCTGCATCGTAATGATGGGACTTTCAACGCTTGCGCAGCTAAGTTAGGAGAATATGAAAGAAGAAAAGATAGTTTATGTAATAGGCCATAAGAATCCCGATACTGATTCAATTTGTTCTGCCATATCTTATGCGGAGCTAAAGAATCTTACTTCAAGCGGAATTAAATATGTTCCAAAGAGGGCAGGTCAGATAAATGAGGAGACAGAGTATGTCCTAAAGGCTTGGGATAGAGCCGCCCGGCTACATGCCTGATGCTGGGACTCAGGTAAGGGATATGGAGATTCACAAGACTCCTTTTGCTGACTCAAGCCTTACCATCAATGAGGCCTGGGAGCTTATGAAAGAGGCTAAGGCAGCTTCTTTACCTATTACTGACAGCGAGGGACGACTTGAAGGCATAATAGCTATAGGTGATATTGCGAAGTATTTTATGGGAAATGCTGATGATACCATACTTTCAAAGGCTAGAACTCAGTACAAGAGAATGGCGGATACACTAAATGGAAGGCTTGCGCTTGGTAATGAGCATGGATACTTCATAAAGGGCAGGGTTATAATTGGTACTGATGATCCCAAACTCCTTGCATCCAATATGGCAGCAGATGATTTGGTTGTACTGGGCAATAGGAAGGATACCCAGCTTGCTGCAATCAAGGCGGATGCCAGCTGTATAGTGATAAGTGGCGGACACACAGCAGATGAAGATGTTATACTAGCGGCGAAGAAGAAGAGCTGTGTCATCATAGAAAGCCCTATGGATACCTATACCATAGCTACTTTTATCAGCCATAGCATACCTGTAAGGTATCTTATGAAATGTGAGGGGATAGTAACCTTCCATTCGAATGATTTTACAGACGCAATCAAGGAAACCATGGGTAAGTACCGCTACCGTGACTTCCCTGTAATAGATGCAGACGGACGCTGTCTTGGCACAATTTCCAGAAGAAACCTCATCAATGTAAGGAAAAAGCAGCTCATCCTTGTTGACCACAACGAGCGTACTCAGACAGTTGACAACATAGAAGAGGCAGAAATCCTTGAAATAATTGACCACCATAGAATAGGCTCTCTTGAGACCATGGGACCGGTTATGTTTAGAAATCAGCCTGTAGGCTGTACTGCAACCATTATATATCAGATGTATAATGAAAGAGGAATAGAGATACCTAAGAAGATAGCAGGGCTTCTCCTTGCTGCAATTATCTCCGATACCCTTATGTTCCGCTCACCTACCTGTACAAAGTTTGACCAGGAGGCTGTGACAGTGCTTGCGGGAATTGCAGGCATAATCATAGAGGACTTTGCTAATGACATGTTCATGGCGGGCAGCAACCTCTCAGAAAAAGCTCCAGAGGAGATATTCTATCAGGATTTTAAGAAATTCATGGCTGGTGAGACTGCCTTTGGTGTGGGACAGATTAATTCCATGGATTCAAAATCACTTGCCAATGCTGAAGAGAAAATAAGGCCTATATTGCAGAGTGAATGTGGTAAAAACGGTATGTCAATGGTATTCTTTATGCTTACTAACATAGTCGAGGAATCCACAAAACTTCTTTGCTTTGGTGACGGAAGTGAAAGAATTGTAGAAAAGGCCTTTGATGTGAAAGTCTATAAGGATGCGGCTACCCTAAAGGGAATAGTATCTAGAAAAAAGCAGCTAATACCTGCTATCATGGGCGTATTCAATGCTTAGTATTATACTTTTTACTTGAAATATGATAATGTAATGGTATAATTCTCAGTAAGAAATTTTCCTATCGGGTGAAGAATAATTGTAAATACGGAGGTATAAAGATGGCTTACGAAAAAGAAATAAGTGACTACATTGAGAGTCATAAGGAAGAGATGTTAAACGACCTTATGGACCTCATAAGGATTAACAGTGAAAAAGGAGAAGAAAAGCCTGGTATGCCTTACGGTGAAGGCCCATATAAGGCTCTTGAGGCCGCAAGTAAGCTCCTCACGGGCTATGGCTTTAAGGTAAATAACTATGACAACAGAGTAATTACAGCTGACTCTTATGATTTACCTACCAGACTTGATATCTTGGCGCACTGGATGTAGTACCTGCGGGAGATGACTGGACAGTTACAGAGCCTTACAACCCTGTTATTAAGGACGGACTCCTCTACGGAAGGGGAAGCTGTGATGACAAGGGACCTGCAGTTGCAGCCCTCTATGCAATTAGAGCAGTCAAAGAGCTAAATATACCACTTAAACACAATGTCCGCCTCATCCTTGGTTCAGACGAGGAATGTGGCAGCAGTGATGTAGAATACTACTACACCAAAGAAAAGGCCGCACCTATGACAATTACTCCTGATGCGTCCTGGCCTCTTATCAATATAGAAAAGGGCGGAATCAGCAATGAGTTTACCGCCGAATACGAAAAGACTGACAAGACTCCAAGTCTTGTGTCCTTAAAGGGCGGTATCAAGATAAATGTGGTTCCAGGCAAGGCTACAGCAGTAGTAAAGGGGCTTAAAGAGGCAGATGTTAAGGAGATAACCAAGAAATTTGAGGAAGAAACCGGACTTAAGTTTGTATTTGAGGAAGACGGGGATAACCTTAATATCAAGGCTATAGGTGTGAATGCACACGCTTCCCTACCACATATGGGTAAGAACGCCATCCAGGGACTTGTTACACTTTTGTCTAAGTTCCCTCTTGCTGATGCCCCTGTAAATAACTATGTGAAAGCGCTTAACAATATTTTTCCTTATGGTGACTACAATGGTAGAACAATGGGTGTTGACCTTAAGGATGATGTCTCAGGCGAGACCACAGTCAGCTTTGACATCCTTGAAATCACTGAAACACATTTTAAGGGTGCTTATGACTGCCGTGCAAGCATAGTAGCTAACGATGAGAATACAGGCAAGGTAATGGAGAGAAAAATCCGTGAACAGGGCTTTACCATACCTGAAAAGCCTATGTTTGAGCCTCATGTAGTAGACGGTGATTCAGAGCTTGTAAAGACCCTGCTTAAATGCTATGAGAAGGGCTTTGGCGTTACAAATGCCAAGCCTATAGCTATAGGTGGAGGTACCTATGTACACCATGTTGAAAATGGAGTAGCTTTTGGCTGTGAGGATCCTGAAATTGACAACCATATGCATGGTGCAGACGAGTTCATGGTGGTTGACATGATAATTAAGAGTGCGAAAGTATTTGCAGATGCAATAGTGGAGTTATGCAAGTAAATGAAAATTATTAAAAAGATTTATAGGATATACAAAAAATATAACCCTGACGAATCCATGTTAGGGTACTTAAAAAGGCATATTGGGCAGGTTATACTTGCCCTTATGCTTTCTCTGTTTGTTGTAGGTGTTTTCTGCTTTGACGCGGGTCTCACACAGTTTAACAAAAACGGCAAGGACTTTGAGAAGCTGTTTTATACAGATGATTTTGATAATTTAATATGGGGAATGGTTCTTATTTTAATTCCTGTATTTTTATGTATATACGCCTCCTTTCGTTTTGCAGGTGCACCAAAGGAGAATAAGCTTGTTAAAAGAGGAGAGAATTCTATCCTCACCCAGGTAATTATACTTATTTCTCTTGGAGTGGCAGGCGGAATTTTAAGACATGAGCATAAAGATATTTACGGCCTTGTAAATAAGTTCATAATAAACAATGACGGAACAGCCTACCTTAAATTCATAGGTATAGTACTTTTGGTTACCTTTGGTGCAATCTGGGAAAAGCTAATAATATGGCTGAGGTCAGGAGGGGCTTACAAGCATCCTTGGTTTATCAAGTGGTTTATGGCAGGACTTACGGGAGTTATGGGCTTTTATCTGGTTGAAATGCAGATGGGAACCCCTCCGAATGTCATCGTAAAAATGATGTTCTTTAACATAATGTACTGGGTTATCCTCTATACCTTTTTATATGCGGTATTTAGAGGAATTAAGATACCTGCCTTTATCTGCATCATCCTGGCCTATCTGGTGGGAGTTGCCAACTACACTGTGCTTCAGTTTAGGGGAAACTACATTATGTTTGGCGACCTTACAGTTATAGGAACTGCGATGGAAGTCGCAGGCAGGTACAAGCTGCATCCTGATATGCCTTTCTTTGTTGCAGTAGGTATATTTGTAACTTTTTTCATCATACTGCTGCTCATTCCACGGCTTAAGAAGAATAAAATTGGGACTGTAAGAAGAATAATAACTACACTTATAGCAATCGGCTGCCTATCTGTGGCTTGCATTTGGTCTTTTCAGGATGGACTTCTCTACAACTATATTTTCGGCCTTTCCTGGAACTATAATGAAAATGTAAATGATGAAGGCTATTTGGCATATTTTTTCAGCAATATGCACGCAACAAGCGGTGTAAAAGTCGAGGGCTACAGTCCTAAGGTGGCTAGGGAAGCTGTAAAAGAGGTGCTTGATTCACCTGATAATATAATGAAAGATTATAAGGACGGAGTACGCTATCCTACCATCTTAGTCATTCAAAATGAAACCTTTGCAGACCTTTCGGTTCTTGCGGACATTAAGACAGATAAGCCTGTTATGCCTTATATAAAGAGCCTCAAGGAAAATACTATCAAAGGCTATGTAAATATGAGTGTAACGGGAGGGCCTACAGCCAATACTGAATTTGAATTCCTCACAAGAAGTTCGATGGCATATATGCCGACAGGCTCAGTGCCTTATACCCAGTATCTTAAGCAGAACGTACCATCGGTGGTAGAGGTTCTTAAAAATCAGAAAAAGCCTTACAAGACAATTGCCTTCCACCCTTATTATTCATCAGGATATAACAGGAGGAGTGTGTACCAGTATATAGGCTTTGAAGATGCTGTATTCTATGAGGAATTTAAGGGCAAGGAACTTCTCTTAGAGGGCTAATTACCGATAAGAATGACTACAAAGACCTGATTGAAATGTATGAAAAAAATAAAAAAGCTAACAAGGATCAGCCACAGTTTTTCTTCAATGTAACCATGCAAAACCATGGAGGCTTTTCGAATAACAAGGTGCATTTTGACGAGCCTGTCAAGATAACCAACTTCAAGGCGGTTCAGGCTCTTGATAACTATGTTTCCCTTATGAGGACAAGTGATGAAGCTCTAAAAGACCTTATAGGGTATTTTAAGAAGGTGGATGAGCCTGTAATTATACTTTTTTACGGTGACCACCAGCCTTCATTTTCGGATGATGCAACAAAGCAGCTAAACGAGCACAGCCTCTATAAAAATGACAACGACAAGAGACTCTCAAAATTCGTAGTTCCTTATTTTATCTGGGCTAATTACGACATTCCTGAGTATGATGGAATGCATGACGGAGGGCTTACAGGAGAGTATAATACGGTTTCAGTCAACTACTTGGCTTCAATTCTCTTAAAATACGCAGGGGTAGAGCTTTCTGACTACGATAAATATCTCTTAAACCTTCAGGAGTACATACCTGCAATGTCGGCGCTTGGCTATTGGGACGGCAACGGGAAAAGGCTATTCTCCACTCATTTAAACAAGCCACAGGCAACTGAATTTGGAGCAAATACGAGGCACAAGCAAAAGAAGGTGGATGAGAAGAAGGCTGAGAAGCTAAAAAGAGGCTATGAAAATGTACAGTACAACCTAATCTTTGATGCCAAAGACAAGCTCTGGGATGTATTTTTGCCGTAAACAGACAGGTAGAATAATTTGAAAAAATCCTATTTCTATGGTAAAATCAACTGATAAATGTGACTAAAACAGGAGGTTCTGATGGGTGAAGGTGATAAGAATAAACTTAATGCTGCTTTTAACAAAATTGAAACTAAAAACCATCTTTATATTATAGCTTATACATTGTTATTCTTGATTGTTTTTAGTTTTATGTTTATAACTTTCATTTTAGAAGGGCGGAGTTTTGTATGGGAGTCAGACGGCTATACCCAACATTTAAAAACCCTTATGTACATTAGAAAATACTATACTGAAGCTATTGCATCAGGCAGCTTTCCAAGCTATGATTTTAATTTGGGTTTTGGTGGAAATGTTTTTTTACAACTCTGACTTATTATGGTTTTTCGATCCTTTAAACCAGATTTCCATTCTTGTACCTTTTAAGTTTACAGATTATTTGTATAGCTTTTTAGTTGCCTTAAGAGTCTATCTTTCGGGACTTTGCTTTATTTTTATGTGTCGCTATTTTGGGAAAAGAAGGTTATATTCTATAATCGGTGCTTTGGTATATATTAGTACATCTTATGTGTTTTTTTGGGGAATTAAGCACCCTTTTTTCTTAAATCCCATGATTTATCTTCCTGTTTTAGTGGTTGGACTTGACCTTATACTGCGTAAAAAGAAACCTTATATATTTATATTTGGCATTTCTTTATCTGCGTTAAGTGGTTTCTATTTCCTTTTATATGATGACTATAATGCTGTTTTTATATGCGAATGTAAGGTTTATGGAACTATATAAATGCTCTGAACAAAAAAATAAAAAGAGTATGTATGGAGCTTTTTAAGGGTATTTGCAATGTACATATTGGGAATTTCCCTTGTAGCTATAGTATTATTGCCGCATATCATGGCCTTTTTAGACAGTAATCGAGTGGGAAATATAGAAGATTATTATGGCTTTTGATTTAAAAATACTTAAAATTTATGCTGTCACTTTTTTTATGCAAAAGCTCAAAATTATGGCTTTACTATATCACCACTGGTATTTTTTTACTTTAATTATTGCATTTTTTAAGTATCAAAAAAGTAGAAAACCCCTTCTGTTTTTGACGGGTTTGTCTATAATTTGTCTTGGGATGCCATTTGCAGGCAGGATAATGAATGGTTTTTCTTATGCTACAAAACCGCTGGATGTTTGGTACAGGGCTGCTTCTTTCATATTTGTTTGTAGATACAATGGAAGAATTGATGGAAAGAAAGCATAAGGTTTTTATTATCAAAATTCTTGGCATTTTAAATGTTCTATGCTTTGTTTTTATATTATAGGTGGCAATAAATATCAATTGATTGGTTTAATCCTAGTAGATATTGCGTTTTTTCCTGGTATATTTTTGAATGATTATATTGAGAAAAACTCTCATTCATCAGTAAAATGGGAAGTTTAATGATTGTTGTTCTGCTGATACCTGCAAATGCCTGTGTTGTTGGAATTATGACTTATTATGACACAGGTTATATTGAAGAATATAGAAAGTATGATAATTTCTCAAGATATGAAAATAGTCAGGAAGTATTTTTTAAGAACTCAGAGTATGTTTCTAAGGAAGAGTATTTTAGAACAGATGGAAGCAGCTTTACACAGAATCTTGGGATGATAGCGGGATTTCCGAACAGCTACCTATATTTTAGCATTATCAATCCGCATATAGGAGAATTATTTGATGAACTAGAGATTGCTGACCATAGGAGCAAAATCTTTTTTGCGGGTATGGATGGCAGAGCTGTTGCAGGTAATTTGGTTTCTAACAAGTACTTTCTTGCTAAAGGGAAATACAAAGGAGAGGTTCCTTATGGTTATACCTTAAAAGCGCCAAATGGACAGTATAAGATATATGAGAATAAGTATTTTCTACCATTTGGCTATACCTATGACAAGTACACAACTTATAATGAAATTAAGGATGCTTTTTCTTTGGATAAAGAGGCAAATATGCTTGATATGGTTTATCTGGAGGAGAAAATTCCTGATATAGAGCAAGGCGTACCTAAAAAATATTATAGCGAAATTCCTTATAAGGTGGAAGTTGGAAACAGAGTTAGGTATAAACCCTAATAAATATATAGATTTTTTTCTTATGATAATCAAAGTGAAGATGGGAAAGAGAATAAAAAGTTAAATTCATCCGGCAAATACTTAAAGGTTTTGTTTGATGATGATAAGAAGAAAGAAACTTACCTTTATTTGGAATCGCTCTTTTTGAATGAGCGTTTTTTTCTACTTCTAAAATTGGCATTCGTTCATATAAATTAAATAAAAAAAGGATATTGTAAGAAGTAAGAGAAATACATCTTATTTCGGGAGAAACAATTTTTTATTTAACTTAGGGAATGCAGGTAAGAAGAAAAAATGGGGGAAATTATATTTTCAGAAAAAAATAGAATATCCACTTGCTGATATGAGAGTTTTCTCAGTTTCGATGGAGGGAATTCCAGCTAAAATAAACAAGTTAAAGGAAAACCACCTACAAAATGTAAGGTTTGGAATAGATGAAATTTCCGGAGAGATTAGCTTGGATAAGCCTAAAATATTGACTATGAGCATTCCATATGAAAAGGGTTGGAAAGCCTATGTTAATGGGAAGAAGTGCCAATACTTAGGGGAAACTATATGTTTAGCTGCCTCTCTCTTGGAAGAGGAGATTTTAACATTGAGCTGAAATATCGTACACCAGGGCTTACAATCTCAATTATGCTTTCAGTAGCATCATTTATTATCCTTGGAGTGATGTTTGTATTAGATTGGAGGAAAAGGAAGAATGTTGGTATCAGTAGTAGTGCCTTGTTATAACGAAGAGGCTGTAATCAGACTTTATTATGAAGAAATGAACAAAGTTACGGAATTACTAACAGACTATGACTTTGAACTTATTTTTGTAAATGATGGATCAAAGGATGGTACCCTTGGTATTTTGAAAGAATTTGCCTCTAAAGACAATAGAGTCAAGTTTATATCATTCTCAAGAAACTTTGGTAAAGAATCCGCTATGTACGCAGGACTTAAAAATTCAAATGGTGATTATGTTGTACTAATGGATGCAGATTTACAGGATCCTCCTAAAACCTTGATAGATATGTTAAGGATTGCGACAGAAGAAGGGTATGATTCGGTCGCAACGAGAAGAATTACGAGAAAAGGTGAGCCGCCTATACGTTCTTTTTTTGCAAAGAAATTTTACAAAATAATGAATAAAATATCAAAAACAGATATTGTGGACGGAGCAAGAGATTATAGGTTAATGAGTAGAAACTTTGTAGATTCTCTACTTAGAATGAGTGAATATAGCAGATTTTCGAAAGGACTTTTCGGCTGGGTAGGCTTTAAGACCAAGTGGATAGCTTATGAAAATGTGGAAAGAGCCGCTGGGGAGACTAAGTGGAGCTTTTGGAAACTTCTTCTTTACAGCATAGAAGGAATAGTTGCCTTTTCAACCCTTCCCCTCAGCATTTCGGTGTTTTTTGGGATTATATTTGCCTTCTTTTCTTTTATCGGATTGGTCTTTGTTGTGATAAGGGCTGCTATTTTTGGGGATCCTGTAGCGGGTTGGCCTTCCATGATGTCTATTATCCTGCTAGTAGGAGGAGTTCAGTTGATTTGTATAGGCATCCTCGGAATTTACCTTTCAAAGGTTTATTTAGAAGTAAAGAAAAGACCTATTTTTATCTGTTCAGACAGCAATATAAAGGATATCAAGCTATGAAAAAAATATTATCTTTGTTTGATGGGAGTATGATAAGGTTCATTGTTGTTGGAGTTATTAACACTGTAATAGGAACCACAATAATGTTTGGAATGTATAATTTATTAGGTATAAATTATTGGATATCGACTGCCAGCAATTACATTTTGGTGAGCATTTTAAGCTATTACCTCAACAAACATTTTACCTTTAAGAATAAAGAAAAATCATTTTTACAGGTGGTGAAATTTGCCTTAAATATAGCCTTTTGTTACCTCCTTGCCTATGGGATAGCTAAGCCTGTTACAGTTTTAATTCTCTCAGGTCAGGAGGAAAAAATTCAAACCAATATTGCGATGTTGGTGGGAATGGTATTTTTACAGGCTTTAATTACTTAGGACAGAGGTTCTTCGCTTTTAAAAAGTGAAAAAAAGACTGAGTGATTTTAGCGATTTTTGTCTAATACATTGCAAAAATATTCATATATGGTTATAATATGGAGAGAAAAAACTATGGAGTTACGGACAAAATCTGTCGCCAGAGAAAGATAAGCCGTTACTTAAGGAGGTTAGTATGAATACAAAGGAAATTAAAAATATTGGTGAGATTTACATAGCAGATGAGGTGGTTTCTGCGATTGCAGGGCTTGCAGCTCTTGAAGTAGACGGAGTAAAGGCTGTTGCAGGCAAGCCTTCAGAGAATTTAAGTCCAAAAATGCATATAAGAAGGTAAAAGTTCAGGTAGTTGGAGCCTTTGTTTATGTAGATATGTCAGTTGATATTAAATACGGCTACAGCATACCAAAAGTTACCAGACAGATACAGGAAAAGGTAATTACAGCACTTTCGAATATGATAGGCTTAACCTGTAAAGAAGTTAATGTAAAGGTTGTGGTTGCACCGGATGCAGTATAACCTGCATTTGTAAGTGACCACTCTTACTCAGCCGATTATTAAGAATCTCCTTTAAGCGTGTTTTCTTGAAGGAGATTCTTGTGCATTGAAATAATGAAAGGTTTTATATGACAAGAAGAGAATTTAGAGAACACACAGCCAAACTTACCTTTGTCTTTGAGTTTTATCCGGAAGACGAATGGAAAGAACAGTTTGAGGCTTATGCTGACTATGCGGAAATAAAAGAAGAAGAAAGAGAGAGTCTGTGGAAGAGGGTTTTAGCCGTAGAGGAGAAAAAAGCTGAGATAGACAGTTTTATAGACGGAGCCAGCAAAAAATGGAGAATAAACAGACTTTCAAAGACTGACCTTATGCTGCTTCGTGTGGCTGTATATGAGATAAAGTTTGACTCAGAAATCCCTGACAAGGTATCGGTAAATGAGGCGGTTGAATTGGCTAAAATCTATGGTGGTGACGAATCTCCTGCATTTATAAACGGAGTGCTTGCTAAATTTATGACAGAGGATAAGTCCGGGGAAGAAAAATAATATGGCTGAAAGAAAAGTATTTTCGGTACTGGAAATCACCAGATATATTAAAAGCAAGCTTGAGGGAGACTTTGCCCTTAGAAATGTCAAGATAAGTGGTGAGGTCTCTGATTGCAAAGAAGACAAAAAGGGGCATATATACTTCACCATTAAAGACGATGCAGCCATTATGAGCTGTGCCATGTGGTCTTCAAAGAGAAGTGTGGGACTTGGTTTTAAGCTTGAAACAGGACAGCACATTGTAGTAACCGGCAATATAGGTGTCTATGAAAGATGGGGAGATTACAGGCTTTATGCAGATAAAATAGAAAAAGAGGGAGTAGGAAGGCTCTTCGAGGAGCTTGAAAAACTAAAACTTAAACTAAGAGCCGAGGGACTCTTTGATGAATCACATAAGAAACCTATTCCTAAGTATCCTAAGAAAATAGGAATAATAACCTCAAGAACAGGTGCTGTCATAGAGGATATAAGAGAACGGCAAGGGAAGCCAATGCCTATGTTCAGCTCATACTCTATCCTGCAACAGTTCAGGGAGCAGATGCAGCTGCCACCCTTATAAAGGGAATTAAACGCTTTGAAGAAGAAGGCGTAGATACCATTATCATAGGCAGGGGAGGTGGCTCTACCGAAGACCTGTGGTGTTTCAATGATGAAAAACTGGCAAGAACTGTTTACAACTGTAGAATACCTGTGATATCGGCGGTGGGACACCAGACTGATAGGACGCTGGTTGATGAGGTATCCGACCTAAGTGTGGCTACTCCTACGGCAGCGGCCATGAACGCAGTACCAAGCCTTACACTGGCATTTGCTGAACTTGATGCCTTTAAGGACAGTATAACAAATAAGCTGCAGCTAAGAATAGACAGGATGAAGTCTTCTATTGACAAGTTTGAATATGCCATAAGAAGACAGAGCCCTCAGATGAAGATAAAAGAGGTGGGCAGACAGATAGAGAATTATTCGCTAAATTATAACCGCCTACTAAGTGCTAAGCTTGATAATTATGATAGAGTGATAATAGGCAGCAAACAGCAGCTTGACCGTCTCATGAGGGCATCTTATGAGGCATTAAACAAGAGGTTCATCACAATTACTACAGAGATAGAAGGAAAATCTCCTATGAAGAGGCTGATGGGAGGATATTCTTATGTTGAGAATGAAGCAGGAGAGAATATCCGCAGCATAAAGAGCGTAAAGCAGGGAGAGAGGCTTAATCTGATACTTGCAGATGGCTCTGTAAAGGCTAAGGTAGAGGAGATAAATAAGAAAAATGGCTGAGAAAAAGAATAAAACAATTGAAGAAAATATGGCTAGGCTAAATGAGATAAATAATCTCATGAGTGACTCCTCTATAAAGCTTGAAGAATCATTTAAGCTATATAAAGAGGGAGTGGAATTGGTTGAAAAATGCAAGAAACAGCTTGCAGATGTAGAGAAACAGATAGTTATCTTAGAAGAGCAGGGAAGTGTCAATGAATAGCGGATTTAGAGATAGGCTTAATATAAAAATCGCAGAGGTTGAGAAGGTTATAGAGGAGTATTCTCCAAAGCTTGGAGCAGATGATGAGCTCCTTTTTGAAGCTATGAATTACAGCCTTCTTGCAGGAGGTAAAAGGCTTAGACCTCTTCTAATGCTTGAAACTTACAGGCTTTTAGGCGGAACTAAGGAAGAACTGGTACGCCCTTTTGCAGCTGCTCTAGAGATGATACACACCTATTCCTTGATTCATGATGACTTGCCTGCTATGGATAATGATGACCTAAGGAGAGGAAAGCCCACCAACCATAAGGTATACGGAGAGGCAGTAGCCATACTTGCAGGAGACGGATTGTTAAATCTGGCGGCAGAAACTGTCGGCAAGGCCTTTCACTACTGTGAGACCATTGACGAGTATCAAAGGGTTGGAATGGCCATCTCTGCCCTGTTTTCCTATTCGGGTGCAGATGGCATGATAGGAGGACAGATTCTTGATATGCTTTCAGAAGAGGGCAAGAAAGAAAAGAACGAGGACTTTTTCCTGACTATGTATGACCTAAAAACAGGGGGACTTATAAAGGCGGCCTTTGTGATAGGAGCTATCCTCGCAGGAGGAAGTAAAGAAGAGATAGCTGCTATGGAGAAGACGGGAAGGGCACTAGGACTTGTCTTTCAGCTTCAGGATGATCTCCTTGATATAAAGGGAGATGAGGCAAAGCTTGGCAAGCCTCTTCACAGTGATGAAAGAAACAACAAGCTCACATATCTAAAGCTGCTAGGTGAAGCTAAGGCTTTGGAGATAATGGAAGCTAATAATAAAAGTATTTACAAAAACTTAGAAAATATCAGCCACAAAAACTGTAGTTATGACGGCTTTATACTTGAATTTTTGGAGTATTTAAAAAGCAGAGAGAGTTAGACAAATGGGGGTGGAGTTATGCCTTTACTTGACAATATAAATAAGCCTAACGATATAAAAGAATATACCGGAGGATAAACTTTATGAACTTGGCAGGGAAATAAGGAGATACTTAATTAGGACTGTCTCTGCAAATGGAGGGCATCTTGCCTCAAACCTCGGTATAGTGGAACTAACCATGGCTTTGCACCGCTACCTTGATTTTCCAAAAGACAAGTTAATCTGGGATGTGGGGCATCAATCATATGTCCACAAGATTCTTACAGGAAGAAAAGAGGGGTTTAACAGGCTTAGAAAGCTTGACGGACTTTCAGGCTTTCCCAAAAGAAACGAGAGTGACTGCGATGCCTTTGGAGCAGGACATGCTTCAACCTCTATCTCTGCGGCTCTGGGCTTTGCAGCCTCAAGAGACCTTTTAGGCAGGGATGAAAAGGTGGTTGCAGTCATTGGTGACGGAGCTATGACAGGCGGTATGGCACTTGAGGCACTTAACAATGCAGGCACACTTAAGTCCAATCTTATAATTATACTTAATGACAATGAATGCTCCATATCAAAGAATGTGGGTGGAGTAGCCAGATATCTTGATGGAATAAGGACAAACAGAAAATACCTCAAGCTAAAAAGCGGTGTAAAAGAGACCTTAATGGGCTCCAATATCGGAAACAGGCTCTTCGAGAAGCTAAAGGTCTCGAAAGACGTAATTAAGCGGCTGTTTGTACCCGGCATGTTCTTTGAAGACATGGGACTTACCTACCTTGGACCTGTAAACGGCCACAATATGAAGGAGCTTGAGGCTGCCCTTGAAAATGCAGGGAGGGTAGAGGGTGCCGTCATTGTACATGTCATCACCAGAAAGGGCTTAGGCTATAAAAAGGCTGAAGAACATCCTGCTAAGTTCCACGGAGTAGATCCCTTTGACATAAAGACAGGAGAGAGCTTAAGTGTAAAACCCGGAAAGAGCTATACATCCATATTTTCAGACACTGTCATAGAGCTTGCGGCGAGTGATGATAAGCTTGTTACGATAACAGCTGCAATGCCTTTTGGTACGGGACTTTACAACTTTAATCAGGTGTACCCTAATAGATTTTTTGATGTAGGCATAGCAGAGGAACACGCAGTTACCTTCGCAGCAGGTATGGCGGCTTCCGGGCTAAGGCCTGTGGTAGCCATATATTCCACATTTTTACAAAGAGCCTATGACCAGATTATACATGATGTCTGTCTTCAGGAGCTGCCTGTAGTATTTGCAGTTGATAGGGCAGGGCTTGTAGGCAGTGACGGAGAAACCCATCAGGGCATCTTTGATACAAGCTATCTCTCTTCAATCCCAGGTCTAATGGTTTTAAGTCCAAAAGACGGAAGAGAGCTAAGGGAGGTGCTAATCTATGCTTATAACCTTAACAAACCTGTAGCTGTCCGTTTCCCTAGAGGGATGGCAGATGAGTTTACAGACATAGAATTTAAGCCTATAAAAGCCTATGAAAATGAGGTAATTGAAAAGGGTAAGAATGTAGCTGTCTTTGCTACAGGAAAGACAGTTAAGCTGGCCCTTGATATAAGCAAAATCCTTAAAGAAAGTAAAATTCTTCCTACTGTGGTAAATGTCCGTTTCCTAGACAAGGCAGACGGAGACCTCCTTAAAGAACTTAAGGATGACCACTGGGTTGTAGCTGTGGTTGAGGAAAGTATAAGAACAGGAAGCTATACTGAGAGGCTTATGGCAGAGTCTGCAAGGCTTGGACTAGGTTATCACTTCATACCCGTAACCCTTCCGGATAGCTATATAGAACAGGGAAGCGTAGATGAGCTATGGGATAGATATGGACTTAATGCCGAGGGTTATCGCAGAAAAAAATAAAAAGAAGAGGCTCTAACTAAGTTAGATGATGAGCTTTTTAGAAGGTAGTTGATAATGAAAGAAAGACTGGATGTGCTTCTTACCGAGAGAGGATTCTTTGAGTCAAGAGAAAAGGCAAAGGCCGTCATTATGGCGGGAGAGGTCTTTGTAAACGGCCAGAGAGAAGATAAGGCAGGAAGCAAGTTTGACAGGGAAGTAGAGATAGAAGTAAAGGGCAAGACCTTGAAAATACGTGAGCAGGGGAGGGACTTAAGCTTGAAAAAGGCTATAGAGGTATACAATCCCGTCCTTGAAGGCAAGGTATGTATAGACATTGGCTCATCTACAGGAGGCTTTACTGACTGCATGCTCCAAAATGGAGCCGCAAAGGTGTATGCAATAGATGTTGGCACCAACCAGCTTGCCTGGAAACTAAGAGAAGACCCTAGGGTAGTCTCTATGGAAAAGACAAATATACGCTATGTCACAGAGGATGATTTGCCTGACAAAGGCTGACTTCGCTTCAGTAGATGTGTCTTTTCATCTCTCTACCAAGGTTCTTCCTCGCTGCAGTTAACCTCCTTAAACTAGGGGCAAAGATGGTCTGCCTTATAAAGCCCCAATTTGAAGCAGGCAGGGAGAAAGGTAGGTAAGAAAGGGCGTAGTAAGAGACTTTGGGGTGCACGAAGAAGTAATCGAGAAGGTAATTAGATTTGCGGGAGAACTTAATTTCATCATCAAAGGGGCTTACATTTTTCGCCTGTTAAAGGGCCTGAGGGGAAATATTGAACATCTTTTATACATAGAAAAAGTGAAGCAAAGCAGGATGAAGCAGGAATATCAGACATTTCTGAAATGATGTAAAAAGTAGTTAAAGAAGCTGAAAATACCCTGAATAAGGGGAGGAATAATGACAAAGATAGGAATTATAGTTAACTCATTCAACAAGGGCAGCCTGAGGTAGACATAGATAAGATATGTGCCTATATTGAGTGAAAAGGGAGGAGTTTTCACAGGCTTAAGGTAAGGAGAGGAAGCGCCGAGCTTTATGGAGAACTTTACTGATATAACTGAGCTTCCTAAAGATGCAGCCTGTGTTATGGTTCTTGGCGATGGAACCATCATTCAGGCAGCAGAGAGCTGTAGGAACAGGGGGTGCCTATACTGGGAGTAAAACCTTGGTACTGTGGGTTTCCTAGCTGAGGTGGAGCTTGTACATATTTTACAAGGCTATCGACGCTGTAATGGCAGGAAAAGTATAAAGCTTTGAAAAGAGATTTATGCTAAAGGGAAGTGTGATTAAAGACGCTGAGATAGTCTATGAGCCAATGCACTTAACGATATAGTGGTAGCAAGGGGGGAATCTCGTGTAGCCATTTCTCACCACTGTATACTACTGATGGTAATCAGGTGAGTTCACTCACGGAGATGGCATCATAGTGACAACGCCTACAGGCTCAACAGGCTACAACCTCTCAGCAGGAGGAACCATAATTTTGCCTCGATGCAGAGGTCTTTGGCATCCATCCTATCTGCCCTCACAGCTTAAATCTGAGAGGGGTGATTACTCTTCTGCATCAAAGATTGACATAGATGTTGAATGGAACAAAGCAGAAGTGAGCCTGATGAGTGCAATAGTGAGCTTTTGACGGCACATAGGGGACAAGGCTTATGCCAGGGGACACAGGGCTTCAAAACTAATGAAGTCAGAACTTACGGTGCCATTCCTTAGGATAAACGATTTCAATTTCTCTCTTTGAAAGCTGCTGAAAGAAGTGTTTGCCACATTAAGCTTTAGCATTATTATCTGAAATGAGTGAGGGAGTTATGAAAACAAAAAGCAGCATAACGCACAATTGGATTTTATCAAACCAGAGAGATAAGCAACACAAGAGGAATTGTTGGATTTAGCTAAAGAAAAGTGGATTTGATGTGACCCAGGCTGGCACATCTCCCAGGGATATCAGGGAGTTGAACTCAACTGGCATGTAGGTAACAGGCAGAAATACGCAGTCATCTCGAAAACGACGGCTGTGTAAGTGATGTGTATGGCAGTCCTGGCGGATGGCGTTTGTATCGAGATGCCGCCAGTATCGGGCAATCTGGCAGTGCTACGACTCGTAGTCGGTATGGCGGGCATGGCGGTGGCTATGCAGCCATAGATGCGCTTTGAAATAAATGCCGATTGTAGGCCGATAGCAGGGGATGACACCATCTTTATTGCGGTATCTCGAAAGACAAACGACAATGACAGACGTGCTAAACGAGCTAAAGAAACTATGCTGTCTGAAGACTGATATTACCTGTAATTGTGCATTATTGTTTCGAAAACACCAAACAACATATAGAAAAAGAGGCTGATTGCGGAAACAGTTACGAATTTAATCATTGATTCGGCAAGTGGGAAAGAGGATTTCTGCAGGCTTCTCAGCAAGGGAGCAGCGTGATTTTGGTAGAGAAGGATAAAAGAGCACGTATGGCACTCTGTATCAATGTAGGCTGTATACCATCTAAGTTTTCTATCCAATAAGGCTACACTTAGAAAGGTGTCATCTCTTGAGCAACGAGACATACAAGCAGGCTGTAGAGGCTAAGAAAGATCTTATAGCAAAGCTGACACAAGGCGAACCACGATAAGGTAGCGGGAGTTTCAATGTAAAGGTAATTGAGGAACTGCCTCCTTTGTTAGCGCTTAATACAGTAGAAGTTAAATCAGCTGAGGGAAATTTAGAGATTCAGGCTGAGAGAATATGTAGTAAATACAGGACTGGTACCTGTAGTGCCTAAGATAGAGGGACTTAAATTGTCTGAACGCATCCATGCGCAGTGAAACCATCGAGGACTTAGAGGCCTCTCCTGAAAGCCTGCACTCGCTGGAAGTGGTTATATAGGACTTGAATTTACCAGCACCTACTGCTCTTTTGAAGGCAAGGTTACAGTATTTGGTGACAATCCAAAGTTTCTTCCAAGGGACGCATGAAGATATAGCAGGGTCTTGTAATGGATGAGCTTTAAGGCTCGTGGTGCCACATTTTTACTTGCGTACCAAGCGTAGTAAGGTTTGAAGAAGTTTCTGATGGAGTAAATGTGTACTTTGAAAATGTCCAGGGTAAGGGAGGAAGTAAAGAAGTTTTCTGGCTGTGCTTGTGGCTACAGGAAGAGAGACCGATACCCAAGAATTGGCTATCCCTTGACAAAGCAGGAGCAAAGGTATGAGGAGAAATCCTGCAAATGACAGGCTCGAAAACCAATGTGCCAAACATTTACGCTCTGGTGATGTACGATGGAGGACTCTGCAGCTACCTACCCATCACTTGATGACTTTAGAATTATAAAGAGTGTACTTTTTAACGATGGACAGCATAATCCTTGAAGAGAGAAAACACATTCCTTTCAATGTATTTGTAGTACCTTCCTCGCATGTTGCAGGTATGAATGAGATGGTTAAGGCTATGCTGGGAGCATCCCATAAGCTTCACAAACTCTCTGTAGCTGGCTATTCCTAAGGCAAAGATTTTGGGGCAATTCAGACAGGACTTTTCAAGGTACTACGTGATGAAAAACAGGTAAAACTCTTTGGGGCAAATCTCTTTGGAGAGTAGAGGCACATCGAAGTAATCAACCTCTTTACCTCTTGCTAGGAATGAGGGCATAAGCTACGAGAGCTTGAGGGATCAGATTTACACCCACCCAAACTACAGCTGAGTCATTAAACGACGTGTTAAAGATCGCCAATCTTTACAGAGTAGCTTCTTTAGTGATAAAATTAAAAATGTGGGCTGTCAAAGGTGCTTTGGACAGCCACGCGCATATAAATGAAACGAGTGATAATAAGATGTCAGGACATTCAAAATTTGGCCAATATCAAGCTATCAAAAAGAGAAGAACGATGCAAAGAAAAGGGCAAGATACTTTGGACATTATAGGAAGAGAAACGTTGCCGCTGGGTGCAAAGGAGGGAGGAGCAGATCCTGCCATCAACCTTGCTGCTTCGTGACGTAATTCGCCAAAGCTAAGGCTAACAACAGTTCGACACGGATTGATAGAGGCATTAAGAAGGCAAAGAGGAGACGCTAACCCGGTTAACTATGAGCGCGCTGTGTATGAGGGATACTACCCGCGACGCCAGCCATTATAGCGAAACTCACAGACAACAAGAACCGTACAGCGCCCAATGTAAGAAATGCATTTAAAGGGTGGCGGTAATGTCGGAACCCCGGGCTGTGTGTCTTATGGCGTTTGATGAAAAGGGACAGATTCTTATAGATAAAGAGGAATACGATGCTGACCCCTGATGAATTATGACACAGTAATAGACCAGGGCTGGAGGACTTCATTGACACGATGATAGCTGAAATATTAACTGCACCTGAAGCATTTTCAGAGGTCAGGAAAGCTGAAAGCTAGGTGTACCAATGGCCGAGGCAGAAGTGCAGATGATTCTCAGAATTATGTTACACTTCTGATGGCTAAAGATATTAAGAAAATCAAATAAAAT
Source organism: uncultured Catonella sp. (assembly GCA_916438995.1). Classification (GTDB taxonomy): domain Bacteria; phylum Bacillota; class Clostridia; order Lachnospirales; family Lachnospiraceae; genus Catonella. The sequence continues at coordinate 1,124,799 of CAKAGA010000010.1, forward strand.
CTGATTTATTAGATGTAGAAGATGATGTGCAGAATGCATTTCACAACTGGGATGAGAATAAGTATACAACCATATCGTTTGCGCAAGTAAGTGATATGGTTTTTTGCAAGTGATACATAACTGCCAAGGATTGGACAGTATTGAAATATTGTTTAGAAAGTTAAGAGGAGGAAATCCATATGATAATCGCGTGAAACTATTTAAAAATTAAAAGGTAAGACAGCCTTGTTTCTTTTAGCTCTGCTTATGGTGCTTAACCCGCACCCTGCCTGAAATGCAGAGGGCCGGATTCCGGGCTTGTTGGGCTTTGTCAAATATTCAGAGAACGGTTGGCAACAGCATAAACAGTACCGCAGCCTGATGATGGTGACTACCTGCCAAAGAAAATTTTGAAGTAAATCTTGCAAACGGTGCCTGGCGGGACCCTTTATACACTTATTCAGGATCCAACACGGTGCTCAAGTGTTAAAGGAACCCGCCAAAGACAACTCAGGCTGTGCGGTGCTAAGATAATTCTAACGATACCTCTGAATGGGTTAAGGCTGAGGTAACTACTATGCTAAAACGGAGACAGCATGGGCATAAAGTTTACTAAAAGAGGGCAGGAAGCCAAGCAGATATCAGGTAGTGTTCAGATTGCTGAACAAACTGGCAATCAGCTTCTTTGTTAAGGTCGACCTTGAGATAGACAAGACCAATACCACAACAGATGCCAATAAGCTTCCAAATACGAGACTGTATTTTCTACAGATAGCTGTGCCCAGCACCCTTGTAATCCCTGTGGTAAATGACAGCTATCAGATAAAGCTTAAAAGTACAGGAAAGATTCCCCCATCAGTTGATGGTATGTATCTTGATTATAGAGGCTCACTTCTTTAACTGGGTCAGTATCTGTAAATGGAAAGAACAACGATACTTCAGTGCTTGAAGTAGACCAGAGCAATGGTGTGGTAAAGGCAGTAGGAGCCGGTATGAGGTGGCTGCACAGAGGGAGAAGATCCCATGGGTAAGGTTATGAAACTCTACAAGAGTTATAGTTCCTTTGTTTCTGCTTGCCAATGCAGAGGAGTGCATACAAACTTTAATCCAATTGGCAGAACATGTAATCACCTTGACGGCGTAAGAAGGTCATTTACACCAATGTAATGGATCCAACGACATCGAGGGAAGTAAAGAAAGACGGAAAAGTTGTTAAAGACATCCTTTCATTTACCAACATAAGAACAAAGACAAATAGCTCTGCCGCAAACTTCCTGATAGAGGAAAGAGCGGTACCTACGAGGTAATCTGTGTTTAAAAATGTTAAAACACTATAAAAACCTTAATTTGAAAAAGGTTCTATTTACAAACGTGCCCTTACGGCCTAAATGCAACTGTATATATGAATGTTGAGTATATTTATGATATATACAACAATTCAAATATAGGAATATCAAGGAATTCACCTTTTTGTAGCAGATGAAGTAAAGGGTAAAAGTAACAACTCCACATCTGTTATTACAGCCCTTAAGACAGGAACGGGAACTGTTACAGTAAGCAATTTGAAGCAATTGTGGTAATTTTGGCAGTAATTATACCATAGCCCCGAAGTAAGCAACTTCACCATTCCTGTAGGAGGCCTGTTGGACCTAAGTGCTGTGGCAACAGATGTATCCACAAGCGATTCCTGGCAGTGGACATCTGAAAATACAAGCATTGCTACAGTGGCGGTGATGGAGCCAGCGCAGAAGTTAAGGGTAAAGAGGCGAGACTACAGTTGCGGCTGATCATACAGTCGGAGGAATCACTAAGAGGGTTTCTGTAAGATAATTGTAACTGCTGCAGTAACCAAGATTACACTTAATCTGAAGAGAGACAGTTTTGGAAGTAGATAAAATAGCTTCAATCAGAGCCATGACATTACACCAAAGACCTCCGCGGAACTTATCTGTACTGGAGAAGTTCTAACTCTGAGATAGTGAAGATGATGAAAGCAATCATTCGGCTGTAGCTTCGGTAACAGGTGTAAACCTCCGGGTATAGCCATCATTATGGCACTTATTAAGACAATGTGTGCTTGGTTCTGCTAAGGTCACTGTAAATACAGTGGTTACAGGCATCATATTTTCACAGAGTGTGGCAGAAAAGCCACCCAGTGACAAGACCTTTCAGCCTTTAGCCACAGTCACCCAAAGGAGGCTACAAGTGCGAAGATTAACTGAAGTCAAGCACAGTAGCAACTGTAGATGCCACAGGTCTTGTTACCTTTAAGTCAGCAGGATGATGGGAAGCATTATAGCATCACTGATACTAATTCCACAGGTTATGTCGACCTGTGATTTAATGCTATAATCAAATCCGTAGAGGGAATCGCTTCTGATAAGAACGAGATTTCCTTTGCAGTAGGAGAGATATATAAGATATCTTCAACACTGATTTCAAGTGATGCATCTAACCAGAACCTTGAGTATAAGTCAATGATCCTAAGACGGTAGACAAGTAAGATAGGACTTATTATCAAGTAGCGTGGCGGGTGTGGCTTATATTATAGTTTCTATCTGGATGGAAAGGTACACTACCTAACTGTCAAGGTAATACAGCAGGCTACCGGAATGAAACTCCCAGCAATTTCGCTTATCCTTGATGTGGGTGAGAGCTACCTTGAAGCTACATTTAATCCAAAGACAACTACAGATACCAAGGCGCTCTGGCTGCGGCAGATAAGTCTGCAGCAAAGGTAGATGCCGTAGGTAAGTGTGCAACTGCGGTATCAGCAGGAGACACAATAATTACAGCAAAGAGCAAAGAACGGACTCACAGCAATATGCCGGTTATACCAACAGCCTGTTGGAAGCATTGAGCTTAATTATACGGAATATGACCCTTGCTGTGGAGATGAGCTTGAACTTGAAGTGACTTCGACTCTGAGGATGTTACCAATCAAAAGTAAAGTGGAAATCATCCAAGCCACTGCAGGCGTGTAGATAAAAAACGGTGTTGTTATGGGCATATGAGCAAGCATCATTACCAAATAGCTGACGAAAATGGCGATGCAGGCTATCCGTGTGGGTTACAGTTGAAGAGCCTGTATCTCAGATTACGCTAATAAAACAGCCTATAATCTGGGCTATCACAAGAGTGCTTAAGGCAAAGCTTAAGACCAATCTCACATGAATAAGTTAAATGGCATGCTGTAAGAGCAGCGGTGGTTTCTGTCAATAGTCGTGCATGATATACGGTAAAAGCCAGGCTATGCGACACTAAAGTAAAGGCTACAGATGGAAGCGGTGCGGTAGCCAGCGCAAGGATAAGGGTAGTGAAGGAGTGTAGGTCTCCAAGCGCCAATCCATCCTTCCTTTCTAAGGATAGTTGGAAGAAGAAAGGCGATAAAGGTCAAAATAACACCCAAGAATGCCACTACAAGACAGCTAAGTACATATCTGACAATACTGATGCTGGCGATGGTGGACCTCAAAGGAAGGCGATAGCCCTGGCACGCAGGAGTATGCGATAACTGCTGGCCGCTAAAGGACAACAGTAAGAAGAAACAGGTAGTCGTAGTACAGGTAAGAGAGTATGTGCCTGCTAAGCAGGGCTTAGTTTGTCAAATACTACACTCACAATGGGTGGGCGACAAGCAGAGTACAGTTTATTCAATCGGTCCAAGTGGAACAGATGACAAGGTTAAGTGGGCTACAAACAATAAGGCTGCAGTAAGGGTAAATAAAAAGGGACTGATAACTGCGGTTGCACCTGGAACAGCCTATAATCACTGCGTTTCCCACAACAAGCGGAAGAACTGCTCAGGTTTCGTAACTGTTGTAGGGCTTAACTTCACAGACTTGACCTTGAACAGTACGACACCTATTCATTATCTGTACTCTGGAGATGTAAAGAATGTATCTTGGGATTCAGGAGAATCCTGATATAGCGATCTGTTGCGGGTGGTGTTGTTACCGCCAAAAAGCAGGAACAACCTATATACTTGCAAGGGTGAACGGTGCAGTGCTCCGTTGTAAGCTGGGTAGTAAAGACATAAAATAAAGGGGGATATGCGCTGAGGGACTGATGTTAAAAATCTGGTAATCATAGATGAGGCTGAAGTCTCTTTTGGAGGGGACTAAACATCCTTACAGGAGAGACGGGTGCGGGAAAATCAGTAGTAATAGTTTCTATCAACCTGGCACTGGGTGCCAAAGCAGATAGGCATCCTGGTTAGGGCAGGAAAGGAGTCCGCTTTGTAGAGTTAGTATTTTCCGTAAATAATGATGTTGGGGATAAGCTAAGGAGGCTTGACATCATACCCGAAGACGGACTGGTGGTAATCACCAGGAAGTTTACGGGGGAGAGAAGTGTAAGCAAAATCAATGGGGGAGACGGTTACCTTGTCAAAGGTAAAAGAGGCAGCAGCCCTCCTTGATATCCATGGACAGACAGAGAATCAGACCTTTGCAAATTTTCTAAGAATCATCTGGAATTGCTTGACAAATACTGTAAAGAGGAAGTTAAGCCTTATAAAAAGGCTGAAAGACCTTTGTAACTGAGTATAGAAATAAGGAAAATGAGCTTTTTGAATATAGTGCTGATGAAGCTTCCATTTCAAGGGAACTTGATTTTCTTAAATACGAATGCAAAGAGATAGAGTCAGCGAAGTTAGTAAAAGACGAGGAAGAGGAGCTTGATAAAAGGTTCGTAAGTACTCTTCTTCAAGCAAGATAGTAAGCCTTATAGAAGAGGCAAGGAAGAACCTTTCTGACATGGTGGGCGGATGACAGTATTGGAAGTATAGTGAGGGCTATGTCAAGGCTGTCTGATGATGAGACTTGCAGAATTGCTAAATCAGATATCGGATAGAAAGCCTCTTAAATGACTTTGAACGCTCCCTCTCTGATTATGTTGATGACAATGTATTTGACGAAGCAGATTTATGCAGTCTGAGGCAAGACTTGACAGAGATAAGAGGTGTATATGCTAAGATGGAGGCTCGTATGAGCACAATTGACTTTGATGCTTTCTACCAAGCAGATAGAAAAGTCTTGAGCATGTCTCAGAGTATAAAGAAAAACTTTCATGGAAGTAGAAAAGCTAAAGAAGGTTATTCTATCTGAATGTGATGAGCTTACAAAGGTGCGTGAAGGTGCGCTTAAGCTTTCAAAAGCCATGAAGCAGTCCTTATAGACCTCAACTTCCTTCAGGTGGAGTCGATGGAATTACCAAGTCCAAAGACTACCCAAAGGAAATGACGAGATTTTATATTTAAAGATATCCAGCAATCCAGGTGAGCCTATGAGGTCGATATCTGAAGTTGCCTCAGGCGGTGAGCTTTCAAGAATAATGCTTGCGCTCAAGTCAGTTATGGCTGATACAGATGATACCTACTATGATTTTTGATGAGGTGGATACAGGCATAAGTGGCAGAACGCTCAGATGGTAGCGAGAAAATGGCTCTTCTTTTCAGCCAAGAGGCAGATTATTATACCATTACCCATCTTGCACAGATAGTACGGCTGGCGGATAATCATTATCTCATTGAGAAAAAGGCTGATGAAAAATCATACTGCTACAGATATCAGAAGGTCGAGGAGGCTGAAGAGGTTAGCGAACTTGCGAGGATTTTAGGTGGAGTTGCAGTTACAGAAAATGTGATAAATTCTGCGAGAGAAAATGAAAAACTTGCAACTGATACTAAAAATAGGGCTTAAGCAGGGATAAGGAAAACTTTGTTATTTTAGCTAATATTGTTGAAATTCGAGAACAAACTTTGTATAATTATTATAAGGTTTGTTCTATTATTCACACTCATAGCTAAGGGACGCCACCAACCAAGCTGATGATGTTTACCAATGACAATGTTTATTAAGTGACGCCCCTACCTTTGTAAGGTGGTCAGAAGCTCAGAGCTTGAGGGCAAGATTCGCTTCTGGACCACGCTTACAAACGGGGGCTGTGGTTAAGGATAGTAGTAGGTGTAATTTGGATACAAGGTACTGCAATGGTAAAGAATGACACTGGTATCAAGGTATATGAGTGTGAATAACAAAAATGCGATTTGGGAGTGGGGCATCAGCCTGGGTGTGAATGATAAAATGCGATTGGGTGGTGAGCCGCCTATTTGTGTTATAAATTTTTAATTTTAATAAGGAGGAGTTGTAGGTATGGAAAAGAGAGTGGCACTAAGTATTATTGTGGATGAGAAAGGATTCTGGTGAGAAGCTGAATGCTCTTTTTAACGAGTATGGGAGTTCATTATCGGAAGAATGGTATTCCTTACAAGAGGCGTGAGATTAATATCAGCATTGCTATGGATGCACCTCAGGATACTACATCAGAATTAGCAGAAGATAGGAAAGCTTGAGGGTCAATGTTAAGACTTCTTTTCGGGCGTGATTTCTAATGATGAATGATGTTAGAGGGTTAATAGAGAGGTTAGGGGAGAAACATAGTTTAAGCTGTTTCAGAATATGAGACACTTGTAGAAAACTTTAATGAAGAAAATGCTGAAATACTGAGGAAATATGCGGATAAGGAGCGAAGAGCTCACTATGGTAACAAATGATTTTTATAAGAGGGTTTGATAGGAGGTAAGCAATATTTGTAAGAATGACTGTTATTACTGCGGTATAAGACGCAGAATGGCGCAGTTGACGATATGGGCTTACAGCGGATGAAATCCTTTGAATGTGTGGATGCAGGCTATGAACTGGGCTTTTCGCACTATTGTTATGCAGGGAGGTGAGATTCGCCTTTACTGATGAGTTTCTGGTAGAGGTAATCACTGAGGTTAAGAGAAGATATCCTGAAGTCGCTATTACACCTCCTTGGGAGAGAGAAGCAGAGAAAGCTACTTAAAGCTTTAAGGTCGCTGGAGCTGATAGATATCTGCTCCGCACGAGACTGCTGACTCTTTGCATTATGCTAAAGCTTTACATCCGCCTGAGCTGTACCTTGTCTCATAGGATAAACTGCATCAAAAATCTTAGGAAGCTGGCTTTTTATGTGGGCTGTGGCTCATCGGTAGGCTCGCCCTATCAGACTTCGAAAAACCATTGCCAAAGGACTTAAAGTTCATCGAGGAGCTGGGTCGAAATGTGTGGCATCGTACCATTTATTTCACAAAAAGGATACTCCTTTTAAGAATATGCAAAACGGAAGTGCGGATTTTACCTGCTACCTGCTATCCATCATAAGGCTGATACACCCGCCTGTTCTCTTGCCTTCGACCAAACAGCCTCAGGAAATCATCGACAGCTATGGAAGAGAAAAAGGATACTTGCCGGTGCGAATGTCATTATGCCTAATCTTTCACCAGCGGAAGTTAGAGGGAAATACGCCCTTTATGACAAGAAGCTATGTACAGGAAGTGAGGCAGCAGAGGGGCTTGAACAATTGAAAAAGAGGATGTCTGCTATCGGATTTGAGATAGTAAACGAGAAGAGGCGACATCAACACATCTAAAAAGGAAGATTAACTGACCTTAAGAAAGAATTATATGTACAAATATGATGTAAAATCGCTTAAAAAGCTGAAGAATTTATCAATAACGAAGAAATACTTGGAAACTCTTGCTTATGCAAGCAAAACAAAAACAATATAGAACTTATTCGAACAATCTTAGAGAAGGCTAAGCCCGTAAAGAAAGATAAGGGCTATGTCTGTAATGGACTCTCCCATAGGGGAGGCATCTGTACTTCTTGCCTGTGAAATCCCTGAAATAAATGAAGAAATCAATAAAATTGCAGAGGAAATCAAACTTGCTTTCTACGGCAATAGAATAGTTATGTTTGCACCTTTATATTTATCAAACTATTGTATAAATGGCTGTGTATACTGCCCTTACTCATGCCAAAAATAAAACAATAGCAAGAAAGAAGCTGACTCAGGAAGAGGTTAAAGAACAGGTAATTGCACTTCAGGATATGGGACATAAGAGGCTTGCGATAGAGGCGGGAGAAGATCCATTTAACAATCCTATTGAATATATTCTTGACAGTATCAAGACTATCTACAGTGTGAATCACAAGAATGGAGCGATAAGAAGGGTTAATGTAAATATTGCCGCTACAACTGTAGAAAACTACAAAAAGCTTGCAGATGCAGCATAGGAACCTATATACTGTTTCAGGAAACTTACAACAAGGAAAGCATGAGGAGCGCGCATCCAACAGGACCAAAGCATGACTACTGCTATCATGCAGGTAGCTCATGGACAGGGCTATGGAGGTGGCATTGATGATGGTGGGATCTGGAGTGCCTCTTTTGGACTTGAGGGCTATAAGTATGAGTTTGCAGGCCTGCTTATGCATGCTGAGCATCTTGAGGCAGTTCATGGGGTTGGACCTCATACTATAAGTGTACCTCGAATCAAAAAGGCTGATGACATAGATCCGAACGCCTTTGACAACTCTATATCGGACGATATATTTGCAAAGATCACTGCCTGCATAAGGCTTGCAGTTCCATATACAGGAATGATAGTTTCCACCAGAGAATCAGAGAAAGTAAGAGGAAGGCTTCTTAACCTCGGTATTTCCAGATTAGTGGAGCTCAAGGACTTCCGTAGGAGGTTATGAAAAGGAAGAAAGAGTGCATAGACAGCGAGCAGTTTGAGGTTTCAGATACCAGAACTCTTGATGAGGTTGTTGGCTGGCTTATGGACAATGGGCATATTCCTTCATTCTGCACAGCATAGCAGAGGAAGGCAGGACAGGAGACAGGTTCATGGCTCTTTGCAAAAACAGGACAGATAGCTTAATTGCCGCCATCCGAATGCCCTTATGACACTCACCGAGTTTCTCGTGGACTATGCAAGCGAGGGAAACAAGGAAAAAGGTTTTGAAATGATTGAAAGAGAGCTAAATAAAATACCTAATGAAAAGAGAAGGGAAATAGCAATAAATAATATAAAACGATATCAAGGCATCTAACCGCAGAGATTTCAGATTCTAGGAGGGCTTAGTATGGGATTAAACCAGATGGTTTCGGCTGAAAGGGTACATATTGCCTTTTTGGACTGAGAAATGTGGGGAAGAGCATTTGTAAATGCGGTAGGTCAAGAGCTAAGTGTGGTTTCAGACGTGAAGGGAACCACTACAGATCCGGTTAAAAGGCTATGGAGCTTCTTCCTTTAGAGGCCTGTAGTTATTATAGATGCGGCGGGGATTACGATGAGGTGGGAACTAGCAGTCTCAGGATACAAAAAGTAAGGAAGTCCTAGATATCACAGATATAGCTGTAGCATGTGACTGAGGCTGACAGAGAGCTTACAGAGCCCGAGAAAGAGGCTGGTCGATACCTTTAAGACGAAGAAATTACCATACATTGTTGTTGCAATAAGGCGGACTCTGCTCCACATAGAAAAGAAAGGATAATGAGATTTTAGTCAGTGCGAAAGAGGGGGCTAATATCTTAAAGCTTAGAGAAAACTTGCTGGACTTATTCCTGACAAGAGGATGAAAAGTATATATTAAAAGACCTGGTAAATAGGAGATACGGTAATTCTTGTAATGCCTATGGATGAATCTGCACCTAAAGAGAGGATAATCCTGCCTCAGCAGGAGGTGCTTAGAGAACTGCTTGAAATAGGCTGTATTACCCTCTGTGTGCAGGATGGTGAGCTAAAAGAGGCCTCTAAAACTAAAATCTCCTCAAGTCTTGTAATTACGGACTCGCAGGTATTTAAGGAAGTAAGTGACATTGTACCTGAAGATATTAGACTAACCTCTTTTCAATTCTCTTTGCCAGATACAGAGGGGCCTAGCCAAAATGTTAGAGGGGGCAGATATGCTATCTAAGCCAAAGGATGGAGATAGGGTTCTTATAAGCGAGGGCTGTACTCACTACAGACAATGTGAAGATATAGGAACTGTTAAGCTCCCCAAGATGGATAAAGGAGTATTCGGAGCCTCTCCTCAGTTTGAATTTACTTCAGGTGGAACCTATCCTGATGACCTAACCCCATACAGGCTGATAGTACACTGTGGAGGCTGTATGCTTAATGAGGCTGCCATGAAGAGTAGGATAGGCAAGGCCGTAAGCGTAGGGAACCCCAATAGTAAATTATGGAATGGCAATAGCAGAGATGACGGTATACTAAAAAGAGCAATGAAGGTGTTTTGATTTTAATGAAGGTATTTTGATTTTAAAACAAATAGCCGGAGCTTAAATATAGGCTCCGGCTAAATCTTTGACAGCATCTAAACCAAGTTAGATGAGTCCCGCTATTTCTGATAACTCAATAATGGATCTTCTAGATACCTTGTTACCTCGGTATTCAAAGTAAAAATCATCGTGAGCAATATTTCCAAACACATCCGGGTAGACTTGCTTTCTAAGGATGATACTATTTCCGTCACTCACTACTTCTGAGTTCCTCTAAATCAGCCAGTTTCAAGGCTTTTTCTGAAATCTGATGGGAGGGTAATTCTACCGAGTTTATCCAATTTTCTTTTTAAGGTCCTGCTTTTCACTAAATGACTCCTTTACAAAAATATATTTTTACGAAATATTTTGTAATACGTCACTATCTTACTAAACAACCTATATAATAAGAGCATAATCTTTCTTTAATCTCAGCGCTTTTAAGCATACATCCGTGTAAAAATATTGTCCAATCTATCAGCACCTCCTTCATAATCTTTAATTTGTCCCTCTCACTTATCGTTGAAAAAGTTTCATATTATAAGTGTAATTATACAATTAATTTAAAAATCGTGAGAATTATGCGTATTACAAACAATATTTACTAGGCTTATTATAGTATATTTTTAAGCTTTTTAGCAACGGCACGTAAAAACGGTTACAAAATGTACAAAATAAACAAAAACTGACCTTGAAAATTTGTAACCGTTTTTCATTTATAAGGACTAATGCCTTCACAGTATAGGTGGAGACAGATTTTAGCTCTGTAGAGCAGAGAACAGCCTCCTCAGAAAGCCCAGTATACCTCATTATAAGTTCAGTAGGGAGGCTCTCTTCAATCATTGTCTTTGCAATCATTTTAACACCTTCCTCTTTACCACGTATTTCACCGCGTTTTTCGCCTATCTCTTCACTTTCTTGCAGATCCATCTCTGTAAAGTTGCATCCATCTCAGCGTTTCCATCTTTGAACCACCGATCACCATCATCTGAACCACCATCCAATGATCGGCGAAGATGACACCACATAGTTACCAGCGCACCTTAGATGGTCGTCACCAACCGCTTCGACTGGCATCAGCAACGTTCATCAAGAATGATTTTCGATGAACGCACCGGTTCGCCCATCATCCCAAAGAACCACACCGAACACATATATATTTATTTAGTATCGAATCATCCCGATAATTTGATGATATTAAACAATTGTCAACGACGGCGTCCAGCGGCGCGAACTGAGGAGAACATGATCATCACAATTAATGGCATCTCCACGTCCCACTGGCACCTGCTGGGCAGCCTGAAGGCATGAAGAAGGATAGAGGTAGCACTAAAGCCCGGATTCTTCTCAAGTCCCGGAACTGAGAGGGAAATAACAGGACATGCGCGAGTCTCCTCCTTCTAAGTGCCCTCACGGATGAAACCGGCGAAGTTGGATGCACGGGCACTTCCTCCAGTCTGGCTTATAAAGATTAAAAGCTATTTAGCATCATATTTATTTGAGACTTTATTGCACTGGTTAATCTGACCTTACGACTATGAGAGATGGGTAGCAGGCATCGGCTATTTGAGCATATTTAAGTCCGGTATCGATGACGGAATGTTCATCCGCAAGGAGCTCTATATGGCACCCCATTCGTTGATAGTGCAGTTTTAAGCATTTCAAAGTGGATAGGAGACACCTGAGGACAAAGTATGGTATAATCCTCATTTCCTTTTCAACACAGCCCTGCTGTGCGGCAGAGGAGATATCAAAGCTGGTATAGATTAGCTTCCTGTCCTTACTTCCCAGAAAGGAGAGAGGAGCGGATTCTGATTCTAGCCGCACTGAGTGTTATTTACCTCATTCATCATCTTAAGTACAGGCATCTTGCCTGCACGCCTGGCGATATCACTACCTGATCTGGTTACTGCATCCAGCCCGCAAATGCAAAAGTGGAGTGTTTGTCCAAGCGTACTGGTCTTTACAGCAGGCAAATTTTATAAAGTCTTGAATGGTACATCCACTGATCCATTACCACAAGAGTGACGCTCAACCTGTCCGAGATGTGCCACTGAACTTTCGGTAAGAAATGGTAGTAAATACCAAAGGAGGTGATGTCTAGGTATACCGTGATTTATCCTAGGGTCAATGTAGTATGGCTTCCCGCAAGAACTATGCCTCTTCTTTGCCTGTTCCTTAAGGTGGGCAATACTCTCACCCTTTTTCTACATCCTTCTTGGTCTGAAGGGAGCCTCGTCCTCTGCCCTTTTACTGGCAGATTTAATCTCAGCCTTTGGTATCCTTCCCTCAAACACCTTTTGCAAGCCTCCGTCAGCAAAGCATCTTCTCAGACCTCAAGCGAAAGGAAAGGATTCTCAAAGGTGATGGAAGGGCCATTAAGCCTTCCATAAGTTGCTCTGGCCATTCTCACCATAAGAGGTAAACTAATAGGGCATTGTGTATATATTTGAGTCAGGTGTCCCATTGCGCCTGCGTTATTGCTACTACAGCAGAATATATGCTTTCACGCCCTTTGAGAAGCCACAATATGCGTGCTGAGTGTGCAATCTTAGCAGGAGTAGCACTCTGACTCACTTGGGATGGACTCAATACCAAGCTCATACATATACCCCGCTTTGAACGGAGGAGAGAGCACAACCTGAAAACCAAGCTTGGTAAAGAAAGAGAAACGCAAAGAGGGAAGCTATCACATGTTGAGCACCTCTTTGAATACCAACAGTGCCTCTTGTGGCTTCTTTCTCGCCAGTGAGCGTTTGTAACCGCTAGGTTCTCTGCATCTTATACTCAAAAGATTAGGTATATTGTCCTTGTTCTTTTCACGACTCGAGACCCCTTTCACATCTGCTGCCTGAGATATAGTGTCTTCCAATCGTAAACGTATTGACAGTAAGTACAATACAGGGTTGGTTGCTACACTCTGGCATCTCACATGTCTCATAGCTAAGATTCTTTATCTGCCTCGTAGGACAGGGTGTGCAGTCCCATCGCCCTGCGCAGCGCTTTCGCCGCGTGCAGCACTCGAAAGCACCCGATGATACCCTGCAATGTCAGGCCTTATAGCCTTTGGTGCCTGATACCTTTTTCAAAGTCTTGCCATTGGGCGTCATTGTAGAAGGTTCCACCCTGAATCACTATATTTTCGCCCAAATCCTTAGGGTCTGTAAGTTTAATAACCTTCAGAAGGGTATTTTTAATAACTGAATACAAGACTTGGCAGAAATGTCTGCTACACTTGCACCCTCTTTTGCGCCTGTTTAACCTTAGAGTTCATAAATACTCGTACAACGTGAACCCAAGTCAATAGGATTCTTCGTAAGAAGGGCAACCTTAGCAAAGTCAGCAAACTTACAGTTAAGGGACTTAGCGAAGGTTTTATAAATGAACCACAACCTGATGAATGGCTTCGTTAAGCTGACGCCGTCAACCGTACCGTCTTTTATCATCTTTGATATACCTATATCCTGACCACTGATATCGAGGATAGCCTACCTTTGGATTGAAGAAGGAAGCAGAGTGTAGTGTGCAACTGTCTCAACTCTCACCTTTATCAAGAAGAAAGGTCAGCTTTTAAGTATAGCCTCCATAACCGGTAGAACAGCTTTGCCATTCCAGTCCCTTAAGATGAGCTCATGTATTTCGTTAAATGCTTTAATAGAGGTCTGAGGACTCGTTACTGCTGTAGAATGAATAGAGAACCCAGTTTTTTCTCACAACAGCTACCTGGTAGTGGTAGAGCCTGCACTATACTGAGGAAGCACCTCTCCTGGTAGCCAGCGAGATTTTCTTTACCTCAGCCTCTTATGTTCAGCCTTAGCGGTCGGTATCTTTCCCTCGCTGTTAAAGAGGCCTGCTACCCTCA